>NZ_JAERPS020000029.1 GCF_016918075.2 Rheinheimera maricola | reverse complement strand
TAACGCACGCCTAAACGGCGAGCAACTTGTTGCGAGTCCAGCGGCCGCAGGCCGCGAGGTTTAAGGCGCTTGTTAGGCCAGTACACTGAATATTCTAAAGTTAAGAGAACCATACTTTATACATCTCGGTAAGAAATTGTTTATCCAGTGAAACGCCAGATGCCGAACCAATAACGGAATCAATACCGCAATAGGGACATAGTGCAGTTTGTCCTACCTCATTATCATCTTCATCTACCCACTCGACAATCTTGGAAGGTGGGTAGACTTTAAGGCAGTAAAAGCAACCACATAACTCACTAACGACAATCTGCTTTCGGTGATTGGAAGAGTATTGATGAGCTGCGTGATATTCCGTTCGTTTGAACATCCGTATTCCTTCAAGGCCTAACG
>NZ_JAERPS020000028.1 GCF_016918075.2 Rheinheimera maricola | reverse complement strand
CACAAACGCGAGCAACGTGTTGCGAGTCGAGCCGCAAAGCGGCGTTTTGATGGCGCTTGTTAGGCAATTGATCTCGCTGGCTAAACCACACTCTCATACCCATTCCCTCTGCCACTAAGCCAATATATCTCTGATTTTCCTGCATCACGGAGATGGGCTACAGCACTCAAAAATAGTTGACCGTCTAAGTCAGAATCCGTCATTGGACGAGTAATACCGTTTTCCTCAACGCTCAAGAAATGTACTTCATTACTGCTGTCTGCATAACTCTTGGCAACAAAACAGAGCGACCCATGCCTAAAACAATACTTATCATACTCATAGTAGTAGTCGCATATACCATCATCACCCGGTTCGCCAGCATCAATATGGCGAGTACAATCGATCTGCATGATTTACCTGCC
>NZ_JAERPS020000027.1 GCF_016918075.2 Rheinheimera maricola | reverse complement strand
TAGTGAATTGAAGTTATAAGTGTTCACACAGATGATTGATTGCATGAGATAGAGCACACGTACAGATGGGTCTGTAGCTCAGGTGGTTAGAGCGCACCCCTGATAAGGGTGAGGTCGGTAGTTCGAGTCTACTCAGACCCACCAAATTCATCGCCAGTCGTTGTTGCAGCGAACCTCACATACGAAAGTATGTTTCGGTTCACTACGCCTAGACTGATCCTGAATTGCATCAGAAAGCTTATTACGATGGGTTTTGCTTTAGGCAGCACAACGCAGCATAAAGTAAAAGGCAGAAGTAAGAAGAGGGGTTATAGCTCAGCTGGGAGAGCGCCTGCCTTGCACGCAGGAGGTCAGCGGTTCGATCCCGCTTAACTCCACCATTCCTTACGATGTTCTAAAAATTCAAATCAAAACGTTCTTAAAAGAATGCTTTGATTTGAGTTTATCTCAAACT
>NZ_JAERPS020000026.1 GCF_016918075.2 Rheinheimera maricola | reverse complement strand
GTTGAGCATAAAGCTCAAAGAGAAATACTTCTTTTAGAAGAACTTATCTTTGAGTTTTCAAACAGTATTTACTTAAAAGTAATGGTGGAGTTAAGCGGGATCGAACCGCTGACCTCCTGCGTGCAAGGCAGGCGCTCTCCCAGCTGAGCTATAACCCCTCTTCTTGCTTCTGCTTTGACCTTTATGCTGCGTTATGCCGCCTTACTCACTCAGTCACGTACTGATGTACGCTCCTTCACTCGCTCGTTGCATGCCTTGCCTAAAGCTCACATCATCGCAATAAGTCTTTCGCTGGAATTTCGTGCCAGGCAAGGCATTTCAAACCGAAGCATACTTAAAGTATGTGAGGTTTAAAATAACACCGCATGGTGCGAAATTGGTTGGTCTGAGTAGACTCGAACTACCGACCTCACCCTTATCAGGGGTGCGCTCTAACCACCTGAGCTACAGACCAGCCGTAACCGCAATGGTTCTTACTGTTTGCTCTACGTTACAATCAATCATCTGTGTGAACACTTATAACTTCAATTCACGT
>NZ_JAERPS020000025.1 GCF_016918075.2 Rheinheimera maricola | reverse complement strand
GATCAATAACCCTTAATAATGCGGCTATTTCGCCACGGGTTAATACTACTGGCAGCTTTGGCGCCAGTTGCGAGCGATTAAAATTAAGGTTTAACGACAAGGGCTTTTGCAATACCGCTTTGTACAGAAAGCTCAGCGCATTTAGTGCCGACGCCTGCGTACGTGGCGCCACATTACGCTGATTCGTTAAATAGGTTAAAAAGCGCTCGACATCCTGTTCGGTCAGCTGTGCCGGATGCTGCTTTTTGTGAAACAGAATATACATTTTTATCCAGTACACATAAGCATCAACCGTTCGTTTGGCATAACGGCGGGCATACATAAACTCAGCGATATATTGCAAAAACGGCGAGGCCATAACATTCACCTAAAAATAAATTTACATGTACAGATATACAGTAGTTGGTAAATTTATTGTTAGCAAGTAAATCGCAAGGTTTAACCCCGCTTTCCACACATACCAGCAGGAACATCGTTAAAATTCTGTTGATTTAAGTAGGGTTATTGGATACGTTGTTGCCATTTATTAAAGATAGAAGGGAGCAAACGCTGCGTGAAAGCGTGTAAGCTCCAATTTATTAAGCTGTTA
>NZ_JAERPS020000024.1 GCF_016918075.2 Rheinheimera maricola | reverse complement strand
TCGGCTTACCTTCTCCAGATTATGCACCATACAATACAACTGCCATTGGCCCTGTACTTTCGTTTTGCCGCGTAAGCTAAACCGGTTTAGCCTTTTATTGGTGCCGATATTGCCAAACACTGGCTCTACTACCGACATTCTATGGCTGTAAATTTGTTTACCCGCATCGCTGTCTACCCTCTGTTTCATCCAGTCAGTGTAATTCGGTGGTGCATTGGCTTTAAGTAAAAACGATACCTGGCGGCCGTTGCCATTGCGGTGGTTAGCTGACTCAGGCGTGAGCATACATTTATCTTTTAAATCGCAGTGGCGGCACTGCAACAACCGACCGCCGAATAAGGCGCGTTGTTGGCCATCTGGCTCTGGCCTGGTTCCCCTGCAGGGTAGTGATTTACCCGCCGGACAAATACAGGTCATGGCGATAGGATCAAATGCAAAGGCACTGGACAGGAAGATAGATTTTTGCCCTTTTGCTTTGTCTTGATGCCGTTTGCCGTACTTTTGCTTTTGCTCACTAAATTTGGGGTCACGCTTTCTAAATTGGTTATCCGGCACGTAGCCGTTTATGTTGTGCTGGTACAAATAACTATTGTTGGCTTCGTTGGCAAAGCCG
>NZ_JAERPS020000023.1 GCF_016918075.2 Rheinheimera maricola | reverse complement strand
CCTGCTTACCTTCTCCAGATTATGCACCATACAATACAACTGCCATTGGCCCTGTACTTTCGTTTTGCCGCGTAAGCTAAACCGGTTTAGCCTTTTGTTGGTGCCGATATTGCCAAACACCGGCTCCACTACCGACATTCTATGGCTGTAAACTTCTTTACCCGCATCGCTGTCTACCCGCTGTTTCATCCAATCGGTGTAATTAGGTGGTGCGTTGGCTTTGAGTAAAAACGATACCTGGCGGCCGTTACCATTGCGGTGATTGGCTGACTCGGGCGTTAACATGCATTGTTCTTTTAAATCGCAGTGGCGGCATTGCAACAACCGACCGCCGAATAAGGCGCGTTGTTGGCCATCTGGCTCTGGTCTGGTGCCCCTGCAGGGGAGTGACTTACCCGCCGGACAAATACAGGTCATGGCGATTGGGTCAAATACAAAGGCACTGGACGGGAAGATGGGCTTTTGCCCTTTTGCCTTGTCCTGATGCCGCTTGCCGTACTTTTGTTTTTGCTCACTAAATTTCGGGTCGCGCTTTCTAAACTGATTATCCGGCACATAGCCGTTTATGTTGTGCTGATACAAATAGCTGTTGTTGGCTTCGTTGGCAAAGCCA
>NZ_JAERPS020000022.1 GCF_016918075.2 Rheinheimera maricola | reverse complement strand
TGCCAGCAAGCGCGACGCTGTTTGGCGTCGCTTGACTGGCCTTGTTAGCAGCCTACACCGGACTTGCGCGGCTTGCCGCACTGGCAAACCTAAGCAACGGCACGGCTGCTTGTATTAAAAACGAAACCGATTAGCTGTGATACGGCGAGCCAACCGGAACCTGTAAACTTGTTTAAGCGAAGCCACAAAGAGCAACGCTACCGCCATCATCGTTTGCAGTAAACCGACAAACTGGCGAAATTTAACTTATGGCGCTGTCGCTAATAAAACTAAACGCGAGCAATGCCCGAACAAAACCACTGACCAAAACCGTTAAAACCCGAAAACCTGCTAACGCAAAGCACACGGGCGGCAAGCCGCACAGCGGGTTGACGTCCCAGCGACCAACGGGAGCGAGTGATGCGCCTTGTTATGCATTGCTACTGCCCTTGAACTTTGGCCATTGATTGTAGCCAACATCCGGGTTGTTTGATTGGTACTCCCGAATCAGCACAGACTCCATACGATTAATCTCGGATGCTTCATCTGACATAAAAATGACTTCCCGGCGAATGGTCATATCCATACGCTCCTCAGGCGTGAAATCCCTTGCTATCAGTTCGCTGCTAGCACTCCCCCAATAATTGATGCTATTGGTGAGATCCTTTCCGATATAGATTTTTCCATTCGGATACGTGATCTTGTAGATAATCTTCGTGCTTTCAGTCATGTGGCCTTCAGGCA
>NZ_JAERPS020000021.1 GCF_016918075.2 Rheinheimera maricola | reverse complement strand
AACAAACGCGAGCGTAGCGAGTCGAGGCCGATAGGCCGGTTTGATTGCGTTTGTTAAATGTTTCTATCATCTTCGTAGAGGGTCCAACCATGTGAAATACTTGGAAATTCATCAGTAAAAAAGTACAAGTTGAGCTCAGCTGGGCTAAATTCCTGACTTAGCCAATGATCTTCAATAGGGCCACGTTTTACACTTACTCTTAACTTGTATCTCGTTAACGCTTCTGATTTCCTATACGTTTCGGAACAGAAATCAATCTGGTCGTTTTGTTGCATGCCCCAAAGAGAAACCTCTATATCGCGATCCAGAACAATATCTGACGCAATCTCAACAAGCCACAAACTATATAGCTTCTTTTTTAAACGCGCTGATCTCATGGAACGTGCCAACATTTAACGCTTTGCTAATTGGCTGCCGCAGCGTAGCGTAGGCAGTCCAGTGGAGGCCACGCTTTTTGTGGCCGTAACGAAATTAAGCAACTTGTTATGTGGTGTCAGCATGATATATCTAAGTCAGAAGGAAACTGACCCCACTTAGTAAAATTATCATCACTCGATTCATCGACATCTTGGTCGGAGCAATTTCTAGAGTTCCAGGCAGTGTTTACGTGATGATATAAATGTGCGACAGCTACAGAAAATTCCGAATCATCGTATTCTGGTTCAGTTTCAATTTCTTTGATTGTATTCTCTATTTCCTCGAGAGCTTCTTTCAGATGAAATAGAACCCACTCTTTATTCATTCGTGCATCCTTGCCACA
>NZ_JAERPS020000020.1 GCF_016918075.2 Rheinheimera maricola | reverse complement strand
TGCTAAGCGGCGAATAACAGTTGGCTAAACTTGTGAGTGAAACGAACACAGCCAACTGTTATGAGTCCGCTTGAGCAGCTTGTTAGCAAGAGATTACAAATTTTAGCGGTTTACCGCCTAACTGCCCTTAACTTACCAATTGCCGCAATTAATAAACTTTACTTAAAAAGTTACGCCAAGAATAGTGAAAACTTACCTGACGATTTTTACATTAGTTAAAACCGTATTCTTTGAAAGATAAACAAGGTGAGAATTTATAAACAATCCTTGTTTAACCTTAATAAGAAGAAACTTGCTAACGCCGCAATAAAAGGCGAGCGTTAGCGAGTCCAGCCCACGCTTTTTGTGGGCGATTTTTAATTGCTTTGTTAGAGTTTGTTCTCATTTATCGATTGTATCTTCAATGAACCCAACGATCTCAGCTACGGATATAGTAAATATACCAGCCTCTCCTGCGTCAAAAGCAGATTTCCAAGTGTTGTAGCCTTCTATATAGTCTGGATTTGGAGCAGCGTTACCGACGAGTTTAAGAAGGCTTTTCTTTAAAGTTTCTTCAGAGACCGGAAAATGAGGTAGCTCACTTGAAAAGCCGCCAGCTATATGAGGGTTCTTAACTTTAACTTTGTTGAGACTAATGTGATAGATTTTTCCTAACTTTTCATTTGCCTCAATTTTATTAATTAGAACCGTTGATTTCTCTTCACCAATTCTTGTTTTATAAGACCAGACCTGGCCCTCAGAATATTCCGCGGCTTTAGCGAAGCTGAACATAGAAAGTAAACTCATAATTAAGGCCAATTTCTTCATGGTGGTGAACTCTAACG
>NZ_JAERPS020000002.1 GCF_016918075.2 Rheinheimera maricola | reverse complement strand
AATCAAGCGTGAAGCCTTTGTGCAGTGGGTTATTGAAGATGTGTTACCGGCCGACCGGCCAGCCTGGCAGCAAGCCGGCGTGATTTATGCGCAGGATGTTACAGCGTTTGAAAAAGCCAAACTGCGCCTGCTGAATGCGCCACATTCCACGCTGGCCTATGTCGGCAGCCTGCTTGGCTATGAAACAGTGTTTAATGCAATGCAGGATAAAGCGTTAACCCGCTTTGTGCAGCAGATGATCAACAACGAGATCATGCCATCATTCACGCCGCCGGCTGAGCTTGATGTAACGCAGTACAGTAACGACATTCTGGCGCGTTTCCGTAACCCGGCCATCCGTCATCTGCTGGCGCAAATTGCCTGGGACGGTTCACAAAAACTGCCAATGCGTATTCTGCCGGCGATCAGCGACAACTTAGCCGCAGGTAAACCGATCGATAAGCTGGCATTTGCCATTGCAGCCTGGTGCCGCTTTATTGTTAAGCGCTTTAGCGATAACGAAAAACTGGTCGACCCGCTGGCTGAGCCATTACTGGCTGTAGCCGCAAAGTGTAATGGCCAGGCAGAGCATGATGTAGCGTTGTTTTTAGCCGTCAGTGCAGTATTCCCGGCAGTATTAGCTGCAGACACCCGCTTCGTTGCTGCAGTTCAGGCCGCTTACCATCAATTAGTTAATGATCCGGCCGGCGCCTTGCTGGCCTTTGCAGGAGAAGCCTGATGTTGTCTTTACCCCCGTTATTGTCGTCTGTGGTAAAAGGTCCGGCGTTATTACCCATTATTCAGGCCGACACCTCTGAAGAAGCGGTTGCGATAGCCAAAGCATTAGCTGATGGCGGCATTGGCTCGGTAGAAGTGGTGCTGCGCACCCGTCAGGCATTAGCGGCTATCAGTGCTATCCGTGCCGAGTTGCCTGAGTTGTTAGTTGGTGCAGGCACAGTATTATCAGCCGATGATGCCAATGCCTGCAAAGACGCCGGCGCGCAGTTTCTGGTCAGCCCGGCCAGCACGCCAAAGCTTTTGGAAGCAATGATAGCCACCGGCCTGCCACTGGCACCCGGCGTGGCGACACCGTCTGAAATCGCGCTGGCCTATGAATATGGCCTGCGCGAGGTGAAGTTTTTTCCGGCGCATTTATCCGGCGGCATTGAGATGTTAAAAGCACTTAGTGGCGTGTTTCAGCAGGTACGGTTTTGCCCTACCGGCGGTATTGGTCAGCATAATCTGGCGGATTTTTTAGCATTGCCAAACGTATTTGTTGCTGGCGGTTCCTGGCTTACTCCGGCTACGCTAGTGAAAAATAAACAATGGCAGCAAATCAGCGAACTGGCTGCTGCAGCAACGGCCATTGCCAGGCAGTTAAAAAGCGCCGCTTAAGGAGTAAGCATGAGCAAACGTATAGTCATAATGGGCGAGTGCATGGTCGAGCTGTATCAGCTGGTCGACAATGTCTATCACCAGAATTTTGCCGGTGACGTATTTAATACTGCGGTGTACTTAAAGCGCACCTGCGAAAACCCGGTTGATGTGCAGTTTTTTACTGCTGTTGGCACCGACCTTATCAGCGACAAACTGGTACGGGCGGTAGAGCGGGAGAAAATCGACACCAGCCTGATGCTGCGCACTAAAACTGCCCGTCCTGGCCTGTATATGATTAATACCGATGCTTTTGGCGAACGCAGTTTTGTCTACTGGCGCGACAGCTCAGCTGCTAAACAGGTAATGCAATGCTTTAACGCCCAGCTGAGTTATAACGCGGTGAAAGGCTGCGATATGTTTTATTTCTCCGGTATTACGCTGGCGATTTTATCTGACGCTGACCGCACGCAATTATTTGAACTGGTTAAGCAGTTAAAAGCTGATGGCAGCCAGATTATTTTCGACCCGAATTACCGCCCGGCGCTGTGGCCGAATGCAGACGCAGCCAAGGCTGCTTTTATTCAGGCTTACAGCTTAGCTGATGTGGCCCTGCCGGGCCTGGACGATCACAAGGTATTGTTCGGCGCGCAAACCACCAACGATGTGGTAGAGCAGCTGGCACAGCTGGGTGTGAATGAAATTATCGTTAAAGATGGCAAAAATGGCATAAACGGTCGCTTTGAGCAGAATAGCTTTACTGCGCAAGCGCACCCGGTGAAAAAAGTGGTGGATACCACAGCAGCCGGTGATTCCTTTAACGGCGGCTATCTGGCAGCGCGTTTGGGCGGTATAGCACCGCAGTATGCCGTGAAGTTTGCTGCGCGTCTGGCGGGTTTCGTGGTAGAGCACACTGGTGCCATTGTCAGCAAAGAGCACTTTAATGGTTTCTGGGCGAAGAACCGGCCTTCAGTGTTTACCAAGTGAGTGTTTGCTAGGTATTGGTGGTTGGTGACGCCGCAATAAAACACGCAGACACGCCGTAAACCCATCCGTGGGGGCTCCTCTCCCGCATCCATGCGGGAGACGGTCTGCTTAGTTTTTTCCGGCATCACAAACAGAGCAGGTTGGAACCCCGAAGCGCACAGCCACAGAGTGTCTGAGTGAGCGAAAGCGAGCGAGTTGCTGTGGCGAGCACATCGGGTGTTGTAACCGGAAACAGTTAACAGCACTAAAAGCGAAAAGCATAAGATCCGGCCAAAGCCGGACAAGCGTCACATCTGACCCTGACTAACAACCAAGGCAATTATTGTTAGACAAGGAGCAAGGCATGAGTGTAGTACAGGTTTTTCCCCGGGCAGCAGATATACCTGCCGAATTTGCCCACAGCAAAGAGATCACCCAGCGTGAATATCTGCTAAATGGTGAGCTGACAGAGTGGCAAGGCGAACTAAGCCCGGTTGTCAGCCCGGTATATTTGCGCAGTGAACACAACAATGAGCTACAACAAGTGGTGCTGGGGCATACGCCCTTGCTCGATGCTGATACGGCACTAAAAGCGTTAGACAGCGCAGTAAAAGCCTATGACTTAGGTCGTGGTGCCTGGCCAACAATGCCGGTGCTGGAGCGTATTCAGCACGTTGAAACCTTCCTCGGTTTAATGCAGCAGCAACGCAGTGAAGTGATCCGCCTGCTGATGTGGGAAATTGGCAAAACCTACCCCGATGCAGCGAAAGAATTTGACCGCACTTGCGACTATATCCGCGACACCATAGCGGCGCTTAAACAACAGGACAGAGACGCCAGCCACTTTGTTATTGAGCAGGGCAGCCTGGGTAAAATCCGCCGTGTACCGGTGGGTGTTGCATTGTGTATGGGGCCCTTTAACTATCCGCTGAACGAAACCTTTACCACCCTTATACCGGCACTGATTATGGGTAACACCGTCATTTTTAAACCGGCGAAATACGGTGTGCTGCTCATTCAGCCGCTGCTGCAGGCCTTCAAGCAAAGTTTTCCGCCTGGTGTGATCAACATCATCTATGGCCGTGGCCGCGAAACGGTTGGCGTGTTGATGGAAAGTGGCAAGATAGACTTGTTTGCCTTTATCGGCACCAACAAAGGTGCCAGCGATTTAAAACGTATGCACCCCAAGCCACACCGGCTACGGGCTGTATTGGGGCTGGATGCGAAAAACCCGGCAATCATTCTGCCGGATGCCGATATGGCGCGCACAGTAAAAGAATGTGTCGCCGGCAGTTTGTCGTTTAATGGTCAGCGCTGCACCGCATTAAAAATATTGTTTGTGCACCAAAGCTGTGCTGCTGAACTGGTTGAAAAGCTCGGTGCAGCGATTGCTGAACTAAAAGCCGGTATGCCATGGCAAACTGGTGTGGCAATAACGCCACTGCCAGAGCCGGGTAAAACCGCTTTTTTAACTGAGCTGCTACAGGATGCGCTTAGTAAAGGCGCCAAGCTGCAAAACTCTGGCGGCGGTGAAACGGTAGCGTCGCTGTTTATGCCAGCACTGCTTTACCCGGTAAACAGCAGCATGCGGCTTTACAGTGAAGAGCAATTTGGCCCGCTGGTGCCGGTAGTGCCGTACGATGATATTAACGATGTGATTGATTATGTGGTGAATTCCAATTTTGGTCAGCAGCTGAGTATTTTCGGCCAGAATGCACAACAGGTGGGTGAGCTGGTTGATATTTTTGCCAATCAGGTTGGCCGCATTAATATCAATACCCAATGTCAGCGTGGGCCAGACAGCTTTCCGTTTAATGGCCGTAAAGACTCTGCAGAGGGCACGCTGTCAGTGGTTGATGCGCTGCGTCAGTTCTCGACACCAACACTGGTGGCAGCCAAGTATCAGGATGGCGATGTTGATTTTATTCGTCAGATGGTCAGCTCGCGCAGTTCGCGCTTTTTGGCGACGGACTTTTTGTTCTGATTTGCAGTAAAAACTTTGGCAGATACAGCTAGTAGAAAAACTACTAGCTCCTACTTTACATATTTCCTAACAACACGTTAGCTTGGCAGCGCCCGAAGGATGGCCATCCCGTGCAGTTAAGGCTTTGCAAGATGCAGCAATCCTGAATTTTCTCACTTTCGCATGAGTTCACTAAATGAGACAGTGTTTGCTCTAGCTGACTCAGCTCCTGTTGCATTTGCCGCACCCTGGCTAGCTGCTCAATAATGATATTGTCTACAGTAGTGCAGGATGCTTGCGGGTTTTGCTTAACGTCAACCAACTGCTTTATGTCATCAATGGGAATATTCAATTCACGACAGCGCCTGATAAAGACGAGCGTTTCCACGTCACTGCCTTTGTAATAGCGATAACCGTTTGCTTCGCGCGTCGGCGGAGTAAGTAACCCCACGCTTTCGTAATAGCGGATCGTTTTTGCTGGAACCTGCGTAATACAGGCGAGCGCACTGATTTTCATCTTGACCTTCCAGTTACTAGAATCTTTAAGCTGCAGCTTAACATAATTGCGCTGCCGTTTTTACGGCGGCTAATACGTTAAAGTTGAACAAAACCGAGTAAATCAACGGGTACAAACATGGCAAAAGCGTTAAATACAACAACGTTATTAATATCACTTGGTGCAGTGATGGCATGTCAGGCTGCTACTGTGCAGGCGGCAACAGTGCAGCAGGACAGTTCGTTAGTTGACAGCCCTGATATAACAGTTAGCGAACAGCAACACGACGAGCATGAGCATGAGCATGAGCATCATGACGATGAACATCATCATGACGAGCATAAACATGAAAACATTGAAAAGATTGTGGTACAGGCCAGCCGTTCAGGGCGCATTGCTGATGAGCAACCAATACGGGTTGAACTGATTAACCGCGAAGAAATAGAAGAAAAAGCCGCGATGCGCCCAGGCAATATTTCGATGCTGGTGGCAGAGACCGGCGGTGTCAGAGTGCAAACCACGTCACCTGCGTTGGGCAGTGCCAATATTCGCTTGCAAGGTTTGTATGGCCGTTACACCCAATTATTAGCAGATGGCTTGCCACTGTATGGTAATCAGGCTGCATCGATTGGTTTGCTGCAAATTCCGCCGACGGATTTGGGGCGGGTGGAAATTATCAAAGGCTCGGCATCGTCGCTATACGGTGGCTCAGCGTTAGGCGGCGTGATTAATCTGGTATCCCGGCGACCGGGCGATACGCTGAATGGCGAGGCGCTACTTAATATCACCAGTCGCGATGGCCAGGATTTCACTACCTACATTGAAACTCCGCTGATTGATAATATGCAGGGCTCACTTACCGGTGGTGTTCATCATCAGGCATCTACCGATATTGATAAGGATGGTTGGATAGATTTGGCCGGATATGAGCGTTATACCCTGCGACCACGCTTATACTGGCGGGGTGATAACGGTCAGACGTTATACAGCACTATTGGCGTGATGTCAGAGCGTCGCAGTGGTGGCACTGCGCCCGGTGCTACTGTGTCAAACGGTGAAGCTTTTTCGCAAACTCAAGACTCTGAGCGGCTGGATGCCGGTTTGGTATTTAACATGCCGGTGTTTGACACCTTAACACTGAACACCCGAGCTTCGGCCATGAAACAACAGCACTTGCATGGTTACGGGCTTGTGACAGAGGACGACCAGCACGAGAGTTACCTGCTGGAAAGCAGTATCGCCGGTTATAGTGACCACACCGACTGGGTAATAGGTGCAGCCTATCAGGCAGATAAGTTTATGTCAGACACCTTTTCTGCGTTTAACTATTCTTATCAGGTGCCGGGGCTGTTTTCGCAGTTAGATTATGTGTTTAACCCCAAGGTAACAGCTTCGGTAAGTGCCAGGCTAGAGCAGCATAACGAATTTGGCAGCCAGTTTAGCCCCAGAGTGTCCTTACTGTATCGCCCCGGTGATCTAACCATTCGGGCTTCTTATGGCCGGGGCTATTTTGCCCCCACGCCTTTTGTTGAAGAAATTGAAGCGGCGGGGTTATCGCGTTTAGAAGCGCTGGGTGAGCTGGCCGAAGAATCGGCGCAAACGGCGTCGATAGATTTTACTTATACCTATGACGATATTGAAAGCAGCTTAACGTTGTTTGGCTCAGATATTAAAAACGTCACTACGCTGGAAAGCTTTGCATCCAACGGTACTGGCTTGCCCAATAGGGTGCGGCTGGTTAATGCGCAGGGTGAGAGTCAGATCCGTGGTTCTGAACTGCTGCTTAGGTACTACTGGCAAGACATAAAGTTGACCGCCAGTTACTTATATCTGGATGCGACAGAGCAAGTAGCAGGTGCGTTATCACGGCGCGACATTGCGCTGACACCAAAACACTCAGCGGGTTTTGTTGCGATGTGGGAACAACACGGCAATTTCCGAGCTGGTTTTGAAGCCTATTACACCGGCGTACAGCGGCTAAACGACAACCCTTTTACCGACTACTCAAAACCCTATTGGCATCTGGGGTTAATGGGGGAGATTACTGTTGGCCGTTTTAGCTGGTTTATTAATCTGGAAAACCTGCTGGATGTAAAACAAACCGATGAGCATCCGATGCTACTACCCAATCGCGCCGCCAGCGGTCAGTGGACCACTGATATCTGGTCACGCAACGATGGCTTTATTGTCAATGCCGGGGTGAGAGTAAAGTTTGGCTCTTAAGCCAACCGCCACGGTATTGCGTTTTATGAACCAGGCATAGCGTACACGAACGGACAGCTGCTGCAAGAAACAGTCTGACGAGCTGGTAACGCTAAAAAACGTACCGTCAAAAGTGCTTTATATCGTGCGGGCATAGAAAGGGCTGCAACGTCAGCCCTGTGCCATAAGCCGTTATTCACTGAGCTAATTTTATGCTTACACCTGATCTACTAACTCTGATGGCATTCTGAACTTGACTACTGTCTAACCTATCACTATATTCGTTAATCGTCGAATAACGATATTGGTGCTTATGAACAATCTCAATTCAGTTACAAATGAACAGCTGGCCGCTATCGCTAAAGCGATTGCGCATCCTGCCCGTATACAAATTATCCGTCTGCTGCTGAGTAAATCATCCTGCATTGGTGGTGAAATCACCAGTGAAGTTGGGCTTGCTCAATCAACCGTGTCGGAGCACTTGCGAATATTAAAAGCAGCTGAAATTGTTACAGGTGAAATAGAGCACCCGCGAGTGTGTTACAGCCTTAATCGTGAAAAGTTATTGCCGCTACTGGATTTGTTACAGCAAATTGCCAGCAGCCAGGTCACTAATGATGATGTGTGCTGCGTCTCAGCAAGCGACACCTTGATGTGTAAATAACGGTGCAACCATGAAGAACATTCTCTTTCTGTGCGTGGCAAACTCCGCCCGTAGTCAGATGGCCGAGGGGTTAGCCAGACATTTTTTACCAGCAAATATCGTGGTGCAAAGTGCCGGCTCCCAGCCTTCTACACTTAACCCCTATGCGGTTAAGGCGATGGCAGAATTAGGCATAGATATCAGCACGCATTATTCAAAAGCGGTTGAGGATATCAACAGCAGTGCCGTGGATACAGTAATTACCTTGTGTGCTGAAGAAGTGTGTCCGGTATTTTTGGGCAAAGTGCAGCGTATGCACTGGCCGATTAATGAACCCTCCGCAGGCCGGGAAACCCCAGAGCAGCTATTGCAGGGCTTTCGTATCGCCAGAGATGGAATAAAGCAGTATGTTCTAACGTTAACAGCATCGTTGTAGCTTTTTGTTTTTTAATAAGATTATGTACTTAAGGTATTGCGTTATATATGGGTATATTTGAGCGTTATTTATCAGTTTGGGTTGCGCTAAGTATTGCTGCCGGTGTTGTGCTGGGCAACCTGATGCCGGGGCTGTTTCATGCGATAGCGGCGATTGAATACGGCCAGATTAACTTAGTGGTGGCATTGCTTATTTGGTTAATGATTTATCCAATGATGGTGCAGATAGACTTCGGCGCAATTAAAGACGTAGGCAAAAAGCCCAAGGGCATCGTGCTTACCCTGGTGATGAACTGGTTAGTGAAGCCTTTTACCATGGCCGCACTGGGTTGGCTGTTTTTTAAGGTGTTCTTCGCCGGCTGGGTTGATCCACAAAGTGCCAATGAATACATCGCCGGTATGATTTTACTCGGCGTTGCGCCCTGTACAGCAATGGTGTTTGTCTGGAGCCAACTGACAAAAGGTGATGCCAATTACACACTGGTTCAGGTGTCTGTGAATGACATCATTATGATTTTTGCTTTTGCCCCCATCGCCGCATTGCTGTTGGGCGTAAGCGATATTGTTATTCCGTGGCAAACACTTTTATTGTCAGTACTGTTATATGTGCTGTTGCCACTCATTGCTGGTGTAGCTACGCGCAAACAACTTAATAAAGGCGGCACAGAGCAGCGTGTTACAACTTTTTTAGTTAAGGTTAAACCGTGGTCGGTCATTGGTTTATTGGCGACGGTTGTGCTGCTGTTTGGTTTTCAGGCGCAAACCATAGTCGCCAAGCCGCTGGTTATTCTGCTTATCGCTATACCGCTACTTATTCAAACTTATGGCATTTTTGCTGTTACCTATGCTGTAGCGAAGAAGATGCGCTTACCGCACAACGTTGCAGCACCGGCTTGCATGATTAGCACCTCTAACTTTTTTGAACTGGCCGTGGCAGTTGCCATAGCGCTGTTTGGTTTAAACAGCGGCGCTGCACTGGCAACGGTGGTCGGTGTGCTGGTTGAAGTGCCGGTGATGTTGTCGCTGGTGTGGTTTGCTAATCGAACCCGGCACTGGTTTAACTGACGCTTTTTAACTGACTAGGGAAATATTATGCATCACCCATTTGATTATCTGGAGCTAAGCACTGGCACGCTGATGTTCACACCTTGTCCGGGCACCAAAGGCGTAAGTCTGTTTGACAGCATTGGTCAGCTTAAAGCTGCTGGCGCGGCAGCCGTCATTACACTGATGCCAACACATGAACTAGAGCAAAATGACGCAGCGCGCATTGACGCTATCTGTAAAGAGCTAGGCTTAGCATGGTATCAGTTACCGATAGAGGATGATTGTGCGCCAGAGCAGGCATTTGAAGCGGCATTTGCCGACTATAAAGCGTCGATACTGGCTTTGCTGCAAGCAGGTAAGAAAGTGGCTATTCACTGCAAGGGCGGCTCTGGCCGTACCGGGCTAATGGCGGCAATATTAATGACGCAGCTTGGTTACAGCAAAACCGAAGCGCAAGCTTTAGTGCAACAGCTTCGACCTAAGGCGTTGCTCCATCCGGTGCATCAAAGCTATTTCGCAAAATTTACCGGTTGATTATTCAGCCCGTTCATTGATGGCAGAAGCCATTGCCTGTCAAAAGTACAACGACCGCTTTAATGTATTCAGTGTAGGGACAGCGCCAACTGAACCTGATGAGCGTGCTATAAATGCGCTGCAACAGCATGGTTTTAAAACAGAAGGTCTCAGCTCAAAGTCATTTGCCGCTTTAGGAAATACTGAAATCGATTACGCTATAATTCTTTGTGACAAAGCTAAACAGGAGTGTGCTCAGGGCTTAACTGCCACGCATATTTTAAGTTGGGATTTCCCTGATCCTAAAGCTGGCAAGACAATCAAAGCTTTTGATACGACCATTCACGAATTGGCTGACAGGCTGAAAATGTTTGTTCTTCTCTATGACAAAGAATTTAATTAAACAGCCCTCAAATTTCGCCTAATTCCATCTGCATTTAGTAGCAGACTTGGGGTATTAACGACAAGTCAGCTACTTCTGCACCCGAATTTAACAATGTTCACCATGCACTACTAAAAATACCACCTTATATGGGTTGAGTAAGCTTTCAAGTGGTTGCCAAGCTTCAGTTGATATCTTACCAATATTTTATTTTAGTTATTACCACAAGGTTTATTCTGGCCGGATTGCTTGGTTTCTATTGCTACCTTTCCCTCTATCTCACGACTTGAAGCAACATATCTAAACTTCCTTTTATAACAACTGGTTGATGGGCGATGTATACGCTTTTTGGGGTTTAGTCGGACAGTTATTGGGGAGCAGCATTTCAATCCTACTTACTTTTGGTAAGCTATCTTTAAGCTCTTTCACTAAAATGCCGTCAAAATATTGGTTGACAAATTGGCAATAAGTTAATAGTTTTGCTGTCATGCTGAGTGGTCAGTTTATGGCTTTGGTCAAGCAATTTGCGGCCGGTACCTATTCGGTTCTACAACAGCATTTACTCGTTGCAACAATGCAACAACACATGGCGGTGTGGTGTACAAACGTTTCTTCGCACCATTGTCAGTGCAGCACAAAATTAGGGGTGAATAATGTCAAAACCAGCGATCGGTTTCATCGGCCTCGGCCTTATGGGCGGCAACATGGTCGAAAATCTACAGAAGAAAGGCTATAAGCTGACTGTAATGGATCTTAACAAAGATGCAGTTGCGACCTGTGTTGCCAGGGGGGCATCTACTGCAAGCTCGGCAAAGGAACTGGCAGCATCTGTTGATATCGTCATGCTCTGTCTAACCACCTCTGCTATTGTTGAAAAAGTGGTTTACGGTGAAGACGGAATTCTTGCTGGTATCAAAGCAGGCGCGGTGCTGGTGGACTTTGGTACCTCTATTCCGACATCAACGCACAAAATTGGTGCTGACCTGGCGAAGAAAGGTGCTGGAATGATCGACGCCCCGCTGGGTCGTACACCGGCACATGCAAAAGATGGATTACTGAATATTATGGCTGCCGGTGATACGGAGACATTCAACAAAGTGAAGCCCGTGCTGCAAGATCAAGGTGAAAACGTGTTTTACCTTGGCGGGTTGGGTGCGGGGCACACCACAAAGCTTATCAACAACTTCGTTGGTATGACGACCGTTTGTGCTATGTCTCAGGCATTTGCCATCGCTGATCGTGCCGGTGTTGATCGGCAACAACTGTTCGACATTATGTCGACCGGACCTTCCAGTTCGCCTTTTATGAAGTTCTGTAAGCACTATGCAGTGGACAATGTCAGTGACCTCGGGTTCTCACTGGCAAATGCTAACAAAGACCTGGGCTATTTCCTGAAAATGGTTGAAGACCTTGGCTCTGAGTCAAAGATTGCCAGGGGATCATCTGCTGATTTGCAAGCCGCATTCGATGCCGGCATGGGCAACGGCAACGTGCCGGAGATCTTCGATTATTACCGCACGCTTGGCAAATAGAGTGGTTGGCGAAAAGTCGACTGTGGATCAGGTGCTAATGAGATGGAGCTTGTTAGCGCAGGAACTAACCCTCTCACTTCGTGCCCGACAGCAATGAAGCGAATCTCAGTATTGAGGTAAAAAACCATAATGCGTTTATTCAAAGATTATCTGCTAAACCTTTGCCTGGCTCTGATATTGCTTCCGGTGTCAGTTACTGCACTCGCTACTGAATATTTTGTAGCGAGCAAAGACGACTACAAAGCGATTGCATCGAAACTGGTCGCAGGTGACAAGATCATCTTGAAAAATGCCGTTTGGACAGACTTTGAGATAGTGCTGGAAGGGCAGGGCCGGGCTGATGCACCCATAACGTTGACGGCAGAAACCAAGGGGCAGGTGATACTTTCAGGCCTGTCTAATCTCAGGTTGGCCGGTCAGTATCTTCACGTTTCAGGCTTGGTGTTTAAAAACGGCTATACCCCCAGTAGTGCAGTTATTGAATTTCGCAAAAATAGTAAAGAGCTAGCCTTCCACTCAAGGGTGACGGAAGTAGTCATCGATAACTATAACAATCCGGATAAAGAAGAATCGGATTATTGGGTAGCGTTGTATGGACAACATAACCGTTTAGACCACAGTCATTTCGTCGGTAAGCGTAATAGAGGCGTCACCATTGCTGTCAGGTTGAATAGCGAAAGCAGTCAGCAAAACCATCACCAGCTTGATCATAACTACTTTGGTTATCGCCCAACCTTTGGCTCTAATGGTGGCGAAACACTGCGCATCGGCACCAGCCATTATTCGCTTACTGATTCTTATACCTTGGTTGAAAACAACTACTTCGAACACACTAACGGTGAAGTAGAAATTATCTCGATAAAGTCCGGCAAAAATACCCTGCGTGGTAACGTGTTCTTTGAAGCCCGCGGCACGCTGACCCTGCGCCATGGCAACGGTAATATCGTCGAGCAGAACATATTTTTCGGTAATGGCGTGGATCACACCGGTGGCATACGTGTTATCAACAAAGATCAGGTGGTTCGCAATAATTATTTACAAGGCTTGAAAGGGTATCGCTTTGGTAGTGGCTTTACGGTGTTAAATGGCGTCCCTAACTCGTCAATCAACCGCTATCATCAGGTAGAAAACGCCCTTATCGTCAACAACAGTTTTATTGACGTCGACCATATCCACCTGGCGGCCGGTAGCGATGCAGAGCGCACAGCAGTGCCCATTAACTCAGTGATGAAAGATAACCTGATAATCAATACCAATAAACAGCAACCCTTCAGCCTGTTTGATGATGTTAGCGGTATAAAGCTCTCCGGCAACCTTGCCAATACTGTGGTGCCTGAAGCACTGGCTTACGGTGTTAAGCATCAGGAGCTTGTCCTTGAAAAAGCTGAAAACGGCCTGCTGTATCCCGCGATTGATAAGCTAAGTGCTGGTGCCAAGCGCGACTTGAAAGTACTGGCCAAACAAGACACGGGTGTCAATTGGTATCCGAAATTGCCTGCAGTAACCGCATTCGATTCAGGTCAAACACATCGGGTTGAAAAGGGCGCAGAGGCGTTGTTAGCGGCAATAAAAAATGCAGGTGAAGGCGACGTTATTGTGCTGGCTAATGGCCTGTATGAAATCTCGACACTGGTAAAGATTGATAAAACCCTAACGTTAAAAGCGGCACAGCAAGGCCAGGCCAAGTTGACCTTTGAGCGTTCGACCTTATTTGAAATCCATGATGGCGGCAGTTTGAAACTCGAGGGCTTAACTATCTCAGGGGCACAAAGTCCTGATTCGGCGGGCAATACTGTGGTTCGCACGCAAAAATGGGGCATGGTGGAGAACTACCGCTTTGTAATGCTGAATTCACACGTTCTGCAGCTGGATATCAACCATACGTTCGATTTCTTCGCCACGGGCAAGGGCGCTTTTGCCGATGAGTTAACCCTTATGGGTAACACGTTCGAAAATGTCACTGGCGACATTCTGCGTCTGAATACTGAAATTGAAGATTTGGGCATTTATAACGCCGAGTATGTCACGCTTAAAGACAATACCTTTAACAATGTGCAGGGTGCTGTGGTGAAACTTTATCGTGGTGGCACCGATGAAAGTACCTTCGGACCGCTTTTGTTGATGACAAACAACACGTTAAACAAAGTTGGTTATGGCTCGCGCAACAAGAATAAATCCAGTCTCCATTTGCACGGCGTGCAGATTGCCGACATTTTGCAAAACACTCTGGTCAATTCTGCGCCAATAACAGTTGAGCATACGGTAGGTGAGCCGGTAACGGTGATTAAGGGCAATCTTTTTGACGCGACCCCGGCACCCAGCGTGACGGAGCTCAGAGTTGACGGGCCGCATACCGCAGTCGTTGATGATAACAAAACAGTAAATACTGAGAAGAGGTAACCGCAGTTGAACATTGCAATATTCCGGTCAAAAGTAAAATCGCTGATACTGGTTACCTTTGTCATCTTACTGCCATTTGGTGCGCAGGCGGCTCATCCTAATTTGGTTATTACAGCAGCCGATGTGCTCGAAATGCGCAAGGCCATCACTAAGCCGGGGCAATTCTCCAAAGCATATAGCGATCTGAAAGCTCAGGTCGACTTGCAAGTGGCCCAACCCATCATTGTTCCTGTACCCAAGGACGGTGGCGGGGGCTATACCCATGAGCAGCATAAGAATAATTATCAGCTGATGTACAACGCCGGCATTATTTATCAGCTTAGCCAAGATAAAGCTTATGCAGAGTATGTACGGGACATGTTGTTGGCTTATGCACAGTTGTACCCGACACTGGGTCTGCACCCGGCACGCAAAGTGGAGTCACAAAATCCTGGCAAGTTTTTTTGGCAAAGCTTAAATGAGGCCGTGTGGTTGGTCTATACCATCCAAGCTTACGATTTAATTTACGCTGCGCTAAGCGTCCAAGACATTGCTAGCATCGAAACAAAGCTGCTAAAGCCTGTGGCGCTGTTTTTGTCAGAAGGCCAACCCTCTACGTTTAACAAAGTGCATAACCATGGTACCTGGGCCACAGCCGGGGTCGGTATGGCCGGTTATGTGATGAACGAGCCGGAGTGGGTTGAAAAAGCGCTTTACGACCTGGAGAAATCAGGCAAAGGCGGTTTTTTAAAGCAACTGGATGAATTGTTCTCGCCGCAGGGTTATTACAATGAAGGGCCTTATTATCAGCGGTATGCGCTATTACCTTTTGTTACCTTTGCCAAAGCGATTGAGAATAACGAGCCGCAAAGAAAGATTTTTCAGTACCGGGACGGAATTGTATTAAAAGCCATAGATACCACTATTCAGTTGAGTTATGACGGGCTGTTCTTCCCCATCAACGATGCGATAAAAAGTAAGGGTATCGACACTATCGAGTTGGTGCATGGCGTGGCTCTGGCATACAGCCTCACGCAGGCGCCTGGTTATCTGGATATCGCTAAACAACAAGACCAGATCATACTTTCCGGCGATGGCTTAAAGGTAGCGCAGGCTTTGGACAAAGGGCTGGCCGCATCTTATCAATTTAACTCTGTTGCCTTTGGCGATGGCAGTGATGGTAAGCAAGGGGCGCTGGTAATTATGCGCAGCCAGCTGGCGGGCGATCAGGCCGTGCTGTTTAAACCTGCAGCCCAGGGCTTGGGCCATGGGCACTTTGACAAGCTCACCTGGCAGTTTTATGACCAGGGCGAGGAAATTGTGTCTGATTATGGTGCGGCGCGTTTCCTTAATGTTGAGGCCAAATTTGGTGGCCGCTATCTGCCTGAAAACGAGAGTTACGCTAAACAAACGGTTGCCCACAATACGGTGGTCGTGGATGAAACCAGCCACTTTAACGGTGACGTTGAGGTAGGTAACGCAAATGCCCCTGTACTTCATTTCTTTGAGACCAGTGAGCTCGGCACTGTGTCCAGTGCGAAAATTGATACGGCTTACCAGGGTGTTGAGCTAAAACGCACCATGGCTCTGGTTAATCTGGCGGAGCTTGAAAAAACCATAGTGCTGGATCTGTTCGATGTTGTCTCATCCAAAGCGCATCAACTGGATCTGCCGTTACATTATTTGGGCCAGCTTATCGACACCAACTTTAGCTTGGCGGTTAATACTGGTCAGCTGTCGGCTCTGGGCGCTAAAAATGGCTATCAACATCTCTGGCTTAAAGGCCGTGGTTTACCCAAGCAGGGCCTGGCGAAGGTTTCCTGGTTGAATGAAAACGGTCGCTTCTACACCCATACCAGTTTGGTCAATGGCCAGGAGGAGTTTCTGTTCACCCAGTTAGGTGCCAGCGATCCAAACTTTAATTTACGCAATGAACAGGCTTTCGTCCGTAGAGTAAAGAACAACAAGCAACACCGGTTTATTTCTATCCTTGAACCCCACGGCGAATACAATCCTGGCAAAGAATACACGCTGGAAGCAGAGAGTCAGGTAACTGAGCTTGGCTATAGCCAACAAGGTGAAGTGCTGTTGGTAGATATCACTATTGCGGGTTTGCCATATTTGATTGCTATAAACCAAGCCGCAGAGGGTTCAATCAAGCAAGATTTTCAATATCAAGACCGATCGTTTTCCATTAACCGCCGACTGGCTGTTTTTGCACTAAACGATGATGAGGAGTAAGTCATATGAGTAAGCAAAGTAACCATTTTATCTCTGGAGCTGAAGCTGAGATTGAAGATGTGGGTGGTGGCTTAAAACGTCAGATGCTGGGTTATAACCAAGAACTAATGATGGTCAAAGTCTGGTTTGCCAAGGGGGCTGAAGGCTATGTACACAAACATCGTCATTCACAGGTGACCTATGTGGAAGAAGGCGAATTTCACTTCAATATCGGTGGGGAAATCACAGTGATGAAACCCGGCGACAGTTGCCTGATCCCTCCCTTTGTGGAGCACGGTGCAGTGTGTCCGACCGGCGGTATCCTGATTGACACCTTCAGCCCTCCCAGAGAAGACTTTCTTGAGGACTTATCATGAAAATTAAAGGTTTACGCTGGTGGGTAGTGATGTTGATCGCGCTGGCGACCATCATCAACTACATTGACCGCCAATCACTCAGTGTACTCTGGCCTGCTATTGTAGAAGATCTATTTCCTGACAAATCGGCGCTGGAACGCAAACAAATTTATGCAAACATCTCTGTGGTGTTCGTTTTCGCCTATGCCTTTGGTCAGGCGATCTTCGGCAAGATTTTTGACTGGGTGGGAACACGGATCGGTTTCGTCCTCTCCATCGGTGTATGGTCATTGGCCACCATTGCTCATGCATTTGCGCAAGGCTTGCTTAGCTTCAGTATTTTCAGGGCGATTCTTGGGGTTGCGGAGGCGGGTAACTGGCCAGGTGCAACCAAGGGTAATGCCGAGTGGTTTCCGATCAAGGAGCGCGCATTAGCTCAGGGGATTTTTAACTCAGGTGCTGCCATTGGTGGCATTGTCTCTATCCCATTGATTGCGTTTCTTACCGTTTATTTCAGTTGGCAAATGGTCTTTATCATTATCGGTCTGGTGGGTTTTCTCTGGCTGATTCCATGGCTGATTTTGGTTAAGGCGCCACCTGCCATGCACTCATGGATTACTGAAGAAGAACGCGAATATATCCTCACCGGTCAAAAACGCAAACTAACGCCGGAGCAGGCGTCTTTGCCAGAAGAGGCGGAATATAATCCTACTACCAGAGAGCTGCTTTCCCGCAAGCAAAGCTGGGGGGTGATTATTGCCTCTGCCGCCATCGATCCGATTTGGTGGTTATTTGTTTTCTGGATCCCTATTTACCTGAATGAAGTTTACGGTATGGATGTTCAGGCTATAGGTATCTATGGCTGGGTGCCTTATGTGGGCGCTATGCTTGGTGCCTGGTTTGGTGGCCTGCTAGCCCAGAACAGGCTGAACGCGGGGTGGAGCGCAGATAAAACCCGTAAACTTACCATCACCTTAGGCTGCTTTATTATGTTGCCATCATTACTTGCAATGGCTAACCCCGGAGCGCCAGTAGTTGCCGTGTTAATTATGGCCGTTATTTTATTTGGTTTTCAAACGGCTATTGGCAACGTGCAAACGCTTCCCAGCGATCTCTTTAGCAAGAGTGCAGTGGGTACCCTGGCAGGATTCTCTGGCATGGCTGCTAAATTAGGCGCAGTGGGGCTGACTTCTTTGGTTCCTTACCTCACCGCTGACGGAAATTATACACCGGCGTTCGTGATAGGTGCTGTGCTGGCGATTACTGCAGTTGCCGCTGTGTGGATATTGATCCCCACCATCGAACCTTTAAAGAAACCCTTAAAGAAAGCTGAGTAAAAACATGACGAAGATATATTTTTTCGGTGAGTGCATGGTTGAACTCAGAGAACTGGATGACGCGACGATGGGGCAGTCGTTCGCCGGTGATGTATACAACTCAGCGGTATATATGAAGCGCTGCTTTGCAAACATAACCGTAGCAATGGTCACCGCTATTGGTCGCGACCGGCTTAGTGAGAAAATGCTTACCCGCTTCAAGCGTGAGGAATTAGATACACAGTTTGTGTTTCAGCATCCAAGCAAAGTACCGGGTATGTATTTCATTGAAACCGATAGCGCCGGCGAGCGGCGCTTTACCTACTGGCGTAACGATTCTGCAGCCAAGAAAGTCGTCCAATTTCTTAACGATGATGTGGTTGAACAATTAACCGCAGCGGACATGTTTTTTTTCTCAGGCATTCCACTGGCGATTATTGACGAAGACAGTCGGGACGCGTTTTGGCAAAAACTGGAATGCTTGAAATTGGCCGGTGTAAAGCTGGTGTTTGATCCCAATTACCGGGCGCAGCTTTGGGTTAGCAAAGACGATGCAATTGCACAGTTTAACAAAGCCTTTCACTTAAGTGATATCGCCTTACCTGGTGTCGAAGACTTGAGCGTACTTTACGGCATTAAGTCTGCGCAGGAAGCGATTGACTTTTGCCAGCAATATAATCTGGAAGAAGTCGTGGTAAAAGACGGGCCGAAATCGGTTATCACACTCACCGGCACTGAGCGGCACAGCCACCAGATCACCCCTGTCACCAATGTTGTAGATACCACGTCTGCTGGTGATGCATTCAACGGCGTTTATCTTGGGGCGCGGTTGTCAGGAAAAAACGTCTTTGACGCGGTACAACTAGGCGCCAAAGCTGCCGGCACGGTAATACAACACCCGGGCGCGATAGCACCTTTAGTCGCATTTAAACAAGCCATGTCTGAAGCAGGCATATAGCTATTATTGCAAAACAACATTTACTATTAATTGAAGAGAAATTCAGACATGACCCGCTTTTCTGAACTGATGTCAGGACAGACATTGTTACCAATTATTCAAGCTCAATCGCCCAAACAAGGTGTTCAAATCGCCCGGGCTATGGCCGATGCCGGTATTACGCTGGTCGAAGTGGTATTGAGGACCAGCGCCTCTCTTGCTGCTTTAACCGCGATTAAGCAGGAAGTACCCCAACTTATAGTCGGCGCAGGCACAGTGATCGATGCCCGCATCCTGAATCAGGCACTTGAAGCAGGTTCGGATTTCATTGTGACCCCGGCTGTCTCGGCGGCGCTATTGGCTGAATTGGCCAGCTGTAAAGTACCGGTGCTACCTGGGGTTTCCAATACCGGTGAGATTTTGCTGGCGTATGAGCATGGCTACGCAGAATTGAAACTTTTTCCGGCTTCTTTATCGGGTGGTGCGGCCTTCCTGCGGGCTATGTCGTCGGTTTTCCAGTCGATTCGTTTTTGTCCGACGGGTGGCGTCAATCAGCAAAATATGCAGGACTTTTTGTCATTGAGTAATGTCTTTGCGGTAGGTGGGACCTGGGTTGCAGCTGCTGAGTGGGTTGAACAGGGTAATTGGCAAGCCATCACAGCAGCCTGCCAGCAAGCACTGACCAGACCATAATCAGAGATTAGCCAGTCAGTTACTCAGATTAAAGCAGGTGCGGTCTTGGCAGAGCAAAAGGAGCAACAATGAAAACAATAAACGTTATGCTGGCGCTGTGCTTAATGTTGTTGCCATTATTCGTCAGTTACGCCAGTGAAAGCGATGGAAATGAAACAAGCATTGTGATGCCACTATCCCATCAACAATTAGAGCAAGGGGTGCTGCTGGGGAATTTTATCCAGTTGGATCCCACGAAAAAGCCCAGTGAAAATTTTGACTTGCTGGATTGGAGTCTTACCCTGCCGACGGATCTGAACAAAGATAAAAAAGCAGACATTGTATACGAGCGGGCACTGGCCGATGGATTTGAGCTGAAACCGTTTTTTTACACCGCAGAGGATGGCGGCATGGTGTTCGCCTGTCCCAATGAAGGCGCCAAAACCTCGAGCAATACCAAGTATGCCCGAACGGAATTGCGCGAAATGCTCAGGCGCGGCAAAACGCAGATAAAGACGCAAGGCGTAACCAAGAATAACTGGGTATTCAGCCAAGTACACGGTTCGGTCAAACGAAATGCTGGCGCGATTGAAGGCAGCCTGGAAGCAACACTTGCCGTTAACAGGGTGTCGATAACAGGTGACGAGAGACAGGTGGGTAGGGTGATTATTGGTCAGATCCATGCAACAGACGATGAGCCCCTGCGTCTTTACTACCGTAAACTCCCTAATAATGAAAAGGGTTCCATTTACTTTGCCCATGAGATAAATGGCGGCGATGATATCTGGGTCAATATTATCGGCTCACGTTCTCATACACTTTCAGACCCCGAAGACGGTATTCGATTGAACGAGAAATTCAGTTATAAAATTACAGTGGAAAACAGCGTTTTGTTTGTCACTATTATTCGCCCCAACAAAGCCAATATTACTAAATCGCTGGATCTTAGCCAGAGTGGCTACCACAGCAATAATCAATACATGTACTTTAAAGCGGGCGTGTATAACCAAAACAACAGCGGTGATCCCAGGGATTATGTGCAAGCGACTTTCTATCATCTTGATAATCAGCACAATAATTAGCAATTTTAGTTGAATTCTCTCTCCTAATACTTAGCAATCAACGCACAAATTGGTAAACCAATTTGTGCGTTTTTTTTGGCTGTTCATTCGTGCTGCTTTTAGCTTTGCGCTTTACCTTGTAAGTTTGTGATTTTTCATTGGTAATTAATATTGGTAACATCTTAATTTAATAATTGGTTGATATGTGGATTCTGTTTGGTTATATTTCAAACAGATAATGTATTACTTGGATATAACAGGTAATCCAAATAACAAGATCGCGAATAAGGACAACGGGGAAATAGATATGTCGCTGATATTTGATAATGATGCAGACTCAAGCAAACAAGAGAGGCAATTCAGGCTGTCGCCAGTTGCAAGATTGGTGAAAATGGCAGTAGTCGTCTCTCTGACCAGTTCTCTTGCGTTTTCTGTTAATGCGCAAGAGACCAACAATCAGTCTAAAAAAGAAGCCGATAATATAGACGTTGAAGTGATTGAGATTGTTGGTACCCGGAAAACAATCCAGGATCAAATTGCCATAAAACGGGAGGCGACGTCGGTCGTTGACGGCTTATCTGCTACCGACATCGGTGATTTACCCGCACTTTCAATTGGTGAAGCCTTAGAGTCAATAACGGGGGCAGCGTCTCACCGCGAGAATGGTGGTGCTACCGAAATTACTATCCGAGGCTTAGGTCCGTTTTTGAGTGCCACACACATTAACGGTCGTGAAGCGACTAATGGCAGTGGTGACCGCTCGGTTAACTTCTCTCAATTTCCGTCGGAGTTAATGCAAAAGGTCGCTATTTATAAAACTCAGGACGCATCCTTGATCGAAGGTGGTGTTGCTGGCGTCATAACCTTAGAAACGCTTAAGCCGCTGGACTACGGTAAACAGCAAATTCAGGGCGAAGTAAAACTGAACTATAACCCTGATGAAGCCAATATTGACAACTCATTACACGGAAACGTGGGCGGTCGGGCTACATTCAGCTTTGTTGATCAATTTGAGTTTGACAGTGGTCAGTCCTTAGGCGTTTCTTTCGGTGTGCAACGTCAGGATATCAGCCAACCTGAAGCTGAATACCGCAGTTCAAGCCCTACCGGCGCGTCTTTGTGGGCATGTTTGAACGATCCTACCAACAGCAATGAAGGTTTTTTCCGTAGCAGTGCAGGCGATTGCGAAGATCAGGTCAGTGGTAGTAGTAACCAGGGTTATCAGACTGCTATTGATCCTGCGACGGGTAAAGCACAAAGTGCTGGCACGCCTTACGCCTGGGCGGGAAGTAGCCGTAGCTACCGACAAAACGAAACGTCTGATGAGCGTGATGCCGTGTTTCTTGCATTACAATATCGTCCTTCCGAAGCGTGGGATATTAACGTCGACGCTCAACTCTCGGATCGTAATCAGGCGGAAGCACGTCATGACTTACTGTTTTTACAAAAGCGCGTCACGCCGGGTGTAACCGGTCAAAATCTTATTACCAATGACGTAGGGGGGATTCTGCACTGGGAAGGCGAAGAACGTTTTGAATCAGCCGGCGAGCAGTTTTCTCGAGAAGAGAATTATGTTGGTTACGGCCTCAATGTTGAACATTTTTTCAACGATCGCTTAACCATCACTGCCGATTTTGGTTACTCGCAAACAAAACGTGAAGAGTTGCAAATTACTAACCGGGGCAGAACGCCTGGCCGCCCATTCTTAACATGGGATATGGGGAAGTATATCCCGCATATTACCGTCACTGATTTTGACGTGACCGATATATCGAACTTCACAGACAGCTTACGAACCCTGCTTGACCGGGAAAATGTGCGTGAAAACGAGATTGTTTCTGCTCGCCTGGACTTCAAATATGCGCTGGACGGCGGTGTGTTCACCAGTGTGCAAGCTGGGGTCAGAGCTTCTGAATTAACCTTTGTGCAGTTTGGTGGCAACCAGGGCAATGGTTCGCGAACTGAAGTATTGCTGAATGAAGGGGCAATATCAGCATTAGACGTATTGGCGCAATGTCAGATAGATTTCCCTGAAACCGACTTTTTATCCTCAGTGTCTGATGGCGATCTTATTACCCGTGTAGACACTAACGGTAACGTCGTGGCCAGTGGTACTGGCTCGTCATGGGCGACTTACGATAATGTCTGTTTCTCACAAGCGCTGGTGGCTTCAGTTGGTGGAGATTTTGCCTACCCGCAAGTTGAGTATGAAAATTCGGGAACTCAGGATGTCACTGAAAAAACCCTGTCGGCTTATGTTATGGCCAACTACGATACGGAAGTACTAGGTAAGTTTGTTCGCGGTAATTTTGGCGTGCGGCTGGTTGATACCGACGTAACGTCAATTGGTTTCAGAAACAGTTTTGATGTTGTCACCAATGAATTAGGGGTGCTGAGCCTGGTAACCGGGGATTCTTTGGAGTCCATTACCGGCGGCGGCGGTTATACCGAAATACTTCCCAGCTTTAACCTGGTAGTGGATTACAGTGAGGACATTCTGCTGCGGGCTGGCATTTACCGGGGAATGTCCCGTGCGAACCCCAGTGACATGAGTTACAGCCGCACATTTCAAACTGATGAGAGTGTGACGCCAACCACGTTGGCTGACTTATTTGTCGGCGTAAATGGCTCAGGCAATCCGAATACCAAACCACTGATGTCCTGGAATTACGATGTCGCATTGGAATGGTATCCGAACGAAGATTCAATCTTCGCCCTTAGCCTCTACTACAAACAGTTCCAGGGTGGGTTCCAACAACGCACAGTATTGGAAAACTTTATTGTTGACGGTCAGACAGTGACGTTGCCGATTACCAATTCGGTCACCACGGAAAACTCAAGTGACCTGTACGGGTTGGAGGCTTCTGTCGCCTATCGATGGGACAATGGTATTGGCATTAAGCTGGGTTACAACTACGCCGACACTGACTTCGAGTATGAAGACAGTTTATATGGCGATACCTATATCACGGATTTAGACGGCAGCACTCGTCAATTGACTGTCGGCATTGTGCCACCTGCCTCGGTTCCAGGCTTTTCTGAACATGTATTCAGTGGTCAGATTTACTATCAGATCGGCGATTTTGATACTGCACTTATCTACAAGTATCGCAGTGAATATTTTCAGCCCTATACCAACGATGCAACCAGACTGCGTTATGTCGATGAAGTCGGTGTATGGGAAGCTCGCGCATCTTACAAAATTAATAAAAATATCCGGGTAAAAGTGGAAGCGATTAACTTGTTCAGTGCACCCAAGTCACAGGATTTCTTTGTGCAGGGTAACCTGGGAGAGGTTAACGACTATGGTCCACGATTTTTTGCCGGCATTAGCTTGAAGTACTAATCGATTCACGTGAGAGCTGAATCAAGATGCGGGAGAACGTCCAGGCCCGCGAGTATTTACATAGATTACTTTTGTTCAGTGACGAAGCAACGTTTTAGAGCTGAACTTATTAGGAGCACAAAGCATGGTTAAGCAGTCTCTGATACCCATCATCCTGGCAACCGTTTTGGTCGGTTGTAGTGGTGGTGATAACGATGAACTGAATGGTAATAGCAGAGGAAATATCAGCATCACCGGTGGTGCATTAATCGCAGGTACCACCCTCTCAGCAACGGTGAGTGATTCCGACGGCATCCGAAACGATACCCTGGTTTACGCCTGGTCAACCGGTGTTACTGGTTCGTCATACACAATTACAGAAGCTGATGAAGGTTCTGTAATCTCAGTGTCTGCCAGATATACAGATGAAGCGGGTATCACAGAAGGTGTAGGCGCATCGACGTCAGTAATACTGCCAACCCTGGATGTGACAGCAAATGTGGTAAAAGGGCCGGTGAGCGGAGCAAATTGTGAAATATTTGCCGTTACTGGCGCGGGTGCCGCGGTAACACCGGCGCAGGCTTCGGCAATTTCCAGTAGTACGGGCAGTATCACTTTTACTGACGTTCATTTTGAAGGTGCGGGCTTAATCTCGTGTTCAGGCGGTACCTACAAAGATGAGTCAACGGGCGTAATGCTTGATGCGCCAGTATTGAGGGCTGTGGTTAATGTAGTTGAAGGCAACGCAGAAACGCCAGCACCCTCTTATGTCGTGTCTCCTTTAACTGAAATGGCAGTACAGGCAGCGGGATCCGATCTGGGCGCTTTTGCTGAGCAGGCTGAAGTAATAAATGCGCGCTTTGGTATACGTTTTGACATTACAACCGTTTTACCGACTGAGGTAGGCGTTGTGCCGCTGGGTGCTGCAGGCGCAGTAGATGCCGATCGCTATGGCTCTGTATTAGCGCTTTTGTCGCAACTCGATGCTGACAACGCTGACAAAAATATAGCGATGTTGATCGCCGAAATCGCTGCTGATTTAGCTGACGGTGCGTTTTCACAGCAACTATTAGATGGCTTTGAAACGGCCCAGTTGAATTTGCAAACCGTGTCAGTCATCGCCAATGATGTTGATGTCTCTTTGCTTGATATTATCGGATCCGCGATTGGATACAACAACACCCCTGTCGCTGCAATCATCGAAGGGATGTTAAGCGGAACCGTGCAACATACTGCCACTGAACCGTTAACGGGTTCGGTCACAGTGATTGATCCCAACTTTGGCGAAGATGGAGTTCTGGCACAAAGTGACGTGCTTCTCGACTATGGTACCTTCAGTATCAGTGCTCAAGGCAATTGGTCATACACGGTAGATGTGAACAACGAAACGGTCGCCAGCCTTGAAATTGGCAATTCTGTTAGTGATACGGTAACCATCACATCGATTGACGGCACCACTGCTGAAATCGTCATTCGCATTGCAGCGCTTACACAATTAGTAAAGATTTCAGATACCGGTAATGACACAGGTGAACTGAGATTCAGTGTAGATAATTTACGTCAAGGTAAACTCAGTGCTATGTTTTCTAAAGGCGTAACCTTGGGCAGTGATGGCAATATTAAAGATGCCTACATTACACTGTATGGCTCTTCCGGTAGTTCAAGTGAGGCGTTGATTGATTTGCGTATTCAAGGTACGCAAACGGACGCTAATGGTATTACCATTGGTCCTCGTTTCCTGGTTAGAAACACTGAAAGTGCAGCTTATCCAGGTGTGATCGTTACCGCACCCTTTGTTGAGGCGCAATTCTATACCGTTGAAATTGCCTGGGATTTAGATGCCGCTGAGCAATTAACCCTTACGATAAACGATGAAGTGATTGGTGGCGGGTCGTTCTCTACTGCCGCGGTGGTTGATCCCGACTTCACTGATCTTAATCAGTGGTTCGCTGATGGCATTAAGGCCATTCAATTTAGATTGGGTGACAATGACAGAACGATACCCTTTGGTTCTTTTTATGTCGACGACATTGCGGTCTATTCCGACGTTGCGGGCACCGCCAGCGTATTCGAAGATGATTTCGAAAGCTACGCAGAAGGCGAAACCCTTGATAGTGTCGGCAGTCGTTATAACTTAGCGATCTATTCTGAGGTTGTGGTATTTGATGTTGGCAATGGCACTGACGAGCCAACACCAGCAGCTTTCTTTGACTTAACCGCGGCCCTTTCAAGTGATGCTACTGAAGCATTGACCGGAACCGTCACTGTTGTTGACCCGGATGAAGGTGAAGCCTTTATTGTTCCTGCCTCGTTCTCCAGCACATTTGGCGAGTTCGCCATTATGGACAACGGCGCCTGGACCTACTTGCTGGATACAACCAACAGTATCATTGCGGCTCTGGTAAGCGGTGAGCGCGAAACGGATACGATCACGATTGAATCTGTCGACGGCACGACCGCTGAACTGGTGATTACCATTACCGGTGTTGGCGGAGATACCGGTGGCGCCAATAAGGTCGCCGTCATTATCGATACTGATCCAACTGATACCGGCGAGCTGCGTTATGCACTTGGCAGTGATGGCCCACTGGCGCAAGGTCGTATTACCGTATCTGTTAAGCGTTTAGATGATGAATTAGGCGATGGTGATGCCTTTATCACGCTATTCAATGCTGCAACCAATAACGATGGTGCGATTTTAGATCTGCGTATCAAAGATGACAGCTTTGAGGTGCGCAGCCCAAGTGGTGTCGATACGTCGGCGGCCAGCGTAGTGTTAGATACCTTCATGGATGTTGTCATCACCTGGGAATATCCCAATGGTAACTTAGAGGTCACGCCATTGGTTACGGTTGAAGTTGATGGTGTCAGTTTTGTCGCCGAAGGCTTTACTCCAAATAACAATGCTATAGGTGGCGTGACTCACGTGTCGTTCCGCTTTGGTGACAACAGTGGTGTACGGGCAGAGACCGGTAAATTTACTATTGATGACTTAGTCATATACGCCGACACGGCGGGAACCAGCGTGGTATTTGCTGACGATTTTGAGTCATATCTTGATGGTGATTCTCTGGACACGGATAACCCTGCATCACCTTATAACTCAGCAACGTCTGAAGCAAAGGTTGAGTCTATTGGCGACGCTGGTGGCCCTGGTACACCGGGCAATAAGATTGCTGAAATACGCGATACCGATGCGTCTGATACCGGAGAGTTAAGATATGCGCTTGGTGAGAATGGCCCACTAGCGCAAGGTCGTATTACCGTATCTGTTAAGCGTTTAGATGATGAATTAGGCGATGGTGATGCCTTTATCACGCTATTCAATGCTGCAACCAATAACGATGGTGCGATTTTAGATCTGCGTATCAAAGATGACAGCTTTGAGGTGCGCAGCCCAAGTGGTGTCGATACGTCGGCAGCCAGCGTAGTGTTAGATACCTTTATGGATGTTGTCATCACCTGGGAATATCCCAATGGTAACTTAGAGGTCACGCCATTGGTTACGGTTGAAGTTGATGGTGTCAGTTTTGTCGCCGAAGGCTTTACTCCAAATAACAATGCTACCGGTGGTGTAACTCACGTGTCGTTCCGCTTTGGTGACAATGGTGGTGTACGAGCAGAGACAGGTATATTTACTGTTGATGACTTGGTGATATACGCCGATACGGCGGGAAGTAGTGTGGTATTTTCTGACGACTTCGAAGCCTATGCCGAAGGTGACTCGTTGGATACTGACAACGCTGTGTCACCTTATAACTCAGCAACGTCTGAGGCTATCGTAGCGGTTGAATAACGCCTTTCATGCTCTGCTGGGTGATAGCTCAGCTACAAAAGGAGTATAAAGAGTAAAGGTGAGAGGAAGGCGGGAGAGATCCCGCCTTCTATTTTTTTGACTATTCGCTGCCTGCATAGCCGATGTGGCTGTTTTTAATCTCATAGAACGTAGCCTGGGCAAACTCTTCTGCATTGCTTGAATTATTAACGTTATACACGCCAACTTTGAAATAGTGGTACTGACCATCCTCAGCATACCGACTTTCAGACATATCATAATTAGCCACCACATCGGCCTTGCCTTCACGGCTAAGGGTGACGGTAAGCAAGCTAACATTGACGTTGATACGGTAACTAAAGGTCTCGTTCAAAGCGATGCCATCCAAAGGATTTGCGGCACTGTTGCTGCGTGAGCCAATCATGTCGACATAGGTTTCAATGTTGTCACCGTCACTGTTTTTAACCCTGCTCTCATGCGCGAAATATATGGCACCGCGCTCATTGCCGGGTAGTTTCCGATAGTATAAGCGCACAGGCTCATCGTCATTGGCGTGGACTTGACCAATGATTACCCGGCCAATCTGAAAGTTTTCGCCAGTGGTGGTAACCTGATTAACCGCCATCGTTACGCTCAGATCGCCGTCAAAGCCACCTGCGATTGTTCGCCCTTGTGCTGATGCACTGCCAAACACCCAGTTGTTTTTATTCACGCCCTGCGTGCGGATACTGCTATCGCCACGGCGTAACATTTCGCGGAGTTCAACCCGCACATAGGCTGTATTGGCAGAGGTCTTAAAGCCATAACTGGGTGAGCGCATAACAATGCCGCCATCAGCTGAGGCATAAAAATATTCTGAATTGGTATAACCGTCTGCAAGGTCTGTTTCTGAAATGGAATCGGCGGTGCCACTATTATCTTCATCAGTCGGGATACTCAGGTACCAATCTATCAACTCAATACCCAATTCATTGGGAAAGCGTTCGCTGAAGTTGCCACCGGCGTCCGGGCAACGATGCGCCTGAACTTCCACAATGGCATTATTTTGATTTTGGTTATTACCAAGCCCGATTATCTTGATATAGCGGGCTGATGTTGGCTCGATTTTTACCAATTCAAAGCCACTGTGTCTGCCGCTGGAGTCTGCTTGTGTTAATACGGTGGCCCAAGTGGTGTTATCGGTAGAGGTTTGTACGGAAAATCTCGCGATACGTTTATCACCATCAAACCACTTAATGGTGAGTGCGCCCAGTGTTTTCGTGCTGCCCAAATCCAATGTCAGTGCGGCGTTGTCATCATCACTTGACCATCTTGATTTGGACGAGGTGTTGCCATCAATGGCATTGGCTGGCGGGTATGCCAAATTATCCACGCCAGCAGAGGCAGAGAGTGTCGGGTAAACCTGATTACTGCATTGCTCAGGTAAGGGGATCACCGGGGGAGGCGGAGAAATTTGGATTGGGCCATTACCGTCACTACTCCCTCCGCAAGCTGTCACAGCTAACGCTAAGCTGGTGACAAGAACGAGGGTATCCAGTTGCCGGATTCTTTTTGACTGACAATACATCAGCACATCTCCTACTCGCATGATTAATAGATCTTGGTATAGATCTGGCTTTGTGGTCAGCCTGGCTCCACTTTTTGTACCAAGCATAATTACCAATATCGCATAACTGGTCAACCTAAATGTTTTCATTAAAGATGCTAGTATCAGATTTCAACCCGCTTACCATCGGTAGCTTGTATGAGCTATCCAGTCATTATGTCTCCTTAAGATACTTCGAGTAGTGATTTAACTTTTTATAAAACAATATTGTAGGTTGTTTTTTCTGTTTTTTTATTATTTCTGTTGGTTTTGTCCCCTATTGGTAATAGCAAATTGTTAGCCAAAAAGTTGACCTGTGGGTTGACCAATAGCCTGATCAGGTGTAAACATAAGGCAATATAATAAAACTGCCGGTAGTTATTCTTTTTAGAATGTTGGCAATCAGGCTTGGGGGAGGGAAATTTGTGGTCGCAGTTTTGGCCGCAAATTTAATTTGTGTTTAATTTCAAACGGGGAATAAAAATGAGGCACACACTATCGAAAATAACCTTGGCGCTACTGTCTACAACGGCGCTGGGTATCGCGTTCACTGCTAACGCCCAACAGCCAGAGGCAGAAGCTGACGATATTGAAGTCATTCAGGTTTCGGGGATCAGAGGCTCATTAACAAGTGCTTTGGCAGAAAAGCGCTATGCGGCCAGCTTAGTTGAAGTTATTCAGGCAGAAGATATCGGTAAGCTACCCGATCAAAACCTGGCGGAAGTACTTGAAAATATTACTGGTATCCAGATTACGCGCTCAGCTGGTGTCGGTACTGGAGTACAAATTCGCGGTACCGATGCAAACCGCACTGAAATTAATGGTGTATCTACGGTGGGTTCGGGTGCAGGTCGAAGTGGTATTGACTTTGAAGATGTTTCTGCATCAATTATCGCAGGTGTAGAAGTAACCAAGGCGCCACAGGCAAAAACGATTGAAGGCTCTGTAGGTGGAACAATTAACTTAAGAACCATTCGCCCACTGGAGTTAACTGAAACGCTAGCTGCATTCAGAGTTCAGGGTGAAGACAGCAGTTTATCCACCGATGGCGTAAAACCGCGCTTGTCAGGAACCTTTGGTGATAATTGGGAAAATGACCATGGTAAGTTTGGTGTTGTCGTTAGCGGCAGTTACGCTGAACAAGATGTCACCGCATTTCGCCCCCGGGCTGACCGTGACAACCTGGTGCGTTCTGACAGTGGTTTAGCCAGCGCACAAAGTTTCCATTATCTACCCATTCAGTTTCTAATCCAGGATTACGATAATTTTGAATATGAGACGAAGAATTTTGCCGGTTCTTTTGAGTGGGCGCCAAACAGCAACAACAAATTTTGGTTTGATGCGATTATAAATGATCAGGATCGCCGGGAGGAGAGTTCCAGAGTTCAGGCGTCAGGGGTGAGTGATCTTATTGGTGTATCAGTTCCCACTGAATTTGAAACAATTAATTTTGGCTCATTAGATGGTGTCGACCTTGGTAGCATCCAAGCCGCCCTTAAAGGCATTATTCCGGTTCAGTCTGACGGTTCAGACGGCAATTTACGCTTATCCAGTGACACCAGTTCCCGGACCACCAAGAGCAAAATATTCCGCCTAGGCGGGGAGCACCAGGGGGACAATTTTAAAGTAAGCGCCGAGATATCCTCATCTACATCTGATTCTGCGACCCCCAGAATTGATACCACACTTAACTTTGTCAATCCGAATGCGCCAATTGGTTCTGCTAACGATAACGGTATCCCGTTTGAGTATGACTTAAGTGGTGGTGCCTTGGCCTTCGGGATTGCATTTGGCGCAGCGAATGCACCTGCCCCCGCTGATTTGCTTGACCCGGCCAACTACCGTTTGCAAGCGGTGGCAGTGGCAAATAATACCAACGAAAATACTGAAGATGCTGCGCGTATTGATCTTAGTTACGATTTGAATATGTCAATTTTTACCACGCTTGACGCAGGCTACCGCTATAACAAGACGTCTAGTGTATCTAACGTCGTGGGTTCAAACGTCAGTTTATCCAGTATGGCGGATTCACCCAGTGGCGATATGTTTGCTGATATCCTGACAGCCGGGCCTGACAACTTTAATGCTGCAGATGGCAGAACGCTCTATATTAAAGATTTTCTGCTGGTGAACCCAGAGCTGGTAGGCTCTGATCCTGATCGGGTATTTGCTGCGTTGGCTGACGCCATTACTGCCCATGGCGGCTCTAAGCCACTGAATACACCAACGTCATCGGTTGCGGGTTTTTATGATATCAGTGAGTCAACCAACGCACTGTATGCTCAGGCAAATTTTGAAACGGGCATTTTTCGCGGTAATTTGGGTGTGCGTTATGTAAAAACCGACCTTGATTCAACCGGCAACCGCAGCGTTAACGGAGACGTCGTCGCAGAAACCACCTCCAGTGATTACAGTTTTGTGCTGCCGCGGATTAACCTGGCCGCCGATGTCACCGACGATGTGGTGCTGCGCGCCGCTTATGGTAAGGATATACGTCGTCCGAATTTTAGCGACCTTTCAAGTTCTTACACATTCAGCACCAGCCCTAATCCGCCGGTAGCCGGTGGTAACCCTAACTTAAAACCCGAAGTGGTCACCTCTTTTGATCTTTCTGCCGATTGGTATTTTGCTGAGGCCGCAGTTGTCAGTATCGGCTATTTCCACAAGACACGTAAGGATGTACATGTGGGGCAACAGGACGATCCTTATTCAGCGCCTGTCACAGGATATCGTGACATTGTTGGTCCGGTGTGTGAGCAAGGCGGTATCTGGAACCCCATTGCGCTAATCAACGTGTTTGGTCCGGTGAGCTCTGACGTCGGTGTTTGTGTACCATTCTCCAGTATCATTAATGACACTAAAGACACCACGCAAAAAGGCATCGAAATGGCATTCCAGTATGACCTTTCTGCTTTTGAAGACGACCTGGGCTGGGCATCTGGTTTTGGTGTGGTGGCAAACTATACTATTCAGGAATTCTCTGGTGGTGAAGCGGTCAATACCTCGGCCAGTCGTCCTAGTCAGGTCTTTGCTGCGTCGACAGGTGGTACAGGTTCACTGAACGTTACTGCCGTACAGGGCTTACTCAATTTATCTGAAAATGCCTACAACTTTACCTTGTATTACGAAAAATATGGCTTGTCTGCCCGCATGCGTTACACGTGGCGTGAAGGGTTTCGCTCAAACGATTTTGGCAGTACATCAAGTTATCCTTGGGGGTTTCCGGTAATTCAGGAAGACAGAGGTCAGCTTAATGCCAGTATCAGTTATGAGGTGAACGATCAACTCAATATTGGCATTGAAGCTGTTAACCTGACGGAATCTGAGGTTAGCCAATCTTGTGTTAATGAAGGGGCACTGCTTTGCTTCCAGGGCTTAACAGACCGTCGGATAACCTTTGGTGCCAGCTATAGGTTCTGATTCCACTAACCAGGGGCGGGTTATCTGAGATAACCGCTCCTGGTAATCTCGACGCAAAAGCCATTGTTGAAGCAAGCCTTAGCGGCTTGCTTTTTTTTGCATTTGGGGTGATAAAAAAAGGCTCTGTGTCAGAGCCTGTTGTCAGGAAAAAAACCGTTCCAGATGTGCAATGGCTTGCGCAAACCGTTTTTACTTAGTCAGGTGAGAAATAGAATACAAACCCCGGGTCTCATCCGTTTTACGTTTGATCTCCTCTAACGCTTTTGCTTCGCTTGCCTCGAACAAGGCGTTGATCAGACGGTTAAAATGATTGTGCATGGATTTTCTTGCCGCTGATGAGTCACGTTTGGCAATGGCATCATAAATAGCGGTATGTTCTTTGATGCGTTGCTCTATACCTTGCGAGCATACATCCTTATATGCGGCAATCACTTGTGGCTCATTCCGTCTAACTTTCCAAAGGTTGTTAATAGACATGACAATGGCATTGTTACGTGTTGCTCTGGAAATGATCTCGTGGAATCTTTGATCAGCCTCATCTGCCTTTTCTGCAGACGACATATCATCCAGCGCCTGTTTAAGAGCTGAAAGCTCGGTATCCCGGATGGTGGCTGCGGCTAAAGCTGCCGCTTCTGCCTCTACCAGTGCCCGGGCCTGAGTGAGTTCAAATGCGCTAATGGACTTAAGCGAAGAGTCTGATCCAGCAAAGTCAGTAACATATACGCCTGATCCCGTTTTTACTTCCACTCGCTCTCTGACTTCCAGAGCGATGATTGCTTCGCGTATGGTCGGACGGCTTACATCATAAGCCTCGGCAAGCTCTCGTTCGGCCGGAAGGCGGCTCCCTGCAGGGTAAACGCCTTTGTCTATCAAAGCTTCTAACTTTTCAACAACTGTCCAGAAACGTCTGCGTTTCTTCATGATTTTTATCCCTTTAAGTCTTGCCATTAGTAAAACATGTACTTGTGCCGATTGTAGCCTGAACCCTTAGAACTTCGCAAAAGCCCAGCATCCGATACAGCTATAATAACTCTCCATAGTGGAAAGTGCTAATTGGTAATTAATTTTAATATTAATTGGTAAGATACAATTGATTCTGTTGGTTTTCAAATTGGTTTTTGTGGCGGAGTGTGTATTGCTTTTGCAACTCCCTCATACTGGCACACACGGTTTATTGCTTTGGAGTATTGCTCAATGGCGCGAGCAAGCTCTGATGAATATAGCCGATAGTGCCGTCAGGTAGTTCAACTTCAAACCAGGGCGTAAAGGGTTCTTTTGCCAATAGTATAACGACGCTGCCATGAGCTATTTGTGTTAACGCCGAGGCTTTGGTGCTTGCAGCTGACCTGACAAAAACATTAGATCCCGACTCTGTTACCACAACATATTGCAGCCGGGCGGCTCTCACCATGTCAGGGGTTATTCTGACCACATCATTTAAAGTGATAAGCCAATTCCAGCCATCGGCTATTGGAAAGTCGGATAACCATTCGCCAAGCTTGCTGCCCCAGCCCTGAGCATGAACATTAGAACTTAAGGTCAACAGTAGTAGCAGCAGTGCTTTGTAAGCCATTAATCGTCTCCTCCCAACATGCCCAGGCCGAAGCCAGCCAATTCGGCTGCCGCCTGGAGAACTAGCGCGTAGTTTTCTTCTATGCCAGATTGCACCACAGCATCAAACTGGGTGATTAGGCTATTTTCCTTATCGTCAAGTAGTTCGGCAAGTAGCTCAAGCGCTATGTCTTCTGTGTGCGATCTCACCAGTTCTTTTGCTGCGTCGTCTAGCTCTTTTAACAGCGGCTCCAGTCGAGATGGAGTCGCCGCTATCGCTTTTTGCTGGGACGGCTTTAGCTTAGTAAGTGGCGGCATAATAGCTGCGCCAACTAGGCCCGTGGCATCTAATCGGGCGATAGCGTCCTGGCTTATTTTTGCTGCATTATCGTTAGCCGCTGGCGTCGCCTCTTTAGACCACAATGTTTCGTCGTAAAAATTTACATAAACGACCCCTTTAACACTGGGCGTGCCATTAAAACGTCGGCTTGTGGGAAACAAGTCAATATTCAGCACACAAGCGGCATCGCTATCACGCTGCGGTTTGCTAAATAAAGGTTTGCCGGTGCTGTGTAGTGTTTCGTCGGGAAAAAATAGTGAAAAAATTTGTGCCAGCATGTCCGGTAGGTGTTCTTCGAACACGCGTTGGTAGCTGGCGGCCTTGCTGTCTGCATTTAATGCGGCAAATAATTGGAAAATGAAGTACTGCGTCACCAGGCTATTGCCCACATCTGCAGTTGTTTTAGCGCTAATGTTATTAGACACCAGGTAATGCTGTACATAAGTCGTAAAATCTCGTGCCGAATCATTAACCCGCTCTGAGCTGGCGGCTTTAATCAGCTCTTTGACTAACGTAGAGAAAGATCGACCATTTACAACATAGTTGTCACGCAGTGCGTCAAGACTAATCTGATCAGTCACATTCGCGTGCCAGGTTGCTTGCAGGCTATTTAATGTCAGACGTTCAGTATCTGAAATTTTGGGTGTCGCTGTCAGGGTATTGTTAGTCCAAACAAACCAATCTTTGTTCAGTCTTACATCTATTGGCAGATGGCTATTTGATTGCAACTGCCGTTGGATCAACGCATATCTCAGCACATCGAAAAAGCCGTTGTAGCGGGCAATGTCTTTGGCGTTTTGTTGGTTGTGTTGCTTTGCATGATTGGCTGCTAAACTATTTACTTTTTGCAGCAGGCCTATACGGTTTTTGTAGCGCTCGAAAACAAGATCTCTTGCCAGCTGTGCTTGTCTGATAATGCGCCGCGGCTTCCACCATCTTTTCTGTTGGCATTGTTGCAGTATCCGCTCATAAGCCGCCACAGTGTCAATTTGCTGTGCATTGATAAAAGCTTGTTTCATACTGGGCGTGTTATTGTTCAATCTGATGCGGCTAGGGAAAAGCTTTCGGCTTGCCCAATAAGTGAGAAAAACCGCAGGAAAAATCCACCACCACATATGCAGTAGCAGGGTATTACCGGGCACGACAAAAGGTAACGATACTTGCGCGCTATGTTCAGCAGATAAGCGCAAAAACTTTTTTGTTTCTGGATGGTAGAGGCCAAGTTTAGTATGTTTCGGCGAATTTGGGCTAAGCGGGTTCAATCGCCAGGAAAAATGATATAACAGTGAATTTTTATCATTTGCAGGGTAGCGCGCGGTATAGTCGTCCATCACAACATATGTTGGAGGGCCAAATAGCACACCTATTATTGTGGCGATTAAGCTTAGGTAACAGAAACGACGAAAGCCTTTAAACTTGTAAAATAAAACCAACAATAGCAATAGTGCGGTTATGATTATAATTTTTCCGATCACAATGCGTTACCTTTTTGTACTTTTAAATATTGGCGTATCAATTGAATAAAGGTGTAAAAATTCAAGCAGTGGTGTATTTAAAACAACGGTAATTGCATGACTACGAATGGTTTAATTTCATTGTAAAACATGTTGTACCAAATATTGATATTTTAATACTGCCATGAAATGAAAAGGATTGCTTGCAAAATTTTGCAGCTATTGTTGTTAACGTGCATCTCATGCATCGCTATGCGATGGTGATGAGCAGGGAATATTTAATTACCGTACAACCCGCGTTGGTGCAGGCACTAGCATCGTTGCTGGGTTAAGATTCAACAAATAAAAAGCCCCGCAGTGCGGGGCTTGCTTGGTGTTTCGTAGCTAGGCTGCAGCTTATTTCACATCAAAGCGATCGGCGTTCATCACTTTTACCCAGGCATTAACAAAGTCGTGCACAAACTTTTCTTTGTTATCGTGCTGGGCATACACCTCGGCGTACGATCGCAGTATTGAGTTAGAACCAAACACTAAATCGACCCGGGTTGCTGTCCATTTGCTGGCGCCGGTTTTGCGCTCGACAATGTGGTACAGGTTTTTACCGGCGGGCTGCCAGCTGTAGGCCATGTCGGTTAAGTTAACGAAAAAATCATTCGTTAGCACACCGGGTTTATCGGTAAATACGCCATGTTTGCTGCCACCGTAGTTGGTGTCCAGCACGCGCATACCGCCAATCAGTACTGTCATTTCCGGCGCGGTTAAACCCAGCAGCTGGGCTTTATCCAGCATCAGTTCTTCCGGTTGTACCGCGTAGTCTTGTTTGACAAAGTTACGGTAAGCATCATGCAGCGGCTCTAACACGGCAAAGGCGTCAACATCGGTTTGTTCGGCGCTGGCATCGCCGCGTCCGGCAGTAAATGGCACGCTAATCGCGACACCAGCGGCTTTGGCGGCTTGTTCTATTGCCGCACTGCCACCCAGTACGATTAAGTCGGCCATACTTACCGTTTTATTAAAGCTCGCTTTAATGCCCTCTAGCACGTTAATTACCTTGGCCAGGCGCTCGGGTTCATTGGCTTGCCACTGGTTTTGTGGTGCCAGGCGGATACGGCCTCCGTTGGCGCCGCCACGGTAATCCGAGCCACGGAAGGTACGGGCACTGTCCCAGGCGGTGGCAATAAGCTCGCTCTGGCTTAAGCCGCTTTGCAGCAACTGGTTTTTTAGCGCAGCGATATCGGCAGCGGTTAAATCGGCGTTGCCAGCGGGTATTGGATCTTGCCAAATTAAGTCTTCATTGGGTACATCGCTGCCCAAATAGCGGCTTTTGGGGCCTAAATCACGGTGCGTTAATTTAAACCAAGCGCGGGCGAACACGTCAGAAAAATAGGCCGGGTCTTTATAGAACCGCTCGGAAATCTTGCGGTAATCGGGGTCCATTTTCATTGCCATATCGGCATCGGTCATCATCGGCATGCAGCGCACCGACGGATCTTCGACATCGACTGGTTTATCTTCCTCTTTAATATTTACCGGCTGCCACTGCCAGGCACCGGCCGGGCTTTTGGTTAATTCCCAATCGTGTTCCAACAGCATTTTAAAGTAGCCGTTATCCCACTGTGTTGGCTGGCTGGTCCAGGCGCCTTCAATACCGCTAGTGACGGTATCGCGGCCAATACCGCGGCTTTTGTGGTTGTTCCAGCCGAAGCCTTGCTCATGCACGTCTGCCGCTTCTGGCTCCGGGCCTAAGTTTGCGGCTTTGCCATTACCATGGGCTTTGCCCACAGTATGGCCACCGGCGGTTAGGGCGACGGTTTCTTCATCGTTCATCGCCATGCGCTCAAAAGTAACGCGCACATCATGCGCGGTTTTCAGCGGATCCGGCTTGCCGTCTACACCCTCAGGGTTAACGTAAATTAAACCCATCATTACTGCCGCCAGCGGGTTTTCCAGCTCGCGCTCGCTATTGGCAGTAGACGAGTAACGCGTACCTTCGCTACCGGTGGGGGCCAACCAGTCTTTTTCTGCGCCCCAGTAAATGTCTTTCTCGGGGTGCCAGATATCGGCACGGCCGCCGGCAAAACCAAAGGTTTTTAAGCCCATAGACTCATAGGCCATATTGCCGGCCAAAATCATTAAATCGGCCCAGGACAATTTATTGCCGTATTTTTGTTTAATTGGCCACAGCAAGCGGCGGGCTTTGTCGAGGTTGCCATTATCTGGCCAACTGTTAAGTGGCGCAAAGCGCTGGTTCCCGGTGCCGGCGCCACCACGGCCGTCGGCAATACGATAGGTGCCGGCACTGTGCCAGGCCATACGAATAAACAAACCGCCATAGTGGCCCCAATCTGCCGGCCACCAGCTTTGGCTGTCGGTCATCAGGCTGTGTAAATCACGTTTTACGGCGGCTAAATCCAGCTGTTTAAAGGCTTCGGCGTAATTAAAGTCCTGGCCCAGCGGGTTGGTCTTACTGTCATGCTGGTGCAAAATGTCCAGGTTTAGGGCTTTAGGCCACCATTGCTTGGCAGTTGTACCTGCCGACGTATTGCCACCGTGCATTACCGGGCATTTACCGCCGTTATTGTTGTCCATAGCTTGCTCCTTTGATTGTGTTACATAGCAGGCCTAATCAGGCTGCCTGTATCAAGATGCTTCAAACTATAGACGCTGTACGCGTATCGCGACAGTGAGTTTTTCCGGCTGGGCTAATCGGTTTTATCGATACAAAACAACAAAATAGTGAGAACGTTTATTACTGCTTGCTAAAACTAAATGGCGGATATACCGGCAGTTGTAGCTGGCCATCGGCTGGCAGAGTCGCCGCCTGCTGCTGTAGTTGCTGTACTGCAGGGATAATAGCGCTGCGAAACGCTGCTACTTCATTCCAGCTGCGCCTAAAGGCATTGTCGGGCATAGTGTCCGAGCTTTCAAAGCCAGCCAGTAAAGGCCCCAGGTGCTGATAGGCTAGTGCCAGTTTGTCGGCTTGCTGGCGCTCAAATTGGTTAATTTGCTGCATTAGTGCCGGGGCTATGTCTGGCTGTTGTGCTGCAGTGGCCAAAAAATCCTGCTGCATAAAATACTGCTGGTAGTCGGTGGCAGAATGCGACGCCGCGTTGGTCCAGTGCATTAAATCGGCTTTATTTAGCAGCTGGCCAGTGGCGGGGTTAATAACCATCACCGTGGGCGTGCCGTAGTACAGCGGCAATTGGTAGCGCTGCGTCACCGCCTGGCCATATTGCAAATAGCCTACATCCACCAGTGCAATGTTAAAACGCTGCTGCAACTGGGCGGCGAATGCCGGCTGGTTAAACTGCTTTAGCAGCGCCTCACTGTCGTGGCACCAACCACTGCCTAATACCAGTAACAACAGTTTTTGCTCGGCCACGGCGTTTTGCTGCAGCGCACTTAGGGTTGGCAATACTTGCTGCTCGTCGGTAAAGGCCAATGCCGCAGCGGGCAACGTGTCAGCCCGGCTAGTAAACAGCAGCAGGCTAAGTAGCGTTAACAGTATTAAACAGGGTTTCAGCATGGGTGGCTCCGGCAGCAACGCTTAGGGTTAGCGGCAGAGTGTGACAAATTTAGCTGCCATTTAACAGTGCTGATACTTGCGATAAAAAGCTAAAATATTAGCCAAAGCCTTACCTTAGCGCATTGTTCCAGATAGGATAATCAGCCTTTAACCGCCAGGTATCGCAGGAGTATGTTATGAGTGCCAGCCCGTTTAGCTATGTCGACCAGCAGCGTTTAACTTTGCAATGCGGTAGCCGTTTGCCGGCAGCGCAGTCGTTATTAGTGCTGGCGGCTAACAGCAATTTGGCGCAGCAGCTGGCGCCTGCGCCGACAGCGTCGCAGCTACTTGCCGCAGCAGAGCAAGCCTATCAGGCGGGTTACGAGCAACATGCAACAACTGAGTTTGAGCTGCGAGGCCTGGCCATTGCCGGTATGGGCGACCCCCTGTTGCACCTTGATATGCTAGCGGTGTTGTTGCCGGCGTTTAAAGCCAAGCGCCATGGTGTGCCGGTAACGCTGGTCACTTATGGCTTGGTGGCAGCCAACGCGGCGCCGGCATTGTGCCAACAGCTTCTGGCGCTTGAAGTAGAAAAACTGGAGATTTACCTGCCAGTCACTAATCCGCCGGCGTATCAGCAAACGGTTAAGCCAACGCAATTGGGTTTTAGCGAGTTGTGCCAGTTTATTCATACTGCGGCTGAGGCCGGTTTACAGGTCAGCTGTTTTGCCTATGCGCCGGTAGCACAACAAAGCGAACTGCGCGCGCTGGCGCTGGATTTAGGCGCCCGCGGCTTTGTGGTTAAACAACCTTAAGCAGTAAACCGTTGCTGCGGTTAATGCCTGGTAGCTGCCGGCTTTACCCTGGTGTCGTACAACTGCTGCAGTGCTTCGGCTATGGTCATTTCGGTGTTTTCACTCAGGTAACGCTCTACCTGTTTATGCACAAAAATCACTGCTTGTTTATGCTGTTTGGCAAAGGCGGCACATTGCTGTTTTAGCTGCTGGTTAAATTCTTTCTCAGCCACTTGCTTATGTATGGCATTAATCGCCCGCTCAAAGTTGTTGTCGTTATCGGCAAAGGCTTCTTTTAAGGCGTTTTTCGGTATGCGGTAGGCTTTACTGGCAAAATCTAATGCTTCACGAAAGCTATCAAAACTCTCGCCAAACACCTCAAACACCAGCGGGGCGGTATCGTGCACCTGCTGGCTAATACCGCCGGCTTCATAGTCAAAGCCAGCAAAGCTAAGCCGTTGTGTGGTTTCCGCACCCAGTTTTAAGCCGGCTTCAATACTGTGGCGCAGGCTAAAATCTAACCCGGCTAACTCTTCAGTTGTCCACATGTCATATATGGTCAGCGCTTTGGCATACTTCTTCGCTAAGGCAGCCCTGGCAAACAGCCGCCGCTCATCCAAGGTGCCGGCCTTGCAGGCTTTTAGCAGTTCAACACACTCATTACAGCTGGGTATTTTTAAAAACTCACTTGGCTCACGCGTGGCCAGGTAAAACTCCACATATTGCAACGGCGGCGCATAATCATGCCTGGCGGCAATACAGCCGCAGTAAAAGCAGGTATTAAAATAGTTGCTACGGCTGGGTACCAGCAGGTTGTAATCGGTATCAATTGCCATAGTAGCGTCCAAAAGTGGCGATTATAACTAAATTGGCGCAGGGTGTAACAAATGGCTGAGCCAGTTATTCGCCGGTGTGCGTTTTGCAATGTATTAGATGCCGGCTTGCAACCATTTTAGTGCACCAGGGAACCGGCGCGACCAGTCCACTTCGCAGTGTCGTCCCAAATCATCCTTCACCAACTTAAGATTTTCCGCTTGAAAACCCTGTTTGAGTAGCAGGCTATTTAATTGCTCGATTTGCTCGTAATTACCATATTCCATCTGCCCCATATCAAAATATATTTTGCTATTGCCAATAGTTTGCTGCTGTTTGATAGCTTCGAATAACACATTTTTTCCGTGCATATTTTCAACCGCTAAAGCCGGTGAAAATGCGGCGGTAAAGCCAAAGGTGTCGCTATGCGCCAGCGCGGCATAAATGGCCATTAAGCCGCCCAGCGAGCTGCCCGCTAAACCGGTGTTGGCTGACTGTGGCTTGGTGCGGTAGCTGCTGTCGATAAAGGGCTTTAGTGTGTCCTTAATCGAGCGAATCGTTAATTCACCCTGGCCTTGTGCGGCCTTGCCATCGCGGTCTTTAAAATCCCAGGGGTTGTATTCAACCCAGCGGTGGACACTGTTGGGCACCGCCACCACAATCATTTCATCCAAAGTGCCAGCGGCGGTCAGCTGTTCCAGCAGCTCATCAATGCGCCATTCATCGCTGTGTGCTGATTGAGCGTTAAAAATATTTTGGCCATCTAACATATATAAAACCGGGTAGGTTTTGTCGGGGTTGTGTTGGTAGGACTTGGGCAGATAAACGTCTATATCACTGCTGCGGGCAAATTGCGGCAGAGTAAAATCTTTATGCTGTACTATGTTGCCGCTTAAACTTGGCTCAGCAGTTTTTAATGGTTTATCGCCGGTCCAGAGCGGAATATGCACGGCCATTTCGGCATCGTCACCGGTTGCCTGATGTAGATAGATACATTGGCTTTTTGCCATTTCGTTGGCGGGCATCAATTGCCAATTTTTATTTTTTACCAAGGTGAAAAATACATTTTTTTCGGTGACGGGAATAGTAGTACTCAGCTCCCCTTTGTCGGTGCTAAGTGGGTAAGCCTGGTCACCCTCCAGCGCCCAATCATTAAAACTGCCGACCAGATGAATAGTTTCACTGGCAGAGTAATCAGCGGGTGGTGTCACCTTAATGGTTAAGCTGGCAACTGCCGGATTTTTGTCGGCACATGCAGTTAGGGTTAAAACAGCGGCAATTGTCAGGATGATTTTGCTGTGAGTCATTGTTGCTGCTTTCCTTTATGTTGGTGATGCTAGTGGTTGATCTGCGTTTTCACCGCTTAATTGAAGATTAAGTTTAATGTTGTTCTAGCCCGAATAATCTAGTCTACGCATCACACTGCTGCTCAACAAAGCCCTTTCTTTAATTGGCGTTACACACTAAAACGTGGTCAGTTCTACTCATGTCACTTGAACCATAAAGCAGAAATTTGCATTTCCATTTTTTAAATCGATATAAAACAAATGCTTAAGTGTTGGCATGGTTTTCGCTACATGATTTTCGCAAATTAGTGTCTGATTTCAAAAATTCATAAGGTTATTTCAATGAAAAAATTATCCGCTTTAGTCTTACTGGCAACTTCCCTGTTAATAGGAGCGCAAACTGTTCGTGCTGAAGAGCCGGCACAAATTATGTTGCTGGGTACTTTTCACTTTACTAACCCCGGTTTGGACACGGTAAAAACGTCAGTGTTGGATGTTACCTCTGCTGACAGTCAGCAGTATTTACAAGCCTTTAGCCAAAAACTGGCGCAGGATTTTGCCCCGACAGATGTTTTGCTGGAGTGTGCGGTAGGCTTTCAGGGCAAGCTAAATGAGCAGTATCAACAGTATTTAAAAGGCGAGTTTACACTGCCAGTGAATGAGATTTATCAACTCGGATTCAGGGTGGCTAAGGCCGCAGGTGGTAGCGCCGTGCGCTGCTTCGACGAGCGGGAAATACAGTGGAATGCCGGGCCACTGTTTGAACAAATGCCAACAAAGGCACCAGCCATTCAAGCAGCTTTTGATACCTTAATTGCAGACGTTACTGCCCAAAGCAACGACATGCATAGAACATTGAGCCTGGCTGATTTATTGCGCGCGATGAATTCAGAACAACAATACCGGCTGAATAAATCTATTTACTTACTCAGCAATGAGGTAGGTGCCGGGGATGGCTTTGCCGGCGCAGATGCTGCGGCAAGTTGGTGGCACAGAAACTTTCGCATGTACGCCAACATTCAACTAGCGGCCAGCCCGGGCAAGCGGGTTTTGGTAATTGCCGGGCAAGGCCATATAGCGGTTATCAAAGATTTTCTGGCCAGTGACACACAGCGCAAAGCGGTGTCTGTTGACAGTTTTTTCTGATATTCAGGTGTTCTTCTCAACCAGGTTGCAGCGCTTTTAACCTGGTTGGGTAATGCTGCGGTTTTTTGTTTGGGTAAGTGCCCTGGCAAGCGAGGTAATATCATAATAATCACGAAAAGCAGGTATTAAAGTGGTTGCTACGGCTGGGTGCCAGCAGGTTGTAATCGGTATTGTTAGCCATAGTAGCGCCAAAGTTGGAGTGGGGGGGTGTTGCTATTCTGCCCATTGCCACGCGTCTGGAATATTGCTACAACACTGGCAACCGTTTGAAAGGCTTTTAGCAACTGAATGAGCAAAACCATTGATATTTACCACCAGGGCGCGGCGCTATTTGCTGCCCAATATGATGCGCTAAGCTTTGAGCAGGTGCATGCTTGCTGGCAGCCGTATTGGCCAAAAGAGCAACTGGTGCTGGATATTGGCGCCGGTAGTGGCCGTGATGCGTTGTGGCTGGCTGGGCAGGGTTGCCAGGTTATTGCCATTGAACCTGCTGCAGACTTACTGCGCTTAGGTCAGTTAAAAACAGACGGGCTACTGGCGCAGCAAGTTACCAGAGTGCAGTGGCTGCAAGACAGCCTGCCGGAACTTAAAGCCTGTTATCAGCTTAACCTGCAATTTAATACCATCTTACTCAGCGCGGTGTGGATGCACATTGCGCTGTCTGAACGTGAGCGGGCATTTCGTAAGATTGCCAACCTGTTAGCCCCAGGCGGTCGTTTTGTGTTAAGCCTGCGATTTGGCGATTTTAGCGATCAGCGTACTGCTTATCCGGTAACTGTGGATGAAATAGCTGCGCTGGCGCGGCAGTTTGGCTTGGTGCTGCGCTTTGTCAGCGAGATAACCGCTGATGCCGGTGGCCGCAGTGGTGTGACATGGCAAACGCTGGTGCTGGAACTGCCGGATGACGGTAGTGGCAGCCTGAGCAAAGTGCGGCATATCGTAGTGAACGACAATAAATCTTCGACCTATAAACTGGCGCTGCTGCGCACTTTGGTGCGTATAGCTGATGCTCATCCCGGTGCAGTAGTCGATAAACAAGACGGCACTGTCGCTATTTCGCTTGGCTTGGTGGCGCTGTATTGGATCCGCCTGTTTAAACGTCTGGTGGATAACAATATTCAGCAAAGCTCAGACCCGGCTAAAGGGTTGGGTTTCGTTAAAGCCAGCGGCTGGGATTTACTCAAACACCTTACTGCAGACGATTTTGCTATAGGTAACTTTTACACCGGCCAGGACGCTGGCGCTTTGCAGCAGTTGTTCAGCGATACCTTAGCGACCATTAAAGCTGGGCCCGTGACGTATATCTGGCAGGGCCATAAAGATAACCGCCTGTTTGATATGCAGCGCAGTAAAACCAAACGCCAAAGCGCAGTGTTGCTGGATAAAACCTTTTTAGACAGCTTCGGTAGCTTTGTGCTGCTCGAAGATATGTGGAACTGTTTTCGCCAATACGGCTGCTGGATAGAACCCTTGCTGGTGCAGCAATGGGTGGCAGAAATGCAAAAGTATGAGCTGAACCAACAGCGGCAGATCACACTTGATACCTACCATAACCAGCTACGCTGGTTGGATCGGCAGCACGATACCGCGTTGGTGAGGAAAAAGGTTGAAACACTGCGCGGGCAGGGCGCGGCGGTGTGCAGCGTCTGGAGCGGTGACTTACTCTATAGCTACGATATTGACCACTGTGTGCCATTTAGTTACTGGCCGAATAACGATTTATGGAACCTGCTGCCGGCCAGCTCGCGGGAAAACAAGCTGAAACGTGACCGGCTACCCAGCCAGGCGCGGTTAAAATCAGCCGGTTATCATATTAAAGACTGGTGGCAGCAAGCCTGGCAGAGTGAGGCGGAGCAACAACGGTTTTTTATTGAAGCCGGTTTATCGTTGCCAAACATCGCAACCGGCTGCCGCGATTTTGATGAGGTATTTAACGCTCTGCAGTTGCAGATAATTGGCGTAAAGCAGCGGCTACAAGTGGCTGAGTGGTAGCTTGCCACACTGCACAAGCCGGTTAGCTAAAACTGGTCTTCACCTCTGTGGTCGCCGCTGTCATCAGCTTATGTATCGGGCATTTATCGGCGATGGCGGCGAGTTGGCTTTTTTGCTCGTCGGTTAATTGCCCCAGCAGCTTTAGCTGCACATTTAACACATACACACCCTGGGCTTCGCGGCTGTTGTCGCGCTCTATTTCTATGTCGATATAGTCCAGCGGCAGTTGCTTGCGTTTGGCATACATCATTACCGTGATGGCTTTGCAGGCGGCCAGCGCGGCGTCGTAATAGTCGTGCGGGTCGGGGGCGCTGTCGTCACCACCTAAGTCTTTGGCGACGTCGGCAAATACGCTGTGCTGGTGTATACGAATGGTTTGGCGGTATACGCCGCTGTCGCTTTTACGTAATGTGATGCTCATATACCACCTGTGCTCGGGTTGTTGTTAGGGTGTGCTTAGCAGCGATGTTAGCCGGCAAATAAGCGAATGCCTAGGGCTGCGGCTGTAGTGATAGTAACTGCCACACGTTAACATATTGATTTATTTAAATGCGCATTTTGGCTGAAGAATATTTCAGCAATTTGAACAAATTTTGTTCCCGCTTATATGCCCAACTGGTACAATGAGGCCATTATTTCAGCCTACTGTTTGAGGGAACAAAATGTCATTTACACCTGTGCGTCGTTTTATGTGCGCGACTGCGCTAATGGTTGCCAGTTTTAGCAGCCATGCCGGGCTTATTATTAATGGCGATTTTGAATCGCATACGCTTAAAGCGGGCAGTTGGAGCTGGATGAGCAGCAATCTGTTTGAGGGTTGGAGTGGCAGCAATATTGAAATATGGAATGGCCTGAACGGTGTTCATGCAGTAAGCGGTAACCATTTTATTGAGTTAAACGCCCACGGCAGCAACCAGGGTAACTGGTCTATTTTTCAGACGTTTGCTACCGACATTGGCCAGCAGTATCAGCTGAGCTTTTTTTACCGGGCCCGCAATAACAGCAATGAACAGTTTGATGTGTCACTGGCCGGTGTAAATTGGTTAATTGACGACCACACTACGCAAGGCTGGAGCTTTGCCAGCCGCAGTTTTGTCGCGACCGACAGCAATACTACGTTGCGTTTTACTGCATTAAACTCCGGTACTATGGGTAACTTTCTTGATGCCGTACAGGTTAGCAGTTTACCAAGCGTACAAGCTGTACCAGAGCCGGCCAGCATTGCTGCTTTTGGTTTGGGTTTACTGGCCTTGGCCGGTGTAAGCCGTAAACGCCGTAATAGCCGCAGCGTTTAACAATAGCCGTAGCTAAGCGCTGAAAAAGCCGCCATCATTGGCGGCTTTTTTATTTACCGTCTGTTTGAACTTCGACAATAGCTTAGCAGCTACGGGTACGGAATAAACTCGTCTTCATCACCCACCACCTTAGCAAAGCGTCCGGCTTGCCAGTCTTGTTTGGCTTGCTCGATGCGCTCTTTACGGCTGGAGATGAAATTCCACTCGATATAACGCTGGTTCATACTTTCACCGCCGATAAGTGCAATCCGGCTGTCGGCGCTGGCGGTTATCACTACTCCCTCGACGCTGTTCAGTATCACCATGGCGTGCTCTGGCACAGTGGTATCCTTTAGCTGTAATGCACCTTTGGCAACATAAATGGCGCGCTCGGCACAGGTGGGCAGGTTAAGACTTTGCCCGGCGGTTAATTCGGCTTCGACATACAAGGTTTGCGCATAGGTTTTGACCGGTGAGGTTGCACCATAAGCGCTACCCATCAGCACCCGCACGGCAACACCGTTTATGTTTAGTGCCGGTATGCTGGTAGCGGGGTAATGATAAAACGCCGGGGCGATTTCTTCGTCGGCTTCGGGCAAGGCCAGCCACAGTTGCAGGCCGTGCAGCCTGTGCGCGGTGGCAGTGACTTCTGGCCGTTCGCGCTCAGAATGGGTAATGCCGCTGCCTGCTACCATAAGGTTAATATCGCCTGGGGTAATAGTTTGGTAGCTGCCTAAAGAGTCGCGGTGCAGTATTTCGCCTTCAAACAAATAGGTTACCGTGGCCAGGTTAATGTGTGGGTGTGGCCGCACGCTAATGCCTTTGCCTGCTGCAAATTCAGCCGGGCCCATATGATCAAAAAAGATCCACGGCCCAACCATTTTACGCTGCTGTGTCGGCAAAGTGCGGCGCACAGAAAAGCCGCCTAAGTCTTTGTCGCGCGGCTGGATCAGTAAATCGATGGCGCCGCAACCACTGTCGGTGTCGCAGTTTGCATTGTTGTTGCTGGTTTCTGTACTCATGTTTCGCCTACCTGCATTAACAAAAAGCCAAGTATAGAACAGCTGCCACAGATTAAAGAGGCGATAAAACCGCACATTCGCTTCGGTTTTATCAAACGGTGCTGTTTGCCGGTTAGCGCCAGGTTGACGGTCTATACTGCACTGAATGCCATTGGTCAGCATTTTTTTACCGTTGGTCTCGGGGCCGGCGCTTTAGTCTTGATTACATACAGCCTTGTATGTATATTGCGCGGTCTAACCTGCCCAAGCTGCTACATGCGCTTAAGGGCAGTGGATAACAGGAGTGGGTATGGGTTTGAAACGTAAACTGAGCGTGGCATTGGCTGCGGTATTCGTATTGGTAGCCTGCAGCGAGCCACAGCAAGGCGCTGCGCAAAGCGCACCGGCACCGGAGGTGGCGGTGGTAACTTTGGCGACCACAGTATTGGCACTGACCACCGAATTACCCGGCCGCACTACCGATTATCGCCAGGCGGAGATCCGGCCACAGGTAAGCGGCATTTTGCAGCAACGCTTATTTACCGAAGGCCAGCAAGTTGAGGCCGGCCAGTTGCTATACAAAATTGATGCAGCGCCTTATCAGGCAGCATTGGCCAATGCCAAGGCCAACCTGGCTAGCAGCAAAGCGCTGGCGCATAACGCTAAATTAAAAGCTGATCGTTTTAAAGGCTTACTAGGCAGCAAGGCCGTAAGCCAGCAAGATTATGACGATGCTGTCGCCATGTTAATGCAAGCCGATGCGGCGGTAGCCAGCAGCGCTGCTGCAGTACAAACTGCGCAAATAAATTTGGATTACACTGAAATTACAGCGCCGATAAGTGGCCAGATTGGTCGCTCTTTAGTGACTGAAGGCGCGCTGTTAACCGCTAACCAAAGCCAGATAATGGCGACGATCCGCCAGTTAGATCCCATCTATGTCGATTTAAACCAATCCAGCACTGAGCTGTTAAAGCTGAAAAAACAACTGCGCGACACTGGCAGTGATACGGTAAGCGTAGATTTGCTGCTGGATGACGGCAGCGACTATGCGCAGCAGGGCAGCCTGCAGTTTTCTGAAGTTAACGTAGACCCTGGCACCGGCATGGTGACGCTAAGAGCGGTATTTCCGAATAGAACCGGTGATCTTCTGCCCGGTATGTTTGTACGCGCCCGCTTGCACCATGGCAGCGATGACAATGCCTTATTAGTGCCGCAGGCCGCAGTAAGCCGCACGCCAAAAGGTCAGGCGTCGGTTATGCTGGTAAACCTCGACAACAAGGCAGAAGCCCGGTTGATTGAAATTGGCCGTACGGTGGGGCAAAGCTGGCAGGTACTGTCTGGCCTTAAAGCCGGTGACAAAGTAATAGTAGCGGGCTTACAAAAAATACGTCCGGGTGCAGCGGTGCGGGTAGTAGAGGCACCGGCAGCCGGCAGCCGGCAGCCAGACTGCGACAGAATAACGGGAGCAGTAAATGGCTAACTTTTTTATTAACCGGCCTATATTTGCCTGGGTAATCGCCATTGTGATTATGCTGGCCGGTTTGTTATCAATTAAACAATTACCGATAGAGCAATACCCGCGTATTGCGCCACCGGCTATCAGTATCAGTGCCTCATACCGTGGTGCTTCGGCGCAAACAGCCGAGGATGCGGTAACTCAGGTGATAGAGCAGGCAATGAACGGCCTGGATAACCTGATGTATATGTCGGCTAACTCGGATTCTTCCGGTAATGTCAGCTTAACCCTGACCTTTGAAACCGGCACCGATGCCGATATTGCTCAGGTGCAGGTGCAAAACAAACTGCAGCAAGCCTTACCATTGTTGCCACAAGAAGTGCAGCAAAACGGTGTTCGCGTTGCCAAAAGCAGCGGCGGCTTTTTGATGGTAGTGGGCTTTATCTCGGAAGATGGCAGCCTGGCGCGCGACGACATTGCTGATTTTGTCGTGGCCAACGTTAAAGACCCGTTAAGCCGCACCACCGGTGTAGGTAATGTGCAGGTGTTTGGCAGCCAGTACGCCATGCGGGTGTGGTTAGATGCCGACAAACTAAACCAGTATCAGCTGACGCCGGCCGATGTTACCGCAGCCATTCAGGTACAAAATAATCAGGTAACCGCCGGCCAACTGGGCGGTGCCCCGGCGCTACCCGGCCAGCAGTTTAATGCGGCGATACTGGCGCAAACCCGGCTGACGACGGCAGAAGAATTTGGCCAGATTTTACTAAAGGTGAATGCCGACGGCGCCAGGGTAAAGCTAAGCGATGTGGCACGGATAGAGCTGGGTGGTGAAGACTACTCGTTAATAGCGCGCTACAACGGCATGAATGCAACCGGTTTAGCCATAGAGCTGGCCACCGGCGCTAATGCGCTGGATACCGCCGCCGCGGTAAAAGCCAAGCTGGAAGAGCTGAAGCCGTATTTTCCCGAAGGCTTAAGTACGGTTATTCCGTATGACACCACGCCCTTTGTTGAGGTGTCGATAAATTCGGTAGTACAAACCCTGATTGAAGCCATTATTCTGGTATTTCTGGTGATGTATCTGTTTTTACAGAACTTTCGCGCCACGCTTATTCCTACGCTGGCGGTACCGGTGGTGTTGCTGGGTACCTTTGGCATTATGTCGGCATTTGGCTTTACCATTAATACGCTGACCATGTTTGGCATGGTACTGGCGATTGGCTTGCTGGTAGATGACGCCATAGTAGTAGTGGAAAACGTTGAGCGGGTAATGTCTGAGGAAGACTTAAGCCCGGTAGAAGCCACGCGTAAATCAATGGGACAAATTACCGGTGCTTTGGTCGGCATTGGTTTGGTGTTATCTGCGGTGTTTGTGCCGATGGCGTTTTTCGGTGGTGCTACCGGTGCTATTTATCAGCAGTTCTCTATTACTATTGTTACCGCCATGGCCTTGTCGGTGTTGGTAGCGCTTATTTTTACCCCGGCATTGTGCGCGACCATGCTTAAGCCAATAACAGGCGATCATCATGCCAAAGGCGGCTTTTTCGGCTGGTTTAACCGTGGTTTTGACAGCACTAACCGCAATTATCAACGTGGCGTAGCAGGTATGCTGGCACGGCCGAAGCGCTCGATGCTGGTGTATGGCGCTATCGTTGCGGTAATGGCCGTGATGTTTATGCGCTTGCCTACGTCGTTTTTACCGGAAGAAGATCAGGGCGTATTTTTATCTATGGTGCAGCTGCCTACCGGCGCCAGTCAGGAGCGTACCGAAGCAGTTTTAGATAAAGTGTCGGCCCACTATCTGAGCGAAGATGCAGTGCAGTCGGTGTTTACCGTATCCGGTTTCAGCTTTGCCGGCCGTGGCCAGAATATGGGCCTGGCCTTTGTGCGGCTGGCCAACTGGGATGAGCGCGGTGATGCCGACAGCGTGCAGGCAGTGATTGGCCGTGCCTGGGGCTTTTTTGCTACGGTAAAAGAAGCGCAGATATTTGCCTTTAACCTGCCGCCGATTGCCGAGCTTGGCCGCGCTACAGGTTTTTCGTTGTTCTTACAAGACCGTGGCGGTTTGGGCCACGACGCCTTGCTTAATGCCCGTAATCAGTTGCTCGGCATGGCCGCGCAGCAAGCCAACCTGGTGGGTGTGCGCCCCAATGGTATGGAAGATGCGCCGCAACTGAAAATTTCAGTCGACCAGCTTAAAGCGCAGGCGCTGGGCGTATCGCTTAGCAATATTAACCAAACCCTGTCTATTGGCTGGGGCTCTACCTATGTGAATGACTTTGTTGACCGTGGCCGGGTGAAAAAGGTGTATGTGCAGGCCGAACCACAGTTTCGTATGACGCCTGAAGACATTAATCGTTGGTATGTGCGTAACAACAACGGTGAGATGGTCAGCTTTGCCTCCTTTGCCAGCAGCGATTGGGTATACGGCCCGCAGCGGTTAGAGCGCTACAACGGTGTATCGGCGATGGAAATTCAGGGTGAGCCGGCACCGGGCACCAGCTCGGGTGATGCTATGGCCACCATGGAGCAGTTGATTAGCCAGTTACCAACGGGCATAGGTTTTGAATGGACAGCAACCTCGTATCAGGAGAAGTTGTCTGGTTCGCAGGCCCCGGCGCTGTATGCGTTATCAATACTGGTGGTGTTTTTATGTCTGGCGGCCTTGTACGAAAGCTGGAGCGTGCCGTTTGCGGTAATTTTAGTGGTACCGCTGGGTATTATCGGTGCCTTAATTGCCGCCTATATGCGCGGCCTGGGTAATGACGTGTACTTTCAGGTAGGGCTATTAACCACCATGGGTTTAGCGTCGAAAAACGCCATTTTAATTGTTGAATTTGCCCGCGAGCTGCAACAGCAAGGCAAAGAGCTTACCGCGGCGATACTGGAAGCGGTGCGCCTGCGCCTGCGGCCAATTATTATGACTTCGATGGCGTTTTCACTAGGCGTATTGCCGCTGGTGATAAGCTCGGGTGCCGGTTCGGCCAGCCGTAACGCTATAGGCACCGGCGTGCTGGGCGGCATGATTTCAGCCACGGTGCTAGCGGTGTTTTTAGTGCCGGTGTTTTATCTGGTGATTATGCGCTTGTTTGCGAAAAAGTAACCTAGGCCAAGCCATCGTTTTTACCTTTGCCGGTACTGCTGCCCCACGCACAGTGCCGGTTTTTTTAATCCGCAATAGCAAAGCTAAGATAAAATGTGGCACCTTCTCCGGGTGGCGAGCTAAACCAGATATCGCCGTGCATGGCTTGCATCAATTGTTTTGATAACGCCAACCCTAGGCCAGTACCACCTTGCTCACGGGTATTGCCGCTATTTTGCTGGGCAAAGCGCTGAAATATTTTTGCCTGAAATGCCGGTGCTATACCCGGTCCTTGATCACTAATACTAATACACAGACGCTGGTCTTGTTGCTGCAGGGTGATGCTAACCACACCCTGCTCTGGTGAAAACTTAACCGCATTAGAGAGTAAATTAGCCAGTACTTGCAGCAGCCGGTGTTCGTCTACCAAAGCGCTAGTATTCATGCAGGCATCGGCCGGCTGATACTGCAAGCTGACCTGGCGCTGTTGGCCATAGGTGGAGTTTTCTGCTACGGCGCGCTGCACGATCTTGTCGAGGTTATGCGGTTGTAGGTTAAATACCATCTGCTGCGCACCAAGTTTTTCCAGGTCGAGCAAATCGTTAATTAATAGCGTTAAGCGCTCGCTGTTACTGCCGGCGATTTGCAGTAATTGCTGCTGATGCTCGGGCGATAACGTGCCAGAGCGGATTAAATTTAGTGCGCCGCTGATTGAGGTTAACGGTGTACGCAGTTCGTGGCTGACTGTGGAAATAAACTGATCTTTGAGTAAGTCGAGCTGCTGCAGTTCATCATAAGCGGCTTGTTGCTGCGCCAGACTGCGCTGCAGCTCGGCGGTGCGCTGGGTAACCGCCTGTTCAAGTTGGACATTGATTTGCTGCACCAAATTTATCCGGCGTTTTACCAGGTAACTTACCAGCAAAATAGCCAGTAAGGCTGCGCCAAACTGCACACTGCGCCGTTGCCACCAGTGCGGCAGTACTTCAACATCCAATGTGGTTATGTTGCTGTTGAATTGACGCTGATTATTACTGGCTTGCATTTGTAAACGGTAACGGCCCGGCGCCAGGTTGGTGTAGTTAGCACTATTGCCATTTGGTAGCTGTTGCCAGTCGGTATCATAGCCGTCCAGTTTATAGCGGTAGCTATTGCGGCTGGGGTTGTTAAAGTCAAAGCTGGCAAAATGAAAAACCACACGCGAAACACCTGCAGGTACCTTAAGTTGCGTCAATGGTGTCAAGCTGGCTTTGGCGGCGTTTGGCTGCTGATCAAAGCTTACTCTGGTAATGGCCTGTGGGATTGCCGGAAGTGGCGCGAGCAGCATGTCCGGATTGACCAACTCAAGCCCAGCGGCCGAGCCAAAATACAGCTGGCGCTGATCTTCGGCGGCAGCGCCAAACATCAGCTCATTACTTATCAGGCCATCCATCTGATCAAAATGGGTTAGGCTGCCATCTGGTTTTAACACATACAAGCCTCTGGTACTTTGCAGCCAGATATTGTCTTGCTTATCGGTATGAATGCCTATCAGTGAGGCGCTATCCAGCTCGGCGTCGCTACGCAGTGTAACCTCAGCCGTTGCCAGGTTAATCAATAGTAGGCCGCGTTCAGTGCATACCGCCAGCGTATTGCCCGGCACAGTGCCAAGGCAAGTTAGTTGGCCAGTGTTGTCGGGCGTCAGCAAGTCAGACGCATACTGTTGGTGCAGTACGGTGATCTGCAGCGTTTGCCGGTTCAGGCGGTAAATGCCGCTCAGGCGACTGGCCAGCCAGATGTCGTCTGCCGTAACGCTAACGGCCTGAATCGCATCGCCGATGATGTTACGGTTAATATCGGCGAGAAAATGCTGTACCTCACCGCTGGCATTATCCAGCAGTATAACGCCGTTATACCAGAGGTTGATCAGGGTCTTGTTGTCATCGGTAAAGTGGATATTACGCACATTTTGCTGCGGTAATTGCAGTACGTTGAACGGCTGCGTATAGCGCTGAAAGTCTGTTTGGCCGGCAGCGAGATGGAAAATACCGTTGTCGGATCCGACCCATAGCGTTGCATCCGGCGCCCGGCGGATGACGTTAATTCTGCCAGGCAAACTAAAGTGCTGACGCTGTTGGCTGGCGTGGCTGTAGCGGATCAGGCTGCCGGGCTGGCCAAGCCACAACTGCTCCGGCTCAGCTAACAGGCTCTGTACCGGCGTGGTCAGGTCGTGCTGCAGCTCTGACAAACCGGCATTGCTGCTATTTTGAAAGGCCCGGCGCTGACGGGTACTAAAAAACAGCCCGCTTTCACGGGTGCCCGCCCAGGTAACCTGGCTCTGATCAATGAAAAAGCTGCGTACGTTAATATGCTCCAGCTCAACCAGTTTATGTTGAAAACGGCGGATAAAGCGGCGCTGTTGAGGGTTAACCGCATAAATTCCGCTAAAGGTACCAATCAGTAAATTGCCTTCAACACTGCTGGCCAAGGTGTTGATAGTGGGTAGCGGTTGTTGCTGTGGCAAGCTGATGTGGCTGAACTGCTGTGTGGCGGGTTGATACAGATACAAACCGTCGTCAGTGCCTAGCCATAGCTCATCACCAATAACATGCAGCGCACGAATAACGTTGGCCGGCCGAGACTGCTCTGCTGTTAGTGGAACGCGAACTAAACCGCTATGTTGTTGCCAGCGGTACAGGCCAGCTGAGGTGGCAATCCAGATGCTGTTATCCGGCGTTTGCGCAAACGCCCAAACACGCCGGCTGGGCATAATATCGTCCGCCGAGTCGATGCGGATTAAGCCGCTGGCGTCAGCATATCGATTAATGCCCGCAGTGGTACCAACCCACAGTCGTTGCTGCCGATCCAGAAAGAGTGTTTGGACAAAGGGGCTGGCCAGGGTATCGGCGGGGGCGCCATTAAACAACGAAATAGCGCCGTCTGCGGCATCAACCCGCGCCAGACCATGGCCCCAGCTGCCGGTCCAGAGGTTGTTATATTGATCAAATGCCAGCGCATCAATATCCGGCACCCACTTTAGCTTGGTCAGGCTTTGATTTAACAGTGGATGATGCTGAAACTGATAGCCGTCATACTGCATTAAACCAATATTGGTCGATGCCAGCCACACATAGCCATGCTGATCCTGGGTGATGCTGTAAATGCCAACATTGGGCAGGTTATTGTCGATAAGTCGTTTGTGCCAATTGCTGGCATGGGCGGTGGCGGTGCTTATAAGTACTATGCTGGCGAACAGGATTAACTGAAACGGTACCATCAATAGGTATTTCAAATCGGCACTCCGCAAGGTTGGCAAGCTAAACACCACATATATTAGCAGTATTTCAGTGTGTTAGACGCCGTGGATGAAAGCAAGGCCGACAATACAAAAGTCGCAGTAGAATGTAAGTATATTTAAATGTCTGCCACTGCATAGCCACTTAAGGCTGCTTTAAGCCCTGCAACATAGTGTCAATTAAGCTGCCGGCATACTGTTGTAAGTCACATTGCTGCGGCTTTAACAAATAATGGCTGATAATACCGCCAACATACATATGCAGTGACATCGCCGCCATTCTTGGCGACACACCACTGCGCAAACTACCGGATTTTTCTGCACGTTCAAAGGCACGTTGCATTACGGCCACGGCTTGTTCATCCAGCTCATCTTGTTTGGTTACGGCCGGGTTTAATTCGTCAATATATTCGCAGCGATGAAACACAATAGTGAGTACGCGATGATGCTGCTGACTGCTGGCAATTAAGGTTAAACCATTGACCATTAAATCGCGGATTTGCAAAAAAGGATCGGCCATGGTGTTGCTATCGACAGCATCCAGCAAATGCTGAAATGGCAAACGCACCCGTTCTAGCATGGCATTAAACAGCGCGGCTTTGTTGTCAAAATGCCAGTAAATGGCGCCACGGGTAACCTGGGCGGCAGTGGCAATTTTCTCCAGCGTTGTACGAGACACGCCATGCTGATAAAACAACACTTCAGCTGCATCTAAAATAGCGGCACGGGTGCTTTCTGCTTCGGCTTTGGTGCGTCTTGCCATAATGCTGCCTCTAACTGCGGGTATCTACTTAATCTGGCTGAAATATTATCACAAGTTGTTAGATTCGGCTGCTGCTAATAAACGCGCCGGGCCAGATGAGCACAACGTTCACTGTGCTGGCCACAGTAGTCAAAAGCGAATTTTGCGCTTAGCTTATCGTGGTTTTTAAGCCTGTATCAGTGGGTGCTGTGTACGTGTTTATCTGGTCCCGGCCGTTGTCTTTTGCTTGGTATAACGCCTGATCGGCTTGTTGTAGCAATACTTCGCTGCTGGCTGCAGGGTTTTCTAGCCCGGCAACGGCGATACCAATACTGCTGGTAAGCTGTAGGGTATTGTCATTTAGCTGCAGCGGGTGTTGGTGTAAAACTGCTAGTAATTTAGCCGCCACCTGCTCTGCCATTGGGCGCTCTGTCATGGGTAGTAACAGCAAAAACTCCTCACCACCAAAACGGCCAAGGACATCTTCGCTGCGAATATTGCTGCTGAGTAAATTAGCGGCGTGCTTAAGGGCTTTGTCGCCGGCTAAATGACCGAAACGGTCATTGATGCGCTTAAAGTGGTCTAAATCGAACAACAAAATGGCATATGGCTGCTGATGGCGCATATGCAGATGCTGCAGTTGCATCAGTTTACGGTTAAGAGCAAAACGATTGTATAGGCCAGTAAGCTGATCGCGGTCTGCCAGATGGCGTATTTTGGCTACCAGGCGCACTAAGGTGCTGCTGAAAATGGTGATATTGACCAGCAATACAAACACTAAATAGGCCCAGTACAGCTCAGATTTACCCTGGTGTACTACTGGCGTATCTTGCTGCTCAATAAATAGCGAGGTTAAAAAACGCAGTAAAAACAGCAGGCTGATACCCGCTAAAGGGGCGGCTACTGCCGCGGCATAGCGTTTTTTAAAACTGTTAGCGGAAGCCTGATACAAAATAGTGGTGCTCGATGCCAGGCTGATAAAAGCAAACGCAGAAAACAACAGGCCGAGCCAATGCTCTTTGGCATTATCTGGCACCTGTAGCGCTAGTATGGACCACAGCAACAGTAAGCCGAGGTCTGTTTTAATGGCAGAGGGGTGTTTAAACAGCGCCAAAAAGCCGGCTTTTAATGCGACAAAAGCCAATAATGCCAGTAAGTCGGCACCCAGCCAAAACAGCAGGCTGCTATCTACCTGGCGTAAAAATAACATAGCCACGCCAACAAACAGCAGCATATTGGCGGCAGAAAAACGTAGGCTGGCAACAGGGGCAATGCGCATTAGCCGCGACAAAATAAGCCAGGCTATGGTTGATACCCCAGTTAACAACATAATAAACACTAATAACTGCTGCTCAGTGGAGCTTACGGACATTCGATCACTACTTATGTTATCACCACTGGCAAAAGCTAAGCAGGCTTTTGCCGACAACACAAGTCGGTTTGCCGGCGTTGTTGCGTTAGATCAGTTTTATCTTATGACGAAGTCAAAATATGTGTCGGTGTATACCGGTGGTTGGTGAGTAAAATGCCACCACTCCATGTTATACACTTTAAAGCCAGCACTGAGCATTAAGCTTTCAAGCAGTTGGCGGTTTGCCTGTTGTTGCCGGCTAAGCCCGCTGGCACCGACGTTAGAGATCGGGTCGAACATATCAAAGGCTGATCCCATATCAATCGGTCGCCAGTTGCCGGTATCGTCTTGCTGCGCCAGGCTTAAATCGACAGTGCTGCCGCGGCTGTGGCCAGACTGCTCTGCTATGTATTCACCCACCAGTTTGTCTTTGTCCAGATTAGGGTAGTACTGCATTTTGGTGCTGGTGTCGGCCAAATCTGCTGCCCAGCGCATAAAATGATTTACTGCCCGTTGCGGCCGATAGCAATCGAATATCCACAGGCTATAGCCTTGTGCCATTGCCGCTTGCTGCACCTGTGCCAAGGCGGTGGCAGCATTTTGCTGTAGATAGCATTTATTGGCCTCGTAGCCATCTACCTGGGCGCCTACAAAGTTAGCGCTGCCAAGGTAGGCCATGTTTATTTGTACTGTGGGCAACAGGCTGCCCACATCACTGAAGTCTGCCGGTATGTCATTGGCACTAACGCCAAGGCCGGTTAATAATGCCAGGCTACCTAGTATACTTTGCATCGTGAGCTCCGGGTTAAATCATGATCAGGCCGGCGGCCAGAAAAGCCAGCAGCGCCAGTGCGCCGCAAAACAGCGCATAAGGTAACTGGGTTTTTACGTGTTCGAGTAGATCACAGCCTGAGGCCACCGAACTTACGGCCGTGCTGTCTGATATGGGTGAACAATGATCGCCGAATACCCCACCGCTTAAAATGGCGGCCAATACCAGCGAGGGCGGTAAACCTAGTAATTCTACCATGGGCATACCGATGGGAATCAAAATAGCGAAAGTGCCCCAACTGGTACCGGTAGTAAATGAAATAAGTGCGCCGGCCAAAAATAACAATGCGGGGATCAGCGTTAATGGCAGGCTGTCATTAACTATAGAAGCTATAAAGCTGCCGGTGCCGAGTAATTTTAAACTGCTGCCCAGTGCCAACGACAACAACACTATAGTAACCAGTGGCAATAACTCGCTCATGCCTTTAAAGCCAATATCTACCAATTGTTGATGCTTAAAGCGTTTACTCATTAGCATCATGCAATAGGCCACTAAACAGGCCAATGTGGTGGCATATAGTACCGACTGCGAGCCCGAACCCGATACCAGCCGGCCATTGCCGGTGAGTAGCATAAAGCCCAGCATAGATGCGACCAATGTTAGCAGCGGTACCAGCATAAATGTCGGGTGGCTGGGCGGGATGTCTATTTCGCTATGTGCGGCCAGTGTATGCAGTTGTTGCTCTGACTTGCGCATTGGGCCATACACTTTGCCGGTTATAATGGTGTACAGCACTACTGTTAGGGTAAATAGGGCATAAAAGTTCAGCGGTATGGTGCCAATTAATACGCTTACCGGGTTATCGCCCAGTGAGTAGGTGCTAAGCAGGCCTAGAATATAAGCGCCCCAGCCGTTTAGCAGAATAATAATACAGATAGGTGCACTGGTACTGTCGATAATATAGGCCAGCCGGGCGCGGCTCATTTTAAATTTGTCGAATAAGCCACGTGAGCTGATACCGGCCGTTAATGAACTGAGGTTAGACTCAATAAAAGTCACTGAACTGATAAAGAAGGTGAGTAAACCGGCCTGGCGCGGCGTTTTGGCGATGCCTTTTTCTACCAACATTTTAACCGTAGCCGACACACCACCAGAGTCGCGCATATAAGCCAGCAAACCACCTACTAACAATGAGAACATTAAAATGCGGGCGTTATCACCGTCTTGGGTTACCGCAACGATGCGCTCCAAAGTTTGAATGCTGCCATCGAGCAGTAACATTGGGCCTGCGCCCTGGCCCGCTTGCCAGAAAATGAGTAGTTCAGCGGTACACAGTGATAACAACAGCGCTAAAATCACTTCTTTACGCCACAGCACCACAATAATTGCCACCAGAGCCGGTAACAGCGTTAGCCAATCAGCCAAAATGGCCTCCTATAATTATTATTCTATTTTGCGTTAATGCTGAATAATTTATACCGGTTGTCCGGTTAGCCCGCAAGCCTTGGTGTGGCTTTTGCGAAAAAACAGTGCTTGCGGTGGATGTGGCTTGCAATCGGTTTGGCCGTTAGTAGATAACTTGCTTTTGTTAACAAAACTGCGCCATGCTTAGCCACACAAGACGTTACGTTACAGGTGTAGTATGCCGCGCACATTAATCTGGCTTTTGGCCGCGTTATTCAGTTTTACTACGGTGGTACCAGCAATGACATTCAGCAGTTTATCAGTACAGCAATACAATGAGTTCAAACAACCTGGGCTGGATAAACCACAATTGGTGCATAGCGATATTGCACCCGTGCTGGCACAGCACAAGCAAAACCCGTTGTTTCGTTTTAGTCAATTGGGACAGTCGGCTTTGGCGACACCAATTTGGCAAATTGATATTGGTACCGGGCCGGTGAAAGTGTTGGCCTGGTCGCAAATGCACGGTGATGAGTCTACTGCAACCGCGGCGTTAATGGATTTACTGAACATTATCGCGGCAGAGTCACAAGCGCCGTGGCGCAACAGCTGGCTGGATCGGCTTAGCCTAAGGTTAATACCTATGCTGAACCCGGATGGTGCCGCAAGTGGTGCGCGCTTTAACAGCATGGGCATTGACATAAACCGCGATGCTAAGGCGCTACAAACGCCAGAAGGGCGGCTGTTAATGCAGGCAGCCAGCGAATTTAAGCCCGACTTTGGCTTGAATTTACACGACCAAAACCGCTTTTATGCCGTTGGTGACAGTAACAAACAAGCGACAATATCTTTATTGGCACCGGCTTTTAACGACGCTAAAGATATTGACGACGCGCGTAAAAAAGCCATGCAATTGATTGGTGATATGCGCGATCTCATGGCAAACGAATTGCCCGGTTATCTGGCGAAATATAATGACACCTTCTCCTGGCGTTCGTTTGGCGACACCTTCGCCGGTATGGGGATTAGTACAGTGTTAATAGAAGCTGGCGGCCATCCGTCAGACGACAACCGCCAGGTGGCGCGCCGGCTAACCACGCAGTTGTTAGCAATGAGCTTAAGTAGCATTGCCAGTGGCGCCTATGCCAAACAGCCGCTAAGTGCGTATCAGGCAATACCGTTTAACCGGGATGGCGGTATTAAAGATTTACTGATTAATAACTTGGCGATTAGTGTCAATGGCAATGCCGCGCAGGTGGATCTGGCGCTAGATTTAGACATTGAGGGCGCCAAACAAGCGCGGATCCGTGATATTGGCGATTTATCTATTTATGGTAGTTACCATGCGTTTAACGCCAGTGGCTTGCGCTATCAGCCAGCCAAAGCTTACCGGCTAGACAAGCCGCTGACACTGGATGACTCCGGCTATCTGGCGCTGCTGCGCCAGGGGTACAGCCACTTTACCGGCGATGGCAGCTTGCTAACCATTAGCACCGCACTGCCAGTGTTGCTTAACCCGCAAGGGCTAAGCGCCGACGCACCGCAACGCAACCGCAGTGCCACCTTTTTGTTGGCGAATGACCAAGGAGTGCAACTGGCATTACTTAATGGCCAGTTGCTCGATCTTAACCGCGGCAAACTGTTAAATCCGCTTGGCACTTGAGGTTGAGGTAAATTAACGCTGGGTACCAAGTAAAAACGTCAGTGGTAGGTGTAAGCGCTCTGCCCAGGCGTTTTCACTGTGCCCGGCACCGTCAAAGCGCAAAGTTTGCCAGTTGCTGCTGTCGTAGCCTTTACTGGCCATGATGGCATCGGCCTGTGCTTGCAAGGGTGGATACCAGGCGTCGAGTGTCTCGGTGCCAAAGTCGAAATACAATTTGTGTCGGTCGGGATCGGGTAACTTTTGTCGCAGGTAGTTAAAAAATGCAGCAGGTATCGGATTGTCTTCTGGCGCAAAGCTGCCGGGCCAGTGGGTTGACAGACAAGCGGCACCACCAAATACCAGGGGGTATTCACTTAGTGCGTACCAGGAAATCAGGCCGCCCATACTCGATCCCATAATAAAGGTATTGTCGGCGTCGGTATGCACCGCATAGTGCTTATCGATATAGGGTTTAAGTTCCTGCACCAGAAAGCGCAGATAATTGTCGGAATACACGGGCTGGCTGAATAAGGCCTGCTCAATCGAGCGGCGGACTTGATACAACTGCTGCTGCGTTGCAGCGTTTAGTGCGTTAAAGGGTTGTTGTGGAAAATATTCACTGTGGCGCGCGCTACCAGCATTAAACACGGCTACCACAATAAAAGGCCTTACGTTGCCGCTATTTATAAGCTGTTGCGCCACCTCATCCAGCCGCCACTCCTGCTGATTCCAGCTGTTACTGCCATCGAATAGCATCTGGCCGTCATGCATGTAAAGTACGGCGTAACGTTGTGTTGGATCGTAACCATTTGGCAGCCAGATATCAACGTGGCGTGCGGGCACAAAGTTAGACGGAAATAGTTCGAGCCGTTCTATGCTGCCGGCCGCGACGCGCGGCAACTGTGCCCATGCAGAGCAGCTGAGTATCAGGAGTAATAAGAAAAGCAGTTTCATAGGCTAGTACACTCTCATAATCTGCGGCCGATGTTTCCTGGTTTATTTACTTAGCTGTTGCTGCCATTTATGCAGCGCAGCCAATTGTTTTACCACCAGAGCCTGAATACGTTCGTCGGTTAAGTTGCCGTCGGTGTCAAAGGCACCGCTAAAAGCGTTGGCAAACACCTCTGGCTGATTAAGCGGGTGTAAGTTTAAATACACACACACCTGACGCAGGTGATACTGGGCTCGGCTGGTACCCATGCCGCCGCCGGCGCCCATAATCGCCACTGCTTTACCGCTTAGCAGGTGATTGTCGGGTTCACGTGAGGCCCAATCAAGCGCATTTTTTAGCGCTGGTGCCAGTGAATAATTATATTCCGGACAGGCCAGCAGCAGCGCATCCGCACTAGCAAGTTGCTTTAGCAATTGCTGCACTGACGGCGGCTTTTCTGCCAGATCGGCATTGTAAAAGGGCACATCAAGCAGTTCGGCCAGATGAATTTTCATCCCCTGCGGCGCATGGGACTGCGCATAGTGCACCAGACCACGATTAGTTGATTTAGCGCGCAAACTGCCACAAATAGCCAATACATTTATTGTCATGAGGTTCTCCTGAAATGGTGAGGGTGTTTGCTGCATAGTGTAGTTCAGCATGATGCATTATGCGTTAATTCAAAAAATTTGAACCTTTGGGCCAATTTATTCCGCTTTTAGCCATTATCACGCCACGCTAAGCTTTGTACACTAACTACTAGCAGGAGTATTACCATGTTTGAACTTCGTCAGGCAGAGCAACGCGGCAAAGCCGATTTTGGCTGGTTACAAAGCCGGCATAGCTTCTCGTTTGCCGGCTATTACGACCCGGCGCAGATGGGGTTTTCGGCGCTGCGGGTGATAAATGATGACTGGGTTGCACCAGGCGCCGGTTTTGATACCCATGGCCATAAAAATATGGAAATTTTAAGCCTGGTGCTGGAAGGCAACATTGCCCATAAAGACTCCGCCGGTAATACCGAAGTGCTGCCAGCCGGTGAGTTTCAACTGATGAGTGCCGGTAAGGGCATTTACCACAGTGAGTTTAACGCCAGTAAAACGGCAGCGTTAAAATTCTTGCAGATTTGGCTGCAGCCAAACCAGCTGGACGGTGCACCTGGCTACCAGCAAAAAGATTTTGGCCAGCGAGACGGCTTAACACTCATTTTGTCACCCGATGGGCGTGAAGGCAGTTTAACTGTGCGCCAGGATGCGTTGTTGTATCAGCTGTTGCTGCAAGACTCAGCGTGGCAAACATTAGCCGTGGCGCCAGAGCGAAAAATATATATTCACCTTATCGACGGTGAGCTTAACGTAGCCGGGCATATTGTGCGGGCTGGGGATGGCATTAAAATTAGCCAGCAAAGCGAGGTAAGTTTAACGGCAAATCGTGCAGTAAAGGCGCTGATTTTCGATTTGCCTTGAGGCTTACTGCAGCAGGCTGCAATAGTATTATCGGCATTTTGTGCACTGGTTTAGCGGGTGTTTAACTATGCTAAGCTAGTTTTTGCCATTATCCGTAGCAATACTGGTAAACTGGCAGCAATTGACTAGGGTTAAAGCCTGTCGTCAATGTGTGCAGGCCTTTGTCAGGAGAAATAATATTGCAGCCGGGTTTAATGTTACTGCAGGACCAACAATGAGCTTTGGCGTTAGCGGCTGTGCTATGTTGCTGTTTTCTGCAGTGCTGCATTTTGCTGCGCTGGGGGCAGAGGGCGACAAGAAACTCAATATTCATTACCCACAGTTGCCGCCGTTTATTTATTTAAACGGCCAGTCTGAGCAGGTAACCGGCATTTTGCCTGAAGTGTTTGCCCCGTTTTTTAGTCAGCAAGGTCTGGACAGTCGTTATGTGTTTAATCATCCGCAGCGCGCCGAGCAGGCGTTATATCACGGTGAAATTGACGCTATGTTTGTCAGCCCAGCGTGGGTAGAAAACCCTGATGCGTTGTTGTTTTCGGTTACCGTGCTCAGTTACGACGATTACTTATTTAGCCTGAAAGCTGAAGACACCACACTGGATTTAACTGATGTGCGTGAGTTGAAGATTTGCACCCGTGAGCATTATGTTTACCCGGAACTGCAGCCCTATTTTAGCCAGCAAGGCTTTATTCGTATTGATGCATCTAGCCAGGAAGCACAGCTGAAGATGCTGCTGAACCAACGCTGCGATTTAGCCTATATGAATGACATTATTGTGCGCTGGTTAATGCAACAGCAGGTACAACCGCTAACCATTTATGCTTTGCCACAGGCGGCGGCCCGCGCCAGCTTGCGTTTAAGCCTGCATCCGCGCTGGCGTGAACTGCTACCGGCACTGAATGAGTTTATTCTGCAGCAACAACAAAGTGGCGCCATTAGCCAAGCAATACAGCGTTACGCACACTAATCAACGGTCATAAAGTAAATAAGGCTGGCGCTGCAGCATAAACTGTTGCAAATCAAGCTGCCAGCTGCTGCGAATTTCTGCTTCGGTCAGGCCTTGCTCTATCTGCAGCCGTAATTGGTTAGTGCCGGCCAGCTTATCCATAAATTCGGGTGAAGTGAAAAACACTTGTTGTTGCTGCTTAAACAACGCATGCCAGCTTAGTAAGTAGCTTAAATTAAGGCCATGCGCGTTAACCTGGCGTAAATCGGTGCCGAGCAACGGTTTATTCATTAGCGGTGGTGTTAAGGCAGCGCCGGGTGTCGAAACGGGCGTAAACTGAAAACTGCCCAGGCTAAATTTATCGTAACCAATAGCCTGAAAAGGAAACTCCGTGCCGCGACCAATACTAACTGGCGTGGCCTCAAAGAAGCCGAGTGACGGGTACAATGCCACCGCTTGTGCATTGGGTAAATTGGGGCTTGGTTTTACCGGCAGCACATAGGGCATATCGCGGCGATAATGGCTTACCGGCACTACGCTTAAGGTTAACTGCTCGGCGTCACTTATCCAATGCTCGCCTTTGATCATTTGCGCCAGCTCGGCCACGGTCATACCGTGCAGCAGTGGGATGGGGTGCATACCCACAAAAGACTGAAATTCCAACTCAAGCAGCGGGCCATCGACATAGGCGCCGTTGGGGTTTGGCCGGTCCAGCACCAGCACTGCGACATTTTGCTCGGCAGCGGCTTGCAGCAGATAATGCATCGAGCTGATGTAAGTGTAGTAGCGCACACCGACATCCTGAATATCGAATATCACCACATCCAGTTGCTGCATTTGCGCGGCGTTAGGCTTTTTGTTGGCGCCATATAACGACCACAACGGCAAGCCAGTTTTGCTGTCTGTGCCACTGTCTACCTGGGCTCCGGCATCATGATCGCCACGGAAGCCATGTTCGGGGGCAAAAATACTAACCACATTAACGTTGTGGGCTAACAACACATCGACCAGATGCTGCTCACCGACCAGTGACGTCTGGTTAACCAACAAACCCACCCGTTTGCCTTGCAGCTGCGGTAAATATTCTGCTAACTGTGCTGCGCCGGTTTGCATCGTGGCTACCGATTGCCCGGCCGGGGCTGACGCCGGATCGGCTGTGTCAGGGCGGGTTTCTGTTTGGCAGCCAACTAAGCACAGGCCAAGCAATATTGGCAGTAAGAGCTGCATGGTTATTTCTCCTGTTGCAGAGCATTGCGGATAAAGCCCTGCTGTAGGCTTAGCTGGTTGCGGCAGTGGGCAATACTCTGGCCACTTAGAAGATGCAAAATGGCCAGCTTGGCACTCATGTCGGCAGCGGTTAGCGCCTCACGGGCGGTTTCTGCCGCACAATCTGTTGCCTGCATTACAATGCGCACCGCACGGGCAACCAGCTTTTCATTACTGGCATGTAGGTCTACCATCAGGTTTTGATACACCTTACCGCTGCGGATCATCGCCGTAGTAGTGAGCATATTTAAAATCAGCTTTTGTGCAGTACCGGCTTTCATCCGGGTGGAGCCGGTGACGATCTCTGGCCCGACTACGGCACAAATACCAGTATCGGCAGCGCTTAGTACCGGTGCGTTGGCATTGCAGCTAATGGCCGCCGTGTAGCAGCCCAAGCTGCGGGCATACGCCAGGCCACCCAGTACATAAGGGGTGCGGCCACTGGCGGCGATGCCAATTAGCATATCATTGGCACTGAGCTGAATGTGCTGCAAGTCGGCAACAGCTAACTGTGGGTTGTCTTCGGCGCCTTCTACCGCTTTATAAACGGCACCTTCGCCGCCAGCGATCAATGCCACAACCTGGCTGGCTGGCACGCTAAAGGTGGGTGGGCATTCTACGGCATCTAATATACCCAGCCGGCCGCTGGTGCCTGCGCCCAGATATATTAGCCTGCCACCGGCGGCAAAGGTTGCAACAATGCGATCGGCAACCTGCGCGACCTGCGGCAGGCAGCTGGCAACACTGCGTGCTACGGTTTGATCTTCAGCATTAATGCGCTGAACGATTTCCAGGCTGGACAGCATATCAATGTCCCAGCTATCGGGGTTACGCGCTTCTGAACTCATGGCGTCGAGTTGTTGCAGTAAGGCGTCCTGTTGCACATTCGTCATGGCGTTATCCTACGGAAGAAATAATCAGTTGCTGTGCCAATATATAGCCGCCGTCCAGCGCGCTACCCCCGGCGGGCTGCAGCAGTGCACGGCTTTGTGGGCTTAGCAGTGCTGCGGTGGTATCGGCCAGGCCGCCTAATAGCACCACCGGTAAGGCAAATTGTTCGCGCGCGTGCAGCAACAACTGCTGCACGGCAGCTATGTGACGTTGCTGCAGACTTTGTGCTACGCTGCACTGCTGGGCATAGTCAAACACCAAGGGCGCTAGGGCGGCAAAGTCGTTTGGGCTGGCTGTTTTCAACCATGGCAATAACGTGGCGGCGTTATGACCAATCTGGTTTGCCACCTGTTGCAGTAACGGGCTTTGCACGCCAGCCAGGCTGTCTACTTGCCACAGTAGCTCACGCACCGTTTGTTTGCCCAGCCATGCACCGCCGCCTTCGTCGCCAATATTAAAGCCCCAGCCCCCCACTTGCTGTTCTCGGCCGTCGGGCAGTAAGCGCATAGCGACTGAGCCAGTGCCTAACGCTATCACCAGCACCGGCTGGCCTAAATTAGCGCCATACAATGACGTGCGCGCATCGGTGGTTAGCAGCAAGTGTTGATAATGATGTTGCAGTTGCTGCACAGCTTGCTGCTGTTGTTGCGGGTTACCGGCACCGGCTAAGCCCATTACGGCAACCAGTTGCTGGCTGTTGACACCCGCTTGCTGACATAAGTTGTGACTAAGCAGATTAATGTTTGCCAGCGCCTGCGAAAAATCATTAGTTAATGACGCCGGACCAGCTTGTTGCTGCCATTGCTGGCCGGTGCGGCTATTGGTCAGCCGGGCCAGCGTTTTACTGCCGCCGCCGTCGACTGTCAGGATCCACATGTTGTTACTCCTTGCTGAGCTTTAGCTGTGGTTGTTTTGCCTGCCATACATACCAGGGTGGCGATAACCGTACCAATGCACAACTGCCAGGTAAAACCTAAGTCTAGTGCCGCCAACGGCGGGCTAAGTTGGTGCAGAATATAAGGTTGCATTAGCAGGGTCACGCAAAATCCGCTGAGTAGCGCTGCCGTGACCGAATAACGGTTACCTCGCTGGCTAAACAGCGCGGTAAAAAATACCCCCAGCAATCCACTGTAGGAAAACACCATGACACTAAGGGCAAAAGCCAGCAGTGGCATAGCCGAGTATTGTTGCCAGTAAAAACACAGTATGGCCATTAAAGACAATGCCAACGCTGTGGCCAACATGCCCAGCTGCCCGGCGCGGACAAAATGTCGGGCGTCAGTATCAGGTTTGCGCTGTAACCGCCATGGCTTATACATATCGGCCACCAGTACCGACGACATAGAATTTAAGCCCGAGGTAATGGTGGATAACGCAGCGGCAATAACGCCCACTACCACTAAACCACGCAGGCCGGATGGCAATTCGTTAAGCACATAGTACATAAATACGGTAACTTTTTCGCCGGCGAAACTGTCAGCAAAGCCCTGCGCTGGCTGGTATAGGTCTGGGCGTTGATAAAAGATATATAACAAAAAGCCAATCAGAATAAACACCAACATAGTGGGGATAACCATCAGCATCGAGCTGAGCAACGCGCGCGCGCCGGCTTTATTGTCTTTGCAGGTTAGCACCCGCTGCGTCATATCTTGATCCAGACCAAAAGCCGCGATATTCAGCAAAATAAAGCCGCTTAATGCCGACCACATATTAAACACACCGTTTGAGCTGACATCAAAGCGCCAGTCGAACAACAGTAGTTTAGATGGTCCGCCTTCTGCCGGCTGCTGCAGTGCCTGAACTAACGTGGCCAGGTCCAGTCCTAGGCTGTGATACAAATAACCCAGCACCAGTAACGCAGCCAGTACATAAACAGCGCATTGCAGTGCATCGGTATAGATCACAGAGCGAATACCACCGGCAACGGTGCAGGCCAGGCCGATCAATGTTAGAAGTGCAATAGCTGCCAGCACACTGCTGGCTTGAATATTGTTAAACAGCAACATTGCGACGGCAATCGCTGCCATATATAAGCGGGCGCCACTGGCAAAAATACGGCCAAATAAATACATTTTCCCGGCATGGTCTTTGGCACTGGCGCCAAAACGCTGCTCCAGCAACTCGTATACGGTAGTGACTTTAAGCTGATAATAGCGCGGTAGTAAAAACTTGATCACGATAACAGTGGCGATTAGGGCGCCAATATTACTTGCCAGATAACTTAAGTTACCGCGAAAACCCATGTCTGGACCGCCAAGAAAAGTGGCAGCCGACTGTGAGGTCGCCAGTACAGATATCGCCACTACCCAAACCGGCATGCTGTTAGCTGCCAGAAAGTAATCGTTGCTGTTGCCGGCTTTGCGTTGATTAACCCACCAACCGGCCAATGCCAAAATGGCGAAATACGCAAAAAATACCGTCCAGTCCAGTAGCGTCAGTTGCATCGGTGCTCCGCCCGCAGGAAAAAGTAACTAACCTTACCATAAGCTATACTGTATGAGTAAAATATTCATTAAAATTTTACTTGAATGAATAATTTATTTTTGTTGTACTGCCAGCAGCTTTCGCCAAAATAACAGGATACCGCCGTGGTCATCAGCTGTTTCAGGAACCCTATGTTATGTTTACGCCGTGTTGCTTTCTTTGTATGCAGTGTGTGCAGTGTCTTCAGTGTTGTGACATCGGCTGCTGTTATGCCGGTTAACATACCCGCTGCGACGGTGCAGCAGATGCTGGGGCAAAAGTTGATGTTGGATTTGCGTTATTACTGCGCCGAGACGCCAGTAGACGGCCAGTGTCGTACGCCAATGACATCGCTACCGCCTCAGTTGGCGGCATTGATCAGCGAGCATGCTATCGGTGGCGTGATCCTGTTTGCCGAGAACCTGGCGGGGATCGAACAAATTATTCAGCTTAATCGCGAGCTACAAGCAGCTTCACTGGCATCCCCGTTGCGATTGCCGCTGTTTATTGCCATTGATCAGGAAGGCGGGCGGGTAACGCGCTTGCCCCGCAGTTTAGCTACGTCTTTTGCCGGCAATATGGCCATTGGCGCGACTTACGCCGCCTATAACACCGGCTTTGCGACAACAGTAGGACAAGTGCTTGCTGATGAACTGCTGAGCCTCGGCATTAACGTTAATTTTGCACCGACGGTAGATGTGAATGTCAATCCGCACAATCCGGTAATCAATGTCCGCGCTTTTGGTGAGGATGCCCAGCAAGTGGCCCGGCTTGGCGCTGCCATGACGGGCGCGATGCAACAACGCGGCATGATAGCCGCGTTGAAGCACTTTCCTGGGCATGGTGACACCGAAGTCGATAGCCATCTTGGCTTGCCGCGGGTGGAGCATAGTAGCGAGCAAATCCGCGCTGTCGATTTAAAGCCTTTTGCCGACATTATTCAGCAGCAGGCGCCGGGTATGATCATGACTGCGCATATTCAGTATCCGGCGCTGGACAGCAGCACCTTTGTTTCCAAAGACGGCGAGCACATGCTGAAGCCCGCGACCTTATCACGTAAAATTTTACACGGCGTGCTGCGCGAAGAACTGGCTTATAACGGGGTAATAGTTACCGATGCGCTGGACATGGCGGGTATCAGTAAATTTTTTACCCACACCGAAGCGGTAGTGCAAACCTTTGCCGCCGGTGCCGACATTGCCTTAATGCCGGTGAAACTACAGCACCCGGGCGAACTTAATGCCTTACAGCAACTGCTTGACGCATTAACGACTGCCGTAAGCGCTGGCCAATTATCCGCAACAGAACTGGCCGAGTCTTATCAGCGCATAGTGACACTAAAACAGCAGTATCCATTATTGTCGCAGGCGACAACCCAGGCGTTACAAGTGGCGCAGGCCAAGTCGAGCCTGGGTAAGCCAGAGCATCGTCAACACGAACTGGCACTGGCCAAAGCGGCGATAACACAAGTAAAGCCTGGCACGGCTGACTGGCCGCTAAAGCTCAGCGAGGCTAAAAAGCTGTTGCTGATATTGCCGGATCAGATGAAGGCACAAGCACTGGCTGCTGCGCTACAACATTATGCCCAGCAGCCGTTTGATATTGCCGTTATCAGTTTGCAACAAACCGATTTAAGCCAGGCTGCGGCGCAGATTGCGGCGGCAGATTTGCTGATCAGTGGTTTTATCTCGCCGATGCAAAGCCTGGCCGATATTGGCGGAATGGACGATTTAACCGGTATTGGCAATATTGCTGCAGCCTATAAGCGCCAGACCCAACAATACGAAGCCTTATTGCCGCTGATTAGCGCACAGAAAAAGCCGCATATTTTTCTTAGCTTGCGTGCGCCATACGATATTAGCCGCTATGGCCAGTATGCCGATGTAGTGCTGGCCAGTTATGCCTATAACACCGCAGAAGATGCCAGTGCTATGGCTGCCGGCAATGCGACCTATGAGGCGCTGGCGCAGGCACTGCTGCGACTATACCCGTTAACCGGCGTATTGCCGGTTACCGTTGCTGGCTATAACGACTGATGTTAAGCCTGTACCGGCGTTATGCCGATGCTATTTTGACGGTGCTGCCGGCTAACCGGTTGCTGGCATTAGATGCGCTGCGCGGTTTAACCATTACCGCTATGATATTGGTGAATAATCCCGGTAGCTGGAGCTATGTGTATGGCCCGTTGCGGCATGCAGAATGGCATGGCTGGACGCTAACCGACCTCATCTTTCCATTTTTTATTGTTATTGTCGGCATGTCGCTGCAACTTAGCTTAAAACAGCAGGGTTTAACCGGTAAATTTGCCATCATCCGCCATGCCGCTATCCGCGGCTTAAAATTATTTGCGCTGGGGCTGCTACTGGCGTTGTTTTATTACAATTTTCGCGATCCGGCATACAGTTATATTGAACAAAAGTTGCTAACACTACGCTGGTTGGGCGTGTTACAACGCATTGGTGTAGTGTACTTTTTTAGCGTGATTATTGTGTTGTACTGCGGTACCCGCGGTCGCATTGGTTGGTTACTGGGCTTGTGTGCGCTATACCTGGTGGGCATGTGGTATCTGCCATATACCGATTCGCAAGGTGCCCAGTTCAGCGGCTTATTAATGTTTGGCAATAGCTTTGCCGCCTGGCTGGACCACACTGTGCTGGGCGCCGGGCATGTGTATTATCGCAGTGCTACGCCATTTGCCTTTGACCCGGAAGGGCTTTGGTCTACCTTGCCCGCGATTGCCAGTTGTTTAACAGGGGTGCTGATAGCGCAGTGGTTACAAACAGAGCGCAGCCTGGTAGCTAAAATACGTGGCTTACTTTTGTGTGGCATAGTAGCAGTATGGCTGGCTGAGCTGTGGCACTTCAGTTTGCCGATAAACAAAAGTTTATGGACGCCCAGCTTTGTGCTGCTTAGCAGTGGCTATTGCGCTATTGCGCTGGCCGCTTGTCTCTGGCTTTGTGATGTAAAGCGCTGGCGGCGTTGGAGTGCGCCCTTTGTAGTGTTTGGTGCCAATGCCATTTTATTTTTTATGTTGGCGGGTTTTGCCGCCCGTGCTTTGATGATGCTATCAGTTGGAGAGGCCTCATTGCAGCAATGGCTGTACCGGGCGCTGTATCAGCCACTATTTGGCGATTACAACGGCTCGCTGCTGTTTGCGCTGAGTTTTTTACTGCTGTCATATTTGCTAATGCACTGGTGCTACAAGCGCGGTTATATTTTTAAGGTGTAGTGAGCAGAAGTGGGCTGGTAAAATTCTTGCTTTAACGTAAGCTGATGACAAAGGCCAACTAAATAGCAGGTTACAGATAGAATGAGAATAGCTGTTGCAGCATTGTTGTTGCTGTGTGTTTGTAGTCGGCTAGTGGCAGCTGAGCGTGAAGTGGTGGTGGGCGTATACCAAAATGCGCCCAAAATTACTGCTGATGCCGACGGTCAACCTTCAGGTATTCTCGGTGATCTGCTGGGTGAAATTGCCCGCAGCCAGCAGTGGCAGTTAAAACCAGTACAATGTGACTGGGCCTATTGTTTACAGCTATTGCAGGCCGGTGAAATAGATTTATTACCCGATGTGGCATATACCGAGCAACGCGCCCTGCAACTGGACTTTCATGAAACACCGGCGCTGTATAGCTGGTCGCAGCTGTATACCGCTCCTGGTGTGTCGTTAAACTCGATAGAGCAACTGGCCGGTAAAACGGTGTTGGTACTGCAGGACTCCGTGCAGCAGCACTATTTGCAACGATGGAGCACGGAGTCTGGTATTGCCGTGCAGCTCAGCACCGTGCGCTCTATGCCCGAGGCTTTTGCATTACTATCGGCAGGCCAGGCTGAGGTGGTGGCGGCAAACCACTATTTTGGTCAAGCCCAACGCAATAAGTACAATTTGACGCAGAGTAATGTCATTTTTCAACCGTCCCGGCTGTTTTACGCAACAAAAAAAGGTTACAACCAAGACCTGCTAACGGTAATTGAAACCCGGCTGGCACAATGGCAAAGCAACGCCAGCTCGCCGTACTATCAAGTTCTGCAACGTTGGGGTACCAACACACCACAGCGCCAGGTGCCACAGTATGTTTGGTTGATACTGGCGATGTTAAGTAGTTTGTTACTACTGGCACTAGCCGGCGCCTGGTGGTTAAAGCGCCAGGTGTCAGATAAAACCCGCCACTTGCAAGTCAGTGAAGATCGTTTAAACACCATTCTAAACAGTGTTGATGCGCATATTTATATCAAGGATATCAAAGGCCGTTATCAGTATGTTAATCGTAAAGTGGCGCAGTTATTTGGCTGCGAGCCTGCTGAAGCGGTTGGGCGACGTGATGATGCCTTTTTTGATGCTGCGTCCAGCGCCAACATACAACAAAATGACCAGAAAGTATTACAGCTTGGCGAGCGGTTGGTAGAAGAAGAATACAATACCTCATTAGATGGTGAGCAATCCCATACCTTTTTGTCGGTGAAACTACCTTTGCGTGACAATCGCGGCCACATATATGCTCTCTGCGGTATTTCTACCGATATTACCGAACTTAAACAACATCAGCAGGAAATTCATCAGCTGGCATTTTATGATGTGTTGACCGGCTTACCGAACCGACGCATGGTACTGGAACGTTTAAAACATGCGGTCGAGTTTAAACAGCGGCAAACTGACAGTGCCCAGGGCGCCTTGCTGTTTATCGACCTGGATCATTTTAAGGATTTAAACGACAGCCTGGGCCATGCTATGGGCGACCAGCTGTTGCAGCAAGTCGCACAGCGGCTGCAAACCCATTTACGTAAAGTTGATACCCTGGCGCGGCTGGGCGGTGATGAATTTGTGGTGTTACTAACCGACCTGCATCCGGACATCGAGTTATCCAGCCAAAAAGCCAGCCTGATCGGCGAAAAGATTGTCCAGCTATTGGCAGAACCGTTCGAATTGCAGGAGCGGCCTTATACTATTTCAGCCAGTGTTGGAGTGGCGATGTTTTCTGATGGCTGTAATAGTGATGAACTGTTACAACGTGCTGATTTAGCTATGTATGATGCCAAAGACCGCGGCCGTAATGGTGTGCGGTTTTTTAATCAACAAATGCAGGCAGATGTTAGTAGCCGTGCCGATATTGTCAACGGTTTGCGCTTGGCATTAGCGCAGCAGCAGTTTGTGCTACATTTTCAGCCGCAGCTGCAGCGTGATGCCGGGGTTGTCGGCGCTGAAGTACTGATCCGCTGGCAGCATCCGACTGAGGGCATGATAGCCCCGGCGCATTTTATTCCGGTGGCAGAAAGCAGCGGCCAAATTCAAGCGATCGGCCGTTGGGTATTGCAGCAAAGTTGCCACCAGTTGGCTGAATGGGCACGCTGGCCAGAAACTGCCAATTGGTATTTAGCAGTGAATATTAGTGCTCGTCAGTTGCATTCCAGCGGCTTTGTTGCAGAAGTGAGTAAGGTGCTGCAAGACAGTGGTGCCAGGCCACAATGTTTGGTATTGGAAATTACCGAAAGTCAGCTGTTGCAGGATATCGACAGCGTTATTGCTAAAATGCAGCAACTCACCGCGCTGGGTGTGCGGTTTTCACTAGACGATTTTGGCACCGGCTATTCTTCATTAAGCTATTTGAAACGCCTGCCATTACGCCAGCTGAAAATAGACCGCTCATTTGTACGCGACATCCTGACCGATCCCAACGACAAGGCTATTATCAAAACCATCCTGGCGTTAGGGCAAAGCCTGGAGCTGGCCGTTATTGCCGAAGGGGTGGAAACCGACGACCAATACCAGAAACTGCTGCAATTGGGCTGTCAGCAGTTCCAAGGCTACTATTTTGGCAAACCTGAGTCCCTAGATGTATTTATGAAAAATTGTAAATAGTAAAAAAATTGCATTAAATATATTGATTTTAAGTTTCCTTGTATTTAGCCTATTTGGGGATAATTAACAGGGAGAGTGTGTAGAAATGAAAGGAATATTATTTTTAATCGGGATAATCTGCTTTTCAATATGTTTAAGTGCCGGCGCGAACGTTGTGCCAGATGGCTATTCAACGTATATCGAGTCATCTGACGCGCAGATCGCGACAAAGCATAACGGCCAAGCAGTTTACATAGAGAACAGCAGTCCAGACAATAAAATCTTTATAGATGTCACTGCAGATGATGCCGTTTTTTGGTTTAGTGATGGTAGCTATATTCAAATTGATCCGGCCAACGAAAGAATCACTCAAGCTGGGCGGTTAAGACCACGATAGGTGATGTAACATTCTGTTCACGTTGGACAATTCAATAGAGGCGACTATGAAGCAGCAATCAAAAAGCCATAAAGAGCCATTCTTATCAGGTATGAATATATTTTTTATAGTTGTAGCGATATTCATACCAGTTTTCTCAGAAATTCATCGTTACTACATTCGCTCGGTTAATCCAAGGGTGGAGTATTCATTCAGTGATTTCATCACCGTCTTAACTCTATGCTTCATATATTTATTTGGTGTGCTGTTTGATGTGTTGTTCCGGCAACACAAGCGTATTAAAGCGCTGGAGCTGCAAGCTAAGGCCACAGAGGAAGATTAGATGACAGCGCAAAGCCAAATCACTAACGAACCTTTTATGTCATGGGGTATAAAAATTTTAATAGCGCTGGTGCTAACCTATTTTGTTTATCAGCTTGGCTACGCGTTTTATCTAAGCTACGCCGACGCCAGAATAGCTGACAGTTATCAGGTATCCTGGACAGGGGTGCTGATTATACTGACAGGTGCTGCGTTGGATACTTTGTACCGGCAACATAAACGCATCAAAGCGTTAGAGTTAACTGTGCAACAACTGCAAAAAATACACAGCGCTAAGCAAGATTAAGCGTGTAGCGCCCGGCGACACAGGTGACATAGCTGCAGCAGTGCGGCATTAAACTCTTCATCGTTATGATTAGCAATACCCAGCACCAGACCTGAGCGCACCTTGCCGTCGAAGCAATAGCGGCTCAGTGGCTGGGCTTTAATATGCTGCTGACTAAGCGCTGCTAATAACGCGGCTTCATCTATAGGTTCTGGAAACTCCAGTACCAAATGTAAACCGGCATCCTGAGCGTATAAACGACAGTTAGGCAATAACTCAATTACAAGCTGAATGGCTTGCTGTTTTCGCTGTTGATAAAAGCGGCGCATCTTACGTAAGTGACGGCCAAAATGGCCTTCACTGATAAAATCGGCCAGTGTAGCTTGTGGTAATAATGGTACGTCGCCGTGCAGCGCTTGCACTATCGCCGCCGCTTGGCCAATTACGCTTTTGGGTGCCACCAGATAACCTAGCCGCAAGCCAGGGAACAGGGTTTTACTGAACGAGCCGACAAACAACACGCCTTCGCCGCCGGCTAGCCCCTGCAAGCTGGCAATGGGTCGGTGCTGATACTGAAATTCACTGTCGTAGTCATCTTCTACCAGCCAGACAGCATGCTGGCGGGCCCAGTCCAGCAGTGCCAGCCGGTTTGCCAGCGGCATAATACCGCCCAGCGGATACTGATGCCCCGGCGTTAAAAACAGCGCTTTAGCCTTAGTAATGGCAGGCAGGCCATTGGTATCCAGCCCGTTCGCGCTGCTGGCATCCAGATGCTGAATCGCTAACTGACATAGTTGCAGTGCCTGCTTTAGGCGGGGATACCCCGGCGTTTCCATCAAAACCGTGTCATTAGCACGCGCTACCAGCTTAGCGGCAACAAACAGCGCCTGCTGGGCACCCGCCGTAATTAGGATGTTGTGTTCATCACAGCTCACTTGCCGCGCCTGACGCAATAGGGCACTAAAGCCTGGCGTAAGGGTAAATAGCCCAATGGGTCGGCAAAGCCGCTTAATGCCACACGGTTGCTATGGCGCTGCTGCAAACGTTGCCACAGTGCATAGGGGAAATGCTGCAAAGCAGATACGCCCGGCTGCAGCAAGCCATTAACCGGGCCCTGCTTTTGTGGCAGGCTGTAATGTTGCAGCGGTAAAGGTTTCACAGTGACAGCACTAGCAGGCTGCGGCTGAAAATATTGCTCAGGCAGGCTGCAAACCTGATAACCACGACCGGGTTGGCCCTCAATATAGCCTTCGGCGACCAGTTGTTGCAGTACCTGATTCACCGTGTTGCGGCTCAGTGATAGATCAGCCGCCAGCTGGCGGCTGGAGGGCAACAATGCGCCGCCGGGCCAATTGCCGCCTAACAGTTGCTGCTGCAACAGCTGGTATAACTGCTGTTGCAGGCTACCCTGACCACTTAATTGCAGGTTGTTAGTCAGTAGACGCAACTGGATCCCTTACTTTGTTAAAAGCGGTACTTTTTATGGTGCCAGTTTAGCCGGTAAGCTGCAGCAATAACAACAGGAGAGCAGATGATGACGATTGTTTACCAACAGCAAAGTAGCTTTGATTTAGAAGAAATGCTGGCGCTGTACCGCGCGTCCGGCATTAACCGGCCAACAGATGACAGTGCGCGCATGGCAATAATGTTGGCCAGCAGTAATCTGCTGATCAGCGCCCGCAGCAACGGCAAGTTAGTTGGTTTAGCGCGCTGCCTAACCGACAAAGCCTATGTGGTGTATATCTGTGATTTGTTAGTTGATAAAGCCTGCCAACAGCAAGGCATTGGCAAGGCGCTGTTGGCTGCTGTGCAACAAGCAACCGGGCCGCAGGTGCAGCAGTTATTGCGCAGTGCGCCCTCTGCTATGCAGTATTATCCGGCTGTGGGTTTTACCGCAGTCGATAATGCTTTTCACATTCAGCGTCTGCGCTGATAGGAGCCGTAGTGTATCCAGCGAAACATTATCAAAGCACTGAACGTAGTCAGATACGGGCGTTTTTACAGCAACATTATTTTGGTTTGTTGTTAAGCAATAACGGCAGTATCAATTACACCCCACTGCCATTTTTATTCGACTGGCAAGGTGATTTGGGCAAGGCTTACTGCCATTTAGCGCGCAATAACCCGCAGCTTGATAGGTTGGACCAAACGGCGGTGAGTATTGTTATTCAGGGCCCGCATGCTTTTGTTGCTGCCAGTTGTTACAGCAAACAACCGGCAGTATCCACCTGGAACTACGCCATGGCTGAACTTAAAGGTATAGCCCGTGTGCTGGATAACGAGCAAACATTGGCATTGGTAAGACAGCAGGAAGCACACAGTGCACCAGCAATGGCGCAATCTGAGGCTTATCAACAACAACTCGTTAAGGCGATTGCGGGTGTGGAAATTAGCCTAACCGAAGTAAGCGGCCGCTTTAAGCTGTCACAAAACAAAGCGCCGGCAGAGCAGCAAGCGGTAATCGACTATTTGCAGCAAACCGAACAGCCGGCGACGGTGTGGCAGATGATGCAGCGCTCTGGCTCGACCTAACTGAGTTGACGGTGTTACCCCGCTTAATGGGTGCGGGGTAGCTTATCTAACCCAAGTAGCTGTTCAACAAAAAACAGGCTGAGTAGGGTGCCAACAGCAACGCCCGTTAAGATACCGGTTGCAGTGACGGAAATTGGCATCGGTAGCGGCTGGTTCGTCAGCCACTGGCTATTTAATACGGCAAAACAAATTGCTATTAAACCAGCTGTAGTCAGATTGAATAAAAGGCTGAAGGGTACGTCGAACACATACAGACTGGTCGCCGCTTTAAAGCGAAAATAGACATTTATCGTTGGTAGTAATGCGCTGATAAAAAAACTTGCCAGCAGTAATCCCAAATAAAGCCCAATTCCATCTACTGCAATGATTTTATAGCTTCTATTAGCGCCATACACAGCGGCGGCTGCGTAAAATAAAAACGCCGGTAAAAGAATGATGCCCATTTAAAATCCCTCTTTTATGGTTGGTTTCGTGGAGTGTTGCAGTCTTGTTTAGTCAGGCCAGCGGCAAATGCTAAATGTGCTATGTGGGAAGTCAGGTTTTTCGATATTCGGAAATACATGCTCCAGCTCTTCATCACTAATCTCGCAGTTGAGTGCAGCTAAGCGCTGCACTACAGCTTGCTGTGGCTCGATACTGGATGTATTCAGATACCAAAGCACGAAAGTTTTACCCTGATGATCCAGCGATATAACTTGCCGAATAGTAGACTGATCTAATTTATTGCCAGGCTGGCGTGACTTGATATTCTTCTCAGCAAAATAAAATTGTCCCTGCTCATCAGTGACCAATTCATCGTTGTAAGATGTGTCGTAGTCTAGTTCGCGAAACACTTTGATACCCGCCAGCGGCTTACCATCCAAAGTAATTTTTCCCTGTACAACAGGAGATAAATGCACATCGTATTTTTTAAACCAACCGAACATACTTGCCATTACTTGTGGTGAAAAAGCTAAAATTACTACGCTGCCTAAAACAATGTTTCTGGTAACAAGACGAATTGAAGTCATTTTTTGTCTGTAAATAAGTGTACGAGGTTTACCGGAAGGCCAGCGTAGGCCTATCCGGTCATAGAGCAGCATGTTTATTGACTAGTTAACCAAATCTAATGCTTGTCTGGCAATACGATGTAAGGCACCGATAGTAACTTCGAAAACCCAACGAATGAATCGATAAGATAAGTCAGCTACCTTAGTTGCCCCTTTACCTGCGAATACCAGCATATGCCCAAGCAGCCCCTTGGTTTGTTCAGCAAATTCCCCAGAGAGCTTAGCAATCTTCTCAACTGAGGATGCAAGCATGTCATAAAATGTCAGGTAGGTGCCGATACGAGCCTGAGCATATATCAGGGTTAATAAGCCTGCTTTTCTCAAAAGTGTGATTAAAGCATTATTGATGCGATGGGCCCAATATGTAGTAAAAGTAACTTGGTGTCGCTCCGGGTATTTCAACTCAATTTCTTTGAAAAGTTCGGTTGATTGGTTTTGCAAAGCGCCCCAACTATTACTATTTGCGGTATTTAAGTAGCCCGGTGTGCCATTTTCTCCCATGCTATGGCCAGAAGCACGTAATCCCTGAGCCGAGCTGAGAAGTATTTCGTGTGACTTATATGGCGCATGCATAAAAGGCCATAATGGGATCAATGGGATAGGATCGCTGGCATGTGTGCAGCGGAAAATTTTATCAATGTTGCCGGTAGTTTTAATAGAAAAACCGTCTAAACCGACCCGTGGTGAGCCAAAAGTATATAAACATACACGGCTTTTATAGCGTCGTTTTACCCAGTCTGCAGTTATGTGCGCTAGTGCGCCACCAAGGCTATGGCCGACGCAGTGTACGGTGCCGTGACCTTTGGCAGCCAAGATAGGTGTAAGGCTCTGTTCTAAAGCAGGTTTCATACTCTGAAATACTTTATTAAAACCAGCATGCACCAATGAGCTATTATCGCCGCCAGCCAAGCCGATGTTTAAATCGGTAATTATATCTCGCAGCCCGTCTGTGCCGCGAATGGCAACCACGTGATCACCGGCATAGGATGCTTTGCCTTTCCCGATAGCGGCAAAACCGGTTTTACGATTAAACAACCTGGAAACAATACTACCGGATATGCCAGTCAGGCGATGGTTGCTCAAATCAAAGTCGAAATTTCTAGTAACTTGAGTATTCAGGTCTAATGAAAATTCTTTCTCCCTACCATTTTCTTTCAGTAGATAGACTGAGTTAGCTAAAGATGCAGCCATTAATGGTGTCAGTTCATTCATTTCCATAATTCCTTTTCTAGTATGACTTCGTCGTGCTCAAAACTGCATATGCTGGCAACGCCAAGGGGGGGTGATTGAGGATTTCCCCTGGGGATTTCCAGCCTCATCTCAGGGGAAGTTAATTCACACTTCATGCTTGATAACAGTTTACGAATACTGTCGTAGTTCAATGTATTGGTTGTGCCTGCAGTCCAAATCTCAGTTTGCTTATTTGCGTGATCAACAACTAAGTTTTGTGTCACTGCTGTATCAAACATGGAAGAGACTTTTACTTTTACTGCTTTAACCGGTAACTGAAAGTGACCTTGCTCGTCAGTAGTGGCGCTGTCATTAAACTTTTTGTCGCTGTAAGTTAAATATCGCAGTACTTTTGCACCGGAAATCGGTTTGCCGTTTAAAGTTACAGTGCCATTAACTTCGGGGGACAACTCCACCTCTGTCTTTTTAAACCAACTAAACATATCTGCCATAACCTGTTGTGAGAAAACAATAAATACCAAAAAACTCAGCGCTGCTGTCAGCAGCAACAACGGCTTTCGCCTGAACATAGAAATATGCATGCGGGGCTCTGCTGAAATGACGTTGCTAAAAGATATATAAATAATACATTTTTGTAAATTAATTATTTATGAATATGAGGTGTGAAGCAGATGGTAAATGGCGCTGCCGCTGGTGACAGCGCCGGGAGTGAGTAATGTTAATAGTCGAACTTATGCGCGCTAAACAGCTGTTGTACTGCCAGCCAGACATCGCCGACTTCACCGTTGCCAACAGGTTTGTCATTAACATACAACACCGGAGCAATTTCTTTGCTGGAGCTGGTTAGCCAAATTTCATCCGCGGCCAGTACTTCGGCTTCGCTGATATCACGCTCCTCAACTTTGATGCTGCTGTGCTTGGTTAGTATCGCCAGCAACAGTTGGCGGGTAATGCCGGGCAGCAATTTATGGCTTAGCGGCGGCGTGGCGATAACACCGTCTTTTACCACAAACACATTCACCGCCGCGCCTTCGGTTAAGTTGTTGTCTTTATCAAACAGTAGTATTTCCTGCGCACCCTGGCTGTAGCTTTGCTGGTAATGCAGCACGTTGCCAAGCAATGAGGTAGATTTAATATGGCAACGCTGCCAGCGTAAGTCCTGGCCGGTGACTACGGCGTAAGTGGTGGCTTTGCTTTTGTCGGCTACCGGCTCTGGCGGGATAGCAAAAGCAAAACCGAATACGGTTGGGCTGATATTAGCCGGAAAAGCATGGCCGCGCTTGGTGTCGGTGCCACGGCTTACCTGAAAATACACGCCGATATTCTCGCCCAGCTCTGCGTGGTTATCCAGCAGTAGCTTGGCCGCGATGCTTAGCCAGTTGGCCTGGCTTAGCTTGGGGTCTATCGACAACTGGGCTAAACCGCTGTGCATCCGCTCAATATGCGGGCCAAAGCCGACAAAGCGGCCGCCGTAGCTGGGGATCACTTCGTAAATGCCGTCGCCGAATAAAAAGCCGCGGTCCATTGGCGATATTTTGGCTTCATTGGCCGGTACAAAGGCGCCGTTTAAATATACTGTTGTCATTGCGGTTCTCATTTAATCAGTAATTCAAGATCATCAATCAGTTGCTGGCCCTCGGTATGCGCCAGGCCATCTTCGGTTAAAGTATTTAACCGGGTTACGCCATCAACGCTGCCTTTGGCCGATAAATACTGCAAAATAGTCAGTGGTTCCGCCCCCGGCAACAGGTTTTCGCCGCGCAATACCGACACCATGGCTGCTATTCCCCACGCCGCCCAGTTTGAAACATCGGCAACAATGAGCTCGTCGCACTGGGTAACACAAGGTGTAATATTTAGCGCGCTCACTTGCTGGTACACATTACCCATACCAATTTCATTACCGCCATCGCCAATGCCAATAGTAGGGCAGTGCGCTTGAGTTAAAAAGTAATCGAAGCTGGCACAGCGTGCGGAAATATCCTCACCGCGCATATTGGCGTAACGCTGCTGCGCATTAAAACCCGGCCGTTCAATTGAGATAACCAATTGTGGTTTAAGCTGAGCCAGTGCCGCCTCGGCAATGGCCGGCAGGGCGTCGAACTGGTTTACGCTGATTTGATAGCACTGATAATCGGCTTTTAACGCGCTGTACAGCGGATCGCCACAAACAAGAACCGGCGCAGCGCCAAGGCGCTTAAGTAACTGATACAAGCCAATAGCACCAACCGGGCCGTCGGTTTCAAAGGTGTTTAGCACCGGAAAGCCGGTACCGATTAACACCGTACCGCGGCATTGATTAATCAGCCGGGCGGCGCGCAAGATATAACCCGGCCGTAAATGCGGCTTAAGGCTTGCCATGCCGCGCAGGTTTTGTCGCACTAATAACTGTTCTATCTGCTGGCTTACCGCCAGATAATCTTGTTGCTGTGCGCTCATTTACAGGCTTACCAGTTGGCTGCTAATTGCAGCAGTGCGTACTTTGGCCAAACAGAGCGCATTGTGCGCCTGCTCGGGGCTGATGGGCGTAAAATATACTGTCGTACCTGCGCCTGCCTGTGCCAGCAAGGCACAGTCGAGCGACAATACACTGCCTATTTTCGGGTAGCCGCCCAGGGTTTGCCGGTCATTTAACAGCACTATCGGCTGGCCATCGGGCGGAATTTGCACCGAGCCATAGCAAATGCCTTCAGAAAGCAGCTGTGTTTGCTGACAGCTAATGGCGCTGCCGCTGAGTTTATAGCCCATGCGATCGGCTTGTGGCGTCACTTTATAGCTGTTGAGGTACAAGCGCTGGCGCTCGGTAGCGGTAAAACTTTGCGCCTGATAGCCTTCAATCAAGCGCAGTGTCAGTACCTGGTTAAACTGTGGCCGGTAGCGTGCTGGTAAGCGCTGGCGTTGCAGTTTATCTATGCTGTTGGCGCTAAGCTTATCGCCTGCCCGCAGTTTATTACCGTTTAAGCCGCCAATAGCTTCGCGTAGCACTGTGGCGCTGCTGCCAAACTGCGGCGTGATAGTAAAGCCGCCGGCCACGGCAATGTAAGCGCGCAAGCCTTTTGTTACCATACCCAGCTCAATCAGATCATCCGGCTGCACTTTATGTGCTGTCCATTGCTCTGCTGCTTTGCCGTTAATGGTCAGCGGCAGCGTAGCGCCGGTGACGGCAATATAACTGTGCGTATCAGCGCGCAGTTGCAGGCCGCCAACACTGCACTCTATTAAAGTGGCATTGCTGTGGTTGCCCAGCAAGCGGTTGGCCCAGGCTGCTGATGGCGCATCCATAGGCCCACCGTTGGTTAAGCCCAGTGCGCCCTGGCCGAAGCGGCCGCTATCTTGAATTAAACTCAGTACGCCAGGCGCTATTATAGTAAAACCGCTCATGGCTTAGTCCCCGAACACTCAAGCTTTGGCAGTTCAAGCTCTGGCAGCTCACCACCTAAACGCAGAAACTCGGCTTTATCGATGGCAACAAAGCGTACTTCATCACCTACCGCCACCGGCATTGCGTGCTCTGCCGCGGGGTTAAACATGCGTGTTGGACACAAGCCAATTAAATTCCAGCCGCCAGGTGATGCTGCCGGATACACTGCAGTTTGTCGGTCGGCAATAGCGACCGCACCGCGTGGTACTTTGGCGCGCGGCGTGGCTAAACGCGGCATTTGCAGCAGCGGGTCTACCTCGCCTAAATAGGCAAAACCGGGCGCAAAACCAATGGCATAGACCCGATAACTTACGGCCTGATGGCGTTGTATCACCTCAGCAACGCTGATGTTTTTTGTGCTGGCAATAAGCGCCAGATCGGGCCCACTTTCAGTGCTGTAATACACCGGCAGCTCCACCAGCTTACCACTGTGCTGATTGCTGTTTTGCAGGTGCGCCAGGCAATGTTGCAACTGCGCCTGCACGCGGTAATGATCGGTGCTTAGTGGGTTAAACAGAATAAGTACCGAGGCATAAGAGGGTAGTAAGTCGATAATGTCTTCGGCCAGTTCAGCGCGGATAAGTGTGCAGGCTTGTTGCACTAAGGCGGAAATAACCGGGTCTATGCGTTGGTCAAAATACAGCATTAGCGCGTTCTCACCAGCAACAGTTAACTGGTACTGGTTGAGCTGATGTTGCAGGCGGGTCATTTAAGCAGCGCCCTGATCTGTTGTATCTGCGCAATAGCGGCCTTGTTATCGCCATGCACACATAGTGTATCAGCTCGAAGTGCCAGTTGTTGGCCGGATGCAGTAGTGACTGCCCCCTGTTTTACCAACTGGGCAACTTGGGTCAGCAGCTTGGCGCCATGCAGCACCGCGCCGTTTTCGCTACGTGGCGTTAGTGTGCCTTCATCGGTGTAACGCCGGTCGGCAAAGGCTTCAAATAACAACTCAACGCCCTGCGCTTTGGCCTGCACAGCAAACGCCTGTTGCTGTGCTGTGGCCAAAATCATCAGCTTTAGCGGTTTGTAAAAACCGGCCACGGCATCAAGCACGGCAGTAAATACCGCCGGTTTGGCCATCATATCGTTGTACAAGGCACCATGCGGTTTAACATAGCTCAGCGTTAAGCCGGCACTTAGTGCCATGCCATCCAGCGCGGCGATTTGATAACGCATACAGTTAACAATTTCACTGTGCGACAGCGCCATGCTGCGCCGGCCAAAGCCTTGTAAATCCGGGTAAGACGGGTGGGCGCCAATAGCTACGCCATGCTGTTTTGCCAGCGCTAAGGTGCGCGCAATCACATCGGCATCACCACCGTGAAAGCCACAGGCGATATTGGCCATATCAATATGCGGCATCACATCCGCATCCAGCCCCATTTGCCAACTACCGAAGCTTTCGCCTAAGTCGCAATTTAGTTTCATCTCAGTACCGCCACTACAGAAATAATTTATTCATGTTGCTTGCTAGTTTTGTAATAGTCTAGTTGGATGCGACCAACTTCGGCAACACAGCGATTGCGACTTCCCGCCGCTGTGCCACTGTGGGTGTCTAGACCAGCGGCGGAAAAGTGCGGGTATAAAAGTCGCTGGCGACAGTATCAGCTAATAGCTGCGCCACGGCAAATACATCACCTTCCTGATACGGTTGGCCGACAATTTGTACTGAGCTTGGCACGCCGTTGTCACAAAAGCCGTTTGGCATCGCCAGCACAGGGCACTGGCTTAAGCTGTTAAACGGGTAGGTCATAAACCAGCCTTTATTGGCGTCTACCGCCTGGCCATCAACATTAACCTGATGTTGGCTGTAATCAAAATCCGGCCGGATATCAGTTGTTGCCACAGTGGGGCACAGCAACAAATCATAGTGTTTAAACACCTTTGCCAGCGCATCCCACATTTGGCATAAGTGCAGGTTGGCATCCAGCATTTGCTCGGGTGTTAAGCTATCTACCTGCGCCAGATACTGCTGCATATAAGGTGTCATCAGTGCCCGCTGTTCCGGCCTGCCAAACTGACGTTTTAATAGCAGGCCCATCAGCGCCCGCTGCTGTATTTTTGCGGTGTCGATCACCCGCGCATCCCAGTCCAGTTCAACCTCGTCAACCTGCAAACCTTGTGCACGCAGCTCATCGGCAGTGCGTAGCAGCTCGCGTTTAATGTCGGCTGCCAGCGGGTAAAAGCCTAAATGGGCACAGATAGCAATTTTTAGCTGCTTAACCGGCTTGCGCGGCAGTAATTCAGGGTTGGTATCCGGTACAAAAGAGTGTGAGTCGCGCCAGTCGGCACCGCGTAGCAGCGGATACACATAACGTAAGTCGGCCAGGCTACGGGTTAAAATGCTGTGATGACAGTATAAATCGATATTGTAGGGGCTGATTTCTGCTACCCGGCCATGCGGCGGTTTATAACCGTACAGGCCGCAAAAGGCGGCCGGAATACGCACTGAGCCGCCAATGTCGGTAGCATTGGCAAAGCTGGCCATGCCACTGGCTACGGCAATGGCCGAGCCGCCGGATGAGCCGCCGCAGGTAATATTGCTGTTCCACGGGTTGTGGCTTACGCCCCATAAATCAGACCAGGTAACCGCTGAGGTAGAAAACTCCGGTGTGGTGGTGCGGCCCAATATAATCGCGCCGGCATCCAGCAGCCGCTGTGCCGCCGGATCGGTGTCTTTAGCGACAAAATCTGCCAGGCAGCGTGAGCCGTTAGTGGTGATCTGGCCCTGGATATAGGTTTCATCTTTTATCGCCAATGGCAGGCCGCACAAGGCTGCTGCTGTGCCTTGCTGATAACGCAGTTCGGCTTGCTGCGCCTGCACCAGAGCAGCGTCGGCAAAGACGAAGTTAAAGGCATTCAGCGCCGGGTTGTGCTGCGCTATGCGCGCTAAGCTTTGCTGCATTAGCGTAACGGGCGATAGCTCGCCGCTGGCAAACTGGCGCAACTGTTCGGTTAGTGGCAGATAAAGTGGGCTCAACGGCTGGCTCCGATATAAGGCTGATATCGCATTGTGCGCAGATGTAGTCTGGCACAAAAATGAATAACCATCGGTTTACGCTATGGATGCGCCAGGCAGATCTACACAGCCAAGCGGTTTTTAATGGGCAGCGACATATCGCGTAAACCGATGGTTACTAACATGCCGAGCCCGGTTGCGACTGCTAGCATCGGTTGTAATAACACCAAAAAGGAAGCTATATGCGAGCCTGTTGTTTAGTTCTTTGCGCGCTGTTAACCGCCTGCAGCCACAGCCCGGCGCCACAACCTGCTATGCAGTTTGTGCAACTGCAGCAAGATAAAACCTATCAGTTTGACCGTGGTGAGGGCATGCATCGGGTGCGCTTTAACTACAGCGGTGAAAACTGGACCGTCGCCGATGTCGCTGCCATTCGCGTTGAAACCAAGTCGCCCATTGCGATAATTCCGCAGCAATATACGGCAGAAGGCAAAATGATGCCGGGCGCCGCGGTAAACGGCCGCAATGTTGGCAAGCTGTGGAACAGCATTACCCAGCAGGAGCTGGCACTGCGGCTTAAACTAAAAGGCTTTGTAGTGCTGACGCCTGATATTGAATATTACGGTGAAAATCTCGATGGCTATCAGGCATTTGAGCACTATATCGCCGCTATTCATAAAGGTAACCCGCAGGTGCAAACCGTGTTGCTTACCGCCGATGCGCATAACCCCAACGTGCAAAACCCGCTGCCGGGGGCACAAATGCTGGTTACCGGCACCAATGCGCGCAATTTGCAGTGGGAGGCACTGATGCAGCGCCATATCGCGCCGTTTTATCAGCAAGTGGGACTGGGTAATCAGGGCGCCCGGGTACGTGGTGGCCATTCCGATATTGAAGGCTCATCGGCTGCCTGGCATCCGCTGATTGAGCGCGCCGCCGGCTATGGTGCCACTGTCAGCATTATGGAAGTTAGCCGTGCGATAGATATTGTTGAACAGGCCGGCAGCATTGAAAACGGCCGGCAATGGGCCGCGCCGCTGTTTGATGCGATAGCCGATGCCATGACTGAATGGGCCTGCCTGCAAGGCTATGGCCTGCCAAGCTGCAAGGAGCTTAATTATGTTGCAACGCATTAATGCGCATTATGTTAACGGCCAGTGGCGCACGATAGCCGCACCCGACTGGCATACGCTGGTTAACCCGGCCACTGGCGAGGCTTATGCCTGCGTTGCCCGTGCTGACGCCGGCCTGGTCAATGATGCGGTATCGGCTGCCAGCCACGCGTTTCCCGCTTGGTCGGCGTTAAGTTTCAGCCAGCGTGCTGAGTATCTGGCTGTGTTTATTCAGCAGCTGCAGCAGCGGCGTGACGAGCTGGTAGAAGCCGTGGTGTCTGAGTTGGGGGCGCCGTTGTGGTTTGCCCGTGAAGTGCACGTCGACGACCCGCTGGATGCCTTTGCTAAACATTTGGCTTACGCCGAAGTGCTGCAAAACGAGCAGCTACAGCTGGATGCCCGGTTAAAACTGCGCAAAGAGGCGGTGGGCGTATGTGCGCTTATTACACCGTGGAATTATCCGCTGCATCAGATCATTGCCAAATTGGCGCCGGCACTGTTAGCCGGCTGCACTGTGGTATTAAAACCGGCCGAACTTACGCCGAAAACTGCACTTTGTGTGGCGATGGCAGCCGATGCCGCCGGCTTACCGCCCGGAGTGTTTAATCTGGTGCTGGGGAGCGGTAGCCAGATTGGCGATATTTTATCGACTCATGCCGACATTGATTGTGTGTCCTTTACCGGCTCGACCGAAATTGGCCGCCATATTCAGCAACAGGCTGCTGCCACGGTAAAGCGGGTGTGTCTGGAGCTGGGCGGTAAATCGGCTTTTATTATCAGCCCGACTAAGCAACTTAGCACGGCGGTAAAATTGGGGGTGGAAGATGTAATGGCCAACTCCGGCCAAACCTGCACCGCGCTTAGCCGCATGCTGGTGCACCATAGCCAGTATGCTGAAGCGGTTGCCATAGCGGCGGCGCATGCTAATAGCCTGACCTTGGGCGAGCCGCATCAGGATGGCGTATTTTTAGGCCCACTGATAAGCGCAGCGCAGTACCAGAGTGTGCAGCGTTATATTGACATTGGCCTGACAGAAGGTGCCGAACTGGTAGCCGGCGGTGCTGAGCCAGTGCCTGAGCTGGGCGCGGGTTATTACTTGCGGCCCACCGTTTTTGCCAATGTGCATAACCAGATGCAAATCGCCCGCGAAGAAATTTTCGGCCCGGTGCTGTGTATTTTACCGTATCAGGATGAAGCGGACGCGCTGCGTATTGCCAATGATTCACCCTATGGCTTAAGTGGCCGCGTATGGGCCGATGACAGTGCAACGGCACAGCGGTTGGCTGAAGGTATTCGCGCCGGGCTTATTTTTGTTAATGCAGCGCCCTGGCACAATGCCGCGCCTTTTGGTGGTTACAAGCAAAGTGGCAATGGCCGCGAGCTGGGCTTAAAAGGCGTGGAGGAATACCTCGAGCTTAAGGCTATCGTGGATGAGGGCGCTGTATGAGTGCCAGCAAGGTGTTAAACCAGCCGCTAAGCGGTAACGAGATGCCACGCTTTGGTGGGCCGGCCACCTTTATGCGCTTGCCCACCGCGACAAACCTTACCGATATCGGCGTTGGCATTGTTGGTGTGCCCTTTGATATCGGCACATCCAACCGGCCGGGCGCACGGCTGGCGCCGCGGCAAATTCGTGACGAGTCACGTATGCTGCGGCCTTACAATATGGCCACCCGTGCCGCACCGTTTGACTCGCTGCAAATTGCTGATATCGGCGATGTGGCGATTAACACTTTTAACTTGCTGAAAAGTATCGACATTATCGAGCGGTATTACCGTGAGGTCGCGGCGGCCAATGTTATACCACTCACACTGGGCGGCGATCACACTATAGTGCTGCCAATCTTGCGCGCTTTAGCGGCGAAACATGGCCCGCTGGCGCTGGTGCATATCGACGCTCATGCCGATGTAAACGAGCATATGTTTGGCGAACCCATCGCCCATGGCACGCCGTTTCGCCGTGCGGTAGAAGAGGGATTGCTTCAGGGCGATAAGGTGTTCCAAATCGGCTTGCGCGGCACCGGCTATGCTGCCGATGATTTTGACTGGCCGCGTCAGCAAGGTTTTACCGTGGTAACGGCAGAAGAGTGTTGGGGCAAGTCATTAGAGCCGTTAATGGCGCAGGTAAGGCAGAAAATTGGCGACACGCCTTGTTATATCTCCTTTGATATTGACGGTATCGACCCGGCCTATGCGCCCGGCACCGGTACAGTAGAAATTGCCGGTTTAACCGTGCCCCAGGCGCTGCAAATTATCCGCGGCTTACAAGGGCTTAAGTTGGTTGGTGGCGACTTGGTTGAAGTATCACCACCTTATGACACCAGCGGTAACACCGCGTTGCTGGCCGCCAATTTAGTGTATGAAATGCTCTGTGTGCTGCCCGGCGTGCATTATCGTAAAGACAGCGCAGTTAAGGGCTAGCCGATGCAACTGGCCAATTGGAGCGAGCAGCTGCTTCGGGTGCAGCAGAGCCAGGGTACCGAGCGGTTTTATCCGGCGCTGTGTCAGTTGCTGGCGCAGCTGCAAAGTTTAGATGAGTGCGTGGTGCTGTTGTTTCGTCCGGCCGAGCCACCGCAGTTGTTGTATCAGCGCGCGCCACTGCCGGGTGATAACTTTGCCTGCTACCTGAAATCGGCCTATGTGTTGGACCCATTCTACCGCCTTGGCCTGGTGGGCACTCACAAAGGCGTGTGGCGGCTAAGTGATATTGCGCCAGAGGATTACGCCGAATTTGAGCAGTACTACAACAGCTATTTTCGCCATTTGAAAATTCAGGATGAGGTAGGTTTTATTATTCCGCTGGGTCTGCATCAGGGTTTTGTGCATATCGAGCTGGCGCAAATCGCCGGCAGCGAGCTGTTCCGGCTGGATGTTATTGCCCAGTGGCAGGCGCTGTTTTGTCTGGTTGAGCAACTGGTGCTGCAGCATCAGCAGTTGTATAGCGCGCAACCGTCGCGTAGCAGCGGTAGCGGCTATTTTGTTGATGATTTTCAGCGCAGCTTTGGCAGTGAAGTCTGCACCACGCGTGAGCGTGATGTGCTGAATATGATGCTGGAGGGCCACTGCGTAAAAGCCATTGCCCGGCAGTTAAAGTTGGGGCTGGAAACGGTGAAGATGCATCGCAAAAATCTGTACGCTAAGCTGGGGATCAGTTCGCACCCGGAATTACTGGCGCTGTTTATTGAGCTGCTGGCCAGCTCAGAGCCGCCGGTACTGCGTGACCCGCTGTTGCCGGTGGCTGCTGCCGCAGAGCTTAAGCGTACAGGCTGAACGAACCGGCAAGTCACTGCTATGGTAGCCGGAGCCGGTTTACTCACATCAACACGCCGTGAACCCATCCCTGGGGGCTCGATTCGGCCGTCCTGGCCTGCAACGGTTGATTTAGAGTAATCCGACTCCTGCTACTGGTGGTTATGTATTTAATCGGAGTCAAATATGAAAAACCGGCTATTAGTCAGCGTGATCCTCTGTTTTAGTTTTACCTATGTGGTCCACGCCGACCTATTTGCTCCCTTACCGCTGCCTTTGCCGGCGGGCAGTAGCAGCACCGGCGTGCCATCACAGCAGTATTGGCAACAGCAGGTAGATTACCGGATTAGTGCCGAACTTAATCCCGACAGCGCCATGCTAAATGCCAGTGCCGACATTACGTATAAGAATAACTCGCCTCAGCCGCTTGGCCAGCTATGGTTTGAACTGCCGCTCAACCGCTTTTTGCCCGACAGTATCAGCACAGCGCTGCATGGTGAGGGTAGCGGTAGTGCCGGTATAACACAGATTAGCTTTAGCGCAGCAGCGCAACCCCTGCCGCTGCTGCGGCAAGATACCTTTTACCGCGTCAGTCTGCCGCAGCCGTTAGCACCTGGCCAGAGCATAAGTTTAGCGCTGCAGTGGCAGTTACAATTGCCCGAGCGCACCGATCCGCGCCGGCCGCGCGCCGGTGTAGAACGTTTTGGCGATGGCAGTAAGCTGTTCGGCGTGGCCTTATGGTTTCCGCGTGCGGTGGCCTTTACCGCCAACGGCTGGGCGCTGAGCCCCTTTATTAAAGATGCCGAATTTGCCACTGAGTTGGGCGATTATCAGCTTAACCTCAGCCTGCCGGCTGACTATCTGGTACTGGCCAGTGGCGAGCTGCAAAACGCCAAACAGGTATTAACCAAAGCGCAGTATCAAGCCTGGCAACGGCAGGGCAGTGCGCAGTTGCTGCAGGTAAAACCCGATGCCGCTGCTGGCAGCAAAACCTGGCAATTTAGCGCTGTCGGCGTGCGTGATGTGGCCTTTGCCGCCGGCAATAGCCTTATCTGGCACACAGAGCAACTGCAGTTAAATGGCAGCTGGCACAGGCTGAATGTAGCCTACCCGGATAACGGCCGCTGGCTGTGGCACAAGTATGCGCTGGCCAGCACCCGGCACTCGGTGCAGCAGCTGGCGCAGTATTTCGGTGAGTTTCCGTTTAATGCAATGAACGTGGTGAACATTGCCGGTATTGGTATGGAATATCCGGGCATCACCTTTGTCGGTTTTCGCGGCCCCGATGCGCCGGTTAATGGCCCGGCGCCGGCTTATAGCCGCACCGAAAAACATGATGTGTTAGGCGGCATTATGCATGAGGTAGCGCACAGCTATTTTCCGATGCTGGTGAATACCGACGAGCGGCAAGAAGGCTTTTTTGACGAAGGCATGGTGAGCTTTTTATCTTATTTACTTGAGCAAAGCTGGAGTACCGATTTTCAAAGCTTTTACGGCGACCCGGCCGGGGTTGGCGCGGTAATGGCGAACAGCGATTATGCTGCACCGGTGCGCCGGGCTGATCACTTTAGTGCCAAGCTCGACTCGCATTACCATGTACCGGCGGTGGCCTGGGTTATTTTGCGCCAGCATATCGTCGGGCCTGAACTGTTTGATGCCACCTTGCGCGATTTTGTCAGCCAGTGGCGCGGCAAAAGGGCGCAGTTTGCCGATCTGATACGCTTTTTTCATGCCCAAACCGGGCAAGATCTTCACTGGTTCTGGCGCGGCTGGTTTTACTCGGCCAATCATGTTGACATGGCACTGAGCAGCATCACTCGGGATGATAAAATGCTAACCGTAATGGTCGACAATCTAGGTGGCATTGTTATGCCGTTTAACCTTAAATTAACGTTCTCCGATGGCAGCATTGCAGAGCGGGCCATACCGGTTGATATCTGGCGTTTGGACAACAAGCAAGCCAAGGTGCGCGTTACTCTGCCGGTGACGATGCTGGTAAAAACTGAGCCACTAAAAGCAGAATTAGCGGTGTTGGCTGATGCTGAACTGCGTAATAACCAACTCCCGGTAAACTGAAGTTGTAGTTAAAACATCGACGTAACTGAACCTGTCGCTCAGGCTAAAGTGCTAGTACACTTAAGACAACGCGCAAGCATATGAGATTGCCAAGCTTTCGGCTTTTACATAAAGTGAAGTCAGCAGGCTAAGCTTATTAAGCTAAAGTTATCATGTAAAAAGGCTTGTTCTATTGCGTTTGGAATATCCAAACCAAAGCATTGTTTTAAGACAAAGGAGTAGCAAGGGGGATGACTTTTACAATGTCGGACTATGAGCTGCTGCAAGCTGCCCTTGAAACGGTTCGTGAGGCGGTGTTGATTACTGATAACCAGCTTGACCGGCCCGGCCCCTTTATTGTGTATGCAAATCCTGCTTTTAGTGAACTTACCGGCTACACCGCCCAGGAGTTAGTGGGGAAAACACCGCGGCTGCTACAGGGTGTGGATACTGATGCTGTGCTGATGCAGACTTTGCGCAAACAGCTACTGGCAGGTGAGGTTTTTTCCGGCGAAACAGTAAATTACCGCAAAGATGGTAGTGCGTTTCGGATGCAATGGACTATTCGGCCTTTCCCCGCCACCGGTCAGCCACGTTATTTTATCGCCGCCCAGCGCGATGTTTCGGTGATGCGCACTCTTGAACAGCAACGTCAGCAGTTACAGGCCTTGGTGGAAATACAAACGCGGGTTGGTACCGCGGGCCTTGATTTACAAGCGATGCGCGACCAGGTAGCAGAGGTCGCCCTGGTTGTCACCGGTGCCGAAGGCGCTGCAGTTGAGGAAGCGGAGCACGGCGAGATGGTTTATACCGCCTGCAGCGGCAAAGCGGCAGGCTCATTGGGGTTACGGTTGCCCGTTGTGGGTAGCCTTTCCGGTACATGTTACCTGCAACGTGAGTCTATTCACTGTCGTGACACTCACAAGGATCCCCGGGTAGCCAGAGTTGCAGCCGATAAGGTTGGGTTTCGCTCCGGCTTGTTGGTACCCTTGACCCATAAGCAACACTGCTTTGGAGTGCTTAAGGTCTACTCCGCTCAACCTGACGCCTTTAGTGACGGCGATATGAAACTGCTTAACATGGCCAGCCAGTTGCTGGCTTCATCTCTTGCTGACGCGCGCATTTTTAAAGGTGAACGTGACCGGCGTTCCCTGTTGGTCGACTCGTTACCCATGCTGATTTCATTTGTCGACCTGCAGTTATGCTACCGCGAAATTAATGTTGCCTATACCCGCTGGTACAACCGGCCGATTGAGCAAATTGTCGGCAAAGGGGTGGCAGATGTTATGGGGCAGGCTCAATTTAACGCTATCGAGCACTATATGTTGTCGGCGCTTTCAGGCGAGCGGGTTACCTTTGAGTTCCATTTGCTCCAAGCTGACGGCACTGTTAAACCGGTAGAGGTTGATTACACGCCGGTGCTTAGCGGACAAGGCGACGTGCAGGGTTTTTATGAAATGATTCGCGATATTAGCGATCGCAAGCATGCGGAGCAGGACTATCTGACCGGCGCTTTTAATCGCAAGGGCTTTGATGATCGGCTGGAAATGGTCTGTACGACAGCCCGGCGTTACCGACGCCCTTTTGCATTGATCTTTCTGGATGTTGATCATTTTAAGAAGGTTAATGACCGTTTTGGCCATGCCGCTGGTGACGATGTGCTGCGCACACTGGTTAAGGTGCTGCTAAGCAAAGTTCGCGACAGTGATATTGTTTGCCGTTGGGGCGGCGAAGAATTCGCCATTCTGGCACCCGAAACCTCTATGGCTGAGGCGTTAGACCTAGCCGAGCGTTTGCGTTTGGCGCTAAGCCAGCACCAATTTGCAACCGTGGGGCAGATAACCGCCAGCTTTGCGGTGGGCGAGTTTGACCATGAAGAAAGCGGACAAGCGTTCGTTAATCGTGTAGATGATGCGCTTTATGATGCCAAAGTCGCCGGTCGTAACCGGGTAGCGCCAGCAAACTAGCTGCGGTAGCTACCCAAATATCACGTTGCTATTAGCGATAAGACGCGGCTACTGTGCCTTTTAATGTCATTAACAGCGGTTGGCCGCGACGGTCCAGTGCTTTAGCTGCGGCTACTTTTACCCAGCCTTCGCTAATGCAGTATTCTTCCACATCAAAGCGGTCTTTACCATTTAAGGTAATACCGACATCGTGCTGGAAAATCTCTTTCACATAATGCGGGCTGCGCGGGTTAACCGACAGGCGATCTGGTAATGCCGGGCGTGCTGTGGCGTCGTTAGATACTGCATTGTTTGTTATGGTGTCGTTCATGGCTTGGGCCTTAGTAAGTAAAACGTGCGTCATTGTAGGCAAAGCCGGCAGATGGCTCAAGTGGCTTAGCAATAAAGCACCAAGCTAGCATGCAACGGCCACCACTGGAGCTGTAAGGTGTAGTCTTCAGCTGTTGTCACAGCGAAACATTCTGGCTATGGTTAGTCAGCACTACCGTGTTAAACACAAACAATTAATACACGTTTCAGGGGGTAAAATTATGCACGAGTTAACAGTGGTTCTGTCATGGGGCTCGCCGGTCGGTATCGCATTATTCTTCTTTTTTTCAGGTATCGGCGCTGGGGTATTCTTTTGGGGTGTTTCTCAGGTGAATCGCTACAAACAAGAGCAAAAATAAGTAGATCTCAGAACTAATATTAACAAGCAGATAGTGCAAAATAGCTCTATCTACTTGTTAATAGATGGCTTTTAAAATGACTGTTCGGCTTGGAGTAGAAAATCTTCTGCACTTAACGGGCATGTAGCTTTAATGACAAAATCCTGTTCGCTTTGAAGCAGATCCAGCATCACATCGTCAACTTTCCAGCCGCCTTTCTCCAGAACAAACCCGGTATTAATAGCGACTGCGGCTGCGTTGTCGGTAATTAAATTAACGCTCAAGCAGGCTGTTTCACCTGTAATGGCATAAAAGTGCGAATGTTCCTTGCCAGTTAGGCTGCTGACATGTTTAAAAATGGGAGAAAATTCATCAAGACTCGCTTCTTTGCTTTCGTGCCACAGTGCACTTACCCGGCTACTCAACAAATTGTCTTGCAGGATTTCAATATCATCACTGCGCGATGCTTGTAAAAACTTCTGGTACAGAGGGTACAAAGGATCAGTAGCTTGAACAGTCCAAGCGCAAGCAGTAAGCAAAGCATAAAACGAAAAAAACGCAGCAATTTTAATGGCCAAACGCATTAAGAGCCTCCTCGTTTAGTTTGTTGTTCGTGATTGAGACTAAACTAGCCGCTTTACCATCTCATCTATTGCCAGGCTGCAAATTTGCCTTAGCATTCTAAGCTCACCTGCGGTGCCATTATGTGCCGGCTGGTTTTGCACGTGCTGCAGTAATTTTTCTGCTTGTACTGGTACGGCGGTTAACAGCTGTTGCAACTCGCGTTTGGCCAGAGCAGGGGCAATATTTAGCTCGCTGGCAAAGGCCATTACATCGGCCTGGGTTAGCTCAGCGTAAGTAGTCGCGTTTCCCAATGGTTGCGACAGGTTTTCCTGCAGGTGCTTGCCGATATCGGCGTAGATAATAGTGGAGAGCAAATCATAGTGTGGCATTAAGGTGATGCCATCCAGATTGATATGAAAAGACAGGTTTTTCAGATGGGCATCGCCGTTACCGACTAAAGCGTTAAATAGCACCCAACGGAATATCGCCAGCCGGGTGGAGCCCTGGCGTAGGCAATGTTGTGAAAGTTTTACCAGATGTTGAACGTCGCTGGCGCGATATTTTTCGGCAGCAGGAATGCCGAGTAACTGGCAACCATCCATCATATGCAGCCGGCTATGCTGTGGGTAGTCGCCGCTGCGGTCAAAGCGTTTTACGATATAAGCGGCTTGCGGTACATAGATAATATCAACCGGTGGCACGGGTAAACCGCAACGGCTCGCCAGTGTCATCACAAACCATTCATTGCGGCAGGTGAACGGGTATAGCTCGGGCTGCGAGTGCTCGGGTTTTAAGATATGCGTTGATGGCATCTGGCCGGCGGGCTCCAGTAACTGGCCCTGATGATAAATCACCAGCATTTTATGCTGCGCGCCTGCTAATGACATGCGTTTGCGCTGCCGCTTATTCAGCGGTGCCTGTGGCAGGTTGTCAATCCGGCTGCTTAGCTCGGCTGCTGTCAGTGGGATCGCCTCTGCTGCTGTCAGCGAGTGTTCGGGTAGCAATAAGGTAATGGCGCCGGCCGATTCGGCACCCACGGCCATCAGCAGTGCAAAACTGTCTCCGGCAGCCACTTTCACATCTTTCGCCAGTATGGCTCTGGCATTCTCTTCCGGTAACAGATTATCGAAAAACCATTGTATAGGCCGTTCGGTGGCAGCATCCCATTGGGTTTTGTCGGTCAACATCAGGCCGTGAATCACTTGCAGACCATTGCAAATGCGTAGCCAGACTGGCGAGTATTGAAAGCCCCAAATACCGGACTGTTCTAACAGCTGGCCAATCAGTTGCTGCTCCAGATAAACATCTAGCCGGCGCATTAGCGTGTCGCCCGTTTAGCGTGTAATGCCTCAAGCTGGCTAAACAACGTGTCGGCATCCTGTACGGGCAAGGCATAGGGATCTGCGCCCAGCGCAGCGGGTAGTTGGTATCTGGCTGCGGGCTCAGCGACTATGGTTTTCACCTTTTTATCAGGCTTAATGTCTGCCGGAAGATGTTGCTGAATATAGTCTGCCACTTCTGGTGGCAGCGTTAATTCCAGCCGAATACCCAGTGTGGTTAATACCTGCAACACTTTGCCAATTTGGGCGGTGTCTTTGCCGTTTTCCAGATGGCTTAAAAATGACTGGCCGGTACCGGATAAGCCCGCCGTAGCGAATTGATCCAGGCCCTGGCCTAAGCGGGTTAACTTAATGGCTTTGCCGATTTGGGCAGTATTGTTAATGGCGATTTTCATAGCACCTCTGGCCGCAGTTTAACTTGTTCGAACGAATAAATTATAGGCTGATCTTTAATAAAGATAGCCTAATATATTAGATCGCACAAATTAATTGTTATTTCCGCTGTCAAAAGGGTAATTTGTCTGAGCGAACAAATTAAATTGCTTAGCCAAGGCTACTAAACCGGCTTATTGACAAAGCCCGGCTCCCTTTTTGGCGATTACTAAATAAATGCGATCGCGGTTAATTGGTGTGAGCTGGCAGTATTTTGCTAAAAATATAGGCGTACGCGGTTATTTGGGTGGCAGTAGTTAAACTACTGCCACCCAGTTACGGCGTCGTTTTAATCGGCTGCTTGCGGGGCAAACAGGTGTAACCACAGGTCATCGCCACTGCCATTGTCGTTAATGGCATGCTCAAATTCGGCTTTCGGGTAGCGTATATTTTTGCCTGACACGCTGGTGTCGTAACCACCGGATTTGGTTAAGTCCCATTTACCGTAAGGGTCATGCACGGTGTAGTATTCGCCGTCATAGCCGGTAACCACCAGAATATGGCCAGGCGGGGTAAACCAGCCATGCACAATGGCTGGCAGGCCTTTGCTTACGTGCTGTTGCAACTGAGCAAAGGTGCCGTTTGTTAAGCCGGTAGCGCGGGCACTAATACCGGTTTCTGCGGCAAGCTGATTAAAGGCGCCGGACAATTCCGGAACGTTTTGCAGCAAACCAAAACGCTGATATAGCTGGTCTGGAACGCGCACACTGTCGGAGTGTTGTGTAATGCCAAAGAAGTCAGTCACCATGGCTAATGATGTAACACTGCAAGTGGCAGTGGGTTGATTAACGTTGTCTAGCTGACTGTAGTAAGGCACCAGCAGCAGCTCAGAAGTTAGGTTGAGATCCAAATTGTTATCGCTACAGTCATTAGGCTCATAGTTTAGCTGTTGCCAGTTCATTGCCTCGGGTGCGGTGGCAAGGCTGGCATTGGCAATGCGCCATAAAGAGGCATTCGGTCCGGCATGTTGGACAAATGTATCCAGGCTGGTGGCTGTCATTATGTTGTCTTCATGCGAGACAATGTGCCAGATGGGTTTGGTGGCGCCTAACTGGCGGTATTCGCAATCGCCTTGTTGTATCGTACTGGCAATATCGGCCAGATAGCTGCCACCCCATTTTTCGACATAAGTTTGTGGCATATGCGCATCGACATACTGATCGATAATAGCAATGTTCATACCCTGATCTTTTGGATTACCCCAACTGGTTGCGGTTAATAAAAAGCGATTGTCGATAAGCCCCTCGGCCCGCGCCTGACGTAACCTGCTATGATAAGCCTGCAGTAAATCATGTAGTGGTTGCTCTGTGCCGTTAAATTCAGCTTCAATATCCAGCACAAAGCCCTGATAGCCTATTTTTGCAGCGGCATAAAGCATATCAGCTTGCTCAGAGAAAGAATGGGTATCGTTGTAAGTCCAGGCCCAGGGCTCTATACCAGCTGCCTTATAATATTGCAGATTTGCCGGCTCACAGGCATCTTGCCAAACTCCGCACTGCACGCCGTTTTCATTAAAGGTAATTTTATTGCTAGCCCACTGGTAGTTAATATCACTGATTTTTATAAAAACCCGTTTTACTCCCAGGCTTTGCAGGTAGGTTGCCATGTCGGCGTGATTAGTGCGTATCAGGCCGGGTTCATCAATATAAAATAGCCAGGCTCCCAGTTTGTTTTCAGCAACGGTAACAGCGTTGCTAACCGGTGGAGGCGGTGTTGTTGACGTCGGAGGCGGTGTTGGCACCGAGGTGTCGCTACCTGAGCTACCACAGCCGGTTAGCATTAATAGCGTGATTACGCTTAAGGTTGATTTTAACATAGGGCATCCTGTTGATTAATATTGTTGCAGGGTAAAGTCGTGCTGGCAGGCCAGCGCTGAATGGCAAACGGGAGCGCTGGCAGAGATTCTGGCAGTTGCTCCAGTGTGACTTCGGTATTGGTGTGCAGATCCCAGCTTTGAATTGATGCAGATGGCAGCAAACTTAATACGCTAAACACCGATTGGCGTTTGTCTGTGCCAAGCAGTGGCCTGGCCGGAATGCCGCCAGCCATCAGTAAACTAAGTTGTTGTATTTTACTGACATAGTAAGCATGTTGATGACCGCTGATATACCAACTTACCCGATACTGATTAAACAGCTTAAGTAAGGTTTGGCTTTGCGCGAGGCGCTCTGCTGGCGCTTCTCTGCCTTTAGCGATTGCAAACATCGGTAAATGGCCAGCAACAATCCGATTTGCAGCCTGTGTAAAGGCAGGAGAGCGCAGTTGCTGCTCAAGCCATTGCAGCTCGGTAGATGTTAACTCACTGCCTGATGCATCAATTACCAGCAGGGCAGTGTCGGCAAATAGTAGGCTGTAATAAAACGGATAATGTTGTTTGTCCAGCCAGCGCAATTCCGCATGTGATACTTGCTTGCTACGCCAGTATGTTGCCGCCTGCTGCCGGTCTGTGGCAAATAGATAGCTGCCGACCAGACTGAATGCTTTCGAGCCGTCATGGTTACCGATAACCGGCAACCAAATTATGCCTGCATCTGATGCAGGTTGATAAAATTGCCGGTCAAAACTGTGCCACATGTTTTGCAGGTTTTGCTGGCTAAGCCCCCGCTTTTGCCCCGCCACCACATCACCTGTCGATAGCACCAGATTAGGCTTTAAAGCCAGGACTTTATCCCGTAAAGCCAGGCTAAGCGGCGGATATTCATCACTGCCGTAGTTGCCATTAATATCACCGACAATAGCAATACGCAGAGGCTCTGCCAGCGTGGGGGCAGCTAATACCGCACAAACCAGAGCACCGCCAAGTATTAAGCGCTGCCAACGCAGCTTATAAATGCAGTATGGCATCTTAATGCTGCTGTATTGTCAGTGCTACAGGTATAGCGCGTTGCTGACTATAAATACTGCTATCGAGTAGCCGCATAGCGCTGGAGCCTCCGCCATCGAGGTTAATTGCTCCCTCAACCCCTAGTGCCAAGAGTTGATCCGGCAATTCAGATAACTTCATGGCATTGGTAACAAACAGCAGAATATGACCACTGGCGGTATAGCCTATTGCAGTGCGCGGGCGTACATCATTTAGCTCAACACCGGAACCCCAGAAAATCTCTTCGTTGTAACTAAGTACCTTGCTACCTTGTCGCAGCAAAACCGGGCCGCCGCCAATGGCCATTTTTAATGCTGGCAGTGGCTTACCTGCACTAATGGCTGGCGCAGGTTGCGGTATGGCATCATTGTTTAAATAGGACAAAGGAGCTGAGTAAGTTCTAATATCGGAGATACTATCACCGAAGTGATAGGCCCAGCTCACCTCACTATTGCCTGCTGTGTCTAAGGTAAAGAGTGCCCGCATTACCGGGTAGCTTTTACCCGAGCGGTTAAGGCTGGCGATATTTTTGCTTAACAACTGTTCGCCGGCGATGGCGGCTGAATAGGATTGATCACCGCCAAAGTAACCGCCGTTTACTGCCGCAAGCAAATTTTCTGCTGGTAGCTGTGCAAGGGTGAGAAAAGGTTGTGATTTAACCGGAGTTAGCGATAAATCGCTGTTGTGGCTATCTAATTGCAAATACCAAGCCGCAAAACCAACATTGTTGTCTTTACTGCCTTGATAAAATTGCAGGCCCTGCGGCAGTGCCGGACTGCTTTGCAACTGCCAGTGGATATCCTGGGTGCTTGCGGCTGGCGGCGTTGCCGCCGAATCGTTATTGCCACTGCCACAACCTGACAGTGTCATTAACATCACAATGTGTCCGATTGTAACGCGGTGGATAATCTGCATACTAAGGCTCCTGATGGTGTTTCAGTTACCCTAGTTGCAGAATTTAGCTAATTGAAATTACTAACTATAGGCTTTAGCGATAGAACGGCTGGTCAGCTACTGCTGACACAACTCTGCCTTTAACCTTAGCCCGGCCTGAAAATCGGCTTGGGGTATAGGTTCTATCCGCACATAGCCTTGGTTTGATGTCATGCGATGGATATAGTTACCGTCGCCGGTGGCGATGCCGACATGGGTGATCACGCCTTTATTCCAATTACCGTAGGTGTTTTGCAAAAACACCAAATCACCGGCTTGCAGGGCATCGACAGTGTTAACCTTGGTACCAAATTCATCAGCGGCTAACGAGTCGGCGTGTTCGGCTTTTAGCTCGTCACCCGGCCCCAGCTGGGCTAAGTCCCACGGCTGTTGGCTTTGCAGGCTGGCAAATTGTGCACCGCAGGCTTGCTTTAGCACTTCGCGGGTCCAGTTCATGCACTGCTCGGCTTTGCCCTGCTCATAGGTTTGGTTTTGCCACGGCAGGGCAGCCTGCATAATCTTGCCGGCCGGTTCGGCCAAAAGCGCTGCCGGCTCTAGCAAACAGCCGAGTAACAGGGCGGAAAATAAATGGCTTTGGCGCATAGTGTTCTCCTTAGGCGCAGATGCTGTTCGCCTTTACGTGATCTTGCGGCATAGGCAGATGGCCTTCAGCATAAAGATCGTTAATGGTCAGTTCAATGGCTTTGCGCAACGTGGCGACAATATCGTCAATTTGCGAGCGGCTGATGGTCAGCGGTGGCGACATCACGTTTAAATGCACTATTGGCCGAACTATCAACCCCAGTGATTCGGCATGATCAGCGATGCGCTTGCCAATATCCAACTCTTCGTCAAACAGCTGCTTGGTTTTTTTGCAGCGTACGTTTTCTACGCACACCATCAGTTGCATACCACGCACCTGGCCGACAATCGGCAAGTCTTCCAATGTTTTCATTTGCTGTTGAAAATACGGCCCCAGCTGCTGTACCCGCTGCAATAGCTGCTCCCGCTGAATAATTTCAATGTTTTTCAGTGCGGCGGCGCAGGCCACCGGATGGCCGGAGTAGGTAAAGCCATGGGCAAAACAGCGGCCATGGCCGGGCTGGCTAATTACCTGGTGGATACGGTCTGAATAAATACAAGCACCCAGCGGTTGATAGCCCGAGGTTAAGCCTTTAGCGCCAATAATAATATCCGGCTCAAAACCAAAAACGTCTTTGCTGGCAAACCACTGCCCCAAGCGGCCAAAGGCGGTGACCACTTCGTCCGAGACATACAGCACATCGTATTTTTGGCAGATGGCAAATGTGCCCTGATGGTAACCCTGCGGCGGCACAATTACGCCGCCTGCACCCAGCACCGGTTCGGCATAAAATGCCGCCACCTTATCCGGGCCAAGGCGCAATATGGTGTGCTCCAGTTCATCCAGCAAAAACTGCAGGTACTGTGCTTCGTTTAAGCCCTGCGGGGCGCGGTAATAATTCGGGCAGCTGATATGGTGAATGGTATCGCGGATAAAATCGAACTCTGGCGGATGGTCGCCGGCTTTACCGCCGATAGACATCGATAAGTAGGTTGAGCCGTGGTAAGAGTTTTTGCGCGAGATAATATGCTTTTTCTCTGGCTTGCCGCGGCAGTTTTGATAGTACTGAATAAGCCGGTACGACGAGTCGACTGCGGTAGAGCCGCCGCAGGTAAAGATCACGTGATCCAGATCGCCGGGCGCCAGTTCGGCCAGTTTAGCCGCCAGCAGCGTGGCCGGCACATTGGTCATATCGACAAAAGGGTTAGCAAAGGCCAGTTCGCGGCACTGCTGCGCAATAGCATCGGCCATTTCGGTACGGCCAAGGCCAATATTGGTACACCATAAGCCGCCTACTGCGTCGAGGTAACGCCGGCCATTGCTGTCTTCAATATAACAGCCGTCGCCGCGGCTAATGGGTAGGGCACCTTGCTGGTGAAATACGTCAAATACGGTCCAGGGGTGGGTAAAATGTTGCTGATCCAGTTTGGTTAGCTCAGCCGTGGTGTAAGCAGTGGTCATAAAATACTCCTGTTGCTGCAGGTTAAGTTGTAACCTGAAGCAGCCAGGTAGCACTATTCCCCGTTCGGGCAGAGGCGGTTTTTACTACCCCTGTTTACGGGTTAAAGCTGTCTGTGGTGATAACGGTTTGCGGGAATAGCGCGGCTTAGCCACTTTGCTTACTAAACGCAATGCCTTGCTCGGTCAGGGCGTTTAGCAACCACTGCATGCCTTGTCCAACCGGCGTTTCGCTTTGCCACACCATATCGACACAGTGCGGAAAAGATACGGCCTGATGGCTGGTGGGCAGTTTTAACAAAGCGCCACTGGCCAGTTGCTCCCTGATCAGGTGTAGTGGTAATTCAGCCCAACCAAAACCAGCTGTCACGGCGTCAATTAACAAGGTCGAGCTGTTGGTAAACCAGATATTGCTGGATAAGTCGGAGTCGAAGCGGCGAAAGCCGCTGTCGGCATCGGTGATACGCAGATGGCGGTGCTGCGATAAATCATAAGGCGTTACCTGACTAAGCTGTGCCAGCGGGTGCTCGCGGCTAACCACGGTGCCGTAGTGCACATGCGAAATACCGCGAAAGGCGACATTTTCCGGGTAATCATCCTGGCTGATGGCGATGGCAATATCCACTTTGCCTTGTTTTAACAGCTGATAGCCCTGCTGATGGCTGGCTTTGAGTAGCATAAGCGAGGTATTGGCAAAGTGTTGCTGAAATTCGCTGGCCACCTTTAGCATTATCGGCACCGGCAGGGCTAAATCATCAAACGCCAGACTGATTTCGGTTTCCACGTCTTTATTCAGGTTTTGAATACGGCTAAGCAGGTTGTTGTAGCTTTTCAGCACCGATTTAATGTCGTTTAGCAGTGCCAGGCCTTCAGCAGTTAACGGCGGTGTGCGTTTACTGCGGTCGAATACTTCAAAGCCCGCATCAATTTCCAGGTTACTGATAAGACCACTGATTGACGATTGCGCCTTACCCAGTTTACGCGCCGCGGCTGAGAAGCTGCCGGTCTCTACTGTGGTTAAAAATGCCTGCAGCTGTTCAAAAGATAATTGCATCTTGTATCGCCTCAACCGATGGTTAGTAACTGTACATCCCATGCGAAAGCTTTTATTCATGGTAGCGTACAAGTTCTGAGCAAATAATTTAGCAGGATTACCAGACTTGTAAATTAAAAATAATAACGGGAACAGGAAGGAAACTTAGCATGGTACCTTTTACTAAACGCAGGTTAAGTCTGGTAATTTCAGCAGTATTACTCAGCGGCACAGCCTATGCCCAGCAGGCAGAGCCAAGCGCTGCTGAGAAAGCTAAACAAGAAAAGCAAATTGAAGTGATCACGGTTACCGCTTCTGGCCGGCCACAATTAGCATCGGAAATTCCGATGAATATCAGTGCGATGACAGAAGCCGAATTACGCGAAAAGCGCATTGCCAGTTTAAAAGATTTAATCGCCGATAGCGTGGAAATTAGTGCGCCTGGCAACAGTGCCCGCTTTGCCGACTCGGTGTCGGTGCGCGGCTTAAACGTCTCGGGCGTTAACGCGAATAATATTCAGCAGTTTATCCGCACCACTATGGCGTACTACCTGGATGCTACGCCATTGCCGAATATTAACTACCGCATTAAAGATATCAATCGCGTAGAAACCCTGCTGGGCCCGCAAGGTACACTATATGGCGCCGGCAGTTTAGGCGGTACTATCCGTTATATTACCAACCAACCGGTGTTGGATGATTTTCAGTTCGATTTTAATACCAGCCTGTATCAGACCAAAAACGGCGGTGTCAGCAATGATACCGATATCGTGGTGAATGTACCGCTGGGCGAGCGTGTGGCGGTAAGAGCATCAATAGCGCGCCTGGATGAAAAAGGCTACACCGACCGTCAGGTTAACCCAAGCTGGCTGGCTGCAGGTGAGGGCTTTGCCGGCGACCCTAAGCCTAACCAGACGTTGTATAAAGATGATGATTATCAGGATGTGACTGGCGGTAAAGTGGCGCTGTTGTGGCAAGTGAGTGATGATATAAAACTGACTTTTAGCCATATTCAGCAAGATCAGTTGGCGCACGGCACCAACGGCGCAGCACGTTTACCGGTTGACCGCGCTTGTGAAGGCATTGCCGACTGCGACCTAACTTCTTTTGACACGCCGTTTCAGTATAACGATCACACTATAGTGGCGCGCTTTGAAGAATATTCTGATCGTGAGTTGAATATGGATACGCTGGATTTAGACTGGCAGCTAGATGGCATGAAGCTGCACAGCACCACATCGTATTACAAAGACAGCAGTATTGGCCAGGCTGATTATGCCTCACAGGGCGACGCCTATTATGGTTGGATCCCGGGTTTAGCGTTAGATGATGGCAATGACTCGGCCTACATGACCTTTGATAACACCTATAAGGGCTTGACGCATGAAACGCGCCTCACGTCAGATACTGACAGCCGTTTAAGCTGGATAGCAGGCGTGTATTACACCGACCAAAAGCGCAACTTTCGCTTCTCAGAGTGGTTTGACAAATTAGATGATATCGCCTCAGAGGTGGGCTGGTTGGGTTTTGACCGCGCCGCAGTGGGTGGTGTGCCTGGCCAGGGCTACGAGGAAGACCTCGGTAGTAAGTACAAAGAGTCCGCGCTGTTTGGTGAAGTTGGCTATGACATCACCGACAAGCTAAATGTTACCGTGGGCGCGCGGATCTTCAATTATGAAGATACCGGCCTGGCGCTTATTCGCGACTATTTGGGCAGCACTGACTCGAACCGCGAATTTAGCAATAAAGAAAATGGCGAGAGCTTTTATAAGTTTAATGCCTCGTACAAGTTCAGCGATGAAGTATTTGCTTATTTCACTTATTCGCAGGGCTTCCGCCGCGGTGGTACTAACGGCTTTCGTGATGAAGCCGGTCAGGTGGTGGCAGATAACGTGCAAAGCTACGAGCCGGATTCTACCGACAACCTGGAGCTGGGGTTAAAAGGTTATCTGGCGGACGGTTGGTATGTGCAAACCAACCTGTACCAGATTAACTGGAACAATGTGCAGACCTATTTCTCGCAAACTATTGATGGCATTTTCCCGGTAAACGGCACAACTAATGGCCCGGACGCGGTAACCCGTGGTTGGGAATTAAACAGCCGTTACTATTTAACCGACAACATTACGTTAAGTTACGCCACAGCTACCACTGAAGGTAAGTGGGACGAAACCTTAACTAAGTGTGTGTATCAGGATGTGGCAGAGGCTGACAACGAATGCCGCACCTGGAATAAAGGCGGCTTACTGGGCGGCTCGCCAAAATGGCGGCACAACTTTGGTGTGCGTTACGACACTGACTTTGATAGTGGTATGACAGCCTATGCCGCACTGAACGGCCGTTATGTTAGCCAGGTGCAGAACGACCGCCAGGACGACCCAAACTCGCCGGTGTTTGAATACCCGTCGTACACCACCTTCAGCGCTAATGTCGGCTTTGGTAAAGATAATTGGGATGTCTCCATCTGGGCGCAAAACCTGACAGACGAAGACGCCATAGTGTCTAACCTGAATGGTGGCGTGTTAGGGCGGCGCACCATAGCATTGACGCCGCGCACTATCGGCATTAATTTCTCCTACAAATACTACTAACAGTAATGTAGGCTAAACAAAAGTGAGCCGGCAGCTGCCCGTGCTCACTTTTTCTGTTTCTGGAGCCGTATATGCAGGACCTTTCTTATAGCGCTGTGCGCTTTTCACTGCCGCAGTGGGCGCGATACAGCGGCCTGATGCTGATCACCATGATGGGCGCGGCGGTAACAAATCTGATGCCGTTAATTGTCGGCGCTTTTACTGACAGTGGATTATTCAGTACGCAGCAAGTGGGTTATTTAGCGGCCGCTGATGTGGCCGGCATTTTATTATCTACCACCTCGGCATTCTGGTGGGTTCGCCGTGTGCCCTGGCGCCCTGCAGTGCAGCTGAGTTTACTGCTGTTTATTGTCGCCAATTTACTTACCGCGCTGGCCGATAGTTACACAGTGCTGTTATTGCTGCGCGTTGCTGCCGGTTTAGCCTGTGGTGTCAGTTACGCCATTGCACTGGCGGCGCTGGGCGATGAACAGCGGGTAGATAAAGCCTTTGGTGTGATGGTGACTATTCAGGTGGCTTTTGGCACCGTGGGTTTTATGTTGCTGCCGGATTTAATCAGCCGCTTTGGTTATGGTGCTATTTATCAGAGTTTTAACCTGTTTTTACTGGTTGCTTTGTTACTGAGCTTTATCAGCTTTGCGCAAAACCAGAAACCGCAGCACAGTGTGCGCTTTGATTTAAGCGGCCGCTTAGCCCCGGCTATATGGGTATTTGCCGGTGTGGTGCTGTACTACTTTGCCCAGGGCGGTGTATGGGGTTACCTCGAACGTTTAGGCGTTTCGGCCGGACTCAGTATGGCCGAAGTAGGCTACGTGCTGGGGCTGGGTTTTGCTATCAGCGCTGTTGGCTCCTTGCTATCCGGTGCCTTTGTGGCGAAATTTGGCCGCACAGCAGCGCTATGGTTAACGGTGGCGATTCAGTTGCCGTGTTTGTTGGCGTTAAGCCAGTTAACCGCAGGCCCGGCCTGGTTGATTTATGCCGTGGCGACTATCGTGTATCAAATTTTCTGGAGCTTTGTGGTGCCGGTAATGATGGGTATTTTTAACGATGTTGACCCGTCCGGTCGGTTAATTGTGTTTTGCTTAAGTGCCTTTAAAGTAGGTTTAATGCTGGGGCCGCCGATAGCCGCGCTGGCCATCAGTACCTTTAGCCTGACGGCGGTGCTACCACTGGGCGCCGTAGCGATAGTATTAAGTGCGCTATGCCTGCAGCTGGCACAGCGCAGAGCTTAACAACTGAATCTGCCAGCAGGAACCGGATTGCTCTAAATCAACCGTTGCAGGCCAGGATGGCCGAATCGAGCCCCCAGGGATGGGTTCACGGCGTGTTGATGTGAGCAAACCGGTTTCTGCCAATGCACCTAAGCCTGCTTACTCAAACCGGTGCAGCCATAAGTCGTTACCGTTGCCATTGTCGTTAATGGCGTACTCAAACGCGGCTTTCGGGTAGCGCACGCCCTTGCCGGACTTACTGGTGTCATAGCTGCCCCATTTTTGCAGGTTCCACACACCATAGGGGTCATTTACTGTGTAGTGCGTACCGTCATAACCGGTCACTACCATAATATGGCCGGGTACGGTAAACCAGCCGTGCACTATGGTTGGCTTGCCGGCACTGGCTAGCGCGCGCAGTTGGGCAAAGGTACCGTTAGTCACGCCAATATCGCGTAGCGGGCTGCCTTTTTCCTGCGCTAGGGTATTAAAGCCCCAGGCCAGTGAGGGCACATCCTGTAATACACCAAAACGATTATTTAAATAATCCGGCGTGCGTTGGCCCAGTACTGCCGGGTCGGTTAAGCCAAAGTGGTCGGTTATCATCGCTAGCGAGGTAATGCTGCAGGTGCCGCTTGGGTTTACGGCATTTTGCTTTTGGTCCCAGTACGGCACAACGCTTGGCGCAGGTGGCGGCGGTGGTGTAGAGCCGCTGAGGTAGTTTTTAATGCTGTTGTTACCGGTTGAGCAATCCACGTCATTATCAAAGCTGCTGCGTTGCCAGTTAACGTTGTTCCAATCCTGCCACACGGCTTGTGGTACCGGGCCGCCCGGTACCCGCCAGATACTGGCATTAGGGCCGGCTGCATTAAGAAAGCTATTGAGCTGGGCCGGGCTGATAATATCGTACTCGGTAGACACAATATGCCAAATGGGTTTGTTGGCACCCAAAGTACGGTATTCGCAGTTGCCGGTTTCGATCCAGCGTTTCGGATCGGCCATATAGCTGCTGCCCCATACTTCCAGATAGGTTTGCGGCATATGGAAATCGACATACTGGTCAATTATATCGACCCGCATGCCCTGATCGGCCGGGTTGCTCCAGGTGGTAGCACCGAGCGGGAAATCACTGCGGGCATAGCCATCGTTTATTGCCCTGGTGCGGGCGGCGCGAAACGCCTGAAACAGGTTGTGCAGCTCGGTGGTTTTGTTATTAAATTCTACTTCGACGTCAGAAACAAAACCAACATAGCCGTAACGGGCAGCCTGATATAACGCATCAGCCTGCGCCGCGTTGTTACCCGGATAATTATACGACCAGGCCCAGGGCTCTATACCTTTGTTTTTATAGATATTGGTTGTAGTGGATGAGCAGGCGTCAACAAACAACGAGCAGGCGGCGGCGTCGTCAGCAATTTTAATAAAGATGCGCTTTACCCCCATGGCGGCCAGCTCATTGGCCAACTGGCTGTGGGTTTTATTGACACCGGTTTCGTCGATATACCACAACCAGGCGCCAAATTTATTTACCCAGCTACCGGGTAGGGTGGTGTTTTTCACGCTGGTATAAAATTGCGCTGACCAACGGGTGGTTAAACAGGCAGTGCCGCCGTTTAAGTATTGGCACTTGGCCACTTCGTCTGCAGTGAAATTGCCATAGACATTATTCGGCGTGCCGTCGTTACGCTGCTCGAAGCAATGGTTACCGTATTGTGCTGAGCGCACCGAACTATCCGGGCAGCTACCACTGCCGCGCAGGTTGGCGGTAAAACCGCGCGACCAGCGCAGCACACTAATGTTAGTGCCATTAACGCTTACCGTGCGTGCGGTAGTGCAAGCACTGCCGCCGCCGGCGCTGACGCAGCGGTCGGTCATGGTTTTGGTAAAGGGGCCGTAAACATCAGTGCTGTTAGCACAAAAGCTTAAGTTGTTATCAAAGCTGCTACCGTTAGGGCACACCGCCAGCGCCTGAAAAGAGCCAAGTGCTGACAGCAGCAACAGGCCGGATAAATATTTCATCGTTCTCTCCAACTGTTATTTTCATTGTTATCCGTTGTGTTATCTCACTACTCCATGTAGTGGCGATGGCACGGTACAGCGGAGCCATATGCAGACTATAAAAACTCGCGTTGGCATTGGGAAAATGGTTAGCATAGGTTAATACGATGAGTTGTTTCATTTGTGTGAACGGTGTTGCAAAAAAGACAGGGCGCCAAGCGCCCTGCGGTAAACATAATACCAGGAGGTAAGTTAAAATCTGGCCGCAGAACGGGAGTGTTCAAGCCAGTGAGCACAGGCTGATATTACTCAGCCTGTAGCAACTTACTACCGTTCAGTGGCAGCGAAAAATGAGAAACTATCGGTTCAGGCTATGGGATAGGGCGAAGTGCTGTGGTGTCTGCTCTGAAATAGACGTGCTCCCCCAGCCACTGGGCGCAGTCAGAGCAGTTGGATGGCAAGTATTTTTTATCGCTTACGCCAAAACGGCTTGCATGTTATGCCGGTCGGTTTGCTTTATAGCGCAGCCAATTTGGTGTTAGAGTATTGTTTCTTTTCCTTTTCTTATCAATAAGTTAATTATTATTTGCCCGATTTTGCCCGCAACTTTAGCTGTGTTTGGACTTGCTTGCAGATAAAGTGGCTATTGAAACAACAACTGAAATGCGAGGGTAAGTTTATGCACGCTAAAGCAAAATTAATGTTGGCCGCTGTGGGGATTATTACCGGCTGCTCTGCGTTAGCACATGAGGAGGCGCTGGAGTCGGGCTGGTGCCGTGGCGGTACTATCACTGTGTTGGGAGAGTTTTCGCTGAAACAGCCGTTATTGCTCCAATTTAAGGGCGACTCTGGCCTGGTATGTGGGCAGTTGAAAAGCTGCGGCCATTTTGACGATGACGATTATACTATTGCCCTACGCGCGGCTGAAGGTTTGTGCCGGGCGTTCAGTGAGCAGGAACTGGCTTATGCAGAGCAGGGCTATGATGGCACCGTGCGGCCGATATTCCATGGCCCAGGCGTGTTTAAAAATAGTGAAAGTGAGCACCATAGCCTGTACCAGTTGACGCAGGGCATCCAATTTTCTTGTGGCTATTGCCGGATGCCCGATGCTAAGCAGGCCTTGCGATAACAAAGTGCACAAAAATAGAGTGAATAATAAGCCGGGCTACAGCAAAGACTGCGCTCTGATATAAGCGGTGACCCCGTCCAGCTTACTAACCAACTGTTGCTGGGTTGCGGTGGGCAGGGGGCACTGCGCCAAGACAAAGTGAGCTGTGCGCAGCACTTCACGCCAGCGCGGATGTTTCGGTAGGGTTTTAACAGATAAATAGCGGTCCAGCGAGCGGGTTCTTATCCTGCCATCATCTATAGAAACCCGCCAGATACCGCTTTGTTCTGCCAGTTCAATACGGCTGCTGTTGGTACTCTCTTCCCAGGCTGTCAGGCTGCTTAGCAGTAAATCAACCAGCATTTGTGAAAAGCTGGCCTGTGGCATTAACGCTGCATAAGATAAACCGGTTGCCTGTGATGCGGCTGATAATACCAGAAGGGTGAGTGGCTCTTCGCGTGCCAGCATGCTCACGCTAAAATCCAATTGGTACTGCTGTTGCCCCAATTGCAAACATTGTTGTCTTAGAAATTCATGTTCTACCGGTTCATCGTTATTCCACAGCTGCCAGAATCGGTCATTTTGTGGTGAAATAAAGTGGCTCAGTAGCAAGCTGGAAAACGCCGAAGTGGGCAGAGCAAACAGATGGCAGCAAGCGTCGTTGATGAAGATTAGCTGCTGTTTATTGTTGAAAATCATTATAGCCAGCTTAAGTTGACCAAAAGCAGCTTTAAGCGAGCTGTGGCTGGCACCAAGGTCGGCAAATTGGCGAGCATGCCAGGCAAGTTCAGCTTCGAGTCGTTGTCGCGCCCGCTGCCGCTTACGTTGTTGCCAATACCACAGCAACGTCAATAGCAATAGCAGCAGACTGCCCGCGCTAAGCAGCATGAACAATTGGTTGCGTTGCACGCTTATTTGTAGCGCTTTAATTTCATTATCTTTACTTAGCAGGCCAATAGCTTTTTGCTGTTGTTCATATTCCAGTTGGCTGCGCTGCTGTGCCAGTGCTTCGGCAAAGTTATCCTGATGCTGTGTCAGTTGAGCCCGGGTCAGTTGTTGTTGGTATTGTAGTGCGCTATGCCATTGTTTGAATGTGACAGCATTGTCAACCAAGGCTCGAAGTAACTGCAGATGGGTTTCGGTGGCCTGTTGTGAAGTCGCCAGTTGTTGGCCTTGGTTTAATATCGCTTCGGCCTGCTGATAGTGTCCTTGCTGTTGTAACAATCTACCCAGTTGTAGTTTTAACATAACGGATTGGTCGGATGGCCCAAGTTGCAGTTCCAGTTGCTCTGCCTGTTTTAGCCAACGGGCAGCGGCTGCAATATCAGGGTGGTTCAATGCCGCATCTGCCAGCAACAACGTTACCCGCAGCTCGGCATGTTGGTTTGCGGTAGTTTGAAAATAGGCCAGTGCTTGTTGCAACATGGCAATAGCTTTAGCATTGTCGCCTTGTTGCAGGAATACCAGGCTAAGCTCTTCTTGCGAATGGCTGGCCTGATTGTTGTTATTGTCTTGCTGATAAAACTGAATGGCCCGGCTAAGATAATGCTCGGCTTGTGTCCAGTCAGCCAGTTTGCGAAACACAGTGCCTATATTGTTAAGCGTAACGGCCTGGCTGGATGCCGACGCCTGATGCTGCTCTTTTAGCGCGAGGCTTTCACGATAATGATCTATTGCCTCGGCGTATTGTGTCATGGCCAGATAAGCAGTGCCTGTATCCGATAATGTCATCGCCAGCAGCAAAGGATTATCGTTAATACGAGCCGCCAGCACCGCTTGGCTAAACAAACGCAGTGCTTGTGGTCGTTGCCCCTGACGATACGATAAAATGCCCTGACGGCGCAGCAGTTGAATTTTCTGCTCTGCTGACAACACATTATCGCGGTATTGTAGAGCAGTTAGTACCTGGCTCGCTTGTTCGAAGTGACCGCTGCTAGTGTAGAGTTCGGCCAGCTTCAGTGCCGTGTCGGCCTGTTGCTCGCTGGTTATTTCCGCTGTATTGCCAGCTGGCCATCGCAACAGCGCGCGGCATTGTTCAATTTGCTGCTGTGTATCCTGCAGCCGGGTGTAGCATTGAGCTTGGCTGCTTTGAGCGTAAGCCGGAATGTAAAACAGTAACGATATCAGGTAGAGGAAACAATAAGGCAAAGTTGCCTGCATAACGTTAAGCATCAATAGCAACTGCAAAGGACAATGGCGTCACACTACACTTAACATTTTATTAATTCAAGTTGCTGGCGGGTAGTGCTAAATCGCCATGTTTGCGCTGTGGCAAACATGGCGCAGCATATCTTACTTACTTGACGTTGTCCGGGTCAGTGATCTGCCAATATTCTTTAATCGCTTCCACACCCCGTAACGGCTTAAAGCCAATACCAGATTCTGGCGATTCAACCATTTCCAGCTCACGCACCTCTACCATAGGGGGAATGGTGTAACATTTGTGTAGCTTAAATTTCACGCCCTGACTGGTGAAGTAATACCCGGGCCCCACCATATTGGTCAGCGTATAAGGCGCATAGTGCGTTACCCGCACAGTGCCCGAGCCTGGTACTGAGTAGCCGCCAAAACCACCGCCACCGCCAGCAAAAGTTGACGCATAATTGTTGGTCGCATGCGAAGTTTTATACACTTCAGCATCCAGCACGCTACCTGGCACCGCGCCAAAGAAGTTTGCCAGGATCTGCGCTTCGCTCCAGTTGACATCAGCTATCTGCACAATAGTGCCGCGATGGCACCAGGGCACCGCTTGCACCGATAAAGATAATAACGCACTAGCAGCCAGCGTGGATAAAATAAGCTTTTTCATATCAATGTCCTTCGGTTAGGTCGATAAGTTCACGCCCGTTTAGCCGCATCGCTAGCGACGATGGGTGAGGGCTGAATTCAACTTAACCACGGCGGGACTTGAAGCCAATCAAACAACAGGGCAAAACCGGGCCGGGATGATTTTGCCCGGTTTTGCCCATAGCAATACTGCTGCGTCAGCGCAGTGCAGTGCCGCTATTTTTAGCCAGCGCAATAAAACTTTGAATATGATTGTTCAGCTTTTCCTGCTTACGGTAACCGACATAAATATGTTTATGAATACCGCTATCGCCAAGGCGAATAATGTCTATTGGCAGGCTGTTCGCATATTCCAACGCCAGCCATTTAGGCATTGCCGTCACGCCGCGGTTGGCCGCCACCATTTGCAGTATAATGTCGGTGGCTTCCAGTGTTTTATGTAGTTTGGGCATGCACTGCGCCGGTAATAAAAACTGCTGAAAAATATCCAGCCGGGCGGTTTCTACCGGGTAAGTTAACAGTACCTGGTCGGTAAGCTGCGCCGGTGTCACCTCTGTTAAGCCATTGAGTTTGCAGTGTTGGCTCACCACCAGCACCAGTTCATACGGAAACACCGGCTCAAACACCATACGCTCTTTTTGGATCGGGTCTGGCGTTATTAGTAAATCAATATCGTAATTAAACAGCGCCGCCATGCCGCCAAACTGAAAGCGTTGTTTTACGTCGATATCTACCCCGGGCGATTGCGCTAAAAACGGTTGCACTACCTTTAGCAGCCACTGATAACAAGGGTGGCATTCCATTCCTACCCGCAGGCTGCCTATTTCGTTATTGGCAAACTGGCGTAGGGTGTCATCGATGCGGTCAAACTGCGGCAGCAGTCGGTTGGCTTGCTCTAGCAGGTAACTGCCGGCTTCGGTCAGTCGGATTTGCCGGCCGTCTTTTAACCACAGACTGGTGCCGGTTTGTAGCTCCAATTTTTTAATGCTGTGGCTAAGTGCAGACTGCGTCAGGTTTAAGCGGCTTGCGGCTGCAGTGAGCGAGCCCTGGCGGTCTATCTCGCGCAAAATACTCAGGTGAATTTTTTCAATCATGCTGTTTATAGCACCGACAACTTGCTGTTAGCTAAATCAGTTACCAGCATATGGCCCGGGCTGTGGGTTATGCAAAAATCTACTTTCGCATTGGCTATTGCAACCTGAGGTGTCACACCGCAGGCCCAGAACACCGGTACTTCGCCCGGTTTTATACTTACCGCATCACCGAAATCCGGTTTGTTGATATCATTAATGCCAATCGCGGCCGGATCGCCAAAATGCACCGGCGCGCCGTGCACCTGCACAAAACGCGAGCAAATCTGAATAGCGCGGATGGCGTCTGCGGGTTTCATCGGCCGCATACTCACCACCATAGCGCCATGAAATACCCCCGCTGGCGTGCAGGCGATATTAGTGCGGTACATCGGCACATTAACCTTTTCGCTGATATTACGGATTTCCAGGCCGTCGGCCAACAAAGACTCTTCAAAGGAGAACGAGCAGCCGATTAAAAAGGTGACCAAATCACCACGCCAAATATCACGCACATCAGTAGGCTCAGCCATCAGTTGGCCGTCTTGAAATACACGGTATTTGGGTAAATCGCTGCGTATATCCAGATCTTTGGCTAACGACGGCATAGTAAAGGCGCCAGGTGTTGCAGCCATACCCAGCAACGGGCAGGGCTTGGGGTTAAAGTGGCAAAACTGCAGAAAATCGGCGGCGTATTGTTTGGGTAATATCACCATATTGGCCTGCACAAAGCCCGGTGCAAACCCCGAGGTATTGCCACTAAAAGCGCCACTGCGACACTGCTGACGTAACTGATAAGGGCTAAGCACTGACATAAATTACTCCGGACAAATCAACTAAAACCAGTGTACTGCAGGCGTTGTAGATTAGACAGTCGCCATTAATAGCTTAAAGCGATAAAACATTTGCATTTTTTTGGGTACGAATTATTGTGTAGCACTTTAAGTAATATAATAGACAGGGTGTTATGAAGAAGTTCGTAAAAATAAATAAAATGCTGCTATTGGCAGCGGGCATGCTTGTAACCTTTACTGCTACTGCTGAAAGTAGCTGGTCTGTAGGCCATGGTTATACCTCGGGTGGCGTAGTAGGCGCGCAATACCAATGGCGACAAGACGACATTAAATTTACCGCTGCAGCAGGTGCCTTAGGTTTGGCTGTGGGGGTGCAGCGCAGCATCGATGACGCCCGTAAGCACAGTATAGGTTTGGCAACCGGGGTAGAGGCGATAACAGCAAACAAGGGCTTTTTACTCGGCACCTACCAGTATTATCCTGCAGGTTTTGCCAATTCAGGAATGCGTTGGGGGCTATCGGCCGGCGTGCGGCGCGACGACGGCACTGGTTGGGGTGAAGAAAAGACTAAAGCTGCTGTCAGCTTAGAAATTGGCTATCAGTTCTGACTCAGCGCGTTAAGCGTTACCGTAAATTTCTTTATTCGCCAGCCAGCGTTTAATTAACTGCTCGCTGGCGCTTTTGTTTTGCTGCCACAGCGCGGTGGCAATTTGCTGGGCTTGTGGCAGCAGGTCAGCGTCGCGGCTTAAATCAGCAATTTTAAACTGCAGCACACCGGTTTGCCGGGTGCCGAGCAATTCGCCTGGGCCGCGTATTTCCAAATCGCGCTGGGCAATAACAAAGCCGTCGTTTGAATCGCGCAACACGCCAAGCCGTGCCTGGGCGGTTTTCGACAGCGGGGCATGGTAAAGTAGTACACAGTGCGAGGCAGCACTACCGCGTCCGACGCGACCGCGCAGCTGGTGCAGCTGTGCTAAGCCAAGCCGCTCAGGGTTTTCAATAATCATTAAACTGGAATTGGGCACATCCACGCCGACTTCAATTACCGTGGTAGCGACCAGTAGGTCCAACTCGGCAGCGCTAAACTGCGCCATTACTGCTTGTTTTTCTGCCGTTTTTAACCGGCCATGCACTAGCCCAATACGTAAGTCGGGCAGGGCTTGTTGCAAGTTTAGCATGGTATCTTCTGCGGCCTGGCATTGCAGGGTTTCGGATTCTTCTATTAAGGTACAGACCCAATAAGCCTGGCGCTGCTCGGCTGTTACCGCACTGCGCACCCGCTCGATAATATCGTCACGTCGCGTATCGGGTATCGCCACGGTAGTGACTGGCGTGCGGCCGGGCGGCAGCTCGTCGATGATTGACGTATCTAAATCAGCGTAGGCGGTCATGGCCAGGGTGCGCGGTATCGGCGTGGCAGTCATCACCAACTGGTGCGGATACTTACCTGCGATGCCACCTTTTTCGCGTAGCGCTAAACGTTGATGTACGCCAAAGCGATGTTGTTCGTCGATAATAATTAACGTTAAGGCTTTAAATTCAACTTGTTGCTGAAATAAGGCATGGGTGCCGATAATCATTTGTGCATTGCCATCAGCGATCGCTACCAGCGCATTTTGCCGGGCTTTACCTTTGGTTTTACCGCCAAGCCAGGCCACGCTGATATCCAATGGCGTAAACCAGCGGGCAAAGTTAGCGGCGTGTTGCTCGGCCAATAATTCTGTCGGCGCCATTAATGCCACCTGATAGCCGCAGCTTATAGCAGTAAGCGCAGCAAGCGCAGCGACCAGGGTTTTACCCGAGCCGACATCGCCTTGTACTAAACGCAGCATTGGCAGGGTTTGGCGTAAATCATGGCGAATTTCAGCGGTTACCCGTTGCTGGGCTTGTGTAGGTGAAAACGGTAGCGCGGCCAGAAAACGTTGCTCAAGCGCCGCATTAGTCTGCAGTGCGACAGCCTGTTGCTGCTGGCTTTGGCTGCGCAATTTGTACATGCTAAGTTGCTGCGCTACCAGCTCTTCTATAATCAGCCGTTGCTGTGCCGGGTGCTTGCCTAGTTCCAGCAGTTGCAAGCTGGCATCCGGGGGCGGCCTGTGAATATAGGTTAATGCTTCTGTTAGTGACCAGGCTTGGTGCAGTATTTCAGCCGTTAAATATTCATCTGGCTGACTACGTTGCAAATACAGCAAGGCGGCATCGGTTAGATTGCGCCAGGTGGCCTGACGCAGGCCTTCAGTGGTGGGGTAAATTGGCGTTAAGGTTTCGCTAACCTCAGTTAGCAGTTCGTCGTTGTGTATGCGGTATTCCGGGTGCAGCATTTCCAGGCCGCGTGGGCCGCGCTTAGCTTCACCAAAGCAACGTAATAATACTCCTGGCGTGACAGCGTTTTTCTGCGCGGCGCTAAAATGGAAAAACCGCAGGGTTAAATAGCCGCTACCGTCTTTTATTTTTACCAGCCAGCTGCGCCGTTTGCCCATTTGGATTTCACTGCTAAGCACTTCGCCCAGTACAGTGCCATGCATCAACGGCATCAGATCTGCAATAGCATAAATTCGGGTGCGATCTTCGTAGCGCAGCGGTAGATGAAATAAGATGTCCTGCATACTGAAAATGCCGAGTTTATCGAGCCTTTCAGCTACTTTCGCCCCAACACCTTTAATGGCAGAAACCGGAATATGTTGTAAAGAACTAGTCACCGCCATCCTTTAACGTATTTCCTGCTGATGCTGACTGGTCATTAGCTTTACTGTCAGCTGAGTTAACGGCAGCGTCCTGTTGATAATAGTGCTGTATCAAGCCGTCTTGCTCCATGCTGTTAATCGCGTCTTGTATTTGTGGCAACAACGCGGCGTGGCGGCTTTTACGCGACAAGCCGATATGCACATACATATTGTGCTGGAACGGAAATATCAGGCTGGCAATTTTAATCGAGTCTTTAAATTTTGGGTTGCTGTTTATCACATGTTCTGTGGTTTGCATTGGCGCGATTACCGCATCAACCCGCTGGTACAGCAGCATGGTCATGGCTGAGTCTTCAGTGTCTATTTCTACCACGTTTTTACTGTTTTGGATCAGTAGATTAGGTAGTTCTGCATTGTAAATATAACCGCGTATCACGCCGATAGTTAAACCCCTGAGCTGTGCCATATTGCGGATATCTTTGTGCTGTTCAAGCAGGTACAAATACTCTGCCCGCGCCGCCTGGACGTAAGGAATAAGGTGCATATAGCTATTGCGCTCGTCACTGTAATTTAACCGTATCATCAGATCAGTGCTGCCATCATGCATTAACTTCAAGCAGCGGGCAAATGGTGTATTTGGACTGAATGTTAATACAAAACCGCTACGACGTGCCAATTCGCGCATCAAGTCAACTGTCGGGCCGTATGGTTCGCCTTGTGGCGGATAATTATGTCTGTTCGGATAGTTATCCAGACACCATTGCAAAACGGGTTGCTCTTCTGCCTGCAGTGGTGCTGATAACAGCAACAAGCAACTGAGCACCAACCAGACCTTCATTGCGACAGGCCTTTGAGCAGGTTTACTTTGGGGCTTATTACTACGTCTGTGTATAAACGCTTAATGGTGCCGTCTTGTTGCATGGCCTGCAAATGGCGCTCAATAGCGGGCAATAGTGCGATATGCGGGGTAAAACGTGACACGCCGATATTGATATACTCAGTGTTGTCTCCGCCCATCTCCAAGTCAGCAATGCGAAAACTATCCTGGTAGCTACTGGCAGCAAAAATTGCCTCTGAGGTACTGACAGTTGGCGATATCAATGCATCAACCCGGCCACGAAACAGCATTTCTAATCCAGCTTCGATAGAGTCCATTTCTGCTACGTGTAAACGGTTTTGCTGTAAAAATTGCATAGTGGTTTGGCTATACAAGTAGCCGCGAATACTGGCTATGGTTAAATTTTTTAGCTGATGGTAGTGGGTTAGCGGGCGGCTGTCTTTACGAAGTAAAAACACACTCTCGGCAACAGTTGTTTCATATGGCAGCAAGAACATAAAGGTTTCCCGCTCAGCACTTACCTTTAAATTAGACATCAGGTCGACTTTGCCTTCTGCCATCAGCTTGAAACAGCGGCTAACCGGTGTTCTTGGCGTGAAGCGCAATACAAAACCCGCGCGTTTTGCCAGTTCGCGCATGATGTCTACCGACGGGCCATAGGGCTCTGCGACATCTTCGTAATGATGAAAACGTGAGAAGTGATCAAGACACCAGGTTAGTTCAACTTGTTTTGCTTCAGACTGTGCCACCGGCTCTTCGGCTTTCGCAGCCACACTAACGAGCATGCTGCCCGCAAGTAAGCTTGGTATCAGCCGGTGAATGCCCATGGCTACCTCAGTGAGTTGATGGCACTTCCATTACGCCGTCGATTTCTATCTGGCTAGCGCGAGGCAGTGCCGATACTTGTACTGCTGCACGCGCTGGATAAGGTTCAGCAAAGTATTGGCTCATTATTTCATTAACTGTAGCAAACTGGCCCAAATCGGTGAGATAAATATTCACTTTCACCATATTATTTAAGCTACCACCGGCTGCATCACATACTGCGGCCAGGTTTTTAAACACCTGATGGGTTTGTTCAGCGAAGTTGTCTGATACCAGTTGCATAGTGGCAGGCAGCAGTGGAATTTGGCCTGATAAGTACACCGTAGTGCCAATTTTTACAGCCTGGCTGTAAGTACCAATAGCCGCAGGCGCATCATTAGTACGAATAATAACTTTAGACATGTTGTTTATTTCCTTCTGTATACTTTTTGTACATCTGGCATGACGCGTATTTTGCGCATTACATTGGCCAAATGCACTCTGTCGTGTACCGACAGGGTAATTTTAATTACATATTCACCGGTATCTCTGTCGTCAGTGGCTAAGTCCTGAATGTTTGAGTCCTGTGCGGCGATAAGCGTGGTGAGTTTTGCCAGCACACCTTGACGGTTAACAATAAACACGCGGATATCACAGAGGAACTGTTTGTCACCGGTTTTATCCCAGCGCACCGGAAAAAACTTACCCGGTTCTTTATCCCAGCCTTTAATGTTGCGGCAATCGGCACGGTGTACATTCAGGCCTTTGCCTGGTGTAGCGTTGGCGACGATATCATCGCCCGGTATTGGCCGGCAGCATTTGGCAAACGTCAGTAGCATACCCTCTGAGCCAATAATAAAGGCTTTGCTTTTTACCATAGGGTCAGTATTTTCTTTGCTGCTGGACTCATCAGATTCAAATTCGCCCAGCAGGCGCCGTGCCACCGCAATAGCCAGCTGATTACCTAAGCCTATTTCACTGCACAACTCGTCTAATGATTTTTGCTTGGTGTTTTGCAACACCTGCTCAATACGTTCTGGCGCGATGTCTTCTAGTTTTACCTCGCCTAAGGCCGAGCTTAACAAGCGGCGGCCTAAACTGATAGATTCATTTTGTTGTTGTTTTTTCAGATAGTTACGTATACCTAGAATAGCGCGACTAGTGACGACGTAGTTTAACCAGTTGGCGTTTGGTTTGCCGCCCGGGCTAGTAACAATTTCTACTGTCTGGCCGGTTTCCAGTGGCTTATTAAGCGGATAGGGGCGTCTATCGACCTTGGCACCAACACAACGATTGCCAATGTCAGTATGTACGGCATAGGCAAAATCAACTGCAGTGGCACCGATGGGCAGTTCAACTATTTTACCTTTTGGTGAGAACACATATAGCTCATCCGGGTACAGCTCAGATTTCACATTTTCAACAAACTCGGCACTGTTGCCGGCATTTTGTTGTAATTCCAACAAGCTTTGCATCCAACGGCGGGCGCGAATTTGAGCCGTGGTATCCTGGTGTTGGCCATTGGCTTTGTATAACCAGTGCGCAGCAATACCTTTGTCGGCCATTTCGTCCATTTCGCGGGTACGCATTTGTATTTCTACCGGAATACCATGCGGGCCAATCAGCGAGGTGTGCAATGATTGATAACCGTTTTGCTTTGGGATGGCGATATAGTCTTTAAAACGAATTTCAATAGGCTTATACAAGTTATGTACTGCGCCCAGCGTTCGGTAACAATGATCTACGCTGTCTACCACGACGCGAAAGGCGTAAATATCCATCACATCGTTGAACATCAGCTCTTTGTTTTTCATCTTACGATAGATGCTGTACAGGTGTTTCTCGCGGCCGCTGACATCGGCATTAATGCCGGCTTGATCCAAGCGGGCCAGAATTTCATACTGGATTTTCTCCAGTAACTCACGACGGTTACCGCGCGCTTGCTTTACTGCTGTAGACAGTGCCCGATAGCGCATCGGATACAGTGCCTGAAACCCCCAATCTTCCAGTTCATTTTTAATATTGTGAATGCCGAGACGGTTGGCGATGGGGGCATACAGCTCTAGCGTTTCTTTAGCAATACGGCGGCGTTTTTCGGGGCGCAGCGCGCCTAGGGTGCGCATATTGTGGGTGCGGTCGGCCAGCTTAATTAAGATAACGCGGATATCCTGCGTCATTGCCATAAACATTTTTTGCAGGTTGGTAACTTCAAACTCGTGATAGTCTTTGAACTTTACCTTATCGAGTTTGCTGACACCCTGTACCAACTCGGCTACGGTTTGGCCAAATTTGTTGGCAAGCTCTTCTTTGCTTACAGGCGTATCTTCGATTACATCATGCAGCAACGCGGCCATTAGCGTTTCATGGTCCATGTGCATATCTGCCAGAATACTGCTAACGGCTACCGGGTGGGTAATGTAAGGCTCGCCACTGGAGCGGGTTTGTGGCGCGTGCGCGTCTCTTGCCACTACATAAGCCTGTTGCACAAGGGCAACCTGCTCTGGCGGCAAATACGCACTAATCTGGTTTTTCAGACCTTCAAATAAATACACCTGTGCTCCCAAACTGCGACAGCAAACAAAACACGCCGTTAAGCGCGGGATTTATTATGAATATACGTTTATTTATTAGCGTTGCCAACGGCTAAAACGCCGCTGGCCTACACAGAAGGGGGGTTTTTAGTGATCTGAACCGATAATGGCAGCTACTGCAGCCATTTCTGATGCTTCTTGTTGTATTTGATCACGACGTTCCTGCTCATCCAGAACGGAATTAGTGATAAAACCTTTTTCAATTTCACGCAGCGCTACCACGGTTGGTTTATCGTTTTCGACATCAACCATCGGCTCTTTGCCTTCTACTGCTAACTGACGGGCACGGCGTGCAGCCACCAGAATTAAATCAAAACGGTTACCAATTTTATCTACTGCATCTTGAACAGTTACGCGTGCCATCTATTGCTCCGAATGTGCGGGTATTCACAAGACCGCATAGTTTACGCTAATTTGCCGTATTCGCCAACAGTTGCGTCAGCAGGCTGTTATGTTTGCTGGCCTGGCTGCCAAAGCTGTTGCGCTGTGCCAACACAATCCGCTCGAATTCCTCCAGTGCTGTAGCAAAGTTATCGTTAATTATCAGATACTCGTATTCATTTGCATGGCTCATTTCGCTGTGCGCCTGCGCCATACGTTTTGCTATAACCTCGCTACTGTCCTGGCCGCGTTTGTTTAGCCTTTGCTCCAGTTCAGTTAAGCTCGGTGGCAGAATAAATATGCCGTTAGCCGAGCTTTCCTGCAGTTTAATCTGGCGGGCACCCTGCCAGTCTATATCTAGAAATACGTCGATGCCGCGGCTTAAGCTATCGCGAATTGTGCTTTTTGAGGTGCCATAATAGTTGCCAAAAACTTCAGCCCATTCGAAAAATTCGTCTTGGGTAATTAAGGCTTTAAATTCATCAACGCTTATAAAGTGGTAGTGCACGCCATTTTGCTCTCCCGGTCTTGGTGCGCGGGTAGTGTGCGATACACTCACCTGCATATCGGTGTGGCGTTGCAACAGCGCCTGGATAAGGCTTGACTTACCGGCGCCGCTTGGCGCAGACACGATGAATAGATTACCGGCTAAGTGTTGCATAAGGTTAACGCCTGAAAATGAAAGAAATCGGATTTTAGACGCTGTTGGCTGTCGCTGCAAACCTGTTTATTTCTTTGCTTTTGCTTTAACCGACAACGTTAGCGTAAAAGTGGCCATGGGTTCATCGCCATTGATCGTCGGGCAGGTAACCACTACTGACACCGGCTTGTTAATGCGCTCACCGGTGGCCAATGATTCATCAATCATGGCATCAATAATAGCGCCGTCGTGGCTGGTGAAATGTACTGTTGCTTCTGGCCGTTTTAGAAACTGACCCTGCACATCTTTAAAAGCAAAATTAGCATTAACACCACGGGCCTTGGCTTTACTAAACACTAAAAAAGCGCCGGCTAAATCAGCGCCAATCGCCAGTGCGCCAAAATAAATACTGCCTAAATGGTTTTTTGTACGCCAGCTATGCGGCATGGTTACTTCAAGTGTATCGCTATCCATGCGAATAATCTTAGGCGAACAAAAACCAATCAAGGGTATGTAGCGCCAGGCAAAATATGATAAGCCCCAGTTGGCTTTTCGCAGTGAGTTGGCCATCGTCAGGTTCCGATAATAAGGATGTCATCGAGCTTACACTGGTAAGACCATAGCCGCAAGCTGACCGCTCAGGTAGCTAAAAATGCCTTTCGTCTGGTTTCAACGCTAACGCTAAAACAAGCTATAGTAGAGTAAACATTATGTTTACTTATACTCTGCGAAAGGTATCGGCATTTTGCGTTGGTTTTGTGCGTTTTTTGTCAAACTAGTGCTTGGCTGCGTTATTGCACTTAACGTGCAATCTATGGTGCTAACACAAGACGATTACCTGTACCGGGTATGGTCGGTTGATGCTGGCTTGCCGCAAATTTCAGTTACCGCCATAGAGCAGGATGCTGACGGCTTTCTTTGGTTAGGCACGCAAAGTGGCCTGGCTCGATTTGATGGCGTGCAGTTTGACGTGTTTAATACCTCTAATACCCCCCAGATGTCGTCGAACTTAATTACCGCGTTGCATTTCGATGTGCAGGGCGGGTTGTGGATTGGCAGTGTAAACGGTCTGATGCGCTATCAGCACGGCACGTTCAGTCGGCTGGACCTGGCGCAGCCGCTGCAGGGCGCCGTAAGTGGATTTGCCGAGTTATCGGATGGCAGTATCTATATTGGCGGCAATCATTTGTGGCAGTGGCAGCAGGATAAAATGCAGGCCGTAACGGTGCATCAAGGCCCGGTATTTCAGCTGTATCAACATAACGACAACTTATATGTTGGTGGTCAGGATGGTTTTGCCAGCCTGATAAATGGTCAGTATCAGTGGCACGCCGCTCCACAGACGATAGCTGGGGTGCAAATTAGCGAGATTGCGATACAAGATGGTCAGTTGTATCTGGGCACAACTTTTGGTCTGTACCGCTGGCAAGCTGGAGTGTGGCAAGCGGTTACCTTGCCTGGTGCAAATGACGATAGGCGCATTGAGTTGCTTTATCTCGACCAGCAACAAAGGCTTTGGGTCACTACGTACAGTCATGTTTATAAAATGCGCCAAGGTGTGGTGGAACGAGCTGATGTTGTTAAGGGTAAGCATCAGGATTTTGTCTGGGTCGAAAGTATGCTGCAGGACAAGCATCAGAATTTGTGGTTTGGCAGCCGGTCACATGGGCTTAAACGGTTGCGTAAGCCGCCCACTCAACGTTTTAGCGTAGCCGAGGGCATACCAGATCCTTACGTTTGGGCTGTCATGCCATGGCAGCAACATTTGTTGGTGGGCACCAGTGCTGGTATGTCGTTGCTACAGCATGGCCAGTTTCAGCCATTGATGGCGAATCAGTATTTACCCAATCCTTTTGTCTATAGTTTTTTACTTGATGACGATCAGCTCTGGGTTGGTACCCGTGCAGGCTTAAGTTTACTTGATGCCAATACCCTGGGGTGGCGGCGCAATTTTGACCAGATTGCTCATTTGCTGGTAACTACCCTGGCTCGGGAAGACGACACGCTCTGGGTTGGCACCAATGGCGGCTTGTACTACCTGCAGCACGATGAACTGTTACAACACAAGCTGCCTGAAGCATTGACCAAGGTAAAAGTGCGCATAGTGCTACCAGATAGCCAAAATCGGCTTTGGGTTGGTACCGAAAATGGCCTCTTTGTGCGTGATGACAACGGTTTTCATCCGGTAACAGATATCCCGCTGGCCGGTAGTTTTATTAGTATGATCAAACAGTTTGATGATGGTAATTTACTAATTGGTAGCTTCGACCAGGGGTTTTTATTCGGCAGCCCGGGAAATTGGCAATGGTTTAATCAACAGCGTGGTTTGCCAGGCAATGGTGTGATCCATGTTGAAAAAATAGAAAATCAGCTGGTTATCAGTAATTTCGAGGGCTTTTACCGTATGGACTACTCAGCCTTGCTGCAAGGCAAAGTAGATAAACTATACATGTTGGTTGATGACCGCCGGCCAGAGGCTGAAACAGACTCGCATCGTTGCTGTAATGGTGCCGGCAGTAGCAAGGGCACTGTGCATCAGGGGCGGCTGTGGTTTCCCACTTTAAACGGAGTGGTGTCACTGCCGCTACAACAACTTATCCAGTATAACCATGTACCGCAGCCAGTCATTAACGCATTGTCTGCTGGCAATGAAAAATATTATGGCGAAAAGCTGAGCTTGCCGCCTGAGCAACGCGACTGGCAGGTTAGTTTTACTGCGCCGTATTATGTGCAGGCTTCTTCGCTGCAGCTACGTTACCAGTTGCGCGGCTATGACAGTAATTGGATAGATGCGGGAAGCAGGCGAGACGCGTTTTACACCAATTTACCACCGGGGCACTACCGCTTTTTATTACAAGTGCGGGTGGCTGGTGATTATCGTTGGAGTGAAACAGTTGAAACGGCGATAGAGCTACAACCTCACTGGCACGAAACGTCTTTTGCCCGCGTAGCGTTGTTACTGCTGTTGGCTGTGTTGCTATGGGGCCTATACCACTGGCGCTTACTAGCGCTGGCGCGTTCACGGCGGCAACTGGCATCCTTGGTAGCTGAACGAACTTACGAATTGCACCAGGCCAATGAAAAGTTGCAACAAATGAGTATGCAAGATGCGCTAACGGGCTTGTATAACCGGCATTATCTGGATACGAACATCCACGCCATTCAGTCACGGGCTCAGCGCCACAGTACACCATTAATTTGGGCTGTTTTAGACTTAGACCATTTTAAGCAAATCAATGACAGTCAAGGCCATCATGTCGGTGATGAGGTGTTAATCGCTATTGCCGATATATTGCGACAAAATAGTCGAGGTTCGGATCATCTTATTCGCTGGGGCGGTGAAGAATTCTTACTTATTTTGGAAGCGGCCGATGATGCTGTGCTGGCACTAGAGCGGATACAGCAAGCGATTCGGCAGTACCCTTGGACTGAAACTCTGGGAATTGCTAAACCGCTTACCTGTTCGATAGGCGCTGTGGCAAAGCCGGTAAACTGGGATTGGCAGCAAAGCCTTAAACTGGCTGATCAGGCGTTGTATCGGGTAAAACAGAGTGGCCGCAATGGCTATTTGTTACTGCAGGCCACCGTGCCGGTAGCTACCTTGTCTGCAGAAAACCGAATTGATGATTTGTTAGCTAACGGCAGCTTAACCGCTACTAGTGATCTCGCTACTCTGACAACTTATGCTGACAATATCCCCGGTTAGGCCGCAGTGATAACGCGCTGACGCTATGATAAACTAGCAACTCCATTTGGGGTCGTTTATCATCGTTACAGGAGCTTGTCGTGCCAGCAGTTACCGAGACAGCATTAGCCAGTTTATATCCGCAGCCGTTATGGCAATGGTTCGCGCAAATTTGTGCCATTCCGCACCCATCCAAACACGAACAAGCATTAAGCCAACATATTCAAGCCTGGGCACGTGACCAGGGGTTAAGCGTGCGGGAAGACAAGGTCGGCAATCTAATCATCAAAAAGCCGGCCACCAACGGCTTTGAAAACCGCAAAACCGTGGTTATTCAGGCGCACCTGGATATGGTGCCACAGAAAAACTCTGACAAAGTGCATGATTTCACTAAAGATGCAATTGAAGCCTATGTCGACGGCGACTGGGTGACGGCCAACGGTACTACCTTGGGCGCTGATAACGGTATTGGTATGGCGTCGGCGCTAGCTATTTTAGGCAGCAGTGATATTAAACACGGCCCACTGGAAGTGTTGCTCACCATTGATGAAGAAGCGGGTATGACCGGCGCTTTTGGCGTTGAGCCTGGTATGCTGCAGGCCGAAATTCTGATCAACACCGACTCAGAGCAGGAAGGCGAAATTTACATGGGTTGCGCCGGTGGCGTCGATGCCGAGTTTACTGTGGCAGCAAAGTGGCAGGCCGTATCGACAAGTGTTAAAGCTTTCAACCTAAGCTTAACTGGGTTAAAAGGCGGCCATTCCGGTGTGAATATTCATTTAGGCCGCGGCAACGCCAATAAAATACTGGCACGGTTTTTAGCCAACAACGCTGCACAGCTCGGTTTAGCCATAAGTGCGTTTAATGGCGGCTCTTTACGCAATGCCATTCCGCGTGAAGCCAGCGTTAGCTTAACGGTAGCGGCAGAAAAACACAGCCAGTTACAGCAACAGGTTGCGGATTTTGAAGCGCTGTTAAAGCAAGAATTAGCCGCCGTAGAACCCGCGTTAAAACTTAGCCTTACCGCTACCACAACGCCTGAACAGGTGCTTACTGGCGATGTACAAAGCACGCTAATCAACCTGCTAAACGTATGCCCCAATGGCGTAATGCGTATGAGCGATGAAGTTGAAGGTGTCACCGAAACATCATTAAATATGGGCGTTATTACCACTAAGGACAATAGTATTCAGGTGTTGTGCTTAATCCGCTCGTTAATCGACAGCGGCCGTGAGCAAGTAGAAAGCATGCTTAGCTCACTGGCGCAATTAGCCGGCGCAGAGGTAAAGTTCAGCGGCGCTTACCCTGGCTGGAAGCCAAACCCTGACTCGCCGGTAATGGCGATAGTAAACCAAACCTATCAGGACATTTATCATAAAGAACCGGTAATTATGGTTATTCACGCTGGCTTAGAGTGCGGCCTGTTTAAAAAGCCGTATCCGGAGATGGACATGGTGTCGATTGGTCCCACCATCCGCTTCCCGCATGGGCCGGATGAGATGGTTAACATTAAAACCGTAGGGCAATACTGGGAACTGTTGTTGGCAGTGTTGGAGCGAATTCCAGCGCGTGAGGCCTGTTAGAGCAAGCCAAAGGTCGTAACCCTGATTTGCTCACCGCAGCAACTCCTTCGCCGATGGCGCGCTCAGTCAGACACTCTGCGGTTGCGCTAACAGGGTTGCGACCTTTAGTGGTCTTGTTTTGTGTAGCTTGACGTAACCAGTCTTAGCAAGATGCGACCAGAGCCCTTTTGCGCACAGCCACAGAGTGTCTGAGGCGGTGCGACAGTGGAGGCGAGTTGCTGCGGAGAGCACAAAAGGTTTTGTGGTAAAAGCATTTTGCGGTGTCGTTAAATCCGTCTTAAATCATTTATTAGCCAATAAATAATCCAGCGCACCCACTACAGCAGCCACTTGTGCCTGAATACACTGCTCTGGCGTGGCACTGGGGCTGTCCGGGTATACTTCGGTGGTGCTCACCAGTGGCGCATCGGTCACGCTCCCGCATAAACCGAGTTTGGCTTTGGCGTAGTTAATTACGCCACTTTGCTGCATCGGCTCGCCAATTAACTTACCGTTTTCGTCCGGCTCGGCAATATGAGTGATGTTGGCCACGCTGTCGATAATGGCTTTTTGCAGCGCTGGGCAGGGGTGTTCGGCATCATCAACGGTGTAGTAGCCATCTGGGATATTCCAGTTTTTGTTCACCGTGCCATCTTGTGCTGCTTTGGCCGGGCGAAACTCGCTGTTGTCGGAGTCGGTGGTTTCATGCAGGTCAATGTGCAGGGCGAAGTTTAACTGCAAAGCTTGCAGATACTGTCGTACTTGTTGGGCTTCGGTTGCGGTGCCGTTGGGGCCAAAGCTGCGGTTGGGGTCTATCGCTAATGGGTTCCAGCGGTTGATGGTTTCATAACCCCAGGGGCTAATGCACGGCAGCACCAACACATTCACTTTATCGCTGTAGGCTTTTGCTTTAGTTTGTAAAAACCGCAGCGCGCCATGCACACCACTGGTTTCGTAGCCGTGCACGCCGCCGGTCACTAAAATAGTGGGCTTTTCAGTTTGCCAGTCGCGGCTTTTTACCGCCAGCAGCGGGTAGGTTTTACCGCATACCTCGCCATAATTCAGCTCGCCGTATTGCTCAACATCAAACTCAGTTTTCAGCGCCTCTATTGCCGGTAATACGTCAGCAAAAAAGCTGCGCTTAAGCTGTTGTTCGCTAAGCCACTGTGCTTTTTCAGCCTCGCCCCACGGCTGACCGACAGTACCAATATGGTAAATTTTGTCCATGCTATTATCCCCGCTATTACTGCTGCCAGTGGCAGTCATTCTCAGTGGCGCGACTTTAGCATTTATTGGTAACGGCTGGCTATTGGTGCTAAGCCCCCTTTACCCGGTATTGCTAGCCACCAACTAGCTTCGTTAACTCTTCGTTCCAGCTTCTTGCTGTCCCGATTTATATAGATACCAAACAGCTATAAAGGAGCCAATAATGAAACTTAATGCATGCCCGGGTTTAGGATATCCAGCGGTTTTAATATCTAAATACAGTGCAGGCAAAACAGCAAAAAGGATAGCAGCTAACAGTAGGTATTCCCGCCTAAACTTAACCGCATAAAAAACCAGCGCAAAACCCGCAAAACCTAATGCGGCTTGCGATGCACCTGTACCTGTATTCCACGGCGGCGATCCAAATTGTGTGGTAATTAGCGTTCCCATAGCTCCCGCAAATAGCCAAATGGATAGCGTATATCTGAATCCAATTTTACGTTCCAGCAGAATGCCTAAGAACAGTATAGATAAAACGTTATAAATCATATGCTTCTGATGAACATGAACAAATTGCGCAGTTATAAATCGCCATACCTCAAATGCTTTGATGCTCTCTACTGTCAAACCGCCATAGTCAGCAAGGTAAATAATTCGGGATTTACCGAGTATGGAGCCTGATATTTGGTAAGCCACAAAAAAAGAAACGCACACCGTTAAAATGGCTATAGCAATAGTAAAAAAAGGTTTGTAGTTAGAATTCATAATGCTTCCTGACGCGAATGCCTGCCGCACACGTGAGCAACCAACAGTCGCGTTTTTTCATCCAATACTTTTCAGTACCTTGAAAGAGTGTGGCGATTGTTAACTCCGCCCTTTTGTCACGTTATGTGTACTCTTTTTAATGCTACTCATTTGGTAGCGTGTAAGAATAAAAGGGAGCGCCATCAAGTGTGTAAATCCCTTTCTGAATCTCGAATCTAACTGAATTTGTGCATTGAGCCTGCGCCTCTGCTTGAGATCCTGGCTCTCCAAAATTAATGGTTCCTGGCACTATGAAGCAACTTTTTGTATTTGGATCTTTTTGTAGAATCAAATTTAGCTGAGCCTCGTAGCTTGCCATGCGTTCCTCAAAATTCATTGCAGCGACCCGATCATAGTCGAGTAACTTTCTACCGAAAATGAAACTGTGCACTGGCGAATTCGGATTGGCAGTTTGCAACATAGCTACTCTGCTAGTACAGCCAGAAATAAGCACCACCAAAACCACTATTAGAATATTTCTCATGTGTTCGGATTCACATAATGCTTTGTTTCAGAGACGCTTATTGCAGGGGAATTAGGCAACGTGTTAGAGATTTTCTGAATGCTGCTGTTTAATTTTTGCATAACAAAACTCGCAAACAAGACTGAAATTATTAAATGCTCTGAACGCCTCAGTCATTTCACTTTCGTTAAGGAAAAACGCCTCACAGGCACCACACCAAGCTTGTAAGTCATCAGGTTCGGAGCTGTTTTCAACAAAACCCAAAACACCCTCTGTTTTGTGCAATAAATGACAGCAAACTACAGCAGAGTTTACTGTGCCATGTGTACCGCATTTGATGGTTGGATTATTGGTCTGAGCCATCATCATCCTTAACGCATTTTCCGCTTTTGTAAATTTAATGTAGGCAACACTACATCGCATCTTTAAAACTTACAACAACTTATAGGTACGGATGGCATATGCATTTGCTACAAATACGGATTTTTCTGTCTAACAAGTGCTTACTGCATCCAAACACGTTGTGAACTGCCGATAACAGCTGCAAGACGAATCGGCAGTCAGTGATATATCCTATTTACCGCTAAGCCGCGGTTGCTCGGGCCAACGTAATACGGTAGTTGGCCCGACTGTTGTTACCTGTTTTCCAGCCGGTTGTAGTCTAACCAGCCGCTGTCAACCGGGTGCTGGCGCATAAATTGTTGGTTTAGCTTATCGCTAAAAGCCCAAAAATCGGCTGCAGTGCGCCTTATTCCAATATTATCTAGCAGTTTGCGGTAGTCCTGTTCGGTTTGCAGCTGTTGTACCTGTGCCACCCATTTGGCTAAATCGGTTTCTTTTAGCCGCCAAAAAGCGTTTGGGTAACTGCCTAACAAGCCATACACCAGCGTCATATTATCCTCTGCCGGGTTACGGTTATCCGCCTCGCCAAACAGGCTGTTCACGTTGTAATGTGCACTGTTGCGGATCAAGGTAAACGGCTGGGGTTCTCCACCGTTGCCGGGCTCTATTACCAGCATGGTCAGCTCAGGCAGGATGGAAGCGGCTTTGCCGCTGATGTTTGCCAATTGTTGCAACAGCGCCATGCTGTTACGCGCTAATTTGGCATTATTTAGCTGATAGCGCTTTGGCTGACGTGCGGCCAGATGCTGGCCGAGCATTTGATACAATTCGGCTTTAGGGTTATCGCTGCTAAAGCTAAGTCCGCTGGGCTGGGCAAACGAGTTAATGTCATCGCGAATAAAGGCGGTTAGCTCAACGCCGGCTTTTTGGTACCAGCTGTTAAATTCTTGCCGGCGCATATCGGGGGGTAAAAATGCCAGAAAATTAGACTCGCCTTCCATGCGCAGAAAATCCATATACAGCCGTGTCATCAGTTGGTGGCCATAATTGCCGTAGACATCAAAACCGGCTACCAACAAGTAGTGAATACGCTCCAGCAGCGCATAATCTATTACCCAGGCGGTTTTTGGGTTTTGGCCCTGCAGGCCTTTTACCACCGTAGCATTGTCAAAATGGCGGAACACGGTAAGGCTGGCGTTATCGTTGTTGCCATCACCATCCCAAATGCCATTTAGCGTAAGGTGACGGCCGTCTTTAAAGGCGCTGTTAAGAAAAGCACTGCGCGCCCGGACATAACTGCCCTGACGCTTGGCAAAACCGGCCCAGCTGAGTGCCAGCGTGGTACTTTCTTTTTCTGCTGGCAGGCGCAGGTTATCGCGCTGCGATAAATAAAAGGCCTCAACATCGGCAGCGCTGGCCAGTTCGGGCGCGACAAAATACACCCAAAAATGATCGTTTATCACATTAAGCGCCACCTGGCCGCGGCATACCGGCCCTTTTATGTAGCCCATAATGGTGTTTTCGGCCCGCTCCAGCATAAAGCGATAGCGGCTATTTACCGGCAGCTGCAAAAAAGCAGTAAGCGGGTTGGCGGCCACTTCTGGCGCATAGCCCGGCAGGGTTTTTACCTGATAATCAGCATCAACAAACCACTGCTGCCATTTGGCCAATAAATCAGCGTTAATGTCATAGGGTTGATGGGTTTTATTCACAATGGTAGAACGCACCGGTTGCAAGCGGTAATACACACGTTTTACGCCCGGATCATCAAACGGCCGGCGGCTGGCAATAACCTCAACTGGCTTACCCGGCGGCGTGGCTGAGCGCAGCAGCTGATAAAACTGTGGCGTTGCATCTGCTTTATGCAGGGCGCTGAAATATAACTGTGAGGTAAATAAGTGCTCATAAATATAGCGGGCACTGAGTTGCATTTTCAGGTTGTCGGCATTAAGCCATTGTTCCAGTTTCGCCACAGCGGCCTGCTCGGCTGTGGGCAGTGGCGCCGCTTCAGGCATGCTGGCACCTTGTTTTAACCAGTTCAGTAGCAGGTTGTGCTCGTTGTCGGTTAAGCCGGGTAAACCATAAGGCATGCCGGCCAACGGCTGGTTTTGGGCATAGTTTTCAAACTCTTCAACTGTTGGGCAGCTTTGCTCGCGGTTCAAACTAAAATCGAAAGCGTCGGATAACAGGCTGCTGTCTGGCAGCGGCTGCTGTTGTTTTAGGGTTAGCATTCTGGCCAGTACCGAGGCCTGCGTATTAGCCTTTGCACTCTGGCTGCGCTCATTTAACACCGGAAAAAAGCCGCGCTCACGCCATTGCTGTGTGTCGCTGGCATCGAGAAATATACGGTTTGGCGTGGCCGCCAGTAAACGGGCGCCGTCATAGACCTTTTCTTTATGTGCACCGCGCGTTATGCCGTCAGTCGACGCCATATTCAGCTGGCAGGGCGAGTCATAGCAGGCGTGGCATACCACACAGCGGGCCTCAATAACCGGTTTAACATGCTGGCTGTAATGATCGTTCAGCAAGCTGTCAACGGCTGTGCCGGCACGATTGGTTACTGCTGCCTTACCATATTGCTGGTCTAAATCCATACTGGCCAGAGCGGCGCAACCGGCACAAACCAATACTAAAATAAACATCAGTGTTTTGCGTGACTTGGCTGTAAAGTCCATATTTTCTCCGCAGTGGCTGTGCTGTCTGGCCAGCCTGATTGGCCAATACTAGTGTTATCTGACGACGGATGCAAAACAGCAGTGTCACAGCGGCCGGTTGCAGATTCTCAAAACCGGGTCGCTGTGCTAACCTGCCAGCATCTTGTTTTTGATGAGAAATCTGATGCCAGAGCCCGGTTTTGTTGTGATCCACGCCAATCAGCTGGAAACGCTGCGCGAGTTGTTAGTGCAGTGGTTAAGTAAGCAACCGGTGCCGGTGTTGGGTACTGAGCAAATTCTGGTGCAAAGTAACGGTATTGCGCAGTGGCTGAAAATGGCACTGGCCGAAACCGCCAATGGTCACCCCGGTATTGCCGCCGGTTTAAATGTTGAGCTGCCTAATCAGTTTGTCTGGCAGCTGTACCGTGCGGTGCTTGGCGATAGCATCCCGAAAAGCCTGCCGTACGACAAAATAAACCTTAGCTGGCGCTTGCTGGGCTTGTTGCCGCACTTAACCGATGCTGTGTATGCGCCGTTACAACGCTACCTTAAGGATGACAGCGATGGCCGTAAAAGCTATCAGCTGGCGCTGCGTTTAGCCGATTTGTTCGACCAATATCAGGTGTACCGTGCCGACTGGCTGCAAAGCTGGCGCGCAGGCAGTAATGCCTTACCCAACAGCAAAAAACAGCAGGTACCAGATGATCAACTGTGGCAGCCGGCGCTGTGGCGTTTGCTGCAAAGCCAGTTGGCCGATGTAGTGGGTGAGCTGGCGTTTTCCAGCCGTGCCGATGTGCATACCACGGCACTGGCGGCGTTGCAGCAGGGCAAACTGGCGCGGCCAGATTTACTGCCCGATCGCATCGTGGTGTTTGGCGTATCATCCTTGCCGCAGCAAACAGTAGAATTACTGGCCGCGCTGGGGGCGCAGCGTCAGGTGCTGCTCACGGTGCTTAACCCGTGCCGGCATTTTTGGGGCGATATTACCGCCGCCAAGGATGAGGTGCGTGCGGCGCAAAAGCGCCATGGCCGTAAACCCGGTTTACCGGCGGTACTGGATACTGATGCATTGTATTTACATGCGCCGGTGCTGCTGGCCAGTTTGGGGAAGCAGGGCCGCGATTACATTAGCCTGCTGGATGCGTTTGACCAAAGCGGGCAATATCAGCACTGGTTTAATGGCCGGATAGATTTATTTTCGGAGCCGGTCGATGATGTTGCTGCCTTGCCGTTACTGGCGCAGCTGCAACAAGATATTCTTGAGCTAAACCCGACGCCGCAACCATTGCGGCAATTGGCTGCCAGCGACAACAGCATTAGCTTTCATCTGGCGCACAGCCGCCAGCGCGAAGTCGAAATTTTACAGGACAACCTGATCGCCGCCTTTGCCGCCGACCCAAGCTTAAAGCCGCGTGACGTAATTATCATGACGCCGGATATCAGCCTGTATCAAAGCCATGTGCATGCCGTGTTTGGCCGCCTGGCAGCGGACGATGCGCGCTATTTGCCCTATAGCCTGGCTGATCAGAGCCTGCGCGGCAGCCAGCCGTTAATGCTGGCGCTGGAATACCTGCTGGATTTACCCGCGCAGCGTTTTAGCTTAACCGAAGTGTGCGACTTACTGGATGTGCCGGCCATACAGCGCCGCTTTGGCATCAACCCTACCGCGCTACCGCAATTGCGGTTGTGGCTCACCGAAGCCGGCGCCCGCTGGGGCCTGGACGCGCAGCAACGTGCTAGCCTGGATTTAGCCGCACCCGGTAGCAGCTACAGCTGGATGTTTGCTATAGAGCGCATGTTACTCGGTTTTGCCATTGGCGATGAAGCCGTGTGGCAAGGCTGTGCGCCCTATGCTGAAGTCGCCGGCCTGGCGGCAGCTGAACTCGGCCCGGTGTTGCAGTTTATTCAGCAGCTTAAGCGCTGGCATTTGCAATTTAGCGCCCAGGGCGGCGACAGCTGTGCGCTTAGCTTAACCGACTGGCAGCAACTGCTGCTTAGCGATACCGGCCTGCTGCAGAGCCTGTTCGATTTTACCGACGAGCAAGATCAGCTAATTTACGCCCGGCTAACCGCCGGTTTAGCCCAGTTGGTTAGCGCAGCCCAAAGTGGTGATTTTAATGGTGAGGTGCCGCTGGCGGTATTACGTGACGCCTGGCTGGAGCAAGCCGGCAGCAGCGGCTTAAGCCAGCGCTTTTTAGCCGGTAGTCTGACGTTTTCTACCTTAATGCCAATGCGGGCCATCCCTTTCAAGCGTATTTATCTGTTGGGGTTAAACGATGGCGATTACCCGCGCTCGCGCATGCGCGATGATTTTGACTTAATGGCTAATGATTATCGCCCCGGCGACCGCTCGCGCCGTGATGATGACCGCTATCTGTTTTTAGAAGCGCTGTTAAGTGCGCGTGATGCCTTGTATTTAAGCTGGGTAGGCCGTGATATCCGTAACAACAGCGAGTTGCCGCCTAGCGTGCTGTTAAGCCAATTGATGGACTTAGTCGACACCGGCTGGCAGCATCCGTCCGGCCAAAAACCGTCCGTTGCGCTCTGCCGCCATTACCCGCTGCAGCCGTTTTCGCGGCAGTACTTTAACGGTAACTATGCTACTTATGCCCATGAATGGCAGGGCGCGCATCAGGCCGTGCCGGCGATAACCAATAACAATACCGCGCCGGCCGAACTGCCGCTTTTAACCGTGCGCCTGCTGGATGATTTTTTGGCTAATCCGTGCCGGCACTATTTACAGCAACGCTTTAAAACCCGCTTTTATCAGGCAGAGTTAGCGGTAGAAGATGCCGAGCCTTTTGTGTTAAACGCGCTTGAGCTATACCAGCTAAAACAGCAGTTGCTAGAGCAATTGCTGGCCGAACCGAAATTGAATGTTGCTGATGCCATCGCCCAGCTGGCGCGCGAAGCCAAACTGCCACTGGCGCTGTTTGGCAGCTTAAGCGGCGCGCAAATTGGCCGCGAGGCCAGTGTCGTATTTGCCCGCTACCGCGCCAGCGGCATTGACTGGCAGCGGCGCGTCACACCCCTTACGCTGCAGTTGCAACCGGCCGGCATTAGCCTGAACGACAGCCTGAGCAATGTGTACCAAAGCCCGGCCGGGCAGCAGGCATTATTGCAGCTTAGGCCCACTGCCATTCGTAATAAAGGCGAGCTGCGCTGGCATACGCTACGTAGCAGCTGGTTGCAGCAACTGGCGGCTAATGCCCAGGGCGAAGCCGTCAGCACCTGGCAGTTTGGCCTGGATGATGCGGTGCAGCTGTTACCGCAAGCGCAGAATACCGCGGCAAATCAGTTATCTGCGCTGGTAGAATATTGGCAACAAGGTTTGCAGCAACCGCTACCGCTGCTGCCAAAAACCGCGCTCTGTTATGTGCAAACCGCTGATGAAGCCAAATGCCGCGAGTTATTCGAAGGTGGCTATAACTTCGCCGGCGAGCTGCAAAGCGCACCTGAATTGCAGCGTTACTACCCGGACTATGCCAGCCTGCTGCAGGCCGGCTTTGCCGATTGGGCGCAAAAGGTTTATGGCCCGTTGGTACAGGCACCAATAGCGCAGCAGAATAAGGATGCCAACCCATGAGCCAGGTTCAGGCGTTAGATGCGCTGAGTTTCCCGCTGCAAGGCAGCCGTTTAATTGAGGCCAGCGCCGGTACCGGCAAAACCTATACCCTGGCCGCGCTGTATTTGCGTCTGGTGCTGGGGCATGGCACTGCGCCGGGTGACAGCACTGCCAATGCTAATGCAAATGCCGGCACCGGCTTTAGCCGGCCGCTGCTGCCGCCGGAAATCTTAGTGGTTACCTTTACCCGCGCTGCCACCGCCGAGCTTAGAGATCGGATCCGCGCCAGGTTGGTAGAAGCGGCAGCAGCTTTTCGTTTGGGTAACAGTAGCGATCACTTTTTACAGCGCTTACTGGACGATACGCCGCCAGCGCAGTTTGCTGCCTGCGCTTCGCGTTTAAGCATCGCGGCGGAATGGATGGACGAAGCGGCCATTTTCACTATTCATGGCTGGTGTCAGCGTATGCTGGCCGAGCATGCGTTTGACTCCGGCATGCGCTTTGGTGAAGCGTTAAGTGATGATAACCAGCAACTGCTGCACACGCTGGCGTGCGACTACTGGCGGCGGTTTTTGTATCCGCTGGAGGATGCCGGCGTATTGCAGGCGTTGGGTGCTGTCGCCAGCTCGCCCGAGGCATTATTAGCTGATGTGCGGCCCTGGCTAAATGCCGATGCAGCAAATTTGCGCTTTAATGCCGGCGGTGTTGCGCTGCCAACGCCGTTAAGCCCGGCAGCGGCGGCACTGCCGCTAGTTGAGTGGCAAGCCGCTTTAGATACGCATTGCCAGGCGCTGCAGCAAGCACTTAGTGCAGACGTCTTACACCTGCTGGACGATGCTTATGCTAATGCTTGGTTAAACGGCAATAAATATCGCGCTGCCAGTTGGAGTACCGAGCGCCAGTGGTGGCAAAGCATGCTGGCGGAACCTACACAGCTAAATAGCCGTAACACCGATTTTGCTGCCATGGTAGAAAAATTCAGTGCGGATAAGCTGGCCGCAGGCCAGAAAAAAGGCCAGCCGCTGGTCAGCCACCCGTTGTTTGATTTATTTAACCAGACGGTGGCGCTGCTTGCGGCCAAACCCGAGCTGGCGCTGGCGGTGCGCCAGCATGCCGCCTTGTGGCTGGTAGACGAATTTGCCCGGCATAAACGTGCAAGGGCGCAGCTGGATTTTAACGATCTGTTGTTGCAACTGCACCATGCGCTGCAAGGCGAAGCCGGTAAGGTATTAGCCGCGCGCATTCGGGCGCAATATCCGCTGGCGATGGTGGATGAGTTTCAGGATACCGACCCACTGCAATTTGCCATTTTTCAGGCCATTTATCCTGATGTGGCCAGCACTGACAACAGCCTGATCATGGTAGGCGACCCCAAGCAAGCCATTTACAGCTTTCGCGGTGCCGACTTACACACCTACTTAAATGCGCGCAGTTTAACCGCCGGCCGCCACTACAGCCTGGGCACCAACTTTCGCTCGACAACGGCGCTGGTTGATGGCGTAAACCAGCTGTTTTTGCTGGCCGAGCAACGCCAGGGTGCTTTTGGCTTTGGTAATAGTGACAACACTCCGTTGCCGTTTTTGCCGGTACAAGCCAAAGGTAAAGCCGAGCAGCTGGTCGTGGCCGGCAGTGCGGTGGCGGCAGTAAATTATTATCTGGCGCCGCAAGAGCCCTCCGAGCTGAAAAAAGGCGCTTATCAAAGCCTGATGGCGCAGGCCTGTGCCGATGAAATTGCCCGGCTGCTGCAGCAGGCGCAGCAAGGTCAGGCCGGTTTTGCCGCCAACGGTGAGATTAAGCGCCTGCAACCGGCCGATATTGCTATTTTGGTGCGTGACAGAAACGAAGCCGCGCTGGTGCGGCGCGAGCTTAGTGCGCGCAATGTGCGCTCGGTGTATTTATCGGACAACGACTCGATTTTTCAAAGCACAGAAGCCAGCGCGGTATTAACCTGGCTGCGCGCCTGCCAGCAGGTAGAGGACGAAAGCCTGCTGCGCGCGGCACTGGCGCTGCCGATGTCGGCCAACAGCGATGCGCAGTTGCACTATTGGCTTAGCGATGAACAGGCGTGGGAGCAGCTGACCGAACAGGTGCGGCTGTTTCGTCAGATCTGGCGGCAAAAAGGCGTGCTGGCCATGCTAAACAGCTGGCTGCATTACTTTAGCTTACCGGCAAAATGGCTGGCACAAGAGCAGGGCGAGCGCCGCTTAACTAATGTGCTGCATTTAGCCGAATTGCTGCAAAGCGAAAGCCAGCAACGTGACGGTGAAAGCGGCTTATTACGCTGGCTGGCTGAACAACTACAAAGCCCGAAAAGCAGCGACGAGCAACAGCTGCGGCTGGAGAGCGATCAGCAACTGGTGCAGGTGGTTACCATCCATAAAAGTAAGGGCCTGCAATATAACCTGGTGTTTTTGCCCTTTATCTGCGGCGTTAAAAATGTGAAAAAAGGCCAGCCGCAGCGCTATTTTAACGGCAGCGAGATGGTACTGGATCTCACCCCGGATGACGCCGCGCTGCAAAGCGCCGAACGCGAGCGCCTGCTGGAAGATATTCGCCTGCTGTATGTCGCACTAACCCGGCCGGTGTATGCCTGCTATCTGGGCCTGGCGTTATTTAGCGAAGGTAATGCCAAACACAGTAAGCTGTCCCAAAGTGCGCTCGGCTACTTACTCGGCATTGGCGAGCAACCGACACTAACTGAACTGCAACAAGCGCTGGCGTGCTTGCCATGGCAGGCGCAGCCACTGCCGGTTTATAGCAAGTTAACTGTGCCGGCCGATACGGCACAGCTCACCAGCGCGTTAACGCTTAAGGCGGCGCTGAAGCGCGAACATTGGTGGATAGCCAGCTATTCTGCGCTGCGCACCGGTAGTAAGGCAGATGCCAGCACCAGTGCGCTACTGGCCGCTGATACCGCGCTGGATGCCTTGCTGCAGGAAGAAGCCAACGAGCTGCCAGCCTACAGCGAGCAGACGCAGTCTATGCACGATTTTCCGCGTGGTGCTGTGCCCGGTACTTTTCTGCACCAGCTGCTGGAAGATGCGCAGCAACAAGGCTTTGCCGACACTGACACGGCATTTATTGCCGACCTGCTGCCACAACGTTTGGCCCAGCACAACTGGTTGGAGTGGCAAAACGTGTTGCAGCCCTGGTTAGCGCAGATGCTGCAAACACCGCTGGCCGGCGCCGATCTGGCGCTGAACGCGCTAAGACAAGTACGCGCTGAGCTGGAGTTCTGGCTGCAAAGCGCTAACGTCAACGTGTTCAAACTTGATGCGCTGATAACCAAGGCGATATTACCCGGCCAACTGCGCCCGCCACTGCTGAGTGATACCTTAAACGGCATGCTCAAAGGCTTTATCGATTTAACCCTACAAGGCGCAGATGGCCGTTACTGGGTGCTGGATTATAAGTCAAACTGGTTGGGGCCGGATGATAACGCCTACAGCGAGCCGGCGATGCAACAAGCGCTGCTGGATAAGCGCTACGACGTGCAGGCCGCACTGTATTTACTGGCATTGCACCGGCTGTTAAAGCTGCGCCAACCCGGGTACGTAGACGCGCCACAGCAGTATATTGGCGGCGCGCTGTACTGGTTTATCCGCGCGCCACAGCAAGGCCAGTTGCAGCTGGATGCCGATATTCAACTGTTGTGGCAGTTAGATGCGCTGTTCGCCGGCGAGGAGGTGGTTGATGTCACAGTATGAGCAAGGCGATTTATTCGCTGCAGCTGCTAAGCCGGCACAGGCCATGCTGCTGCAGGATTTGACGCAGCTGCAGGCGTTGCTGCAGCGCTGGGCGCAGCGGCGCTGGCTGCGGGCGTTAGATGCGCAGTTGCCGCAAACGCTGCATCAGTTAGCCACCGAGCCCAATGCGCTGGTGTGGTTATTAACGGCGTTGTTATGTCATCAATATGGCCGTGGCCACAGCTGTATTTTGCTGCAGGATTTGCTGGACGATCCGGACGGCCTGCTAAGCTTGCCGCCACAAAACCAGTTTTTACAACGCTTTAGTGACCGGCCATCGCAGCTGCTAAGCGGCATGGGCATGGCAGATTATCGTCAGGCGCTGCAGGGCAGCCGCTGGCTAAGCACTGATGCGGACGCTGCGCCTTTGGTACTTAACGACAACCGGCTGTATTTGCGCCGGCTGTATCAGGCCGAGCAATTGGTAAAGCAGCAAATAAGCCAGCGGGTGGCCGCAGTCTTGCCACTTGCCCCCGATGTGGCCGGCCAGCTGAACCGCTTATTTCCCGCTACAGCGCACAGTGAGCCTGACTGGCAAAAACTGGCCTGCGCCATGGCGCTGCAGCGGCGCTTTGCCATTATTACCGGCGGCCCGGGCACCGGTAAAACCACTACGGTAGTAAAACTGCTGGCGCTGCTGCAACAGGGGGCAGCCGGTAAACTACAGATTAAACTGGCGGCACCGACCGGTAAGGCGGCGGTACGCTTAACCGAGTCGATCAGCGGTGCGCTTAGCCGTTTGCCGGCAGAGCTGACAGCCGCCATACCGACTGAGGTTGCCACCTTGCACCGTTTACTAGGAGCGCTGCCTAACCGGCGCAGCTTTAAACACCATAGCGACAACCCGCTGCAACTGGACGTGCTGGTGGTAGATGAAGCCTCGATGGTCGATTTAGAAATGATGGCGGCTCTGTTGAGTGCAATGCCGGCAAAGGCGCAACTGGTTTTGCTCGGCGATAAAGATCAGCTGTCGTCTGTCGAAGCCGGCTCGGTGCTCGGCGATTTATGCCGCGGTGCGGACTTAGGCGGCTACAGTGCTGATACGCTGGCGTTGCTAACGCCCTATAGCGAATTACCACTGGCAACATGGCAGGGTAGTGGTACGGTGTTAAACCAGGCTACGGTGATGTTACGCCACAGCCACCGCTTTGACGCCGGCTCCGGCATTGGCCAATTGGCGGCCGCGGTTAATTGCGGCGATACCAAAGCGCCATCGTTGTTTAGCCAGTTTGAAGATATAACGCTGTTAGCCGGCAATACGCCTTTGGCCCTAAAAGCAACCGTGCTGGCTGGCTACCGGCAGTATCTGCAGCTGATGCAACAGAGTGCAGACAATACACAGAGCGGGCGCGAACAATGGGCCGGCGCGGTGCTTGGCAGTTACAGTCAGTTTCAGCTGCTGTGCGCGCTGCGCAGTGGTGACTGGGGCGTCGAGGGCTTAAACCTGCAAATTGGCCAATGGCTTAGCAGCGCCGGTTTAATTGATGCACGCCAGCACTGGTACGCCGGGCGGCCAGTGATGATGCAGCGCAATAACTACGGCTTAGGTTTAATGAACGGCGATATTGGTATTACGCTGCCAGACCCGCAAAGCGGCCAGTTACGGGTAGTGTTTCAGCTGTCCGACGGTACGCTAAAGTGGGTACTGCCGAGTCGCTTAACTGAGGTGGAAACCGCCTTTGCCATCACGGTGCATAAATCGCAGGGCTCTGAATTTAACCACTGCTGCCTGATATTACCGCCGGATAACAGCCCGATTTTAAGCCGTGAGCTGCTGTATACCGGCATTACCCGCGCCAAACAGAATTTCACCTTATTGTGTGCCAACCCCGCGCTGTTACAACAGGCGATAGCACGGCGGGTTAGCCGCAGCAGTGGTTTGTAGTGTGTGAAGCAGAATCAGTGGGCTGATTTTATCGCCTGGTTTTACGCTGAGGTAGTTGAATAACAGAGGCATCTGCTTACATGTCGAAAAAATAGAAATTATCGACATATAATATTGTTATGTCGATAGTATCGACATAGACTGCAGGATACACAGTATATGTCGAAGTTTTTTAGGTATTTGAACATGAGCTGGAAAGCCACTCAGCCGCATAATCATTTGCCCTTGTTGCCTCCTGCGGTTGAGCATTTAGAGACCACAAGGGTATTAAAGGCATGTATCACTGCCCGTGCTGCGCTTGCTGAATTAAAGCAGGCTGGGGTGCTGTTACCAAACCAAGGCATGTTAATTAACTTACTTCCCCTTTTGGAAGCGAAAGACAGTTCTGAAATTGAAAATATCGTTACCACAACGGATCGGCTGTTTCAGTATGCGCAGGAAGATGCCGGGGCAGATCTGGCAACCAAGGAGGCTTTGCGCTACAGAACGGCGCTTTATCAGGGCTATATACAGCTTAAAAACAAACCGTTATGCAGCGCCACCGCCATTGAAGTATGCAGTATCCTGAAGCATAGTCAGATGGATATTCGTAAAATGCCGGGTACCGTAATTGCTAATCAAGCCACGGCTGAGGTTATTTATACCCCGCCTGCCGGAGAAAATACCATTCGTGACTTACTGGCTAATTGGGAACAGTTTTTACATACAGAGGACGATATTGATCCTTTAATCAAGATGGCTGTTAGTCATTATCAGTTTGAGGCCATTCACCCATTTTATGACGGCAATGGTCGAACTGGCCGCATTTTGAATGTTTTATATTTACTGCAACAAAACCTGCTGACATTGCCGATTTTATATTTAAGCCGTTATATTGTGCAGAATAAGCAGGATTACTACCGGCTGCTGAACCAGGTAACAAGTGAACAAAACTGGGAAGAATGGCTGCTCTTTATGTTGCTGGGGGTCGAGCAAACAGCGCTTTGGACTTGCGCTAAAATTACGGCGGTCAAAGCTCTGCTTGAATTGACGACAAGCTATATTCAGCAGCAGTTGCCTAAAATTTATAGCTACGAGCTTGTGCAACTGATTTTTGAGCAACCTTATTGCCGTATCAGTACTTTAGTCGACAATGGCATTGCTAAGCGACAAACGGCGTCAGTCTATTTAAAGCAGCTAGTCGAGGTAGGTGTGCTAAACGAGCTTTCCGTTGGCAAAGAGAAGTTGTTTGTACACCCGAAACTAATGCAGCTAATGACGCAAGACAATAACAACATCAGTCCGTACTAGCCGGGGTTATAACGTTAACTTTTTCAACAGAACGTATCAGCATCGCCCGCAATAGCCCCGGGTTGTTACTTAGTCGCGTGCAGTTGCAATAAAGCGGCGTCCAGTTCGCTGCTATGTGGCGGGTTACAGCCGGCTTGGGCGATATTTAAACTGGCGGCTAACATGGCGCGCTGCAGGCACTGTGTCAGTTGTGCGGTGCTGATATCTGCCGCTGTGGGCAGGCCGAGTTTTAACAGTGCTGCCAGTAAATTGGCCCAAAAGGTATCGCCGGCGCCGACAGTGTCAACAAAGGGCGTGGCGGCAATAACCGGCAGGCTGATTTGGTGCTGCTGCCAGTACAGGGTTGCGCCTTTTTCGCCCTCGGTCAGCGCCAGTAGGGCGTGTGGGGCACAAGCACGCAGTGCGCCAAGCGCCTGAGTAAGGTTAAGCTCTGGAAACAACAGTTGTAAGTCTTCGTCGCTGGCTTTAATAAAATGGCTTTGTGCAATCACCTGTAACAGCAGGGCACGATAGGCCACGACATCGGTTACTGCGTTAATGCGTACGTTAATATCTACTGCCAGTTGGACCTGCCTGGCCTGACACGCCGCTATCACCGCCGTTATGCGTTCGCCATCTTGTGGCTCTAACGCCAGTGAACCTAAATGCAGTAGTTTGCAGGCAGAGGGTAAGGCGGCAATTTGTTGCGCCGCGCTGATATCTCTGTCGGCAATACCCTGGCGATACAAGCTGTACTGCGGTTGGCGCTGCGCATTAATGCTAACCATGGCAACAGAAGTAGGCGCGCTGCTGAAAAACGCCGGGCCATAGGCGCCACCGTTGTCGGCCAGATAGCGGGCAAACTGTTGGCCGAAATGATCTTGTGATAATGGCGATATATAGCACACTGCGATAGCTTGCCGCGCCGCCGCAATAGCAACATTAAACGGTGAGCCGCCAAGGCAGGCGCGATACAAGCCATCTGCGCCGGGTAGCATATCAACCACATTCTCTCCAATAACTGCAAGCATGCTGGCTTCCTTTAATGTTACATTGTTAAATACGGCGAAAAGCGGTCGCCATTGATGGCAAAATCATATAACTTAATTGATTAAGAAGATAGTGAAAAACCACTGGCATGATGAGTAAACTAACCCTTAAAAGCGTGGCAAAAACCCTGGGTGTCTCCACGGCAACCATCTCAAACGCCTTTAACCGGCCGGATCAGTTGTCGGTGGCGCTGCGGCAGAAAATACTGCAGGCCTGCCATGAGCTCGGCTATTTTGGCCCGAACAAAGCGGCACAGTCGCTGCGTAAAGGCAGCTCTGGCATCGTGGCGGTAATTTTGTCTGACTCGCTGGAATATATGGTCAGCGATCCGGTGGCCAGCCAGTTTTTGCAGGGCGTAAGCCGCGAGCTGGAACGGCATCAGTTGCATTTGCTGCTGTTTTCCGGTCAGGCCACTAACCTGGAGGCGATCAGCGATTTTGTCGACGGTTTTATTTGCTACGGCGCACCGCGCAATACCGGCTTAGTTGAGCAGCTGCGTCTGTCAAAAAAGCGCGTGTTAACGGTCGATTTTGACTTAGCCGGCCGCCCTTCGGTGAACATCGACAACGAGCAGGCCGCGTTTGACAGCGCCATGGCGGTACTGCGGCCAAAAGATACCGTGGCTGTGTTGGGCTTACGGTTAATTGATGGGGCCAGCAGCCAGCCAGTGGGCGATAAACCGATGTGGGACAACCAAAGCTCGATAGCGCACCGCCGCTTAGACGGTTACCAAAGGGCGATGCAGCAACGCGGCTTAACCTTAGCCGCCGATTATTTATGGCATATTCCCGAGAGTAACCAAACCTACGCCCGTGAAGCGGCCAAAGCGGTACTGGCTATGACACCCAGGCCCACAGTATTGCTGTGTATGAGCGACCTGATTGGCTTAAGTGCAATGCGCGAAGCCTTGCAACTGGGCTTACGTATTCCGCAGGATATCCGTGTGGTCGGCTTTGACGGCATTGAAGAAACGCTGCGCTATCATCCGACATTAACTTCGGTGTGGCAGTTTAGCGATCAAAAGGGCGAGGCCGCCGTCAGGGCGTTTTTAAACCCTGACGACACCACCCTGCAGCTGCCATATGAGCTGCGCCTCGGTGAGAGCAGTTAGTTTACGCTGCGGTACAGCTTACTAAGCGCAAGGCTTTCAGTGGCCTGTCCGGCATGCTGCCAGTGAAGGCTGGCTTCCAGGCTGGCTAAGTCGATAACCAAAGCGGCAGTATGACCCTGATGCTGCCACTGCAATTGATAGCTGGCGTTATGCAGTGTTTGGCTGAAATCGCCGTTAAACGCCTGCAGGCTGCGCCTTAGTGTAATCAACTGGCATAACGCTTTTACCACCGGCTTTTGCAAGGCGTCAGCGACTTTTTCGGCAGTTAAATAAGGCCGGCCGATATCACGGCCGACGCGGCTTTGTTGTAGCAACTCAACATCGTTGGGCATGGCCAGTAAGCCGGCATAATAAATCTGGCTGATGCCCGGGCAAAACAGCTGAATGGCACGCGCCAGCAAATACTGTTGGTCGTTCTGGCCCAGCGCATCATAAAAACTACAATTAACCTGATACAAATCGACATTGTTAGCGGCATTACCGGTGGCCAGTTTTGAACTGCCTTTGCTGTTGGCATGAATGGTTTCTACCAGGCTGTCCAGCTGTGGATCAGTAAGCAAGCCGGGCTGGCCCTGATAATCGGCGGCATCGACAATACCAATGCCATCATGGGTATCCAGTACCGTGATGCAGTTGCGTGGCGCTATATCCAGCCAGTGTTTCAGTGCATCGGCATTGCGGCTGAACAAGGTATGCAGCACCAGTGGCGGCAGGGCAAAGTCGTATACCATGTCACAGCGTTTAGCGATGTCAATTTGGGTTTGATGATAGCCATGAATTTCAACCAGGCACACCATGCCGCGCGCTTTGGCTTGCTCAGATAACGCGGCAATAAATTCAAAGGTTTCCGGCAGCATAAAGCAGCGGGTACCGGCTTTTTTAATGGCATAGCCGGCGGCATCCAGACGGATATATTTTACGCCGTTTTCAGTAAAACGATCCAAAATGGCCTGCAGGTAGGCTTTACCGGCGGCAGAATTAACATCAATATCAATCTGGTTGGCGGTAAAGGTGGTCCAAAACGGGATTTTGCGGCCATCTTTCAGGACGATATCGGTAAAAAACGGTGTCGGCCGTGGCCGGTATACGGCGGCAAGTTGCTCTGCCGCGGCATCTTTGGCAAAGACTTTATCGCGGGTTAAGAACAGCGGCCAGTAGGGTGAGGATTCGCCTTTTTCCATCACATCAACAAACTGCGGCGACTGTGCTGACATATGGTTCACGATCATATCGGCCATAACCGGGTAGTCTGCCGCCAGCGCACGGATATCGGCCCAATTGCCCAACCGGCTGTCTACTGCGGTGTGGTCTGTTGGGTCAAAGCCGGCGTCTTCGCCATCTATCGGCGTATAAAACGGCAGCAAGTGTATGCCATCAAACAAGCCGGCCAGCGGGCCCTGCAGCATAGTGTGTAAGTCTTTGATAGTACCGCCGCTCAGCCGGTCAATGTAGGTTATTAGCTGGATCTGGTTGGCATTGTGTTGACGCGTCATGAAAATAATCCTGAAAAAATATTTGCTTCTTAAACGATTAAGATATAGCTTTAAGCCAACGGACGACTTTGTCAACCCCCGGCCAATAATAAAACCGGTCTGAATGATAAAGCGTAGCGTTCAGATAAGTTTGTTAAGCAAGGTGCGCTTACACCGGCATTAACAAACAACATAAACGGGGAAACACTATGCTTACTACTGATGCGCAGCGTCAGGCTGTCGGGGCAGCCGAAACGTTAGATCGTGCTCAGGCTTTACAGCGCCAGGTGCGCTGGATGACCTACCTGATGTTTTTTGTCTTTGCCATGACCACCGATGCAGTGGGCGTGATCATCCCTGAAGCGATGGCGGAATATCAGTTAACCATGTTTCAGGCCAGCGCCTTTCATTATGTGCCTATGCTGGCGATTGGTTTGGCCGGGTTATTCTTAGGCCGGCTGGCCGATAAATTGGGCCGCAAAAAGCTGATTATCGTCGGTTTAAGCCTGTACGCGGCATCCTGCTATGCCTTTATGGCCGGCAACAGTGCGCTGTTTTTTATCTTATTAATGGGCCTGTGTGGCCTGGCCATTGGTATTTTTAAAACCGCCGCGCTGGCATTAATTGGTGATATCAGCCCTGACAGTCAAAGCCATACCCGCACCATGAACACGGTAGAGGGCTTCTTTGCCATTGGCGCCATTGTTGGCCCGGCGTTAGTGGCGCTGATGATTGCCGCTTCTATCCACTGGACTTCGCTTTACTTACTGGCCGGTTTACTTTGCACCTTGTTAGTGGTGATGTCGGCACGTTTGCCTTATCCGCCGTATCAGGCCGCAGCTGAGCAGGTATCGCTGCGCCGCTCGCTGGCGCTGCTAAAAGACCGCTATGCATTGGGGTTTTCGCTGGCTATAGCGCTGTATGTCAGCTGTGAAGTGGCAATCTTTGTCTGGTTACCTACCATGTTGGCTGACTACGACGGTCGCTGGAGCTTGCTGGCTGCCCAGGCTATTACGGTGTTTTTTATTCTACGCGCGCTGGGGCGCTTTTTGGCGACGGCTATTTTAAGCCGTTTTTGCTGGAGTAGCGTGATGGCGGTCTTTACGCTGTGTATCTTTGCCTGCTTTGCCGCCAGTATGCTCGGTGGTAAAGAGGTGGCGGTATGGCTGATGCCGTTGTCTGGCCTGTTTATGTCGATGATTTACCCCACGCTGAATTCCAAAGGCATCAGCTGCTTTGCCAGGCAGCAGCATGGCGCTGTAGCCGGCTTGTTGCTGGCGTTTACTGCGCTGGCCGCTGCCGTGGCACCGGCGCTAATGGCCGTGCTGGGTGATTGGGCGAACGACGTAACTGCCGGTTTTTATCTGGCAACCCTGTTTTCCGCCTTGCTGGCAATGGCAATGGTATACAACTGGCTGAAACAGCCAGCCAAAGCTAAGCTGGAGCAAATGTCTTCCGGCTAGCTTTTTTATCGCAATAACACTTAAACGATTAAGTCATAAGCAGACTATCCAAAGAATAGATCGCGACTTCAACACGGGAGAAAGACAATGAAACAGTACAATTTGACACCAGGCGCAGTTGCTTTGGCTGTCACGCTGGCGCTAAGCAACGGCGTAGCGCTGGCGCAGCAGGTAGAAACTGATACAAAGGAGCCAGCCGCAGCACAGGCAGACAACGACGGTTTAGGCTTTGAGCGCATCGTGGTTACCGGCGCGGTATCACGTAAGCAAACTGTTATGCAATCCAGTGTGTCGGTTAGCAGCCTGACACTGGATGATATTGCCGTGGCCACGCCACGCAGTACCGCTGAGATTTTCCGTATGCTGCCGGGTGTGCGCAGTGAGGCGACCGGCGGTGAAGGCAATGCCAATATCGCCGTACGCGGCTTGCCGGTAGCGTCCGGCGGCGCTAAGTTTCTTACCCTGCAGGAAGATGGCTTGCCGGTGCTGCAGTTTGGCGATATCGCCTTTGGTAACGCCGATATTTTTCTTCGTGCCGATGCTACTTTGTCGCGGCTGGACGTGATCCGCGGCGGCTCGGCCAGCACCACCGCCAGTAATTCGCCGGGCGGTATTATTAATTTTGTCAGTAAAACCGGCGAAGAAAACGGCGGCAGTATCGCCTTTACCACCGGGCTGGATTACGACAGCTTTCGCACCGATTTTGATTACGGCGGCGATATTAACAGCGATATGCGCTTTCATTTGGGCGGTTTTGTGCGCCAGGGGGAAGGTGTACGTGACCCGGGTTATCAGGGCGAACAAGGTTTTCAGTTAAAGGGTAACCTGACCAAAGAATTTAATACCGGCTATGTGCGGTTGTACTTTAAGCATCTAAATGACAAAGCTACCAGCTATATGCCGATGCCAATGTACGCCGATGGCAGCTCAGTGCCGGGCTATGACGCCGGCTCGGATACGCTGCAATCGGTGTATTTAACCCAAACCGTGCGCTTAAACGGCGATAACCAAATCTCCCGTGGTGATGTGCGCGATGGCATGAACCCGAAAGTAAACAGCGTTGGCGTTGAAGCGGTGTTTGATTTAGCTGAAGGCTGGACGCTGGAAAACCGCTTTCGGGTTAGCGATGTCAGTGGTAATTTTAATACCCCCTTTCCGGCAGAGGTGGGCAATGCGCAAGGTATCGCCGACAGTATCGCCGGTGCCGGCGCTAATTTAACTTATGCGGTAGGGCCCAATTCCGGTGCAGCCTACACCGCAGAAAACGCCATGCGTATTCACACCTTTGACGTTGAAATCGACGATTTCGGCTCTATCGTTAACGACTTAAAGCTGTCACGCCGCTTCGGCGAGGTTGATGTAAATGTAGGTTATTACATGGCCGATCAAAGTATTAGCATGTCCTGGTTATGGAATTCGTATTTAATGGCGTTAAAGGGTAACAATGCAGAGCTGTTAAATGTCACTGCCGCTGATGGTACGGCGTTTTCCGAACAGGGCCTGACGGCTTACGGCGTGCCGTTTTGGGGAAACTGTTGCCAGCGTAACTATGACACCGACTATAGCACCAAAGCACCTTATGCCGGCGTAAGCTGGGCCTATGGTGCTTTATCGCTGGATGCCAGTGTCCGCCGCGATATCGGCAGCGCCTCAGGCAGCTATGCTGGTGCAGTGCAAAGCAGCCGCGATATGAACAGCGACGGCGTTATCAGTCAGGTAGAGCAAAGCGTATCCGGTATCGATCTCGCCAATGCCAGCATTGTGAATTACAGCTGGGGTTACAATTCCTACTCGGCCGGTGCTAACTATCAATTTAATAAAGACTGGGCCATGTTTGGCCGCATCAGCAAAGGTGGCCGCGCCAACGCCGACCGCTTGTTGTTTGGCAAAGTGAATGCCGATGGCAGCGTAGCTAAAGAAGATGCAGTAGATGAAGTGACTCAGTATGAGCTGGGCAGCAAGAGCCGGCATGGCAACTTAAACCTGTTTGCTACCTTGTTTTTTGCCGAAACCGAAGAGCAAAACTTTGAAGCCACCAGTCAGCGTTTCTTTGACCGCACCTACAAGGCGCACGGTATCGAGTTGGAAAGCAGCTACCGCATCGGCGATTTTGATATGCGCGGCTCGGTTACCTGGACCGATGCTGAGATCAGCAAAGATGCGCTAAGCCCGGACGTGGTAGGCAATACACCACGGCGTCAGGCAGATTTTGTCTACAACCTGCTGGCACGCTACTTCTTTGAGCAAGCTCAGGTTGGGGTTAGTTTGATAGGCACTACAGCTGCCTACGCGCAAGATAACAATGACTTAAAATTCAGCGGTTATACTCAGGTCAATGCGTTTGCCAGCTACACCCTGGCAGAAAACCTGACGTTATCGTTAAGCATAAACAACCTGTTTGACGAAATTGGCCTGACAGAAGCCGAAGAAGGCTCAGTGCCGGATAACGGTATTATCCGCGCTCGCACTATTAACGGTCGCAATGCGTCTTTGGGCCTGGCGTATCGTTTCTGATAACAGCTGTGTTTGCTGAAACGGCGGGCCTTGGCCCGCCGTTTTTCTATGCCGCGACGCCAGTCAGACTAACAAGGATTGCAGGATATGCAGTGCCAGCTTTACCTTGGCGCTGTCGCGCGGTATCTGTTTTGTCACTATAGATTGATTAAACGGGTACTGGTATTGCGCCGGTTTGATATAGCGCAGCTGCCGGCTGGCGATATAGGGTTTGGCAATTTCTTCCGGTAAAAAGCCGATATAACCGCCGGATAACAGCAGCGCCAGCCGGGTATCAAACTGATAAGCGCGGGCGCCGGCCTGCAGTTTTTGCAATTGTTTGCGCCCTTCCGGGTTAATGTCTACGCCCGGGTGAATGGCCGGGTATTGTGCCAGTATCTCGTCGTTGATAGCGCTGTCTGCCAGCTTAAATAACGGATGCGTAGCGGCACAGCATAAAAAAATCGGTGTGCTAAATACATGCTGATACTGCAGGCCATCAATCTGGCGGTAGCCGGGCATTAATGCCAAATGCGCCTGATCTTTTAGCAGCGCCAGCTCAATTTGTTGCAGCGGTAATACATCCAATGCCAACTGCAGTTGCGGCGCCTGCTGCTGCAGCGCGGCACAGAGTTTACTTAGCAAGCCCAGCCGTGACTGATCCAGCTGATCGGCGGTTAAAATAACCAGCTCACCGCTTAACGAGTCGGTTAACCCGGCCACCAGCTGGCTAAATTGCTGATGCGCCTGCTCCAGTTGCTGAATAGCGTTATACACCGCCTGGCCTTCCTGCGTTAGTGAAAACCCCTGCCGGCCGCGCTGGCACAAACTGAGCTTCAAACGTTGCTCCAGGTTACTGATATAAATACTGATGGTTGAACGGCCAATATTCAGCTCGGTTTCGGCAGCGGTAAAGCCACCACAGTCGACCACAGTTTGGAAAACACGCAGTAGTTTAATGTCGTGCTGGCTTAAGTTTCTCGGCAATTTGGCCATAGGTTGATAATTTTCAAACTAAGTGTTGAATGTTTGGTATTTAACCTTGTCTGCTAACATGATGCAATAGTGCCACTTAAACGGAGTATGTTATGCAACAGATTTCTGCGAGCGAATTAATTAAAACCGGCTCTTATATCAACGGTAGCTGGTATCAGGCAACTGAGCAGTTTGCCGTGCAAAACCCTGCCAACCAGCACGAGTTGGCAAAAGTGAGTGATGCCAGCGCCGCCGATGCTGAGCAAGCGGTACTGGCGGCAGCTAATGCCTTTGCCGGTTGGGCGGCTAAACCGGCAGCAGAGCGGGCGCAGTTACTGCAAGCCTGGTATCAGCTGATTATGCAGCATCAGCACGATTTAGCCCGTTTGTTAACCCTGGAGCAAGGTAAGCCACTTAGCGAAGCCAAAGGCGAAATTGCTTACGGCGCAGCCTACATACAGTGGTTTGCCGAAGAGGCCAAGCGGCTGTATGGCGATACCATACCGGCGCCCTCCAACGATAAACGCATTATTGTGCAGCGCCAGCCGGTTGGTGTAGTGGCCGCGATAACACCGTGGAATTTCCCCAATGCGATGATAGCGCGTAAAGCAGCGGCAGCGCTGGCAGCCGGCTGTACCTTTGTGGTCAAACCGGCGCAGCAAACGCCATTGTCGGCGCTGGCACTGGCTGAATTAGCCCACCAGGCCGGCATTCCGGGCGGGGTGTTTAATGTGGTGGCCGGCACTGACGCTAAAGGTATTGGCGAGGTATTAACCCGGCATGCCAAGGTAGCCAAATTCAGCTTTACCGGCTCTACTGCCGTGGGTAAGCAACTGTTAAAGCAATGTGCTGACGGCGTAAAACGGGTGTCGATGGAGCTGGGCGGCAACGCACCCTTTATCGTGTTTGACGATGCCGACTTAGATGCGGCGGTACAGGGCCTGATGGCGGCTAAGTTTCGCAACGCCGGCCAAACCTGTGTTTGTGCCAACCGCATTTTAGTGCAGCACAGCGTGTATCAGGCCTTTGCCGATAAACTGGCGATAGCGATGACACAATTAAAGGTAGCGGATGGCTTAACCGATGGCAGCCAAATTGGGCCTTTAATCGACGACAAAGCCGTGGCAAAGGTAACGCAGCTGCAACAGAGCGCGCTGGACGGCGGCGCAAAATTGTTGCTGGGTGGCAGCATGCATGGCGCCGGCAGACAGTTTTTTCAGCCAACCTTAATTAGCGACGTAAACGCCGGTATGGCGATTAGTAAAGAAGAAATCTTCGGCCCGGTGGCAGCGCTAATGGCGTTTGATACTGAGCAAGAAGCGATTGAGCTTGCCAATAGTACCGAATATGGCCTGGCGGCATACTTTTACAGCCGCGATATCGGCCGGGTGTTTCGCGTGGCCCAGGCGCTGCAGTTTGGCATGGTCGGTATTAACGAAGGCATTATTTCCAATGCAGCGGCGCCCTTTGGCGGCGTGAAGCAATCCGGTTATGGCCGCGAAGGCTCTAAATACGGCCTGGATGACTACACCGATATTAAATACCTGTGTTTAGGTGGGCTTTAACAAGGCAATTTTATAAAAAGGCAGTTTTATGACCAATCAGCAGCTACAACAGCGTAAGCAGGCCGTTATTGCGCGCGGCCAGGGTAACTTGTATCCGGTATATGTGCAGCAGGCGAAAAATGCCGAGCTGTGGGACGTCGAGGGCAACCGTTATATCGATTTTGGTACCGGTATAGCGGTGTGCAATACCGGCCATGCCCACCCGAAAGTGGTCGCGGCGGCACAAGCCCAACTGGCACGTTTTAGCCACAGCTGCCTGATGATTAACCCTTATGCTGAAGCGGTAGAGCTGGCAGAAAAACTCACCCGGCTGGCGCCTGGCAGCAGTGCCAAAAAAGCCATTTTTGTCAGCACCGGCGCCGAAGCGGTAGAAAACTGCATTAAAATTGCCCGTGCCCACACCCGCCGGCGTGGCATTATTGCCTTTAATGGTGGTTTTCATGGCCGTACCAATATGACCATGGCACTCACCGGCAAAGTGACACCGTACAAAAACCTGTTTGGGCCTTTTCCGGCCGATGTTTACCATTTGCCGTTTCCGATGGCGCTGCATGGCGTAAGCACCGAGCAATCATTGGCGGCACTGCAAAACCTGTTTAAGGTGGATATAGCGCCGGATGATGTCGCGGCCATTATTATTGAGCCGGTGCAGGGCGAGGGTGGTTTTTATCCGGCGCCCACGGCGCTGCTAAAGGCGCTGCGCCAGCTGTGTGACAAGCATGGCATAGTACTGATTGCCGATGAAATTCAAACTGGCTTTGGCCGCACCGGCAAAATGTTTGCTATGGCACACAGCGGCGTCGAGCCTGACCTTATGACGATGGCCAAAGGCATTGCCGGTGGCTTACCGCTGGCGGCGGTAGTGGGTAAAAGTGAGATAATGGATGCACCCTTGCCGGGCGGGCTGGGCGGCACTTACGGTGGCTCGCCGGTAGCCTGCGCCGCGGCTTTAGCGGTGCTGGAAGTGATTGAACAAGACAAGCTGTGCGTTCAGGCCAATATCATTGGCGAGGCCTTTGCCGCGCGGTTAAATGCGTTGCAGCAGGCATTCCCGGCGCGTATTGCCGAGGTGCGCCAGCTCGGCGCAATGATCGCAGTAGAGTTTATGCAGCAGGGCGAGCCGGATGTGGCCTTAACTCAGCAAATTATTGCTAACGCCAGCAAACACGGCCTAATTTTATTGTCCTGCGGTTTTTACGGCAATGTGCTGCGGTTTTTACCACCACTAACCATTGAAGCCGACGTGCTGCAACAAGGGCTGGATAAGCTGGATGTATTATTATGCTCGGTGTTATCTAAATAAACGCTAACGCCAGCTCAGCGCTTGTCAAACCGCGTCAGGGAAGGCGCGGGTAAGCGGTGCTAGTTCGGTTTGATAATAGCGCCAGCGTGCCACCGAGCTGTTGTACAGCGGCTGGCGGATCTGGCTGGCGCTGCCGGTGGTACTGGCCTGGCGGTTGTGCTGATGAAACTGCAGGCAACGCTCGGTCCAGCTCAGCCCACAATGCTCAAACAGCGCTTTGCTTTGCAGCTCGGGCTGGCTGATTAAGTCTTCATACTGCACGCTATGAATAACCCCCGGCAGCACCTGTTGCCAATGTGCCATCAGCGCCTGATAAGCCTGATAATATTGCGCCAGCTCGTCTAACTGATACGAAAACGGATAGGCATCGGCAAATAAATGTTTGTAAATGGCGTAGCAGTGATCAATAGGGTTACGCTGTACATGAATGATTTTCGCCTGCGGTAAAGCTAGGTGAATTAAGCCAACATAGAGAAAGTTCAGCGGCAGCTTATCGACAAAGTGTGAATAAGCGCCGGTAAGCGGCCGGGTGCTGTCGATATAAGCGCGGCCTAAAGCGGCAAAATCAAGCTGGCTGGTCTGTTGCACCAGCGCGGCTTTATCCAGCTTACGCCCGGCGCTTTGCTGCGCCAAACGGCTTAGCTGGCTGGCAAAATTATTTAGCTCACCGGCCAGTTGCACCTTAGCATCACAGCCCAGCATGCGCTCGGCCAGTGTAGAGCCGGCGCGTGGCATGCTAACAATAAACACCGCTTCGTTATTGCTATAGCCCTGTGACCTGGCTTGGCGGAAAAAATCTGCGTTAAACTGCTGCTGAATAAGCTGCATAACGGCCAGATCATCTGGCAAATTGTAATTAATATGCTGGCGGCGCAGGCTGGCACCGGCTTTTAACTGCGCAAACGACTTTGGATACTGCTGTAAATCTTCCAGTTCTTTGGCCAGCGCATAGTGCAGCTGCACCTGTTGCTTCGGGCTGAGATCGTCGCGTTGCAACATCGCTATTAAACCTTCGCAGTGATGATTGTCTGGTCGTTGTTTACGCAAATTACTGCGTAAATGCCAGGCATCGGTATCACGCGGCTGCAAGGCAATGGCCTGATCCAGCATCTGCTCGGCCTGGTCTAGTTGGCCGCAAAAACGCAGCATGGTAGCGTAGTTGTAATACAGGCTGGCGTTATCTGGCTGCAGCGCCAGTGCCTGTTGATAAAGCGTGGCGGCCTGCTCAAACTGCTGCAACTGGCTGCATTGCAACGCCAGTTCACTGAGAAAATCAGCATCTGAGAGCGGCGCCTGACACAGGCTTTGTGCCAGGGTTAGCGCGGCAGCAGTTTGGCCGCAGCGCTGCAAAAAATGTAACCTGCGCAGTTGCAGTGCGGCTGATGCCGGGCTTATGGTTAATGCCCGCTCAATAGCCTGCAGGGCTTTAGCGGGCTGGGCGCTGTTTTCGGCCAGTACACTTGCCGCCAGCCAGCTGTCAGCCAGTTGTGGAAAGCCGGTTAGCAGCTGTTGCACGCTGCTGCTGGCTGCCGCCGGATTTTTTTGCGCAACGGCATGATAAAAACTATTCAGTAGCTGGGCCGCGTCAGTCATCACTGCTTAACTGTTATTAAGGATAAAAATATACCTTAGCCGGAGCGTGTCGCTGACACAACCCCGGCCAGGTGTTGTAGCTGCCTCAGAACTGATAACTAACACTCAGGCCAACCGTACGAGGCTGGCTGATATAGTCTTTTGATGCATTACCATAAAAGTTTTGCTCCGGTGCGGTGCCCATATAGCCTTCCGACAAGGTGCCGGTAACGCCATCTTCGTTAAACAGATTGCGCACAAACAGCGATAGCGTCCAGTTTTCGGCATACAGGCTAGTGCCGATATTCGCCAGCCAAAAGCTGTCTAAATCGATGGCAAAGTTGGGGTTGCTGCCCAGCGCATTGCGGGACTCAGATTGATAGTATGCACTGGCAGAGCTCACCAGATAATAGCCGCTGCCCAAGTCATAGCTATGGCTTAAACCGGCACTGAGTGTATGTTCGGCCATGCTGGGCAGTTGCTCGCCATCTTTAGCATACACATAGGTACGTGGGTTGGCGGCACTGCCGGCCGGCGCAATTAAATCGGCGGTCAGCTTGGCGTCGACAAAGGTGTAGCCAAAGTTATATTGCAATGCCTCGCTCAGGTAGCCACGCAGCTCAAGCTCCAGCCCCTGTGAGCGTGCCGAGTCGCCGTTAACAGCGGCATAAAAGCCCCAGTTAGGCGTAGGAATATTTAACTGCGGGTCATCCCATTTGGCACTAAACAAGGACACCGAGTAAAAGTGCCGGCCAGTATTGCCCTTAATGCCCAGCTCCATATTCAGCACGCTATCAGAGGCATAATTCAGATAAGCCGGGTTTTCAGCAAAGCCACCGCTTATCGGGACCGCACTGGTACCGCCACGACGATAGCCCTCGGAAAGGGTGGCATACAACATGGTATTGGCTGACCAGTCATAGGCGACGTTTAACTTAAATAAATTGCCGTTGTCTTTTACCTTAGAGCTAACATCTGACGCGCCGGGATACAGTGGCAGCTCGATCACGGTATCGTTATTAATGTCATTGCGAAAATGACGCAGGCCCAGCGTAGTGCGCAGCGTGTCGCTAAGGTGATAAGTCAATTCGCCAAACAACGAGGTGTCTTTGATGCTGCGCTGGTCGCGGTAGTAAAAGTCTTGCTCGCCTAATACGCCGCCCCAACTGGCTAAGGTATCGGCAAAGCCACTGGCCTGTGCCCAGTCAGTAAAGCCTGGCATCAGGCTGTCCTGGCCGGAGCCGGTGTCCTGATCCAGATAAAACAGCCCGACTATCCAGTCCAGCTTTTGTGTGCCGTTGGACACCAGCCGTAGCTCCTGGCTCAGGCCTTTATCCTGATAAAACCGGCTGGCGGTTGCCATTGGCCGTGGTGAGCCACCGTAATAGGATGAAAACCAGCCGTTTTGCGCATAAAAGCCGCTGTTATCACTTACTGAGTTACCCGAGTGATCGTAGCCTGAGGTGCTGGAGGTGGCGGTAGCAAAACCCAGATCCCACTCCATTTCCAGTGCCCAAGCATCAACATCGCGCTCGCTGGGTTCTAACTGCACCGCGCCGTTTTCGTAGTCGTTGTAGCGCTGCTCTGTGCCTGTTACCCAGTTGGTACCGCGGGTAACCTGGCGCCTGGCGCCAATGTTGTCTTGCTGAAACTGATAAGACAGTAAGGCATTAAAGTTGTCAGATGGCTGCCATAGCAGCGCCAGCCGGCCATAGTCAATTTCAACAGTGTCGGCATCTTCTACCGCGGTAAATACCGGGCCGCCGTTGGCAACATCGTTGCCCTGGGCTACCGGTGTACCGGCGGCGTTAAGCTGATACACATTGGCGTAATCTACGATGCCGTCGTTATCTATCCGGCCCAAATAGCCGCGTACAGCCACTGTCTCGCTCAGTGGCATATTCAGCAGCAGGTCGAGGTTTGTATTAACGCCTTCAGAGCCTTCGCTTTGGCTTAATACGCCGGACACTTTGCCGCTAAAGCCGCGTAAATCCGGCCGGTTCATTTTGTAACGTACCGTGCCGGCCAGTGAGCTTGAGCCATACAGTGTGCCTTGCGGGCCGCGCAGTACCTCTACCGCATCGATGTCTTTTAAGACAAAGTTGGCAAACAGCGGGGTGTCGTTCAGGTAGGTTGATACCGTTGGTGCGGCATTTAAAGCAAAGTCGCCGTTGCCGGCCGAGTCGATGTTCATGCCGCGGATAATAATATTGTTGATCACACCAGAATTGCGATAACCGCGATCGACTACGGTGATACCCGACATTTCGCGCATCATATCAACGGCGTCAATAATATGCTTTTCTTCCAGCTGACTGCCGGATATGACGGAAATATTGTACGGCGTTTCTTCCACAGTCTGAGGCCGGCGGCTGGCGGTGACGGTTATGCGCTCAACGCTGGCTTCCGTTTTAGCCGATTCGGCGTCTGCTTGCTGCGCCTGACCGGCATAACTGAACAACAGGGCTGAGCTGACTGCCAGAGCCAGCGGGGCTTTGCTAAAAACATTAGATGTTGATCTGACTGTCATTTTTCTGTTCCCTTGCTGATTTATTATACTTTTGTTCAGAATAGGTAAGACTTGATAAGCTGGTAAGCACCAGTTTAAAAGCTTTCATTGGTCCAGTTTTTACCCGCCGGTTTTTGCAGTGGGCCCAATTGGTCCAGATAGCTTGAGCGCTGCTGCTGATATTGTGGAAACACCACCTTGGTGTCGCGAAAGCTTTTCAGTGGTTGGCCCAGCAGCTGCCAGCCTTGCTCGCGCACCCGGCGTAAATAGGCCAGATCCAGCTGCAGTACTATAATTTCCTGCTCAGCGCCGGCCTGATGCACCACCTCGCCGCCCGGGCCAGCAACAATAGACTGGCCCACGCCCAGTGTGGCGGCAGAATTAATGTCGACCAGATAACACTGGTTCATACAGGCATTGGCGCGCGCCATTGACAGTTCGATATTGCGATCGACAGTGTTTGTTAAGGTAGGGTGTAAGATCACTTCGGCACCTTGCCACACCAGGGCGCGAATGCTCTCGGGAAACCACATATCGTAGCAAATTGACAAGCCAAAACGGCCAACGCCCGGTATGTCGAATACGCTGAATTCTGTGCCGGCACTAACACCTTCTTCATAGGGCAAAAACGGATACACTTTTCGGTAGCGGCAATGTACTTTGCCATCTGGTGCAATAACCGAGCTGGTGTTGTAAATGTGGTCGCCGTCGCGTTCAAACAACGAGCCATTGCATAGCCAGATGCCGGCCTCTACGGCCAGGTCGCAGTATTTTTGCTCGGTGGCGCCGGGTAAGGTTTCGGCAAAGCGCGGCGCCGGACCAAAGGTGCACAGTTCGGGCAGCAGTACCATGTCCAGCGCGCTAAAGCGACGCTTGGCAGCCAGTACCTGCTGGCGGATGACGGCAAAATTGTCCTGATTGGCGCTAAGGGCCAGTTGCAAGCCGGCAATATTAAAGGTGGTCATAGGGTTAACTCCGGTGCAGGCAGCACGCTAAATGCCAGCGCGCTGCTTGTGGCTATTCTGTTAACAGCTTAAGCATGCTGGCAGCTTCTGGGTAGAACCAGTTTGCGGTGAATACAGGAGCCAGTTACTGATGTAACACAAAAAAGGCTGAGTCGACTAACTGGCCGTTACGTAGCCAGTTAATCCGGTTTTGTGCGATATACAGCTCAAAACCCAGCACCTCGGCGTAGGACCAATGTTGCCACTGGCGGTACCAGGTGTCGCCGTCCAGCCACCATTTGCCGGTATCCTGCTTTTCATCGTGGTAGCCTTCGAAGCCTTGCATACTGCCGTCTGCGGCCAGTTTAATGCGATACGGGTCGCCAAATACGGTGCGGCCGATAAACTCGCACTGGCTGGCAAACTGGCGTAGCGCATCGCCGCGCAGGCGTTGGCCGTAGTCAGTTTGCTGCTGCGGCTCGTCGCTATGCTGCTGCCATTGGTGCATCAGTTGCGCCAGTTGGCCAATACCTTCGCGGATTTTCGGCGTCGGAATGCTGCTTACGCCCAGACGAAAATAATGCTGCGGCTTGGTTTTGCCACCGTAAAAGCGGCTGACCGGCTCAATAAGAATACCTATTTTGGCTGCTTCTGCGGCAAAGCGCTGGCTATTCAGGCTGTCGGGGCCCTGGATCCAGCAGGTGCTGCCGCCAACGGTGCGGCTGGTAACAATAGCGGTAGACAAGTAGTGATTTAGCGCTTCCCGCATTTGCTGCCAGCGCTGCGCCAGTTCCTGATTTAGCCGGCGCATGGTTTGATCATAATAACCCAGCGATAAAAACAGCCCCATAATGCGCTGATTATTCGCCGGTGGGTGGCGCGAGATTAAGCTGCGCAGCTGGCGCGCTTTGCGGATCAGTGGCGCCGGTGCCACCATAAAACCGAGCCGTAGCCCGGGCGCTAACACCTTGGAAAAACTAGAGACATACAGCACGCGGCCGCTGCGATCCAGGCTTTTTACCGCCGGGTGCGGCTGGCTGATAAAATTGCTTTCGCACTCATAGTCATCTTCAATAATCAGAAAATTATCGCGTTCGGCGCGCTCAATCAGCTCGGCACGTTTTTGCAGCGACATGGTGACGGCGGTGGGCATTTGGTGGCTGGGCGTTACATACACCACATCTGCCTGCGGCGGAATGTTGTCTACCGCGATGCCGTCCTCGTCTACTTCAACATAGTGTAGTGGCGAATAAGCCAGCTGGGCTAACTGGCGCATGCCCTGGTAACCTGGCTCTTCCATTGCCAGTAAGGTTTGGTTATTCAGCAGCAATTTGCTGAGCAAATACAGGCCCTGCTGTGAGCCCAGGGTAATTAAAATTTCGTCGGCGTTGGCAAAAATACCGCGCCGGGGCAGCACCTTAGTGCGTATTTCTTCTGTAAGTAGCTGGTCGTCATGCTGGCCACTGTCGCTGGCCCAGCTTTTAATTTCGCCGACATTCAAGCTGAGCTTAGAACACTCGCGCCACTGGTTTACCGGAAACAGTGAAGGGTCGAACTGGCCATCAATAAACGGATACGGATATTGCTGCCAGTTATGCGGGTAGGGTGGTGGGCTGCTTTCCAGCCGTTGCTCGGTCAGCAGCTTGTCCCACGGATACTGATTGGTGTCGGCCGCGGTGCTCTGGGTGCTGACTGCTGGTTGCTCAAATAGCTGCTCGCTAACATAAATGCCGCTACGCTCACGGCTGAGTAAATACCCTTCATCGATAAGCTGTTGGTAAGCATGCACCACGGTGTTGCGGGCAATGCCCAGTTGTTCCGCAAGTTTGCGTGACGACGGCATTTTACTGCCGGCGGCAAAATAACCGCTGACAATGGCGCTGATCAGCTTTTGCATCAATTGCTGCTGTAAATTAGTACTGCCGCTGGCATCAAGCACAAACAGATGCTGCATATTAATGTCTTATTATTTTACTGCAGGTAAAACCAGCATAAAGCTGCAGCTGTCGTTGTGCAACAACTGCAGGCAAGGGGCTAACCTGTGGCATTGTCCAGTGTCCGGCATGGGTACAGTGCTACCACCGCGGCCAGTACTAACAGCACCACTGCGACATTAATCAGCCCGCTGTAGCTGCCGCCGTTAATCACCAGCGCGGCAAATAACGGCCCGCTGGCCAGGCCCATTTTTGAGGCAAAGCCGCCCAGCGCCGCCATTTGGCCAGCCTGGTCAAACTCAGCACAAACACCCAACAGATAGGCAATGCTAAACGCCCAGGTAACCCCCACTGCCAGATTAGCCAGCCAGAAAATAGCGGCATTGGCACTAAAATGCAGCGCATAGGTCGCCACAGCGGTAATAATAATGCTGATAAATACCGGCAGTGCGCGGCCAAGGCGGGTAGACAGCCAGATCACCAGTACCGAGCCCAGCAGCCCCAGCCAGGCCGATACTCCCAGCGCCGGTGAAATAATGCTTAAGGTTAAACCGGCCTGTTCGCCCAGTTCAATAATGTAGGCATACAGCGCCATATTGGCGGCCTGGAATAAAAAAATGGCTAAAATGGCTGCCAATAGTGGCCGGTAGCGCACGGTAGCAGCGCTGTTAGTTGTTGCGATAGGTAACAGCGGATAGGCCGGTAAAAAAGCCAGCATCAACAAGGCGGTCAGGCTAAAGGCAATAAGCGCCATAAACAGCAGCCAGGAGCCATACACCGGCACCAGCGGTGGTAACAGCATAACGCCCAAACCGCCCAGGCCAAACTGCACCAGCAGCAACATACCAAAGGCTTTGTGCACCTGGCCGCAACGTGCCATTACGGCAAAAGCTATACCGACCAGCAGGCCGCCGGTTAAGCCGTGCACTGCGCGCAGCAGCATCATCGGTAGTGGGTTTGTCAGTAACATTGAGATGAAATCGAGGCTGATCAACAGTAACAATAAACCGGTGCAGGCGGCTTTCCATGGCAGTTTTTTTACCAGGAAGATGGCAATAAAAGCGCCGACGGCGGCACCGTACACATTGCAGGAACCAATAAGCCCGGCGTCGCGGGCGCTAAAACCGCGGCCATCAATTAAGCCCGATACCAGGGCAGGCATGATGTTGACGTAAAATAAGCCAGCAGTGGCCAAAAAGGCTAGCATCAGCCGTGCTAAATGGCTGTCGGCGGCCACCGGCAGCAGGCGCAAGCGCTTACTGGCTGTGGCGTTAAGTGTGTGTTGCTGCGTCATGGCGGCGGCACCTTTTATTCTAATTGTTAACTTAGCCTATCAGCTTTTATCGCTGACAACAGAGCCAGTTTTAGCCGGCGGACAGAGCCAGTTGCCGCACCGGCCATTTTGTTAACTGCAAACCGGGCTGATTTTTGCCAGCTCTTTTACCGTTTTGCTAAAGCCGTATTCGCTGCTATCGCTGACATAGTAATACACCATCTGGTTGGGCAACATTACTACACCAATACCACCGAAACCGGACATATAAGGCACCCAGCTGGGGCTAGCACAGCCCACTTCAGTGGAATCACTTAAGTCATAGCCCCAGAAGCCATAGCGGTAACGGCTGCTTGGTATATTGGTACTCAGGCCGCCATTGCTGCCCAGTTGCATTGCATCCTGCAGCATGTCAGCGTCCAGCAGTTGCTGGCCATTAATCTTGCCCTGTTGCTGGTACGCAAAACGGCCCAGTTTAATTAAATCATCGCTGATAAAGGTCAGGCCATAACCGGCCCAGGGTTGTGCTGCTACATCGTAGGTGCGTTTGCTGTAATAGCTTAGCGGGCTTAGTTGCAGCGGTTGCCACAGCTCATTTACCAGTAAATCAGTGTAATAGTCGGCATTGCTACCCGCCAGGCTGCGGTAATACTGCTGCATAGCGCGGCTTAAGATATAGCTGTCAGAGCTGTGATAGACGAAGTGACTGCCTGGCGGCGCTTTACGCGGATAGCCACAGGCGTGCTGTATTTTTAATTGATGGCTGCCAACCAGAAAAAAGTTATCGATAGTAGCCTGGGCACCTTCGTCGACCGAAGCGCCGGCTGAATTGTAATTGCCGGTGGCCATATCCAGTGTCTGGCCAAAGCTGACATCAGCCCAGCGGCTGGCTGCACATTCACTGACATAATTACTGATCTTGAGATTGCGCTGATTACCGCCGTACTTTTGCTCCAGCCGCATCAGGGCAAAGCCCGCCACCACCGACTTGGCCGTAGAGTACGACGGCAGTGCCATCTGCTGACAAAACGGATAATCGCCCTGGCGGGTGCTGCAGTTGCCGGCATAGTGTACGCCGTTGTAGTAGACGCCATAGGCCGATAAGTGGCTGCTGCTTTGGTCGGAGCCAATATTGGCAATAACAACACCCGCTTGCGGGTAGTCGCTGGCCAGCGCACTTAGCGGTTTTACCGGTAGCCGGGCGGCAAGTTCCTGCTCGAAGGCGGTTTTAATGGCGGCGGCATTGCTGATAACGGCGCTCTGGTAACTGGCATTCACTTTGCCATGCAGGTTAAATTTAAAATACTGACAAGTTTCCTGGGCTATCTGGTAGGCCAGTTTCGACACACTGCCGTCGTCTTTAAATAAGAACGTCATTACGCCATTGTGGGTGCAGTTGGCGTTGACTTCCTGCAAGGCAAACGGCAGCGCTACGCGGCTATAACCATTGTCGCCGTTTTCCTGCCATACCCGGCCGGGCAGTAGCAGATACTCCCAGGATGGGTGGCTGGTAGCAATAAGTTGGCGTTGCAGTGGAATGAGGTGCGTGCCGTGCTGGATAAACTTAAAGCTAAAGTCCGGTAAGCGGTTCGGCTTAGTGTAACTGCTGGCCAGTGCTGTGCCTTGCTCAGTTAACGTACCGCTAACGATACTCAGGGTTAAGGTGCCGCTAAACTGGTTCAGCGGGTTAGCGGCATTGGCGGGTATGGCGTACTGGCTGTAATTTTGCAGGCTGATACTGCCGCTGCCGGTAAGCTGACTATAACTTAGGCCACTGCGCACTACTGCGCCATTGCCGGGCAGTGAAGGTGGAGCAGTTTGCAGCGACAACGGGTCGGCACCTGCAGCAGGACATAACAGTGCCAGCAACACGGCAATAAAACGCTTGAGCATGGCGCGAACTCTGGCTAAAAATGGTTTAGCTTTACCTTCACACAGTACTACCGTAGCCAAAAGAGCCAGTTTGGCAGAAAAAGCAGGGCCAGATTTAGCCAGCAGGTTTAGCCACTTTGCAGGGCTGCGGTATTAGCCAGATGTCGCATTGCTTTGTAGCAGGACAGGCGTTATAACAGAGGTGGCTAAGTATAAGGATAGACGCCGTGACAACGAGTTTGATTGAAAAAGATGAAATTCAGTTGGTGTATATCAGCGAGCGCTGTATTAGCACTGACGATGCAGCGATTAATAAGATAAAACTGCGCGCCGAGCCGAATAATTACCGGCGAAATATTACCGGCGCGTTGTTATTTACCGAGCGTTATTTTTTACAATATCTGGAAGGCGAAGCGGCTGTGGTTGATGCGCTGTACGCCAGTATTTGCCGCGATAAACGCCACACTAATGCGCGGGTGTTACTCAGGGCGCCAATCAAACAGCGCGATTTCTCACGCTGGAGCCTGGGGGTGAAAAAGCTACTGGATAACCAAGAAAACCAGGACCTGATAGCCGTGCTAAATATGATAGGCCAAGCCAGCAAGGTAACCGAAAGTCAACTCGACTGGTTTAAGCTGGCATTGAAGTAGCGGCGTGCTTGCTACTTCATGCTGGATAGATGGTTATTCAATATTTGATCTACTTGTAAATTGTAAAATTATTTTTGTTTTAAGTCATGTTGCTGTGCGTTTTTATGTTGGTGTTTTCGTTGTTTTACCCGCCACTTTACCCACCATTTTTTGTTCGCTTTTTAAATACTCATTAACTCCTTAGATTCGAAAGCGGGTTATCAAATTGTTGCTCTGCATAATCCAATACGTCATTTGACAGCCTTGTAAAAACCGCTAACGCGTCGCGCCATTGGACAGGGCTTTCAGCATACACCATAGGGCTAACATAGCTGTTATAGCGCTGCTCGAACTTTGGGTTTGCAGCTAAGAGCTGCAATCCGAAGCGCAATTCCTCGATAGGAGATTCAACCATCTGCGGGTGTTGATTACCATAGCGTTCAACATCGGTTTTAATGGCTCTGACTACCAGAGATCCAAGTTGTTCTATCTCGGAAGGTTGGGCAAGCTGGATATGGTAGGTATCGTAAATATGTCTAACTAAGGTCTCATCATCATCTCGTTCGCTGTTACGCGCCACACTGGCAGTTCTGCGCATCATTGACAGCAATTTTTCTGCCTGCGTCTCAATAATAACAGCGCAAGACAACTCCTTAATCTCGATATCAGATCCCAACATTTGCGCATAAATTGACTGGATACTGCGAGACTCAGCAATACTAAGTAAATCAGATTCGATAAACTCCAACTTGATAAATGGGCGAAGGCAAGGTGCTTGCTGGTACTCCTGGGGGTAACGGATATCGAAGCTAAAGTACCTGTATTCATCCAGTACCAGCGCAGCTTTCTCAATAGAAAAAGTTTTACTCACTGTAATTATTGACTCAACCAACTGCTTAGCCGCTTTACGGGCATTTCTTTTCGCATTGCGGGAAGTAAGCTCAGAAAACGTCGGCTTAGGAACCAGTTTCAGATCAACATCTTCTGACATTCGATAGGTTTTTATCGATGATTTTGCCAGCGCTGTGCCGCCAGAAAATACGATTTGGTGAGAGGGAAGTTCAATAGAACATAAATGCACCAGCAGCTGTACGACATAATAGTCTTTTTCAACAATAGCCGGGTTACCAAGCCCCAGGGCGTTGGCAACGTCGACAAAAAGTGAGCTATCGAACTTCGTTGACACGCTGTTTCCCTACCGCAATTTTGCGGGTAAAGCGTGAGCTCTTTGGAATAATTTTGACGTTTGCCGGAATTTGAGTGCTTTCGCCCGACAAATTTTTAAGAGACAAGTCATCAAGCTTATAATCAACGCCTAACCTTTCCATGGCTTCAATAAGCACCCCATCGTTACCGGCTGGGTTATCTGGCATTAACTGGCCAGTGATGCGATTGACTCTGGCACGCACATACAGGCCATAACCAATTTTAAGCAGCAAGCCCTCTTGCACCAGGCTTCTGAGACCTCGGCCAACCTGGTCATAATCAGCGATATCAGTAAAATCAGAGCGCAGGAAAACAGAACGCTTAGAGCGCTTTACTCTGGTTTGTAGTCTGTCTTGTATCGTCATCTGATACCTCCTGCAAAGAATGGTCATAGCATATGCAAAAATACGACATTTATCAAATGCAAAAATACGACATTTATACTCGGAGTTATACAGTGATTTTGAAGGGGAAATTAAGGTGTTTGGCTGAGCTATTGATATTAATCTGCGGTTTCCTCTACCGCAGTTTTACGAGGAAGAAGTGAGTAGATATACTGGCTGTTTAGTAACTATTGACATAGTTCAGGGCAATTTAGAATGAAAGCAGGTCGCAACGAGCCATGCCCTTGTGGCAGCGGTAAAAAATACAAACAGTGCTGCATCAATGCTACATCTAAACAGCATAGCGATGTATTCGATGATATTGCGCAAACTGTGGCGATGAATCCTAATTTGACGCTTGAGGAGTTAAACCTTGTAGCGCAGCAGCGAATGGCAGAACGTAATAACCGACATAGCGCCGATTTTTGCGGTTTGACACCAACGCAAATGGCGAACTGGCTTTATGCCCCGTTGGATGAACTAGAGTGGCTGACCATAAGCACACCTGAAGATATCTCATCTAGTCCTGTGATGCGTTATTTAACATTGATATTTGATGAAGCGATGCAAAATAACGGTTCCTTTAAAGCAACCAGCAAAGGCAACTTACCGGCAAAGTTGGTTAAAGAGGCCGGTGACTTATTGCCGGAGTTTGCAGTTAACCAACACCGCACCAATATTAGTATCAGTGAATTTTCCGGTATTAATGAAGATAAATTTAATGCTTTGCACTATGCCCGCGTTCTGGCTGAAATTGCCGGCATTATTTACTTAAGATCTGGTCGTTTTCATCTTAAAAAAGCAGCACAGAAGCAGTATCAAGCACAAGGCATCAAGGCCTTTTTTCTACCTATGTTAGAAGCAGCCACTACCAAGTACAACTGGGGCTACCTGGATAGCTTTGAGCATGATGTTAATCTAAGGAGCTTTTGGTTATTTATGCTTTGGCGTTTGCAAAGCCACGGCTCTATTGAACAGTTGATAGACGACGTTGCGAAAGCGTTTCCAGACTTGCTACGCCAGCTGACACCTAACGAGCATTTTTCACCTATCAGGCTACTGAGCTTGCTGATTGAGTCACGCTTTATTAAACGCTTTTTACAGTTTTGGGGCTTTGTTACTGCTGATCCTAAAACGTACTTAGATGGTGTGAAAGTACCTGGAAAGGTATGTATTCAACCGCTGCTAACACAAAGTTTCTCATTTGCGGTTTGATTCTTGCGGCATTGCGTAACTCAAATCAGGCGCTAACTAACAATTAGCGCCTGATGACGAAATGTAACATTCACATTTTTGCACTCCCAACCCCAATATCGTTTTTGAGGCGATTAACCTTGTTATTCACCTCTCTGGGTGAGCAGATTAGCTAACGTATTCACCTCAACAACGTAAGCCCGGCAAAGGTAAGCCGTCATCTGGCCCAGTTGGTTGAGATGGAGTCTTTGGTGAAAACCGATTCTGGGGAGAAGTACCAGGTATGTGATCTTGTAATAGCAGGCTCCACTATGAACCTGCTATTTAGTTGGGCGAAAGTACAATATTATTCAATATTCTGAATTTGCTCGCGCATCTGCTCGATTAGCACCTTAAGCTCTACCGCCGAATTGGTTATTTCAGTGCTGATGGCTTTGGAGGATAGGGTATTCGCTTCGCGGTTAAATTCTTGCATCATAAAGTCTAAGCGTCTGCCACAGGCGCCGCCTTTTTTCAGCGTGTGGCGGGTTTCTTTGATATGCGCATCTAAGCGGTCGAGCTCTTCGGCGACGTCAGATTTTGACGCCAAAAATGCCATTTCCTGCTCTAAACGGCCTTGATCTAAATCGGCTTTAATTTCATTTAAGCGATTGGTAATGCGATCGCGCTGCCATTGCATGGCTTGTGGCAGGTGCGTTCGCACGAAGGCTACCTGTTCGCCGATGGCGCTTAAGCGTTGCTGGATCATACCTTCAATGGCTTCACCTTCGCGGCCGCGGCCGGCTAAGAAGTCTTGTAAGGCGGTGTCAAAACCAGCCAGCAGTTCTCCTTGCAGGGCGTCTAAGTCTTCGGTTGGTGTTTCCATTACGCCGGGCCAGCGCAGTATGTCGGCGATGTTTAATTGGGCTTGTGGCGCTTTTTGCAGTAACTGCTGGGCTTTTTGCAGTAATTGCTCGGCAAATACGTCGTTTAAGGTTAGCTCGCCGGCGGCCTGGTTGGCGTGGTAGCGCAGGTTAACTTCTATTTTGCCGCGCTGCAGGCTGTTACGGAGTTTGTCGCGCAGCAAGCTTTCTAAACCGCGAAACTGCTCCGGCAGGCGAAAGTAGGATTCCAGGTAACGTTGGTTTACCGAGCGGATCTCCCACTGGGCTGTGCCCCAGCTGGCTTTGGTTTCGTGGCGGGCAAAGGCGGTCATGCTGTGGATCATAATTAATTCTCTGGCGACAAATAAAAGCAGAGTATACCCGAGGCTAAGGCTTTTTGGCGAATTGCTCGCCCTAATACGCGTCGCCTTTCAAACTGCACGGGTGTTGGCTGCAACTACTCGCCGATTCACTTAGTATTGCTAAGCTCATCGGGCTCGCAGCCTGGCCGCCTACGTGCATTTAGAAATTCATAGCGTATAATGTCGGCCATTGTTAATTTCAGGAGTGCAGCTATGCGTCCAAGTGGCAGAACCGCCAGTCAGATCCGTCCCCTTACTTTTACCCGTCAATTTACCGCTCATGCTGAAGGCTCAGTATTGGTTGAGTTTGGTAATACCAAGGTAATTTGTACCGCCAGCGTAGTAGAAGGTGTACCGCGCTTTATGAAAGGCCAGGGCAAGGGCTGGGTAACGGCAGAGTACGGTATGTTGCCACGCGCAACCCACACCCGTAACGACCGTGAAGCCGCACGCGGTAAGCAAGGTGGCCGCACCATGGAAATTCAGCGTTTAATTGGCCGCGCGCTGCGCACCGCGGTGGATTTAAAACTGCTGGGTGAAAATACCATTACTATCGACTGTGACGTAATTCAGGCCGATGGCGGCACCCGCACTGCGTCTATTACCGGTGCTTGTGTGGCGTTGGTGGATGCCCTTAACCATATGCGTGCCAAAGGCACCATTAAAACTAACCCGTTGAATTTTATGGTAGCAGCGGTATCGGTGGGTATTTATAAAGGCACAGCCGTAGCTGATTTAGACTATGCCGAAGATTCAAATGCCGAAACCGATATGAATATCGTGATGACTGAAACCGGCAAAGTGATTGAAATTCAGGGCACGGCCGAAGAAGCGCCGTTTAGCTTTGAAGAAATGCAGCAGATGATGGATTTAGGCAAACACGCCATCCGTGAAATTATCGACGAGCAAAAGCGCGTACTGGCTTAAGACTGTTTTAAGGTGCTGAGGTAATAATCTTTGAAGGTAAAGAGCAGGCTATGAAACAATTTCAAATTGATTTTATTGAATTCGCGCTGTCGCGTCAGGTACTTAAGTTTGGCAGTTTTACACTAAAATCCGGCCGCACCAGCCCGTACTTTTTTAATGCCGGTTTGTTTAACAGCGGTGGCGATTTAGCCAAGCTGGGCCGTTTTTATGCGGCGGCGCTGCAAGACAGTGGCCTTGAGTTTGATGTGCTGTTTGGCCCGGCGTATAAGGGTATCCCTATTGCCACTACTACGGCGGTAGCCTTGGCGGACCATTATAACCGTGACGTGCCGTACTGCTTTAACCGCAAAGAAGCGAAAACCCATGGTGAGGGCGGCAATTTAGTCGGCTCGCCGTTACAGGGTCGCATTATGCTGGTGGATGATGTTATCACTGCCGGTACCGCGATCCGTGAATCGATGCAGTTAATTCAGGCGCAGGGAGCTGAGCTTACCGGGGTATTAATTGCACTGGATAGGCAAGAGCGCGGCCAGGGTGAGTTGTCGGCAATTCAGGAAGTAGAGCGTGACTTTAATACCAAAGTCATCTCGATTATCAGCCTGCCGGATTTGATCAGCTATTTAGCCGATAAGCCGGAAATGGCGCTGCATCTGGAAGCCGTGAAAGCTTACCGGGCGCAGTACGGTGTTAATGCTTAAAGCACAACGGTAGCCAGAGAGCGAAGTGTCAGGCAGCAAAGAGCTGGAGCAGGGTACAGTGTCAGGAAATGCTTTCTGCACCGGCTTCAAGGATCACATCCTTGTGCCCTCTCAGCCTGCGCGGCATCCATGCCGCTGTTCCGAAAGCACACCTGACCCTGTACCTGATATTTTAGTGGCAGGCCGAAGATACACAGTGGAGCAAGGACAAACAGATGTTAAAGCCAAACGGTGTCGGTTTAGGCCGCATTATTAAAGCAGCAAAATGTTCAATGCAAGGCTTTGCTGCCAGTTGGAAGCATGAGTCGGCCTTTCGCCAGGAAACTACTCTCGCCGTTATCTCTGTACCGCTAGCGGCCTGGTTGGCGAATTCTGTCAGCCAGTTTGCGCTGTTGGTTAGCGTATGGTGTTTGGTGTTGGTTGTGGAGTTACTGAACTCCGCCATTGAATCGCTAACTGATCGCGTAAGTTTAGAGCGGCACGAGTTGTCTGGCCGGGCTAAAGATATGGGCTCGGCGGCGGTGTTTGTTAGTTTAGTGATTGTGGCGCTGGTATGGGGCGCTGCGCTGTACGAGCGCTTTGTCTGAACTTGGCTTAATTAATGAAAGCATTGCCTAATCCCTGACGCTATAGCATGCCATGCTAACTACTTCGCTAAGACGGATGTTGTATGGCCGGCTCAGTGACCAGCGGCAGCAACATGGCAAAATGTACGCCTGTCTGCACATCATCGATAAGATCAATGCGACCGTTTAAACCCTGCGTGATCAGGTTATACAAAATATAAGTGCCAAGGCCACTGCCGCCGCCTCCGCGGTTGCTGGTAACGAACGGGTCCCATATCCTCGGCTTGATTTCTTTCGCAATGCCCCTGCCATTATCATAGTAATTCAAGTGCAGGTAGCCATCTTGTATTGCGGCCTGAATGCAGATTTCGCCGTCAATTTTCTCAACAAAACCATGGATCAATGAATTCATAATCAAGTTAGTAAAGATCTGCGAGAATATGCCGGGAAAACTAAACAATTCAATATCGGCTGCAATTTCAAGTTTGATTTTATGCTGGGTTTTTTTCAGTTTAGGTGACAACGACAAAACAACATTTTGCATGTAATCCAGTAGGTTGAAATGTCTTGCCTCTTCACTGGACTGATCAATTGCAATAAGTTTAAAGCTACGGATTTGCTCGGCGGCGCGCTCCAGATTTTTATGTATCACCGCTGCGGCTTCAATCAGCTCGTGGGTAATACGCACAAATACCGCTTTACTCAGGTGCCCCTCTTCTAATGAGCTACAGAGCTGGTCGGTTAGATAAGATAAATGTGTTACCGCGGTAACTGCGACGCCAATCGGGGTGTTAATTTCGTGCGCGACACCGGCGACCAGGCTGCCTAAAGAGGCCATTTTTTCCTGTTCAACCAGTTTACTTTGAGTGGTTTTCAGGTGTGAAATCGCCTGGTCCAGCTCAGTAATACTGTGTTGTAACTCGCTGGTGCGTTGGTTGACTTTTTCTTCCAGGGTTTTATTCAGCTCCAGCACCTCTTGCTCTTTTAATTGCTGAATGCGGTTTTTCTGCTCTATGACATCCAACATGCTATTAAACGACTGAATAACATCATGTAAGTCTTTATCTTGTAACAGCTGGGCTCTGCGGCTGTAGTCTTTGGTGTTGGCGATAGAGCTGGTAACAAGTTTAAGTTCCTGCAATGGCTTTAACGCAGAGCGACTGGCAATTAACGCCAGCCAGCCGGCCAGCAATATAGCAATTAACAAAGCGCCAGCGAATGTCCATTGCAGCTGGCGTACCCGTGTGGTAAGGCCTTGCATACTCAACTGCAGTTGCAGGTAACCAATGATATTGTCGTCTAATTGCACCTCGGTGCTGTATTGCAACTGCTGAGCAGTAAATTGCGCCCCGCTTATGGGGGGTTGCAACAGCGTGGCGGGTGGCGTGTGCCCGTAAAAGGCAAACAGTGACAATGAGCTGCTGTCGTCATTCAGGCGGTATAACTGGGCACCAATAACATCAGGTTGCTCTTTTAATGCTGCCAGCATAGCGGTAGCCACTTCGGGTTGCTCGAACATTACACTGGCCGTGCTCATAGAAGCTAGCATTCTGCCTTGCGCTACGGTTTGCACTTGCAGATGCTGCCGATATTGGCTGCCACTGCTCCAGATAATAGGTAGCATCACCAAAATCAACAGCAGTACAGAGGTGAGTAATATCGCCAAAAACACTTTTTGATGAAACGACAGTTTGGCCATGACTACCTCTGCTTAGCGACGGACAAAAATGATGGGCTGGCTTTTAGTTCTGAACGGGACAACGCTGCGGCGTTCAGATAGAGCACCAAACGGTTTTGCTCTAGTGCCAGTTCGATTAAGGCTAAATCATCGCTGCTGACATTGGGTGCGGTTATTTTCAATACGCGGTCACCATACTGTTGTAGCTGTTGTAATTGTTGTTCGTTGGGGGCTTGTACCAGGTACAAAATATGGCAATCGACCGGTGCAGCAGTCAGGCTTTGGCCACTTAAATGAATCACTTGTACGGGCAATTGGTGCAAGACGCGGCTTTGTGTGCCTTGCTGCAGCTTTTGCATTAATGGCAGTTTGGCGTCGCCAAACAGGCATAGGGTAAAGTGCTGGCTGAGGGTATCAGCCGGCCATTGAAAAAACTTGGCAATATTAAACACGTAAGCGGCCTGTAACGTGGCAAAGCGCTCGGCGTCGGGTTGTTGCGCCGATAAGGCGTGGCTTGGTGATGCCAGCATGATGGCGGCTAGGCACAACATTAAGCTGCGTTGACATAGCGTTAACAGTTTGTATGGCCAGATTAAAATCGTGGTCGGTTTACTTGCCATCTGCTGGATCGATTCCTACACTCGAACAGATCTCTAGTTTAGACAGACACTTTAATTATGTCGCATTCCCGCCTGATTTTTATTGGTTTTTTTATCATGTTGCCCCAGTGGGCGCATGCTCAAGCAGCTGATGAGCTGTTTGATATGAGCCTGGAGCAATTGTTAAATCAGCCGGTGGTCACGGCCAGTCGCTACCAACAAACGGTACAGGAAGCGCCGGCCATTATTACTGTATTAAGCGCCGAGCAGATCCGCAATAGCGGTGCCAGCAGCCTGTATCAGTTGCTAGAACAAGTAACCAGTTTCTATATGAGCGGTTCGCATTTCTTCCCGAATAATGTCAGTGCGGTAAGGGGTGACTTGTTAACACATGCCGACAACCATGTTTTGATCCTGCTTAATGGCAAGCCGCTACGTGAAAGTTATTCCGGTGGTATTAACTTTGCTATTTACAATGCTTTTCCAATACTGGCGTTGGATAGAGTTGAGGTTATTCGTGGCCCCGGCTCGGTGCTGTATGGCTCTAACGCTTTTAGCGGCGTGATTAATCTGGTAACTGGCAGCAAAAATGGATCTCGGGCTCAGCTTGGGTTGGGGCAGGCGGGTTACGGCAGTGCCGCTTTGGCATTAACAACCGAGCAGTCTGCCTGGCGGGCACAGCTGGCGGTACAGCTAAACCAGCAGGATGGCTGGCGGTTTGGCTCTTTTGATAACAACGGCCAGTATGACGAGATGGATTATGGCCAGAAAAACAGCGGCATCTATGCCAGTGTGACGTACAACAGCTGGCAGTTGGATGCACTTAGCCTGCAAAGTGAGCAAGATTTTTTTGGGGCCAGCACCAGTTGGGCTGGCACGGTAGCCCCAGGACAGCGGCAGGAAAAAGGTCAGCGGCATGCGTTAACGTTAAGCAACCAATGGCAGCAATCTGAACGGTTTTGGCTGGACTCTGCCATTAGCATTGCGCGGATGGAGTTTAGTCACTATAACTACGACGCTTACGCCACGGAGCGTTATATCGAATTGAATCAGCACTGGAAGGCGTCTGAAGTGTTGGCGCTGCAAGCAGGTGGTGCTTTATGGTGGCAGCGCTTTGGTACAGAAGCCGGCCTGGCAGCAGCCCCGGTGCCGCAAACCCGCAACCGGCGCGATACGGCCTTTCTGCAAGCTGATTGGGCAGTATTACCGACAGTAAAGTTATCGCTGGGCACACAATTTAATCACAGCCAACGTGGCAACAGCGAGTGGGTGCCGCGAGCAGGTATAGTGTGGCAGCTTAATCCGCAGTGGCATGTCAAACTGTTACAGGCGCAAGCGTATCGTGACCCTTACGGTGTTGAAACCGACTTTTCGCTGATCTTACGTAACGCTGATGGCGATATCACTGGCGGGCTTAGAGGTAATCCTGCGTTAACGGCAGAAACAGTAGATACTACTGATCTGCAGTTGTTATATCAAAGCAGCCGACAAAAATGGAGCCTGACATTGTTCGACAGCCAGGCGAAGCAGCTGATTAGCCGGCAACGGGCGGCTGACAATGTGATTGATTTTGTTAATCGCGGCACTATGCAGCTAACAGGCGCAGAGCTGGAGTGGACCCGGCAATGGCCGGCGCGTTGGTCGTTTGATTCGGCGCTAACCTACCAAAAAAATAAAGTTAATGCGCAGGATGACTTCACCACGGTGCCAAATTGGTTATTTAAATCTACCTTACAATATAACGCGGCCGAACCTTATGGTGTGGTTAATCTGCAGGCACAATATGTCGGTAAAGCCGCTGATATCGCCGTGCGCAACCCTGCAAGGCAGGCACTTAACCCAGCCGCTGATGCTTACTGGCTGGTGAATTTGAGTTGGCGCTTGCCGTTACAGGCAATATGGCCACAGGCACCGGCGGGGACTTCGGTGCAAACGGTATTATACAACCTGCTAGATGAAGCGATTTATCAGCCAGAATTTGTTGGCCAGCGTATCAACACTATTCCGGCCCGCTCGCAGCGCTGGTTTAAGCTGGAGTTGAATTGGGACTGGTAGTTCAGGGTGCCGTTACAGTGATACCGGCTAACCAAATAATGCACTGTGTAGGCTAGCCCACTGATTGGCCCAGTGCTGAGTTGGCAGCCGGGTAAAACCAGAGCGGACAAACTGGCTGAGTTTACCCTCTACCGTGGCCAGCAGCAGGTTGGCCAGCTCGCCTTCGTCGATACTAAAGCCTTTCCCCTCACGTAGCTTACGCTCACGCAGGCATTGCTTTAACTGGGTTTCCAGCTTTTCAAATAACAGAGCAACGCGTTCTTGCAAGCGTTCCTGCTCGCCCTGCAGTGCATCACCGGTTAATATGCGGCAAATGCCCGGGTTGCGCTCGGCAAACACTAATATCAGCTGCAAAATAAGTTCGGTGCGGCTGGCGGTGTCTTTATGCTCATCCAGAATCACGTTAATGCGCGATAGTAGCGTGTCTTCAATAAACTCGATTAAGCCTTCAAACATGCGCGCTTTGCTGGGGAAATGCCGGTAAAGCGCGGCCTCAGAAACACCGACTTTTTCTGCCAGTGCTGCCGTGGTAATACGTTGGCCGTTATTGCTTTGCAGCATAGCAGCCAGGGCTTGCAGGATATCTTCTTTACGGTTTGTACTGCGTGGTGCCGGCATTGGGTGTCCTGTATTCAATTTAACTTGTACGTTTACTGCTAAAGTTGTTGGCAGCTGTATATCGGGCGCTGGCAGACAGCGTGCTCTCGTAACAGCGGCATGGATGCCGCGCAGGCTGAGAGGGCACAGGGATGTGAACCTTGAAGCCGGTGCAGAGAGTATTGCTGTCTGCAGGCGCATTAGCCTGACAGGTAAAATATGTTTTACCTGCGAGTACACCGGCCTTCGGCACTGTTAAACTTCAGTATATGTTGTTAGCAATCAGGCTTTGCCGGAATGGCCAAAGCCGCCTTCGCCGCGCGCTGTCTGCTCAAAGCTATCCACGATAGTAAATTCTGCCTGCACTACCGGCATAAACACCAGTTGGGCGATGCGATCACCCGGCTCAATAGTAAAGCTGTCGTTGCCGCGGTTCCACATTGATACCATTAACGGCCCCTGATAATCCGAGTCGATTAAGCCAACCAGGTTACCCAGCACGATACCGTGCTTGTGGCCCAGGCCAGAGCGCGGCAGGATGGTTGCACACAGGTTCGCATCGCCAATAAAAATGGATAAGCCGGTTGGAATTAATACCGTTTCACCTGGCGCTAAACTTAGCGTGGTATCTAAGCAGGCACGCAAGTCTAAACCGGCAGAGCCTGGTGTGGCATAGGCCGGCAGTGGAAATTCTGTACCGATACGTGGGTCGAGGATTTTTAAATCAATGGCTTTTTTCATTTACGGCTTAACTCTTATGTTAACGGTAATTAGTATTCTAACGATAATTAGTTGGCGCTAAGTTGGCTGTGGATATGCTGCAATATCGCTTTGGCTAAGCTGGCCTTAGCTTGGGCTGGCAACGCCAGCTCACCAGAGTGCCACAGCAAGGTGACAGCATTGTTGTCGCTGTTAAAGCCGTGCTCAGCCTTGGATACGTCATTAGCACAAATTAAGTCGAGCTTTTTACGCACCAGCTTGTCTTTGGCGTATTGCAGCAGGTTTTGTGTTTCCGCGGCAAAGCCAACGGTAAAAGGCCGGTTTTGTAAAAGTGCCGCCACGCTGGCAATAATATCCGGGTTTTGCACCAGCTTTAGTTCAAGTGCGCTATCGCCTTGTTTCTTCATTTTTTCGCCGGCAACTTCTGCCACACGGTAATCCGCTACCGCTGCACAACCGATAAAAACATCGCTCTGTGTCGCTTGTGCCAGGGCTGCGTCAAACATGTGCTGCGCGCTGGTAACGTCTATGCGTTTAACGCCGGCTGGTGTAGTCAAGTGCACCGGGCCGCTTATTAAGGTAACGTCGGCGCCCATAGCAGCTGCCGCGGCGGCTAAAGCAAAGCCCATTTTGCCGGAGCTGTGGTTGGAGATATAACGTACCGGATCGATTGCTTCACGGGTGGGGCCAGCAGTAATTGTGATTTTAATGTTATTAAGTTGCTGTTCAGCTAAAAAATGTTCTTCTACTGAGCCAACTAGCTGTAACGGTTCCAGCATGCGGCCTGCACCGGTATCGCCACAGGCTTGATCACCGACCCCAGGGCCATAAATGTAAAAATTATATGAACTAAGCTTGGCTAAATTCTGTTGAGTGGCTATGTTTTTATACATCTGCTGGTTCATTGCCGGTGCTACTGCAACCGGGGCGCTGCTAGCCAAAATGCAGGTAGTCAGTAAATCGTTAGCTAAACCGTGCGCGATGCGGGCAATAACATCGGCACTGGCTGGGGCAACAAGTATGATATCGGCCCACTTTGCCAGTTCGATATGGCCCATGGCCGCTTCGGCAGCCGGGTCGAGCAAGCTAGTACTAACCGGGTTGCCGGACAAGGCTTGTAGCGTAAGCGGCGTAATAAAGTGCTGGGCGGCGTCGGTTAAAATAACCCGCACATCGGCGCCACGCTCTTTTAAGCGGCGCACTAAGTCAGCACTTTTATAGGCGGCAATACCGCCGCTGATACCGAGTAAAATGCGTTTATTGGCAAGCGTTTGCTGCATAACTAAGCCACCGGAAGTGGAAAAAACTGGCGCTAAGATAGCATGGAAACACAAATTCAGCATCAATTCAGGGAGTGATTGTATGAGTATTCGACACTGGCCCGCCACTGAGCGGCCGCGGGAAAAATTGCTCGACAGAGGCGCTATGGCGCTGTCGGATGCAGAGCTGCTGGCGATTTTTTTACGCACCGGCATTGCTGGCACTGATGCGGTAACGTTAGCGCGGCAATTATTAAACCAGTTTGGCTCATTGCGACGCTTGCTGGGTGCTAGCCAAAACGATTTTTGCGCAGCCAAAGGTTTGGGCGAGGCTAAATTTGTGCAGTTGCAGGCGGTATTGGAGCTAAGTAAGCGCTATTTGCAGCAGCAAATGCAGCGCGATACCGTGTTTAGCGAGCCCGACACCGTAAAACGCTATTTACAACATGCTATTAGCGCGGAGCAACGCGAAGTGTTTTTACTGCTGTATTTAGATAGCCAGCACCGGTTGATCAAAGCAGAGCCTTTATTTTCCGGCACAATAGATGCTTCGCCGGTGTATCCGCGTATTGTAGTTCAACAGGCTTTAGCGCATAATGCCGCCGCTGTTATTCTGGCGCACAATCACCCATCTGGCGTGGCCGAGCCTAGCCGGGCGGACAAAGCGATTACTGAACGCTTAGTTCAGGCGCTAATGTTGGTAGATATCAAGGTATTGGATCACTTTATTGTGGGCGATGCTGATGTGATCTCCTTTGCAGAGCGTGGCTGGCTGTGAAGATCTGCAGAGATCCTAGCCGGATCTTTGCGCGCGGGTGAAAGATTTCGCTTGAATAAGGCGGTTTATTCGTGTATAAATTGCGCCCTCTTGTTTTGGGGCAACCTTCTTGGCCGGAAGGGTGATGACAGCTCGAGCTGATGAAATTTTGGAGAACTATTGACATGTCTAGAGTGTGCCAAGTAACTGGTAAAGGTCCGATGGTGGGTAACCGTCGTTCACACGCCAACAATGCTACTAAGCGCCGTTTCCTGCCTAACCTGCAAACTCACCGTTTCTGGGTTGAAAGTGAAAACCGTTTTGTTACATTACGTACTTCTACCCGTGGTATGCGCATCATCGATAAGAAAGGTATCGATGCGGTATTAGCCGAAGTGCGTGCTAACGGTCACAAGGTGTAAGGAATAGAAAATGCGCGATAAAATTCGTTTAGTCTCTTCTGCAGGCACTGGTTTCTTCTATACAACTACGAAGAACAAGCGCACCATGCCAGAAAAGATGGAAATTAAAAAGTTCGATCCTAAAGTGCGCAAGCATGTAATTTTCAAAGAAGCGAAAATCAAGTAATCGAACACAGAAACCCGGCCAACGCCGGGTTTTTGCTTTTTATACCCTGCCTCAGCTACTATGCCCCTGTTGTTTAATCACGTTTGGCCTCAAGCATGCTAAAACTGTCCCGCCGCAATTGGAACAATGTGCTAATTTTTGCCGTGCTGATTTTGATGTTTGCCTTATACGGTATACCGCAGCGCTTGCAGCAATTGAATGCACCAGAGCATCGACTGATCCCGCTTGATACTGAACTATTAATGGTCGCCTTTGCTGACCAGCGTTTAATAAAAGCCGGGCCACAATGGCAATTGCAACCGGCACTACAAAAGCAGGTCGACGCAACTCAGCTGGCACTTGCCTGGCAGTACAGCTTGCTGACACCAGTGTCGGTAGCCGCGGATAAAAGCCGGGTGCCGATAGCGCAGGCCAGCGTACAGTTGGTGGGGCAAAATGCACCGCTGATTTGGTTATTGTATCCGGCTATGGATACCAGTAACGGCCAGTTTTTATTGCAACAAGCCGGCCAGAGCCAGTTTTATCAGCTAAGTGCGGCCCAGGCAGCACAATTGTTTTTAGTCAATACAGCGGAGTAACCGTGCCTGAATTACCAGAAGTAGAAGTATCGCGCCAGGGCATTAGCCCATACCTGGAAAATCAGCAGTTAGTAAAGGTTATTGCTCGCCAGCGCCAGTTGCGCTGGTGGGTGCCGGACGAAGTAATGGCGCAAACCAACCAGCCGGTGTTATCCGTTACCCGCCGGGCGAAGTATTTGCTTATTCAGCTGCCACAGGGTGACATTATTTTGCATTTGGGCATGTCGGGGCATTTAAAGGTAATACCCGCTGATACGCCGGCCACCAAACATGACCATATTGATTTTGTGTTAAACAGTGGTTTGGCACTTAGGTTAAACGATACCCGTCGCTTTGGTGCTGTGCTATGGCAGCAAAAGGGCGAAGTGCATCCGTTGCTGGCCAGTTTGGGACCGGAGCCTCTTAGCGATAACTTTAACCTGGCACACTTAACTGCAGCTTTTGCTAAACGCGGCAGTGCAGCCAAGCTGGTGCTGATGGATAACCATGTGGTGGTGGGCGTGGGCAATATTTACGCTAACGAAGCGTTGTTTAAAGCCGGCATTCTGCCAGCTAAACCGGCCAAAGCGGTTACAACACAGCAACTGGAAAAACTGCTGCCGGTAATTAAAAACACCCTGGCTGCTGCTATTGAACAAGGTGGCACCACGTTAAAAGATTTCAGCCAGGCCGATGGTAAGCCGGGCTATTTTGCCCAGCAGTTGTTGGTGTATGGCCGTGGCGGCCAACCCTGTATTAGCTGTGGTGAGGTGCTAACTGAAATTCGGCTTGGGCAGCGCAGTTCAGTATATTGTACGCAATGTCAGCATTAGGTTAAAAGCTTCTGGTTGCTGTTACACGTAACTCAACGCCACTAACATTTTCATTGTCGGTAATGGCCTTAGTCAGATCAATATGGATCATCGTACCGCGGCTGGAGTGATTTGACAGTAGTCTAACGCCAGCGCCCACTCCCACTAAGGTACTGCCGGCGTCAGTATTAGCATTTTGTTCGGCATTTTGCCAAACCTTACCGGCATCGATATAACCGGCAAAGGCGACATCAAGTAGTTGCCACAGCGACCAGTCGGTATAGCGGCGGTACTCTGCAGTGACTAATGCCCTGGCTTCGCCGCTACGAAAGTAACTGGGATAAGCACGCAACTGATCGTCACCACCAATGTATATGGGGTCGTCGCGGAACAGTTTGTGACCTTTATCCAAGGTAAGCTTGCCTATAACACTCTGGTATTCATCTAACTGTTTTATCAGTTGCCAGTGCGAGCTGAACAGGTATTGTGGTTGGTTAAACTGGCGTTGCAGCCAGCTTAGGTCTGATAAAAGGTAAAGATCTGCCGCCAGCTGCCAGTTTTTTGCAGCACTTATATGCCAGAACAATGCATCTTCGTCAGCACCCAACCCTTTGCTGTATCTGCCGAGCCGGGCATTGAGTTGCCAGCCAAAATTAAAGTCTTCAGTGCGGTTAAACGAATTGATGTTAAACAGCTTTTTATATGCTGCCTGAATGGCTTCGTATTCCAGCCAGACTCTGGATAGATTGCGATCTGGCGGAATGCCGAAGAAGGTACTTTCAGTGGTATAAAACTTAACGTTTTCAAGTTCAGCCGCAAACTTAACCCGGTGTATGTTATGGCTTTCAGGATGTAAGCGGTAGCCAAACTCAGCTTTAGCATGATTGCGCTGGCGCTGAAAGCTGTTGTATTCATCACCGGCGTCGTATTCATAGATATCTTCTGCCGTACGGTCTAGTTCGAACCCTAATGCCCAAGGCGACGACAAGCGGTAAAACGGCCGGTTAACGCTAAGCTGATAATTGTTACCATCACTGTTTTTACTATAGGCAACAGTGCTGTTCCAAAAACTGCCAAACATATTCGGTGAATAAAATATAAAACCAATGCCGGTGCGTTCACTGTCGTGTTTGTATTCCAGGTTCAGTCTGTTACCACTGCCCAGTAGGTTGTCCTCTTCAAAGCCGATAGCGCTTTTACTGCGGCCACCTTCGCTGGAGAAATCAAGCGTTGGCAGCAGCGACCAGTTATCCCAGGTGCTGACATTAACAATAACACTGTTGTCGTCGGCGCAATAATGGCTAATGTTAACTTCTGCTTCGCGGATATATCTTCTGCTGCGCAGTAAACGCTCTGTTTCGGCCAGTACGTCAATACGCAGTGGATCACCAGCTTTAAATAACAAATCATCTTGTAATACCGAGGTTTTTGTCACGGTATGCGTATAGTTGGCGAACTCGTGCAACCAGAATGATTTCTCGTCTGCTAAATCAAAGATGTTGTTTGGCGTATAAGTAATACTGCGGATAGTTATACCAGTATCCTTAGTTAGGAACTGGTTTTCAGCCACAGGTTGACAGTCTGCATAAACCTGTACGGTAAACAGCAAAAACAGGTTTATACTAAACTTCATCTTCATTAACGGCTCCATCTGCAGTTCTAATTCGAGTGTAGATCAGCTTGCTTAAAGTTGCCTTAACCTCTGCTGAGTATCTTGACCGGTTGCGATATTCAGTTGAGATTAACCGCTATGCTTTATAAAATAGCAATCATTTTTTACTTATTCAGCAATATGTTAATTACTGCTAAGGGAACTACGCTATGGAACTACCCACGCTGATTGCTACCCTGCGCAGTGCTCTGGAATCGAATACCGTACCTCAATTGCGCGAGCAGCTAGACGACGTGCACCCTGCAGACCTTGCCAGTGCCTTGATCGAGTTTGCACCGAATGACTTATGGACCTTGCTAACGGTTTTCCCCAGGGCTGAACAAGCCGAAGTGTTTGGTTATTTGCCTGCAGAAGAGCAGGTAGCCTTGTCGATTAGTATTAGCCGGCGCAAACTGGCGCCGATTATTCGGCAGATGTCGTCTGATGAACGTGCAGACTTATTTAACCGCTTAAGTGAAGAGCAGCGCGAAACGTTGTTGCCGGCCCTGGCGCAGGCTGAACGTGAAGACTTGCTGCGGCTAACCTCGCATGAAGAGGGTACCGCTGGTGCCATTATGACCTCTGATTATGCCATTTTGGGGCAAGAGCTTAACGTTGCCCAAGCGTTGGATTCTTTACGCCGCGAAGCGCCGGACAAAGAAACGATCTACTCGGCATACGTGGTAGATGGGGCGCGTCAACTGATTGGGGTGGTAACGCTGCGCGATCTTATTCTGGCGCCTTTGCAAATGCCAATAGAAGAACTGATTAACCACGATCCTATTTACGCTGCTGTGGCTATGCCGCAGGAAGAAGTAGCAGCACTGATTGCCAAATACGACTTATTGGCGCTGCCAATTGTTAACAATGAGCACCAAATGGTCGGTATAGTGACTTATGACGATGCGATGGACGTGGTCGCTGCAGAGGCTACCGAAGACTTTCACAAAACTGCGACCATCGGCAAACTGGAAACCAGCGTAAAAGACGCCAGTATTGGCTTGTTGTACCGAAAACGCGTGCTATGGCTGGTTATACTGGTGTTTGGCAATATTTTTTCCGGTGCCGGTATTGCCCACTTTGAAGGCACTATTTCCAGCCATATAGCCTTACTGTTTTTTCTGCCATTGTTAATTGGCAGCAGCGGCAATGCCGGCGCGCAGTCAGGCACGTTAATGGTGCGGGCGCTGGCGACCGGTGAGATAAAACTGCGTGACTGGGGCAATTTGTTGGGCAAGGAATGCCTGGTAGCGGGTTTGCTGGGGTTAACCATGGCAGCGGCGGTAGTGGGCCTGGGTTGGTGGCGCGGAGGTTATGATATTGCCGTGGTGGTGGCAGCGACGATGATGCTGGTGGTATTGGCAGGTAGCTTAATTGGCTTATCACTGCCGTTTTTACTCAGCCGTTTTAAACTTGACCCCGCCACCGCCAGCGGCCCACTTATTACTTCAATCGCCGACGTCGCTGGCGTGGTGTTGTATTTTTCTATTGCTACCTGGTATTTGGGGCTTTAATTCTGTAAGCGTTGCAGCTTAGCCAGTAACGCAGGTAATTGTGCTAATGGCACGGCCGGTGACCAGTAATACCCCTGGCCTTCATTGCAGCCAAGTTCAGCAAGACGCTGTGCCATTTCTGCATTTTCAATCCCCTCGGCAATGGTTGTTAAACCTAAGCTAGCGGCCATCTGAATAATAGCTTGTACCAGTGATGCATTGGCTTGCCATTGTGCTTGATTGGAAATAAACGAGCGATCAATTTTCAGCGTACTGGCATTGAAACTACGCAGGTAACTCAGGTTGGAATATCCAGTACCAAAATCGTCAATGGCTAGTGTTACGCCAATTTGGCTCAAGCCATTTAGTTGTCGTTGAATGTGGTCGGTGTTATCAATCAGCAGTGATTCTGTTAACTCTAATTCAAGCGCCTGGGCAGGCAATTCGGCGGCGTTCAGGGCGTCTTGTACTATCGATTGCAGACGACCATCTTTGAACTGTACAACGGACAGGTTGACGGCGACACGTAATGCATTGAAGCCTTGCTGACGTAGTTGAGCACAGTGCGAGCAGGCTTGATGAAGCACCCAGCTACCTAGTTGGTTAATTAAACCGCTACTTTCTGCCAACGGAATAAACTGGTCGGGGCTAATCATGCTGCCGTCAGGTTGCGGCCAACGTAATAGCGCTTCCACAGCGGTTACGCTACCAGTACTTAAACAAATTTTAGGTTGGTAATACAACAAGAGCTGCTGCTCAGCTACTGCCTGGCGTAGTAATTGTAATAGTTTAAATTTGTCGTTATTGGCTTGGTCTAAGGTGTCATTGTAGTAATGGTAAGTGTTGCGACCATCTTCTTTGGCTTTATACATAGCAATGTCGGCTTTGCGGCATAATTGTTTGAAGTCGGTGCCATCATCCGGTGCGCAAGCAATACCCAGTGATGCGGACACAGCGACTTGGGTCTGAAGCAGGGTAAACACCGAGGCACTTTGCTGTATCAATGTTGCCGCTAGTACGTCTAGTTGCTGTTGGTCAGATACTGTTGTGGGCGCCAGTACCAAAAACTCATCACCACCAAAGCGAATAAGATAGTGCTCTGGCGGTAATATTGCGCTCAACCTTAGAGCAAGCTGTTTCAGTAATTCATCTCCAGCCGCATGACCTAGAGCATCGTTTACAGGCTTGAAGTTATCCAAATCAATAAAAAAAAGCGCCAGCTTTTGCTGCTTCTGTTGGCAGGCGAGCAGTGACTGTTGAAACAGCTGCTCGCCAAACAATCTATTGGGTAAATTTGTCAGGGTATCGTGATGCGCCAGATGTTGAATATGCGCCTTACTTTGTTGCACTTTAATGTTCTCACCTTGCAGGGATAACATCAGTCGTTTCATATCACGTACCAACAAATACACACTAAAGCCGGTAATAGTGAAGATAACCACTATAAAGACAAGATGTGGCCAGCTCAGGCTTGGTGTATAAGGCGTAATAATATGATTTAGAGTGAGCCAGGTAAGGAGGATGCACTGAGTGATAATAATTAACAGTACCGTGATAAATACGCCAACACTACCAAGCAGAGCGGCAATAATAAGCAAGCCAGGATAGCCCAGTATTGCTAAATCAAATAGTCCGGCGCCGGTATAAGCAAAGGCAAACAGCATGCACGCCATACCGCTAAGTAAGATGTAAGCTGAGGTTAGAATAGAACGTTTAAAAGCAAAGCCAAGTGCAACCATGCAGCTGGTAAAGCCACTAACAAAAATAATTAAGGTGATGCCTCTGGCAACACTGGTTGAAATTAATAGCCCAATAGCAGCAACTAAACAGATTTGCATAAGCCGATCCCGACGTATTTCATTGAAATAATCTGTTGGGTTGGTTAACTGCGGCAGGGAAGTGGGTTTCATTTATCGTTGTAATGTCATAAAAAATGAGAACACCGTTTTACTGTAACCGTTTAATATGGAAATACCAAACGGCGAATGGTTAATTTTGTATTAGACTATGGTCAATGTGGTATAACGCGCTCCGCGTTAAAAACGAAAATACTTCGCTAAGCTCAGTATAATTAAGCTGATATAGCTAATAGCCACTGAAGGTTTAATTAATTGTATTGCATAATCGCTAAGTAATTTTGCCACGCCACCGCGCTGACTCTGCCACAAAGTGTGCCACTGCATGGCAATCTCGCTTTGCTGCGCATTGGCTTGCTCTAGCTGCAACAAGCGCTCGGCGGTTCGCTGCTGTACGACACGGAGCATAATTTCATGCAGCCAAAACAAACCAATGGCAACCAGTTGCAGCTGCAGCCCCGCGGTACTTTGCAGTAAGCATAGCCAGGTTGCAACCGCCACAATTTTTAACCAAATAGCCTGTTTGTCGTAACTGGCAAAGCTACGTTGCAATAACAGCCACTCTTGTTGGTTTGCCTGGTTCATAATAACTCCGGTTTAGGTTTCTGCACGCAAAGACGCTGCGCCATGGGCATGCTGAGGTTCAATATGGATACTGAGTTGCACACCGAGGTTGTTTAGTTTTTGCTCGGCTTCGTTCGCTATTTGGTGGGCGTGCTCAACACTCCAATCGCCAGGTACCTGCATATCCACCTGAGCAAACTGCAATGTCGCTGCGGCACGAGTTCGTAAATTGATAAAGTGTACTTTGCGACTGCTAAAACTCTCCAGTGTTTGTTCAATCTGCATAATACGCGGCGCCGGTAACGCTTTGTCCATCAAACCATTGACCGCCTTTAATAAAATATTGCCACCTTCATGTATAATATGCAGCGCGACGGCGACAGCGACGATGGGATCCAACCAACTATAACCGCTGTAAGCCGCCAGTGCGACACCAACTATCACGCCGGCTGTAGTCCAGACGTCGGTCATTAAATGCTTACCATCACCTTCCAGTGCCGGCGAACTGTGTTGTTTGCCACCGCGCAGCAGTAATATGGCAATGCCGAAATTAATTGCGCTGGCCAACACCGTTAATGCAGTACCCAAACCCAGCGTGGCGATCGGCTGCGGGTTGATTAAACGCTCTATGGCAGTGTACAAAATGACCAGTGCGGCAAGAAATATTAACCCGCCTTCAAAGGCTGCAGATAAATACTCCGCTTTGCTGTGACCATAGGGGTGGCCGTCATCGGCCGGACGGCGCGCCAGGCTGACCATCAACAACGCAAAACCAGCGCCGGCAACATTGACCAGCGATTCTATGGCATCGGATAAAAAGCCGACAGAACCGGTAAGGTGCCAGGCCAGAGTTTTTAGCGCCATGGTGATAAACGCCGCCAGCAAGGACAGTAACAACAGCTGGCGCGGGCGCAGGTTTAACATTGCGTATTCCAAAAGGTATAAGAGGCTTAGTGCAGTGTAGAGCAGGCGTTTGATAAAGTCATGTCGGGTGTTTGGGCAGTAAAGTGGAAACCAGTACCGTCGCCACCAACATGGCAGCAGAGATCCATAAGCATGCTGCTAAACCCGCTTGCTGATACACCCAGCCTGACAATACCGTGCCAATTAGCCGGCCGATGGCATTAGCCATATAGTAAAAGCCGACATCCAGAGACACGCCGTCGTTTCTGGCATAACTGACTATCATATAGCTGTGCAGCGCGGAGTTAACTGCAAACACGGCACCAAACAATAGCAACCCAGCTAACAGCATGGTCTCGCTATGCCAGTTAAGTTGCAGCGCCATAGCTATTACCGCCGGTATGCTGCACAGCAGCAAGGCCCAGAGAGTAAGGGTTTTACCATCTGGCAGGCGGGCTTTGCGGGTAAGTATGGGGGCTACACTTTGCACTGCGCCATAGCCGATAACCCAGAGTGCGAGAAAACTGCCCACCGCCCAGTGGCTCCAACCGAATTGACTGGCCAGAGTAAGCGGCAGCGCAATAACAAACCAGACATCGCGGGCAGCAAATAACAGCAGACGTGCTGCCGACAGCACGTTTATCGGCCTGCTTTTGGAAAACAATTCGTTAAATTTAGCTTTATGGCGGGCCTTGCCTAAATCGGCTTTTAGCCGCCACAAGCTAAGTAGCCAAACGCAAAGCAGCATCAGCAGCATGACCAATATAGCCAGCTGAAAGCCATACAGAGTTAGCAGCAGGCCGCCGAAAAAAAAGCCGATACCTTTCAGGGCGTTTTTTGAGCCGGTAAGCATAGACACCCACTTAAACAAAGTGCTTTGGGCATTGTCGGCCACCAGCAGTTTGATGCTGCTTTTGGCGCTCATTTTGTTGAGGTCTTTGGCTATGCCAGACAACGCCTGCGCCGCCATAACCCAGGGCACAATTAAGTAGGCCGCAGGCAGCAGTAACATAGCTAGCGCCAGTATTTGCAGCAGCAAGCCAATATTCATGGTGTTGTTCAGACCAATACGGGCGCCCAGCCAGCCGCCGACTAAATTGGTAATAACACCAAATATTTCATAAAACAAAAACAGCATGGCAATGGCCAGGCCGCTGTAACCTAAGCTATAAAAATGCAGCACTACCAGCATGCGCAGTGCGCCGTCGGTTAAGGTAAAGGCCCAGTAGTTAGCGGTTACCAATATATATTGCCGCAGTTGTGGGCTAAGTGCGTTTAGCATAAGTTAGGCTTTGTCCTGCTGGCCAACTAGCTTGGCTAATTCAACCGTGCGGTTGGCGTAGCCCCATTCATTATCGTACCAGGCATAAATTTTTACCTGGGTGCCGTTAATTACCATGGTTGAGAGTGCATCGATAATGCTGGAGCGTGGATCGGTTTTGTAATCAACTGACACCAAGGGCCGTGTTTCATAGCCGAGAATATCTTTTAACTCGCCTTCAGCGGCGGCTTTTAGCAGCGCGTTAACTTCATCAGCTGTGGTGGCACGTTCTACTTCAAACACGCAATCGGTTAACGAGGCATTGGCCAATGGCACCCGCACGGCATGGCCATTTAAGCGACCTTTAAGCTCTGGAAATATCTCGGTAATAGCGGTGGCCGAGCCGGTAGTGGTTGGAATTAAGCTGCTACCACAGGCGCGGGCGCGGCGTAAGTCTTTGTGCGGTGTGTCCAGGATGCTTTGCGTATTGGTTAAATCGTGAATGGTGGTAATACTGCCATGCTTAATGCCAAGTTGCTCGTGGATAACTTTAACTACCGGCGCCAGACAGTTAGTGGTGCAGCTGGCAGCAGTAACAATGCGGTGCAAATCTTTGTTATACAGTTGCTGGTTAACACCCATTACCACGTTTAATACGCCGGGCTCTTTAACTGGCGCACTAACCACGACCCGTTTTACCCCTTGCGCTAAATACGCTTCTAACACCGCTTTGCTTTTCATTTTGCCGGACGCTTCAATTACCACATCACAGCCAGACCAGTCGGTATCGGCTATGGCTTTATTCTGGCTAACTGCAATACGTTTGCCGTTAATCACCATGCTTTGGCCGTCAGCGGTGGCACTATGGCGCCAGATACCGTGTATTGAATCGAAGTTGATTAAATGCGCGAAAGTAGCAGTATCGGCTGCTGGGTCATTAATCTGGACAAAGTCCAATTCCGGCCAGTCAAACGCCGCGCGCAGTGCCAAGCGGCCAATACGGCCAAAGCCATTAATACCGATTTTAATTGTCATATGTTCGCTCCTTAGCAGCAGGTATTCGCCGGGTTTTGTGCCAACCTGGCCAAATTACATTTAATAAATGCAGTATTATGCACAGCTGTTTGTTGCAAAACGTCGTGCACCCAGCCGGGTAAGTTAGTATTAAGACGATAGAATACCCACAATCCCTGTTTACGATGCTGTAGCACACCGGCCTGTTTGAGTAGCGCCAAATGTCGGGATACCTTTGGCTGACTTTCGTCCAACGCCAGCATTAAATCACAAACACACAACTCCGATGTTTGCTGCAACAACAATATAGCCTTCAGACGGGTGGTATCAGCCATTGCCTTATAAAGCGTGACAGGGTTCATGGTACTACACCTATATCTGTTTTTTCGCATGTAATGATGATGCATAAATATGACGCTTTAATGACAGTGCTGCAAGTTGTCACATAATTGTCATTTTAGCTGCATACACTGTGAATATTGCTTCCTGACAATGCAGGTCTGTTATGTTGTCGAAATTATCAATTTCTAACGTAAAAGGTAGCTAGTGCAGAAGACACCATACAACTGGCGTCAGTGAACAATTAAGCACATTGATACGGCAATTAAATTTCAATTGGCAGGTATTTAATACCAGATAGCCACTGCTGCTTCATGAGCTTACCCGACAAACCCCGGCCAACGCCGGTGTTTGTGCATTGCATGTATAAATAAAACGCTTTACACTTGCCGCGCAACCAAGGGGTGCAATTGCTGAGATGCCGAAAGGCAAACCCTTAGAACCTGATCCGGATTATACCGGCGGAGGGATGGTGCTAACTCCTCAAGCTGGTGTGATCTCTGAAATTTGGAGATTCATACAACAATGCGTTTTATTCCTTCGTTATTTACTCTGGCTGTCTGTAGCAGTTTTTCTATTCAAGCCGACAATGCTGAAACGGCAATTGAGCGTATTACCGTACAGGGTGATTTGCGACAACAGTCATTACAGCAGCTAGCCGGCAGTATTGCTGTGGTAAGTGAGCAGGATGCCAAACGTACCTCGGCGCAACATCTGGATGATTTGCTCAACCAGTTTGCCAATGTAAACTTTAGTGCCGGAGCCTCGCGTGGCCGCTATATACAGATGCGTGGCATTGGCGAGCGCAGTGAGTTTGTCGATACGATTAACCCGTCGGTGGGTATTTTAATTGATGGTATAGATTATTCTGGCCTTGGTATTACCGGCATCAGTGACATGGCGCAGCTTGAAGTGTTTCGTGGCCCCGAAGCCAGCCGCTTTGGTGCTAATGCGCTGGCAGGTATGCTTAACCTGACCACCAAAGGCCCTACTGCTACGCCGGAAGGGAAACTAAGCGCCACTCTGGCCAATTATGACAGTCGCCAGCTTGCTGCCCAGTTTAGCAACAGTGTTAATTCACAACTGGGTTACAGCCTGGCGTTAGAGCAGCAATCCTCTGATGGTTTTATCGATAATACCTACTTAAACCGTGACGATACAAATAATATCGACGAATTTAGCGGCCGTTTCAAAGTGAATTATCACCCGACAGAACGTTTGGCGTTGCAGTTTATTGCTCACCTGAGTGATCAGGATAATGGCTATGATGCGTTTTCACTGGATCGTAACCGCAACACCTTATCGGACGAGCCGGGGCAGGATAAAATTCGCAGCAAAGCATTGGCGCTTAACGCCGATTACAGTGGCTTGGGGTTTGCCGATTTTAACGGCCAAATTAGCTGGTTAACTGCCGACAGTGATTACGGCTTTGATGAAGACTGGAGTTATGTTGGCATTCATCCTGATGAATATGCTACCACCGACCGTTATTTGCGCGCGCGCGAGCAAATAACACTGGACTACCGGCTGGTTTCGACACCAGCAGGACAACTGGGCGGCAGTGATTGGGTGCTGGGGTTGTATGTCGCTGGTAAAGACTATGATTTAAACCGTCAATTCTGGAACTGGGATCTATGGCAAGCAGACAGCTTTAGCAGTAGTCTGGAACGCAGCAATGCCGCGGTTTATGGCGAGCTTACCACGCCGCTGAATGCGAGCTGGAGCCTGGTGTCGGGCATGCGTCTGGAGCGCTATGCCGATATCTACAGCGACAGTAGCGGCAACGCTATTAAAAACCACGATATGATGTGGGGGGCCAATGTTAGCCTGAATTATCAGGTCAATAATCAGGCGCTAATATATTTATTGGCCGCGCGTGGCTATAAAGCCGGCGGTGTTAACGGTGATGCGTTGGCCAAAGCGGCGGATGGTAATTTAACCGAGCTAAATAGTAAGGCGAGTTTTAAGCCAGAAACCCTGTACAACGCCGAGTTTGGTGTTAAAGGTAGTGCATTGGACCAAAGCATTACTGCGCGGGTCGCCGCTTTTTATATGTGGCGTGACGATATGCAGGTTAAAGGTTGGTTGAACCCCGACAGCGGGCCACAGTTTGCTGGTTTTATTGATAACGCCGGCAGTGGCCGTAATTACGGTATTGAAATGGAAAACCGTTTGCAGCTGCATCCGCAATTGGCGTTATTCTTGTCGGCTAGCTGGCTGAAAACCAGACTAGGCAACTATATTACGCTGGATGGTGACAATCTTAGCGGCCGCGAGCAGGCACAGGCGCCGCGTTTTCAATACAGTGTGGCGAGCGATTGGTATATCACCGACGCTTTAACGTTTAACCTCAGCCTGCAAGGCAAGGACGCGTTTTTTTATTCTGATGGCCACAACGCCCGTTCTAAGCGCTATGAGTTGTTAAATGCCAGAATCAGTTATCAACTGGCTAATTGGGAACTGGCTGCCTGGACCCGCAACGCGCTGGATAAAGACATAGGCGTGCGCGGTTTTTATTTTGGCAACGATCCGCGTGATGGCTACGAGCCACATGTGTATGAGCAGCTTTCTGAGCCGCGCCGAGTGGGCGTTACAGCCAGTTATCAATTTTAAAGCTCGTTATCACTGTTAAGGAGTCTGCTATGCAATTGTCTGTCGAGATTAGTAAGTACCCGTTAGCCAACGATTATATCGGCCCGATCGAAGGCTTTATCGAGCAACTGAACCAATACCCAGATATTACCGTGCTAACCAATACCATGAGCACTCAGGTTTTTGGTGATTATGACAACGTAATGCAGGCGTTGCAGGCTTGCATTAAATGGTCGTTTGAGCAATTCGGTAAGGTCGTATTTGTGGTGAAGTTTATCCACGGTGACTTACGGCCATGAATCAGCTGCTAAGCCAGGCAATAGCGCAGTGGCAGCTTATGCATAGTATCGAGCTTGCTGCCACCTTGCTGGCGCTGGCGTATGTGATTCTGGCGTTAAAGCAAAGTTTGTGGTGTTGGCCCGCTGCGTTGCTAAGTACCGTACTGTTTACGCATGTGATGTGGCAGTCTGCTTTGCTATCTGATGCACTTCTGCAACTGTATTATGCTGGCATGGCACTGTATGGTTGGTGGCGATGGCAGCAGCTGCGCCAGAGCGCGCCTGATGCGCGCGGTCCGGTATATGAGTGGCCCTGGCAGCGTCATGCGCTACTGATATCGGCGACAGCAATAGCTGGCTGGATACTGGGGGCAGTAATGGCCAGCTATACCCATGCCGATTTCGCCTATCTTGATGCCCAAACGACAGTATTTAGTGTGATGGCGACCTGGCTGGTGGTGCGCAAACTGGTGTCTAACTGGTTGTACTGGGTAGTGATAGATGCGGTATCCATTTACGTTTATGCACAAAAACACCTGTATTTCTTAACGGGCTTGTTTATGCTGTATACGGTAATCGCAATTGCAGGATATTTTATTTGGCGCAGTCACTATCAACAGCAACCAGCAGTGAGATTGAGCATGTAACACGTTTGTGCCAGCGGCTGGAATTTTTTGTTGTCCAGCCGCCGTTGCAGGTACGTCCTTTATCGCATGGCGAAAGCAATCAAAGTTATTATGTCAAAACTGCGCAGGGCGAATATGTACTGCGCTGCTATCCTGCTGATTCTGCGATCTGTCGCCAGCAAGAGTTGCGCTGCCAACATGCAGCGGCGGCTAAAGGCTTGGCGCCAGCCCCCTTGTGTTTGAACAATCATTACCAGGTGATGTTAAGTGATTACATCGCATCAGGTGAGCCGTTTAATTATCAACGTCATGGTTATCACTGTTTAGTGGCAACTCTGGCGCAGTATCATCAACTGCCGGTACAAACTGCCGAGTTGGATTGTTGTCGCTACCTGGCTCAGCTAGCCGCTGCAGTTGCTCCAGCTGACACTGTAATGGCCGAGATGCTGCTGCCTTTGCAGCAGGCGGCCAAACAGCTACAACAAGCAGAGGCCGACACTGTACTGTGCCATTTGGATTTGCACGCAGGTAATTTACTTTATGCCGCAGCGAAGTTGTGGTTACTGGATTTTGAATACAGCCAACGAGCGGATAGTAGCCTGGATTTGGCCGCGATAAGTTTACATTTTAATTTAACGGCTGAAGCGATAGAGCAGATGTTGCAGCAATATAGCAACAATCGGCACAGGCCAGATTTATTGGCGACATTGCAGTCAAAACTACCTGCAGCCAGGCTGTTGTACAGTGGCTTTTGTTGGTTGTGGTATCTGACTATGCCAGGCTGTCAACAACAGGCTCAGCACTGGCAGCAGCAAGTAAAACAACTGGCTGAGGTATTATAAACCGCCTAAGCGCTCTGCCAGTACCTTGTAACGTTTTACATCATCGTCATTAAACAGAGGTTTGCCTTCGCTGTCCTTGTCGGCGGCAACCAAAAGGTTTTCCCGCGCTAACCGCTCTACTCGAATTACCTGTACGCCAAGAAAATCTGCTACCTGCTCGACAGTCATTAGTGCCATAAACTGATCCTGATAGTTAAAAACCTAACAGTAATAGCCTAAAATCAGACATTTGTGAATAGCATCTGGCTGGTAGCTGGCTAACTAATTGGCTTTTTCATACTCCGTTACACTTTTTTAACGATGCAGGATAGTGTTGCTCATTTCGCCGTGGTAATTTCAGCATTCTTAAGTATTACTGAGCGTATCTAATGAAATTAAGCCCTTTTTACCTGCTGGCTGTCAGCGCGCTGTTTAGCCATGCAGTTGCCGCGGAGCAATTGGTTGCACCGATGGCGGTACAGCAACCCTACACAGTAACGTCGCCGCATGGTGACCGACAAGACCCTTACTACTGGCTGCGCGATGACAGCCGCACCTCGCCAACGGTGCTGGATTACCTGCATCGTGAAAATGATTACGCTAACCACTATGCCAGTGCGTATCAGTCTTTAACCGACAAGCTTACAGCGGAAATTATCGGCCGCATTAAACAAGACGACAGTTCGGTGCCGTACACTAAGGGAGATTACAGTTATTACAGCCGCTATGAAACCGGCAAAGAATACCCAATTTATTTGCGTAAAGCATTAAAAGACGGCACCGAACAGGTGATGCTGGATGTTAACCTGCTGGCGAAGGGTAAGAGTTATTATGCCGTGTCGAACTGGCAGGTAAGCCCGGACCAAAACTTTGTCGCCTATATGGAAGATGATAGTGGCCGGCGGCAGTACACGCTGAAGGTACGTGATTTGCGCACTGGCCAGGATCTGCCTGATGTATTAACCGGCTTGTCAGCCAGCATGGCCTGGGCTGCAGACAGCCAGACGTTATATCTGGTGAAAAATGATCCGGTAACCCTACTAAGCACCCAGGTATTGCAACATAAACTAGGCCGGGAGCCGGCTAGCGCCAAATTGGTTTATGAAGAAAAAGACAACAGCTTTTATATGGGGGTCGGCAATACTACCGATGGCAATTATGTAGTTATTTACACCAGCAGCACGGTATCAAGCGAAATGCAGGTGCAAGATGCCAGTAAGCCAGACAGTGCGTTTATTAGCCTGGCACCGCGCGAACGCGACGTACAATACAGTGCGGATCACCTTGACGGTCGCTGGATCATTCAAACTGATTGGCAGGCACCGAATTACCGCATTATGACGGTTGCCAATGATAAAATTGGCGCTCGCTCTAATTGGCAGCCACTGATTGCACACAGTGACAGCGTGTTTATTCAGGATTTTAAGACGTTCAAAGATTATCTGGCGATTAATGAGCGTAGCGATGGCCTGCGCCGCATCAAAGTGATGCCGTGGAAAGATCCCAGCAAGGCGTTTTTCGTTGCTTCCGATGAAGCCGCCTATGTTAACGGTTTTGAAGTGAACCCAGAGCAGAACACCAGCCTGTTGCGTTATACCTACACCTCGCTGACTACGCCGGCCAGTGTCTATCAGTTGGATATGCAAAGCGGTGTCAAAACACTGTTAAAGCAAACTGAAGTGCCAGGTGGTTTTGATAAAAACAACTATGCTACGGATCGGGTATGGGCAACTGCCCGCGACGGTGTCAAAGTACCGGTGTCATTGCTGTATAAAAAAGACTTCAAGCGTGACGGTTCAGCACCCTTGTATCAGTATGCCTATGGCTCTTATGGCAGTTCAATGGACCCAGGGTTTCGTTCCAGTGTATTGTCGCTGGTCGATCGCGGCTTTGTGTTTGCCATTGCGCATATTCGCGGCGGCCAGGAAATGGGCCGGTACTGGTATGAAGACGGTAAACTACTTAATAAAATCAATACCTTTACTGACTATATCGACGTAACAGACTATCTGGTTACTAACAACTATGCAGCCAAAGATAAAGTATTTGGTATGGGTGGCAGCGCCGGTGGCCTGTTAATGGGAGCAGTGGCCAACATGGCGCCAGAGAAGTACCGAGGTTTGGTTGCGCATGTGCCGTTTGTTGATGTAGTTACCACTATGCTGGATGAAAGCATCCCGCTGACCACTAACGAATTTGACGAGTGGGGTAACCCGAAGCAAAAAGCTTACTATGACTATATGCTGTCTTATTCACCTTATGATCAAATCAGTAAGCAGAACTATCCGGCAATGCTAGTTACCACCGGCTTGCATGACTCGCAGGTGCAATATTTTGAACCGGCAAAATGGGTGGCCAAACTGCGCACGCAGAAAACTGACGCTAACCCTTTGCTGTTTAAAACCACCATGGAAGCTGGTCATGGCGGTAAATCTGGTCGTTTTGCCCGTCAGGCACAAATTGCTGAAGAATATGCTTTTATTCTGAACCTACTAGGGATAAATCAGTAAAGCTGCTGCAACACACCAACCGGGCTTAGGCCCGGTTTTTTTTGGTTGCGACTTAAGTCACAATGTTTAAACGCACTTTTAATGTTAGCCTGCCCGCATCTTGTAATGTCTTTTGAGACTGCTAAATGTCTGATAGCCGTGTTGTCCTTCTAACTCTGCTGGCGCTGCTTGCTTTTGCCGGTAACTCACTGCTATGCCGTATCGCTTTAGCGCATACCAATATTGATGCTGCCAGTTTTACTGCCATCCGGCTGGTATCCGGTGCTGTGGTGTTGTGGGCTTTAGTGATGCTGCGCAACAGAAATCGCCGTGACGGTGCGAAAGCGAAAGAGCATGGCAATTGGTTATCTGCGCTGGCATTGTTTGTTTATGCTGCCGGCTTTTCCTTTGCTTATATACAACTAAATACCGGTATTGGCGCATTGATCCTGTTTGGCGCCGTGCAAACCAGCATGATAGCTTTTGGTTTGTGGCGCGGTGAGCGTTTTACGCCAGCGCAGTCTCTGGGGTTGCTACTGGCCTGCTCAGGGCTTATCGGGTTGTTATTGCCAGGGCTGTCGGCACCGCCATTAACTGGCACATTGATAATGTTGGCTGCCGGTGTTGCCTGGGGCGTGTACTCATTGCGCGGCAAGGGCGCCGGCGATCCGCTGCAGGTGACGGCCGGTAATTTTGGCCGCACTGTGCCTATGGCGCTGTTGCTTAGCGTGTTGCTGCTAAACCAGGTATCGCTGGACAGCGCCGGTATGTTTTATGCGCTACTGTCCGGCGCTGTAACCTCTGGTATGGGTTACGCTATCTGGTACAGCGCTTTGCCGCTACTCAAAGCGACCACTGCGGCAACGGTGCAATTGAGCGTGCCGTTGCTGGCAGCGTTGGCCGGAGTGCTGCTGTTGCAAGAGCCGCTAACACTGCGGTTAGTGCTGGCATCGCTCGCCATTTTGGGTGGTATAGCGCTAGTGTTGTTACAGCCGAAATCCTCAGACTTTCACTAGTTATTACTACAAAAACCCCCGCCGAAGCAGGGATGTTGTTATGTAATAACCTTTAGCTGTGAGCTCAGTACTTAGCGGCCACGCCCTGTGCCGGAATGGCATCTAAAATAAACTGGCGTAAATCGTCGTTAGATTTTTGCAAATCCTCAGCGCGTAAGTACATCATATGGCCGCTGCGGTAGCCTTTAAAACTAAGGCGGTGCTTCATTTTTCCGCTTGGGTCCAGCTGCCACATATTGTATTTGCCATCAAAGTAGTTTGTGGCGCCATCATAATAACCTGACTGAGTTAGCACTTTTAAGTAGGGGTTTTGTGCCATGGCCTGGCGCAGGTTTTCGCCAGTGTTGTCATCACTTCTGTCCCACGGGTGTACCGGGCCGAACATATTGTATTTGATGTCGGTTTTGTAATTCAGCTCGTTACGCAGGTAATAGTTAATGGCCGGGGTAAACGAGTGTAGCCATGACGTGAGCTCAGCGTTGTAATCCGGGCGGTCGCCGGCGTCGCGTTTATCAATACCTAGATAACGCGAGTCTAAGCGGCCTACTGTCTGGCCACGGTCACGCAGCAGTTCTTTCCAATAGTAATTGGTAGGAATATCCAGATTGTTTTGTAATACCGCTTCAAGCGACAAGCCGGAATAACGGGCAACTTGCTGGGCTACACGCTGCTTTTCCTCGTCGCTAATGGCATTGCCTTTGGCCAGTGCCGGTAGGTACTGGTTTAAGGTGAATTGTTCTACTTCTGGCAGAATGTCGTATAAATCTTTTTGTTGCAGCTCGCTTGCCAGTTTGTTGTGGTACCAGGCGGTGGCGGCAAAATATGGTAGGCGGTTAGCGGCTTTTACCGGGCCGGCGCGCTCTATGCCTAAGTCTGTTGGCGATACCAGCACTACGCCGTTTAAGTACATCCATTGCTGGTTTTGCAGAGCCAGTGCCAAGCCGGACACACGAGTGGTGCCATAGCTTTCACCAATTAAAAACTTTGGCGACTGCCAGCGCTCATTGCGCGTAACAAAGGTATTCACCCACTCGGCCAGATATTTCACATCGGCATTGACGCCAAAAAACATTTTTTGCTGCTGATCTTTGGACGGCATTTTACCATCTTTACCCGGCAATACCCGTGAGTAACCGGTATTTACCGGATTAACAAATACAATATCAGCGACATCCAGCACAGAGTGCGGGTTGGTTTTTACGCCATACGGTTGAAGCGGGTAGCCTTCTTCGTCGACATTCAACACTTTGGGGCCGGTGTAGGCCACATGCATCCAAACCGAGGCCGAGCCCGGGCCGCCGTTAAAGGAAATAAGCAACGGCCGCTTGCTACGATCTTTAATATCGCTGCGCTGGTAGTAGGTATAAAACAGGGTAGCAGTGGGGTTACCTTCGTCGTCCCATACCGGTTGGGTGCCGGTAGTGGCACTGTAGCTAAAGCGTTTACCCTTTACTTCGGTTTTATGCTCTGTGCTGACATTGCTGTCAATTTCAATCTGTCGCTCTGTCGCTTGCAAGACAGTACTGCATAGCAACAGCAGCAGCGCTATAGGTGTGGTCAGTTTCATTTGTCCCCCGGGTTGTCAGCTATTTTTATCGTTAATGCCTTCTTGTTTACCGTAAAACCTGAGCAAATACAAAAGGCATGCGGCCAATAGCCATAAATACGCCGTCATATACATTGGCGAAAGCGGGAAGCGAAACAAGTTAATAATACGAATTGTTATTAGTAGTATGGCATTGAATTTAAACATATTTTTGTTTTATTGTGCTTTTTGCTCTATGCTTGTCATCATATTTTTCGTCGCATAAAAGGCTCAGACAATGAAAGGTAACTCACAGGTGCTGTCAAAACTAAACGAGGTGCTGACAGCCGAATTAACCTCGATTAATCAATACTTTTTGCATGCCCGCATCTACAAAAACTGGGGCTTAAAAGCGCTGAATGATGTGTGCTACAAAAAATCGATTAAAGATATGAAGCAGGCCGATGAACTTATAGAGCGCATTTTAATGTTGGAAGGCCTGCCGAATTTACAGGCGTTGGGCAAGTTGCGTATTGGTGAAGATACGCCGGAAATGCTGCAATGTGATCTGGACTTCCAGATTGAACAAATGCCGCTACTGCGCGCCACTATTGCACTGTGCGAAGCTGAGCAGGATTACGTTAGCCGCGATATGCTGACTGAAATTTTGGAATATGAAGAAGAGCATCTGGACTGGCTGGAAACGCAGCAGCATCAAATAAGTGTAATGGGCTTGGGCAATTACCTTCAGGCACAGCTGGGGAGCGAGTAAATGAAAGGCAATAAAACCATTATTGATGCATTAAATGTGCTGTTGGCCAATGAGTTGGCGGCGATGGATCAGTATTTTATTCACTCACGTATGTACCACGACTGGGGCCTGCACAAGCTATATGAGCGCATTGACCATGAATTTGACGACGAAAAAGGCCATGCCTCTAAGCTGATAGAGCGCATTATCTTTTTAGAAGGTGTGCCGGACATGAGCAAACGTGATGCTATTCACGTTGGCCATAACGTACCTGCCATGCTGCAAAATGACTTAAACGTAGAATACACCGTGCAAAAGCTGCTAAAGCAAACCATGGCATTGTGTGAGCAACAGCAAGATTATGTTAGCCGCGCAATGTTGCAGCAATTGTTAGATGATACCGAGGTAGATCATGCCCATTGGCTGGAACAACAACTTAACCTTATCAAACTGCTGGGCCTGCCAAACTATTTACAATCACAGATGTAGTTTGCAATCACAGATATAGCAACCAAATACTGCAGGGCGCTCTGCCCTGCACTGCCAACTCCTTCGACACACTTTATTACAATCCAATTGCGGCCGGCGCTGGTAGCTGGCTGCTGTTTTTATTACATTGGCAAATACATAAAGTAACAAATCGTCTAATTGTGGTGGAATAATGAAAAAACTTTTCGTAATAGGTGCGGTGACGTTGGCCGTGCTAACGGGCTGTGCTGGTGAACGCAGTCTATCTGCAGATGCACAAGCTGCACAGCAACAGGTGTTGGGGCAGGTGTTAGCCAGCCCGAATGATAGCCGCGCTTATAAAACGCTGGTATTGCCTAACAAGTTGGAAGTGATGCTGGTGTCGGATCCTGCTGCAGAAAAATCGGCGGCTGCGCTAAGTGTTGGCGTGGGCTTGTTGCAAGATCCAATGAGCCAGCAAGGTATGGCGCATTATCTAGAGCATATGCTGTTTCTAGGCACCGAGCGCTACCCTGACACCAATGAATACAGCGCTTTTATGACGGCTAACGGTGGTGCGCAAAATGCTTACACCTGGCTGGATATTACTAACTATATGTTTAAGGTCAATAACAACGCGTATGACGAAGCGCTAGACCGCTTCTCAGACTTTTTCAAAGCGCCGAAGCTTTACCCGGAATACACCGATAAAGAAAAAAACGCAGTTAACGCTGAATGGTCAATGCGCCGGGAAATGGATTTTTTTGGTCAGTACAAGCTGGCGCGCAATATGATGGGCAGCCATCCTGCTAACCGGTTTTTAATTGGCAACCTGGAAACCTTAGGCGACAAAACAGAGAGTAAATTGCACCCTGAGACAGTGGCGTTTTATAACCAGTATTACTCAGCCAATATTATGAAAGCGGTGTTGCTAAGTAACCTACCTCTAGCCGAGATGGAACAACTGGCGGTGAAACATTTTGCCAGCATTGAAAATAAAAACATTGCTAAACCTGCAGTTAGTGATACGCCAGACTTTAGTCAGCTAGGTGGCAAACGCATTCATTATGTACCGAATCAGGATGTAAAGCAGCTGAAACTGGATTTTACTATTGCTAACAACAGTGAGCAATTCGCTGTTAAACCTAATGAATTTATTACCTATTTGCTTGGTTCCGAAATGCCGGGTACACCAGCTCAGCAGTTAAAAGCGATGGGCTTAATTTCTAAGCTAAATGCCAGCGCAACGCCAGACCTATACGGTAATTACGGCTCGCTCAGTATTGATATCGACCTGACTGACGCCGGTATGCAAAACCGCGAAGGTGTAGTCGCGACTATAATGCAGTACATCGAGTTGGTAAAACAGCAGGGCGTTGACAGCAAATACTTCAGTGAAATACAAACCAGCCTGAACAATCAATTCCGCTTCCTGGAAAAAGGCGATGAGTTTGGCTATGTGTCTAACCTGGCAGATGCCATGCAAAAAGTGCCGGCGCGTAATGCTATTAATGCGCCGTTTTACTATCAGCGCTTTGATGCTTCAGCAATAAAAGACGTACTGGCGCAGCTAACGCCGCAACGTTTGCGCGTGTGGTATATCAGCAAGCAAGAGCCACATGACAGCAGCCTGCATTTTTACGATGGCAAATACAAAGTTGCCGATATAAGCCAAGAGGAGCAGCAAAGCTGGCAACAAAGCCCGCAACTTGCGCTGAATTTGCCAGCAGTAAACCGCATGTTGCCGGAAAACTTCGCCCTGAAAGCACCGCAGGCGCAGGATAAACCAGAACTGGTGATACAGCAGGATGGCATTAGCGCATGGCTTTACCCAAGCCAGGAATTTGCCAGCCAGCCACGTGGCGTGCTGGAAATTTTTATCAACAGTGGTGTTGTGCAACAACAGGTAAAAGCTAAAGTAGCATTGGCGCTGTGGCGTGATTTATATAACCTGCAGCAAAGTGCATTGGCAACAGAAGCCGACATTGCCGGTATGCAGCTGCGCCTGACCGATGCAAATGGCATGGCGTTAAGTGTGGCGGGCTTTACCGATAAGCAACCACAATTATTGCAGCAGGCGCTGGCGAGTTTAGCAATCAGCGTTGATGAGCAAGGCTTTGCTCAGGCAAAAGACCGTTTTATCCGTGGCGTGCAAAACCAGAGTAAACAGTTTCCGTTTCAGCAGGCTTTTTTAGCTTATAACAGCCTGATACGTTCCGGGAATTATGAAGCCGATGCTATGGTTAATGCAGCACAAAGCCTGACACTGGCTGATCTGCAAGATACCGTAGCACAGGTATTGGCAAACAATCAGTTGCGCATATTTGCCTTTGGTAACTATGACAAAGCGGCCTTGCAGCAGGTGGTTAACACGGTTGCTGCTGCGCTACCGGCTAAACGCAGTGAACAGCCTTACAGCCGAACGGCGTTCTGGCTGCCGAAGCCGGGTCAGGCTTTGGTGGTACAAAAAGATATTGATGTTGCTGATGTTGCCCTGGTAGACGTGCACATTCACGCTGAACCGACGTACACGCAATTGGCGCGGGCAACTGTGTTGCGTAGCCACTTTAGCAATATTGCCTTTGATAAGCTGCGTACTGAAGAGCAACTAGCTTATGCCGTGGGCGGTACCTCATTGCAATTGGAAGATTACGTTGGATTTGCCATGTATATTCAAACGCCGGTAAAAGGTGTTGCAGATATGCAGGTGCGCTTTGATAGCTTTAAGCAGCAATACGCCGCTGAGCTGGATAAAGTGAGTGAAGACGATTTTGCCAAACTAAAGGCCAGCACACTGATTACCTTAAAAGAGCCAGCGAAAAACCTGCGCGAGGAAGTAGGCCCGTTGATCACCGACTGGTATCGTGAACGTTTTAGCTTTGACAGTAAGCAGCAGCTTATTGCTGCGGTAGAGCAGGTGACACTGGCTGATGTGAAAGCGTTTTACCGCGAAACTATGTTAAACGCTAATGCCGCGCGAATTTCGGTGCAAATGCGTGGCACTAAGTTTACTGACCAGCCGTTTGCCGATTTACCCGGCCAAACTAAGGTTGACGATGTTGCCGCCTTTCATCGTCAAATGAAACGCCAGTAAACACAATTGTTAGGAAAAAAGCGCAGCTTCGGCTGCGTTTTTTGTTATCGGGGAGATTTTTTAAAAATAATTTGAGTAATCACTTTAAACATCGGCGGTTAGCATTATTACAGTCTAAAACCGCAGCAAGCGGCCACTGCCCGCTTTTTGCCGAATTCACATATTTAACGTTAATAGGGAATTAAAACGCGTTGGCGATTATTTCGCCACTTAAGGCCGTGCCAGCGGTAAATCCTTGTATTGCAATCAAATTGAACTGGGCTATTTTGTTGGTGGAGTTGTTTACCCGTCCTACTTAACACTGCAGTAGTGGTTGGTTTAAGAGTAGTCTGCATAGCAAGTAGTTTGGGTATAGTCGCATGGAAGAGACGGCAAAATAATAATTAAAATAATCTCAGCAAGAACATTGATTCAGCAGAGAAAAGACGAGGACAACCCAATGAAAAAATCTACCCTGCTGCTACTGGCAGGCTTGTTGAGCTTTGGCTCGCAAGCCGCCGTGGGCGGCTACCCAGTGGTATTAGTACATGGCTTTCAGCCAGACAACTTAGCCAGCCGGCCTACCGGAAGTCAGGTCACGGCGAACGGCTCAGCTTACTGGGCCGACTATTGGCGCGATCGCGCTGATGTGCGCATTGACTGGCCGTCACAAGAGCGCGTAGCTGGTAAAATTGCCAGCGATTATGTCTGGCCGAAGTTGCAGCAAATGTCGCGTAATGGCACCTGTGCCAGCGGCTGTATTTTTGTCTCGCATTCAACCGGCGATTTAGTTACCCGTTATATTATTGATAATCAGGCATTATGGCTGCAAAACGCCGGCTTGCAACCGCTTAATATTGTTGCCAGCTTTGATTTTGCCGGTGCTGGCGGCGGTGTTGAACTAGCCGACTTAGCGGTTAACGTGGCCGGTGGTTCAGGTTTGATTGACGCCACCTTACGTTTAGCCTTGTCATTATGGTTAGGCCAAATACCTTCTCCATCTAACATTGGTGTGCTAAATGATTTAAGGGTTAATACCGCAAGGCAGTTGGCTGCATTTCCGGATGAGCGGGTACCGCGTTTACGCTTTGTTGGTGCCGGTTCTGACTTTCTGGGAGCTACCGGTTTGTTTTTGCCTGGTGAAGATGACGGTGTAGTAGCCAGCCATTCAAGTTGTGGAGCCTCCAGTGCTGCCAGCTTTAATAGCTGCTCACGCAGTGTTGCTTTTGATGGCAAGCTTGCCTCGGTTAGTGGTCCGTCAAGCTTTATGCCGTATCATTACCCGTTGTTAATGAGCGAGGGTTACAGCCATAGTGAGGTTATTGCAAACCGCGCTGAGGATGAAATTACCGCCGCTAGCAGTGGCGCGAATTATCTTAACGGTGAGCGCTTGCAGTTTAATACCTACGACGAAACGCGCGGCTGGTGGATTTTCAGCTCACGTTATCGGGTGGTGCGTAATTCTAGCAACACCAGTATGTCAGCGCTGGTGTATCAGGCAGCGAACTGATTTAAATGAAAAAAATGTTGTTAATACTAAGCCTGTCAGCACTGCTGGCAGGCTTATGGTTTTTCTGGCCGACGCCGGCAGTGGTATCATTGCCACAACCTGAACCGTCTGTTGTCGCTGGCTTGCCAAAGACAACACCGGTAAAGCATCATCCCGATACTGAGCAACAACAGATCAGTGTCACGGAAAAAATCCCCGAGCCAGTTACCGAGAGCTTTAAGCTGTTGGCTAGTGCTTATGCGGCAGAGTTAGAGCTACCCGCTTATTCGCGGCCGTTAAGCGCAGCTGACGAGCACTTACTTAACCCCAATCGTTATATTCCACAAAGTGTGCCACTTGAAGGCGGCGCCAGTGCGACTATAGTGCTACCAAAGTACCGTTTTAGTTATCCCGAAACCGTACCGGTAACGCTGGAAATAACCGGTTTACAGGTATTTGATGTCAGCGTGCAGCTTACATCTGAGCGCGGCGGTGATAGTGCAGCAAGCGCAGAAATGCGTGGCACACCAGAGCGCTACAGCGCCGTTTTGGACGCTGAGGAGGATTGGAATGGCGCCTTTGAAGTACAGGTTAGTTTTACCGGCAATGGCACCACGCAGGTACTAAAAACCGGCATTGAATATCATAATCCGGTGGCGACTATAGTAGGTATCGACGATAGTCTCGGCGTTAGCACAGATATGCAAATTCCGGTAACACTAGAGGTAAAACAAGCCGGATTTTACCGCCTGCGCGCTAATTTATACACTGCACAACGCCAACCACTGGCACTGTTAAGCGCAACTGAAAAGCTTGCTACAGGCCAGCAAGAAATCACCTTACGCGCCTACAAAGCCGTGCTGCGTAATAACAGCGGGCCTTATATTCTTGGCAGTTTTGTGTTGGAAAAACGCCCGGCAGTACCGGGCGAGTTAACACAGTACGGTGACAGCGAACAAGCTGAATATAAACTTGAGCCGTTTGCGTTAAGCCAGTTAAGTGACGAGCCTTGGCAACCAGATGAGCAAGAACAGCAAAGGTTGCAGTTTTTACAGCAAATGGCCGGGCAGCAGTAAACCGGGTTATGGCCGGCGCTTGGCCAATTTACGTTGCAGGGTGCGCCGGTGCATGCCCAAAAGCTCTGCGGTACGGCTGATATTGCCAGCCTGTTCGCTCAAGACACGGTTAATATATTCCCATTCTAGTTGATCAGGTGATAGCACTGCGGCCGTGTCTTGCATAGTGGGGGCAATGGTTTGAGATTCACCAAGTAATGCCTGTTCCAATTGCAATAAATCGACCGGTTTGGTCAGGTAATCATCGGCGCCCAGCTTTACCGCCTGTACCGCATTGGCAATACTGGCGTAGCCGGTTAGCAGTACAATACGGCAAGCAGGCAGCGCCTGACGCAGCGGTGCAATAAAGTTTAAGCCGGACTGGCTGGCAAAACGTAAATCTAACAGGTAAGTATCTGCCTGCAGTGCAATAAGCTGTGCTGCACTGACCGCATCAGAAATGGCGACAGCATCAAAACCGCGCTGGTTAAAACGGCGCGATAGCGCATTCAGCAGGGCGATGTCATCATCCACTATCACCAGCTTCATGTTGTGTGCCCGGTGCGCTGGCGTGGCATGCTAACAATGGTGACTGTGCCGTTGCCGGCATTTTGCCGGCTAACACTGCCGCCTAAGCGCTCAATCGACATATTGGCCAGAAACTGGCCTATACCTAAGCCTTGCTCGCTGTGTTGCGGCAGTTTACCCAGTTCGGCCAGCCGGCTGTCAGATAAACCCTCGCCAAAATCCCGTACCTGCAAGCTTAAGCCTTCAGCGTGCAGATTTAGCTGCAAATCAAGCAGGCTGCTGTTATTGGCCAGGCTGGCATCGGCCGCGTTATCAAGAATATTCAGCAGTGCCGCGCCAAAACCCTGGCTATCAGCCAGGTTAAAATCGGCTGCGTCTAAAGCCCGGTTGATGTTCAGGCTGATATCCGGCCGGCTGTTTAACCAGCGCACAATTGCCTGTTCTGTTTGCTGGCACAGCGGCGTTGTGGCGCTATTATCACGCAGGCTGCCGGCATCGCTGCGCAGTTGCTGTACGATCTGCTGGCAACGTTGCAGCTGCTGTTTTAAATCCTGCACAACTGCAGTTTGGTTATCTATTACCAGTTCGTCGGCTAACAACTGCAGGGTTTGCATTGGGCTGGCTAAGTCATGCGCGGCATTAGCGGCAAAGGTGGCCAGTGCCAGCATTTGCTCGTTACGCACTTGCTGCTGTTGTAATTCGCTGATTTTTTTCGATTTAACCCGGTTTAAGTTGGCCTGGGCACTGATAAACCAGCTGATCAGCAAGGCAGAGATGGTAAAGGCCCACCACATTTGCTGCATATGCTGGCTAAAGCCGTTTTCGCTGCTGTGCTGCGCATGCATAACATGGCCGGCATGGGCAGCCTGCTGTTCGGTTTGTGTCAGTAAGGTATCTATATCAGGGATGTGTAAATCGCCCACTTGCAGTAGCAAGCTATAGCCAACAATGGCCAGCAGGGCAATAAAATAACAGCTGCGCCCCGGCAGCATAACAGCGGCCACCGCCACCGGCAGTAACAGCATGGCCACTAAACCATTGCTAACACCGCCGCTTAACGCTAGCAAACAAGTCAGCAGCAGCACATCCAGTGTGCAACATAGCAGGTAAATGGCGTTAAGTGGTACGCGGCTGGCCGCCAGCCAGGGTGGCAGCAAATTGGTACAAATATGGGTTAATAGCAACAGGCCAAGCAGCGGCCAGGAGCTAACCTGGTAATGCAGCAACCAACCGGCAAGCAGCGCTAGCGCCCCAAAGCAGATCAGCCCCCAGCGAAATTGCACAAAGTGTTTAAGCTGATGTTGCGCAGAAAGTTCAGTGGCAATAATAAGTTGTCTGGCCATAGCGAAGCACTACCTGCTATAGAAAAAAGACGGCTGCCAGGCAGCCGTTTGCAAAATGTCAGAAGAGACTAAACCATTGCAGCGGCAATGTCATTCTGAGTGTGTTAAGTGTAACGCTAACAACGGCTTGCGTCGCTGTGGCAAATTGTCGCACTACTTTGGAGTGGGGTGTTTTCTACGCCGCAGGCGCATGGCGAAGCCTACGCCTGCCATTAGCAGCACTAACAACATAATGCCGACCACCACCATGTCTCGGCCCTCACGGCCTAGCAGCGGTTGCAAAATCCCCCATTTGTGCACAAACGAAAAGCTGTAGCGCTCAAACCGGCTGGCCTGGCTTTGCTGCTCAATTAACTGGCCGCTGACTGCATCGACAAACAGCCGGCCGCCGGCATAATCAAGCTGCCATACCGGCAGGCGCTTATTGCGAAAATCGTAGTCTGGGCCAAAACGGCTAATTAGCGTCTGATTAGTCAGTTTATCTGCAGCTAAGCCGGTAAACTTTGCTGCCAATAAGCGGGCGTAGGTGGCATCGTCCAGCGCTGGTGCGCCAGCTGTTAAGGCTAAAAATTGCGCCCCTTGTTCGCTTTGCTGGCCGTTAAAGCGGCTGCTGCGATCGGCCTGTTGCTGCGGGTTAAATTCAGACAAACGCCAATACCAGCTGCCATCTGCCTGCACTAAGCTGGCGCTGTTATACATCGCTGTGCTATCAAGGCTTTGAAATACGGATCCTGCTAAAGCGGGCTGTGCCGGTAGGGGCTGGGCCGCCGGCAAGGTTAAACCGGCGGTATCTGCAGCCAGTTGTTTGTAGCTAAAATGATAGATACCGGTGAGCAGATACAGCACCACCGGCACCACCAATAACCAGGATAGCGCATAGTGCCAGCGGCGCAGGCCACGGCGGCGGGCAGCAAAAGGCAGCTTAAATAACAGCCAGGCGCCGCTAAGCGCTAGCAGCAAGGCACTGCCGAGTAAGATGGTCATAACAACGACTTTAAGTACCGGTGTGGCATCCAGCCATTGCCAGCTATGCAATTGACGAAATACCGCCTGTACCGCGGTTTTATACGGGGTAGTGATGCCAGCCATGCTCAGGCTTTCGGTGTGAATATATAAACTCAGGCCATTTTGATAATCCACCTGATATACCGGCAGCAGGCGGTTAACCGACGGATAGGCATTGGTAAAGGTGTTAAGCAGAGCAACGGTGGTGACATTGGCTTCAGCTTCGCCGCTGTAATGGCTGGCCAGCCAGATTGCGACGTCTTGATCGTCTGGTGCTGTGCTGTCATCCAGAGTGAGGTATTGCCGCGCCGTGCTAAGATTGGCGGTTAACTGCACCAGAGCCGTATCACGATAGGGCACCAGCTTTACCAGTGCCTGGGCCGGCAGTTGCGCTGTATTGATACGCTGCATCGCCTGCTGTAAGGTGACGCCATCAAGCTGCAACGCTGGCGGGCGCATGGTGACTGCTTGTGGCCCGGTCCAGCTCATAATTGGGTGAGTGATACCGCTAAGTGCAAAGATAATCAAGGTAGCGCCACCGAGCCATAACAGCAAGCGGTGCCATTTTACTAAGGTGAAAGTTTTCATTGTTGGCCCCTAAAAGTTAACTGTGGCGCTGACAAACACGCTGCGCGGCATACCCGGGCGGTATTCTATGGCACTGGAGCCCACCTGATTGCTGGTGTAGGTCGAGTAGGTTTTGTCGGTGATATTCATCAGGCGGGCGGCAAAGCTTACCCGGTCACTCAACTGATAGCGCGCCCGCAGATGCCATAAATCATGGCCTGGGTAGGTGTTTGTATTGGTTTCGTCAGTAAAATAGCGGCCAACCTTTTGCCATTCCAGCTCCAGCCACAGGCCATCAAGCTGCTGTGGTTGGTAACTCAGGCTGCTTTGCCATAGTTGTTTGGGGGCTTTGCCAACTTCAAAGCCGGCAAAGTTGCGGGTTTCTGACACTGGCGGTACACAGGCCGGTGGAAAGCAGCTGTACAGGTACTGAAAGTTCTCATACTTTTGCCGGGTATAACTGCCGCTGGTTTGCCATTGCCATTGCGCATTCAGTGCCAGCTGCAGCATCAGTTCGATGCCGCGGTGGCTGGTTTCACCGGCATTGGTTACTTTGCGGCTATTGCCATCGATATAGGTCACGACATCGTCTTTAATCGCCAAATCATACACACTGGCATCCAGCCGCACTTTGCTAAACAGGCTGCTGTCAAACTGACCGCGCCAGCCCAGCTCGTGGTTTAGCGCCGTTACCGGCTCCAGTTCAGTGGTGTCGTTGCTGCTACCCGGGCGGAACACCTGACCGACCGACGGCACCCTAAAGGCATGACGCCGGTTGGCATACAGCTGCTGGTTATCGGCGAATTTCCACACTATACCGGCTTTGGGGCTAAGCTGGCGGTAGCTGATTTTTTGCGATTCTGGCCTTAGCCAACTGCTGCGGCCGACTTGCTGCGGTACATCCTCTGGCAATAAGTCGGTGTAGTCGACGCTGAAATAATCATAACGTGCGCCCAGGCTGATAATCAGCTGTTCGGTAGCAAACCACTGCAGCTGGGCATAAGGCGACAACACCGTTTGATTGGCGTCATAGTGGTAGTTTGTGCGCCCGGTCAGGGCGTAATCGGTGTAAATATCGCCGTTGCGGCTGACGCTAATTTGCTGCTCGGCAAAGTTGGCAGGCGTATAGTCAATATCCAGCCCGGTCGTCCAGTTAAACCGGTTACTTGACTGCTGGCTGTATTGTGCTAACAGGCCGTAGGACTTAAAGCGGGTTTGCTGCAGCACCGGGTCGTAGCTTAGCATCCAGCTGGGCATCATCTCTGAGCGGTTATCGCGAAAAAACGGTGTTAACATCAACTCACTGTTGTCCGACAACTGATGGCGCAACTCGGCCGACAATCGCAGCGCCTGCACATCACGTGCGCCCATCTCGCCATAATAGTAATTGCGCTCAGGGTTTTGGCTGAAGTCGGTAAACGACAGGCCCGAGGTGCCGCTTTGGTCTACCTTGCCAAAACTCACTAAGGTTTTTAGCCGGGTGTTGTCGCTCACTTCACTATCGAGGCGCAGGTTAGTGGAAAAACGCTGATAGTCAGCCTGCTGACGAAAGCCGTCACTTTGCGTGCTATTAAGCTGCCAGAAAGCACTGTGCTTTTCTGCCAACGGCCCGTTGACACTAAGAAGGCCGCGCTGCCAGCCGTCGCTGCCCAATTCCGCCTGCAAGCGGCCGCCAAACTGCGCGGCTGGATCTGGCGTTAAAATATTAAAAATGCCGCCAATGGCATCGCTGCCATACAGCGCCGAGCCCGGCCCTTTGGTTACTTCCACCCGGCCGGCATTAGGAATATCAATTTCATACAGGCCGTTATGGTTAAAAAAGCCGGTCGGCCGGGTGGGCAGGCCGTCTTCTAAAAACAGGTAAACACCACCGGTGCTAATAGGCTGGCGAATCGCCGTCATATGGCCTTCGCCGCCTAAATCATTCACATGTACGCCGGATACGCGGTTAAGCAGCTCTGCCGGGTGGCCGGGGCTGACGTTTATAATAGTGTCTTCATCCAGCACGGCTACCGCTTCGGCCAGATTAACCAATGATTGCGCCTGGCGGCTGCTGGTGACCACCAGTACTTCAATATCACTTACAGCGCCTGCTTCGGCGTGCACAGGGGCTGGCGTAACCAGTAAAGGCAGGCCAAGCATGGCCAGTGTCAGGGTATTTAATTTCATGCGCGCAACTTTGTTAGTTAGTTGATTTTATTCAACTTTGGTTTTGTGTGGTGAGGATAACAAAAGCAGGCGCAGCCGTGGATGCGACATATTGTCGCAGGGCTAGTGTTGTTCCTGCATAAAGGGGTTGGGCAGCTGCTGCCAATGCTGCTCACCTTGTGCTAATTCTGCGTCGGTTAGCAGGCAGGCGTTTAACTGTATGTTGGGGCCCTTGCCGTTTGTGCAGTAGTTTGCGGTTATATAAATGGGCGCTGATTAGCAGCATGCCGCCGCTTAGTGATAGCGCGGCTTCGGCCTCGTTTGGGGCAAACAGCGCGGCAATCAGCAGCAAAAAGCCGGCTAAATAAATTTATTAACAGCAGCGCGGGATTATCTGTGCGCAGGCATTGCAGTGTAGTCGAAAGATGTTATAACATAACAATATGCAAAAATATGTTATAACGTAACACTTAGGCCGTCAAATATGTCTGCACAGGTGTTTCAGTTTAATTGCAACATGGAGTGATAATGTTTAAACCAACTCTGTTAACCGCAGGCGTGTTTGCTGCTTTAACGTCAACGGCTTATGCCGACAGTATTAAAGGCATGGTAACCGACGCTGCCGGTAAGCCGATAGTGGGTGCCCGCGTGCAGCTAATAGGTACTAACGGCGAAACCCGCACTGATGACAGCGGCCGTTTTGTGTTGGCCACGATAAATGCCGGTGAAGCCGAGCTGCATATAGAGGCCGCGCGCTTTGCCCATCGTAACGTGCATTTAGACGTACCTGCACAAGGGCTGGATAACCTGAGCGTTGTATTACTGCGTACCACGATTGAAACCATAGATGTTAAAGCCAGCCCGTTTCATGCTTCAGCTACGGAATCATCGTTACCGGTAAGCGTACTGGCCGGTGACGCGCTGAAAATGCGCCAGGCCGCCACACTTGGCGATACCCTGAAAAACGAAGTGGGTGTGCACTCCAATTTTTACGGTGGGGTAAGCAGTAGCCCGATTATCCGTGGCTTAGACGGCCCGCGGGTATTAGTTACCCAAAATGGCCTGGATGCCGGTGATGCCTCACGCGTTGGCCCGGATCACAACGTGTCGGCGGAAGCCAGCACTGCCACCCAGATTGAAGTACTACGCGGCCCGGCCACCTTGTTTTACGGTAGCGGCGCCATTGGCGGTGTGGTTAACGTAGTGGATGAGCGTATTCCTACCGATAATACGACCCGCGCCGAGTGGATGTTACAACGTGAGTCAGTTAACAATGAAAAACTGGCGGCGGGTTCTTTAGTCACCGGCGCAGGAAATGTGGGCGTTTATATAGACGGCTTCTGGCGTGACAATGACAGCTATAGCATACCGGGCTTCGCGGAAGCAGAGCCGGATGCAGGTGCAGTAAAAGGCAAGGTTGCTAATACTGCAGCTACGGCTAAAGGCTTTACCTTAGGTAGCAGCTATTTACTGGAAAATGGCTATGTTGGCTTATCTTATGGTCGCTTAGACCGTGAATATGGCATTCCGGGCCACTCGCATGGCGGCCATGAAGCACATGATGATCATGCTGATGAAGCAGAGGAACACGCTGAAGAAGCCGTATTTGCTGATCTTACCCAGCATCGTGTGCAACTGCTGAGTGAGCTGAACTTTTCATCTGGTTTGATCCGGGCGGTAAATACTCGCTTAGCTTTTACCGACTATGAACATGCTGAAGTTGAGGCCGGTATTGTCGGTACCACTTTCAGTAACCAAAGCACAGAAGCACGTATTGAACTACTACACCGGCCTTTTCAGGAATGGCGCGGCGGTTTAAGCCTGCATTATAAATACAGCGATTTTGACGCTGTCGGTGCTGAAGCCTTTACGCCGCCGTCAGAAACAGAAATGCTGGCGCTGGGTTGGATGGAAGAACACCATTTTGGCCCCTGGCTGGTGCAGCTGGGCGCCCGTATTGAACGGGTAACTATTGATGCCACTGATGCGCTGCTACCTGATATCGGCGCCCATGGCGACGAAGGGCATGAAGACCATGGCCACGAGCATGATCACGGCCATGATGCAGAGGTTATCCGCGTATTTGATGTACGTCAGAAGTTTACGCCTTACAGCTTGTCGGCCGGTGCCGTGTGGGATTTTGCCGAAGGCTATAACCTGGGGCTATCGTTATCACGTTCGCAGCGGGCGCCTTCAGCATCAGAGTTGTTGTCATTTGGCCCGCATATCGGCACTGCGTCTTATGAAGTAGGTGCAATGTTTATGCTGGACGACAACGAATTTGTGTTAAATAGCCAACCGATTGAACTGGAAACGGCAAATAACCTGGATATTACCCTGCGTAAATTCAGCGGCAATACCGGTTTTGTACTTAACGCCTTCTATAACCAGGTTGATAACTACTACTACCAGCAAAATACCGGCTTGTTTGCTGAAGATGGCCATGACCACGGCGAAGAGCATAGTGATGAAGCAGAGCATGATCACAGCGGCGAGCTGCCGGTATATCTGTTCACCGCGGCCGATGTTACTTTGCATGGCTTTGAAGCGCAGTACATCTGGCAAGTGAATGATCCGTTCAAACTTACGCTGCAAGGCGATTATATTCGCGCCCGTTTAAACGGCGGCGGCGATTTACCACGTACGCCACCGCTGCGCTTCTCGGCTGAACTGGCTTACGAGCAAGGTACCATTAGCGCTGATGTGCGTGCTACCCGCTATATGAAGCAAGATAATACCGCTGCGCTGGAAACCGCCACCGACGGTTATACCCTGCTTGATGCCAGTGTCAGCTACCGTTTTGATATCGGCAGTTCGCAGCTAACCGCTTACCTGAAAGGCCAGAACCTGACCGACGAGCTGGTGCGGGTACATACCTCATTTTTAAAAGATATTGCTCCGCTTCCTGGCCGCTCTGTGGCACTGGGCGTGCGTGGCAGCTTCTGATTTTTTTGCCGCAGGTAGCTTGCGTTCCTGGCCTGCGGCAACTTTTTATTTTATACGGAGATTTTATGTTACAACCGCAAGTAAAAACCAAATTGAGTCTGGTGGCGTTACTCATAGCGTCATCAATGTTAACGGCCTGTGGCGACAGCACGACTAATATCGTGGAAAAAGACCCGATCGCGGTAGATGATGAGCATGATCACGGTGATGATCATGACCATGATCATGGTGAGATAAGCACAGCCGGCCGCCTGGTGATTTCAGCGAAAGACTCTAACCTGGTATCGGTTTACGAACTGAAAGATGGCAGCCTGCTGGATACCTTTGCTGTGGCCGATACACCGTCGGCGTTAGCGGCATCACCGGCTAAGCGCTATGCGTTAGTGGTACAGCGCACAACTGACCGGGTAGAGTTTGTTGATGGTGGTTTGTTTCAGGAAGATCATGTCGACCACTTGCACGTTTACCAGCAAGCGCCAGAGCTGACCAATTTTGTGCTAAGCGACAGCCGGCCAACCCATATCACTGCTACCGACAGCCAACTGGCGGTGTTTTTTGACGGTGATGCTGCAAGCTCTGCACCAGCCGCCGTAGCGGTAATTACTGAAGCTGATATTACTACCGATAGCAATGGCTACCCGGTGCTTAACTACAGCATTAATATGCATGGCGCCGCTCAGGCGCGTGGTGATTACTTAATTTCCACAATCCGCGATACTGAAAGTGCGACAACGTTACCTGACAAGGTGGCAGTGTATGAACAGCATGGCGACCATTACCACCAAGAGCAGGCATTTGACGAGCTATGTCCTGGCTTACACGGCAGCGCGCAGAACGAACACTTTATCGCCTTTGGTTGTACCGATGGCGTACTGCTGGTTGAGCAGGATGGCGTGACGTTTACTGCCAGCAAACTGGTTAACACTGCCGATTTTAGCGGCACTATGCGTATCGGTACCTTAGTAGGTACAGAGCACGCCGAACATTTTGTTGGTTTTGCCGGTGCCAGTATGTTTGCTATTCACGCTGAAGATGGTGAAATGGAGCTGGTAGACTGGCAGAGTAGTGAGGGGGCCGGTGTTATCGGCTACGGCTTTGCTGATCATGGCGAAAAGTTTGTGCTGTTGGATAACCAGGGTTATTTAACCATTCTTAGCTATCACGGCCATGAGCACGAAGCTGCTAATGTAGGTGAAGTGGAACAACCGGCTTTTGAGTTTGCCGCCAAGGTACAGCTGACCACCGCCGATATTAGTACTATGCCTGCCGGCAGCCGCTTTGAACTGGCGATATCGGCCAGTGATGACAAGGTGTATGTATTAAACCCTATTGATAGCAGCCTGCTGACTGTGGATATTGGCGATGGCGAAGTAGTGGCGACTAAGCAGCTGAACTTTACGCCACATAAACTGGTTTGGTTAGGTATTGCTGAAGCAGCCGAAGCGCACGATCACTAAATCCCACCACGCTACTCGTTTACCTAAAAGCCGTTAATTGCAGTTAACGGCTTTTTTATTAGATTAAGCGCAATCTCGTTGAGAATTATTCGTATTTATGCTTAGATAGCGTATCTTTTACGTTTCCTCTTTTCCCTTCAGGAGTTTGGCGATGAAATCAGTTAAGGCATTCAGTTTAGTTAGCGCAGCAGCGGTTACCGCGCTGTGTAATATGGCTGCAGCGCAGGCCAGCGAAGTTAATATTTATTCTGCCCGGCAAGAAGAGCTGATTAAGCCATTGCTGGATAAATTTAGCAATGAAACCGGTATTAAAGTTAACCTCATCACCGGTAAGCCGGATGAGCTGATTAGCCGTATGGCCAGTGAGGGCCGTAATAGCCCGGCCGACGTCTTAATTAGTACCGACGTTGGCCGTTTATACCGTGCTAAGCAACAGGGTGTACTGCAGGCGATTGAGTCAGATGTATTAACTGCGACTATTCCTACTGAAATGCGTGACCCGTCTGGCCAATGGTTTGGCCTGACCATGCGGGCGCGGCCAATATTGTATGTACCGGGTAAAGTAGACCCTGCCCAGTTATCTAGCTATGAAGATTTAGCCAGCCCACGCTGGAAAGGCCGTATTTGCATCCGTTCATCCGACAATATCTATAACCAGTCGATGACTGCCAGCATTATTGCCCACGATGGCGCTGAAAAAGCCGAAAGTTGGGCTAAAGGCTTGGTGGCCAACTTTGCCATGCCACCCAAAGGTGGCGACCGCGACCAAATTAAAGCCGCTGCAGCTGGAGTTTGTGATATTGCCATCGCTAATACCTATTATTTAGGCGGTATGCTGGCTGACCCTAAAGAGAAAGCCGCAGCTGAAAAAGTAAAAGTATTTTGGCCAAATCAGGCAGGTCGTGGTGCCCACATTAATATCTCTGGTGCCGCTGTCGCCAAATATGCGCCGAACAAGGAGCAAGCGGTTAAGTTACTGGAATATATGACCACCACTGCAGCTCAACAGTGGTACGCCGAAACTAACCACGAATATCCGGTGCGTGCAGGCGTAAAAGTCAGTACCATTTTACAAGGCTTTGGTGAGTTTAAAGCAGACCAGTTGCAATTGGACAAATTAGGCGAATTAAACGCGGAAGCCATTCGGGTAATGGACCGCGCTGGTTGGAAATGATACTTGAACTCAATAGGTTATAAAGTGGTGGGCGTCAGATGATCTCAGGCTGGCGCGACATCTGGCGCTGGGCAGTTTTACTGCCCGCTTTGCTATTAGCGTTACCGGTAATAGTCATTTTTGCCAGTGTATTGACGCCGCAAACGGAAATCTGGCTACATTTACGCCAGACTGTGCTGGCTGACTATGTGATAAATTCACTGCTGTTGGCCAGTGGCACCGGCGTGGGTGCGTTATTGCTGGGTACAGGCAGTGCCTGGTTAGTTAGCCAGTACCAGTTCGTTGGCCGCCGTGTGTTGCAATGGTTACTACTGCTGCCGTTGGCCATGCCGGCCTACATTATTGCTTACACCTACACTGGTATGCTCGACTTTGCCGGCCCCCTGCAGGCTGGACTGCGCGAACTTACCGGCTGGCGCTTTGGTGATTATTGGTTTCCTGAAATTCGCTCCCTAGGCGGCGCAATTATCATGTTGTCGCTGGTGTTATACCCTTATGTATATATGCTGGCACGCACCGCCTTTTATGAACAATCGGCTTCGCTGTTTGAAGCCAGTCGTACTTTGGGCTTAACGCCAAGGCAGTATTTTTGGCAGGTGGCTTTGCCACTTGCCCGGCCGGCAATATTAACCGGCACTGCACTGGCGATGATGGAAGCTTTTGCCGATTACGGCACGGTACAGTATTTTGGTGTAACCACTTTTACTACCGGTATTTTCCGTACCTGGTTTGGCATGGGAAGCCAACTGGCTGCGGCCCAGCTTGCTGCTATGCTAACTGGCTTTGTGCTGGTACTGCTCCTTCTGGAGCGTTGGTCCAGACGTAAGATCCGTTATTATCATCAGGGCCAGCGCAGTCAGCCGGCGATATTACGGCGGTTAAAACCCACACAGCAATTTGGCATATTGTTATTGTGCAGTTTGCCGGTGTTATTTGGTTTTATTGTGCCGGCAGTCCAGCTGTGTAGCTGGGCGCTGAGTAATTACCAGGTTACGCTTAATCAGCAATTTGCTACCTTGGTGTGGAACAGCTTTTCTTTAGCGGCGATAGCGGCACTGATCGCAGTGCTGCTGGCACTGCTTTTTGCTTATGGTAAACGGCTGAGCCGGGATATTGTGGTGCAGGTGCCGGTAAGGCTGGCATCTCTGGGCTACGCCGTGCCTGGCACGGTTATCGCTATCGGTGTGATGCTACCGTTGGCCTATCTGGATGGCCGTATTGATGCTTTAGCTGAGCAGTGGTTTGGTATACGCACCGGGTTAATTTTCTCTGGTACCTTGTTTGCGCTAGTGCTGGCTTACAGTGTGCGCTTCCTGGCGGTATCATTGCATAGCGTGGAAGCAGGGCTGGAGCGAATTAAGCCCAGCATGGATAATGCCGCCCGCTCATTGGGCTTTACGCCGCTACAGGTACTAAAAAGAGTACATGTGCCGCTGCTGCGTTCCAGCGTATTAACAGCGTTGCTGCTGGTATTTGTTGACGTATTGAAAGAGCTGCCCGCGACATTGATTTTACGACCATTTAATTTTAATACTCTGGCAGTGCGCACTTATGAATTGGCCTCAGACGAGCGTTTAGCTGATGCCGCCTTGCCGGCGCTGGCAATAGTAGTGGTAAGTTTATTGCCGGTTATCTTGCTGGCCCGCTCGGTACGGGCCGCTAATGAAGGGGCGCATTAATGCTGGATTTACAACAAGTTGCCGTGGCATACGGTGGTCATACTGTGGTAAAGGACGTTAGCTTATCATTAGCGCAGGGCCAGATCGGTTGTCTGGTGGGGCCGTCGGGCTGCGGTAAAACGACCTTACTCAGGGCGATTGCCGGGTTTGAACCGGTTGTCTGTGGCAGTATCAGACTGCAGCGACAACTGGTGAGTAGTGCTAGCGAGCAACTGGCGCCTGAGTTGCGTCAGGTCGGCATGGTGTTTCAGGACTTCGCCTTATTTCCGCATTTAAATGTGGCTGACAATATTAGTTTTGGTTTGCTTAACTTATCTAAGGCCGACAAGGCCAGCAAAGTAAAACAGTTGTTGCAGTTGGTGGGCTTACCTGAGTTAGGCCAGCGTTATATTCATCAGTTGTCCGGCGGCCAGCAGCAACGGGTAGCGCTGGCGCGGGCCTTAGCGCCACAGCCTAAAGTGTTGTTGCTGGATGAGCCGTTTTCCAGTCTGGATACCGAGCTGCGCGAGGGCTTAGCGCGAGAAATTCGCCAGATTTTGCAGCAGTTGCGCATTACCGCGATAATGGTTACACACGACCAGAACGAAGCCTTTGCCATGGCCGATATGATAGGCGTAATGCAGCTGGGCCAGCTGCAGCAATGGGCTACGCCTTACGAGTTGTACCACAAACCGCTGAATCGCTTTGTCGCCGACTTTATTGGCCGCGGGGTATTGTTGCCCGGCACTATGTTGGATGCGCAACGGGTGCAAACCAACCTGGGGGTATTTACCCAGCGCTATGTTAGTAACGTGCAAACGGGCGATAAGGTAGATGTATTAATTCGACCGGACGACATTGTGCATGACGATGCCAGCGGCATTACCGCGCAAGTGGTAGAAAAAGCCTTTCGTGGTTCACACATACTGTATCAACTAAAACTACACAGTGGTGAGCAGGTGCATTGTCTGGCACTTAGCCACCACAACCACGCCGTTGGCGAGCAAATAGGTATCCGCCTCGATTTAGATCACTTAGTGTTGTTTCCGCGCTTAAGCTAACCACAGGCCAACAAACTGCCAAAGCAGCGTCCGCCGCCGTTTTTTATAAATTTTAAAGCACTATATCAGCGCTGTAGTGGTTCAGCCGTTTTAGAACGCCTAGTGCGCCACAGCGGCAGTAACAAGCCTAAGGTGAACAGGGCAAAAGACGAGGGGCTAGTTACGCTTGCAGCCGTCTGATTGCCGGGCAAGTTGCCGCTGAAGGGCTCATAACCTATTTCCAGCATGCTGCCATTTGCGCTGGCGCTTAATGACTGGCCAATTAGGGTGCCTTCAATATGGCCCGTTCCGGTTACCGCAGCATTAGGCGCAAGAATACTGCCGTTAACAAAAGTATTTAGCTGCAACTGTGTGGCCTGGCTGAAATTGAACAGTATTCGGTCGCGGTATTGGCCCTGAATATCATCTGAGATAGCCGTGTTGTTACCATGATAACCTGCCAGTGTAATATCGGAGGCATGACTGTTGATCACTATAGTGGCGCCTTGCTTGATATTGCTAAACACAAGATTGCTAATGTTGTTTATATCGCCAAGATCGAAAACCAGCAAATCAGAGACACCGTCGCCGGTTAAGAACCACTGGCTCCACTTATACTCTGCCTGACCATTTGTTTGTTCATTAATTAAAGTATCTGATAAGGCGCTGAGGTAATGATAGGCAGCATTGAAATCGATGTAGTCTGGCTGATACAGATAATTCCCGTTGCTCCAACTGTGTGCTGTGACATTGCCGCCGTAATAGACAGTACCGTAATTTACCTGGTTTTGCTCCAGCCAATATGCTGATGCCGGCCCTATGCCTGCATTAGTGTCAAGCTGTTGCTGCGGGCCGTTATATATAGTGCCATGCTGGATGTTGATATCGCCACCGACCACCAACGATGGCAGTTGGCTGTTTACCGGGTTACGGTAGCCAATATCAAAGCCGTTTGTCAGGTTGCCACCTATAGCCAGACGTCCTTCAATATCTGACGCAGCAGAGACATCGGCAAAAAAGAAGCCGCTGTAGTTTTGCGCGACGCCCAGATTAATCGGAGCAGCCTGCGAATTGCAGCTTAATAGCAATAATGCTGGCGTAATCAGGTACGATAACCCACGTAAAATGAGCGACATAGCACATATTCCTTAGCGTTTGGTAGAAATCTTGATGTTATGACAGCGTTGTCAACAGCGCGCATTATAAAGAAGTTACAAAAATTAGTCTATTTGCACTAAAAAATATTGGCGTTGCCATTAACTGTGCAGGGTCAATCAAGTAACCAGACCGGCAAAAGTACAGCTACACTGCTGCGCTTATACTGTTGGGCCGGCTTAGTCTTTCGCTTGCTCGGGTGCCTGGTTACTTAGCGGGTAGGGAAGAAAGATAAAGTAGGCTAGTGAGCGCTGGTAAAATGAAAAAAGGCGCTCAAACCCTGCAGCGCCCACCAGGAAAAGCAAAAGTAGTTTAATCGAGTAATGCTGTAATCTTGTCGGCGACAGCACTAATGCCGACAACGCCGTCTAAATGACCAAAGTTGCCAGGTATTTCAGCGTATTGTGGCGTATTGCCCGCGGCTGTCATCGCCTGCTCGCTGTGTTTACTTAGCGCAGGTGGTAACAGCAAGTCACCACTTGCTGGCAAAAACAATGTTTTAGCGCTAATACGGCTCACCGCCTGCTGCCAGTTATCGGCCATGCCGGCGCGCCAAAGCTGCGAGGCGCGCACCAGATATAAAATATGGTTTGCGTCCTGCTTTTCTGCGCGTAGCCGCGCCTGAGCTAACAGTTGTTGCCAGGCCAGGGGCTGGGCATCAATATGTTGATGCAGCTCTGTATCGGCACTTATGGCCGGGTATCGCGGGTTAAAGCCATCTGGGTGCAACGCATCTTGCGTTATATACGCCAGAGCGGTACTCAAGCCCTGCCAGGGCTGGCCTTTGTCGTAGTAGTTACCGTTATTCCACTCAGGGTCCTGCAATATTGGGTAAGCCCAGCGTTGTAGTTTAATCACGCTGTAAGTATCCATGTAGGCGCTGCCAATTACCGGAATTAATCGTTGCACCTTGTCGGGGTAACGTACCGCCCATTCTATCGCCTGAAACGAGCCCATCGAAGGGCCTATTACAGCGTGCAGTTTTTCAATACCGAGGCTATCGAGCAGGGCTTTTTGTACCTCAACAAAGTCGCCAATGGTAACTACGGGAAAGGATAAACCGTAGGGCTTATTAGTCGCGGGGTTAATGCTGGCTGGGCCAGTGGTAATCACATTGCTGTCAAACACATTGGCATTCACAAGGGTGTCGCTGCTGATAACATAAAACTTATTGGTATCGATTGCTTTACCGGGGCCGATAATGGCATCCCAGTAGCCGGGAGCTGCATCATCTGCCTGGTATTTACCGGCGGCATGGCTGCTGCCAGAGAAAAAGTGGGTAATTAATATCACGTTCGATTTATCGGCATTTAACTTGCCATAGGCTTCCCAGCCTATATTTACTGGCGCGATAACCTGGCCATTTGCCGTAGTGAAGGTGTCGAGGGTGAAACGCTGTTTTTCCACTACTAATGGCTGTGCCGCAACGGCAAAACTGAGTAATAACAACCACGTCGCATGTAGCCGCATGTGTGCTCCTTAAAACCACTGAAATAACATAATCGCTAAGGCGCTACCGAGCACCGGCACCAGCACACTAACCACTGCCACCGGCCAGTAAGCGTTTTGGTGAGTTTCGCCACAGATAGCACGGATAGTGGTAACCACATAGCCGTTATGCGGCAGAGAGTCTAAAGCACCGGAGGAAATGGCCACAACCCTGTGTAACTGTTCAGCGTCAACGCCACGGTCGAGATAATGTGGTGCAATTTCTGGCAGTGCTATTACCTGGCCGCCAGACGCCGAGCCGGTTAAACCGGCAATGGCGCTAACGGCCACAGCGGCACCTAGTAGCTCGGGGCCGGGTAAATGTGTCATATACTCCACCACGCTGGCAAAAGCCGGCGTTAATTTTGCCACTGAGCCAAAACCGACTACTGCAGCGGTATTGCCAATAGCCAACAAGGCACCCAGCACCCCTTCATTAGTGGCTGCAGCCGGGTTGTGTAGAAAACGAAAATTCAGCAGATACAAGCTAACTACGCCACCTGACAGGGCGACAATCAGTGCGGCTTGCTGCAGGCTGTCATGTAGTAAAAACGATAACAGCAGCACCACCGCCAGTGGGATAATACCCATTAACGGGTTGGGTAAAGCGCGATCGGTAATTTCTGGATCGCTGCTACGCTGTTCAAAGTGCTCGCCACTGGCCACGGCGCGTTTTAACATCCACATCAGGGCGGCATAGCCCGCTAGTGCCATAAAAATGGCCACTACAATACTTACCTGCCAGCCGGCGTAAGGCGTGGTGCCTAAATACGGGATTGGGATCCAGTTTTGAATTTCCGGCGAACCGGCTGACGTCATGGTAAAAGTAACTGAACCCAGCGCCAGCGCTGCCGGAATAAAGCGCCGCGGTAAATTAGCGCCTTTAAATAAACTTACCGCCATTGGATAGGCTGAAAACGCCACTACAAACACGCTGACGCCGCCATAGGTTAATACGGCACAAGCCAGCACTACTGCCAATACCGCTTTGCCCTGACCGAGCTTTTTTACGATAGCAAGTGCTACTGCATCTGCAGCGCCAGTGTGCTCCATGAGCTTGCCGAACAATGAACCGAGCAAAAACATTAAAAACCAGGCGGCAACAAAGCCAGAAAAGCCCGACATATAACCATGTACAAAATCCAGTTTGTCGCTGAGCTGCCAAAACGGAATGCCGTTAGTGACCGCCACCAGCAAGGCACACAGTGGCGCGCTAATAAACAGGTTGAAACCACGCATGGTGAGTACGATCAGTAATCCCAATCCGGCCAGTAACCCCAGAAGACTCAACATCTTGTTATCCTTATGCTCATTTTCGTTTAGTCTGATACAGGACGGCAGTCATCACCATAGTACTAAGGTACAGGTTAAATATTCTGCGTTTGCGCCTACAGTAAGGCTACACAAATAACAACAAGATCATGTGAACTCAAACAGCAGGAGAGCCAAGATGGCCCATAACTATAATACTGATGTACCGCACAAGTTTAGCCGCCCGTTACTTAAGCCCAGTTTAGTTGCCCTGGCGATCAGCAGCTGTTTTGCCCTGCCAACCATGGCACAGGAAACGGCAAAAGATGTAGATGAAGAGGTAAAGCTGGAGCGCATTGAAGTTACAGCTCGTCGTACTATTGAAAATTTACAGGAAGTGCCGGTGGCGGTAACCTCCATCGGCGCTGCCGACATTGCCGAACGCGGTATCTCAACGGTAGTAGAGATTCAGCAGTTTTCGCCCAATACCACTTTGCAACAAAGCCGTGGTACCAATTCAACGCTAACCGCCTTTATTCGTGGTGTAGGTCAGGAAGACCCGTTATGGGGTTATGAGCCGGGCGTGGGCATTTATGTTGATGATGTTTATGTCGCAAGGCCACAAGGTGCAGTACTGGATATTCTTAATGTTGAACGTATAGAAGTACTGCGCGGCCCACAAGGTACGCTGTATGGTAAAAATACCATTGGTGGTGCGGTTAAGTACGTAACTAAAGAAATGAGCGGTGATACCGAATTTGCCGTCAACCTTACTGCCGGTTCTTATAAACAGGGCGATGTAAAGCTAACCGGTCAAATACCGCTAATCGACAATCAGCTGTATTTAGGCTTTGGTTATGCCAACTTACAACGCGATGGTTATGGTAACTTTTTAACGTCAGCTTTGTCGGGGCAGAACAGCGAAAACTACAACAAAGACTTGCAGGCCTACCGCTTTACCTTGGAATACCGGCCGAATGATGCTGTATTTATGCGGTTGAATTACGATAAAACCGAAGATGACTCTAACGCCAAAGGCGGATACCGCTTATTACCGAGTTTGCTAACCGACGCGCCGGTGCCAGATAGCGTCTATGACTCGTACACCAGTATGCCAACCTGGAATACGGTAGAAACCGAAGGTGTTGGCCTGACCATTAACTGGGACATCAACGACAACTGGACGTTTAAGTCGATCACTTCGCAACGTGAAAGTTATTCTAAAACCAACATCGATTTTGACAATACTTCACTGGATATCTTTGACGTACCCGCCATTTATGATGACGAGCAGTTTACCCAGGAGTTCCAGCTTAACTACCAGACAGACGGTTTTAAAATGGTGTCTGGCGCCTACTACTACACTGCTGACTCTTGCGGTGTATTTGACGCCATACTGGGCGTGTTGGGACGAGGTGCTTTTGGCACGCCTGGCCTGACGCGTGAAGTGGGCGGCTGTAGCAATGGCGACAGCACGGCACTGTATGCACAAGGTAGCTATGATATAGACGAAAAATGGTCAGTAACGGCCGGTTTACGCTACACCAAAGATGACAAAGAAGCCGTAGTACGCAATGGGCTTATTTTTGCAAACGTGTATCCAGAATCAGGTTGGGTACCAGGCTATGTGCGCCCTGAAGGGTTAACCACACCGGTAGTGCTGGACGACAGCGAAAGCTGGTCGAAAGTGACACCTAAAATTGGCGTTGAGTACCAACATAGCAGCGACATGATGCTGTTTGCCAGTTATAGCCAGGGCTTTAAGTCAGGCACGTTCAACCCACGCGCTACGACGGCGGAACCTGCTGCTGATCCGGAAGATGTTGATTCATTTGAGGTGGGTATCAAAAGTGACTGGAATGACACCCTGCGCATCAATGCCACTTTGTTTATGTTAGATCATAAAGATCGCCAGTATATTTCGGTGATCCCGGACGAAGATGATGCTTCTGCATTAAATCAGCGTTTAGGCAACGTGGGCCGCTCAGAAGCTACCGGTGTTGAAGTAGAAGTTACCTGGCGCGCCAGCCGTGAGCTGGAAATTTACGGTAACCTGGGTTTAATCGATGCGAGCTTTGAGGAGGCAGTGTCTTTTGTCCCGGGCACCGGTGCTGTGGATATTTCCGATCGTTTCTCGGTGACCAATACGCCGGAAACCACCATGAATGTTGGCTTTAGCTACAACATGATGACCGATTTTGGTGATGTGATATTTAACGGGAATTACAATTACCGTAGCGACTATGCCGTGGTTGAGTTAGACAACCTGTTAACACAAGACGGCTATTGCTTACTGAACCTGGGCGTAACCTGGTTAAGCAACGATGGCCACTGGAGTATAGCCTTGCATGGCAAAAACCTGACTGACGAGGAATATCTGGTAGGTAACTATGCCTTTATCGCGCCGGATCCGGCTAACCCAGGCCAGTACATCCCGGGCTTAGGCGGTGATAACACATTGATTGGCTATTACGGTGCGCCACGTACGGTAAGTTTAAGTGTGGGCTACCGTTTCTGACAACAAAACACTTGCCGGGGCGAAAGCCCCGGTACATTATGGGCGAAAAGGCTCAGAATCGGATTTATGATTGCTCTAATCGCTGACGACCACCCGCTGTTTCGGGTGGCTTTATCTCAAGCCTGCGCCAATATTCTTGGTAGCGATGCCTTATTACTGCAAGCTGAAAATATGCAGCAGCTGTGGCCATTGTTACGCGCCCATCCTGATACACACTTTATTTTCCTCGATTTAAAAATGCCTGGCTCCGACGGCTTTACTGGCTTAACGGCGCTACGTACCGAATACCCCGATGTACCGGTGATCATGGTGTCAGCCGAGGAAGATCCGGTGATTATTAAGCAAGCACTCACCTTAGGTGCCGCCGCTTACATTCCAAAATCTGCACCACTGGAACTGTTATCTGAGGCCATCGCTGCGGTGTTAAACGGCGATAGCTGGTTGCCCGCCGGTTTGGAGCAAGACGTGCAAAATGCCAAAGCGCTGATAGACGATGATTTTGCCCGCCAACTGGAGCAATTAACACCGCAACAGTTTCGTGTGCTGAAGATGATTGCCGATGGCTTACTGAATAAGCAAATTGCTTACGAGATGAACGTGCAGGAAACCACCATTAAGCAGCATGTGTCGGCAATCTTGCGCAAGCTGAATGTGAATAACCGCACCCTTGCTGGCATTCTGTTCGAAAAATTGCGCCTGCCAGACTCGCACTAAGTACGCAGCAGGCGGCTAAATAGCTTTTTCAGTGCCACCGCTTTTAATGGCTTAAGTAAAAAATAATAACCCGCATTGAGGGCAGCTTCGCGTATTTGTTCGCTATGATCGGCAGAGTGAATGATCACCGGTGCCTGCACTGCAAAGTGCTCGGCCAGTTGGACTGCAACCTCTACGCCGGTGGCGCCGTTATCCAGATGATAGTCAAACAGTAGTAAATCGGGTTTCAGGCCATGCTGCAGTGCTTGTAATGCCTCACTGGGTTGTCCAACCGCTGTTACCTCTATCCGCCAGCTGCGCAACAACTCAGTAACTGCCGCACGCAGCTGGGGCTCGTTATCCAGCAGTAATACTTTTTTGCCACTAAAGTTGCTGCTTAATTCCTGCGGCCTGACGGGCGGATGCAACAAAGCCGGCTGGGTAGTTAACGGTACATAAACACTGAAGCAGCTACCTTTTCCCGGCGTCGAGTGCAGTGCCAGTTGGTGGCCGAGGATGCTGCTAATACGCTTGGCAATCGCCAGCCCCAGGCCTAAACCGTTCTGGTTTTGTTGCTCACCTTGCTGGAACTCGTCAAAAATACGTTGTTGATCGTGCTCGGCGATACCGATACCGCTATCCAGTACACAAATTTGTAGCTGCTGACCACGGCGCTTTACCCCGAGCAATATTTTGCCGCTGTCGGTATAGCGCACCGCATTGGCCAGCAAATTCTGAATAACGCGTTTGAGCAGCTTACGATCGGTTAGCACCACTTGCTCCGAAGGCCGGTAGCACAGCCGTAAGCCTTTATCCTGCGCCAGGATTGCCGCATCACGGGCAATGTCATCGAGCAAATTGTGCAGGCTCACCGGCTGCAGGTTGGCGCTGATTACGCCAGAATCTAACTTAGTTAGCTCTAAAATGGCTGCCAGCAGTTCTTCTGCTGAATTAAGCGAGCTGATTAAATTTTGGCTGAGTTGTTTTAAGTCTGGTTCGGTTTGTCTGTCACGTAACAAGCTGGCAAACAGTGCCGATGCATTAAACGGCTGCATTAAGTCGTGGCTGGCTGCGGCAAAAAAGCGCGTTTTTGCCTGCGTGCTCTGTTCCAGTTTTTGCTGCGCCTGCTGCAACTGGGCGTTTAACTGTTGTAAGGCGGCTGTGCGCTCGGCTACCCGTTGCTCCAGTTGTTGCTGGGTATCGACGAAGGCACTGACATCACTGTAAGTGGTAACAAAGCCACCACCGGGCAGCGGATTACCCTGCATTTCCAACACCCGACCATCTTGTTGGCGGCGTTGAAATTTATAGGCACTACCTTGTTTTAAATAACTTAGCCGTTTTTGAATTTCGGCATCAATATCATCGCTGTCAATCAGGCCGCGTTGCAGGTTAAAGCGGATAACGTCTGCCACCGGCCTACCAACCTCAACCAAACCAGACGGATAGTGAAACATGTCGATGTAACGTTGATTCCAGGCAATAAGCCGCAGGTCGGCATCAACCACGCTGATGCCCTGGCTGATATTGTCGATAGTTGAGCGCAGCAGTGCTTGGTTAAACTGAAACACCTGGCTGGCTTCGTCAACAAAACGGGCAACCGAGTCCAGTGGCAGCGCAGCATGGCGGCCACTGGCTTGCATGATCAATCGCATAGAAGCGCCACCGACGACGGCTGCCAGGCTGCGCTCGGCAGCTTGCAGTAAGTTTGCCGGTGCCAGCTGTTGTAATGCTTGCGGCTGCTTTAAACTGCGCTGCAGCAGGCGTTGGGCTTCTTTTTCGCCGGCAAAACGCTTTACCAGCAAGTAGCAATCTTGCACTGATAAATTCAGCGGCCGGCTAGGCGCGGTGTTAAGCTGGGTGCGCAAAAAACGGCCGCTCTCCAGCCACTCACCAACCCGGGTAACGCTAAAGTGGCTAACCAGCAGCACCAAAGCGCAGTTCAGGCTGAGACTGACTAACACACCGATACTGATTATGTCGGCATTTAAACCAAACAATTGCTGTGGTGCCAGCAACTGCCAGCCAAATGGACCTTGTGTCAGCCAGGCGCTGCCAATTAAACCGGCGCGGCTAAGCTCGGGTAGCAAAATAATGTAGGCCCAGGCTAGCGCACCACCGCATAAGCCGGCAACGGCACCCTGGCGGTTAATATTACGGCTAAGCAAGCCTAATATCAGCACCGGTGCCAGTTGGGCCACCAAGGCAAAAGCCATTAATCCCAGTTGAGCTAAACCGGTTTCAGTACCAATCCAGCGGTAATACACATAGCCCAGTGCCATCACGGTAAGCATGGCAATTCGGCGCAATGTCGCCACTTTAATATGCTTACTGCCATCGGCCTGTGCTGCTGGCGTTCGGTATACCAGCGGCGCCAACAACTCGTTGGTGATCATAATACCCAGTACCACAGTGGCAACCACTACCATGCTGGTCGCTGCAGAAAAGCCGCCAAGATAAGCCAGCAAGGCGATATCTGTGCGCTGCGCCGCTAACGGTAGCTGCAGCACAACCAGGTCGATATTGGCATCCACCCCCAGCAACATCACGCCGGCTAAAGCCAGTGGTAGGGTAAACATGCCCATTAGCAGTAAATACAGCGGAAAAATCCAGCGTGCACTGCGCAAATGCCCCAGATGTTGGTTTTCCACAAAGGTGACATGGAACTGGCGTGGTAAGCACAAGGTGGCCGCAAACCCCAGCAACACATGCAGCCAGTAGGTATGCGCCGGCAGCGCCCTTTGCTGCAGTTGTGCTACTGCCGGGCTAGCGGCTGCCAGTTCAAATATTTGGCCAATACCGTCGTACATACCCCAAAATACAAAGGCGCTTATCGCCAGCAGTGCCAGCAACTTTACCAGCGATTCAAACGCGATGGCGGTCATTAAGCCGGGGTTTGGTTGATGCGCTTTGGCACTTTTGCTGACAAATAGCAGGGCAAATATCGCCATCCACAAGCTAACGTACAAGCCGGTATCACTATACCAGGCAGTGCCTGGTGCACTGTCGACCAGCGTATTTATGCTGGTAGAGACCGCATGCAATTGCAACGCGATATAGGGAATAACCGACATGAGCAAAATGAGAGTAGTAATAACCGCCAGGCTGCGTGAGTGGCCAAAACGGGTAGCGATAAAGTCGGCTACAGAGGTAATACGGTAGCGGCGACAGGCAATAGCAATACGGGCAATGAGCTTAAAGCCAAACCAAAATAGTATAAAAGAGCCGATGTAGGTGGGTGGCATCCACCAGCCATTAACGGCAGCTTGCGCCGTTACGCCATAAAAGGCCCAGGATGTGCAGTAAATTGACAGGGCGAAACTGAATACCCAGGGCGCCAGTGGGTGCTTGCTGTTAATACGTTTGCCGAAGTGACCCACGCTAAATAAGATCAACAAGTACACTAGTGAAAGTGCAGCTATGGTGCCAAGGCCAATACTGCTGCCGTTTAAGATCATTTGCTCAGGCGCTGTCATTTAGTTACCACAACGCCTGATTGTGCCTGAGTTTTCGCCACTGAGCTAGCGCGCCGTCCAGCCACCGTCTAGTACCATAGTTTGGGCGGTAATATGCCGTGCTGCCGGGCTGCACAAAAACGCCGCAGTAGCTGCAATTTCATCGACGCCGATAAAAGCTTTTTGCGGCATAGGTGCCAGCATAATTTGCTCAATGACCTGTTGCTCGGTCAGATTATGTTCTTTCGCCTGGGCGGCTATCTGTTGCTCTACCAGTGGGGTTTTTACGTAGGCCGGACAAATAGTGTTAATGGTGATGTCTTTATCCGCGTTTTCCAGCGCAATCACTTTACTAAACCCGAGCAAACCGTGTTTGGCGGCAACATAGGCTGATTTAAACGGTGATGCCACCAGTGCATGGATAGAACCAATATTAATGATACGACCGAAATTGCGGCTGCGCATGCCCGGCAGTACAGCACGGCTTAGCATTGCCGGGCCGGTTAGCATTACATTGATTAGCTGCTGCCACTTCTCTGGCGGAAAATCTTCCAGCCGTGCCACGTGTTGAATGCCAGCGTTATTGACCAGGATATCGGGTTGGTATTGTGCAGTGCAGGCCGCAATTGAAGCCGCATCAGTAACATCCAGTACGATACCGGCGGCGTTGTAACCCTGGGCCCGCAGGTCTGCCACTTTGCTGTCAATCATCGCGGCTTGTAAATCCGCTAACACGACTTGGTGGCCTGCGCTGGCAAAGTGGTTGGCAATGGCAAAACCAATACCGCCGGTGGCGCCGGTAATAACAATCTGCATGCTGTTTACTCCAAAATTAGCTACTAGCGCCATGCTAGAAGCAGAAACGCCCGGCGGCAACGGTACTTTAGTGCTACATCAGGGCTAGGCTGCTTAAAAGCAGTTAGCCGGACAATGTTGCTAACAAGCTTGGTTAAAGCCATCTAAACGGCTAGCAAACAAAAGTAGATGCTGATGGTTTGTCATGCTTGCCAATTGTGCTAAATTTGCCGGCTGAGAATGAAATTACTTTGGCTTAGGTGTGCAGTTTTAAGCGATTAAACTGCTTTTTTTCAGCGTTTTGCTGTTCATTCCCACCCAGAGCTATATAAATGCAACACAGTGCTACAAATGCGCCCTATGGCATAGCACCCATAAGACTGAGGAAAAATTATGTCAGCTACTGACAACAGCGCGAACGCCGAACCGGGCAAGCGCGGCTGGTTTACCCGTTTTCTTGATACGGTGGAATGGCTGGGTAACCTGCTACCACATCCCGTTACCTTGTTTGCCATGTTTGCTCTGGCTGTTGTGCTGGGCAGCGGTATTGCGGCTTATTTTGATGTCAGCGCGCTTGACCCGCGGCCTGAGGGTACCGCCGGGCGCGCAGCTGATGGCGTGATCCGGGTGGTAAACCTGGTTAGTGTTGATGGCCTGCAACGCATTGTGTCGAATTTGGTTACCAATTTCACCAGTTTCCCGCCACTGGGCGTGGTATTGGTGGCATTGTTAGGTGTAAGTATTGCCGAACACTCCGGGCTTATTTCTGCCGCTATGCGTGGTTTAGTGATGGGCGCGTCAAAACGCATGGTTACGGTAACCATCGTATTTGCCGGCATTATTTCAAACACCGCCTCTGAGTTGGGTTATGTGGTGCTAATTCCGATGGCGGCGGTTATTTTTCATTCCCTGGGGCGTCACCCACTAGCCGGTTTAGCTGCTGCTTTTGCAGGTGTATCGGGTGGTTACAGCGCTAACTTGTTTATTGGTACTGTCGATCCGTTGCTGGCTGGTTTTACCCAATCAGCAGCCAATTTAATTGATCCAAACTACACGGTAGGGCCGGAAGCCAATTGGTTCTTTATGATAGCCAGCACATTTTTTATTGCCGCTTTAGGGGCCTTTGTTACTGAAAAAATCGTTGAGCCCAAATTAGGCCGTTACGATGTTAGCGAAGCCGCGGTAGATTTAGGTGCGCCACAACTGGACAAGCTTAGTGTGGTTGAAAAGCGTGGCCTTAAAGCTGCCGGCTTAGCTTTTTTAGCGCTGGGAATATTACTGGCCATTAGCGTTGTGCCAGAATGGGGCCCTCTGCGACACCCTGAAACCGGTTTGGTCGCCGGTTCGCCTTTTTTAAAGGGCATAGTGGTGTTTATTTTTATCACCTTTGCTATTCCTGGTTATATCTACGGCCGTGTTGTCGGCACGATGAAAACCGATCGTGACGTGATAAATGCCATGGCAAAAAGTATTAGCTCAATGGGGTTATACATTGTACTGGTGTTCTTCGCGGCTCAGTTTGTGGCGTTTTTTGGTTGGTCTAATTTAGGCTCTATTTTGGCGGTGAACGGCGCCACCTTATTGCAGGATATTGGCTTAACCGGGCCCGGATTATTTGTCGTATTTATTGCTATGTGTGCCTTAGTGAATTTATCGCTGGGTTCAGCGTCGGCGCAGTGGGCCATTTTTGCGCCTATTTTTGTACCCATGCTAATGATTGTGGGTTACTCGCCTGAAGTGATCCAGGCGGCTTATCGTATTGGTGACTCAGTTACAAACTTGATTACACCAATGATGAGCTACTTTGGCCTTATTTTGGCGGTGGCTGCGCGCTATAAAAAGGATTTAGGTATCGGCACGCTGATCGCCACCATGCTTCCTTATACCATGGTATTCTTTGTCGGCTGGGTGGCATTGTTTTACCTGTGGGTGTTTGTCTTCAACCTGCCGGTGGGGCCGGGTTCGCCAACCTACTATCAATTTGGTGGCTAAGCGCGTTTAACAAGCGATAAAAAACCGCAGTCAACGGCGGTTTTTTTTATTATTAATTGATAGCGGTAGACTCGCGCACCAACAGTTCCGGAATAAACACCGGTTGTTTGTCCGATAAAGTTTTGCTGGCATTGGGCTTAGTATGACGGAATAACAGTTCTGCTGCTTGCTGCGCGATGGTGACGTTGGGCTGATGCGCTGTGGTTAGTGGTGGCCAGGTTTGGCGCGAAAACGGACTGTTTTCAAAGCCGGCGATCGCCAGTTGTTGCGGAATGGCAATATGCATTAGCCTGGCACTAAACAGCGCGCCGGCGGCAATTTCGTCGTTACAGGCAAAAATTGCTGTTGGCTTTTTGCTTAACTCCATCAGTTTTTTCGCGCCTTGCACCCCTGATTCAAACGAATAACTGCCTGGTACGATGAACTTAGCATTGGCAGCAATGCCACGCTTGGCCAAAGCAGCCTGATAGCCGGCAAGTCGTTCGCCACTGGAGCTATGCTCTTCATCACCACACAAAAAAGCGATGTCGGTGTGGCCGAGCTCCAGCAGGTGGTTGGTAATTTTAAAGGCGGCGGTAAAATCGTCTATCAACACACAGTTACTTAATTTAGGCGAGGGCGTAGAGCCGGAGATAATCCGCACAAAGGGCACGCCAATGGTTTCCAGTGCGCTGGCTATATGTGGCATTTCTGAAAACGGCGGGGTCAGCACTAAGCCGGCCAGTCTGGATTGCCGCACTAGCTCTAACACTTCCTGCACTATATCCGGCGATTTAGCGTTAGTCGGATGAATAATAAGTTCGTAACCGTGTTTACGGCATGCGTCTAATAACCCGCGCTGCATATCAATAACGTAATAAGCATTGGGGTTATCGTAAATATAGCCAATGCTGAACGAGCGGCTGCTGGCTAAGTTGCGTGCCGCCGCGTTAGGCTGATATTGCAGCTCGGCAATGGCGGCCTGCACTTTGTCTACCGTGTCTTTACGTACAGAGGGTTCATTGTTCATTACCCTTGAGACGGTTTTAATAGACACCCCAGCATGGTGGGCAACATCATTTATAGTTACTTTCATGGCGTCACTCCGCCCCTTAAAATCGATGGTAGCGACAACTAACAGGCTGCCGATACTGATTATGTAGATAATTGATGACAGCGCTGGTCATTAATTAGCTTATTTTAAACTAATGGATACCTGTTTTTTGCCTTAACGGCAAACACTAATTGCAAAAATTAAACGCTATTTAGACAACTTTGTCAGGTATTTAACGAGCGTGATTTATTAAGTGATTGATATAGTGAAAATTATTGTTTTTTGGTGGTGGCTGACGTTTTAATGCTGCTGCACACTTCATCAGCGGGCATATTACAGCCTGGCAAACAGCTGTTACAAATTTCGTTTAAAATTTCGTCGAATTCGGTTTGCAAAGCTAAAATTTTTTGTGTATGTTCAATACCAATGACAGCGTTGTCATTAAGTATCCAGGAATTAAGACAACAAAATTAAAGAGCAGGAACGGGAGAAGCATATGCAGCACAATAAAATTAATAAATGTGCCTTAGCAGTAAAACTGGGGTTGTTAGTGGGCAGTGCCGTATTGGCTATGCCAGCGTTTGCCGCCAATGAAACAGAAAAAGCTGAACAGGTTGAGGTGATCGAGATCCGTGGTATCCGCGCCTCGCAGGAAGCCAATTTAAATGCTAAGCGTTTTTCAAATTCCATTGTCGATGTTGTGACAGCGGAAGACATTGGCAAGTTTCCTGACAAAAACGTGGCAGAATCTTTGTCACGTATAACTGGTGTAGGTGTAAGCCGTGAGTTTGGTGAAGGCGAAAAAATAACGGTTCGTGGTGCTAGTTCATCTACTAACCGTACCTTGCTAAATGGTCAGACGGTTGCAACAGCAGATTGGTTTATTCTGGACAACCCAGGTCGTAGTTTTAACTACACTATGTTGCCCTCCTCACTGGTGTCTGATTTAGAAGTGTATAAATCACCACAGGCCAGCATTGATGAAGGCTCTATAGGTGGCACGGTGATCCTGCGTACCCGCAAACCGCTGGCAATGGAGGCTAACTCGATTAACCTGTCTCTGGAAGGTCAGTATTCTGATTCATCAGAAAAGTGGGACCCGCAGGTTTCTGGTATGTACTCCTGGAAAAATGAGGCAGAAAGCTTTGGTGTGCTGGTGTCAGCAATCAAGCAAGACCGTAAGGTAGTGCGGCAAGGTTTTGAAGTTCTTGGCTGGCCAACTAATGCTGATCTAGATGCCAAGGTACCTAGCCATATCGGCGTGCCTCGCTTTGAACAGGACAGAGAACGTGAAACCTTGTTCCTGTCGTTACAGTCCCGGCCAAACGACCAGTTAGATATGGTGTTAAATGTTCTGGATTCTAAAGTCGATGCTAACAACCATAACCAGAATTGGTTGATTTTTGTCAACAACAATGCCGGTTCACTGAGCAATACCGTAGTTGAAAATGGCAGCATTGTGGCGGGTGAAGTGGCCTCAGGTGGTACTGCCGCCTATAACTTTATTAACCGGGTATCATCAACCGAAACCCGTGCGATTGACTTCGATCTGACGTACAGCGGTGAGACATATGATCTACACACGCAAGTAGGCCATACTGAAGCGAAAGGTGGTACTTACCGTGAGACCTCTTGGGAGTACGGCCCGGCTGGTGGCACCGGATACAACTTTGATTTACGCGGCGGCACGCCAACCGCCAATACAGACGTGGACGCTGCAGATCCTACGCAATTTCGTCCCGGCTGGATATGGGGTGGTGAAAAACCCACTACTGATGAAGAAACTTATGCACAGTTCGATTTGACCATTCCCGTTCAAAAAGGTGCATTCACCGCTATCAATACTGGCGCCAAGTACCGTATGGCTGAGCGCACGCAAGACCGTGTTGCTTACAGCTGGCATGGTCCGCAAACTATGGTAGGAAATGAAGGTGTTGCCGGCGACTATTTAAGCCATATTTTTGCGACCTGCTATGACTGGGCACAATGTGGTTTGTTCAATGGCACGGTAAATATCGATGCCGTGGTTAACGGCAATATGACTCAGCAAATGGCGCATAACCGCGCAGCGATGGAAGAAATTGCATTTGTCGGTCTAAATGGCGTACCAGCCGATTTTGCTAAGTCAAAAAACTTGGCGGAAATCTGGGCAGTAGAAGAAGATATTTTAGCGCTGTATGTACAGGGTGATTTTGAAGGTGAAGGTTTCCGCGGCAATATCGGTGTGCGTTATGTTGATACGCAGCAGACGTCGGGCGGTTATGAGTTCTCTGGTGATTCCTGGGGGCTGTGGACTATCGACCGTGAATGGTTAACACCTGAAGTATTAGAGTGGGTTGAAACGGATAACGATTACAGCGAAGTGTTACCAAGTTTAAACATCGCTTTTGATCTGTCAGACGAGCAAATCCTGCGCTTTGGTGCTGCCCGGGTAATGGCGCGGCAGGACTGGAACAATATCTCGTCGTCCATCACTTATGGCTCATTAAATGTGGCACAGCCTACCGGCAGCGCCAGCAACCCGCATTTAATGCCGCAAATTGCAGATCAGTTTGATTTATCGTGGGAATGGTATTTTGATGCTTCAGCATTGTTTGCAGTTACCTATTTCCACAAAGATGTGAAGAGCTATCGCAGCTTCTCAACCTTTGTTGATCAACGTTACTGGGAAGAAGGCGATGAATGGGTTGATGTAACCTTTACCCGTCCGGAGAATGGCCCAGGTGGTACAACAGATGGTTTTGAAGTGAGCTACCAGCAAGCCTTTGGTGATTTCGGTGCCAGCGCAAACTACACCTATACTAATGCCGAGCGGGATGAAGCGCGCGATCTGACTAAGCCTGGTTCAGGTTTGGTGGAAGGTACGTCACGCCACATGATGAATGCCAGTGTTTATTATGAGAACGATAGCGTGAGTGCCCGATTAATGTATAACTACCGTACCGAGTGGTATAAAGGTTTACATTTCAACGGAGATGAGCTGTGGAACGATAGCTATGGCCAGTTGGATGCCAGTTTTGGTTATAACTTGACAGACAACATTACGCTATCGTTGGAAGCGGTGAATTTAACAGATGAAAAAGTGGTGGAGTACAACACTGATGCTGCCCGATTATTCTCGATTTATCAGAATGGCCGCCGCTTCGTTGCTGGTGTACGAATGAACTTTTAATTTAGTAACACGTTCAATATAGTTGTAAAGGTTGATGCTGTGCTGCAGCATCAACCTTTATTTTTTCCGCTATTAAAAGAGGTTAGAAACATGGTTGCGGTGACCGAATGGCATAATGTTGATGAAGCGTGTTTTCAGCAGGACATTCTGCCATTACATCAACCAGCTATATTGCGCCAAGCGGTGCGGCATTGGCCTGCGGTGCAAGCGGCTTTGCAATCTGACTTAGCGCTGCAGCACTATTTTGCAACGCTGGATAATAAAACCGAAGTTAACACCGTATTGGCACATCCCGATACTAAAGGCCGTCTTAGCTACAACGATGATCTTACAGGTTTTAATTTTGAACGGCACAAAGCGCCAATATCTGCGGTGATAAACGAGCTGCGGAAGCTTAATGGTAAATCTGATGCGCTACATATTGCCGTGCAAAGTGCCCGAACGGACCTTTGTCTACCGGCTTTCAGCCAGCAAAATACTATGGTTCTATTGCCATCTAATACCTGCCCACGGATCTGGTTGGGTAATCGAATTGTCGTACCTGCGCACTTTGATCATGCCGACAATCTGGCATGTGTCGTAGCTGGACGTCGCCGATTTACGCTATTTCCACCAGACCAAGTGAGTAACCTGTATATCGGTCCGTTGGATTACACACCGGCGGGTGCACCTGTTAGTATGGTCGATCTGGCTGCGCCAGATTTCGTTAAGCATCCAAGGTTTAAGCAAGCACTTAATGTCGCTTTAGTCGCTGAGCTGGAGCCCGGTGATGTGCTCTATATTCCTACTCTGTGGTGGCATCATGTGGAGTCATTGTCAGCGGTAAATATTCTGATTAATTATTGGTGGGGCGGGTCATTGGGTGATGATGCTCAACCAAACTCACCATTTGACAGTCTGTTGCATACATTGCTTACTTTGCAGCAAATACCGCAGCACCAACGTAAGCACTGGCAGGCGCTGTTCAATCATTTTGCTTTTCATGCGGAGGTTGATCCTGTCAGCCATCTGCCTGAAAAACACAGCGGTATCTTGGGAACGCTTTCCGCTAGCAGGGAAAAAAATATTAGAGAATGGCTTATTAAGCAGCTTAAATAGCGTCAGTAGAGCTACCAATGCTTTGTGGTGGTTTTCTTTGTGGGATGGGATAAATCTTTGCGGCTTTTGGCAAAGCGTTCCGTCTCTTGCCCCAGCAGCGTAGTTGCTCAAAGCCGATTAAACACAGAATTACGGCTAGAGCTGACAACAACATGCCGGTTAATCCCAGGTGGTCGTGTTCACTATACATAGTCCATAAATACTGCATTACACATAAAAATGCCACCACCAACAACGTGGGTTTACGGCCAATTAACGCTACGATATACACTCCTAATGGCGCGCCCAGCGCCACAACCGGCGCTGCGGCAAGCCAGTTTTCAAACACTCCCGATTGCATGCCGGTGGTTAGATTTTTCACCAGTACCCCCAACACTGAAGTAAATGCCATAATAATTACGGAGGTAGGAATGGCTATTTTCAAATCGGTGCGGCACAGCAACACCAGAGCGGTGTAAAGTACCATATCGATACCGACGCCGGTTACGGCTGCAACGGCTGCGCCTGACAGCAACCCAATCCAGCAGCCAATGTTAAAGTCCCATTTTTCATTAATCTCTGTCATACCACTGTGGTGGGCTATTTCATTGACACGATACAGATGCAAAATGCCAAAACTGGCCCATACCACAGCAAAGACCAGTTTTATCCATAATTCGGGAATATAAGGTGCGATAAACCAGATGCCCAGTGGGGTGCCGATCAGGCTGCCCAGCATGGCGCCCTTTAACATGGCCCAGGCAATGGGTTGGCGTCGCGCTAAAATGAAAATGCTGGCGCTGGTCATGCCTATGGCTTGCACCGCAAAACTAAAGTCACGCCCCAGCGTGGCGGGTAATTCAAACAACAACACCAGCACAGGGAAGCCTACGGTGCCACCGCCCATTGGCGTTGCACCGGCGGCATAACTACCAATTGCCATGGCAACTGCAATTGGCCAGTGTGCTTTAGCCTCTGGCCAGTAACCCAAAACCAGCACCAGGTACAGCCACACGGTATAGAAGCCCGCCAACCAGAGTAACCACACCCAAGGATAAGTTTTTAATTTTTGCTGCACGTTTTGCGCCTGTAAATGCACTGCCGCACAGTTATATCGGCTTAGTGCGGATTTTTCTAGTGCAAACTGACCGGCATAGACGTTATTTTTTGATAAAAAAATGAGGCCAAATAACAGATTAAATTACCTGAATCAGTTTACTACAGATGTGCTGTTGATCCCGTTGCCAACTTAGCGCATGATAAGCCCGCACTGCTGATGGTGTCAGGAGTATCTGGGTTAGAAAAACAACATAACCATCAGCACTTCTCAAATCTATGAACAGAATAAAGAGCAGTTTATGACTTCCACACCAAAAATCGTGCCATTGAATAAAGACCAGCACGCCGCAACAAAAATTAATAATAGCAATGCCTTTTCTCATATCAGCGGCGAGCACATGCTGCCGGTGGTAGTGCATGAATTTGTCGTTGCCGGTGCCGAATTTCCAATCGTATTTGTAAAAGCGAATGAAACCTATCAGCCTGTTGCCATGTTGGGTTTATCGGCGCAGCAAAACCTTTTTATGCAGGGTAATGATTGGCAAGCACTTTATGTGCCTCGCGCTATCCGTAACTACCCGTTAGTTTTGGTAAAAGATAAGCCGGATGGCGATCGCTTGCTGGTTGCGCTGGATGAAGCGTCTGAGCGCGTAGGTCAGGCGGAAGGCACGGCATTATTTAATGACGATGGCAGCGAAAGTGAGTTTTTGGCTAACCGTAAGCAGCAAATGGCTGAGTACGTTGATATGGGCATTGTCACGCGTAATTTTGTGGAAAAACTACAAAGCCTGGAGCTGATTAAAGAACAGGTGCTGACGCTGAATATCAACGGCGAAGAGCGTCGTATTAATGGTATTTATTTGATTGATGAGCCGAAGCTGAACGAACTGAGTGACGAAACCTTCCTTGAATTGCGCAAGAATGGTTATTTAACTGCGATGTATGCCCAGCTGATGTCTTTGCAACACACACAAAAACTGGTTAAGAAAATCGCTGACGCCAGTTAAGCCACTTTCAGGCAGACAACAGCCAGCGGCTGTTGTCTGCTTGTAGATGTTAAATCTAACTAGTTATCTGTTACTGCCTTCTCGCTTACGACCACTCTGCTAACTTGCTGCTGCTTGCGGCTACGGAACCATACTGAGTTGGTGTCGGTTAATACCGCAACTTGGTACTGCTGCCAGCTGGCACCGTGATCAAGGCTGTATTCTATTGCTATTCCCGGCAACGCCACGTTGGCCAGCATACCTTTGGCAGTATTAATTACGCCCGGTGGCGGCAGGTAAAAGCTACTTTCAGCAACTGCCAGCCGCGTTAGCTCAATCTGGCCCAAACGGTTGGCGAATTGCTGCCAGTCTGCTTTACGCAACGCGCTATTGTTGTGCTGCTCCCAGTTTGCTTTATGCCAGGCGCGTTCGGCCAATGCCAGTAAACGCGGGTAGATCATATGTTCCAGCTGCTCAGCGGTACGGATAGTCTCGCTCCAGACCTGGCCCTGAATGCCCAGGATGTTATCAGGCTGCTGTAAGGCCGGCAGTTGGCGGCCGACCAGTTTCTCTAAATCGCCAATAGCCGCGCCGCTGCGGGTGGTATCAGCATTGGCGTACAGGTTATCCGGCATAAAACCAAACACCTTGTCGATGCTGGTAAATCGTGTGGCCCAGTAATAGCCGCGCTCCTGCGGATGTGCTTCGTGCGGATGGTCAAAATACAGATGGGTACCGGGCGATAGCACCACCTGATAACCGTTGTTGGCCAACCGGTAGGCGCGATCGGCTACGCCCCATTCCCAGATGTTGTCCCAGGCATTGGCGATAACCTGCTTGTTAGCAAATTGGCTGCGGTTAAACGTATTTTGCCGGTCATACATTAAGCCATCTTCCCAGCCAGCCAACGCAAGGCCGCGTTGAGCGGTCAATGTTGCGACCCGGCTGACAAAATACGGTTTTAAATCGGCCACGCCAGCGACGCCATTGTCGGGCTGCTGAAATAACTGCTGGCAGGCCGCTGAACCCTGCCAGGCACCAGCGGCTACCTCGTCGCCGCCCATATGGAAAACTTGCAGCGTTTGCCCGGCCTGGCGGTATAGTTGCTGCAGTTCATACAGCACTTTGTCAACAAAGGCATAAGTGGACGCCAGACACACGTTGGCGGCATTGTCGTTGTAGTTTTGCACACTCAGGTACTGCGAGCTGTCGTGCGGATCTGACAGCAAGTACTGGCGGGCGGCCTCGGGCTGACCGGCGGCCATCAATCTGTTATAGCGGGCACGCATGGCAACAATGGCGGCACGGGCATGGCCGGGCAAGTCAATTTCTGGGATCACTTCAATATGGCGCGCGGCAGCGTAGCGCAATATTTCAATAAAATCTGCGGTGCTGTAGTAGCCATTGCCAGAACCTGAGGCATGCGGCCCGGTGCCAAGCTGGGTAAGTAGGCAGTGCTGCTCAGATAAATCAAAGCAACGTTTGGCACCTATTTCTGTCAGCTCCGGCAAGCCAGGGATCTGCAAGCGCCAGCCTTCATCTTCAGTCAGGTGCAAATGCAATTTATTTAGTTTGTAGCGGGCCATGTTATCTATCAGCCGCAACGTGACGGCTTTGCTGTGAAAGTTGCGTGCCATATCGTAATGCATACCACGCCAGGAGGCGCGGGGTTGATCAGTTATGTCGGCTTGCGGTAACAGCACCGCGTTTTGCTCTGGCTGGGCCAGCGCTAACAGCGACTGAATGGCATAAAACACCCCCGCATTATCTGTACCACGAATACTGATACTATGGTCACTGATGCTGAGTTGGTAGCTTTCTGGGCCAAGTGCTAGTGTCGTGTCTACGCTGAGACTGAGTATGGCGGTTTTGTTTGCGCTGGTAGCGGCACTGTCACCCAGCTGCAGGCCCAGTGGCTGCAATTGTTGTTGTAAAAATTGCGCTTCGTTGGTCAGACGGCCGCTAAACTGCAACTGCCAGTCAGCAGTCAGTGTGGTGTGCCGCTTGCCAAACTTTGCCTGCAGCGGTTTGGGAATAATACGCTGGTGGCTGTCGGCGTTGGCGATGCCGTTTAACATTGCGGCATTGTGTTTATAGCGCCTGGCAGCATCAACAATGGCGACCTGGTCGGCTTCGCCAAAGTTACGTTGCAGTTGCGCTGGCGTTTGTAATGGCAGCACAAAGTGGCTGAAATCTTCACTGTCGGTATTGGCGAACACTTCAGGTTGCAAGTTGGCGGCAACAATAAAGGCGCGCGGCATAAAATCACTGTAGCTAACCATCCACGGAGCCGAGCTAAATGACAGTGTTAGTTGTTGTGCCGGTGCCAGGCCGTTAAAGCGCGCAGTGGGGCGGATCCGGTGCAAATCACCCTGCACATGCTCTATGCTTAAGCCGTGTTGCTCTGTTGTGTCGATACGACGGATTAGATGAAAGTAAAGCTGCCAGTCATGCTCTCCTTTGGGCAGCGCGATGTTTGAGCCGTTTTGCAGCACAATGTCGGCATTAAAGCGCATCGGCTCGGCCAGCTGGTTCGATTGCACAGCAAATTTTATGGTGCTTTGACGGGCGAATTCGGCCAGTTGCGGTTGGGTAAATGCCGCGGCAGCAGGCAAAGAACACCACAGTAGCACTAATACTAATTGTCTCATCGCGCTTACCTTTAAGTTTAATTTTTAAACAAGACACTTGTTATTTGTCAGAATTATTATATGCTAATTTTGAAAAATGACAACGCTGTCAATTTTGCGATGGTACTAGTTACCAACAAAACGATACAGCACCAGAGCAAACGGCAGTAGTTGTTTGCACACTACATTGCCATGAGGTTAAAAGGATGAAAGCGATGCTGAAGGCCGATACGCCTTTGTACTTGGGGATAGACGGCGGTGGCAGTAAATGCCGCGCCGTTATTGTATCGTCAGATCAGCAAATTCTCGGCGAGGGGTTGTCCGGCCCGGCTAACCCACTACGCGGGATGAAGGTGGCAACCGATTCTATTCTATCAGCGACACAACAGGCGCTAACCTGCGCCGGCCTGGCGTTTAATGATATGTCGCGGTTAACCGCAGGCGCTGGCCTGGCGGGGGTTAATGTGCCGCAGTACTACCAGCTATTTACCGACTGGCAGCATCCATTTAAAACGCTACATCTCACCAGTGATTTGCATATTGCCTGTGTTGGTGCGCACCAGGGGCAGGATGGTGCTGTGATTATTGTCGGTACCGGTTCTTGCGGCCTGGCGGCAGTAAATGGCCAGTTATTGGAGGTGGGTGGCCATGGCTTCCCTTATGGCGACAATGGCAGTGGTGCCTGGTTTGGTATGCAATTGCTGCATAAAGTGTTACTCAGTATGGACCAGCTGGCGCCAGCGACACAAATGACAGCGCTGTTGCTGCAGGAGCTGGCCGTAACCGATAGCATTGGTCTGGTATCGCACTTTATGCATGCCACCCCGACAACGTATGCGAAGTTCGCGCCGCTGGTATTTATTGCCGCCGAGGCGGGTGACGCCGTGGCATTGCAACTGGTAGAGCAGGGGGCGGCGTTTATTGCCGCCATAGCGCAACGCTTGCTTAGCGTGCAACCACCGCGGCTATCGTTTATTGGCGGGCTGGCACACAAACTGCTGCCCTATTTACCCGCTGCAGTGCAGCAACAGGTTACTCCGGCACTACAAACGCCGGAGCTCGGTGCGGTTTGGTTTGCGCGTCAACGCAGCCAAGCGCAATCTCTCGTGATATCGTCATAGGTAACAACAGCAATGAGCAACAGTATTATGGCTCTGGAAGCCACCGAAGCCCCAACTCGGATTGCCGAACAACTTGCAGCCAATGCAGCAACGGTAGAGCAGGTAGTGGCGCAAATTCGCCAGCGTGGCCCCAAGTTTGTTTACATGGTAGGGCGCGGCTCATCCGATCATGCAGGGGTTTTTGCCAAATATTTAATTGAAATAGAACTAGGCCTGCCGGTAGCCGCTGCCGCGCCGTCTATTGCCAGTGTGTACAACAAAACCTTGCAGCTGGCCGATGCACTGGTGTTAGTGATTTCTCAGTCTGGCCGTAGCCCGGATATTCTGGCGCAGGTAGAAATGGCAAAGCGCAGCGGTGCTATGGTAGTGGCGCTGGTCAATGACACCTCATCACCACTGGCGGAGCAGGCGCACTTTGTGCTGCCGTTGCATGTCGGTGCTGAAAAAGCCGTAGCAGCGACAAAAAGTTATCTGGCGACCTTGAGTGCAATTTTGCAGCTGGTAGCGGTGTGGTCAGGCAATAAAGCGTTGCAACAGGCTGTGCTGCAGTTGCCGCAAAGCTTAGCGGCAGCAATTGCGTTGCCGGCGCAGCTAACTGCCGAGGCGTTAAATAACGTCGCGCATTTGGTGGTGTTAGGTCGGGGTTTGGGGTATGCCATTGCGCGTGAAATTGCGCTGAAATTAAAAGAAGTCTGTGGCATTCATGCTGAAGCCTTTTCCAGTGCAGAGTTTTTACATGGCCCGGTGACACTGGTGAAAAATCAGTTTGCTATCGTTGATGTGACTGTAGAAGATGAGACGTTAAACGCTCATCGCGCACAAATAGCCGATGTGCAAAGTCGCGGCGCAGCGGTGGTGCAGTTGCATCACCGTGCTGTGGTTGCTGATGCCAGAGTGCTGCCGTTGTTGATACTGCAGCGGTTTTATCTGGATGTAGAAGTGGTCGCTCGTCGCCGGGGGATTAACCCGGACGCGCCGCCAGGCTTAAATAAAGTCACTAAAACGGTATAACTCAGCTGCAAAGATGCAGCGAATGACACGGTAATAAGTAATGATGCAGCAGTTAAGTGTTAGCCGGTTATTTGACGGCGAGAAGTGGTTCAATAATGTAACCCTAAACATGCAAGATGGCCTGATCACTAGTATTGCGCCCGCTGCTGGTGCGGTAATGCCAGGGATGTTGGTGCCGGGCTTTATCGATGTGCAGGTGAATGGCGGTGGTGGCGTGTTGTTTAACAATGCGCCGAGTCAAGCTACATTGCGCACCATGTTTAACGCGCATGCACGCTTTGGTACTACTGCAATGCTGCCAACGGTAATCACCGACAGTATTGCCGTAATGCAGCAAGCCGCCGATGCGATTGCGGCAGCCATCGCGGCACATGAACCGGGCATTATCGGCGTGCATTTTGAAGGTCCGCATTTATCGCTGCCGAAAAAAGGCGTACACCCGCAGCAACATATCCGCCAGCTGAGTGCCGAGGAGTTGGCATTATACGGCCGCACGGATTTGGGGGTAAAACTGGTTACCGTTGCGCCGGAAAATGTCAGCCCGCAGCAAATCCGGCAATTGGTCGCGCTGAACGTGGTGGTTTGTCTGGGGCATTCCAATGCCGATGCTGAAACCGTGCAGGCGGCACTGGCTGCTGGCGCCAGCGGCTTTACCCATTTATACAATGCCATGTCGGCGCTGACATCGCGCGAGCCAGGTATGGTTGGGGTGGCCCTGGCCGACCCTAACAGCTGGTGTGGTGTTATTTTCGACGGCCAGCACATGCACCCCATCGCTGCCAAAGTGGCGCTGGCCGCGAAGCCAAAAGGTAAGGTGATACTGGTAACCGATGCTATGTCACCGGTCGGCACGGATGCCGACGAATTTGATTTTTTTGCCGGGAAAGTGCGGCGTGAAGGCAATAAACTAACCGATGCCGCGGGCCGTTTGGCCGGTTCGGTATTGGATATGGCGGGCGCTGTGCGTTACGCCATCGATTCCCTGGGTATTGTGCCGGAAGAAGCGCTACGTATGGCTTCGTTGTATCCGGCACAATTTTTAGCCCGTCATACTGCGGGCAAATTGGTGGCAGGGGCAGCGGCAGATTTGGTTTTACTAAATAACGAATGGCAAGTACAGGCCAGCTGGGTTAACGGCCAGCCGGTGTTTAGCGTTGACTAATAAATAACGAAAAAACGGGGAAGGAATATGGAAATGGCGGCACAGCAGGCTAAAGCACGCAGTAGCGTGATACCAATGGCCATAGTGGCAATACTGTTTTTTGTGCTTGGTTTTGCTACCTGGTTAAACGGCTCATTAATGCCGTATCTGAAGCAAATGTTGCAGCTCACACCGCTGCAGGCATCTTTGGTACTGTTTTCTTTTTATATAGCAGTAACCTTTACTGCGCTGCCATCAGCCTGGCTGATCCGCAAGGTAGGCTATAAAAACGGTATGGCACTGGGTATGGCCATTATGATGTTAGCTGGTTTGTTGTACATTCCAGCCGCACAAACGCAAACCTTTGCGTTGTTTCTGTTGGCACAGTTGGTAATAGGCACCGGCCAGACGTTGCTGCAAACCGCGGTAAATCCCTATGTGGTAAAAATTGGCCCGGAAGAAACCGCTGCCGTGCGTATCAGCATTATGGGTATTTTAAATAAAACCGCCGGCGTGGTGGCACCTATGGTGTTTACAGCGTTGATGGCCAACAGTTTTATTGCCGGGCCCGATACGGCACTGACCAGCGTACAAATTGATGAAATGGCCGCCGGTCTGGTATTGCCTTATTTGGGTTTAGCGGCATTTTTGGGCTTGTTGGCGTTGGCAGTAAAATTTTCACCGCTGCCTGAGTTGGCAAAAGAAAGCAACGACAGTAGCGGCAGCCGCGGGCAGCTAAAAGCGGCCTTGGCCCGACCAGGGTTAGTATTGGGTGTGTTGGCGTTGTTTGTTTATGTCGCTGTCGAAGTTATCGCTGGTGACACGATTGGCTTGTTTGCGTTGTCCTTAGGGGTAGAGCGTTACACCGTCATGACATCCTATACCATGGCCTGTATGGTGCTGGGCTATGTGTTGGGTATTTTGCTTATTCCGCGGCTATTGTCGCAGCAAGCAGCACTGGCAGTATCTGCCGTACTGGGGTTGACGTTGACGCTGGCAATCGTATTGGGTGACACCTCATCTTATGCTATTGCCAACACAATATTGGTGCCCTTTGGTGGCACCGCATTACCAGATACGTTGTTGTTTATTGCCGTGTTGGGCTTAGCCAATGCTATAGTCTGGCCAGCAGTATGGCCACTAGCATTGTCAGGGCTGGGCGCATTGACCAGCATTGGTTCAGCATTGCTGATTATGGGTATCGCCGGTGGTGCTTTTGGCCCGCTATTCTGGGGCTTGGCAAGTGGCACCGGGTTAGGCCAGCAAGGTGCTTATGTTGTGATGTTACCCTGCTATTTGTTTATTCTGTTTTACGCCGTTAAAGGCCATAAGCTGACCAGCTGGAAATAATGACTGGCGGTCGCTTCTATGCGCTGGATGCGCTACGCGGCTTAGCGATAGCGCTGATGATCCTGGTGAATACACCGGGGTCGTGGCAGCATGTTTATTCGCCGCTACTACACGCGCCGTGGCATGGTTTCACCTTTGCCGATATTGTGTTTCCGGCATTTTTATTTGTGGTAGGTGCCGCGATGTTTTATTCACTGCGCCATACCAGCTTAACCGGCGCCACCTTAAGCCGTATCGCTAAGCGTGCGGCGCTGTTGTTTGTTATCGGCCTGTTGCTGAATTGGTTTCCGTTTACTACCAGCTGGGCAGAGTTACGTATTTTTGGCGTGTTGCAGCGCATTGCGTTGTGCTACGCGGTAGCTGCAATCCTGGTGCTGCTAGTAAAAGCGCGTTATCTGCCCTGGCTCGGAGTAGCTATTTTGCTAGTGTATTGGGCTCTGTTGCTGGGCTTTGGCGCTGCCGAGCCATATAGCCTGGACAGCAACGCTGTCGTCAAGCTGGATCGCTATCTGCTGGGTTCTGCACATTTGTATCAGGGCTTTGGCCAGGCTTTTGACCCTGAAGGCTTGTTAAGCAGTTTACCGGCTGTAGTGTCGGTGTTGGCGGGCTATTATGTGGCCGGCCAACTTGCACTACGTAGTGCACCGGCAGGTGCTTTATGGCTGGTTAACGCGGCGGCATTGTTGTTAACACTGGCCTGGACCGCCAGTGTGTACTGGCCGGTAAACAAAGCGCTATGGAGTGGCAGCTATGTATTGCTGTCTGTCGGCATACTGCTGTTAATATTGGCCATGTTGGTCTGGCTGTGTGATGTAAAACAGCAACGCCCGCTGTTACAGCCGTTAATTGTGTATGGTAGTAATCCGTTGTTTATTTATATGCTGGCCTGGTTATGTGCCGTGTCGGCAGCATTAATTCCGTTAGGCGGGACAAATCTGTATCAATACAGTTTTGCCCTGTTGGCGCAGTTGCTCGCTCCCAAGGCGGCTTCTTTGTTATTCGCTGTGTTACATGTGGTGTTATTTTGGTGGGTGTCGCTGCTGTTGTACCGGCGCAATATCATTATTAAGCTATAACATTAATCACTGCGTGGCCCCGCGCTACCTAGAATCGGTATTCCCAGGTTGTCGCAAGGCTGCCACGTTTGATGTTTAACTCTGGCTGTGGCGATTTATCAAAAACCCGGCCTTCAATACTCAGTAAACCATTAAACAAGGGTTGGCGGTATTCCAGCCGCAATTGCCAGTTGTGCACTGTGTTGCTGGCAGAAATAAACCTGCCACGTAGTACGCTTGCAGCCCAACTATAGCCGTCAAAGGTTTGGTAACGGTAACCTGCGGATAATACCTGCGCGTCGGCACCGTAACCACTGCCTATTACCCGGCCATAGCGCCGATAGCCTTGTGGGTAGATATCACCCTCGTAAGCACAATTACCCGATAGCTGTTGTGCCTGACAGCGAATAAAGGTGTCTGACCATTCCAGATTTAGCGTGTGAATGGCACTTTCATTGCCGAAAAAGGTACGCGCGCCGTATAACTGTAAGGGTTTACTTAAACCATTACCGCCATTGTCATCGGCCAGTTCAGCATAAAAGCTGTAGGGCCGACTAAACAGCGTAGTATGCCAAGTGAGATCTACTGCAGCCAGATTATCTGAATTAGCCGCGGCGTTATCAGCGTCGTTTAGCAGCAACATATCGGTAAAAGCACCTAAACCATTGTCAAGGGTGTCGCCGCCCCATTGGCTAACGCGCGATAAGCCCAATTCCAGTTGTGGCAGCGGTCGGGCGCTGAAACGGGCGCCAAAATGGTTAATTTGCCCCGGTACGGTATGGTGTTCACCCTGGCCAACAAAAGCAGTAAAGCTCCAGGGGCCAAGCCAGCTAAGCAGGCTATTTTCACTGGCTTGCCAGCTATGGCGGCTTAAACGTAATGATGGCACTGGCCGGGCATTGTTACTCACCAATAAAGCGGTTTGCTGACCGGGACCCCACCATATGGGCTGCTGATCTAATGCCAGTACCCAGTTGCCAGCGATAACAGCCAGATAGCTGCCATCCAGTGTTACGTCTTGCTCAGTACTGCCATCGTCAAGATTGCGGTAATTAACCTGGGTTTTGCCTGCCCAGTTCTCAGCGATGTATTCTTTAAACACACTAGCACTGGCCTGGTCGAAATAGCTTTCACCAAAGCTTTGAAACAGCGACGGATCTGAACTGGCTTTAAGTTTTACCCCGGCAATATAGTTGCGCTGGTTGGCATGTAGTGCTGAACGCACGTGTGCCAGGGCAAAACGCAATTCTTCGGTCGGTTGCGGCTGCGCCTTGGCCAGGTCGGCGACAATATTGCGCCACATTAACGGGTAGGTATTTACCGGACCGGTAATGACACCGGCGTGCGCCAACGTTTGTAACGACTGACGCAGATAATTGTCGGTGGTGTCAACCCAAGGCGCGGCAACTAACGGCAAGCTGCTCAGTGCCAGGCTGAGCAAAGACAGTGTTAACTTCATAGTTTTAATTTAGATTTTAGTGCCAGTTCAACGTGAGCAGGCACGAAGCTGGACACATCACCGCCGTGGCGGCAGACTTCTTTAACCAGCGTTGATGAAATAAAAGTATTTTTCTCTGATGGTGTCATAAAGATGCTGTCCAGCGCCGGATTAAGCTGCCGATTCATGCTGGCTAACTGAAACTCGTATTCAAAGTCTGCTACTGCGCGCACACCACGGAGCAAGACTGCGGCGTGCTGAGCCTCGGCAAATTTAGCCAATAAGCCAGAAAATCCAATCACCTCAACGTTGGTAATAGCTGAAAATGCCTGTTGTGCCAGTGCTACCCGATCTTCCAGACTAAACAGGGGTTGTTTACTGGGATTCGCCGCAACGCCGACAATTACCTGATCAAACATCAGCGCTGCCCGTTGCACTAAATCGGCATGGCCATTGGTTAGCGGGTCAAAGGTTCCAGGGTAAATAGCTTTTATTTTCATTGTGTTGTTGGCGTTCCTGGCTAAGTGCTGTGCGCTAAAAAAGCTGCGACTAGAGTTTTTAGTCAATTTGGCGTTACTATAGCAAATTAATTTAGCCAACCATAAGCCTGTTTCGCAGATGGAAAAGAAGTTAAGAACCAAAGATAAAATTCTGCAAGCCAGCATAGAGCTGTTTAATCAGGTGGGTGAGCGACAGGTCACCACCAATCATATCGCGGCGCACTTGGGGATCAGTCCGGGTAACTTGTACTATCACTTTCGCAACAAGGAAGACATCGTAAGGCAGATTTTTAAAGAATACGCCAAATTGCTGGAAACCCGTATCAAACCACCATCGGATAAAGCCGAAGCGTTAGATGCGCTGGCGTGTTATTTGGATGCGGTGTTCGAGTTAATGTGGCGCTTTCATTTTTTCTACGCCAATTTGCCCGACATCTTATCGCGTGATCCGGCGCTGCAGCAGGACTACCTGCAAGTACAACAAGGCGTATTGTTGCGTGTTACTGCAGTACTGAAGGCGCTTAAGCAGTCTGACGTTATTCAGATTGACGATGAAGACATAACCGATTTGGCACACAGTATTAAGTTGCTGGTGACCTTTTGGATCAGCTATCTGAAAACCCAGGCGCCACAAAAAGACATTGATCAAGCCAGTGTTTATCAGGGCGTGCTTAAGGTGTTGCTGTTATTTAAGCCTTACGCCACAGAGCATGCCAGGCCGCGAATTACCCGCTTGCAGCAACATTATGAAGCGTTGGCAGGTTAACCTTGGTTATTTTGTAGGCTAAACTTTACAGCAGCAGGTCTGAACAGCGCTTTAGTTAACGTAAAAGCGCTGCAGCCTTAGGCTATAAGCTTTACAATGACGCCGTTTTTTCTGTTCCCTTACCCCGCAACAGGAGGCTTTATGCGCAATGGCGCTTTTCTGCAACATCTACAACAACAACTAGACGATGTGAAAGCAGAAGGTTTATTCAAAGCAGAACGTATTATCACGTCACAACAAAGTGCTGATGTTACGGTTAACGGCCATCAGGTACTGAATTTTTGTGCCAACAACTACTTAGGCCTGGCCAACCACGCCGATTTAATTGCAGCGGCGCAGCAGGGGTTAGCCAGCCATGGTTTTGGCGTGGCGTCGGTACGCTTTATTTGCGGCACCCAGGATATTCATAAAACGCTGGAGCAAAAAATCAGCGCGTTTTTAGGCACTGATGACACCATTTTGTACTCGTCGTGCTTTGATGCCAACGGTGGCTTGTTCGAAACTATTTTAAGCAGCGATGATGCGGTAATTTCTGATGCATTAAACCATGCTTCTATTATTGACGGTGTGCGCTTGTGTAAAGCCAAGCGGTATCGTTACGCCAACAATGATATGGCTGAGCTCGAAGCGCAGTTAAAGCAGGCGGATGCCGATGGTGCGCGCTTTAAGCTAATAGCCACCGATGGCGTATTCTCCATGGATGGCGTGATTGCCGATCTGAAATCAGTCTGTGATTTGGCCGATAAATACGGCGCTATGGTGATGGTTGATGACAGCCACGCCGTGGGCTTTGTTGGTAAAAACGGCCGTGGCACGCACGAATATTGCGATGTAATGAGCCGCGTTGACATTATTACCGGCACCTTGGGTAAAGCTCTGGGTGGGGCTTCCGGCGGTTATACCTCGGGTAAAAAAGAAGTGATTGAATGGCTGCGTCAGCGCTCACGGCCGTATTTGTTCTCTAACTCGCTGGCGCCGTCTATTGTTACCGCGTCGATTAAAGTGCTGGACATGCTGGCGCAGGGCGACGCACTGCGGGCTAAGCTGTGGGATAACGCCAATTACTTCCGCAACAAAATGTCGGCCGCTGGCTTTACCCTGGCCGGTAAAGATCATGCCATTATTCCGGTAATGCTGGGCGATGCCAAAGTCGCGTCAGAAATGGCCAAACGTATGCTGGCCGAGGGTATCTACGTGGTGGGCTTTTCATTCCCGGTGGTGCCAAAAGGCCAGGCGCGTATTCGTACGCAAATTTCAGCAGCACATACAACAGAGCAACTGGATAAAGCGATTGATGCCTTTATCCGTATTGGCAAAGACATGGGCGTGATCGCATAAGGGCGGGGCGTGAAAATGAAAGCATTAGCAAAGTTAAAAGCAGAACCGGGTATTTGGCAAACTGAGGTAGAAAAGCCAGAAGTGGGCCCGAATGATGTACTAATACGCATCAAAAAAACCGCCATCTGTGGTACCGACGTGCACATTTATAAGTGGGACGAGTGGGCACAGAACACTATTCCGCATGGCATGGTAGTAGGCCATGAATATGTCGGCGTTATTGAAGGCATGGGCTCAGAAGTGCGTGGTTTCAGTATTGGCGACCGCGTATCGGGCGAGGGCCACATTACCTGCGGCCATTGCCGTAACTGCCGCGCTGGCCGGGTGCATTTATGTCGTAACACCACCGGTGTCGGCGTAAATCGCGCCGGTTCTTTTGCCGAGTATCTGGTTATTCCGGCCTATAACGCCTTTAAACTGGCGGATAACATTCCGGATAACATCGCTGCAATTTTCGACCCGTTCGGCAATGCGGTGCATACCGCGTTATCTTTTGATCTAGTTGGTGAAGACGTACTGATCACCGGTGCCGGCCCTATTGGCATTATGGCGGCGGCGGTAGCGCGTCATGTTGGTGCCCGCCATGTGGTGATTACCGACGTTAACCCTTACCGGCTTGAGCTGGCGCTGAAAATGGGTGCCACCCGGGCGGTAGATGTCAGCAAGCAAAACTTAAAAGATGTGATGAAAGAGCTGGGCATGACAGAAGGCTTTGACGTAGGCCTGGAAATGTCTGGTGTACCCACTGCGTTTCGCGGCATGCTCGATACCATGAACCATGGTGGCAAAATTGCTATGCTGGGCATTCCGCCGTCTGACATGGCGGTGGACTGGAACAAGGTGATCTTTAAAGGCCTGGTAATTAAAGGCATTTATGGCCGTGAAATGTTTGAAACCTGGTACAAAATGGCTAGCTTAATTCAATCCGGGCTGGATTTAACACCCATGGTTACGCACGAGTTACCAATGGAGCGGTTTCAGGAAGGTTTCGACATTATGTGCTCAGGCCAGTCGGGTAAAGTGGTACTAAACTGGTCTTAATGTTGCTAGTAGCGGTGGGTTGAAAAAATAAAGAGGCGAGATTAATCTCGCCTCTTTCCATTTAGTGATGTCGTAAAATTGATAGCCAGTAAGTTACCGGCGGCGCAGCATCAATCCAAATGCTGATGCGATTAAAAACAACAACGTTCCGGGCTCAGATACCAGTTGTGCATTACTCAGGGTAAAGCCGGTGGCAGATATAAGCTCACCGCTATTGAAATCACGCACTTCAAACCAACCTGAATCAATTTCAAAGAAACCTTGCAGCAAGAACTGTAAACTCAGGTCATTGATATCGAAAAACAGTAAGCTTAGGCCACTTGTCAGGTTAGTAGGGTCTATTTCAGCAAAAAAGCTGTCGATAGATATAGGTGAAAAGTCTGTTAAGTTGAAGACTAACCAGTCGGTGATCACGCCTGAACCATCAACATTGCGCAGATCAATGGCAAAATTTCCCAGCACATTCCCATCAAGATCAATGATTTCCTGCGACAGAATAGGCGCGGCGTAAACCTGTTGTGGCAGCACCAGGCTGCTAAGCAAAATGCTGACAGAGAATAAAAATGTCCTTAACATTTGGTAAACCTCAATTTTTTAGTTATTTGTTTATTTCGATGCAAATCGCCCGACAAAGAGACGCAGCATAATTGTGTTTCAGGGTGAAAGCGTTGAACAATAATCTATGAATATTACAAATTAACTACACAGCGCGAGGCTGTTAATAAATATGAGCACATATCTTCGGCGTCTGGATAGCATTGGCTTGATTAGCATTTGTTTAGGCTCCCAATGCTTTAGAGTTTGACGACTGCGGAGAAATTTTCTCGCTGTCATATTACTGCAATAAAAATGCAGCAAACTAGCCGCGTACATGTTTAGCCTATGCCTAAATCGGATAACCGAGGAAATGATATGAAACTGAATAAATTGTCTAACTTGTTGCTGGCAGCCAGCATGACACTGGCCGTAGCCGGTACTGCTCAAGCGCAAAGCCGCGATACTATCCAGATTGCAGGCTCTTCTACAGTACTGCCGTTTTCATCGGTAGTAGCAGAAGAATTTGGCAATAATTTTGCCCAGTTCCGTACGCCTGTTGTTGGTTCTGGCGGTTCATCAGGTGGTTTGCGTCAGTTCTGTCAGGGCGTGGGTGCCAATACTATTGATGTGGCGAATTCTTCACGCAAAATGCGTCCGAACGAAGTAGAAGCCTGTAAAGCCAATGGTGTAAAAGACATCATTGAAGTGAAAATTGGTTATGACGGCATCGTTTTTGCCTCACGTGTAGATGCGGCTATTTTTAAACTGGAGCCGGTACATGTGTTCATGGCACAGGCTGCTCAGGTGCCGCAAAATGGCAAAATGGTTAGCAATCCTTATACACGCTGGAATCAAATTGATAAAACCTTGCCAGATCAAGAAATTTTACTGGCGATCCCTGGTTCAAACCATGGTACGCGCGAAGTATATGAAGAGAAGGTCGTTGTGCCAGGTTGCAACACACTGGCTGAAGTAAAAGCGCTGGACAAGGATGCCGCATCTAAGTTTTGTACCGCCATGCGAACCGATGGTCGGGTAGTAGAAATTGCCGGTGATTACACTGAAACCTTAGCCCGCTTAACGGCGCAAAAAGATGCATTGGGTGTATTTGGTTTAAGTTTCTATGAAGCCAACCGTGACCGTATTAAAGTGGCGACAGTGTCAGGCGTAGAGCCAAACCTGGATACTATTATTTCTGGCGAATATCCGGTATCACGTCCTTTGTATATTTATGTAAAAGGCGCCCATATCGGTGTGATCCCAGGCTTGCAGGAATATGCCATGTTTCATGTTAGCGAAGGCATGTCAGGCTTTGGTAGTGCATTAGAAAGTGCTGGTTTAATTCCGTTGTCGGATGACGAGCGTGCAGAGACAAGTCAGAACATTAGACAGAAAAAGTCGCTATAATCTGCTAGCTGTTTACAAGAGAACCTGTAACGGGTTCTCTTTTTTTGTATTCACGCTGTCATAAAACTGAAATAAAAGCCGCTTACACTGCCCAGCATAGTAGGCAAAGGCCTGTAAGCTGTTTACGGAGCAACCATGAGTAACCTTTCGTTAATTGTAGTGCTGCTGGTGTTGTTGGCACTGGGCTACCAACTCGGTATGGCCCGCAGCCGCAAAGTAGCTACAGTTAACTCTGACTTGCGTATGCACTCCCGCCCGCATCACTACGGCATGATGGTAGGTCTGTGGGCTGTGTTACCCGCATTTTTTATCCTGATCTTATGGCTATGGTTATCGCCGGCGATAATCAACTCAATGATGCTGTCACAATTGCCGGCAACGGTGTTGGCGCTTAGTGCCGATGAGCTACGGGTGGTATCTCAGCGTATTAGCAATCTGGCAAATAATTTTGGTGTCGTCGCCGATGCGGCACAGTGGGAGCTAGACGCTGCCGAGCATTTACGCATTCTCAAAGCGAATAGCGCTATGGTGCTGACCTCCTTGATGGCGGTAATTGCGGCGGTGGGTATGCTGCTTAGCCTGCTGAAAATTACCCCGCGGTTAAAAGCGCGGCATCAGGTAGAGCGAGTGGTTAAAGCTTTGCTGATACTGTGCTCCACAGTGGCCATTCTTACTACTATTGGTATCGTATTATCGATGGTAGGCGAGACGCTGAAGTTTTTTAGTTATATTCCGCCGAGCGAGTTTTTCTTTGGTACTACCTGGAATCCACGGTTCTCTACCGTTGGTATCGGCGAGCAAGGCAGTTTTGGTTTGGTACCGCTGTTGGCAGGTACAGCATTAATTGCCGGTATTGCCATGTTAGTGGCGATCCCTTTAGGCTTGATGGTGGCGATTTATCTGGCGGAATATGCCCCGGTTAAATTGCGCAATACTGCTAAGCCGTTAATTGAGGTGCTAGCGGGCATTCCTACCATAGTTTACGGCTTCTTTGCGCTGGTTACTGTGGGGCCATTTTTACGTGATTTAGGTGCCGCAATTGGCTTAGACATTAACGCGACTTCAGCGCTGACCGCCGGGGTGGTGATGGGTATTATGATAATCCCGTTTATCTCATCGTTATCTGATGACATTATCACCCAGGTACCAAAATCGATGCGCGATGGCTCGTTAGGTTTGGGTGCTACTAAATCAGAGACCATTCTCAAAGTAGTGTTGCCAGCCGCGTTGCCCGGCATAGTCGGTGCCGTGTTGCTGGCAGCCAGCCGCGCCATTGGCGAAACCATGATAGTGGTGTTGGCAGCTGGTAACAGCCCTGCGTTAACCGCGAACCCGTTTGAAGCGGTATCTACTGTAACAGTAACCATAGTTAATCAGTTAACCGGCGACAACGATTTTTCCAGTCCGCAATCACTGGTGGCCTTCGCATTGGGCTTAACCCTGTTCGTTATTACCTTGCTGCTGAACGTAATAGCGCTGGTGATAGTGCGTAAATACCGTGAGCAATACGAGTAACTTATGACCATTATTGCAGAAAATCCGATTAAAGCTGTTGCAGCGCCCAGCCAGGTGCAACAAAAGGTGATAGATTCGCTTAACCGCCGGCACCGTAAAGAAAACTTATTCCGCCGTTTAGGTCTGACAGCGGTACTAATCAGCCTTGGGCTGGTTGCAGTGTTGTTTATCAATATATTCTCCAAAGGATTGCCAGCGTTCTGGCAATCGGCTGTGACGTTGGATATCTATTTCGATCCGCAGATCATTAAGATCCCACCAATGCCGCAACAGCGTGATGACGAGTCTGATAACGATTTCCGTCAGCGGCATATTGAATGGCAGACCGAAATTGGCTTTGTTAACTTTAACCGGCTGATCACCGACAGTTTGCAAAAAGTGCTACCCGATGCAAACAAGCACCGGCGCGATTTGGCGCGGGTGGTTACCTCAGGCGAACGATTTGCACTGCGTGATATGGTGGTAGCCGATCCGTCAATTATCGGCCAAACCCGCACGCTGCACCTGTTAACAGATGCCAATATTGATGTCTGGTTAAAAGGTAATATTGATCGCAGCCTGCCAGACGAGCAGCAGCAACTGAGCGCGAAAATGCGCGAATGGGTAGATAAATTGTCGGCTGATGGTGTTATTCAAAACCGCTTTAGCCTGGCACTGTTTATGAACCCGGACTCGCGCAGTTCACTAGCCTCTGCCGGTTTAGCAGGCGCTTTTATGGGCTCGTTCTACATGATGTTGGTGGTTATTCTGCTGGCGGTGCCGATGGGCGTAGCCGCGGCCATTTATTTGGAAGAGTTTGCGCCACGCAATAAAATTACCGACCTGGTTGAGGTTAATATCAACAATCTGGCGGCGGTGCCATCAATTGTATTTGGTTTGCTTGGCGCTTCGGTATTAATTGGTTGGTTTAACCTGCCAATGTCAGCGCCCATTGTCGGGGGCTTAGTGTTATCTCTGATGACATTACCCACGGTGATCATCGCAACGCGCTCTACATTAAAGGCTATACCGCCGTCTATTCGTCAGGCAGCATTAGGACTGGGCGCATCAAAAATGCAGGCGATATTTCATCACGTATTACCGCTGGCCATTCCGGGTATTTTAACTGGCGCCATTCTCGGTGTGGCACAGGCACTGGGTGAAACCGCCCCGTTATTGCTAATTGGTATGAAATCGTTTGTCGCTTCTATTCCGGCGTCACCGTTTGAACAGGCCAGTGCTTTGCCGGTACAAATTTATCTATGGCAAGGCAACGAGCTGCGTAACTTTTTTGAAGCGCGCACCTCGGCCGCGATTATCGTGTTACTGCTGATGATGATTAGCTTAAACGGCCTGGCCATCTGGCTGCGGAAAAAATATGAGAAGCGTTGGTAGCCACAAGGTGCGCAACTAAACGCTATTCAACAGAGTTAATTTAAAGATAACGGATAAACAGATGAGTAATTCAGCTCCGGTAAAAATCAGTGCTAGCGATGTTAAGGTGTTCTACGGCGATAATCAGGCGCTGCATGGCATCAGCATGGATGTGTATCAGCATGAGGTGATTTCATTTATTGGCCCGTCTGGTTGCGGTAAATCAACCTTTTTACGCTGCATGAACCGGATGAACGATACCATTGATCAGTGCCGTGTAACGGGCAGTATTTTGCTCGACGGCCGGGATATTCATGAACCGGCACTAGACGTAGTGCAATTGCGGGCTCAGGTTGGCATGGTGTTTCAAAAGCCCAACCCCTTTCCTAAGTCAATTTATGAAAACATTGCTTACGGGCCGAAATTACATGGCCTGGCAGAGCGCAAGGCCGATTTGGACGATATTGTTGAATCAAGCTTGCGCCGTGCCGGTTTATGGAATGAAGTTAAAGACCGGTTGGATCAGCCCGGCACCGGTTTATCGGGCGGCCAACAGCAGCGTTTGTGTATTGCGCGCAGTATAGCGGTAAGCCCGGAAGTTATTTTGATGGATGAGCCATGTTCAGCGCTGGACCCGATAGCAACGTCGATTATTGAAGAGCTGATTGATGAGCTGAAGCAAAATTTCACCATTGTTATTGTTACGCACAATATGCAGCAGGCAGCCCGGGTATCTGATCGTACAGCGTTTTTCCATCTTGGTAACTTAATTGAGATTGGCAATACCAACGATGTATTTACCAACCCGCAGCAAAAACGCACTGAAGACTATATTACCGGTCGTTATGGCTAAACGTATTGGGCTAAATGGTTAATACCCGGCAGTTTGCCCGGCACACTTTACTCAGGAGACTGGCGTTATGCCAAATGATAAAATCGGCGGCCATTACTCACAGGCTTATGATGACGAGTTACAACTGGCAGTAGCAAGGTTACTGCAAATGGCTGCATTGGCACAGCAGCAGCTGCGCGACGCAATGACAGCGTTTACTGCTGCAGATTTAGCGTTGGCGCAGCAAGTCAAACAGTCTGACCGGCAGGTAAATAGTTTTGAGGTTGATATCGACGAGCATTGTTTGGATATCCTGGCCCGGCGGCAACCGGCTGCCACAGACTTGCGTCTGGTATTGGCCATACTGAAAAGTGTTAACGACGTTGAGCGGATTGGCGATATGGCCAAGCGCATTGCTAAAGCTTTATTAAGAGAACTGCCGGACAGCCGACCGTCGCCTGCCCAGCTCAATACGTTGAATCAGATGGGGCAGGATGTGCTGCAAATGTTTGAGCGTGCCATAGCGGCGTTTGAGCAAATGGATGCCAAAGCGGCTTTGAGTGTATTGCGCGATGAAAAAGCGATAGACAGTAGTTACGACAGTATTTTGCAAAGTAGTTTGGCATCTATGATGCAAGATGTGCAGCAAATCGCTGTTAGTTTGCAAGTGTCGCAAGTTGCAAAATCGTTGGAGCGCGTGGGTGATCACAGCCGCAATATTTGTGAGCAGGCTATCTTTTTAAGCAAAGGCAGCCACGTTGCCCATCTGAGTGATGCTGAACTACAGCAGATTGTTGATAGAAAACGCGATTAAACAAACTGCATAACAAAACACAAAAAAGGAGCTAAGGCTCCTTTTTTGTGTTTTGTTGTGCAAATGTACTGGCTATCTTATTAATATGATTAATACTTCTGCCATCAAAGTGGCAAATTTACTGCGCTAAGTCATAAAAACATCATTTAAACGCCATGAAAATGCCATCTTGTCATTTAAGTGTCATAAAATGGTCATATCATGACCGCCGTCAGTGACAACGATGCCAGTTATGGCCAACGTGCAATTTAGTATTAACTCAGGTGCAGAACATGAAAAAAACATTAGTCTTATTAGCGATGGCCGGGGCAGCCAGTGTGCATGCTGAACCGGTAACGGTATATGGTCAGGTAAATGTGTCAGCGCAGTCCAGCGATGAAGGCGAAGGCCGCTTCTCTGAGTTAAAAAGTAACAGTTCACGCTTTGGATTAAAAGGTGATTACGAGCTGGAGCATGGTCTTAAATTGGTGTACCAGTTAGAATGGGCAGTCGATTTGGCAGATGTCAGTGGCGGCGAAAACATCACTTCGCGCAATCAGTATGTTGGCCTGGCAGGTAGCTTCGGTGAAGTGCGGTTAGGCCGTCACGATACGGCACTGAAAGATGCTCAGGGCAAAATCGACCTATTCAGCGATTACGAAGCAGACGTTAAAGCGTTATGGAAAGGCGAAGTGCGCGCCAGTGACTCTATTACTTACTACACCCCAACTCACAAAGGCTTTGGTTTGCACCTAACCTACATTATGGAAGATGCCGCTGATGCTGAAGATGCGTTTTCTGCGTCGCTGTATTACGGTGATGAAAACCTGAAAAACAGTAACTTTTATGCGGCGGTATCGGTAGATGCTGAAGTTAATGGCTATGATACAGTGCGTTTGCAGGCGCAAGGTAAGGTATCAGGCGTTAAACTAGGCGCTATTTTGCACAGCCAGGAAAACATTGTTACCGGTGCGGAGCAAGATGGCTGGTTGGTTAGTGCGGCTTACCCGCTGGGTAAAACTGAATTAAAAGCGCAATATCAGACGCTGGAAGATGACAAGGCAATAAGTTTGGGTGCGGATTATAAAGCGGGCAAAAATACCACTCTGTTCGCCTGGTACAGCAGCTTTAACTTAGATACACCAACACCGGATCGCGATTACCTGGCAGTAGGCATTAAACATAAGTTTTGATTATCAAATTGATAACAATAAAAAAGCCGGTCACTGACCGGCTTTTTGTTGCTGCAGTATTCAGCTTAGTACTTGTACGAGAAGCTTAAGCTATAGCTTTGGCCTTCAACCCGCTTTTGCAGAATTTGGCCTTGTTGCAGAATTTCTACATCTTCATCCAGCAGGTTCTTCAGCCCTAGTTTTACGGCAATACTCTCGGTTGGCGTATAGCTGTAAGTAAAGTCTAACGAGTTAAACGGTTGTTCAAAGGCGTCGTCTTTATCGTTAACACCAGCAAAAGCGATACGTTTACCAAACACGTTGTAGGTAAGGGTCGCGTTGTGTTGGTTGTTGTCTGCATCAAAGCCCAGTTGCAGGTTAGCCACGTACTTAGAATGACCGCTTAAGCCACGGGTTAAGTTGGTTAAATCGGCACCCGGGAATGGCTGAATGCTAATTTCTGATTCACTTAACGTCAGGTTGCCTGCCAGGAAGAAATTGTCGGCTATTTTTCCAACGTCACCGCCAAACATATCCAGCTGCTGCAAAAATTCGGCTTCAACCCCATACAGTGTGCCGCTTTGGGCATTGCGGAACGACATTAACAAGTTCCCGTCGGAGCCGGATAGCTCTATGGCTTCAATCGGATTGTCTAAGTCTTTGTAAAATAAACCAACACTGTAATTGCTGTTGTCGTAGTACCACTCTAAGCGAACATCGGTGCTATTAATGTCGGTGCTTTTTAATCCGGAGAAACCGGTAACTTTAAAGTCGGTTAACGGGTCAACATACAGTACCGGTGTTACTTCACGTAAGTCGGGGCGTACCACGGTTTGGCTATAACCAAAGCGTGCTTGTAAATCATCATTGATAAACCAGGTCAGTGACAGCGCCGGGTAAAAACCGTCTTCTAACAGGACCGAGTCAGTTAGGTTACCACTGACATTACCATCGGCAGTAAGGGGTAAGGATATTTGTTTAAAATCTTCGTAACGTACACCAAGGTTAATACGGAACTGGTAATCGTAGTTGAGCTCCAGCGCACCGTAGCCCGCATCAATCATTTGTGCGGCCAGATAATCATCAGCTTGGGTTGTAACGTTGGAAATTTTAAAGCCGTTGCTGGCATTAAGAATATTTTCGTCGGAGAAAATTTCTGCAAAACTGCCGGATAGCTGTGCCAGACTGTAGCCAACGGTATCGAAATTAAACCGATCTGTTTGGGCATTGCGGCTACGTTCAAAATAGCTATAACCGGCGCTGAATGTCATTTCAGCCTTACCCAGTGTTAACGGCAGTTTGGCGTTCCAACTGAGGTTTTCGGTATTGTCTTGCATGTCACTAAAGCTGTAATTCACCGCGTTCTGGTTACGGCGTAGGAAAGAAAATACGCTGCCATCATCCTGGGTTTCATTCAAATAGCGGAACTCCACTTCGCCCGGAGCATAGCGACGGGCTTTGGCATCGGTATACTGCCAGTCTAGTGCTAAGTCCATCAGGTAAGGGAAGTTGTGCCGGCCGCGCAACTGGTTGCTTAGCATGCTGCGTTCTTCGTACAAAATACTGGTATCGGTGTTAAAACGGTTAGTTTCGTTAATGGTTTCGATACTGTCGCCGTTTTTAATCTTAATTTCGTCTTTGGTGTCGCGCAGGTAGATGCTGGCGGTTTCCAGCCGGTGATCTACGCCCAACTCTAAGCCGAAATTAAGCATGCCAGATAACTTAACCTGATGCTCAGTGCCTTTAATATCATCATACAAGTTAAGCGGAACCAGGTTTTCGCCCGACACGGAATAATACCGTTCTTGCTCGTCTATATTTTGCGTTGAGCGGTCATAGCTTAGGCCCGACATGACACCGAACACAACATTTTTCGCCATATCAAAGCGGCTACCAAAAGACACGCTGCCATCAAAATCAGGCTTAACGGTTTTACGGCTGATATCAAGTTCGCGGTTAAAGGCAGTGCCCAGCTCACGCACTATGGTTTCAGCCTGCGCCAGGTTTGTGGCATTGATGCCGCCTAACGCTTCAGCGATATTTACTGGCGTTAAAATGCCATATTGTGTTTGTGCTGCGGCCAACTCAGCAGAAATGCCGCGCAGGCCATCATCTTTACCGCGCCAGTCATCGCCGCCACCGGCGTAATCAAAACCATCGTCGCTGTTCAGGCTGTTATAACCGGTACCTACTGCTACATTGAAGCTCGTTTGCAGTGGAATAGCGGTGGTGCGGATATTAACGTTGCCGCCACCAAAAGCGGCCGGCAGTTCCGGGGAATAAGCTTTTTGTACCACTAAGCTTTCAATAATGCCGGCCGGAAACATATCCAGCGGTATCACGTTACGGGTTGGGTCCGGGCTGGGTACCATGGCGCCGTTTAACAGCGTGCTGGAATAACGCTCACCTAAGCCACGGACATAAATAAACTTATCTTTTACCAGCGTTAAACCGGTAACGCGGCGCAGCGCGGTAGCTGCATTGCTGTCGCCGGCGCGGGAAATTTGTTCCATGCCAAGTAATTCGGCAACATAAGGTTGCTCGCGGCGCTCTGCAGCGGCAGAGGCAGCAGAGCTCATCAGACGGCCGGATACAGAAATACGTTCAACATCGGCTTCATTTTGTGGTGTTGCCTCGGTGGTGTCTTGGCCAATGGCTGCCATCGACACCAGGGCGGTTGCTGTGCTCAGGGCCAGCAACACACTGCGGCCTACACGACTGAAATTAAACTTTTGCATGCTGCTCATCTGAACTTTGTCCTATCAGCTTTTACGGTTACATCTGCGTTGCATTACCCTGCTAGCGGCCAGGTGTAATGCAGTGGAATAAAAAAACACTGCCAGGCAAAACCCGGCAGTGTTCGTTGCTGTTAGTCGTCTAAGCCAACCGCCCAGCCAGCAGTCCAATCGTTACCGGCTTCTACTGCACCAATAAAGTCAACTGCATCAAAGAAGCTGTCTACTGCCGTCATGTCTTTTGGTGTGGTGGCATCGATAGTAAAGATACCGTCCAGTACGGCAGCCTGGTTGGCTGCAACACTATTGCCCGCCTGGCCAAGGAACCACTGCTCGGTAGTCGTGCCGTTACCCAGGTCACCTTTAAATGGTTCGGCGCAGGCGACAACAGAGTGGGTCATGGTTAATGAACCTGTCGCAGCCAAGGCTTTGGTTTCAGCTGAGTCAAATTCCAGACATTCGCCCATAGTTTCAGGCCCGGTGATAATGAAGTTGGCCAGCTGAGCATTAGTGCCCGCACGCAACAACACGCCCTCTGAATCGTCATCACCATCAAAGCCGTTACCAATAATGGTCATGTTGGCAATAGTTGGGTTAGATACTGGTGCTGCGGTGAAGTTACCCGATTGGTTGTCTGCTTCGATACCGCGGTTGGCCTTGGCACCATCGGCAGCGTGTTTTACTAACACAAACTGCAACTTACCTTTCCAGCCGTCGGCCCAGTCAACTGAGTCATCGCCGTTGGCGGTTAATACCACGTTTTTGCAGCTAACCGCACCACCGAACATCTCGATACCGTCATCGACGTTCTGGTGCACCTGAATATTGCTACACTGCGTGGCAGAACCTACACCGGCAAAGGTAATACCGTTTAATTCGTTATCCGGGATAACCTCAAAGCCGGCGTGCTTAACTACGACGTAGTTTAAGCGGCCGCTATTGTCTTCCCAGTTAGCGCCACCGTATGGGCCGGCTTCGCCTTCTGCCTGAATTTCACAGCTGGCTAAATCAGCCTGGTTACACTTGTTGCTTGGCGCGTTGCCCAGTAACACTAAGCCGCCCCACTGACCGGCAGCCGTAGGCGAGCCAATGATGTCTTGCACTGACGTCATCACGATAGGGTTAGCTGCTGTGCCGTTAGCGTCAATTTTTGAACCGCGGGTAATAACCAGGAAATCTGCACCTGATTTGCCATAAATGCGCACGCCAGGCTGCACAGTTAATGTCGCTGCGGTACTGTTGTCAACGCCAATGCGAACCCGGCCACTTAACACATAATCCGCACCCGCGGCTAACGTTACGTTAGTGGTGATGTCGCCCGTTAGCTGGCAGTTTAACCGGCCAGACAGGCTATTTACTTCGCTGGTGCCGGCAGGGCAGGCAGCTAAGTCATCTTCTGGGTGCAAGCCTATAGTCCAACCCACTGTCCAGTCAGTCATGCCGTCAAAGGCACCGATGTAGTCTACGTTGTCAAACCACGGGTCAACGTTGTTGGCAACGTTATAGCCATTGCCTAGCGCAGGTGAGTTAGGAGCCGGCACATAACCACCCAATAGTGCATCGCCAATGCTGTTGCCAGGCTGAGCCAGGAACCAGGCTTGCGCGTCCAACGTTACGTTGCTTGCTGCATCCACCGAATTTTTTGTTGGCTCAGCACAGTCCAGGATTGAGTTACGGAAGATAATTTCGCCGTTGCCGGTATTCGCTACCGATTCGTCGCTGTTCACTTCAAAGCATTCACCCATACCTTGTGGTCCGGTAACTATGAAGTTATACAGCTCAGCCGCGGTACCGGCACGCAGTAACACGCCCTCGGAATCATCTTCGCCGTCAAAGTTATTACCGATAATGGTCATGTTAGCAATTTGCGGCTTAGATACTGGCTCGGCAGTAAAGTTGCCTGATTGGTTGTCGGCTTCTATGCCGCGGTTCGCTTTGCTATCATTTGGGTTGTGGCGCACTAATACGTGCTGCATGCGGCCGGTCCAGCCATCGGCCCAGTCTAATGAGTCGTCGCGGTTGCCAGTCAGTACCACATACTTGGCATCAACAGTACCACCAAAAAACTCTACGCCATCATCCAGGTTATTGTGTACCTGAATGTATTCCACCGTGGTGCCACGACCGACACCGGCAAAAGTGATACCGTTTAGCTCGTTGTCCGGGATAACCTCGAAACCGGCATAGCGCACCTGCACATACTTTAATGCACCGCTGTTATCTTCTGGATCCGCACCGCCGTAGGGGCCGGCTTCACCTTCAGCCTGAATTTCACAGCTGGTCAGCGCTGCCTGGTCGCATTTGTTACTCGGTGCATTACCCAGCAGTACCAGGCCGCCCCACTCAGCACTTGACTCATTGTCAGACAGGCCCAGCATATCGTTGACCGATGTCATTATGATGGGCGCTGCAGCAGTACCTACTGCCTGAATTTTTGAACCGCGTGCCACCACTAAATAATCGGCGCCGCTTTTACCAAACACGCTGGTGCCAGGCTCAATGGTTAGTGTTGCGCTGTTGGCATTATCATTACCTACAGTAACTTTACCGTTTAATGACCAAGCGATATCGGCTGTAAGGCGGGTGTCAGCAGTAATAGTGCCGCTGATTTCACACACTGCTTTACTAACACCAGCCAAGCTGCTGCCCTGAGTCGCAAAAGTTGGACAGGCACTTGTTGGTGGCGTTGGATTGCCACCGCCGTTGTTGCCGCCATTCTCATTACCACCAGCGTTAACGACCAAGTCGCCACCGCAGCCTGCCAGCATCAACGCTGTTGCTACTGCGCTTAGTTTAATAAGTTTGCCTAAAGCCATTACCATCTCTCCGTTGAATTGTGTTGGGTATTGCCAATCAAGTTGCAGGCACCCTACAGCAGGAGAATGACGAATTTATTACACTAATGCGGCGGTCTGGTTACAGTGCGCATTGACCGCTAGTGCTGCGGTTTTGCGCTGTGGCTGTCAAAAAAAGTTCATCTTAGTGTCATACCCAGGTTGTACAACTCGGGCTTTATTTTTGTGAAACTTGTTGCTTTTATGTGTTGGTTGGCTGCGTACTGATGCTGGCGAAAGATTAACCTCGAGTTTTCATAAAAATGTCATAAACTGCAGCAATACTATGCGGCATACAGAGTTACAACCGTCCGGCAGTTAGCCGGTTAACAAAATGTGGTGGACCTTATGGCAAGAAAAATCCTGGTGGTGGAAGACGAAGCTCCCATCCGCGATATGTTATGTTTTGTGCTGGAACAAAACGGTTACCAGGCCGTTACAGCCGAAGATTTTGATTCTGCCATTAATGCGTTAATGGAACCTTACCCAGATTTGGTGTTGCTAGACTGGATGTTGCCAGGCGGCAGTGGTATCCAAATTGCGAAGAAGATGAAACAACATGAACTGACGCGCAATATCCCGATTATTATGATCACTGCCCGCGGTGAAGAAGAAGACAAAGTACGTGGTTTAGAAGTCGGCGCCGACGATTATGTCACTAAGCCGTTTTCACCCAAAGAGTTGATGGCGCGTATCAAAGCGGTTATTCGCCGTGTTGCGCCAACCAGCTTAGATGAAATTATTGAAGTGCAGGGTTTGAAACTAGACCCGGTATCGCACCGGGTGATGGCATCTGACCATGCGCTGGATATGGGGCCGACCGAGTTTCGTTTGCTGCACTTTTTTATGACGCACCCAGAGCGGGTATACAGTCGAGAACAGCTGCTGGACCATGTCTGGGGAACCAATGTGTATGTGGAGGACCGCACCGTTGACGTGCATATCCGCCGCTTGCGTAAGGCGATTTCTGTTGCCGGCCATGATAGATTAGTGCAAACCGTGCGGGGCTCCGGCTACCGTTTCTCTGCCAAGTAAAAGGTTAACGCTGACGCTATGCGCCAATTGCTGTCAAAAAGTAAGGTCTACACCAGGCTGTTTCTGTTTTATTGTTTTATTGCTCTGGTTGGTTTGATCTCGAACAGTCTGTTGTTGGCATTGCTTATTTTCACAGTGGCGCTGCTGTTGTGGCATTACCACCATCTATTTTTAATGGACAAATGGCTGTGGCGTGATCGTAAATTATCACCGCCCATTAGCGAAGGCATTTGGGGCCATTTGTTTGAAGGCATTTATTATTTACAACGGCGTGACCGGCGAAAACGCCGCGAGCTGCGCAATATTGTACGCCGTTTTCGCGATGGTGCTGAAGCCCTGCCCGAAGCCGTTGTGGTAATGCAGCAGGACTGGAGTATTATCTGGAGCAACAAATTGGCACAAATTCTGGTAGGGCTGCACTGGCCTGCTGATGAAGGCCAACGGTTAGATAACCTGATCCGCCATCCAGACTTTTTGCAATACCTCAAAGCCGGCAAGTTTGAGCTGCCGATAGAGCTGCCCTCGCCAGTAAACGATCAATTAACGCTTGAGTTCAACATAATGGCTTATGGTGCTCAGCAATACTTATTAATTGTGCGTGACATTACGCAATTGAAGCAGTTGGAGCAGATCCGCAAAGACTTTGTAGCCAATGTCTCGCATGAACTGCGCACCCCGCTGACGGTATTGCAAGGTTATTTGGAAGTGATGGATGATGAAAACTTGCCGGATAAAGCGATGTGGAAAAAAGCCCACAACGTGATGCTGGACCAAACCAAGCGTATGGATGCGTTGGTGCAACAGTTGTTAACGTTATCGCGGATTGAAGCATCAGCCAGAGTGCAGTTTGATGACATGGTCGACGTCCCAGCCATGCTGGTCCAACTGGAGCAAGAAGCGCAAACGCTGAATCGCGACAAGCAGCACCAGCTGGTATTCGATATAGACGCTACATTAACTGTCACCGGTGTGACTGAAGAGCTGCGCAGCGCGTTTTCTAATCTGGTGGTTAATGCCATTAAATATACCCAGAATGGTGGTGATATTCATATCAGCTGGCAGCGACAGCATTTAAAAGCTGTGTTCTCGGTAAACGACAATGGTCCGGGTATTGCGCCGCAACATGTTAAGCGCCTGACCGAACGCTTTTACCGGGTAGATGAAGCCCGTGCACGTAATACCGGCGGCACCGGGCTAGGTCTGGCTATTGTAAAACACGTGTTGTCGCGGCATAACAGCCGGTTGATGATATTCAGTGAACCGGGTAAAGGCAGCAGTTTTTCTTTTACCTTGCCGCCGGAGCTGGTGCAGGGCAACGTTAAAAAGCGCAGCCGCAATAGCTAAGCACTAGCGGGCAGTACTCAGGCTCAGGCACATATTCAGATAGTCACAAATAAAGCAGAACTGGCGATAGTCTTCATCACTAATGGGCCTGGCGGTTTTCAGGTGCTGTGCGCTAATAATTCCAATCACTTTGTTATGAATTTTAACGCTTGTCAGCGCCATAGTGCCGCGTTGTAATAGTTTGTCCATTTGTTCATCGATATAGTTATGCCACTGTGGTGCCCGTCGGTCGTTAATCAATAGTGGCTGAGCCTGCTGTATACTCAGGCTGAATAAATTGTGAGTTGCTGAAATAGCTACAGAGCGCCTGGCGGTATTTTGCGTACCCTGGCCATCGTAAGCCGAGCGTGATTCCAGCCGGGTTTTGTCGGCCGACAAGATCCAGAATGCACAGCTGTCAAACGCAAAAATGGCCGCAGCTTGCTGCAATAGCAAGCTGAGCAGCTCGTTGATATTGCAATGGCGTAAGGTAAGTTGCTGTAACTGTTGTGCCACTTGTAACAACGCGCTGTCGCGACTTACCGGTGCTATTACCGGGGTAATGTCAATAAAGTCGGCGTCGCTGGGTAGGTTTTTAATGTGGCTTTGCAGTACATCCGCACCATAGGATTGCAGCAGCTCTAGTGCCAGTTGACGCGTTTGTTTAATGCGTTCTTTTAGCTGTTTAGGCTCAATTTTCATCACGCGAGCAACGTCCTGCAGCAGGCGGCTGAAGTCGGCTTTGTTACGCGGTGGCGTATGTATTGCTGCGCTTAGTTGATTCGCCAGACTTATCGCTTGCATTTCAACAGTACGGCTCTCTGGTGCATCCAACGCCTTGAGCAGTAACTCGCCCAGGTTCCAGGTGCGCACCAAGCCGATGCTCAGTTCATCAAAACTAACGCCAATCTCTCCGCGGCAGTATTGGCCAAACTCGGCGGGCGACAGGGCGCTCGCCTGGCGTATCAGCTGTTCACTTAGTGCAGAGCCGCTGCTCCAAAACGCAGTTTCGCCTATGTGATACAGCATGGCTGCCAGATAGACTTCTTCTTTTGTGTCTTCGTGGTGCTCTGGCAGCATCATCCGCGCTAGCAAACCCGCATAAAAGGCGTTAGCCATCAGCATCAGCAGACGCTCATATACGGCAGGCTGCAAGTTTTCAGATTGCAGTAGCGCTTCGAGGATTTTTGAGGTCAGGCAAATGTTTTTTACTGCCTGGATGCCCAGTATAATGGCGGCTCGCGACACGGTATTAACCCGCCTAACAGATGCATGACTCGTGGTGTTAACGACTTTGAGTAAGCAGGATGACAGTGCCTGATCGTGCAGAATTGCTTGGCTTAACTGTGGAATGGATGACACATCATCGTTGGCAAACTTGTCCAATGTCGTTGCCATTGAGGTAATTGCCGGCAACTCACGCTTGGCCAGCTGCTCTGTCCATTGTGCTGCACTTGGTCGGCGCACGTCTGTCATCAATTACTGCCTGAAACAATGTTAATCTTTGCTACAGCATAGTGCAGCACGGCATAAATGCGAATGTAAAAACAGTGTAACTTATTGTATCGGTTGAAAAACCTAATACAGAAACTTCAGGCCGGCTGCGATATTATTTGAACGGGGGCTACAGGTTAAGTTTCAGGCGCTGTCGTGGCGAGAAACGCACTGTTGTAATGACCAAATGAAACCTGGATGTTTATTATGTTTGGTCAATGGGTTTTAAGTGTGAATAGATTGATTGCAATGTTTGCATTAACGTGATTTATATCTACTGCGTTGCTTTTATTGGCTTTTACGCCTGAGTTGACCATACTTGTTCAGATTTTATGCGGATAAAAACGGCGCATAAACAAACTCAATCAACTCAGGTTATTGTGGAAACTCAGGGTTTAATTAATACAACGTCTGCTGCAGATCACACGGTGCCGACCATGGCGACGCTGCACGGTGGCTTTTGCCTGGCTGAGGTTAGTGTATTGCCGCAGCAGGGCTTTATAGTGGTGCGTGGCGAACATCGTCATGTGTCATCCAAAGCGTTGGAATTATTACTGCAATTGGCGTTACACGCTGAAACTATTGTTAGCCAACAGCAGTTGCTCAGCGCGGTTTGGGGTGATGTTGGCGCAGCAAAAGTGAATTTAACCCATGCTATCAGCGAACTACGCCATGTTTTGGGCGATAACAAAGCTTGCCCGATATTTATTCAAACGTTGCCGCGGCGGGGTTATCGGCTATTGTTACCGGTGCGGCCACTGGCGTCTGCCACGACTTTTATACCCCAAGTAGAGCGGCGCGGGCGTGGCAATGCTGCTACCGCTAAACATCGTTCCTGGTTAATGTCTTTGTTTCGCGGCAGCCGTTTATTCAGTGTCAGCGTGGCATTCTTAGTCAGTGTTTGGTTGTTTATTCAAGTAATGGCAATCACGTTTCCACTGATGAATATCTCCGCTACCGGCATGAAGCTTACCTTACTAGTGTTGCTTGTGGTATTTCCATTGGTGTTACTTGTCACCTGGGTGGGCGATCTGCGCGAGCGTAAAAAACGGCTATCGCAGTCTGATAACCCAGATAAGCAGCGTTATTGGCGTCGTCAGTTAACTATAGAACTGGTGTTTTTATTATTATCTTTTACTGCTGTAGGCTTGCTGGCGCACTCGCTAAAGCTGGCAATTGACGCTGACAGCGGTGCCGACGGCCCGGTGAGTATAGCTGCAGTAGATACTACGCCCATTCCCAATTCAGTGGCCGTTTTGCCATTTTTGTTAAGCAATGGCAGTAGTATTGAGGACTACCTGATAGATGGTATCAGGCAGGAACTACTGTATTCACTGACGCAGTTAAATCAGTTTCCGGTGTTGGCCGATCGTGCCATGCAAGCTAATTTTGCCACGGCCAGCTACGCCGAACTTGCCGCTCATTTGCGGGTTGAGTTTATATTAGAGGCGAGCTTGAGTGCCGACCAGGACACAATGCAGCTTGAAGTGTCGATAGTAGAAGCAAGCACCGGTGTGCGGCGTTGGTCTAACCGCTTAAGCCAGAGCCGTCAGGCATTACCGCTATTGCAGCAAGATCTGCACCGGCAGGTGCAAAATGCATTCGCATTAATTATGCCGGTGAGTGGTGAGGCGCTACCAACCGCTGAGTATCGTATTACAGAAAATTTTGTCGCCTTTGATGCCTATATGCAAGCCCGGCAGCGGTTGAAAAAATATGATGATATGCAAAGTTTACAAAGTGCTGAAAACCTGCTGCTAAAAGCACTGCAGGCGGATCCACACTTTGCTCTGGCGTCAGCCAGTTTATGTAAGGTTCATCTGGATATGTATGTGCTAAGTCGCAGCGTGTCTGAGTTTGAGCTGGCGCAACAGGCCTGTCAGCATGCTGCCAGCTTAAACGTTGATCAAGCTGGCGTGGCCACGATACTGGGTGATTTATACCGCATAAGCGGCCAGCACACTGCAGCTATGGCGCGCTATGATCAGGCGCTGGCGTTAAATGCACGTTGGGTAGACGCCTTAAGCGGTAAAGCCATGGTGCTAAATGCACAGGGTAATAAAGCGGATGCCGAACAACAGTTTCGCCTGGCCATTGAGTTAGAGCCTGGCTACTGGCAAAACTATATGCTGTATGGCAGCTTTCTGTACGAAACCGGTAGCTTTGACGCTGCAGCACGGCATTTTGAACGCGCTGCACAGTTAAAACCTGCCAGTACTGATGTGTTAAATAGTTTAGCTGCAGCTTGGTTTTTTAGTGGCCAATTTCAGCAGGCCATCACGGCGTGGCAACAGGTAGTTGAGTTGGCACCGATGGCGTTGTCCTATTCTAATTTAGGTACGGCGTATTATTTTAATGCGGACTATGTACAAGCAGAGCAGAAATATCGTCAGGCGTTAGATAACAGCGCAGATGATTACACTATTTGGACCAATCTAGCTGATGTGCTGGATGTGCAGGCGGAGCGCCAACATGAGGCACTCCCTTTGTATGAAAAAGCGTTGCAGCTGGCACAAAATAATCTGGTGGTAGATGCACAGGCTCAGGCGTTGTTGTCGCAAATCAGCAGATTACAATCTGAAGTGCAGCATTGTGACGCGGCATTACACACTGAGCAGCAAGTACAAGCCGCTAGTCAGACCGATTTCTATCTGTTTTATGATTTGGCTATCGCCAGCTTTAACTGCCAGCGCCATGACGCCGGCAGTGCTTATGTTAATCAGGCAATTAGCTACGGTTATCCGGCTCAGCTGATTGCTGCCGATCCTAAAATTCCTCATACCTGGCAATAGCCAGGTGTCTTTGCGGAAATGCAGTACTTTTATAACGTTGAAAAAGGGCATTTCACTATGAAAATATGGTTATTACTACTAAGCACCTGTTTTGCAGGACTGGCATTGGCAAATGATAAAGATCAAACGCTGATATTTACCGAGGTGACCAGCGGCAGCCAAAGCTGTATTAGCGCTATCACCGTGTCTGGTGTGGATAATTGCAAGACAGCAGAGGGTAAGCGCGGCGACTGTGAAGGTATTGTTGATTGCGTTTGCAGTAAACCTGCTAAGCATATTGAATGGCAGGGCGGCAATATTAAAAATTTCACGGTATATTTTTATGGCGACACTTCGCCTTTTAAAGACAACTGCAAGCTGGAATCGAATAATCAAGGCAAGTTAAAGTGCCGGATTAAAGGCGATGCCAGCGGTAACTATGATTACGGCGTAAAAGTGCCTGGTTGCGATGATTTTGACCCGCGGATCATTATTAAGCAGAACTAACAGTTAACGAACCTAAATATGCGGTTTAGTGAGGTGGCTTGATATACAAGTCAAAGTGTCTCGCTTCCAGCTGTTGTCGGGCAGCGATAAGGTTAGACCAAAACTGTTCGACCAGCTGGGTGTTCTGCGTGTAGAAACTCTGGTTGAACACGATATGCCAGTTTTCAACCAGTAAGTTATCGTCACTAATCGCCACCTTATCGTCCAGGCCAAGCTGTTGCAGATGATTGCTGCCGATTAAACGCTCGGCGCTATAGCCGTCTAGTTTGCCATCGGAGACCATTTTCAGGCCGTCGTCCAGTGTGAATTTGTAAGGGCTAAGCCAACCTTTTTGCGCTAGCCAGTCTTCGACAATGTAACCCAGCGGCGCACTAATGCCAAATCTGGGCTGATATTGCGCTAATACAAAGGGTGTAGTGATGGCATGAAATACCGGGTATTCGGCTTGCCATAAATAACGTTTTGACTGTTGAGTACCGCTTTGCTGGTCGGGAAAGCGGTACTGCAAATCCCGCTCAGCTGACCAAATCATCGCCAAGGTGGCATTTAACTCATTTTGCTGCACCATTTTCTGGCATCTGAGCCAGGGTGCTTGTTGGTAGTGTAAGGTAATGCCCAGTGGCGCCGCCGCTGCGTTTAACATTTGCACCAGGAAACCCACCGGCTGGCTTTCATCGCTGCCAGCACTGATAAACGGCGCCATGCCCGAACCTTCATAGCATACCGAAAACACAGTATTGGCCTGGCTCAAGCAAGGCCAAAACAGCAGTAGTAATACCGTACAGAATTTCATAACAGCCGACCTGATATAGCAACGGGCTATGTATCGCCGGTTGCGGTAACACAAAGTTACAGTTTGACTGAGTATTGCAGCCAGACAGTAATAGTGCAACGAAGCGGTGTATAAACGGCATGCTGCATTATTTCGGCCGCCTGATTATTTATGCTGGGGCAGCGATAGTGTTGCGGTGTGTCCGCCTAATGGTGATGTCGTAAAGTTAAAGTGGCCACTATGTTGCTGGCAAACGCGGCGCACAATGCTTAAGCCTAATGAATGATGCAGTGTTTCTGTGGCTCGGGGCGCTGTAGCCTTGGTTGCAGCGGCCTGGCCGTCATCGTGCACACTAATATGGCAATAGCCGTCTGCCATCGTTACCACTATGGCTATTTTTGCAACGGCATAGCGCATTGCGTTGCTGATAAGGTTAGCCAACGCGCGGTGCAGTAAGCGCCGATTGGCTAACACAATAACGTGCTTTGCTATGGTTATGTCTATAGTTATTTGATTATCAAGGGAAAACAGTTGTTTAAGCTGAAGCAGAAATTCTTCCAGTTTAATAGCGTCATAGCTTAGCGCTTCTGCTAAGTATTGGTTTTGCGCCAGTAATAAATATTCATTTACGTTTTCTTCTATTTCTTTCAAGTTGGAGGTTAGCTGCTTTGCGGTAGCCGAATCGCCTTTATTTTCTATTTGGTGGGCAATAAAGCGCATACGCGCCACTGGCGTTTTAATATCGTGGCATATTGTTTCAGCTATTTCAGTTTGAAACGTGGTGAGCTCGCTAATGCGCGCTGTCATATTTTGCAATGACTTTGCCAACGGGGCTAAGTACGATTTTGGGCTTAGTCTGAACGCCGGCAGCTTACCATGTCTTATTTCATCTAATGCCGAGGCACGCAGCACCGCTGCATCTTTAAACAATGTCGCAGCGTAGATAAAGAAAACAATAAAAAGCGCGGCATAAAACAACAGGCTAAAACGTTGTTTGGTATTTACAGATGTTGCATCGGCTAGTTGCAATCGCAGGCAGTAAAGACTGGCATCAGGCTGGCGCTGACATAGCAAACGCTGGCTGGCTGATTCAGCGAACTCAAAATAATGCTGTTGCGGGTTAGCATTGCTGTGCTGCCAGTGGTCAGCGGAGAGCTGAATAAAAATTGCATCGGTACATTCATCTTGTGCCGACATTATGCAACGCATATTATGCGCTGGCGTGGTTGTAAATGCCTGTGCGAGTATGTGATCCAGCTGTACTGCCGGTGCGCTGTCTGACGTATACCAGTTGTGCAGCAAGCTGATAGTGAACGCTAGTGCCGGCACCGTTAGCGCCAGCACTAAATAGAAGCGCAGTAGCGACAATGAAAGCCTGTCAGGTCGGCTTATAGGCAAGGTAGTACCCCTCTCCCCATGAAATGACGATATTCCACGCCGGATCAACTGCTTGTAGCTTTTTACGTAACCGTGATACCCGCCCGTCCATGGTGCGGTCAGTGCCATCGTAATCCCGACCTAAATGATTTTGAAATAACCAGTCCCGGCTAACCACGGCGCCATAACGTTGCATCAGGGCTTCCAGTAGACGAAACTCTGCCGTGGTAAGGTCTAGCGGCACATCATCCAGCCACGCTGCTTTTGTAGTACAGTCGAGTTTCAGGTTAAGCTGCTCATATTGCGTATTTAACGGCAAAGCCGCGTGGTCTGGTGTCAGAAACACCTTTATCTTGGCTAATAACAGGCGCGGATCTATGGGTTTAAGCAAGTAATCCTGAGCGCCTAATTCAAAGCCGTAAAGTTGTTGTTTAAGTGAGTTTTGTGCCGTCATAAACAGGATAGGGCCAGCAAACGAATCACGGATGTCTTCAACAAAACTAAAGCCACTTTTACCCGGTAACATGACGTCACATATCACTAAATCAAATAGTTGTTGATGTACTAACTGGGTGGCGCGGGCAGCAGTATAGGCATGTGAGACGCTGTAGCCTTCAGCTGACATGCAGTCTTGCATTAACCTGGCCAGTTCTAAATCATCTTCTAGCAGCAATATATGTTTGCTCATTAAAATATGCTCCAGGATAGCCGGCGTTGCTGCAGCGCCTGCGGCTGATTATGCAGTATTTTAAATTCCGTGGTGAGCAGAATTTCATTGCTGGCCTGGTCTACTAAATTAAACGCGACTGTCTGTTTGCTATGTACGGTGACGACAAAGTTATCCTGCTGTTTGGCACAATGCAGCACACGTTGGCTAGTTGCGTTTACCAGACAAGCTGGGGCGTCAGCTTGCCAGCGTACGGTGATATTGGTGCGGCACATCGCGTCGTTGACGATGAGGCAGTATTTCGGCAGGATCTCAAGCTCAGCGGTATGCGCTGACAGGGGCAGCCAAAGTAAGCTGCAGCATAATGCCCGCCTTAACCTCACCATCGGTACTGCAACCCCGTAAACCAGACATCGTGCTGTGCTTTGCCGATAAAGACACTAGCGGTAATCGCTGACGGGTACCACTCTCTTTTCCAGTGCGCCACCAGCCTGATGTCGTCTGTTAGCGTGAAACTGGCCTCAAGCTTCAGCGACGGCAGCCACATACTGCCAGGCTGGTTTGCTGCCGCATCCTCAGTTTCGCTATAACGTAAACCAAAGTAATAATTGCCATAGCGCCGGTCTAGCCAGCGTAGCCCCATGCTGGTTGCCAGTTCAAAGGCACCGTACTGATAGTGATAGCGCAGCTGGTTATGCCACTCTTTACCGTTATGTACGCCCGAAATGTCGGCATGTAGTGCGCTGCGAAGCTCGGTATTGCCACCCCTGAAGTATAGTGTGGCACCGGCGAGATAACTGCTGTGGCGTTTAGTCAGATCCAAGGTGTCGCGGATATCAGAATCCCAGGGTATCGGCCATTTTATATCGTGGACAGCAATCGATTTTATCAGCGCATCTTCGGCGTTGCCTTTTCGTACCAGTAGGGCGTCAAAACTTTGCTTGGTACTAAGATCAAGTGAAAAATGCCGGCTTTCAAGCAGATTAAAACCCAGATCGAGGTTTTCAACATACAGCCTGTTGTAATATAGCGACCAGCGTGGCAGCACAAATAATTGGCTCGGCTTTTCATCAAATAACAGGCTGTCATACTGGCCATAACCCACGGTTAGCGCCATGTGCCACTGCAGTCGCTGAGCTATATCATCATGCTCGTCGGCAGCTTGCACAAAATTTGCTGCGAACAAGAATATGGGACATAAAAAACGAGTGATACTGCGTAGTAACATTATTTAACCTGTAGTGGGGTATTTGAAAATTATAGTAACAGCTGAATTTCTGGCCAGTTTATCAACAAACTCAAGCTGACATAACATAGCAGTGCTGCAAAGTGCGAAGTGTACAAAAGTGTGCGGCAGAAAATAACACTGCACACTTTGATACAGTTGCAGGTGATTGCACGCGATATAACTGCCGGCTGAATGCAAAAGTATAAATATTAACCAGTTAATGCATTCAACGGAGGAAGTGTGAAACTAAAATCAATAAGTCTGGCTATGCTGTCAGCGCTGTACAGCGTAGGTGTGGCGGTCTCTGCGCAAGCGGCTCCGGCTGTTGCTCAGGGCCATGGCGCGACACTACAGCAAATTAAACTGGCAGCGACAAAAATGCAGCAGCCTGTTGCTGCAACACTACAACAAGGCAATATTGCACGCACTAAGCCGGGTGGCAAAAACCAGCAAATTCAGCCGGCGTCGGCCAAAGAAAAATTTTTTGCTGAGCCCGGGCGTACCGGTGCAGATATTTATATTGTGCGGCTGCGCGACCTGCCCATTGCTACTTATGATGGCCGGGTAGCTGGCTTAGCCGCTACGGCAAAAAGTACCATTGCACAAGAGCTGGCGGCTAAAGCAGGCAACTTGTCACAAGTAGCGGCCGCTAAGCAAAAAGCGCTACCCGTTGATTTGGCCGCCGTTAGTGCAGTGGCAAGCTCGCGGCAGCAAAGCTACAAAAGTTACCTGTTGTCTAAACAGGACGCCGTGATAAGTGCCGCGCGTAGTTTTGGTATTAGCGACAATGTACGTGCGCATTACACTCATGCCGTTAACGGCTTTTCATTACAGATGACACAGCAGCAAGCAAAAGCGCTAGCTTCGTTGCCGCAAGTTGAATTTGTTGAACGCTCCAGCATGCAGCAACTGTTAACTGACCGTGGCCCGGCGTTTATTGGTGCCGATCAGGTATGGTCTGGCAATACGGTGCATGGCATCGCGCAGCAAGGTGAAGGTATTATTATCGGTATACTTGATACCGGTATTAACACCGATCATATTGCGTTTAGTGCAGTAGCCGGAGATGGTTATACCCACACGAATCCATTGGGCGAGGGTGTCTATCTTGGTGATTGCGCCAGCGGCAAGTTAAGCTGCAATAGCAAGTTGATTGGCGTGTACAGCTGGCCGGTTATCACCGACTCTTACCCTGCTGGCGTGCCAGCAACTGGTGAAGATTATCAGGGGCACGGTAGCCATGTTGCCGGCACCGCAGCTGGCAATACTGTCGACAACGTGCCGTTACTGTCACCCTCGTTAGGTGATGGTGATGGTATACCTATGGGTCATACTTTTGCCTCAACATCTGGTGTTGCCCCGCGTGCCAATATCATTTCTTATCAGGTTTGTATGTTGGAAGGTTGCCCAACTGAGGCGGTACTAAAAGCCTACGAACAAGCCATCCAAGATGGTGTAGATGTTATTAATTTTTCTGTCGGTGGCGCAGAGCGTTTCCCTTGGGAAGATGCGACAGAACTCGCCATGCTGGCTGCACGCGAAGCGGGTATTTTGGTGGCTACGTCAGCAGGTAACTCTGGCGGTGATGCCAATAATACTATTTTTGGCAGCCTGGGCCATAGCGCGCCCTGGTCTATGGTTGTTGCAGCCAGCACACATGACCGGGTACTGGACGTTACCACCAACCTGATTGAATTTAGTGGCGGCCAAAATCTGCCTTATGTCTATATTGACCCTGAAAATAGCTGGCCCGATGATATTGCCGGTTATTCTACCAGCAGTATTGTCAATGGTGTGCCTGTACTGGCCGCCAGTGTTGGTGATGAGCAGTGTCTGAACGAGTTTGCTGCCGGAACCTTCAGTAACAACCAAATTGTGGTGTGTAAGCGTGGCGGCAATGCACGTGTTGCTAAGGCGCAGAACGTGTTAGCCGGCGGCGCCGGTGGTTTTATTTTATATAATGAGCCCTATACCGATGGCATGACTGACGCTGAACAGCAGATATTTGATGATGTGTTTCCATTACCAGGTATCCACGTTAGTTATTGGACCGGGCAAAGTATCTTAGACTGGCTGAATGATGGTGGCGCGAATCATGCTGTTAGTATCACTGGTGGTTCGGTGGCGCACAGTATAGACCCTGCGGCCGGTGATATATTGGCTGACTTTTCATCTTTAGGCCCGTCACAAACCTATAAACACCATTTAGCCCCGCACATAGCAGCGCCGGGTGTCAATATCTATGCGCCTTACGCTGATGAGCATCCATTGCAGCCCGACTCTGCGCTGTCGCAGGATTGGGCAACGCTTAGCGGTACCTCTATGGCGTCACCACATGTCGCCGGTGCTATGGCTTTAGTGCGTCAGGCTCATCCAAACTGGACTGCTGCGCAAGTACAGTCGGCGTTAGAAATGACGGCATCGCAAACGGTGAAGCGTGACGTAGAACCCACCTACCGGCCAGACGGGCATCCTGCCCGCCAACACCGTGCGGGCTCTGGCCGGGTAAATGTGCGCGCTGCAATTGATGCGGGCCTTATTATGGATGAAACGGCGGCCAACTTTACGCTGGCAAACCCACGTCGGGGTGGCGATGTACGCCAACTAAATTTACCGCAACTTGTCGACAGCAATTGTCGTGCTGGCGTTTGCTCCTGGGTAAGAACGGTGACGGCGAGCCGTGATGGCAGTTGGGCGTTGAGCGCAGATGGCTGGGTATATGATCGCTGGACTAACACCTCTGAAGGCGAGATCAACATGCATAACGCCAAAATGGAGTTCTTTCCAGCGAGTTTTAGTCTTCAGGCCGGTGAAAGCCAGAGTATTGTTATTAAAGCCAATATTGCCGATATACAGTCGCAGTACAACTCGTTATTAGCGGGTAGCGGCAATAGCATTGAAGGTTTGGAGCTGTGGAGCAACGTTAATCTTATCGCCACCGATGCCAGTATTCCTGACTCGCACTGGCCGGTATCAATTAATTTTGATCGCCAGGGTTTGCCTGAAGCGGTGAATATTGCAGTACACCGCGATAATGGCGGATATCGCGTGAGTAACTTGCCGTTAGCGGCTAGCAACGATGTGGTTTATCGCGGTCATGGCCCGGTAAAAGCTGATACGTTTGAGCTAACGCTGCCACAAGATAACAACCATAGACCGATATATGCTGATGGCGATTATGAGCAAGGTAACAATCAGATTAATTTGCTGGATGTACCTGAGGGAACGTCGCGATTGGTCGTTGAGGTGCTTAAGCATCTGAAAGGCCCCGGTTTTTATCAGCAATTAGGTAATTTAAACGGCTCGCTGGCTATTCATATAGGCCGTGATGCTAATGGCAATGGCGCAGCAGACTTTGATGAAGAATGGTTATGCTCTTCTACCACGCAAATTGAGCTTAACTATTGTAGCCTGACTAACCCCGATGCCGGCATGTACTGGGTGTTACTGTCCAATACCAGCATCAATATGTATGACTGGACGCGGGAAGAGGGGCCGGATCCGTACGGTAATTTTAATATCACAGCAGAAGATCTGGTCGATAGCTATCAGATAGCAATGGCGATTGTTCCTACCGGTGAAAGCGGTTTGACGGTTGCCGGCCCGGCTGTTACTGACGGCAGTGCAGTAGACGTTGACTTAAGCTGGCAGTTAGATCAATTGGCTGAGGGCGATGTTGCCTATGCCGGGTTTGATATTGGTAGCAGCGTGGCGCCGGGCAATATTGGCTTTGTGCCATTGCGCTTAGCCCGTGGTAAGGATGATGTGTCGGTAACTATGCCTGATAGCGTGCGTGGCGGCGATATTGTTGATGTCACGGTGCAAGTGGTACAAAACAATAGCGGTGCCGATCGTCAGTTTGATTTAACCGCCACCATCCCATCTGGCCTGCTGCTGTTAGCTGATTCGGTTCAGGTTAGCTCCACAGAGCAACAGGCAAATCTGACCGTTGATGGCAACGTGCTGCGCATTGTGGGTGTACAACAAGATTCAACAAACTGGCTGCGCAGTTACATTGTCAGCACCAGCGATGATGACGCCAGCTGTATGGTGCCAAACTATGGCAGCAATGGCAGCGGTTTTGTTGGCTTAGCTAAAAACTATGGCTTTGTACCAGATATCGGTGGCACCGCCGGAGACTGGGCCGGTAGTGGTTATTATGACGATGACTGGAACTGGATTTACTCTAATCCATTTGAAATCCACTTAGCCAATTACTGGGGTGAAGACGGGAAGATGAACCTGTTCCACAACGAAGATTATATGACTTATGATCGTTTCGTGGTGTCACCGCAGGGCTTTGTCAGCTTTGGCCCGGCTTGGGATGCAGGGCAGCATATAGTACAGCAACAGTTCCCGTACATTATGTCACCCTATGGCCCTTTTATTGCACCATTCTGGCGGGGACAGCCCGATTTAGACAATATCGGCTGGACTATTCCGGTAGATGCACTGGGCACTCCATTGGCGCAAGATGTATTTGAGCCGTGGAAAGGCTCAGGTATTGCATTAGCGTATACCGCGAACGAAGTGATTGTTGAATGGATTAATGCCCGCACTCAGGGTATGACCGTAAGTTGGTCTGGCGCTGAGGCTACCGGCGTAGAATATAATGACCGTTATACGTTCAACTTAATCATGAATAAAGCCTACCGTTACGGTGCTGGTGAATTTGAAATTGTCATGGCCTATGGTGATATGGACTTTGCCGGGACTGCCGATTTTGGCTCCATTGGTCTGCACGGTAACTATGGCCCGCTGGATATTTTTGGCTATCCCTATGGTCAGGAAACCGGTATCAGTGCTGCGTACAACGACCTGACAGACGTCGTGCGGCCTAACAAGGTCATCTGTTATGACTATACCGGGCCAGAAGCAACTCAGTTTGAATTAACGTTCAAGGTGCGGGTAGCCGAAACGGCGTCGGGTCAGACGTTAAATATGGATATTGTAAGTGACGTCAGCGGCATGGGGCTGCACGTTATTTCGAACCCCATCCAGGTGGCAGGCAATATTACCTTAGCTGCGCTGCAGGATATGACAACAGCAGAAAATACCGCCGTGACATTTAACGTGGCTTATGCTGATGCCGATGCAAACCCTAATACTATCAGTGTTACCGGTGAGCATATTACGGCTTCAGTCAGCGGGCACAGCGCAGGCTCGTTAGTAACGGTTACCCCTGATGCGAACTGGTTCGGTGAAACAGTAGTGACGGTTAACGTAACTGACCGTGTTAACCCAGGTGACAAATCAGCACAAAGCTTTGTGTTATCGGTATTGTCAGATGGCATAACCTTGGGCTGCACTGACAGCGGCGCGACTAACTATGCTCCTGGCGCAAACGCAAATGATGGTAGCTGTCGTTATGCGGTTAAGGTAACGCCAAAAGCCAGCGGTGGTGCCGGTGGTTGGTTTATGTTGTTGTTACTTCCATTGCTGGGTATGCGTAGATCGTTGGCAAAAGCAGCTCTGCGCTGATACTGAGTAATTATTAGCAACAGGCACGGCTGCTGTTGGCTTTAACATAAAACCCCGACGTTTACGTCGGGGTTTTTTTATCGAGCCTTATGCCGGCATCTTAGCGCACGGCTTTTTTAAAGCAGTCATTATGATGATCATTCACCATGCCGCAGGCCTGCATATGGGCGTAAATAATGGTCGAGCCAACAAACTTAAAGCCGCGCTTTTTTAAATCTTTACTAAAAGCATCAGACTCGGGGCTGGTGGCGCGGTAATCCTCCGGGCCGGCAATGCTGTTGTACTGCGGTTTGCCGCTAACAAACTGCCATTGATAATTGCTGAAACTGCCAAACTCGGCCTGTACCTCTAAAAACCGTGCGGCGTTGTTAATTGCTGCCGCCACTTTTAAGCGGTTACGGATAATGCCGGGGTTTTGCAGTAACTCAGCCGCTTTGGCCTCATCAAAAGCTGCGACTTTTACCGGGTCAAAATTGGCAAAAGCAGCACGGTAGTTATCGCGTTTTTTTAGCACGGTATACCAGCTTAGCCCCGCCTGGGCGGCTTCTAAGGTTAAAAACTCAAACAGCTTGTTGTCGTCATACACCGGCACGCCCCATTCGGTGTCATGGTAGGCGACATAGTCGGGTTTAGTTAAATCAACCCAGTGACAGCGGCACGGTGCAGTCATTATCGGTCCTTAATTTATTGCAGCCTGCGGCGGCTTGGCCAGGTAATCCAGAGCTAAACCGGTAAGTGCCCGCACGCCATTAACTAAGGCATCTTCGTTAACATCAAACATTGGCGAATGATTCGGCGGTACTTCGCTTAGCGCTTTGCCCTCGGGCGATATACCCAAAAAGAAAAACACCCCGGGAATTTGCTGCTGGTAAAACGAGAAGTCTTCGGCGCCGGTAATCGGCTTTATCGGCGCTACACCTTTATCGCCTGCGGCCCATGCCAAGCTCGGCATCGCCCAGTCGGTTAGTGCCGGGTCGTTCCAGGTAACGGCAGCAAAGTTATGCACATGAAATTCTGCTGTCGCGCCGCTGGCTTTGGCAATATGTTCGCTGGTGTGCGCCATGCGGGCAATTAAGTCTTCGCGCATCTCGCTGTCAAAGGTGCGAATGGTGCCTTCCAGTTTTACGTCATCGGGAATAATGTTCCAGCGAATGCCACCATGCACCTGGCCGAACGACACCACGGCAGGCGCTTTGGTCACATCTATCTGCCGCGCTGGAATAAGGTTAATGGCGTTAATCAGCTGGCCGGTAACATTAATCGGGTCTATGCCGCGCCACGGGCTGGAGCCATGTACCTGCTTGCCTTTTACCGTTATTTGAAAGCTGTCGGCTGCGGCCATAATGCCTTCGGTTTTTACCTGCAGCTGGCCAGGCTCTCCGGGCCAGACATGCAGGCCAAAAATAGCCGACGGGCTGGGGTTGGCAAATAAACCTTCGGCTAGCATCATCTTAGCGCCGCCATCTTCACCGGCCGGTGGGCCTTCTTCCGCCGGTTGAAACACAAACATAATAGTACCGGCGATATCAGCTTGTTGTTTTGCCAGCACTTCCGCCGCGCCCATCAGTATCGCCACATGGGCATCATGGCCGCAGGCGTGCATTACACCGGTTTGCTGGCCGTTAAATTCGCTCACCACTTTTGAAGCAAAGGCTAAACCGGTTTGCTCGGTTACCGGCAGTGCATCCATATCGGCGCGCAGCGCCACCACCGGGCCGGGCTTGCCGCCCTTTAAAATACCGACCACGCCGGTATGGGCAATGCCGGTGCGTACCTCCAGGCCAAGTTTTTCCAGATGTGCGGCTACCTTGGCGGCGGTGCGTACTTCGCGGTTAGATAATTCCGGGTGCTGGTGAATATCGCGGCGCCAGCTAATCACTTTTGGCATCACCTGTTCAATTTGCTTTGTTAGCTCAGCCCTAGGTTCGGCCAGTGTGTCCGGCGTGTGTAACAGCGGTAACAAAGCCAGGCTTAATAGTGACCAGCGCATAGTAACTCCATCATTTTTCTATAGTGTTACTACCTTAAGCGCTGCGCCGGCAAAAGCCAAGAGCCGATGTTAAATCGGTAGCTTATGCGTAAATTGCTGCTGGATAATTGCTGCAAGCTTAGGTAATGTCGGACCAGTTGCTAAAGCTGAGGCTAAACACACCCTAATGCAGTTACATATTCTCAAGGGCTATATACAGAACATTTATCTGGTACAGCAAGGCGAAAGCTTGCTGTTACTTGATGGATGCAGCCGGGCTGATATTGCAACGGTGTCTGATTTTATTCAGCATACACTCGGCTTGTCTCTTAGTGCGCTTAAGCTGATTGTGGTTACCCATATGCACCCCGACCATGCCGGCGGCGCGCATAAACTGCGGCGCTTAACCGGTGCCCGTATTGCCTGCCACCCCAAAGCGCCGCGTTGGTATGGCGGCGTGCTTGGCCGCACCGCGCATCTTATCGATGTTAGCCTAACCTGGTGGGTTGCCAACCGGCTGGGTAAGCCGAAGCGGCATATTTGGTACAACCCGATATTAAAGCCTGATTTGCTGCTTGAAGATGAACAGTACTTGCCCGACTTTCCCGACTGGCAGGTGCTATACACCCCGGGCCACACTGATCATGACTTGTCATTGTGGCATATACCGACAAAGCAGCTGTATATCGCCGATTTAATCGTATCGGTAAAAAAGCGTTTAGTGCCGCCGTATCCGGTGTGCCATCCGAATCAATATAAACAATCACTGCAGCGGGTAAACGCATTGCAGCCCAGCCAGCTGTACTTTGCCCATTTGCTGCCAAAAGCGGGGAGCAGTATAAATTTCGCTGATATTCTCGCTCAGGCGCCCACCTTGCCAAAAAACCATTGGCATTCGATGAAAAACCGCATTATTCATGCGCTGGGTTGGCAGTCGGGTTCGCATTAACCTGCGCACTGACACCAAGCTGCCGGATTTTCTGTGGCGAAACCCCGTGTTGCTGACGAAAAGCGCGGCCAAAGTTAGCCGGGTCGGCATAGCCTAGCAGGTAAGCAATTTGTTGTACCGGCAGTGCCGTGTTGTGCAGGTAATGCCCGGCCATCTGCATGCGCCAGCGGCTGACCAGCTGCTGATAGCTTATCTGCTCGTCCCCCAGTCGCCGGCGTAAGGTGCGCTCTGACATGGCAAACTCGGCGGCAACTTGTTTGATATCCGGTATGCGACCTTTAGTGCGGCCAAGTAGCAGTTGAATAGCGCCGCTCAGGGTTTGCCACTGCTGCAATTGTTGCAACTGCTGTTCACATTGCGCGCTAAGTTGCTGCTGCACGCTACTGTCTGACATTGGCGGTGTGATGGCCAGAAAACGTCTGCCAAAGTAAATAGCGGTTTGTGCCTGTGAGAACAACACCTTGCAGGGAAAAAACACCTGATAAAGCGCATGATAAGCAGGCGGGGGAAACGCAAAGTGTATTTGGCTGGGCTGATACTGCTGTTGGGTTAGCACCTGCAATACCTGATGCAGCGCAACAAGCACGGTTTCAGCCATAAAGGGGCCGATAGCGCCCAACGGATAAAGCTCGTTAAGCAGCAGTGCCACCTGCTGGCGCCGTTGTTGCACCTGCAAACTTATAAGCGGGGTTCGGGTTGCGATAAAGCGGCCAATAAGCTGCAGTGCTTGCTGTACATCAGTGCTGCTTAACGCCACCAACCCCAGTAAACCGTGGGTACTAATGCTGAGCTGACTGCCAAGATACAGGCCCAGTGCAGGCTCGTTCGACAACGCTACACTGTGTTGCAACAACTGATAAAACTGCGGCCAGTTTACCCTGATCTCATGTTGTGCCATGAGCTGCTGATTAAGACCGGCCTGCTGCAACAAGGCTGGTGTATTGACACCACGGCTTTTTACCAGGGCTAAAAGTTGTTGTAAATAATGGTTGGGTAACACGATTTGTGGGTAGCCGGACGGCACAGGCATGGCGGTGTTAGCTGGCATAGTAATGTCAGTAGCAAGGGCAATGTTGACCAGTGTAGCTAAACAGCAGATAAAAGTCGGTATTGTGGCCGCAAATGACTATAAATTGGCTGCTGCGGCGCTGTTCTGCCGTCTCCGGTTTGCTTAGGCTTACGCTTATGCAAATAGGAGCATGCCTATGTTGAAATATCTAAAGTTCAGTCTGTTTCACTGCTTAAGCGTACCGTTTTTGCTCGGCATTATTTTGGGTGGGCACTGGATGGTGTCAGGCTTACTGGCGCTAACGCTGGTTATTGTGTTTGGTGACCTGTTATTCGGTGATGACAACAGCGAACCTGACTATCAGCATCCAAGGGTGTTAAATGTGTTGTTATACAGTGCATTACCTGCGCTGTGTCTGGTGTTTTTCGCCATGATGTGGAGCCTGTCGCAGCATGATTTGTTCGGCTTTGGTCACTTTATACAATACGTTAGCGGCTATGACGCGCTGGCTGCCCGGCAAACGAATCTGTTTTGGCATTATGGCGCAATGTGTTTGGCGGCGGCGCTGCTTATTGCGTTGCTGGGTACTGTGCCGGCCCACGAGTTAACTCATCGCACTGGTGATCCGGTAGCAATGCTGACAGGGCGTTGGCTGCTGGCATTTAGCTGGGATACGGCCTTCGCTATTGAGCATGTCTACGGCCATCACCGCTATGTGGCTACCGCCAAAGATCCTGCCAGTGCGCCGCGTGGTCGCAATGTTTACCAGCATATCTGCTGCTCAACCCTGGGCGGCAATATCAGTGCCTGGCGCATTGAAGCGCAGCGCCTGAGTAAAAAACAACAGCCGGCATTAAGTACGCATAACCGCATAATACGCGGCATTGCGATGTCGTTAATGTTGTCTGCCGTGGCGCTGTGGTTGGCCGGATGGCAAGGTTTATTAGCGTTTAGTGTTAGCGCGTTGCTGGCCAAAGCCCTGCTGGAAATTGTTAACTATGTCGAGCATTACGGCCTGTACCGGCTGCCAAACCAGCCGGTGCGGCCTTATCACAGCTGGAACAGTAATAAGCGCATCAGTAGCTGGGCCAGTTTTAACCTGACCCGGCATTCGCATCACCATGCCAGGGCTACAGTGCCGTTTTATCAGTTAAAAGCGGTGCCGGACGCACCACAATTGCCAACCGGCTATCTGGGCTGTATTTTGCTGGCGCTGCTGCCACCGCTATGGTTTCGCCTGATGGAGCCTAAGCTGGCGCGGTGGGAGCAACATTACGGCGCCATGCGTAGCCAATAAGCGTCCCCGGTTTTGGCCGGGGGCACTGTCCTAAGCAAGATTCAGCTTATAAACCAAATACCACTTTTTCACTTTTTAACAGCCGGCTGCTGGCGTAACTGCAAGCGGCAAAGATGGCCAGGGTTAGCAGGCTGGACACCAACAATTGCGGCATGGCGATGGCGCTGCCTTTCAAAAAGCCGATCATCGCTTGTTGCTGTGCGGCGATGGGTAGCCACTGCAGGTGGTCCGGCGCTATGTTGTAAGTAGTGACCATGCTCAATGCCACTGGCACCAACAGCACCATAGTGACGTAGGTTTGTGCTTCTTTAAACGATTTGGCCACAAAGGATACCATCACCTGTAAACTGGCTGACAACAGCGCCAACGGTAAGCCAACCAGCAGCGTAAACAGCATAAAGTCGGCATCTAGGCTGATGTTAAAGCCCAGTTGCTGCCAGGGCACCATGCCATAGGTAAACTTAGACACCAACAGAATGACAACCAGACCCAGCATGGAAAAACAGGCGATAGCGGCAATTTTTGCCAGCACCAATTGCAGGCTGCTCAGTGGCTGGCTCAGTAGTAAGGTCAGTGAATTGCGCTCACGCTCGCCGGCACTGGTGTCTATCGCCAGGTTCATTGCGGCGTAGAACAGCGTTAAAATAATGCTCAGGCTGGCAATTCCCAGAAAAGTACCGCCGCGAGAGTCCGGCGTGGCCTGATCCTGCATTTGTACATCTATCGGCTGCATTAATTGCGGATCTATACCGCGCGCCATCAGGCGTAAAGTGGCAATTTCACTGTTGTAGCGGCCAAGCTCGCGCTCTAAGCGGCGGATAGCAGTTTGCAGCTGATCGTCGGCGCGGTCGGCATCAATAATAACGGTAGCTGGCCGGCCTTGCTGCAGTTGCTGCTGAAAATCAGTGCTAACCACCAGGCGAATTGCTTTGACTTCAGCACCTTCGCCCTGGCGGATATCTTTGTTGGCCAAATAGTGCACCAGTGCCGGGGCGGCGTTGGCATTGTCGATACTGATAAGCAGCTCATCGCTGGAGCTAAGCTGCTTTAACAGCACTGAAAACAGCAAGCACATCAGTAGCGGCGTGCCAACAGCATAATACAGCCCGGCCATCACCGAGCGCTTGTCGCGGCTGGCATCGAGCAGTTCTTTACGAAACAAAGTACGAAATATGGTCATCATGCTGCAATTCCTTCATCAGTGCCAATCAGGCTAATAAATGCATCTTCCAGGCTGGTTTTGCCGGTACGTAGACAGAGTTCGGCCGGTGAGCCCTGGGCCACCACCCGGCCTGCAGCCATAACCACCACCTGATCACACAGCGCGGCGACTTCTTGCATTACATGGCTGGAAAACAGCACGCAATGGCCTTGCTGTTTTAACATCAGCAGTAAATCGCGCAGCAGCCGGGTGCTCATTACATCCAAACCGCGGGTGGGTTCATCCAGTACAATATTGGTAGGTTTATGCACTATGGCTTGGGCTAACGCAGTTTTCATGCGCTGGCCCTGCGAAAAGCCCTGACAGCGCCGGTCGGCAATGTCTTGCATTTTCAGTAAAGAAAGTACTTCGTCTGTGGCCTGTTTAGCTTCTTTGCCGGCCATGCCGTTTAACTCAGCAAAAAACTGTACATACTCGCGCGGAGTTAACCGCTCATATAAACCAAAGGGGTCGGGAAACAGTCCCAGCTGTTGCTTTGCTTGTGAGCTTTGGGTCACCACATTCAAACTGTCAATTTCAGCACTGCCGCTGTCGGCTTTGAGTAAACCAAACAGCGTGCGTAAACAGGTGGTTTTACCGGCGCCATTGGGGCCTAACAAACCGGTGATAGTGCCGTTGTGTGCTTCAAAGCTCAGGCCATTTAGTGCCTGTACCTGGCCTATCTTTTTATGTAAATCGGTTACTTTAATCATGATTTATTCCTCAGCGCCGATAGTAGTGGAGGTTGGGCTTGCTGCCAGAGCAGTTGGTGGCATCGCGGTGCCATTGGCATTGGTTAAAAAGGCTTGACGCAGCTCTTGTTGTAAACAGCGTTCATCCAGTTCAGCGGTGGACTGTTGGTTAATAAACTGGCTAATCAGTTTGGGCGCGCAGGTTTGTGAGGCGACAATATGGGTCGCATGCGGCGCAACAAGATGACGGGCATTGCGCATCTTTGCCATCGCCAGTTCAGCCCAGCCTGGCGGTGTTACCGGGTCTAAGCCGCCGGATAACAACAACACCGGCGTATCCGTTTGCAGCGGCGCCGTGTAATCGGCAGCGACCGGTGTGACTTGCCAGACATTACAGCTGGTTTCGGCGCCCTGCAGCCAGCTTTGGCCTAAATAGCTTTGTGCAAATTCAGCCTGGCTCTGCGCGGTCCAAAATGGCCGGTCTTCGCCACACACCACGGCAAAGTTAACGCCGACGGATAAATCTGCAGCAATATCCTGTGCCAGCATTAAACCGGTTAAGGCGCTGTAATCGCCGGTACTGGCCTGGTCTACCACCAACGGCAGCATGGCACGGGTGCTATTGCGGTATAAGGCAAAACGCAGCGCTTGTTGTAGCTTGGCCCGGGTCAGGTTCAATTCAATCAGCTCAAAAGTGCGCGGGTGGCGCACCTTGGTGTTGATGGTTTGTGCTGTCAGCGTTTGTTGTAACTGCTGCAATTGCGCACGCGCAGCAGGAAACTGCTGCTGGCACTCTGGTGAGGCATCACAATACGCATAAACTGCTTCCAATGATGCATCAGAGGCAGCGCCCATAGCGCCGAAGCTTTGGTTAAACGGCACCACACCATCCAGGGTGGCAGTAAGCACCGCAGAGGGATACTGGCGCATATACTCTTGTGCCATACGGGTGCCGTACGAGCCACCATACAAATGCAGTTTTTGATAACCCAGCGCCAGACGTACCGCTTCAAAATCGCCCGCGGCAGCCACTGTAGTGTAATGGTTAAGGTCGACTTGTAATTTGTCACGACACAGCTCGGTTTCTTTGCGCGTCATCTTGGTGATATCAACGCTGTTTTCATCCAGCGCAAACTGGCTGGTTAAGTCCAGGCCATCGCATTGCAGTAAACCGGACTTGCCGGTACCGCGTTGATCGACCAGCAGAATATCGCGGCTTTCCCTGGCGTAGCGCAGGATATGGGCGAAGGTTGCCGCCGCATCAAACGCTGACTGGCCCGGACCACCGGCAAAGGCTACTACCGCTTCTTGTTGGTGCAAGGGATTGATAGCAGGCAATACCGCAAAATGAATATCGATGCCGGCATCCTGAGATGGCGCTGCGGCGTCCAGTGGCCGGCGAATACTACCGCACAGCATACGGTCAGTTAAATTCTGGGCATAACAAGGCGACAGGGTAGGCTTAGCCTGTTGTGGCGTTACTAATTTTGGCTGTTGCGCACTTGCTGCTAGCGGCATCAGTAACGCTGTAGCCGCAATCAGCGGCCAGGCAGCGGATAAGTGTTTTAATTTTAGTGTGTTCAAACGAGTGCTCCTCAACATATTGATAATCAACAGAACAAGCTTGTTAAGCTGTTTGATGATTAAGTCGGGGAGGGGTGGAGCACTGTTACATTATTTAATTTTTTTATTTTTGTAACACTTGGAACACAAAAGCAGACTCAGGGCGCGCGTAGCGGCAATAGCCGTTGCTTAACTGCGCGGTTTTCTGAACTTCAACACCATCTGATTCACTTCGCCTATGGCTAGGTGCTTAGCTTTTTCGGCTTCATTGCCGGCTAAGGTGGGTGGCATTGACCAAACGCCATCAGGGTGTTGTGCGCTATCTTTGGGGTTAAGCAGCATATCGTTGCGCGCCTCAAAGCTAAAGCCGGCTTCTGCGGCCAGGTCTAACCATAACTGCTCGGGTACATAGCCTGATTGCTTCCAATCGGTTGCTAACAAATGGTCGGGCAGGCGTGGTGCCACTACGCCCAGCACACCACCCGGTTTTAGTGCCCGATAAAAGTTGGCCAGGGCGTGTTTTAACGAAGTCTCGCCGTCAAAAATATAAAACTGATTGCGAATAGATAACACCACATCTGCGCTGGCAACAGGCGCAATATCGATACCTGCCAGCGGGGCAAACTCAGTTACGGTGACATTTTTGTACACCGGGTGTGATGCCAGTTTGGTGTTATAATCTGCGCGGCCTTTTTGCATATAGTCGGCGGGCAATAAACTGAATTTGTCTGAGAAATGGGCGGCATACAGCTTGCCTTGTTCCGCCAAAAGCGGCGCCAGCACTTCGGTATACCAGCCCGCGCCAGGCCATATTTCAACAACAGTACTTTGCGGTGTAACCTCAAAAAACGTCAGCGTTTGCTCGGGCTTGCGAGCAGAATCGCGCAGTTTATTTGCGTCGGTGCGGGCTTCATGTTGCAATGCCTGGCTTATAGTGGCGCTGGCGGTAAAGCTGGCCTGGCTTGCCAGCAGTAACATACTTACAGTTAAGAGTTTAGTGAGCATCAGCAAGTCCTGTAGTGGTGTGTATTTCTTTGGGAAGTGACTAAAAGGTAACCTTAAAATTCTGTTTTTAAAAGTGATTTAATGGGTTAATCCGCTGACGTTTGTATTGACTAGCCATATTGGTACAACGGTTCTGCCACGACATTAAGTGTGTCAGCTTTGTACAGATGGTACTTTTGCTGAAGGCTAAACAAAAAGCCCGGCGAGTGCCGGGCCGGGTAAACTTAATGTCCTATTAACTTTTCGACATCCGGGCGGTTATGAATAGCAAATTTGTCTACCAGAGTTGCGCTGGCTTCGTTTAAGCCAAGCAGTTCTACTTCAGTACCTTCGCGGCGGAATTTCAGCACCACTTTATCCAGTGAGCTGATAGCGGTGATATCCCAAAAATGCGCTTTGCTTAAATCAATCGTGACTTTTTCGACTGCGTCTTTAAAGTCAAAGGCGCCGACAAATTGCTCGCTGGAGCTAAAAAACACCTGGCCAACCACGTCATACGTGCGCTGCTGGCCGTCTTTAGTCAAGCTGGAGCCAATATACAGAATTTGGCCGACTTTATTGGCAAAAAACAGTGCGCTAAGCAGCACGCCGACTAACACGCCATACGCCAGGTTGTGAGTAAAAACTACCACCAGCACTGTAGCGATCATTACTACCGATGAGCTTTTCGGGTTTTTGCCTAAATCTCTCACTGACGACCAGCTAAAGGTACCAATTGACACCATAACCATAACGGCTACCAGCGCTGCCATCGGGATCATGCCAACCCAGTTGTCGAGAAATACCACCATTACCAGCAGTAAACTACCGGCTAACAGCGCCGATAAGCGAGTGCGGCCACCAGATTTTACGTTTATTACCGACTGACCAATCATGGCGCAGCCGGCCATGCCGCCAATTAAACCCGAACCGATATTGGCAATGCCCTGGCCCACGCATTCACGGTTCTTATCGCTGCTGGTGTCGGTAAAGTCATCCACGATAGTGGCGGTCATTAACGATTCTAAAATACCCACTACCGCCAGTGCTAACGCATAGGGAAAGATAATTTGCAGTGTTTCCAGGTTTAACGGTACGTCTGGCCAGAGGAATATCGGCAGGCTGTCTGGCAGTTCGCCCATATCGGCTACAGTGCGGATATCCAGTTTGAAATAGACGGCAATAGCGGTTAGCACCACAATACAGACCAGCGGCGAGGGGATTTTCTTGGTGACATACGGAAACAGGTAAATAATCGCCAGGCCCAATGCTGTCATACCGTATACCATAGTAGTGCCGTAGGTGCCGCTAAGCTCGGGTAGCTGCGCCATAAAAATCAAAATGGCTAACGCATTTACAAAGCCGGTAACCACAGAGCGCGAGACAAAGCGCATTAAATCGCCCAGTTTAAACAGGCCAAAGATAATCTGAATGACGCCGGTCAGCAGGGTGGCGGCCAACAAGTATTCCAGGCCATGCTGTTTTACCAGCGTAATCATCAGCAGTGCCATAGCGCCGGTGGCGGCTGAGATCATGCCTGGGCGGGCGCCGGCAAAGGCAATAATAACGCAGATAGCAAAAGAGGCGTACAGGCCCACTTTGGGGTCCACGCCGGCGATAATCGAAAAGGCAATAGCTTCGGGAATAAGCGCTAGCGCAACGACGATAGCAGATAAGATGTCGCCACGCAGGTTAGACAGCCAGTGTTGTTTAAGGTAACTCAGAAACATAGATTAAAATATCGCCAATTAAAAAGACCGAGCAGTATACAGAGGTCAACACGCTAATGCCAGTTGATGCTTTAAGCTACACCGGCACTACTTCTGTTAAGCCTGGACAATCCAGCACAAAGGCGATTTTTTTCAGCGCTTTTTGCTCTAGCAGTAAATCGGCTGCCAGCAGGCTTTGTTGTGCCAGCCAGTCGGTAGGTAGCAGCAGTTGTAATTGTTGATTGGTGGCACTGGCGTGTAATTCCGGCAATAAATCATCGCGCCGCTTTTGGTTTAATAGCACCGCCAAACGCAGTAATACCAGTAAGCAAATAACCTGTGGTATTTGATATAAACTAAAAGCCGGTATTTCGTCGGCGCGGATCTTACGGCGGTGAAACCGCACCAGCGTAGCAATAAGCTGTTGTTGCTCTTGGTTAAAGCCGGGCAGATTGGCATTTTGCAGTATGTAGGCGGAATGTTTTTGTACGCCGGAAGAATTTATGTGCAGGCCCACTTCAAACAGCGTGGCCGCCCAGCCCAATAGCATGGCGTCTTCGTCAGTTAACTGCCAGGTATTACGCACCTGGCTAAATAACGTCAGTGCAGTGTGGCTTACGCGGTCGGCTTGCGGCATATCAACATCATAGCGGCGTTGGATACTGGCTACACTATGCTCGCGAATGTCTAAATGCTGCAACCGGTCGCTCATCTCATACAGCACACCTTCGCGTAGCGCGGCGTCGATATAAATCATCTGTTCTATCTGCAGTAAATTAAAGGCTGCAATTAAAATAGCCAGACCAGAGCAAATCAGCAATTTTCTGTCATCGGTTAAGCCGGGCAATTCCAGTTGAAAGCTGTTTTCCTGCGCTACCAGATGAGCTTTTAACGCCAGCAACTGCGACAGTTCCAGTGCGGTGCTCGTTAGTCCCATACCAACAATAATATCGCGGATGGTTTTTACCGTGCCAGAGGTGCCAACGGCTTGCTGCCAGCCAGCAGTTTTAAAACTGCTGACAATCGGCTCCAGCTCTTGTTCTGCTTGTAAAATAGCGCGGTTAAAGCGCTTTTCACTGATGCGCCCTTGTGGGAAATGTTGCAGGGCATAGCTAACACAGCCCATATTGCGACTACTTAACCTAAGTGGTTGTGCGCCCTCACCAATAGCAAACTCGGTACTGCCACCGCCAATATCCATTACCAGCCGCCGGCCGGCAAAGTGTTCAAAATGGGCTACGCCCTGATAAATAAAGCGCGCTTCCTCTTGGCCGGAAATCACTTCTATTGGAAATGGAAATACCGCCTTGGCGCGGCGTAAAAACGTAGCGGCATTGCGGGCTCGGCGAAGAGTGTAAGTGGCAATAACCCGCACGGACTGCGGTGCAAAGGGTTTGAGTGTATCGGCAAATTGCGCCAGTACCGCCAAACCCCGCTCAATAGCCTCTTCGCTTAATACCAGCTGTTCATTCAAGCCTTCAGCCAACTGAACTTTTTGTTTTTCCCGGTGCAGTAGCTGGATATCTCCATCGACCACCCGGGCTATTACCATATGAAACGAGTTGGAACCCAGATCGACGGCTGCCATATAAGCGTGGTCGTCTGGGCGTTGCGGCATTAAAGGGCTATCGTTCATTCATGCTCGGTATGCTTATGTTGCCCATGCTGTCGCACAAAATAGTCGTAGATCTGCTGTTGTGAGCGGATGCTGCGTTTATTGCCGCGTTTAACATAGGCATTGCTTTGTTTAGCGTCAATAATACGAGCCTTTACGTTATCGCGCCACTGAATATCCAGCGTGTCCAGCACCTGTTGCTTTAAGCGCACATCATAAATAGGTACGCCGACCTCAACCCGCTGGTCAATATTACGCGTCATCCAGTCGGCTGAAGACAGGTAGACATCGGTTTCTCCGCCATTGTGAAACACATAAACCCGCGCGTGTTCTAAAAAGCGGTCCAGTACGGAAATAATTTTGATGTTTTGGTTTTTGCCTGCAGCGCCCGGCATTAGCGAGCACATACCACGTACAATAATGCGAATTTTTACCCCCGCCTGCGCAGCACGATAAAGCAGGTCGACTATCTGTTGGTCCACCAGGTTATTCACTTTGAGGAAAATTTCCGCTTTGCGCCCGCTGATAGCGAAATCAATTTCACGTTGAATAAGCGCGATTAACCTTGGCCGGCTCCAGGTAGGTGACACGATAAGGTGGTTAAACTGGTATGGGCGATAGCTATACTCAATAAATTCAAATACCTGGTCTATTTCGGCGGTTATTTCCTGGTGGCAGGTAAACAGGCTCATATCGGTATAAATACGGGCAGTTTTTTCGTTGAAATTACCGGTGCCAATATGGCCGTAGTGCATAAGTTTGCCGCGTTCCATCCGGCTTATCAGACACAGTTTAGAGTGAATTTTTAGCGTAGTTAAACCAAACACCACCTGAATGCCGGCTTCTGTCATCTTTCGCGCCCAGTTGATGTTGTTCTCTTCATCAAAACGGGCTTTTAATTCAACCACTACGGTGACTTTTTTGCCATTGCGCACGGCATCCAGTAGCGAATGGATCACGCGTGAATGTTTAGCCACGCGGTACATGGTCATTTTAATATGGGTTACTTTAGGGTCGAACGATGCCTGACGTACCCATTCGGTGAAATAGCCAAAGTTGTGGTAAGGGTAATACAGCAAAATATCACCAGAGCGAATGGCGTCAAAACTGGTTGCCGCTTGCTCAAACTCTGGGCTTTTTAATGGCGGTAAAGCCGGGAACTCCAGGCTTTGATGGCCAATATTGGGAAAACCAATAAAATCTTTAAAGTTACGATAGCGACTACCAGGGATTAATGAGTCAACTGAGCTGGTACCCAATTGTTTACTCAATACCTTTAGCATTTGCTCTGGCATGGCGTTGTCATAAACCAGCCGCACCGGCTCAGACTTTAACCGTTGACGAATACCCTTGGACATTTTATCAATCAGGCTTTGGTCCAGAGTATCGCTGATATTGTATTCGGCGTCGCGGGTTAGTTTCAGTGAATAAGCCTGAATATGCTCAAACTCAAAAAAGCCAGCGAATAAGTCGGCAATACAATGCACTATGACATCGTCTAGTAGCAGAATTTGCCGGCGGTAATGGCCGTTTTTCTTGCGGGTATTTAAATGCAGCGGCAGTTCAATAAAGCGTGACAACTCGTTAGTAGGCACTTGCACTATGGCGTACTGCGGCTTAGCGCTGCCGGTCATTTCCACCATTAGGTAGGTGGTGTTATCTTCCAGCGCTTTGGGCAGGCTAACCTCGTCGCCAGATAAAATCATCGGCGAAATGTGCTTAATCACTTCGTCGCGAAAATAACTTTTTACCCAGCCGGATTGCAGTTCGCCCAGCTTAAAATTATCAATGAGTTCAATGTTGTGTTTACGTAGCTCTAGCTGAATATCCAGGTAAATAGCATTAAAACGCTGGCCTAGTTGCAACACCTGTTGCTGAATTTCCTGTAGCAGGTCTTCTGCGTCTTCCTGTTCGCCGGATTGATATTTTTTTAGCAGAATGCGCCGTTTTACATCGGCTACTCGTACGCGGAAAAATTCATCCATATTGTTGGAGTAAATACCCAAAAACCTTAGGCGTTCAATCGGCGGGTTGCGCTCGTCGGCGGCTTCCTGCAGCACCCTGCCGTTAAAAGCTAACCAGCTTAATTCGCGCGGAAAAACCGGAAACTCGGGGGTATCACTCATGCTTTGTTCCATGATCCAGCTCCTGACTACAACTGGTCAGTATTCTATGGCATTTTTATGACAGTAAGATGAATGCAGCCGCAGTGCGGCTGCCAAATGATGTTACACGCCGGTCTCTATATCAACGACAATGTCGGTGGCAATAGCTTCCAGCGCGGTTACTACTTCATCCCGGCTTAAGCCAGCAGGCAGTTCAACCGTCGCTATGGCGTTAAACAGTGGCACACCCCAATTGGGCGCACTTTGTTTGCTACTCTCAAAATGAATGATGTTTGTGCCTTTATGTTTAATAACCGATGACAGTTCACGTACTATGCCCGGGCGGTCATTACCGGTAATTACAAAGCGCAATTGTTGTTGCTCGTTAAGCTGGCTGGGCTCACCGTGCTGGATTTTGATATCCAAATCAGTAATTTTCTCTAATGCAGCTGTCAGCTCGGTTAAATCCTGCTCTGCTACTTCAACTTGCAGTATGCCAGCGAAATAGCCGGCAAGATGACTGAGATTGCTGGCCATCCAGTTGCCATTGTGCTGGCTGACAACTGTTGCCAGTTGCTCTACCAAGCCGGCTTTGTCTTTACCGATTAACGTAAGTACTAACTGCTTCATGTCATCTATTCCTATCAGACGGGCAAAAGTAAACCGGTTATTACCGATACCATACCAACTATATAATGATGTGCGCGGAGTTGAGTGTAGCCTCTGTATGACATTTTTAAAATGCAGGCTGAACAATATTCATTAATTTAGTGGCTTAGATACGCTATTTATAGCTGGCACTGGCACAGCAACAGCCTTTCGGCCTATACTGAGCTTATTCTGCCGAGGTTAAAAAGCCTCAAAATTGCCAGTTGCTAACATGACATTCACGGAGTTAAAAGTGGATAAACTTAATTTATCGAAACATATTTCCAGCTCCTTCAATGACGAAATTGATGAGGTGCGTAATCATGTAATGGCTATGGGTGGCTTGATCGAGCAGCAGCTTAATAATGCATTAATGGCAATAGCCAATGCCGATGCCGAGCTGGCGCAAAAAGTGATTGATACCGATTTAAAAGTGAATGACTGGGAACTGCAAATTGATAAAGAGTGCACCAGTATTATTGTTAAGCGTCAACCTGCTGCCAGTGATTTACGCTTGATCATGGCAATTATGAAAACCATCGCCGATTTAGAGCGCATTGGCGATGAAACCCGGCGTATTGCGCGCGTGGCGTTAGAGTCGTTTAATAGTGAGCAGCAAGATTTACTGGTTAATCTGGATAATTTAGGTCGCCATGTTGGGCAGATGTTGCACGACGTGCTGGATGCTTTTGCCCGTATGGATGTTGAAACCGCAATTTTGGTGCATAAGGAAGACAAAAAAGTCGACCGCGAATATGAAGCCATAACCCGCCAATTGATGACATACATGATTGAAGACCCGCGCTCCATTCCGAAAGTAATGAACGTATTGTGGTCGGCGCGCTCACTGGAGCGTATCGGTGATAGATGTAAAAACCTGGCGGAGTACATTATTTTCTTCGTAAAAGGCAAGGTAGTACGCCATAGCAGTGCAGAAAAGTTGGAACAGGAAGCCCGTAGCTGATTTTCATCTTTTTTTTCTGTACATCATTAACGCCCTGACTAGACTTCTACTCAGGGCGTTTTCATATTCAGTTCATTTTTCGTTTTTCTTGCGCGCTGAATGCCGTTACAATGCGCGCCGACACTAGTCAAACCAACATACGAGGCCAGGCTATGCCAGCTAGTACATTTTTATCCGTGTTTGCCAAATCACCTATTAAGCCGATAGAGGAACATATCCGCAAGGTGCATGCCGCAAGCGAACTGTTGCTGCCGTTTTTTGATGCCGTGTATTCGCAAGACTGGCAGACCGCAGCGGATGTGCGTAAAAACATCGTGGCGTTGGAAAAGGAAGCCGACAAACTAAAGCGTGAGATCCGCGTTAACTTACCCCGCGGATTATTTTTGCCTGTCGACCGTACCGATATATTGGAACTGGTATCGCAACAGGACAAAATTGCTAATAAAACTAAAGATATTACTGGTCGGGTGTTAGGTCGTGAGTTACTTATCCCGGTGAGTTTGCAAGCCGGTTTTAAGGCTTATGTACAACGTTGCATTGATGCAACATCGCTTGCCAGCGAAGTGATTAACGAACTGGATGAACTGCTGGAGACCGGATTCCGCGGTCGGGAAGTAGATCTGGTGATTAAAATGGTCGAACAGCTGGATATTATCGAAAACGATACAGATGATATGCAGATCAAGCTACGTAAAGCCCTGCGTATGGCTGAGCAAGAGCTTAATCCTATCGATGTCATGTTCTTGTACCGCACACTGGAGTGGGTTGGCGATCTTGCCGATGTTGCACTGAAAGTGGGTTCACGTCTTGAAATTATGTTAGCGCGCTAACGAAAAGGTATTCCTGATGGATATTATTCAATCATACGGTTTGATACTGATTATTATTGCAGCCGTATTCGGTTTTATGATGGCTTATGGTGTCGGTGCTAATGATGTGGCCAATGCGATGGGTACGTCTGTTGGCTCTAAAGCCCTGACTATTAAGCAAGCCATATTTATTGCTGCCATTTTTGAGTTTGCCGGTGCCTATTTGGCGGGTGGCTCGGTTACCTCAACTATTCGTGGCGGCATTACCGATGCCAGCTTCTTTGTTGATGCACCAGAACTCATGGCCTACGGCATGATTGCGGCGCTGCTGGCTGCCGCTACCTGGCTAATTGTGGCGTCATATTTTGGCTGGCCGGTGTCTACTACCCACTCTATTGTTGGCGCCATTATTGGTTTCGCCGCGGTAGGTGTTGGTATGGACGCGGTGCACTGGGATAAAGTGGGTGGCATAGTCGGTAGCTGGATTGTCACACCTATGCTGGCCGGTGTGCTGGCCTATATGTTTTTTATGAGCGCACAGCGATTAATTTTTGATACTGACAACCCGTTGGCGAATGCGAAAAAATATGTGCCGTTTTACATGGCGTTTGCCGCCTTCGTTATGACACTGGTTACTGTACAAAAAGGCCTGAAACACGTTGGTCTGCATATAAGCACCGCAGAGGGCTACTACCTGTCTATTGCCATCGCTGTCGTGATTGGTGTAATTGGTAAGGTAGTGATCAGCAAGCTTAAGTTCGACCCGGCAGCTGACAAAAAAATGCAGTTCAATAACGTTGAACGTATTTTCGGTGTGTTAATGATCACCACTGCCTGTTGTATGGCGTTTGCGCATGGCTCCAATGATGTGGCGAATGCGATAGGGCCATTGGCTGCGGTTGTAAGTGTAGTAAGCAGTGGCGGTGAAATAGCTAGCAAGACGTCATTGGCCTGGTGGATACTGCCGCTGGGTGCTATTGGTATTGTAGTTGGCTTAGCCACATTGGGCGCTCGAGTGATTAAAACAGTAGGTACTGCCATTACCCATTTAACCCCAAGTCGCGGTTTTGCTGCTGAGCTTTCGGCAGCTTCAACTGTGGTTATTGCCTCTGGTGCCGGTTTGCCTATTTCAACCACCCAAACTCTGGTTGGTGCGGTTCTGGGCGTTGGTTTGGCGCGCGGTATCGCCGCGCTGAATTTAGGTGTGGTGCGTAATATTTTCATTTCATGGATTATTACGCTGCCGGTAGGTGCGGGTTTAGCAATAATATTCTTCTTTATTTTAAAGGCGATATTCAGTATCTAATAGCTTTGTCCCTGCAAAAAAGGCCTCCAACACGGAGGCCTTTTTATTGGTTTGCAGCTTGCAAACCAAGACGGCGGCGCTTACATTGTTATCATCTAAATTGTATTATTTTGCATAAACTAATCGGAAATAATAATGAAGCGTTTGCCCAGCATTAAGCAGTTGCAGTATCTGTTGGCATTGCACGAGCATCAACATTTCGGCCGTGCGGCTGAGGCGTGTTATATCGGCCAATCGACATTAAGTGCTGCTATCGCTAATTTGGAAGAAACTATGAACGCGCAGCTGCTAGAGCGTGATCATAAAACCTTTATTTTTACTCCACTGGGTGAAGATGTAGTACGCCAGTCAAGATATATTATCGAGCAGTGTGAAGAGCTAACCGAGTTTGCCAAATGTCAGGGCAAACCCATGGCTGGACCATTTCGCTTAGGTTGTATTCCCACTATTGCGCCTTTTGTGCTTAGCGAAGTGATGACGCTATGCCGTGAACGTTTTCCCGAGCTACAGCTATTACTACGTGAAGACACCTCGGATAACTCCTTACATGCGCTGGCCGAAGGCCGGCTTGACATGGTACTGCTGGCACTACCTTATGAGACTGGCGCTTTTCATACCGAAGTATTGGCCCAGGACGCGTTTAAACTGGTACTGCATAAAGACTGGCTGGACCGGGGTTTTAACCAGGATATTAGTCAGTGGCCGGACGAGAGTATTTTTCTACTTGAGCGAGAACACTGCTTAACCAACCATGCAGTAAAAGCCTGTGAGCTGGAAGACAGCCGTAAAGTGAATCCTTTTTTTGCCACCAGCCTGCACACGCTAACGCAAATGGTTAACAACAAGCTGGGTGTGACCTTTATGCCGCAAATGGCGATTAACAGTGGTTTATTGGACGGCACTGAGCTGTTGGCACAATCACCGGGTAATGCGGCAGCGTACCGTGATATCGGCGTGGCATGGCGTCCCACATCCACTAAAGCACGGAGTTATCGTTTTATGGCCGATTTGATTGCTGAGGTACTGGCAAACAAGTGCCAATAATGTTTTGTGTCTGCTAAAATGCGCGCTGTTTTTTTAGCCGTGCCCTCTGGTCGGTAAAGCCAAGGAAATATCTATGTCAATAAACAGCATGCAAGTTAAAGACTTTTCATTCGAGCTGCCGGAACAGCTTATCGCCCGTTTCCCCAAAACTGAGCGTTCATCCAGCCGCCTATTGGCGATGGACAAGCACAGTGGTGAGTTACAACATCATATTTTTAAAGACTTAGCTGACTTTTTTCAGCCCGGCGATTTACTGGTGTTTAATAACACCAAAGTAATCCCCGCGCGGTTATTCGGTCAGAAAATTTCTGGTGGTAAGGTCGAGGTACTGGTAGAGCGCATGTTGGATGACAAGCGTTTTCTCGCCCATGTGCGTGCTAGTAAATCGCCCAAGCCCGGTAGTATTTTGCTGCTTGAAAACGCCGCCGAAGTGCGAATGAATCAGCGTCATGATGAGCTGTTCGAGCTTGAAGTATTAGGTGATGAAACGGTACTGCATATGCTGGAACGCTTGGGCCATATGCCACTGCCACCTTATATTGACCGACCGGATACCGAAGAAGATAAAGCACGTTATCAGACCGTTTATAGTGAAAAACCGGGCGCCGTGGCAGCACCCACTGCGGGTTTACATTTTGATCAGCCGCTGTTAGATAAGCTGAAACATAAGGGTGTTGAATTTGCCTACGTAACGTTGCACGTTGGCGCAGGTACTTTTCAACCCGTGCGGGTAGATAACGTGCTGGAGCACAAGATGCACGCCGAGTATATCGAGGTGCCGCAACAAGTAGTTGATGCGGTTGCTGCCTGCAAAGCGCGCGGTAACCGTGTGGTGGCTGTAGGTACAACCTCAGTGCGCTCGCTGGAGTCGGCGGCGCAGCAGGGCGGTGGTAACCTGGTGGCCTATAACGGCGATACGCAGATTTTTATCTATCCGGGCTATAAATTTAACGTTATTGATGCACTTATCACTAACTTCCATTTACCAGAATCTACGTTAATTATGCTGGTATCAGCGTTCAGTAGCCGCGAACATGTAATGCATGCCTACAAAACGGCGATAGCAGAGCAGTACCGCTTTTACTCCTATGGTGATGCGATGTTTATTCGTTAACTTTATGTTTGGATAACGGCGCTGCGGCAGGGAAACTCTAACACGGCGTCGACTAAGCTGGGGCCGGGTGTTCTTATGCAGCAGCGGCAGGGATGCCGCGCAGGCTGAGACAGCACAGGGACGTGCTGTTGAAGACGGCGAAATAAGAATTTCCCGGCACCTGCTTTTGCACCTGGTAAGACGAATTCATAGTCGTTTAGCTTATAGCGCTTAAGCTGCTATAATCGGCGGCGCAAAAAAGCCGGACTGTTTTTCCGGCATATGAGGATAGAAATGAAATTTGAATTAGATACCACAGATGGCAAGGCCCGCCGCGGCCGGCTGATCTTTGACCGTGGCGTGGTAGAAACACCGGCCTTTATGCCGGTAGGCACCTACGGCACCGTAAAAGGCATGACACCAGAAGAGTTGGATGCCACCGGCGCACAAATTTGTTTGGGCAATACGTTTCACCTGATGCTACGCCCGGGTACCGAAATCATCAAAAAACACGGTGATTTGCACGACTTTATGCACTGGCACAAGCCTATTCTGACTGACTCAGGCGGCTTTCAGGTGTTCAGTTTGGGCGAGCTGCGTAAAATTACCGAAGAAGGTGTTAAATTTCGTTCTCCATTAAACGGCGAGCGCATTATGCTAACGCCAGAGCGCTCGATGGAAGTACAGCGTGATTTAGGCTCGGATATCGTAATGATCTTCGACGAGTGCACGCCGTATCCGGCCACTGAGCAAGAAGCGAAAAAGTCGATGGAAATGTCGCTGCGTTGGGCCAAACGCAGTAAAGACGCGCATGGCGACAACCCGTCGGCATTGTTTGGTATTATTCAGGGCGGCATGTACCCCAATCTACGTGATGTGTCACTTACAGGGCTGGAAGATATTGGCTTTGACGGCTACGCCATTGGCGGTTTATCAGTTGGTGAGCCAAAAGCAGACATGATCCGCATTTTAAACCACACCACTGATAAAATGCCCATCAATAAACCGCGCTATTTAATGGGCGTCGGTAAGCCGGAAGACATCGTTGAAGCGGTGCGCCGTGGCATTGATATGTTTGACTGTGTGATGCCCACCCGCAATGCCCGCAACGGTCATTTGTTTGTCAGTAACGGGGTGGTAAAAATTCGCAACGCCAAATACAAAGACGATATTGGCCCGTTAGACGCAGAATGCGACTGTTACACTTGTAAAAATTATTCCCGTGCATATCTACATCATTTGGACCGTTGCAATGAAATCCAGGGCGCACGGCTTAATACCATGCATAACCTGCATCATTACCAGAAACTGATGCAAGGATTGCGCGGGGCGATAGCCGCTGGTAACTTGACACAGTTTGTTGAACAGTTTTACGCAAAACGCGATATGACAGTACCGCCATTAGATGCGGCCGCTGCGACCACAGAACAACATTAATATAATTAAGGGGACACAAATGAGTTTATTTATTAGCAACGCCTATGCCGATGTTGCCAGCCAGCCAGCTCAGGGCGGCGGTTGGGATTTAATCATTATGCTGGTCGCGTTTGGCCTGATTTTCTATTTCCTGATCTACCGGCCACAAGCTAAGCGGGTAAAAGATCACCGCAACCTGATGTCAGCGCTGGCAAAAGGCGACGAAGTATTAACTCAGGGTGGTTTAGTCGGCCGCATCAGCAAAATTGCTGAAGACAAAGATTTCGTGGTAATTGCCCTAAATGACAGCACAGAAGTTACTGTGCAAAAAGCTGCAATTAGCGCAGTACTGCCAAAAGGCACGCTGAAGTCACTGTAAGCTGGAAGAAAGGATAAACTGGTGTTAAATCAAAACCCTTTGTGGCGCTACATCGTTGTTATCGGCATGTTGCTGGTTGCGTTGTTGTATGCGTTGCCTAATTTGTATCCGGAAGATCCGGCACTGAACATCAGCGCAACCCGCGGTGGTAAAGTAGAAGAAGTAACCCGTGCCCAGCTGGAGCGTAGTTTTAGCGATGCTAATATCGCCGCAAAATCAGTTGTGCTGGAAAACGGCCAGATCCTGGCGCGCTTTAACAGCACCGAAGATCAGCTGCAGGCGCGTGAAATTGCAAATCAGCAACTGGGTGGCAATTATATTACCGCCTTAAACCTTGCTCCGGCGACGCCGGACTGGCTGGCTGCTATTGGTGCATCGCCAATGAAGCTGGGTTTGGATTTACGTGGTGGTGTGCATTTTCTGATGGCGGTAGATATGAAAGCCGCGCTGGATAAAAACCTCAATGACATGGTGCAAACCTTCCGTACCGACTTACGTGAAGAAAAAATCCGTTATCGCAGCGTTCAGGTCGATCTAGCCCGCAGCCAGGTGCAATTGAGCCTGCGCAATGTTGAAGATGTTGCCGCTGCCGAAGCTGCATTAAAGCAGCGTGATCGTGAGCTGATATTTACTGCCGGTGCTGATGAATTAACACTACTGGTTAGCATCAGTGATATTCGCCTGAAGGAAATCCGTGAATATGCACTGGAACAGAACATTACCATTATCCGTAACCGGGTAAATGAAATAGGCGTAGCAGAGCCGCTGGTGCAACGCCAGGGTGCAGACCGTATCGTGGTGCAATTACCAGGTGTACAAGATACGGCGCAGGCCAAGGAAATTTTAGGTGCCACCGCTTCACTGGAGTTTCGTCTGGTTGATGACGAGGGTGATATCAGCGCTGCACTGGATGGCCGCGTGCCACCCAACGCCGAGTTGTATTATAGCCGAGACGGTCGCCCGGTACTGCTGGAAAAACGCGTTATGTTAACCGGTGAGCACATTACCGGTGCCAGTTCAGGTTTTGATGAGTACAGCCGGCCGCAGGTTAATATTAAGCTGGATGCTAAGGGCGGCAATATGCTCTCTGCCGCAACGCGCGACAGCATTGGCCGTCGCATGGCGTCGGTATTTATTGAGTACAAGCCGGGCACTGAAATAGGTGCCGATGGTAATCCAGTGCTGATTAAGCAGCAGGAAGTGATCAACGACGCGACTATCCAGGCTCGCTTAGGCCGCGATTTTCGTATCACAGGTATCAGCTCACCAGGAGAAGCGCAAAACCTGGCGACATTGTTGCGTGCCGGTGCTTTGATAGCGCCTATTCAGATTATTGAAGAGCGCACTATAGGCCCAAGCCTGGGTAAAGAAAACATCGACTTAGGTGTAACCGCGATACAGTGGGGCATGGTTGCCGTGCTGGTATTTATGGTGATTTACTACAAAGCTTTTGGCTTGGTGGCGAATCTGGCGCTGGTGGTGAATCTGGTGTTGATTGTTGGCGTTATGTCGATGATACCAGGCGCTACCTTAACGTTACCCGGTATGGCCGGTATCGTGCTCACTGTGGGTATGGCGGTGGATGCCAACGTGCTCATATTCGAACGGATCCGCGAAGAATTGGCTGATGGTCGCTCGGTGCAGCAAGCCATTCATCATGGTTACGATCGCGCTTTTGCTACTATTGCCGACTCCAATTTTACGACGTTGTTAGTCGCACTCATCCTGTTTGGTATCGGTACTGGCCCGGTTAAAGGTTTCGCAGTAACGCTGGCTATAGGGATTTTAACCTCGATTTTTACCGCAGTTGTGGGTACTCGCTTAATCGTAAATTTAGTTTGGGGTGGCCGCCGCGTGCAGTCACTGCCGATATAAGGAGTACGGCATGAGAATATTTTACTTTAGTCAGCCGCTTAATTTTATGCGGTTAAAATGGCCAGCCATAGTGTTGTCTTGTTTACTCATTCTTGGCTCTTTTGTCTCGTTTGCGACCAAGGGCATTAACTGGGGCCTGGATTTTACCGGTGGTACCGTTATTGAAGTGGGTTTTGCTCAACCGGCAGATTTGCCGGCGGTAAGACAAACACTGACCACAGCTGGTTACGGTGACGCTGTAGTGCAATTGTTTGGTACCAGCCGTGATGTGCTAATTCGCATTCCACTGCGCACTGATATCGATCAGTCTGTCTTGGGTGACAATGTGATCAAAACACTTAACAGTGCTCAAACTGAGCCTGTCACCATGCGTCGTATCGAATTTGTTGGCCCCAGCGTGGGCGAAGAGCTTAAAGAAGACGGCGGCCTGGCGATGCTGGTGGCGCTGATTGGTATTTTGCTCTACGTCACCATGCGCTTTGAATGGCGCTTATCGGTGGGGGCAGTTATGGCATTATTTCATGACGTTACCTTAACCATGGGCTTGTTCTCTGTGCTGGGGCTGGAGTTTGATTTAACCGTGCTGGCGGCGATACTGGCGCTGATTGGTTACTCCATCAACGATACCATAGTGGTGTTTGACCGTATTCGTGAGAGCTTTCGTAAGCTGCGCGATACCAGCGTTGACGACACCATTAACGATGCGATTACGTCAACCTTAAACCGTACAGTCATTACCTCATTAACCACGGTGTTGGTATTGGTCGTGCTGTTTTATATGGGTGGCGCGTTAATTCATGGTTTTGCCACTGCCTTATTATTTGGTATTGCCATCGGTACTTACTCGTCTGTCTATGTTGCCAGTGCGATTGCAGAGATTCTTGGCATTAGCCGTGAAGACATGCTGCCACCGCCGCCAATAGAGAAAGAAGGCGAAAATACCGACGCATTGCTGTAATTGCACGGTTAAAGATGCTAAAAATGCCAGTCACTGACTGGCATTTTTTTATGAGTAGGTAGGAGCGCAACAATGAGCAAACAACATGCGCCGGCTTTTGTGGCTCTGGTAGAGCAAGCCAAAGCCCAGATCAACGAGATTGGCATTACCGAGCTGCTTGAACACAATCAGCCTTATGTGTTGCTGGATATTCGCGAAGACCACGAGTGGGTGCAAGGCCATTTGCCGGAGGCAATGCATCTGGGTAAAGGCATTATTGAACGTGATATTGAGCAGACTGTAGCAGATAAGAAACAGAAAATTGTGCTGTATTGTGGTGGTGGTTACCGCTCGGCGCTATCAGCGCAAACGTTGCAGCTAATGGGTTATCAAAATGTGTTTAGTTTAATTGGCGGCTACCGGGAGTGGTGCGAACGCAAACTACCGGTGGATGTGCCGAAGTAATAAAAGGCCCTGAACTTTGTTCAGGGCCTTTAGTATTTATCGTGATAAGGTTTCAGTTAAATGTGGCCGAATACCTTTTAGCATCGCGGCTAATACTTTCGGGCTTGCTGCCACTATGTTACCACTGCGCATCTGGTTATTGCCGCCAACAAAGTCACATACCAGGCCACCGGCTTCGCGTACGATAAGCTCGCCTGCAGCAATGTCCCAGGGTTTTAAGCCAATTTCGAAAAAGCCGTCAAAGCGGCCCGCTGCCACATAGGCCAAGTCCAGCGCGGCTGAACCGGTGCGGCGAATATCGGCGGCATCGGCCAACAAGCTGCTTAACATGGCGCTGTGCGCTGGTAAATGGGTTTTGTTTTTAAACGGAAAACCAGTGGCTAAAATAGTGCCTTGCATATCCGCCAGGTTAGTAACGCGAATGCGGGTGCCGTTTAATTGAGCGCCACGGCCGCGTGATGCGGTAAATAGCTCGCCGCGCAGTGGATCAAAGATCACTGCCTGGTCTAATTTACCCTGGTGTTTTAACGCGATAGACACCGCAAAGTGCGGAATGCCTTTAATAAAGTTAGTGGTGCCGTCCAGCGGGTCAATGATCCATTGAAACTCGCTGTCACTGTTGCCGTAATCACCATGCTCTTCGCCGACAATACCGTGAGTCGGGAACGATTTTTTCAACACCTGAACAATGGCATGTTCAGCTTCTTTGTCTACGTTGGTAACAAAGTCGTTAGTGCCTTTTTGTTCTTTCTGAACCATATCTAACTGGCCACAGGCACGAGCGATCACGTTACCCGCGCTACGGGCAGCGCGAACCGCGATGTTTAACATCGGATGCATAGCAATTACCTTATTTTGAAAAGAGCTGTGTAAATTTCGGTCAAAAGAGCGTCGCGTATTGTAACGGTTACGCAGGAAAAGTAAAGGTAAAACCACATGTCGCGGTAACTTGACTAAGGATGTTCATCTTTACTTACAATATCAAGCGCGGTTAGGGGCAGTTTTACTCTAAACTGGGCGGTATCATTCATTTAAAATTCAGTTCTATGAGTTTACTTTATTGAAACAGAAATGTGTCAATTTAACCATCTAAAGGACGCCTGATGAAAAGCTTATTACTCTGTACGCTGGTGATATCCACCTTAGGTTTAACCGGTTGTGGTGCGCTGCATACTGCAGTGGCCAAGCGCAATTTAGACGTGCAAACTAAGATGAGTAGCTCTATTTTTCTTGACCCGGTAGAGCCAGAGCAACGTACGGTATTTGTGGATATTCGCAACACGTCAGATAAACCAGAGTTTGATCTTAAGCCTCAGGTCATTCAAAGTTTGCAGGCTCGTGGCTACCAGGTTATTGATAGCCCCAAACGGGCGAACTACTGGTTGCAAGCGAACGTATTGCAGGTAGGGCGTAGCAATGCGCGCGGCACCAGTGGCGCGCTTGCTGCCGGTCCGGGTATGGCAGGTGGCGCTGTATCGGGTTATGCCTTGCACCGTGCAACGGGCGGTAGCTCTGGTGGTGCAGCAATTGGCGCCGCAGTGGGTGGTGCAGTTGTGGGTACAGTGGTCGATGCTATGGTAGAAGACGTGTACTACAGTGTCATTACCGATATTCAGATTATGGAACGCTTCGATGGCACCGTGAGCGAGAGCTCGCAACATCAATTAGTCCAGGGCGATAGTGGCAGCACGACGTCAAATTATCAGCGCCAGAGTGACATGCGCAAGTATCAAACGCGGGTCGTCAGCTTTGCTAATCAGGCTAATTTAAAGTGGCCTGAAGCTGAGCCTGAGTTAACGCAAGGTATGGTGCGGGCCCTGGCGGGACTGTTTTAAATGCGATGGTGGTTGTTGGTTGCGCTGTTTCTGCTAAGTGGCTGTACTGCGATGCACACGTCAGTGGCAAAACGCAATTTAGATGTGCAAACCAGGATGAGTCAAACGGTGTATCTGGATCCGGTTGAACCAGAGCAGCGCACCATTTTTGTTGATATTCGCAATACCACGGCAGAGTATCAGTTACCATTAAATGACGACGTTCGGCAGTTTATGCTGCAACGTGGCTATCAATTGGTAAACTCACCATTGCAGGCGCAGTATTGGTTGCAGGTAAATGTTCGTACCGTGTTAAAAGAGCGGCCAGATGTAGTGCTGGCTGGTGAATACGGTATGACAGAGCAGGAAGTGCATGCACTATTGCACCCCGGCATGGCCCCGCCGCCAGAGCCGGAAACACCAGAGCAGCGCAATGATCGTTACCAGCGCAACACCGCAGTATTTGTCGATACATCAATAGGTACTCATCTGGATGGTAAAGACATCGCCCGCGCCCTGGTGGTGCTGGCCGCCTTTGCCGGCGCCGAATATATTGGTAATCAGCTAGTGCAAGATAAGTACTACACTATGCTGACTGATATTCAAATCGCCGAGCGCATTGCGCCTGATAGCGAAGAAAAAGTGCAAGAATACAGCGAGCATCAGTTGTTGCAAGGTGACAGCGGTGCTTTTCAACAGTTGTGGCAACGCGATACGGATATGCGCAAATATCAGGTACGGGTAGTGAGTTTTGCCAACAAAGCCAACCTTAGCTGGCAAGACGCCGAGTTACCCTTACATCAGGGGTTGCTGCGCTCACTGGCAGGCATTTTTTAACTCAAAATCGTCGCAGAGTGCTACCAATACTGCTCTACGGTGATATTGCCCGGTGTTCGGCGTAGGTTCTTTGTCAGCCCCAAGCTCTCCAGCGCCACTTTGGTATCTTTAATCATCTCGGGGTTGCCGCATAGCATTACCTGTGAGCGGTTGCTGATGTTTTGCTGGCAGGCGCTTTGCAACTCGCCGCTGTATATCAACTCTGGCAAACGTTTATCAAGGGCTCCGCTATGCGCTTCGCGGGTAACTATTGGTTGATAATGCAATTGGCCGGGGTACTGATGCTGACAATTGGCGATAAATTCGCGGTAGGCTAAATCGGCTACGGTGCGCACGCTGTGTATCAGGATAATATGTGCAAAGCGCTGCCAAAGTTGATGCGTACCCAGCATCGACAGATAGGGTCCAATACCGGTGCCGCTAGAGATTAACCACAAATTATCCCCAGCTGGCACTTCGTCCAGGACAAAAAAACCCGATGCCGGTTGGCTTATCTCTACAGCATCGCCCATTTTTAGTTGCTGCAATAACGGCGATAGTTTGCCTTCTGCCACCGTGCTAACTAAAAACTCCTGCTCGGCGCTGCCCGGGCTATTGACTAGCGAATAAGCACGTTGCAAGCGGCCGTCGGTAGTATTTAATGCCAACCGGACAAACTGGCCGGCGGTAAAATTAAATGCCGGCGTTTTCACTTTTAAGCTGAACAAGTTAGCATGCCAGTGCTGGTTTTCGGTAACGATACCGCTAAGCCATTGTGCCATAGTCAGTTTCCTCCAGTTTTGTCGCTTTAAGCCTAGCAAAGTTAGCCGGTTGTTGCATTAGCCGCGTAATGTCAGACTAAACTAAAGCGTTTCGGCATGTTATGTTGTGCAACAAATGAATAAATACAAGCCACTATGAGCGATTCTTTCTTTTTCGGCGACTGGCAAGTTGCCCCTGCGGCTAACACGTTGCGCCAGGGTAAGCAGGTGCAGCAGCTTGAGCCCAAAGCCATGGATGTGCTGCTGTTGCTATGCCGCCACGCCGGTGAGGTGCTAAGCAGTGACGATATTGTTAGTCAGTGCTGGCCTGGTATCGCTACCGGTGATAATCCGCTGCATAAAACCATTACCCAGCTGCGTAAAGCACTGGGTGACAGCGCGACTAACCCAACCTACATTGAAACTATCCGTAAGCGCGGTTACCGCACGCTAGCCGAAGTACGTTTTCCACTGGGGCAACAGCAAAGTGTGGCGGAGCATAGTTGGCAGCAGGGCTCACCTTTTCCCGGCCTGCAAGCTTACGATGCCCGTTATGCCAGCGTATTTTTTGGTCGTGGTGCGCAAATTGATACTCTGCTTGGCCGCATCGCGCAACAAATTAAATTTGGCCGCGATTTTTGCTTACTGCTCGGCCCCAGCGGCAGCGGTAAGTCGTCGCTGATCAACGCCGGTGTAATGCCCAACCTGATGCAAGCAGGCGGTTTTAATGGCGTTGAGGTGCTGTCTTTTACCAGCATGGATTTAGCCGATGTTAGCCAGGGCCAGCTGTTTAACAGCCTGGCGAGCACCTTGCTGGATTGGGAGCTAAATGATGAGCCGGTGTTTGCTGGTGACAGTGCTGCTAGTCTGGCTGATAAACTGCAGCAACCGGCGCAACTGCTACAACACTGTAAAAAGCTGCTTAGCACTAGCCGCCAGCATACTCGGCGTTTTGCACTGTTTGTCGACCGCTTGGAAGTGCTGTTGTCATCGCCGTTATTTAGCGAGCAACAACGCACAGATTTTGTGGCGCTGCTAGAGCAATTCGCTACCAGCGGTGCGGTGCTGGTGCTAAGCGCCTGTCGCAACGAGTTTTACCCCGATCTGGTTGACCACCCAAGCTTAATGGCGGGGAAGGCCAAGGGCGCGCATTTTGACTTAGCCGCTCCCGGCCGCACTGATTTACTGCAAATGATCCGCTTACCCGCGCTGGCAGCAGGGCTTAGCTTTGATAGCGACCCGGCCACGGCGCAGGCGCTGGATGAAATTCTGGTGCAGGAAGCAGCCAGCAACCCCGATGCCTTGCCCATGTTGCAATACACCTTGCAGCAGCTGTACCTGCAGCGTAGCAGCGATAATAAGTTGCTGTTGTCGGTGTATAACGCCCTTGGTGGCATTGAGGGGGCTATTGGTAAAAACGCCGAACAAGCGATCAAAGGTTTAAGTAAAGCCGAGCAAGACAGCTTGCCAAAGGTATTGTCGTTGCTGGTAACACTGCGTGAAGATGAGCAAAGTATTACTAGCCGAAGTGCGCGCTTAGCCCAGCTTGGCACTGATGCAGAGCGTGCTCTGGTGCATACCATGGTCGAGCAACGGCTGTTTGTATCGCACCTGCAACACGGCGAGCCGTGTTTTAGTATCGCGCATGAAGCACTGCTGCGGCGCTGGCCACGGGCTACCGCCTGGATCGCAGAGCATTTTGACAGCTTAAGCGTAAAAAGCCGGCTTAGGCATTTAAGTCAGCGCTGGCGCAGCGAGCAGCATAACAGTGCCTATTTACTGGCCGAAGGCAAACCGCTGCAAGAAGCCTTGCTGCTGAAGCAAAACCGGCTATTTCAGCTTGATAACGAGGAAACCGAGTTTATTCAGGCATCCTATGCCAAAGCCCGGCTAAAACGCTGGACCCGCCGCGGCACCATTACGTTGTTATGTCTGCTCACTGTTACTGCTATGGCGCTGGGCGGGCGCAGTTTTCAAGCCGAGCAACAAGCGCTGCAAAAGCGGTTGGCGGCAGAAAACCTGCTGGGGTTTATGGTGGGTGAGTTTGCTGACAAGTTACGCAGCATCGGCCGCATGGACTTGCTCGACGGTATCAGCAATAAAGCGCTGGAATACTTTACTGATTACTCCGCCGATAATTCGGCATTAAGTACCGAAGCCCGCTTGCAGCATGGTCAAACGCTGGAGGCCATGGGCGAGGTAGCCTTTTCGCGCGGCAAAACCGACGAAGCGGTAGCGGCATTACAAGCCGCCAGAGTGCAACTAGAGACTGTACTGGCGCAGCAGCCGGATAATTTAGAGCTACTTAAAACCCTTGGCGCTAATGCCTTTTGGCTGGGGCAAATACACTACGACGCCAGCGACTGGCAGGGCACTCAGCCCGAGTTTGAGCGTTATTACCAATACAGCCAGCGCATGTATGAACTAGCACCGGACAACCTTGATGCCATTATGGAGCTGTCCTACGCCACAAATTCATTGGGCTCGCTGGCAATGCAGCGCCAGCAGTTTGATAAAGCGAGAGAGAATTTTGAAGAATCTTTGCGGTTAAGAATATTGGTGCAAGAACAGCAGCCAAATAACAAGCAGCTGCTGGCAGATAATGCCAATACCCGCTCATGGCTGGCCAGTGCCGCGCTGGCACAAGGCGATATCACAGCTGCGATATCTGTGCATAAGGATATTCAACGTGCAATGTTGGCAGTAGGCGATAACGCAGAGCTCTATTTATTAGAGATATTAGTGAGTAGCTACCATCTTTCTGCTAATTTATTGGGTTTTCTTGGTCAATATTCAGATGCGTTAAGCAATGTTAATGCCTCTATTGTGATTATCAACAAGGCGCTCGAGCAAGACCCCAACAGCAGCCGCTGGCGCAACAGTAAATACTACACTTTTTATCAGTCGCTGAAGTTTTCACCTGACAACACTGTGCAACACATTAAAAAAAGCCCTGCCCAGTTGGTTGAGTTGCTAAAACAGGACAGCTCAGATTTATCTGCTATGGCAGAGCGACAAATGCTTGCCAGACAATGGCTGACTGCCGCGGAGCTATTATTAGCCAAAGGCGAGGCTCAAGCAACGATAACCTATGCCCAACACGCCATCGCATTGTATGAGGATCTCATCAGCCAAAGCAGCGAAAATCTTCGTTTCCGTGCCGCGAGGTCAAACGGCTATCTGTTGTTAGCAAAAGCCCTGAATAAAACCAATCTGGAAGACGCACTCGTACTTTGCCAAAATGTGCTCAATGAACTTTCTGATATCGTCGAAAAGAACAAAGAACCAGAATTTACAGTTCCATATATTCAAGCACTCGATTGTTTGGGGAGACTCGAAAGCCAATCGGGAATTGTCACTATGCTGCAGCAACAAGGCGTAGTAAATTTAGAATTTTAACTACAACTATAAGGAAGAAATATGTCGAACACCCAAACTACAGAATTGGTTCAAGTGGTTGTTGACCTGCTCAATGGCGAGCCGGCTTTTAGCTATTTAAATAGTGCGGGGCAGCCATGTGATGGCGATGTTACCGTAGTGGAAGCTGAGACTATTACTTATCAGCTGATTGATAATACCGGTAGGGGGTTGAAATTTGCTGGTGCCGGTTTTGTTACGCCATTTGATGGCATTATCGATAGTATTGCGATTTCAGCGGATGGTATGCAATTGCAGATGATTGATAGCGATCAGACGGCTGGTAACAGTAAATTTCAGTTTGTTCTGACCAATGCGACTAATACACTTTTGGTAATAAGTCCTGATCCAGAAGTTAAAAATTTTCCACCAAATTAATAGAACTACCACTCAAAGCTGTATTGAAAAGCCTCTTTAGAGGCTTTTTATTATTTAAAATCAATTGGTTAAATCAGAAGGTTGTCGAAAGGTTCGCACGCGTATAAATCGCTAAAGTTGGCAGCAGTTAAGTCAGCACAGCGAGACAGCCCAATGAACACTGCACAGCGCAACAGCCAATTACCACCGCATGCGTTAAACGATGACAGCCCATGGCTGGATGAAACCGCCAATACCAATAGCCTGGACCTGGGGGGCTTTATTCAGTACCTGGCCGAGGCGGTACTGGTGGTTAGCCCGGATGGCGTGATTGAATGCGCAAATGCCAAAGCAGCGCTGCTGTTAAATTGTGTGGGTGCGCCGCTGATTGGCCGCAAGTGGCCGCAGTTTTTAGTTAGCCGCTGCCAGCAGCAGTACGAGGGCCTGGTGAATATGGTGGCGAAGCGTATTTTGTCGTTGCAGGCCGGGCCGACGGAGATGGCCGTGCGCTGCGCCGATGGCGAGATAAAAGATATTGAGCTGTCAGTGTCGTTTTTACCTGAGCCGCAGGCACATCTGGTGTTGGTAATGCGTGATTTAACGCGCTACAAGGCCGAGTGTGAGCAACTGCGCCTGCAAGCCTCCACCGATGCACTAACCGGGCTGGCGAACCGCCGTGGTTTTGATGAACAGCTGCAGCAGCAATGGCAGCAGTGCACCGATGCGCGCCGGCCGCTGAGCGTGATCATTATCGATATCGACTTTTTTAAACAGTTTAACGACCGCTATGGCCATATTCAGGGCGATGCTTGCTTGCGTAAAGTGGCCGGAGCCATCGTGCAGGCTATGCCGGTAGATGGCAAGCTGGCGGCGCGCTACGGCGGTGAAGAATTTGCGCTTATTCTGCCAAACCATAATGAAATAAGCGCCTTAAAAGTTGCACGTGAGGTGCAGCAGGCCATGCGCCGGTTAAGCTTTGTCGATGCGGGTTTGCCCTCAACCTTGGCTGTTACCGTAAGCCAGGGCGTGGCGACGGAGATTAGCGGCCAGTATCGCACCGCACTGGCACTGTTGTGCGCCGCCGATACCGCGTTATACCGCGCCAAAGCCGATGGCCGTGATTGCGTTAATGCCAGTAGTTAAGCTAAGTAACGCAGAGTAACAATTTTTTTGCGTAAAGATGTAAGGTAAATTGTCATAAATTTGCCTTACATCACTGCTATAACTACTGGCTATGAATAAATACCTGTATTTTTTACGTCATGCCACCGCTGAGATTATCCGGCCCAATCAGCTGGATATCGACCGCTGCCTAATAGAAAAAGGCCGGCTGCAGGCACGCCGCGTTGCTGATTTTATGCAGCGGCATAATCTTAATGTGCAGCAGGTGTTCACCAGCCCTTATCCGCGGGCGGCGCAAACCGCAGCGATAGTGTGTAAAACTACCGGTTTCCCCGGTGCCACTGAACAGCCGTGGCTGGCGCTGGAAACCCCGGTTGAACAGGCCATAGCGCAATTGCAGCTATTATGGCCGACACTGGCAGAGCACACCTTGCTGGTCGGCCATGAACCGGATTTTTCGCTGCTGATTAGCCGTTTACTTAGCACTGAAATGGCTGTGGTGAATATTCGTAAAGCGTCGCTTAGCTGTATCAGCGTTAGCGAAGACTTGGCGCAGGCTGAACTGCAATGGTCGGTACCGGCGCGTTTTATGTAGCTTGTTTGGTGTTAGCTGTGGCTTGCTTTCATTTACTGTCACTGGCAGAGTGAGCAAAATATCTGAAACATACCGCTATGCCAGATTATCTTTTCGTGTACGGCACCTTACGGCAAAACGCCAACCATCCCATGCACCAACAGCTGGTACTGCATGCGCGCTTTGTTGCCATGGCGCGCTTTCAGGCGTGCTTATATCTGGTCAGTTATTATCCCGGCGCAGTACCCTCAGCGAATATTGCAGATCAGGTGAGCGGCGAGTTGTACCTGCTGATGCAACCAGACGTGCTACTGCCGTTGTTGGATAATTACGAAGAGTGCGGTTCCGGCTTTGCGCCGCCGCAAGAGTTTCGCCGCGAGCTGCAAAGTGTAGTAATTGATAATGGTGATAGTGTTGTTGCCTGGGTGTATGTGTATAACCGAGATACTTCTGCTTTAACGCAAATCAATAGCGGGGATTTTCTTGCTGATAAAGTTACGCGGTAAGTTCCACGTTTGGTTTGATAAGTGTAAAGCAATGCTTTACACTTTCGTCATTGATGAGGGAGCAGCATGGCGATAAAGAACTTTAAGCACAAAGGTCTTAAAAAGCTTTTTCTACATGGCGATCATAGCGGTGTGCAGCAAAAACACGCTGTGAAGCTTACGATAATTCTCGATGCCATTGCTGCATCACATCAACCAAGAGATTTACGCGCGCTTTTTCAGGCGAAATTCGCGGAAAAAGTAGGTTCAGGTACCGGTGTGTACTCAATTGAAGTTAATGGCAATTGGCGTGTGCCGTTTGAACTGGAAGACGATGGAGCGGTGTTATTAGATTATCGCGACTATCACGGTAAGCAAATCCGCGCTCAGAAATAGCGCATGTAATGCCGGTAACAATCTGGAGGATACTATGGAAAAAATGACGCGTTGTCCCACGCATCCGGGGTTGATTTTTCGTCTGCAGATCCTGGAAGAGCATGGTATTTCAGTGACCAAAGCAGCTAAAGCATTGGGCGTTTCCCGCACTACTATGAGCAATTTTTGCCATGGCCATATACCGTGCTCAGCTGATTTAGCGCAGCGTATTGCGCTAGCAACAGACAGTAATGCGGGGTTATGGATTACTCTGCAGGCGAATTACGATGCCTGGCAGGCAGAGCATGGCGAGCAGCCGGTAGTTGAAAAACTGATACTGAACAGCGCTGCCTGAAAGTTGTGATTAGGCGGATGTCTTGAGCATACTAAAGCAGCTGTTTCGCTGGCAAAAAGGCCGCCAGCAAAGCGGTTACGATAAAATGCTGCTGGCCGGCGCATACTGGCCAATAAAATTCGACTGTTACTTACTGCGCTTTCCGCAAGGCTGCGAAGTGCCACCACATAAAGATGCTGTAAGCAGTGGCAAGCATTACCGGCTTAATATCGTATTAAAACAAGCCAAAAAAGGCGGCGATTTTATCTGCGCCGCACCGATTTATCAGAACTCCCGTATTAAATTCTTCCGGCCCGATCTGTGTGAGCATGCAGTAAGCAAAGTAGAGCAGGGCAGCCGCTATTTGCTTAGTGTTGGTTGGGTGAGAGAGTAAAAAGGCCGCAAAGCGGCCTTTTTATCAACTAAAGCAAATGCTTAATGGCGGAAGTGACGTACGCCGGTAAACACCATGGCCATGCCGTGCTCGTCGGCGGCGGCGATGACTTCAGCGTCGCGCATTGAACCGCCCGGCTGAATTACGGCAGTAATACCGGCAGCGGCGGCAGCGTCGATACCGTCGCGAAACGGGAAGAACGCATCTGAGGCCATTACTGAGCCTGTTACTTCCAGCTTCTCATCGGCAGCCTTGATACCGGCGATTTTCGCGCTGTATACGCGGCTCATCTGGCCGGCGCCAACACCAATGGTCATGCTGTCTTTTACGTACACAATGGCGTTAGATTTTACAAACTTAGCTACCTTCCAGCAGAACAGTAAGTCTTTTAATTCCTGCTCAGTGGGCTGGCGCTTGGTCACGACTTTTAAATCAGCAGCAGTAACTTTCGCCTGATCGCGGTCTTGCAGCAGCATGCCGCCGTTAACCTGTTTGATATCCAGCGCTGGCGCGGCTTGGCTGAACTCGCCACACACCAGCAAACGTACATTTGGCTTAGTGCCTACTACGGCAACCGCAGCAGCAGTAGCCGACGGTGCAATAATTACTTCAACAAACTGGCGACTGACAATCTCTTGCGCCGTGGTTTCATCCAGCTCGCGGTTAAAGGCGATAATGCCGCCAAAGGCCGAAGTTGGGTCGGTCTGATAGGCGCGGTTATAAGCGGCCAGAATTGAGTCGCCAATCGCCACACCGCACGGGTTAGCGTGTTTAACGATAACGCAGGCTGGTTCAGCAAATTCTTTCACGCATTCCAGCGCAGCATCAGTATCAGCGATATTGTTGTACGATAACGCCTTACCTTGTAACTGAGTGGCGGTAGAAACACTAGCTTCAGTAGCGCCATCCTGCACATAGAACGCGGCGCTTTGATGGCTGTTTTCGCCGTAGCGTAAGTCTTGTTTCTTGACGAACTGGCTGTTGAAGGTACGCGGGAACTTGGTAGCAGGTTCTGCTGGGGTAGCGTAAGCCGGTAACATGGCGCCAAAGTAGTTGGCAATCATGCCATCGTACTGCGCGGTGTGTTCAAAAGCGCTGATGGCCAGGCTAAAGCGGGTGGCATGCGTGGTGGCACCGCCGTTGGCCTGCATTTCTGCTAGTACCGTGTTGTAGTCTTGGGCATTAACCACAATGGTAACGTCTTTATGGTTTTTCGCTGCCGCGCGCACCATAGTCGGGCCGCCGATGTCGATATTCTCTACCGCATCTTCCAGTGTGCAGCCTGGTTTGGCGACGGTACTGGCAAACGGGTACAGGTTAACCACTACTAAGTCGATAGGGCCGATGTTGTTATCAGCCATGACCGCTTCATCTACGCCGCGACGGGCTAAAATACCGCCGTGAATTTTCGGGTGCAGGGTTTTTACCCGGCCGTCCATAATTTCCGGGTGGCCGGTGTAATCAGATACTTCAGTAACCTTAATGCCTTGTTCGGCTAACAGTTTAGCGGTACCGCCGGTAGAGAGGATATCAACTTGCTGCGCTGCCAGCGCGCGGGCAAATTCAACAATACCGGTTTTGTCTGACACACTTAGCAGTGCGCGGCGGATAGGTCTTAGTGTGGTCATGCTTAGAGTCTCATGTAACTTTTAAGAATTCGGAGTGTAGCGTAACAAATAAAAAAGCACCCGAAGGTGCTTAGTGGCGGGGCGAACCCCGCAAGAGCCTTAGCTCATGCCGTACTGCTTCAGCTTCTTACGCAGCGTACCGCGGTTGATGCCCATCAGGTTAGCGGCGCGGGTTTGGTTACCGCGGGTATACTTCATCACTTCTTCCAGTAACGGACGCTCTAATTCAGATAATACCAGTTCATACAAGTCGTCAACGTCCTGACCGTTTAATTGCTGCAGGTAATTAGCGACGGCCTTTTGTGCGGCAGTGCTTAAAGCTTGTGGCTTTTCCTGCGTTTGTACGTGGGCGTTAGTAATAAATGGCGAAGTAACGTTCGAATTAAACATTGCTTTTCTCTTTTACGTTAGGTTGCTGCTAGTTGATGAAAATAGTCATTTAAGGCGTCAAGCTGCTGCTTAGCACACTCAATACCATTGAATTCACTACGAAACTGTCCGAGCGTGTCATGCTCGGCTAAATACCAGCCCACATGCTTGCGGGCGATGCGGGAGCCGGCGAGCTCACCATAAAGCTGGTGTAAACCCTGCACATGCTCCAACATGATCTGACGCACTTCGGCAATGCCTGGGGGCGCCAGTTTGTCGCCAGTGGCCAGGTAATGCACCACTTCGCGGAAAATCCATGGCCGGCCCTGGGCCGCACGACCAATCATAATGGCGTCGGCTCCGGTGTAATCCAGCACATAGCGCGCTTTTTCCGCTCCGGTAATATCACCATTGGCAATTACCGGGATCGACACACTTTGCTTAATCGCGCGGATGGTGTCATATTCCGCTTCACCTTTGTACATGCAGGCTTTTGTTCTGCCGTGTACTGCCAGTGCCTGTATGCCATTGTCTTGGGCAATACGGGCTATCTGAATACCGTTTCTGTGCTCAGGATCCCAGCCGGTGCGTATTTTCAAGGTAACCGGTACCTTAACCGCATCGACCACCGCCCGCACAATTTGCTGCACTAACTCCGGGTACTGCAACAAAGCAGAGCCAGCCAGCTTTTTATTCACTTTTTTTGCCGGGCAACCCATGTTGATGTCGATAATATCGGCACCTATAGCAACATTGTATTGCGCAGCTTCAGCCATTTGCTGTGGATCTGCACCGGCAATTTGTACCGAGCGGATACCTGATTCCTGCCGGTGGCCCATGCGATTCTGTGATTTTTCGCTTTGCCATACCAAAGGGTTGCTCGACAGCATTTCCGACACAGCTAAGGCTGCACCGAAACGGCGGCAAAGCTCACGAAAAGTGTGATCAGTCACTCCGGCCATCGGAGCACAAATTACCTTGTTCGCTAACTGATATGGACCTATGCGCACCACGTAATCCAAGGCTCTACCCGTAAGGGGCGCCAAGTTTACGGATTTTTTCTGCCAAAGCAAAGGTTATTATTTAAACAAAAGTGTAAATTTACTGGCCTTTGCGGTCTTGACATTCGCTAAACGGCTGAAAATTGGTGTTTTGTAAAGCTTAGGCAACGGCAGCATGCGGGGTAGCGAAAATGAAAATTGTAGCGCTGTCGGTTTTGTAACCAGGCTGGGTTAGGTTCCCAGCCAGTCAACCTGACCACGTGCCTGGCGCCGTTTTATCATTAGCTCTTCCACCAGCGGGGTTAGAATCAGCTCCATGGCTAAGCCCATCTTGCCACCTGGCACGACCAGGGTATTTACCCGAGACATAAAAGAGCCATTAATCATTTGCAGGTAATAAGGGAAATCGACATGCTTGATGCCGCGAAAGCGGATCACGACAAAGCTTTCATCCAATGATGGAATATCTTTGGCGCTAAACGGGTTGGAGGTGTCTACCGTTGGTACGCGTTGAAAATTGATATGGGTGCGTGAGAACTGCGGCGTAATATGGTTAATGTAGTCATCCATGCTGCGCACTATGCTGGCCTGTACGGCTTCACGCGAATGGCCGCGTTCAGACGTATCGCGAATAATTTTTTGGATCCACTCTAAGTTAACAATGGGTACCATGCCGATAAGCAGATCAACATGCTGGGCAACATTGTGTTCGTCGGTTACTGCGCCGCCATGCAGGCCCTCGTAAAACAATAAATCGGTATTGGCGCGCAAATCTTGCCACGGTGTAAAGGTGCCCGGTAACTGATTGTAAGGCACGGCTTCATCAAAGGTGTGCAGATAATGACGTATTTTACCGCCGCCGCTCTCAGCATAGCTGGCAAAGAAATTTTCCAGCGCACCAAAATCATTCGCCTCAGCGCCAAAATAACTAATATATTTACCTGCTTCCTTTGCTTTACGAATCGCCACCTCCATTTCAGGCCGGCTGAAGCGGTGAAAGCAATCGCCTTCAACAAACGCCGCGTCTATACCCAAAGTGCGAAAAATATGCTGGAACGCCGTTGTGGTTGTCGTGGTGCCAGCTCCCGACGAACCGGTTATGGCAATGATAGGATTTTTATGTGACATAAGCTCGCTTCACTGACTTATCTGAACCTCACCTTAAAGCAACAGTTAAAGTTGGCGCAACTGTTTATTTACCCTGGCGAGTCATGAACAGCAACCAACAGTGTTAACTGTCGGTTGCTGTTCAGTGGTCGGCCTAGAATTGAAAGGTTGCCAGCACCGGGTCGTGATCCGACGAGCGATAGGGCGAGGGGGCATAAAACAGCTGCTGTTGGGCATCGCTTTTGAATTCTGTGTTGTAATCCAGCAAAGTCGGTTCATCGGCGTTTATTGCCCAGTGCTGTATGCCCGCTAGTTGTTTTGCCAGCGCGGGGCTTGCCAACACATGATCCAGTGAGCCGCTGCGGCCACGATAGACGTACGAATAGGTTGTACCTGAGGCCGCACTGAGATAGTGCCATTGCTGTTGCTCCAGTGCGCGCAGCGGATCTTCCATCCGATAGGCATTCAAGTCGCCAAGAATAAGCTGCTTATCGGTTTCCACGCCGGTGGGTTGGCTATGTAGCCAATCACTAAGCGCTTTTGCCGATTGTGTACGCAATGCATTCCAGCAGGCCTGACCATCGTGTTGGTCGGCATTTACATCGCTAGTGTCCTCTGGACAACTGCCTTTCGATTTAAAGTGATTAATGCTTACCGTTACGAGCTGATTAGACGCCAGATGGCGAAAGCTTTGCGCCAGCGGCGGCCGGCTGCCCCAATCAAATGGCGGGCCAAGTAGCATGGCGGCATGGCCTTCAACATTCACGGTAGATGGCCGGTATAGCAGTGCGACTTTAATTTGATCTGTACCGGGTTGCTCATCGGTAATCACATAACGATAGGGTTTACTGACGACTTTATTTAGCGCGCGGGTCAGGTCGGCCAGGGCACCATTGACGCTGTAGCCGTTGTTCTCTACTTCTAGCAAACCAATAATATCGGCATCCAGCGCGGCTAGTGCTGCTACGGTTTTTGCTTGCTGACGCTGAAACTCTGCCGGGCTATTTGCGCCGCGTCGGGTAGGAAAGGCCGGGATTTGCCCCTCGCCGTTAAAATAATTCAGCACGTTAAAGCTTGCTACACGTAAAGCGCGGGTGGGTTTGCTGGCAGGTTTTTCCGGCCGCGGATTCGCGCGTGTAAACTGCGGCTGTACTGTGGGTACCAAGCGATAGCCGCGGTCATCTTGCAGCAATACGCCTTTTATTTGGCTTACCGCATCTCCCACTCGTACCGTGTTGGTGGCACTTACACTAATGTTTCCAACCTGCAGCGGCTGCGGGTTTTGTTGGTATTTTCCATCGTCCAGCACCAGCATATGCCGCTGCTGTTGCGTATCGTTAAGCTTCGCGGCGGCTTCGCCTGGTGCCATAATCTCTGTTGGCACCATTAAGCGCTGATCCGCCAGCGTTATTTCACCGAAGCGGCTCAAACTGTAGGTATCGTTAACGATCAGTGTTTGGTCAATGCTAAGTAAGGCACCTTCCAATTGCTCCCAATCTAGTCCGGCCGCTAACGGCAAGCTCAGCGGTATTGCTGCAGTATTAGCGTCATCACCACATAAATTTATTGCCGTTATTTGCGCCAGGCTGGTAAGCTGCTGCAGCTCCGTCACTGTGCCGCTAACTTGCAGTAACTGCCCTGGGCTGTATATGCCCGCTGCTTCTCGATCAGCAATAAACAAACTGTTAGCTTCGTTTAGGCTAGTGGTGTTTGGTGCCCGCAGCACAATGCCAGCAGCCTTACTATCAGGGTAAATTATTGCTGTTACTACACCCTGAGTGTTCACCTGCTGGCCAAGTAGCGGGCTAATGTCACTGCTGCCTTGAATGGTATTAATACTGCTAAATTCGGTGCTGCAGCTGGCCGCTGCTGGCGAGCTAATTATTAATACTGCCAGCAGTGCTAAGGATATACCGTTATAGCACATATTATTTTTGCTCACGGGCAATGGCGCGATAACCGATATCGGTACGACAAAACATGCCGTCCCAACTAATTTTATTTACCAGTTGATAGGCCGCTTGCTGTGCTGAAGTGACATTGCTGCCCAACGCTGTGGCGCACAGAACACGGCCACCATTGGTAACAACCTGGCCATCTTTTAGCTCGGTGCCAGCATGAAACACTTTTGCAGAGCTGCTGTCGGCGCCATCTAATCCATTGATTATCATACCTTTGGCATAGCTGTCTGGGTAGCCGCCGGCCGCCAACACTACTCCCACTGCCGCGTCGCGGGTGAAGTGGATTGGCTTATCGGCTAGTGCACCTTTGGTTGCAGCCAGGCACAGGTCAACTAAATCGGATTGCAGTCTGAGCATAATTGGCTGGGTTTCCGGATCACCAAAACGGCAGTTGAATTCCAGTACCTTTGCACTGCCATCCGGCGCTATCATTAAGCCCGCGTATAAAAAGCCGGTAAATACCGTGCCTTCGCTTGCCATGCCATTAACCGTGGGGTAAATCACATGCTGCATTACCCAATCGTGCACTGCAGGCGTTACCACCGGAGCCGGTGAATAAGCACCCATGCCGCCGGTATTCGGGCCTTTATCGGCGTTGTCGCGTGCTTTATGATCTTGCGACGAGGCAAATGGTAGCGCTGTTTCGCCATCTACCATCACAATAAAGGAGGCTTCTTCACCGGTTAAAAACTCTTCAACTACCACACGACTACCCGCATCACCAAACTTGTTGCCCGACAACATATCGTCGATGGCTGCGTCAGCTTCGTCCTGTGTTTGCGCAATAATAACGCCTTTGCCTGCAGCTAAACCGTCGGCTTTAATTACCACCGGTGTACCTAGCGTTTTGGCGAACGCTTTGGCAGGAGCAATGTCTGTAAACGTCTGATAAGCGGCGGTAGGTATGTTGTGCCGCGCTAAAAAGTCTTTGGCAAAGGCTTTGGAGCTTTCCAGCTGTGCTGCCGCCTGTGTGGGGCCAAAAATAGCCAGGCCTTGAGCACGAAATGCATCGACGACTCCTTTGGCCAGCGGTGCTTCCGGGCCAACGATAGTCAAAGTAATGTTTTCCGCTTTGGCGAAGGCCAGCAATGCTGCAACATCATCTGCGGCTACAGCGACATTGGTGAGATTGCTTTCACGCGCAGTGCCGGCATTGCCTGGTGCGACAAAAACCTGAGTTGCCAGAGGAGACTGTGCCGCTTTCCAGGCAAGTGCATGCTCGCGGCCACCGCCGCCGATTACCAGTACGTTCATTTAGCTTTCCGTCAATTATCTAAAAATTTATTTAGTCAAAGGCTTACGAAACTTCAGCGTCATGCGGTCGCTTTCGCCTATTGCCATATATTTGTCTTTATCTTGCTCTTTTAAGCGCAGTACTGGCGGCAAAGTCCAGACACCGCCTGGATGATCTGCAGTATCGTTAGGGTTTGCATTTACATCGCTTGCGGCTTCGAATACAAAACCCGCTTGCTCGGCCAGGCTAATGGTAAGCGCTTGTGGGAAGTAACCGGTCTTTTTCCAGTCAGCGCTCATTTTATCTGCTGGCAGGCGGTGTTCTACTACACCCAAAATGCCACCAGGCTTAAGCGCTTTGTAAAAATCAGTAAAAATGGCCAGCATGCCGGCGTCACCGCCGTTGCCGTACCAGTTATGCAGATTGCGGAAGGTTAACACCACATCGGCACTGCCTGTAGGGGCAATAGCACCGCTATTGTCTGGTGCAAATTCAGTTAGTTGCACACGGTTATACACGGGGTTAGCCGCCAGCTTTTCAACAAAACCCGCGCGGCTGCGTTGGTAATAGTCTGACTCGCTGTTAGCTGGGAAGTGCGCGGCATAATAAGTACCGTGCGCCGCCAGCAACGGTGCCAGAATTTCAGTATACCAGCCACCGCCAGGTGATATTTCTACCACAGTGCTGGCTGGGGTTACTTCAAAAAACTGCAAGGTGGCAACCGGGTTTCGGTATTGATCCCGGGCAACATTAGCTGGACTGCGGCTGGGATGATCAACCGCCATTTGCAATGCTTCAGCGTTATCATCGGCATAGCTCAGTGGGCTTAACAGAAGAGCAGACAGCGCAGCTGCCAGTGTTATAGTTTTCATCTTCGTGGTTCCCTGTAGTAAAAGTGGCGCTAGTGTAGCAAAACAATGTTTAAAAAGCAGGTTGCCTTGGCGCATTAATCTGTTTTATTCAGATGGCCAGACTGCTATTTTCTCATCAACAATTGCATTTGCCTGTGGTAGAATACCGGCCCTTTTACGCGGGAAGCCTTATGTTAGACCAAATCCGTATTATTCTCGTTGGCACAACCCATACCGGCAATATTGGTTCGGTAGCCCGTGCTATGAAAACCATGGGCCTGTCTCAGTTGTATTTAGTGGCACCTAAAGAGCTACCTGATGGCCAGGCTTATGCGCTGTCGGCAGGCGCCAGCGATATTTTGGCTAATGCTAAAGTATTCAACACCCTGCAACAGGCTATTACGGATTGCCCGCTGGTGATCGGTAGCAGCGCGCGCTCACGTACCTTGAGCTGGCCTATGCTGGAGCCCCGTGAGTGCGGCATACAAGCTGTACTCGAGGCGGCAACACACCCGGTTGCACTGGTATTTGGTCGTGAAAGCAGCGGGCTAAGCAATGACGAACTGCAGCTGTGTAATTATCACGTGTGCATTGCGGCGAACCCGGAATACAGCTCACTGAATCTGGCGATGGCGGTGCAAATTGTTTGCTATGAGGTGCGCATGGCATTTTTACAGCAGCAGGTGCAGCCAGCCATTGCTGAAGACGAAATCGCCTATCCTAGCAACGAACAAATGCTAAATTTCTATCAGCACCTGGAACAGACCCTGAACGACACCGGTTTTATTATCAAGCAACATCCTGGTGTGGTAATGACTAAGTTAAAACGTCTATTTACCCGGGCACGGCCGGAAGAAGCGGAATACAATATTTTGCGTGGCATCTTAACCTCAGTGCAGCGTTTTGGCCGTAAAGCACAGGGCGAAAAGGAGTAGGGCATGTTTGCGGGCATCAAAGAAGACATTAAAAGTGTGTTTGAGCGCGATCCAGCGGCGCGCAGCAGCTTTGAAGTATTAACCAATTATCCCGGTTTGCATGCCATTTGGTGGCATAGGGTTAGCCACAAATTGTGGCGTGCCAACTGGAAGTGGCTGGCGCGATTTTTAAGTACCATCGCGCGCTGGCTAACTGGAGTGGAAATTCATCCGGGCGCTAAAATCGGCCGGCGGTTTTTTATCGACCACGGCATGGGCGTGGTGATAGGTGAAACCGCCGAGATTGGCGACGACGTAACCTTGTATCATGGCGTGACACTGGGCGGCACCAGCTGGAACCCGGGTAAACGTCACCCCACATTGGCCAATGGCGTGGTAATTGGCGCCGGTGCCAAGGTGCTGGGCCCGTTAACAGTGGGGGCAAATGCTCGTATCGGTTCTAATGCCGTGGTGGTAAAAGATGTACCAGCAGGTGCGACCGTGATTGGTATCCCGGGCCGTATCGTGGCTAAAGCAGATGTTGAAGTAAGTGCTGAACGCAAACAACTGGCGCAAAAATTTGGCTTTGATGCCTATGCCGTAGCGGCCGATAACCCTGATCCGGTTGCCAATGCTATTGGTCGCATGTTGGATCATATTCAGTTTCTGGATAATAAAGTAGGCGAGCTGTGCCACAGTGTAAACCAACTAGGTGGTAATGTTTGTGGCGAAATGCCTACAGTAGATATTGAAGGAGAAGACTTTAAACTAGCCGAACAGCGTGCAGCCCAAGAGCGTAAACGCGATGTTGAGGCCTTTGACCCGAATATTTAACCATGCACCCGCATGGAACCTTATAGCTTAATACCTGACTAAAGCACTAGGTTATTAATACTTGACTAAAACAGTCAGGAAAGTAAAATAGCGCCAGTGTTTTCGGGGAGCAAACCATGAGATTAACGTCGAAAGGCCGCTATGCGGTAACGGCTATGCTGGATGTGGCCTTACATACGGCCAATGGGCCTGTGCCACTGGCCGATATCTCTACGCGTCAGGGTATTTCGTTATCTTATCTTGAGCAATTGTTTGCCCGCTTGCGTAAACAAGGCTTGGTAAGCAGCGTGCGCGGCCCGGGTGGTGGTTATCAACTGGGGCGGGAAGCAAGCGCGATTTCGGTATCTGATGTAATAAGTGCCGTAGACGAGTCGGTAGATGCAACCCGGTGTCAGGGTAAATCTGACTGTCATAGCGGTACGCGCTGTTTAACCCATACCTTGTGGAGCGACTTAAGCCACCGCATTGAAGATTTTCTTACCGGCATTACGCTGGGCGAGCTGGTAAACCAGCAAGACGTAAAAAACCTGGCAAAACGGCAAAACAGCCGCATTGTAAAGAATCCGGCAACTGATATTGAAGTCAGCTGCCAGCTGTAGGCAACACGGAGCAAATAATGAAGCTACCTATTTATCTGGATTACGCTGCAACTACCCCGGTCGACCCGCGCGTAGCGGAAAAAATGATGCAATTTTTAACCATGGACGGCGAGTTTGGTAATCCGGCGTCGCGTTCGCATCGTTTCGGCTGGCAGGCAGAAGAAGCTGTAGAAATTGCCCGCAGCCAGATTGCTGAGCTGGTTAATGCCGACCCGCGTGAAATTGTATTCACCTCAGGTGCCACCGAATCAAATAATCTGGCGATTAAAGGCGCTGCCGATTTTTACCACAAAAAAGGTAAGCACCTCATCACGGTAAAAACCGAGCATAAAGCTACCTTAGATACCATGCGCCAATTGGAACGTGAAGGTTATGAGGTTACCTATCTGCAGCCGCAAACTGATGGTTTAGTTACGGTTGAAATGCTTGAGGCGGTTACTCGCCCTGATACCTCGGTTATCAGCGTGATGTTTGTTAACAACGAGATCGGCGTTGTGCAAGACATTGCCGCCATTGGTGAGTTTTGTCGCAGTAAAGGTATTATTTTTCACGTTGATGCAGCACAGGCTGCTGGTAAGGTTGAAATCGACCTACAAACGCTGAAAGTCGATTTAATGTCGTTTTCAGCCCACAAAGCTTACGGCCCAAAAGGCATAGGGGCACTGTTTGTGCGCCGTAAGCCACGTATTCGTTTAGAAGCACAGATGCACGGTGGCGGCCACGAGCGTGGTATGCGTTCAGGCACCTTACCTACGCACCAAATTGTCGCTATGGGCGAGGCATTTCGTATCGCCAAGCTAGAAATGCACGGTGAGATTCAACGTATTACTATATTGCGTGATCGTTTATTAAACGGCGTAAAAGATATTGAACAGGTGTTTTTAAACGGTAATCGTGAGCAGCGCGTACCGCACATTACTAATATCAGCTTTAACTACGTTGAAGGTGAATCGTTGATTATGGCGTTAAAAGATATCGCCGTATCATCAGGCTCTGCCTGCACTTCTGCCAGCCTGGAGCCATCATACGTGCTGCGTGCATTGGGTATGAGTGATGAACTTGCGCACAGCTCAATCCGCTTCAGTATTGGCCGTTTCACCACGGAAGAACAAGTTGATCACACAATTAAAATAGTGCATCAGGCGATTGAAAAACTGCGTGCTATGTCACCGCTTTGGGATATGTTCAAAGACGGCATCGATTTAAACACTGTAGCTTGGGTCGCGCACTAAGCGCGCCAGCTGCATATTGAGGTAACTATCATGGCTTACAGTAATAAAGTAATCGATCATTACGAAAACCCACGCAATGTTGGCTCGTTTGATAAAGACGACGCCAGCGTTGCCACGGGTATGGTGGGTGCACCCGCTTGTGGTGATGTAATGAAATTGCAGATCAAAGTGAATGCTGCGGGCATTATTGAAGACGCCAAGTTTAAAACCTATGGTTGTGGCAGTGCTATAGCGTCAAGCTCGCTGGTAACCGAGTGGGTTAAAGGCAAAAGCCTGGATGAAGCACAACAAATCACTAACACGGACATCGCACAAGAATTAGCGTTGCCACCGGTTAAAATCCATTGCTCTATTCTGGCAGAAGATGCCATTAAAGCCGCTATTGCTGACTACAAGCAAAAGCACGGGGGCTAAGTAAATGGCTATTTCGATGACCACAGCAGCCGCTGAGCGGGTACGCAGCTTCTTGCATAACCGTGGTAAAGGCATAGGTTTACGAGTGGGTGTAAAAACCACTGGTTGTTCTGGCCTGGCTTATGTACTGGAGTTTGTCGACACGCTAAACGATGACGATCAGGTTTTTGATCACGATGATTTAAAACTGATTGTCGACGGCAAAAGCCTAGTTTATATCGATGGTACCCAGTTGGACTTCGTCAAAGAAGGCCTTAACGAAGGTTTTCAGTTTAATAACCCTAACGTCAATGGCGAATGTGGTTGTGGCGAAAGCTTCACGGTTTAAGTGCAAACGGTAAGTATCTAGGGGCCGGATGAATTACTTTCAGCTGTTTAATCTGCCGGCGACGTTCGAGCTGGATTTAACCGAGCTTGGCTCTCGCTATCTGAAGCTGCAAAAGCAGTTCCATCCGGACCAGCACAGCAGTGGATCTGAGCGCGATAAACTGCTGGCAGTGCAGCAAACGGCCAACATTAATGATGCTTATCACAGCTTAAAGCAGCCGCTATTACGCGCAGAGCACTTACTGGCGCTGCGTGGTTTGAAAATAAGCCACGAGCAGCGCAGCTTTACTGATCCGCAGTTTTTAATGCAGCAGATGGAACTGCGGGAACAACTGGCCGACATTGACAACAGCGCAGATCCTGACGCGGTGATCGACAGTATAGACAGACAGTTGCAGCAGCAAAAAAATGCGCTGTTAAAGCAACTTGGCGCAGCATTAGTAACTGAAACCTCCGAACAAGACCAGCTGGCGGCTGACCTTATTCGTAAACTAAAATTCTTCTTTAAGCTACAGCAAGAGCTGGAGCTGATTGAACAGCAACTACAAGACTAAACAACACTATGGCGTTATTACAAATCGCAGAGCCGGGACAAAGCGCTGCGCCGCACCAGCACAAGCTGGCGGCCGGCATTGATCTGGGTACCACTAACTCGCTGGTGGCTGCCGTGCGCAGTGGCGAAGCCAAAACGCTGGCAAATAGCCAAGGCCGGGATATGCTGCCATCGGTGGTGCGTTACACGGCAGACCGTGTAGTGGTAGGTGATGCGGCGATGGCGGCGGCGGTAGAGGATGCCGACAACACTATAGTGTCAGTAAAACGCTTGATGGGTAAAGGTTACCAGGAAACGGCTGCGCTAAAGCAGCAGGTGCCGTACCGCTTGGTTGATCAGCACGGTTTAGTGGCGATAGACACAGTGCAAGGCGTGAAAAATCCGGTAGAAGTGTCAGCGGAAATTCTGGCTACACTGGCCAATACTGCCAGCGAAACCCTGGGTGGTGAATTAAACGGCGTGGTGATTACTGTGCCAGCCTATTTTGATGATGCTCAGCGTCAGGCCACCAAAGATGCTGCTAAATTAGCCGGCTTAACGGTAATGCGTTTATTGAACGAGCCGACGGCTGCTGCACTGGCCTACGGTTTGGACTCAGGCCAGGAAGGGATAATTGCCGTATATGATTTGGGCGGTGGCACCTTTGATATCTCTATTTTACGGCTGCGTCGTGGTGTGTTTGAGGTGTTAGCCACCGGTGGTGACTCCGCGCTGGGTGGTGATGATTTTGACCATGCCATCGTAAACTATTTACAGCAGCAAACTGGCGAAGCCGAGTTGTCGCATCAGCAAATGCGGCAATACTTAACCCTGGCCCGTCAGGTTAAAGAGCAACTCACTGAGCGTGATGACGTCAGCTTTAGTGTGCCAACTGCCCGGGGCGATGTGGATGGCAAGCTGAATAAGACTAATTTTGAACAGCTGATATCGGCATTAGTGAAAAAAACTATCCGAGCCTGTCGCCAGGTACTGCGAGATGCCGGCTTAAGTAACGAAGATATTGTTAAAGTGGTAATGGTGGGCGGCTCTACCCGGGTGCCTTTGGTGCGCAATCAGGTTGCCGCGTTTTTTGCTACCGAACCGCTAACCTCTATTGATCCGGATAAAGTGGTGGCGATTGGTGCTGCCATTCAAGCCAATGTGTTGGTGGGCAATAAAGCCGATGGCGATACCTTGTTGCTGGATGTTATTCCGCTGTCATTAGGCCTTGAAACCATGGGTGGGCTAACCGAAAAAATTATTCCACGTAATACGGTGATCCCGGTAGCGCGGGCGCAGGAATTTACCACCTTTAAAGATGGCCAGACTGCAATGGCGCTGCATGTGGTGCAAGGTGAGCGTGAACTGGTAGACGATTGCCGTTCGCTGGCACGATTTGAACTACGCGGCATCCCTGCCATGCCTGCTGGTGGTGCACATGTTCGTGTTACTTTTCAGGTTGACGCCGATGGCTTATTAAGTGTTACTGCGCAGGAAAAATCCAGCGGCGTGCAAGCCAATATTCAGGTAAAGCCGTCGTATGGCCTGTCTGATGAACAAGTGGCGACGATGTTGAAAGGCTCTATGCAATATGCGCGGCAAGATATGCAAATTCGACTGCTGCGCGAGCAACAAGTAGAAGCTGAACGTGTACTTGAAGCGGTATCACAAGCGTTACGCGCAGACTCAGCCCTGCTTGGCATTGATGAGCTTGAAGCGATTGAGCAGGCGTTGACTGAGCTTAGCCGGGTAAAACAAGCGGATGACATTGCAGCAATCAAAGCTGCAATTGAACACACTAACCATTTGACTGACGACTTTGCCGCTCGACGCATGGATCAATCCGTGCGCAGTGCGTTAACAGGCCATAACGTGGACGAGGTATAACAGATGCCACAAATTGTATTTTTACCCCATGCTGAACTGTGCCCGGAAGGGGCTGCTATTGCAGCCAAAACCGGTGAGACAGTATTAGATGTTGCACTACGCAGCGGTATAGCTATTGAGCATGCTTGCGAGAAATCCTGCGCTTGTACAACCTGTCATGTCATTGTTCGTGAGGGTTTTTACTCGCTGAATGAAAGCGATGAGCTGGAAGACGATATGCTGGATAAAGCCTGGGGTTTGGAACCAGAATCCCGCCTCGGCTGTCAGGCACGTATTGCTGATGAAGATCTGGTGGTAGAGATCCCAAAATACACGGTAAATATGGTCAGTGAAGGCCATTAATTAGCCAGCAAATATATAAAAAACGGCCCATATGGCCGTTTTTTTATGCAAATAACTGATCTCACTTAATAAAAGACTAATGTGTGCTGGAGTATTGCGCTATTTGAGCTAGGATCATCAGGACATCGATAAACGTATGGAGTAATTATGATAAAAAAATCTCTAATAGCGCTCGCGATAGCCGGGCTTGTCACTCCGGCATTCGCTGATACAACCATTAACGGCTTTGCCTCAATTAAAGCTGGTATGACGATGGGCAGCGATGAGCAGCTATATGGCTATACTGACGAATTGGATTTTAAAAATGAGAGTTTGATGGCACTGCAGGTGCGCTCTGATCTGGGTGAAAAACTCTCGGTCACAGCACAAATGATGGGCCGGGGTAATGAAGACTTTGATATCAGCTTCGAGTGGGCCTTTTTGTCGTATCAGTTAAACGACAATACCACCATCAATGCAGGTCGCTTACGCGCGCCATTTTATAAGTACTCAGAGTATATGGACGTGGGCTATGCCTACGACTGGTCTCGTGTGCCACGCAGTGTCTATGGTCTGGGTTTTAACAATATTGAAGGCGTATCACTATATCGGACCGATGTGATAGGTGGCTTTGACTCCACTTTTATGGCAATGATAGGTGGCTATAGCGGTACCACAGGCTTGGGTGACGGCAAGCTCGAAGGCTTTTATGGTGCGAGCTGGGAACTGAGCCGTGACTGGTACAACTTTCGGGTCGCTTATTACACAGCTGATGCCACATTAGTATTTGCTAATGAGAGTGTTAATAATCTGTTGGCGGCATTAACTAGCAATGGTCAGGGTGAATTAGCCAGAGGCATAGGTTTTGACAAAGACAAGGGTACTTTCTTCGGTGTAGGTGCTGGTATTGATAGAGAAAATTTAGTCATAGTGGCTGAATTTAACCGCACAGAAGTTGACAACACCTTCTTTGCTAAACGCGACAATTATTTTATCTCTGTCGGTTATCGCTTTGGTAGCGTTACGCCTTATGTGTCCCATGAGTGGGAGCGGCATGATGCTAAGCCCGAGATATATCAACCGTTCCAAAATCTGGCCACTACACCTCTGGCACCGTTATATTTTGGCGCTGTGGCGACAGTGCAAAGCCAGGCGCGGGAAGCCGATACGCTGAACATAGGTTTAAGATATGACTTTCATCCTTCGGCCGCATTTAAGCTGCAATACACCTCGCAGAAAAACAGGCTGACAGATGATCGACTAGGGTTGGTGGTTGCTGGTGTTGACCTGGTATTTTAAGGAGAAACTAGATGATACGTATATTTGCACTGTTGGTGATGGCGCTAAGTATAAGCGTGCACGCCGAGATTTCGGTCATTGTTAATCCGGGAAATGCTAATGCGGTTTCTACCGATGATCTGAACCGGTTGTTTTTAGGCCGGACTTCCAGTTTCGCAGATGGCAGTAAAGCGACACCGCTTAACTTGGCTGAAGGACAGGCCAGCAGGGACGAATTTGACAGTAAAGTGTTAAGTCGTTCGTCGGCACAGTTAAAGGCATATTGGTCGAAATTGGTGTTTACCGGTAAAGGTACGCCGCCCAAAGAACTGGCCGATGATGCGGCGGTAAAAGCTGCGGTAGCGGCTGATACCACGGCTATTGGTTATATTAGTAGCGGCAGTGTCGATGGCAGTGTAAAGGTGGTAGCGACGTTTTAACGCTGATGAATACATTAGCCGTTTTGTCATAAAAAGCCGTAACACTAAGTTGCGGCTTTTTTATCTGCAAAAATAGGTTTTTTTTTACAACTAGCGTATAATTTGCCGCCTTAAATTTTAATCATTTAATTTAAACCAACTTAACCAGGAGCCTGTCATGGCGTTAGAACGTACTTTTTCAATTATCAAGCCGGATGCCGTAGCTAAAAACGTTATTGGTGCTATTTACAACCGTTTCGAGTCTGCCGGTTTACGTATCGTTGCTGCCAAAATGCTACACTTAAGCCAAGAACAGGCTGAAGGATTCTATGCTGAGCATAGCGCGCGTCCATTCTTTGCTGCTTTAGTGTCATTTATGACATCTGGCCCGGTAATGGTGCAAGTGCTGGAAGGTGAAGATGCCGTGCGTAAACACCGCGAAATCATGGGTGCTACTAACCCGAAAGATGCCGCTGCAGGTACTTTGCGCGCCGACTATGCTGCCAGCATCGATGAGAACGCTGTACACGGTTCTGACGCTTCTGCCTCTGCTGCACGTGAAATTGCTTACTTCTTCACTGAAGCCGAGCTTTGTGCCCGTACCCGTTAAGCTTTAATCGCCTACGGTAACGGACTAAGGGGGCAGCGAGCCCCCTTAGTGCATGTTGGTACAGTGTTTTATGGTTATTGTTTATTGTGGTAAGGAGCGCTCTGCAAATGACTGAGCAGCATGACAAAATTAATTTACTTGATTTAACGCGCGCAGAAATGCAGCAGTTTTTCGTTGATATGGGCGAGAAGCCGTTCCGTGCCGATCAGGTAATGAAATGGATTTACCACTTCTGTATCGATGATTTCGATAAGATGAGCAATATCAATAAAGTATTGCGGGAAAAACTGAAAGCTCGCTGCGTGATAGAAGCGCCGGTGGTGGTTACCCGCCAGGATAGCAGCGACGGTACTATCAAGTTTGTTATGGGTTTACGTGGCGGTCAGGAAGTTGAAACCGTGTGGATCCCGGAGAAAGACCGCCGTACCTTGTGCGTGTCGTCGCAGGTTGGCTGTGCACTGGATTGTACCTTTTGCTCCACCGCTCAGCAGGGCTTTAACCGCAACCTTAGCGTGTCTGAAATTATTGGCCAGGTCTGGCGTGTGGCGCAGATTATTGGTAGCTATGGCGATACCGGTGACAAACCGGTAACTAACGTGGTCATGATGGGCATGGGTGAGCCGCTGTTAAATCTTAACAACGTGGTGCCAGCGATGGAGTTAATGCTAGAAGATTTTGGCTTTGGCTTATCTAAGCGCCGCGTGACGTTAAGCACCTCAGGCGTTGTACCGGCGTTGGATTTACTACGCGATAAAATCGACGTCGCACTGGCGATATCACTGCATGCACCGAATAACGAACTGCGTAACGAATTGGTGCCGGTAAACCGCAAATACCCGATGGAAGAATTTTTAGCCGCCTCAAGACGATATGTTGCGAACTCTAAGGCGAATGACAAGGTCACAGTAGAGTATGTGATGTTGGATGGCGTGAACGACAGTATGGAACAGGCGCATGAACTGGCGCAGGCGTTAAAAGACACACCGTCGAAGATAAACCTGATCCCGTTTAACCCTTATCCGGGGTCACCGTACAAGCGTTCCAGCAATTCACGGATTGACAGATTTAACAAAGTCTTACAAGAATACGGCTTTACTGTTATTGTACGTAAAACCCGCGGCGACGATATAGATGCCGCTTGCGGCCAGCTGGTTGGTGATGTAATAGACAGAACTAAAAGACTGATTAAAAAGCAGCAAAAAGGCCAGCCTATTGCGGTAAAAATGCTGCCATAAAGCAAGGAAGGGCGCGTGTTAAAGCAGAAATTTTTCATTAGTATTGCTCTGTGTAGTTTAGTGGCGCTTACCGGTTGCGTGTCTGAGCAATCCTATGTCGGCAGTGACAAGCCGGTTTCAGATCGTACTTTTGACAATATCGAAGCGGCTCGTACCCGTATCTCGCTGGGGTTGAATTACCTGCGCCGCGGCGACACCTCACAAGCAAAATATAATCTGGAGCGGGCGCGTAGCTTTGCACCAAACTCTGCCGAAGTGTATAGCGCTATGGCGTATTACTATCAGAGTGTTGGCGAAAACAAACAGGCAGAAGAATATTTTCGTACCGCGATTAGCAAAGACAGCAATTATGCCGATGCGTATAACAATTATGGCGCCTTTTTATGCCAGTTAAATCGTTATGAAGAGGCTGAACAGCTACTGCTAAAGGCGATTAGCCGGCCGGGTTATATTCGCGTAGCCGAAAGTTATGAAAATTTGGCGCAGTGTAAGCTGCAGCAAGATAATTTTAATCAGGCGAAAAGCTATCTTGATAGCTCTATCAGCCACAATGCAACCCGAATCACTTCGTTAATTCTGCATGCAGGTTTAGCGTATGCCATGGGGGACAACCCGGCGGCAAAGCGGCATTTGGATCGGATCCAGCGTTTAGGCCGGGTATCTTCCCGTACTGTGTTGCTTAGTTATCTTATTGCAGAGAAAAGTGGTGACCGTGAAGTGCTGCGCAATGCCGAGCAATTGTTACTAACGCTGTACATGGATACGCCAGAAGCGCGGCTATTAATGCAAGGCAAACTTGAGAGCAGCGAATTTGAGCTGCTACGTGAGCGCTATAAAGACAGCTTGATGGCGAATATAGTGTTGCCAGATGAAACTGCCCAGTTGAACATTCCGACAACACCCGTTACTAATCCGCAATTGAAAATTGTGAAGCGCAAAGCCACCAGCTCAGAGCAACAACCGGCGCAACCACCAGAACAAAAACCAGAGCAAGCTGCTGTAGCGAAAATATTTAATAACACAGCCGGAATTGCCGATAGCTTTGTAAAATCGGATGCTGCCGTTGCAAGTGCTGCAACCCAGGCGGCGGCGTTGGATAAGCCATTGCCGGTTGAAATTCCCGGTCCAACAGTTGACACCGATACCTCGTCAACTGCTGTCGAAGAACAACAGCGTGCTGCGTCTGGCACAGAATCCACCAGCTTAGCGAATGCTGCAGTATTTAATGCTGAGCCAGCTAAAGCCGTATTTACTCCAGAGACAGACGTACCAGTTCGACAGCAACACGATGCAGAGGTTGCTATGTCCGACAGTGGCCAGCCAGCCACTACAGACTTAGTTGCGGTAGAGTTAACAGGTACTGAGATAGCCGCTACCGAGTCAACTGACGCAGGATTAACTGCGGCAGAGTTAACGGGTGCTGATTTAGCCGCTACTGAGTCAACTGATGCGGGCTTGGCTGACGCCAATTTAACGATAGAGTTAAATGAAACTGATGCCGTAGATACTGCTGTTGCTGAAGTAAACACCCCAGCGTTAATTGAGCCGCTAGCGGCCGATGAGCTGGTGACATATATTGCCCCGTCCACCGTTAACGACGCCGTCGTTTCAGATTCCGCTGATGCTACCGCTTATCATCTGGTGCAGGAAGCTGAATCACTCTATGCCATTTCAGTTAAACATAATATCCGTTTGCAGCGCCTGATGCAGTGGAATCAATTGACGCCAGAAGCGGTGATTAAAACGGGTCAGAAGATTTGGCTGGGACCGGTAAGTGAGACCGAGCTTCAAATGCAACAAAATGATGCCCGCCCAGCGCGAGCCGCGAGTGAGATTGCTCTGGCCACAACCGACTCGCCATATCATGTGGTATCTGATGGAGAGACGATGTTTGGTATTTCCTATCGCTACAATGTGCGGCTGGATAAGTTTCTCAGTTGGAATAACCTCTCAGAGCAAAGTACGCTGCGTGTTGGGCAGCAGGTTGTTGTTGTTGACCCGGCTAGTATCGAACCATGAGTGACGAAGCAGCAAAGCCAGTAAGCGCTGGGCAGTTGCTGCGCCAGGCGCGTGAGCAACGCCAGATGAGTATTCAGCAGGTGGCGTTGCAGCTAAATTTAAAAGCGGAACTGGTAGAAAAACTCGAGCTTGATCAACTTGATGGTACAACGCTGGAAACCTTTTCCCGTGGCTATGTTCGTGCCTATGGCCGCTTGCTTAAATTACCAGAAACGGAACTGATGGCGGCATTGAGTCGACAGTCTGAGGGCAAAACACCGGCATCTAAGCCAATGCGTACCTTTTCAAACCGCGCTGCGCATCAGGCTATAGAAAATAGATTTATGTGGTTAACTTACGCAATTATCGCACTGCTACTGGTGTTATTGTTTGTCTGGTGGTGGCAAAGTGCCCGCGAATCAACCGACGTCGTGTTTGAACAAGCGGTTACTGACAACGCCGTAGTTGACAACGTGATGAATATACCGCAAGTACAACCCGTGTTAGCCGAGCCCGTGTCTGGGGCTGTAACAACAGATACCGCCTTGCAGGAAGACAACACCGCCAGCATATTAACTGATCTGACACCAACTACCTTAACCACTGAGGTTGCTGTTGAACAAACAAGTAATACCGCAGTAGCAGAGAGCATAGTGCAGGATGTATTGGAAATGCGCTTCGAGCAGCGTTGCTGGGTAAACGTTGTGGATGCTACCGGCAACCGTGTTGCTTATGGTACAAAACAAGCCGGTTATATAATGCAACTTAGCGGCGAAGCACCATTTGAGGTTACCCTGGGCAACCCTAGTGTGGTTGAGATAAGTTTAAACCAGCAAGTATTTGATATGTCAGCCTTTCCAGGTGGCAGAGTAGCTAAATTTACCATTCCCGAGTCTGAATAAGCATGTTTGCAGATAATCCAATTAAACGTCGTCAGTGCACGCAAATCCGCGTTGGTAATGTACTGATAGGTGGCGATGCGCCTATTGCCGTGCAATCTATGACAAATACGCTTACCACCGATGTAGCCGCTACCGTGGCGCAAATTCAAGCGATTGCCAAAGCCGGTGCCGATTTGGTGCGTGTGTCAGTGCCAACAATGGAAGCGGCAGAAGCGTTTAAGCTGATAAAACAGCAATCACCAGTGCCGTTAGTGGCCGATATTCATTTTGACTATCGTATTGCATTAAAAGTGGCTGAATATGGCGTAGATTGCCTGCGCATTAACCCTGGTAATATAGGCCGGGAAGACCGTATTCGTGCCGTAGTTGATTGCGCGCGGGATCACAATATCCCTATTAGGATTGGTGTAAACGGTGGTTCGCTGGAAGCCGATATTCAGCAAAAATACCGTGAGCCAACGCCCGAAGCGCTAGTTGAGTCCGCCATGCGGCATGTTGATATTCTGGACCGGCTTAATTTCGATCAGTTTAAAGTCAGTGTTAAAGCCTCAGATGTGTTTCTGGCGGTGGGTGCCTATAGATTGTTAGCAACGCAGATTAAACAGCCGCTACATTTGGGCATTACCGAAGCCGGCGGAGCCAGAGCCGGCGCGGTAAAATCTGCCATTGGATTAGGCATGTTGTTGGCTGAAGGTATCGGCGATACCCTGCGCATATCCTTGGCGGCCGATCCGGTTGAAGAAGTTAAAGTCGCCTTCGATATTTTAAAATCGCTGCGCATTCGCTCACGTGGTATCAATTTTATTGCTTGCCCAAGTTGTTCGCGGCAGGAGTTTGATGTGATTAAAACCATGAACCAATTGGAACAGCGGTTGGAAGATATCATTGAACCGCTTACCGTATCGGTGATTGGCTGTGTAGTAAATGGTCCCGGCGAGGCGTTGGTTTCCGATTTAGGTGTGGCCGGCGCCAGCAAAAAGAGTGGTTTTTATATTAACGGCCAACGGCAAAAGCTACGGCTGGACAACGCTTTGGTTGCTGACCAGCTGGAACAACAGGTAAGAGAATACCTGCAACAGAAAATTGCAGTAAAACAACTGTAGCCCGCGGATACTATCGGGCTTGGTGTTTGCCCGCATTACGCCTATAATCGCGGCTGCTTTTTTAACTTCAATCAATGGAAGTCTAATTTTGTCGAAACAAATTCAGGCCATTCGTGGCATGAACGATTGTCTGCCACAGGACACGCCGGTCTGGCAGCATGTTGAGCAGATATTGCGCCATACAGTTGCCAGCTATGGTTACAGCGAGATCCGTTTTCCGATCGTGGAAATGACAGAGCTGTTTAAACGTTCTATCGGCGAAGTAACCGACATTGTCGAAAAAGAAATGTACACTTTTGCCGATCGCAACGGTGACAACTTAACGCTGCGACCAGAGGGCACAGCCTGTTGTGTGCGCGCGGGAAACGAGCATGGCTTACTTTACAACCAGGAACAACGGCTGTGGTACACCGGGCCGATGTTTCGCCATGAGAGGCCACAAAAGGGCCGTTACCGTCAGTTTCATCAATTTGGCCTTGAAGCTTTTGGCATTGCCACGGCAGATATTGACGCTGAAGTGATTATATTGAGCGCACGTTTATGGCAGCAGTTGGGCTTAACACCCTACGTTAAACTGGAACTCAACTCGTTAGGTTCCAGCGATGCGCGTGCGGCCTATCGCGATGCGTTGGTGGCCTATTTAGAGCAACACAAAGCCATGCTGGACGAAGACAGCTTGCGCCGCATGTACACTAATCCACTGCGCGTGCTGGACAGCAAAAACCCGGCACTGGCCGATATGTTAGCCGCTGCGCCTCAGCTGGCAGATTATCTGGATGAAGACTCTGCTGCACATTTTGCGCGTTTACAGCAGCTGTTAACACTAGCTGGTATTGAATTTAGCGTTAACCCACGCTTAGTGCGCGGTTTAGATTATTACAACAAAACCGTATTCGAATGGGTAACCAGCGAACTGGGTGCTCAAGGTACGGTGTGTGCCGGCGGTCGCTACGACGGCTTAGTCGAGCAGTTAGGCGGCAAGGCAACACCCGCTGTAGGGTTTGCACTGGGGCTTGAGCGTTTGGTGTTGTTGTTGCAAAGTTTAAATTTATTACCTGCACTGCCGCCTCAGGCTGATATCTATCTGATGACGCTGGGTGAAGCAGCGGAACTTGCGGCGCTTTCTGTTGCCGAAAGGCTGCGCACGGTGATGCCGGATAAGCGAATTATGCTGCATTGCGGCGGTGGTAATTTAAAAAAACAAGTTAAACGGGCTGATAAGTCGGGTGCTACCATTGGCCTTATTTTAGGTGAAGATGAGTTGGCAAGTGGCTCGGTAACAGTTAAATGGTTACGCGAAGATAAACCGCAACAAATAATTTTATTAACTGAGCTGGCCGCACAGCTAGCCTGAGCAGTATTTACGGAGTAACACAGTGGAAATTTACAGCAGCGAAGAGCAACAAGTTGAAGCGATAAAGCGGTTTTGGCAAGACTACGGCAAAGCTATCGTATCGGGTGTCGTTATCGGTTTAGCCGCTTTATATGGTTTTCGTTTTTATCAGGCCGATCAGCGCACTACTGCAGAGCAAGCGTCAACGCGTTACAACGAGCTAATGCAACAACGTGAAGCCGGTACAGGTGAAGATTGGCTGGCACAGGCACAGGGCTTTATTGCAGCGTCTGAAGACACTAATTACGCAGTATTAGCCGCATTAATTGCAGCTAAAGAAGCCGTTTCAGCGAAAAATTATCCGCTGGCGGCCGAGCAACTAAATTGGGTGCTGACTAACAGCAAAACGCCCGCTTTATTGGCCGTGACGCGCATTCGCTTGGCAAAACTGCAACAAGATCAGGGCGAGTATGAAGCTGCATTGGCGACACTAAATAGCACTATGCCAGACAGTTTTGCTTCCATGCAGGCAGAGCTCAAAGGCGATATTCTGCAGCTGGCAGATAAACTGCCAGAGGCGAAGGCGGCTTATGAACAAGCGTTGACGACGGCAGGACAGAACCAACAATTATTACAAATTAAACTGGATGAGCTGGCGCACGTCACTGCAGTGTAAAGAGGTAAGCGTGAAATTACAGTTAAAACAAGCCTTGTTGCTGGTAGCGGTTGTGCTGGCAGGCTGTTCCAGTAAAGACGACCTGGTGTTGCCGCCGGTACAAAATAGCATCACGCCAAAAGTAGTGTGGGATAGCAGTATTGGCTCTGGTGTCGAACATTACGAGTCAAAGCTGACACCGGTTATTGCTGGCGATACCGTATATGCGGCAAGCCGTGAGGGATTAGTCGCAGCGTTTGACTTAAGCTCTGGTAAACGTAAATGGCAGTTCGATTTACGCAAGCCTACTGGCGGATCATTTTGGCAGGACATCAGTGATGTTTGGTCTGGCGATAATGCGCGTATTTCTGGCGGCCTGAGTTTTGGTTTTGGCCGACTGTACTTTGGCACTGAAAACGGTGACGTCGTTTCACTTTCAGCTGATGGTGAGCTGGTATGGCGCAAAGAAGTTACTGGCGAAGTGTTAGCAAAACCCGCGGTAGGTGAAGGCCTGGTTGTGGTGGCAACAGGAGCTGGAACGCTGATAGCTCTGCACCCAGATACCGGTGAACAGCGTTGGGAGTTCGAAAATGAGCAGCCCGCACTAACCTTACGTGGCACAGCGCAGCCTGTTATTCAGGCCGGCGGAGTGTTGTATGGTTCGGGAAGCGGCCATATCGGTATTTTGATTGCTGAACGCGGTTATCAAGCCTGGGAAGAAGCTGTCACCAGCCCCAAAGGCAGTACAGACTTATCGCGGCTGGTGGATGTGGATGCAACACCTATCGTAATTGGCTCAGCAGTGTTTAGCATCGCCTATAATGGTGAACTGGTGGCGCAGGAATTGCGCACCGGGCGGCAACTATGGAAACGTGAATATTCCAGTTTCAATAACATGTCTTCGGCCGGTGATACTTTGTATCTGGTTGATTCTGTAGGTCGTATTTATGCAATAGATAGCCGCAGCGGTACCGAAAAATGGTCACAGTTTGGGTTGAATAAACACAGTCTGACTGGCGCCACAGTGTATAAAGAGTACCTGGTGGTAGGTGATAATCAGGGTAATCTGCATTGGCTTAATCGTGAAAGCGGTGACTTTGTCGCCCGTCAGAGTATGGATGGCTCCGGTTTTTATACCGAAGCGGTTACAGATGGTAGCCATCTACTGGTACAAAGCCGTAATGGTGAGCTAGTCTTATTACAAACGCCTTAAACCGGGTTTAGCGGTTGAAGTTTTTAAACAGGCCTGTACCGGGCCTGTTTTGTTATTTTTGAGGTTCACATAATGTTGCCTGTCGTTGCCCTAGTAGGGCGAGCCAATGTCGGTAAGTCGACACTTTTTAACCGCTTAACCCGCACCCGTGATGCGTTGGTAGCGGACTTCCCCGGGCTGACTCGCGACCGTAAATACGGCTCGGTTAATTTTGAAGGGCTGGAATTTATTGTGGTGGATACCGGTGGTATCGACGGCAACGAACAAGGCATTGAAGTGGAAATGGCTGAGCAATCGCTAAAAGCCATTGACGAAGCCGATGTGGTGCTGTTTATGGTTGACGCCCGTGTTGGCGCAACCGTAGGCGATGAAGCCATAGCCGCACATATCCGCAAAGTGGAGAAAAAGGTGTTTGTGGTGGCTAATAAAACCGATGGCCTGGATGCAGACACTGCTATAGCGGATTTTTACAGTTTAGGCCTGGGTGACGTTTACGCCATTGCTGCCGCGCATGGTCGCGGCGTCTCGTCGCTGCTAAACCATGCCCTTATTCCGTTATTAAGCGAAGAGCAGCAAAAACGTCTGGCCGGTGAAGTTGATAAAGCTGAAGGCCCGGCGCTGGAGACGCTGACCGAAGAAGAAGCCGACGCCGAGGCCGCAAGGCTGCGCAGCGAACACATTAAACTGGCCATTGTCGGCCGGCCTAACGTCGGTAAATCGACACTAACTAACCGCATTCTTGGCGAGGAGCGGGTTGTGGTGTTTGATATGCCGGGCACTACGCGCGATTCTGTTTATATTCCGATGCAGCGCAACGAGCGCGACTACACCTTAATCGATACCGCCGGTGTGCGTCGCCGCGGCAGAATCGACGATATGGTAGAAAAGTTCTCAGTAGTAAAAACCCTGCAGGCGATTGAAGATGCCAACGTGGTGATTTTAGTGCTGGACGCGCGTTTGGGCATTTCCGATCAGGACTTAAGCATCCTTGGTTTTGTGCTTAACTCTGGCCGCTCGCTGGTTATCGCGGTCAATAAATGGGATGGCTTAAACGACAGTATTAAAGACGAAGTAAAACGCGAGCTTGACCGCCGCTTAGGCTTTATCGACTTTGCCCGGCTGCATTTTATTTCCGCATTGCACGGCTCTGGCGTAGGTAATTTATTTGAATCGGTAGAAGAAGCCTTTGATTCTGCTACCAAACGCCACAGTACCGCTTTGTTAACCCGTATTATGAAAATGGCGCAGGAAGATCACCAGCCGCCGTTGGTGCATGGCCGTCGGGTAAAACTGAAATACGCCCATGCCGGTGGGTACAACCCCCCGCTGGTAGTGATACACGGCAACCAGGTGGATGATTTACCGGATTCCTATAAACGTTATCTGATGAATTACTTCCGTAAAACCCTGCAAATGATGGGTACGCCTATTCGCATCGAATTCCGTGAAGGTGAAAACCCGTTTGCGCCGAATAAAAAGAACACTGAAACGCCGCTGCAAAAGTACAAGCGTGAGCGCTTGATGAAAGCACGCAAAAAGATGGACCAATAAGGACCAATCGCATGAATTTTCGTTTCCCAGTTATTGTTATCGATGAAGACTTTCGCTCGGAGAATATCTCCGGCTCCGGTATTCGTGACTTAGCCCAGGCCATCAGCAGCCACGGTTTTGAAGTAGTAGGTTATACCAGCTATGTCGATTTAAGCGCCTTTGCCCAACAGGCCAGCCGCGCCTCCTGCTTTATTTTGTCGATTGACGATGAAGAGTTTGGTAACGGCAGCCCGGAAGAAGTGGCCAAAGCGCTGGCTGAGCTGCGTACTTTTATTAAAGAAGTACGTAAACGCAACGCCGATATTCCGATCTTCCTGTATGGTGAAACCCGTACCACCCGCCATGTACCAAACGACGTACTGCGCGAGCTGCACGGCTTTATCCATATGTTTGAAGATACGCCGGAATTTGTTGCCAAGCACATTATCCGCGAAGCGAAAAAATACCTCGATGCGTTAGCACCACCGTTTTTTAATGCCTTAATGGATTACGCCTCTGACGGTTCTTACTCCTGGCACTGCCCCGGCCATTCCGGCGGCGTGGCGTTTTTAAAAAGCCCGGTCGGGCAGATGTTTCACCAGTTTTTTGGTGAAAACATGTTGCGTGCCGATGTCTGTAACGCGGTAGATGAATTAGGTCAGCTGCTGGACCACACCGGGCCGGTAGCCGAAAGCGAAGCCAACGCGGCGCGTATTTTTAGCTGCGATCACTTATTCTTTGTCACCAACGGTACGTCCACGTCCAACAAAATGGTTTGGCACTCCGTAGTGGCACCGGGCGACATCGTGGTGGTAGACCGCAACTGCCATAAGTCGATACTGCACTCGATTATTATGACCGGCGCTATACCGGTGTTTTTAATGCCAACCCGTAACCACTACGGCATTATCGGCCCGATCCCGAAAAGCGAGTTCTCGCCGGAAGCTATCGCCAGGAAGATTGAAGCCAACCCTTTTGCCCGTAACGCCAAAAATAAAAAGCCGCGCATTTTAACTATTACGCAAAGTACCTACGACGGCATTTTGTATAACGTGGAAGAAATAAAACAAGAGCTGGGTTCGACCATCGACACGCTGCATTTTGATGAAGCCTGGCTGCCGCACGCCAGCTTCCATGATTTCTACAAAAATATGCATGCTATTGGTAAAGACCGGCCGCGCTCAGAAGACACACTGGTATTTGCTACCCAATCAACGCATAAGTTGTTAGCCGGTTTATCGCAGGCGTCGCAAATTCTGGTGCAAAACGCGCAAAACCGTAACCTGGATACGCACCGCTTTAACGAGTCGTACCTGATGCACAGCTCTACCAGCCCGCAATACGCCATTATTGCCAGCTGCGATGTAGCGGCGGCGATGATGGAGGCACCGGGCGGCACCGCGCTGGTAGAAGAAAGCTTAATGGAAGCGATAGATTTTCGCCGTGCTATGCGTAAAGTGGATGCTGAGTTTGGTGATGACGACTGGTGGTTCCGTGTCTGGGGCCCGGATGAATTAGCGGAGGAAGGCTTAGGTACCCGCGACAACTGGACGCTGCACGCCAAAGACAGCTGGCATGGTTTTGGTGCTATCGAGTCGGGCTTTAATATCCTCGACCCAATCAAAGCCACCATTATTACGCCGGGTTTAAACCTGCACGGTCAGTTTGATGAGCAGGGTATACCAGCGGCTATCGTTAGTAAGTATCTTGCCGAGCACGGTATTATCATCGAGAAAACCGGCCTGTACTCGTTCTTTATCATGTTTACCATCGGTATTACCAAAGGCCGCTGGAATTCTATGGTTACCGAACTGCAGCAGTTTAAAGACGACTACGATCAAAACCAGCCAATGTGGCGCATTATGCCAGAGTTTGCCAAAAAGCATCCGCGTTACGAAAAAGTCGGCCTGCGTGATTTATGTCAGCAAATTCACAATATCTACCGCAAGTATGACGTAGCCAAAGTTACTACCGAAATGTACTTGTCGACCATTGAAACCGCGATGACGCCGGCCGATGCCTGGGCCAAGATGGCGCACCGTGAAATTGAGCGGGTATCGATAGATGAAATTGAAGGCCGTGTTACCGCCATGCTGGTTACGCCGTATCCACCGGGCATACCGCTGATGGTACCGGGTGAGCGCTTTAATAAAATTATTATCAGCTATCTGCAGTTTACCCGCGCCTTTAACGGTGCCTTTCCAGGCTTTGAAACCGACGTACACGGTTTAGTGCGCGAAATGGTAAACGGCGAGCTGAAGTACTTTATTGATGTGGTAAAAGAGTAAGTACTTAGTTTTTAGCGTTGAGTGTGTAATAGAACCGGGTTGGTGTGCTTCACCGCCCGGTTTTTTATTTGCTGCCAGTTTCAGCACATACTAACTGTTCGGCCCAATCAGGCCGCGGCTTTTGGCAATGTGCGGCGCAATTTCAACATCACTGGCCGGGCTTAAAACCAATCAAGCTGTACCTATAAGCCGTTGTAAATAATCTAAAACCGCTGTAATGTCATAAACACAAAGTTTACAAAGGCCGAACAGTCCGTGTTTAAATTCGGATTTTTCCGCTGAATAAATGTTAGGTGATCATGCGAGTTTTGTTTTTGTCACTAGTATCCATTTTGCTTTCGGCTTGCGCTGATCCGTGCAGCGATGACGTGATTAGTCAGGCGGTTGACTTGAAGAAAAAAACTGCGGCTATACATGTCGTTAAAAACTGTGGCGCTACAACAGGATTTGCGCACCAAATCTATATTGTAGTTCCGGGTACGAAATACGCTGATGCAAATCCAATTTTTGTGGCTGATAAGGTCGACAATTTAGCTGTCGCTTGGTTGGGTGAGAGAGCTCTGGAAATTAGCTATGATTCAGCGAGAATTTTTAACTTTACTAATTTCTGGCAATCTTCTGAGGTTGATAACTTCGAATATGTTATTAAAGTTACCTTACGTGAAGGTACCTAACAATTGGCATTAAAAAGCGAGCACTTTTGGCGCTTGACTCACAACAGGTTGCTCGCGTTCGTGCGGGCTGCTTGATAACCACCAACACAGCAACCAGACTCAGCTGCTGTGTTGATGGTTAGCTTAAGCGATTTGCTGATCGTCGTTCATGCCACTGTACCAGGCTTTAAACAGTACCCTTTCCAGTGCCTGTTGTAAGGCATCGTTAATGGGCAGGTGCTGCTTGCCAAGTTCATAATCCAGTTCGTTTACCTGCTCTTTGGCCATGATCATCATTGGCGGTGGATCTGATTCCAACGCGATTAAGCTATCCTGATAAGCGGCTGGCAGGTCTGTCTTAATCACCTTACATACTGACAATGAGGTTTTGCCTGTTTTGTCACGATAACCTGCAGCGCCAAACAAGCGGCAGATACTGGGCCGTTGCTGATATACACTGCACTGGCCTTGTTTGCCGTCAAATGACAGCTTCTGATAAAAAAAACAGCCCTGGGGCTCTGTTAACTCTTCGAGTTGTGTCAGTGTTTGTTCTGCTTTACCTTGATCAAACAAGTGTAATGCCAGCGGGAGCATTTCCAGTACCGTCGCTTCTATCGTTGGCTGCAAACAGCATTCACCACAACCAGTGCGGCAGGTTAAACCACGCTGTTGTTGATAGACTGAAAATGTTTCCGCTATTTCGCCATACACAGCCTCAACACGACGCGATAATTCACGCAGCCGTTGCATAAAGACTCCGAACGAAATAAATATAAATTTAGGTTTGCCTGTTAAGGAGCGACGATATGTCGCGCCGGCATTGTACTGAGTTGTCTGTTATAACAGCAATAGGGCGATTGAAATATAGTTAGGGCTTTAGTTCCACCTGCTGCCAGCCAAAGCTAACCAGCGCCAGGCTAAACAACATTAACAGCTGTAGCATGTATAACCAGTCGAAGCCGGTATTTAAATAGCCGGCCTGGCTTAGGGTTAATAGCAATGCTGTGCAGAGCGTAAAGGTGCAGGCCCATACAAAGGCGCGGGCTTGTTGTTGCCCAGCCAGGCTAAACCGTACCGCCAGAACGATATTGCTGGTTAACACCCAGCCCAACGCCAGGAAAAGCAGGTGCAGTCTTTGTTCGCCAGAGGCATATAGCGGGCTGAACAGTAACAACATGGCAGCAAAACTACTGGTATGGCTAAACCAACGCCACTGGCTGGTGTACAGATGCTTGAGTGTCTGATGAATAAATATGTTTAGGAACAATAAGCCAGTACCTACGGCAATATATAAAATGGCCTGGTTTATTTCCGGGTAGCCAGGCCATAGCATAGCAAAGGCCATTCCGTTTAAGGTGGCTATGATTAGCGCAAAGCTAATGAAAAAGCCACTATAATATAAGTGATTACGTGCTTTTAGCCGAAAAAACTGAACCAAATTATGAAATGCCAATAGCAGTAAAATGCCTTGTAGTATGCCATCCAACAGCGCACTGTCCTGACTGTGTGAAATAAACGCATTGTAATGCCACAATATTAGTTCACTGGGAATGACGGCCGCGTCCTGTACCCGGATGAAAATATCACGCTGCTCGTTTGCGGCCAGTTGTAGGCTCACCACATAGCTACGATAGGGTAGTGCTCTTTCTGTGTAGGGGAAGTCGTTGCCTGAGCGACTTAATAGCCGGATGTCTCCGCTGGTTTCAGTGCGCTGATAAATCTCCACTTTATCTGCCATTGGAAAGTCGTACTCCAGCATAAGCTGTTGTTTAAACTTGCTGGTATTGTGTAGGCGGGCAAAAAACCATACTGCTTGTTGCTCACGAAATAGCACCCGCTGTGCTGGGTTTAGCAAGCTAAAAGCGTGATATTTTTCAGGATCTGCCAGAATGTCGTCCAGGCTATAGCCCAGTGGAGTAACTTGAAAGTACACTTGCTGCAGGCGTTGTTGTGCTGACGCAGAGCTGTCCAGCTCATTGCTGGTGACATGAAAGGCAAGTACCGGCGGTATACATAGCCAATACAACAACACTAAGCAGAACATGCTTGTTCTCACGAACGGCTTTCTCCGTGCCAGCTTAGGGGGATGTTTATTGGTTGCTTTGCCGCCTGGCGGGCAAAATTTAACCAGTAAACGTCAACACGCCCCATTGTTAAAAAATTAGGTATAAACAGTAGCATAGTGTCCGCTAGAGTGTCAGCAAAAAATACCTCATGTCATTGTTTTGAACGAAATAAAATTATTAGACGTTTATATGGCTTGAGCATTTAGCTGCTTAGGTTATAACTAGTTATTACCAAAATAATTATGGAGCGAATATGAGATCAGTGTTTATCGGATTGCTGTTGTTGGCAGGTACAACTCAGGCTGCTGATATTGCAGCAGGCAAAGCCAAAGCCGCGGTGTGTGCCGCTTGCCACGGTGGCAATGGCATTTCTATTATTCCGGATTACCCCAATCTAGCCGGGCAAAAAGTGAAATACCTTGAAAGTTCAATTAAAGCTTATCGCGATGGCGAGCGTAAAAACCCAATAATGTCACCAATGGCAGCTGGGCTATCGGATGCCGACGTAGCAAACATTGCGGCTTATTTTGCCAGCTTGCCAGCCGGAGGTTGATTGTCTGCAGCCAGATAGTCACTGATTTCATTAATAAAGTCTGCGCCATAACGGGCTAGCTTGGTTTGGCCAACACCCGAAATGGCCAACAGGCTGCGGTTGTCGGTGGGAAGTTGCTGACACATTTCAATCAGGCTGGCGTCGCTGAACACCACAAAAGGCGGCACGTCGTCGCGCTGGGCAATATGTTTGCGCAGGGTTTTCAGGCGGGCAAACAGCGGTCGATCATATTGTTGCTTGCTTAAGCGTTCTGGTTCACGTTTACTGCTTTGTAACCGCGGCACGGCAAGTGACAGCAGAGTCTCACCGCGTAACACGGGCTTGGCTGCCGGTTGCAATTTAAGCACCGAGTGCGCAGTAATATCTTGCTGCAACAAGCCAAAATGGATCAGCTGGCGCAAAATACTCAGCCAATAATCGTGGCTGAGATCTTTACCCAAGCCCCAGGTGGATAGCTTGTCGTGGCCCAGCTCACTGATGCGCTGGTTCTGGCCGCCGCGCAATACGTCAATAACATGATGCATGCCAAAACTCTGCCCCACCCGATAAACACAAGACAGCGCTTTTTGCGCCAGCTCAGTACCATCAAATTGCTGTGGCGGCTGCAGACACGTGTCGCAGTTGCCGCAGCGAGTTTGCCGTGCTTCACCAAAGTAGTTAAGTAGCACCAAGCGGCGGCAGGTTTGTGCTTCGGCAAAAGCGGCCATAGCTAAAAAGCGTTGCCAGGTTACTTCGGCACGCTGTTGGTTTTCTTCTGCATCCAACCAGCGTTTCATTTTGGCAATATCGGCCGGGTCGAACAGCAACATGGCTTCAGCGGCTACGCCATCCCGGCCTGCCCGTCCGGTTTCCTGATAATACGCCTCAATGGTGCGCGGTAACTCAAAGTGAACCACATAACGAATATTAGATTTGTTAACGCCCATGCCAAATGCTACGGTAGCGACGATAAGCTGATAATCGTCACGTTTAAACGCATCTTGAATGCTGTTGCGCTCTTCGTTACTCAAGCCAGCATGATAACCAGCTACGCTAAAGCCGCGCTGTGCCAGTTGGCTACTAAGCTCGTCTACTTTTCGCCGCGAGCCACAGTACACAATGCCGCTGGCACCCTCTTGTTGTTGCAGGTAGCTAACCAATTGTTCAACCGGGCGGAATTTTTCCTGCACGGTATAGCGGATATTGGGCCGGTCGAAACTACCCAAATGAATATAGGCCTGTTGCAACGCCAGTTGCTGCAAAATATCCTGCCGGGTAGCGCCATCTGCAGTTGCCGTAAGGGCCATCACCGGCACCGCAGGAAACCGCTGCCGGATCAGCGCCAGCGCCATATAATCCGGCCTGAAATCGTGGCCCCATTGCGAAATACAGTGCGCTTCATCAATAGCAAACAGGCTAACACCGACATCGAGCAGGCGCTCAATAAACTGTGGTTGCAACAAGCGCTCTGGCGCGACATAAAGTAGTTTTAACTCTCCTCGGCGCAGTTGCGTAAATACCTGTAATACCTGCTCCCGGCTTAAGCTGCTATTGACGAATTCTGCCGCAATACCATTGGCTTTAAGTGCATCTACCTGGTCTTTCATTAAAGACATCAGTGGTGACACCACTATAGTAACGTGTGGCAACAGTAGCGCCGGCAGCTGATAACACAGCGACTTACCGCCGCCGGTTGGCATAAGCACAAAGCTGTCGCGCCCTTGCAGCGCCGCTTCAATAACCGGCAACTGGCCGTCACGGAATTCACTGTAACCAAAGGCTTGTTTTAGCAGGGGGAGTAGATCAGGGTTCACTTAACGCCAATAAATAGAAAAAATTAGCGGCCATTCTACTGGTAAAAGCCTGCTGCCGGAACAATAAATTCACGCAAGCCAAGCGTGTGGCGTCGTAACTGCGTATAATGCCGGCTTCGTTAGTGGAGCTTATTATGTCGTTTAATCGTGAACAAAAGTTGGGAGGTATCTTTGCTGCCACAGCCTATTCGTTGTGGGGGTTAGCGCCACTGTATTTCAAGCAAATTAATTTTATCCCTGCGGCTGAAATTCTGGTGCACCGTATTGTCTGGTCATTTCTGTTGTTGCTGCTGGTGCTGCTGGCGTTAAAACAGGGCGCTAAGGTGCTGGCGATACTGCGCCAACCGAAAACCCTGGGCTGGTTATTGCTATCCGCGTTATTACTGGGCGGTAATTGGGGCTTGTTTATCTGGGCGGTAAATAATAACCATATGCTGGATGCCAGTTTGGGCTACTACATTAATCCATTATTAAACGTGTTGCTGGGTATGCTTTTTCTGGGCGAGCGTTTGCGTAAGCTGCAATGGGCTGCGGTAGCGCTGGCCAGCAGCGGCGTGCTGGTGCAGCTGATCACTTTTGGCTCTTTGCCGTGGATCGCCTTAACGCTGGCTGGCTCTTTTGCCGTGTATGGTTTAATGCGTAAAAAACTGGCGGTCGATGCCATTAGCGGCTTGTTTTTTGAGTCGCTGTTATTGTTGCCGCTGGCGCTGTGGTACTGGTGGCAATATGCTGACAGCAGCGCGGTAAACTTGTTGCACAACAGCTGGCAGTTAAACAGTTATCTTATTGCAGCCAGCCTGGTTACCACAGTGCCATTATTATGTTTTATTGCCGGCGCCCGGCGGTTGCAGTTATCAACGATGGGCTTTTTTCAATATATTGGCCCCAGCTGTATGTTTGTGTTCGGTGTCTGGTTATATCACGAGCCTTTTGCCGCAGAGCGCATTGTTACCTTTGGTTTAATCTGGCTGGCATTATTGCTTTATACCACAGACGCCTAGCAGGTTAACCGCAGGCAGCGGCTGCAACGGTTAAAAATATAGCGTAAGCTGACACAGTGACTGGCAACGGAGAGTAGTGATGGCAAGCAGCCTTGATTTAATAGCTGTTATTTGGTTTTTCAGCCTGTGGATTGGCTACACCCTGTTTGCCAAACGCCGCGCTAAAGTGGTCAGCTGTTTGTCGTATGAGCTTCGGCGCAAGCGCAACGACTGGATGCAGAAAATGCTGCTGCGCGATAACAAAATGGCTGATGTCGGGCTTATTTCCACCCTGGAGCGCAACGTGACCTTTTTCGCTTCCAGCACTTTGCTAATCCTGGCCGGTTTACTCACTGCGATGACATCGGCAGAAAAGCTTAGTCTGATGCTGTCGAATCTGGTGCCCTGGGCCAGCTATACCGAGGGGACAGTACAACTAAAACTGTTGCTGCTGACCTTTGTTTTTGTGTTTGCCTTTTTTCAGTTTACCTGGTCACTTCGGCAATACGGCTTTTGCGGCGTACTGATTGGCGCCGCGCCGGATGGCCGCGAGTTAACCAGCGACGAGCAGCAGCTCTATGCTAACCGTGCTGCTAAGGTGATTGATCAGGCGGGCCATTCTTTTAACTACGGTTTGCGCGCTATTTATTTTTCGCTATCAGCCCTGGCCTGGTTTATCGACCCGATCATGTTTATGGCCGCCGCCGTGGTGGTGATGATGGTGATGAAACAGCGCGAGTTTCATTCTAAAGTGCTAAAAGCGCTACAGGAGTGCTAGGCAGCGTTACAGTGTTGTGCTGAACGCTGCAGCAAAAGGCATAGCTAGTTGTTGCGGATTTCAAACGCCTTAATCACGCGTGATACGCCATCAACGTGGCGGGCGATGTCTACCGCTTTGGCCGCTTCTTGCTCGTTAACTAAACCCAACAGAAACACTTCGGCGTTTTCGGTGACGACTTTAATGTTAAGCCCGCTTACCTGTTTGTCTGCCAATAGCTGGGTTTTTACCTTGGTTGAAATCCAGCCGTCTCGGGTGCGGGTTGTCATTGCGGTATTGTTGCCCAAGCGAATTTGATTTTGTACATTGCGCACGCCATCTATGCTGCGTGTTAGCTCTTCAGCGCGTTGCCGTATCGCTTCGCTGGCCGTTTGCCCGGTAAGCAACAATACGCCGTTGTAGCTGGTTACATTGATATTACTGCCCTCGGCAGTGGCGGCGTCATCAGACAATGCCCGCACTGCTTTTAGCACGACATTTTTATCATCTATTTGGGCGCCAAGCGTACGGCGGTCATTGGCTGAAGTAACCGCAGTGGCGCCACCGGCCACGACGGCTGCAGCACAGCCTTGCAACACAGCCAGCAGGGTACAGGCGCAAAGCAACTTTAGTGTATTCATAAATCTCCTTGTTGTGGAAACAACGTTAAATCAATTAGTTCGCACAGGCTGTGCAACAAAAAAGTGTAGCATTCATAAATTCGTGCTGGCCGGTGCACCGGTACTTTAAGCTCGACATCCTGCTGATTCAGCAAACCGGACAATTCGCCGCTGCTGTCCACGGTTAGTGCGATAACCTTCATATCATTGGTCACTGCTGCTTCGACGGCTTTAATCAGACTTGGTTCGGCACCTGTCAACGAAACAACCAGTAATACGTCGTTATGCTGACCCAAGGCTTTAATTTGCCGGGCCAGATAATCCTGATTATGACAATGTTGTAAGCTATGGTTATGTGGCGCTAAGGCCAGTGCTGGTAGCGTGGGACGCTCGGTTTCAAATTGGTCCAGTAACAGCTGGGCAAAGTGGTTCGCCAGCACGGTAGTTGCGCCGTCTCCACAACATAACACTTTACCGCCGCTGATTAGATTGTTAACAATGACGCAGGCGGCATTTTCCAGTGGACCAGCCAGGCTCTCGCCGGTCGCTATCATTGTTTGGATGTTTTCGCTAAACAGCTGGCGAATATGCTCTTGCATCAGGTTGTCCTGCTCAATGTGCTACTGCGAAATTGCATTTTTTATCCAGTTATATTGGTATGGCACCTGGCCTTCAATCGCCAGTACGTCCAGCCGGCAGGGTGAGTCTGTTGCCCGGTGTTGCTGCAGGTACCAGCGACTCGCACGCAGCAGTTTTTGCTGTTTGGCCGGCGTTACCGCGGCAACTGCACCACCAAAGGCGCTGCTGGCGCGGTACTTTACTTCTACAAATACCAGGCTGTCACGTTCACGCATCACCAAGTCAATTTCGCCGGCCTTGCACTGGTAGTTCTGCTGCACCAGTTGTAAGCCTTGTTGTTGCAGATACTGCAGTGCTAGCTGTTCATATAACTGGCCCAGTGTGTTCATGGTATTGCTTAGGGTTCCTGTATAGCGGATAAGCGGTTATTGCGGTAGCTCGCCCAGCTCAGGCGCCGCACAATACTGCCGTTCTGGTTTAAACTCAGTTGGCCGGTGAGGCCAGGAAATACCGCAGATGGCAACTGTTGTTGCTGGCGCAAACTGCCGACCAGTTTAACGGCGTCGTAACCCATGGCAAACAGCCGCTGCAAGGTTTCGTCCTGGTCAGAAAATAACTGCTGGTATTGCTGGCGCAACGCCATGTTGCTTTGTTCATCCAGCATCCACGGCATTTCTGTAAAAGTTAAGCCGTTTAAGTCGCGTAAATCGGTACTACTTAAGCTGGTGCTGTGGCTGCGTGAGCTGGCGTAGATAGGCAGTCTAGGCGCTGTTGGGCTAACCGATACATCGATAAAAGGCTTAAAAAGTCGGGTTTGTACCGGATCTGCTAACAGATAAATAGCGTCAATATCTAACCTACTATGCGGCTCTGCTTCCAGCTTTTGCGGCAGCAGGTTACTGATCAGCTTCACTCGCTCTTCGCTAGTGTCGGTTTCTAACAAATTGCCAATCAGTGCTTCAAGTTGCTCTTTATTGTCAAACTGCAAACTGAGCGGTGCCTGATGGCCCAATTGCTGCCAGCGGCTGACAAAATGTTGTTGCATGCGCAGGGCTGTAGTATTGGTTGCACTAATAACCACCGGGTGCAGATAATTTTTCTGTTGGAACAGCTGTGCCATCTGGCTGGCTTCGTCTTCCATACTCAGGGCAAAATAAAATTGCTCTGGTGCAGGCGTATGGCCACTGTCGATGGTGTTAAGAAATAATGTTGGCCATGTCCAGTTTTCAGAGCGGCTGACGCTGTCAACTTGTTCTTTAAGCAGCGGGCCTATGACAAATTCTGCTTGCGCCGCACTAACTTGGGTATGCAATTCAGTGGTGCTTTGTTCGCTGTCAATAAAGACTAATTCCGAACTTCCGCTGCCCGCTGCCGCCAAAATACCATACTGTATTGCTTGGGCATGTTGGCGGAATCGGCCTTGCATTGGCAGCAGTATGGCAATTTTTTGCGGTTGATAAGGTATTAAGCTAAACAGTTGCCGAACAGAGTCGGGCAAGTTTTGTAAGGTTGCTACCGCATTGTAGCGCTGTTGCCAGCCGCTAAATGCCTGTTGCAGTTGTTCTGGCTGGCCAATATAACGGCGTGATAGTTGCGCCAGGTTAAGCCAGGCAGAGCGATGTAGCTCGGCCTCTACTTTCAGGCTGTCTAACTGACTGTCACTAAGCTGCGCCAGATTACGCCACAGTAATTGTTGATAGGTTTGCTGATTACCAGCGGGGTGATTATCGTTGTCATGTAGCGTCGAGTTATGTGGTTGTGTGCTGTCAATATAGTGCTGTAACGACAGCAGGGTTTCACTGGCCGCCAGATAACGGCCCTGCTCGGCATGATATTGTGCGCTGAGCCAAAGAAACATGGCGCGGTCTGCTGCAGCCACAGCACTTAGTTCGGTTTTTTCCAGCAATGTTAGCAGACTGGTTTGCTGCTTGGTGGCCAGATAAGCCTGCAGCAATGGCAGCTTATTTTGTTGGCGGATTGCCGGGTACGGGCTGAGTTTTAAATTTTCACTAATTGCCAGCGCCAGTAAAAAATCTTTTTCGGCAATTGCCTGGCGTGCCACTTTGAGCAGCTGATAATGCTGTTGCTCCGCTTGATAATTCGCAGCCAGCGGGTAAAGCTGTCTGGCAGTTTCGGTTTGCTTTTCAACCTGCGTGGGGCTGGGTGCTGGTGCAACAGTTTTGCTGCTTTGCGGGCTTTGAGCGCAGCTGGAGAGCAGACCGCCGACACAGAGAAATAACACAGGCTTTAATTTGCTGGAAGTCACAATGCACAGTACCATAGCGAAACATGGGTCTTATCTTACTGAGACTGCCGGTTAAGCTCAATTAAATAGCGTACATTAATCATCAAATGGCAAAAGAAAACGGTTTTTTATATGTCGTCGCCACCCCAATTGGCAATTTGGACGATATCAGTCAGCGCGCAATAGCAACGTTAACACAAGTTGACTGGATAGCCGCAGAAGATACCCGCCACACCGGGCGTTTATTATCGCATCTGGGTATTAATGCTAAAACCATAGCGCTGCATGACCACAACGAAAAGCAACGTGCTGCCAGCATTATTCAAAAATGTTTGCTGGGAGAGCACGTCGCATTGGTATCGGATGCCGGTACGCCACTAATTAGCGATCCGGGTTATAGCCTGGTGCGACAATGTCGCGAAGCTGGCGTGCGGGTAATTCCAATCCCCGGTCCTTGTGCGTTGATAGCGGCGTTGTGTGCCGCGGGATTGCCGACGGATAGATTTCATTTTATCGGCTTCTTACTGCCGAAAAGCCAGCAGCGGCAAAACCAGTTGGCAGACATTCCTGCTGGGGTCGGCACCATTATCTGTTATGACACCGCCCGGCGTATTAAAGATACGCTGCAGGATGTTACTGCTGTATTTGGCCCTGATCGCGAATTAGTGCTGGCCAAAGAGCTAACCAAAACTTTTGAGCATCTGGAATACGGTACAGCAGCGCAAATTACCACCTGGTTAGAGGCTGATCCGCAGCGCTGCCAGGGGGAAATGGTACTGATGATAGCGCCTACACCTAAAGCCGAAAGCGCGCTGAGCGATGCTGAACTTAACACGCTGAAATTGCTGTTAACCGAGCTGCCAGTGAAAAAAGCCGCAGCGTTAACGGCACAAATTCATGGCGGTAAGAAAAACGCCTTATATAAAGTTGCACTGCAATTGTCTGGTGAAACAGAATAAAACCAGTATAATTGCGCCCGTGAGTTGGCCAAGACAATCGCTGCCTGCGCAAGCAGGGGGAGGAAAGTCCGGGCTCCACAGGGCAGGGTGCCAGGTAACGCCTGGGGGGCGTGAGCCTACGACTAGTGCAACAGAGAGCAAACCGCCGATGGCCCGTTCGCAAGTTCGGGATCAGGTAAGGGTGAAAGGGTGCGGTAAGAGCGCACCGCGCGGCTGGTAACAGTTCGTGGCACGGTAAACTCCACCCGGAGCAAGATCAAATAGGCCCCCTTTGGCGCGGCCCGCGTTGGGGGCGGGTAGATTGCTTGAGGCTTAAGGTGACTTAAGTCCTAGAGGAATGATTGTCACTCTGGCAACAGAGCACAAAACCCGGCTTAACGGCTAACTCACACCTTCTTATTAACACCGTGCTGCATACCAATAACAACAACGGTTAATAGTGCTGTTGCAGCGCGGTGCCAGCCGGCTCTGGTAATGACTGGCGCTGTACTTCCAGGTTTAAGCTTAACTGTTGATTGTCGGCGCTCACAATCAGTTGCTGCGGCAGCACGGGTTGTGTCAGCCACGGTTGCCAGTAATGCAGCTGATACGTTAGCGCAGGTAAGTCAGTAAACTTCACGACACCCTGTTGATCCGTAATACCAACAAAGCGGCTTTGTGCTACATAAAGGTATGCCAACATATTGTCATGAATGTTACAGCCCAGCGTCACCAGCCCGGGTTGGTCAAATTCTATTGCTGCCTCTGGTTTGCCCAAATACAAGCGCAGTTCAAATTGCTTAGCCGGAGAAAAAGAATACACATGATGGCGGGTTTTGTCCTGGTTTGGAAATTCGACCAAGGCGCCGCGCTGAACCACTGATACAAACGGAGAAAACATCAGATCACGCTGCACAATCTGGGCTGAGTCAGCTTGAATGGCTGGGTAGTCCGGGTGGATAAGTTCGACCACGGTAAACGCCAATGCTTGTTGCTGTTGGTCTCTAACCTGAATAGTTAGTTCGGCACTGTACGCTGCGCCAGACCATGCGACAGACAGTAACATAATGAAAAAAAATGCTATTCTCATGCAATAAGCTACCTGTTGAGCGGTATTGTCCGACGATGATACACCGAAGCAACCGTATTTCCAGCCACAACTTAATAAAGAGGAATGCCATGCGCAGTTGTGTTACAAGTGGCGGTGTTATTTATAGTTGTCTGCTACTGAGCTTGCCTGCAGCGGCAGCAGAGCTGCTGGTTAGTGGTACCGGCGAGATGTTGCTCAATAGCAGCTCGGCGATACCTGACTGGCAGCGCCCCTGGTATGACGGTGGCACCGGGCAGCTGGCACACCATCAGGATGGTGTGCAGCTGGGGCCACAGTATCTAAGTACACAATTACTCACAGAAACGGCCTGGTCGGCCCAACTTAATGCCCAGTGGCACAGTGCACCAGAGGCAGGGCTTAGTATTACCGAAGCCTGGCTTAACTGGGCGCCGCTGCCGCAATCTGGTTATCGTTGGCGTGCTCGGCTGGGGCTGTTCTATCCGGCGTTTTCGGCCGAAAACAGTGATATCGCCTGGACCTCGCCTTATAGCAGCAGTTTTTCGGCGATTAACAGCTGGTTTGCCGAAGAGGTGCGGGTACGAGCAGTTGAGCTTAGCCTCAGCCGGCCAGGACGTTTTTTTCGCCAGCCATACAGTTGGACCTTGGTTGGCGGCGTGTTTCAGGGCAATGATCCTGCCGGTACCGTGTTAGCATGGCGAGGGTTTGCCATACATAATCTGCAAACCGGGCAAGGCGAGCGAGTAAACTTTGCCTCTTATCCCAGCTTAAATAGCGGTGTATTGCAATTGCAGCCAGCCTGGGTTGAGCCGACTCGTGAGCTTGATCATAACAACGGTTTTTATACTGGCTTGCACTGGCAATATCAGCAGCATAGCCGGTTCAAACTGTACTATTACGATAATCAGGGCGATCCGCTGGTGTTTAGCCATGGACAGTATGCCTGGCGTACCCGGTTTGTCAGTGCTGCCTGGCAACAAGCGGTTACACCGTCTATCAGTGTGTTGGCACAATGGTTAGCTGGCGATACTCTGATGGGACCAGCGGTGGTGGATGTCTCGTTTGATGCCTGGTTTTTACTGGCGCACTGGCGCCAGGACACGCTAAGCGCTAGCTTACGCTATGACCGATTTCGTACCTTAGACCGGGATAGCACGCCGGCTGATAACAATAACGGCAACGGCGATGCCTGGACGTTGGCGCTGAGTTACCAATTAAACCCGGTATGGCAGCTAAGCCTGGAGCATATTCGTTTTAATTCAGTGCAATACAACCGTATGCAGTGGCAGTGGCCTGTTAATGAACGACAAGCTAATACACAGTTAATCTTGCGCTGGCACTGGCAATAAAAAGGCCCGCACAAGGCGGGCGAAAAATCACCAGGAACAGGTGAGAGACTATGTAACGAGGTACGGGCGTGACATAGCTGTCATCCATGACATTGACTCAGCACCGTGCTCTGCAGCACGGCGCTGCAGTGGGTTACATAAACTTATATTCCAGCAACAAGGTATAGGCCCGGCCACGCGGGTCTGCTATACGCGGCTCCCAGGCTGCACCGGCAGCAAAATCGTTTTGGTGCGCCGTAAATGGCGGATCTTCGTCAAACAGGTTTTTGATACCAAAAGTCACTTTAAGATCGTCAATACCGCCGTAAGTGACACTGTAGTTGTAAGTCATATACGCATCAACGTTCGGGTCCCACTGCGCCGGTACAAAGCTGCCGTTACGCACACTTACTGGTAGCTCATCTTTGTAACCGTCACGATATAGCTGGGTCAGACTGTGGCTCCAGTCGCCTTGCACATAGCTGAAGTTGAGCGTGTGCTTCCATTTAATGGGCAGGTTGTAGTAACGCACATACTCGCCCACCAGATTTTCGCTGTAGGGCAGGCTGTCGATACCTTTGCTTTTAAAGGTGTCGATATAACTGCCATTTAAGTTAATTTTCCAGGCACCGCCTGCCAATTCGCCGGTTAAGTTAGCATCAATTTCAATGCCCTGAGTTAACGTACCGCCAGAATTAATATAGCGCCGGTCTATAGCGACGATATCGCCTTGGCCATTGCGTATCCAGTTGGCGATAAACAAGTCGTAATTTTCAATCAGTACATCGCGCGGTGCAGAGCGAATGGTATCGGTGCGCTCAATTTCCCACCAGTCGACACTGATATTGAAATAATCGACCGGCACCACAACAAAGCCAAAACTCTTTTGTTCTGATTCTTCCGGCGCCAGGTCCGCTTTACCACCAAACAGTTCAACTGGCTGAATACGTTCACAACCGGGCACGGTTTCATCCGCTACACCACCGGGGCAGGACGCGGGGTCCGCTAGGTCTAAGCCGGTGTATTGCGACGCTGTTTCGCCATTGAACAGCTGGTTAAACGAGGGCACTTTAAAGCCGGTACTAAAAGCACCGCGGAACATTAACTCGTCGAACGGGCGATAGTTAAAGGCTATTTTCGGATTTGTGGTGCTGCCAAAACCATCATATTTGTCGTAGCGACCGGCCAATGTAATATCTAAATTGTCCAGCACGGGGACGTAAAGCTCAGCAAATACCGCTTTAATATCACGGCTTACTTTGTCCAGCACATTGGCATTGTCAAAGGGGGCATTAAATACCGGCCGCAAGTCTGCGCGCTCATCGCCGTTAAATTTAAATTCTTCCCGGCGTAAATCTACCCCGGCGGCCATCATGATGTTGCCACCAGCCAGCTCAAGTGGTAGTTCACCAGAAAATGTGGCATCAATCTGCGTCATGATAGACTCGCCATCATAAAGCTTCACACCATAAGCAGAGGCACTGTCTAACGCCGCCATCCCTTCTGCTGTTTGGCTTTGACCAGGCAACAGGAATGGGTTTATCAAGCCGCTGCCCAATACTTGCTGTAACTCAGCCGTAAAGTGGTACCCGGTACCTAACGTGGATTCCGATTCACTGGAAGCGCGCGATACGCCAACGTTGTAATCCCAGCCCGCTACAACACCTTCAAACGCCGCCAGAAAACGATAGGCATTAGTAGTGGTGTCTATTTCACGTGGCCCGCAGGCAATACAGCGCCAACGGTAGGCAATACGTTCGCCATAATTTAACTGATCGGCGCCAAAATAGTCAGCTAGCCCATTATAGATAGCATCGTACGATGCTCCGGTGCTGGGGTACCATGTGTCCGGGCCAAAGGTTGAACCCGGCGATATCTGGTTTGGTTCAAATGCTTTGCTGACATCAACTTGCGAGGCAACAAACTCTACTGTAGCCATGTGCTCTTCAGCCAGTTTAAAGGTCGCGCGACCGATAAAATCGAGGCTTTCCTGCGGTTGTTGTATACGGGCAGCCGCGGGGTAATCATAAGCACAGGCATAGCGTGATGACTCTGAACTCCATAGTTTTTGGTCGTAGGGACCCATTAAATCGCCACCTGAAGCGCAACCTGCTGCGCCAGGTAAATCCAATAGATTGATGGCGATAACGGATTGGCCATCGAGTGGATCAATCAGGCCGGTGCCAATTAAATTTGGCTGAGTAGAGCCCCGGTTAAATACGGTAGCAAACGGCGTACCCCGAGTATCGGGTGATAAGCCGCGCTCAGGTTGAAAGGTGTTGGAAAAGTCTCGATCGTTGCCAGCCAGTACTTCATTTTTCTTGTATGACAAGGTTCCAAATACATTCCAGCCATCTTTATTAATATCGCCGGTGCCAAACAATACGTTAGTACGGTAAATATTGCCGCCGCCGGCTTCGGTATGATCAACAAAGGCTGACGCTTCTGCACCGGTGTAATCCTTTTTGGTAATAAAATTAATTACACCGCCGATGGCATCGGTGCCATACACGGCAGAAGCACCATCACGCAATACTTCAACCCGCTCTAAGGCGGCAAACGGAATAGAATTTAAGTCAACTGCCCGGCCTTTTAAACCGTGCGTGGCTACGCGGCGACCATTGAGTAGTACCAGCGTGGCATCGGCACCCTGACCACGCAAGTTAGCACCGGATACGCCATTATTACCGCGTTGTTCTTCCGACACGATACCGCCGTTGCTGGCGAGGTTGTCTGAAGAGTTACCGGCGATATTCATCTGCAATAATAACTGCTCTGCTGAGGTAATGCCTGCAGCGTCAATGTCTGCACGGCTAAATACGGTGATAGGTAAAGCACCTTCCAATGCGGTACGTTTAATACTGGAGCCGGTAACCCGGATGCGCTCTACTTTGGCGTCGGTGTCAGCCGTATCGGCCGGTGCCAGGTTATCCTGCGCTACAACTTGGGTGCTTAGGCCTGCTAGGGCAAGGGCCTGAATAAGCTTAGTCAACTTCATCACTCTCTCCTGGATTTGCAGTAGTGTCTTATTATCGCTATCCGTTAGTTGGGTTCTGGACGCCCATTTTTATCTCTGGTGACAGATGTTTATTTTCTGCACAAAATTAACATAGCAACATTTCTTTCCTTTGGAAAATAATTTATGCTGAATTTCGTAAAATATTGGAATATTTCATTCCTAGGCGCTATGTTGGACATCATTAACGCGGTGCTGGTGCTTGACAAACAGCACGCAAATGAGGAAGTTGCATGAGATTAGTTGCCGGGCTGTGGTGCGTTTGCTGTCTGTTGTTACAGGCAGCGCTGCCTGCAGCAGAGTTTAGTTCTGATGTACCGTTGCTGCAAAAAGAACAGTTGAATGCCCGGTTTTGGCAGACGAAATTGGTAGATGGTGATCGGCTTCTGCTTAGCGCAGCACAAATTACCCAGCGCAACCTGCAAACGTTCGCGTTGCAGGCTGAAATGCAGCCGCTGCAGAGTTTAGCAGCACACTATAGCCGTGCCGAGTTAGAAAAAATTGTGTTGGCAGTAAGCGGTATTCCCGGTAGCAGCCGGTTCTATGCCGACGGAACTGAATTAACGGCGGCGGATTGGCAGAGGTATCAAGGTTTAATGGCGCTGGAGCAGTTAGCCGCCGAAACCCCGTTGCAGTATGGCTTGGTTGTTAAGCGCACGGCATTACGGGCTTTCCCGACCGACGATAGGGTGTTTAATGCGCAGGGGAATAAGGATTTAGACCGTTTTGCGGAAACAGCGCTGTTTGCAGCCGATGCGGTGGCAGTGCTGCACCACAGCGCAGATAAAAACTGGCTGCTGGTGCACAGCGTTAACTATACCGGCTGGGTGAAAGCGGCAGATATCGCTATTGGAAAAAAACAGCAGGTTCTGGCTTATATAACCGCACAGCCTTTCATCGTGGTTAGCGGTGCTAAGGTATATACCGCTTTTACGCCAGAGCAACCGGCGCTGTCAGAATTGCAACTGGAAATGGGTAGCCGTTTACCTTTGCTTAATCCGGCGGAAGTAGGCTTTAGCGTGCATGGCCAAAATACCGCAGCCAGCCATGTCGTGCGACTGCCGGTGCGCAGCGCAGATGGCACTCTGGCATTTATGCCGGCCCTGATCCCCTATAGTGCAGATGTACATCAAGGTTATTTAGCCTTTACCAGTAGCAATATTGTACAACAAGCGTTTAAGTTTCTTGGCGAGCGCTATGGCTGGGGCCACGATTATAATGGGCGCGATTGCACCGGCTTTATCTCGGAGATATTCCGCAGCTTTGGCTTTTTGATGCCGCGTAACTCAGGGCAACAAGGCAATGGGGCTTATGGCACTAACATCCGTTTTGATGTCCAAAGCAGTGCACAAGATAAGTTGGCCGCAATACAGCAGGCCCAAGTCGGTGATTTATTCTATTTCCCCGGCCATGTGGCGCTGTACTTAGGCAGCGTAGAAAACCAACCTTTTATGATCCACGATGTCAATACGCTGGTTTACCCGACCGCGGATGGCAAAGTCTACCAGGGCAAATTAAATGGCGTGGTAGTAACACCATTGCTGCCATTAAACGCCAATGCCGGGCAATCGTATCTCGATGTGCTCTATGCTATAAAATCACTGCGTTAACAGAGGCGACTATGAAAATAACTGACATCAGGCTGGGTATGTTGCGAGTGCCGCTGAAAACGCCTTTTAAAACGGCCTTGCGCACCGTTAATACCATTGAAGATATTGTGGTGATGGTTGAAACAGACAGCGGCCACACCGGTTATGGTGCGGCGCCAGCAACGGCAGTGATCACTGGTGATATTCATGGTTCTATTATCGAGGCGATACGTACGGTTATAAAACCGAAAGTATTGGGGCAGGACATAGCCGATTTAAACCACATTATTCGCCTGATCCAAGGCTGTATTATGAAAAATTACAGCGCAAAAGCGGCGGTAGAAATGGCCGTCTATGACTTATTCGCCCAGTTGTATCAGGCGCCGCTGTATAAAATTCTTGGTGGCGGTGTGCCAAAAATAACCACCGATATTACCATTAGTGTCGACTATATCGACAAGATGGTGGCTGACTCGCTACATGCGGTTGAGCGAGGCTTTGAAACGTTGAAAGTTAAAGTCGGCAAAGATATTGGCGTAGATATTGAGCGGGTTAAAGCGATTTATGCGGCGGTGGAGGGCAAGGCATTGATCCGGCTGGATGCCAACCAGGGCTGGACGGCAAAAGAAGCGGTATATGCGCTACATAAACTGGAAGATGCCGGCGTCAGACTAGAGTTGGTTGAACAACCGGTAAAGGCCTATGACCTGGAGGGGCTAAAATACATTACCGAGCGCGTGCATACTCCGGTAATGGCAGATGAAAGCAGTTTTGGCCCACGCGAGGTAATTGATCTGATTAAGATGCGTGCCGCCGACATTATTAATATTAAGTTGATGAAAACCGGTGGTATTGCTAATGCGATAAAAATTGCCGATATCTGCTCATTTTACGACATGCAGTGCATGATAGGTTGCATGCTGGAGGGCAGTATCAGTGTGGCAGCGGCGGTGCATGTCGCGGTAGCCAAGTCGGACGTTATCACTAAAATTGACCTGGATGGTCCCTCGTTATGTCTTTATGACCCGGTTAAAAGTAGTGTACGGTTTAATGATGCCGATATCACTATTGAGGATGCCCCGGGTTTAGGTATAACTGAAATTGATGGCCTGGAGTTGCTGCCATAGCACGGTAACGTTGCAGCCCTTGTCGCTTGGCTTCTGCTGCAAGGCTTACGCTTAGGGCTGTTCCAACACATTTAGCAGTTTGCTGATGGCTTCCAACTGGTGGTCGTTATTTTGCTGCTGACACAATAACAAATACAAAATATGACACAGGTGTTGTTGTGCAAGCTGCACCAGGATTGGGTTTATGCGCACGTTTTCATCGCCGCTCAAGGCAAACAATGCGATATCGGCGGCCATGCTCAGTGCATTGGTTTTGTAGCTGGTTAGGCTAATAAGGCGGATCTGGCGTTGTTTAGCATAGCGCGCCAGTTTCAACAGGTCAGTATTTTGGCCAGACTCCGATACCAGCAACATTATGCTGCCGCTATTTAATGTACTGGCCAGCTGCAGCGCCATAGCAGGATCGCTGTGCATTATGGCCAATTTGCCTAGCTGTAGTAAGCGAAATTGCATGTCGTGCGCCACAATGCCCGATTTACCAAAGCCAGCGATAAGCACTTTATCGGCTTGGGCCAAGCCGTCTACCACATCTAATAGCGTTTTCTCCGGGTTAATCTCCAAAATACCGCGTAAATGGCTATGTAAACTAAACTGAAATTGTTCAACCAGCCCGACTAAATCATTCTGTGCCTGACTTTGCTCACTGTTTTCCCTGTTTAAGGTAGAGGCGGTAATTACGGCTTCATTTACGGCAAGCTTTAGGTCTGGGTAGCCTTTATACCCTAGTTTCTGGCAAAATTTCACTACGCTCGACTGACTGGTACCAACGGCATCGGCCAATTGTTGTGAGGAGTAATCCCTTAACAAATGCGCATTATCCAGAATAAAATCAGCCAATTTGCGTTCAATCACCGACATCTGTTGCAGCATGCCGCGGATTTTAAGTAAACACACCATAAGTCGTTGTCCTGCATCAGCTGCTGAAGTCAGCAAGAATTTGTTATTAATACTTGTACTCAGTATTGAATAATTTATTCCTTGTTGGCAAGCCAGTGCTGAAAAAAGCGCCATTATGTTAAGTGCTGTACATAAAAGCAGTAGTGTTTCGCAGCGTTTTTGATCTGTCTCCACTTTTTCCCACCAAAATCATAACCTTTGCTGCAGAGCTTATTTTTACTGAGATCACAATCGATCAATCGCCCCGTTTTTACCTTGACAATGGTTAAAGCTGCACCCTAAACTGTATCGTTGTGGGGATTTGTGGGTGAAAGTGGATCATTTTGGTTTACCTACTAAATAAAGCTTAAAAATAAGTTGCACAGGAAGCTTATGTTTCGTGGCTCATTTACGTTGACGTTGGACGAGAAAGGACGGTTAGCGCTACCCGCGCGCTACCGCGAATTTCTGCTGTCTGATTGTCAGGGCCATTTGATTTGTACAATTGATTTGCATGACCCCTGTCTGTTGCTCTATCCGCTGGCGGAATGGGAAGAAATAGAAGAAAAACTAAAACGTCTGTCTAGCTTAAATCCGCAAGAGCGCCGCTTGCAGCGCGTGTTGCTGGGTAACGCCACCGATTGTGATATGGATAAAAGCGGCCGTATTTTACTGCCGGCATCGCTGCGTCAGCACGCAGGCCTGAGTAAGGGTATCCGTCTGGTAGGCCAATTAAATAAATTTGAAATCTGGGATGAAACCGCCTGGCATGAGCGTTTAGCGGCAGATATTGCGCTGGAACAGGCTCAGGCTGGCGATGTTGAATTGTCAGACCGATTACAGGACTTTGCACTGTAAATGAACGCACCGGCCCATATATCTGTCTTGCTGCAAGAAGCATTAGACGGACTAGCTTTAACACCTGACGGTTGTTACCTGGATGGTACTTTTGGCCGTGGCGGCCACAGCCGGGCGATTTTAGCGCTGCTGGGTGCCAAAGGCCGTTTATTTGCTATCGATCGTGACCCTAGCGCGATAGCCGCCGCTGCTGCCTTGCAGGCCGACCCGCGCTTTCATATCACGCACAGCCCATTCGCGGCGCTGGCAAGCATAGCAGAGCAGCTGCATATTGCCGGTGCGCTGGACGGCATTTTACTCGACCTCGGCGTATCTTCACCACAGTTAGACGATGCCGACCGCGGCTTCAGTTTTATGCGTGACGGTCCGTTAGATATGCGTATGGACCCCAGCAGTGGCATCAGTGCGGCAGACTGGCTAGCGCATGCCGACGTGGAAGATATCAGCTTTGTCTTGCGGGAGTACGGTGAGGAAAAGTTTGCCTGGCGTATTGCCCAGGCTATCGTTGCTGCCCGTGCAGAGCAGGCTATTACGCGTACTTCTGCATTGGCCAAGCTTATTAGCGACAGTGTGCCTAAAAGCAACAAAGAGAAAAAACATCCGGCGACACGCAGTTTTCAAGCCATCCGTATTTACATTAACAGCGAGCTGGAACAGGTTAATCAGGCGCTGCATGCTGCCATGCAGGTGTTAAAACCTGGTGGCCGTTTAGTGGTGATCAGTTTTCACTCTTTAGAAGACCGACTGGTAAAACAGTTTATGCGTCGCTATTCAAAAGGTGAGCCGGTACCACGCGGTATTCCGCTGACCGCAGCGCAAATGAACCAGCGCACCGAGCTTAAGTTGGTGGGCAAAGCCATTATGCCGTCAGAGCAAGAGTTGGCTGCCAACCCGCGAGCCAGAAGCGCTGTACTGCGCATCGCACAGAAGCAGTGCCATGAGTAGTATCAGCTTGCATCGCCTTATCAGCCAGGATTGGCGCGCGCAAAAGTGGCAGGTGCTACTGCTGTTGGCGTGTATCTCTTCAGCGCTAGTGGTGGTGCACTTTGCTCATTTAAATCGTCAGCTGACCATAGCGCAAGATCTGTTGTATCAGCAGCGTGATCACCTGGATATTGAATGGCGTAACCTGTTGCTGGAGCAGCGGGCGTTAGCTGAGCACAGCAGGGTAGAAGACATTGCCCGTAACCGGCTCAATATGGTCCGCCCTGCTGCTGAGCAGGATGTTGCGGTGGCACTGCCATGAGCCGCCAGAACAAAGCACCGCAAGCGCGAGCCAGAAGTTTGCCGTCAGTGTTAAGCTGGCGTTTTGCGTTTGTGTTACTTAGCCTGACAGCAGTATTTACTGCCTTGGTAGTACGTGCGGCCTGGTTGCAAGTGATTGAGCCCGACATGCTGGTAAGCCAGGGCGATATGCGCAGCCTGCGTGTTGAAGCCGACACGGTGTTGCGCGGTATGATTGTCGATCGTAATGGCGAAGAGTTGGCCGTTAGTGTGCCGGTAGAGGCTATCTGGGCCGATCCTAAAGTCGTTATAGAACGCCATGCCGCCTCTGACGAACGGCGCTGGCATGCCCTGGCCGACATTTTACAGATGACACCGGCGCAATTGCTGGGAAAAGTCGGTGACAACACGCAACGGCGTTTTGTTTACCTGCAGCGCCAGGTAAACCCGGCGGTAGTGGAGTACGTAAAAAAACTGAAGGTGCCAGGAATATACTTCCGTCAGGAATCACGCCGCTATTATCCGGCGGCAGAGGTGACTGCTCAGTTGCTGGGTTTCACCAATGTCGACGATGTTGGGGTGGAAGGCATTGAAAAACGTTTTAACGACCTGCTAACCGGAACTGCGGGGCATAAGGTCTTTCGTAAAGACGCCAAGGGCCGCGAAATTGAAGTGCTAGAGCGCGCCCAGGCACAGGCTCCGGGCAATTTGCAGTTAAGTATTGATCAGCGCATTCAATCGGTAACTTATCGTGAACTGAAAAAAGCGGTGTTATCGCACGGTGCGACGTCCGGTTCCGCTATTGTGGTCGATGTACTAACGGGCGAAGTTTTGGCGATGGTTAACAGCCCATCATTTAACCCGAACAACCGGTCGAACGCGCCGGCATATTTGTTTCGCAACCGGGCTATTACCGATACCTTCGAGCCAGGTTCTACTATGAAGCCGTTAGCGGTGCTTAGTGCGTTGGAGTTTGGTTCGGCCACTTTATCTGCAACCGTTAATACCTCGCCCGGTTATATGCGCATTGGCGGTAGTTGGGTGCGTGATGCCAATAATTATAACGACCTTAGTCTGACCGGTATTATTCAAAAATCCAGCAATATTGGCGTGAGTAAGCTGGTGCTGGATATTCCGGTAGAACATGTCATAAGCCTGTACGGCAATATGGGCTTGGGCATTGATACGGGTATGGGGCTAAATGGTGAAAGCAGCGGCATGTTAAGCCATCGTCGGCGCTGGTCAGATTTTGAGCGTGCAACGTTATCTTTTGGCTATGGCTTGTCTGTTACGGCTGCGCAGTTAGCCAAGGTATACGCCACTATCGCTAATGGTGGTGTTAACCGGCCGCTGAGTATTTTAAAAACTACCGAGGCTTATCCAGGTGAGCAAGTGCTGGCTCCTGAGCATGCGGCTGCAATGTTGGAAATGATGGAAGCCAATATTCTGCCTGGTGGTACCGCAACCCGGGCCCGGGTTAAAGGTTATCGGGTTGGTGGCAAAACGGGCACTGCGCGCAAGGCGATTGCCGGGGGTTATGGTGACGACTATGTGGCATCTTTCGCTGGCGTAGGCCCGGTGTCAAATCCACGGCTGGCCTGTGTTGTGGTGATTAACGAGCCAGCAGGTGATTTTTATCACGGCGGTGAAATTGCCGCACCGGTGTTTGCCAATATTATGGGCGCCAGCCTACAGCTACTAAACTTGCCGCCTGATGATAGCACTCAGCCAAGAATTACTGCATTGGTAGGGGGTAGTAATGCCGGTTAATGTCAAACATTGGTTAGGCCGTCATGGCATTAACGCAGCGGATCTCGTTGTCGAGCAATTGCAACTGGACAGCCGTAAGGTGGGTACCGGTGATGTATTTTTGGCGATTGCCGGTGTACAGCAACACGGCGGCCAGTTTATTGCGCAAGCGATAGAGCAAGGCGCGGCGTTAGTACTAACCGATCAGGGCAATTACCATGACAGCCGGGTGTTGGTGTTGCCGCAGCTAACACAACAGTTGCCAAAATTGGTGGCTGATTTTTATGGCCAACCAGCAACGAAGTTAAAGTCTATCGGCATTACCGGCACTAATGGTAAGTCGAGCATTGCGTTTTTTATCAATCAATTAGCCGAGCTGCTTAGCATTGATGCAGCCGTAATTGGCACCTTGGGTTATGGCTACTACCAGAAACTTACCGAGTTACCCAATACGACGCCGCATTTCGTCGAGCTACAACGTATTTTAGCTGGCTTTGTTAAGCAGCAGGTGCAGCTGGTGGCGATGGAAGTATCGTCACATGCGTTGGTACAACAGCGTGTTGATGGGCTGCAGTTTGATGTGGCAGTGTTCACCAATTTGACCCGCGACCATCTGGATTATCATGGCAGCATGGCAGCCTACGGCGCGGCAAAGGCGTTGTTATTTGAAAAAAACAAAAGCAACAGTGCGGTTGTTAATGTGTCAGATGAGTTTGGTCGCAGCCTGGCACAAGGTTGCATCAGCCCATTACGCGTGTATGGCACGGCAGCCGCTTGTGTTGGATTCGAACGCTTTTTAGCTTACTCAGATGTTATCGCCTTGCCAGATGGTTGTCGTTTTCGTTTAAGTAGCGAGCAGGGGGATTTTAGTCTGCGGCTGCCGTTGTTCGGTGAGTTTAATATTCAAAATGTGCTGGCAGCCATCGCGGCTTTACATCAGTTGGGTTATCCATTGCCTGAGCTAATCAAAGCTGCCACTGGGTTAACTGCTGTACCGGGTCGTATGGAGCAGTTTGTGTTTCCACACCACGTGGTTGCGGTGGTTGATTATGCGCATACCCCTGATGCGTTGCAGCAAGCACTGCAAGCACTGCGCGCGCACTGCGATGGTCATCTGTGGTGTGTATTTGGCTGCGGTGGCGACCGCGATAAAGGTAAACGGCCGTTAATGGGCCAGTTGGCCGAGCTGTACGCCGACCATATTATTATCACAGCCGATAACCCCCGTTCTGAAGATGTCATCGCCATTTGTGATGATATTGCGGCAGGGATGAGTCCGGATGGCAATTATAGTATTGAGCCAGACCGCAAGACGGCAATCAAGCTGGCGCTGGTGAGTGCGCAAGATGGCGATATTGTGTTGGTGGCGGGTAAAGGCCATGAAACGATACAAATTGTTGGTGCAGAGCAGCGGCAATACGACGAGCGCGGCTATATGCGACAACTGGTGGCGGAGATGTCGATATGATTAATTTAAGCTGTCAGCAAATTAATAGTTTCCTGTCGGGCACCCTACACGGGCCTGACCAAACGATCACGTCGGTGAGTACTGACAGTCGTGTTATTAGCAACGGTGCCTTGTTTATCGCGTTAAAAGGCCCGAACTTTGACGGGGCAGCCTTTGTGACTGACGTTAAAGCCAAGGGAGCGGTTGCTGTAGTACTGGAGCAACCGGTTGCTGATGATATTACACAGATTATTGTGCCCGACACCCGTTTGGCACTGGGGCAGCTGGCGGCAGCGCTAAAAGCCAGGTTAGCGCCAAAAACCATAGCGGTTACCGGCAGTGCCGGTAAAACCACCGTAAAAGAAATGATGGCAGCAATTTTAAGTCAGCGCGGCCAGGTATTAGCCACTCAGGGTAACTTTAATAACGATATTGGCGTGCCTTTAACGATGCTGCGGTTAACTGAGCAGGATAACTACGCCGTACTTGAACTTGGTGCCAACCATCAGGGCGAAATAGCTTACACTACATCACTGGCCAAGCCGGATGTCGCCATTATTACCAACGTGGCACCGTCACATTTAGAGGGTTTTGGCGATGTATACGGCGTAGCCCGCGCCAAAGGTGAAATATTTAACGGTTTAAGTAGCGCTGGTGTGGCAATTATCCCTGCCGACAGTGAATATCGTAACTACTGGTTACGCCGGCTCGAGGGGCTGCACGTAATTCAGTTTTCGCCAAGTATTACGACCGATTACTACGCAGAAAATATAGTGCTCGACTCCCAGGGTTGCGCCGGTTTTGAGCTTGTTTGCCCAACAGGTAAACAGGCCGTGCAATTAACCATTCCGGGAAAACACAATGTAGCCAATGCCTTAGCCGCAGCCGCTGCCTGTATTGCCGTGGGTGCGACACTGCATGATGTTGCCAATGGGCTGCTTAACATGCTTGCGGTAAAAGGCCGTACTAACGTTAAGCTGGTTACGCCACAATTGCGGCTGATCGATGACACCTATAACGCCAATGTTGAGTCGGTTAAAGCTGCCATTGACTTGTTAGCATCATTTAGTGGCTTTCGGGTGTTGATTTTAGGCGACATGGCAGAACTGGGTGCGGATTCGCGTTTGTACCACGAAGAAATTGGTTTATATGCAAAAAAGTCGGGGATTAATCTGTTGTTCACCCTTGGCGTGTTATCACAGAGCGCGAGTGACTTGTTCAATGGACAAGGCGCACATTTCAGCTCGCGTCAGGCGCTTTTACAGCGTTTAACGCCAATAATTGCAGAACAACCCGCAGTCACCCTGCTAGTGAAAGGCTCGCGTAGTGCGAAAATGGAGTTAGTCGTGCAAGACTTGCTAGAAAGATGTCAGCAGGAGAGCAGCCCATGCTAGTTTGGTTAGCCGAGTATTTAACGCAATACTTTAGTTTTTTTAATGTATTCAGTTATCTGACGTTTCGCGCCATTTTGGGTATTTTAACGTCATTACTGTTAAGCCTGTATCTGGGGCCAAAATTGATTGCGGCTTTGCAACGCATGCAAATTGGTCAGGTAGTACGTGGCGATGGGCCGGAAAGCCATTTCTCTAAAAAAGGCACGCCGACGATGGGCGGCTTGTTAATTTTAGGTGCTGTGCTTATAAGTACCTTGCTTTGGGCCAACTTAGACAATAAATATGTTTGGGTGGTACTGTTTGTGCTGGTCAGTTTTGGCTGGATTGGCTTTGTTGATGATTATCGCAAAGTGATCCGCAAAGACCCTAAAGGCTTAATCGCGCGTTGGAAATATTTCTGGCAATCTCTTTTTGCTATCGCTACCGCGGCGTTTTTATATTTCACCGCAGAGCGTCCAGCCGAAACTGCGCTGTTGCTGCCGTTTATCAAAGATGTGATGCCGCAGCTTGGTTTGTTATTTTTGGCACTGAGTTATTTTGTCATTGTTGGCACCAGCAACGCGGTTAACCTAACCGATGGCTTGGATGGGCTGGCAATAGTACCCACTATTATGGTCGCGGCCGCGTTTGCCATTATCGCTTATGTTAGCGGCAACGTTAACTTTGCCGGTTACTTAAATATCCCCTATTTGCCTTACGCCAGTGAGCTGGTGGTGGTGTGTGCGGCATTGGTTGGCGCCGGTTTAGGCTTTCTTTGGTTTAATACCTACCCGGCACAAGTGTTTATGGGTGATGTGGGTTCATTAGCACTGGGCGCGGTATTGGGCGTTATTGCCATTTTAGTACGTCAGGAAATCGTGTTGTTTATTATGGGCGGCGTATTTGTAATGGAGACGTTGTCGGTAATCCTGCAGGTGGGTTCATATAAGTTGCGTGGTCAGCGTATTTTCCGCATGGCACCCATTCACCATCATTACGAATTAAAAGGTTGGCCAGAGCCGCGGGTAATAGTGCGGTTTTGGATATTGTCGATCATCTTTGTGTTGGTGGGTTTAGCCACCCTTAAGTTGCGCTAAGCATGGAGCAGACTGACATGACACAGCGTGCAACAATGCACAGTTTGGCGAAAAAACGCATTGCCGTAGTTGGCTTGGGCCTATCGGGCCTGGCGACGGTGCGCTTTTTGCTGAGCCTGGGCGTTAAGCCGGTGTTGATGGACAGTCGCAGTAAGCCCAGCGGTATTGAGCATATCGCAACTGAAAAAGTTGACGGCATTTATCTTGGCGAGCTCGATGCCAATCGCTTAGCGAAGATGGATATGATTATCGTCAGCCCAGGGTTGTCGCCTTCGCATCCGGCCTTGCGCTTTGCCGTGGCACAGGGTGTTGAGTTGTTGGGTGATGTGGAGTTGTTTGCCCGCTTTAACAGCAAACCTGTTATTGCTATTACCGGCTCAAATGGCAAATCTACCGTAACCATGTTAGTGGAAGCCATGCTAAAAAGCAGCGGCATTAAAGCGCTGGCAGCCGGTAATATTGGCTTACCGGTGCTGGATGCTATAGCGCAAACTGACACCGAGGTCTTGGTATTAGAGCTATCCAGTTTTCAGCTTGATACCACCTCTAGTTTGCACAGTGTCGCCAGTACTATTTTGAACATCAGTGCCGATCATCTTGACCGCTATCGTGACATGAACGCTTATGCTGCATCAAAACAACGGGTGTACCAGCATACGCAACTGGCGGTGTTTAACTTAGATGACAGCGCAACAGAACCGCAACAAGCCGAACAAACGCTAGGTATTAAACTGGCGGATTCGGCTTACGGCATTACGCTGATTGATGCGAACCGCTGGCTACAGGTGGCTGGTGAGCCATTACTGCCAGTAGCGGATATGACCTTGTTTGGTGCTCATAACGAGTTCAATGCCCTGGTAGCCTGTGCGTTGGCATTGGCCGCCGGCGCCAGCCGTGAAGGCCTTATTACTGCACTTAAACACTTTGTGGCGCTGGCCCATCGCTGCAGTTTGGTAACAAATAGCAAAGGTATCCGCTGGATTAATGATTCCAAGGCTACCAACATTGGCGCCACGCAAGCGGCAATCGCCGGCCTGCGGCCTGCCGTTAGCGGTAAGCTCATTCTTATTGCTGGTGGCGACGCTAAAGGTGCCGATGTCAGTGAGCTAGGCCCGGTGCTGCAGCAAGATGTACAGCAACTGATTACATTAGGGCAAGATGGCCCGGCAATAGCAGCCCTAAAACAAGGCAGTATTCAGGTTAAAACATTGGCCGAAGCGGTTAAAGTGGCGGCTAAGCTGGCTATGCCAGGTGATATGGTGTTGCTGTCACCGGCCTGCGCCAGCCTGGATATGTTTAAAAGTTATGCTGAGCGTGGTGAGCAATTTGCCGCTGCGGTAAAGGCGGAGGTGCTATGAAGCAGCTGGCACTTCGCATGTTCGCAAGCCCGATGCAAAGCCCGGTACAGGCCATGCGTAATTGGTGGAATGCCGATGATGGCGCCGCTTACGACAAGTTATTTTTAACGTTATTGTTATTGATCCTGGCTATTGGTGTAGTGATGGTAACGAGCGCCTCAGTGCCAGTGGCATCGCGCTTGTATGACAATGAACTGCACTTTACCATTCGCCATCTGGTGTATCTGGCATTGGGTTTTTCAGCCGCTATTGTGGTGCTGAACTTACCCGTGCAGTGGTGGCACAATAGCAATATGTTACTACTGTTTGCAGCATTAGCATTGTTAGTGGCCGTGTTGTTATTTGGCCGTAATGTCAACGGTAGTACCCGCTGGTTGGCTATTGGCCCCATTGGTTTGCAAGCGGCAGAACCGGCTAAATTGTTTTTCTTTGTTTACCTGTCCAGCTATTTAGTGCGGCGCCATGAAGAAGTGCGGGAAAACTTAAAAGGTTTCGTTAAGCCACTGTTGGTGCTATTTGCTTTTGCGGTGCTGCTGCTAATGCAACCGGATCTCGGCACTGTCATAGTCATGTTTGCCACAGCTGTGGCGTTGTTGTTTTTAGCTGGCGCTAAATTATGGCAATTTTTCTGTCTTATTTTTACCGGCCTGGCCGCGATAGCCGTGTTAATTGTGTACAGCGAATATCGCTGGAAACGGGTCACTGCATTTTTAGACCCATGGGCTGATCCCTTTGGTAGCGGTTACCAGCTAACCCAATCGCTTATGGCATTTGGCCGTGGCGGCTGGTTTGGCCAAGGTCTGGGCAACAGTATTCAGAAGTTGGAATATCTGCCCGAAGCGCATACCGATTTTATCCTGGCAGTCATTGCCGAAGAAACCGGTTTTATCGGTGTTACGGTATTGCTTAGCTTGCTGTTTATGCTGGTCTACCGTGCCCTACGGATCGGGCAAAAGGCCTTGGCAAAAAACTTAAGTTTCCACGGCTTTTTAGCTTATGCATTGGCAATTTGGATTGGTTTTCAGTCCGCGGTGAATATTGGCGTGGCTACCGGTGCCTTGCCCACTAAGGGGCTGACGTTGCCGTTTGTTAGCTCCGGCGGCAGTAGTTTAATTATTATGCTGGCCGCTGCGGCACTGTTGCTGCGGATAGATTTTGAAGTGCGGTTAAAAGGCAAGCATGCCATCAGTGGTGGCCGGCATGAATAAACCGCGCATGCTGATCATGGCTGGTGGTACCGGCGGCCATATTTTCCCGGCGCAGGCGGTGGCGACAGCATTGCACCAAGCCGGCTGGCAAATTCATTGGCTAGGCAGTGCTACCCGCATGGAAGCGACGCTAGTGCCGCAATTTGGTTGGCCATTTCACAGCATAGATGTCGCTGGCTTGCGTGGTAAAGGCTTAAGGTCATTGCTCAGTGCGCCCTGGATGTTGCTGAAGTCATTGTTACAGGCACGTCGCGTGCTGCGCACCGTGCAACCGGATTTGATACTCGGCTTTGGTGGTTTTGCCAGTGGCCCGGGTGGCATTGCGGCCTGGTTACAGGGTGTGCCGTTGGTCATTCATGAGCAAAATGCTGTCGCGGGTAGCACTAACCGCCTGCTGGCACGTTTTGCCCGCAAAGTATTGGTCGCATTTCCGGCGGCATTTTCCGGCCATACCAAGCAGGTATTGCTGGGTAATCCGGTGCGGTCAGCCGTCATCGATGCTGCACAGCAGCATGATTTTGGGGGTAATTTAAAAATATTGGTAGTAGGTGGCAGCCTGGGTGCCAAAGCGCTGAATGATACCTTACCAGCGATCTTTGCCAGCGCAGCCCGGTTTGGCATGCTGCAAATAAAACATCAGACCGGCAAAGTGCTGCAACAGCAAACTGAACACACTTATGCCAACTTGCAGCAAGCGAACTTGCAAGTTGAAGTAGATGCTTTTATCGACGATATGGCGCAAGCCTATGCCTGGGCCGATGTGGTAATTTGCCGCGCTGGCGCCTCGACAGTAAGTGAAGTGGCATGTGCTGGCGTGGCCGCGGTATTTGTGCCACTGCCCAGCGCTATTGATGACCATCAAACGGCCAATGCACGCTGGTTAACCGCACAAAACGCGGCACTGATGCTGGCGCAGCAGGATCTAAACGAAACACAGATGTTACCGCTGCTGCAGCAGTGGTTAGTTAATAAAGCACCGTTACAACAAATGGCCGCAAAAGCGCGTGCCTGTGCGCTGGATAATGCCACAGCACAGGTAGTGGCGCAGTGTCAGCAAGTCGTCGGTCACCACGTAACAGGACAAGCAGTATGATTAGCACACCACAACAGAAAAAACTCGCCATGCGCCGGGTAGAACGCATTCACTTTGTTGGCATCGGTGGTGCTGGCATGGGCGGAATTGCTGAAGTATTAGTCAACGAAGGGTATAACGTATCGGGCTCAGATATTGCTCCTAATGCCGTTACCGAGCGTTTAATTACGCTGGGCGCGAAGGTGTTTTTTGGCCATGATGCCCGCAATATTGATGGTGCTAGTGTAGTGGTGGTGTCCAGCGCCATTAACAGCGCTAACGCCGAAGTCGCCGCGGCTCGTGAGTTACGTATTCCGGTAGTGCGCCGCGCTGAAATGCTGGGCGAATTGATGCGTTTTCGACATGGTATAGCGGTAGCGGGTACGCATGGTAAAACCACTACGACCAGTTTGCTGGCGTCCATTTTTGCCGAAGCAGGCACAGACCCTACTTTTGTCATCGGTGGCTTGCTTAACTCAGCCGGTTCCAATGCCCGTCTGGGTGCCGGCCGCTACTTAATTGCCGAGGCTGATGAAAGTGATGCATCGTTTTTACACTTACAACCGCTGGCCACGGTCATCACCAATATTGAAGCCGACCACATGGACACTTATCAGGGCGACTTTGAAAAGCTAAAAGCCACTTATTTAGAGTTTTGCCATAACCTGCCGTTTTACGGCGTGGTCGTGGTCTGCATGGACGACCCGGTATTACGTGCTCTAATCCCACAAATTGGCCGCACTGTGCTGACTTACGGTTTTAGTGATGATGCCGATTTTGTCATTAGCGAATTCAGCCAAAGCGGCACACAAAGCCAGTTTGTAATTACCGACCCCAGCGGCAATCAGCGCGAAGTGGTATTAAATTTACCCGGCAAGCACAATGCGTTAAATGCGACCGCCGCTTTTGCGCTGGCAGTGGATGAGGGTATCAGTGAGCAAGCGGTATTAGCTGCGCTGAGTAAATTTGAAGGTATTGGCCGGCGTTTTCAGCAGTATGGTGAATTTGATACCGGTAACGGTAAGGTGTTGCTACTGGATGACTACGGCCATCACCCTACTGAAGTTGCAGCTACCGTTGCTGCGGTGCGCGCTGCTTGGCCTCAGCGTCGTTTGGTAATGGCATATCAGCCACACCGTTTTACCCGTACCCGCGATCTGTATGAAGATTTTGCCAAGGTCTTGTCAAGCGTGGACAAGCTATTACTGCTGGAAGTGTATTCTGCCGGTGAAGCCCCCATTGCCGGTGCCGACAGCCGCAGTTTATGCCGCTCTATTCGCACCCGCGGTACGCTGGACCCTATTTACGTAGCCGAGCCGGCCGAATTAGCAGCTAGCCTGGCTGGCGTGCTGCAAGATGGCGATGTGGTATTAACCCAGGGCGCCGGTAATATTGGCACCTTAGTAAAACAGCTGGCGGCAATGCAACTGAATATTGCCCGGCTAAAAGCCAGTGCAGGAGAGCAAGCATGACAAGTAGTGTATCTGCCCTGGGCAAAGTTGCAGTGATGTTTGGTGGGTTATCTGCCGAGCGTGATGTGTCACTGCGCTCTGGTGCTGCGGTGCTAAAAGCGCTGCAGGATGCCGGTGTAAATGCTTTTGCCTTTGACCCGAAAACCGCCTCGCTAGCCGATCTTGCTGCCAGCGGTGCTACCCGGGTGTTTATTGTGTTGCACGGCCGTGGCGGAGAAGACGGCAGCATGCAAGGCGCGCTGCAGCAATTAGGCTTGCCTTTCACGGGTAGTGGCGTAATGGGGTCGGCGCTGGCAATGGATAAAATTCGTTGTAAATGGCTATTTCAAGCGCAGCAATTACCGACGGCGCCTTTTGCCGTGGTGCATAGCAACGACACCGATTTTGCCGGTTTGCTGGCAAGTTTAGGTGGCAAAGTCATGGTAAAGCCGGCAAACGAAGGCTCCAGTATCGGCATGAGTGCGGCCAGCACCGCACAGGAACTGGAACAGGCCATTGCTGCGGCGCTGAAATACGATAGCGAAATTTTAGTGGAGCGCTGGATAAACGGCCGCGAATTTACTGTGGCTATTCTAAATGGCCAGGTTTTGCCCATTGTTGAAATGCGTACACCGCGGGCTTTTTATGATTATGAAGCTAAATACCAGGCCAACAGCACCGAATATCTTTGTCCAGCGCCTTTAAGCACAGAGCAAACTGCCGCTATGCAACTTACTGCGCTTAAAGCCTTTAACGCAGTAGGAGCCTCAGGTTGGGGCCGGGTGGATATTATGCTGGACGACAGCGGCCAGCACTATTTATTAGAAGTAAACACCGTGCCTGGCATGACAGAAAAGTCATTGGTGCCGATGGCGGCAAAAGCATCAGGTTTAACTTTTCAGCAGTTAGTGCTGGCAATACTTACGCCAACGCAGGGAGCGGCATAACGATGAACGGGCGTTGGCCAGCCACGCAATTTAAACAACGCCCGGCGTTTTATGCTGGCGTAGTGTTTTTTATTGCTGCGCTGCTAATGCTGATTTGGGCTGGCGTAAAAGTTAGTGATTGGGTGCACAGCCAGCAAAGTGCGCCGGTGCGCCAAGTAAGGTTATACGGTGATTTTCAACATATTAACGCCAGCGCGTTGCAGCAAACGTTGCAACAGCAGTACGTAGGCAACTTTTTTAGTGTGAACGTGGATCAGGTACAGCAGTTCCTGTTACAGCAACCCTGGGTTTATCAGGTGGCCGTGCGCAAACAATGGCCTGACGCCCTGGTTGTGGTTGTAACAGAACAACAGCCGGTAGCTATTTGGAATCAGCAGCAATTATTAAATACTCAGGGCGAGATTTTTCACGCTCCGTTACAGCAGCTGAAAACGGAACTACCTATGCTAACCGGCCCCGAAGGCAGCCAACAGGACGCGCTGACCATGTTCCGCCATATGCAGGGCTTATTGGCCCTGCATAAATTTAATGCAGTAACGCTGGGGTTAACCGAGCGTTTTTCCTGGCAGCTCAGCCTTAGCAACGGTATAGCACTTAAGCTTGGGCGTGAAAATACATTAAAACGGTTACAGCGTTTTATTGAGCTGTACCCGGTGATTAGTAAACATAAAGCCGAAGCGGTAGCCGAAGTAGATTTGCGCTACGACACCGGCATAGCAGTGCGTTACAGCGCGGAGCAAAAGAGAAAAGCATGACAAAGTCGTTGGATAGAGATCTGATTGTTGGCCTGGATATCGGCACTGCACAAATCAAGGCGGTGGTGGGCGAAATTACCGCCGACGACAAGTTAAGCATCGTTGGCGTGGGTACACATGTGTCGCGAGGCATGGACAAAGGCGGTGTCAACGATTTAAACCTGGTAGTGCAGGCCGTGCAACGCGCTATAGATGAAGCCGAGTTGATGGCTGACTGCCGCGTGTCATCAGTGTATTTGGGCATTACCGGTAAACATATCCGCTGTCAGAATGAAAGCGGCATGGTGCCAATTAACGACACCGAAGTAACGGCAGAAGACGTGGCTAACGTGATCCACGCGGCCAAGTCGGTGCCTATTTCGGCTGAGCGGCGCATGTTGCATGTATTGCCGCAGGAATTCTCGGTGGATATGCAAGAGGGCATTAAAAGCCCGGTAGGCATGTCAGGCGTGCGGATGGAAGCGCGGGCACACATTATTACCTGTGCCAATGACATGGCAAAAAATATTGAAAAATGCGTCGAGCGCTGCGGCTTGCAGGTAGATCAGCTTATTTTCACCTCACTGGCTTCAAGCTATGCGGTGCTGACCGACGATGAGAAAGAGCTCGGCGTCTGTGTCGTCGATATGGGCGGTGGCACTATTGATATCTCCATTTATACCAACGGTGCACTGCGGCATACCGCGGTTATCCCGGTAGCCGGTAATCAGGTTACCAGCGATATTGCCAAGATATTCCGCACGCCAATAAGCCATGCCGAAGACATTAAAGTGCAGTATGCCTGTGCGCTGCGCAGCATGGTAGGCAAAGAAGAAAGCATAGAAGTGCCCAGCGTAGGCGGCCGGCCGGCTCGGTCTATGTCGCGCCATACGCTGGCGGAAGTGGTAGAGCCACGTTATCAGGAATTATTTGAGCTGGTGCTGGAAGAAATTCGCAGCTCTGGCCTTGAAGAGCAAATCGCTGCCGGCGTGGTGCTCACCGGTGGTACAGCCAAGATGGAAGGTGCGGTGGAATTTGCCGAAGATATTTTTCAGATGCCGGTGCGCGTAGGGCAACCTATGCACGTTACCGGTTTAAAGGAATACGTACAGGACCCGGCCTACGCCAGTGTAGTGGGCTTGTTACTGTACGGAAAGGATGCTCGCACCCAGCAGAAAAAAGCCGCTGATGTGCGTGATTCAGTAAGCAGCTTCGTCAAACGGATCAGCAGCTGGTTCAAAGGCGAATTTTAAGTTAGTAAGCGTAGAAACGGAGAGAGAGCTATGTTTGAGTTAATGGAAAACCACAGCGAAGAAGCTGTCATTAAAGTAATAGGTGTTGGCGGCGGTGGCGGTAATGCTGTCGAATATATGGTAGCCAGTAACATTGAGGGCGTAGAGTTTGTGGCGGCGAATACCGACGCTCAGGCACTGCGTAATTCTTCTGCTAATATTACGTTGCAGTTAGGCGCTAATGTAACAAAAGGCTTAGGTGCCGGTGCTAATCCAGAAATCGGCCGTCGTTCGGCAGAAGAAGACCGTGAAACCATCAAGAAAACCTTGCAAGGCGCGGATATGATTTTTATCGCCGCCGGTATGGGTGGTGGTACAGGTACCGGTGCAGCGCCAATCGTGGCCGAAGTGGCGCGTGAACTGGGTATCTTAACTGTAGCAGTGGTAACTAAACCCTTCCCGTTCGAAGGTAAAAAACGTAATGCTTATGCGGATGAAGGCATTTTAGAGTTGAGTAAGCATGTTGACTCGCTGATCACCATTCCAAATGACAAGCTGTTAAAAGTACTGGGTAAAGGCACAAGCCTGCTGGATGCATTTAAGGCGGCTAACAATGTGTTGCTGGGTGCAGTGCAGGGTATTGCAGAACTAATTACTCGCCCTGGTTTGATCAATGTCGACTTTGCTGACGTACGTACAGTAATGTCTGAAATGGGCACTGCAATGATGGGCAGTGGCCGTGCATCTGGTCCGGATCGGGCAGAAGAAGCGGCTGAACAAGCTATTTCCAGCCCATTGCTGGAAGATATCGATTTATCTGGTGCTAAAGGCATACTGGTTAACATTACTGCCGGCCTTGATATCAGTATCGAAGAGTTTGAAATTGTCGGTAATGCCGTTAAAGCATTTGCATCGGAAAATGCCACTGTGGTGGTAGGTGCTGTTATTGACCCTAACATGCATGACGAGTTGCGGGTTACTGTTGTCGCTACAGGCATAGGTGCTGACCGCCGGCCAGATATCAGCCTGGTAGCAAACAGCAGGCCAGATCCAATGCCGGTGTATGTGCAGCAAGGTAACACTATGCAAAAGTCTGCACCGCAGGCTATGCGTGATGAGCAGCCAACTGCGGCGCTTAAAACTCAGCCAGAGAGCAAAGCCAATATTGATATATTTGATATACCAGCGTTTTTACGCAAACAAGCTGACTAAACGTTAGTTTAGTCGCAGGCAGGGCCGACAGCAGGGTTAAGCTGCTGTTCAGTGGTGTTTGGCATAATCGCCACATTATGCTATGCTTCGCCGCCATTTTGTGATTGCTTAATATTTGAGCAGGAAGAAATTATGATTAAACAACGTACCATCGACAAAACAGTCAGCTCCATTGGGGTAGGATTGCACAAAGGCGAAAAGGTTACGCTTACTCTCCGACCTGCGCCGGACAACACGGGTATCGTGTTCCGTCGTGTGGACCTGGATCCAGTGGTCGACTTCAAAGTAGCGCCAGAATTAGTGGGCGATACGGTGATGTGTACCTGTTTAATCAATGAAAATGGCGTGCGATTGTCTACCACTGAACACCTGATGGCGGCCATTGCCGGTCTGGGTATCGACAACCTGGTGGTTGAAGTTGACTCAGCAGAAATTCCTATTATGGATGGCAGTGCCAATCCTTTCGTTTATTTGTTGCTGGAAGCCGGTGTGGCCGAGCAGCGGTTGGCGAAAAAGTTTATCCGCATTAAAAATACTGTTCGGGTGGAAGACGGCGATAAATGGGCCGAATTTAAACCGCATCATGGCTTTAAGATTGATTTCGCCATTGAATTTAACCATCCGGTCATTTCAGAGACTACCCAGCATATGCTGATGGATTTCTCCGCTGCGGGTTTTATTAAAGATATCAGCCGCGCCCGCACCTTTGGTTTTTTGCATGAAGTAGAGTACCTGCGCGCGAACAACCTGGCATTGGGTGGCAGTTTTGATAACGCAGTCGTGCTGGACGAATACCGGGTGTTGAACCAGGATGGTTTACGCTACGAAGATGAATTTATTAAGCATAAGATTTTAGATGCCATCGGCGATCTTTATATGGCCGGTTACAGCATTTTAGGTGAATTTAAGGCCTTTAAAACCGGCCATGCACTGAACAATCAATTATTATGCGCGGTGCTGGCGAACCAGGAAAACTGGGAATTTGTTACTTTCGAAGACAAAGCTCAGCTACCAATATCCTATTTGGCACCGCAGTTAGCTTAAGCCAAACTGACATTAAAAAGCCCGGTTGTTACCGGGTTTTGTTTTTTGCTATATCAGCGTTTTCAGCCAGCTTAAGTAAGGCCTGTTTTAAGGCGCCATCGCTGTTGTCTGCCACCGCACGTAGCGCGGCTGCAGCATTATCGGATAAATGATGACTGTTTTTTTGCGCCACGATCACCGTCGGCCGGTTAATCTGGCCATTAGGCGAGGCTTCAATCTCAATTCCAGCTAAATCAGGCAAGATTTTTTGGCGAAAATTGTCTAGAATGGCGTCGCGCTGCATTTTCAAACGGGTTAGCCAGGGCGCAGAGGCCGATAAAATAACTGCCCTGCCGTCACGAATACAGCTGACCTGACAAAAACTGAGTTGCTCCAGTTTTAACACTTCGGCCAACACCTTATTAAGTTGTTGTACCAGTGCAACCTGTTGCTGCTGTGATGCCAGAGTGCTGTGCGATAGCACTTTACTGATATCCAGCGGTTTTTGCGTATAGCGGGCCATTGCCTTAATGTACCTACAGCGTTGAGAACATTTGTGCAGTGTAGCAGCTTATGTTGCGGTAAAGAATCTTGCACCTTGAAAGCGTTAGTATAGGGCACCATATCTGGCGTAATATGCTGAGGTTTTAATACTTTTATACTGGCCGGGCCAAGCGCCGCCGGGGCTGCACTGCAGTTTTAACTTAATATGGTATTGGATAATGTTTGGAAAACTTTTTACCAAAATTTTTGGTAGCCGCAACGACCGCTTCTTAAAAAAACTAGAAAAACAAGTGCAGCAGATCAATGCGTTAGAGGCAGAGTTCGTAGCCTTGTCCGACGACCAGCTGAAGCAAAAAACCCAAGAATTCAAGCAGCTACTGTCTGAAGGCAGTACACTGGACGACATTCTGCCGCAGGCCTTTGCAACTGTGCGTGAAGCCAGTAAGCGGGTGTTTGGCATGCGCCACTTCGACGTACAGCTAATGGGCGGTATCGTGCTGCATCAGGGCAAAATCTCAGAAATGCGCACCGGTGAGGGTAAAACCTTAACCGCAACTTTGCCGGCTTACCTGAACGCGTTAAGTGGTGGTGGTGTACATGTTATTACCGTTAACGATTATTTGGCGCGCCGTGATGCACAAACTAACGCGCCGTTATTTACTTTTCTCGGTCTAACGGTTGGTGTCAATGTGCCGGGCATGGCTCATCCAGACAAGCAGCAAGCCTATGCGGCCAACATTACCTACGGTACCAATAACGAATTTGGTTTTGACTACCTGCGCGACAATATGGCTTTTTCACCACAAGACCGTGTACAGCGTGATCAGGCCTTTGCCATTATCGATGAAGTAGACTCGATATTAATTGACGAAGCCCGTACACCGCTTATTATTTCTGGCCCGGCGGAAGACAGCTCAGAGTTGTACAAGCAAATTAACGTGCTGGTGCCTCAACTGGTTAAGCAAGAAAAAGAAGATGAAGAAGGCGCTCATGGCGATGGTCACTTTACCGTAGACGAGAAAGCCCGTCAGGTGTATTTAACCGAACAAGGCCAGATCAAAGTGGAAGACATGCTACGTGAGCATGGTTTAATTCAAGAGCACGACACGCTTTTCTCTGCCGCCAATATTACCTTGCTACACCATGTATACGCAGCACTGCGCGCACATCAGTTGTTTAAGCGTGACGTCGACTACGTAGTAAAAGATGGCGAAATTATCATTGTTGACGAGCACACCGGCCGCACTATGGAAGGCCGCCGCTGGTCAGAAGGCTTACACCAGGCAGTAGAAGCCAAAGAAGGTGTGAAAATTCAGAACGAGAACCAGACACTGGCATCTATTACCTTCCAAAATTACTTCCGTTTGTATAACAAACTGTCTGGTATGACAGGGACTGCAGACACGGAAGCATTTGAATTCCAGCAAATTTATGGCCTGGAAACTATCGTAGTGCCAACCAATAGACCAATGGTGCGTAACGATATGGCCGATTTGGTGTATTTAAACGCCGAAGATAAGTATCAAGCCATAATTGCCGACGTTATTGCCAGCCGCGATGCTGCGCGCCCGGTGTTGGTAGGTACTGCATCGATTGAAAGCTCAGAGTATTTATCGGGTCTGTTGAACAAAGCTAAAATTAAGCATCAGGTGCTTAATGCTAAGTTTCACGCCAACGAAGCACAAATTATTGCTAACGCCGGCCAGCCAGGTACGGTAACTATTGCAACAAACATGGCAGGCCGTGGTACTGACATCGTTCTGGGTGGTAGCTTGCAGGCAGAATTGGCCGCTTTACCAGCCGATGCCACTGCCGAGCAAAAAGACCAGCTAAAAGCCGAGTGGCAGGTGCGCCATGATGCGGTTATCGCTGCTGGTGGTTTACACATTGTCGGTACTGAGCGTCATGAATCACGCCGTATTGACAACCAGTTGCGCGGCCGTTCTGGCCGTCAGGGCGACCCAGGTTCAAGCCGGTTTTACCTGTCGCTGGATGATTCCTTAATGCGTATTTTTGCCTCTGACCGCATGGCGGGCATGATGCGTCGCTTGGGTATGGAAAAAGGCGAAGCTATTGAGCATCCATGGGTAAGCCGGGCAATTGAAAATGCACAGCGCAAAGTTGAAGCGCGTAACTTTGATGTGCGCAAGCAATTGCTGGAATTCGATGACGTGGCAAACGATCAGCGTAAAGTAGTATACGAGCAACGCAACGAGCTGCTCGATGCAACAGACATCAGTGAAACTATCAGCGCTATCCGGTTTGATGTTATAGACGGTGTGATCAGCCAGTATATTCCACCACAATCTTTAGATGAGATGTGGGATGTACCAGGGCTTGAGCAACGGTTAAAAGCCGATTTCAACCTGGAAATGCCAATAGGCCAATGGTTGGCTGACGATAAAAAACTATTTGAAGAAAAGCTGCGTGAGCGCATCCAACAGGAAGTAGAGCAAGCCTACGCTAATAAAGAACAAATGGTTGGGCCGCAGGTACTGCGCCAGTTTGAAAAAGCCATTATGTTGCAAAGCCTCGATACCCATTGGAAAGAGCATCTGGCGGCAATGGACCACCTGCGCCAGGGCATTAACTTGCGCGGCTATGCACAGAAGAATCCGAAGCAGGAATATAAGCGTGAAGCGTTTGAGTTGTTCTCCGGTATGCTGGAAACCCTGAAAGTGGATGTGGTGGGTGTGTTAAGCCGGGTGCAGGTAAGAGCCGCCGAAGATGTTGAGGCAGTAGAACAGCAGCGTCGTAAGGCCGATGCGGTACCGCACGATTATCAACACGCTGAAGCAGAGCATGTCGGTGGCGACGTACCGGCAATGGCCAATGCAAGCGCGGGTGCGCCGGTGTTTCGTGAACACGATAAAGTGGGTCGCAATGACGCCTGTCCTTGCGGCTCAGGTAAAAAATATAAGCAGTGCCACGGTAAACTGGTGTAACAACACTGCCAATCTCAAGACAAAGTCAGCCTAGGCTGGCTTTGTTGTTTCAGGAGAAAAATACGTGAATTCAATTAAGGTTATTCATGTCGCTGTCGGTGTAATAGTGCGTCAGCAGCAAATTTTGTTGGCCTTACGCGGCAGCAAACAGCATCAGGGCGGTAAATGGGAGTTTCCCGGCGGAAAGGTTGAGGCTGATGAAACGGCGCAGCAGGCGCTTATACGAGAGTTATACGAGGAAGTGGCAATAACAGTAACGCAAAGCGACAGCTTAATGCAGCTGGAATATGCTTATCCAGAGAAAACCGTGTTGCTGGATATCTATCTGGTAACGGCGTTTGACGGTGAACCGCATGGCCGTGAAGGCCAGCCGCTGCGCTGGGTGGATATAGCAGAGTTAGACAGCATCGAATTGCCAGATGCTAACCAGCCCATAGTGCAGCGACTGCAGCAGTATTACTTAGCGCAGTAAGGCTGCTAAAATGTGCGTTGTAATTTGATTATCAATGCTTAAAAAAAGCGTTATCTTGAGCCATAAATTCCTGCTCCAGCTCGGCTAAATACTCTTCAGACAGCGCGGTATCAATAGGGGCTTTGTCCGGTATGCGGTGGTTTTCTGCCGCCCAGTCACCCAGATCAATTAACTTACACCGTTCAGAGCAAAACGGCCGGAAGGGCGCGTCGCTTGACCAAACCACATCTTTATCACAGCTGGGGCATTTTACTTTCACAACTAATCTCCAAATACAGATGCACTAATTCTAGCATTTTCAGCCGTGCAACAAAGCAGAAGTTTATTCAAGTGCGTTAGCAACAAGCCAATTCGAAACTAATATTTTTTTCGCTGTTGCTACGTCCGGTGTCATCGCACAGCTGCATAAAGCGGATGGCATAACGGTATTTGTTGCCACTTACAGTAGGGTAGACACAGGCTTCCAACGGGTAGCGGATGCGCAGTAGTTCAGTTTGTTCGGTATTGCTCTGATAAAAGCCATTGTCAGCTGTCTGGCCGCTAAACTGACCTTTCTCGCGACAAAACCGCAAAACAAAATTGATAGCCTGTTGCAGCAGGCTGAATTCACCACACCAATTCTCAGCCATCTGCTGGCGCTCTGGTTGAGGCAGATTAAACCAATAATGCAGTTGTGGTACGTCAAAATAGCAGGTGCCGCCGGGAATAGAAAAACGCTGGCGCAGTGGGGCTAGAAACTTATCCTCTTTTAAATTGCCAACAAATTTGCCACTACGCAGCAGTTCGCTTTGCAGCCTTACTGCCTGTTGCAGCACCGGCTTAAGTTTGTCATCAGACACCGATGGGTGGTTCGCCCAGGCCACCAACGCGCTTTCGCTGCGCTCACAGTCTTTAATCAGATCCGGGCGGATATCGTTGCGATCCAGCACTTCTATTAACGCAAATAATGTGCTGAAAAAAGCCTGTTGTTGCCATTCGCTGTGCAACGTATTCAAGCTGTGTAATTGGGTTAACAGCTGTTCCAGCCGTAAATAAGTGCGCAGTTTTTCGTTAAGCGGATGTTCGTAGATTAGTTCGGTCATTAGTTTGCTGTATTCCGCCTGTTGCGACAGCCCACTGAAACCCTTGTACAGCTATATGGCTGCCAACTGCAAATACTGTTGGTGCAGGGCTGCTACCTGAGGGGCTAAATCAGCAATATTGCTGTCGTTAGTAATAATATCATCGGCCTGTTTTAGCCGCTCTGTACGCGAAATCTGCGCTGCCATTATGGCTTTTATGTGTTGCTCGCTGCTGTTATCCCGCGCCATAGCGCGTTGTAACTGCAGGCTTTCGGGTAAATCAATGACGAGTACCCGCTGAACATGGTCTTGAAGCCTGTTCTCCAGCAACAGTGGCGCAACCAACAAGGCATATGCCGAGGTTAACGCGGCCAGTTGTGCCAGTAGTTGCTGACGTATAGCTGGGTGTAACAGCTGCTCCAGCCAGGCTTTGTCTGCGGCGTTTGTAAAAACACGTTGTCGCATTACTGCGCGATCCAGCTCGCCGCTTGCAGTGAGTATGCTATTGCCAAAACGCTGGCTTATAGCGTGTAAACAAGCCGTTCCAGGCATAACAACTTCGCGGGCAACAACGTCAGCATCAACATACTGCACCCCCAGCTTAGCGAATAATGCACTAATGGTGCTTTTACCACAGCCAATGCCGCCGGTAACGCCTACAACAAAGCGCGACATTCGGCGTTACAAACCAAGGTAACGCAGATAGGCGTTGGTCATTTGCTCACCCCATAGTATGGCTATCCAACCTGCTGCTGCAATGTAGGGGCCAAACGGAATGGGTGTGGCTTTGTCTTTACCTTGTATGCTAAGCAGCACTATACCTACCACAGCACCTACGCAAGACGATAACAAAATAATTAGTGGCAGTTGTTCAGCCCCTAATAAAGCGCCAAACACGGCCATTAGTTTAAAGTCACCGTAGCCCATACCTTCTTTGCCGGTAAGCAACTTAAATAGCCAGTACACGCTCCATAAACTAAGGTAACCGGCAGCGGCTCCGACAATAGCCTGCGATGGATTAACAAAAGCTGAATCACTAAGGCTAAACACTAGCGCCAGCCATAACAGCGGCAGGGTTAGCTGATCCGGCAGCAGCATTTTATCAATATCGATAAACGTTAGGGCGATAAGGATCCAGGTAATAACAATAGCTACACCAGCAGCCAGACCAAAACCCAGTTGCCAGGCTACCACTGCAGACAGTAGCGCGGTTAAGGCCTCTACCAGTGGGTAACGGGCGCTAATAGCTACGCTGCAGCTGCGGCATTTGCCTTTCAAAAGCAACCAGCTTAATAGCGGTATATTGTCACGCGCCAACACCGGCGCGTTGCAACTGGGGCAACTAGAGCGTGGCGTGGCCAGGTTAAATGTCGCTTGGGTGGCAGTGCTCTGGTCAGGGCTAAAATACTCCTGATACTCTTGCTGCCACTCGTTTTCCATCATTTTGGGCAGGCGGTAAACCACCACATTTAAAAAGCTGCCAATAACCAGGCTGAATAACGCAGTGCACGCGATAAACAGCGTTGGGTATTGGCTAAAAACCAGTATTAAATCTTGCACTGCATTATCCAATTACGTTGCCCAGTTGGAAGATAGGTAAGTACATGGCAATAATTAAACCACCTATTACCACGCCCAGTACTGCCATGATCATCGGCTCTAGCAGGGCGGTTAAGCCATCTACAGCGTCGTCCACTTCTTGCTCATAAATACTGGCTACTTTACCTAGCATGCTGTCCAGTGCACCGGATTCTTCGCCGATGGACACCATTTGCACAACCATTTCAGGGAATTGATCGGTTTGGTTCATTGCCAGGTACATCTGATTACCCGATGACACCTCTTCGCGGATAAATAAGATGGCATTTTTATACACTTCGTTGCCGGCGGCGCCAGCGGCAGACTCCAATGCTTCTATCAGCGGCACACCGGCGGCAAAGGTGGTAGATAGCGTGCGGGCATAACGCGCCACGGCTGCTTTGTTTAATATATCGCCGATAACCGGCAATTTAATAATGCGGCCATCGGCCCAGGTGCGGAATTTCAGGCTACCGGCATAAGCCTTTTTAACCACAAAAGATAAAGCAAATAACGAAAGTAGCACCGCCCACCAATAGGCCTGCATAAAATCAGAAATACCCAAGACAAATAAGGTAAACGCCGGTAATTCAGCACCGAAACCGGAGAAAATTTCGGCAAATTGCGGTACAACAAATATAAGCAATATTGACGATACAATGGCGGCAATAACCAGCACCGCGATAGGGTAAAACATAGCCTTTTTAATTTTCGATTTTAACGCTTCAGCTTTTTCTTTATAAATTGCCAGACGGTCGAATATCGAATCCAATGAGCCGGACGATTCGCCGGACTTGACTAAATCGCAGTATAAATCATCAAAATATTTTGGGTGCTCGCGCAATACTTCCGATAACGGCAAACCAGACTGCACTTTTACCGATATTTTCTGCATAAGCGTACGCATACTTTTATTGTCGGCACCATTGGCAATTAAATCTATCGATTGCACCAGTGGTACGCCAGCGCCCAGCATAGTCGCAATTTGGCGGGTAAAAATAGAGATGTCAGCGGGAGTAATTTTGCGCTCACCACCAAATAATGATTTGGGCTTTTTCTTTACGCCAGAAGGGGTAATGCCTTGTTGGCGTAACAGTGCTTTTACCTCGGAAATCGAGGTGCCTTTTAATTCACCGTCTATTTTTTTACCGCGCCGGTTTACCCCTTTATACAGATAGGTTTCCAGCTCTTTTATTTTAAATTTTTGTGCTTGAGCCATGTTTAATATCCTGTTGCTGCGCCGCAGCGCCGAAAGTCAAATGCGGTTGATAACTGTTAAGTGCTACTAGCCTTTGGTTACCCGGTTTATTTCCGCCAGGCTAGTCATGCCAGCTGCGGCTTTAATCAAGCCCGACTGGCGTAAGTTATTTACACCTTCTTTTTGTGCCTGCATGGCAATATCCAGCGAGTTGCCACCTTCCATTATAATGCTGGCCATTTTGCCGCTTACCGGCATTACTTCGTATATACCCACCCGGCCTTTGTAGCCATTGGTACAATGCTCACAACCGATAGGTTTAAATACTTTTACCGTAGGCAGTTGTGCTTCACTAAAGCCTTGTTTTAATAGTTCCTGCTCGGGCAGTATCTCTTGTTTTTTACAGTGATTACACAACCTACGCGCCAGGCGCTGGGCAATAATTAATGATACTGAACTGGCCACGTTATACGACGGCACACCCATATTCAACAAACGCGTTAGCGTTTCTGGTGCCGAGTTGGTGTGTAAGGTAGACAACACTAAGTGGCCGGTTTGCGCCGCTTTTATGGCTATTTCGGCGGTTTCTAAATCACGTATTTCACCCACCATGACCACATCTGGATCCTGGCGTAAAAACGACTTAAGTGCCGATGCAAAGGTTAAGCCTGCGCGCGGGTTAACTTGTACCTGGTTTATCCCGGCTAAGTTAATCTCTACCGGGTCTTCGGCGGTGGAGATATTGGTTTCGCTGGTATTTAATATAGCTAAACCGGTATAGAGTGAGACGGTTTTACCCGAGCCGGTAGGGCCGGTAACCAAAATCATGCCTTGTGGCTGGGCTAAGGCATCTAAATAGAGCTTTTTCTGCGCTTCTTCATAGCCTAGTACATCGATACCCAACATAGCGCTGTCAGAGTCGAGAATACGCATTACTACTTTTTCGCCCCACAGCGTAGGCAGCGTACTTACCCGGAAATCGATAGACTTTTTCGCCGATAATTTCAGTTTTATCCTGCCATCCTGCGGTATGCGTTTTTCAGCTATATCCAGACGCGACATAACCTTTAAGCGAGCTGACAAACGAGTTGATAATGCAACTGGTGGATTGGCGACCTCATGCAAAATACCGTCGATACGAAAGCGAATGCGGTAGGTTTTTTCATAAGGCTCAAAGTGCAAATCGGATGCACCTTTGCGAATAGCATCCAGTAGCATTTTGTTAATAAAAGTAATAATGGGCTGGTCTTCTTTATCAGGCTGAGCGCCAACGTTTTCTTCTTCGTCAACCTCTACTATGCCAAGTGAGCCTAAATCCCAGTCGCCATCAGCAAAATCGCCACCCAGGCTGTTATCAAACAGTCGGTCTATTAATTTATGTAGCTTGTCATACTCCACTACCACCAACTCAGCATTTAGGCCGGTGTTAAATTCAAAGTCTTCGATAGTTTGAATATTGGTGGGGTCGACCACAGCTAGGTACATGTTGCGGCCACGTTTGCCCAGCGGCAGCATATCAGTCTTACGGATCAGTTTTTCGTTACGAAGTTCTTCCGGCACACTGACAAGGTCAAAGTGTTCCAAATCCAGCCTTATCGCTTGCCCAATACTAGCTGCAGCTTGAGCTAGCACATCAGCGGTAATCAGCTTTTCGTTGATCAGTAATTCAGGCAAGTTTTTAAACTGACCACCTTTGTCAGTAATAATTTTAGTGGTCTGTTCGCCGTTAAGCAGCCCCAGCTGCACTAAGCGTTTAAATAAAGTAGAGGTGGTAGTTACGGCCATTAAGCGAAAACATCCTGATTTTGCTAATAAGACTTTGCATAATCAGTTGATTATGCCACTAAACGCGGGTTATTCAAGTTTAATACCTGTTGTGTACGGGCTTTCTCACTTGACTGTGCAATCGGTTAACAAGTTTCAACCAGTAAGATTTGCGTCCCTCTGTTAAAGGAGCAATTATGACAATATTAGCTAAAGTTAAAATAATAACAGCTGCACTACTGTTGAAAATACTACCGAAGAGCTGCAACAAAGGATAATGGAATAAATAGAGTGTAAATGTCATACCTGCAAAGTAACGAATATAAAAGCTCAGTTTTTCATTAATACTAAAATTGGCCGAGCAAAGCACAACGCCGAAAATGTTCATCGAAACTAATAGCGCAACGATGTAGTCATTTAAAAACCATCGACTAAATTCTAAATTGCTCCTTACGAATATTGCCCCAAAAGCATCTTGGGTAAAGTCATACAGATGATCTGGCAAACCTGATAGTCGATAAAATGTATATAGGCATGTCGAACTTAGTATTAGCAATACGCCTATGCTTAAATGGTGCCTAATCTTTTTGCATATATGAAACAGCACAACACCCAGCAGCCAAGTTGGCAATAACAGCAATATCTTCGGACCAGCAATAATGGCAGTCATGCTGACATAAACTATGCGTTTAACTCCCCTTAGATAAAAGGCAGTGGCAAATATAACATAGTAAAAAATTCGTAAGATAATGACCAGAATGGACCGTTAGAAAAAGCCCGCCATGACGTAAACCATAATTCATTTATAAAAAATAAGTTGTGAACAAAGCGAGCTAGTGGGTAGCTATCTTGATAGTAAGGTGCCAGGTAAATGTCTGGCGTCAAGTATATACCGACATTATCAGCTACAACGGTAAAAAGTAGTGCTGGAATGGCAACAGAATATAATCTGGCTAAACGGCTTTTTATAAAGCTACTGATATCACTAGACCGTTGATTAGTAATGTAAGCTATGACAAAGCCAGACAACACAAAGAAGACGATGACCGCATCATGTCCAAAGCTACCGATGCCACTCAGCCACTGTCCGTTCAATCGTTCAGCGCTGGCGTGATAAAAAAACACCATTAGCGCTGCAAACAGTCGCAATAAATCCAGATATACCGACGTTACCTGGTTCAGAGCATCACCTCGAAGTTTGTTCAGCGAGCTGATTGTTTCGCTGAGATATTACTTGGCACAGCATCTTCAGCTGCGGGTATATTATCAGAACTCTCATTATGGTCGTTTTGTACCAGGGCATTATTGTTACCATGCTCTACGCTGAATTTTATCCATGGTACTTTTTGGTCAACAAAGTAGGCGGCTTTTTCTTCTGGGCTGGTAATAATAGGTGTATGGTCACCGACTATAACTACTTCAACGCCAGCAAAGTTACCAGCTTCGATGGACTTGGCCAAACTGTAAAAAAACTGTGCGTGCAACTTTAGGTTGCGGCAGCTCTGAGTGGTTGGATCAACGTTAAAGTTCTCGCAATCAAAAAGATCAATATGGATATCTCGGGTATCGTAAACCGAGTGGCTGTTTAAGGTTAGCCAATACAAAAAAGTAGGGTCTGAACTTGAAAGAGCTTTGCTTGCAGTTTCAATCATGTCGATATCACAGGCGCCCGGAAACGAAAAACAACGCCTTGGCCAGACTTGAGTTTCAAAAAAAGTGCTGCTCTCAAAACCTGCCCGCGGGTACCAATAGATACGGTCGTACATCACGCCAGTCGCGCCATGCATGGCGTATGTTTTGTATCCGGATTGTTTCAGTTTATTTGGCAAGCAGTTCTCGAAACCGTTAGTAACGTCTTTCAGATTGTAATGAAAAGCATCTAACTGACAAAGCTCCCTTAATTCAGCCGCAAGCGTCGGGCCGCTGAAATTAAATTGACCACTATCAATGTGCTTGATTTTTCTATTCAGGTTGGTTAACGGGGCAAGTAAAGCTTGTTGAATATTGTGATTAAGTGGCACGCCCCAAGACTCACTAGCAATTAGCATTAAGTTTTTTTTGCTATCGGCTTTTTCTGTGTTGAACCAATCAGCGGATGCTCCGCTTACCTTGATGTTTGATAGCGCCGGGCCATCACTGATAAAACTTTGCAAAAAACCATCACTTCTGTTGTCCAATAAAAATAACAGTTGGCTATCGACTAAAGGACTACTTTGAACACGCCAGATCCGCTCTTGCGGGTCGCCGGAACCATAAACATTCATTGCATAGAGAATCAAAGCGATATTAAAAATCACTAAAGTATGGAGTGGTTTTGCAACTTTAGGAATCGATAGCTGAACATAAGTAAGTAAGACTAATAAAATAACTAATCCAATTATCCCAAACTGATAAGCACTTGATGTTTCAGGTAAAAATTTTATTAGATACAGCAGGTTGTCGGGTCGGATGAATAAAAATATCTGCCCAGCTAAAACAAATAAGTCGATAGCAAAAAGTAATATAAAAAAAGCAATGCCTAACCAGCGCAGGCGGGTAAGCGTTAACAAGCTGACAAAAAGGTAATCTAAATTTACATAAGGTCGGTTTAAATCAAACCATATCGCCAAGATAATCAAGGCTATGTTTGGCAAGATGGCAACAAATAGTATTGCTTTAAGAGGATGATAAAACTGCATTTTGACGTTTACCGACTTCTGTAATAAAAACACTCTGCAATTGCAGAGTGTTTTTCAGTGTATAAATATATATTTAGCTATTAGCTAGAGTATCTGCAAGAGCCAACACCAGAAAGACAAATTATGTCTCTTTTAACAGCTGCATTACCGCGTACTTTAGATACGAATGTTTGTGGATCGTTATCGTTGTAGTTGTCACGAGTCAACGTCAGAGTTGCTGGAGATTCACATGCACTGGCGGTATATGCGTCCGGAACTGGCATGCTGTCATCTGCTAAAGCACCAACTGCGGCACTCATGTACGCTTTAGCTTCGTTCAAACAAGCGCCGTTTGCACCGCGCTGGGTGTAGTCACGGTAAGCTGGTAATGCTACTGCGGCTAAGATACCGATGATCGCTACAACGATCATTAATTCAATTAAGGTAAAACCTTGTTGATTGCGTTTCATAATTTACTTCTCCTGAGTTTTGATTAGCCGCTGGGGCTACCTGTTATTTTGGTCATTTTCAGCCGAGGTGCAAGCTAAATGTTACTAAATCTTACAGCTTTAGCTAAAATTTTGATTTAGATAAGGATTTAGATTGTATTTTGTAGCTTTAGGCCATTTTTGTCTAGTAGTAAAGTACTAGTTAAACTGTTCTAATTTTATGCTGCTATACCTAACTACCGCATTTTGTCGCGCTTAGCTGTACAACCACCGACAGTATAACCGGTTTATGTGGCTTAAATTAGCTCCCGTTCGATAAGTGCTTTGCTTAGTAGATCTGCAAATTCTGTTAGTAGCGGGATAAAGCTGTGGGCGCTGTTAACCGCTTCGGCCAAAATGGCAGGGTCTTCAATATATTCGTGTACCATTTTATTCCGCAGCTGACGGGCTAACAGCCAGCTTTCTGCCGATTGTAACCAGCCATATTTTTCAGCTTTATTCAGGTTGTCCAGTACCGGGCCGGTTTTTTCACCCAGCGCGGTCAAAACGGCAGGTAATAATTTATCACCAATGTTGTCTTGCAGGCGGCCAAATCGGCTAGCGAAAGCGTCCAATTGTTCTGATAAGGTAATATTGCTATCAAGATTGGCGAAAAACTGTGCATTAATCGGTTGACTGAATAAGCGCTGGCTGGTTTGTTGCAAATAACGGCTTTCTTTGCCGATAACGCGAACTAAAAATTGTAGCCTTAATGTGATTTCGTTTGTCATAACCTGACACCTTGGCTGGCGATGTCGTGGATCGGCATTTTGGCTATATTGGGCGCACTAACAATGACATCAATTTTTTGTAGCCCTAATGCCTGCATCAGCTTGGCTTCCAACCGGGCGCTTGCCATTACAGGCTGCTCAATCGGCTGTTGCAGCTCAATAAACAAGTCAATATCGCCGCCTCGCTTGCTATCGTCCGCTCTTGAGCCAAACAGCTTAATGCTGGCATCCTGACCGAATACCTCTTTGGCCAGCGCTTTAATAATATTGGCCTGCTGTTGGCTTAAACGCATAAAGGCTTACCTTTTTAGGGTCACTAAACGTATGAAAGTGTAGCAAATAAGCTGGCATAAACACAGGCGAAACACCGGCAGCTAACGTTACAACTGTTTAACCTGCCAGCAAGGCCATTCGAGCTAAAAAAGCCTGGCCCCAGGGAGACAGCAACCAGCTTACCAGCAGGGCGTTACCCAAAATAACAAAGCCAAATTCACGCCTAAACGATAGTTTGCTGCGTTTATGTGCCAGTTGGCGCTGCGCCAGGTAGGCACCGGGCCAACCACCAATTAAGGCAAATAGCTGCAGGCTCTGTTCGGCCAGGCGGTTGCCATGGCCAGCAATGGCGGCGTCTTTATCGGCTTTGTATAACCAGTAGGTAAATATACTTGCTTCAACATACAACAGTGGTAACACCCAGGGTAAACGGCCAAACAATAGCGCTGCTAACACGGTGATAAGGAATGCTATGCGGAAAAACAACGAGATTTGCTGAGCGTACTGGATGTCGATGCTGCTGTTTTGCTGTTTTGCTTTGCTGCTGTTTCTGGCTTTGGCGTTGCTAAAGCGCCAGGGGGCGGCGATGTCACGGCCTTGTTTGTCTTTGGTTATGGCAAATTGCAGCTCGTCACCGTTATCGGGCCGGCCTGTGCTGCCGGCAAAATCACGGATATGAAAAAACAATTTTTGTTGGTTTTGCTGGCAAAACACAAAGCCGAAGCCTTTGTCGTCACGCCAGTGCACCACTTTGCCATTGTACTGCATAAGGGGTGGTTACCTCAGTGCCTGCGTACCGCTCTGACTGCCGCAGAGGGAAAAAGTTTAACCGCACACATTGTTATTGCAGCATGCTGCAGTGTGCATTGCGTACCCGGTTAACGTTGTATGTTTAAACGCATAGATAAATCTATCGCCTGTACATGCTTGGTCAATGCGCCGCTGGAGATATAATCTACCCCGGTAGCTGCCAGCTCAGTTAAGCGTTCGCTGGTAATGTTGCCGGACACTTCGAGTTTGGCTTTACCCTGGTTAATGGCTACTGAACGCTGAATATCAAGCAGCGAGAAGTTATCCAACATTATTATGTCGGCTCCGGCATCGAGCGCCTGCTGCAGCTCTGCCAGGTTTTCGGTTTCGACTTCTACCGGTTTGCCGGGGAAATTTTGCCGTGCGCTGGCTACCGCATTGGCAATAGAGCCAGCGGCGGCGATATGGTTTTCTTTAATTAAGAAAGCATCGAACAAGCCTATACGGTGGTTTTTACCACCGCCAACAGTTACCGCATACTTTTGCGCAAAGCGCAGGCCTGGAATAGTCTTGCGGGTATCTAATAATTTGGTGTTGCTGCCGTGCAAAAACTGCACATAATGTGCGGTTGTGCTCGCCGTGGCGCTTAACAGCTGTAAAAAATTTAGTGCGCTGCGCTCGCCGGTAAGTAAAATGCGCGCCGGACCATTTAGGGTACATAGCACAGTGTTGGCGATAACATTGTCGCCATCTTTTACCTGCCAGCTAACACTTACCTCGCCGCCGAGTTGGCGAAACACTTCATCGGCAAAGGCGGTGCCGCATACTACACAAGCTTCGCGGGTAATAATGGTAGCGCTGGCTTGCTGGGCATGCGGGATCAGCGAGGCGGTAATATCGCCCTCATGCAGCGGTAAAAAGCCTAAATCTTCGGCCAGCGCAGTAGATACGGCACGGCGGATCTCTTGTTCTAGTAAGCGGATATGGTTAGTTTGCATAGTGGTAAATTCGTAGTCGTTAGTCAAAGTCAGTTGTGCTGGATCAGCGTAAGCTGATTGCCTTGTTGGTGAAATTCTAACTGTTTCAGCGCACTCATGCCCAGCAATATCTCGGTACCCGTTAAATTGGGCACTATGCTGGCGGGTATATTGCTTAGCACGATGTCGCCCAGCTGTAAGCGGTCAATACGGCTACGCCAGGCGGTAGCAATACCATTTGCGGTGCTTACTTGTATTGGTGCGCCAAATGGCAGGCCAAGCTGTTCGGCACTGGACTGCGCTATTGCGACCGTAGTTGCGCCAGTATCGAGCATAAAATCTATTGGTTTGTTGTTAACCAGTGCAGTGCCAACATAGTGGCCGCTTTTATTGCGGATAAGCACGGTGCGGGTTTCACCGCCGCTGCCGGTAATGCTGCTAAGCTGCTGGTTGGGGTTAAGCTGCTTATTAATGCTGTCTTGGAAAAACAGATACAGCATTACCATAACAATTAGCCAGGCAATAATGGCAAAGGTCTTACCATATTTGTTCGTTGGTTCAGGCGCTTGCATTAACGCTCTCCGGCGGTGACAATAGCGCCATAGCTTACTGACCATAACGGTTAAAGGCAAAACTTCTGATGACAGCCAGCTTACCGGTGACAATGCCAGCAATAACACAGCGCGACAGCCCACATTGTGATACGCGTCCTACGGGCGAAAGCGTCAGCCTGCTGGTGATCCACAATATTAGTTTGCCGGTTGGCCAGTTTGCTGACACACCAGAGCATAGTTATATTGATGCGTTATTTATGGGTGAACTTGACTGCAACGCGCATCCCAGTTTTGTTACTCTGCGCGGCATTAGAGTGTCTGCGCACTGCGTTATCTGGCGCAATGGCACGGTGTTTCAATATGTCCCCTTTGCCAAGCGTGCCTGGCATGCCGGCGTAAGCCAGTTTGCCGGACGCGAGCGCTGCAACGATTTTTCTATTGGTATTGAATTAGAAGGCACTGACAATTTGCCTTATACTGAACAGCAATATCAAAGCCTTATTCAGCTGACACATTTTTTACGTCGGCAGTATCCGGACATTACACCGGACCGTATAACCGGACATTGTGATATTGCGCCAGGGCGAAAAACTGACCCCGGCATCGCGTTTGACTGGCAGCGCTACCTTAACGCGATATAACGTGCGAAAAAGAGTTCGAACAAGGAGTTTTTTTAAATGACATTAATCAGTATGTTACTGGCATTAATTATCGAACGCCTGGCGGTGCGCAGTGACGCCTGGCAGGCTGGCCGTTATTGCCGTGGCTACGTTCGTTTTACTGCTGGCTCGGCATTAAGCCGGCTATCATCGCATAACTTAGGCCAATTTTTATGGTTAGCTATACCTGGTGGTGTAGTGATGCTGCTGTTATGTATGGCTGACAGCCATCTGCTTAACCTGCTGGTAAACACGGTAGTGTTGCTGCTGGCAATAGGCTGCTGGCACTACCGGCAGCTATATAAGCAATATTTAAATGCGATGGAGCGCGGTGATGAAGAAGCAGCTTTTATTACTATGCAGCAAATACGCACTGATATGGGCAGTAATAAAGAGCAGCATAGTTACGGGCAGTTACTGGTGTGGTTAAACTTTCGTTATTATGCTGCAGTAGTATTCTGGTTTTTGCTGCTGGGAGCTTTTGGCGTTATCACCTATGCGCTGGTGCGTCATTTACAGGAAGCTGTAGACGAGCAAGACAGTGCTGATTACGCCAGCTGCCTGGGCAGTGATAGCAAGGTAAATTGCGTAGCGCACTGGGCTGAATGGTTTCCGGCGCGTTTATTTGGTTTGGGCTTTGCGTTGGTGGGGCATTTCTCCCGCGCGTCTACCGCGTTGCTTGGCTACTTCCTTGACTTTACTGCCGACAACGAGCAAGTGGTAGTGGATGTGGCGACTGCTGCTGAAACCCTACCAGCAGACAGCTTAAACACGCTGGAAGACAGTAGCTATATGGTGCAGCTGGCCAAACGTAATATGCTGTTCTTCCTGGCGTTAACCGCCATTTTAACTCTGACCGGTTGGTTGGGGTAGCAAACCTCTGAATCTCCTCCCAGCCATCTAATCTCCCCCAACCCCCTCTTTGCTAAAGAGGGGGCTTAACCGTCTTAGGCGTTAACTCCGATAGCGCAGCCACAAACTCATTTCGCGTAGCGAAGGCGGATAAGCAATTTGTCGGGAACAAATTGCATCGGCGCAGCCGGTCCGCCTGCTTGAAGGCAGGACTGCCGAAAGCCCGTTGTGGCGAGCACAGCGGAAGTTGGCGCCGGTGGCCGGGGTGGTATCGTCATCGCTCAGACACTCTGGTCAGACCAATTATTTCTGTACCTGTCATACCTTAGCAATATTGAGTTATTACTCTAACTATTTTCCGCTTTTGCCTTTGCATAGATTCTCTGCTTTATTTACTTGTTATGCAGAAACTGCTACCTTAACGCCACTAAAAATAAATTGGTAATACCAATTTACAATAGGCTTCGGCCAACGGAATATATCAACACGGCATGGCAGATTTTAAAATAAAACCGGCGAAACTCTCAGACCGCATTGTCGAGCAACTGGAAAACATGTTGTTGGAGGGCAGTTTTGCGCCGGGGCAAAAGCTGCCGCCGGAGCGTGATCTGGCCGAAATGTTTGCCGTGTCACGGCCCTCATTACGTGAGGCCATTCAAAAACTGGAAGCCAAAGGCTTAGTGAGCCGGCGCCAGGGCGGCGGTACTTATGTTTGCGATAATTTGGCTGTTGGCCTTACCGACCCGTTATTTGAGCTGATTGCGCGCCACCCCGAGTCACAATTTGATTTACTGGAATTTCGCCACGCTTTAGAGGGTATTTGTGCTTATTACGCGGCACTGCGTGGCACCAGCGCCGATTTTGACCAAATTAAACATCATTATCAGGCCATTTGTGCGGCGCAGCAGTTGAATGACTTGGACGCTGAGGCTAACGCTGTTGGCAGTTTTTACTTAGCTGTGGCCGAGGCGTCGCACAATGTTGTGTTATTGCATTTGGTACGCGGTTTAACACCGTTGGTGGAGCAGAATATCCGGGTAAACCTGGAAACACTGCAGCAGAAGGAAGGCATAGTAGGCCAGTTAAATTCGCATCGGCAACGGCTGATGCAGGCGGTCATTAACGGCGAGCCGGAGCACGCGCGCCAGGCCAGTAATGATCACCTGGCTTTTATCGAAGAAGCCATGCTGGAAGTAGGTAAAGAACGTTCGCGCATTGAGCGCTCTTTGCGCCGTACCCAGCAGGGCTAATATTTATTATTTATACCGCACCTGAGCTTATGTAGCACAGGCGTGCATAACCAAAGGAAACCTCGATATGTCTGAAGTCAGTAAAGTTGACATCGACGCTCTGGAAACCAAAGAGTGGCTTGAAGCGCTGGAATCGGTAGTTCGCACTGAAGGGGTAGAGCGGGCGCAGTTCTTACTTGAGCAAGTACTGGAGCAAGCCCGGTTAGATGGTGTTGCTATGCCAACTGGCGTAACCACCAACTACATCAATACTATTCCAACGCAGCAAGAACCGGCATACCCGGGTGATGTTAACCTGGAGCGACGTATCCGTTCGGTTATCCGTTGGAATGCCATTATGATAGTGCTGCGCGGCTCGAAAAAAGAGCTGGATTTAGGCGGCCATATGGCGTCTTTTCAATCTTCAGCCGCGTTTTATGAAACCTGTTTTAACCACTTCTTCCGCGCACCGAATGAAAAAGACGGCGGCGATTTGGTGTATTACCAAGGCCATATTTCTCCGGGTATTTATGCCCGCGCTTTTGTTGAAGGCCGTTTAACTGCCGAACAACTGGATAGCTTCCGTCAGGAAGTAGACGGTAAAGGTTTATCCAGCTACCCGCACCCGAAATTAATGCCGGAGTTTTGGCAGTTCCCTACCGTGTCTATGGGTTTAGGCCCGATTGCCTCTATTTACCAGGCGCGCTTCTTAAAGTATTTGCATGGCCGTGGTTTAAAAGACACCAGCGCACAGCGCGTGTATGCCTTTTTAGGTGATGGCGAGATGGACGAGCCGGAATCACGTGGTGCTATTAGCTTTGCCGCCCGCGAAAAACTGGGCAACCTGTGTTACTTAATTAACTGTAACCTGCAGCGGCTTGATGGCCCGGTAATGGGTAATGGCAAGATTATCCAGGAGCTGGAAGGTTTGTTCCGCGGCGCCGGCTGGAATGTAATTAAGGTAGTGTGGGGCCGTGGTTGGGACAAACTTCTTGCCAAAGACACCACCGGTAAATTGCTAGAACTGATGAATGAAACGGTAGACGGCGATTACCAAACTTACAAAGCCAACGACGGCGCCTATGTGCGCAAGCATTTCTTCGGTCGTTACCCGGAAACGGCGGCATTGGTTGCCGATATGACCGACGAAGAAATTTTCGCCTTAAAACGCGGCGGCCATGAACCATCGAAACTGTATGCGGCCTTTAAAGCAGCGCAGGAATGCACCGACAAACCTACCGTTATCCTGGCGAAAACCGTAAAAGGTTACGGCATGGGTGATGCGGCAGAGGGTAAAAACATTGCCCACCAGGTGAAGAAAATGGACATGACGCACGTGCTGCAACTGCGCAAGCGTTTAGGGCTGGAAGATTATATCAGCGAAGATGCGGTAGCCGACTTACCCTACATTAAGCTGCCGGAAGGCTCGCCGGAATTGAAATACCTGCACGACCGTCGTGCCGCGTTAAACGGTTACACCCCGGTGCGCTTACCTAACTTTACTGCAAAACTTGAACTGCCGGAGCTAAGCGCGTTCGATGGCCTGCTGGAAGAGCAAAAGCGTGATATCTCTACCACCATGGCCTATGTGCGGGCGCTGAACATTCTGTTAAAAGATCAGCATATCGGTAAGCAAATAGTGCCGATTATTGCCGATGAAGCCCGTACCTTTGGTATGGAAGGCTTGTTCCGTCAAATTGGTATTTATAACCCGGGCGGCCAAACCTATACGCCGGAAGACCGTTCAGTAGTCAGTTACTACAAAGAGGATATCGGCGGCCAGGTACTGCAGGAAGGTATTAACGAGCTAGGCGCGATGTCGTCCTGGGTGGCAGCGGCTACGTCTTACAGCACCAACGATTTGCCGATGATCCCGTTCTACATTTACTACTCTATGTTTGGCTTCCAGCGGGTTGGCGATATGGCATGGATGGCCGGCGATCAGCAAGCGCGCGGCTTCCTGTTAGGTGCTACTGCAGGGCGTACCACGCTAAACGGCGAAGGCTTACAACATGAAGACGGCCACAGCCATATTCTGGCCGGCACTGTGCCTAACTGTATTTCGTACGACCCAACCTATGCCTTCGAGCTGGCGGTTATTCTGCACGACGGTATTCACCGCATGTACGGCGAAGCGCAGGAAAACATCTATTACTACATTACTGTAATGAACGAGAACTACCATCATCCGGCCATGCCAAAAGGCGCTGAAGAAGGTATTCGTCGCGGTATTTATAAGCTGGAAAGCTTAAACGGCGACCGCGGTAAGGTACAGCTGATGGGCTCGGGCACTATCTTAAATGAAGTGCGCAAAGCAGCAGAAATACTCAGCAAAGATTACGGCGTAGCGTCTGACGTGTATTCGGTGACGTCTTTCAATGAGCTGGCGCGTGATGGCCAGGATTGCGAGCGCTTTAATATGCTTAACCCGGATGCGACAGAGAAAACGCCTTACATTGCTACGGTGATGAATAGCGCGCCGGCAATAGCGGCCACCGACTACATGAAAAACTACGCCGACCAGGTGCGGGCCTTTATTCCGGCCACATCTTACAAGGTGCTGGGTACCGACGGTTATGGCCGCTCGGACAGCCGCGAAAACCTGCGCCGTCACTTTGAAGTGAATGCCGGTTATATCGTAGTTGCAGCGCTGAGCGAGCTGGTAAAACAAGGCGAACTGAAAAAAGCGGTAGTGGTAGATGCAATTAAGAAATTTGGCATCGACGCTGGCAAAACCAACCCACTGTACGCATAAGAGGATTGCACATGACTATTGAAATTCATGTTCCGGATATTGGTGCTGATGAAGTTGAAGTCACCGAAGTTCTGGTAAAGGTTGGCGACAAAGTAGCCGCTGATCAGTCACTGCTTAGCGTGGAAGGCGATAAGGCTTCTATGGAAGTACCGGCCAGCGAGCCGGGTGTGGTAAAAAGCATTAACGTAAAAGTGGGCGACAAGGTAAAAACCGGCAGCCTGATTATGACCTTTGAAGGTGAAGGCGGCGGTAAAGCAGACGATGTGCCGGCGAAGCAAGAAGCTAAAGCAGAGCCAAAAGCTGAAACTAAGACCGAAGCTAAAGCCGAAAGCAAAGCTGCCAGCAGCGTGCAGGAAGTAAAAGTACCGGACATTGGCGGCGACGCGGTTGAAGTTACCGAAATTATGGTCAAAGTAGGTGACACGGTAAGCGAGGAGCAGTCGCTGCTTAGCGTTGAAGGTGACAAAGCCAGTATGGAAGTACCGGCCCCTTTTGCCGGCAAGGTAAAAGAGATCAAAATCAGCGTGGGCGATAAGGTATCTACCGGCAGCCTGATTATGCTGTTTGAAACTGCAGGCAGCGCTGATGAAGCCCCGTCAGCAGAAGCAACAGCTGAACCAGCCAAAGCAGAAGCCAAAACTGAAGCTCCGGCAGCTAAAGTAGAAGCTGCGCCTGCCGCCGCTTCTGCTGGCAGTGACGGCTTTATCGAAAACAGCGCCTATGCGCATGCGTCACCGGTTATCCGCCGTTTAGCACGCGAGTTTGGCATTAACCTGGCCAAGGTTAACGGCACTGGCCGTAAAGGTCGCGTGGTTAAAGAAGACGTACAAAACTACGTGAAGCAGCTGGTGAAACAGGTTGAATCTGGTGCAGTAAGCTCAGGTTCTGGCGCAGGCAGCAGCATGGGTTTTGACTTAATCGCCTGGCCAAAAGTGGACTTTGCCAAGTTTGGTGAGGTTGAAAGTAAGCCGCTGTCGCGTATTCAAAAGTTGTCGGGTAATAATTTACACCGTAACTGGGTGCGTATTCCGCATGTTACCCAGTTCGACGAAGCCGATATCAGCGGGTTGGAAGACTTCCGCAAAGAACAAAACGCGCTGGCCGAGAAGAAAAAGCTGGGCGTTAAGTACACACCGCTAGTGTTTATTATGAAAGCGGTGGCAAAGGCGCTGGAAGAGTTCCCGACCTTTTGCAGCTCGTTATCAGAAGATGGCCAAAGCCTGATCCTGAAAAAGTACGTGCACTTAGGTATCGCGGTAGACACACCAAATGGCTTAGTGGTACCGGTAGTAAAAGACGTAAACAAAAAAGGCATTATCGAGCTGTCGCGCGAGCTGCAGGAAATCTCGGTAAAAGCGCGCGAAGGTAAGTTAACCTCTGCCGATATGCAGGGCGGCTGTTTTACCATATCAAGCTTAGGTGGTATTGGCGGTACGGCGTTTACGCCTATTGTAAATGCGCCGGAAGTCGCCATATTAGGTGTGTCTAAATCTGACATTAAGCCGAAATGGAACGGTAAAGAGTTTGAGCCCAAGCTGATGTTGCCGCTAAGTATGTCTTACGATCACCGCGTTATCGACGGCGCCCTGGCGGCCCGCTTTACCGCGACGCTGGCCAGTTATCTGGCCGATATTCGTCAGATCATTATGTAACTGTTTAACTAACAGCGAATTTTGTGTCCCGGGCTGAAAAGTTACGGGACATCGCTGGGGCAGGATGTTAAAATTCTGCCACTTTTTTCGCCTGACAGCCGTGCCCTACATGCTGTTGTCAGTACACTGAACTGATAAAGAAAGGTAATACGATGAGCAACGATATCAAAACTCAGGTAGTAGTCGTGGGCGCAGGCCCTGGTGGTTATTCTGCAGCCTTTCGTGCCGCAGACTTAGGCTTAGAAGTTACTCTGGTTGAAGCGCGCAGCACTTTAGGCGGCGTGTGTTTAAACGTAGGTTGTATTCCGTCTAAAGCCTTATTACACGTTGCTAAGGTAATTGACGATGCCCGCGATATGGCATCACACGGCGTTACCTTTGGTGAGCCGCAAATTGATTTAGACAAAATCCGTAGCTGGAAAGACAAAGTAGTCGGCCAGCTGACTAACGGCCTGGCCGGTATGTCAAAAATGCGCAAAGTGAAGGTAGTTACCGGCTACGGTAAATTTACCGGCGCTAACACCTTACAGGTTGGCGACACCACTATTACCTTTGAACACGCTATTATTGCTGCAGGCTCAGAGCCGGTATCACTGCCGTTTATTCCAAAAGATGACGACCGTATTATCGATTCAACCGGCGCGCTGGAATTAAAAGACATTCCGGGCGAAATGCTGGTATTAGGTGGCGGTATTATCGGCCTGGAAATGGGCACCGTATACCGTGCGCTGGGTTCTAAAGTATCAGTAGTAGAATTTGCTGATCAGTTAGTGCCAGCAGCCGACGCTGACATCGTTAAAGCCTACACCAAGTACAACAAAGACAACTACAACATTATGTTGTCTACCAAAGTTGTTGGCGTAGAAGCGAAGAAAGACGGTTTATACGTTACTTTTGAAGGCAAAAACGCACCTGAGAAAGCCGTACGTTACGACAAAATTCTGGTAGCTGTTGGCCGTAAGCCAAACGGCAACCTGTTAGACGCAGCCAAAGCCGGTGTTAACGTCGACGAGCGCGGCTTTATCAATGTTGATAAGCAACTGCGCACCAACGTTGGCCATATCTATGCAATCGGCGACGTAATCGGCCAGCCGATGTTAGCGCACAAAGCCGTGCACGAAGGCCACGTAGCGGCTGAAGTGATCTCTGGCATGAAGCACTACTTCGACCCGCGCTGCATTCCGTCAGTAGCTTACACCGACCCGGAAATGGCCTGGACCGGCATTACCGAGAAAGAAGCGAAAGAGCAGGGTTTAAAAGTCGAAACTGCTACCTTCCCATGGGCAGCATCAGGCCGTGCTATCGCTTCAGCGCGTACTGAAGGCTTCACTAAGCTGATTTTCGACAAAGAAACGCACCGCATTTTAGGTGGCGCTATTGTGGGGATCAACGCCGGTGAAATGCTGGGTGAAATCTGCTTAGCAGTAGAAATGGGTGCCGACGCAGAAGATATCGCGTTAACCATCCACGCTCACCCAACGCTGAACGAGTCTATCGGCCTAGCCGCCGAGATCTACGAAGGCTCAATCACCGACCTGCCAAACCCGAAAGCTAAGAAGAAGTAATTTTTCTACGTGAGTAACGAAACAAAGGCCGCAAATGCGGCCTTTGTTGTTTTTGATAGCAGAAGAATTTGTTTTGATTTAAATGTTGTTAAATGGTTTTTTAAATGTAAAATTAAGGTCTTCTTTGCATTAAGGGAATAATCATGGCGACTATCCAACTCCTTATTGGTGGGACTTCGTTGTTACCCAGTGTTAGCAACAGAGCGCGTAAACAGCATGAGATAGCGAAAGCTTCCGTTCAAGATAAAAGCGTGACCATTGATCGTGTTCTGGCGGCGCGCATACGCAACGCATTGATCGAAGAGGCTCAGTGGCTTGAAACAATGGATGTGGCGGACTTTCGACAAATACTTGAGTTTCAAGGCTTCAACACCAACCGATTTGCTGACAACTCAATGGCGCTTTACGTAAAATCGGAAGCATCACTGTTGAGAGGGATAGCACTTAAACTGTTACGCGACGATTTAATTAAAGCTGAAACTCCTATAATTATTTCAGGAGATGTCTCCGGGGCTATAGGCATGGTAGCCAAGATTTTAGGGCCAACTTTTGTGGCAAACTTTAGTTCTGTCGGTGTAACACTGTGGTGGGATTGTAAATCAGACTGTCGCATTGAAAGTATTCATGTCACTGATAAAAAGATGCATAGGGTTATTAAGCCATGAAGAGAATACTTAGCGTTTTGTTATTCGTCTCGGCCTGCAGCACTTCAGCGACCAGTTATACATATATTGGATGTACGTGGTTTGTACCCACTGAATACTCAAAAATTGCCGATAACGAGTACAGAAAGCTTCCCAGCTCGAATGATCTGAGTAAATCGTTTAGTTCAGTAATGTTTTCAACAATGGCGCCTGACAATCTGACTACTTACATTGAAATGGATCGTCAGCCTGACACTGAGGTGCTGGCTTTTTCCCATCCAGATGGCGGCGGCTTAAGCTATCAATCTTTGTTCGTTAACCGTCAAACCAGACTTGGCGATATACTCAGCAGCGATATTTTATTAGTATCAAAAGATGATTTGGTCGTCTCAATGCTGGATGTGTCTCAGGCAGATAGTTTTCACTTAACCAGCGCCTGTGTACCGGCTCAAGTAATAGAGCAGCATTACGCTGTACAAAAAAAATTGGAGCTGGGGATTAAACCGTTTCTCAGCACCGCGCATGGGTTAAACATATTAGTGCCAGAGCAAAACTGATTTTGGTTAGCCTGAGTATGTTGTTGTCGATTTTGAATAAAGAAGTATGTTTCCGGGGAATTTCAGTATAAACCGGTTCACCTTTCTGTTTGCCATTTTGGGCGTAGCATCGTGTGCTCAGGCTTACGTAAGTATTAGCACCGTCAATTATAGCTGCACTGTGACGAGCGATGGCCAAAGTTTAGTACTGCAGCTTACGCCGCCATGTGAGCTGGTTAAAATTGACTACAAAGATCACGACTATTATCAGTATGATAAAACCAAGGTATACATAGTCGCAGGGCGAGCTGCGCCGGTATCGCAGTTAACAAAATGGTCTGTTACAGCAGAGGACAATTGCTCACTGCAGTCTCAGGCGGTAGTAGTCAACGAAGGCAAAATGCAGCTATCTGCTGTTAAAGAAGGCTCTTTAACCTGTCATGCTATTGGGCTTGATGAAAAGGTGTACCAGGATTTTTTTGATAACGCCAGGCCTGATACTGCCCATGCTGAAATGGCGTTTAAACAGCAAAGCGGCGTAAAGCTGTTTCAGCACTATGCACAGGCCAGTTGTTTAGCTACCGCCTTTACTGAAGGTGAGATTCACGACCAGGCAGTAAGTGCGCTAAATGGCTACCGCGAGTTTGGCGCTATGCCGCTTGAGGCCTATGAAGCGTTGATTATGCCGATACAGCAGTGGCTGCAAAAAGACTATGCCACCCAAGCGGGAAAACAAAATAACCTGATGAAATGCATCGATTTTGCTGAGTCTGAGCTGGTAACAAAAATCTACCACGGCTACGCTGCTGAATTGCCGGATATGAGTAAAAAGAACTAACTATTGCGCAAGCAGAACTCATAAACAAAGGTCGCATAGCGGCCTTTGTTTTTTTGTCAGCTTGTAATCTGCCTGCCTAAGTACCATACTACGTCTGTGCTTAATTGTGTACATGATGATGTACTTGAGGTGTAATGTGGCGTCACATGCTATTTTGGCGGAAAAGGCGGTTTCAGTATCTGAAGCCCGTAAAAACTTAAGCCAGTACTTTACGGATGAACCCGTGGCGGTGCTGTCGAACAACAAGCCTGCTGGTTATATGCTAAGCGCTGAGCTGTATGAAAAAATGCTGCGCATTATTGAAGCATCCGGCGCCGTAGAACAGGGACTGTTTCGTCCGGCAGCCGCCAGGCTAAAAGAAATAAGCCGTGTTAGTGAAGAGCTGTTGTTAAATGCTGATAGCGCAAAGTTGAGTGAATTTAGCGAGTGATACGGGTATTTACCAGTAAGGTATTGGATGAAGCGCTGACAGCTGATGAACGTGCAGCGCTAATCGCTGACTTTAAACAGTACAAGGTGGGCAGACTGCCTGCCTTGTTTGGCAAGGATGTACAGTATGATCACCCGTTTAACCTCGACATTATCAAGCAAGAGCAGGTAAGGCATATCCATCTGGCGGAAAATGGCAGCGGTTTTGCGGTATTGCTTACTCAAATAAAGCGCACCAGCGATACGCATTTGGTTTACTGCCGAGGCTTTGGCAATGAAAGTTGCTATTTATTAATGGCCATCCTGCGGCCCAATGCGCATGACTTAGCTAAATCAAACCAATTGATGTATCAGCTCGGCTTAATGGCACAGTCGTTCCGGCAGCAGTTTTGAGGCAACTTTCAAGGCCTGACCCTTGGGGCTTTCAGTGGCTTTTATAAAGGACATACTCAATGTGGGGCGCCTTACGTGCCTGATAAAAGCTTTTTTAGATAAGACTAAGATCATCATTAAGAATTTAGTTAATGCTAAGCCGATTAAAAATGGGGGCTAGTAAGCCCCCTCCGTAACTAAATAGAACTAGCGCTTTCGGTTTAAATCAGATAGCCACTTAACGAGCAGAGCTACCAGCGTTTTTCCAGCGATCGATAAGACAAATGCAAGCATTTAAACCTCGGATCTATTGGTTGAACACACCGCCCGATCCGCTCTTGTTGACAAACTCCGGATCTTATCCGAAACTGTCAGTGCGATTTGACAAGAGCAATCTTGCGAACCATCAAAGGGCTAGCCTGGCAGGGCTGGCCCTTTTGCTTTCTGGGGTTTTCTTCCAATTGGCTTTCACAAGATAGTGTGGTTATAAACTTTTTGCAAGGAGTTGAAAAGGTGGTAATTATAGCGGTTAGTAGCTGCTAACCGTGACACTTTTGGCGTGGGGAAAGCCTGCCTGAAGCAAGCTTTTTTTCGGTTAAATTTATATGTTCTATCAGTATTTTTTTATAGCTGACAGCTATTCCAGAGGCTAGAAATCGATGTGGTCAGTGACATTGATATTCTGAGAACCTCGGAATCTCGCTGAGTTCAGGCTTTCAAAGTTAAGCAAGTAAGTACTCAGGCAAATGGTTCTTGCCGCTTACTCTTTTGCTTGCTAGCATCTTCATTCCATAAATCAGGGACGCCTTATGCGCTGGATGCGTTTTACTTTACCGCTGTTACTGCTTTTCTCCCCGCTGGCCTTTGGCCAAAAGCAATATACCGAGGGCGCGTGTTTGTTGCTGCAGCACCAGATGGTGCAGTTTGCTGCTCAGCCGAATAGCCATAACTACCAAAGCGCTAAGCGTGAAGTGGATAACCACTGCCAAAACCCGATACCTGCACCGGTAAAGGATCTGGTGCTGACCAATATTCCCGCCAAACCCATTACGGTTGGCGGCGTTAAAAAAACGGTAACCACTAAGCCGGTTAACAACACTGCTGCCGCTAAAGCCGCAACACCGTCACCGGTTAAACCGGCGCCTGCTGCGCCGCCAAAACCAGCTGATGTGCTAAAAACACTATTCGCCCCTGTGCTGGCACTGCTAGGCGGAGTGTTGGCTATGCTGCTATTGTTTGCCATTGTTTTACTCTTGATAGCGTTTGTTGCCGCCCGCTACGGTGCCCGTATTAAAGGCGCGCTGGGCGAGTGGGCGCTACACCGGGTTTTGGAGAGTGAGCTACCAACCAGCTATCAGCACTATCGCAATTTGGTAATACCGGCAGAAAAAGGCGATTTTACCGAGGTAGATCATCTGGTACTCAGCCCCTTTGGTATCTTTGTGATTGAGGTTAAAAACTATCGTGGCTGGATTTTTGGTAGCGAAAGGCAACCACAATGGACAGTGCAACGCTTTCGCAGTAAGCACCGTTTTATGAACCCGTTGCACCAAAACTACAAACACACTGAAGCGGTTAAACAGCTGCTGGGGCTAAACGGCGAAGACGGCGATAGCGTGCATTCAATTGTTGCTTTTAGCCTGCGCGCGCAGTTTAAATTTCAAATACCGCAAAACGTGATGTATACCGATTTGGTAGGCGATTACGTTAACCGCTTCACTCAACCATGTTTTAGTGACGACCAGCTGCGCCAGTTTAGCGCCAGGCTAAATATGGCCAAGGCCGGTAAAAAAGTGCTGCGCAAACTGCATATGCAGCAGTTTACAATGAGAACATAAAATGCTTTTAAAATAACGTATTAGCCAAGGACGCTGTCAGCATTATTTCTGCTGTTCACCTTAATAAAAAACCGCTATTGTTTGCAATAGATTAGTCGATAAAGCTTGAAAAGGATTTTTGATGAAAAAGTTTTTGTTGGTATTGCTGGTACTGGCTGGCATTTATCACTTTCAGGGAAGTAATTTAAGCGACAGCCTTAATGGCGGTTATCAACAGACTGCAACGCAGCAAAGTGACAGCCCGCAACCACAACTGTCTGCTCAGCAGCGTGAGCTGGAAAAAACGCTACTGCGCATCCGCAATAATGGCCCTTTCCCTTATGATCGCGATGGCATTACTTTTCACAACAGAGAACGCCTGTTGCCAATTAAGCCCCGCGGTTACTATCGCGAATATACGGTAGATACCCCAGGTCTTTCACATCGGGGGCCGAGGCGGGTAGTTACCGGTGGTAATCCCCCCGAAGTGTATTACTACACAGAAGATCATTACAGCTCATTTCGCACAATTTCCGGTGCGCCATGACAGGCCCGGCTAATAAAAGTGTTGCTATGCTGCAGCACGCTAAGGCCCCGTCTGACGCCATTTGCCTTAGCAAAGGCGGCATACTAAACAAACAGACAATCTTAGCCAGCTTGCAGCGACATTTTTTATTTCCCGAATACTTCGGCGCAAATTTAGACGCCGCTTATGATTTGTTGCTGGACGTTGTTGATACCCTTACTGAGCCAACTGTATGGCGTTTTAGCACCGGCATCCAGATAACAACTGATAGCGATGCACTTGCCAGCTGGCAGCAATTAATGCAGGACGTGATGCAATATGCTGGTAGCAAAGGGATAAAGCTGCAAGTTGAGTTGTTTATTGAACCTTAGAAGATAGTTTTAGCTGTAGCGGGTCACGTTAGAGGCACGCAATTTCAATGTAATGATGTAAATCACAATTAAGCCGCATAGAGCAGCAACTTGTTATTGTGCTAACTTAATCACAATTCAGCTTATTCTGCCGAATAAAGCTCTCAATATCAAAGTGGTTCACCTCGTCCAGGATCTGGCTTTTAGTGCCGATATGAAAGCCACGAAAGTGGATGTCGCACTTAAGCTCTGAGCTGCTGTAAACGCCAGGGCCGCCGCCGAAGATGTAAGTGGTAATGTCCTGATACGCTTGTTCTGCATCTATGCTGGTCAACCAGCGAGCTGTTATTTCAGTTAGCTGCTCTGGCGCATCTTGGCGAAAAAAGCGCAGTTTATCGGCGGCAATAACGCCCTCACTAATCCTGGCCTGTGTTAACAATACGCCATTGGTCGGGATCCGGTACTGGCGGGCATCGGCCTTATATTGCAACGGCTCGCCGCTGGCTTGATCAAATATCACGTAAAAGGCGCCAACATAATTAGCCGGCAGAATATAGTGCTCCGCCTCGCGCTGTTGCACTGTGTCGCTGCAGGCGGTAAGAGAGTAACTTAGTAGCACAGTGACAAAGCTGCAAAGCACAATGCTTTTGAAAGCAGGTAAAGTGAATGTTGTTGTCATCGGTTGAAGCATCCATCCAGCGAAAAGTTTTCAACCACCATGCAGCGGCGATCGTTCGGATTCATGGCAAGAAATTTATGGTTCCAACTGTTTATGTTTTGGAATCGCAATGTTTGACTGTGGCTGGCTCGTCGGGCCAGTTCATCACCGACAGTTTCCATAAAGTTGCCGTGGACATCGATGGGAATACGTAATGCACAAACAATCATCGGATAATCTAAATTCAACGCGAGTGTGACTGGAGCTGCACCTTTTCTTACGTGCACACCAATAAAAATTTTCCGTCCGCCAGGATCAGTAATGAAGGCTTCGCAGTTTGGAAAGCCATCACCAGTGATGTACACCACTAGATCTATGTGGCGATTTAGCCGATCGATATCCATTTTAATTTGATATTTCACATCTAACCGTGGCACGTAACGAATAATCGGGGTCAGATAAAAATTAAACCGGCTGCATGCTTTACTGCAGCCGCTGGATTATTCAGTTAGAATCAACAGACTTAAGGTGTTTACGCCGTTCTTGTTTCTGCGCTTGCTCCATAGCTTCTTCTTCCTCGGCTAATTCTTCGTCAGACATCAGCAAACGCTCATAGCCACCAGCTAACAAACCGCGTTCATCATCACCCAAGCTGTTATCATCAGCTAAATAGCGGGCGGCACGCTCTTTCGCACGTTTAAGTAGCCAGGCATCAAACTCCGGTGTGCCGGGCTGAGGGCGTGGTTCCGGCTGTGTGTTATGCACCAGCTCTGGTTTGTCTGTTTTATTGCTACTCATAACCATTTCCACAAATGTTCAGGGTTGCTGCCCCAGCTTTTTTGATAAATAAACCCTTTTTGCTGATACAGCGAAATTAACTTTTGGTTTACCGGGCGCATAATCTTAATTTGGTTAGCGCCGATAGCATCAGCATATGCCTCGAAGGCGGTCTCGCAATGTTAAATACCTGCCCTGAAAGCAGGGTTTTGTCGGGATTGGCTTCTATCACATCCAGCCGCATCGATTTTCCGGTTTTTGTCGGAATACCAATAGCTAATCCGCAAAGTGTCGTTTTGTTCCAGGTGGCAACATCCAGCCTGTCAGGGCGGCGAGCGCTCCAGTCTTGGTAGTCATTAGCGAAAGACCACGGAACTGCGTTCCCCAAACCTTGTCTGCGAGCTTCCCAGATCTTGGCTTGCTGCAACGCTTCGGCGTCAATATGTCTAAGCGATACAATATCTTTATAACTAGATGGCAGTGAGGCTTGGGCAGTTGCTATTGCTTGGATTCTTAACGATTGGTATTTATTTTCGGCATATTGATGCGCTTGGTTCATAACAGTTCCTTTGCTAGGATGAATGATTAAAGTGAAATGTACGTTAAATAAAATTATCTTTCTACTTTGATTTGCTTTAACCAAGTGATTAGTTTGCTGCTGTTAATAACTCTCCCTGTTAGCATCAGCAATCCATAAATCAGGGGCGCCTTATGCGCTGGATGCGTTTTACTTTACCGCTGTTACTACTTATCTCCCCGCTGGCAAGAGCACAGAGTCTTTAGAGAAACACCTTGAGTTTATTAAGACTTCCTGGCTATCGGCATTACCTGTGTGCAGACTTTTTCTGGAAAGCTGGAAACTTTTCGTTAACGTGACTATTTTTACTTGTCACTATGAGAGGATCTGAGTATGGCTATTGCACATAGTCGGGAAAGTTTCTATATGCTTGTTCAGCGTTTCCCGCATAGAAAACAGATTTTAGTTGAAGGGGACTCATGGGTGGGGCACCCATTACCCAGAGCGACCAACCTTTGTGTTCAAATAAATAACTATTTTCGTGGGCGATGTAACATCTTTTCATTAGGCGAAATTGGGCATCTGGCAACAGACATGATGTCTGGTTACTCACTGCGTTTTTTTCAGGATGTACTTAAAGCTTCACAGTACAATTTTGACCTAATTTTTTTCAGTGCTGGTGGAAACGATATTTTAGCCAACGATCAGCCGGGCCTAGCTCTAACTGAGCTGTTGGTATCCTCATCAGATAATAATCCGAGCTCATGTATAAACAGAGGTGTGTGGCAGCTTTTATTAGCTGGAGTACTAGATGCATACAAAACCCTCGTATCTACGGTTGAGAGCCTAAAGCCTGGTTGTCCGATTGTTACTCACACTTATGATTACATATACCCAAGAAATAAGGGAGCAGACATACTATTCAATAATGTATTGGGTCCCTGGGTTTATCCGGCTATGCGTAGCAAAGGTATTGCGGACCCTTTGTTGCAGCGTAATATTATTCGTCTATTGCTAGATGAGTTTGCTGATGCTCTAGCGGAATTGTCACGCCTGCAGACGACTTTAAAGGTTGTAAACACGCTTGGAACTTTACCTCAATTGCAAAACTGGAACACTAGTATTGCAAATTGGGATGATGAGATTCACCCCAATAAAGATGGGTTTTCATCTTTGGTAAATAAAAGAATTGGGCCAGTAATAAAGCAGCTTTTGAATTGATGGGTGCAATACGCCGTATTTATCGCGCATACTTGCGGCGTAACTGCTCGACAGTTTTAGCAGCGTTTTCCTTTTTCAGCACCATACCTTCATACTGCAGGCTGGTCTCGTAGTTCTGCTGTTTAGGCATAAACTTAACCGGTTTTTCTTTAACGGCGTGGGAATAAGGCTTAGTCATATTTCCTCCTGACAGTGGCTAAAGTTTATTCTGTTACTGTCGTAACTGCCAGCTTGGGGCTGTATCGCTGAGGTAGTAAAACGACCAAATGAAAATTGGTAGCGGCATTTTTACTGATACTGCTGGCATTCAAATACCAACTGGCCAGTGGGATAGGGTTCAGCTTTATCGCCATAATGCAGCAGTTCCAGCCTGCTGTGATGTTTGCCTGTGCCCGGGCTGAAATAAGATGCACTAAAGGCTCTTACCGGCGCCGCCGCAGCTGGTGGCTGCACTTCCAGATAAAAATCCAAAATATGCGGTATATCGGTAATGTCGGTGCGGTTAACGCTAACGATAAAAGTATGCCCCTTTAAAGTAAAAAGTGGCTTGGCTGCAGGATTTGCAGCATCTAGCATTACTGTGCGCTCTTGTATGTCGTCGAGACTAAAACCGGGATAATCCAGTGGGATCAGGTTACAGCTAAGTTCCAATTGCGTGAGGCTGGCGTTTGCAGTTGTGCTTAATAAGCCGAAAAACGCAGTGATTAGGATTTTGGACATAAAGCGGAGTCCTTACTGTAGGTGGTAAAGGTGGTGCGAGCCCCCGGGGCAGGCCTTGAAAGTTGGGTTTGATCTTTCAGAAGGAAATTCCAAACGCTTACTTAATTGGTGGTTCAAACAAGTGCCGGGTGGTTTCCATTTGCTGGTGTAATATTCGTAAATGCTGGCGAAGTCTGCTGCGGCAAGCTTCGACAGCTTATACATGGTGCTTCTGCTTCACCTGGTCGGCAATCTGGCTTAGGGTTAAGTCACTTTCTCCGCTTTGTTCACCGGCGGCAACAGCCTGCCTTAGTGCTGCCATTTGGTTTTCCTGGCGCTCGAGTAAGCGCAGGGCTGAACGCATTACTTCGCTGGTTGAGCCATAGCGGCCTGATTCAAGTAATTTGCTAACAAAATCATCAAGTTGTGGGCCTATGGTAACGCTGGTGGTTCTGGCCATAACTTAGCCTCTGTGTGAATAGTTAACACAAAGTGTAGCATCTGCCCTGAACCGAGCCAAACTTAGTTAAACCGCACTTGCTGCACATGCGGGTTAGATACCGTGACTTCCAGCAGCGCTATATCCTCCAGTACAACTTGCTGCTCGGTATCCTGCTGCTTTATCACTAAACACTCCTGGCGCTGGTCGTTATAGCGCGTGGTCAGGGCTGTGCCGCTAAGCACAGCACCGCTGCTTAGTGTCAGCTTAAGCGGATAATGATACAGACAGACAATTTCAATATAATCATGCAAGTCGCAGTTAAGCATAGGGCTCTCCTAAGCAAATACCGTTACCGTTTGGCGGCTGATGGCGGCCAGTTTGCCATCGGGTTGCCATAGTTTGGCGGCGATATGGTGATAGCCATCGGCGCCGTATTCTATCTCAGCCAGGTAGCGCCACCAGTCGGTATTGCTAAAGGGCAAGTCGTGCGCGATAAATTCGATAGTCCAGGTGAGTGAACTGGCCGGCGCCGGCTGATTAAGCAGAGTTAGGCTAACCGGAGGCCAGGCGTCGACTAAGGCCAGCAGCTCCAGTACACCGGCCTGGCTGCTCTCGTTGCCGGCCATGCGGATATCACCCCCCAGTTGGCGCAGCGGGCTGGCACTAAACGGCAGTTGGCCGTGGCTAATGCGGTAATCAAAGTGGGTGGTAAATTCCGGTACAGGGCCTTGCTTGGGCAGTGTCAGAGGGCTGCCGGCCGGCCATTGTGGTGCGGTGTCGGCATTAAGCTGATGGGCTGAGGGGCGCGCGGCTCCAAAACTGGCTAACAGCACCAGCGCCACCTGGCCGTCTTGTTCAATACTTACCTGTGCCTGTATCACCGACTTGCCCTGGCGCAAGATGCGCCGCTGCACTGTGGCCGCACCGGCGTTTAACGGTGCAACAAAGGATACCGACACCGAGCGCAGCGGCATATCTTGCGGGATACCCGGCAGCAAGTGCGCCATGGCTAAGGCTGCCGCCATACCGCCAAATACGGCGCGGCCCTGGCCCCACGCCGGAGGCACTTCAATAAGCAGGCTGTCGGGTTTATCTGCGCCGAACTGCTGCATTACCTCGGAAAAGTGCATGTTAAGTACTCCGAATTCTTTGTTAAGCGGCATTATATCAGTGTCGTTGCCGAAGCGATGCCTTAATAACCGCGATGTCCTAAACGGATACTTTTTTATTCAGCGGGTAGTGGCGCCCAATGAGCAAACCGCATGGTCATGGTTAAGCACTAGCGAGGCAAATGCATTTAATACTGCCGGCTGCGGCGGTTATCGCGAACCAACCACCAGATAAGGTAAGCGAAGATAAGCAGCGGCAATACTGTCACCGCAAGCGAAATGCCAATGCCAAGCAGGGCACCAACCACACCCATGAGGATACCAAAAACGGTGCCAATAATGGCCAGCAGGCTTGGTAAGCAGTAAATACCTACAATCACTAACAAGATAACGGCAATGGTTCTGTTCATATTTTTATCCTGGATTAATTACGTTACTGGGTTAGCTTGGTTAATCAAATGTCGTGCCAGCATTTATTTTATTTAAAATCATATATTTGAAGTTTTCATGCTGTAGCGGTTAACTAGGTTAAGCAACGAATTTGGTGTTTTTGACTATTAGTTAGTAAATATAGCGATCGAAGTTGCACTGAGCATTTGGCGTTATTTCAGGGTTATTTTAACCAGAGTTGTTGTTCTCTATAATATTAATGGATGTTAATTGTGCTGCTAACTGCTAGCATAAGAATTCAATAGTTTAGAGATCAGCTATGCGCGGTTTGTTACTCAGTTTACTACTGTTTATTCTTGGTTCGCCTATGGTGTATGGCCAACAACAATACACTGAAGGTGCCTGTATTCTGTTGCAGCAGCAAATTGCCCGTTTCAGCCACCAGAAACAAAACAGTAATTATCGCAGCGCGACGCGGGAATATGACCGTTTTTGCCGCAAGCCTGCGAAACCACCACAACGCCAGATTGCAGCCAAAGATCAGGCTGTTGGTGCCAAGCCCGTTGAAACTACCACGGCTTTAGACGCGGTGTTACCAATACCCGAGGTGCAAACCACTGCCGATGTGGCTGGTGTTGACACTACAGTCGACGCTGAAGCGTCAGTAAAGCTTGTCGCTGATGAAGTAGCAAGCGCAGCCAGCACTGTATCAACAGCGCCTGAGCCTGTGTCCGCACAAATTGCGTCAACACAGACAGGGTCTGTAGCTAACAATACAGATAGCCTATCGCAGGTGTCAGATACTGGTTTACGGTTAAGTGTAAGCACAGCGGATAATGCTATGTCGTCAGGCGGATTTACGGGCGTTGAATATGTACTGACAACAATGTTAAACAATATGCCTTTGATTATCGCTAACATATTTGCGCTTTTATTGGCTGTGTTTTTACTGACATCCTGGTTTGGGCTTAATTTGCCCGGTTTTAAAGGCGTATTTGCCGAGTACAAATTAAACCGGTTGTTGCACTGGCGTTTACCCGCGCAATATCAGCATTTTCGCAAACTGAAGTTACTGACAAAAAAGGATGAGCTGATAGTGGTTGACCATCTGGTGCTTAGCCCATATGGCATTTTCGTTATTGCTGTTAAAAGTAACCGTGGCCGTATTTCTGGCAATGAGACTCAGGCCAACTGGACGCGGCATTATTTTGGTAGTAGTAAACAGTTGATGAACCCGCTACACCAAAACTTTAAGAACGTTGAGGCAGTAAAACATTGGCTGGAGCTCAAAGATAGTGATGCAGCACAATGGTTGCATTCTGTCGCAGCTTTTAGTCGGGTCGCCCAGTTTGAAGCTGGTATGCCGGCAAATGTCACTTATGTTGATGCGGTGTCTGGTTATATTAAACAGTTCAGCGAGCCTTGCCTGACCAATGAGCAATTGAACCGTTTCTCAGCACTGCTAAGCATGGCCAGTTCTGAGCACTAACAAGACTAAGCCTGAACCATACTGTTGTTATAGCATACTGCCGCCCAGCAATAACACTGCCCGCGAGACCCGTGCCAATGAAACAATACCAAGATTTAAATACTTTACTGCAACAGTTGTTAAGCCAATGCCAGCCATTGTATAGCCAGGGAAAGGTAGCGGATTATATTCCGGCACTGGCCCAGGTAGCGCCGCAGCAGGCGGCTATTGCTATCGCCACGCTGGACGGTAATATCTACAGCGCCGGTGCGGCTGAACAACACTTTTCATTGCAAAGTATTTCGAAGATTTTTGGTTTGGTAATGGCTATGAATCGGCTAGGCGATGAGTTGTGGCAGCGGGTGAATATGGAACCTTCCGGCCAGCCGTTTAACTCTATTGTGCAGCTGGAATGGGAGCAGGGTATACCACGTAATCCAGTGATTAACGCCGGAGCTATATTGGTGGCGGATGTGCTGGTTAGCCACTACTCAGCCAGCAAAACGGCCTTTTTAACGTTTCTGCGCCGCTTAATCGGCATTGAAACAATTTATGCTGATCAGCAAGTGTATTTGTCAGAGTTAGAACATGGTAACCGTAATGCGGCTCTGGCATACCTAATGAAGAGCTTTGGCAATATTGAAGCGGAAGTACCGCAAGTGTTAGAACACTATTTTCACCAGTGCGCTACCGCGGTTAATTGCCAACAGTTGTCACGCGCGTTGTTATTTTTAGCTAACCGTGGTGTGCAACCGCATAGCAATGAGCAAATATGCAGCCGGCGTGATGCGCACCGCGTAAACGCCATTTTATCAACCAGCGGTATGTACGACCAATCGGGTGAGTTTGCTTTTAAAGTGGGTTTGCCGGCCAAAAGCGGTGTTGGCGGCGCTATTGTTGCCATAGTGCCGCAGTTTGGTGTGATCACCGCCTGGAGCCCGCCGCTAAATCGCTTTGGTAACTCTGTTGTGGCAATGCAGCTAATCAGCCAGCTGGCTGAAGAGCTGGGCTTGTCGTTATTTTAATTCAGGGCTAATGCGCTTGCTTGCGAACCAGCCAATAAAGGCTGGCAAAGTTGTGTAACAGCCATAGGTGCTGTGTTCTAACCTGATAGAGGGAGTGTTGTTCCAGCAGTTCAGTTCAGCAAATAAAGCATAAACGTCAGGGTTTCAGGCGCTCAACAACTTGTACTAACTGGTTAACGCCGGTACCCACATCTGCGATGCCATCGGCTACGCTTTGCATATTTTGCTGCCCTTGCTCGGCAATAGTATTAATATCACTTAATTGATGGTCAATCTGATTAATCATTGTGGCATTGTTCTGTACTACTTTGGTTATCTCTGCAGTAGCCTCGCTGGTGCGTGCAGCCAGCTTGCGCACTTCATCGGCTACCACTGCAAAACCACGCCCAGACTCACCAGCGCGAGCGGCTTCAATGGCAGCGTTCAACGCCAATAAGTTAGTCTGGTCGGCAATGGCTTTAATGGTAGTGACAATCTCATCTATACTTTTCGCCTGTTGGCGTAAATCTGCGCCCACAGCAGATGCCTGCTGTACCTGAGTGGCAATATGGCCGGACGTAGCTACCGCTTCATTAAGCACATTGACGGCATTAGAGGTAATTTGCGACGTTTGCTCTGATGTTGCCGCGGCTAACTCTACCGCCTGAATTGCGGTATTAATGCGTGCAGTAATATCGGATGCAAACTTAACCACTTTTTGTACGGCTCCGGTCTCGTCAAATATGGGATTGTAGGTAGCTTCAAGCCAGATGATGTCGCCATTCGCATCTTTACGCTGAAACCTGCCGCTTGAGTGGTGCCCTTCTGCTAAGCGTTGCCAAAAGCGTGGGTTATCCTGATAAAAGTCATCGGTACAGAACATACGATGATGTTTGCCAACGATATCTGCCAGCTTATAGCGCATAGTGTCGAGAAAATTCTGATTGGCATCAACAATGTTACCCTCGGGGGTAAATTCAATCATGGCTTGTGAGCGATCTAAAGCCTGCAGTACCGCATCTTTATTCACCAAGTTTTGTTGTTGGGTAGTAACGTCACAGGCAATTTTTATGACTTTCACTACTTTACCGTTAAGGTCTTGCACTGGAAAATAACTGGCCTGCAAATACAGTGGCGTATGGTCTTTTTTAAGGCGTAAAAAGGTGCCGCTAAAACCATTACCCAGCGCCAGTTGTTGCCAAAAGTTACGGTATTCATCTGAGCTGCTGTAGCTACTAAGACAAAAAATGCGGTGATGTTTGCCAATAACTTCGTCCCGGCTATAGCCGCTAGCCACCAGAAACAAGGCGTTGGCGTCCAGAATATGACCATCAGGGCTAAAGCTGATAAAGGCGGTATGTTCTTGGATGGCGGCTAGTTCTTGCTGTAGCGCGATTTCATTGGCACTGACTTTGGTTTCACTGTTTTCTGCTACGCGGCTACTAAAAAAGCCCATAGTGGCTCCTTTTGATTTTAAAAACGGCTTGTTGTATAAAAAATTATCACTTTAGTGTAGCTAGTTTTCAATAAAAGAAATTCTTACCGATGAACAAAGAGCAAAAATGGTCAACTTTCATCAATTTAATCGGGCGTTAAAGCGTTTCTTAATGTATATAAGTGATGATGCAGCCGTTGTTTGAGCGCTATAATTTTAGGGTGTCCTATCGGGAGTATAGTGCCATGGACAGCCGAAATATCAGCCGGAACCGGATGCGCCGCTGGATTGTCTGGCACAGTTATTTTTTGTTGTTAGCGTTGGTATTGATGTTGTTGCAAGTGCACGCCCAGATATTACGAGTAGCCGTTCCAACTGAAAATTATCCCCCGTTTTACTATCAGCAAAATGGCACCGTAAGCGGTTTTTCGATAGAGGTGTTGCAGGCAGTGGCAGCAGAAATGGCCCTGACATTAGAATGGCACCATCTGCCCTGGAATCGTATGATGCAAGAGGTTGCTAATGGCAAAGCAGATACGATTACCATTTTTTATAAGAATCCCGCCAGAGAGTCACAGTTCCATTTCAGCAGCGAAAGTTATTACAGCGAGCCTTTGGTGTTGTTATGCCGCGCTCCTTGCCAGCTGCAGTATGAGGGCCAATTAAACAACTTGCAGCAGCATATCATCGCCGTTGTGCGTGGTTATTCTTACGGCACTAAATTGGACCAACTCGACTTTCAGCGTGCCGCGGTAGTTGATTCGGACAACATGCTGATAAAGCAAATACTGAACGGTCGGCTTGAAGCCGGCATTATGTCGTCAATTGTTGCCCGCCATGCCCTTGCTGCTGAACTGCAAGCAGACAAAATTCAGCTGTTATCACCGGTGCTGGATTATGCCGATATATACTTCGCCTTTAGCAAGCAAAGTGTTGTGGTAACGCCTGAACTGATCAAACAGTTTGATGCCGCCTTGCGGCGCTACAAGCAGTCGGCGGCATACACTGCTTTGCTCAGGCACTACAAGCTGGATAATCCTTAACCGGTTTTTACCCGGCAGTGCTGTTACGGGCGCCGCTTAAGATGAATGCCGGCAATCATGCAGCGCAGTGAGCCGCCGGCACTTTCAATACTGCTAACGTCAATCGGTAGCAGCTGGGTGCTTTGTGCCATCAGCTTGATTTGCTCCGCGGTTAAGGCGTTATAAGCGGTGGTTGATAACGCCAGTACGTTGCCATTTTTTGCTTTTAATTCAATAGCATTACCGCAAAAGTGGCTAATTTGCGCCGTACTGAGTTCAATGACGGTTTTTTCTGTTGCTGCAAAGCTGTCGAGCAACAGGCTATGTTGTGCCTTTGGAACCATGTCCAGGCCAATTAAGACAAAGTGTTCCGCCAGGCACATTAGCACATTAGTGTGATATACCGGCTGGCCGGTGTCGTCGCTGGCATCAAACAGTATTGGCTGATAACCCAGTTCATGACACAGCTGCTGAAACAGCGCGGCATCAGTGCGTTTCGACGCCACCGCATAGGCAATGCCGGCCTGCTGGTCAATCACCATAGAACCGGTGCCTTCGAGAAATTGACCGTGCTGTGCCAAATTTGTCAGGTTGCGGTGCTGGCTAACCTGATACCGGCGTTGAATAAAATCAATAATATCCTGGCGCACTTCGAGCCGGCGGTTAGGCACATACATGGGGTAGGTGATAAGCTCACCACTGCAGTGAGTGCTAAACCAATTGTTGGGAAACACCGAGTCAGGCGTGGTGGTGCCGCTATCTTCAAATAAATGTACGATAATGCCCGCGGCGGCTAAGGTGGCGGCCGCGTCCGTTACCTGCTGATAAGCCAGTTGGCCAACTTGCTGGCTGTTGGCTGCTACCTGAAAAGCATTATCGGTCATAGTTTCTGGGTTAGAAATAAAATGGTGCGGCCGGATCATAATGATCTCGCCGGGTGCGATCAGCTTTGTCTTCATTTGCTTGTCGTATAGTAGGACTATTTATTATTAGGGTGTCAACAGCTAAAACCTGCTGCGGTGCACACTATAGCGCTGTGGTTATGCGCTGTATAGCCAGTTATTGCCGGGTCAGCTAGCGTTTGTATTGTGTCGGACAGTAAGCGCGGCCAATGTCCGGGTGGCGTAGTTTAAGGTGCTTTGTAGCGCGCCCGCTAACTCTGGCCCGCCATAAGCGAAATGATGCCGCTTTTAACTCACGGCGCATTAGCTTAATTACTGCGGCTTCATCCAGGCCATACAGCTGCTGTATGGCTTCAAACGGTGTGCGGTCTTCCCAGGCCATTTCAATAATACGCGACAGGTCGCCATCACTAAACTGCATTGTCATACCGACTCCGGCTGAATAAAACGGTCACCTAACAGACCGGCTCCCATATGACCTACCTTAACGTAAATCAATGCGCCCTCGGGGCCGGTGAATGGCGTATGCTCACTGTAACGTGGGTTGCGCAGCCAGCTACCGGCAGGGTACTCGCCATGCTCGTCGCGAAACAGGCCTTCGATCACCAGTATCTCTTCCCCGCCAACATGAATATGACGATTAAAGTGGGTGTTAGCCGCCCAGCGCACCAATGCAGTGCTAACGCCATTATGCTCGTGCAGTGGCATCACCGACAACCCGGGCATTAAACCCTGACGCCACGGCTGGGCTTGGGTATTGATAACCTGCTGCTCGTTGTCGTCAGCTGCAAATTGCCACAGTTTCACTAACAAGCTGCAGCCATCACGAGAAAAGGGTTGATGTGAGGTACCCGGAGGGTTGCGCAGGTAAGTACCGGGCGGGTAATCGCCATGCTCGTCACTGAACACGCCGTCCAGCACCAGTATTTCTTCACCGCCGTCATGAGTATGGCTGCTGTAGCCACTACCCGCTGCGTAGCGCACTATACTGGTGGCGCGGGCAACCTCGTTACCTGCACGGTCCAGCATCATACGGCTAACGCCTGCCAGCGGTGAGTCAACAAAGTGGTACTGCGCGGGCAATACCACGACACGGCGGGAAAAGTCGCTATTAAGCTGCATCAGAAATTAACGAATTAACCGAAATGACAAAAACACAGCTTATTGCCATCGGCATCTTTCACATAAGCACCGTAGAAGGTATTTTCGATACGTTGGCCCGGCGCGCCGTCACAGCTGGCGCCCAGCGCTATGGCTTTATGGTAAAGCGCATCGACTTTTTCTTTGCTGCCTGGCTGAAACGACACCATATTGCCATTGCCCGGATTAGCCGGCTGTTTGTTAAAAGGCTCGCATACCGCCAGCATAGGCTGCGCCATGCTTTTACCGAAAAAAGCAATACGGCCCATATCCAGCAGGTTTTTGCCGCCTAACTCGCCAAGTAGTGCGCCATAAAAGGCTTTGGCAGCGGTTAAATTGTTTACACCCAGGGTAACGTAACTGATCATGCTCAGGCTCCAATAGATAAAAATAAATAATATGCCGTCAGTATACGGCTGTTAAAGGCGTTTGGAGCAGTGGGTTAACGTAAAAATGCTAAAAATGGTTTGTCTGATCGCTGGCCTAATACCCCTCAGCGCCTTGCTCGAAACAAATACGAATGCCGTTTTCATAAATACAACGTTTTGCCGCAGGTTCAGGTTTGTTTTGCACTACGGCAATTACCTTTTTAACGATAGCGATATCAGCTTCCAGGCCAAGCTGACCAAATAATACCTGGTCTGTGTTGGGGTGGCCTTGCTCCATAATTGGCCGGTGACGCTCTTCTTCTTCAAAGATAGCGTTGTCGGCTACCATGCCCAGCACAGTACAGCCGCTGAGGTAGGGGAGTGTTGTACAACATAAAACCAGAGCTAAATGGCGTGGCAGTGTCATCGGGCATTCCTGTTGCGATAAGCAGTCAATGTGGTGCTGATTTTTACACGAAATCTATACTGGATTAAAGTGTTTTAAACTGGGTTTTACTTAATCATCGCCAAAAGTGGAGTTTTTATCAGTGTGCTGAATGCGGTCGATCACTATCACTGCGGCCAACAGTTGTGCGGTCCACTGTGGCGCGTAAATGTCAACACCATAGCTGTCTGACCAGCTAAACCACTTTTTCGATATACTGGCCAGCAATTGGTCCTGCTGGCGTATTTCATACTCGTGCTGCCAGAAATTGCCGGTCATCTCCAGCTGGCCTTGAGGTGTGGTAATACTGAATCGGCTGGTCCAGAACGGCCAGAATTTCTTGCGAATTAACCATTCGCTGCCGTCGTGGTTTAATAAGCGGCAGGCCGGCAGCAACGTTAAATATTTGCGTTTTATTTTTAGTAGCTCGGTGCCTTTTGCATCAAACAGCGTTTGGCTGCTAGACAAACTAAACAACTTACCTTTAGCACTAAAAGCGCTATTGCCGTGTTCGTCTTCAATATCAAAACTATCTGTCAGGCTAAAAATTTTTTGTTTAATGCGATATTTCATGGTCGTTATTTACTCAGGATCTGAGGTAGCATCTTATTAACATTTAGGGCGCTTGTGCAACTTAAATACCTAAAGAGGTGTTACGGCTGTTGATACACCACAACCTTGTTGCGGCCAGTTTGCTTGGCATTGTACAGGGCGATATCAGCTTGCTCTATTAGCTCATCAGGCTCGGTAAAGGTTGACGTACTGCTAATACCAATACTGATGGTCATTTTAAGATTTGGTTCCACGCCCAGCGCAGTATTTGCAACTGCTTTGCGAAGCCGCTCAGCGATCATTATCGCTGTGGCTTCAGCGGTGTCCGGTAAGCAGAGCAAGAACTCTTCACCGCCGTAGCGAAATAGTAAGTCATAGTCACGCAGCTGTTCGCTGGCAATATCGACGACATGCATGATGGCGCGGTCGCCGGCTTTATGGCCGTGCCGGTCGTTTACTTGTTTAAAGTGGTCAATGTCAAACAGCAGCAGGCTAAGTGTTACGCCGCTGCGCTGTCCACGGTTAAGTTCGGCAATTAGCCTTGTTTGCAGCGAACGGCGGTTTAACAGTCCGGTCAGCGCGTCACGCTCAGAGATATGCAGAAGTGCGAGCCGTTGTTGTGAATGGCTTAACATGATGACACAGCCAATCATTAAAATGGCAAAGGCGGTAAGACTAAAAAAGCCAATGCTATGAATTAGTGCACTTTGCTGTGTATGCACAATTTGAAAATGCTCCAGCAGCATGTAAGTGGAGCGCGAGGTGAACTGAATAATATTAAAGGCAAATGTGGCAATAAAAGCCAAATATACCCGCCCCAGCTCACTGTGCCGCTGACGCCAAAGCATATTTATACTCCACAGGTTAAATGCCAATACTAAGGGAATGGCAAAAAGCATGCGGTTCGCGGTGGCGCTGCTGGCAAAGTCGGTTAGCTGAATAAGATAAATTGGAATAAGCAACAGCAATAGCCATTGTCTTTTCGCGGATAACTGCAGGTGGCGGTGAATGCCGCAGGCTAATGCCAAGTGCGCACCAACACTACAGGTATTAGATAACGCCGGCACCAGCCAATAAGGTAAGCTGGTTATACTGCCATTCACCGTACTCAAAAGGGCATTAATTAACATTAGCACGGCGGCCAGTATAAAATAACGCTGATAACGGAATTGACGTTCTGATTTATATTGCAACACCAACAATGCCGCAAAGGTGGCAGCGATAAAGGCGTTTACAATACTTAGTGTAAGCACATCCATTATTATTATGTTTGCTTGTACCTTAATTCACAGCGCGGCAAGGTAGCACAAAAAAGCAGCAGCGACAATTGGCAAAAATGACAGATAACTACAGTTATCTGTCATAAATTCGAACTAGGCCAATTGGTATGGCAGGCCATCTTTGCAGGTAAATTGCTTATTGCCCTTGTGGACGCAGCTTACCTGGCGGCCGCTAATCATGCTAAACCACACGCAATCTGGCTCTGAGGTTTGCAATTGAATATCATCAATGCTGGCTTTATCCTGGCAACCGTTAATACCACTGCGGTTTAAAATCAATTCTACGTGGCGGCCATTGTTGTTCAACACTATTGAATTCGGCGCTTCGCGGTGGCCACTTAAAGCGACAAATTGGGCCGGACTTTGTAAACCGCTGGTCGTGCCGTCAGCAAAAAATGCCAGCAGCTGTTGGTAGTACACCACATAGCTGCATACGTCTTTGTGCGAGCCGCTCTGCAGTGGAAAGGTTTTGTCTAAAAAGCCTTTGGAGTAATCCATCACCTGCTTAACATGGCGCTGATTCAGCTCGGTAATCACGCTAAGCTCGGTCGCCATCCAGGCAGTGTGGCTCTGTGATGGTGTGCTGTGTTGTTGGGCCAGTGTTGTCATGATGTCATCCTCGTTTTAACGACGTTTATCGTCCAGTCCAGAGTTTAATTACCGGGTATCTGCTTAGTTGGTCTAAACGTCAGACCAGTTGCTATCGGTTAAAAACTAGTCTAGGCTAAAAATCAGCATAATTTCACAATAAAAATTTTACAGTGTGAATTTTACAAAATGAAAATAAACAAAAGCCTGCTCAGAAAGTCACATTTCCTTGGTACCAAGATAAGAAACCTGCGTAAACGCAATAACTTAACTATGGAAGACTTGTCTACCCGTTGCATTCGGGTTAACCCGGAATACGCGCCTTCGGTGTCCTATTTGTCAATGATAGAGCGTGGCAAGCGCACGCCAGGCATTGAAATGCTGGAGGTGATCGCCGAGGTGTTTCAAAAAGATCTCGACTGGTTTTTAGACGGTGAAGATGCAGGTGAAGACTTAACACCGGAAAAAGGCAGCCGGGGTGGCATCAGTGGCATGGCGCTGGAACCGGGCTTTTTATTCTCGAATGACATTTTACAAATTGCGATACCGGAGATGCTGTCGCAAACCGGCACTAGCGGTAAGCAGTTTGCCCAGTTGTTGATCCGTGCGCATCAGGAGCATCATCAAAACCACTTTCCTGAACTGGAGCGTGCAGCTGAAGATGTCGGGCAAAAACGCATGCCGCTCAGCGTAGACGACTTGCTGGCAATAATTAAGCAGTTAGGCTTAAGCATTAAGTGGTTTGCTGAAACACCAAAAGAGTTGCTGGATGAGCTGGGCGTGTTGTCAAAAAACGTCTCTACTTCGTTTTTCACTCCGCCTGCGACCTTGCATTTAAATAGCCTGCTGAAGCAGTTTCCTACCCGGTTAAAGTACGAGTTGGCCGTACATATTGGCCATGCTGTATTGCACAATAAAGATGGTGTAAAAAGCAGCATGATGGTGGGTGGTGCGCGCGACGATGACTTGTCTGATTCTACCGCTGTGCAACCGCAGGATATTTTGCATGCCTGGCGTGATTTTGAGTCGAGCTTTTTCGCCGGTGCGCTGCTATGCCCCAAGTTACCATTTCGGCAGTTACTGGACAGAAATGGCTATGAGATCAGCACGCATCATCAGGCCGGGGTGTCAGCGTCGGTAGCCATGCGCCGCATGACAGCGGTATCGCCTTATACCCACTGGCATTATTTTGATGCTTACACGCCGGGCAAATTAAAGGCAGTGTATCGCGGCAATGGCATACCGCTGCCTTGGGGTAATATGCGCCAGGTAGAAGACCCATGCCAGCACTGGGCGGTATTTCGCATGTTTGATGTTGAAGGCCTGGCCAGCAGCGCGCAATTGTCTTTGCTGGATGTAAACGGTACGCCGCGTATTTACTGTTGCGAGTCGACTAAAGTGGCCGATTTAGCCGGCAATGCGCATGTGCTCTGTGCTGGTATCGATCTAAATCCGGCGCTGCTGGCGCAGGGCGTTGATGCAGACAGTATGGCGGCAGAGCTAAAGCAACTGTGTATTGGCAGTAGCGGCGGCGCCAGGGTGCCAAAGACCATACAAACGGCGCTGACCAGTGTCGCGAATATCCTTAACATTAATTGGGTGGCACGCAGCTTACAAAAACCGGCACAATTGATTTGTGCCCGCGGTAATAGTTGCCCACGTAAACCCAGCTGTTATCAGTGTGAGGGATTTAGCAGCGCAATATAGCGAGAGTCGGTTTGCCCTAAGCTAACCGTTGAACGCATGGATGCGTGAGACGAGCCCCCAGGGACGGGTTCACGGCGTGTTGGCGTGGGCAAACCGACTTGAAGCCGGAGAGCCTGACCGCTAGCGCGCATTCTCGCCCAGTAACTGTAGGTTTTCATCCAGCAAGCCGGTCAGCAGTGCTTTGCCGCTGCCATCTACTTTAAACTGGCCATAGCGCGCTTGCTCGTAAACTGCAGCGCTGCCCTCGGTAAAGAAAAACGCATTGGGGCCAACACTGTAAATGCCATCACGCTGGCGCAACAACAAGCCAACTGTACCGTCTTGCTGTGGTAACTGATTGCTCAGGCTATGCAGGCTGGCGGCCTCATTTACCGCCACATTTAACCAGGCATAACTAAATTGCGCGGCATCGTCCGGTAGTTCCAGGTCAATGGCATAGGCCAGCGCCATATAATCACCCTGCATAATCGAGCGCGGATCGACTGGCGCTAGCTGCAGTATCAGGGTTTGCCCCGTGGCCAGGGTATGTTCAAAGCGCCAGACGGTTAGTGCACTGACGACCAGTATTAACAGCATGGCAGCGGCTATTGCCAGCTGAGTCAGGCGTGAGCTCATACTAACCTCCGCTGATAACGTTGCAGTAATAGCCAGCCAGCCAACACTAACAGGCCAGATAATGCCAGCAAGCCGGATTTATATAATAAAGTAAGCTCAAGGCTGTAATAAAACTGGCTTAGCGCAAATAGCATGCTGAGCAGGCATAGCCCGGCCCAGCGCTTACTGCAGCCATAAAAGCAGGCCAGCATTAAGGCAAGACTGACCAATAAACCTGATGCCGGGTACAACACTATGCAAAGCAAGGTGGCTGTGGTTAGCAGTGCCAGCCGGCTGGGTACAGTTGCCAGACGGCTTAGCCAGAATACTGTGCTGATAAGCAGTATACTGCCCAGCGCGCTATAGAGTGCGCGGCCTAATTCCAGTTTGTTATCCAGCCAGTTGCTGCTGTCAAAAACAAACAGACACTGGCCCAACAGTGTTAAGCCCAGTGCAGCCAGCGTAGTGACTTCGAGCAGGCTTTTTATCCGGCTGGCATATGCAAGGCTTACCCAGCGCGGCCGGCTACACCATAACATTACTGCCAGAGTCGCCAGCAGGTTGCTAAGCACAGCTAGCAGTGCCGCAGATTGTATAAGTGATAACAGGCACAGCATTGCAAGGGTTAAACTAACCCGCCTGTGTAGCGCATTAAGCCGGCTAAACAGCAAAATGGAGCTTATCAGCGCGCAAGCATAGCGGGCCAACTCGTGGTTGTTGTCGCTAAGCTCGTATAAGGCGTACACCATCAAACCGTTACCAGCCAGCGCTATCGCTACTGACATTTGCTGCACAAAGTCGTGTTGTTGCGTCGCCAGCCACAAGGCTGTGCCAAGCAATACCACGGCAGCAAACAAGCGCACTACGTCGTTGTCCGCCAGTGCCAGCAAAGGGCCGACAAAGGAGCTAATAATCAGCAGTGAGGCTATCCAGGCGGCAAAACCCAGTAGCAGCTGCAACCACCAGGGGCTGCCATGCTGTGCCAGGCGCTGTGATTGTTCCGGGCTAACGATACCTGCCTGTTGCAGATGAGTAAGCACACCGCGGTTATTCTGCATGTTGCGACTCCCGCAGTAATTGCTTTAACCAAATGGTTGCGCCAGCACTGCTGCCAATTATGTACAGTGCCAGTAAGTTAAACAGAAAAAAGCCATCGGCGCCGTCCAGCAAACGGCCCAACAGTACGCTACTGACGGCGATGGCGCTAAACAGCAATAATGCGAAGATCAGTAAATCGCGCTGCCAGCGGAAATACCACACTGCCATTAAGCCGGCTAACATGATGTAACTGATTAAATTAAAATGATATTCTGCCTGCCATGTGCCAATAATGGCACCAATCGACAGTGGTAGTAACAATGCCAGGGCTGCCAGCCAGCACAGTGGTTTGTGCTGGCGTACACCCAAGCGGTTCAGGGCGAATTCGGCGAACAACAATAGCAGCAAGTTAACTAAGGAAAACAACGCCAGCTTCTCGGCACTGTCCAGCAACCAGAAACGGGAACGGGTGTCGAGATAGCGCCACAATGCCAGTTCGATCAGCAAAAACCACAACAGATAGCTGGCCCGGCTTCTGCTTAGCAATACCAAAGGGCTGATTAATGCTGCCCAGGATGCAAACAACTGCCAGATATCGGCACCGGTTTGGTAAGTTTGGCCAATCAGTGCCAGTAAGGCGCCGGTAAATATGACGCAGGCTAACAGTGCCGCGCGCCGGGGCAGACTATCGGTGGGGCAGAGCAGTGCGGTAACGCCGCTCAGCAGCACCGCCGACCCGGCCAGTGTTAATTTCGCCAGATGGTGCATCAAAGGCCAGTTATAGGCAAAAAAGAATACCACGGCGCAGCCTAACAGCAGCACGGCAGCAAATAGCATCAGCCTGTTTGCCAGTATTAGCCAATCTGATGCTGCCGGCTGCAGCGGATACTGCACAGCCGCCTGCTGCAATTGCGCCGCGCTAAGCTGCTGTTGCTCTGTCCATTGCAGCAACTGATCAGCATGTCGAAGGGAGTCCATATAGGTTCATCTATCGCGATTAAGTTATTAGCATCATAGCTTTTTTATAACTTGTTACAACTTGCTGTTGTCTGTGGTTTGGCATCCCGGACGCAACAGCGTAGTATTGAGCGGCGTAACCTCTGTAACCCAATCAGGATAACAACAATGAAGAAGCTTACCTTAGCTGCCGCCTCAGTGGCGCTGGCACTTGGCCTAACGGCGTGTAACAAACAGGACACCACTCAAACCCAAACTGCAGCGGCACAAAGCGAAGCTCCGGCCGCAGTGGTAAAAGCCCCATTGGTATCAGGCGTTGATAGCCAATATTTTGACCCGGCTGTAAAATTCTCTGAAGATTTCTTTTTAGCCATAAACGGTAAATGGTTGGCTGAAACTGAAATTCCAGCCGACAAAGCCTCGTATGGTTCTTTCCATGTACTGGCCGACAACTCGCAAAAAGCGGTAAAAGCCATTATTGATGAAGTGGCCGCCCGTACTGATTTAACAGCCGGTTCGGACGAGCAAAAACTGGGCAGCTTTTACAATAGCTATATGGACGAGGCCACCATTGAAAAACTGGGCTTAACGCCGCTGGCGCCGCAATTAGACGCGATTAAAGCCATAACTGACAAATCGCAATTACCGGCATTATTTGCCAGCTTACAACGCGATGGTGTTGGCATTCCGTTTGGCTGGTTTGTTAATAACGACGCGAAAAACTCGACCGAGTATGCGGTGTATTTTGGCCAAAGTGGTTTAGGCCTGCCTGACCGTGATTACTACTTTAAAGACGATGAAGCATCACAAAAAATCTTAACCGCTTATCAGCAATACCTGAAAGATATGTTCAGCCTGGCTGGCCATGCTGACGCTGAAGCGGCCGCACAACGCGTATTTGCGCTGGAAAAAGCCCTGGCAGAACATCACTGGACCCGCTTAGAAAGCCGCAATGCAGACAAAACCTACAACAAAATGTCGGCTGCAGAGTTAAACAGCAGTTTAGGTGGCTTTGATTGGACGGCATTTGCCGCCGGGGTAAAGCTGGATAAGGTTAGCGACATTATTGTGCGTCAACCAAGTTACTTCGAAGGCTTTGCTAAGGTGCTTGAAGCAACCGATCTGCAAAGCTGGCAAGATTATTTAAGCATGAAAACCATTCATGGTTATGCCGATAAACTAAGCAGCAACTTTGCTGATCGTCGCTTTGCTTTTTACGGCACAACCTTAAGTGGTATTCAAGAGCAGCAGCCGCGCTGGAAACGGGCCGTTGATGCTTCAGACGAAGTACTGGGTGAGCTAACCGGTAAACTGTATGTAGAGCGCCACTTTAAGCCAGAAGCTAAAGCACGCATGGAAACGCTGGTGGCTAACCTGATTAAAGCTTACGAGCTGTCGATAAACGAGCTGGAGTGGATGACAGCTGAAACTAAAATCGCGGCACAGGAAAAACTGAGTAAATTCACGCCAAAAATTGGTTATCCGGACAAGTGGAAAGATTACTCAACGCTGGAAATTAAAGCCGACGATTTAGTGGGTAACTTTGTCCGTGCCAGCCACAGAGGCTACGACGAAATGGTAGCCAAACTGGGTAAACCTATCGACAAGAGCGAATGGTTTATGACACCGCAAACAGTGAACGCTTACTACAACCCGGTAAACAATGAAATTGTATTTCCGGCCGCTATTTTGCAACCGCCATTCTTTAATATGGACGCGGATGACGCGGTAAACTACGGCGGTATCGGTGGTGTTATCGGCCACGAAATTGGCCATGGTTTTGACGACCAGGGCGCCAAATACGACGGTAATGGTAATCTGCGTAACTGGTGGACTGAGCAAGACAAAGGCCAGTTCCAGGCCCGCGGTGCTAAGTTAATTGGCCAGTACAACAAGTTTGAGCCACTACCAGGTGTTAACGTTAACGGTGCAGTGGCACTGGGTGAGAACATTGGCGATTTAGGCGGTATGACAGTAGCGCTTAAAGCTTACCAGTTATCACTGGATGGCAAAGAAGCGCCGGTAATGGATGGCTTTACCGGTGAACAACGTTTCTTTATTAGCTGGGCGCAAGTATGGCGCACTAAGTTCCGGGAAGAAGCACTACGTCGTCAGTTAAGCACTGGCCCGCATTCACCGGCGCATTATCGCGTTATTGGTGTACTGCCGAATATTCCGCAGTTTTACACCGCCTTTGATATCAAAGAGGGTGATGCGATGTATTTACCGCCAGAGCAGCGCGTTAAGATCTGGTAATCACCGGGTAATATTTTTCTGCTACACTGCACAGGCTGAGTAGGTCACTACTCAGCCTTTTTTATAGCTCAGCTCAGCCCGCCGGTTGCAATTCCCGCCCTGGCTCGCCACAGCAACTCGCCCTACTACCTACTGCAGGGCTCAGACACTCTGTGGCGCCCAGTTCGGGATTCCAACCTCTGTTATGAGTGATGAGGTCAGACCACTATAATAAAGAATATATAACTTACGGTTTTATATTCACAGAATTTATACCCACTATAACTAGGGTGGTTAACGGCCTGATGTCAATCTGGCCCGAATTTTCATATAATTACGCCCATTCATTCTAAGAATGACGCCGCAGTAGCAAGACTGCCGGCAACGACCAAGAGGATCATACTGTGCTACAACAATATCGCGAACATGTGGCCGAGCGCGCTGCGCAAGGTATCCCGCCAAAACCGCTCAATGCTGAGCAGGTAGCCGCTTTAGTTGAACTGTTAAAAAATCCGCCAAAAGGCGAAGAAGACACCTTAGTCGATTTATTGGTAAACCGCGTGCCACCGGGTGTGGATGAAGCGGCTTATGTTAAGGCCGGCTTTTTAGCCGCACTGACCAAAGGCGAAGTAAGCTGCAGTTTGATCAGTGCCGAGCGCGCAACTGAACTGTTAGGCACCATGATGGGTGGCTACAATATTCAGCCACTAATCAGCCTGTTAGACGATGCTAAGCTGGCGCCAATCGCAGCCAAAGCGCTGTCACACACCTTACTTATTTTCGATGCGTTTCATGATGTTACCGAAAAAGCCGATGCCGGTAATGTGCATGCCAAGCAAGTAGTGCAAAGCTGGGCTGACGCCGAATGGTTTGAAGCCAAGCCAGCTTTAGCAGAAAAAATTACTGTTACGGTATTTAAAGTGTCAGGCGAAACCAACACGGATGATTTATCACCGGCGCCGGACGCCTGGTCACGGCCGGATATCCCTTTGCATGCCTTAGCCATGCTGAAAAATGCCCGTGAAGGCATTAATCCGGATCAGCCAGGTACTGTAGGCCCGATTAAGCAGTTAGACGAGTTGAATAAAAAAGGCTTCCCACTGGCTTATGTCGGTGACGTAGTCGGTACCGGTTCATCACGTAAATCCGCTACTAACTCAGTGCTGTGGTTTATGGGTGATGACATCCCGTACGTGCCAAACAAGCGCGGTGGTGGCTTTGTGCTGGGCGGTAAAATTGCGCCTATCTTCTTTAACACCATGGAAGATTCTGGTGCGTTACCAATTGAAGTAGACGTAAGCAAGCTGGAAATGGGCGATGTGATAGACATCCTGCCGTTTGAAGGCAAAGTTGTACGTCATGGCACAAGCGAAGTACTGGCCGAATTCAGCCTGGCAACTGATGTATTAATTGACGAAGTACGCGCCGGTGGCCGTATTCCATTAATTATCGGCCGTGGTTTAACTGACCGGGCGCGTGAGTTTTTAGGCCAGGGCCATTCAGACAAATTCCGTCGTCCGTTACCAAAAACTGACTCAGGCAAAGGCTTTACGCTGGCGCAGAAAATGGTCGGTAAAGCCTGTGGCGTTAAAGGCGTTCGCCCTGGTACTTACTGTGAGCCAAAAATGACTACCGTGGGTTCTCAGGATACCACCGGCCCGATGACGCGCGACGAGTTAAAAGACTTAGCCTGTTTGGGCTTCTCTGCCGATTTAACCATGCAGTCTTTCTGTCACACCGCCGCGTATCCGAAGCCGGTTGACGTTGACACCCACCACACGCTGCCAGATTTTATTATGAACCGTGGCGGTGTAGCGCTGCGTCCAGGTGATGGTATTATCCACAGCTGGTTAAACCGTATGCTACTGCCAGATACCGTAGGTACTGGTGGCGACTCGCACACCCGTTTCCCAATTGGTATTTCGTTCCCGGCCGGTTCTGGTTTGGTGGCCTTTGCTGCGGCTACCGGTGTTATGCCACTGGATATGCCGGAATCAGTATTAGTGCGCTTTAAAGGCGAGATGCAGCCTGGTATTACCCTGCGCGACTTAGTGCATGCTATTCCGTACGTTGCTATCCAGAAAGGTTTGTTAACCGTTGATAAGAAAGGTAAGAAGAACATCTTTTCTGGCCGTATTCTGGAAATTGAAGGTTTACCAAACTTAACGGTAGAACAAGCGTTTGAGTTATCAGATGCCTCTGCTGAACGTTCTGCGGCTGGCTGTACTATCAAGCTGTCAGATGCCTCTATTGCTGAATACTTAGAATCAAACATTGTTATGCTGAAATGGATGATTTCTGAAGGTTACGGCGATGTGCGCACTATCGAGCGTCGTATTCAGGCCATGCAGGCCTGGTTAAAAGATCCACAGCTAATGTCGGCTGATGCCGATGCTGAGTACAGCGAAATTATCGAAATTGACCTGGCTGACATTAAAGAGCCGGTACTGTGTGCTCCGAACGATCCGGATGATGCGCGCTTACTGTCTGACGTAGCGGGCGACAAGATTGACGAAGTGTTTATCGGTTCTTGTATGACCAACATTGGCCACTTCCGCGCCGCCGGTAAGCTGCTGGATAAATACAAAGGCCAGCTGCCAACCCGTTTATGGATTGCCCCGCCAACCAAGATGGACCAAGCGCAGTTAACCGAAGAAGGTTACTACAGCATTTTCGGTAAAGTCGGTGCCCGCACTGAAATGCCGGGTTGTTCACTGTGTATGGGTAACCAGGCACGGGTAGCAGAGAACTCAACAGTAGTGTCTACTTCTACGCGTAACTTCCCCAACCGGTTAGGTCAGGGCGCAAATGTGTACTTAGCCTCAGCCGAGCTGGCGGCAGTGGCTTCCATTATTGGTAAGCTGCCAACGGTTGCCGAGTATCTGGAATACGCTAAGCAAATCGACGCTACCGCGGCCGATACTTACCGTTACCTGAATTTCCATAAGATGCCGCAGTACACCAAAAAAGCGGATAACGTGATTATTCAGCAAGCGGTGTAATTAACGCTGCAATGTTAAAGGCCTGCATCTGCAGGCCTTTTCGCTTAAATGCTAAGGCAAATAAGGTAATTTAGGGGTTGAAAACGTGGATTTGGCCACTAAACGTTATTCTTCGCTGTGTGTTACCGGTTGAAACGGATTGTCATCAGTTGGCAGTTTGTCTGCGCCGTTAAGGGCATATTTTACGATCTTCGCATTTGCACCATGCTCGCCCAGCGTTGCCAATAGTAACTTATATCGGCCGTTACCACTTGCTGCAAGAACCTTACTCAGCCAAGCGACCGCATCGGCCTGATGCCTGTCTTGAGTGGCGCGCTCGTTCCAGATATGTTGACCAATTTGATCCAAAGCCTCGGTGTCGGACAATCTGAGAGATATGGCTTCCTTTGCGGCAGCAACCACCTGCACACGATCATTACTTAGCAACCGTGACAATAAATCTTGGTACTGCTGGTCTACAACAGAAATATCGGTGGCCGCTTGCACAGATTTTGTCCGCAGCCGCCAACTGTCATGTTCGTAGTTAAACTCCATTGACCCAAGGTTCACATAGCTTAACCTCAGGTTCTGGAAAGATTGTCTGCCGACAAAAGGCCGGTTGAACTGTCTGATATATTGACCAACGCCATCTGGTTGCCCCAACACGTCCAGAACGGCGGCTAATTCTGTGCCCGGTTGAATGCTGTCAAAACTAGTTTGTGTAGCTTCAGCTTTATCGGGGCCAGTCAATAACGCTGCTTGCACCGCATTAATATCAAATGTAGTGACATCGAATGATGGCTGTGTGGTCTTTTCTAATTTGTTGATTGCCTGTGTCAGATAACGAGTTAGCTTTCTATTTTGCTCTGCGTTGTCGAGTTGTTCCAGTATAATCCGGTACTTCGCTTGTTGGGATTGGCCAATCGCTTTTATCAACCAAGCCGCGGTATCTTCAGCTTCAGCATTGCCAGCCTTGTTAGCAATTACTGACAATTGGTATGCGGCAAGATCCCATAACATAGTGTTGGTGAGTAGGTCGTTATGCAGAGCTTTAGCGCCCAATTTGATTTCATCAGTATTTTCACTGAGAAGTAAGCGGGCGTAGATTTTTTCTTTACCCTGCATAGTCGCAGTGCTGCCAAAAGATACCAATAACATAAATAGAGTTAAATATTTTTTCATTTTGTATAGCGTGCCTTTAACGAGCATGTGCAGAGCGGCACTACGAATATCCTTTTGTAATGCCCTGATAAAATTGCAGCTACACTAATAGCATTGCAGCCGTTAAACAAGTTCGGCAGGAGTATAAATTGGAATACGACTTTATTTACGATCGCAATACCTTGCAGTTCAGCATCCGGCTGGCGGCAGAGCATGAAGTATTGGGCCGCTTTTTACTGGACGAATTTGGCCAACAGGCTGAAGCCTATGTACCACTGCTGCAGCAACTGAGCGCACTTAAGCCGGGCCAGAGTATGCAGTATCAGGGCAAGGAATTTTTGCTTGATGTAGAAAATGGTGAAGTGACGTTAAGCCATAACACGCTGTTTTATACCGGCACAGAGCAGTTGCCGCAGCGACAGCAAGATAAACTGGCGGATGATGATTTACAGCTGGACGAGCAGGGCATGCAAACCCAATGCGGGCTGGAAGATTTACTAAAACTGCTGCGCGAATGGCAGCAGTTTTTAGCCGACTAGCCGTTATAACCAGCGGTCCTGACGTTTGGCTCCTGGCTTAAACACCGACGAAAACGCCTGCATGCGGGCTTTTAGCAAACTGTCCCTGCCGCTATCACTGCGGCAGTAAATTAAATCACCCGGCCCGACATATTTGCTCCAGCAACGGTAAAAAATATTGGCTTGCTCTTTGGTTACCGCCAACCTTAGTGGTACGGCATGGTAATCGTCACGCGCCATACCCCAAAAACTGCCCGCCCGGATCACCAGGTATTTGGGGTTATCGATCGGTGCAAGAATTTCGTGCAGGCAATCAGCAAATAGGGAAGATTCGTAAAAGGTACTGCCTTGCAGGGCTAGAAAGACGTTGCCGCATTCCAACTCGACGGTGCTTACCGTTAGCCGTCTAAAGGGGGTGCTGACATGGCCGCTTTGACATAACGCCTCGGTTAGCGCCATACCAATCTGTTTTAAGCTACCGTCTATCGGTAAATGCCGCAGCATTATTTTAACGGTGCGTACCGTAGTTGGCAGTAAATACAGCATACCGCCGACAACGCAGAGTAGAAAAGCGGCCAGCATAGTTGATAGCCCGGCCCTTGCCATATGCATTGATAACGCCGCCCCCATAACAACCAATAGTATCAGTTGGGCCAGCAGATACTTAAAGGTTTTTGCGGTATGGTACCAGCGGATGGCGGGTATGGATCCGCTGCTTACGCCGGGGGCAACCTGAGCCTGATGATCCAGTGTTAGCGCTTGCTGCCAGCGCTGCTGCAGCTGAGAAAACTGCTGTAGCCTGCTGCACATAGTGTGATTGCTGGCACGGATCAATTCTAGCTGCCGTTTGCTGTCTGGCAGTTTTTCCAGATCGGTGGCGTTAAGTCGGGCAAAGCCGCTTTCTATACTGTTTTTATGTTCGGACAAGCCAACAAAGGTGTCAAAGCGGCGCGCCAGATCCTGCAAGTCCTGTAAGCCATAAAACGAGCGGGTATCAACCGCCAGTAAATGCCAGATACTGCTGGCTTTATTCGGTGCGTTGTTATCCAGCCGGATCGCCCGGCCACGCATTTGGTTTGTCAGCATGAAGGAGCCAACCGCGGTCGCCAGGATCAATGAGTTGACGACCGGTGCGTCCCAGCCCTCTCCCAGTAATGCCCGGGTGCCGACCAACAGCTGAATCTGGCCACGGTTTAACAACTGCGTGAATAAACTGGTTTGCTGGTTTAAGGGCCCGCTTAGCTTGCTATATTGCGCAGCGGCAGGAAAGACGCTGGTACTTAGTTTAAGCTGACTAAGCTCATCGGCGAGCTCTGTAGCTAAAGCCGTGGATAGCAGGCTCAGCCTGCCTGTCAGTAGCGCCATCGCCGGCACTGTTTCGGAGGCTTGAGATAATGCCTGAAATACCGGCCAGGCACCAAGCGAAGGCTCGCCACTGTTGGTGCCGGTAGCTAGCTGCTCGTCGCGAATGTAATCGGTTAAAATCACCTGACGCAAGCTTGACTGGCGCAGGCGATACTCCAGTTGGTGTATTTTTACGCAAGCGGTTATTTTGACCGGGTTAAGTGCTAATGCCCGCTGCAATTGCGGGTTAGTCTGCAGCAACAGCTCGCGTTTATATAGCAGTTGGCTGGCGCTAAGTTGACGTCTTAACCCGGCTATATAATCTTGCTGCTGTTTGTCGGCAGCAAAATCAGCAGAAAACAGTACCGCCTGCAGCAGGATTTGCCAGTTTCTTCTGTCTAGTTTCGGGATGTCACGCGGTTGAAAATCCAGTATTTGCAGCAGACCCAGCGGTAAATGCTGCTGACGGGCGGCTAAAAATGCCAGCAGGGCCGCGGCAAGCTCTGGCGCGGGTAAAATATCACGGGCGCTAATGGTGTGGTTCAGCCACTTGTGCTGCAGTAACAATCGGTTAAATTCAGCTTGCACAAACAAACTGTCACACAGGGCGACAACTTTATCGTCATGTGCAGCAAACTGTTGTTGCTGGCTCTCGCTGATGGCTTCGGTCCAGATGTAATCCTGGTGCGGGCACAGGGTACCGGCTTTTACTAACTCAGGAATTGAAATTTCTTCATCCACCGGGCCACAGAGCTGCTCATAGCGTTGCCAGTTGTGACTTTGCGCATCATAAGGAGGTGTTGCCGTAAGCGACACCAACACTACTTCCGGCATGGCAGCACACAAAGCATGCAATACCCGCCACCACTCATTGGTTAAATGATGGGCTTCATCCAGAATGACTACGCCAATCTGATGTTGTTGTAATACCGAGATTAAACATTGCACTTCATTGCTATCCAGCACTTCAGTGTCAGCCACGTCATCTTCGGTAACATCTGCTGTAACATCTGCTGTAATATCGTCCGTCAGCTTGCCAGCCAATTGCCAGTGCAGTGCCTGATAGGTCACCGATGTTAGTACTCCGGGAGCCCGTATATCAGTACTGACCCAACTGGGCGGAAACGGGCTAGCTTGAGTGGAAAAGTCTGCCAGGCGCAGTAGCCATTGATCACGAATAACCCGGGTCGGCGACATTACCAGCGTTTTTTGCTGTAACAGGCGAAAAACCTCCAGCCCAAGGCTGGTTTTACCGGCACCGGGCGCGGCAACAATATGTAAGCGTTTATCGCCTAAGTGGCTGTGCACAGCGTCCAATACACGTTGTTGGTATGGTCGCCAGCTATAGCGAAATGACAATTGGCTAAAAGGCAAAGTGCTGCATCCTGCAAAATATCCGGCTGCAGATAGTACATAGTATGGTTACGAAATTGCAACCTCAGTGTGGCTGTGCAACGGTACCGCTAAGGGGCTAGTGCTTGGTTACCTGGCGTGGCAACAACAGGGTAAATTGGGTACCGGTGCCCAGTTTACTGGCGACCTTGATAGTGCCGCCCAGTTTTTGTGTGATTAGGTTAAAGACAATATGCAAACCTAACCCGGTGCCGCCCTGATGCCGGTTAGTGGTAAAGAAGGGATCAAAAATACGCTCCAGATTGTCACTGCTGATGCCTGCGCCATTGTCGGCAAAAATAATTTCTACCTGATCCTGCTGTAAGCTGCAGCTTAGGCTGATGTTGCCACTGTTACGGTCTTTAAAGCCATGTACTATGGCGTTTTGCGTCAAATTAGTAATAATTTGGCCAATAGTGCCGGGATAGCTATCCATTACCAGCTCATTCGGGCAACTTACCCGTAAGATAATTTGCCGGCTACGCCACATTAAACTCAAGCTTTCCAACAGCTCATCTAAATACACGGCCAGATAAAACTGGCGCTGGTTGTCTGCTGTGCGATCGACCGATACTTGTTTAAAATTGGCGACCAGCTGTGCCGCACGTTGCAGGTTGTGGTCAAGCAAACGGCCGGCTTGGATAAGCTTGTTTAAATAGTCTTCCAGTTCTTGTCGACGAATGTTACCGCTGGCCAATTTTTGTTGCAGTAGTGCGCTCTCCTCGGTAACAACACTGTTGGCCGTTAGTGCTACACCCAAAGGCGTATTAACCTCATGCGCAACACCTGCGACCAGTTGACCTAGCGCGGCCATCTTTTCCGTGCGCACTAACTCTTTCATTGTCGATTCAAGCTGCTGCAGCGTTTTCTCTGCTTTATCTTTGGACTCCTCCAGTGCTTCAGTGCGCTCTTTAACTAACCAGGCTAATTGTTCCTGTTGTTTATGCAGGTTGTTCAGCCGGTAAAAATGTAATCCCAGTGCGGCCGCGATCAATATGCTAACCAGCAATAGCCGCGCCCACCAGGTTTCCCACCAAAGTGGCAGCACTTCAATATCAAGCCAGGCTTCATCGCTCCAGGAAGCTTGCGCCAGACCAGCCCGTAATCGAAAGATGTATTTGCCAGGTGGTAAACGCTCAAAACTTGCACTGCGCCGGTTTGCATCCTGCGTGGTCCAATCGCTGTCGATAGGGTCAAGCCGGTACTGAAATAGAACTTGCCCGGTTTCAATGTACTCACGGGTGGAAAAGTCAATGTTGACACTACGCGCGCCCATGGCTGGTATGCTTAAAACGCGCTCGTGATACAAGATATGGGCTAAGGCAACATCCGCATCTGCGGGGTCCTTTGCCAGTGGGGCATTGTTAACCCGAATAGCCTGAATTTGCGGCGAAGCAATAGGCTTGGCCTGATAAGTAATTACCTGTTCAGGCTTGAAAATCGTGAAGCCTTCCATGGCACCAAACGCGATGCTGCCGTCGGTCAGTGATGTGCCAGAGGCATTAATATAGTCGCGGTGCAAAGTACCATGACGCTGGCCGAAATTACGAACTTGTTCTGTCTGGGGTGTAAAGACCGAAATGCCAAACGCGGTGCTAAGCCAGATATTGTCAGCATTATCCTGCACCATGGTTTTTAATTGCCCGGTAGTTAACTTGTCAGAGGCCTTGTGCCTGGTAAACTTAACCGATGCTGGTGAAGCTGCTGCATAATGCATTTGATATAAGCCACCGCCATTGGTTGCCAGCCAATGGCGGCCATCTGCTGATCGCACATAATCCATTGGAGCCGAGGGCAAGGTTGGCGTATCAGTGCTGGCGGTGTTGGCAAGTTCATGATGGTACAGCTGTTCAGCTGTGTTGCGGTTAAACCAGCTTAAGCCGTTGTAGCTGCCGACAATGATGTAGTTATCCAACGGGCGGATAAAGGTGACAGCACGGTTAAAGGGTTTAAACGTGATGATACGTTGCAGTGAGCGGTCCAGCACAAATAAACCGTATTGATCTACGGCCAGCCAGATCTTATCCTGATCTTGCCATAGACGACGAACCGGGCCGCGGTTAACTTCAGCGGGCAAGCTCAGTTCACTATATTGCTGACGTTGCTTATCAAAAGCGGTAATCCCTTGGGCGTGGCCAAACCATATGTGTTGACCCATATCGATAGCACTATAATAGGTAAAGCTGCCGCGCTGGTCTGCAACCTGCGTAAAGGTACCCAGCTGTAAATCCAGCTCGAATAAGCCGTCAGCAGTGCCAACCCAGAGCGTTTGTTCGCTGGCAAGCAGACTGATAGAGGCGACATTACGGGCTTTGGCAATATGCGACAGATCAGCGGTATAGCTGGTAAATAAGTTATTGGCGGCATTTAAACGCGAAACACCACCATTCCAGGTGCCTACCCAGATACTGCCGTCACTATCCGATAGAATTGATACTACCTTGCCGCTACCCAGGCTGTTAGGATTATGCCTTTGATGAAAAAAAGAGGCGGTTTGTTGCCAACTGTCATTTACTTCTGCCAGCTGATTCAAACCATGCTGGGTGCCAACCCAGATGTGACCGTCAGGCCCCATGGTTATGCTACGTATTTCCTTGCTGACCATACCATTAGCATAAGTGCTTAATGTGATAGTTTGCCAGCTTTGGTTGCTGCCAGAGCGGAGCACTAAACCATCGTGCTCTAGTCCTATCCACAGCTGTCCTGTAGGGTCATGATACAACGCCATGACAGCGGCGTGTTGCAACGCGTAGTTTAGCAGTGGGATTTCAATTTCGGCGTTAATATCGTAGCGCTTTAAACCCTGTGGCGAACCAACCCACAGCGAAGAATCATCACTTGTTAAAGCGGTAATATTTTGATTTGTGCTGTCTGCCGCGGCTGGTGGCCAAATACGCAGTTGCTGACTTTCTTTATGCCACAGTGCTACGCCACGATCTGTGCCGACCCAAAGCCGGTTATGTTTATCTATATGCAACGACAGTATCACATCATAGCCACTGGTGCGCTTTGGTAAGGTCTGTATTGAGGTAAAACGGCCTTGCGAGGGATCAAATTGATTAAGACCATTTAAGGTGCCAACCCAAATAATACCAGACGGGTCAACAGCCAATGACGTAATGAAGTTGTCGCTTAAGGTGTTAGCTTGCTGCGTATCAGGTCGGTATACTTTGACTGAAAAGCCGTCAAACCGATTTAAGCCATTTTGCGTGCCAATCCACACATTACCGTGACTATCCTGCGCCAGAGCAGTAACCGTATTCTGCGATAAGCCTTGTTGAATATCGACTCGGGTAAAGCGAGATGCTGCCGGCACAGATATGTCCGGCACGGCCAATACCGGCAATGTCAGCCACAGCACTGCCAAAAGCAAAATACGTTGCATTACTTCCCGGTACATAACTTAAACCCTGGGTTGAGTATAAAGGCTGTCGGCAGCGAATGTCTTAAGCATAGCTTTTATTGTCACTGAAGCCAGAACTGACATTGCCTGCCGTGGGTTCAAAAGCTGCCAACTTAACGGCGACAAATTGATGGTATGACTTGCGTGAAAAACGGTCAAGGCAAACCGCTGACGAGTTAAGGCTTGTGTTATCCGGCACTGCACAGTCAAAGGGATAAAATGCACCACAATAGTGCGCTTAAGTTTGTAAAAATAGACTGAATGTTTTTATGTTGTTGTATTTAAAGGATAAAATAAAATTGGCACAAGGCTTTCTTGTATGTTGTGCAATCGCATTATAAAAGTAAAAGGAAAACGCTATGAAGCTTGTATGTGCCATCATCAAGCCGTTTAAACTGGACGATGTACGCGAAGCTATTGCTGACATTGGGGTGGAAGGTTTAACGGTAACAGAAGTAAAGGGTTTCGGCCGTCAGAAAGGACATACCGAATTGTATCGTGGAGCGGAGTATCAGGTTGATTTTCTGCCGAAGGTTAAGCTGGAAATTGCCACATTGGACGACCAGGTAGATCGCCTAATAGAAGCCATTCAGAAAGCGGCTTATACCGGTCGGATTGGCGACGGCAAAATTTTCGTTTATGACCTGGAGCAGGCGGTGCGCATACGTACCGGCGAGTCGGACGCAGAAGCTATTTAAGGAGCTGTTATCATGCAAGAGCAAATTTATCACTTACAGTATGCGATGGACACCTTTTACTTCCTGATCTGTGGGGTATTGGTGATGTGGATGGCTGCAGGCTTTTCTATGCTGGAAGCGGGCCTGGTACGAGCAAAAAATACCACTGAAATTTTAACCAAAAACGTAGCGTTGTATTCTATTGCCTGCATTATGTATCTGGTATGCGGCTATGCCTTTATGTACGGCGGCGAGTTTTTCTTAAGCGGTATCGGTGGTGTTGATGTTGATGCGACCCTAACCAGTTTCGCTGAGCGCGAAGATGGCTTTACCGGCGGCTCTGTTTATTCTACGGCGTCAGATTTTTTCTTTCAGGTGGTGTTTGTCGCTACCGCAATGTCAATTGTCTCCGGCGCAGTGGCTGAGCGCATGAAGCTGTGGGCGTTTTTAGCCTTTGCGGTAGTAATGACCGGTTTTATCTATCCTGTGCACGGCTCCTGGACCTGGGGTGCTGAAGGTATGTTCGGTATTAACCTGGATGACCAGTTTGGTTTCTCTGACTTTGCCGGCTCTGGCATTGTACATATGGCCGGTGCAGCTGCCGCATTAGCGGGTGTGTTGCTACTGGGAGCACGTAAAGGCAAGTACAGCAAAGACGGTAAAGTTAACGCTATTCCTGGTGCAAATATGCCTATGGCAACCCTGGGCACATTAATTTTGTGGATGGGCTGGTTCGGTTTTAACGGTGGTTCAGTATTGAAGTTAGGCGATATCAGCAACGCAAATGCGGTGGCTATGGTGTTTTTAAATACTAATGCCGCTGCAGCCGCTGGCGCCGTGGCAGCACTGGCACTGTCAGTCATTTTGTTTCGCAAAGCAGATTTAACCATGGCGTTAAACGGCGCCTTGGCAGGTTTAGTCGCGATTACTGCTGAGCCATCAACGCCTACTGCGCTGCAGGCGACCTTATTCGGTGCTGTCGGAGGTGTGTTGGTGGTGGCCTCTATTATTGGCTTGGACAAGCTAAAAATTGATGACCCGGTTGGTGCGATTTCAGTGCATGGTGTAGTGGGCTTATTTGGCTTACTGCTGGTACCACTTACTAAAGAGGGTACAACCTTTGTTGGCCAGTTAATTGGTGCCGGTGCCATTTTCGTCTGGGTGTTCCTTGCCAGCCTGCTGGTGTGGTATGTACTGAAACTGGTTATTGGTATTCGTGTTAGCGAAGAAGCAGAGTATGAAGGCGTAGACGCCTCAGAGTGTGGTATTGAAGCCTATCCTGAGTTTGTCGCGTCGGTAAAGTAAGCAGCCTGGGAAGAGTTGGTGGAACTTCCCGGGAGCCCGCAAGCGTTGCGGTACCTAGCGGTGCCGTAACTGTAAGCGGAACCTAACCCCACCAATCTACGTCTATCCTTGTCCTTTGTCTTTGTACGACGCCCCGTGCCTTTGGTACGGGGTTTTTTTATTCGGCAGGCAATCTCAGTTCTATGGTGTGTTCTAGCGGAAACTGCTGGTGGCTGACAATAATTAATAGGCCAGATTGCTGGCGCTGTTGTAGCGCTTTGGCCACCCGCTGTGTAGTAATGCTGTCTAGCCCTGCAAAGGGTTCGTCAAGCAATAAAATCGGTCTTTTCGTCAGTAATAACCGCGCTAGCGCAATACGCCGGCCCTGGCCGCCGGAAACGGCAGTACCGAATTCACCCATCAAGGTATCTAGTTGCTGTGGCTGGCTTAGGGCCCAGGTTTTCAGCGCGACATCTTCCAGCACTTGCCATAGCTCTTGCTCGCTGGCCTCCGGTGCGCCCAAACGCAGGTTTTGCGCCAGGGTTAAATCAAATATGTCAGGTTGTTGCGGCAAATAACCCAGACAGTGGCTTAATTGCCAGTGCTGCAATGGTTTATTGTTCAATGTCACCTGGCCCTGGTAGGGGAGGTCGCCAGCCAGTGCTTGCAGCAAGCTGGATTTACCCGCGCCTGAAGTACCGTTAATCACTAGTGTCTGGCCTGACTGCAGCGCAAAGCTAATATTGTCCGGCCCGCTTAATGCCGCCGGATGTCGTGCTGACAGCTGCTCCACGGTCAGCCGATAGGGCCCGGTTGGTTGTGGCTTGTCGTTGTCGGCGACTGTAATGTCGCCAAGTTGGTTTAACCTGTCGCGCGCGGCCATGCTTAACCCCAACGCGACGAAGCTGTGACACAGTGGCGTTAATACCTCATACAGCGCCCACAATGCCAGCAGCGCCGCCAGCAATAAGGCAACACTAAGCTGGCCACTCGCCAGCAGACTGCTGCCTTGCCATAACAACGCCAGCAGCGCCAGCGCCAGCAGACAGTGTTGCGCCAATACTGAACGGCTAATTAATTGTTGCTGACGCTGTTGCAGCGCCAGTAACTGCTGGTCTGCGCGATGAAATGGTTGCACGGCACTTTGCCAGCGCTGCCATAAGCGTAAATTTGTCAGCATACTTAACGGCTCCAGTGCAGCCTGGCGCCTTAGCGCTGCCGTATCAGCTTGCTGTTTCGCCAGTGCTAAGGCCTGGTGCAAGGTTGTGGGCGGAACAACTAATGCCGCCAACAGCAGCGGCAGCGTCGCCAGTAACAACGGCTGGGCTAACCATGCCCAGAACATCATAACCAGCGTTGTTAGCAGCAGAGCCCACAGCCAGGGGGCGACCACCTTTAGCGGAAATTGGTCCAGCAGATCGATATCACTGACCAGTCGCTGCAGGCTGTCGGCTGAGTGGCGTGTCGGGCTTTTGCTTTGAGCCATAACATTAAAACGTGTTACTCGTAGGTCTTTTAATAGCCCCAGCGCGGCATAATGCGAACTGAGCCGCTCGGCGTAGCGGCCGGCGGTGCGTGTAATAGCGCAGAGTCGAATAATCGCTGCCGGACGAAAATAATCAAAGCCGATACCGACACTGACCAAACCCGCCAGCGCAGCAGCGCTGATAAACCAGCCTGACAGTGCCAGCAAGCTGACTACCGCCAACAAGGTAATGAACCCCAGTAACAGCGACAGCGACCAAGCCCCGCGGCGGCTAGCTAGTAAACTGCGCAGGCGGATCGGTTCAGGCGCGTTCATGCATGTCTTCCCGGGTTAAGCTGCTAACGCCGTCAGGCAAACGGATAACCTGATCCAGCCAGTCCAGGCCATGTAACTGATGGCTAACCAGTAGCACGGTTTTACCCACGCTTAGCTGGCCGATAAGTTGGTGTAAACGGTAGGCGGTAGCGCCATCGAGGTGGGCCGACGGTTCGTCTAACAGCCAGATATTAGCATCACGCAGCAAGAGCTGTGCTAACGCCAGCCGCTGTAACTGGCCACCAGACAGGCCGAGGCCGCGCTCGCCCAGCATAGTATTAATACCATTGGGCAAACGGCTAATAAGTGGCCACAATTCTACCTGTTGCAGCACCCGGCTAAGCTGTTCAGCGGTGGCAGCAGGGGCGGCTAAACGCAAATTGTCAGCAATACTGGCAGCAATAAAACTGCTTTGTTGTGCCATGTAACCCAGCTGTTGTTGCCACTGCTGCAATGTGATATCGCTAAGCGACTGTTGTCCAATAAAAATGTCGCCGCTGTAGTGCGTAAAACCGAGAAGTGCATGCAATAAGCTGGACTTACCACAACCGCTGGGGCCTTGCAGCGCAATACGTTCACCGGCGCCAATGTGCAGGCTGATTGGTGCCAGTCGTTGCCGGCCAAATTCGCCGCTGATTTGCAGCTGGTTAATGCGAATTTCCGGTGCAGCATTTATTGCCAAACTCTGGCTGCCGGTATGTTGCCAGGCCTGGTGCTGTAGTATCGGTTGTAACCCGGCAATCGCCGCTTCTGCCTCGGCTTTGGCATGGTAGTCGCTGCCGAGTTGGCGCAGCGGGGCATAAAACTCCGGCGCCAGCAGCAGAATAAATAACGCGCCCTGATACGGCACCACAATATCACCTTTGGCCCAGGGCAGAATGCCCAGCAAACCTAAGCCCAGGTATAACGCCAGTAAGGCGATGGCCAGCGCCGAGAAAAACTCCAGCACGGCGCCGGACAAAAACGCCATTTTCAGCACTTTCATGCTGCTGTCACGATAGCGCTCTGCAGCGTTGGCCACCGAATTGGCAGCGCGCTCAACCGCGTTAAGCTGGCGCAAAGTGGGCAAGCCGCGGACTAAATCAAGAAAACGGCCACCCATACGGGCCTGCTCGGTAAACTGTTGCTGGCTGGCGCTGGCGGCAGCATTGCCGAGCAAAATCATGAACATCGGTACCAGCGGCGCCGTCAAAAGTAAAATGGCCGCGGCCAACAGGCTGTAAAAGGCCGTGGCAATGGCCAGCAACAGTGGTATCACCAGCACCAGATAACGCTGCACATAGTAGCGACTGATAAAGCCATCCAGAGCATCGACTTGTTCCAGCAGTTTGGTGCTGATACTGCCATCACTACCGTACTGGTTTTTACCCGGGCCGGCGTCAGCAATATGTTGTAATACTTGCTGGCGCAGTTTCAGCCGTACTTGCTGGCTGGCACTGACGCTAAGTTGCTCACGGCCATATTGCAGCACAGGCCGCCCCAGCAGACAAAGGGCCAACAGCGGAAGCAGGCTAACTAACAGTTGCCGGTCAGTGGTGCTGTCAGTCGCTATTGTGCTAAGCCAGTCGGCAAATAACAGCGACAGCAAATACGCTTGTAGGATAAACAACGCCGCTGCCAGTATCGCCAGCAGCAGCGCATTATTAAGCTTGGTTTTAACCGGCTGCAGCAGCTGATTTAACTGCTGCAGCGCGCTCGATGGCTTACTCAGCGTGGGTTTCCTCGCCTTCGTAGCCTTTTAACTCCAGCCACATCGCATTGATAATGCCAAATGAGCAGGCCAGTAACACGCCTAAAATCCAGGCAAAATACCACATATCAGGCTCCTTACTAGTACAGTGAATGGCTGTTATCGCGGATATGCTGCTCGTTTAAGCGTCCGCGCATCACATAATAACCCCAGCCGGTGTACGCCAGTATTATAGGTACAAAAATACAGGCCACGACAAACATAATCATCAGGGTGGTTTCGCTGGCCGTGGCGTCCCACATTGTCAGGCTATGTGCCGGATGGCTGCTGGACGGCATCACAAACGGAAACATGCTGATGCCGGTGGCCAGAATAACCATTGCCATCGCCAGCGATGAGCTGACAAAAGCCGTGATATGACGCCTTGCTTTGCTGGCCAGGGCGCAGGCAATAAAACTCAGTACTCCCAGCACTGGCACCAACCATAACACTGGCTGTTTGCCATAGTTAACAAACCAGCCGGCAGCGGCCACCTCAACCAGTTTTTCAGTGGTACGGTTAGCGCCGTTGGTATCAATCACGCTGCTGACGATATAGCCGTCAACACCGACATACAGCCAGACACCAGCCAGTACAAATAATACGGCACAAAGCAGTGCTACTATGGCAGATAGCTTTTCACTGCGGGCTTTTAACTCACCTTCGGTTTTCAGCTGCAGGTAGGTTGCACCATGGTTAACGATCATCAGTAAACTTAGTACCCCGGCCAGAAGCGCAAACGGGTTAAGCAGTGCCCAGAAGCTGCCGGTGTAATGCAGGCGCAGTATATCGTCAAAGTAAAACGGTACACCTTGCAACAGGTTGCCAAAAGCCACACCGAAGATAAGCGCCGGTATCGCAGAGCCTGCCGTTAATGCCCAGTCCCAGCGGCTGCGCCATTGCTCAGTGTCTATTTTAGCGCGGTATTCAAAGCCGATAGGGCGTAAAAACAGCGCAAACAGGGTAAGCATTAACGCCAGGTAAAAACCACTGAAGGAGGCGGCATATACCGTAGGCCAGGCGGCGAACAAAGCGCCGCCGGCAGTAATTAACCATACCTGATTACCGTCCCAGTGTGGTGCTATGGCATTAATCATCACTCGGCGCTCGTCGTTGCTGTTACCCAGCACTTTTAACAGCGCGGCTACGCCCATATCAAAACCATCGTTAATCACAAAGCCAATCAGCAACACGCCAATTAACAACCACCAGATAAAACGTAGTGCTTCGTAATCCATGTTAGACCTCCTTCACCCCAGATGGGCTTTCTAAATCGTACTTACCGGTGTGCAAAGATGACGGGCCAAGTTTGGCGTATTTGGTCATCAGCCACATTTCGATAATGACAAAGATGGTATACAACACCATGATGCTGATTAAGCTTATCCAGATATCGGTGACGGTTAACTGTGATACCGCCAAATGCGTTGGCAAAATTTCACCTATCGCCCAGGGTTGGCGGCCATATTCAGCGACAAACCAGCCCGCTTCACAGGCGATCCAGGGCAGTGGCAGGCTAAACACGGCAAATTTCAGCAGCCATTTTGGTTTATCGACGGTGCGTTTGGCGCTATGCCAGAACGCCAGCGCAAACAGCAGCAACATTGCAAAGCCACAGGCCACCATAATGCGGAAGCTCCAGAACAACGGCCATACTTGTGGTACTGAATCTTCTACTGCCTGGGCAATATGCTCAGCAGTGGCGTTGGCGACATCATCGGTATAAGCCGTTAGCAGCATGCCATAACCTAAATCTTCTTTAACTTCGTTAAAGCGCTTAACGGTGGCCGGCGATTTATCACCGGCACGATATTGCAGCATTAACACATAAGCTTCCTGACCACGGATAATACGCTCTAAGTGCTTCGCTTTTAACTCCGCTAAGCCCGGTACCGGTTCATCCAGCGAACGGGTGGCAATTAGCCCTAATACCGCCGGAATTTTCAGCGCATAGTCTGTAGTTTGGGTCTCTTCATTCGGAATGCCAAATACGGTAAATGCCGCAGGTGCCGGATGGGTTTGCCATTCCGCTTCTACTGCCGCCAGTTTGACTTTCTGCACGTCACCGAGCTCATAGCCCGATTCATCGCCCAGCACGATAACCGATAAAGCACTCGCCAGGCCAAAGGCTGATGCAATAGCGAAGCTGCGACGAGCAAAGGCTAAATCACGGCCTTTGAGTAGATACCAGCTGGAAATGGCCAGTACAAAGATAGCGCCGGTAACATAGCCGGCCGATACCGTATGTACAAACTTGACCTGAGCTACCGGGTTAAACACCACCTCGCTAAAGCTGGCCAGCTCCATACGCATGGTGTCGATATTAAATTCTGAGCCTATCGGATGCTGCATCCAGCCATTGGCGATTAAGATCCACAGAGCTGACAAATTAGTACCCAGCGCCATTAGCCAGGTTACCGCCAGGTGTTTTTCTTTACTTAACCTATCCCAGCCAAAAAAGAACAGACCGACCAGGGTAGACTCGAGAAAGAAGGCCATTAAAGCTTCTATTGCCAGCGGCGCACCGAAAATATCGCCGACATAATGAGAGTAGTAAGCCCAGTTGGTGCCAAACTGAAACTCCATCGCAATACCGGTGGTAACGCCAAGCGCAAAGTTAATGCCAAATAATTTACCCCAAAATTTGGTCATATCGCGGTAAATGGTTTTGCCGGTCATCACATACACCGACTCCATTATCGCTAATATAAACGCCATGCCTAAGGTAAGAGGGACAAACAAAAAGTGGATCATTGCCGTAAAGGCAAACTGAAACCGGGACAGGTCAACTATATCCATCACTAAGCTCCGCTGCGCAGGTTAGGGTTAAGCAGTACCTAAAAAGTAGTACTGCCAGCGCACTATACAAGCAGCTGTTCCAGAGGCTTATGCGCTGGATCAAGCTTTTGGTTTTTATATTAGCAGATGTTAATTTTCGGTTGTGCACTCAGTTATAGCTGGCAAGCAGTGCCAGGCAAATTGGTAGAGGTTTTGCAGTAAAAAAGCGCCATTAAGGCGCTTTCGTATTGTTGTCTGTTTATTTCAGCCGTCTGCGGCTGGCAAAAGCAACTAAGCCCAACGCGAACAGTGATAGGGTGGCAGGTGCTGATACTTGTGTCGTACTGGTCGTTTTGGTGGTAATACCGCCAAATTTCATGTTGTCATTGCCAGCTGTTAAGCCACTGCCAAAATAGTGGTTGTAGGCACCTACTAACCAATAACTAGCTTTAACACCAGTGGTAGCCTGGCCTGCACTAACACCGCTGTTAAGTGAATAGTATTGATTAAGTGGTGAAGTTCCGACATTTGAGAAGCTGGACGATGCCAGTGCATAGTCAGACACTTGTTGCCAGCGGCTCATTGCAGAACCACCTTGAAACGGGTTGCTGTTAAAGGCGGCAATAGACACGTCAGAGCCTGTCATGGCGTTAGTGATGTTTAGTCCGGCCAGCTCAACGTCTTGATCAAATGCTAGTAATACAAAGTCGTAGCGGCCAACGTTATCAGTCCAATGTGCTTCGCCGTTGGCGTTAAACACCAAGGTGCCCCACATACTTAACCACAGCTCGCTTTGGTAAATATTTTCATCATTGTACGCAGACCAGGATGTCATGGTAACGGACATGCTATTGTCGTTGTCGCTAAGGTTAATGCTATTAGGTACTATATTACGGTTCATATTGTGAGCTGATGAACCGTTAGTGAAATCCCAGGTTTGTGTTGCAGCTTGGCTGGCGCCGCTCAGTGCAAGTAAACTGCAGGCGATAAGTAACTTTTCCATAGTATTAACCTTAATTCCAATGAGCTGATTGCGCCCCGCCGACAATTTTACCTGTTTGGCTGGCTATTTGTACACAATTGTTATTTAAAATAAGTGCAAGCAATAAAAATGCCAGTATTAAAAGTTAAGCCAGATCAAGTCATTGCTTCGGTCAGGGGGTAGCGTTTCTCGGCATGCTGTAAAATTTTATGACAACTTGTACTGCTGTTTTAGCGTTTTCGGGCTAAAAAGGTATCGACAGCTTGGTTGGAGGCAGCCAGTTTTTTCCGCCCTTGTGGGCAGGTTTGCGTCAGTAGAATAAACAACGTATCGATCACCAGCTCCTGGGCATTACGCGCCAGTATTGATGATAGCCGTGCTGAGCTCTCATCGGCCACGGTGTATAAATTTAACAGCGCCAACCGAGCGACGCTATTGGCACCGTAAGAGGTGATGCTAATAATTTGCACACCATTAGCGGCGGCTTGCTCGGTAATTTTCACGCTGTCGGGAGTCTCGCCGGACTCACTTAACACCACCAGCACATCTTCAGCAGTGTAGTTGGCAATATTAGCCAATTGCACATGGGTGTCGGTTTCAGCCAGCGCCGCAGTGCCGAGTTTTTGCAGCTTATAGGAAAAGTCTTTTGCTACCAGAGCGGAGCCACCTTTGCCGCAAAGCAATACGCGTTTAGCATTGCGCAGCAACATTGCCGCCTGCTCAAAGCTGGTTTGACTATTAATAGCATGGGTTTTTTGCAGTACGTTAATTTTACTCGCCAGTAGTTTCTGACTCATGGTGCTAAAGGTATCATCCAGAGAAATTTCGCCATGCAGTTTGTCACCACTGACCGCTGGTGCCTGGTGATGCAGGCTGTCACTGATAGCAAATTTAAAATCCGGGTAGCCTTTATAACCCAATTTTTGGGTAAAGCGCACCACACTGGCCTGGCTGATGCCCACCGCTTTAGCCAGCATTTGCGATGGCATATCGCGGATATGGTCTGGATTAGCCAGAATGTAATCTGCCAGTTGCTGTTCAGCTCGGGGGAATTTCTCCCGCAACGCTTCAATTTTGTCCAGTACAGACATTAGCAAGTCCTGTTAGCAAGCTGCTTGTGTCACCGATTCTGCCAGATAATGCAGCAAAGCGGCGTATTAATTGATAATCTAGCCGGCATTATACACATAAATTATTCATTCTGGCCGCCTGGCCAAGAGGATACCCTTATGCACAGCCATATTAAGCGTTTATATACCCTAGCTGGTAAGCCCAGTCGCTGCATTATTGGCCTGATGAGCGGCACTTCGCTGGATGGCCTGGACGTAGCGCTGTGTCAGCTGAGCGGTGATGGCCTGGACACCAAAGTGGAGTTGTTACATTTTGCGACTGTCGATTACGACGATAGCTACAAGCAGCGGGTGAAGGCGGTATTTGCCAAACGCGAGGTCGACCTGCAAGCGCTAACCTTGCTCAATCCCTGGATCGCACTGCAGCATGGCCGCATGATTAACCAGTGTTTAGCAGCCTGGCAGTTAACTGCCGCCGATATCGATCTTATCGCCAGTCATGGCCAAACGGTATACCACTGCCCTAAGCGACAACATCAACTGCAAGATGAGGGCAATGCCACTTTGCAGTTGGGTGACGGCGACCATTTAGCCGTCGTTACCGGTATTACCACTATCAGCGATTTTCGTCAGAAACATATTGCCGCCGGCGGCGAGGGCGCGCCATTAGCAGTGTATGGCGATTATTTACTGTTTAGCAGTAAGACGGAAAACCGCATTATGCTCAATATCGGCGGTATCGCTAACTTTACCTGGCTGGAGCAAACGCTGGACGCCGAAGCAGTATTCAGCAGCGATATTGGCCCGGGCAATACCATGATGGATGCCTATATACAGCGCCATGTTATCGGCCAGCATTATGATACCGATGCCAAATTAGCGAAAGCCGGTGTTGTAAGTGAGCACTTACTGCTGGCGTTAAAGCAAGATGGGTTTTTTGCGCTTAATTTCCCAAAAACCACCGGACCGGAAGTGTTTAACCTAGTTTACTTGCAGCGCGCGCAGCAAATCTCCGGCACGACACACTTAAGCCACGCTGATGTAATGGCCACACTCAACCGATTCTCGGCGGATATGATTATCGCGGCGATACAACACATTACTGCAGCACGGGATCAATTTACTATTTACGCCAGTGGCGGCGGTATTCATAACCCACTATTAATGGCTCACATTCAGGCTGCATTGCCGGACGTGGTAATCAAAAGCACCGCCGATTTAGCAATAAACCCTGATGCCAAAGAAGCGGTATTATTTGCCATACTGGCCAATGAATGTGTCGCTGGCGGTAAACAAAATTTCAGCAATGCCCGCGAAGGGATCCCCGGTGTTACCATGGGCAAAATTAGTTTTGCTGATTAGCTGGCGACAGCTTGCCCAGGGGGTTAGTATTCCCACCAACAATCCTGCCACCAGTCTAAAAATTCGGCAAAGTCTATGTAGCCATTGTTATTGCTGTCGATAAGTTTAAAACCTTCTTCAACATGGCTAACTTTGGTTTTCGGCGCCATTACGGTTAATAGCTCAATAAATTCGGGCAAATCTATACGGCCATTGCCGTCGCGATCAAAAAATTCAAATTCGGTTTTTATTTGTGCAATTTGTTGTTCAGACAAGGGTTCTTTATTCACAGTGCTACCTTTTACTTTGTATCCGCTTTGCTCTCAGTGTACTGGGCGTAGAAATATCTGTCTATGGCGATGGCTGCAATAGCTATTGCAGTGACAGCTTGTCTGCCACCGGAGACTCTACCTGCGGTATAAGCCGCTGTTGCAGTTGCTGCAAGGTGTTTGCATCGGCTGAAGGCGCCTGATCATTCAGGTTAATTAGCAATAGCACAGCATAAAGCACACCGAGGCTTGCCAGCAGCGCCGCCAGCGTTTTTAACGTAAATTTGGTAAACCTGATAAACATCAGCACTGATATCCGCTGTATTTTGCTTAATTTGCCGCAATTTTAATCTTGTTACCGTTAATTAACAACTTGGCGTAGTATAGCTACCAGCTTCACCAATAGTTACACCTGAACTGGTTGCTGCAAGGCAGCCTGCAGCGTCGCTTGCGGCATGGATAAAACCAGGTTAGGCTTTTCAACGTGACAATAACGTTGCAACAACCCACCGTCGGCCGCACACACAAGCTTTATAAGATCCTGCTGGTTAATGGCATTATCTTAAGCGCCACCTTTTTTGGCTATAAGTACCTGCCAGCGTTAATGGCGCTGGAACCGCGCCACAGCGGCCGTTTAATGGCGCTGCTGGCAATTGCACCGGTGTTAGCACTGTTTTGTTCTATTGCTATAGGCGCAAGGCAGCCGAAAACCTTTAGTGCTAGCCTTGATGGCATAACGCTAAGCGATGGCATCGCCGGCAGCGAGTTTTACCCCTGGCACAATATCAGCGGCTTCAAGCTAAACCCCAACCGCAAAGTACTAACATTTCGGATAGAAAGCCTGCAACTTAAGCAAACCCTGCGATTAAAGCAGTTTGGTATTACCGAACTGCAGCTTGAGCAATTGCAGCAGCTGGCAGCAGTGGGGTTAAAAAGCAAGTAGGGGATGGCAGGTTTGTGCCAAGAGCAGACAAAAATAGAAACCCTGGGTATTTTATTTGGTAGTATCCGTCTACATACATGTTAACCTGATAATCTTAAATTGGTGCTTTGATTTATGCCCGACGCATTATCTATTCGTTCTTATAGCACTAAGCCCACCAATCACTCACATGACTATTACCAATTGGTTTTGCCACTCCGTGGTGTGATAGTTATTAAAGTCGGAAGTTTTAGCGGCAGAGTCGCAGCGGGTGAATGTGTAGTAGTAAGGCAGCATGAAGCACATCTTTTTAATGCAAACCCTGAAGCGCTATTTGTCGTCGCAGATATGAGCGAGCTTCCTGAAAATATTAATTTTTTTGATGGTACTGTTTTCACGATTTCAAAATCGCTTTCCTGCTATCTGTCATTTATAGAAGCGCAATTACAGCTTCAGCTAAATGCTGAACTAGAGCGATCTATGTACAAAACATTTTATCTCTTGCTAGCAGAACAGGAACTGCTTCCGAAGCTGGATAGTCGCATAGTAAGCGCTATACGCTACATTCAAGAGAACCTTCAAGAGACATTAACGATAAACCTGCTAGCAAAAGTAGCATGCCTCAGCGGCACACAGCTTAAATTTCTATTTAAAAAGCAGACTGATTTGACTGTGAATAGCTATATCACCAAGTTACGTATGGAAAAAGCTCAGGCATTGCTTAGACATACGGATTTTACTGTTCAATTGGTCGGTGAGATGGTCGGCTATCCTGAGCTATCCGCATTTAGCCGTAAATTCACTCAATACTTTGGAGTTCCTCCGACGCATTTTAAGAAATAACTTCCGTCTGAATCGACAACAAATACGTCCTTATAGCCAAATGTTTAATCGATAACACTTGTACCATCTCACCACTTTGGTTAATTGGTAGTTAAGGATAGCGGCTATGTCAATAAATTCTCGTTTTAACGGCGCTCTGGCAATTGTCTTTTCGAGCTTGCTTTGGGGAACAACGGGGACGGTAGCTCATTTCGCATTGAACGTAAGCCCTTTAGCAATAGGCGCTTTCGCTATGGGGATAGGCGGCATTTTTTTATGTGCTAATGCCGCAAAGAGCTTAGTGCAGGACTTATCAAAAATGCGAAAAATGCCGGTTATCCTTGTTGCCGGGAGCATATGTGTAGCGGTGTACCCGTTAGCATTTTATACATCTATGCGCTGGTCTGGCGTTACTATAGGCACTGTAGTATCTATCGCTAGTGCACCGCTTTTTTCAGTGATTCTGGAGCGTCTTTTTTGCCAAAAACTTTTCTCTTGGAAATGGGGAGTTAGCTTCGTGTTAGGTGCTGGAGGTGTTTTGTTGTTGAGTTCAGGAAAAACATCAAGGGAAGTCAATGAGATGGATACTCACCTACAGCAAATTGGTGTTTGTCTTGGCTTGGTAGCTGGACTGACTTATGCAGGTTATTCATTGGCAGTGAAATCCATGATAAATTCGGGAGTCAATTCAAGATCTGCGATGGCTGGGTTATTTGGTCTTGCAGCACTCATTCTATTACCTTCGTTATTTGTTACCGGCGAAAACCTGTTCGCTTCAGCCGGAAATGTAATTGTTGCTCTTTATATGGCTATTATCCCCATGTTTTTTGGCTACTTATTATATGGTTATGGGCTTCGGTCTATCGATGCAAGTAAGGCGACGTTGATCACTTTAATAGAGCCATTAATTGCTGCACTTTTAGCAGTCTGGATTCTTGACGAAACATTTAGACCAATAGGTTGGCTGGGTATGATACTTGTGTGTGCATGCCTATTAATCCAGTCAGTCAAAATAGAAAGCAGAGCTTCAAGTTGATCTCTTAAGCGACTAACCGACAAAATGCTGCATGAAGTGATGACGCTCATAAGGAATAGGTATTCGGCGTAATGTCCGCTTTTCGCTCTTAGCGGCCTTTCAGTTCGAAAGTCGGTGGGTTAGCCGTTACGCCATAACCCATTCTTGTATTATAAGGAAATACAATGAAACACCTGTTATTGGCTTTGCTTATCACCCTGGTTGCCGGTTGCGCCAGCACAAAACGCGATTATGTATTTGATGGTTCCAGCGCTGAATCAACTCAGCTTGGCGTTTCTGCTGTTAGAAAGCGCTTAAAACCGGCAGAGCAGCTTGAGTTTTTAATGGCATTAATGGCAATACAGTTTTCAGATGTCACCAGTATCAAAGATATAGCTGGAGACCCTACCATGACCGACGAAATTAACTACTTCATTATCGGCAAAAAAATTAACGGCTTAAACTACTACCAGGTGTTAGAACTGGCAAAATCCTCGCCGACTAAAGTGAGTGTGCTGGCACAATAATAGCGCCTTGTTCTGGCCTATACCTTGTGCCGAACAGGCGCCATAACGGCTGGCACAGCTTTGCCAGCCGTGTTCACGGCAGTGAGAGCGGCCTAGTGGCCGCCACCGAGTGACTTAATGGCCTGGATCATCGACACCATCACTTTTTGCGCATCGCCGTATACCATCTGGGTGTTGTCGGCATAAAACAACGCATTTTCCACGCCAGAGTAGCCTTTACCCTGGCCGCGTTTTACCACATACACCTGTTTTGCCATATCAACATTTAGCACCGGCATACCGTAAATTGGCGAGCTTTTGTTGGTGCGCGCTGCCGGGTTTACCGTGTCATTGGCGCCAATAACAATGACGACATCGGCGTCTTTAAACTCGTCGTTAATATCTTCCATATCATAGATAATGTCGTACGGCACACCGGCCTCGGCCAATAGCACGTTCATATGGCCTGGCATGCGGCCCGCCACCGGGTGAATGGCAAACTTCACTTCAACATCGGCTTCCTGTAGCAGCTTTACCAGCTCAAACAGTTTGTGCTGCGCCTGCGCTACGGCCAAACCATAGCCTGGGGCGATAATGACCTTACTGGCGTAACGCATGTTAATACCGGCATCACCGGCATCTATCGGTTTTTGGCTGCCGGCGATTTCACCTTCCGCTTCGTCGCTGGTGGCGCCAAAGTTGGAAAACAGTACATTGGCGACCGAGCGGTTCATGGCCTTGGCCATTAATAAGGTTAACAAGGATCCGGCCGAACCGACAACCATACCGGCAATCATCAGAGCCGGGTTATTCAGCACATAGCCTTCAAAGCCTACGGCCAAACCGGTAAAGGCGTTATACAGCGAAATAACTACCGGCATATCGGCACCGCCAATTGGCATGGTCATCATTACGCCGTAAATAAGCGCCAGTGCAAAAAACACTGCAAACACCGGCCAGGCAACGCTGCCACCGTGCCAGATAATGTAAGCGCCAATGCTCAGCAGCACTAACAACAAGCTACCGTTTACCAGCTGCAGCGCACTAAAGCGCAGTGTGCCGTTAATACGGCCATCCAACTTGGCCCAGGCAATAAGCGAGCCTGACAGTGCTATGGCGCCAATTAGCCCGCCCAATACCGCCAGGCTCAGTGACACTGTGCCATGGGTTTTGTAGCCAATCAGTTCAATGGCGGCAATGGCGGCAGCTGCCCCGCCACCCATACCGTTATACAGTGCCACCATTTGTGGCATTTCGGTCATTGCTACTTTTTTGCCGCTGCGCCAGGCCCAGCCTAAACCGAACGCCAGCGCAATCAGTGCCAGCGCGATATTGGTATTCAGGTGCGGTTTGGCAGCCTCGTTGACATCCAGCGTATAGAGAAAACTGGCCAGGACCGCCAGCACCATGCCCCAACCGGCCACAACGATGCCAGAGCGAGCGGTAAGCGGCGATGACATACGCTTTAAACCGTAAATAAACAAAAACGCGGCAAGAAAATAGCTGCTATCAATGAGTAACGCTGCGTTCATGCCTTACTCCTTAGGGGTTTTGGTTGAGGGTTTAAACATCTGCAGCATACGCTCGGTCACCACATAGCCGCCGGCGGCATTGCCGGCACCTAACAGTACACCCAGAAAGCCTATAATCTGCTCGGGCAGCGAACTGGCATTAAGCAGCGCCCACAGCGCACCAACTACGACGATACCGTGAATAAAGTTAGAGCCGGACATTAACGGCGTATGCAAAATGGCCGGTACCCGGCCGATAATTTCAAAGCCGGTAAAGGCGGCCAGCATAAAAATATACAGCGCGACAAAGCCGGTTAAGATGGTGGTGGTGTAGTCCATAACTCTCCCCAATAAATAGTCTAGTAACGTGGTATTAGTGTTTTGCCAGTGCGGTTTTTACCGCCTCGGGTTTTATTTCGCCGTTATGTGTTAGTACGGTTTTCGCCAGCACTTCATCAGCCCAGTTCAGGTTGATGGCGCCATCAACAACAAATAGCTGCAGTAAATTCAGCAGGTTTTTTGCATATAACTCTGAGGCGTGTTCGGCCAGCATTGACGGCACATTTAATGGTGCAGCAATCGTCACCTGACCCTGGGTAACGGTTTCACCTGGTATGCTGTATTCGCAATTACCCCCGCCCTCGGCGGCTAAATCTATAATCACTGCACCCAGCTTCATGCCATCGACCTGGGGTTTGCTAATTAGTTTGGGTGAGGGCCGGCCGGGGATGGCGGCGGTGGTGATAACAATATCAGCCTGTTGGATATGCCGTGTTACCACACTGGCAATTTTATCTTTTTCTTGCGCTGTCAGCTCGCGGGCATAACCGCCTTCGCCTCGGGCATCGACGCCGGTATCGACAAATTTTGCGCCTAACGACTCGGCCTGCTCTTTGGTTTCTGGCCTTACGTCATAGCCTTCGGTAATAGCCCCTAAACGTCGTGCGGTAGCAAGCGCTTGCAAGCCTGCTACGCCCAAACCCATTACCAGGCAGCGGGCGGGGCGGATAGAGCCGACTGCGGTGGTCATCATTGGCAAAATACGTGACAGCGTCGTGGCGCCCATAAGCGCGGCGTAATAACCGGCCAGCGCAGCTTGAGATGATAGCGCATCCATCGCCTGGGCGCGGCTGATGCGCGGTACTTGTTCCATGGCAAAGCAGGTGATGTTTTTCTCACACAGCAGACGGGTTAATTCAGGCTCTTTATGCGGGTAGATAAAGCTAAGCAGAATGCTCGCGGGTTTTAATAGCGCAATCTCGCTGGCTTTGGGCGCTTGTACTGCCAGCACGATATCGGCGTCTGCTAACAAATGCTGCTCAGTGCCTGCAATCTCAACGCCGTTGTAGGCATTGTCGGGCAGTTTGCTAGCCAAACCTGCACCGCTAAGCATACTGACGCTGCAACCGAGTTTACTCAATTTTTCGGCGACGGCCGGCACCAGTGCCACCCGCTTTTCGCCAGGCCGGCTTTCCATTAGCACGGCTATTTTTATCGGCATAACGTGTTCTCCTTAAACTAACTGTTTGAGGAGTATAGTCTTTATTTAGCGGCTTTTTGGATTGCTGCGAATGATGGCTAACATTTCGCCAATTTATACTGGTCTAACCTGTTGTATCGTCTGCAGCAAGGTGCAGCGCCTGCTGCAGGGCAGCCAGGATCTCGCTGCTTTTTCTCAGCACTCTAAGTTGGCTAAATAATGCAGCAGCCTGTGGGTATTGCAGTTTTAAATAACTAAACCACTGTTTAATGCGGTTGCAGTAGTACTGGCTTTTATCGCCGCACATTTCAAATTCAGAGTAGTGCATTAACAACTGCAGCACTTGTGCCCAAGGCATTGCCGGTTCATCACGGCGAATGCTTTGCGCCAGGTTAGGCAGCGCCAATGCACCGCGGCCAAGCATAATATCGTTGCAGTCAGACTGCTGCTGGCACAACCTGGCGTCAGTGGCGTTCCAAATCTCACCATTGGCGACCAGGGGTATTGCCACCTGCTGCTTGATTTTCGCGATCCAGGGCCAATAGGCTGGCGGGCGGTAACCATCGCTTTTGGTGCGGGCATGTACGGTAAGCATGCTGGCGCCGGCAGCGGCTATGGCAGCGGCATTGTCCAGTGTCAGTGAGGTGTCGTCATAGCCGAGGCGGATTTTAGCACTTACCGGATACTGCGGCGGTACTGCATCACGCACGGCTTTGACAATCTGGTATAACTGGTTGGTTTCTTTAAGCAGCACAGCACCGCCGCGGCTTTTATTGACCGTTTTTGCCGGGCAGCCAAAGTTTAAATCCACACCCGGTGAGCCCAATTCAACCGCGCGCACGGCGTTTTCTGCCAGCCAGTGTGGGTCTTGCCCCAACAGCTGTATCCGCACCGGGGTGCCGGCATAGGTTTTGCCACCGGTTAATAATTCAGGACAAAAGCGGGTAAACACACGCTCTGGCAGCTTTTGGTCGACCACGCGGATAAATTCGGTAATGCATAAATCGTAACCGCCAATACGGGTTAACATATCGCGCATCAGCGCATCGACCACACCTTCCATCGGTGCCAGAATAATCTTCATGATGTTTGGTCTACTCAGCGCTTTTGCTGCGGCGGCAGCGTTCAGAGCAGTAAATAACGCTGTGCCAGTTTAATTGCCATTTTTTGCGCCAGGTAAACATTAGCCCACATACCGGGCAGCGTTTCTCTGGCAATTGCAGTTTTTTGTGTGGCATTTTCAGACAGAGTAAATGGTGGTGATCTGTGCCCGATGCAGCAGTTCTGCTAGCTCTGGTAATTGCAGTGCTTCTATTTCCAATACATCTAATATGGCGCCACTGTGCTGCTCCCACTCTGGGTCCAGGCTAATGTTGAACAGCTGGCGACATTCGCCACTAAAATGCTCTGCCAGTTTTAACAGCGCAAACAGCTGTTTTTCTGTTTCACTGTCCGATCCCAGCATCAGCGCCGGGCTGTGGTGATAAGCAATCACATTACACAGCACGGGTGTTAAGCCCCAAGACTCTGCGATTAAATAGCCCAATACTTCATGGCAGGTGGCAAAGTGTTGCTCCTCTATTTCACTGTAAGGGCGCTGTGCCAATAGGCCTTGCTGCATAACGTGCTCGTACTGCGCCGTCTGCTGATGAATAAGCGCGATGCCGGCGTTATGAAACAGGCCCAGACTGTAGCAGTCGTCTTGCATGTCTTGCGCTAAATTAAAGTGTTTCGCCAGTGTCATGGCGATATTGGCGCTTTGTAGCGCACTGGCCCACAGTTTTAAACTGAATTTGTCATTCTGGCCTTCTGCCAGGGTAAAGCGCAGTAGCACACTGCGCACCAGTTTCAGCACCCGATTGACGCCCAAAAATTTACAGGCATGTTCCACCGAGGTAATTTTCTGCCGTAGGCCAAAAAAGGCTGAGTTCACCACCTTTAAGGTAAAGCCAGCAATACCTATGTCCAGATTGATCAAGGCGGCTATGCGTTTGACATTAGGCTCAGGTAAGTCAAGTTGCTGCTGAATATGCTGCAAAATTTCCGGCTGTGGCGGTATGGTAAAGCCATTTAGTGCCTGTTCAATTGCTAACATATCAATGGCCTGCGCCATATGGCTTTCTCCGGGGTAAACTGCTGGTTAACGCCTAATAGTAAAAGCGGCGCAGATGAAAAGCAAAACTGTTTTATGTAGCTATAACGGTTACGAATCGAGGTAGGGGCGGCCAGACATCAGCTGCTGCGCCAGTTCGTGTTCGCTTTGCTGCTCGTTCAACTGTAAATCGTTAAACTGAACATCAAATTGTAGTAATTCTTCATCATCCAAATGCTGTGCCACCAGCCGGTCTGGCACTTGTCCAACCTGGCGGTAGGCGTTAATCGCTACCTGGGCGGCTTGTTCCATCAATAATAAAAAGTGCCCCAGCGGAAACTGCTGGAAAATCTCTGCATCCAGATGAGCCCAGCCCAGTAAATCGCCGCTGATTGCACCATCTGCGTGGTCGGTAAATAACATAGATACAGCCGGTCGGCTGGGGTTCTCACCCGCTTCATATTGCTCAGCATCTTCGCTGGTAAACAGCAATACATAACCAAACCCTGGGCTACCCTCAGCATCCATCTCGTCAAATGACGTATCGTAGATCAGATACAAGTGATTATCAGTCATGACGTTTTCCTGCTGAAAAAATGGGCGCTAATTCTAGCTGAATTTACGCCGATACTAAAGAGTGAACTGCAGTTAAAGCCGGTATTGTGGTTTTAGCTATTGGCGGCGTTGCTTTGATAGGGTATTTCCAGCAGCAGGGCTAATGCCAGTAGCAAGGCCTGCTCATTATTTTGCAGCAGCTTATCGGCTTGCACGCAGCGTTCAATCGCTTGCCAAAGTTGCTGCTTTTGCAGTGGAGCCAGTGCCAGCAACAGTGGTAGTTGCTGCGTAAGCAGCTGCAATGCCACCTCAGGCCGGGTGCTATTCAGGTTGAAAGCCAGAGTGCTAATGGCTGCCTGCCAGGCTTGTTGCTGTTGCTGCTCGTCGCCCGCCGCACTGCTGACTAATGCCAAGAGCTGGCTAACCGCCGGGCCGAGTTGCGACAGCGTTTTAGCGGAATACTTTTTACTAATTTGGGTCGGGTCGAACTGCGCGGCTAAGCTATGTTCAACAAACTGACTCACCAGCCAGGGGCTTATCCCGGGTGACGCTATGCTATTGAATAAGGCATGTAGCAGTTGCTCAAATTGTTTAAAGCGGCCCTCAGTCAAGGCTTTAAGCGCGGGCATTACACGTTGCAATAGTTGCACCTGCTGCAGGGCGTTTAACGTGGCAACGCTGTCACACAGTTGGTCTACCTGTTGCAGCAATGCTACTGAGCCTAACTCTTTAATCAGCCGCAGTTGTTGCGCCCGGCAGCTATCATCCTGTTGTAACAATAGGCAGCAAACCAAGGCTTGTGCGGGTTCTGTCTGGCGGCTACTGTGCAGTAAAATTAGTGGTAGTGCCTGTTGCAAACGCTCAGCCTGAGTCGGTTTTGCCTGGCTTGTAGTTGAAGTATGTTCTTCACCGCTGGTTGTTTGTGTACTGCGTGGGGTGGGGAATTTACCGTTCCACTGCGGTTCTAAGCGTTTAATCCGGTTGGAAAGCGGCGGGTGAGTGGCAAAAATTGATGCCCAGCGGCTTATCGCTTCACCAAAGAACAGGTGGCTGTTTTCATCGGCGTTGGGGTTGGCAATTTTGCTACGGCTGTTGTGGCTGCCAATGACTTTCAGAGCGCCGGCTATACCGCGTGGATTACGGGTAAACTGCACTGCGCTGGCATCGGCTAAAAATTCGCGTTGGCGGCTAACGGCGGCTTTGATCAGATTACCAAAAAACGAGCCGACGTAACCAATTACCACCAGGCCAAGCGCCAGCAGCAGAATACCACCACCGTCTTTTTTGCTGCTTGACGAGCGGCTGGTGCCTAGACGAACAGTGCTGCTGCGGCTGCTGCCGCGTAACATGTAGTAACCGATATGACCAAGAAACAAAATGCCATTTAAGATAGCGATTAAACGAATATTCATTCGCATATCGCCGTTTAAAATGTGACTGAATTCATGCGCGACGACGCCTTGCAACTCATCACGATTTAATTGTTCCAGGCAGCCCTGTGTTACGCCAATTACGGCATCGGCCGGGCTGTAACCGGCGGCAAAAGCGTTGATGCTGGGCTCGGGCAATAAATATACCGGTGGGACTGGAGTATTGGCGGCCAATGCCATCTCTTCTACTACATTTAACAGTCGGCGTTGCAGTGGGTCATCGCTATCTGCCGTTAAGCGTTGCCCTCCAAGCGATTCGGCCACTACCTTTCCGCCGGCCTTTAACTGCTGCCATTTAAACAGCACCGCCAAACCGACAGCGGCAATAACAATTACACTTACCAGGGCTACCAGGTTCCAAGGCAGGCTTTGCCATTGCCAGGATCCGTTAAGTACTGCCGGGTCAACAAAACCAAGGCTGATAACGGCAACAATATTGGTAAGTAGCAGCAACAACAGTACCGCAAGGGTAAACAGTGTCACCAAAATGCGGGTATTGCGCCGGGCTAAATCCTGCTGGGCAAAAAAGTTACTGCTCATAGCGCAGTGTAAGTCAGAGGGTTAAAAGCTAACTTTAGGTGCCGCCTGAATGGCAGCGCTGTCGGCAAATTCAAGTAATTTGGCGTCAGTAGCATGGCCAAAGCTGGCGGCAAAAATAACCGGTGGGAAGCTCTGTTTATAGCTATTGTAATCGGTAACGGCATCATTAAAAGCTTGTCGGGCAAAGGCAACACGATTCTCGGTGCTGGTCAGCTCTTCTGACAATTGCATCATGTTTTGATTGGCTTTTAAATCCGGGTAAGCCTCCATTACTACATTAAGCCTGCTCATGGCACCCTGTAATGCACCTTCTGCGCTAGCCAACTGGTTAATGGCACCGGCATCTCCAGGATTGTTAGCCGCAACTTTTAAACCAGCGAGAGCGGCATTGCGGGCGTTAATCACGGCTTCTAAGGTGTCGCGCTCATGCGCCATGTAAGCTTTAGCGGTTTCGACCAGATTAGGGATTAAGTCATAGCGGCGTTTTAACTGTACTTCAATTTGCGCAAACGCGTTTTGGAAACGGTTTTTCAGCTTTACCAACTGATTAAAAATGCTGATAACCCAGAACACAATTACAACGAGGATGGCAAGAATAATCAGGCTAGTCATAGCAACTCCGGAAGAGCGATACATTTAGTTGCTATTGTTAACAATAGTTTAATCGCTGTCCAGCCTTATCTTGTTAATCTAGTACTAAAGTTAGCATGTAAGCACAAAAACCTCAGGAGCTGCTAAATAAGCGCGGCTGGGTTATCATACCGAGCTAACTTTATGAGGTAAGCATGAGCGATTTTAAACATATTTCTTGCGCACAGACCGCGCAATTGTACGCTGACGGAAAAGTAGTTATTGCTGATATTCGTGATGAACAGAGCTTCGCTGCTGGTCATATCGATGGCGCTTATCATTTGACCAATGGCAGCTTAGTCGGATTTATGCAGCAATTTGAATTTGATCAGCCAGTCGTGGTGGTGTGTTATCACGGTAACTCCAGCCAGGGAGCCGCGCAATATCTGGCGCAGCAAGGTTTTGAACAGGTGTATAGCATGGACGGCGGCTTTGAAAGCTGGCGTCAGCAACTGCCTTTTGTGAGTGATGCCAGTGCATAAATTTGCTGAGCTTAATTCAGCCAGCGCCGCGCAATTGTTTGCCAGCTACTGCGCTACGCAGGGCTTGGATGTGCAGGCGGTGTTGAGCGATGCTAACCATGCAGAATTATTTGCTGCTAGCGCCCAGTTGCCGCAGATTGAACAAGAGTTCAGCCGTTTTCTGCGCCAACCCTCTCACGCTCGTTATCAGGCTGCCGCCTGGCAACACAGTAAGCCCGATATGCAGCAATCACAGGCTGATGCTTTACCGGCTATTGACTGGCGTGCGGCATGGCTACAAGCACCGTTAACGCTGGCCGTATTACTGTTGTGTTTGCTGGTCTATTGTTGGCAACAAATAGATTGGCATAGCAGTAGCCGCTGGTTGCAACTGACTGAGCCGGGGCAGCTATGGCGTTGGTTTACACCGATGTTGTTGCACTTTTCACTCACACACCTGGTATTTAATTTGGCATGGTGGTTTTATCTCGGCCGCCAGTTTGAGCAACGCTTGGGTGCTGGATTGTTGTTAAATGTCTCGCTATCAATAGCACTGCTGTCAAATGCGGCACAGTATTTTATGGTCAGCCCGCATTTCGGTGGTTTATCTGGTGTGGTGTACGGTTTGTTTGGTTATTTCTGGATTGCTGGTCGTATTAACCCGGCGCAAGGATTGTTCATTAGCCCTGGCCTTATTGGGTTTATGTTGTTGTGGTTGCTGCTAGGTTTTTTCGACGTACTTTGGGTTAGCATGGCTAACTGGGCGCATTTGGGTGGCTTGGTAACCGGAATGGTTTGGGCCTGGTTGTTGCGTCACCAGGCGGGACGTAATAAAGCTGAAGAAGAGGTTATTGATACAGATATTTAGTGAATAAAATGTCTTTAATCATACTTTCGCCAGCTTCTTTTTTCATCGCTTTCTGCAATGATTCTAAAATAGTTAGCCGGATATCTTCGCGTCCGGTTAACGACTTTATTTTGTCTTCCGGCTGTTTGGTAAAAATGCTGATAATGATGTCCAAAATTAACGGCTCATGGTGCTCAATGGCCGGCAGGTAGGCTTTATCTTCAACCATCAGTTCTACCGTTACCCGGATATAGCCCAGGCTTCGACCGTTGCCGGAAATATAGTTTGTAACAATGTCTGGATCGAAGCCGTAATACACCACTTCTTTTGGCTCTTGCTTTGCAGTAGTAGGCAGAGCGATTAACAACGACAGGCAAATCAGCAAGCGTATTAGCATAAGTATCACTTTTAGTTGGTAAGAGGGCCAGCAATAACACTAACCTTAGCGTTAAGGCTGGTATTTTACCAGCTAACGCCAATTGCCGTAAGCCGTTTTTCTGTGTTGAATGCGGCTGATAAATCAGCGTGAAGTTGCTATGATGCCAGCAAATTTTCAGCAACAGATTTGAACCCTGTGACTATTTCTCTTATTTCCCTGGATGCGCTTTGGCAAGATGCACGCCAGTTAAACTTACCGCCATTGCTGGCGCCCTGGTTACTGGAGCCAGCGTCGCTGACAGCGCGGTTTAAGCGCCATTGCCAGCAGTTTCGTGTTCAGGTGCTCAACGAACAGCGCAGTGAACTACCGGCTTTTTTACGACAATTGTTGCCTGACACCGCTGCGGCGCAGCTGCGCGAAGTCATTTTATGGTGCAACGACATGCCTTGCGTTTATGCGCAAAGCTGGTTGCCACAGCAAACTGTAACCGCGCTGCGGCCACTGGCTGATTTAGGCGAGCGCCCGCTGGGCGATTATATTTTTCAGCAGCCGGGCTTACAGCGCGGCATTATTGAAGCTACTCAACTGGATATCGCTTTACCACTGTTATCAATAGCTGAGCGTTGCTATGCCCGGCGCTCGGTATTTACGCTGAACGGCTTGCCTTTACTGGTTGCGGAGGCGTTTTTGCCTGCTGTGGCGTTGCTGGGTAAAACCCGATGATAAGAGCGGTTTTGAGTTGGCAAAACCGGCGGCATTACTTACAGCTGATGCGCTTGGAAAAGCCCATTGGTACTTATTTGCTGCTTTGGCCAACCTGGTGGGCACTGTGGTTGGCGGCAGAGGGCCTACCGTCATTTTTGTTACTATTGGTCTTTAGCCTTGGCGTAGTACTAATGCGCGCCGCCGGCTGCGTGATTAATGATTATGCTGACCGGCATTGGGATGGTGCGGTAGAGCGCACCAAACAACGGCCACTAGCCAGCGGCGCGGTAACACCCAATGAAGCGCTGCAGTTATTTCTGTTATTGCTATTGTTGTCAGCCAGCCTGTTAGTGTTTTTAAACTGGCAAACGGTGTTGTTATCGTTGGTGGCGGTACTGCTGGCCGCGGTATATCCGTTTATGAAGCGCTACACTCATTTACCGCAAGTGGTGTTGGGTGCGGCATTTAGCTGGGGTATGCCAATGGCGTTTATGGCCACTCAGTTGCAGTTGCCGCCGCTGTTGTGGTTGTTGTATCTGGCCAACCTGTTGTGGACAGTGGCGTACGACACTTATTATGCGCTGGTCGACCGGCCGGATGATATTAACGTCGGCATTAAATCCACGGCTATTTTATTTGGCCGTTATGCCTTACCAATTATTGCACTGTTGCAGCTGTGCACCTTATTGCTGCTGGGTGCGGTGGGGTATCTGGCGCAGCTGCACGTTATCTACTACGCCTGCCTGATAGGCGCGGCGGGCTGTTTTATTTATCAGTACCGGCTTGCCCGCGCCAGCCGGCAGGGTTGTTTTAATGCGTTTTTGCACAATCACTATGTTGGTATGCTGGTGTTTGCCGGTATCGCCCTAAGCTATCTAATCAACGAATTTTGATACAAGGATAAGGCCGCATGACACGATTTTTGGCAGCGCTTACAATGATATTGCCGCTATTGGCTTGTGCTGTGCCGGATGAACCACGAGAGGTATTTAGCCTGGTGCCGCTGCAGGTGGCTGAGGTACGTATTCAGGTGCAGTTGGCAGATACAGCGGAAAAACGGGCGCAGGGGTTGATGTTTCAGCAAAGTGCAGACCCGGGTATGTTGCTGTTGTACCGCGAGCCCAGAGCCATAGCGCTGTGGATGGCCAATACTGCTATGGCGCTGGATGTAGCCTATATTGGCCCGGATTGGCGCATAGCCGAATTAATCACCCTGGAGCCTTTCGATACCACAGCGGTGCCGTCAGCCAAGCCGGTGATTGCCGCGCTGGAAATGCCGCGTGGCTGGTTTGCTAAAAACGGCGTTCAGCTGGGGCAGAAAGTTACGTTACTACCAAACCTTAATCCCTGAACGTAACTAAAAGAACAGGAAGCATTGTCCCGATCGCGCAGCCACAGAGTGTCTGAGCGGCGGTGCAGCCAGAGCGAGTTGCTGTGGCGAGGACAGCGGGCGTTATGTCCCTTCAGTATCACCTAACCCTCAGGATTATCTGTACCAGCTTCGTAGCACGAGATAGTTGCCGCTCTGCTCGCCACAGTGGGGTTACGGGCATCCTGCCCTCCACCAGGCGGACCAGCTGCGCTGACCAAATTCGTTCCGGACGAATTTGTTATCCGCCTTCGCTAACGCGAAAAAAGTCTGTGGCTGCGCTATCGGCAACTATCTCTGCTTTGTTTCAGCATCAGTTTACCGGTAATGTCCGGCGCAGTAGCAGAAAATACAGTACCGGCATCAGCAACATCGACACCAGTGGTGCGGCTATCATGCCGCCAAGCATTGGCGCGGCGATGCGCTGCATCACCTCGTTACCGGCACCGCTACCAAGCATAATCGGCAGCAAGCTGACAATAATCGTTAGTACTGTCATGGCCTTTGGCCGCACCCGCTGCACAGCCCCTTGCATAATGGCCTGCCACAGTTGCTGTTGGTTTTGCGGCTGAATGTCTTGTACCGCCCGTTTTAAATACAACAGCATAACCACGGCAAACTCGGCGGCGACACCGCTTAGCGCAATTAAGCCCACAGCCACGGCGACCGACAACTGATAATCGAGTAAATACAGCAGCCACAGGCTACCGCTAAGGGCAAACGGCAGCGTAACCAGCACCAGCACGACATCACTGAAGCGGCGGAAGGTTAAATACAGTAACAGCACGATGAGCAATAGCGTAAAGGGCACCAGTTGCTCCAGCCGCTGCGATACCCGCTGCATATACTCGTATTGGCCGCCGATACTGACACTAACCTGCGCTGGCCAACGTTGGCTCGCCAACAGATTTTGCAGCTGTGCTATATAACTGCCCAGCTGCGTTTCTGCCGGTAAGTCGATATAGACCCAACTGGTTAAACGGGCGTTTTCGGCGCGGATCATCACCGGGCCATTTACCACCTCTACTTTTGCCACTTGTTCAAGCAGCACATAAGCGCCGTCGCGGCTTTGCAGCGGTAGCTGGCGAATATCATCCGGGTGGCTGCGATAATCGCGCGGAAAGCGCAGGCTGATATCGTAGCGCTCGCGGCCCTGAATACTTTGCGCTACCGGCGCGCCGCCAATGGCAAAGGCGACGTATTGCTGCAACTCGGTTAAGGTGATGCCGTAGCGGCCCAGTTGGCTTAAGTCCGGCGTAATTTTTAGGTAAAGGCCATCTTCGGCGCGCTCGGCAAACACGGAGCGGCTGCCAGGCAGCTGCTTAATCTTGGCTTCCAGCTGCTGTGCTACCGCTGAAATAGTGCTGAGATCCGGCCCGCTAACGCGCACACCCACCGGGGTACGAATACCGGTAGACAACATATCAATGCGGGTTTTTATCGGCGGCAGCCAGGCGTTGGTTAAACCGGGTACCTGCACTGCGGCGTCAAGCTCGGCAATAATATCGTCCAGCGTAAAACCAGCGCGCCAATGGCTTTGCGGCTTAAGTTTAATGCTGGTTTCCAGCATAGTCAGCGGCGCCGGGTCGGTTGCGGTGTTGGCGCGGCCGCTTTTACCCAGCACGGTTGCTACCTCGGGCACGGTTTTAATTAAGCGGTCGGTTTGCTGCAGTAATTTGGCTGCTGTGGCCGGGCTTAAACCAGGCAGGGTGGTGGGCATATACAACAAGTCGCCCTCGGCAAAGGCCGGCATAAACTCGCTGGATAAACGCTGCCACGGCAACAGGCTTGAAGCCAGTGCCAGCACACTAAGCAGCACTAAGGTGGTTGGAAAACGCAGGCACAGTTTAAGCAGTGGCGTATATAGCGCGATTAAGCCGCGGCTGAGCGGATTTTTCTGCTCTGACGGAATTTTGCCGCGTAAAAAATACAGCATTAATACCGGAATTAACGTAATTGCCAAAATAGCGGCAGAAGCCATAGCAAAAGTTTTCGTGTATGCCAGCGGGGCAAATAAACGGCCTTCCTGAGCTTCGAGCATAAATACCGGTAAAAAGCTGACGGTGATCACCAGCAAGGAGAAAAACAGTGCCGGGCCGACATCCAGGCAGGCATCGATAATGGTTTGGCGAAATTCAGCTTTGCTCAGCTGCCTGCCATCGGCTCTGGCCTGTTCGAGCTTTTTATGGCCGTGCTCTACCATTACAATAGCGGCATCAACCAGGGCGCCGATAGCAATGGCGATACCGCCTAAGCTCATTACGTTGGCGTTAATACCCAGTTGCTGCATCAGTAAAATACTGGCCAGCAGCGCCAGCGGTAAACTGATCACGGCGATTAACGCCGAGCGCGCATGAAGTAAAAACACCAGACACACCAGCGCTACGACAGCCATTTCTTCCAGCAGCTTTTGGCTTAAATTGCTGACGGTGTTTTCAATTAATTCTGAGCGGTCGTACACGGTTACCAGCTCAACGCCGTCGGGCAGGCCGTTTTTTAACTCCGCCAGTTTGCGTTTCACCGCCGCAATGGTGCTAAGCGCGTTTTCGCCATGGCGCATAACAATAATGCCGCCGACTACTTCACCTTCGCCGTTAAGCTCGGCAATGCCGCGCCGTGCGCCCGGCACAGTTTGTACACTGCCGATATCGGCCAGGGTTAACGGGTAGTCGGCGCTGTTACGCACACCGAGCGGCACCGCTGCTAAATCAGCCAGTGACTGAATATAATCACCGGCCTGCACCAGCAGTTCAGTTTCAGCCACTTCAATAATACTGCCGCCTTGTTGCTGGTTGTGGCTGTTTATTGCGGCAATAACCTGGGCCAGGCTAACGTTGAAAGCGCGCATTAAGCGCGGTTCCAGCTGCAACTGGTAGGTTTTTGCCATGCCGCCAATGCTGGCCACTTCTGCCACGCCGGCGACGCTTTGCAGCTCTGGTGTCAGGTAAAATTGCTGCAGGCTGGTAAGTTGCTCCAGTGATAGTTGCGCATTTTTTGCGCTCAGCGCATATTGAAAAATCCAACCGACGCCGCTGGCATCGGGGCCTAAGGTAGCCTTAGCGCCATCAGGTAAGCTTACCGTTTGCAGATATTCTAATACCCGTGAGCGCGCCCAGTAAGGGTCAGTGCCGTCATCAAAAATCACATACAGGTAGCTGTCGTTTGGCATGGAAAAGCTGCGCACAGCCTTGGCCTTGGGTACAGCCAGCAAGGCGGTCGATAGCGGATAACTGACTTGCTGCTCGATAGTTTCGGGGGTTTGGCCCGGATAGCTGGTTTTAATAATTACCTGCACGTCGGATAAATCCGGCAGTGCATCCAGCTTAAGTTGCTGGCTGGCCTGATAACCAAATAATGCCAACGCCAGTGTGGTTAATAATACCAGCAGCGGGTTTTGCACCGACCAGCGAATAATAGCTTTAATCATCGCGTTAGCTCCTAATGCTGGTGGGCATTGCTGTTGCCTGGCGGCAACTGGCTTAAGCTGGCCTCTGCGTCAAGCAAAAACTGGCCGGATACCACTACCAGCTCGCCTTGATGCAAGCCGGACAGCACTTCAACATAGCCCTGAGCACTGCTGCCGGTGGCGATAGTGCGCACGCTAAAGCTCTCGCCATTTTGCACTACCACCCGGCTGCTGTTGCCGTTTAGCAGCACGGCATCACGCGGCACCGCCAATACATCTTTAAGTGGGCCACCGTATAGTCGCACCGGTAGCAGCATATTGGGTTTAAGCAGTTGCTTGCCGTTATCCAGTATCAGCCGCACCTTGCTGCTGCGGCTTTGTGCATCCAGTGCCGGGTAGATGTAATCCACTTTGGCATCTATGGCACTCAGCTGCTGAGACGGAATATCCACTTCGGCGCTCATGCCTTTATACAACCAGCTTTGTTGGGCTTCGGCCACATCAGCCAGCAACCAGACACTGTTTAAACTGGTAATTTCTATTAAGGTATCGCCCGGGTTGATATACATGCCATCGCGCACGTTTAACATGGTGACTACGCCATCCTGATGGGCGTACACCGTGATCTGATACTGGCTTTGCCGGCTTTGTTGCAGTTGGCCAATGTCTTTGTCAGTCAGGCCAAGCAGGCGCAGGCGGGTTTCGGCACGTTTAACTAAACTGGCGCTGCGCTCGCCGTTTTGTTTGCTGACAGACAATGCCTGCAAATAATCGTCCTGGGCTACCAGTAAATCGGGGGCATAATAGCTAAACAGCTTGTCGCCGGCTTTAACGCGTTGGCCCATGCTGCGTACATACAGCTGTTCTATCCAGCCCTCAGCACGGATATGGCTGTGGTGAATCGCATCTTCGGCGTACTGCACCTTGGCAAAGGTGTCGATAAAACGCCATAAGGTGCGCGGGGCAGCCGCTTCGGTGCGGATAGCCAGTGCCTGTTGCATGGCACCGTTTACCTGCACCTTCGCCGTGTTTTGCTGACGCTGGCGCACCAAAACCATGTTACAGATAGGGCAGTTACCGGGTTCGCCCTGCTGAATATGCGGGTGCATCGGGCAGACATATAAAGGGCTGGCTTCGGCTAATATGCCAGCTGCTGCGACCGGGCTGGCATGGGCATGGCCGCTGTGATCCTGCGCTTGAGCCGATAGTGTTAGTATGCCCTGCAGTAATAGCAGTGCCAGAACGTAAAACTTATACATAGTATTTTCCTGAAACGGTAATTAAGCCGCGTGCTTAAGCACGACATTAAAAACAAACGTTATCAGGCGTTTATAGGTGGCGGCGGGTCTTCAGCAAAAAACCATTGCGGTAGCGTCGCTATATGTTGGGCTACGGTAGTGTTGGGGCGGATATAACGGAATAATTCAGTAGCTAATAGTGCCCCTGTAGTGGCGCAGTGCTTGGCGCAGCAATCACTTTTACATTGATGCTGCGGTTGTTCGCAACAGTCATGTTCAGTTTCTACCGGCGCTACCTTTGCTGCACTGTGGCAGGGCATTTCAGTAGCGGAGTTGGCAGCTTGTTGTTGCGTGCTGTGCTTGCTTAGCGCATCGGCCAAGGTATAGGCATGCGCAGTTTGCACCGATCCGCTAAAGCCGGATAGTGCCAGGGTAATTAACAGTAAGTAACTGACTAACATGCGCATGGTGCTAATGATAGGGGTTTTAGCTGGCTGGGTCCAGCACGCCATTAATACTGGCATTTTTGCGAAACCAGCCGGCGATGCTGTAGCGGCTGTCAATGGCCGGTAATACTTCATGCGGAAAACGCTCGCTTTCAAACAAAACCAGGCTGCCAGCTGTGGGCAACAATTTATCGATCAGTTGCTGCTGTTCGTTATACAACGCCAGCTCACCGCCGGCGCTGACGCTGTTCAGGTAACTTACCGTGGTAAGAACCCGATTAGAGCGGCCGCTAAAAGCATCAACATGCTTTTGGTAGTAATCACCCCGGTTGTAACGGGCAAAGTGGCATTCAAAGTCGAACAAGCCTAAAAAGCAGCGCCGGTTAAATGCCTGCTGCAACTGCGCCATTAACGCCAAATATTGCTGCTGGGCGGCGCTTTGGCCATCAAACCACTGCGTAGCATCACGACGGATTTGCTGATTTAACTGATGTGCGTTTTGCCGGCCGATGCCGGCTGGTGTCAGTTGCGCTTCGTGTTGTGCTTCATGCAACAAGGCGGCATTTAGCTCGCGGCTAAGAAAGTTTGGCAGCCAAACCCAGCCATGCTGATAAAAAGCGGCAATAATGGCATCAAAATTCAGCGCGTCGCTGGCTAGCACAGCATTGGACATTGCAAGGCTCGTTAAAAAAGTTAGGGCTATTGTCGCGCAAAAGCTTACGCAGCCAAAGCAGATTTTGTTAGGCTGCGCACATGTCGTTTAACCTTGCAGAGCTTTATGTCTGATAATCGCTATTTTTATGAACCGGCCAAAGGCCATGGCCTGGCGCATGACCCGTTTAATGCCCTGGTAGCACCGCGGCCAATTGGCTGGATTTCTTCCCAAGACAGCGCGGGACAGCTAAACCTGGCGCCCTACAGTTTTTTTAATGCTTTTAATTACACGCCGCCGATTATTGGCTTTGCCAGCACCAGTTACAAAGATACGGTGCGCAATATTGAGCAAACCGGCGAGTTCTGCTGGAATCTGGTAACTAAGCCATTGGCACAAGCTATGAATCAAACCAGTGCCGCTGTGGCGCCGGACGTGGATGAATTTGCTCTGGCCGGATTAACCGCGAAAGCCTCCAGCATTATAAAGGTGCCGCATGTGGCCCAAAGCCCGGTAACCTTTGAGTGCAAGCTAAGCCAGGTGCTGCAGCTCACTGCGGCTGATGGCAGCAAGATCACCACCTGGATGGTGTTTGGCGAAGTGGTGGGAGTGCATATTGCACAGCATTTGCTGGTAAACGGCATTTATGACACTGCAGCGGCGCAGCCGGTGTTACGCGGTGGTGGCCCGGCGGACTATTTTGTTGCAGATGCAACAACGCGGTTTCAGATGCACCGGCCGAAGCTTTAGTACATCAGACAGCTGTAATGCTGAGCTGCTGAGTGAGAATCGGCTTGCCCTAAGCCAACCGTTGAAGGCATGGATGCCTGAGTCGAGCCCCCAGGGATGGGTTTACGGCGCGTTGGCGTGGGCAAACCGGTTCGTTAGCTTTCACCGGCAGTATTGGTACCGATTTTATGCTAGAACTGATAGCTGGTGGTTTTGGCCAGTAAATCTTTGGCTTTAATTTTCCCTGTCATGCACTGGTTAATATCGGTCTTTTTAACCACCCAGTAATAGCGCCCTTCGCTGCCGCGGTTGTTCACCTGCAAGGTAACATATTCGTTATCCGGCATATCGCGCAGGCTGGCGCCGTAATCACACAACACCTGGCTGAACTTCTCGCCAACTGTTTTCAGCATGGCAGCTGTTTGTTGCTGCTGTTCAGCTAATTGCTTTGCCCGCTGCTCTTCCAGTTGTTTGCGGGTTAACGACGCTTCTCTCTCCGCTTCAGTCAGTTTTTCCTGCAGCAGTTTGGTTTTTTGTTGCAACATCTGCAGCTCCTGCTGCTGCTCTTTGTCCAGTGTGGTCAGGCTTTTATTAAATTCGATATCACGTTTTTCGCGTTCGGCATCCCGCAGCTCCCGCTCTATTACCCGCTGTTTTTCTGCAATGCGGTAGGCTTGGCGATGCTGTTCGTGCATCTGCTCGGCCATGCTCTCTGCGGCCTCTGCCATTTCCTCTGCATCACTGCTGTCGAATTCAAATTCAAACTCACTGCCCGGCAGGGGCGGCAAGGGAGCAACCGGTGCTGCAGGGGCTGATTGCATAGTGATATTTCTGAACTGAAACCTGTGCCGGCTGCCGCTGCTGGCTTGAAACAATATGCCTTGGCCGCTTAGGTAACTGTATTGTAGTGACGACAGCCTGGCCTGTTCACTGTCTTTAAACGCAGTGTGCAAAATGGTCTGCAGGATATCGGCATTTTTCTTCAGTGCCGGGCTGACGTCTGCCGCCAGCAGTGGGTTGTAACCGATAACTGCAGCGCAAGCTGCAACACATAATGAGATACGACCTAATGTAATCATGGTTTTACCACTCCGCTGTCTGTTGGGGTTAAATAGTAGCTGTCAGCAGGGCGATAGCCGGCCTGCATCGGTTGATAGTTTTCTTGCCAGTATTGCCAGTCAGACTGACGTTGCTGGTTCAGGTATTCCACCAATTGCAGCATATCGCTGCGCTGGTCGCGCTTTAGTTCGTCCTGTAAATAGTCTTTTAACAGCACCAACTGCGAGCTGGTATTTTGTTGCTGAAAATCCAGTTGCTGTGCCAGCCATTGTTGCTGTTGTTGTCGGTACGCGGTAAGTGCACTGGTTACTGCTGCCTCTACCTCGGCTTTAGGGTTATGCCAGCTGAGCGTCAGGCTGCCATCCTGCAAACGAAACTGTGCCGGCGATAAGCTGATCAGCATTGCCGCACAGGACAGCGCCAGGCTGACTTGCGGCCACCAGCTGCGTTTGGCTGCCGGTCGTTGCCACTGGCCGGCAAAAGCACTGCTGGCGTCAAACACCGGTAGAACCGCAAACTCAGGTGTTTTGGCATCAGCATGTACTGCCAGAGCATTTTGCAGCCGACCATACCATAGCGTGTCGTGTTGCAGTTGCTGCGCACAGTGCTCAGCGCTGATTTTACCTTCGAGCCATTGCTCAAAAATTTGCTGATTGTTCGACATGGTCGTCCTCCAACTGCAGGCGCAATTTATCCAACGCGGCATAAAACCGCGATTTAACCGTATTAGCAGAAATGGCCAACTGGCCGGCAATTTCATCAAAGGTGAATTGCTGATAAAACTTCAGCTCCAGTACCAGCCGTTGTTCTGGCGGCAAACTGCGCAACTGTTGGCGCACCTGCTGCTGTTGTTGTGTGCCGGCCAGCTGTTGGCTTAAATCCGGGGCATCGTCGGGCAACTCTGCCAGGGCATCATCATTATCGCTGTACTTGCGTTTACGTAGCATGTCCATGGCGCGGTAATTGGCGATGCCAAATAACCAGCTCTTAAAGCTGCTGTCGCCGCGGTACTGGCCTAAATTACGACACAGCACCATCAGTACATCCTGTAACAGGTCGCTGGCGTCTTCTTTCGAGCCCAGCAGGCGCAAGCCAAAGTAAAACAGCGCTGCCTGGTGGCGGTTTACCAGTTGTTGCCAGGCGTGCTGGTCGCCATTCAACGCTTTGGCAATTAAGCTCTCGTCACTGCGTTTAAACACGATATTATTATTCTCTGCTGGTTTTGCTTAATAAGTCGGGCCGACAATATATTTAGTTTGCCGCTGTTGAGGTTTTTTTGCATTTTTTTGGGCTACATTGTGATGTCAGCCGTAAATTTCGCCATATTAAGGAGGGGTTATGCAAAAATTTTCGTTATTAGCCATTGCGGCATTGGTGTCTGGTTGCAGTCAGTCGGTGTCGGAGTATAGCAATGAGACGCCGCAGTTAAAGCTGGATCAGTTTTTTCAGGGTGAAAGCCGTGCCTGGGGGGTGCTGCATGACTGGCAAGGTAAACAAAGTGTGCGTTTTACGGCGGAATTGTGTGGCAGCTGGCAAGGGAGAAACGGCAACTTATACGAGCTGTTTTACTTCAGCGATGGCCGCATTGAGCAGCGCCACTGGCAACTGCAGCAAAATGCAGATGGCAGTGTAACTGGCAGTGCGGGCGATGTGATAGGCCAGGCAAAAGGCCAGCTGGCCGGTAACAGCTTATATTGGGAATATACCCTGCGTATTCCTTATGACGGCGACACCCTGGACGTAAAAGTAAAAGACTGGCTGTACTTAATTGATAACGAAAACCTGGTTAATCGCACGACTTTGCATAAATTCGGTGTAACGGTAGGTGAGCTAACGTTGTCTATTCAGCAGCAAAATAAAAACGCCGACTGTGCGGCGCTACAGGAAAAAATTCTACAGATGGTGCCGGGAACTGCGTTTTAGCTGTGAGTTCCGGTTGCGCTGCCGCAGTACTATGACTGCGGTACACTCTTACGGCTGGGGTATTGCTGAAAAATTAATCCGACAACCTCAGCAATAGCTTGCTTTGGATTTTCTAAATCAGATTTTTTCAGTGTGCCTTCTGAAACGCCTTCCCACACTAACTGTTTTTGCGCTGCGTCAACAACATCTATATTTACCGTGCCATATTTGTAGCGAATGGTATCTATATCATTATTATGCAGCGGGAAACCTGCATATATGCCCCGACGGTAATTGTAGTAGCCGTAGTGCACGTTAGCTGTTGGCATCGAGCGTATGTCGGTACGGTTCTCTACATTGGAGTTGAAGTTGACCAGTAAATCGGCGTTGGTTTCACTATATTGATAACCTAGGGCAGTCATCTCTGCACTTATGGCGTCTTTAAAATGTTGCGTAACCAGAGTGGCGTAACCGGCTTTATCGGTAGCGGGTTCCGGCATAAAAGCAAAGGTTTTGTAGCTGGAGAAATTAATATTTTCAGCAGCATCGGATCGCACCTTAGGCCCACTGGCACAGCCTGTTATCACTAAGGTTGCCACTGCCGCGCAGGTAATAACTAACTGTTTCATGTTCTTGAGTAGCATATTGTTGTCCTGTAATTAATCTGGATAAGCATCGCGTATGGCGAGAAATGCATCTAGATGTTTAAGTAATATATCTGCCAGGGCCGGGTCAAAATGTTGACCACTTTCGGCGGCTATTAGTTCGATAATATCGTTAAGTGGCCAAGCCTTTTTATAACAGCGATCACTGCCCAGAGCGTCAAATACATCTGCCAGCGCGGTAATGCGGCCGGCGATATGAATGTTGTGTCCGCTCAAGCCTTGCGGGTAACCTTTACCATTCCATTTTTCATGATGCTGCTGCGCTATAATGGCACCCATCTGCAGGATCTCGTTATTGGAATTTTGTAAAATCTGGTAACCCAATTCAGCATGTTGCAGCATGATCGCCCACTCTTCTTCGGTATGTTTACCTGGCTTATTCAGGATGTGGTCCGGAATAGCGATTTTACCCAAATCATGCAGTGGAGAAGCTAACTTAATCTTCTCAGCTTCGAATTCGCTTAACCCACATTTTACCGCCAGCAAATAGCTATAGTTTGCTACTCGTTTTACGTGACTACCCGTCTCTTTGGATCGCTTTTCTACCGCTTCACCAAGAATGTATGACAACTCACGCTGACTTTCGCGCATTAATTCACGTAAGCGAATATTTTCATAGGCAATGGCGATATTGTGCGAAAAGTAGCTTAACAGTTGATGATCAGTTTGTTCTAACTTACTGCCTTTGCTCACATAAAGAAAGTTTTCGCTGCCTTTATGAGTAGTGAAGTAGCCGATAAAGCAGTCCTCACCATAATACGACTGTTTAGCCTGCTGAACGTGTAAAATTTTGCTGACAACATCGGCGGGTAGCGTGCTGGGTTTGGCAGAGTTACTACTGGCAATTACCTCCAATGCAACATCGTTATGGTCTACGTTATTGATGGCTGCACAACAGTATAACTGCTCGCGTTCAAGCCCAAGCAAGAAAGCAACTTGCCCCAAAATTAACGAGGCAAACTGGCGCAGCGAGCTGCATTGTAAAAAACTGGTGGTGCAGCCAATAATTTTTTCTAAGCCGGCTTTATGGTTTTCAATAATACAGATATCACGATAAGAGCGAAGAGCAGCATAAAATAGCGTTTTTAATTTAATTGCGGTGACTTCGGTTTTGTTCTTGTAATCATTAATATCATAATCACGGATTACGTGCTCTTCAGGCGCTTCGCCGGGCTGCCCCGTGCGCAATATCAGGCGCATCCGTTGGTTTTTAATGTGCTGCCGAATGATTTTGACCAGCTCAAGACCGGCATGTTGAGTTTCCATAACAACATCAATTATTGCCAAAGCAATATCCGGATTACTGACAATAATTTTCTCTGCCTCGGCGGCACTGTAAGCATGCAGTAGCCGCAGTGGGCGTTGTTCAAATTCGAAATTGTTTAGTACCAAAGCGGTAATTTGATGAATGCTTTCATCATCATCCACAACTAAAGCCATCCATGGCGCAGCCATATTGGGCTCTGGCGGACTGTCGTCGCTAACTAAGTCTTCATCAAACAGAAAATTTTCATTGCTCATAGTGGTATCCGCTGCCGTTACGCTAATCAGCCATTCTGCAGTGATTCAAGTTCTATATTTATTGCATCACAGGAGATTTGGATCTCATATAAAGAATAGAGCAGACTAATTAATAAGCTAATCAGACTAATCACGAACAACAATTGGCCGGCAATTTGCCATGACATAAACAAGCAAAACATGGCGCTTGTGCATAGAACAAAACTAAGCACAGCAAAGGCTTGCATGGTTTTAATCAAAAAAATCCGTTTGCGCAGATTAGATATTTGCCGTTTGGCCAAATCGCGCACATTATCGCCCTCACGTTGATTTAATTCGCGGATCAATTGTGCTAATACTAAAAAGCGGTTGGTATAAGCCAGCAGTAACAACGAGATAGCTGGAAATAGCAATGCCGGTGTTGTCAAGCTCATCATATTTAAGTTCCTGTTATGAGAAATTAAAATGTTAAAAAATCAAAAGTATCAATAGCGTTAGCTATCAGTGACAACTCATATTACACTAAACAACGGCGTAGTATGCCACAGCACAAATACCTGCTAAGGTAAAGGTATTGGTGTATTTATCTGTTGACGATGCAGCCTTTGCAATTGTGTAATTGCAAGTGCTGCCGAGTAAAGCGAGAGCTGATAATGAATGCAGTGAAAAAAAATAATAATAAAAATGAGCAGCAAGTTATTGCCGAATTGACGCAGGCGGCGCAACAGCAGTTGGAAGCCAGCCTGGTAGATTTTTCCAGCCAGTTGCTCAATACCCAGCAGCAGCAATTAACGCAGTTCGCTAGTAGCGTGTTGGCCGACAGCCAAAAACAATGGCAGCAGCGGCTGATTGAACAGGAACAAGCGTATCAAAAATTATTTAAGGACTGGCAGCAAACTAAGCAGCAACTTGATTTGGCGGTGCCGGTAGCGAATGCAGATAATCAGGAACTGTCCAAATTACGTCAGCAGCACAAAGCGCTTAGCGTTCAATTGGAGCAAACCGCTGTGCAATTGTCGACATTGCAGCAGCAACACCAGGCTAAAGCTCAACAAGCAGAGCAGTTAACGCAGCAATTACAACAGTTGCAGCAAAGTGACTCTGCTAGTGCTGAGACTGCTCAACAGTTACAACAGACCGAGTCACAGTTAGCGCAATTACAACAGCAGCTCGCTGCCGCTCTAGCAGATGCAGAGCAGGCGAAGGCCGCTGCGCATGAGTTAAAACTGACGCAACAACAAGCGAAAGTAGAATTAAAGCTAGCCACTGAGCAGCAGCAAAAGCAGTTACAGCAAATAGAAACCCTGAAAACCAGTAATGACTCGCAGTTAGCTGAGTTGCAACAGCAACTTAATGGCTTAATGCAACAACTTGAATTGCAGCAGCAGACGCATCAAGCAGAGTTGGCGCGTTTTGGCGATATTGAAACCGCAAATCAGGACAAACTGCAAACAATTGCCAAACTGCAACAGGAAGTACAAGACCGTAAGAAAACCCAGGAGCTGCAACAGCAAAAAATTCAGCAACTGCAGCAGCAATTGGATACGGCTAACGCGGCTCAAGAAACTGCGCAGCAACAGTGGCAGCAGCAACTTGATACTGCAACAATAGAACTGGCTGACGCGCAACAGCAGTTATCTCATGTGATGAATGAATCTAGTGATTTGGGTTCGGAGTTAACTAAACTGCAAGCTGATTATGTTAATTTAACCGAGCAATATCAGCAGCTGCAAAGTAAGCACCAGAAAATTGATGCCCAGCTTGAGCATGCACAAAATCGCCAGTATGCAGCTGAGCAAAAACAACAGCAGGAAGCTGATAGCAGCCGCGAACTGATCCGCACCTTACGCGGTGAACTGGCGCAGCAGCAAGAGGCACATCAGTTACAAGTTCAAAGCTTGGAAGAGCGTATGATGGAATTTAAATTAAAGTTCGAATATGCCCAGAAGCAGTTGAAGGTAACCGGTTAACGTGGAGCTTTTACACCCGGCTGACGTTGAACAATGGCAGCGGGTGTATCAGGCTGCCAATAGTATTGAGGCAGGCCTGGTGCAGGGCCTGTTACAGCAGTCAGTTATCCTTGTGCAGCTCAGCGGAGAGTTTCTTGCTGGCGCTGCCGGTGAACTGCCATTGACAGATGTCGGAGTGCAATTGTGGGTACCGCAGCAGCAGTTTTCAGTAGCACAGCGTATAATCAGCCACTATTTAACACAATTACAGAATGAACCAGCACAATGGCATTGCGGCTGCGGTGAGCTTAATTACCAAAGTTTCGAGGTCTGCTGGTCGTGTTCTCAGGAAAAAGATGAAAGCAAAAGCGAATAATTTTCAAACGATGCGAGAATTGGGTTTTTATCAGCAAGCCGCTGTCGCCGCGACCTTGCTCGAACGTATGTTGCCTAACTATCAATTATTTGCTGAAGTAACCAATAGCGGTGATGCCGAGCTGCCCAGACATATTCTTACCTTGGTATGGGAGTGGTTAACAGTTAAAAAAGCGAAAATAAATTTTTCAAAGCTGTCTGAAGAATTAGAGCTAGTTACGCCAGATGTAAATGACTTTGACATTTTTGGCGTTTACCCTGCAGTGGATTGCGCTACTGCACTGGATATGATGTTAAGCGGCATTGAGCAGCAGGATGCGGGTGAGTTTCTTAACGTTGCGAAAATTTCTCAAGCAACGGTGGCCAGGTTGATAGAGCACGATAGTATTGATGCTGACATAACGACAGAAGCTGAGCTGAAAAAAATTGTACGTGATCATCCGTTAATGCAGTATGAAATGGATTGTTTAGCCGAATTAATAGCCCTTGTCAGCACAATTGCGCAGTTTGGCCGGGAAGAGCGGCAGTTACTGCAAAATTGGGTAGCCGAGCAGGGCTTAACCAACCTAGGCATGGAACTTATCAGCACGGATTAGCCGCGCTGATATAACCTATACGCCAACTGTCCGGCTATTTTTTCTTTTATCAACCGCCAGTTTGCTGGCACAGCGGTAAGTAACAACTCTTTTTCGGTTTCAAGATAAACGAGGGCGTCTTGGGTTAGCCACTGTTGTTGCTCTAATGCCTGGCAGCAGTCAAGCGCAAGACCTTGGCGAAATGGCGGATCAATAAATACCACACTGAATTGCTGTGTTGCATGGCCCGACAGCCAGCTTAAACAGTCTTGATTGACGACTTGTGCATTATCGCATTGCAACTTTTGCAGATTTTGCTGCAAATGACGTGCTACAACAGTATCACGCTCTACTAAAGTGGCTTTTGCTGCGAAGCGTGACAGTGCCTCAATGGCCAAACTGCCACTGCCGGCAAAGCAGTCAAGCACGATGGCGCCACTGATATCATGCATCAACCAGTTAAATAGCGTTTCCTTTACCCTGTCTGTGGTGGGGCGCAAGCCAGCTGCATCCAATACAGCCAGTTTGCGGCCGCGCCATTTACCACTAATTACCCGCACTTCACCGGGAGCGCCAGCTACTGCAGGCAAACGTTTGTTTGCTGCTGCCGGGCGTTTTATTTGACTTCTTGCTTGTTTCATCTAATCCGTTTTGCCTTTAACACAAAGGTGTTAGTATAACGGCCAAGTTTACCTTAGTTTTTATCTGTATACACTTGAGCTTATGAGCAAAAAAAATAAACTGTTTTCCTGGCTTGGTTTCGGTAAAGATGACGACCAGGCACAATCCGCAGCACCCGATAGCCCGGTACCTGGCAACGACGCTGCCGCTGGTCCGACCCAATCCACTGATGATGTATTGCGTAATGCAGCCGATATTGTAGCTGATGTCGCTGAGGCACAAGCAGATGCAGTACTCGGTACTGCCACGCAACATACTAATGTCCCATCTGTGGCAGAACCGATAAAAAAGGCCGGCTTTTTTTCCCGTCTAAAGCAAGGGTTGGCAAAAACCAGCCTGAATTTAGGCTCAGGTCTGGCTGGATTGTTTAGCGGGCGTAAAATTGATGAAGAGCTATACGAAGAGTTGGAAACGCAGCTGTTGCTGGCAGACGTAGGGGTTGATACTACGCAAAAGCTGATTCGTCAGCTGGAGCAGCATGCGGATCGTAAAGCGTTGAAAGACTCTTCATTGCTGTTTGACAAGTTGCAGCAAGACATGGCAGCGTTGTTGGCTGATGTTGAACAACCTTTGCAGCCTGTCAACTCAGAGGGGCCTTTTGTCATTCTGATGGTGGGCGTTAATGGGGTTGGTAAAACGACCACTATTGGCAAAATGGCGCAGCAATTTAAACAGCAAGGTAAAAGTGTAATGCTGGCAGCCGGCGATACCTTTCGTGCTGCTGCGGTAGAGCAGTTACAGGTATGGGGCGAGCGCAACCAGATCCCTGTAGTGGCACAGCATACCGGGGCGGACAGCGCTTCGGTTATTTTTGATGCTTATCAGGCGGCAAAGTCGCGCAAAGTTGACGTTTTGATTGCAGATACCGCAGGACGATTGCAGAACAAAGCCCACTTGATGGAAGAGTTGAAAAAAATTGTTCGGGTGTTGCAAAAAATTGACCCGTTGGCACCACATGAAGTCATGCTTACACTTGATGCTGGTACCGGTCAGAATGCATTAAGCCAGGCTAAAGTCTTTAACGAGGCGGTAAATCTCACCGGCATTAGTTTGACTAAGCTAGATGGTACAGCTAAAGGCGGTGTTATTTTTGCGATTGCGGATCAGTTTAAATTGCCACTGCGCTATATCGGTGTCGGAGAAGGTATTGACGATCTGCGGGTGTTTAATAGTCAAGATTTTATTCGTGCGCTATTTAACCGGGACAGTTAACTATGTTGGAGTTTGATCAGGTTAGCAAAAGCTATCCGGGTGGTTTTGTCGCGCTGGATCGCGTTAGCTTCAAACTAGAGAAAGGGGAAATGGCGTTTTTAACCGGGCATTCCGGCGCTGGTAAAAGTACGCTGTTAAAACTTATTAGCCTGATCGAGCGACCTTCCGTTGGGCGAGTGCTAATAAATGATGTAGATCTCAGCCGGATCCGCCGCAACCATATTCCCTATGTACGGCGCGACGTGGGTATTATTTTCCAAAACCATCGGCTGCTGATGAATCACACCGTATTTGATAACGTCGCGCTGCCTTTGGTTATTGAGGGCTTTAGCGGCAAAGATATGGTGAAGCGGGTGCATGCCGCGTTAGATAAAGTAGGCTTGCTGGATAAGGCGCGTTGCTTGCCGCAAACCTTGTCAGGTGGTGAACAACAACGTGTGGGTATTGCCCGGGCAGTGGTAAATAAGCCTCCACTGCTATTAGCAGATGAACCCACGGGTAACCTGGATCCAGATTTATCCAAAGATATTATGCGGGTGTTTGAAGCGTTTAATCAGGTGGGTGTATCTGTGTTAGTCGCTACGCATGATTTAGGCTTGGTCGCGCGGATGAAATACCGCACTTTAACGCTACGACAAGGCAAAATGATTAATGATGGGCTGCTGCAATACCAGGAGGACCCATTATGAGTATATTGTTTTCTGGTCGGGTTGGCAGTGGTGCGGCTGAGCGGAAAATCGGCTTAAGTCGCCGCTTTGTGATGTTTTGGGTAAACCATGTCCGCCAGGCGCTATTCAGTCTGGGGGAGCTTTGGCGTACACCATCGGCTTCTATTTTGACCATTGGCGTGCTTGGGGTTAGCCTTACATTACCAGCAACCCTGCATTTAATGGTAAAAAATGTGCAGCAGGTTAGTGACAGTTTTACTCAGGCTGCTGAAATAAGTTTGTTTATAAAAGACGGTAGCTCCGAAGCACAAATCAGTAGTCTGCAGAAGATCCTGCAAGCCGACAATGATATTGCCCGCGTGACGTACATCAGCAAGCAACAAGCGCTCGACGAATTTGCACAGGTGAGTGGCTTCGGCCCGGCATTAACCTATTTGAATGAAAACCCATTGCCCGATGTGTTGTTGGTACTACCAAAAAATACCGGCGCTGACAGTGCCCGGCAGTTACTTAACCGGCTGTCAAAAGAGCGCATAGTAGAATTTGGTAAGTTGGATATCGACTGGTTAGCACGGCTCGACGCTATTATCAGTTTGTTGCGTCAATCGGTGTTGGTGATTGCTGTATTGTTGCTGGGCGCGGTATTGCTGATTATTGGCAACACTATCCGCTTATCTATTATGAACAAAAAAGATGAAATTGAAGTAATGAAGCTGGTTGGTGCCACCGATGCTTTTATACAGCGGCCGTTTTTGTACAGTGGGATTTGGTATGGCGTATTCGGTGGTTTACTGGCGTTCTTGATTGTTGAGGCTATGCTGTGGTGGCTGCAGGGAGCTATCGTCAGTGTGACGTCTCTGTACGACGGTGAGTTTAGCCTGATGGCATTAAGTTTGATGGAGTTTATCAGTTTAATGGTGTTAGCGATGCTACTTGGTCTCAGCGGTTCTTACTTATCGGTGCGCCGACATATCACTGCAATTGAACCAACCGGCCCTTAATAGCGTTTAATTATTACTTTTCAGTTTTTAGAATAAGCAGATCTAAAAACTGCAGCAACTAAAATTAGCACTCTATGCAAAAGAGTGCTAATATCGACACACTTAGTTTGGCACAGGACACAAAAATGAGCGATAACGCAGCAGAAATGATGTCATTACCGGTAGCGGCCAGTAGTAGTCTGGAAGCCTATACTCATGCTGTCAGTTCCATTGGCATGCTCAGCGCAGAGCAAGAGCGCAGCCTTGCAGAGCGTCTGCATCAGAATGGTGATTTAGAAGCGGCCCGTCAGTTGATTATGTCGCACCTGCGCTTTGTTGTGCACATCGCCCGCAGTTATTCCGGCTATGGTTTACCGGTAAGTGATTTAATTCAGGAAGGCAATATTGGCCTGATGAAAGCCGTGAAGCGCTTTGATCCTAATGTTGGTGTACGTTTGGTATCATTTGCCGTACATTGGATTAAAGCTGAAATTCATGAGTACGTGCTGAAAAATTGGCGCATTGTTAAAATTGCCACCACTAAAGCTCAGCGCAAGTTATTTTTCAACCTACGTAAAGCAAAGAAGCATTTAGGCTGGTTTAATCAAGAAGAAGTAAAGAATGTCGCGGAGTCGTTGGGTGTAGCAGAGCATGAAGTGCGTGAAATGGAAGCACGTATGAGCAATTACGACATGCCATTTGATGCACCGGATGAAGATGACGATAGCGCTTTTACAGCACCAGTGTATTACCTGGAAGATAAAGCGTCTGACTTGGCAAATAGGGTAGAGGAAGACCAGTGGGATAATGCTGCTGTCGATCGTTTACAAGCGGCTATGCGTACTTTGGATGACAGAAGTCAGGATATTGTTCGTGCTCGTTGGTTGGATCACAACAAACTGACGTTGCAGGAACTTGCTGATCGCTACAATGTATCTGCCGAGCGTGTTCGTCAGCTTGAAAAAAATGCCATGAAAAAGCTGCAGTCGGCGATGAGTTAAATCAGTGCTCTGCAGCTATAACAAAAAGCCGCCATCAGGCGGTTTTTTTTATAGCTGCTTTGTTTACGATTTGGTTATTGTGGTGCAGAAATAGCCGGTGCACTGAAGCCTGCAGCAACCACATCATGGCTTTGCGGCAACAGCGAAGAAATACTCACTAGTTCGATACCCTGCTGACGCAGTTTCGGCAGATTTTTGCGTAAAAACTGATAAGTTTGCGGATACGGATGGCCGATGGCGATAGCATACTGACGTTTCCGAGCAATGCTGAGCAGTTGTTCAAATTGCTTTGCAATAGCCGCTTCAGTTTGCACATTGTCCAAAAAGACATGCCGACTTAAGTTGGTGACACCAAAATGTCGGGCATACTTTGCGGCCTGGCTATTAGGTGTGGTCAAGCTGTCGACAAAGAACAACTGGCGCTGGCTTAAGTATTCCATGGTCCAGGCCATTGGCTGAGCTTGGGCGGTGTATAAGCTACCCATATGATTATTGATGCCGATGGCGTAAGGAATATCAGCCAAAGCTTGTTGTAAACTATGGCGTATTTGTTGTTTTGACATTGCAACCGTGAGCGCACCAGGATCGGTGAGCTTGCCGGTATTGGCTTCCATCGGCATATGCAGCATAACGTCTTTTTGCTGCTGAAACGCTCGCTTCGCGGCGCGCTGCCCGTAGGGTGTGTGAGGTAATACGGCAAAAGTTAAAGCAAAAGGCAGGTCAATTAGCTGTTGATCTGTTTTTTGATAACCAATATCGTCGATAATAATGGCTATCCTAGCTTCTGTTGCGGCATTGGTATGTATACTGAACAAACCAATTATAAGGTATTTAAGTAGTCGCACTTTATTATTGTTCTCTTAGACGGACAGCTCTTCGCCATACTGTTAACAAAAGTATATGCATATTGTCGCGTTATTACATCCATTTTATCGCGGCTTTTGTCTGAGCCATTGTAGCGGGTTTACCGCTTCGCCTTTATTACGTATTTCAAAATACAATCCTGCTACTGACTGTCCGCCACTCATACCCGCTAGCGCTATGGCTTCACCGGCATTAATACGAGCGCCGGGCTTTTTCAGTAAATTTTGATTATGGCCATATAAACTCATAAAGCCGACACCGTGGTCTAGTACAATAACCCAACCGTAGCCTTTGAGCCAATCTGCATAAATAACCTGGCCATCCGCGATAGATTTCACGGCTTCGCCTTCGTTGCTCTGGATTATAATACCCCGAGATGGCATGCCGCCCTGACGGTTATCACCAAAACGTTGTAGTAGGCTGCCACTTAATGGCCAAATTAGCTTGCCTTTGTCTTGGCCAAGCCCAAGTAACTCACGGGCTTGCTGTGCTAGCCGGTTCAGTTCATCAAGTTTAGCCAATAGACTGTTTTCATTCTGGCGTAAGTAGTCGAGCTGACGACCTTGCGTTTTTAGCATGATTTGCAGTTTGGCTACCGCCTGCTGCTGCTGAGACTTAGCAACGACCAATTGTTTTTGCTGTGTTTGCAAGGTTTCCAGAGTTGCGGCCACTTGCTGCTGCTGTTGTGTTAGCTGCTCTAATACCTGCTGCAACTGAGTGATAGTATGATTTAGTTCAGCTAGCTGTTTTATCCTGGCGCGGTTAAAGTATTGATAATAGGTCAAGACCCGCTCTAACTTGCCGGCGTCTTGCTGGTTTAACAGCATTCTGCTGTAATCATGCTGCCCTATGCTATATGCACTTTTCAATTGTGCAGCCAAAGCTGTTTGCTGCTGCTGCAAACGGTGTTCAAGTGCGGTTTGCTCTGCCAGCAATTTTTGCTGCTCGTCGACTAACTTCTTGTGTTGTAATTTCGAGTCATTTACCTCGGCAGAAGCCTGGGCCAACGCCCGGTCAGAGCGTTGTAGCATCGTTTCTGCTTGTTCCAATTGCGCCCGCTGCTGCTTCACTTCTTGTTCGGTTAGCTGGATTTGCTGCTTAACATCAGCCAGTTGCTCTTGCTGCGCTTGCTGTGCAAACGCGCCGGGTAGCAGCAATAACAGCAGCCAGCAGCACTGCTGAAATTTCTTAGTTGTAGAAAGTGTCGACATTTATTTGATTTGCATCAGTACCTTGCCGGACATTTCCGCAGGTACAGGCAAGGACATTAATGCAAGCATCGTTGGGGCGATGTCACTTAATATGCCTCCTTCAATAGCGTTGGCCGGGCGACCTACATAAATGAGGGGCACCGGTCCGCTGGTATGAGCGGTATGGGCCTGGCCAGACTCGGTATCCAGCATCATTTCAGCATTGCCGTGGTCGGCCGTAATAAGACATTCACCGCCAGTTTCATCTAGTGCTTTGACAACGCGACCAATGCAATGGTCGACGGCTTCAATGGCTTTGATCGCTGCGGCCATAACCCCCGTATGCCCTACCATATCGCCGTTCGGATAGTTGCATATAATGACGTCGAACTCACCACTGTGTATGGCGTCAACAAGCTTGTCGGTGAGTTCAGTTGAACTCATTTCTGGCTGTAGGTCATAGGTGGCGACTTTAGGTGAGTCAACTAAAATACGTTGTTCACCGCTGAACATGTCCTCTCGGCCACCGCTGAAGAAAAACGTCACATGAGCATATTTTTCGGTTTCAGAGATCCGTAGCTGAGTTTTGTTGTGTTTCGCCAGCCATTCGCCCAAGACATTATTCAGGCTCTCAGGTGGATAAGCACAAGGTGCATCAATATCGGCAGCATACTGTGTCAGCGTTGTGAAACTGCTTAACGCCGGCCGGTATGCTCGTTTAAAACCATCAAAGTCCGGATTAATAAAAGCCCGGCTAAACTGCCTTGCCCGATCCGCCCTGAAATTCATAAAGACTAACGCATCACCATCTTGCATTTTTATTGACTGGCCTGCTGCGCTCAATATTGCGGTTGCTTTAACAAACTCGTCATTTTCACCGCGATTGTAGGCTTGCTGTAAGGCGCTGATTGCATCGGTTGCCTGATGCTCTGCTTTTCCTTGAGTAAGTAAATCATAAGCTTGTTGCACCCGGTCCCAGCGCTTATCTCTGTCCATGGCATAATAGCGGCCAATAACGGAAGCAATTTGTCCACTGGCAGTTGTAGCAAAATGCTGCTGAATTTTTTCCAGTGACGCGGCTGCGCTGCGAGGTGGTGTGTCACGACCATCAAGAAAAGCATGTACATATATCGGATTGGCACCTTGCTGCTCAGCCAGTTTAATCATGGCAAGAATATGTTCTTCGTGGCTATGCACACCACCAGGAGACAGCAGCCCCATGATGTGTACCGCTTTTTCTTGCTGTTTTGCCTGCTTAACCGCATTCACTAATGCCGGGTTGCTAAAAAAGTCACCGTCACTTATCGCTTTGGTTATGCGGGTAAAATCCTGATATACCACACGACCTGAGCCAAGATTGACATGGCCTACTTCAGAGTTGCCCATCTGACCATCTGGCAAACCAACATCAAGCCCAGAACCCGATATCAATGTGTGTGGGTAGTCGCGCCACAGTAGGTCCATTACCGGAGTGTTTGCCTGTGCAATGGCATTATTATGGCTCTCTTCGCGATAACCCCAGCCATCCAGAATTAATAACACCAAAGGTTTTTTGCGACTGCTCATAAGTGCTCCGTGGTTTAGCGATGACAAGCGGATAAAATGAGCCGTTATATTACCGAATTTTGTATAATTCTCCAGCCCTGTGTCGACAGCTGCTGCCGGTAGGGCTGCTTTCTTCTGCCAAACTGAGTATACTCTGCGCTGAATTATTTTCCGATAAGCGGATTAGGTATGCAGCAGTATATAGACTTTATTAGCAATCACCCTATTTTAACCGCCGTATGGTTGGTGTTATTTATTATGTTAATCAGTAGCGTGATAAAATCGCGCTTTTCTGTAGTAAAGCAAGTATCTCCAACTGAGCTGACAATGCAGGTCAATCGCAGCAACGCTGTGGTACTGGACATTCGCAATGAGGCAGATTTTGCCAAGGGACATATTACCTCAGCACGTCACTTGCCATTAGCTGACATTGAAAAACAACAGTTGTCGGGGCTTGAAAAACATAAAGCGGAGCCCATTATTGTGGTATGCCAAGCTGGCATGAGTGCGCAAAAAGCGGCGACCAGTTTGCTGAAGCAGGGCTTTACTACCGTATCGGTATTACAAGGTGGTATGGGCAGTTGGACCGGCGCTAGCTTGCCAGTAGTTAAATCAAAGAGGTAACGATGTCAGAAGTCACCATCTACACCAAAGCATATTGTCCTTATTGTGTCCGCGCTAAATCAGTGTTGGACAACAAGGGTGTGGTGTATCAGGAAATTCGCATCGACGAACAACCCGCGTTACGTCCGCAAATGATTGAACGTGCGGCCGGACGCACTACTGTACCGCAAATTTTTGTTGGTACTCAGCATATTGGTGGATGCGATGACATGCTAGCGCTTGACGCTGCCGGCAAACTCGATCCGTTATTACAATCATAATATAAATAGGAATTATCATGGCTGAACAACAAGCAAATGGCGTTGCAACTGAGCAGCAAGGGCTGCAATTCGTTATCCAGCGTATTTTTGTCAAAGATATTTCATTTGAAGCGCCTAACGCGCCGGCGATATTTCGTAAAGAGTGGAAACCAGAGGTTCAGCTGGACCTTGATACCCGTAGTGAAAAACTAGAAGACAATGTGTATCAGGTAGTGTTGTCTCTAACCGTTACCGCCAAGGTTGAAGGCGAAGTAGCTTTTTTATGTGAAGTGCAGCAAGCGGGTATTTTCTCTATTAGTCCACTGGAAGATTCGCAAATGGCGCATATGTTAGCGTCATTCTGCCCGAATACTTTATTCCCTTATGCGCGTGAAGCCGTATCGAATTTAGTTAACCGTGGCACTTTCCCGCAACTGAACCTGGCTCCGGTTAATTTCGATGCTTTGTTTGCTCAGTATGTGCAAAAACGTCAGGCTGAAGTGCAGGGCGCTCAGGCAGACGCATAAATTATGCAAGCTTCAGCTATTGCTGTAATAGGGGCGGGGTCTTACGGTACCGCCCTAGCTATTTGCCTTGCCCGCAATGGCAATATGATCAGTTTATGGGGCCGCAATGTGCAGGAAATGGCGCACATGGCACAGCTGCGAGTTAATGAAAAATACTTGCCCGGTATTCCCCTGCCAACGACATTGCAGTTGACCTCTGATATCGCCCAAGCTGCCGCCAGCAGCAGAGATATTCTTATCGTGGTACCCAGCCATGCTTTTTTCGATACGTTAACCCTGATTAAACCTTATCTGCAACCTAACGCTCGTGTAGCCTGGGCTACCAAAGGCTTGGAGCCAGAAACCGGCCGTTTATTGCAAGATGTCGCCCGCGACATTCTTGGTGACGCAGTATCATTAGCGGTGTTTTCCGGTCCTACCTTTGCTAAAGAGATGGCAATGGGCATGCCAACGGCTATTTCGTTGTCATCGACAGATGCGGAGTTTATTCGTGAGCTGTCTGATTTATTGCATTGTGCTAAAAGCTTTCGTGTCTATACCAACCCAGATTTTATTGGTGTGCAACTAGGTGGTGCGGTAAAAAATGTTATTGCTATAGGCGCAGGTATGGCAGATGGTATTGGTTTTGGTGCAAACGCCCGCACTGCACTTATTACCCGAGGTCTGACTGAGATGTGTCGCTTAGGCTGCGCTTTGGGAGCCAAGAAAGACACTTTCATGGGCATGGCTGGTTTGGGTGATTTAGTGTTAACATGTACCGATAACCAGTCTAGAAATCGACGTTTTGGCCTGTTACTGGGTGAAGGCAAAGGCGTTGAAGAAGCCATTCAAACAGTGGGGCAGGTGGTTGAAGGATACCGGAACACTAAGGAAGTATTCAACTTGGCGCAGCGGGTTGGGGTGGAAATGCCCATTACCGAGCAAATTTATCAGGTGCTGTACCAAGGCAAAGACGCCAAGCTGGCTGCACTGGATTTATTGGGGCGAGAAAAACGCGACGAGGTTACTTGAGCATATAGTCAGAATTAGCTTAGCTGCTTACGCAGCAGCTTGCTTTCTCTTGCCAGGAATGCAGGTATCTCAGTTGCTGGAATCGCCTTGCTAAATAAGTGCCCTTGCAAAATATCACAACCCATTACGTGCAACAGATACGCCTGCATTTCGTTTTCTATACCAGTGGCAATCACATTTAACTGCAGATAGGATGCCAGGCGCACTATGCTGGCAGTAATGTTACGCTGTTGTTCATTGTGTTCCATATCATTGATAAAACATTGGGCTATTTTCAGGTTATGCAACGGATAGTGTTGCAACACGGTAAGAGATGACATGCCTTCGCCAAAGTTGTCGAGTGTTAAGTGAAAGCCGAGGTTGCTAAGTTGGCGCAGTTTATTGTGTGTCGCCTGATCGGGCTGCAAAAATATGTCTTCATGTAGCTCCAGTTCAAACATAACCGCGGTCAGTTTTGCTTGTTCAAGCTGCTGTTGTAAAGTGAAGACAAAATCGGTTTGTCTGAAGCTCTGTATAGAGATGTTTATAGCTATACGGCCACGGTCAAGGCCGGTGCGTTGCCAGTAGTTGAGCTGCTCACAGCTCTTTTGCAACACTAGCTTGTCCAGTTCAACGATCACGCCGCTATCGTTTGCCAGCTCAATAAAATGTTGCGGTGCCAATATACCTCGTTTCGGGTTGTGCCAGCGGAGCAGCGCTTCATAACCTATAACGCGGTTGCTACCTATACTTACTCGGGGTTGGTAATATATTTCAAATTCATCCTGCTGCAGCGCTTTAAATAGTTCAGTCTCCAAAGTAAGCTGGTTTGAAGCTTTGGCTTGCAAAGCACTGTTGGAGAAGTGCAGGTTATTATTACCGAGCTTTGCTGCTGCGGAGCAGGCATTTGCGGCACTGTTTATCAGGCTGATAGTGGTTTCGCCATCGAGTGGATAAGTACTCACCCCGGCATAAATTTGTACAGATTGCTGACTAGTTTGTTGCACTTGCTGTTCTGCGCTAAGCAATATTTTGTGTGCAATGCGATTAAGATTAATGTTTGCCTGAGCGGAACACAAATGCGATGGTATTAGCATAACAATAGCGTCAGCGCAGTAGCGACCTACAACCACGCCGCTATTGACATATTGTTGCATGCCGTCAGCCAGCTTTTGTATTATTTTGGCCAGGCTATTTTGTTGCTGTACTATGTTGGACTGCAATGTTTGGCTAACCTTTAACATCACTATGCCAAACGGCGATTGGGCTGTTGCGGCACTATAAATAGCGCGCTGAGTAAATTCATTGAATAACGCTATGCTGGCTAAACCTGAGTCAACGTCTCGCATTGCGTTTTGCGTTTGCGTGATCTGTGTTTGTCTGGCTGCAGTGATATCCTGGGCAAAAATTAGATACTGCTCCGCGTTATTGATACTTTGTTTTGTTATCACCAAGCTTAAAAAGCGCCGCGGTTCGCTGGCTTTACACTGCAACCATGCTTCACCTTGCCAATGTGTCTGATCAGCTATGACTGGCAACAACAGATTTAAACTGTGCTGATCTTGAAAAATTAATACCGGTTCGGCGCCAGAGGCTAAAATCTCAGAACCGGCGCGGTTGACATAAACGGCATTAAAATTGGTGTCGAGTGCCATGATATAACTGGCGGCGTTATCATAGAGTTGTTTAAAATCGTGGAATTTGGCGGCTAACAGTTTGTTACTCTGGCGCAGTTTTAAATTAAAAAGGCTGATGACTAAAACCAAAGATAATAATAGCAGCGCCGCTAGTAATGAAACCCAGCTATCAATTACGCCTTGTGCCGCATTCGCCCCGAAAGAAAGCAATACACACAACAGCAGCCAGCAATATAGCGGCATAACATCGACGTCCTTGTTATCGATTAAACGTTATTAAATATAGCTGGAGAGTTTGAATATTTGCAAATGGAATTGGCAAGTACTAGCGTTTTGCTCCGGCATAATCCAGTTGACGCCATGATTCATATACAAAAACAGCTACTGCATTAGATAAGTTCATTGAGCGGCTATTTGCTGTCATGGGAATTCGTAACCAGTTTGGTGTTGGAATTTGATGCAAAACGTTGGTGGGTAAGCCACGGCTCTCCGGGCCGAAGATCAGCGCATCACCGACGGCAAAATGGGCATCGCTGTGTGCTGTGTGGCCTTTTGTTGTGCAGGCAAACATCCGAGTTGGTTTAACCTGTTCAACAAAGCTGTCGAAATTGGCATGCCGCTTTACGTCAGCAAATTCATGATAGTCCAGCCCTGCCCGTTTTATCCGTTTGTCATCCCAAGCAAAGCCAAGTGGTTCTATCAAATGCAATTGAAAGCCGCTATTGGCACAAAGACGAATAATATTACCGGTATTAGGCGGGATTTCAGGTTCAAAAAGCACAATGTGTAACATGGCAGACTCCAGATTTTACTACCTGCCAGTGTAACAAATCACGTGGTCGCTGACAGCTGCGCCAGAAAAACATTTATCGCCTGCAGGGCTTGTTGCCGGATCTGGTCGTTCTCCATAAAGATTTCGTGTCTTGCATCTTGCAATGTGACCTTCTGACGCAACAACTCAGCCGGTAGTTGTTGAAACCATAAGTTTTGCGCGTGGTTGCTGACGACTTTATCGGCGCCGGCTTGCAGCAGCAGTACAGGTAGCTGCCATGTTGTTACATCAATTTGCAGACGGCGCATAGCCACAATAGCAGCCTGGACCCAATGTGTGGTGACGCCGCCAAGTCTGGCTTGTGGCTCATCTCGAAACAGCTGGTGCAGCCAAGTATAACGTTCTTCACAACTCGTTAGTGGGTTGTTAGCAAAGGCTTTTTCCTGGTAATTACTCTGGCCGGGAAAATACCAGGGAGTCTGGCAGATGCGACGATTTAAAACACCGAATGCCAGAGCAATAGCTTCTGCGATGCTGGCAGGCACCAGGCCGGTATAAATGCCAAACATGGGTGAGGCAAAAATTGCTCCGCTGAACGGGTGAGTATAGTGCTGTAAATAGCCCGCCAGAATGGCGCAGCCCATGGAATGACCCAGCGCAATATGATACTTATGGCCTGTTGGCTGCACAATATGGTCAATAAACTGAGCAAAGTCTTGCTGGTACAAACTAAAGTCGCTAACGTAGCCTTTCTCCGGGTTTGCTAGCTCGCGGCCTGACAGGCCTTGGCCACGATGATCAAGTAAGAATACGCTGTAACCGGCCTGCACCAGTTCGTAACATAGCTCCGCATACTTTATAGCCATTTCCACCCGGCCACTACTGAGCACTATCGCCTGATGCGCGCCCGGTACTCGAAACTGGTAGTAATGCAGCGGCAGCGCATCGGCACTGGTCAACACACCACATTGCATAGTGTGCCAAAACGGCTTTAACCTTGTTTGCCAATCGGTTGGCAGTGACGCAGAGCGGCCCAGCGGCGTTATTGGTGGAAATGCAGTTAAGGTGTTACTCAAAGCTGTAGCCCGAACAGAACTCATGTCGGCCTAGTTTAGCGGCAAGCGTAGTTTGACACAAAGGCCAACACTATCATTATTACTGGCGTTGACCTCGCCACCATGCTGACGCACTATTTGCGCCACTATAGCTAGCCCAAGCCCTGTACCACCAGTGTTGCTATTGCGGCTGCTCGACGTGCGATAAAACGGTTCAAAGATGGCACTAAGCTGCTCGGGGTCAATACCTGGTCCCTGGTCGCAAATTTTTAGCTGCCACTGTTTGTCCTGCAGCTGTAAATGGCAACTGATGTTACTCTGCGGTGGGCCATATTTAATTGCATTTCTCAGCACATTCTCAATGGCACGCCCCAGCAAGCGGCTGTCAGCCGTTATTAACAAATGCTCTGGTGCAACTAAGCTTATGCGCTGCTGTCTTGCATCTGCCTCAAGCTGATTTACGGCAATAATTTCAGCCAATAAGTCGGCTAAATCAAACTGCTGGCTATCAAGTTGATACTGCCCTGCATCCAGTTTGCTGTAGGTTAGCAGTTCATCGAGCATGGCATCGAGCCGATCTAGCTCTTGTTTTAACTTTGGCATTTGCGCCAGAGTTTGTTGGCGTTCGGTGAGGCCCAGTGCCAGTTGTGCCCGTGCCAGTGGCGAGCGCAGTTCGTGTGAAATATCGCGCAGCAAGCGTTGCTGATTAGTCAGCAAAGCACTGATACGTTCGGCCATGGTATTAAAACTGTGGCCCAGTTTGCCCAGTTCGTCTTGGCGTTTGATCAGGTGTGTCACCCGGCTCTGTAACTTGCCATCGGCAAATTGCAGATTTCGTTGCAGTAGTTCACGCAGCGGACTGGAGATAGACACCGCCAGTACAAAACTGGCGACCGCTGAGATTAGTAAGGTAAACAGCAGTAACACCAGTTGCGGCACCTCACTTAAGCGCCACCAGCGCTGCGGTGGCCGCTGACGTTGCTGATACAAAGCTAGCGTATCGTCGCCAATTTGTAGCAAAAAAGGGCCTGCTAAAGCGGTGTTATGATGTTTCAGCCAGCGCGGCCTAGATAATTGTGATAGCTCAGTCAGCCAATGTAGGTCAAAATCACGAGGCAGTAGTTCTGGGGTTAGTACGCTATTGCTGCTGGCATTAACTACAAGCCAGCGCTGTGGTTGCTGTTGTTTTAGACTGGCCACCAGTTCATCAACTGTGCTGCTGTTGGCAAAGCGATGCAGTTGTTGCTGTAGCTGCTGGCTAATGCTTTGTGGCAAGCGGCGGATCTCGGTAGGCTCGGTCAATGCGCGTGACAACCCCAGTGTGGCAAAGACGGCACTCAGTAGCACTAGCCAGAACCAGAGAAAAATGCGCCCAGCCAGGTAGTTGAAGGGATTTAGCCTTGCTAGTTTGCTCATCTTTCACCCGCTACAAATAAATAACCGCTGCCGCGTAGTGTTTGAATTTTTTCATCGTCGGCAAAAGTTGCCATTTTCCTGCGAATATTGCTGATGTGCATATCCAGGCTGCGGTCATATATTTGCAGTCGCTTGCCCAGCACTTCGCGGCTTAACTCGTCTTTGCTTACTACTTCACCGGCGCGGCGCATTAGTAGCTCCAATAACTGAAATTCGGTTGCAGTAAGGCTAACTGGCGTGCCGTTGCAGCTTAGCTGACGATTACTCGGGTTGAGCAACAAACCGTTTAGCTGAAGCACGGTGTTATGTTCGGTTTGCGGCGCCCGTGTTAGCTCAACCCGGCGCAGTATGGCTTTAATACGGGCGACTAATTCGCGTGGATTAAACGGTTTGGCCAGATAATCATCGGCTCCCAGCTCCAGTCCAACTATGCGGTCTATATCGTCACCGCGTGCGGTTAGCATCAACACTGGACAATAGCGACCAGTGCGCAACGATTTTAGCACAGACAAACCGTCCAGTACTGGTAGCATAATATCAAGCAGAATAAGATCAAACTCTGTACTTTGTGCTCGTTCTAGCCCTTGCTGGCCATCATGTGCAGCCGTAAACTGGTAACCATCCAGTGCCAGGTACTCAGCTACAAGCTCACACAGACCGGTATCATCATCTATCATCAGAATTGCAGGCATAGCGGCTCCTTCTTGTAGTGTAGAGTTTACCCAATGTTGTCTGACGGCCCTAAATCTTTACGGAATCTTTACCTGACCTTTGCGCTGCTTTGCATTGGTTGATTTATGCTTAAGCTGTCTTTAAAACAGAGGTATATCCGATGAAAGCAACCACATTGATTTTTGCACTAAGTATGATTACAACCACAGGTCTGTCAGGCATGGCTGTGGCCCACCAACAAAATGATGATGGTAAACACCATCAGCGAAGCATGCAGCATGCGAAACCGCTGCAGCGCGCCCTGTCGTCACTGGATTTAACTGACAGCCAGCAAACACAGATTAAACAGTTAATGCAGCAGCACCGGGCACAGCAAAAAGCTAAACCAGGTGACAACATTACCAGACAACAGCTGCAGGGGCTTGTCACGGCTGACAGTTTTGATGAAGTAGCTGCCCGGCAGCTCCTGGAGCTACAACAGCAGCAAAAAGTTGAGCGCCAACTGGCTGGTTTGAAGCTAAAGCATGACATTTTGCAGTTACTGACGGCTGAACAACGCCAGCAACTCACAGAAAAGCAAAAAAAGTGGCAACAAAAAAGACAGCAACGTCAAACTAGCTAGCGCTGGAAACGAAGCCTCTGGCGGGTGTATGCCCGCTATTCGAGATCCAACTCTTTTAATTTACGGGTTAGAGTATTTCGTCCCCAACCTAGCCGCTTTGCCGCTTCTTGCTTGTGACCGTGGGTAAAGTGCAGCGCTTGCTGTAATACGGTGCGTTCGAACTCTGGCCCGGCTTCGGCAAGGATATTTTCCTCGCCAGCATTCAGTTTGTGACTTATCCAACTGGCCAGCAATTGTTGCCAGCTCAGGTTTGTGTCTGCGCCTGCAAGCTGATTTATTTTCATAGGCGCCGTCAATTCAGGAGGTAAGTCTGCGACGACAATATTCTTGCCACTGGCCATTACAGTTAACCAGCGGCAGGTATTTTCTAGTTGGCGCACATTTCCTGGCCATTCGAGCTGGCTTAAAAACTGCTCAGCTTCTTTGGTCAGGCTCTTGGCTTCAACGTTAAGCTCTTTGGCTGCCTGCATTAAGAAATGCTGGGCCAACTTGGCAATATCTTGTTTGCGCTCTTTCAGTTGTGGTAAATGTACCCGAATCACATTTAAGCGATGAAATAAATCTTCGCGGAACTTGCCAGCACTCACCAGATGTTCCAGGTTCTGATGGGTGGCGGCTATAATACGAACGTCGACTCCGATAGCTTGGTGCCCGCCAACGCGGTAAAACTGGCCATCTGCCAGCACTCGCAATAGCCGCGTTTGCACATCTAACGGCATGTCGCCTATTTCATCCAGAAATAACGTGCCCCCGTCAGCTTGCTCAAAGCGACCTTTGCGCAAGTTATTTGCTCCAGTAAACGCGCCTTTTTCATGGCCAAACAGCTCAGATTCAATTAAATCTTTTGGAATTGCCGCCATATTTAGTGCGATAAACGGCTGCTCAGCTCGAGGGCTATGCTTGTGCAATGCGCCAGCAACCAGCTCTTTACCGGTGCCTGATTGGCCATTTATCAGCACACTGATACTTGAGCGAGCCAGGCGGCCGATAGCACGAAATACCTCTTGCATCGCGGGTGCTTCACCAATAATTTCCGGTGACAGGGTAGGGGCAACGGCTTTATGTTTTGGCTGTCGCGCTTTGGCGTGCTCAAGTGCCCGACTGATCAGCGCAACTGCATCGTTTACATCAAAAGGTTTAGGTAAGTACTCAAAAGCGCCGCGTTTAAATGCATTCACCGCGCTGTCCAGGTCGGAGTGCGCTGTCATAATGATCACTGGCAGCTCCGGTGCAAGTTCCTGCAGCCGGGTCAACAGAGCCATACCGTCGGTGCCTGGCATGCGGATATCAGACACTACAACGGCGGGCTGATCGTACTCAAGCCGTTGCAACATTAAATCGGCTGACGCGTAGCTTTCACATAAAATATCCGCCCGGGCCAGGGCTTTTTCCAGAACCCAGCGGATAGAATTATCGTCATCAATAATCCACACAGTATGACTCATCAGTTCAATCCTCAGTGTCTGCAATAGGCAGGTATAGGGTAAATTCGGTATGGCCAGGCCAGCTGTCGCAGTCAATCCAGCCACCATGCTGATGGATCAGTGTTTGCGCAATAGATAGTCCAAGCCCAGTGCCGCCAGCTTTTCCGCTGACCATAGGGTAAAAAAGGGTATCTTTTATTTCCGTGGGAATGCCCGGGCCATTATCAATGACCCTAATCAGCGCAACCAGTTTGTAACGCTTGCCGTGCAGTGTATGTTGATGCAGTACGCGGCTTTGCAAGCAAATTGTTGGCTTGTTTGTCTGTTCCAGAGCCTGTTGTGCATTGCGGACAATATTTAACAATGCCTGCTCGATTAGTTCCGGGTCAAAGGTGAAATCAGGAATGCTGGGATCATAATCACGGCTAAATTGCACGTTGCACGGATTGTCCATCAGTGCTAATTGTCGCACCTGCTCAATGATCTGATGCAGATTAGCACTAATGCGTTGTGCCGGCCGGTAGGGCCCCAATAAACGGTCAACCAGGTTACGTAGACGATCAGCCTGAGCTATTATCAGCTGGGTATATTCGGTTAGCTCATCAGGCAGAGATTCTTCTAATAGTTGCGCAGCTCCGCGTAGGCCGCCAAGAGGGTTTTTGATCTCGTGAGCAAGGCCTCGTATTAGCTCACGAGCCGCCAGGTGTTGATGTTGCTGTAGGCTTTCCAGGCTTATTTTACGCTGCTGATCGACATGTCGGATTTCCAGCAGCAAATGGCCAGCAGGGTTTTCGCAAATGGTAACTGAAATATCCAACAGTAAATGACGACCATCTGCCAGCACCGCTTGCACATCACTGACACCAAAGCCCTGCTTACTGCTTAAGGCACCGCTAAAATGTTGCGCACTGATATCGCAATGCAAAAACAATGCTGGAAAATGCTGCTCACTCAGGCGTTTTTCACCCAACCCCAGTACTGCACAACATGCAGTATTAAAATATCTGACAGTCAGTGCAGCATCCAGCAATATAACGGCTGTGGTTAATTGTTCACTAATGTGGCTATGCAAATGCGCTGTGGCTATATCGGTATTGATCACTGTCTCATCCTTTGCACCAAATTGGTGCGATGATGCCGCAGTGTAATTCAGTTCAATCCGAATTGCATAGCGTACGCACTAATTTGGTGAGATTGCCGAGGTTCTATGTAAGTAGAAGGTCGTTACAGGACTTGTTGCAATAAGCTTGCCGTTTTGATCAAACAGTTCCAGCTGCAGTTTATGTTCACCGCGATCAATATCACGAAGGATAAATACGGCGTTGTTTTGCGGTTGTCCCTGCGCTTTACCATCAAGTAGCAGGCGTACCCGTAAGCCTCGCTCAAACATAGGAGTGATTCGCCCGGATACATAAACGGAGCCAGTATTGTCGCGCACAGTGCCTTGCTCTTCAGGCTGCATAATCTCTACGCCAAACGGCTCTTTTGCAGGCTTTTTGGTAGCAGGAAGTGTGGGATCTGTCGCAGCCATGATATTCGCCCGGCTTGACAGATTTAGTTCTTCTGCTCCGGCTTGTGGGCTGTCAGAGAAAACCAGTACGCCATTGGCATCCCGAGTAACAAATACTTTTTTGTTATCCTGCTGCGCCTGCAATGGCTGGGCAGCAAATATCAATGTAAGAAGAAACAATATCTTATGCATGCTGTGCCCCGCTTCCTTTAATCTTTTATTATTGTTTTCCAACACTTACTCTAGCGTGGTTTGCCACTTAATTCTACAAAAAAAAAGCTCACCGTAGTGAGCTCTATACAAAATTTGATATTACACGCTGTAATACAATTCAAATTCCAGCGGGTGTACGGCGACCGCCACTCGACGCGCTTCTGCGCGCTTAATGTCAATATAAGCATCGATCATTGCATCGGACATTACGCCGCCTTTGGTAAAAATGGCGCGGTTTTTATCCAGTTCATTCAGTGCTTCATCCAGTGAGGTTGAAACCTGAGGAATATTGGCGGCTTCTTCTGCTGGTAGGTCGTACAGATCCTTATCCATAGCATCGCCTGGGTGGATTTTGTTCTGAATACCGTCTAAACCGGCCATTAACTGTGCCGTAAAGGCCAGATAAGGGTTTGCTGCAGGATCCGGGAAACGACATTCAATGCGACGTGCTTTTGCACTTGGAACCAGTGGTATACGAATTGACGCTGAACGGTTACGCGCTGAGTAAGCCAGCATAACGGGTGCTTCAAAGTGTGGTACTAAACGCTTATATGAGTTAGTTGACGGGTTAGTGAAAGCGTTGATCGCTTTAGCATGCTTAATAATACCGCCAATGTAATACAATGCCAGCTCTGATAAGCCCGCGTACTTGTCACCCGCGAACAGATTGACGCCATCTTTTGCCAATGACTGATGGCAGTGCATACCTGAGCCATTGTCACCTACCAGTGGTTTAGGCATAAAGGTAACCGTTTTACCATATAAGTGTGCCACGTTATGAATAACGTACTTAAGTTGCTGCACTTCATCAGCTTTTTTAGTCAAGCTGTTGAATTTGGTTGCAATTTCGTTTTGACCGGCTGTTGCAACTTCATGGTGGTGTGCTTCAACAGTTTGGCCCATTTCTTCCAGCACCATACACATAGCACTACGAATATCGTGACCTGAATCTACCGGTGGTAACGGAAAATAACCACCTTTAACGCCTGGGCGGTGGCCTTTATTGCCATCTTCGTAGCTAGTGCCAGAGTTCCAGGCGGCTTCGGTTGAATTAATTTTAAAGAATGAGCCTGACATCGTCGTTTCAAAACGGATATCGTCAAACATAAAGAACTCTGGTTCAGGGCCAAACAGCACAGTGTCAGCAATACCGGTCGATTTAAGGTATTCTTCTGCACGTTTAGCGATTGAGCGCGGATCGCGGTCGTAACCTTGCATTGTACTTGGCTCGATAACATCACATGTAATGTTGAGCGTGCTTTCTTCAAAGAATGGATCCATTACTGCCGTAGATGAATCTGGCATCAGTATCATGTCTGAATCATTGATGCCTTTCCAACCTGTAATAGAAGAGCCGTCAAACATTTTGCCGTCTTCAAAGAAGTCTGCAGTAATCTGGTTAGCCGGTACAGTTACGTGCTGCTCTTTACCTTTTGTGTCGGTAAAACGTAAATCGACAAACTTAACGTCATTTTCTTTCATTAAACTCAGTACAGATGATGCAGACATGCATTCCTCCAATTAATCTGTTTTGAACTGATTTAGCGGTGTTGCGCCATTAAATGCCAGATATGTGCCAAAGGTTTAAGCTTATGAAATTAATCAATATAAAATTTATTTCCAAGATTTCACATGATGACATTGCACTATAATGGTGCTTGTGTGCCATTTTGTGGTGCACCATGGCCAAGCTTTAGCTTAGATGCTGTTTAGCGCGGTGTGAAAAAAAATTGCCAAAACTGCAGTTGCTGTTTTTCTTTCCATGCAAAAACAGAGTAGAATATGCGCCCTTAAGTTTCAGTTAGTTTTGCCTGGTGGTCATTATGGTCATCTAGTGCCACAGAGGATAGTTTACATGAGCGTTACTGCGACAAATTTAGATAAGCTGCGCAACGTTGCCATTATTGCGCACGTTGACCATGGTAAAACCACTTTGGTTGACAAACTGCTGCAGCAGTCTGGCACCTTCGACGCTCGCGCAAAATTACAAGAGCGTGTAATGGACTCGAATGCGCAGGAATCTGAGCGTGGTATTACTATCCTGGCAAAAAACACCTCGGTGCGCTGGAACGGTTACCACATCAATATTCTGGATACACCCGGCCACGCTGACTTTGGCGGTGAGGTAGAGCGCGTATTGTCTATGGCTGATTCAGTGTTATTGCTGGTCGACGCTGTTGACGGCCCAATGCCGCAAACTCGGTTTGTAACGCAAAAGGCTTTCTCACACGGTTTAAAGCCCATCGTTGTAGTCAATAAAATTGACCGTCCTGGTGCTCGTCCAGATTGGGTTATTGATCAGGTGTTTGATTTGTTCGATAACTTGGGTGCCACCGATGAGCAATTAGATTTCCCCATCGTTTATGCATCAGCATTAAATGGCTGGGCGACACTGGATTATAACGAGCCAAAACCAGACATTACTGACTTGTTTGAAGCTATTGTAAAACATGTAGCGCCGCCAGCAGTAGAGCTGGATGGTGAAACGCAGTTACAGGTATCGCAGCTGGATTATTCAAGCTACCTGGGTATTATCGGTATTGGTCGTATTAAACGTGGTAGCTTGAAGGCAAACCAGCAGGTTACCATAGTGGGAGCCGATGGCACTAAACGTAACGGTAAAGTAGGCCAGGTATTTGGTTATTTAGGTCTTGAGCGGGTAGAAACAACAGAAGCTTCTGCGGGTGATATTGTTGCCTTTACTGGCCTGGGCGAGTTAAAAATTTCTGACACCATTTGTGCGACGACTAAAGTCGAGCCTTTGCCAGCTCTGCAGGTTGATGAGCCAACCGTAACGATGACGTTTCAAGTAAACACTTCTCCATTTGCCGGTAAAGAAGGTAAGTTTGTTACATCACGTCAGATTTTAGAGCGTTTAAATAACGAATTGAAACATAACGTGGCGCTGCGTGTTGAAGAAACAGCGGACGGTGATAAGTTCAAAGTATCAGGCCGTGGTGAGTTGCACCTGGGCGTATTAATTGAAAATATGCGCCGCGAAGGCTTTGAGCTGGCGGTGTCTCGTCCGGAAGTTATCATGAAAACCGTTGACGGTGTGCGCATGGAGCCGATGGAAAACGTCACTATCGACTGTGAAGAACAGAACCAGGGTTCTATCATGGAGCGTATGGGTGAGCGTAAGGCTGAAATGACCAACATGCAGCCAGACGGTAAAGGCCGTATCCGCATGGATTTCTTAATGCCAAGTCGTGGTTTAATCGGTTTTCGCACGGAGTTCATGACTATTACTTCAGGTACAGGCCTGATGTACCATAGCTTTGACCATTATGGTGCGCATAAAGGCGGAAATATCGGCCAGCGCATGAATGGCGTTATGATTTCTAATGCTATGGGTAAAGCGGCAGGTTACGCCATTTTCTCATTGCAGGAACGTGGTCGCATGTTTATCGGCCACGCAGAAGAAGTGTATGAAGGCCAGGTGATTGGTATCCATAGCCGTAGCAACGACTTAACGGTTAACTGTTTAAAAGGCAAACAATTAACCAACGTACGTGCATCTGGTACTGATGAAGCGATAAATCTGGTTCCGCCAATTCGTTATACACTGGAGCAAGCGTTAGAGTTTATCGACGACGATGAGCTGGTAGAGGTTACACCTAAGTCGATCCGGATCCGTAAGCGTCATTTAACGGAAAACGATCGTAAACGCGCGAATCGCAGCGCAGATTAATTACTTGCTGTAGTATCGTGGCCGGCAATTTGCCGGCCTTTTTTTTGTGCTGTCAGCACGGTGTTGCAATGCCGGTGCTGGTTGCTATGGTGCTTTTCTTGTATTCTTAACGTTTCTACCGGTATTTGGGAGCTATTATGCGAGAGAACTGGCAGCATTACGCTGACACCAGCCTGCGGTTTATCAAATTGTACGCACAGCGTTGTCAGCAAGACCAGATCACCATGATCGGCGGTTACCTGGCATACATTTCTTTATTGTCTTTAGTTCCAATGATTGCGGTAATGTTTTCCATGTTGGGAGCTTTCCCGATGTTTACCGAGTTTCGCCAGGGTATCGAAAATTTTGTCTATGCCAATGTTATTCCATCACGCGGTGATGAAATCCAGGCTTATGTCAGCCAATTTATTGGTAACACTGGCGGTATGACGGCAATTGGGATTATGGCGTTGGTGCTTGTCGCCTTGCTATTGATCCACAATATTGATAAGACGCTGAATAAAATCTGGCGTGTTAGTAAAAGGCCCAGACCGATTATTTCATTTTCCATTTACTGGATGATTTTAACACTGGGCCCAATATTGTTTGGTTCATCTATTGCTATCAGTTCATATCTGGTTGGCCTTAGCCGATTTGCCGATGATTACACTCCGGGGCTTTCTTCATTGTTGTTGGGCATAGTGCCTTATCTGATGTCGCTAGCCGCTTTTTTTATTCTCTATTTGGTGGTTCCCAACATAAAAGTGCAAGTGCGCCACGCCTTGTGGGGCGCGTTGCTGGCGACAATATTGTTTGAGCTGTCCAAACGAGGATTTGCGCTTTATGTGACACATTTTCCAGCATACGACACAATATATGGGGCCATGGCGTTGGTTCCTATTTTATTTGTCTGGGTTTATATGTGTTGGCTGGTGGTGTTGTTGGGGGCAGAGCTGACAGCACTACTACAGCAGTTGGCAGCAAACACTGAGCAGGCTGATGGCGATGATCCGGATCAAAACAGTCCTGATCCGGTCAATTCCGGAAACAGTGTATAACCATGAAAGCCTTAATCCAAAGGGTACGCAAAGCATCTGTGCTGGTTGCCGAACGTGTTATCGGAGAAATTGAGCATGGTTTACTGGTGTTTTTGGCTGTTGAAGCTACAGATACTGAGGCTGATATCGCAAAGCTGGTACATAAAGTGTGTCATTACCGGGTATTTTCTGACAGTAATGACAAAATGAACTTAAATGTACAGCAAGTGATGGGCAGTGTGCTGGTGGTATCACAGTTTACCTTGGCAGCAGATACTCAATCAGGTCTTCGGCCCAGCTTTACACCAGCGGCCAGCCCTGATATGGCACTGCAGTATTACCAACAATTTGTTTTACAATGTCAGGCGCTGGGCCTGAATACTGCCACCGGACAGTTCGGTGCCAATATGCAAGTGAGCCTGATAAATGATGGTCCAGTCACCTTTATGCTGCAAAGTTAAGCCGGAAAATATCGGAGAAGTATTATGCGCCATTGGCAGCTGCGCTCACCCGCAACGTTAGAAGAATGGCAACGCTATTATCAGCTACGCTTGCAGATATTACGTGCACCGTGGCAGCAACCACCAGGGTCAGAGCGAGATGAGTTGGAGTCAACAGCCTACCATCTGATATTAATTGATCAGCAGGGCGAAATTGCCGCTGCGGGTCGGGTGCATCAGGTAGATAGCGTCACAGCTCAGGTGCGCTATATGGCCGTTGCTGCAGAGCATCAAGGCAAGGGAGCTGGCGGCCGAATTCTAGCCGGTTTAGAAACGCAGGCTGCCGCTTGGGGCTGCACAACGGTACGATTAAATGCCCGCGATACGGCAGAGGTGTTTTATCAGCGGCATGGTTACCAATTCGTTGCCGACGCCGCGACACAGTTTGGTATTACCCATCTGCTGATGCAGAAATCTGTCAGGTTGGCTGCTCAGCCGGAACAATTCCAAAGCTGGTGTAATCAGCTCAGTACCACCTGGCAACAAACAATACCACTTAGTCAGTACATGCAAATAGATATAACTAGCTTTGATGGCAATACGTTATATTGCTCAGCCCCACTTGCGCCGAATATTAACCTGCATCAAACCATGTTTGCCGGCAGTATTTATGCATTGGCTACGCTGACCGGTTGGGGCATGTTATATCTGCAATTACAAGCTCTTGGCTTAAACGGCGATCAGGTGCTGGCAGATGGCAGCATTAAATATCTGCGACCTGTTTCACAGCAACCACAGGCACGTTGTGCACTGCAAAATTGTAATGGCGAGCTTACTATGCTGTCACAGGGCGTGAAGGTTCGGCAACGAATAAAAGTCGATATTCTCTCAGGGGCTGAACTGGCTGCAGAGTTTCACGGTAGCTACGTAGTGTTGCCTCGCCAGCGGCCTGAAATATGAAAGTGATAGTTGTGGGGTGTGGTTGGCTTGGCAGTCAGCTTGCACAGCAGTTGGCGAGCGAAGGGCATCAGGTTTGGGCTACGCGCCGTACAGTTGAAGCGCTTGCTACTTTGCCAGCTCAGGTCCATGGGTTGGTTGTAGATCTAACAAACATTGCTGATATAACACCGCTACAACCGGTGTTTGATGATGCCATTGTAATATGCGCTGTCGCTCCGGGTAGACACACGGAGCAAAGCCACTACATAGCGGCGTTACAGCAACTTGCCAGACTGGCTACAACTGCTGGGAGTCGTCAACTTATTCATTTTAGTTCGACAGGCATTTACCAGGGACTTAGCGGTGCAGTTGATGAAGCGGCAATGTTGGTGCAAGCTGATACCAGAGTTAGCTTGTTACTGCAGGGTGAGCAAGCACTGCAACAGTTTGCACCAACATTGACGCTTCGTCTGGCAGGATTAATGGGCCCCGGTCGTCATCCAGGACGTTTTATCACAGGCAGAGTATTACCTGATGCTAATGGTGCCATAAACATGGTTCATGTCTGGGACGTTATCGCAGCAGTAATGCAGGTATTAGCGGCGCTACCCTGTGAGGGAATTTACAACCTAAGTAGTCCGCTAATGGAAACGCGCCAAGCGTTTTATCACGCTGCGGCCGAACTTGCGTTGCAAACCCCCGCGAGTTTTTCTGGCGGTGATGCCGGGCGTAAAATCGTGGCTGGCAAATTTATTCAACAATTTGGCTTTCGATATCAATTTTCACAGGCCAGTGCTGCACTTATATACTGCGATTGAGTGAAATCTATGCAGGCAATGTTTTTATAATTCATTTATCAGCTTCTTGTTAAGAAAAATATCTGCTGTAGTTCGATACTGTGCTCATTGCATTTTACATATGGACTTGAGGTAGATATGAAAAACAAATGGTTGTTGATTTCGTCAGTGAGCACGGGCCTTGGTATCGTTTCTGGCGCAGTCTATCTATTTTTTGCAGAGCATTCTCTATTGTTAAATGACAACAGCTGGGTTCTGTCCGCGTTTTGGTCAGCGTTTATGTTGTGGACATTTGTCTTAATGTTTAGTGTAGCGCTATTATTTAATGTCATGGCGTTCTTCGAGTTGGAAGAGCAACACAAGCTAGCCGGCTTGGCGTGGCCGCTAAAGGTATTATGGTCATCAACAGACAAGCAGCAACAATTTTTGCAGCAAGCCGAGAGTTTCTTAGCGCGCAAGGGTAGGCTGTCGCATTCGACGCGTATCAGCCCTGAGTACCAGTGTTTGTATGCTGAAAGTGATACCTTGGTTTACACTCAGCTGAGGAACCAGCCTGTAGACATTTCACAGATCCGCGCCATGTTTCAACAAATGTTATCTGCTGATTTTAGTTGTGGCCTGGTGGTTAGCTATGCTGGATTTAGCAGCCAGGCATGGATTTTTGCTAACGAAGCTAATATAGAACTTATTGATGCTAAGAGCTTAAAAAAGCAACAAAAGCGACAGCGCGAGCAACAATTCGCGCTGGTTTAGTGTTGATATCATGTTTTCATCGGGTTTTTTGAAGTTGTTTTGGCGATATTAGCAGCGAACGGAATCAAATAAAAACAAATGGATACAAAGATACTTCCTGCCTGGCTGGACATTGTCCAGCCTTTTTCATTAGCAAAGTAAAACCAGACTTAGGATATTTTAAATGCACTTACTGCCTGTTTAAGTTTAATAGCTAAAGCAGACACACCATCGCTATGTTGTAATGTGCGCTCCGCTTTTTCGCCACTGACTTGAGCTACCTCTATCATTTGTTGCATATTGTCATCAATAGTTTTACCCAGACTGAGCTGCACCTCTGTTGCCGCTGTAACACGACTGCTGATATCTTGTGTTTGTTCCAGGGCGTGGTTTATTAGCCCCAACGACGACACCAGCTCCAAGGTTTGAGCCACACAGCTGTCGGCATCTGATTTACCGTTAGTGATGGCACTGACAGCTTGTTTACTTTGTTGTTGTAACGTTTCGATCATCTGGCGTATCTCATCTGTAGCTTGCTGCGTGCGCCCAGCCAGCGACCTTACTTCATCAGCAACCACGGCGAAGCCTCTGCCTTGCTCTCCGGCACGAGCTGCTTCAATTGCTGCATTCAATGCCAGTAAATTGGTTTGTTCGGCGATGCCGCGTATTGTTGCCAGGATACTGCCGATATTATTGGCTTCGTCGTTTACGCGGCTCATCACGCTGCTTGTGGCGGTTAACTGCTCCGCCAGCCGGTTGATCAACTGATTATTCTGATTGGCTATCAAATCAATTTGCTTGCCTTGCGCCAAAGCCTGCTGCATTGCACCTGTGGTATCCGCGGACTGACTGGCGATATCCCTTGTGCTGTCTGCCAATTGCCGTGTCACGTCATTTACATGGCTTATTTGCTGCTGTTGGTGTTGCAGTGAGTCATTAATTTCGCCGACTTCATACGCAGATTGTCTGGCATTGCCGTTGAGTTCTTCGGCATTGCTCTGTATGTCGATAATCAGTCTGCTTAAGGCATTTGTTAAACTGTTTACCTTACCAGCTAAAGCGCCAAACTCGTCTTGATTGCTAATGGTTAGCTTGCGGCTTAGATCGCCCTTGGCAATGTCGCCCAATACTTTATTTATGCCAGCTAGCGGACGTAACATAGCGTTAATGGTAAAATATGCTGCAACGATCGCTAATAACACCAGCACTAACATCAGACTCAGGGTGCGGGTGCTGCCAGAGCTTACGGAGTCAGATACATTTTGCTGTAACTGGTTGAACTGCAGGTCAGCTGCAGACAATAGCATATCTAACGCCACTATAACTTGTTCGACACGCTGTTCAGATTGTGCCAGTTGATCTCTGGCCTCCAGTTGTGCTTTTACCTGCTGCAGTTTTATATCAGCCAGACTTTGGCCAGCATTGAGTTTGGCCGTTAGTTCAGCCAGCTGCTCTGTTACGCTTTGCCACAAACCATCGGTATTCTGTCCAGCAATTTGCTTTGCCATGTAGTCAATGTTTACTTGCATATCGCTAAGTGCAAAACCAATGTTTTCCTGTGCAGCTTCCGTAGCGCCGAGCTCGGTATACGCCGTTACTTCTTTTAGCGTATTTAGCAAGCCCAGTAGCTGGCCATCTATACGGTTGGCACTGCCGGCAATTAATTCCATTTGCTTCTCGCCACCGGGAAATTCGAGATAGGAGATGTCGAGTAAATTGGCGCCGATATTGTCTATCAGTTGCTGCAGCAGATTGAATTCACTATTGGCTGACTGTTGAAGCTCAATCCCTTGTAATCGGGCGCTAAACATCGCGTCAACGGCTGCTGCATATTGCTGGTAGCGGTTGTCAATATCACTCAGGGTTTGGGTAAAAGCGGTCTCGGCTACCGTAAGTTTACTTAGACTTGCAAGTTGATTGCGCAATACCTTGCTGCCGCTATCAAACTGGTTTCGGTATTCGCTTATGCCGTTGCTGGTTTCCGTGGTGTAACCTAACGCTGAAAGTTTTGCTAGTTTTAGTAGCTGAATTTGAGCAGCATTGCTTTGCTGCTGAACCGGCACCGCCAGTTGATTGACTCGCTCGCTGGAGCTGGATACGGCAGAAAAACTCAGTAAAGCAGAGCCGCTGGAAAGCATCAGCAGCAGTGCGATAAAGCCAAAGCCTATAATGACCTTGTGGGCAACTTTTAATGTGAACACTTTGGCAAACTCCACACTGTAGCTCTGCCTAAACCATAGACAGTAGCTGTTTGATAAACAAGCTGAAGTTAACAAAGATTCGACGACTGGTCTAGCCAGAATGGTCGAATGACGTATTAAAACAGTGCGGCAGCACCAAAACAGTGCCATTGCTTAACTTTAAAGCGACAAATCAAATTAGATGGGAAGCGTTTACTTAGTTGGCACTCACCCGTTAGTAAGGCTGTGCTGGCTGTTATCATTAACAGTTGTCTTCTGTACTATTCGGTAGAGCAAAGTTTAGATGGCCACCTAAACGGTAGCGGGCGCCTGGTGATGTCAAGTATGCCAGACTGACCGCCCCTTCACGGCTGAAAGTGCGTCGGGTTAGACGCAGGCAAGGTTCGGCTTTTTTTAACATCAAATGTTTGCAGGTGAAATCATCCGGCCAGACGGCCTCAACTGTATGCTCTGCTTCAGTTAAGGGAGCAATAAAGCTAAGATATTGATGCGGTGTTTGCTGGTTAAAGTCTTGCTTAACATAGTCTGGCACCAACTTGGGGCTAACATAACGTGCTTCTAGCTGTAGCGGCTGGTTATTTTCTAAGTGCACTATTAAGGAAAAATACACCGGTTCATTGCGCTTTAAACCCAAAGCTCCTGCGATGATTGTCGGGCAGGGTAGCTCGGTAAGTTGCAGCAAGCGTGCATTGTAAACATGACCGCGGCTATTTATTTCATCGGCAATATTGCGGATCTCCAGCAAAGACGATTGTGATTTAAGTGCTGCCACAAAGCTGCCAACGCCCTGAGTGCGGTACAAAATGCCTTGTTCGGTTAGCTCCTGAAGTGCCCGGCGCGCCGTCATGCGGCTAACACTGAATTGCTCAGCTAGTTGGTTTTCCGAGGCAACCCTGCTATGTTCCGGCCAAGCACCTATCTCAATCTGACTGAGCATAAACTCTTTTATCTCGGCAAACTTGGCTAGCGCCATAATATCTCTCCATTTTGGTGGTTAACCCCACCGCGGATAAATAAAAAATACTTTAGCTTTGTTGTATATACAAGGTGTTGGTGTAAAATTATTTACATACACACAGGAGAGCCCTATGCAGCAATTTGATGCCATCTGGATTAATGCGAACATCGCAACTATGACCGACAATGGTCTGCCCTATGGCAGCATTAAAAACGCCGTGCTGGCAATAAAAGACGGTGTTATTGCATTTGTTGGTCCGCGCAGCGATTTGCCTGAATTTGATGCTTTGGCTACACCTATGTATGACACTGCAGGGCAATGGATACTGCCGGGGCTCATTGATTGCCACACTCATCTGATATACGGCGGTAGCCGCGCGAATGAGTTTGAAATGCGCTTAAATGGTGCCAGCTATCAGGATATTGCCGCAGCCGGTGGTGGCATTAAAGCTACCGTGGCGGCAACCCGCGTTGCCAGCCATGAAGACTTATTTGTGCTTGCGAAAGACCGGCTGAATGCTTTGTTAGCTCAGGGTGTGACCACGGTAGAAATTAAATCCGGCTACGGTCTGGATTTAGCTACTGAACAAAAAATACTTGAAGTAGCAGCAGAGCTTGATAAGCATCATCCGGCTACAATTCAAAAGACCTTTTTAGGCGCCCATGCCTTACCGGCTGAATATGTGAATGACTCTGATGGTTATATTGAGGCTGTGTGTCAGATGCTGCCGCAGTTACAACAGCAGGGCTTGGTAGATGCAGTGGACGTATTTTGTGAAGGTATTGGCTTTAGTGTATTACAAACACGCAAGGTATTCGCTGTCGCTACAACACTGGGGTTGCCGGTAAAAGCCCATGCTGAGCAATTATCTAACCTGGGTGGCAGTGCTTTAGTAGCAGAGTTTGCTGGTTTATCTGCCGATCATGTTGAATTTCTTGATGAAGCTGGTGTTGCAGCTATGGCGAAGGCAGGTACCGTAGCGGTGCTGTTACCTGGTGCATTTTATTTTTTACGCGAAACTCAACTGCCGCCAATTAGCTTGTTGCGTCAATACAAGGTACCGATGGCAGTAGCGACAGACCTAAATCCAGGCACCTCGCCGTTGTGCTCATTACCACTCATGCTGAATATGGCTTGCACATTGTTTCGCCTTACGCCTGAGGAGGCTTTGCTGGGGGTTACGCGGTGCGCTGCACAGGCGCTGGGCCTGGAAGATCGTGGTAGCCTAGCGGTGGGGCAGCGTGCTGATTTTGCTTGTTATAGCATTAGCCAGCCAGCGGAGCTATGTTACCAGTTAGGTGTGAGTCAACTTAAGCAGCTGATAATAAATGGTAAAGTAGTAAACCATCGCCTCTGAGCGGCTTTACATCAGACGGTTTTAGATTATGCTAGAAACATTGCCAATGCTGGAGAATTATTTTGTCTTACCGGCTGTTGTACCTCGTACTATTGAGTTGGCCGCTGGCAGCTCAGTCACCACAAGCTGAATTACCGCTGCTTAGTGTGTTGAGTGGGTTGCTGCTATTGTGTTTTATCTATCTAGTCAAATTAAAAGTCGATATCAACAAGCTGCAAAAAAGCCGACAAAAAAAGCAAGGCAGCCAACTAGGCTTTTATTCGCTGCATGATGATATTAGCGGTTTTCCCAACAAGTTTTTTTTGCAACAGCAGACTGAACAGCTACTAAAACGAGCTCCGGAGCAGCGTTATTCACTGCTATTATTGAAAATTAGCCAGTTTGAACAAGTTAATCAGTTGCTTGGCCACAGCAATAGTAATTTAGTATTAGCGCAAATTGCCCAGCGTATTAATGATCACCTGGCAGATGAAGAGCTGGCCCTGACCTTTGAGTTTCGCCAGCAGAAGCCGACCCGTCTGTGTCATCTCGGTGCTGTGGACTTTGTGATATGGCTTAATTGTTCCGACAAAGAGCATGCAGCCGAGTATCTGGCAGATGCACTTGAGCGTTGCATTCCAGAACCCATGCTGATGCATGGTTGTGCCGTAGAATATCAGCTGCATTCTGGTATCGCCAATTACCCTGAGCATGGCACCCAACTGAATGAGCTTTTGGAGCGAGCCTATCTGGCGTTGCAGCACCATAACTGGGTCCAGGGTGCCAGTCAGGTGTTTCACAGTGATATGCTGCATTACACCAATGAAAAATTAACGTTAATGGCCGAACTACGCTTGGCTATTACTGAGAGGCAGCTGTCACTTTATGTGCAACCGCAGGTTGATATGCGCAATCATCAGGTAGTAGCGGCCGAAGTTTATATCCGTTGGCGTCATCCGACGCGTGGTCTATTGTCACCGGCTAGCTTTGTCGCTCTGGCAGAGGAGATGGGTGTTATTTATCCATTGACCCAGTGGGTGTTAAATGAGGCGGTTGCCATGATAGCTAAGCTGCAACAGGCTGACCTGGTTAGTAAAATAGCGGTAAATATTTCCAGCAAAGATTTATTACACGATGAGTTGATTGATTCGTTAGAGCAACTTTTTCAGCGTTATCAGGTAAAACCGCAGCAGTTGATGCTTGAGTTGAAAGAAAGTGCTTTGTTGGCCGAGCCAGATAAGGCCAGGGCCATGCTGCATCGGTTGCATAGACTGGGAGTAGAGCTGGCATTGGATGATTTTGGTACCGGATTTTCCTCGCTGGCGTATTTAAGGCAGTTGCCGATACGACATGTCAAAGTCGACTGTTCTTTTATTAATGAATTGCACAAGTCTGATGTAAGTGCCGCTGTTACTGGCGCTATTATTGATATGGCCCGAAATTTGGATTTAGGTGTTATTGCCGAAGGCGTAGAAGAAGTTGAAGTAGAGCAAAAACTCGTGCGTATGGGCTGCCATCGTGGCCAGGGTTTTTTGTATTCCCGACCGTTCGAGCTCAGTGGTTTTGCGATCTGGTTAAAGCAATGGCAAGCTGACAGAGCTAAATTGCAGTAGCCTGGTGCTGTTTCCCTTGAACAAAGGCATAAACCAGCGCAGCCAGTATTTGGCCTGCTTCATTCATGCCAGCAGCCAAACCGGCAGGGTGCTGCATTGGTGCCGCCTCCGCCAAATGCAAATAACGGCTGCGTGGTAATTTGGCCAGTTGATAAACGAACTGCTCTGCCGCTTGAAGGCTAATACCACAGTTGGTAAACGCGCTGACGGGCATCATGCTGATGCTATCGGTATCTAATTCGATACCAATGTCGCCCTGGCCTTGAGCGACATAGTCGATACATTGTTCAAGTGCTTGCTGAAAACTGACTTCTTGCCGAACGAAAATACGTTGGTAACTACAATAGTCTGCTGCTGCGTGTTGCAGCTGCGCCAAGGTTTCCGCTGAATTTTTCAATTCGTGCAGCCCCAATACAAAATAATGTTGTAAGTGGCCATCATATTTAGCGTAATTAAAGCCATTGCCACTGTGACGCCCCTCCCGCGGCCGAAAATCCGAGTGCGGATCAAGATTGGCGCTGTTGGCGGGCAAACCACTACTGCTTGCTAACGCTTTTAATAATGGATAACTGTTATTATGGCCGCCGCCTATTATAAGTGGCATTAGACCTGCAGTGAAAATGGCCTCTACTACCTGATAAACTCGATGATCAAGTATGGATACCAGCTCACGTAAATGGCGCAACTGCTCTGGTGCGGCAGTATCAAGGCTGCTAGCTTGCTGTTGCAAATCGCTACAGTCTATTTCGCCTAAGAGTAACAATTGACGCGCGGCTATAAACGGGTTGGATTGCAGGTTTAAAAATTTGGCTAAAAAGGCGTTCCAGCCTTGATCTGCGCCCGCTGTACCCAAGTTGGCCCTTGGACCAATATCTTCTGGTACTCCTAGCAACACAAACTGACAGCCGGCAGCTTTACTGCCTGCCAACTGTTGCGACAATGGCAACGCAATATCAGGTAAAGTTATTGCCTGTCCAAGACGTTGTTCACCCTCGCGCACCGAGACAAACTGGTTAAGTTGCTGCCGACTAAATAGTTTTAGCATAGTAGTAAAGTATTATTCGATATCAAGTGCATCCGGCGACATAATGATACCGGTGCTATCAGCATATAAATGATCGCCAGGTAAAAACGTTACTCCGGCAAAATTTACCGGCACTTCGGTTTCGCCAAAGCCTTTGTCGTCTGCGCCCACCGGAATTGCGTTCACTGCCTGTATACCTAAATCAAAGTCTTCCAGTAGGTCAAGGTCGCGTACGCTGCCGTAGCATACAATGCCTTCCCAGCCATTGGTTGCTGCCAGTGATGCCAGTTCGGCATCAATAATGGCACGTCTTGCAGAGCCGCCAGCATCAATCAACAACACCTTGCCAACACCTGGATCGCTCAGCATTTGCCGCACCAGGCCATTATCCTCAAAGCACTTGACGGTATGTATTTGGCCACCAAAAGAGCGTCGACCGCCATAGCTGGCAAAAAGTGGTTCTACCACATCTACCAAATCGGCATAAAGATCACATAATTCAGAGGTGTTGTATTCCATTGGGCGCTCCGGTAAACAGGGGGATGTGACTCTCAGTATAGCGCTGACTCGGTTAAGCTCAAACACTTATTATTACTGGCTTTTCCTGCTTGTTTGCCTTGCCTTGTTGTCGGCAGTACAGATTGTTTGCTAAGGTGTGAGCAGATGTCCTAACGGATTATGACCGTGCCTCCTGAAATATTTGCCAGACTTGCAGTTTACCTTACCCAGGTAGGGGTCGCTGTGCTATTGAGTTTATTATTGTGGAACTTAAGCAGGATTTATCAACAAGGTTATATCAGGTCGTGGTTCTTAGCGTTACTGGGGTTTGGTCTTTATCAGTTGGCGATTTTGTTGCAGTGGTTCACGGATACAGCGTCTGTACTTACTGACGTACTGCAGTTGGTTACTATTACTTGTAGTTATATTTTTGCGGTTTTTCTACTACGTGGGATGATGCAAACTCGGCATAATGCCGCTCCGGTGTGGACCAGATATTCAAGCGTAGCAACTTTGTTGGTGTTGGCGGGAGTTGGCACTGCCAGTGTGTTGCCGTTTTCGCTACTCGACATTACCCAAAACTGGCAGCAGTATTTTCAGATTTATATGCGCTTATTATTGATGAGTGTCATTTTACTTAGCGCTGCAGTGAGTTTGATGCAACGCATGGAATCATCACAGGGTCAGCGTCTGGCCGCGGCAACAATCTTTCTCTGGGGCTGTATGTATCTGGCGTTTACGGTCTGGCGTATCGTAAGTGGGCAGGAGTCATCTGATCTGCAATGGACCCTGGCTTATAAATGTTTTGAATTGTTTTTGCTCTGCAGTCTTGGCCTGGCGTTGTTGATTTGGCTACATGAGCATGAACGTAGTGCCAATTTACAGCTAACGGAAAAAACACAGTACCTGAATCGTTATGATCAGCTCACCGGTGCGTTGAATCGCGATGCTTTACTGACACAGCTTCAGGAGCATTTGCAACGGCCTCACTCCCCGCCAGTTTATTTGCTGATGCTGATGCTGGGGCTGGATAAATTTAAAACCATTAATGAATCGGTTGGCTTAAAGCAGGGCGATTCCCTGCTGCGTCAACTTAACCAGCGTTTTACCAGCAGTATTTTGAAACCAACGCTGGTTGCTCGTACCGGTGGGGATATCTTTGCGCTGGCGCTTAGCGACATAAATAGTGATGCTCAGCTACAGTCTGCGTTACGCCACCTACAGCAGTTAGTAGAAAAAACGTTTGATTCCTCTGCAGGCCGGTTGCAACTCAGTTGTACGATAGGTATTGCCTGTGCGCCAGTTGATGCAAATAGCGCGGAGAGTTTATTGCAAAAGGCCAATATCGCCTATCATCAGGCGAAGCGTTTGCAAACACATCAGTTGGCCTATCAAACCGGCATGGAAGATGAGTCAACTAAGTTAATTTGTTGGGAAGCAGAGCTGTTAGCCGCGATGCAAAACGATGAGCTAGTGTTGTATTTCCAGCCACAACTAAATCTACGGGAAAACAAAATTGATTCCTTTGAGGTGCTGGTACGTTGGCAGCATCCAGAAAAAGGATTTTTAATGCCTAGGCAATTTTTACCGTTGGTTGAACAATTGGGGCTAAGTCGTCAGCTTGATTTTTGGGTTCTTGCCAAAGCAATACAAACCATCAGTGAATGGAAAAAACAGCAGCTGGTTATCCCTCTGGCCGTTAATATGTCGCCGGTACATTTTCAGCAAGATGGCCTAAAACGTAAGATCAAGCAGTTACTGCAGCAGTACAATGTATCACCTGAGTTACTGGAACTGGAAATAACCGAAAATACCGCCATGCATGATATGGAAAAGGGCTCAAATCATGTTATTGAGTTACAGCAAATGGGTATACGGGTGTCAATTGACGACTTTGGTACCGGTTATTCGTCACTAGCTTACTTGCGCCGTATGCCGATAGATAAGATTAAAATTGACCGTAGTTTTGTTACTGATATGGCAGGCAATGACTCCGATATGATGATCGTAAAAACCATGATTAAGTTAGGACATGGCCTTGGTAAACGTATGCTGGCAGAGGGGGTGGAAACGGAGGTGCAATTACAGTTACTGCATAATATGGCTTGTGATACGGTGCAAGGTTACTATATTGCTAAACCTTTAGCTGAGGTTGATGCCATCGCATTTTACCGCGCCAAAATGTCATTATAACGTCATATAAGGTGTATAACCTGCCAGTATTACATCTGAATACAAGGCGTTAATTATGCTGCTCAGACGCTTGGAACAATGGGACCATAATTCATTTTGCCGCGTATTCGGCTGTAGTTCTTCTAGGCTGGCTTACAATGTTAGTTACTGGTTGTCTAAGACGGCAGATGGCCCACTTTATGTTTTGTTAGTTGCCAGTTTATTTGTGTTGGGTTATGCCGCTGCCTGGCCATTGTTTCAGTTGCTGTTGGCCAGTTTTGCGCTTGAACTGCCACTGTATTTGCTGTTAAAAAACAGCATTAAACGTGCGCGTCCCGCTGATAGATTAACGGCTTATATAAATGCACATATAGTGCCTTCAGATCAATTTAGTTTGCCTTCTGGCCATACCGCAGGTGCTTTTGTTTTTGCTGCCTGCCTCGCAATGCATTTTCCTGTTGCTGCTTTACCAGCATATTTCTGGGCTGCGGCTATAGGGCTTTCGCGTATTATGCTTGGTGTGCATTTCCCACTAGACGTTATTGCGGGAGTAATCTTGGGGTCAGCCTGTTGCGCTGTGGCTTATTTTATAATTATTTAAGTGTAAACCAATAAAAAATCACTATTTTTTGCTTTGCTGGTCTATCATCAAAGATGATGATTTATTCTTGGAATATTAATATGAGCAGCTTGCGGCGTTTATCAATTAAACAACGGTTATTTATCAATGGCGGAGCCTTAGTGGTTGCTATGGCGGTGATGTTGCTAATTTTGTTTTATCAAGGCAGCCAGCTCACTAGCCTGGCTAGAACACAGCAGCTGGTAGAACAAATTAGCGCGGATGTTTTAATGTTTCGCCGGCATGAAAAAGATTTTATGGCGCGAACAGAGCTCAAGTATCAGCAGCGATTAAATGATCATTACAATACTATGCAGCAACACACTGCTGAGCTTGATGTGTTATTGCAACATCACAATATTGATCAAAAGCCTTTAGCTACCTTTCTTGCACTAACAGACGGCTATCAGCAAAAATTCAACCAATTGGTGGTGTCTCAGCAACGCTTAGGGCTGGACGCCCAATCAGGCTTAATCGGCGAATTGCGTCAAACGGTGCAACAATTAGAAAGCCGGCTGGAGCAATTGCGGCAAGACGAGTTAACCATATTAGTTTTACAGTTACGCCGGGCAGAAAAGGATTTTCTGCTGCGCAAAGAGATGAGCTACGCCGACCGATTTTCGTCAACCATGTCACAGCTATTGCAACAGACCAGCAGTGACAGTGCTAGCCGCAGTCTTGCTGAAGGTTATAACCAGCGATTTAGTGCGCTGGTGCAGGCGATGCAACAAATGGGACTGAGCGAGTCTGAAGGCGTTACCGGTGAAATGCGCAAGGCCATACAAGAAACTGAGACCAGCCTGAAAGAACTGGAGAAAAAAAGCTCAGAAGCAATAGTCGCATCTGTTGCGGCCACACAACGGTTGGCCATTGGTGTTTTTGTTGTGGTGCTAGCCAGTGTGCTGTTTTTGGTTGCGTTAACCAGCCGCAGTATTCTTGGGCCGGTAATGGAGGTCTGTGAAGCTATTGGTTTAATTCGCGCGAATAATGATTTTCGTATGCGGGTAGCTGTGGCGGGGAATGATGAAATGACCAGCCTGGCTACAGACTTCAACGGTATGCTGGGAGATTTTCAGGATTTAATCAGAACCGTTAATCAGGCACTGGAAATGCTTGACCAGGCAACTAACGAATTGGCGAAGTCTACCGCCGATACCAGTCGTGGTATGCAGCAGCAACAAAACGAAACGGATATGGTAGCGACTGCGGTAACGGAAATGGGGGCTACCATTAACGAAATTGCCAGTAATACCGAAACGACAGCGGCGAAAGCTGAAGCGACTAATCACAACGCGCAAACTGGCCGGACTGAAGTACAACAGACGGTGCAGCGGATTAACACCTTGTCTGAACGCTTGCAAACTGCGACCAACGTGGTTGCTGAATTAGAAAAAGACAGTAAGACCATTGGTTCGGTGCTGGATGTCATCCGCGGTATTGCAGAGCAAACTAATTTATTGGCATTGAATGCTGCCATTGAAGCGGCGCGGGCTGGTGAGCAAGGCAGAGGCTTTGCCGTGGTTGCAGACGAAGTGCGCAACCTGGCAATGCGTACGCAGGATTCAACCAGGCAAATTGAAAGCATCGTCGGAGGGCTGCAAGGCCGTACTTCAGAGATTGTCCAGGTTATACAAGGCTGCAGGCAGCAAGGTCATGACAGTGCAGAGCAAGCCAATGTCGCCATGCACTTGCTAACAGCGATTACCGAGGATGTAACTAACATTATGGACATGACCACTCAAATTGCTGCTGCAATTGAAGAACAAAGCCATGTTGCAGCTGAAGTAAATAAAAACGTGGTGAAGATCCGAGATTTATCAGACGAGACATACAGCTACGCCAAACACAATGCATCAATCAGCGAAGAGGTTGCGCAGCAAGCCGCTCGCCTACATCAATCGGTGGACCGCTTTCAAGCCTGATAGTTTAAGTTTTAAAGGTTACTGCTATTAAGGCATCCCGCTGCGCGTTAACGGCGCGCAGCTGCTGCAGGTAGTCTTGCCATAATGCAGAGTGTTGCTCTGCGAGTTGTTGCAGGTACGTCCAACTGTAGATCCCACTGTCGTGGCCGTCATCAAACAGCAATTTTATAGCATAGTGGCCAACGGGGATCAGCTTGCGGATAGCAACCTGCTTTTTATTGCTAACCAGCTTGGGTTTACCATGCCCCCGAACTTCTGCCGAAGGCGAAAAGACCCGCAGAAATTCTGCACTAAACTGGGCGTACTGACCGCCGCTGAAACTGACGTCCAGCATGCGGCTTTGTTGATGATAATGCAGCTGGGTTACCTGCACTGCTGTAGGTTTTGATTGTTGCATTGCTATAGAATAAACCGGCTTAAATCGTCATCTTTTACCAATGCACCCAGGTGTTTATCCACATAGGCGGCATCAACCAGAATGTGCTCGCCGGCATGGTCTGCAGCATCATAGGATATTTCCTCCAATAGGCGCTCCATCACCGTATATAACCGGCGCGCGCCAATGTTTTCTGTGGTTTCATTCACCTGCCAGGCTGCTGCAGCCAAACTTTTAATGCCGTCGGCGCTAAAGCTTAACTGCACACCTTCAGTCGCCAGCATAGCGATAGATTGTTCGGTCAATGATGCTTTTGGCTCGGTTAAGATGCGTTCAAAGTCGGCTGCAGTTAGTGCTTCCAGTTCTACGCGGATCGGTAAACGGCCTTGTAACTCTGGCACTAAGTCGGATGGTTTGCTCATCTGAAATGCCCCAGAGGCAATAAATAAAATATGGTCCGTTTTAACCATGCCGTGCTTGGTATTTACCGTACAGCCCTCAATTAAGGGCAGTAAATCACGTTGCACACCTTCACGGGATACATCCGGGCCACTGGTTTCGCCACGCTTACAAATTTTGTCAATTTCGTCGAGGAACACTATGCCGTTTTGTTCAACGGCATCCAATGCAGCTGCTTTGAGCTCTTCCGGGTTCACTAGCTTTGTGGCTTCTTCATCGATTAGCTGCTTTAAGGCATCTTTGATTTTAAGCTTACGCTTTTTCTTTTTCTCACTGCCCAGGTTTTGAAACATGCTTTGTAGCTGAGAGGTCATTTCCTCCATACCTGGAGGCGCCATAATTTCAACGCCAATATTAGCTTGCGCCAGATCAAGTTCTATTTCTTTGTCGTCCAGTTGGCCTTCACGTAGTTTTTTGCGAAAAATCTGCCGGGTATTGCTTTCAGTAGTAGGTTTGCTATCTGTTTCACCCCAGGTGTTGTCTTTGGCCGGTGGCAATAATACATCCAGAATACGCTCTTCTGCCGCCTCTTCAGCCCGAAAACGGTTTTTCTCTATAGCTTGCTCACGAAACATTTTTACTGCGCTATCGGTAAGATCGCGAATGATGCTCTCGACCTCTTTGCCGACATAACCCACTTCGGTAAATTTGGTAGCTTCAACTTTAATAAACGGCGCATTGGCTAGCTTAGCCAGACGGCGGGCAATTTCGGTTTTACCCACCCCGGTTGGCCCTATCATCAGAATGTTTTTCGGCGTAATTTCCTGGCGCAAGGTTGCGTCCAGCTGCATGCGGCGCCAGCGATTACGCAGTGCGATAGCTACCGCGCGCTTTGCATTGTTCTGGCCGATTATGTGGCGGTCCAGCTCGTGTACGATCTCTCTAGGTGTCATGTCAGACATAAGGGTACCTGCTTATAATTCTTCAATGGTCTGATGCTGATTGGTGTACACGCAGATGTCACCGGCGATGGTAAGGCTTTTCTCCACAATGTCGCGCGCACTAAGGGTGGTATTTTGTAGCAAGGCGGTGGCTGCGGCTTGTGCATAAGGGCCACCACTACCAATAGCGATGAGGTCGTGTTCGGGCTGCACCACATCACCATTTCCGGTAATAATAAGCGATGTATTTGCATCGGCTACAGCCAATAAAGCTTCAAGTTTTCGTAGCATGCGGTCGGTACGCCAGTCTTTGGCTAGTTCAACAGCGGCACGCATCAGATGGCCCTGATGTTGCTCAAGTTTGGCTTCAAAGCGTTCAAATAATGTAAAGGCATCGGCAGTGCCGCCAGCAAAACCGGCGATGACTTTATTGTTATACAAGCGGCGTACTTTGCGGGCATTGCCTTTCATTACGGTGTTACCCAGTGAAACCTGGCCATCACCGCCGATAGCAACATGGCCGTCGCGGCGAACTGAAACGATAGTAGTCATGAATAAGCCTTATGGCGTGATTAACTTACCGCTTAAGTGTGGCTGTTGCTGGCGCTTTTCAAGTCCAATTCCAAATCCGGCAGGTATTGATATTTTGCTGACGCAGGCGGTTCATATCTGCAGTGGCTTTGCGCTTGGACTCGTATGGACCCAATACCACCCGGAACCAGACACCATTGTTGCCTTCAGTGCGCCTGACTTGTGAAGCGAAGCCGGCAAAGGCAATTTGCGCTTTCATGGTTTCAGCCTGCTGTTCGACGCGAAATGAGCCACATTGCATTTGGTAGGGACCTGCAGATTGTTGTTGCTCGGCTACTTCAACGGTAACTTCTTTATTTTCCAACTCGGTGATGTATTGGTACGGTTCAGTTGTGGGTTTTACCGGCAACTCATCTGTTTTAGTCGGTTGGCTGGCAGCTTTTGCTGGCACAGGGTTTACCGTTGGTTGCTGATTGAGAAACCAGAGAAAATAAATAAAGCCACTCGCCAGCAATGTGGTTATTACAATCAGCAGCCAGGGTTTTGCCGGCGAAGATGCCGCCGCTTTATTGTTTGCTCTGCTGGGGCGCCTGCTGGCGGGCTTGGCCTTTGGCCGGCCGGCTTTAACGTAATCTTTTTGGGGCATAAGGGGATAAAAACTCTTACTTCTTGTTGAGCGCTATTCTACAAGGTTGGGCAAAAAAAGAAACATAACCGGCTGGCTCAGGTCAGATCTGTCGGATCAACATCCAATTGCCACTTGATGCGTCGGCTAAGTGGCCAGCTGCTAATGTGCTGCAGCAGTGCATCCAATGCCAGATGCATGTTGCTGCGTGCGGGGCTGTATAGCTGCAACTGCCAGCGATACTTGCCTGCCCGACGCTCCATAGGTGCAGGAATAGGCCCCAGCAGTTGCAGTGCCGGGTGCTGGCTGGCGCAGTCAGCGAGTTGCTGTAACCACTGTTGGCACTGCTCAGATTGATGTGCCTCTGCACTAAACAGGGCGAGATGCTGATAAGGCGGCAAGCGTGTTTGCTTTCGCTCTGACAGTGCGCTGCGAGCAAAAGACGCATAGCCATTTTGGATAATATCCTGCAGTAACGTGTGGTCAGGGTACTGGGTTTGCAGCAACACGTTACCTCCAATGCTGCCGCGCCCGGCACGGCCGGCAACTTGAGTGAGTAGCTGTGCCAATTGCTCTGGTGCGCGAAAATCACTGCTGTACAGGGCTGCATCAACATCAACAATCACCACCAGGCTTACATTGGGAAAATGATGTCCTTTTGCCAGCATCTGAGTGCCAACTATAAGCCTGGCACCGGGCTGATGAATATCTTCCAGCGCTTCGTTTAATGCACCTTTGCGCCGGGTGCTGTCGCGGTCAAGCCGGGTAATAGCGATGTTGGTAAACAGTCGCTGTAAGTTTTCTTCCAGTTGTTCGGTACCCTGGCCCAGCGGTTTTAACTGTGTGCTACCACAGCCACCGCATTGACGTGGTATCGCTTTGCTGGCGCCGCAGTGATGGCATACCAGTTGCCTGCTTTGCTTGTGATATGTAGTAAAAGCGCTGCAGCGGTGACATTCTGTTAACCAGCCACATTCCTGGCAACTAAGTGCCGGGGCGAAGCCACGCCGGTTCAAAAACAACATGACTTGATGTCCCAGTGTCAGTTGGTGCTTCACTTTAGCCAGGGTCTGGCTCGCCAGACCGAATTGCAGCACCTGTTGCTTTAAATTGACCAGTTCAAATGTGGGTAACGCTTGCCCTGCTGCACGGTCTGGTAGCGGCAAGTGAATGAAACGCTTGGTGAGGGCGTTGTGCAAGCTTTCCAGACTAGGGGTGGCGGAGCCCAGCAGTATGGGACAATGCTGCAATGCTGCACGTTTAATCGCTAAATCACGGGCATGATAACGAAATCCGTCTTGCTGCTTTAAAGATTGATCGTGTTCTTCATCAATAATGATCAGGCCGAGGCGCCAAAATGGTAAAAATAAGGCGGAGCGGGTACCTACAATAATAGCGGCGGCACCGCTACTTGCCTGTAACCAACAATGTAAGCGTTCGCTATCGCTTAGTGCTGAATGCCAGCACAATACCGGTACATCAAAGCGCGCCTGAAATCGTGCTAAGGTTTGTGGCGTTAAACCGATTTCCGGTACGATAACCAAAACCTGCTGTCGCTGGCATAACAGGCTGGCAATGCTTTGCAGATAGACTTCTGTTTTGCCTGAGCCGGTAACACCCTCTAGTAATAAACGCTCAAAGCGACCAAAAGCCTGAACAACAGCAGCAACGGCAAGTGCCTGATTGTTAGTTAGCCGTAAACCACTTGCTGGGGCGGCAGGCGGTGTGAAGGGGGAAGCCGGAACCAGTTGCTCTTCTACCAGGTCTTTATCCAGTAGCTGTTTTAAGGTGGTCCGGCTATGTTGCTGGCGCAACACCGACTCGCTCAGGCCATTTGCTTGCAGTGCCTGCCAGAGCGCATGTTGCTTCTGTGAGCGCTTTAAAGCAGATGGATTAAGTTGTTTACCTGCATCGGTTAAACAGTATGCTTTGGGTTGATAATCGTTGAGATTACGACCTTCCCGCAGTAAAGCAGGAAGTGCGCTAATTAACACCTCACCCAGCGGATGATGGTAGTAGTCAGCAGCAAAACTTAACAGCTGACACAGTAAAACGGGTAGCACAGGCGCATTGTCAAGTAAGCTGATAACCGGCTTTAACTTGCTGGTATCGTAGCTGTCTGGTGGGGACAACTGCCAAATTAATCCTACCAGTTTTCGGTTGCCAAACGGCACCAATACCCGGCACCCAGGCTGAGGGGTATACCCGGGACTAATAAGGTAATCAAAATGTTGTCTTAGCGGCACCGGCAGGGCCACTCGCACTACAATCACAGCAGGTTTCCGTTATAAAGCAGCGTTTAAGTGTAAGGACAGGCTGGTTAAATGCCAAGTAAAACAAAATATATCCGTCAAGCAATGAAGCTATTGCAACTTTAAGCACTATCTATTAAGCTACGCGCCCTTAATTAACTGTAATTACGTATGGTGTCTGGCAATAATTTGACCAGATAGCGATACGGCCTAACGAGGTAAACCATGAAACCAGGTATTCACCCAGAATATAAAGAAATTACTGCAACCTGTACTTGCGGTAATGCATTCAAAACTAAGTCTGCACTGTGTAAAGACATTCACTTAGACGTTTGCTCTGCTTGCCACCCATTTTATACCGGTAAGCAAAAAGTGTTAGACGTAGGCGGCCGTGTAGATCGCTTCAAAAAACGTTTCTCTGTTCTGGGCAACCGTTAATCGGTCCAGCTACAGCAAAACAGAAAAAAGCACCCACGGGTGCTTTTTTTTCGCCTAAAATTAGTTGGTTTTTTACACTAATAATCACTATCAATTTAAAAAATATTTTTATGCCTTTGTTGTGCTCCGGTAATTGCGGCAATAACAAGCTGGTTAGCGACAAATAGTTGATTTATTTCATCCTGTTACCCTTGCCTGGTTCACCGTATTATCCCCACTGTTAACACGAGCTTCTCCGTTAGTGCGGCATGATTATGCGGTCGTAGTAACATCTGTATTCAACTCTGTGCCATATCTGCAATTCAGATGGCCAGACGTCTCTTGGCGTTAGCCTGTTTTGTTGTTATAACAACAGGCGTTGCGACTAAAGTGGTATGGCATTGGTCAAAGTTTTGCGCTGGTACGATCAGACTGATTCTGGTTCTCTTCGTCTTAGCTGGTCTTTAGAATAAGCCTCCCGCAAGCGTGACCCAAGAATTATAACGTTGCGCCACACCCTACAATAAACGGCAGGATAAAACAGATGTCAGATTTCAAAGAGCAAGCACTGCGCTACCACGCAGAACCCAAACCAGGCAAAATCAGTATTGAGATCAGTAAGCCGGCAGAAACGGTCACCGACTTAGCACTGGCATATAGCCCGGGGGTAGCAGAGCCGGTGCGGGAAATCGCAGCTGATATTGATAACGTATACAAATACACCGCTAAAGGTAATTTGGTTGCCGTGATCACCAATGGTACGGCTATTTTGGGGCTGGGTAATTTAGGCCCTATGGCCTCGAAGCCGGTAATGGAAGGTAAGGCGCTGCTGTTTAAACGTTTTGCCAACTTGGACTCTATTGATATAGAGGTAACACACCGTACCACTGAAGAGTTTATTAATACTGTCGCCAATATTGCCGACACTTTTGGCGGTATAAACCTTGAAGATATCAAAGCGCCTGAGTGCTTTGAAATTGAAAAAGAATTGATCAAACGCTGCAAAATTCCGGTGTTTCATGATGATCAGCACGGTACTGCTATTGTAACAGCTGCTGGTATGCTGAACGCGTTGGAAATTCAGGGTAAAGATATTAAGAGTGCGATTATCGTTTGTATGGGAGCAGGTGCGGCTGCTATTGCTTGTATGGAACTGTTGATTAAATGTGGCGCCCAGCGTGAGCATATTTATATGTTAGACACCAAAGGTGTTATCCATACCCGACGTAATGACTTAAACCAGTATAAGCTGTTGTTTGCTAACAATACTGATAAGCGCACTCTGGAAGATGCTTTAGCTGGTGCCGATGTGTTTGTCGGCGTCTCTGGCCCTGATGTGCTTCCGCCGGAAGCGCTGCAATTAATGGCAGCAAAGCCGGTTATTTTTGCTTGTTCTAACCCGGATCCGGAAATTAAGCCTGAGCTGGCGCATGCGGTGCGTACTGATATTATTATGGCAACCGGCCGCTCAGACTATCCAAACCAGGTAAACAATGTGCTGTGTTTTCCTTTTATTTTCCGTGGCGCACTAGATGTCCGCGCTAGCGTGATTAATGATGAAATGAAACTGGCTGCAGTTAATGCCATTCGCGCTATCGCCAAAGAGGCTGTGCCGGCAGAAGTTCTTACAGCCGCTAAAGTGAATGAACTGAATTTTGGTAAAACTTATATCATCCCTAAGCCGATGGATCCACGGTTACTACCAAGAGTCGCTAAAGCGGTGGCTGAGGCAGCTGTGGCATCAGGCGTAGCACGTATCCCGCTGCCTGATAACTATTACGGTGCTTAACCGGTATTAAACAAAAAAACCCGCCTGCTGGCGGGTTTTTTAACGCAAAAGTTTATTCTTCGTCGCTATCGGCTTCAATGATCACCGGAATAGGTTTGCCCATGCTGGTAAGGATCTGACGTACTTCTGCCGGAATTTGGTGCGGGTTGTCTTTACGCAAATCTTCATCTGCTGGCAGTGGCTGGCCGGTAAAGGCATGCAAAAACGCTTCGCACAACAATTCGCTGTTTGTCGCATGTCGCAGGTTGTTCACCTGGCGTCGGGTGCGCTCGTCAGTTAGCACCTTTAATACGTTCAGCGGAATAGATACGGTGATTTTTTTTACCAGTTCTGATTTTTTACCGTGTTCCGCGTACGGGTGAATATATTCCCCATTCCACTTAGCCATATGGTTACCTTGTATTAGTCATTATGTTGTATTGCTTGCGCAAGTGGCGAAATTCTATCGTGTTATGCCGCTCAGTCAAATAGTGTGCAACAAATAATCATTATAGACGGCTAAATGGTTTGACATCTGTTTTTCTATCATTATACTTTTAGACGTCTAAACATCTAAATGAGGTCTCACCATGTCAAAGCGTCATGTCGCAACTATCGCTGCCAGAGCAGGTATTGCCCAGGACACCGCTTTTTCAGCGGTTACACCACCGCTATATCTGACCTCAACCTACGAATTAGCCGCTTTTAAGCAACCGGGCCAATATGATTACTCGCGCTCAAACAACCCGACACGTGACTTGCTGGGCGAAACATTGGCCGAGCTGGAAGGTGGCGTAAAGGCTATTGTTACCAGTACCGGTATGTCAGCCTGCCTGTTGGCACTGCAACTGCTTACACCGAACGACACCTTAGTGATCCCGCACGATTGTTATGGTGGCAGCTACCGCTTATTTACCAACTTAGCCCAGCGTAAAAACGCCTTTAAGTTGTTAGTGGTGAATTTTCAGCAAGCCGGTTGGGCAGACCAAATAAGTAAAGCCGCACCGAAAATGATCTGGCTGGAAACACCGTCGAACCCGTTATTACAAATTACCGATGTGCGTGCAGTATGTCAGTTGGCGAAACAGCTACAGGCGCTGGTAGTGGTCGATAACACCTTCTTGTCGCCGGTACTACAACAGCCGCTGGCGCTGGGCGCCGACATCGTGGTGCACTCCACCACTAAATATATTAACGGCCACAGCGATATTGTCGGCGGTGTATTGGTGTGCAACAGCCTGCAACTGGGTGACGAGCTAAAGTGGTGGGCCAATTGCTTAGGCATTACCGGTGCGCCGTTTGACAGCTATATGACGCTACGCGGCTTGCGCACACTGGAGCCGCGTATTCGTCTGCAGCAAGATAATGCCGCCCGGGTGGTCGATTTTCTGGCGAAACAACCACTGGTGGCCAAAGTATATTACCCCGGCTTGCCAGAGCACCCCGGGCATGCCATTGCCAAAGCGCAGCAAAGTGGTTTTGGCGCTATGTGTAGTTTTGATTTAGCCGCTGATGCGGCTTTGTTACCGGTATTTTTCTCTGCGCTGCGTTTATTTACCCTTGCACAGTCGCTTGGTGGTATTGAAAGCCTGATTTGCCACCCTGGCACTATGACGCATGCCTCGATGGATGCCAAAGCGCAACAGACAGCGGGCATAGGCCCGACCTTAATTCGTTTGTCGGTGGGCATTGAGAATAGTGATGACTTGCTGGCAGATTTGCAGCAGGCATTTAACGCCGTGGCAGAGGCAAGTCAGCAGACTGATAGAACCGGTAGTGTCGGTAAAGTCGTTAAGCCATCCAATGAACAACAGCAGTTTCGGATAAATCCGGCACTTCGCGCTTTTTGGTAATTGATTATGCAAGCTCAGCTAAAAACACAACAGCACGCGCCAGCGCAGGTGCATAAATTTGGCGGCAGCAGCTTAGCCGATGCGCAGCGTTTTGCAGCGGTGGCGGATATTTTACAACAACAAAACCATCATCAAGCGCTGTGGGTAGTGGTGTCGGCGCCGGGTGATACCACAGATGCCTTACTGAATATTACTGCTGCCACAGAGACACAAGCCCGCGATATTGCCCTGGCTGCACTGCAAGCCGAACTAACGGCGTTAGTGCAACAGGCGCTGACGGCTGATGCTGCAGTACTGGTGATAAAGCAATTGCAGCAATGGCTGGCGGCAGTGCCTGATGCGCTGGCAAAGCAACAGCATAATGATGTGCTGGCTATTGGTGAGCGTTTATCAGCGTTGTTATTAAGTGAAGTACTGAAACAGCGCGGCTTTAATGCTGCTGCGCTGGATGCGCGCGATTTTCTGCGGTTAAAGCAGCATCAGCCGGACTGGACAGCGTCGGCTGCATTGTTAACCGGCCTGACACAAGCTGAACGGATACATGTCGTTACCGGTTATATTGCCCGCGATGACAAAGGCCGCAGTATTACGTTGGGCCGCAATGGCAGTGATTATTCCGCTACCTTGCTTGGTGCTTTGGTCAATGCCACTGAAGTGACTATCTGGACCGACGTAAAAGCCATTTACAGCGCCGATCCGCGCAAGGTAAAAGCAGCGCTGCCGTATAGTCAGGTTAGCTGGCAGCAAGCTTGTCAGCTGGCGCAGCTGGGTAATCCGGTATTGCATGCCCGTACCTTGTCACCGTTAACCGGTACCGCCACGGCGCTGCTGGTGCGCAGTAGTTATCAGCCGCAACACGCCGGTTGTCGGGTGGTGCAGCAGGACACTGCGGCACAGGAGTGTGCTGCGCAAGAAAAAGCGCAGCAGCAGGGCTTTATCACTGAACTGGATAACGTCACCTTATTAACCTTACATCAGGATATCAGCGTAAGCGCAGCACAACTGACGCTGGAGTTGCAGCAACCGGTGATTGAGCTGCCGCAGCAGGGCGATAATCTATGCTGGTTATTGCCGGCGGTATGCGCTGAACAGGCACTGGACTATCTGGCTGGGTTAAATATTCATGCGGTGTGGGATACGCAGCGTTATTACGCGCTGGCGTGGTTAAAATCTGATGCTGTCGCGCATACTGATACGGCAGAGCAATTATTGCAGCAGCAGGGCGTACTGCACCGTTATGAAAGCACGCAGCAGCTGATCTGGTTGTTGGCCGCGCCGCTGCCTGACGACGCGCTGGAGCAATTGCACCGCTGTTTAATTCAACCGCAGCCGGTGCTGCAAATTGTTGTGGCCGGCACCGGCAATGTTGGCGCGGAGTTTCTCGCCATGCTGGGGGCGCAGCAGCAACGTTTTGACGCTAAGCTTAAACTTAACCTGGCGGCGGTAGTTAATTCACGCCGTGCGGCACTGAGTGACAGCATTGCGGTGAGTAATTGGCAAGCGGCGTTGGCTGCAGGTGTTGCCTGGAATGCACAACAGCTGGCGGCTTATCTGCAGGCGCTGCCAGCACCGAAAGTGCTGGTGGATATTACGCCCAGCCGCGAGTTTGCAACTCTATACCCGGCGGTTATAGCTGCTGGCTGCGATATTATCAGTGCCAATAAACAAGGCGTAACACTGCCGGGCACGGAATATCAGCAGATTAAGCGCGCCCTGGCACAATACCAGCGGCAATGGCTGAGTAACACCACCTGCGGTGCTGGTATTCCGGTGCAGCGTACTTTGCAGGAATTGCTTAGCGCCGGTGACAGCATTGATGAAGTCAGTGGTATTTTCTCCGGCACGCTGTCGTGGTTATTGTGCCAATACGATGGTAGTAAGCCGTTTTCTGAGTTTGTGCTGCAAGCGCAGCAAGCCGGCTTAACTGAACCAGACCCGCGTGATGATTTGTCCGGTAAAGACGTACAGCGCAAATTGCTGGTGTTGGCGCGGGAGTTGGGGCTAACACTGGAGCTGGATGATATTGCATTAGAACCCTTGCTACCGGCTGGGTTAGAGCAAGACAGTTGGCAGCAGTTTTGGCCACAGCGGGCAACATTAGATGATGTTTTGGCGCAGCTGTTTGCCACGGCAAAGGCAGCAGGCAAGGTGCTGCGTTATGTTGCCAGCCTTAAGCTTGAGCAGGGCAAAGTGTGCGCGACCGTGGCCTTGAAACAGGTGAGCGCTGACCATGCGTTGGCGGCGATAGCGCCGTGTGACAACGTTTTTGTGATCCGTTCGCTCTGGTATTGCGATAATCCACTGGTGCTTAAAGGCCCGGGAGCAGGTCGGGTAGTAACGGCAGGTGGCTTGCATGCCGACCTGGCGCAATTAATTCATCAACTTATTGGCCCGGCAACCTTGCCGGCCCCACTGACGTAGTAAAAGAGAGTCGTTATGGCATTTGCAAATGCACAATATTTAGAAGCAATAAACCGTAACCTGCAGGATGTGGAAGGCAAGGTTAACGTCAGTTTTGAGTTTTTTCCGCCAAAAACGCCGCAGATGGAGCAAACGCTGTGGCAATCGATAGAACGGCTAGCGCCGCTGGCACCGTCTTTTGTCTCGGTAACCTACGGTGCTAATTCCGGCGAGCGAGACCGTACACATGACATTATAAAATCGATTAAGCAGCGCACCGGTTTAATTGCGGCACCGCATTTAACCTGCGTTGATGCGAGCAAAGACGATTTAATTGCAATTGCCAAAGACTATTGGCAAAACGGTATTCGCCATATCGTCGCACTGCGTGGCGATTTGCCGCCCGGCAGCACGTCTAAACCTGACCTGTATGCAGCAGATTTGGTGGAAATACTGCGCTCTGTGGCCGATTTTGATATCTCGGTAGCGGCCTATCCGGAAGTGCACCCGGAAGCGCCGAATGCGCAATTTGATTTGCTGAATTTAAAACGTAAGGCCGATGCCGGTGCATCTCGCGCTATTACGCAGTTTTTCTTTGATACGGAAAAGTTTCTGCGCTACCGCGATCGTTGTGCAGCCATTGGTATTGATGTGGACATTATTCCGGGTATTTTGCCGGTAACCAATTTCCAGCAACTGAGGAAATTTGCCGGCCTTACCAATGTGGCCGTACCTCAGTGGATGCACAAAGCCTATGAAGGCCTGGACAATGACGCTACCACGCGCAACCTGGTGGCCGCAAATATTGCTATGGAGATGGTAAAAGTGCTTAGCCGTGAGGGCGTAGATCATTTCCATTTTTACACCCTTAACCGCAGCGAGCTTAGCTATGCGATCTGTCATTTACTGGGTGTGCGACCTCAACTAGCGCTGTAACGCAGTATGGCAACGCCTGCCCAAGGCAGGCACTACTATATGGTTATCGACTTTAGTTACGCTTGGCGGCGACTGAAAATTAAGCTACTCTGGTCCGTGGTGGTGCTTTAGCATTTGCTTATTGAGCTAGGACAGAGTGATATGCATTGGATTATAAACTGGCGCTGTACTGTCAGTTGCAGTAGTTACCTTATGCTATACCCAGCGTTGTTCACATTAATGCTGATAACCAGCATTGATGCCACTGCCGAACCTGCGATAAAATTATCCAACTACTTTCAGGAAAGCTGGACCACCCGCGACGGTTTGCCACACAACACCATAAACAGTATCAATCAAAGTGATGACGGCTATCTTTGGGTGGCTACCTGGGAAGGTTTGGCACGCTTTAACGGCCGCAATTTCGCTCTTAAAGGACGCGGAACTGACACCGGATTACCAGACTCGGGTGTTCGTGCTATTCACCAGGACAATGACGGTGCTTTATTGGTGGTTGGCTCACGTGGCGGTTTTGTGCGACGTTCAACTACAGGTTGGCGGCATTGGCCACAATTGAATGTGCTGCTAAATGATGTAAAGCAGGACCAGCACGGTGGTTACTGGCTGGCCAGTGAAGGGCAAGGGCTGTTTTATCAGCAGGCTGATGGTAGCCGGTTGCATTTTACCAGTGAGCAGGGCTTACCCAGTGACATAGTGCATTCATTATTAGTCGATCCAGCCGGTCGCGTATGGATCGGCTCTGGCCGTGGATTGGCAGTTATTTATCCCGATACCCCGACAACTATCCACACTATCCCCGATATTCCGCCAGTTCCGGTTTTTGCCTTGTTGCAACGCGACGATACAGTATTAGTCGGCACGGAGCGTGGGTTATATCAGTGGCAAAACGGTCAAAGCCATTTGGTTCAACCAGAGTTGTCTGAGCAGCCAGTGTCAGCATTGCTGCTGCGCAACAATGAACTTTGGCTGGGTACCACGGACCGGGGGCTGCTACGTTTGACTGACGGTGTGCTGGAGCAACTTACGATTGACGGAGGCTTACCCAACAACCGCATTTTATCCTTGTATCAAGACCGGGAAAACAGTATTTGGGTTGGTACTAATGGCGGTTTATTTCGCTTACGCGAAGCTCCTTTTGTGACTTACACCGCAGAGCGTGGATTAGCTGGTGATTATACACGGGCAGTCCTGGCGCACAGTGATGGAAGTATTTGGGTTGGCAGTAGTCAGGGGTTAAGTCGGATAGTAGGCCAAACAATAGAGCGCTTAGATATATCAGCATATAGCCGCGGTCAATCTGTGTTGAGTTTAAGTGAAACGGCTGATGGCAGTGTCTGGATTGGCACCTATACCGATGGCGCTTTATTGTGGCGCGATGGAAAAATAGTGCAAAAGTTACAGCGTGACAATGGCCTGTTAGCAAATGAAGTTCGTGCCGTGTTGCCATTAACTGACGGAGTTTGGGTTGGTACGGCGCAGGGACTGAATTTTGTTACCAAAGACGCAACTAAGGCATACGGTACAGAGCATGGTTTACCCGCCCTCTTTATTATGGCGCTGTATCAACACAGTGATGGGCGATTATTCATTGGTACCGGTGGCGGCGTAGCCATTATGCAAACAGATGGTAGCATTACAGCATTGGATTTTAGTGCGCTTGATGGGGCTGAGTATGCGTTTGGTTTTACACCAGATCCGCAGCAAAACTTGTTGTGGATGACCACCGACCGAGGTTTGGTTGCTTATCATTTTGCTGACGGACGGCTGAGTATGCTCGGTCGCAAAGTAGGTTTGCCGTTCGACAAGTTATTCCAAGCGGTGCTGGATGTTAACCATAATTTGTGGATTAGCAGCAACCGCGGCATATTGCGGCTAGAGCGCGATAATCTTGCGGGTGTGCTAAGTGGTTTGCAGCAGGAGTTGCACTACGAGCTATTTGGCGAAAGTGACGGCATGCAAAGTGCGCAAGCAAACGGCGGCTCTATGGCGGCAGCAACGTTAGCACAAGACGGTACGGTGTGGTTTGCTACCTCTAAGGGGGTTAGTTGGGTACAGCCCGGAATCCTGCGACGCTTCGCCACTCATATTCCACCTGTTGTGATCGAAGGTCTTCGCGTTAACGGTGCAGAGGCTGTGCTCAGGCAAGGTATTGTTATTGCCCCTGGTGCCAATAGATTGGAGTTTGCTTTCGCTGGTTTAGGTTTCGTTATGCCACAACGTATTCAATACCGTAGCCAGCTTGTTGGTTTTGATGAAGATTGGATAGACCGTGGCAGCCACAACACTGCTGAATACACTAATTTACCGCCTGGCGATTATCAATTACGCGTTGCTGCGGCTTATCCTCAGGGCGGCTGGAGTCGGCAAGAGGCGCATGTGAACTTCACTATTTTACCCTATTACTGGCAAAGAGTGGATTTCTGGCTGGCCATTATGGCGACGATAATTTTATTAGCTTTAGCAATGTTGCGCTGGCGTTTTAATGCGTTGCAGCGTAGTGAACAGCTTCTTCGGTTGCAAGTGGCTGAAAAAACTCTGAAATTACAACAGCAAGCCGATCATTTGCAAGCTATCGATCAGGAACGGTCAGCACTGTTGACACAAATTAAGCAACAAGCACAAGAGTTTGAGCAACAAGCTAGATTGGACGCTCTGACCGGCTTACCAAATCGACGTGCTTTTGATGAAGCTTTAGCTCGGGAATGTGCACGTTCAAAGCGGAGTAACTTGCCATTGTGCCTGGTGTTGATGGATATCGATCATTTTAAACAGGTAAACGACCGCTATAGTCACAGTATCGGTGATGAGGTACTAAAGCTAGTCGCGGCAGAAATTAGTACGCAGTGCCGCCAGGACGACACCGTGTCGCGATGGGGCGGTGAAGAGTTTGCCTTACTGCTACCCAATACAGACATTGTAGTGGCACAGGATATTTGTGAACGCATCCGTAAAGCTGTTATGCAAATTGACTGCTCTGCTTTTGCTGCAGGTTTGCATATTAGTATCAGTCTGGGAGTTGCACAGTTTGCTGGTGAAGTACCACACGATAAATTGCTGTCACGTTCCGACAGTGCACTGTATCAAGCTAAGCAAAGTGGTCGCAACAGGGTAGATGTAGCGCTGTGATAAAACGGTCAGAAACCTAGGCCAAATAAAAATTCACAAAATCAGCATAATAATTCTTGAAACTGCATGGCGGCCGTTCTACACTAGCGGCTGTTTCGTGCTATACCTATACGTTATTTATTGTTCGAGAGCCGTAATCGATGTTATCAACAAACCAATCTTCTTCTTTAGTGCGCAGCATTGTATTAGGCGCCGCCGGTTACAGCGGTGCCGAGCTGGCAGTAATTTTAGCGCGTAACCCTTATTTTGAGCTGGTGGGCGCTTATGCGTCGGCCGGTCGGGCGGCAGAGCCGTTCTCGTCACTTTACCCACGTTATAAACAGCAACTGGACGTCATGGTGCAGCCGTGGACCGACGAGCTGGCTGCAGGCTTAAACGGCAAAATTGATGTGGCTTTTTTAGCCTTGCCACACGAAGCCAGTGAAGCGGTAACTCCGTTATTATTAGCGCAGGGCATAGATGTGGTGGATTTATCCGGTGCATTTCGCTTAAAGCAGCCGCAGTTATACCCACAATATTACGGCTATGAACATCAGCATCCTGAACTGTTAGAAGAGGCTGTGTATTCCTTAATGGAATGGCAGAGTACGCCATTGCCACGGTTAATTTCGGTGCCGGGCTGTTATCCCACTGCTTGTACTTTAGCGCTGTTACCACTGCTTAAAGCCGGTTTAGTGGCAGATAACTGCATTCCAGTAATTAACGCCACCAGCGGCGTATCCGGTGCCGGCCGTAAGGCTGCACTTAGCACCTCATTTTGTGAAGTTGGCTTAAATGCTTACGGCTTTTTTAAACACCGTCACCGGCCGGAGATAGAGCAAAATTTAGGCCGCAAAGTGGTATTTACGCCGCATCTGGGCAATTTTAAACGCGGCATCCTGGCCACCAGCGTCGTGACGCTGAAAGCTGGCGTATCGGCAGAGCAAGTTACTGCTGCCTTTAATAACGATTATAACGGTAAACCGTTGGTGCGCTTAGTGTCGCATTCGCCCAATGTAGCAGACGTGGCCGGTACGCCCTACTGCGATATTCACTGGCAGCAGGATGGCGAGCAACTGGTGGTAGTATCCGCTATTGATAACTTATTAAAAGGTGCAGCAGCGCAGGCCATGCAGGCGGCTAACGTGCGCTTTGGCAAACCGGAAACGGCAGGACTGTTTGCGGGGGTGAGCCATGAATAATACGCCTCTGGTACTGAAAATGGGTGGCCGCCTGTTGCAGGACGACAGCGCGCTGGATGCCTTGCTGGCAGTGTGTGCCGAATTAAAGCAACAGTACCCACTGGTGCTGGTACACGGCGGCGGCGACCAGGTTGACCAATGGCTGGCAAAGTTTGGCTTTCACACCGAAAAACTCGACGGCCAGCGTATTTCCCCGGCGGAGCAAATGCCGGTGATCGCCGGGGCCTTAGCCGGTGCGGTTAATTCGCATATGGTAGCGCGCGCCGCTTTACAGGGTTTAAAACCGGTCGGTTTAACCTTATCGGCTGGCAACAGTTGCCGCTTTGAACTTAACAGTAAATTAGGTGCAGTGGGCGTGGCTAAACCACAAGACGGCACTTTACTGCAAAATTTGCTGGCTGGCCACTTTACGCCGGTGTTCAGCTCTGTTGGCCATGGTGAGCTGGGCCAGTTATTAAATGTCAACGCCGATTTAGCTGCCGCCGCGATTTGTCAGCTGGTACAGGGGCAACTGGTGTTGCTGACCGATGTGCCGGGTATTTTAGATGGCGAAGGAAAATTGATAAGCGAGCTTAACAGTGCTGAAGCTGCAAAATTAGTGACACAAGGCGTAATTAAAGGCGGCATGAAAGTAAAACTGGATGCTGCACTGGATACCGCTCAGGCACTGCGACGAAGTATTACTGTCGCGGGCTGGCAACACCCGCAAGATCTGTTAAATCTGATGCGACAGCAAGCAGTAGGCACGCGCATCGTCTGTTAGTCCCTTAAACAAGGATGCCGCATTGGCGGCAAGTCAGCTGAAAATGAGTAAACTAAACCAATTATTGAGTCTGGCTGAATTAAGCCCGGCAACGCTGAACGATTTGCTGAATTTAGCGTTGGATGTAAAACAGCAACCGCAGAAATACACCCAGGCGCTGGCAGGTAAAAGCATCGCGCTGATTTTTGAGAAGCCCTCCTTGCGTACCCGTGTCAGTTTTGATGTCGGTATTTATAAGCTCGGTGGCCATAGTGTGTATCTGGATCAGCAAAATGGCGCTATGGGCAAACGCGAAACTGTGGCCGATTTTGGCCGCAATCTGGCCTGCTGGACTGATGCTATCGTCGCAAGGGTGTTCTCGCAGCAAACGCTGGAGCAACTGGCGCAGGCCAGTCACAAGCCAGTGATCAATGCGCTGAGCGATCTATATCATCCATGCCAGGCATTGGCGGATTTACTAGCGTTAAAAGAGCACTTTGGCGATTTAAGCCAAGTGCATCTGGCTTATGTTGGTGATGGCAATAATGTCTGTCATTCATTAATGATTGGTGCTGCGCTTAGTGGTATGAAGATGACAGTGGTTACGCCACAGGGCTTTTCACCCGATGCCCAGGTGCTGCTTAATGTACAAAAAATTGCTGCTGACACCGGTGCCGTGCTGGAGCTAAGTCCGCATTTATCCGCCGCGGCCGGCGCCGATGCTATCTATACTGATACCTGGTTGTCGATGGGCGATAAGGCTGACCCGCAGCAGATTGAGCGGGTGTTTAAACCCTATCAGATCAATACCGCCGTAATGCAGCGGCTGGCAGTAAAGTATTTTATGCACTGTTTACCGGCGCACCGTGAGCACGAAGTTACCAGCGAGGTACTCGACAGCGATGCGTCACTTGTTTTACTGCAGGCGGAAAACCGCATGCATGCCCAGAATGCCGTATTAATCAGTTTATTTGCGTGAGGACACTATGAGTATCAAAAAAGTCGTTTTAGCCTATTCCGGCGGTCTGGACACTTCGGCGATAGTGCCGTGGTTAAAAGATAACTATAACTGCGAAGTTATCGCCTTTGTTGCTAACGTTGGCCAGGGCGACGAGGAGTTGGCCGGTGTCGAGCAAAAAGCCATTAACTCCGGTGCCAGTAGTTGCTATATCGTCGATTTGCGCGAAGAGTTAGTCAAAGAAGTGATTTACCCGACGCTGAAAACCGGCGCCGTGTATGAAGGCCAGTATTTATTGGGTACCTCTATGGCGCGGCCGGTAATTGCCCGCGCTCAGGTTAAATTAGCGCTGGAGCTGGGTGCCGATGCCTTGTGTCACGGTTGTACCGGTAAAGGTAATGATCAGGTACGTTTTGAAGGCGCCTTTGCGGCGCTGGCGCCGCAGTTAACCATTATTGCCCCCTGGCGCGAGTGGCAGTTTAATTCACGCCAGTCGCTGCTGGATTACCTGGCCGAGAAAAAGGTGCCTACTACGGCATCGGCCACCAAAATTTACAGCCGCGATGCTAACCTGTGGCATATCTCGCACGAAGGCGGCGAGTTAGAAAACCCCTGGTGTGAACCGTCAGAGCAAGTATGGATGTGGACCAAATCACCGGAGCAGGCGCCTGATCATGCTGCCTATGTTGAGCTGAGCTTTGATAAAGGCGAGCTGAGCAAAATTAACGGCCACGCTGTGGCGCCGATAGCGGCTATTGAACTGTTAAACGAAATTGGCTCTGAGCATGGCGTTGGCCGCATTGATATTGTCGAGAACCGGCTGGTGGGTATGAAATCGCGCGGCTGCTATGAAACGCCAGGCGGTACTATCTTAATGGCCGCGTTAAAAGGCCTGGAAGCGCTGGTGTATGACCGCGCCTCACTGAAATACCGCGAAGAAGTCGGCCAGGAGTTTGCCCAACTGGTGTACGACGGCCGCTGGTTCACGCCGTTAAAAGATGCACTGTTGGCGGCGGCTACCGCGCTGGCTGAGCAATTAACCGGTGATGTGGTAATTAAGCTGTACAAGGGTAATGTTACCGTGGCCAAGCGTCGTTCACCTAACTCGCTGTACTCAGAAGCTTTTGCTACTTTTGAGGGCGATGAAGTGTACAACCAGAAAGATGCTGCCGGCTTTATCCGTTTGTATAGTCTGGCGAGTCGTATTCGCGCGCTGCATCAGCAACAAAAGGGTTAATTATTATGGCAATGTGGGGCGGACGTTTTCAGGAAGCAACCCTTGCTGAGTTTCGCGAGTTTAACGACTCGCTAAGCTTTGATTATTTGCTGGCACAACAGGACATTCAGGCCTCGCGTGCCTGGGCGCAGCAGTTGGCGCAGGCCGGTATTATCAGCAGCGATGAAGCGGCGCAGCTCGATGCCGGTTTAGCCGATTTAGCCGTGGCGATAGAGGCGGATGCAAAGCTGCCACTGCAAACCAGCGAGGAAGATATTCACAGTTGGGTAGAAGCGCAGTTAACGGCCAAATTGGGTGCGGTAGCGAAAAAACTGCACACCGGCCGTAGCCGTAATGATTTAGTCGCGACCGATTTACGCTTATGGAGCAAATTGAATGCACAACATGTGCGTCAGTCGTTACTGGGTGCCATTGCCGCTTTGTTAACCTTTGCTGAGCGCGCCGGAACCGCGGTAATGCCGGGTTTTACCCATTTGCAGCGGGCACAGCCGGTATTAGTGGCGCATTGGGCGCTGGCTTATGTTGAGATGTTTAAACGTGACGTTAGCCGTTTAGATGATGCTTTAGCGCGCTTAGATGTCTGTCCGCTCGGTTGTGGCGCTTTAGCTGGCACCGGAGTGGCGGTTGACCGTGAGCAACTGGCACAGCGGTTGGGGTTTGCCAGCGCAGCGCTGAATAGCCTGGATGCGGTGTCAGACCGTGACTACGTAGTAGAGTTATCTGCTGCGGCCAGTATCTGTATGACGCACTTATCGCGCTTATCTGAAGATGTCATTTTCTTTTGCTCCGGTGAAGCCGGCTTTTTTAAACTGGGCGATGCAATAAGCTCCGGCTCATCGTTAATGCCGCAAAAGAAAAACCCTGATGTGTTCGAGTTGTTGCGCGGTAAAGCCGGCCGCGTGGTGGGGCATTTGGTCGCTATTTTACACGTACTCAAAGGCTTGCCGCTGGCTTACAACAAAGATATGCAGGAAGACAAGCAGGGCTTTTTTGATCTGATGGCTACCTGGCAGCAGTCTTTGTTGGTGCTGGCAACGGTATTGCCGCATTTAAGCGTTAATGAAGCGCAGTGTCGTCTGGCGGCTGAACTCGGTTACAGCAATGCTACCGATTTGGCGGATTACCTGGTCAGTAAAGGCATGCCGTTTCGTGATGCCCATGAGGTCGTAGGTGAGCTGGTGGTGCATGCAGCGAAGCAACAACTGGCGCTGGAAGCCTTGCCACTGGCAGAGCTTACGCAGTTTAGTAAGCTGATTGGCGAGGATGTGTATCCGGCATTGCAACTTGAAGCCGGTTTGCAAAAGCGCGCCGCGCTTGGTGGCACTGCACCACAACAAGTGCTGGCAGCATTAACGGGTGCTAAACAGTGGTTTGAGCAGGCGTAGCAGCACAACGTAATACAAAATAGCCCGCAGAACATTGCGGGCTTTTTTAGAACAGTTCTACTTCATCCGTCTGCGTTTCGTCTGCTTTTTTGTTTTGAATGTCATCAAAACTTATTTGTTGAATACTATTAGTAACATACTGCGTGGGCTCGGTACCCTGTTTAAAGTACTCAAAGATACTGCTGTGATCAGTACGTCGACTTAACAAGCCAGATTGTACGTCTATACGCACAGAGGATAAGCCTGTAGGCGTGCTTTTAGCTTGCTCTGGATACAACGCAAGAGCTTTGCGCATGTATGCTTGCCAGGCTGGCAACGCTGTTCTGGCACCTGACTCAGTGCCGGCACTTTGTTGTTGGCCCATATTCGCGTGCCACAATGCCCGGCCGAGGCTGCGGTTTGCATCGTCAAAGCCAACCCATACTGTAACAGCTAAATCGGGAGTGAAGCCGGAAAACCAGGTGTCTTTGGAATCGTTGGTGGTGCCGGTCTTTGCCGAAATGTCTCGACGCTTTAAGCTCTGTAAACGCCACGCTGTGCCATTCCAGCCGGTGCCATGTTCCCAGCTACCGCCACCCCAGACACTGCTTTTCAATGCATCAGTGATTAAGAAGCTGTTTTGCTCTGAAATAACCTGCTCAGCATAATTTGACGGTATACCTAAGTCTGCCAATTCGCTCGTTGCTGAAGCATGGTCGATGCTAGTGTTATTAAGTAATTGGTCTAACTGTTGCTCTGTATCGAGCTCGGTGGTGTCAGGTATCATCTCGTCATTACTGCGCTGGTCACAGTTGCCACACGCTGCTAAAAGCGGTGTATGTTGAAAAAGCAATTCACCATCTTCAGCGACAATTTTATCGATTACGTAGGGTTGCACTAAATAGCCGCCATTGGCAAATACGGCATAACCTGTTACTAATTCTAACGGTGTTAAAGAAGCGGATCCCAGCGACAAGGTTTCATTGCGGGGTAGATCACTGGCGGTGAATCCAAAACGTTGCAGATGTGCAATCATATTGTCGATACCAACGGCACGTAACAACCTGACCGACACTACGTTCTTTGATTTCGCCAGCGCCTCGCGGACCCGGATAGGACCATCATAAACTGCAGGCGAGTTTTTCGGGCGCCATGCAATACCAGCATTGTTATCCCATTGGTGAATGGGAGCATCGTTCATTATGGTTGCCAATGTATGGCCGTGTTCTAAAGCGGCGGAATAAATGAACGGCTTAATATTTGAGCCCACTTGACGTTTAGCTTGAGTAACCCGATTGAACTGGCTCTGGCTAAAACTATAACCGCCTACCAGCGAGCGGATAGCACCGTTATGCGGATCGATAGCAACAATGGCGCTACTAGCAGAGGGAACCTGGCTTAGGCGCCATTGTTGCTGGTGTTGTCTGAGTAAAACATGCTGTCCAGGTTTTACTATGGCAAAAGCTGTTTTAGGCGCTATAGCCTGACGCTCATCTGTTATAAAGCTGCGCGCCCATTTAAGGCCATCCCAGTTAATGAGTACTTCCTGACCGCCTGCAATGATGGCTGTGGCGTTCTGACTATCAACTCTAGTGACTACAGCTGGTACTAGTTCTTCAATGCTACTTTGTTGATCCAAATAAGACAGAATTTGTTGTTTATCCAGCATTTTTTGCTGTTCAAATTGTGGTTCAGCAGAATCGTTTTCAACTAGTACTGACTGCCAAAGCTCTGCAACTGGACCCCGATAGCCGTGACGTTCGTCATAATCGTATAAGTTTTGCTGTAGTGCATTTTTTGCTTCCGCCTGCTGAGTGCTATTTATGGTCGTAAAAACGCGTAAACCGGCAGAATAAGCACTTTCCTCACCAAAACGGGCAACCATTTCTTGGCGCACCATTTCCGCTACATAAGGCGCCGATGCAGTAATCTGAGCGCCGTGTAAACGGCTGGTAACAGGCGCTGCGATGGCTTGGGCGTAAGTAGCCTTGTCGATGACGCCAGTTTCTAACATTCGGCCTAGTACAACATTACGCCTTGCCCTTGCTCTGGTTGCTGAACGCACTGGGTTTAAAGCCGATGGTGCTTTTGGTAATCCGGCAATAATTGCTATTTCATCGATAGTTAATTCATGTACTGTTTTACCAAAGTAAACCTGAGCTGCAGCGCCAACCCCGAAAGAACGCTGGCCTAATTCAATTTTATTCAGATAGAGCTCTAGGATCTGATCTTTGCTGAGTAACTGTTCGATATGAATGGCTAAAAAGATTTCTTTGATCTTTCGTATCACTTTCTTCTCACGACTAAGAAAAAAGTTGCGGGCTAACTGTTGCGTTATTGTGCTTGCGCCCTGACTAAAGTCGCCTGACGAAGCCACTACGGTGGCAGCACGGAAAATGCCAATAATGTCTATACCAGGATGTTCATAAAATCTGGTATCTTCCACCGCCAAGAATGCTGCGACTAACAAAGGCGGCATTTCGTCGAGTTTAAGTGGAATACGGCGTTTTTCACCGAATTGGGAAATGAGCTCGCCGTTAGCAGTAAACACCTGCATCGGTGTTTGTAGCCTAACGTCTTGTAAAGTAGTTACGTCAGGCAGCTCATCTTTCAGGTAAAAATAGATCGCTGCGATCACAATCAAGCCCGAAACGATCGACACCAGACTAAGAATTAAAAGTTTTTTAACCCAAGACACTGAATAACCCCAATTTTTACTCCCAATTCCTTTACAACGCTGCTAGTATATATTTATTAGCTTTAGTTTAAACGCTTTTTCTTGCCAAAAATTAGCGACTAAGCTATCAATGAGACAATTATAATCATAACTATAAGTTGGCCGCAGGAAGCTATGATAAATCGCCTGTTCAGTAAACAAACACCCATGATGGTCGGTATCGATGTCGGTGCCCACTCCGTTAAAGCGGTGCTGCTTAGTCAGCATAATGGCGTGTATAAAGTAGAAGCCGTCGCCATAGAACCAATGGCAAAAGGCGCCATGTCAGATCGCGAGATCCAGGATATAGAGGCCGTTGGTAACGTGCTCAGTAAAATCCGTAAAAAGATCCCAAGGTCTGTGAAATTTGCTGCCTCTGCCGTTTCAGGGTCAACAGTTATTAGTAAGGTCATCTTTATGGATGTCTCCTTAACTGATGCTGAACTGGAAAGTCAGATCGAGGTCGAGGCAGACACACTAATTCCATATCCGCTCAACGAAGTCAGTTTGGATTTTGAAAAGCTTGATGTAAATGAATCTGATCCTTCGAAAGTCAATGTCCTATTAAGCGCAGCAAGAACGGAAAGTATAGAAGCCCGGGTTGCTGCACTTGATGATGGTGGCTTCGCTGCTAAAGTTATTGACATTGAAAGCTATGCTTTGAGTCGTGCTGCTGAGCTTTGTCTTAAGCAGTTACCAGATGATGCGAGCAGTAAAGTCGTGGCGATGGTAGACATCGGTGCAACTATGACATTGTTGAGCATTATTGAGAACGGTAAGACTCTTTATACCCGAGATCAGGTGTTTGGCGGAGATCAATACACTCGTAGTATCCTGTCATACTACAATAAGAGTTACGAAGAAGCTGAGCTTGCCAAAGTGTCAGGTGATTTACCCCCTAATTATACGTTCGAAGTGTTAGCACCGTTTCAAACCATGTTGTTGCAACAGGTGAGGCGCGGTATTCAGATGTACCTCACCAGCAGTGGTAAAGATGCAGTAGATTATCTGGTCATTTCTGGTGGCACTGCGCTAATTGAAGGTATTGATAGATTATTAATTGACGAGTTAGGTATACATACCGTGGTCGCTAATCCTTTCAAATCGATGGAAGTAGCGACGTCAGTTGACCGTGATCAGTTGAATCGCCATTCGTCGCAATTAATGGTTGCTAGCGGTTTGGCCTTAAGGAGTTTCTCGTCATGGCATATATAAACCTATTGCCGTGGCGCGATGCAGCGCGTAAAGAGCGGCAAAAGCAATATCTCACCGTACTAACTGCAACGGCAATGTTCAGTTTTCTATTAATTTTTGTAGTCAATATGATTTACAGTGCCAGAATTGATGGCCAGATGCAGCGTAATAACTACTTGGCGAATGAAATCAAGGTATTAGATCAGCGAATAAAAGAAATTAGTATGCTGAATGACACTAAGAAAAGTTTGCAGCAACGCATGTCGCTGATCGAGCAGTTACAAGGCAGCCGTAATCTTGGCACACAGATAATGGATGAAATTGCGCAAGCTGTTCCTGCTGGTGTGTATCTTACACAGCTAGAAAAGAAAGGGACGTCATTGTTACTAGTGGGTAGAAGCGAGTCGAATAATCGCTTATCTAATTTACTTAGGGAGGCTGATGACTCTGAGCTACTTGCCAGTCCTCTGCTCGAATTTATTGAAGCGGGTAAAGACAGTGCCAGCCTGTTAAGTAATTTTAAAATGCACCTGAAAGTTGAAGGTTTTGAGGCTGTACAGGGCGAAGCCCCTGTTGCTCCTGCCGCTAAAGGAGGTGCCAAATGAGTCTAAACCTGAATTTGTCAGAAATCGATATTAACGATTTAGATTTTGAAAACATGGGCTCTTGGCCTTTGGTGGTCAAACTCATATTTGCAGCTATATTAGCCATTATGGTGTCAGCGCTTACTTATTTTTTATTAGTAGATAGTAAAATTGACGAACTAGCTGTTGCGCAGAACAAGGAAATAGAGCTGCGTCAGGTATATCGGACTAAATATGCTTCTGCCGTTAATTTGGATTTATATAAACAGCAAATGCTTGAAATGGAACAAACGTTCTCATTTTTATTAAAGCAATTACCTACAACTCACGAAACACCGGGTTTGTTGGATGATATAACCTATGTTGGTACTACTAGCGGTTTGACGTTTATCCGCATCAATTGGGAACCAGAAATAGAAAAAGAATTCTATACTGAGTTACCTATCAAGATAGAAGTAGTTGGGGATTACCACCAATTTGGCAATTTTGTTAGTGAAGTGGCAAAGTTGCCACGAATAGTAAGTTTGCATGATTTTGCTATTGCGGCGGAAGGAAATGATCGCTTACGTTTTAATGTTGTGGCAAAAACGTATCGGTATAAGGAGGTTCAGCAATGATTAGGCCTCTTACTGCTTTAGCTTTAACTCTAATGCTTTGCGGATGTTTCGACGATTTAAGTGGCGTGCAGCAACATATTGCAGATGTCAAAGCTACTACTAAAGCGAGGGTTGAACCTTTACCGGAAGTTAAAGAGTTTGTCCATGTACCTTACCGTTCGCAGGACGTCCGCAGTCCTTTTTCTGCGCCAACTCCCGAGGCACTACAAGATAAATTTTTACAAGTACAGGATTGTTTGCATCCTGATCCGAGGCGCAGAAAGGAGCCATTAGAGAAATATGCGCTGGATAACCTAAAGATGCGTGGTACTTTGGGCGATACAGGAAATATATGGGCGCTGATTGAAGCTTCAGACCAAACCTTGCATAGGGTAACCTTGAATAATCATGCAGGGTTATTTCACGGTAGGGTGATAAATGTAGAACCAACTCATATAGAGTTGCTTGAACTCATTCCCGACGGCGCAGGTTGCTGGAAAGAACGGACAACCATGTTACAGATGACTGACGCGTCATCAGTAGCTAGTAATTGATAGGTATGCGAGTAAATCATGGATAAAATAATCAAAATAATGTCTGGCAGACTCCAGCGCACAGCTTTCAGCTTTGCAGCCTTAATTCTCCTGTCACTTCCGGCTGCTGCCGTGCCGTTACTATATGATGTGCGGTACAATCCACTGCTTACTGGTGAGACAGAAATTGAATTCATCTTTGATGAGGAGTTGTACGCTGACCCGAGCATCCAGGTGTTCAATGAGCCAGCACGCATTGAGCTGTTTTTTGATAACTCAGATTACGAAGAAAAGTTAGATGAGGTGTTGATTGACAAAGCTGGCGTTAAGCGAGTTACATCTGAGTTTGTCGGTGAGGGTTTTAGGACGGTTATCTATTTAGATTACCTAAAAATCTACCGTACCCGGGTTCGTGGCAATGTGTTTTATATTCACATTTCTGACAATCCTACCGCTGATGCTGTTGGTTCAGCCGCTGACGTTACTCCTACCTATATTAACCGCGTGAATGCTTTAGATTTTAGACGCGGTGACAAAGGTGAAGGGCGGGTGTTAGTGTTTTTGCGTGAGAATACTGCTGCTGTTGATGTCGCTGAGCGTTTGGGAAAATTAGAGGTTGAATTTCACAATACGGATATTCTGGAAGAGTTGCTGTATCAGCTGGATGTAGTGGATTTTGGCACGATCGTAAAAGGTATCGAAACGTTTAAAGAGGGCTCATCGACGCGGTTGGTAATTGATACAACTGCAGAGTTCACTTTTACATACCAGCAGATAGACAATATTTTTACGTTGAATGTAGAGCGAGATACGTCTAACCGCAGCATATTAGGTGGTGGCAAAGAATATAAGGGACGCGCTATATCTTTGAATTTCCAAGATATTTCAGTCAGAACGGTTTTGCAGATCATTGCGGACTATAACGGCTTTAATTTAGTTACCAGTGATTCTGTTACCGGTAATATTACATTGCGTCTTGATGGTACTCCGTGGGACCAGGCGCTTGACATTGTGCTGCGGGTGAAAGGCCTTGATAAACGTATGGAAGGCAACATTTTGATGGTTGCGCCAACCGATGAGCTAGCTGCGCGTGAAGCCCGTGAGCTAGAGGCAAAGCAAACAGTCGCTGATTTAGAGCCACTGTACTCAGATTTCCTGGCGATTAATTATGCTAAAGCGGCTGACATTGCTTCGTTGTTATCAAATAAAGACGCGACTCTACTATCGTCACGCGGTTCAGTTAACGTAGATGAACGTACCAATACTATTCTAATCAAAGACACTGCGGTAAATATTGAGAGTGTACGCAAGTTAATTGAGCGTCTTGATATTCCTGTTAGGCAGGTGTTGATTGAATCTCGCATGGTTACAGTGCGTGACAGCGTCACTGATGAGCTTGGCATTCGCTGGGGCTTTAGTGACCAGCAAAGTAGCAGTAGTTCAAATCAAGGCACTTCTGGTTCCTCTGGCGGCGCTAATACTATAGCAAATGGTAGCATTCCTTCGTTAGATGATCGCTGGAATGTCAACTTGCCAGCAAGTAACCCGGCTGGGAGCATAGCATTTCATATCGCGCGATTGGCCGATGGTACTTTACTAGATTTAGAATTGTCCGCTCTGGAGCAGGAAAATAAAGGTGAAATTATTGCCAGCCCGCGTATCACCACGGCGAACCAGAAAGAAGCTCGTATCGAACAAGGTGTAGAAATACCCTATGTTCAGGCTGCGTCTAGTGGTGCGACAACTGTTGAATTCAAAAAAGCAGTATTAAGCCTGACTGTGACGCCGCAAATCACGCCGGATAATAAAATAATTCTGGATCTGGTGATTACACAAAATACCCGTGGTGAAACGGTTCAGACACCTACTGGCCCAGCGACGGCAATCGACACACAACAAATACAGACACAAGTTTTAGTTGATAACGGAGAAACCATAGTTCTGGGTGGTATTTATCAACAGCAGATCCTTTCAACAGTGAATAAAGTACCGCTGTTTGGTGATATACCTTACGTTGGTGCTCTGTTCCGTTCCACTCGCGAAGTCAATGAGAAGAATGAGCTGTTAATTTTCGTTACACCGAAAATTATTACCGAAGGCCTTTAAGTTAAGAATTCCAGGGTTGCAGTATTATTGTATGCTGCAACCTTGGTCTGTTGAGAATTAGCTTGCCAACAAAAGGCTATTCCTGACATAATTCAGCGCTTCAAATTTTCGTGGGAGCCTTTTGGTCCTTGAATTCAACTTTTCACTGAGTTAGCTGATTAGTAATATTACCTATGGCAGAAAAACGTAATATCTTCCTTGTTGGTCCAATGGGTGCAGGTAAAAGCACAATTGGACGTCACTTAGCAGACATGCTTCATCTTGAGTTTTATGATTCGGACCAGGAAATTGAGCGCCGCACTGGTGCTGATATCGCTTGGGTTTTCGATTTAGAAGGCGAAGAAGGCTTTCGCGTACGTGAAGAAAATGTCATTCAGGATTTGACAGAGTTACAAGGCATTGTGCTAGCAACCGGAGGCGGTTCGGTACTTAGCAAAGAGACCCGCAACCGATTATCCGCCAGAGGCATTGTGGTATACCTTGAAACCCCTATTGAAAAGCAGGTAGCGCGCACTCAACGAGACAAGCGCCGTCCTCTTTTGCAGACTGAAGAGGCACCAAAAGAAGTGTTAGAGCGCTTAGCAGAAGAGCGTAACCCTCTTTATGCTGAAATCGCAGATTTTACTGTACGTACTGATGAACAAAGCGCGCGCGCTGTAGCAAGTCAGATAATCGATCAATTGGGTTTCTAGACAATATAATACAGGGGGCTGCTGATGCAGAGAGTTGAAGTCCAACTTGGCGAACGCAGCTACACCATAGATATTTCTGCTCAGTTCCAAGCATTAGATCCGCAACTCGGTAGTTTTAAACAGGTCGTGATTATATCCAATCCGACCGTTGCAGAGCTTTATCTGCCTGCTGTACAAGCCTTATTCTCAAATGTTAAACCGTTAAGTTTTTTATTGCCTGATGGCGAGTGTTACAAGACACTTACGTCGTTTGAGCAGGTTATGAGTTTCTTGCTGCAACGCGGTATATCGCGCGACGTATTATTAGTCGCATTGGGTGGGGGCGTAATCGGTGATTTGACCGGCTTTGTTGCAGCTTGCTATCAACGGGGGGTTCAATTCTTACAAATCCCTACGACGTTGCTAGCCCAAGTTGACTCTTCTGTTGGTGGAAAAACAGCGGTAAATCATCCTCTGGGTAAAAACATGATTGGTGCTTTTAAGCAGCCATTGCAAGTGCTTATCAATACATCCGTTTTATCGACTTTACCACAACGTGAATTTGCCGCCGGAATGGCAGAGGTGATTAAGTATGCGTTGATTGCTGATGCTAATTTTTTCCAGTGGTTAGAACAAAAGCAGCACCTAATTTTACAACAGGATAGCGAGACACTGGCAAAAATGGTGGCTTATTGTTGTCAAATGAAAGCTGATATTGTCGCCCGTGATGAAACTGAGCAAGGAGAGCGAGCACTGCTTAATTTAGGCCATACTTTTGGTCATGCGATAGAAGCATATCTTGGATATGGCGAATGGCTTCATGGCGAGGCGGTTGCTGCAGGCATGATGATGGCAGCTAAAGTTGCTAAACACCGCGCTGCATTGAGTGACCATGATATGTGTCGTATCGAAGCTTTGTTATTGGCTTTTGGCTTGCCGGTAAAGGCGCCGCAAGGCATGTATATTGAGCATTTTATGCCCTTTATGAAAACGGACAAAAAAGTACAGAACGGCCGTATGCGTTTTGTCTTGCCAACAGCATTTTGTGCCACAGCGGTTGTTGACGACGTAACAGAAGCTGAACTTTTACAGGTTTTTGCCAATGGACATCACTGAGCTTCAGGCAAGGCTTAAAGATTTCAAGCATTTACTGCCGTCTCAGCGCGAATGGGTTGAGCGGTTACTCTTCCAACTAGCATTCAATGAAGTAAGCTATGTTGAAGCTATTGGGGCAGATGGAAGTGGTAAATCGACGCTGGCGTTAACATTGGCTGAGCTTTTTTCTGAGCAATATAACGTAGCGTTGGTCAGCAATGAAGTTGCGATGTCGGAGCTTGCAAGTCAACTTATGCAGCAATGGTTTTCTCTGCCGATAGAGCCTGATGTTAGCTTACGCCAGCAGATTGAGCAGCAAGAACAAACTAAGCCTCTACTTGTTATACTTGATCAAGCGATAAGTGAACCTGCTGTGTTAAGCAAATACATCAGGTCGCTGCCTTGTCTGGTGTTTAATTTTAGTACCTCGTCAATGCAACGGGATGGTTTAACTTTACTGCTTGGAGTACCGGGTAGTGCGGATGCAGAATATTTGCTGGCTGGACAAAAGTTGAATCCACTTGAAGTAACCAAACGACTAGCTGTTGCAAATGGAAATTTACATCGGTTGTTGCAACCGCAGACGGACAATGCCGAGCAGAGAGTGTTGCCGACTAAACGTATAGCTGAGACCATTTCATTAAGAGTGGTGTCCATTGCATTAGCAATTTTCAGCCTGTTGACTATAAGCTATGTTTTTTGGCCAGAGCGTACCGTGATACTGCAGCCAGAAGCTGTTGAAGGATCAACCGAACCTAAGGTTATAAATGCTAATCTGGATGCTGCATTGGATGCTGCATTGGATGCTACTGTCGTATTAGCGCCTCACAACGATAACGTGGTGTTAGATTCTGTCAATTCCAGCAGTGATGATGGTGCAGCGAATATTGCTGCTGACAACAATAATTCAGAAGACCAAGCCACCATAAGAACGAGCGATAGCAGCACTGAGCCGACGGCGTTAGGCACAGATAAAGTTGATACTGGCGGTATTGAAACTGGTAGTAAAGCGCAATCAACTTCATCTGATCTAATCCAAAGTGACGTCATATCTGACATTTCCACCTACGATGCTTTAAAGCAGCCAACTAGTAATACAACTTATCAGTATGATGAAGCAAAGTTACTGCTGATAGACAAACAACAAAATGCATTGCAGTTGGCCGTATTGTCAAATGAGGCTGCACTGCAGCGCTTTAGAGAGGCTTATGCTGAGGTATTACCTTTAGTATACCAGCGCAACTGGCAGGGCAAAACACAGCTGGTGCTTTTGCTGGCACCGTTTAACAACAGTAGTGAAGCAAAGCAGAAGCTTGCTGAATTACCCGAAGCGCTTAGAAAAACTGGCCCTTTTGTCAAACGTATGCAATCTGTACAGGCTGAAATTGGTGCGAAAACCCTCAGCCAGCAAAGCAGTTTGGAATAATTGTTGATGTCAGAAGGTAGGCTTAAAAGCAGAGCATTTTTGAAGTGGGCCGGTGGCAAATACCATTTGGTCGATTCAATACAGCGTCATCTGCCCGACAGCGGGCTATTAATTGAGCCTTTTGTTGGCGCAGGCTCGGTCTTTCTCAACACTGATTACCCTTCATACCATTTAAATGACATTAACGCAGATCTTATCAATTTGTATAAATTGGTTAAAAAAAACTCTCAGCGCTTTGTTGATGATGCAAAGTCATTGTTTGTTGCCTCTACTAACCAACGTGAGGCTTATATCGCGTTAAGGCAGCAATTCAATCAAAGTACAGACGCTTATGAGCGGGCTTTGCTTTTTTTGTATCTTAACCGGCACGGATACAACGGTCTTTGTCGCTATAATCTATCAGGCAAATTCAATGTGCCGTTTGGCAGTTATAAGAAGCCTTATTTTCCGCAAGCTGAACTGTATTTTTTTGCAGAAAAGGCGCAAAGAGCAGAATTCAGCTGCACTGGATATCAGCATCTGATGCAGAAAGCTGCTGCAGGCTCAGTAATTTACTGCGATCCGCCTTATGTCCCTTTGAGTAAAACGGCCAGTTTTACCAGTTACGCACAGCAGGGCTTTGATTTGGATGATCAGGCGCAATTGGCCAATCTTGCAGAGCAAGCACAACAGCGAGGTGCAACTGTGGTGATTAGTAATCACGATACCACCTGGACCAGAAAAATTTATCAACTAGCAACACTGTATAGTTTGCAGGTCAACCGCTCCATAAGTCAAAAAGGTGCTACCAGAGGCAAAGTCGCAGAATTGTTCGCTGTATTTGAGCCTATGCAAGCACCCAGTTCACAACCAGTATCAGTGTTACCACAAAAAGCAGGGTAGCAACTACGCCAACTATAATATAAGGCAGTGGACTACTCGCTTGGAAATCTTGCTGACGCTGCCGTTCTGATTGCACGCCTACCATAGCACCAAGTACTGCTTTTATTACCTGGATTAACTTAGGTTTAGTTGCCAATATCATTACTTCGTAGGCGAAAGTCGGCTTAGTAGCTCAAGCAAGTCAACAAAATGAAATTGAGTAGAGCGACTTTTGCCTTTAAACCACTTAAACCAGTTTTGCTGCTCAGCTTCGAGACACTGCTCAGCTGTTAGTTTTGTGTCTGTTTGACATAGCGAAGAGGAAATAGATCCTGCAGGGATGACATACAAGGAGCCGGCGAAAATGCCCGCTGAAATCGCAGCCACTTTTAACGCAGTGGTAAATTTCATGTTAAATCCATTTGCTCCAGTAAAGATGGTATATAGTAAAACATCTGCTGTTTTGAAACAAGCTGATTATTTATTCATCAATACAGTCTGAAACAGACACACGAGTGATCCTGTCAACAGCAAGCTGTTGGCAGGATCTGGCAATAGTTAGAAACTCTTCGAAATCGAAAAAATTACTCTGCTGTCAGCAAGATATAACCCATCAATATCGGTATCAACATAGGCCAGGCTTAGCCCTGCTCCCATTATTTCCGTACTGACGCCGACACTCCAATCCAGGTAGCTGGCACTGCTGTCATCATACTCATTCTGACCGACATGCAAATCCAGCGTGATGTTTTCTGCAATAGCATAACTGTAGTTGGCGTACAGATAGATATAATTACCTGCATTGGCATAGTAATCATCACTGTAAGCCAGGCCGAAAGTGAGGTCTTTGTATGACAAAGAACCGTATATTTCCCAAAAATTAGACCCATCAATTGCTGCATTTGGATAGCCATAGCGCATAATGCCGACGTCTGTTGACCAGTCATCGCTAAGGTCGCCGCTCCAGCCCAGCATCACATCAAGTTCTAAAGTGCCTTCAGCTAAAAAGTCGACGTTTGAGCCCCAAACTGAAACATAGAAGCCAGACTCATCGGATAGCGACAGTCCGCCTTGTAATGCTGGAGCTTCTTCAGTTTGTGAGATACCGCGAAAAGCATAATCTGAAGCAAAAGTAACATCACCGCTTAATTCTACCGCTTGGCTTTGAATGCTCGCAGTTGTCAGGCCTAGTACAACTAAACTGGATGCCAGTGTTTTCATTTTTGTTGCTGTTTTCATGCTATGTGCCCTTATGTTTGTTCCCTAGCCATAAGGTTCCAAGATATATGCCATTTAAGTTATTTGTTAACTATCATGAACTTATGAAAAAAACCTTGTTGCAAAATATCTGACATGGCTCTTATTGGTGCGTTGGTGCCTTGTTTTTGTGCGCTGTCGATTAAGTCAAAGGATGCATTTTCTTGTTAAACTCAGTAAAGTTGCAGCTTTAATTTCCGAGTGGGAACTAGAGGATGCAACCTTACCTTATAGCACCATCAATTTTATCCGCCGATTTTGCTCGGTTAGGTGAAGACGTTACATCTGTACTGCATGCCGGCGCTGACGTTGTGCATTTTGATGTAATGGATAATCATTATGTTCCCAACCTGACCATGGGGCCTATGGTGTGCAAAGCCTTGCGAAGCTACGGTATTACTGCACCGATAGACGTACATCTGATGGTTGAGCCGGTCGACAGTTTGGTACCGCAGTTCGCCGACGCCGGAGCCAGTATTATTACTTTTCATCCAGAAGCATCCCGCCATGTTGATCGTAGTTTGCAATTGATTAAAAGCCATGGTTGTCAGGCTGGCTTGGTTTTTAATCCAGCTACTCCTCTTAGCATTTTAGACTACGTGCTTGATAAGGTTGATGTAGTTTTACTGATGTCTGTAAATCCTGGTTTTGGCGGGCAGAAGTTTATTCCGGCTACGTTAAATAAACTGGCAGAGGCCCGGCGTATTATCGAGCAAAGCGGCTTGCCAATTCGGTTAGAAATAGACGGTGGTGTCAATGCTGAGAATATCACTGAGATTGCATCTGCGGGTGCGGATATGTTTGTGGCCGGCTCTGCCATTTTTAACGCGCCAGACTACGCACAGGTTATTCAACAAATGCGGCAAAATCTAGCAAAAGTAAAACGCTGATAGGTTTTTTACTGTTGCTATACACTGGTTTGGTTATAATGCTGCACCTCAAGCCGTTGTGTAGCGGCATATCGTTATTATTACGTATTTAAGTGGATACAACTATGAGCAATAAGCCTATTGTGCTAAGCGGTGCACAGCCATCCGGACAACTTACTATTGGTAATTATCTGGGCGCTCTGCGGCAGTGGGATAACATGCAGGATGATTATGACTGCTTATATTGTATCGTTGACTTACATGCTATTACGGTACGGCAAGAACCTGCAGCCTTGCGCAGTGCATCACTGGACAGTTTGGCTTTGTATTTGGCCTGTGGCATTGATCCAAAACGCTCAGCAGTGTTTATGCAATCACATGTGCCGGAGCATAGCCAACTGGCGTGGGTGCTTAATTGCTACACCCAGTTTGGTGAATTAAGCCGCATGACGCAGTTTAAAGATAAATCAGAGCGCCATAACAACAATGTCAATGCCGGTTTATTTACTTATCCAGTATTAATGGCGGCAGATATCTTATTGTACCAAGCGAATCAAATACCGGTAGGTCATGATCAAAAGCAACATTTGGAGCTAGCCAGGGATGTTGCCACGCGCTTTAATGCTACACATGGCGACACATTTGTCGTGCCTGAGCCATTTATTCCGACGGTAGCAGCGCGGGTGATGAGCCTGCAAGACCCAACAAAAAAAATGTCTAAGTCCGATGAAAACCCGTGGAACTTTGTCGGGTTGCTGGAAGATCCGAAAATGATCAGCAAAAAATTTAAAAAGGCGATGACCGATTCAGAGGACCCGCCAAGGGTGCACTTTGATCTTGAGAATAAACCCGGCGTCGCCAACCTACTAAGCATCCTAAGTGGCGTAACGGGTAAGCCTATTGCTGCGCTGGAAGCCGAATATGAAGGCAAAATGTATGGTCACTTAAAAGGTGATGTTGCTGACGCAGTGATTGCCCTGCTTGAACCTGTGCAGAGAACCTTTAGCGAATTGCGCGCAGATTTACCTAGCCTGCAAAGCGTTATGCGGGAAGGCGCGCAGAAAGCCCGCCAACGTGCGGCAGCAACGCTGGCCAAAGTGAATGACGCTGTAGGATTTGTGCTGCCGTAGGCGGCACCTTGGCAAATATGTTATTGCTGATCGACAATTACGATTCTTTTACCTACAACCTAATGCAGTATTTCGCTGCATTAGGTCAACAGGTCATGGTGCGGCGTAATGATGATATCAACCTGGTCCAAATTAGTGCATTGGCACCGGACTATTTGGTGATATCACCTGGGCCCGGTTCGCCGTATGACGCTGGTATATCGCTAAAGGCGATAGAGCATTTCGCCGGGAAGCTGCCTATTCTTGGCGTGTGCTTGGGGCATCAGGCCATTGCACAGGTATTTGGCGCCAAAGTGGTGCGGGCGGGGCAAGTAATGCACGGTAAGAATTCGCTAGTACACCATGCTGACAAATCAGTATTTGCCGGGCTGTCGAGCCCGCTTGATGTTACGCGCTATCACTCTTTGGTGGTTGAACGCGCAACGCTCAGTAATGAATTACAAGAAACAGCTTGGACAGTTGACAATGACAAGCAGCCAGATGAAGTGATGGGGCTAATGCACATAGCGCTTGGCTTACATGGCGTGCAGTTTCATCCTGAGGCGATTCTTAGCCAATATGGCAGGCAATTACTGGCAAACTTTCTGCAACTTCGCGCTGTTGGTGGGCAATAACAGTCAAGTTACCTGCTTGACTACAATGTGTTGCTGGTAGCAGTATCGGCTTCAGAAAAGTAGTTTTGTCAGCAGCGGTGTTGATAAATAATAGTAACTTAACTTCTTGGAGTATTGAGTGTCACATGCAGATACGCTGACACAGCGCTTTTTTGATCAACTTGTCGGGGTAGATCCTGACCACAAGCGTCTTGGTTACAAAATTCGCGCCGGCCAACCGGAGTCAACTAGCAGTTTATTAGCCATTGATGCGAAGGCTCGACAGTCCAGAGAGGCTGGGGCTCAGGCAAAGGCACAATTTACTGAGTTTGCTCAAGCGCATTTGCATGACGAAGTGGCTGACGATTTATTACGTAAATTACACAATATTGACCACGTTATAGCGTCGTTGTTTGATGCAGGTGCTGATTTTTTTCCTATTTTGGATGTGTTGGGTGAAAAAGTGGTAACTGTGAATAAACTAGACCCGATGGTGGCTAATGTTGCATGGTTAAATGAAGAGCTGCTGCGCTTGGTAAATCAGCCACAATATCGAAATCGTACCAAGTCTGGGGCTATGGTTAAAGATATTAAAACAGCGATACGCTTTCTTGGTGTTGAAAGCTTACAACTCATTATTCCGGTTTACACAATGCGCAGAATGATACCGCATTCGACGGAGCCTTTTACCGGCCTGAAATCCAAATTGTGGGAATACAGCCTTGCGGTAGCTATAGCTGCACATAAATTGGCAGAAAACAGCGCAGAGCTGCCATATAATGCATTTTGTGTAGGTTTGTTCCATACCTTGGGCCATGCGGTGGTCGTTCGCAATTATCTGCGTACTTATCAGCAAGTGCGCCAAGAGCAGTTGCTGCAAGCGAGGGAGAATCGTGATACGCAGTTAACTGATACTCTCGACGCATTAGAACCTGATGCCAGCTTCTTGTGTGAGAGTCTTACTGAGTTTGCTGCTGTACTTAGCGCAGATATTACGTCGCGTTGGCAGCTTAGAACACTGCCACTATGCCAGACACTAGATCAACTGGCTGAAGGGGCGGGTTTCAGCGGTTGTAGCCCTTTAACAAGAATAGTACTGCAGGCGCAAACTTTCGTTCAGTGGCAAATGTTGCACCAGCATCATGTGATATCCGCGACAGAATCGGAAAGTTGGTTTCAGCAGGTTCAACTCAATAAAGACAGTATTGATACCTTGTTACAGACCAATCTAAAGCGTCTTGGGGTCGAGCTGTAAAAAAAAATCCTGCCATAAACATGCAGTATTGTCTTTGTGCCTGTTGATCAATCCATATCACAGGCTTTCCCCTAAGCTGGTGCCTGGCAGCAAATTATTGATGCAGTATGTGGTCAAAATGGTGTTGCTTACTTATTCACATCATATGCAAATCTATCTGCAGCCCTTGTTTTTTCTGGCTTTTAGCCAGATTTGCACGCGAGACAAGGTGGTTTAAATCTGCAATAATGCAGTAAAGCTACGCAGCAAGCAGCTGACATTTTAACTGTACAACGTGGCAATCTGAACCCTAACAATAAGAGGAAGCTAATATGACTGGCCAAATGCAAGTGAATCGTGCCTTGTTTGATGATGTGATGGTACCTAATTATGCGCCTGCCAATATTATTCCGGTTAAGGGTGAAGGGTCACGTGTGTGGGACCAACAAGGACGCGAATATATTGACTTTGCTGGTGGTATTGCTGTTAGTAGCCTGGGGCATTGCCACCCTGCCTTAGTGGCAGCGGTTAAGCAACAGGCCGAAAAGTTATGGCATTTGAGCAATGTAATGACAAATGAGCCTGCATTACGGTTGGCAAAAAAGCTGGTTGATAGCACCTTTGCTGATAAAGTCTATTTCGCTAATTCGGGTGCTGAAGCTAATGAAGCTGCATTTAAGCTGGCACGCCGCTGGGCGCTGGATAAGTTTGGCGCACACAAAGATCACATTATCTCTTTTGGAAAAAGCTTTCATGGTCGCACCTTCTTCACGGTAACTGTGGGTGGTCAGGCGGCTTACTCAGATGGTTTTGGACCAAAACCGGGCGCCGTACTGCACGCTGAATTTAATAATTTGGACAGTGTCAAAGCTCTTATATCGGAGAATACCTGTGCAGTAGTGCTCGAGCCTATTCAGGGTGAGGGCGGAATTATTCCGGCTACACCAGAGTTTCTTCAAGGTGTACGTGAGCTGTGTAATCAGCATAACGCTCTGCTGGTGATGGATGAAGTACAAACTGGCGTTGGCCGCACCGGTAAATTGTACGCCTACATGAACTACGGTGTGACGCCGGATATACTTACTACGGCTAAGTCTCTGGGGGGCGGCTTTCCTATAGGCGCCATGTTGACAACCAACGAGATTGCCAGCCATTTAAAGGTGGGCACTCATGGCAGTACTTATGGCGGTAATCCGTTAGCCTGTGCCGTAGCGCAAGCGGTTTTGGATACCATAGATCAACCTGAAGTATTGGCTCAGGTGCTAAGTAATGAGCAACTGTTTCGTCAGCAGTTAGCCGCAATTAATGAAAAATATCAGGTATTTAGTGAAGTTAGAGGCAAAGGTATGTTGTTAGGTGCCGTGCTTAACGAAAAATACAAAGGCCGTTCGCGCGACTTTTTTCTGGCTGCGGCAGAGCACGGGGTGATGGCGCTGGTTGCCGGTCCGGACGTAATACGTTTTGCACCCTCGTTGGTTATAAAATCAGAAGATATTATGGTGGGCATGCAGCGGTTCGAACAAGCCGTACAGCAGGTTACCAGCGTTTAGAAACACATTTAAGCAGCAATAAGACTGCAAACATGAAGCAAAGGGGCCGCTAAGGCCCTGGAAAACTATAAAGCAAAAGTGGAGTAAGCGACGATGATGGTGATTCGCCCAATCCGTGCGGATGATTACCCTGCCTTATACGATATTGCAGTGGAATCCGGACATGGCTTTACCTCATTGCCCGTCAATGATGAATTGTTGATGCGCAAGATCAGTCGTTCAGAGCAGTCCTTTAGTAAAGTAGTGACGTCGCCTGGTGATGAAGGTTATTTATTTGTGCTGGAGGATACCGAAACCGGCGAGGTTTGCGGCACCAGTGCACTTGAAGCCGCCGTGGGCTTAGATGATGCGTTTTATCACTACCACCTCGGTAAAGTGGTGCATAGCTCGCGTTCGCTCGGGGTGTATAAAACAGTCGATATACTAACGCTTTGCAATGACTATACCGGTGTCAGCGAATTGTGCACCTTGTTTTTGCGCGAAAGCCGCCGTGAAAAAAATAATGGTCGCCTGCTATCAAAGATGCGATTTTTATTTATGGCTGAATTCCCGCAACGTTTCGCAGAAAGGGTCATCGCCGAGATGCGTGGTGTCTCAAATCAAGATGGCAGCTCACCGTTTTGGCAGTGGTTACAAGAGCACTTTTTTTCACTGGACTTTCCAACCGCAGATTACCTCACCGGTATTGGCCAAAAAGTGTTTATTGCTGAGCTGATGCCAAAATATCCAATTTACGTTAGTCTGCTGAGTAAACAGGCTCAGGTTGTTATTGGCAAGGTACATGAGAAAACTAAACCTGCGCTGGCATTATTGCAATCAGAGGGGTTTTCTAACCGTGGCTATGTCGATATTTTCGATGCAGGCCCTACCGTTGAAGCCAGAGTTGAGCATATTCGGTCTGTACGCAACAGCCGGCGCTTACAGGTTCAGGTAGGTGACGTCAATGGCGGACTGCCATATTTAATTTGCAATACTACAGTGATGAATTTTCGAGCCACCTGGCTAACACTTGAAGTTGACGAATTCAACGATCAGGTCACTCTGCCAGCTAAAGTTGCCGAAGCATTACAAGTAGTTGCCGGCGACTGGGTAAGAGTATGTCGCATTTAATTGGGGAAAGATTATGCAGCAAGCAGTACAGTTTATTAATAATCAATGGCTAGAAGGTGAAGGCAAAGCATTCACCTCAACAGATCCGGTAAAAAGTGTACCGGTTTGGCAAGGCAATGCAGCCACTGCCGCGCAGGTAGATAACGCTGTCAACATCGCGCGCAAAGCGCAGTATGACTGGGCTGGTCTGAGCTTTGATGAAAGGGTTATAGTAGTAAAACAATTTGCACAGCAGTTAACGCTGCACAAAGAAGCGATGGCATTAACTATTGCCCAAGAAACAGGAAAGGCGTTGTGGGAAGCCAAAACTGAAGTTGGCGCCATGATAGGCAAAATTGATATTTCAGTGCGAGCTTGTCTTGAGCGCACTGGTAATAAAGAAAACCCGATGCCACAAGGCCGGGCTTTTATTCGCCACAAACCGCATGGCGTTGTGGCGGTATTTGGCCCATATAATTTCCCCGGACATTTACCGAATGGCCATATAGTGCCAGCGCTTCTTGCGGGAAATGCTGTGATATTTAAGCCGTCGGAGCTGACACCAAAAGTAGCAGAAGAGACGGTAAAATTATGGCAGTTAGCCGGCTTGCCTGCCGGGGTGTTGGCGTTATTGCAAGGTGAGGTCGATACCGGTAAAGCTATTGCTAGTCATGATGGTATTGACGGCATTTTCTTCACCGGCAGCTCGCGTACCGGGCATTATCTGCATCAGCAATTTGCCGGTCGGCCGGACAAAATTTTAGCACTGGAGATGGGGGGTAATAATCCGCTTATAGTTCAGGATGTTAGCAATATTGATGCTGCTGTGCATGATATTATCCAGTCTGCATTTATATCGGCAGGCCAGCGTTGCACCTGTGCCCGTAAATTATTTTTGCCGGCCACTGCACAAGGTGATGCTATTCTACAGCGCCTGTTGGAAGTGAGTCGCAATATTAAAGTGGGCGTTTATGACGCTGACGAGCAGCCTTTTATGGGGTCGATGATTTCAGTCGCTGCTGCGAAAGCTATGTTGGCAGTGCAACAGCAACTGGTTGCTTTAGGTGGCAAAATGTTGCTAGAGATGCTGCACCTTGACGAAAACACCGCGCTGGTGTCACCGGGCATTATAGAGTGCTCAGAGATAACAGCATTTCCTGACGACGAACACTTTGGTCCGTTGTTAAAAGTGTTCCGCTTCACCGATTTTGATCAAGCCATTGATGCCGCAAACAATACCCAATTTGGTTTGTCAGCGGGCTTGCTCAGTGACAGTGCAGAATTGTATCAGCATTTCTTCCGCCGCATTCGGGCGGGCATAGTAAACTGGAACCGGCCTATTACCGGGGCAAGTTCAGCCGCGCCTTTTGGCGGTATAGGCTCTAGTGGTAATCACCGCGCTAGCGCTTATTATGCTGCGGATTACTGTGCGTATCCGGTTGCATCTGTAGAGTTGGAACAGGTTGTACTTCCGGAACAGCTTTCTCCTGGTTTGAGCTTCTAAGCCGCTATAGCAGCAAATTTTATCGGGGCGAAAGCCCCGATTTGTTTTTCGCTGCAGTATTTGCTTAAATAACGCATACTTAATGCATCTCTCGTCAACACTCAGGTGTCACAGCCCATGGTCACAGATAAACCCGGATACGAGCACTTGATCCAGTTCCTGACGGAACATTTGTCGCTGTTTGAACAATCTGGCAGTGGTGAGACAGATAAAACCATCGGCGAGTTGCTGGAAGAATCGATTGCAGAGCAAATAATCACGCTCTGTACTCAACATACTGAGTTAGAAATGAACCATCGCAGCATGATTATCCGTGAAGTGGACGGCATTATGTATGATTTTCAAGAGGTGCTAACCAGTGTGCTGGATAAAAAAGCCACAGTGCAACAAGCTGAACTTATTAACGAAATCTCTCTGCTAATTAAGAATCTGTTTGATACTGCCATAGCAGACCTACTCGATTAGCCTAAACAACGCTGCGAATTTGCTAGATACCTGAGCTGCTTTTACGTAGAATATTGGCCTTATTTTTCCGGCTGAGAATTGTGATGCAAGCTAAAGTAAAATGGCACGATGACAACACCTTCATTGGTTATTCCGGCAGTGGTCATGCGGTAGTATTCGATGGCAACAAAGATGACAGTAGCGCGCCAAGCCCAATGGAAATGGTATTGATGGCTGCGGGTGCTTGTTCATCAGTAGACGTCGTGAGTATCTTAAAGAAAGCACGTCAACAAGTATTAAATTGTGAAGTACAGCTTAGCGCCGAACGCGCAGACAGCGTACCAAAAGTCTTTACCAAATTACATCTGCATTTTGAAGTTACCGGGACCAACCTGAGTGAAAAACAGGTTGAGCGCGCCGTGCAACTTTCAGCCGACAAGTATTGCTCAGTATCGATCATGTTGTCTGGTAGTGTAACAATATCCCATTCGTTTAGTGTTAAAGCGGCGGCATTGACAGCAGCAGCAGAATAACAGTAGTAAATTAGTTTATAACCGCTGAGCGGTTTTTTGCGGAGACAATGTTAAGTGGTTAAACCTTTTGAAAAATTGAAGCTGCACGGGTTCAATAACCTGACGAAAAGCCTGAGTTTCAGCCTTTACGACATTTGTTATGCCAAAACTGAACAGCACCGGCAGGAATACATTGAGTATATCGACGAGCAGTACAACGCCGATCGCTTAACCGACATTCTAACCGAGGTTACCGATATTATTGGTGCCAATATTTTGAATGTCGCGCGACAAGATTACGATCCGCAAGGTGCCAGCGTGACGATATTGGTGAGTGAAGAGCCCGTACTGGTCGACCCCGACAACTCGGAGAACCCCGGCCCTCGGCCAGATGCTGTAGTTGCGCACCTGGATAAAAGCCATATTTGTGTGCATACGTACCCTGAAGTACACCCACATGATGGGATCTGTACTTTCCGTGCCGATATAGAGGTGTCCACCTGCGGTATTATATCGCCACTGAAAGCACTGAACTTTCTGATCCACAGCTTTGAATCAGACATTGTTACTATAGATTATCGTGTCCGTGGTTTTACCCGCGATATTAGCGGTACCAAACATTATATCGATCACCCCATCAGCTCTATTCAAAACTTTATGGATGAAGACACTAAGCGCGCCTTCCAGATGATTGACGTCAATGTTTACCAAGAGAACCTGTTTCACACCAAAATGATGTTAAAAGAAGCCGATTTAAACAACTATCTGTTTGGTATGGGTACCGATTCAATGACGCCAGACGAGCAAAAAACTATCAGTAAGCGGGTATTTCGTGAAATGCGTGAAGTTTTTTATGGTCGAAACCTTCCGGACATGAAATAGCACATGACAACTGCAGTGCTTATCGATAACAAGTTTTCTATTGCACCTATGTTGGATTGGACTGACAAGCATTGTCGCTATTTTCACCGCTTGTTAAGCCAGCATGCGGTGCTATACACCGAAATGGTGACTACTGGAGCGATTATTCATGGCAGTGGTGATTATCTTGCATTTAACGATGAAGAGCACCCACTAGTGTTGCAACTTGGCGGCTCTAATCCTGCCGATATGGCCCATTGTGCCAAACTAGCACAGCAGCGTGGTTACGATGCCGTAAATATCAATGTCGGTTGTCCATCTGATAGGGTGCAAAATGGCATGTTTGGCGCCTGTCTGATGGCGCAGCCACAGTTGGTAGCAGATTGTGTTAAAGCAATGCAGGATGCGGTTAGTATACCGGTAACGGTTAAAACCCGTATTGGTATTGATGACTCAGATGAATATCAGTTTTTGCAGGATTTTGTCGCTGTAGTGGCCGATGCCGGTTGCCAACAACTAATTGTGCATGCCCGTAAAGCCTGGCTTAAAGGCTTAAGCCCAAAAGAAAATCGTGACATCCCGCCACTAAATTATCAACGTGTGTATCAGTTGAAACAGGATTTTCCGCAGCTGAATATCAGTATCAATGGTGGTATTAAAACACTGCAACAAGCACGTGAACAACTGCAGTATCTCGATGGGGTAATGGTAGGGCGTGAAGCTTATACTAACCCCATGCTGTTAAGTGATGTTGATGCTCTGATTTATGGCAGAACAGGGAATGGTTACACACCCGAGCAAGTGGTGCTAGCTATGCTGCCTTATATCGAGCGGCAGATGCAACAGGGCGCCCGTTTTTGGCACATCGCCCGGCACATGTTGGGTTTGTTTCAGGGCATGCCTGGCGCGCGGCAATGGCGACGTTTATTGAGTGAGCAGGGCCATTTTACCGACGCTAAGCCAGAGCTTTTGTTACAAGCACTGGCTAAAATAAATCCGGTTAATAATTTGACTAACTGATAGGTTAAAAACACTATTTTTTAGCTTTATATAGAAGGCGACACTATGATGAAGGGTTCGCCTTTTTTATTTGTCTTTATTTATCATGTGCTTAATCTGATATTTTAACTTGGCATAACACTTGAAATACTACTTGAAACGGTGACTCGACAACACGAGTCAATCACTTTCAAGGATATTGTTATGAACACACTGACCGCTATTGTCTTAACCACTTCTTTCGCCGCCAATTTATTTGGTGCAACTGCTATAGCTGACGACTTAGCCACACAGCTGCACACTGACGCCGAACAGCATATTGTCGAGCTGCGTCACACCAACCAACAACAAGCGAAATTGGCACTGAGTAAAGCTATTTTTGACTTACTGGCGCAACAAGCTGCTCAGCAGGATGCTGCGGTGCTGCTGGTAAGACAAGACGCTGCTGCAACAGATACTGCAGGAGAATAAGTGATGCTTGTCTCTCCAGGCTGGCTGTTCCTGATCTATTTAAGTCCGGTGTTAAGTATGATCCCAGTGATGTTGTTCTGGCAAAGTATCGCACCGCTGGCCGCAATGTGGCAAAGACTACGTTAGTTGCTATATGCAGGGAGTGATTAAATGAGCTGGATAAATATCGAGTTGCTAACATTTACGCTGTTTGGTTTATTCATTTTACTGCTTAAACCAAAACAAAATACTACACAAAATGCTGCAGGAGTAAAAAAACATGGCAACAGCTAACACCAATAGTAACCACCACAATGAACGCTGGTATTGCGCGCGCGCGCAGCGCAAAGTTGCTGGTGTTTGCGCAGGTTTAGCCCAGTACTACAAGCAACCACGCTGGATAATACGCTTGCTGGCTGCCGTGATGTTACTGATGTTTCCGTTGGCAATTATTGCAGCGTATTTTGTAGCTGCGGTAGTGTTGCCTGACCGATAGCCTGGCTACGTACACGTTTCGCCTTCAGTTACGGGCTGTTAACCGGGTTAAACTGGTGTAAGATAAAGCCGTGAGTTTTAAGGAGAAACAAAAGTGCGCCCGTTAATTTACGCTTTATTACTGTTAAGTCTGCCGCTATTAGCTGATTCAACTGCAGCATTAAGTACAAACAATGCTTACGTCCGCCAACCCATGCCTGGGCGTACAGTTACCGCCGGTTACTTCGTGTTACACAACCATAGTGCGCAAGATGTGCGTCTCATCGGAGCCAGCAGCAGCGCTTTTTCTCGTGCTGAATTACATAGCCATAGCCACAAAGATGGCATGATGCGTATGGAGCAGGTGGATGAGATTATTATCGTCAGCGGAGGTAATGTAGAGCTCGCACCCGGCGGGTTGCACCTGATGCTATTTGAACCTGTAGCAACGTTAGAAATTGGCCAGACAGTACCAATGCAATTACACTTTGCTGACGGACAGCAGCTTACATTGGCCATGCCTGTTGTAGCTATGCCAAAACGTTAGAGGATCATTATGTTTAATGCAAAAATTATCAGCGGCCTACTTGTTGCTACATTGGCGTTTATGTACCTCGCTGGTTGGTGGGTCAGTCGTGAACCCGCTATGTTGGACGAGATCCAGCAAAGCCGGCAACAGTCTGCTGACAGCAATATTGTTGGTTACAGTACAACCACCGCGCTTATTCGAGTCGGCGAAACGTTGCTCGACAAAAGCGGAGGTTATCTCGCTAACGACATTATGCCGCCATTTGTATTGCTAGATAATATGCCAGCTTGGGAACTTGGTGTGCTGGAAATGTCACGCGATCTGGCTCTGGCACTGCGTAAAGATCTAAGTCGTTCACAATCACAATCATCAGAAAACGCTTTTTTAAAGATTGCTCAGCCCAAGTTCAATATTGACCATCGTAGTTGGGCTATTCCTAGTGCTGAATCTGAATACCGTCAAGCTATTGAGCAGCTCTATCTGTATCGTGCTGAGCTAATGGATCCGCAAAGACCAAACAGCCAATTTTACGCCCGGGCTGATAATTTACGTGACTGGTTAAAGGCCGTCGAGAAGCGCTTGGGTAGCTATTCGCAGCGGTTAAGTGCCAGTGTGGGGCAGGATAGGTTAAATACTGATTTGGCTGGTGACTCTGGCGCACGGCAATCTACAGACTCGCCAGGGCACAAGATGGTAAAAACCAGTTGGTGGAAACTTGATGACGAATTTTATGAAGCCCGCGGCGCTAGTTGGGCTTTGTTACATTTTTTGAAGGCCGTAGAGGTCGACTTTGCTGACATTTTGCAGCGTAAAAATGCAATGGTCAGCCTGCGTCAGATTATCCGGGAGCTCGAGGCTACCCAGCAATCCATCTGGAGTCCTATGGTACTAAATGGCAGTGGCTTTGGCTTAATGGCCAATCACAGTTTAGTGATGGCGAACTATATTTCTCGCGCTAATGCTGCATTGATCGATTTATCTGAATTATTAACCCAAGGATAGTAAAAGTATGAAATACACTGCAGTAGTCTTCGGTTTGAGCTGTTTATTGTTCACCGTAAATACACAGGCTGATACTTTGCTTGGCGTTTACGCTGGAGTAGACGGTTGGCAAGCATCAACCGATGGCAGTTTCTCTGACACTAGCCAGTTACAACAGTTTAGTTTTAAGGATAAAACCCAGGCAGCTTATTTTGTCGCATTGGAACATCCGATCCCGCTGTTACCTAATATCAAGATACAGCACAACAAATTGCAATCTGCAGGGGCAACAGTCCTCGAAACAAGTTTTAGTTTTGCCGGAGAAGATTTTAATGCCGGGACAACATTGGGTAATCAACTTGATTTAAGCAATACAGATTATGTACTTTATTATGAAATGTTTGACAATGATTTAGTCAGTTTTGACTTGGGTGTCAATGCTAAGTATATAAAAGGCAACATATCCGTCAGTGATGCTGCTAACAATCTGTTGCAGGCGAGTCAGGACGCATCTACGCTTATTCCCATGTTATATAGCGCTGCCGCAGTTGGTTTACCGTTAACAGGGCTAGATGTATTTGCCCAAGGCAGTTATGTCTCTTATCAGGGGAGTCAGATTTATGATGTTCAGGCTGGTGTAGCCTATGCATTGCTCGATAATTTGGCAATTAATATGCGTTTAAAGCTCGGGTATCGTGTAGTCAATTTACGCCTGGATGATATCGATAATTTATATACCAATGTTGATTTTAAAGGTTTATTTGCCGGTGTAGAACTGCATTTCTGATGCTGCAACATGGGTAATGCTGCTTGTGATTGGCTACCGGCTTATTTGGTGTCAATCTTGAGAATCTATCTATTAATTATATAGTTAGTTTAACTATTAGCCAGTGCAGGTTTAGTTTTGATAAATTTTTTCAGACAGTTAACATTGCCCTGGCTAATTTCAGTTTGCCTAATGCTGTTATGCACCGGCTTGTGGTATCAGTATGAAAGCCGGGTGATGCAGCGCGCTCAGGTGCAGCAGTATGCCTTAGGGTTGCAATACAGTATCCGGCCAATTTTGGCCAATAGAAATCAACAAATACTTAATGCTCAGCTGAACCACTTGCGCTTTGCCAGTGTGTTACCGGTAACGGCTATTGCCTTGTATAATGCAGACGGCCGTGTGCTGGGTGAAACTGATAACGCTGACCTGTTGCATCAGTTCAGCACAAGCTTGCCGCTGCAAGGTTTTCAATTGCATCAACTAGGGCAATCGATATTAGCAGTGCAGCCTTTAGCAGAGTCAGTGCTCGATAGCAGCATTGAAAATAATCTGGCGTCAAGCGATGTAAATGAATATTACATGCTAATACTCATTGAACCAGAATCCAGCTACAGTGTCTGGCTATTACCTTTACTTATTACTGCTCTCATCGGATGTGGCGCCTTACTGGTTATACAGGGCACTATTCAACGCAGTAACCAACAACTGCAAACAGATGTCAGTCTTATTGCACATAAACTTAGCCAGCTTAAACAAGGACAACTTAATAGCCGCTTAGACGACGAGCTGGTTTCTGAACTGATGCCGATAAAGCAGGTATTGAATGAGTTGTCTACGCAGTTAACAGTAGTAGACCAGCAAAATGCAGAGTCTAGTGCGCAGTGGCGCAATCAAATACAACTTGCTGAGCAAAAACAGCAACAAGCAGTGGTTCGGGCAGGCAAGCTGCAAGATCTTATTGCACAGCAAGTTTTGCAGCTGCAGCATCTGGAGCAATTTCTGTCGCAGCCCCTCGATCTGACTATGCCAATGGTCACTCGAGCGATGCATAATTTTGTCGCGATAAACAAGTTACAGCTTTGCCAAACCTCGGATGAACAAGAGTTTATATTGTTAACTGATGTGCTGGCGCAGCATTTACCAGAGTTTTACAGTCTGCTTGGTGAAAATCGCATCAGATTGGATGTAATTGAAGGCGCCGATATCGCCCGCCAGCAACTTATGTTAGCCAAGCCCATACTGGCGATAATACTTAATAGTTTGCTACAAATCGGCGCTCAATTTAATGGTGTTACAGAGCTGACGATAGCATTGGCACTACAAAAAAAAGCAGGTGGAAATCATCTGGTAATCAAGTTAAGTGGCACCGGTGACGGTATGTCAGATCTGACGTTGCAGTACCTAACATCTGATGCTGATGTCAGGTATTGGCAACAAATGCCAGTAAAACTATTGAAGCTGGCTGTAGCGAAAATGAACGCAGAGTTGGAAGTTCAGTCATTGCAAGGTTTGGGCAGTAGTATAGCCATTTCCATTCCAGTAAATGATACTGAGACGGCTACAACCGTATTTCCAAAGAGTTTGCTGGTGTTCGACCAGCAAACGGCAACCTTATCAGAGCGCAAAAGTGTGTTATCGGGGTTAGTCAAAAATGTAGTATTGAGCAGTGATTTGCAAGACTTAAAATTGAAAGCGCAACACACTCACTTTGATAGCGTGCTGATATTTTTACCCGAGCCTGAGCAATTATCTGATTGGCTGGATGTCACGACTTCATTCGGTCGATCGCGGCTAATTTGCCATGCTAGTCCAGCCACTGCTGCTGTTTGGCGCGAAGCATTAAGAGTAGAGGTTTGTGACCGTTGCTTTTATCTGGCTAGGTTATATGAGGGTCAGCTAAAGCGGCAAAATATAAAGTTACTCGTGGTTGACGATAATCAAACCAACCTGGCATTTACGCAGATCCTGCTCAGAGACCAGCCCGTCGATCTTGTCACTGCAAGTTGTGGCGCCGAGGCGTTGTCGCTGTGCAAGGAGCAACAATTTGAGTTGGTTTTACTTGATATTCAATTACCTGATTTACATGGCACTGTCGTTGCAAAACAAATGCGCCAGCTCGACGGCTATCAACAAATACCGATCCTTGCCTTCACTGCACATGCTTTGGTAGATGAAGTTGATAGCTTTATCGCTGCGGGTATGAACGACGTAATCTTCAAACCACTTGATGCTGCAAAACTACAACAGATTGTGCACTGGTGCTCATTGGCCAAACAGCACAATTCCGGCTAAAAGCTGCTTTAGCGCCAACACATATGCCAGATTGGGTTGAGTAGTTAACAACGGCAATAGTTCAGCGCCACAGGCTGTATACTTATAGTACTGTAAAACGACATCTTTGCTGTTTATGGTGCCATTAATGCTGGTTTGTTGATATTGCCAGTTGAGTATCTGGCCCGAAGGCAGGGAACCACTTTCAATTTCAGAGTTGTGTAACAAGCCAATGTCCATCAGACTCAATATTTGTGGATACGATAAACCGTATTGGTTCAGGTTTAACACAGCGCGGTTTTTTCCGGTTAGCACTCGCCAAAGCGAGGGTTTACGAATATAGCCAAAGTAAATTCTGGGTGTAGGGTCTTGTCGGGTTTTAAAGCTCAGGTTTGCAGCTTGTTGCAGCGCCAGCGCTTCTTTGTAGCTCATCCGTTTTAAGCTATGTAGCGTTTTTAGCGAAAACTTCCCCGGGGCTGCGATTTCTCCCGCCAGGATTTTAGCCCAAAGTTGTTGCATGTTTTTATTGGAAATTTCCAGCACTAACTCACAAAATTGTTGAAACCAGTCGGGATCAACATCTTGGTTGGCTACTTGTTCGGTGCAATACTCCATGGCCAGCGCCATAATACTTTCCAAATTGTATTGCTGTCGCTCACGCTGCATTTGTATGCGGCGCTCTGCACGCTGTGTCAGCGTCAGAGATGTAGAGACTGTGGCGCCAGAACGTGCGCTCAGGCTTTGATGTTTTGCGGCAAAATCGCCTTGTGTCACCCCAACAGTTTTGCTGTCACTAGCGTTGTTTAATTCTGCTGTACCAAATTGAGACCTTGCCAGCTGTGCCAGACGTTGCTGCCCGCTTAACGAAGTTACTTTGACCATGGTGAATACTACAAAGTGGCTGCATTTTGGCTATATTGACATCTGATCAAATATGCGGCAAGTAACGCTATGTTGTTTGTATAAAATAAAATTTGTTGTAACTTACTCATTAGCGAATTAAACATGTATATTTAAGTTGTATCATTTAATAAGGTTGAACAATGGTGTCAAAAGAAACAGATGAAGATTTTCTGTTTTTAGCAGAAGACGAACCAACGACATTGCCGTTGGAGCAGACACTGGGTGAATGGCACCTATTGATCGTTGATGATGATGAAGAAATTCATACTGTCACCAAACTGGCATTAAGTGACCTTACTGTATTGGGTAAGCAGTTGACTTTTCATCACGCCTATTCCGGTAAAGAAGCAATAGCTTTTTTAAAGCAGCATCCAGAAATAGCGTTGGTGTTGCTGGACGTGGTGATGGAGTCTGACGACGCTGGTTTAAAAGTGGTTAAACAGATCCGTGATGAGTTGGGTATGGACGAGATACGTATTGTATTGCGTACTGGTCAACCGGGCTATGCGCCGGAAGAAAGCGTCATCAAAGAGTACGACATCAATGATTACAAGACTAAAACAGAGCTAACGCGCAGCAAACTGGTTACCTCTATTATTGCGTCGCTGCGGTCTTATCAGCAGATCCGCACTATTAATCAGAATCGCCTGGGCTTGCAAAAAATTATCAATGCTGGCGCCAATTTACTCGAGCAACATTCATTACATGAGTTCTCAGAGGGTGTCGTTACACAAATATCTTCGCTGATAGGGTTGCATGCAGAGGGTGTGCTGTGTGCACAGATAGAGGATGATGGTAGCACCAGCGACACAATTTATGTGCTGGGTGCGGCAGGTAATTATGCGCCCTATATCAAATGCCAATTAGATCGTTTGGGCAACCAGCGTATTGTGCAGCAAATTACTAAATGTTTGCGTACACACGAGCATATATTTACGGACCTTGATACGGTGCTGTATTTGGGCAACGAGATCCACAGTGCAGCGGTGTATATTGAAACCAATAGGCCGATAGAGCATTTTGACCGACAGCTTATTGAAGTATTCCTTAGTAACATTTCGATTGGATATGAAAATGTTACTCTTTTTCAACAGCTTAAGCATGCTGCCTACATTGACCCGCTGACGAAAACACCAAATAGAAATGAGTTTATACAGATCCTGCAAGATACCCGGCGGTATGAAGCTGAAAACAACGTAGCGGTGTTAATTGATATTGATCATTTTTCTGACGTAAACGATGGTTTAGGTCAGGACGTTGGTAATGAGTTACTAATTGCCGTTACCTTCAGACTGATAGAACATTTTGGTGTAACAGCGCAGCTTGGTCGAATAGGTGCCGATGTGTTTGGTTTAGTCGGGCCGGCAGCAGAGCTAAGTCCTGAAAGACTGCAAGCGGTATTTGATGAGCCATTTAAAGCTTCTGAGCATGCGTTACAAATTAGTGCAACCTTCGGATTTTGCCACTTAACAGATAGTGCAGAGCAGGGACTGACCATTCTTAAGCATGTGTATATTGCACTTAATAAAGCCAAGAAGCAGCTCGGTCAGAATTTTCAGTATTATCAAGCTGAAATGGAAGACGAAATGGCCGAGCGTTTGGCGCTGTTGCGTATGCTTCGACAGGATTTTGCACAGGATAAGCTGCAGTTGTGGTACCAGCCTCAAGTGTCGCTGAGCACTAAGCAGGTGGTTGGTATGGAGGCTTTGCTGCGCTGGCCGCAAGCAAATGGTCAGTTTGTGTCGCCAGCTGTGTTTATTCCGTTGGCAGAATACTCCGGACTGATTGTTGAAATTGGTAGCTGGGTGTTAGAGCAGGCTTGTATGCAAATCAAGCAATTGCATAAGCATGGATATACCGGTCTGCGCATTGCGGTAAATGTTTCAATGCCGCAATTTCGAAGCCATGGGTTTGTGCAATCGGTAGTAGATTGTGTGACCCAGCAACAAATAGACCCGCAGTTATTAGAATTAGAAATTACTGAGTCAGTGGTAATGGATGAGCCCAAAATTGTCATTGACGCTTTGCAGAAGCTAAAAAGTTTTGGGATTAAAGTTGCGATCGACGATTTTGGTATTGGTTTTTCGTCACTTAGCTATCTGCAGCAGTTGCCACTTGACCGGATAAAAGTTGACCGTGCTTTTATTCGCGATATTGATCAACCCGCTGGTGAGGTGATTGCTGAGACGATAATTAATCTTGGTAAACGACTTAACCTGGCTACGATAGCTGAAGGTGTAGAAACTCAGGCTCAGGAGCAAGCGATTATTAAAATGGGGTGTGATGAAGTGCAAGGCTTTATGTATGCTAAGCCAATGCCTCACTCTGAGTTGTTGTTGTATTTGCAGCAACAAAAGCAATGACATAAAAAAACCGGCTGTTGCCGGTTTTTTTATGTCACTCTAATATATCAAACCCTGAACAAGCGGGTGATATTTTCCAGATTTTGTGCCAATGCAGCGAGTTCGCTACTGGCCTTAGCAATATTGCCGGCACTTTCTGAGCTGTGTTCGGTGTTGGTAAATATCTCATCAACATGATGCACGATATTGCTGGCCATTTTCTGTTGGTCGTCAGTGGCATCGGCAATTTGCTGGTTCATCAGGCGTATCTGCGCAATGCTCTTGGTAATGAGCTGCAATGCATCGCCGGCCTGATTTGCTGATTGCACACTGTTATCAGCCTGGGCGGTACTCTGTTGCATTTTTTGCACGGCTAAACGCGCTGCGCCTTGTAGTTGTTCGATGGTGCGCTGAATTTCCTCGGTTGATTTTTGTGTGCGTGATGCAAGAGTACGCACTTCATCGGCAACCACGGCAAAGCCACGCCCCTGTTCACCGGCGCGTGCGGCTTCAATAGCGGCATTCAATGCCAATAAGTTAGTTTGCTCAGCAATGCCTTTAATCACGCTAAGTACCGTGCCGACCTGATTGGCGTCTTTTTCCAGTTGTAAAATCACATCTGACGCGTCTTGAACATTGCCCGCCAACTGCTGAATATTTTGTACTGTGGAGATCACCGTTTGCTGGCCTTGGCCGGCGGCATCACTTGATTGCGTGGCAGCTGCAGCGGCTTCATTCGCGCTGTTCACTTCGGCCACAACGCTGGCGCTCATATCATCCACGGCATGTTTGGCTTGGTTAGCTGCTTTACGTTGTTGAGCAATAGTTTTATTGGTGTCGTCCGTAAGCTCGCGTAAGTCTTTAGCCAGCGCTGACAGCGGTACTGCAGTATTAATAATGTCAGTTACCACATGCTGCAACTTTTGCATAAAGATATTAAACCAATGAGCCAAATCACCCAGCTCATCCAGGCTTTTCGTGTGAATACGTGCAGTTAAGTCGCCATCTTCTTTTGCCAGGCTTTGTAAAGAGCTAATCATATTACCAAGGCTGCTTTGAATACCCCGCGCTACTGGAAAGGCAGTGCCAAACAGCGCAACAAAGGTGATGCCACCCATTATTATTCCCACCCAGATTAACGTACCAGCTTGTTCGCTAGCCTCATCAATACTGGTGGTAAACTGCTGCAGGCGCTGGTCACGAAATTGTGTTAGCAGCTTGGCTGTCATGTCGTAGTCGGCGTTCATTTTTTCCGAGCGCTGTGCCAGGCTGCTGAAGTCTGCTGTATTATTAATCATTTCTTGCGACACTTTATAAGCAACCTGATAGTAAGCGTCGTAGCTTTGTCTTACCGCGCTAACCGAACTGGCATAATCCCGATTCAGCTCACCGATACGGTTTAAATCTTGCCCAAACTGTTTGCTAAAATTGGCAGCTCCTCCCAGGGCTTCTTCATCACCGGTGGTTACTGCACTGGCCAGCGAGTCTTTTACCCGCTCTAGCAGCACCAATGAGCTTTGCGCTGACTGCAGTACCGGAAATTGTACATCGCGGGTTTGCTCCAGCGTATGCACGTTGTTCAGTGCAGTATTACTGGCTAGCGCAAGGTAAATCATAAAACTGATAGTGCCGATAAGCGGAATTAAGTAGATTTTTTTGGCAATGGAAAGACGTCTTAGTACATCCATATCGCAGGCCCCTGTGCATTGAATTGTTTAGTAATATTAGAATAGGTTTATGCGCAGTATAGTGCTTTATTTATGCAAATGCTTGTTGTTGTTTGATTTGGCGTGTAAGCAGACAATAAAAAGCCCGAACAGTGTCGGGCTCAATTAATTAGGCGGTAGTTATTTTTTTGCCCGTTCAAATGAGGTCATAATTTCCGCTTTGGCCGCGGCGGCATCGCCCCAACCATTTACTTTGACCCATTTTCCTGCTTCTAATTCTTTGTAGCGCTCGAAGAAGTGCTGAATTTGCTTTTTCAGCAGTTCATCAACGTCGTTGATATCCTGAATATGGTCATATAACTTAGTCAGTTTGCTTACCGGTACGGCAATCACTTTGGCATCTTCACCAGATTCATCCGACATAAACAGTACGCCTACCGGACGGCATTTAATTACTGCACCTGGCACCAGTGGGTAAGGCGTTGGTACCAATACATCTACCGGGTCGCCATCCAGTGATAAAGTGTGGTTTACAAATCCGTAGTTGCACGGGTAAAACATCGGTGTTGCCATAAAGCGGTCTACCCAAACGGTGCCGGTATCTTTATCTACTTCGTATTTAATTGGGTCGGCATTGGCCGGAATTTCAATAATTACGTTAATTTCTTCCGGCAGGTTCTTACCTGCTGCAACATCGCTTAAGCTCATGGCCTGATCCTTTAGTTCATTAAAACGGTTCAAAAAAATTTGGCGCTTATTATAACGCCACTATTAAAAATGGCTATCGCTGATGATAGGCAACGCAGCTTTCTACTTCGTGTTTCGAACCAAGTATTACCGCCACACGTTGATGAATGTCGGTGGGTACTATATCCATAATGCGTTCGTAGCCGGTAGAACTGCTGCCACCGGCCTGTTCTACCAGAAAACTCATCGGGTTGGCTTCATACATTAGTCGCAGTTTATCCGGTTTGTTGGCATCTTTAGTATCACGCGGGTAAGCAAAAATACCGCCGCGGCACAGTACGCGGTGCACATCGCCTACCATCGCCGCTATCCAGCGCATATTGTAGTTTTTACCGCGCGGGCCTTCTTTGCCTTTAAGTAAATCATCGATATAAGCTTGCATTGGCGGTTGCCAGTAACGTTGGTTCGACATATTTATGGCAAATTCGGCGGTGTATTTTGGAATAGCCGCTTGTTCTTCTGTCAGCAAGAAGCCGCCATAGGTTTTATCCAGGGTGTAAATTCGTGTGCCTTTACCGGTGGTTAACGCCAGCATGGTCGAGGGGCCATACAACACGTAACCCGCTGCTAATTGCGCGCTGCCGGGTTGTAAAAACTGCGCGGCATCTTCTGCGGCTAAGTCTGCCTTGGCCGGTAAAATAGAGAAAATGGTGCCGATTAAGCTGTTAATATCTGTATTAGAGGAGCCATCCAGCGGGTCGAAGGTAACTAAATATTTGCCATTTGGGTTGCCGGCAACGGTGTCGTCTTCTTCTTCTGAACTGATGGCTTTTACCACGCCGGTTTCTAAAATGACTTCTTTAAGTAACTCATTGGCAATAATATCGAGTTTTTTCTGCGTTTCCCCTTGAATATTCTCGCCCAGGGTAGAACCTAATACTCCGGCTAATTCGCCTTGACTTACGCGAAAAGAAATTTCCCGGCAGGCCGCCAATATGGTTTTAAGCAATGAAATAAGGTCGCTGTCGACTCCGTCCTGTTGCAGTACTGGCGAGATGCGGCGCATGCTGGTGGTTCCTTCTCAGTAATTATTTTTGCTAATGCGTTAGGGGCTGGCGTATTTTAAAGAATTTCTGCGCAAATTGCAGGTGTTACTGCACGCAATTCTGTTTCCGGTGGCGTATTTGCTACAATGGCGGCGATTAATTTTCAGGATAACTTATGCATATTCATATTCTCGGTATCTGCGGCACCTTTATGGGCGGCATAGCTGCCATCGCAAAATCGTTAGGCCACAAGGTTACCGGTGCCGATGCCAACGTGTATCCGCCGATGAGCACGCAACTAGAACAGCTGGGTATTGAGCTTACGCAAGGCTGGGATCCGGCTCAACTGGAACCGGCACCGGATTTAGTGATTATCGGCAATGCCTTATCACGCGGTAATCCTGCGGTGGAATATGTATTAAATACCAATTTACGTTATAGCTCCGGCCCGCAGTGGCTGGCCGAGCAGGTACTGTATGATCGTTGGGTGCTGGCGGTGTCGGGCACGCATGGCAAAACCACCACCAGCACCATGTTGGCCTGGATTTTAGATTACGCCGGCTTAAAGCCCGGTTTTTTAATCGGTGGTATTCCGCAGAACTTTGACTGCTCGGCACGGCTTGGCGAGTCGCCGTTTTTCGTTATTGAAGCTGACGAATACGACACCGCTTTTTTTGATAAGCGTTCAAAATTTGTGCATTACCGGCCGCGCACACTGGTGTTGAATAACCTGGAGTACGATCATGCGGATATTTTCCCCGATTTAGCTGCTATTCAACGGCAGTTTCATCATTTGCTGCGCATGGTGCCGGCCAATGGTTTGGTATTGTCACCGGAAGATACGCCGGCGGTTAAGCAAACGTTGGATATGGGCTGCTGGAGTGAGCGCCAGAGCTATGGCGCTGATTGGCGTGCCGAGCTTATCAACAGTGATGGCAGCCACTTTGCCTTGTGCTATCAGGATAAATTTCTCGGCGAGCTAAGCTGGCAGCTTAGCGGCCAGCATAATGTCGATAATGCCGTGATGGCGATTGCTGCTGCCCGCCATGCCGGCGTGCCGGTAGAGATCGCATTGGAGGCGCTGACGCAGTTTATTGCGCCCAAGCGGCGGATGGAGCTAAAAGCCGATGTTGCCGGTATTAAGGTGTACGACGATTTTGCTCATCACCCAACCGCCATCAGCACTACCTTGCAGGGCATTCGTAATAAAGTAGGCCATAACCGGGTTTTGGCCGTACTGGAGCCACGCTCTAACACTATGCGGATGGGGGTGCACCAGGCGGCCTTGCCGTTATCGCTGGCGCTGGCCGATAAGGTGTTTTTGTACGAGCCGGCTAGCGCCAACTGGTCACTGGAGGCTCTGACCCGCGCTTTGGCACCCAAGGCAAGCTTGTCGCAAGATGTTGATGCATTGGTCAGTTTACTCACCGAGCAGGCTGAACAGGGCGACAGTATTGTCATTATGAGTAACGGCGGCTTTGGTGGCATTCACGACAAGCTGATTAGCGCATTGAAGCGCAAATGGGAGCATTAATGCACACTGACAAAGAAATTACTCTGGCCTTTAGCGGTGCTTCGGGGGCGCCTTACGGCTGGCGCCTACTTGAGTTGTTGCTGGCGCAAGGGGTTAAAGTGCATTTGCTGGTATCCAGCGCTGCGCGGGTGGTGTTTGCTACCGAGCATGACATTAAGCTGCCGGCCTCGCCGGATAAATGCACCGAAATGCTGCTTATGCATTTTGGCTGTGATGCCGCTTTACTTAAAGTATATGGCAAGGACGACTGGTTCTCACCGGTGGCGTCCGGCTCGGCGGCACCACGACAAATGGTAGTTTGCCCGTGTTCTACTGGCACGGTGTCGGCCATTGCGACCGGAGCCAGTGACAATTTAATTGAGCGCGCCGCTGATGTGGTGATTAAAGAAGGCGGCCAGCTGATTTTAGTTCCGCGTGAAAGTCCGCTTAGTGCCATTCATCTGGAAAATTTACTTAAGCTGGCCAGGCTTGGTGTCACCATTATGCCGGCAGCGCCCGGTTTTTATCATCAGCCGAAACAGATAAGCGATTTAGTCGATTTTATGGTGGCGCGTATTTTAGATCATCTTAAGCTGCCGCATCAGTTACTTAATCGTTGGGGCTACAGCGGTGACGTAGTAAAAGCAGGAGAATAACATTGAGTTTAGCGTTAGATATTAAAGGCCTACATAAGGTGTATAAAAGCGGTACCGAGGCATTAAGCGGTATCGACCTGCAGGTCAAGCAAGGCGATTTTTTTGCCTTGCTGGGCCCCAATGGCGCCGGCAAAAGTACCACCATTGGCATTATCAGTTCGCTGGTAAATAAATCCAGCGGTAGCGTTAAGGTATTTGATTACGATATTGATACCGACCTTGAAGCCGCCAAAAGCCAGCTGGGTTTAGTGCCGCAGGAGTTTAATTTTAACCAGTTTGAAACCGTGTTGCAGATAGTGGTCAATCAGGCCGGTTATTATGGTGTGCCAAAAAAGCTGGCGCTGCAGCGGGCAGAGAAATACCTCAGTCAGCTTGGCTTATGGGATAAGCGCACTGCACGGGCGCGCGAGTTATCCGGCGGTATGAAACGACGCTTAATGATAGCCCGCGCCTTAATGCATGAACCCAAACTGCTGATATTGGATGAACCGACAGCTGGGGTGGATATAGAGCTGCGTCGCTCGATGTGGGAGTTTTTGCGCAAAATTAATCAACAGGGCGTGACCATAATTCTGACTACGCATTATCTGGAAGAAGCAGAGAGCTTATGTCGCAATATCGCCATTATCGACAAAGGCCTGATTATTGAAAACACCAGCATGAAGGCGTTGTTATCAAAGCTAACCCGCGAAACCTTTGTACTGGATTTAGCCTCGGATGCAAGCGCCGTAAGTTTAGAGGGCATAAACTGGCGGACGCTGGATGGCCATAGTATTGAAGTCGACGTAGAAAAAGCGCAGGGCTTAAATGCTATTTTTGCGCAGCTTAGCGCACAGGATATTAAGGTGTTATCAATGCGTAACAAAGCTAACCGGCTGGAGGAGCTGTTTGTCTCCTTAGTAGAACATGGCCGTGGGGGTGCAAAATGAGTAAAGCCAATTATCTGGTGGCGTTAAAAAGTATTTGGGATAAAGAAACCAACCGCTTTTTACGCATTTGGGTGCAAACCTTAGTACCGCCCGCCATTACCATGACGCTGTACTTTGTGATTTTTGGTAGTTTAATCGGCTCACGTATCGGCGATATGGGCGGCTTCAGCTATATGGAGTTTATTGTGCCTGGGCTGATTATGATGTCGGTGATCACTAACTCTTACGCTAATGTGGCCTCGTCGTTTTTCAGCGCTAAGTTTCAGCGTAACGTCGAAGAGCTGCTAGTGGCGCCGGTGCCGAACTATATTATTGTGCTGGGGTTTGTCAGTGGAGGTATGGCGCGCGGTATGCTGGTTGGCCTGATTGTGACTATCTTGTCGCTGTTTTTCGTCACTATTCAAATTCATAACCTGGCGGTAATTATCCTTACCGTAACGTTAACATCGATGTTGTTTTCGTTAGGCGGTTTAATTAACGCTGTGTATGCGAAAACCTTTGACGATATCAGTATTATTCCTACCTTTGTGCTAACGCCACTTACCTATTTGGGTGGGGTGTTTTATTCGTTAACCTTACTGCCGGGCTTTTGGCAGCATGTAGCAGCGCTTAATCCGGTGGTGTATATGGTTAATGCGTTTCGTTATGGCTTTTTGGGCGTAACCGACGTTAGCCTGTGGCTGGCGTTAGCCGTGGTGCTCGGCTTTATTGTGGTACTGTTTAGTTATGCAATGTACCTGATTAACCGTGGCATTGGCCTGCGTAGCTGACATTGATATTTAGCGGATAATAATCGGATCGATTTGCCCACGCAGCGCGCCGTAAACCCAGTCCCTGGGGGCTCGACTCAGGTATCCATGCCTTCAACGGTTGGCTTAGGGCAAACCGATCCTCCGCCTGAGTATCGGACGATTTTTTTGCAGACATTTTTCGGCGCTTGCAGTAAAGTGAGCTCCATTTTCCGGCCGTTTTAGTAACCGCTGAAACCGTATGCAGAGTAGCAAGCGCATGACAGAATCCAGTAAACGCCAGGCAACCGCTTCTGAAGAAGCACTATGGCGCATTTTCACGGTGCCGGAAGCGCCCGACTCAACACTGAGTATTATTGAGCAGAATCTGTCGCAGAATCTGGCCGGCTTTTTGCGTGAAAGCATCGTGGCGGTAGAAAAACCGCTGTGGCAAATCGAGCGCGATTTTCAGGCGCATCATATTCCGCAAATGCCGAATTTTGTCTCAGATTACGCCGAAAGCCTGATGCAAAAGCTGGTGGCGCATTCGGTGCATACTGCAGCACCAAGTTTTATCGGCCATATGACATCTGCCTTGCCGTATTTTGTGTTGTCACTGTCAAAAATGATGGTGGGGCTAAACCAAAACCTGGTGAAAATTGAAACCTCCAAAGCCTTTACGCCGATGGAGCGCCAGGTGCTGGGCATGATGCACCATCTGGTGTACGGCGAGGGCGATGGCTTTTATAAAAAGTGGATGCACAGCGCCAACCATTCGCTGGGCGCGTTTTGCTCCGGCGGCACCATTGCCAATATCACCGCGCTGTGGATAGCACGAAACCGCCTGTTAAAAGCCGATGGCGACTTTAAAGGTATCGCCCGCGAAGGCCTGTTTAAGGCGATGAAACACTACGGCTACGACGGTTTAGCCATTTTGATTTCTGAACGCGGCCATTACTCCTTGGGTAAAGCCGCTGATGTGCTGGGTATTGGCCGTGAGTCGCTGATTGCGATTAAAACCGACGCCGACAATAAAATTGACACCGGGGCATTGGCAGAAAAAATGGCAGAGCTTAAAGCTGCCAATATCCGCGTATTAGCTATTGTTGGCGTGGCCGGCACTACTGAAACCGGCAATGTTGACCCGTTAAATCAGTTAGCCGATTTAGCTGAGCAGTATCAGTGCCATTTTCATGTCGATGCTGCCTGGGGCGGTGCCACCTTGCTATCGAATAAATACCGCCATCTGCTGGCCGGTATTGAGCGCGCCGACTCTGTAACCATAGATGCGCACAAGCAAATGTATGTGCCGATGGGCGCCGGCATGGTGGTGTTTAAACACCCCTCCGCGGCGCACGCTATTGAGCACCACGCCGAGTATATTCTGCGTAAAGGTTCAAAAGACTTAGGTAGCCAGACGCTGGAAGGTTCGCGCCCCGGCATGGCAATGCTGGTGCATGCCTGTTTGCAGGTAATTGGCCGTGACGGTTATGAAATTCTGATTAACCGCAGCCTGGAAAAAGCGCGTTATTTTGCCACTTTAATTGCGCACAATATCGATTTTGAGCTGATAACCGAACCGGAACTGTGTCTGCTAACCTACCGCTATGTACCGGCGCAGGTGCAAAAAGCTATGGCGGGTGCCAGCCCGGAGCAACTGCAGCGTTTTAACGAGTTGCTAAACGGCCTGACTAAGTTTATTCAGAAGCGCCAACGGGAAGAGGGCAAGTCTTTTGTGTCGCGTACGCGGTTAACTCCGGCTAAATATCAGCGCCAGGAAACTATCGTGTTTCGTGTGGTATTGGCTAACCCTCTCACTACAGAGCAAATTCTGCACGATGTACTGGTAGAGCAGGATCAGTTAGCGCAGTTAGATAAAGAGTTTTACCCCAAGCTACTGCAACTGGCAAAAGAGCAAACAGCTTAAGTTGTCTGCGAAATTATACTAACAGTTTGTTCTGTAACGGCTTAGCCGCTATTATCAACTTAAACTGTCATAGCAATGGATTGATTTTATGCGTTATCTGATTATGTTAGTGCCGTTATTATTAAGTTTAACCGCCTGCCAGAGTGCCTATTATTCTGCTATGGAAAAAGTCGGCGTGCATAAGCGCGATATTCTGGTCGATAGAGTAGAGGAAGCGCAGCAGTCGCAGCAGCAGGCGCAGCAGCAGTTTAAATCTGCACTTGAGCAATTTAGCAGCCTGATTAAATTTGACGGCGGCGATTTGCAGCGCGTGTACGAAGCTACTGATAGCGAATACCAAGCCTGTAGCAAAGCGGCAGAAGATGTCAGCAGCCGCATTAACAGCATAGAAGCGGTGGCGGATGCGTTGTTTGATGAATGGCAGGACGAGCTGGAACAATATACTAATGCCAATCTTAAACGCGACAGTGCAATTAAGCTTAGTAACACCAAACGGCAATATGCCAGCCTGCTAAAAACCATGCGCCGCGCTGAGCAAAGTATGCAGCCGGTATTGGCATCACTTAAAGACAATACATTGTATTTAAAGCATAACTTAAATGCGAAGGCTATCGGTGCTTTGCAGGGCGAGTTTAACTCAGTACAAAAAGATATTAACCGGCTTATTGCCGACATGAATAGCGCCATTGCTCAGTCTGAGCAATTTGTCGCCACGTTAAAACAATAACCGAAATCAGTCACAGAGGGCCAATTTATGTCAGGTCAGGGTTCCGGCGGCAATGTTATCGCTGCACTATGTAATGTATTTATTCCCGGTTTAGGGCAGTTGGTGCAGGGGCGGATTTTAGCTGCACTAATATTTTTCTTAGTGTGTGTGGCCGGTTATGCCACCTGGTGGTTGGTTGTGCCGGGTATTATTGCCGTTATTGCTCATTTATGGGCCATTATCGACGCTGCTAAATTTCGTTCCGGTGTTTAGTATACGGCTGGCTTGCCAGCCGCAATTTTATTGAATACAGCACAGTAAAATCAACTGCTAACCCTTCTTCACGCGTTTTATTTTGTAAACCTGTTATCGCTTCCACGAATAAACTCATTTGCTACAGAGTATAACCATCAGTGTTGCTATAACTTGATCTGTGACATTTTTTCTGCCTTGATGTTTAAATTAGTAAGCAACTATTGTGGCCGGTACAGCACTGCCATAATGTGTTTAGTCAACCAACGGAATGCATAATGACGACGGCGCAAAGCATTATTATTGTGATTTTACTGGTCACTATCGGCATGTTTTTATGGGGCCGTTGGCGCCACGATATGGTGGCCTTGGGTGCAATGCTAGCCTGTGTTTTTGCCGGCTTGATTGAAGCACAAAGCGCTTTTAATGGCTTTGGTCATCCGGCGGTGATAACCGTAGCTTGTGTGTTGGTGTTAAGCCGGGCGTTGCAAAGTTCGGGTGCCGTTGATGTACTAACGCGGTTGGTGCTACCGGCCAAAGCCGGGCCTACTTTGAGCATCGCCGCCTTAACTGTGCTGGCAGCCTTGCTGTCGGGCTTTATGAACAATGTTGGGGCGCTGGCGTTGCTGATGCCGGTAGCTATTCAGCTGGCCCACCGATTGCAGCTGGCCCCCGGCCAGGTGTTAATGCCACTGGCGTTCGCATCAATTCTTGGTGGTACCATGACACTAATCGGCACCCCGCCCAACTTGATTATTTCCGGTATTCGCGCCTCTGAGGGCATGGGTAGCTTTAATATGTTTGATTTTACCGCTGTTGGCGTGGCTGTGACGGCCGTGGGTCTGGCCTTTATTATTCTGCTGGGTTGGCGTCTGGTTCCCAAACGTAAACAAGCCGGCACCGAAGGCCTCGAAACCGGCGCTTATATTACTGAAGTGCGGATCCCCGACGGCAGTATAGCCGATGGCATGAAACTGCGTGAAGTAGAAGCCGTGTTGGATCAAGCCGATGCACAGGTTGTGGGCTTGATCCGTAACGACGTGCGGGTAACTGCGCCCAGTTCCGGCCGTTATTTGCGTGGTCTTGATATTCTGATCATTGAAGCCGAAGCCGATGCTCTGACTCAAGTACTGTCAGATTTAGGTCTGGAACTGGCACATGCGAAAGAAAAACGCGAACCAACCGCCGAAGAAGATGCGGAGCAGGACGATACCGCGCAACGTTCCGCTGTAGCAGAAGCGCCCGGACAACCAGCAGAAGAAAGTACAGAAGAAGTGCCAGAAAAAGAGCGCAAGCCTGATGAGATTGTACTGCTGGAACTCGCTGTTTTACCCTCATCAAGCTTGCTGAATCGTTCTGCCGCCGATATGTTGTTACGCACCCGATACAGTATCAACTTACTGGCTGTGTCGCGCCACGGCCAGCGCTCGATGGCACGGTTACGCTCTTTACCACTGCGTGCCGGTGACTTGTTGCTAATGCAGGGCGCACCTGATGTCTTGCAGGATTTTGCCAATAATACCGGCTGTGTGCCGCTGGCAGAGCGTGAGCTGCGCATTCCGAACAAGCGCAATGCTTTAATGTCGGCAGTGATTATGGTGTTGGCGGTTGCGCTGGCTGCAGCAGGAATATTGCCGGCCGCAGTATCTTTTGCTGCCGGAGTGTTAGCTACAATGGCGCTGCGTACCTTACCCTGGCGTTTGGTATATGACGCTATTGATTGGCCGGTAATAGTGTTATTGGCCTGCTTGTTACCCGTAGCAGGGGCGATGCAAAGTACCGGTGCGGCCGGGCTAATTGCCGGGATGTTGCTTGATACTTTGGCGCAAGGCAATGCGATAGTAGGGCTGGCGGTTATTTTGATTACCACGCTTATTCTTACCGATCTAATGAATAACGCGGCAACGGCAGCCGTTATGGCGCCTATTGCGCTGGGCGCCGCTAATCAGCTTGGTGTTAATCCAGATACCTTTTTAATGGCAGTTGCGGTGGGGGCATCCTGCGCATTTTTAACGCCGATTGGTCACCAGAATAATACCTTGATCCTCGGGCCTGGCGGTTTTCGTTTTACTGATTACTGGCGCATGGGCCTGCCGTTAGATGTATTGGTGGTGGCGGTAAGTTTGCCAGTGCTGCTGCTGGTGTGGCCGTTATGACAGTTGAAATTGCCCTGGTATTGCTAATACTGGCCGCAGCATTGCTGCTGTTTGTTACTGGCTGGCTGCGGATGGATGTTGTCGCTTTATTGGTGTTATGTGTGCTGGCCTTGTTGGGGTTGGTGTCGCCGGCAGAAGCGGTGAGTGGCTTTAGCAACCCGGCGGTGATCACGGTTTGGGCAATGTTTATCTTGAGTGAGGGCTTAACCCGTGCCGGCATTGCCGATGGTATTGGCCGCAGGGTGATTCGATTGTCCGGAAACAGTGAAACACAGATGATCGTGGTTATTATGCTGGTTGCCGGTATGTTATCTGCGTTTATGAGTAATATCGGCGTGGTGGCATTGTTACTGCCGGTAACGGTAGAAGCCACCAGACGCTGCGGTATACCACCGGCCAAAGTATTAATGCCAATGGCATTTGGCGCCATGCTGGGCGGCTTAGTTACCTTAATTGGCACACCACCTAATTTATTGGTTAGCATTGCACTGGAAAAAACCGGCCAGCAAGGCTTTAGCTTGTTTGATTTTGCCTTGATTGGCTTGCCGGTATTATTGGCCGGTACCTTGTTCGTGGCCTTTATCGGCCGGCATTTACTACCTGATACCGACCCCGGCCGTGCGGGCTTGGCCGGCAGCAAAAGCCTCAGTGAGCAATATGGCCTGCAAGAGCGCATCTTCGCCCTGCGTTTGCCAACGCCATCGTTACTGGCCGGCCATACGCTGGAAGAGTCGGGGCTGATTAACACTGCCGGCTTGATGGTTATTGCCATAACCAGAGGTAATGAAACCTTTACCCTGCCATCACGCCATACGGTACTTAAAGCCGGCGATATTGTGTTAGCGCAGGGTAAATTCAGCCGCTTTGAACGGCTGCGCAGCTGGAACTCGTTAACCATTGAGCGCGAAGCACCGATATTACACGAAAAGTTATTGGCAGCCAGTGCTGTGGCTGAACTGAATATTGCTGCCGACAGCAGCCTGGTAGGTGAAGTACTGCAGCACTACCGCTTTCGCGAGCTGTATCAGCTGAATGTGTTGGCGATAAAGCGCGCTGGTCAGACATTGCGTACCCGGCTGACTGATTTATCGCTGGAAGGCGGTGATAAAATTCTGGTGCAGGGCAGCCAAAGTGCCGTAGAGCAGATAAACAAGCACAGCGAATTCAGTAATGTACAGCTGCTGGGCGCAGATGAGGTAAAGCAGCAATATAAGCTGGAAGAGCGCTTGTTTGTGCTGGGGCTGCCCGCCGACAGCCCGCTGGTAGATAGTACCTTTGCCGACAACCGGCTGGGGGACGCTTTTGACTTTCGGCTGCTGGGTTTATTCCGCCAGGGTGAGATTATGCAGCAGTTTCACTCTGACGATAAATTGCTGGCCGGCGATTTATTGTTGATCCAGGGCCGCGAAGAAGACCTCGACATTCTGCGCGGTTTTAAAGAATTACAGCGGCAGGACGATATGTTGCCATATCTGGATTTACTCGCCAAAGGTAAGCTGGAACTGGTAGAAGCCACGCTGCACCCGCGCAGCAAATACATTGGCCAAAGCGTTAATGCACTGCAACTGGACACGCGGTACAAAGTTGAGGTATCCGCTATTTGGCGTCAGGGGCGCGCTTATCGCTCTGCACTGGGCAGCATGATACTGCAAGCCGGTGATGCCTTGTTAATTGTTGGCCCGCGCCCGCGGCTGGGCATGCTGACCGACAGCGAACATCTTATCGTGATGAACCCGGTGCAGGTAAAACCGGTTAATGTCAGTAAGGCACCACTGGCAGCTGGGTTGATGGGGTTAATGGTATTGCTCACCGTAACCGGCGTGTTGCCGGTTTATTTAGCGGCGGTGCTGGCGGCAACGTTAATGGTAGCCAGCCGTTGCTTAACGATGGAGCAGGCTTATGCTGCTATCGACTGGCGCTCAATTTTCCTTATTTCCGGTATGTTGCCACTGGGGTTGGCGATGCAGCACTCCGGTACCGCTGCCTGGCTGGCAGATGGTGTACAGGCAGGCTTAGGCCAATTTGGTCCGTTGGCGGTAATGGCGGGCTTGTATCTGGTTACCGCGCTTGGCACCCTGGTGGTACCCACGGTGGCGCTGGTGCTGATTATGGCGCCAATAGGTTTACTGTTAAGTACAGCGCTTGGTGTCAGTGGTCACAGTGCCATGATGGTGGTGGCGGTAGCGGCGACAAGTTTAGCCAGCCCAGTATCACACGCCGCCAATACACTGGTAATGGGGCCGGGTGGCTATCGTTTTGTTGATTATTTAAAAGTCGGCGGGCCGTTAAGCCTGCTGTTGTTTATTATTACTATGGCGTTATTGCCTATATTTTGGCCGCTAACGGCGTCTTAGCGGCCACAGCGGTTACAGCATACTTTTTAGTACGTTGTCTTTGCGAATAAAATGGTGGTGCAGCGCTGCGCTAACATGCAGTGCTATTACACCTGTTAGTGCGATGGCCAGCCAGCCGTGCAATTCACGAAACACGGCATAATTATAAATATCAACCTGCAATGCGGCCGGTAAACGAAACCAGCCAAACACCTCTATTGGCCGGGCGGCAAAATATTGCATTAAGTAGCCAGAAATTGGCATAGCAAACAACAAGCCGTACAACAGCCAATGTGACGCCGTGGCTGCTTTTTTTTGTAATGCGGATAAATCATTCGGTACTGCCGGTAGCTTATGCCGCATACGATTAAGCAGCCTAACCGTCACCAGCACTACAGCAATTATGCCAAATGCCTTGTGTAGCGTCATGATGGTCAGTTGCCAGGGATCGAGTGAGCGGATCATCAACAGACCTGCTGCCAACATCGACATAACCAGCGCAGCCATACCCCAGTGCAATACCCGCATCGACAATGAAAACTGTGTTGGTTTATTCATTGCTACTCTCCTGTAATGCACCTTGTCGCTGCTCTTTTGCCCGGCGCCGGTAGGATTCTGCATAGGCCGCAGAACGTGCCCGTAAAATGGGATCGGCGGTTGCTGTAATACCGGTAGGCAATACCAGCGGGTCAAAGTTAATAGCATGGCAGTCGCCATCAAGCTGAGCTGTGCTGCCGGTAAGTACTATTTGTCCGGCAGTGATTTGTTGGCGGCTTGCCGGCCATGCCTTAGTTGAATTGGTTTCATCATCTGTGGCATCAGCCAGAGTAAATACCCAATCGAACACAACCTGATCAGCCGCAATCCGGGTAGCTATTTCTTGTTGCAGAGCATTGTCGCCCTGCAGGTTGCCCGGAGCCACTGATACGGTTGGTTGCATTGCCCAGCGTACAGCCTGGGGCTCGCCCTTGGCATTTACCAAATAAAAAGCGTTAATGCTGTTATAGGTTTCAGCGGCAAAGCTACCGGTTGGTTGATACTGGCCAGCCCAGGTTAAAAACTCGCTGCTCTCTGGGTGCTGCGCAAAAAATTGTTTAATGGCGTCCGGGCCGGCCTGAATAGCCTGTATTTGCTGATAAAAGCTATGCGGATCGGCAACAGCCATTACCGGTGGCGTATTCATCGCCAGCCGCCATTGTTCAGTGCGGCTGAGACTGAAACTTAATGCCAGGCTGCGCACCGGCGCTTTTAAATCGGGGGCGGCAGGGTTATTGCCAGCGATGGATAAACGGCCAACCAGGGGCGTCGTGCCCGGCTGAAATAAGCTGGCTTTACTGTAACTTTGCAGATTGCCGTTTGACCTGAACTCGCCACTGACACAGAGGCCTTTAGCATGGGCGCGGCGAAAACCGGCAAAGGCAGTTTTACCTTGTTGCAAATCGACAAATTGCTGCGCCGAGACTTTGTCAGATGCTTCGGCATGTAAGCCGCCAATGGCAGGTAATAGTAATAGCGCTAAATACAGCTGTTTCATCAGAAAATACTCGTTATAGGTTTTATCTTCAGCTGAAGACAGGCCATAAAAACATGACTAGCCCACAAGGACCGGTGCTGTGAGTATTATCTTTCAACCACTAAAACTTATAGCTCCAGATTGTCAATTAACCGGGTGGTGCCCAGTTTGGCTGCGGCCAGGATCACTTTTCGCTCGTTTGCGTCAACGGCCAGCGTCAGGCTGTGTTGATTGCTGATATTAACATAATCAGGTACAAACCCCGCTGCTGTAAGCAGCTGTTTAGCTTGTTGCTCCAGCGCTCGGTAGTTGTGGTTGCCTGCGTCAATACTGGCTTTAAGCTGCTGCAGTATCTTGTGCAGCGCCGGCGCTTGGACCCGCTCAGTTTCAGTTAAAAAACCATTCCGTGAGCTGAGCGCCAGACCATCGGTGGCGCGCTCGGTTGGTACACCGATAATCTCAATTGGCAGGGATAAATCAGTTACCATCTGGCGAATAATCGCCAGTTGCTGATAATCTTTCTGGCCAAAACAGGCTATATCAGGCTGTACCAGATTAAACAGCTTACAGACAATGGTGGATACACCACGAAAATGACCGGCGCGGCTGGCACCGCAGTGCAAATCGCCCAGCAACGGTACTTCAACAAAGCTTTGTACGTCCAGGCCACGCGGGTACATCAGCTCTGGCGTTGGCGTAAATACCGCATCTGCACCGTGAGCAGTTAAACCGGCGCAATCGGCCTCCAGCGTACGCGGATAGCTGTCGAGATCTTCGTTTTTGCCAAATTGCATCGGGTTAACAAAGATGCTGACAATAACACGATCTGCGCGGCTTTTGGCCACATCAACCAGCTTTAAGTGGCCGTTATGTAGGTTGCCCATCGTCGGCACAAAGGCAATACGTTCGCCGTTTTGGCGCCAGGCATTTATTTGTGCCCGCAGGGCCGGAACAGAATTAATGATCTTCATCGGGCTTAAAAACTGTGCTCGTTGGCAGGAAACGTCTGGCTTTTCACTTCGCTGACATATGCAGCTATAGCGCTTCTGATCTCACCGGTTTGCGCCAGATAGTTTTTAGAAAATTTCGGAATATAGCCACTGCTAATGCCGAGTAAATCGTGCATAACCAACACCTGGCCATCGGTGACATTGCCGGCACCGATACCAATTACCGGAATGGTTAGTGCGTCAGTGATGCGTTTGGCTAAAGCGGTAGGAATGCACTCCAGTACCAGTAACTGAGCACCGGCGTCTTGCAGGGCTTTAGCTTGTGCTAGCATTGCATCAGCGGCGGCATCGGTTTTGCCCTGCACTTTATAGCCACCCAAAATATGCACAGATTGTGGCGTTAAACCTAAGTGGCCGCAAACCGGTACGCCGCGCTCGGTTAGCGCTTTTACGGTAGGCAATAAAAAGGTACCGCCTTCCAGCTTCACCATGTTTGCACCGGCCTGCATCAGCGGCACCACGCTTTGTAGCGTTTGTTCCAGGGTACCATAGCTCATAAACGGCATGTCAGCGATAACAAACGCATTCGGCGCGCCGGCGCGCACAGCGCGGGTATGGTAGGCAATATCGCCAATAGTAACCGGTAGCGTATCGTCGTGGCCTTGCAGTACCATACCTAAGGAGTCGCCAATCAGTAGCACGTCGACGCCTTGTTCGGCAAATAATTTAGCGAAGCTGGCATCATAGGCTGTTAGCATGGTGATTTTGTCAGCTTGCTGTTTCATTTTCTGTAATACGGCAGTAGTGATCTTAGCCATAGTGTTCTCATCCGACCATTAACGCAGGAGGCGCAAGATCGCACAAAGTGCGATTAGCTGCAACTACTGTGAAGTTTTTGCAGTCCGTTAAGTGGAATCTGCTTAATTAAAGAGGATAGTGTTGTGCTGTCCGGCAAGCTAAGTGTAGGTGCAATTTCTGCCAGTGGATATAACACAAATTCACGTAGTTTAATGCCGTGATGTGGCACGGTAAGGCGCTCAGAGGTGATAGTCCTATCGCCGTACAACAGAATATCGACATCCAGGGTGCGAGGGCCCCAGCGTTCAGCCTTACGCACGCGGCCTTGTTGTTGCTCAATCTGTTGTAAAGCATCCAGTAATTGTTCTGGCAACAGCTGGGTATCAAGCGCCGCTACGGCATTAACATAATCCGGCTGATCTTGCGGCCCCATCGGTTTAGAGGCATAAAATGACGATACGGCAGCTAACTGGCAGTGTGGTAGTTGCTGTAAAGCCAATACTGCCTGTCGCAGTTGCGCCACCGGCTCTGCCAGATTGGCACCTAAACCAAGATAACAGCGCACGTAGGCCATATTTATTCAGCCGTACGCTTACGTTTATAGCTGCGGCGGCGGCGCGGGCCTTTGTCGATACCTTCTTTACCCAGTTGGTTTATCAACTGCACACGTCCGGTTTCGTCAGTAAATTGAAAGCGTTCCCACCATAGTGCCAGCTCTGTCAGGTCGCCGCCTTCGGCTTCAGCACGCAGCTGCAGAAAGTCAAAGGCACCGCGAAATTTGGGTTGTTCCAGCAATTTAAAGGCGCGGCGGCCAGCACGTTTTGTCAGGCGGCTTTGCAGTGCCCAGATATCCCGCATTGCCAGGGTAAATCGCTTAGGAATAGCAATAGTGCGTTGGATATCGTCCAGTACTTCGGTCATAGCGATATTCATGGCATCGATTTCACCTAAACCGTCAATCACCAGTGTTTGGCTGCGTAACTCGACTGGGTACCACAGCAATGCTGCAAAAATAAACGCTGGCGTGACCGGTTTATCTATCTCGACCCGGGCATCGGTGTCTTGTAGTGCTTTTGTGGCCAGTAAAAAGGCTTTACCTTCTGGCTCTTGCTTTAGCAGTTTATCCAGTTGTGGCAGCAGTTGTTTTAGCACCTTGGTGTCGCGCATCAGCATAAAATTGTCGAACGCTTTGCCGGCCAGCAACAGTTTTACCAGCTCGTCAAATAACCGCGGAGGCGGAATGTTTTTTAGCATCACAGCCAGCTGCGGTATAGGTGCTGCAGTGGCCGGAGCAATATGCATATTCAACTTGGTGGCAAAACGAATGGCACGTAAAATCCGCACCGGGTCTTCACGGTAACGGGTTTCAGGGTCACCAATCAGCTCGATTTTACGTGCAGCGATGGCCTGCATGCCGTTGGCGAAATCATATACGCAAAAGTCGCTAACCGAGTAATACAGAGCATTAAGAGTAAAGTCGCGCCGTTCAGCATCTTCTTCAATACTGCCATAAACGTTGTCACGTAAAATCTGGCCATGATCGCTTAAGCTGGCGGTTTTTAACTTCGGTGCGGTATCTTCTTCATCGTCTGTACCACTGTGGTGGCCGCGAAAGGTCGCCACTTCAATGATTTCTCGGCCAAACACGACGTGTGCCAGGCGAAAACGACGGCCAATTAAGCGGCAGTTGCGAAATACCTGCTTTACCTGCTCCGGTTTAGCATTGGTTACCACGTCAAAATCTTTCGGCTTTAAGCCAAGCAGTAAGTCGCGGATACAGCCGCCAACCAAATACGCATCAAAACCGGCATCTTTTAACCGATACAATACTTTAACTGCATTCGGGCTAATGTCTTTGCGCGAAATAGCGTGCTGATCTCGGCTTAATCGTTGCACAGCCGGCAGCAGACTAGCCGCGGGCGCCTGTCGCTCGCTCTGGCGCGCTGCAGGTTTGGCCGCAGTATTGCGATTCACGGTTTTACTGGCTTTGGCTTTAGTGCCAAAGGTGCGACGGCAAAAATCTAACACTCGCGAAATAATGATACTTCTCCTGAACATAGCAGCTTGATACTGCAGTTTGACAAACCGACTAATAATACCGCAGCTGCGATAAAAAAAGAATGAAACAAGCCATAGTTAACGAAATTCAGCAGTGTTTATTTCCAGTTGTAATGGCACCCGACTTAATTGCCAGTGTTTGATGGCCCAGTCTAATTGTTCCGATACCTGCGCTTGATGCAGCTCTTTTGGAGGTGTATGGCCAAGAAAACTTAGAGCCTGATACATTACCTGTGCGGTTGGCCAGTGGCTTATCGCGGCAGCATGATTTTGTTTACTTAACTTAAAGCCAGGTTGCACCACTGCCAGCGGTAAATGCCCATAGCGCGGTGGTGGGCTATTTAGCAGATGACATAACGCTTGCTGACGCGGTGTCATGGCCAGTAAATCGGCGCCGCGGATCACTTCGGTAATCCCTTGATCGATATCATCCACCACCACCACCAGCTGGTATGCAAACAAGCCATCACGGCGTTTGACAATATAGTCCTCCTGCGCCAGTGACGGGCTGATCTGTTGTCGGCCAAAGATAAGATCGGTAAATTCCGTAGCAATGCCGCGACACGACAGACGCCATGCCAGCGGCTCTGCTGACAACTGCAAATTAGCGCAGTGGTTATTGTAAACACCACCTATAGCCGTTATTTGTTTACGACTACACTGGCAGCCGTAAACCTGCTGTTGTTGCTGTAATTGTTGCAGTACTTGCTGGTAGCGCTCAAGCCGTTGGCTTTGATACAGCACAGTACCGTCCCAGTGCAGGCCAAATTGCTCCAAGGTATGCAGAATGTCACTGTCGGCGCCATGTAACATGCGTGACGAGTCAATGTCTTCCATCCGCACCAACCATTGGCCATGCTGACTTTTTGCCTGCAGATAGCTGCCCACTGCAGCAATAAGGGAACCAAAATGAAGCGGGCCGGAAGGCGAGGGTGCAAACCGGCCAATATAAGCGGGGTAAAGCACGGCCATTTTAGCCGCCCAGTTGCTTTTCCTTGATTTCTGCCAGGGTTTTGCAATCGATACACATGTCAGCCGTTGGGCGGGCTTCGAGGCGTTTGATACCGATTTCAATACCACAGGTGTCACAATAACCGAAGTCTTCATCTTCGATTTTTTGTAACGTTTTTTCAATTTTCTTTAGTAATTTACGCTCGCGATCACGCGCACGTAGCTCCAGGCTGAACTCTTCTTCCTGTGCCGCACGGTCTACCGGGTCGGGGAAGTTTGCTGCTTCATCGGCCATATGGTTTTTGGTGCGGTCAACTTCTTCGCGTAATTGCTGACGCCAGGCGTCAAGAATGCGGCGGAAATGTTCCAGTTGCTTCGGGTTCATATACTCTTCCCCGACAGCTTCCTGATATGGCGCTACGCCTGCAAGGGCCAGTAAGCCCAGCGTTTTGGTAGTCTTACCCTCTGGCATAATCATCTCCTGTATAATGCCAAGCAAAAAAATATGGCGGCTATAGATAGCAGAATATCGCCGGCATCGCAATCAGATTTAAAAAGACGCGGAAGTATACAGACTGCATCGCAAATCGTCACCTTATTTCAATGAAGAGCTTTGATGTACGAAAAACAGCATTATAAGCTGAGGCGCTTTAGTCAGAAAAAGCTTGTGATACACTGTGGCAGATAAACCGCTACCTAGCACAATTTAAGGAATTCAGATGGCAGACCTGATTCAAATTCAGCTTCAGTTACAAAGCGCGGCAGAAAAATGGGGTAAAGTAGCCTTTACGCCGGTGGCAGATGGCTTTCAGATACATGTGAATACTCAAGACCCCACGCGCAGCGTGCAAAAAGCGGCGCGTAATTTAAATGGCTTAGGTTTGTATAAGGTTCAGCTGGTAGGCGATCATTGGACATTAGCGTTGCAATGGGCATTTTATCAAGGCTTTTGTAATGCCAAAAATCATGATGGCGTGCTGTTTTGCGGGGACCAGGCAACACAACAACATCTGCAGCAGTTGGCGTTATGCTTTAGCTGGGCTAAGCAGCTGACCAATCAAACGCCGGATGAGCTATATCCAGAGCAACTGGCAAAACAGGCAGCCGCTTTTATTCAGAGTGTGGCGCCAGAGGGTTCAGTAACAAGCCAGGTACTGCTTGATCAACAATTGCTGCAAGCGGGCTGGCACGGACTGCATGCGGTAGGCCGCGGTAGCGCGCGCAAGCCGGCCATGCTGGTGCTGGACTATAACCCCACCGGTAATGCAGCGGCTCCGGTGACTGCTGCGCTGGTGGGAAAGGGTATTACCTTTGACAGCGGCGGCTATTCTATAAAAGCCACCGAAAGCATGCTAGCGATGAAATGTGATATGGGCGGGGCCGCTACAGTAACAGCGGCGCTGGCGCTAGCAATTTTGCAGGGGCTAGATAAACGTGTACAGCTTATTTTATGTTGCGCAGAAAACCTGATCAGCAGTAATGCCTATAAGCTGGGTGATATTATTACCTACAAAAACGGCACCACTGTTGAAATTGTGAACACCGATGCTGAAGGCCGGTTGGTATTGGCCGATGGCCTGATGTGCGCGGCAGAGAGTGGCGCCGGATTGATTATCGATGCGGCCACCTTAACCGGTGCAGCTATGACGGCGGTAGGCGGCGAATACAATGCGTTGTTTGCATTGGACAAAGTGTTGGCACAAAAGGCGCTGGCTTACGCAGAGCAAGCACAGGAACCGACCTGGCAGTTGCCACTGGAGCTGTGGCATCAGCAGCAATGCCCGTCAGCATACGCCGATACCGCCAATAGCAGGCCGGTAAAAGGCGGTGGTGCCGGCGGTGCCAGTAATGCCGCCGGCTTTTTAAGCCGCTTTGTGCCAAACGCAGGTAAAGGTTGGTTGCATTTTGATTTGGCAGCAGCATTTAACAACAGCAACAATGCTTATTGGGCCGCCGGTGCTACCGGCCAGGGCATTCGTACTATCAGCGCCGCCCTGCTAGGCGAAGCCTAAGCAGCAAACAAGGTTGGGGCGGCAGCCGGAAACAAGGTAAACTGGCGCTCATTAACCGTTATTATTGGTTTACCTAGTGTTACCTGTCGCAGATATTTTTCCGCAGTTGCTGGCATTGTTACAGCAACACAATAAAGTGATTTTGTCGGCGCCACCCGGTGCCGGCAAATCGACTTATCTACCGCTGTACTTATTACAACATGCCGATTTTGCCGGTAAAAAACTGCTAATGCTGGAACCGCGCCGTTTGGCGGCGAAAAGTATAGCAGCATATCTGGCTGCACAATTAGGTGAGGCCGTAGGCGACACCGTCGGTTACCAAATTCGTCAGGAACAAAAGCACAGCAGCAAGACGCGTTTGCTTATTGTTACTGAAGGCGTACTCACCCGCAAACTGCAACAAGACCCCGAACTTAACAGTGTTGACTTGCTGTTGTTTGATGAATTTCATGAGCGCTCACTGCATGCTGATTTAGCATTGGCACTATGTCTGGAAGTGCAGCAGTTACGGCCTCAGCTGCAACTGTTAATTATGTCCGCCACTCTGGATATGGCCCATCTGGCCGATAAACTTGCGGCGCCGGTGGTCAGCAGCGAGGGGCGTAGTTACCCGGTAACGGTAGAGTACGCTTTGCCCGGCAGCCAGCCATTGGCAGTACAAATGGCCGCCCTGGTACAGCAGGCCCTGAGCAAGCATCAGGGAAATATTCTGGTGTTTTTACCCGGCCAGGCCGAAATTAACCAAACTGCACAGCTACTGCAGCAACAAGGTGTAGCGCCTGATGTGCAACTGCATCGCTTGCTCGGCAGCCTGACACTGGTGCAGCAACAAGCGGCTATTGCGCCACCCCCTGCAGGTATGCGTAAAGTGGTATTGTCGACCAATCTGGCTGAAACCAGCTTAACAATAGACGGCATCAGTGTGGTGATAGACAGCGGCCTGTGCCGACAGAGCCGGTTTAATCCGCGCCAGGGCTTAAGCGTGCTCGAGACCGCCGCCATAAGCCAGGCATCGGCTATTCAACGCGCCGGTCGTGCCGGGCGTTTGTCGCCGGGCCACTGCTACCGGCTGGATACCGCAGAAAAATGGCAGCGCCGGGCCCGGTTTGAAGCGCCGGAGATTGAAATCAGCGATTTAACCGCGCTACGGCTTGAAGTTGCTGCCTGGGGCTGTCAGGTGGACGACTTAAGCTGGCTTACAGCGCCACCGGCTGGGTCTTTAGCGGTAGCAGAGCAGTTGCTGCAACAACTAGGTTTTATTGATAGTAAAGGTGTTATTACCAAAGCCGGTCGCCAGGCGCATAAGCTGGGTACTGAGCCGCGATTGGCGGCTATGTTGCTGCATGCGCAAACATTGGAGCAGCAAGGCAACCGGCATGCGCAGGCACTGGCGTGTGTGTTGGCAGCACTGCTGGAGGATACAAGGGCACTACAGGGCGATATTTACTCTCTGTTGGGGCGTGTAAAGCAGACGCTGCCACCGCAGTGGCTGCAGGCGCAAAGCTTTGCCCGTTTGCTGGGTTGTCAACTAACAGAGCAGTTACCGTTGGAGCTGACGGCAATACTGGCATTGCGGGCGTTTCCCGACCGGTTGGCTAAACGCCGTGGTCAGGGCTATCAATTAGCTAACGGTATTGGCGCTGCGCTGCAAGATAATCACAGTTTAACCGGGCAAGACTGGCTGGTGGTGTTGCATATGCAGCAATTTGGTCGTGAAAACCGTATTTACCATGCGCTGAGCATTGCGACTGATGCCATTACTGCCGACTGGCAAGCTGAACTAGGCTGGCAAACGTATACTATTTGGGATGAGAAAAGCGGCCGTTTTTATACCGAACAGCAGCTTAACTTCGGCCAATGTCTGTTGCAGGCTAAACCTGCGGCATTGCAGCTGACGGCTGAGCAGAAGCAGCAGGCTTGGCAAAGCTATATCCGTAGCAAAGGTTTAAGTTGTCTTAACTGGAGTGACGCAGCCTTGCAGTTACGCGCCAGAGTGACGCTGCTACAGCAGTATCAGCCTGAGGTGGGCTGGCCAGATTTCTCTGACGATGCCTTGTTAAACAACCTGCCGCAGTGGCTGGGTGCTTACCTGGCACCGCTGAGCAAAAGTGCGGCTTTGTCACAAATACCGCTGTATGATGCATTGCTGGCATGTTTAAGTTACCCGCAGCAACAGCTATTAAACCAGCTGTTGCCGACGCACTGGCAAGTGCCAACCGGATCACGTATTAGCATTGATTACTGTGCCGAGGGTGGGCCGAGGCTTTCAGTGCGGGTTCAGGAAATGTATGGCCAGATGAGTTCCCCTGCGGTTTTGCAAGGCCAACTCAATATTACCGTGGAGCTGTTGTCACCATCACGCCAGCCACTGCAAGTTACCCAGAATTTGGCCAGTTTTTGGCAAAATGCCTGGCAAGAGGCACGAAAAGAAATGCGCGGGCGTTACCCTAAGCACTACTGGCCGGAAGATCCGGCACAAGCGATGCCAACAACAAAAACAAAAAGGGCGATGCTTAAATGAGCCAAAAATCATCTCAAAGTAAAGGGCGAAATACCGCAAAGGCCGCACCGTACGTGTTACGTCACTGGTTAAAACGTATCAGCATATTACTGTTAAAACTGACACTAGTGTTGGTGTTGGTGCTGGTGTTTTATCTGGTGTATCTGGATAGTAAAATCAGTAAAAAATTTGCTGGCCAGAAATGGCAGGTACCCGCGCAAATATACGCCAGAAGCATGGAATTACTACCTGGTAAAGCGTTGACACAGCAACAGCTTATTGTGCAATTAGATAACTTGCAGTATCAGCGCAATGCTAAACTGGATGCGCCGGGGCAGTACAGTGTTTCTCGCAATCATGTCAGCATTTATCGCCGCCCTTTTACCTACATTGATGGCTATGAGGCAGCCATGTTGTTTAGCGTTGAGTTTAACCGCGGCGGTATAAACCGAATAATGCAACGCCAGCAAAAAGAAGCGGTAAATTTTGCCAGGCTAGAGCCGCAACTAATAGAACATTTGGTGGCAGCGCAGCAGGAAGATCGCGAACTGGTGCAATTGCAGCAAGTACCTGAACTGTTTAAAGATACTCTGCTATTGGTGGAAGACCGCGATTTCTATCACCATCATGGCGTATCACCGCTATCAGTAATACGGGCGTTTTGGGTGAACCTGGTCGCCGGCAGAACTGTGCAGGGCGGCTCGACTTTAACACAGCAGCTGGCAAAGAATATGTTTCTCAGCAGCGACCGCACGTTATGGCGCAAAGCAAACGAAGCACTGATTGCACTGGTGCTGGATTATCGTTTCAACAAAGATCAAATTCTCGAAGCATATCTTAATGAAGTTTTTGTCGGGCAAAATTATGCCAATGCTGTGCATGGTGTGGGCTTGGGTAGCCGATTCTACTTCGGCAAGCCACTAACTGAACTACAACCTGCCGACTACGCTCTGCTAATTGGGATTTTAAAAGGTCCTTCGTATTTTGACCCGCGCCGTTACCCGGAGCGGGCGCAGCAACGCCGGGATTTAGTCTTGCGGCTGATGTTTGAGCAACACCTGCTCGATCGGCAGCAATATGAACAGGCAGTAACGCAACCATTAGCCGTGATCCCGCGTGGCAAATATCTGAATGCCGGTTATGCGGCTTACATTGATGCGGTGAAAAAAGAACTACGTCTGCTCAGCATCGATGCCAAACATCAAGATCAGGGCATCAAAGTTTTTACCCATCTTGATACACAGGCTCAGCGTGCCGTTGAGCTGGCTGTAGCACAGCAATTGGCGGCGCTTGATCCGGACTTGCAAGCCGCTGTAGTGTTAGCCAATTATAAACAGGCTGAAATAATTGCCATGCTTGGCAGTAAAGATGCGGTCCAGGGTGGGTTTAATCGCGCAATTGATGCCCGGCGGCAAATTGGTAGCATTATAAAGCCGGTTATTTACCTCGAAGCCCTGGCGCAGCGTGGGCGATATACTCTGGCCACTTTGCTACAAGACGAACCCATTCGGCTGCGCAGCAATGATCAGGACTGGCAACCGCAAAATTTCGATAAGCAGCACCGTGGTCAAGTGACGTTATTAGATGCCTTGGCAAATTCTTTGAATGTGCCAACAGTCCGCTTAGGTTTACAGCTGGGTTTACCGGCTATTAATGAAGGTTTGCGCAAACTGGGGCTAGTGCGCAATGTAAAATTGCACCCAGCCGCGTTATTGGGTGCGGTTGAGCTTAGCCCACTTGAGGTATCACAGCTTTATCAGACAATCGCAAATAATGGCTTACATCAGCAGCTTAGTACATTGCAGGCCGTAACCGACAACAATGGTCACCCACTATATTTACGTCAACATCAATTGACCCGCCGCTACCATGAACAAGAAGTGTATTTGTTGCAGCATGCTCTAATACAAGCTGCAAAAACGGGCACCGCAAAACAATTACAAACGGCATTTCCGGGCGTAATTATTGCGGGTAAAACGGGTACGTCAAGCGACTATCGTGATAGCTGGTTTAGTGGATTCGACCAAGATACTGTCAGCACAATTTGGCTGGGACGAGATGACAACAAAGCTATTGGCCTGACCGGGTCAACCGGCGCGCTTAATGTTTTTAGTCGTTATCATCGCCTGCAAGGGGTTGATTCCATCGTTAAACCGATGCCTGAACAGGTATCTTTACAAGCGTTCTCAATTAACACGGGTTATCCGCAAGCAGAAAATTGCCTTAACGTATTGTTATTACCAGCGATTTCAGTTGAAATGCCAGTAATGTCCGAATGTACAGAAGAATAACAGCGATTGTCTGATCCTATGGCTATGAAACCCGACAGCCCATTACAGGTTGGTGACTGGCATTATTTACCTGAGCAAGACAAACTGGTGCAGTTTGATGCTGCAGGGAAAATAGTGTTGACGGCTGATCTGGACAACCTTTCGCAAAAGGTTGTGAACTATTTTATTGTCCATGCTGGCAAGCTGGTTACCAAAGACGAATTGTTGTTGGATGTTTGGGGTATTCGTGATGTATCAGACGGCAGGGTAACGCGCGTTATTCGGGTACTACGGGTGGCCCTGGGTGATGACACCCGCGAACCAAGCTATATTGAGACCATTCCTAAACGGGGCTATCGCTTTATTGCACCGATTAAAGTGTTGGCACCTGCAGATGACAATGAGCAAGATGATTTTACAGACGATGAACCAACGGCCATTCGGCGTAAAAATAACTACTTATTGTGGCTAACAATAGGCTTGCTCTTAATCGCTTCAGCCTCGCTAAGTTGGGTGTTTTGGCCGGAAAACACAAGTAACGAAACTGCACAAACGATCCCACTGCTACGTTATCAGCCTGTTACCTCGTTAGACGGGTTGGAGTTTTACCACAATGTGTCTGAGGATGAACGATACCTGTTATACAGCTACGCTAGTCCGGACAACGAGAATGTCACTGTGTTAATGCTCGAAGATTTACAAGAGCACAGACGACATCAGTTGACAGAAAGTTCGTACAGCAGTTTCGGGGCGGCATTTAGCCCGGATGGTAAACAAATCGCTTATCACCGTTACTACCCCGATGGGCGCTGCAGCATTCGGTTAGTGCAGTTTGATAATGTTAACTTTTCCACTGAAAATGATACCGAGTTAACTCCTTGTACAGACAAATCTCCATCATCAAGATTAGCTTGGTCACCCGATTCAAAGTATGTAATTTATTCTACAATCGGCGCCAATAAGCAAATAGTACTATTAATGAAACCAGTGCAAGGTGGTGCGGCAGACCAATTAACTACGCCGCCACCAAGCAGCTTTGGTGATTACGCTGCCAGATTTTCATTTAGGGGCGATAAGATTGTTTTTATTAGAGGAACTGGGAACCATGCACAGCTTTGGCTGTTAAACTTAGCCAACAGGGAGTTAACATTGCTGGTGAATGCTATTGGCACTTTACCGGGTAATGTGGGGTGGTCTGCAGATGATATGTACGTAATTTATCCATCTTCGCCAACGGTTATCAGTCGCGTTGAAATTGCTACAGGCGTTTCCTCGGTTGTGGCATACACCGACTTTGGCACAGGTGAGGTCCAGACACTACAAAACGGTCGTCTTTACGCGACGGTTGGAAATTTTGCTCACACTAACATTAAAGAAATATCAAATGCATTAATATCATCCGAGAATTTGAATCAGGTAGTTTTTAGTTCAAATAGAAATGAGAGTTATGCTGCTGCAAATCCTATTGAAGGTGGACCGACTGCAGTTGTTTCTCGAAGATCCGGCCTGCCTCAAGTTTGGCTGTTCTCAGAAAATGGTGTGCAACGTCAACTTACGTTCTTTGAAAAAAACGAGCGAATACGTAGTTTGGATTTTGCACCTAATGGTAAGGATATAATACTACAACTGCAAAATGAACTTTGGTTATTGTCTGACACTGGCGAGCTAACCCGGGTGCCGCACAGCGATAATCAGACGGTTACAGCCCCTGCATGGGGTAGCACTGGAGAGTATGTTTATTACGCTGAATCGATAAATGGTCGTTGGCAAATTGCACGTTATAATGTCGCGACAAAAAAAATTGACGCAGAGCCTTATGCTTTTGATCGAGAGCTTTATTTAGAGAGTTACGATGGTAAGTACAGCTTTTGGCGTGATGCAGTCAGTAAAAAGTTTTATGTAAAGTTCCAGGACTCAGATATTTTACAAGAAGTACCCATTTCGTTTCCAGATAATCAACTGTGGCTAAAGTTTCAGATTAAGTCATCAGGCCTTTATTTTACTTATTTGCTTGACGACATTTATTATCGACTGAAATTTTATGACGTTCAATCTAACAAAATAGTCGATGTGGTGGAAAATCAAACATTAACTCACAGCCAATTTTCTGTTTCAGCAGATGAAAAACGTATTTTTGTTTTAGAGTCTGTGCGTGGAGACTTTGACATAGCAGCTTTAACGCTGCCATAGACTTTTTATAATAATTTTATACTTTTATTATCGAGCGCGACTGTAAAACCAAAGTTACTCTTCTGGCACTTCCTCTAAACAAATAAAGGTGAGCCATGAAAGCAATAACTTCTTTAAAAGCAGGTCTTCTGATGGCAAGTTTGGGTTTTGTGTTAAGTTATACCCATGCTCCAACAGAAAATTATGATGCAGCGGAAGGTACATTAATATCGTGTATTTGGATTACCTATTGCGGTGAACCAGACATATACAGCCCGGTAAAAAAGCCAAATGACACAAAAAATGAAACTCAGGACGCTAAAGACGAGAAGCTAGCCTGATATATTGTCTTACAAATAGAAACGCTAAACATTTCCAATACTTAAGGTATAATCCGCCCAGATAATGTGAAGTCGGGCGGACCTTAATGTCAAATCTGGACCCTGTGGTACAAATTGGCGACTGGTATTATCAGGTGATCTACGGTCAGCTGTGGCCTGTTAGTGCGCCAACAGACAACGAACAGATGGTGCGACTGGAACCCCGCTTACACAGTTTGCTAAATTTTTTTCTGTTACATCCCAATAAATTACTCGCTAAAGATACCCTGATTGAAAAAGTCTGGCCGGTAGAAGAGGGCACCGACGCCGCTGTAATGCGTGCAGTTGGCGCCTTGCGAAAAGTATTAGGTGATGATGTAAGAGCACCAACTTATATTGCCACCGTATCAAAAAAAGGCTACTGCTGGCTGGCTGATATTAAAGCTAGCAAGTTGATGGTTGCCGAGGCTAACGAGCCGATTGATAGTAAGGACACTGTCGCGGTAGACAGTGATTATATCGCAACAACACCGCATTGGTCTTGGCGTGCTATTGCATTAACTGCACTGGTTGTGATTATTTGCTGTGCTAGCTTAGCCTATGTGCTGGCTAAATATACTGCTGTGCCACTGGTTAAATTGCCCGATACGATAGCACCTATCAGTGCGCTGAGCGGTCAGGAGTATTGGCCGGTGTTAAATGTTGAACAAAGTCATGCGGTTTATCAGCACAAGGCGCCTGATGAAAGCGCACTGCACTGGAGTGTACAAAGGCTGGCTGATCTTCGGGTTGAGCATATGCCACAACAATACGTGGAGCTGTCGCAAGCTTTGTGGCTGGACTCACAGCATATTATTTTCCGTGGGCGTGACATAGAAGAGGAATGCCATTTTTACCGCCAACGTATCCTGCCAGTGCCAGAAAAACCTGCTCTACTCTGGCCGTGTCATAGCGTTTTACCTCAAGGTATCGCAGCCTGGCAGCAGAAATGGTTGTGGTTGGACACCAATGCGACTAACAAAGATTTGCAATTGTGGTCGGCAGAAATCAACGAACCGAAAGTGCAGCTGGCGACAATTCCGTTTTATTACCGCAAGCTTGAATACATGTTGCAGCGCGACGATAGTATTTATTTATTGGCTCAAGAAACGCATAACAACAGTGTTTTGTTGCAACTCTCACTTCCAGATGGCCAGCCAGAACCGTTAGCACAATTTCCCTTTTTACTTGAACACATGTCATGGTGGGATAAATCGCAGCTATTACTGTCACCGGTAGAGCAAGGTCTGCAAATATACGATTTGCGTAATAGTAATATTCAAAGCCTGGGGCCACTAACCCGAGAGCTGACGCAAGCGGCAAGATATTCTGACCAGGTTTTGGCGACGCAGTTCCTTGATTTTACTACTGACATTTTACAATGGCTGCCTGGAAACGAAACGGAAAAACTGCGGCCTTGGCATGTAAGCAATCGCAGTGAGCGCTTAGTTGCTGTATCCCCTCAGCATACCGCTTTTGTATCTGAACGAGCGGGACATAGTCAAATCTGGCTGGCAGATGGCGCAAACAGCACCCAACTTACCCGCCTAACTAACCAGCAACAAGTGCAGCAATTATTGTGGCACAACAATGATTTGCTGATATTACTCAATGGTCAATTACACCGGCTGCAAGTAGACACAACTGAGCTTAGCTTACATCCACTACAGGCAAATAAACCCGGGCGATACGCCAGTTGTAATACACGGCTATATTGGACGGAGTTGACTGAGCGAGGTTGGGTATTGTTTAGCGCGCAGAATTATACCTCGCAGCAAGTGCTGGCGGGTGTAGTAGATGTGCGCTGTGCACCTGACAACAGTCTGTTGCTGCAGTTCGCCGAAGACACTGCGTTAAGCCTGCTAAGTGCCACCGGGCAGTTACAGCAACTGCCGGTTAGCATAGACTGGCGTAAACAGGACGCAGAGCAGTGGTTTGTTGATGACAGCGGCATATATTGGTTAGCGAGCGACAACAACAGTGTGCATAGCTATGTTTGGCAAACGGCGCAGCATAATACAGTGGCATTACCCACTGGACAGCAAGCAATCGCAATTTACAGCAGCGGTAACGGGCTGGGTTATATCGTGCGGCCAAGGCCGCATGATACCGATATTGTCTGGTTGCAAAACCGCCGTTAAAGCTGTTTAAAGCCGTGCTCTGCCGCGGCGATAGTTTGTGCCAGGTCATCGTTAGTGTGAGCCAGTGACAAAAAGCCAGCCTCATAAGCTGAAGGCGCCAGATAAATACCTTGCTGTAACATCAGATGGAAAAAGCGCTTAAAGGCGTCGATATTACACTGTGTTGCCTGAGCAAAATTTGTCACTGTGGCTTCGCCGGTAAAGAAGAAACCAAACATACCGCCCACCTGGTTAGTCGCCAGTGGTACACCGTGCTTATCGGCGACTGCTTTTAAGTTGCTGATTAAAAACGTTGTTTTTTCAGTGAGTGCCTGGTAAACACCTGGTTTACTGATTTCTGTCAATGCGGCTAAACCGGCCGCCATTGCGATGGGGTTACCAGATAAGGTTCCGGCTTGATATACCGGGCCAAGCGGGGCGATATGCTGCATAATCTCGCGCTTACCACCAAAGGCGCCTACCGGCATACCGCCACCGATGATTTTACCTAAGGTGGTTAAATCTGGCTTCACGTTATAAACCGCCTGCGCACCGCCCAGTGCCACCCGAAAACCGGTCATGACTTCGTCGAAGATCAGCACGGCGCCGTACTGATCACACAGCTGGCGTAAGCCTTGTAAAAAACCCTCTGCCGGAGGGATGCAGTTCATATTGCCGGCCACTGGCTCGACAATAATGCAGGCAATGTCATTGCCGTGTTCAGCGAACAGCTGCTCTAACTGCGGCAGGTTATTAAATTCACTGGTAAGAGTGTATTTGGCAAAGTCGGCAGGTACACCGGGCGAGTTTGGCACACCCAGTGTTAACGCACCAGAGCCGGCTTTTACCAGCAAAGAGTCGGCATGGCCATGGTAACAGCCTTCAAACTTAACAATGGTATTACGGCCGGTATAGCCGCGCGCCAGTCGAATCGCACTCATGGTGGCTTCGGTGCCGGAGCTGACCATCCGCACCATCTCCATGCTCGGCACCAGTTTGCTAACCAACTCGGCCATAGTAACTTCAGCCGGGCAAGGTGCGCCGAAGCTTAAGCCTTTAGCTGCCGCTTCTATTACGGCATTGCGAATAGCTGGGTGGTTATGGCCAAGCAACATTGGGCCCCAGGAGCCGATATAGTCAATATAACGTTTGCCATCAACATCAAACAAATAAGCGCCGTCGGCACGGTCAATAAACACCGGGGTGCCACCGACGCTTTTAAATGCGCGCACCGGTGAGTTTACGCCGCCGGGAATGGTGTGTTGGGCACGTTGAAATAATTCTGCAGATAAAGACATAAATCAGCTTCCGATAAGTAAGAAGAAACGGCTGCCAGCCGCATTAACCACTGTGCTTGTTGCTATACCATGGCACAGCGCACTCGTAGTTGGTAATAATGTTTTCGACCCCGAGCGTCAGCGCAAACAGTGCCATACGCACCAGAATGCCGTTATCAGCCTGGCGGAAAATGGCTAAATTGGGGTTCAGGTTTAAATCGTTATCCAACTCGTTTGCTTCGACCCGCGAATCACGCGGTAGCGGGTGCATAATCACGGTGTTGGATTTACAGTAACGGGTGTAAATTTCCTGATTTAAGCGAAACTTGCCACGGTATAAGTTGGCTTCGGCTTTCGACGGAAAGCGCTCTTCCTGAATTCTGGTTTGGTAGACAATATCGGCGTTAAGATTACCTTCCAGCACATCGGTAACGGTGACCTGATGGCCAGCATCTTCTATGGCACTGACAATCTCGTCCGGCATCGCCAGCTCTTTGGGCGCAATAAGGGTAAAGCGCAGGTTTTTGTAAAGTTTTAACAGCTTGGATAACGAATGCACAGTGCGGCCAAACTTTAAATCACCGACCATGGCGATATGCATAGCATCTATGCTCTGGCCCGAGGCGGCCAGTTCGCGCTGTATAGTAAAAAGGTCCAGCAAGGCTTGTGTCGGGTGCTCATTGGCGCCGTCGCCACCGTTTAATACCGGCACGCGACTACCTTCGGCAAATTCCGCTACTGAGCCGGCCTGCGGATGGCGCATGGCAATAACATCGCTGTAGCTGCTGATCACTCTGGCTGTATCAAACAGCGATTCGCCTTTAGATAGTGCCGAGGATTCCATGCCGGTTGTTTCGCGTACTTCACCGCCTAATAAATTAAACGCACAACCAAAGCTGACACGGGTGCGGGTACTTGGCTCAAAAAACAGGTTGCCTAAAATGGCGCCTTCGAGCACTTTAGTCCGCTTTTGCCGGCTGGCGTACGGCTGCATATTACGGGCAATATCGAAAACATGTTGAATGGTATCGCGATCAAACTGGCTTACCGAGAGGATGTGTTCGCCTTTAAAGCTCATAGTCAGTGCTCTTTTCGCTGAGGATTAACCCGGACCGGAACTGGCCCGGCGCCGGCAATTAGACGGCGCCATTATACGGTAAGATAACGGTTAAAAGCGAATGCCGCACTACATTGGTTTAAGATATGCCAGCAACACTATGGTCAGTAATACCAGTACTGGCAGTTCATTAAAAATACGATAAAAACGCGGGCTGCGCCGGTTACGGTTGTGTTTAAAATCTGCCAGAAGCTTAAAGCAGTATCCATGATAACCATACAGCAGCAGTACTAACAGTAACTTGTAATGCAGCCAATTGCTGGCTTTGAACCAGGCCGTGCCATAGCTGTAAATCAGCAAACCACCGAATACCAATGTTAACACTGCAAAGGGCGTAACAAAGTACAGTAGGCGACGTTCCATCACTTTAAATTCGGCATCGCAATCTGCGCTGCGCGTTGCGGCATGGTAGACAAATAGCCGTGGTAGATAAAAAATGCCGGCAAACCAGGCGACCATAAAAAACACGTGTAAGGCTTTGTATACAAGGATGCTTGTCATAATAAGTTGTTCTGCTTTACCAGTAAGCTGCGCACCTGATCCCAACGGATAATACCAATCAGCTGCTCAGGCTCTTGTTCGCGGTAAATATAGACTGCACCCTCGCGTTTATCTTCCAAAATAGCAAATACTTCAGCCATGGTAGCTTGATGGTTCAGACCTTGTATTGACAAATAATGCACCGCGCTGGCACCGGTCATTGACAGCTGAACATCGTAACTGGCCAACATGATCTCTGTGTTGTCACCTTGTGTGCGCTTCACCAGCAACTGATGGGGCGGCTCAAGCATATCCAGCGCCTGTGTTACCTGCTGCTCTTGTGGGTTATGCAGTAACTGATACTGATTATCCAGCAGGGCCAGCACACCAACTTTTTGCAATACGTCATCTGCCGGCGATAGCTTGTATGGCATTTGTAGAAAATCTAACTGCAGTAAAAAAATCGACTTGTTGTTAAAAAACTGCACGCCGGTAATGTAAGCGGTAGTGATTACTAGCATGGCAGGTACAATAATGCCAGGGTTGTGCGCCAACTCCATTACTGCGACCAACGCAGCCAGTGGTGCGTGCATCGTAGCGGCCATTAAGCCAGCCATGCCAAGCACCGCATAGGTGCCGGCGATGCTGTTATCGCCAATAATAGCAGATGGAACTATCGCCAGTATGGTACCCAGCACAATACCGATACCAAACACCGGGCCTATTACGCCCCCCGGCACACCCAAACCCAGCGCAAAAAGCGTTAGTAGCATTTTGCCGATAAAAATCGTTAGCAGCAGAGCAACGTCATTAGGGGCATTAACGGCATAAAAAATGGCGCCGGTTTCAGCTCCCATAGCATGTGGGATAACATAGCCAACGGCCGCCGTTAGCGCACCGGCTAGCGCCAGGCGCAGTAGTAGTGGCCAGTTTTTAAATAGTTTAATTAACCGCATCATATTGTTATTAAAAACAAAAGCAATGGCACCAAACGCGATGCCGCACAATACGAGATAAGGTAGATGCCAGCCGCTGATTGACACGATATTTAGTAATGCCAGCTCTTTGTCACTACCAAATACGCTTTGTGTTGCCAGAGCGCCAACGACAGACGATAGCATTATGGGAATAAATACATGCACACGATATTCACGTAGCACTACTTCCATTACAAAAATCACTGCTGCTAGCGGCGTATTAAATGATGCCGAGATGCCAGCGGCAATACCGCAACCGGCTAATATGCGAATGCTGTTGTAGGGCAATTGCAGATATTTGCCTAATGTGCTTGCTGCATATGCACCTAAATGTACGGACGGCCCTTCGCGACCAACCGAGAAGCCGCTCGCTAATGCCAAAATACCACCAAAAAACTGATTTAGGGTGTTACGTGTTGGCATCATGCCGTATTTGAGTTTAATACGATGAATCACAAATGGGATACCGAGTCGGTAATGCTTGTAACCGGTTGCCCAGGCGATTACGCCAATTAATATTGCGCCTGACAGCGGAAATAACCAGCGAATGTCTGCGCCAACGCTGGCGAAATCGTCTGGTTTATCGAGAAAGAAACTTTGTAAGCCGATAATAGCCAGCCGAAAAAGGATAATTAACATGGCAGCCGCAAGACCACCCAACATACCCAGAATGCAAAGTTGCAACGACGTTTGCGGTAGAGCTAAACGACGTTGTAATGACGGAAGCCAGATTTGCCAGCGCTGCATAAGCCATAACACCCGTGATGATTGGATAAGAGTTTAACATAAGTTGCTGAGCAATCAGCTTAATTGTACTAACTCGCCGCTAAATTGCCGCAGCTTGTGCTAATACTTGAATAAAATAGTCAGGTATTAGATAATTCACACCTTAGTAAAACCCTTGGAGTTGTTATGTCAGAACCTGCAGTACCTATTGAATTTACTGATGCAGCAGCACGTAAAGTTGCTTTGCTAGTGAGTGAGGAAGAGAATCCGGGGCTGAAACTTCGGGTTTATATTACCGGTGGTGGTTGCTCAGGCTTTCAGTATGGTTTTACCTTTGATGAGAAAGTAAACGAAGGTGATTTTTTAGTAGAGAAACAGGGCGTTTCCATGGTGATTGATCCCATGAGCCTACAGTATCTAATGGGTGGGGTAGTCGACTACACTGAAGGTTTGCAAGGTAGCCGCTTTGTTGTACAAAACCCTAATGCCACTACGACATGTGGGTGTGGTTCATCTTTTTCAGTTTAAATTTAATTTATTTGTAAAAAATAAATTACAAAAATGCGCAAGCTTTAAGCTAGGCGCAAGCACTACTGTTGATGTTGCGTCACCTTGCTGTCAGCAACATCAGCAGCCATAGCGTCAGGGCAATTATCGCATTAAAAGCAATAATATAAGCAAAACCTTTTTTGCCCTGCGTAATGCTCCAGCCGTGCTGTCTAAGGTAACCATACCACAGCAAACTCATAATTAACGGCATCAAAAACAGTAGTTTTATCATCTTTTCCCTGCTTCTTATTTGGTTTAACCCAGGCCTTCACGGGCATAGGTTAACACTTCATTTTGGCATTTGACGGCACTGTAAAGTGGCTGTACATATTTTAACAGTTGTGGCTGTACGCTCGTCGCATCCTGTGGTTTAATTAACCGTTTTTTATTGCTTATTGCATTTGCAATAAGGTTTGTAATTTTGCAGGAAGTATTTTTGACATAATAAAAGCGTAACACGCTGGGAGAAGAAAAAAACATGAAAGGTACAAAAAGTGTAATTTCTGATGAGAATAAACGGCTGTGTGTTTGGTTAAAACGCCAACGCCAGGAAAAAGGACATACTATGCGTAGTCTGTCAGAAATTTTAGGTACGCCCCACTCTTTTATCGGCAAAGTAGAAAATCAAGAACGTCGTCTGGATGTAATCGAATATGTTCGGTACTGTCAGGCATTAGACGTTGATCCCACGGAAGGGTTAAAACAGGTATTGTCTGCCTGATTTTGCCAGAAACGCCGCTAGTTAGCGGCGTTCTGCTTTAAACGCTGGCGCTCAATCAGCACAATTAAAACCAGCGCCGGTATACCCAATACCGCCGTAAAGATAAAAAACTGACTATAACCCATCTGATCTACCCATTGGCCGGAAAAGCCACCGGCAAATTTAGGCAACAGCAACATAAGCGAACTGAATATGGCATACTGGGTGGCAGTAAACGCCAGATTAACTAAAGAGGCTAAATAAGCAAGAAAGGCACTGGTAGCGATGCCTGCGCTTAAGTTATCTGCCGAAATGACAAAGGTTAACCACATCAGATCATAGCCAATTTGGCTTAATACCGAGAACAGCAAATTAGTTATCGCACTTAGCACTGCACCAATAAACAGGATTTTAATAACACCAAACTGGTTAATCAACACTCCACCAAGGGCTGCGCCTATTAATGTCATAATAACGCCATAGACCTTGGATACACTGGCAACCTCTTCTTTGCTAAAGCCCATATCAACATAAAAAGCGTTTGCCATAACGCCCATAACAACGTCGCTCAGGCGGTAACAGGCTATCAGCAACAATATTAGTATTGCATGCCATTTATAGCGGCTGAAAAAGTCGACAAATGGTGCCACCACTGCCTGTCGTAACCAGGCGGCGAAGCGTTGCTGCGTTGAACCTTGTGCGGCTCTGTGTTGTTGTAAATTACTTAGAGGCTCTTTACTAAGCAGAGTGGTTAGTATACCCGGAAGCATAAGCAAAGCCATGACCAGATATGCTTGCTGCCAACCCGCCAGGTAATAGCCGTCATCCGGCGAAAATAATGCTGCCAGCCAAAGCGTGCCGGCTGATGCCATGATCATTGCCAAACGGTAGCCGCACAGATAGGCAGCAGCAAGCGCAGCCTGCAAATGCTCAGGCGCACTTTCGATGCGAAATGCATCAACATTGATATCTTGTGTCGCAGAAGCAAATGCCAGCAGCACCGCAAACGTCGCCATCAGCCCCAGGTTTTGCTGCGGATCTTTACCCGCGATGCAGATAATTGCTATCACCACTGCTAGTTGTGACGTAATTAGCCAACTTCGACGTCGACCCAGTTTTTGATGTAGATAGGGAATGTGCAGATGATCTGCCAGAGGCGACCACAGCCATTTCACCGCGTAAGCCAGGGCAACCCAACTAAAGTAGCCAATATCAGCACGAGAAACCCCGGCTTCACGTAACCAAAATGACAGCACGCCAAATACCAGCATTAGCGGTAACCCGCTGGAAAAGCCAAGAATGAAGATGCTAAGTACCCTACGCTGACAATAAATGCTCAGACTACTAAGCGAAAGGCGAATAAAGGACAAGGCGGTAATCCATCAAACCATCAGGCTTGTTAGCTTACCTTGCAAATAGAGCGGGTCAAGCAATTAAGGTCTGACACCCACACAATTAGCGGGCGCCACGCCATAACCTTTGAGGTAACACAAACAGTCCTGAATATTGCGACGTAACTGCTTATCATGTTTTAACGCTGTGGCCGGCCAAAACTCTAACTGATGGATAAGATGCCAGAAAACCCGCTCTCGATGTGAATAAGGTTGGTGAGACTGCAAAGTCAACTGGCCCCATTCTTCCAGCGTATCCCAGACAAATAAATGCAACTCGCTGTGTGGCAGACGCCCACGCAAGTAGCGGGAGATAAAAAATATCAACTGTTGTGATTTTAAATCTATGAATTGCTCTGCCATAACAAGCCTTAACAGTGGCCCCTAATGGAAAAACTGTTAAGGCAAGTATAGCCGGTTTTATTGCTCTGGCAGCACGACAGCGGTTTTTAGTACTACCTTTTCGACCGGGACATTAGGCCAGCCTAACTCTATCGACGTATCGGTCGGAATTGCGCGGATTTTTTCGATGACCTCAGTACCTTCACTGATATAACCAAACACGGCATAGCCCCAGGTTCTGCCAGGGTCCAGGTGAGTATTATCCTGCAGATTAAAAAAGAACTGGCTGGTGGCGCTGTGCGGATCATTTAGTCTGGCCATTGCAATGGTGTATAGCTGGTTTTTCAAGCCATTCCCTGACTCATTAAAAATCGCTTTGAGCTCTTCTACCGGCCGGTAGTTTGCGTCAAAACCGCCGCCCTGCAGCACAAACTCTGGTTCTAAGCGATGGAATACTGTGTTGTCATAACTCTTCTTTTTAACGTAGCTAAGAAAATTATTTACACTGATAGGGGCCCTGCTGCGGTCCAGTTCAACAACGATGTCGCCATGCGATGTCATCAGTTTTACTTTAGGAAATAAATTGTTTGGCTGAATAAATTGCCCGGCGATACAGCCAAAAGACATAAACCATAGCGCAACAATAATAGTCAAGGATTGCATACTATCCCCTTAGCTCATTTTTCCAGCTAGTGTCTTGTAGCAATTGAGCTAACACTTGCTCGATTAAAACCCGTAGTTCACGTTCGACGGCGGCTACGTCCATCTTAAACGGGGCAGTAAAGCTGCTATCACCGGAGTAGGTTTTGCTAAACGTGCCTTGATCATGTTGAATTGAAACGGTAAATGCCACCTGATTAGTGACTGCATGCTCCAGTGTATGCTGTTCAACTAAGGCCTGTAGCTGGACAATTTTTACGGTCATCCGTTTTGCACTGTTGCTATTAAGGCTGGCACCTTGCTGGCTTAATACTTGTGAAAGTGTTTGCTCCAGCTGGGCTCGCAGGTCATTTTGCGTTTTAATGTGTTGTACCTTGTCGCCATTTCTTAGCCGTAGCGAGTAGGGTACGCCGCGCTCGTCACTGACATTAAAGGCAAAACTGCTTTGCTGCAGCTGGTTTGACTGTGGCCAGAAAACCTGCGGTGATAAAATAAAGCTGGGTGTCGGGCTGCTGCAACCGGCTAACAGGACTACGACGAGCAGTAATAAACGCATACTTAACTCCTTTTTATGACTTCTAAGATAACAAATTTTGCATCAGCACTTAGGTGACGGCAATTACCGAACAAGCGTTTAAGTAAATCCTGATAGCCCAAATGGCGGTTTGCCACGATGCGTAGTCGTCCCCCTTGCCTTAATACGCGCTTAGCGTCGGCAAACATTTGGCTGGCAATATGGCTGGTAACGGCATGCTGCTGATGAAAAGGTGGGTTACACAGCACGACATCAGCTGATTTATCCGCTTGCTGGCTTAAGCAGTCGTCGGCAATAAACCGGCATTGTAGTAGATGCTGTGGTAGATTTTCCGCAATGGTTTGCCTGGCTGAGTCAACCGCCATATAGGACTCATCGCAAAACAACATCTGAATTGCTTTTGCCTGGCTTAGCAGAGGCAGCCCAAGTACACCGTTGCCACAACCCAAATCAATTATAGTTTGGCCATCTTCAATATCAGGAAGATGCTGCAAGAAAAAGCGTGCGCCCTGATCCAGTTTTTCGCGCGAAAATACATTGGCGTGATTCACTAAGGTGTAAGCACTGTTTTCTAATGGCCAGCGCAGGGGGAATTGTACCTGTGATACCGCTAACGATGGCAATTGCACCTGGCATCGCACCAACCGACATTTTTTTACGGTCAAAGAGGCTGAGGTCGGTCCCAAAGTTGAACTAAACATTGCCAGTACATTTCGATTGATATCTTTCGCTTTGGCACTGGCTAAAACTGCGCTGTCTGGGCTAATGGTGCTCGCCAATTGTTGCAGAATGTATTGCAAATAACTGTGATTATTAGGTAGTTTCAGCAATACAATATCCGGCTTGTCCGGGTATTCCTCCAGGCTGGATTTTTGCTGTAGGTTATTCAGCGCAAGATTATTCTGACTGCGATTGTGTAGGGTGCCTAATTCTGCCAGTACTGAGTCATTAATCTGTGTCTGTTGAAATTGCGCCAGCGCGCACGACAGAGCACCATAGCTGTCATTGATAATTAATAAATGTGGTTCGCGCTGGTACTGCGTTTTAAACTGCTCGGCAGCTTCAAACGTATGTTGTATCAATAGCTCATCGGCGGCATCCCAGGCTTGTAAACTGCTATTCGGCTGATTAAGGGGCCAACGTTGCAATTGCAAGCTGCCCTGAGCATAGGTAAATGTAGTATTCATAGATACACGAATGAAGAAGTAAGGTAGGCATTTTGACACGGCAACTGCATAGCGACAACCAGCAATACCCTTTACAGCATTTTAGTTTGCCGGATGCCCATCTAACGCTATGGTCGAATTGGTTGGCGTCAGATGAAGCACTGCGATTGATGCAACAGCTACAACAACAGCTGATGTGGACACAAGACAGTATTGTCATGTTTGGTAAAGCTGTGAAGATTCCGCGTTATCAAGTCTGGATGGGCGATGCACATTGTAGCTACCGTTATTCAGGTACCACGTTTAGCCCCCAAGCCTGGCACCCGGCAGTGCAAGCCATGGCGCAGCAGCTAAGTAGGTTTTTAAATCAGCCATTCAATTGTGTGTTATTGAATTTATATGCTGATGGTCAGCAATATATGGGCTGGCATGCTGACAACGAGCCAGAGCTGGGGCATGATCCTGCAATCGCATCGGTTAGTTTGGGGGCGTCGCGACGCTTTGAACTAAAACACCGTTCGGCTGCGTGGCAACTTGCACTGGATTTAACGCCTGGCAGTCTGCTGTTAATGTCCAACGGTTGTCAGCAGCATTGGCTGCATCGTTTACCTAAGCAAAGCAAAGTCGATGCTGCGCGGCTGAATCTGACCTTTCGTTATATCGCCGCAAAAGCTTAGACAAATTTATTTTTAGTAATATCACCAGCCCGTTAGTTAGCATTATTTAACTTGACAGCAGAACCGGCTGGCAAGTTTGTTGCGGCCATCTAAAGTTAGTCATAGGAAGAAAAAAAAGGATTAGAGCTATGTTGATTCACACCGCTATTGAACAGAAGTTACTTAGTGCATTTGATCCTGTGTTCCTGGATGTGGTGAATGAGAGCCATCTACACAATGTGCCATCAGGTTCTGAATCACACTTTAAAGTTGTGATAGTAACGCCCGCTTTTGACGGTCAACGTTTGTTACAGCGTCATCGCGCCGTCAATGCCGTAGTGGCAGAAGAGCTGGCAGAAAAAATCCATGCTCTTGCCTTGCACACCTATACCCCGTCCGAGTGGTATGAATACTATGCAGAAAAGCCGCCGGTATCACCACGCTGCTACGGTGGTAGTCAGCTAGAGAAAACTGAAAAAGCGTCCATGTGACGCTTTTTTTATATTGCACGACACTAAACCGGGTAAGGATTATTTTCTAAATACGGCTGATCAGACCTGTTTTCTGCGGTAAAGTTTTACACTAACGCCAATTTTGTCGAGACAACAGCAGGAGCTGTCATGGTTATTCAACCGAAAATTCGTGGTTTTATCTGTACTAATGCTCATCCTGTCGGCTGTGCCGAACACATAAAAGAACAAATGGAATACGTAAAAAAATGCGGCCCAGTGGCCAACGGGCCAAAAAACGTGCTGGTAATTGGCGCGTCTACTGGCTACGGTCTGGCTTCACGTATTACCGCCGCGTTTGGTTCAGGTGCAAACACCTTGGGTATTTTCTTTGAAAAAGAACCCAGTGACAGCAAAACAGGCTCTGCTGGTTGGTACAACACCGCCGCCTTCGAACAAGCTGCTAATGCCGCTGGTTTGTGGAACAAGCATATAAACGGCGACGCTTTTACCGACGAGTTAAAATCGCAAGCTATTGATATTATCCGCAGTGAAATGGGCAAAATTGATTTGGTCGTGTACAGCCTGGCAGCGCCACGTCGCAAAGATCCGGTTACAGGGGAAGTGTTCAGTTCGGTGTTAAAGCCCATTGGCCAGTCGTACACCGCTCGTACATTGAATACCAGTAAGCGTGAGATTGAAGATGTGTCGGTAGAGCCGGCCAACGACGATGAGATTTACCAAACCGTGAAAGTAATGGGAGGGGAAGACTGGGAGCGCTGGTTAAGTCAGTTAGATGCTGCTGGCGTATTGGCTGATAATTGTCAGACAGTTGCCTACACCTATATTGGCAAAGAGTTGACCTGGCCAATATACGGCAAAGCCACTATCGGAAAAGCCAAAGAAGATTTGGACCGTGCTGCCGCCGCTATTACAGCTAAGTTAGCCGACAAAAAAGGCAAAGCTTATGTTGCGTCATTAAAAGCGTTAGTCACGCAGGCCAGCTCGGCCATTCCTATCATGCCACTTTATATATCCTTGTTATATCGTGTGATGAAAGAAGAAGGCAGCCACGAAGGGTGTATAGAACAGATTAACGGCTTGTTCCGGCAAGGACTTTATAGCAATACACCTATTATGGACGATGCCGGTCGTCTGCGCATGGATGGCAAAGAGTTAAGTGCTCACATTCAACAGGCTGTAAAAGAGTTATGGGGCCAGGTAACAACTGATAGCATTGATACGCTAACAGATTACAAAGGTTATCATAATGAATTCTTACGTTTATTTGGCTTTGGCTACGCCCATGTTGATTATGATGCTGATGTGTCACCCATGGTACCGTTGCAGAATATTGTTGGGTAATTTCATCAAGCCGCCATCAGGCGGCTTTTGTTTATCCGCAAATAGACTAAAGTTGACGAGCGCTTGCAACAATAGCGCGCTAACTTAGTGCTGCATTAGGGTTCGGTCAATGACCAATTTGACCAGACGATTAGGCGGAAAATTTAGTTAACAGCATAGATAGACCGCGGTATTAATGCTAGAATTCGCCACTTTAATACGTGTATCTGGTTTAAAAATAAACAGCTAACAAGTTGAATAAAATAAAGCCAGATGCGCTGCGCATAGAGCAGCTGAAAAACTAGGCCCTGTTTCTTCCCAAAATAGTAGTGCAAGTACGTATGATAAAACTCAAAAAAGGCTTGGACATTCCCCTCGCGGGCAGTCCTAAACAAGAGATCAGTGCGGGCAACACCATCAAAACAGTCGCTGTATTAGGCGAAGAGTTTGTTGGTATGCGACCGACTATGTCAGTTGAAGTTGGCGATACGGTAAAAAAAGGCCAGGTACTTTTCGAAGATAAGAAAAATCCTGGTGTTAAATTTACTGCACCGGTGGCAGGGACTGTCAAACAAATTAACCGTGGTGCCAAACGAGTATTGCAATCTGTTGTGATTGAAGCAGCAGGCAGTGACGCGGTGCAGTTTGCCAAATATTCTGTCGACCAGCTTGCCGGTTTAAGCCGTGAGCAAGTCGTGCAAAATATTGTGGATTCAGGACTGTGGGTAGCTTTGCGCACCCGGCCGTTTAGCCAAACCCCTGCTATTGACAGCACGCCACGGGCTATTTTTGTTAACGCCATGGATACCAATCCTTTGGCTGCAGACCCAACTGTGGTTATTGCGGCTGACAGTGAGGCGTTCATTCAGGGCTTAACAGTATTAGCAACGCTAACTGACGGTAAACTGTATCTGAGTAAAAAAGCCGGTGTTACCGTACCTGCCATAACCAAAGCTGACGTGGTTGAGTTTGATGGCCCGCATCCAGCAGGTTTAGTGGGTACGCATATTCACCTTTTAGATCCGGTTAGTGCCAAAAAGGTTGTGTGGCATGTTGGCTATCAGGACGTAATCGCTATTGGCAAGTTGTTCACTACCGGTGAGTTGCACAGCGAGCGTGTTATTGCGCTGGCGGGCCCTGCAGTAACAAATCCACGCCTGATAAAAACCGTCTTGGGTGCATCAGTCAGCGAGCTCACTGCCGGTGAACTAGCGGAAGGAACAAACCGTATTATTTCTGGCTCTGTGTTATCAGGCTCAACAGCCCATGGCGTACATGGTTATGTCGGCCGTTACCATACTCAGGTGTCAGTGTTGGCAGAAGGCACAGAGAAAGAGTTTTTAGGCTGGATTGCACCAGGCGCTAAAAAGTTCTCTGTCACCCGAGCTTACTTATCGCACCTGAGCCCGACGCGATTATTTAATATGACGACAACCACCAACGGCTCTGCCCGGGCCATGGTACCGATTGGCAACTACGAACGTGTTATGCCGCTGGATATTTTGCCGACATTGTTGTTGCGTGACATGGTATCGGGTGACACAGACGGTGCCGTGTCATTGGGTATCTTGGAACTGGATGAAGAAGATTTGGCGTTATGTACCTTTGTCTGTCCTGGCAAATACGATTACGGTACGATCCTGCGTAACTGCCTGACGACCATTCAGAAGGAAGGCTAATCATGAGTTTAAAGCATTTTTTAGAGCGCATTGAGCCGTCATTCGAGAAAGGCGGTAAATATGAAAAGTGGTATGCGCTGTACGAAGCTATTGCTACTGTGCTGTATACCCCAGGTCTGGTTACGAAAAACGGTACTCACGTGCGTGACAGTATCGACTTAAAACGTATCATGATCTTTGTCTGGCTGGCCTTGTTCCCGGCATTGTTCTTCGGTATGTACAACATTGGTCATCAGGCCGTTATTGCCCTGCAAGCGGGTTTTGGCACGCCGGATACCTGGCAGGTTGCTATTTACCAGCTACTTGGCGGTGAACTTACCGTCGATTCCGGCTGGGGCAGCAAAATGTGGTACGGCGCGGTTTGGTTCCTGCCTATTTATGCGGTAACGTTTGTTGTTGGCGGTTTTTGGGAAGTATTGTTTGCTTCAGTGCGTAAGCATGAAGTAAACGAAGGCTTTTTCGTCAGCTCTATCCTGTTTGCCTTAATTCTGCCTGCGACCATTCCACTGTGGCAGGTTGCGCTGGGTATTACCTTCGGTATTGTGGTTGCCAAAGAAGTGTTTGGTGGTACTGGTCGTAATTTTTTAAACCCTGCTCTAGCTGGCCGTGCTTTCCTGTTCTTTGCTTACCCGGCACAAATTTCCGGTGATGCAGTGTGGACAGTAGCAGATGGTTACTCAGGTGCAACCTGGTTGAGTAAAGCCGCATCGGGTGATTTGGATTACAGCTGGGCAGCCAGTTCGCAACAGTGGCTGGATGCATTTTACGGTTTTGTTCCAGGCTCAGTGGGTGAAACCTCAGTACTGGCGTTGTTAATTGGTGGTTTAGCACTAATTTACTTCCGTATTGCCTCGTGGCGCATCGTATCTGGTGTGTTGGTCGGTATGGTGTTAACTGCTTATCTGTTCAATGCTATCGGTTCTGAATCGAATGCAATGTTTGCTATGCCGTGGCACTGGCACTTGGTGTTGGGTGGTTTTGCTATTGGTATGTTCTTTATGGCAACAGACCCGGTATCGGCATCTTTCACCGACGGCGGTAAATGGGCTTACGGAATTCTGATTGGCTTTATGGTAGTGATGATCCGTGTCGCTAACCCGGCTTATCCGGAAGGTATGATGTTAGCCATATTATTTGCAAACTTGTTTGCACCATTGTTCGATTTCTTCGTGGCTCAGGCCAACATCAAACGGAGGCTGGCACGTAATGTCTAGTAATAACGATAGCATCAGCAAAACGCTGATCGTAGTCATCTCGCTATGTTTAGTCTGTGCGATTATCGTATCGACTGCGGCAGTGCAATTACGGCCGCAGCAAAACGCGAATAAGCTATTAGATTCGCAGAAAAACGTACTGGCGGTTACCGGTTTATTGACTGGTGGCAACATTTCTGAATTGTACAGCAAGCACATTGAAGAGCGTTTTGTTGATATGGACAGCGGTGAGTTTGTCGAAAAGCCGGCAAACTATGATTATCGCAAGTTCATGAAAAGCCCTGATGAAAGTGTACGGTTAAGCGGTGAAGAGGACTTAGCATCAATTAAAACCCGAGCTAAAGTAGCCCCGGTCTATCTGGCTTACGAGAATGGTGTAGCGTCAGGCGAATTATCTGCAATCGTGTTGCCGGTTCACGGCTATGGTCTTTGGTCAACCATGCATGCCTTTTTGGCTTTAGGTGCTGATGGCACTACCATTAAAGGCCTTAACTACTATGAGCAAGGTGAAACTGCTGGTTTAGGTGGCGAAGTGCAGAACCCGAAATGGGTGGCCCAGTTTGAAGGTAAGAAGCTACTGGATGCCTCTGGTGAACCAGCAATTAAAGTAGTTAAGCCGGGTAATGCCAGCCCTGACTCTGCGTTTGAAGTTGACGGGTTGTCTGGTGCAACGTTAACCAGCAATGGCGTGCAATACACTTTTGATTTTTGGGCAGGTGCTAAGGGTTTTGCCCCATTCCTGGCTAAAGTGCGTGATGGAGCATTAAACAATGGCTAATGCAAAAGAAATCAAAACCGTCCTGTTTGGGCCGGTGTTTGCTAACAACCCGATAGCGCTGCAGGTACTGGGTATCTGTTCAGCCCTGGCGGTAACTACGAAGATGGATAAAGCCCTGGTAATGTGTATAGCACTTACCTTGGTAACGGCTTTCTCTAACTTTTTTATCTCCTTAATCCGCAACCATATTCCTTCAAGTGTGCGCATTATTGTGCAGATGACCATTATCGCGTCATTGGTAATAGTGGTAGACCAACTATTGAAAGCCTTCGCTTATGATGTGGCAAAAGAGCTGTCAGTATTTGTTGGTTTGATCATTACCAACTGTATCGTAATGGGTCGTGCTGAAGCATACGCAATGAAAAGCGCACCGGGTATCAGCTTTTTAGACGGTATCGGTAACGGCTTAGGCTACAGCGTAGTGCTGATGACAGTGGCTTTTATCCGTGAGCTGGGTGGTTCAGGTACGGTGTTTGGCATTGAAATTCTGCCTTTGGTTAAAGACGGTGGCTGGTATCAGCCAATGGGCTTGCTGCTAATGCCGCCTAGTGCCTTTATTATCATTGCCGGCTTTATCTGGATACTGCGTACCTTCCGTACTGAACAAGTCGAGAAGGCATAAGGAACTAATAGATGGAACATTATATAAGTTTGTTTATCCGCGCGGTGTTTATTGAAAACCTGGCGCTGTCTTTCTTCCTCGGTATGTGTACCTTTATTGCCGTATCGAAAAAAATTACCACTGCCTTTGGCTTGGGTGTTGCTGTTGTTGTGGTTCTGGGTATTTCAGTACCAGTAAACAATTTAGTATTTCAGAATTTGCTGGCGCCGGGTGCATTGGCGTGGGCAGGTTTTCCTGAGGCAGATTTAAGCTTTCTGGGCTTTTTAACCTATATCGGCGTTATTGCCGCGTTGGTACAAATCCTGGAAATGACCTTAGATAAATTTTTCCCGGCGCTGTATAACGCTCTGGGTATCTTCCTGCCGTTGATTACCGTTAACTGTGCCATCTTTGGTGCGGTAGCCTTTATGGTTGAGCGTGACTACAACTTCGGCGAGAGCGTGGTATTTGGTCTGGGTAGTGGTATCGGCTGGATGTTAGCTATTACGCTGTTGGCGGGTATTCGTGAGAAGTTAAAATATGCAGACATTCCACACGGTTTACGTGGTCTGGGTATTACTTTCTTGATGGTGGGTTTGATGGGCTTTGGCTTTATGTCATTCTCTGGCGTATCACTGTAAGAGGTAAGGGAACACAAGATGGAAAACGTAGATATATTTCTTGGCGTTGCGATGTTTACCCTGGTGGTGCTGGCCTTGGTTATCATTATTTTGGTAGCTAAATCTAAGTTGGTTGCGGCCGGTGACATCATTATCAGTATCAATGGCGATCCAGCTAAAGCCATTAAAACTAAAGCCGGTGGCAAGTTATTGGGTGCGCTGGCGGATAACGGTATTTTCTTGTCGTCAGCTTGTGGCGGCGGTGGTTCTTGTGGTCAGTGCCGTGTACACGTGCATGCTGGCGGTGGTGAAATTTTGCCAACAGAACTTGGCCACATTACTAAAGGTGAAGCGCGCGAAGGTTGTCGTTTATCCTGTCAGGTAAATGTAAAATCCGACATGAGCATTGAAGTTGAAGAAGAAATCTTCGGCATCAAAAAGTGGGATTGTGCGGTTATCTCAAATGATAACAAAGCTACCTTTATTAAAGAGCTGAAGCTGCAAATCCCTGATGGCGAGTCAGTGCCGTTTCGCGCCGGTGGTTACATTCAGATTGAAGCACCAGCTCACCACGTTAAATACAAGGAATTTGAAATCCCTGAACAATACCGTGGCGATTGGGAGCGCTTCAAGTTCTTTAGCCTGGAGTCGAAAGTAGACGAGGAAACAATCCGCGCTTACTCAATGGCGAACTACCCGGAAGAAGAAGGCATTATCATGTTGAACGTGCGTATTGCTACGCCGCCACCAAATAACCTGACATTGCCTTGCGGTAAAATGTCATCGTACATCTGGAGCCTGAAAGAGGGCGATAAAGTCACAATTTCAGGTCCGTTTGGTGAGTTCTTTGCCAAGGAAACCGAAGCTGAGATGGTGTTTATCGGTGGTGGTGCAGGTATGGCGCCAATGCGTTCACACATTTTCGACCAACTGCGCCGGTTAAAATCGAAGCGTAAAATTACCTTTTGGTATGGTGCACGCTCTAAACGCGAAATGTTCTATGTAGAAGATTTCGACATGCTTGCGGCAGAAAATGATAATTTTACCTGGCATGTAGCGCTGTCTGATCCGCAGCCAGAGGACAACTGGTCTGGTTATACCGGGTTTATTCATAACGTTATTTATGAAAACTACCTGAAAAACCACAAAGCACCGGAAGACTGTGAGTTTTACATGTGCGGTCCGCCGATGATGAACAAAGCCGTCATCAATATGCTGAAAGATCTTGGCGTAGAAGATGACAACATTTTGTTAGACGACTTCGGCGGCTAACAAAAACAGTAAACCGGAGGGGCAACATAACAGGTTGCCCCTTTTGCTATCAGGATTTCTTATGTTTCGCGTTTCTCTGCTAAAAAATTGGCTGGCTTTTTTTACGCTGGCCATTTTAGTTTCTTGCAGCCCTGCTAAACCGGTAACGGAACAATACCAGTTAAATGGCAATACCATGGGCACTTACTATGTTGTTAAATTTTATAGCGCTAACATGGTTGATAGTGACGCGTTACAAAAAAAAATTGAGACTGAGTTAGAGCTCGTCAACGACCTAATGTCGACTTACCGGCCTGATTCAGAGCTTATGCGTTTCAATCGTCACAGCGCGGCTACAGTTTTTCCTGTTTCAACACAAACCCGTACCGTTGTTCTTGAAGCTCTGCGTATAGCAGAGCAAACTCAAGGTGCGTTGGATGTTACTGTAGGGCCTCTGGTTGAGCTGTGGGGATTTGGCGCTCGTGGCCGTATAACGCAGGCGCCAGAGCCTGCAATCATCGCGCAAACACGCGCGGCAGTGGGTTATGACAAGCTGCAACTCAGTTCGGAAGGCTTGTACAAAGCTGAGCCGACATTAGCAGTTGACTTATCACCCATTGCGAAAGGATTTGGTGTTGATCAAGTAGCCGCTATACTTGAGCAGCACAGCATTGTTAATTACCTGGTGGAAATTGGTGGTGAGATGCGTTTAAAGGGAGCGAAACCCGATGGTAAGCCTTGGAAAATCGCGATTGAAAAGCCATTAACCACCGAGCGTGCCACCCAGCGGATTTTAGTGCCGGGTGATATCGGCGTAGCGACGTCAGGCGATTATCGCAATTATTTTGAAGAAGACGGTGTGCGCTATTCCCATTTACTTGACCCGCGTAGCGGCAAGCCAATTAGTAATCGGACGGTGTCGGTTACTGTGCTGCATCCATCCTGTATGACTGCTGATGGCTATGCAACAGCACTGAATGTTATGGCCGCCGACGATGCAATAGCATTTGCCGAGCAGCATCAGTTAGCCGTATTGCTGGTACAAAAAACTGATGTCGGTTTTACCGAGCTAACATCATCGGCCTTTAAACCTTATTTAACCGAATAGCGGAGTAAGCATGACTATTTTTTTATTTACCTTCGGTTTGTTCTTGCTGGTGATCCTGGCTATGGCGATTGGCTATCTGGTACAGCGTAAAACTATAGCCGGCAGTTGTGGTGGTTTGGGTGAAATTGGTATCGAGAAAGCCTGTGATTGTGACAAGCCTTGTGAAAAAAGGCAGAAGCGTTTGGATAAAGAAAAATTTTGGCAGCAAAATAAAATTATTTAACACGCATACTGATCAAGTGCTCAATTAAGCCGGCTGTTGCCGGCTTTTTCATGTTATGAGCTATTTCGTTACCCCAACCGTAATGTTAGTGTAAGTGTTAGTCAATTGACGCGACCATGTTAGCCAACATTATCCGGAGAAAAGACGTAATGAAACTGACAATAACCATCATGCTGGCATTGTTGCTGCTGGCTACCCCGTCACAGGCCGACCGTTTTAAGGACGTGCAAGTTCAGGAAACTCTGCTGGCCCCGAACCTCTATATGCTGTCGGGCGCCGGTGGCAATATGGCCACCCTTGTTAACGCTGATAAGGTACTGCTGGTTGATTCGCAGTTTGCGGAACTGGCCGATAAAATTAGTGCCAAATTGGCGCAACTTGGCGCCTCTGCAGGTGTAACCATGTTGGTAAACACCCACTTGCATGGCGACCACGTTGGTGGCAACAGTACACTTGGTGCTGGTATCGATATTATTGCCCATCAAAATGTGCTTAGTCGCTTATCGCAGGACAGTAATTTTCCACGTAGTGGTTTGCCTAATACTACTTTTACCGACCAGCTAACCCTGCATCTAAATGGCCAGACAGTGCGCTTAGTTTATATGCCACCCAGCCATACCGATGGTGATGTCGTGGTTTGGTTTGAGCAGGCCAATACGGTGCATTTTGGCGACTTACTATTTGAAAGCCGCTTTCCCTATATAGATACTAACAATGGGGGCTCAGTACAAGGCTACATCAACAACACGCGCACACTAATAGGCATGCTAAATGAGCAAACGAAAGTAATCCCAGGTCATGGTCAACTTACCGATAAAGCCGGTGTGCAACGCTCATTGGATATGATGCTGGCGACATTAGCCATTGTTCAGGGCTACAAAGCAGCTGGCTTCAGCGAACAGCAGGCAGTCGACAAGGGGCTGGGCGAGCAGTGGAAGAGCTGGCATTGGAGCTTTATCACTGAAGAGCGTTGGATAAAAACGCTATATCAGGCTGATGTAAACTAGTACTTGTCGCTTTGTACTGCGCTCGGTATGCTGTAACGCACGTTTACATGCAGGTTAAGCCTGCCCCCGTAGTACAGGACAAGGATGAGGCTACGCGAGACTTTAGTTGCTTATATGTTGCCATTGCTGGTTTTGCCAGTGATGGCGTTTGGTTATCTGGCGTATCAGTTCAGCAAACAGCACCTGCAGCAGGAGGCCTATTTTACTGCTGAGCAGGCACTGCATAAGCACCAAACTCAACTAACAAGCTTTCTGCAGCTGCAACAAACGCAATTGAAAATGCTGGCCAATAGTCCTCTGTTGCAACAGCATATTCGACAACCCAATGAAAATTCTCTCAGTAGTTTGCAGCAACAGCTTAGCCAGTTTATGCAGAGTGAAGCCCAACTTACCGCACTTAAGCTGGTTAAGTTAAACGGCGACTATGAAACCCAAATACCGATAAAAGAAGAGTTTTCCTCAATCCCCAATCGCTTTCGAAATGAGTATTTTTCATCATTGCAGGCCATGGTTGATGAAGCCGGCTACTTTTTAGCGCCGGACAGCGATACCAATTCCTTGCAGTTATTTTTTGCTTATAAGTTGTACGCCGGCTCTGTAACTGAGTCGCGTCGCATGTGGGGCTATTTAGTGGCGGTCGTTAAGCCTAACTTACTGGCAGAAGTGGTTAATTATCACCATACGCCAAACAGCGTTACGTTGTTGATTAGTAAAGCGGCTACGGTAACTTTTTCAGATAATCCTGCACTGATCGGTAGTGCTTTTGCGCCGACAAATTTCAGGTCGATACAGCAAAGTATTGATGCAACAGAGCTTAGCCCGGTAATGTTGTTGGGGCAAACGCGACTATTACTGGGTAAAAGTTTACCCGGCACCTTTCAATTACTGTATGGGCTGGATGAAAGCGAGTTGTACCGTCAGCAAAGACTGCTGTCTACTGTTTTGCTGCTTATGACAATATTGGTTTGTCTGATATTGCCGCTACTGGTTTACTGGTTGTTAATACGTAACGTGTTTGAACCAATAAAACAGCTTACTGCGGCGAAAACTGCAGTAGGGCGGGGCGATCTATCAACGCTGTTAGAGGTAGTAAAGCAAGATGAACTCGGCGATATGTTCGCCGCATTTAACGTCATGGTACGCCAGCTTAGAGTTTATCGCGAACGTGAACGTGCCTATAAACAGCAGCTGGAAGACAAAGTATTACGACGTACCCAGGATTTGGCGCGTGCTAATGACGATTTAGCAGCAGCGAACCAAGAGCTGATTCTGGCCCGCGAAACTGCAGAGCAGGCAAACCGGCTAAAAAGTGTGTTTCTGGCCAATATGAGTCACGAAATCAGAACCCCACTAACGGCTATTATTGGCTTTTCTGAGCAAGCCCAAACAGAAGTTGACGCTGTAAAACGGCAGAATTATTTACAACGGGTATTAAAAAGCAGTGATCATTTATTAGGGCTGATTAACGATATTTTGGATTTATCTAAGATTGAAGCCGAAAAGTTAGAATTACAGCCAGAAAATTTTAACTGTCTGGCGTTAATTGACGATGTATTTCAATTAACCCGCAGCCAGGCTGAAGCCAAAGGTTTATCTTGCCACTTAGAGTGGCAGTTTCCACTGCCGTTACTACTATATAACGATGTGCTGCGTTTTCGCCAAGTGTTACTAAATCTGACCAGTAACTCGGTTAAATTTACCCAAAAAGGTAAAATTGTCATAACGGTTTCATATGACCAGATTGCAAAACGTTTGAGTATTAAAGTTAAAGATACCGGTATTGGCATGTCAGCCACTGAATTAAGCCGCATATTTCAGCCATTTGTGCAGGCTGATGCGACCGTGACCAGGCATTTTGGTGGTACCGGCTTGGGCTTGTGTATCTCGAAAAAGCTGATGCAGCAAATGCAGGGAGATATTCAAGTAGAGAGCGTAAAAGGTATCGGCAGTTGTTTTGAATTATTATTTGATTGCAGTGCACATAAAATTGAACTGGTTGAGTCTTATCACAAAGAGTTGCAACAACCTGCTATGGTTACTGAGATTGCAGAGCAAGAAAAGCTGCATATACTGGTAGCAGAAGATAATCCTGATAATCAGTTGTTACTGCAGCTTATGCTGGATAAAGCCAATGCCAGCTGTGTATTGGTAGATAATGGTCATAGCGCTGTTGAGCGTGCCCTGGCAGAAGATTTCGATCTGATTTTTATGGATATGCAAATGCCACTAATGGGCGGGGAAGAGGCAACAAAGTTAATTCGTCATGCTGGTATCACTACGCCGATTATTGCCGTTACGGCGAATGTGATGGCAGAAGACTCTGAGCGTTACAAGCATTCAGGTTGTCAGGGGCTGCTGGCTAAGCCGGTTAATCATGCCGAATTAGCAAAACTACTGACTAAATACGGTGCAGAAATCGCAACAGCTGCCAGCTCATTTGAACAACAACTAGAGCAGGATCCACAGATGCAGGCACTAAAGAAGCTATTCGCACAGCAGTTACCTGCACTGTATACCGAACTGGAGCAGTTTTTTCTTGCTGAGTTATGGCAACAGTTAGCCTTTGCTGCACACAGCTTAAAGGGCAGCGCTGGCAGTATGGGCTATCCTGAATTAACTCAATTAACCGGACAGCTGGAAATTGCAGCAAATAAACATGATAAATCGCGCTGCAGCGCGCTGTTAGAGTTAATTTTACCTGTTGTTGCAACAAATGAGCCGGTAGAAGGCAATCGTTAAGTTTACATTTTAAAAGGTACTGTATGTCTGCTCAACAGCAATTGCTTGATATTCTTCAGTATAAAATCCAACACGATAAGCTGGTGCTACCAACTTTGCCTGACATTGCCCTTAAAGTTAGACAGCGCTCTGGCGATTCAGACGTTAGTTTGCTTGATATGGCTGATGTGATTGCACAAGACCCGGCTTTGGCAGCGCGTATGATAAAGGTTTCTAACAGCGCTTTTATGGGGCGCTCTATTAAAGTATCAACGTTAAATCAAGCCGTAACACGTATTGGCTTGAGCCAAATACGCAACATTGCTATTGCTATGGCATTGGAGCAGGTGTTCTTATCAAAACATAAGCAGGTACAACAGCAGTTAGACACGTTGTGGCACAATAGCATTCAAGTTGCCAGTACTGCTGTGGCATGCCTTAGCCACTATAACCGCCACGAAGCACGTAGTGGTTTAAATAAAGACGTGTTAACACTAATTGCATTGGTACATAATATTGGTGCACTGCCTATAGTTGCCGAGGCAGAGCGTGAGCAAGAGCTGTTGGGTGATCCGCGTTTTTTACAGCATTTGGCGCAAAGTTTGTCCGCTGATGTGAGTGTGCGCATATTACAAGCTTGGGGTTTTGGTGAAGAGTTTCATCAGACGGCATTGACATGGCGTAAGATACAGCCGCAACGCCCGGGGCCGGGCTATACTGACTTCATTCGCCTGGCGGTTATTGCCAGAGACGGTTATGCCGATAAAGCGTTACAGAAAAAACTGTTGCAGCACTATGTAACACTGCAGTTGGTGCCTCAGGAAGATTTTATGCAACACCCTGATATCCAAGCGGTATATCAGGATGTTCGTGCCATTTTCAGCTAAAGGGCGTGAGTGTTAATGTTGCTACTCAGGGAGTAGTTGCTGGCCAATAGCACTAAGTGCAGAGGTTAGAGATGCGGTCATTAACAGCAGATCTGCATCCAGCCTGGCTTGCAGGTCGTCCCAGCCCAACTCATCATTTTGGCTGGTTATCACGTCACTAAATTTCAGCCGCTTAACTGCACCATCATCGGTAATCTGCAGCGCCAGCCCTTCATGTTGTTGCAAACTGATGCTAGTGACCAATTTATCCTGCAAGTGGCTCTGTACATCGTCAGTGGTCAGTAGGTGATTACTGAATTTAACCTTAGCACCTTCTTCATCCGGGGCTTTTAATTCAGCGTCGTGGCCTTGAGCAAAGCCTTCTGGTAACGCTTTATTTTGTAGCCATAATTGTAATTGTGCACTTAATTTATGGTTATCTAGCCAGGGGAGCGCCGGCAATGACCCCAGTGCTTTACGCAGTAGTGCCAATATATCTTCTGCTTTGCTAGCACTACTGGTGTTAATTACCAGCCATTGCTTGGCAGAGTCATAGTAACCTTGTGTTAGTGACGAGCGGCTAAAAGCACGTGGTAGTAAACTTTGCTGCAATTCTTCTTTCAGGCTTTGTTTTTCTTTGCGGCTTAATGGTCGGCCTTTTTCTTGTTCTAATGCTTCAATCTTAGGCTGCATTTCTTCATTGATTACAGCAGCGGGCAATATCTTCTCTTGGCGCTTCACGGCAAAAAACAGTAAATTGTCACAAGCGTGACAGTACTGCTTAATACTTTGGTGTAACGGAAAGCTAAAGCCAGTTTTTACGGCTTCATGCGCCGTTAGCGGCGCAAATCTAAATTCGGCCAGCGCTTGCTCCCAATGCGCTACATCAAGGCTTAGCGCTGCGCTCAGCCGGTAAACTCGTACATTTTTAAACCACATAACTCACTCTAAACCAATCTTCCGGGCAGGAAGTATAACGTTATTCAACCAGAGATTTTCAGATTTTTTGGAAAGCAGATATGGTAATGCAGACCATTGCCCGGCTCACTGCTAACCTGAATACTGCCGCCCAGTGTTTGTCGTACCAAATTGTAGGTGATATGCGTACCTAAGCCACTGCCGCCTTGATCGCGTTTGGTAGTAAAAAACGGATGAAATAGCTTTTCTAACTGTTCAGGTGGCAGACCTTTACCATTATCACTGTATTTAATATCGACGTTTTCGTCTTCGTCCAGCACGGTAATGCGGATTAAACCTTCCTGTAGGTCTTCAAAACCATGGATCAAAGAGTTCATTAACAAATTAGTGAAAATCTGTGAAATAGCGCCAGCCGGACAACTTAATATTATGCTGTCTGGGCAATTAACCTCAATCTGATGTTTGGTTTTTTTAAAGTTAGGCTGCAATGAGCGTATTACTTCATGCAGATACTCCGCCAGATTAATAGTTCGAATGGCTTCGCTGGTTTGGTCAACGGCTATTTGTTTGAAGCTAGCAATCAGTTCTGATGCCCGAACCAGGTTAGACTGCAGCAGCTCAGAACCTTGTTTTGCTTCCTCAATAAAATGCTCCAGTACCTTGGGCGACAATGTTTTATCGTTGTAAGCCAGCTCCAGGGCATTAATTTTTTCTGCCAGAAAACTGGTTGCAGTAACTCCAATCCCTACCGGTGTGTTTACCTCATGCGTGATGCCGGCTACCAGCCCGCCTAATGCGGCCATTTTTTCTGATTGTACTAAGCGGTCTTGCGCTTGTTTTAAATCATCAACAATTTTTTCCAGTTCGGTTTGCTTACTGCGCAGGGCGTCTTCAGTATGGCGGCGCCGTTCTATTTCTTCGCGCAGGCTTTGTTGTTTTACTTCCAACTCTTGTTTCTGTTGTTGTAAATCCATCATGGCCTGGCTCAGGCCTGACGTTTTGCGTGCAACCTCCTGTTCCAGCATCAAGTTTTGCTGATCAAGCTTTTCGTTAGACAGCATCAATTGCTTTTGAGTTGTTTCCAGCTGGTGTTTGTAATCTTGCACGCGGCCAATTAAGCGGTTAAAGGCATCGGCCATTACGCTGAGTTCTGAGGTGTCGCCGTGTTGTATTTCAACTCTGGCGCCGTCAAGCTGATCCAGCTCCAAATCTTCAATTTGTTGCGTTAGCTCTGTTAGGGGGATGGTAAGTTGCTTACGAAATGCCATTAAAAATAGCAGGATCAGAAAGGTCGTTTTCAACATGGCATTACCCACCAGGAAATAAATGCCAATCTTGATCCTATCGATAACCACTGCCCTGCTGGAGAACAGTGTGACATCACCTACCTGTGTTGCCCGGCCGGAAAACTCGAATATAAGTGGGAAGGTGTAACCAAAAATACCGGATTGTTGTTCAGTCAGGCGCACACCTTCTCTTACCAGTTGTGTGCTGAAACGTTGCTGAATATCGATGTAGCGGCCCAACTGGGTGATTACCGCACCGCTGTCATCGCGGACAATAATACCTTCAATAGCCGGTATAGCGAGCAATCCGTCTGCGATTATTAACGCTTGTTGGGTATTGAGCTCCCATATGGCTCTGGTCAGGCTGCCTGAAAAAGTTTGTTGCAGTGTTTCCAGTTCACCATTTATATGGTTTTTAGTATTAAAGTATTCAGCAACAATCTGGCCCAATGTCACCACAAAAGTCAGAATAAAATAAACTGACAATACTTTGGTGAGGAGCTTACGGGATAAGCTTTTATGCTGCATGAATTAACCTTGAATGCCGATACATGTAATAGCGTTATATCACTACCATAACGAATAACCGCTGCTTTGAAAATAGGCCAGTGAAATGTTAACGCTACCAGCAACGTACTATGTCAGCTATTTATAGCTCAGATATTGCTTTATAGTGACACCCTGTATATATTTTTTAACCTATTTTTGCTCATAAACAATAATTAGACAGGCTGCAGTTCATGGCTTTGACCGCGTTAATATGTGATGACTCTTTACTCGCCCGCAATCAGCTGAAGAAATCTTTACCAGCAGAATTTGATGCAGATATTGTTACTGCCAGCAATGGTATGGAGGCGTTGGCAATCCTCAGGTCGCAAGAAGTGGGGTTAGTGTTTCTTGACCTGACGATGCCCGAGCTCGACGGTGTAGGTGTGCTAGAAGCGATTAAAGCTGATGCGATGGATTGTTTGGTTATCGTGGTATCGGCAGATATTCAGCCGGAAATGCAAAAAAGAGTGATGGAACTAGGTGCGCTTGCTTTTGTTAGAAAGCCGGCGAGTGCCGAGAAACTCAGCGAAGTGATGCACAAGTACGGGTTAATATGACAGATTTAGCTTTTAGCGAGCTGCAGCGTGATTGCCTGCAAGAACTGATCAATGTCGCTATGGGCCAGGCAAGTGACAAGCTGGCGCGTTATCTTGACACCTTTGTTCATCTGCAAGTGCCGGCTATAGCACTGGTCGATGCTGCAGAGTTGCCACAGCATTTTGCCAGCCGCTATCAACAGCAGTGTGCAACCTTGGTCAGCCTGGGCTTCTTCGGTGACTCAGGTTTACGTGGTGAGACTATCATGTTGTACCAGCTGGATAACGTTGGTGTTATTGCCCAGTTGCTTGGTTACAGCGATGATTCAGCCTCTGAGGCTGAGATGCTTACTGATATTAGTTCGGTGTTGACCACCACGTTTCTGAATGGCTTGGCAGAACAGCTGGAAAACAGTTTCTCTTATGCAGCGCCGCGTATTATTTCAAGTCGTGATGATAATTTTGGCCAAAAATTAGCTTATAGTGCCGAGCAATGGCAGCTAGCGCTACAGGTGGATATTCGTTATCAGCTTACCGATTTTAGTTTCGACTGTGACATGATCCTGCTGATTCCCGGAGAAGCCGTACTGCGCTTAAGGCAAATATTGGATAGCATTCTGGCAGACTTTTGATGCAACTAGATTGGCTACTTCATCCACTGCTAAGCCAAATAAACACCGGGGTAGTGGTGTTGGATGCGCAATATCATGTGGTGTTTTTTAACCAATTTATCGCCAGGCGTGCCGATATAGAGTTGGCAAAAGTTCAAGGCCAACCTATCGACAAGGTGTTTACCGATTTGCCCCTGGCCTGGTTGAGACGCAAATTCGACAGCGTGTTAAATTTGCAAGTACCGGCTTTCAGTAGTTGGGAGCAGCGGCAGTATATTATCAAACTTCCTCATTTAAGGCCGTTAAGTAGTGACAGTCGTTATATGGCGCAAAACTGCAGCATGCTGCCGTTAACCGCGCCTGATGGTATGTCACGCTATATTGTGTTGTTGATTGAAGATGCAACCGACGCTTACGTCTACCAACAGCAACTGCAGCAAAGCGTGGTGCAGCTAGAACAAGCAAATCGCACAGATGGTCTTACCGGCGTATTTAACCGGCACTATTGGCAGCAGCAGCTGGGTTATGAAATTCAGCGTGCGCAGCGTTACCAACATCCACTATCGTTATTACTGTTCGACCTGGACAAATTTAAAGATTTGAATGATCACTATGGTCATCTGGGAGGTGACTTTGTGCTGATTGAACTATCCAAGGTTATTGCGTCATTACTACGTGATACTGACCTGTTGGGGCGTTACGGTGGTGAAGAGTTTGGTATCATTTTGCCAGAAACCGGTCTAACCGGGGCTATGCAAGTTGCCAACCGGATTTGCGATAAGGTAGCGCAGCATAAAATGGTATTTAATCAGCAGGGTATTAAGGCCACAGTGAGTATCGGTGTGGTGAGTTATACTGAGCAAACGGTTGACGAGTTAATACAATATGCCGACACTGCGCTGTACAGTGCCAAACGTCAGGGACGGAACCGTGCGGTTGCTTATCAGCCAGGGCTTGAGGCGGCGATTAAAAAGATAAAGTGATGTGACGGCCATAATTAGCCGTTGACAGACGTCTACAAGTCTGTGCATAGTAAGCCCGATGAAAATAAAAACGACTGTACTCACCACGATTATTATTACCACCAACCCTTCGGGGTAGGAGGTCGGCGGTGTGTTGTCTGAAAAAGACCCGTGACCTCAAATGGCACGGGTCTTTTTTTTGCTCTGTTGTTCAGGGCTGAAACAAACTAAACCAAGTGTCGCGATAACTGACCATTACCGTAATCATTGCGCAAGGAGTTTTAACATGAGGGTGCTCAAATTTGGCGGTTCGTCGCTGGCGTCAGTTGACCGTTTTGCCGGGGTAGCAACGATAGTGCAGCAACTTAGCGCTGCCGAGCGTGTATGTCTGGTGTTGTCGGCACCACAGGGCGTGACTAATACCCTGGTTGAGCTAACCGATTTAGCTTATCTGGGCTCAGACTTTAGTACTTTGCTGCAGCAGCTATCTGTTCGTTATCAGACGCTGTTAGCCGAAGCCAAACAGCTGTTTGATGAGGTTAAGCTCGACGCTGTGCAGCAGGTAATGCAGGCACAGCTAACACAATTACAGGCGCAGCTGACCGGCATTCAATTACTCCGGCATTGCCCTGATCACATTAAAGCGCAGATCTTGGGGCTGGGAGAGCAATTTAGCGTAGCGTTGATGACGGCGTTGTTAAATGCCAAACAGGTACAGGCTATTGCACTGGACGCCGTCAAGCTGGTGAAAAGTAGCGGCGATTACTTAAATGCCACTGCCGATATTGCTGCTTCTGAGCAAACCTTGCAGCATGCTATCGCCAGTGATAGTGCAAAGGTGTATGTGATTGCCGGTTTTGTTTCCAGCAATGCTCAGGGCGAAACCTGTTTGTTGGGCCGCAACGGTTCAGATTATTCCGGTGCTATTGTTGCAGCCTGCATTCGCGCAGCGGCCTGTGAGATATGGACAGACGTTGACGGCGTATACAGTGCTGACCCGCGACAAGTAAAAAATGCCAAGCTAATTGACAAGCTTTCTTATGATGAAGCGATGGAGTTGTCTTATTTTGGTGCCAAGGTATTGCACCCTAAAACCATAGGTCCGTTGGCACGTTACAATATCCCTTGTTACATAAAAAACACGCTGAATCCAGCGGCACCAGGCACCTGCATTGACAACAATGGCGAAGGAGACGCACTGGTAAAAGGTATTTCCAGCCTGGAGCATTTGGCACTGATCACGGTGTCCGGGCCGGGTTTAAAAGGGGTGGTAGGTATGGCCAGCCGGGTGTTTGCCTCTATGGCCAGAGCGCACATTTCAGTCAGCTTAATTACTCAGTCATCATCTGAATTTAGTATCAGTTTCTGTGTGCCACAGTTGCACCTGGCTGCGGCAAAAAAAGCGCTGCAACAAGAATTTGAGCTTGAACTGCAAACCGGTTTGCTGCGTGAACTCAGCATTTTATCGGACATGGCCATTGTTAGCCTGGTCGGTGATGGCATGCGTCAGCACCGCGGGGTGGCAGCAAAGTTTTTCGCCTCGCTGGCTCAAGCGCGGGTTAATGTGGTGGCCATTGCGCAAGACAGTAGCGAGCGCTCTATTTCTGCCGTTATTGAACAGGCCGCCTGTAAGAATGCCGTTAAAGTCTGTCATGAAAATTTCTTCAGCCATATTCCCAGTATCGACGTGTTTCTGATTGGTTGCGGTGTCGTCGGTAGTGAGTTGTTGGCACAAATTCAGCGCCAACAAGCCTTTTTGCACAGCCGGCAAGTAAAACTCACCGTATACGGTATTGCTAACAGCAAAGTGGCACTGTTGCACAGCGAAGGCATTGATTTATCCAACTGGCAGTTACAGTTAGCCGCTGCCAAGGCGCCGTTCTCGGTAGCGTCGCTTAGCCAGTTTGCTCAGCAACAACATCTCACCAATCCGGTACTGGTTGACTGCACTAGCTCTGAACAGGTCGCAGCGCAATATGCTGATGTTCTGGCGGCTGGCTTTCACGTGGTAACGCCAAACAAAAAAGCCAATACCGCTTCTTTTGCTTATTATCAGCAGCTACGACAGTTGGCGCAGCAAAATCGTCGGCGCTTTTTGTACGAAACCACTGTTGGTGCTGGCTTACCGGTAATTGACACGCTACAAGGCCTACTGAACGCTGGCGATGAGTTGCTGGCATTCGAAGGTATTTTATCCGGCTCTTTATCCTATATGTTTGGTGAGCTGGAGCAAGGCGTAGCCTTGTCCGAGGTGACAAAAAAAGCCAAGGCTCTGGGCTTTACCGAACCGGATCCGCGCGATGATTTGTCTGGTATGGATGTAGCGCGAAAATTGTTGATTTTGGCACGTGAAGCCGGCATGACGCTGGAGCTGAGTGATGTAGAAGTAGAGTCAGTATTACCTGTCGGCTTTGCTGCGAATGCGAGTATTGATGAGTTTATCGCCAGTCTGCCACAGCTGGATGACGCCTTTGCCAAGCGCGTTGCTGCCGCTAAAGCGGAAGGTAAGGTATTGCGCTATATCGGTGAAATTGAACATGGCAAATGTAAGGTGGCGATTAAAGCGTTGGATACTGAACATCCGTTGGCGAAGGTGAAAGACGGTGAGAACGCCCTGGCCATTCATACCCGGTACTATCAGCCTATTCCTTTTGTGCTGCGTGGTTATGGCGCTGGCGCGGCGGTAACATCCGCTGGCGTGTTCAGTGACATTATGCGCACGCTTGGCTGGCAGCAACAGGTGTAATAACTATGCAGCATTATTCTGAAGTTACAACGCTTGATTACCTGAAACGCTACTATGCGCCAGCCTCTACTGGCAATTTTTCTGTTGGTTTTGACCTGTTAGGTGCAGCCTTTGAGCCGTTAAATGCCGAGTTGTTTGGTGATGTACTCGATATTCTTGGCGAACAAGCCGAGCTTAGCCTGGATATTGTCGGTCGTTATGTGCATCAGTTGCCACGAAACAGCGCTGACAATCTGGTGCTAAGCTGCTACTACGCTTTTGAGCAAAAGCTAGGCCGCACTTTGCCGCGTCTGGCGCTGCGTTTGCATAAAAATTTACCTGTCGGCAGCGGCTTGGGCTCGAGTGCTTGCTCTATCGTAGTAGCCTTGTATGCCTTTAATGATTATTTTGGTCAGCCGTTATCGCAAACTGAACTGCTGCAGCTAATGGCGCAAGCTGAAGGTGGTGTTAGCGGCAGTGTACACTACGACAATGTCGCACCGTCTTACTTGGGTGGTCTGCAGTTGATGTTGCCGCAAAGCTCGACGATATGCCGCAGCCTGCCTTGGTTTGAGCATTGGCGCGTGGTGCTAAGTTACCCTGGCACGGTATTGTCAACCAAGGCTGCACGCGCCGTATTGCCCAAGCAACTAGGCTTAGCGCACGGCATCGCTTTTGCGGGCATGTTGAGCCGCTTTGTCAGCGCGATGTATGCCAAAGATGAGGCAGATGCTGCCGCGGCACTACAAGACTTGATAGCTGAACCGGCCCGTACCGTGTTGCTGCCGGAATTACCCACCCTGCGAGCTGCTCTGGCTGAGCAGGGTATTTTGCATCTGGGTATTTCTGGCGCGGGTCCAACGCTATTTGCCTTGTGCCGGAGCGATGCAGAGGCTCAGCTTGCTGCGGATTATTTATCACGGCACTATGAAAAAAATCAGGACGCGATCACACAAATTTGTCGCTTGTCATTAGCCGGCGCCCGGGCGCTGTAGGAACGAAAACATGTTGTTAACTAATATTAAAGTACCTGGTGAACAGGTGAGTTTTTTACAAGCGGTCCGTCAGGGCCTGGGGCGTGAGCAAGGGCTGTTTTTTCCTACCAGTTGGCCAAAACTGGACATCAATGCACTGTTAGATATGCCATTGGTTGAGCGCAGTAGCACTATTTTTCAGGCATTAATTGGTGATGAGCTAAGTCCGGCCGAGATTAGCACGATGCTCAGCAATGCTTTTACCTTTCCTGCGCCGCTTGTGCCAGTAACGAATGATGCTATGTGTCTGGAGCTGTTCCATGGCCCGACACTGGCGTTTAAAGACTTTGGCGGCCGCTTTATGGCGCAGGCGTTGGCCAAAGCGCAAGCTGGCAAGAAAACAACCATTGTTACTGCAACATCTGGTGATACCGGCGCAGCCGTTGCGCATGCGTTTTACCGCCAACCTGGTGTGCAGGTGGTGATTTTATTTCCTAGAGGCAAGATAAGCCCGCTGCAGGAAAAACTGTTTACCACCTTGGGTGAAAATATTACCACTCTGGCAGTAGATGGCGATTTTGATCAATGTCAGGCACTGGTAAAGCAAGTGTTTGATCATCAGGAGTTGGTGGAAAAACTTAGCATAAACTCAGCAAACTCAATAAATATCAGCCGCTTGTTTGCCCAAATTTGTTATTACTTTGAAGCATTAGCGCAAGTACCTGTCGATAAACGAGACCAGGTAGTTATCGCTGTGCCCAGTGGTAATTTTGGCAATTTAACCGCAGGTTTAATCGCAAAAACGCTGGGCTTGCCAATTAAACGCATGGTAGCGGCGACAAATGCCAATGATACCGTGCCGCGCTATTGGCGCAGTGGCGATTGGCAGCCAAAAGCCACTGTGGCCACGTTATCCAATGCAATGGATGTCGCCGCACCAAATAATTGGCCACGGGTTGAAGCGCTACTAGCGCAAGGTGTAATTGGCCGCGATGCTATTGAAGCGGTGATGGTAGATGAAGATGATACCGTGCTGGGTGTACGGCAGTTGTCTCAGCTGGGTTATTTAAGCGAGCCACATGCAGCAGTTGCATACAAAGCATTGAAACGCAGTTTGCAGCCAGGTGAGTTTGGTATTTTTCTTGGTACTGCTCATCCGGCCAAATTTAAAGAACAGGTGGAAAATATCCTCGGTACTCCCATCGCCTTGCCTGAAGCATTAGCGCGATGTGCTGCTGAGCAAGGACTAAGTAAAGATATTCCGGCCGACTTTGCCGTGTTACAGCAAGAACTGTTAAAGCTGGAGCAGATTTAATGTCATGGCAGCAACTGTTAGGGCAGGAGAGGGCTCAGCCGTATTTTGTCCAGACACAGGAACAGATTAAGCAAGCACGGCTGGCCGGGCAGGTGATCTATCCGCCTGAGGCCGATGTGTTTAATGCGTTTAAGCTTACCGAACTGGACAATCTGAAAGTGGTGATCCTGGGGCAGGATCCGTATCACGGGCCAAACCAGGCGCACGGACTAGCATTTTCAGTGCGCCATGGTGTGCGGGTGCCGCCGTCACTGCAAAATATGTATAAAGAATTGGCATTGGAGTACGCAGACTTCCAAATCCCATCTCATGGTTGTTTGGAGGCTTGGGCGAAACAAGGAGTATTACTGCTAAATACCGTACTTACCGTTGTGGCAACACAGGCTAATTCGCATCGGCATTTAGGTTGGGAACAGTTCACCGACCAGGTGATAGCGCAAATAAATACCCAGTGCCAGGGTATTGTATTTTTACTTTGGGGCTCGCATGCCCAGAAAAAAGGCCGGCTAATCGACAGACAGCGGCACTATGTGCTGGAAGCACCGCATCCGTCACCGCTGTCTGCACACCGCGGCTTTCTTGGCTGTGGCCATTTTAAACAGGCAAATGAGCTACTGGTTAAGCAGGGAAAAATTCCACTTAACTGGCAGCTTTAGCTGATATTAAAAACAAAAAACGCCCGCTGTTGTCAGCGGGCGTTTTTTATAATTCGATCTCGGCTAATTCAGGTTCAATAGTCCAATCAATGTCGCTTAACTCCTTTTTTAAGCGATGACGTTCTTTCAAGTGTTCTATTTCGCGCCATTTACGCTTAACCGCACGAGGTTTGGCGGCTGGGCGTTCCAACATATTCAGTAAGTCTTCGAAGCTTTCCATAGTTTGGCCTCTCTGAGTGTTGTTGTTATTTTCAACAAAGGATTTACCACACTTTTCCTGAAAATAAAACATCTAAGTGACAACACTATGACAAGTTAACGCCAACGCACTATTTTTTTTGCTGCAAAAACGCCTGAATTAATGCTTGTGTAGAACTGTCCAGTTTACTGGCATCTTGGCCTGCCAATGCCTGATAAATTGGGCCTGATAGCTGTTTACCCAGCTCAACGCCCCATTGATCAAACGAATTTAACCGCCACAACACGCCCTGACAAAACACCTTATGCTCGTACAATGCGATAAGTGCACCAACGTAATACGGAGATAATTCAGGCAGCAGCAAGGTATTACTCGGCTTGTTGCCTGGCGATACCTTATGCGGTGCCAGTGCCTTGGCTTGTGCAGGTGTCATACCGCCAGCCAGGCATTCCTCAGTGGCTTCTTGTAGCGTTTTACCCTGCATTAACGCTTGCGTTTGCGCGAAGCAGTGGGCGGCTAAGCGCTGGTGATGGTCTGCTAAGCCATGAGCAGGATTTAACGGCAGAATAAAATCAGCCGGCACAGCCAGCGCACTTTGGTGTAACAACTGATGGTACGCATGCTGACCATTGGTGCCGGCATCGCCCCAAATTACCGGAGCAGTAGCATCCGTGAGTGGCAGGCCATCTATATCAACGCTTTTACCGTTCGACTCCATATCAAGCTGCTGCACATAAGAGGGCAGTAAGCGTAGATAATGGCTGTAAGGCAGCAATGCCTGAGCCTGGCAGCCAAAGCCGTTAATGTACCAGATACCCAACAATGCCAGCGTCAGAGGCATATTGTCGCTAAAAGGGGCATTAATAAAATGCTGATCCATGGCTTCAGCGCCTTGTAGCAACTGAGCAAAATGCTGAGTGCCAATCATCAGGGCTACCGGCAAGCCGATGGCTGACCACAGTGAATAACGGCCACCAACCCAGTCCCACATCGGCAGAATATGTTCGGCAATAATGCCAAATTCCGCGGCAGCTTGAATGTTGGAAGAGGTGGCCCAAAAATGCTGCGCAATAGCCTTGGCATCTGCGCCGTGGTCCGTAAACCATTGCCGCACGGCCAGTGCGTTCTGTTTCGTCTCTTCAGTGCCAAAAGATTTAGATGCGACAAACACCAGGGTGGTGGCAGGGTCGAGATTCTTAATCACATCTGTTACCACAGCACCATCAATATTGCCGGCAAAATGCAATTTAACCGGGCTGCAATGATACGGCGTTAATGCTTCTACTGCCATTTGTGGCCCAAGCAGTGAGCCACCAATACCAATCCAGATCAGATCAGTAATGGCTTTTCCGTTGTAGCCTATATATTGCGCCTGATGCAACTGGTTGACTAGCGCTGTCATTTTGCTGCGGCAATCAGCAATTGCTGCACCGATATCTTCGCCATCCAGCGTAAGGCCGCTAACGTCGTTTTTGCGCAGCATCATATGCCAGACGCTACGTTGCTCAGTGTGGTTGATTTTTGCACCATCCAACATGGCTTGCAGGCTGGCTTTGAGTGGGCTGTTTTCTGCCAGATGCTGCAATGCTTGCCAGCTCTGGTCATCAATCAGGTTTTTCGAGTAGTCAAGTGAGATACCGCAAGCACTGGTGCTAAACCGCGTAGCTCGCTCTGGATCGGCAGCAAAAGCCTGACGTAACGATATGTGCTGTGTGGCCAGTGTGGCCAAGCCTGCAACGGCGGAACCCGACATACTCTACTCCTTGATAAATCGTTAATTAAAATGCCTGTTGGATCAATTGTTCCAGTTTGCGTTGGTCAATTGCGAATTTACGTATGCCTTCGGCCAGTTTCTCAGTTGCCATAGCATCTTCGTTTAATGCAAAACGGTATTCACTTTCTGTAAGTTGTGCCGGTGGGGGAGCAGAGGCACCGTTGTTGGTTAAATGCACCGTGAGTTGGCCCTGCATCTGGCTGAGCTCGGCCAGCAGACCAGGGCTTATCGTTAAGCGGTCACAGCCAGCCAAAGCTAATACTTCACCGGTGTTACGGAAGCTGGCACCCATTACTACGGTGGTAAAGCCATGCTGCTTATAAAAGCGATATATTTCGCGTACCGAGACTACGCCAGGGTCCGTCTCGCTGTTGTAATCCTGACCGGTGCTGGCTTTGTACCAATCCAAAATTCGGCCAACAAAAGGCGAGATTAAATACACACCTGCTTCGGCACAAGCGCGGGCTTGCGCCATATGAAATAACAACGTTAGGTTACATTGTATGCCTTGCAGCTCTAATTGGCGTGCGGCTTGGATCCCTTCCCAGGTAGAGGCGATTTTAATCAAAATACGCTCTGTGCTAACACCGTTTTCTTGATACAACGCGACCAGTTGCTGCGCTTTAGCTACGGTGGCTGCAGTGTCAAAAGATAATCGGGCATCGACTTCAGTAGATACCCGGCCCGGCACAAGCTTGCTTATGGCAGTGCCGACGTCGACTGCAAATTTATCAGAAGCAAGATTAAGTTGCTGCGCTGCGCTACTGGCATGCTGTTTAGCATAAGCGACAGCACCATCCAGCATAGGTTTGGCAAAGGCCAGTTGGCTGGCGTTTAGCAATAAACTCGGGTTAGTGGTGGCGTCTACCGGGCGGAACTGTTCAATGGCAGTTAAATCGCCGCTATCTACTACTACTGTGGTAACCGCTTTAAGTTGGCTTAGTAAGTCGTTCATATAGTTTTATTACCGTATTTTTGATCACATTCTAGTGATGTAGCGTTTAATAAGCAATTAATGTAGGAATATTACAACAAAATCTGTTTGTCACGGAAATCTGGCCACAATGGCGTTGCATGACGTAAAGTAAGTTACTATATTGCGTGTTTTTGTCAGGTTGTAACACCTGTAGTTTCGCTTCAGTGTAAATTAGCACAGGATATTGATGATCTTCCAAGCCAGCTTTTATAAAACCAAGAAAATCTTGCTGCTCGAAGATTGCGAGCCTGTGCGCGCGTCTATTAAGGGCATGCTACAGCAAATTGGTTTCGAAGATATTACTGCTGTGCCAGATGCGGCTCAGGCCATGTCGTTTGCGGCGAAGCAGAGTTTTGACTTTGTTTTGGCGGATTTTGAGCTAGGTGTTGGTAAGGATGCTCTGCAGTTTTTTACCGATCTTACCCAGCAGGCCTTACTAAAAGCCAGTTGTTGTTTTGTGTTGCTCAGCGCAGAGCCTCGTCGGCTGCCGGTATTCGGATTACTGCACGGCACCCCAGACAGTTTTTTACTCAAGCCCTTTTCGTACGTTGAGTTAGAAAAACGCCTGGCAAAAGTCTGGAGCCAGCGCAGTAAAATGCGCAAGGTATACCAGGCATTGCATCAGCAAGATCTGAAAACGGCGCAATATGAACTCGATCAGATTGTCAACGCGGTGAATTCAACGTCTTTGCTGGCGTTGCGTTTGATGGCGGAAGTCTTATTTGCCCAAGGAAGCTACGCCGCGGCCTCGAAGTTATATGATCAGGTAATGCAGCAGCGTGACTTTAGTTGGGCCAGGTTAGGGCAGGCGGTGGCCATGTTGCAACTTGCTGACTATCAAGAAGCTGAAACGCGTTTAGTGGCGTTGACTGAGCTAGATGAAGTGCGACCAGAAGCGCTGGAATGGCTGGCGTGTGTTTACTTACGCCAGGGCCAGTATGAATTAGCGCAAAAACAGCTGACGGATTTATTGCGTGGGCAAAGCAGCCATGTCGTTGCGCATTTAGCCAGCGTTGCGGTGCTACAGTTAATTCCGCAGACCGGGGAATGTGTCAAATATCTGCAAAAGCTGATTCAGCAGTACCGTTTTTCCGGTTTTGATCGGCCTGAGTACTACTTTACATTATGCCGCATCCAGCTGGAACAAGCGCAGCAGGCGAGTTTGAAAGAGTTTCCGGCGGCGGTTAAAAAAGCGCAAGAGTCGCTGTCTGCCATGCCGCAAAAGCTGATGAACGCCAGTACAGAGACCCCACTGCAAGCGCTGCGTGCGCGTATTAGCCTGTTGCAAGGCAATATTGCCGATGCTAAGCAGGCGTTGTCAGTAATCGAAAGCGGCAATACAACCACAGATACCGGTGCCATGCTAGACCTGGCTAAATTGGCCTTTGCTTTAGGCGAGCAAAAGCAGGCTGATAGTTATTTAAAGCAGCTTAAGGATGCCGCCGTTGCTGGCATAGATTTACTAAGCTGTTGTCAGCGTTTGGTTACCTTAGCGTTGTTGCAGCAAGAGCAAAAGCTGCGAGGCCAGATCCGTGATTGGAATCAGGCCGGCATGAGCGAAGCTGAGGCATCCAACACAAAAAAGGCGCTGGCGTTGTTGCGACAGGCCTTTGTGTATATGCCATGTAACCCAGGTTTAATCTTGAACCTGTTACAGGTTCTTGCGCAGTTGCCCGCAGATAAAGCGTTAAAAGCGCTAGCGAAAACAGCATTGACTGCATTAGAGTTTTGCAGTTTAACCGCTGCCAATAAGCAGAGGCTACAGCAGATTGTTGCTGCTCTGCCTGAAGTGTATCTTGAATAAAATCATGTTGTAACGAACGGAATTAATTATGTTGTTGCTTGTTTCTCCAGCCAAAGATCTTGACTACCAGCCGCTGGCAAAAGACCTTACTGTTACACAGCCTGAAATGCTTGAGCAAAGCCAGCAGCTGGCCAATATTTGTAAAACGCTGACACCGGCTGACCTTTCTAGCCTTATGCATATCAGTGACAAACTGGCGGGCTTAAATGCCGCCCGTTTTGCTCAGTGGCAGCAACCATTTACCGAGCAAAATGCCAAGGCCGCCTTGTTTGCTTTTAACGGCGATGTGTACCAGGGCATTGACGCACTAAGTTTATCCGATGACGATATAACCTTTGCCCAGCAGCACCTGCGTATACTAAGTGGATTGTATGGCGTACTCCGGCCGCTGGATTTAATGCAACCTTATCGGTTGGAGATGGGCACAAAGCTAGCAAACCCAAATGGTAAAGATTTATATGCTTTCTGGCAGGAGCGTATTACCACAAAGTTAAACCAGCAATTGCAGGCATTAGACAGCGATTTGGTGGTCCATTTGGCGTCGCAGGAATACTTTAAGGCAGTAAAAGCCAAACAGCTTAATGCGCGGCTGGTGACACCGGTATTTAAAGATTTTAAAAATGGCCAGTATAAAATTATCAGCTTCTTTGCCAAAAAGGCGCGTGGCTTAATGGCGCGTTATATTATTCAACAGCGCATAACTGAGGCAAGCCAGCTGAAACACTTTGATTTAGCAGGGTATCAGTTCAGCGCTGAGCAATCGTCCGCTAACGAGTTGGTGTTTTTACGCCTCAGCGCAGAATAAGCGCTGCAGCGATGCGGGCTTTTTTGTTACAATGCCACTCTTTGCCGGTAGCGGCTTGAACCTGGTATAACAGATGAAATTTCCCGGCCTGCGTAAAATTAAACATTATTTCCCGGTATCTCAGCCTAAGCCTCAGTTGCCCAGCTTCGAGGTGCGGCCTGAGCTTGATACCTACATTGTTGGCCTTGACCAAACTATTGTTGATGTCGTGGCCAGTGTTAGTGATGATTTTCTGCAAAAGTACAATATACACAAAGGTTTATCTAACCTGGTTGAGCATGGTAAGGCTAACCAGATTTATCAGGAATTAGTGGCGCATAATGCTATTTCTGATCATTTTGCCGGCGGCACCATTGGCAATACTATCCACAATTACTCCGTGCTGGCTGATGATAAATCGGTGCTGCTGGGGGTGATGTCCGCCAATATTGCCCTGGGTTCACCGGCATATCATTATGTTTGCCACACCAGCTCTAAAGTGGATATGAACCATTTGCAGGGCGTGGCCGGTGATATTGGCCGTGGTATTACCATGATAACAGCGGATGGTGAACGTACTTTTGTCATTGACCCCAGCGATATGGACCAGCTAAGCCCAGACTATATTCCTACCGACATTATTGCCGGCGCAGCAGCCTTTGTGGTTAGCGCATATCCGCTGCGCGCCACGGGCCAGCCTATTCAGCAGGCAATGCTTAAGGCGCTACAAGATGCAAAAGCACATAATGTGCCAGTGGTTATGAGCCTGGGTACCCGGCATCTGGTAGAAGAAAATCGCGAGCAAATACTGCTTACCATTAACGACTACGTTAACGTATTGGCGATGAACGAGCTGGAAGCGGAAGCCTTAACCGGCTTTGCCGACCCACTTAAAGCGGCCGAGGCCATATTGGATCACACCGATATGGTATTGATCACTGCCGGGCCAGAAGGTTTATACCTGTGCGGTCATACCGATGAGAATGTAAAGCGCGAGAGCAGCAACCCAATAAAGTCAGCGACGCTGGCCGATTTTAACCAGTATGAATTTAGCCGGCCAATGTTGCATGCCCACTGCGATAAGCCTTTAAAGGTGTATTCGCATATCGACCCTTATATGGGCGGGCCAGAGCGAATTAAAAACACTAACGGTGCCGGTGATGGTGCGCTTTCAGCAATTTTGCATGATATGGCGGCGAATCATTTTCATAAGCAGGTGCAGCCGTTGTCGGGCAAGCATGAGCAGCAGTATTTAGCCTATTCGTCATTTGCGCAAATTTGTAAGTACGCCAACCGGGTAAGTTATGAAATTCTGGTGCAGAACGCACCACGGTTATCCAAAGGCTTGCCAGAGCGCGAAGATAGCCTGGAAGAGGCTTACTGGGAGAGATAATCACTCAGGCATGATGTAGTGGTGACGCTGCGCAATGCGCTAAGCTGGTGTCCCGATAGCGCAGCCACAGAGTGTCTGAGCAAGCCAAGGATGGCTTGCGAGTTGCTGTGGCGAGCATAGTGGGATTTCCAGCTTAGACGTTCAGTAGCAAGAGGATCCGCATTAAGGCTGAAACACGCTTTCCAGCAAGCGGAATGTGCCGGCATCGGCATCAAGCTCAACGCGGCCGCCTACCGGTACAATAAACTGCTGTTTAATATGGCCAATCATTGCACCCCGGTAAGCCGGAATATTCAGCGGCTTGATATGGTCGTCAAAAATTTGATCCATGGTTAGCCAACCATAGCCACCGCTTGGGCGACAGTCGGTGCATTCACCAAAAATAAAGCCGGCTATTTTATCCAGCGCCCCCATTAACTTTAATGTGCTTAGCATGCGATCAATGCGATACGGCGCTTCTTCTACGTCCTCTAAAAACAATATTTTACCGGTAAAATCAGGTAGGTAAGGTGAGCCGGCCAATGCGGTTAATACGGTTAAGTTGCCGCCAATTAGTTCGCCTTGAACTTTTCCGCCGTTGATGGTGATGGTGCGGTTTTGCCTTGCCACCAGCTCATCTTTGGCTTCCACTACGTTTTGGTACTGCATCAGTTCACGGTCAAAGAATACCCGTTGAAATTGATCAGCATTGAAGCTATTCCAACTGCCAGTGCCGTTAGGGCCATGAAAGCTGACCAAACCGGTTTGGGCATGAATGGCGTTGTGCAGAGCGGTAATGTCGGAATAACCCAGCAGTACTTTAGGGTTGTTGCGAATAAGCTTGTAATCCAATAGTGGCAGCAGACGAGCAGCGCCGGAACCACCGCGCAGACAAATAATAGCCTTAACCTCTTTGTCGGCGAACATGGCGTTGATGTCGCTGGCGCGCTCAAGGTCGTTGCCGGCTAAATGGCCACGCCGTGCCGCCAGGTGTTTACCGGTTTTTACTTTAAAACCCAGCGCCTGCATTACTTCGGTCGCAATTTGTAAGTCGAGCATGTTGTCAGTGGCTTTAGACGGGCTAACCAGTGCAACCGTGTCGCCTTTGTTTAACGCCAACGGCAGCACGCGCTTGGCGCCGGCTGATGGCGCCGCCATAACACTGCTGCAACTGGCCAGCGGTAGCATAGCGGCAGTTAAAGCGCAGTTTTTTATAAATTGTCGTTTATCCATCTGCGGGCTCCATCAATTTCACTGAAAAATAATTTATTCAGCCTATCAATAGCAGCTTTACTAAAAAATTCCAAGATGGCAGGGGGGAAATGCGATAACCGCCAACTTTTTATCGCCGGCGGTCAGGGAACTGAGGCGTATTACTTAACTTTCTTAGCGGCTTTTTTCGCTGCAGCTTTGGTTGGTTTTTTCTTTTTAACCGGTACTTTAGCTTCTTTATTTTTCGGCCGCAATGCCTCTATTACACGGCGTTTCAGCTTTTGTTCTACGTAGCGCTCTACTTTGGCTAAAATACCGACATCGTGCGCTTCAATTAATGATATGGCGGTGCCTTTTTTACCAGCCCGGCCAGTGCGGCCAATACGGTGCAAGTAGACATCGGCGGTGCGCGGCATATCAAAGTTAATCACATGGCTAACATCGTCAATATCCAGGCCGCGGGCAGCTATGTCGGTGGCCAGTAAAATGTTTACCCGGCCGCTACTAAAGCGCTCGACAGCTTGCATGCGTTTATCCTGTGGCATCTCGCCTTGCAACCAGCCACAGCGCAGACCGGCGGTTTCCAGCTGGCCGGTCAGGCTGGCCAAACGCTCACGGGTTTTAATAAATACGATGGTTTTGGTGACATCGGCTTGCTTGAGTAAATGAATAAGCAGCGCCAGTTTATGCTGCGCGTCGTCGGCTAAATGCACCCACTGCAAAATTTTGGCATTTTCTTTGCGCGACGGTATCGCCTCTACCCGCTCGGGCTCTTTTAACGCGCGCTCGGCAAAGCGCTCTAAATTTGCGCCTTCCAGGGTGGCCGAGAATAAAAAGGTTTGCCGGCGGCGGCGCGCCTCCAGCACAATGCGGTTCATCTCACCAATAAAGCCCATGTCCAGCATGCGGTCGGCTTCGTCCAGTATTAGTAGCTCGACTTCATCGGCCTGAAAGCTTTCTTCATCCAGGTACTCGGTTAAGCGGCCGGGGGTAGCGATAAGAATATCGTTATTTTTTTCCAGCGTGTCTTTGTGGCTACCATAGTTAATGCCGCCGGTGATCACGCCGACGTTTAGCTCGGTAAATTGGGTAAAGTGCTTAAACTCGTCATAGACCTGATACGCCAGCTCTCGGGTCGGTGTCATAACCAGAACACGGGCAAAACCAGGGTCTTTGCGGCCAAAGTCGAGCAAATATTGAATAGCCGGCAGCACAAACGCCAGCGTTTTACCGGTACCGGTGGGGGCGCTGGCGAGTAAATCTTTGCCTTCCAGCGCCAGTGGGATCGCCATTTCCTGGATCAGTGTCGGCAGCTCGAAACCCCGCATGCTAATCGCGCGGTTAATGTCGTCGTCCAGTTGAAAATCTGCGAATGTTGTCATGTTTTCCTCAGCCTGATTGCCTGTACGGTGACAGCGCGCCTGCTTCGCCGTAAACTGGCGGCGGAGGTGCTGATGTCAGCCGGTTTTCAATGTAAAAAATTCTATGTTGCTCATGATCAATGCGCGATGAAAGTCGGCACTGATGGCTTGTTGCTGGGCGCCTTTGCACCGCTGCCACCGGCAGGTAGCGCCATACTCGATATTGGCGCGGGCAGTGGCCTGATAAGCCTGATGTTAGCCCAACGTAGCAATGGTGCCAATGTTATCGACGCGGTAGAGCTGGACAGTGCCGCAGCCAGCCAGGCTGCTGCCAATGTTGCTGCTAGTCCTTGGCCCAATGCGGTGCAACTGATAAAAGGCGACATTCTAACCTATCACAGTGACAAACGTTACCGCTTAATTGTGTCGAACCCGCCGTTTTTTCAGCAAGCACTGCCAGCGCAAGATGCCAGGCGCCATCAGGCACGGCATACTGACAGCCTGCCTTTTGCCGCTTTACTGCAAAAAGCAGCGACTTTAATAAGCGCAGAGGGTGTCTTGGCGCTGATATTGCCGCCAACCGCAGCTGCTGAGGTGATGCTACTGGCAACGGGCACTGGCTGGGTACTGCAACAACAATGTGCTGTGTACAGTAAGCCCGGCAAACAGCAGCGAGTACTGCTGTGTCTGAACCGCCAGCAAGACACGCTGCCAAGGTTCAGCGAGCTGCTGATCCATGATGCAACGGGCGCATATTCCGCTGCGTACCAGCAATTACTGGCAGCATTTTATTTGAAGTTTCCCGAGCCAGAGGAAGACATAAGTCATGCACAACAGCCCCTTTAACGCCAAGGAGTGGATCAATATTCTGCTGCAGCAACAACATTTGTTGCAACCAGCCGCGAATGTGCCTGTTTTAGTGCAGCAATTAGGCTATGTGCAATTTGACTCTATTAATGTGGTGGAAAGGGCGCATCATCATGTATTGCACAGTCGAATGCCTGAATACCGGCCCGCTTTGCTGGAAGAGGCGGTAGCAAAAGGTCAGGTATTTGAATACTGGGCACATGCGGCTGCCTATCTGCCGATGGCAGATTATCGCTTTAGTTTGTATCGCAAACAGCAGTTAAAACAGGGCGAGCGGCACTGGCATGAGCCTGATCAACAGATGATGGCTCAGGTGCTTAAGCGCCTGCAGCAGGAAGGCCCGTTAAAAGCCAGTGACTTTGCCGATTCGCAGCCGCGCCAGAGCGGCTGGTGGAATTGGAAACCAGCGAAAAAGGCGCTGGAGCAGCTGTTTATGCAGGGCGATATTATGGCGCTGCGCCGTGATAGGCTGCAAAAGGTTTTCGACCTGACAGAACGGGTGTTGCCACCCGGGATAGACACCAGCTTACCGGACGAAGAGGAATATTGCCGCTACCTGATCCGCGTGTATCTGCAGGCACAGGGTTTTGGCACGCTGGCGCAGATGGCTTACCTGCGCAAAAATATCAAAGCACAGCTTAAGAGCACACTGCAGCACATGACTGAGCGGGGGGAGCTGGAACAATTTCGCTTTCAGAGCCAAGACTATTACTATCAGGCTGAGCTGACGCCGCCGCCGGTAGCGGCACCTCAGGTTTGGCTGCTAAATCCGTTTGATAATCTTTTGATCCAGCGTGATCGGGTAAAACAGTGGTTTAACTTTGATTATCAGATTGAAGTCTATGTGCCGGCCGCAAAGCGTCAGTATGGCTATTACAGTCTGGCGATTTTGTGGCAGCAAAGCCTGGTCGGGCGTGTCGATGTAAAAGCCGACCGGCACAGTAAAACCTTGCTGCTGCAGCGCTTAAGCCTAGAGCAGGTATCATTGACGGACGAATTTTTTGCTGCTTTTGAGCACGCGGTGGTGGCCTACTGCAGTTTTAATGGCTGTACCCGCTGGAAGCTGGTGGCAGCTGATGACAAAACGGTCAGGCAGCGCTACCGTAGGCTGCAATATCTGCGCTGCTAGCGTTTACAGCTGGCTGGCAATTTCCTGCAAAATCTGGCTAACCCAATCATTTAACCGCGCATCGGTTAGGTCGTATTGGTTTTCATCGTCCAGTGCCAAGCCGTAGAAGAAGTCACCGTCGTGGGTAAGGGCTTTAGAGGCGATAAAGTCATAGCCGGCGGCCGGCCAAAAGCCGATGCGTGTCGGGTTTTGCGGTGCTATGGCATCATGCAGCATACCCACGGCATCGATAAACCATTCGGCATAGCCAATTTGATCGCCCATGCCGTAAATGGCAACAATCTTACCGCTCAAACTGACAGCGCTGATATCATCCCAATGCGCTTCCCAGTCTTCCTGAATTTCGCCAAAATCCCAGGTAGACAAACCCAGAATAAGAATGTCGTACTCAGCCATTTTGCTCAGCGGCACTTGCTTAATGTTATTTAACTCTACGGTATCAGCACCAATTAAAGCCTGAATTTTCTCCGCCACAATTTCGGTGTAACAGGTAGTAGAGCCATAAAATAGGCCGATTTTCATCGTAGTCTCACAACAAAGTGGGCGCTAAGCAGCGCAGCGCTAACAAAGGTGGCACAGTGTAGCAGAATCGGGCGTCAGGCAAAATGTTGGCTTTTAAGCTAAGCCAGCTTGCGCTACCATAAAGCGCACTAACACATTCGCTAGCTATGGCAGTAATAACGGTGACAGTAAAGGTAATTCCAGTAACAGAGCAGGTGCTAATAAGCGCTTTTCTGGACCAGCTGTGGCTGGATAAAGGTGTCAGTACTCATACCCTTAGCGCCTATGGCACCGATTTAAGGCAGTTTGCCCTGTTTTTGGCAAGCCAGCAGCATAGTTTGCTGCAGTGTAACAGCCAGCTGATAAACCGCTATTTGGCCACCCGGGTAGACCAGCAGTTTAGCCCGCGTAGTACCTCGCGCGCGCTTAGTAGCTTGCGCCGCTTTTATGCTTATGCGCATCAAAGTGGCAGCATAACGGAAAACCCGCTGTCGCAACTATTAAACCCCAAAATTGGCCGCAGCCTGCCAAAAACACTATCTGAACAGGATGTTGATGCGCTGCTCAATGCGCCGGATATGCATGACCCTATCCAGTTTCGCGACAAAGCCATGCTGGAGTTGTTGTATGCCAGCGGGCTTCGGGTGTCAGAATTAGTTGGCCTTAGCATGCAACAAATTAACCTGCAACACGGTCTGGTAAGGGTAGTGGGTAAAGGCCAGAAAGAACGCTTAGTCCCCATGGGCGAGGAGGCCGCACACTGGCTGCTGCGTTATTTACGCGAGGCGCGGGTGACACTACTCGGTGGCAAAATGCTGGATGTGGTGTTTCCAAGTAGCCGGGCACAACAAATGACGCGGCAAACCTTCTGGCACCGCATTAAGTTTTATGCCAAAGTAGCGCATATTCAGGCAGAATTGTCGCCACATACATTGCGCCATGCGTTTGCAACGCATTTACTGAACCATGGTGCCGATTTACGTGTAGTACAGATGTTACTGGGCCACAGTGATTTATCCACTACGCAAATTTATACCCATGTTGCCAAATCGCGGCTGCAAAGCCTGCATCAGCAACATCACCCGCGCCCCTAAGCGCCGTAACAGGAACGAACATGAATAAGTTAGCTTTAACCCTAGCGGGTCTTGGATTAATCGCAACCAGTAGTATGTCGGCTAATGCGGCAGAGCAGGACTACGAGCAAATACGCCAGCAGTTTCGTCAGGTCAATTTAACTGTCAATGCGGTTGCAGAAGCGCCAATGGACGGCCTGCTGCAGGTGTTTACCAATAGAGGGCTATTTTTTAGTTCCAAAGATGGCCGCTATTTTATTGAAGGTAATATTTACGATTTGAATAATAAAGTGTTGCTAAACGACGCGCAGATGCGGCCGTATATTCAGCAAAATGTTGCTGCCAGTAAAGACGGTACTATTGAATATAAAGCGAAAGACGAAAAGTATGTTATCAACGTATTTACCGACCCTAGCTGTGGCTACTGCCGTAAGTTACACAGCGAGATAAAGGACTACAACAACGCTGGTATTACCGTGCGTTATATGGCTTTTCCTCGTGGCGGCCTTGGCTCTGAAACCTATCTGCAAATGCAACATATCTGGTGTAGTAAAGACAGTCGTGCTGCCATGGATGAAGCGAAAGATGGTGATGATATAGCACCTGCCATGTGTACTAATCCGGTTAAAGCGCAGTTTGAAATGGGCCAGTCTTTTGGCATCAACGGTACACCTGCCATTATTATGCCCAGCGGCCGTCTTATTCCTGGCTACCAGCCTGCTAAGGCATTGTTGGCCCAGTTACAGGCGGAATAACCTCCAAACATGTCTGCTATAAATCGTTTTATCCAGCGCCGGGTTTTGCCCGGCGTTTTACCGTCCTTACCGGGCGTGTCGCACCCACTTTTGCAACGTTTGTACGCCAGCCGTGGCGTAACCCATGCCGCTGAGTTGGAGCGGGGGGCCGCCAACCTAATTCCATTTAGCCTATTAAAAGGTATGCCTGCGGCCGTTGAGTTGCTTATTCAAGCACTGCATCAGCAACAGCAGTTGGTGATTGTCGGTGATTTTGATGCAGACGGCGCCACTAGTACCGCGGTGTTACTGAGTGGGCTTAGTGCTTTTGGTTTTAAACGGGTGGAATACCTGGTGCCTAATCGCTTTGAATACGGCTATGGCTTGACGCCAGAAATGGCCGAGCTGGCAGTGGCGCAAGGCGCCGAGCTCATTATCACTGTGGATAATGGTATTTCCGCCATCGATGGTGTGGCACTGGCAAAAAAAGCCGGGGTAAAAGTGCTGGTAACAGATCACCATTTAGCCGGTAGTGAATTGCCCAAAGCTGATGCGATAGTAAACCCGAATCAGCCCGGGTGCGGCTTTCCCAGCAAGGCACTGGCCGGAGTAGGCGTGGCGTTTTATTTGCTGCTGGCGCTACGTGCTGCATTGCGCGAGCAAGATTACTTTAACACTGCTGGCATTGCGGTACCGAATTTAGCCGATTTACTTGACCTGGTTGCGCTTGGCACGGTGGCCGATGTTGTGCCGCTAGATAGTAATAACCGCATTTTAGTCCATCAGGGTTTAATGCGTATTCGCAGTGGTAAATGCCGCCCGGGTATACAAGCATTAATTGACGTGGCCAATCGCAATGCGGCCAAACTTAGCGCCAGTGATTTTGGCTTTTCCTTAGCGCCGCGTCTAAATGCGGCCGGTCGGTTAGATGACATGTCGCTGGGTATAAGTTGCCTGCTGGCGAAAGATCTCGGCCTGGCACGACAGTATGCCGCTGAGTTGGACAGTTTAAACGTCGAGCGTCGTGCCATTGAGCAAAGCATGCAGACCGAGGCGCAGGCCTTTCTTAGCCAGTTATCGTTCGATGGTAACACACTACCTGAGTGCTTATGTTTATACCGGCACGATTGGCACCAAGGTGTTATTGGTATCTTGGCCGGGCGCATTAAAGAGCAATGTCACCGGCCGACCATAGTGTTTGCCCAGGGCGACGAAGGCGAGCTTAAAGGCTCGGCTCGCTCAATCAACGGCCTGCATATTCGTGATTTACTGGAAGAAATTTCTACCCAGTATCCGGGGCTAATTAAAAAGTTTGGTGGCCATGCCATGGCGGCCGGTTTAACTATTAGTGCCGATAGGCTGGACACTTTTAAACTGGCGCTGAGTTTAACGGCAAAAAAGCACCTGACACCAGAGCAGTTAACGGCGGTTATTTACACTGATGGAGAGCTGCCCTCAGAGTGTTTTGATCTTGGCTTTGCTCAGCTGTTACAAAACGCCGGCCCTTGGGGCCAGGCGTTTCCTGAGCCGGTATTTGACGGTGAATTTAGTCTGATTAATCAGAAAATGCTCTCAGATAAGCATTTAAAAATGATGCTGCAAACGTCGGACGGTAAGTTAGTTGATGCTATTTGGTTTAACGCTGACAACAAAGCCTGGCCGAATGTTAATGTGCAAAAGGTACAGCTTGCTTACCAGTTAGATATTAATGAATATCGTGACAAACAAAGCTTGCAGTTAATCGTACGGCATATGATGGCTCTGTAAAATAGGTGTCAGACTGCACTGGTCAATATTGCCCGCTATTTTTCTGTAATAGATGGCTGCACGTCCTGCGATAAATTTGCTACAATCGCCGCCTGTTTTTTCTCCCGTTATTCAAGGTTACCGAGCACAGCATGTTTGAAGTCAATCCGGTGTACAACAGCATTAAAGATCTTACTGAACGCACCAATGTGCTTCGGGGGTATCTTTGACTACGATGGCAAAAAAGAGCGCTTAGAAGAAGTTTCGCGCGAATTAGAAGATTCTGCCATTTGGAATACACCCGATAAAGCCCAGGCACTGGGTAAAGAGCGTTCAGCACTGGAGCAGGTGGTTGGCACTATCGACAAGCTGGATCGCGGCCTGGAAGACGTAGACGGCCTGCTGGAACTGGCAATAGAAGCTGAAGATGAAGACACCTTCGAAGAAGCCAAAGCGGAGCTGGCTGACTTAGATAAACAATTAAGTCTGCTGGAATTTCGCCGTATGTTTTCCGGTAAAAATGACCAGAACGACTGCTACCTGGATATTCAATCCGGCTCGGGCGGCACTGAAGCCCAAGATTGGGCCAGCATTTTAATGCGTATGTACCTGCGCTGGGGCGAAGATAAAGGCTTTAAACCAGAACTTTACGAAGTGACCGATGGCGACGTGGCTGGTATTAAAGGCTGTACCATTAAATTTTCCGGCGAATATGCTTACGGCTGGTTGCGCACCGAAACCGGTGTACACCGTTTAGTGCGTAAAAGCCCGTTCGACAGTGGCAACCGCCGCCATACCTCGTTTGCCTCGGTGTTTGTCTCGCCGGAAATTGACGATGATATCGAAATAGATATCAACCCGGCCGATTTACGTATCGACACTTACCGCGCCTCGGGTGCCGGTGGTCAGCACGTTAACCGTACCGACTCTGCCGTGCGTATTACCCACTTACCCACTAACATCGTGGTGCAGTGTCAGAATGACCGCTCGCAGCATAAAAACCGTGACAACGCATACAAGCAATTGCGCGCCAAGTTATACGAGTTTGAGCTGCAAAAGCAAAATGCCGAGAAGCAAGCGCTGGAAGATACCAAGTCGGATATCGGCTGGGGCAGCCAAATTCGCTCTTACGTGCTGGATGACTCGCGCATTAAAGATTTACGTACCGGTATCGAAACCCGTAACACCCAAGCGGTGTTAGACGGCGATCTGGACAAATTTATTGAAGCCAGCTTAAAAGCCGGGCTGTAATTTTTACTTAACTAAAACTTCGACCTCAATCAGGAAACGCACTATGTCTGACCAACAGCAACCACAAGAAGAAATTCAGGACGTAAATAAACTGATTGCTGAGCGAAAACACAAGCTGGCCGGCCTGCGTGCAGACGGCTTTATGTTCCCGAACGATTTTCGCCGTGACAGCATCTCCAGCGACGTGATTGCCAAGTACGATCACTTAAGCAAAGAAGAGCTGGAAGAACAGAAAATCACCGTAAGCTTAGGCGGCCGCATTATGACGCGCCGTATTATGGGTAAAGCCAGCTTTGTTACTATTTCGGATATGGGCGGCAAAATTCAGCTGTATGTTGCGCGCGACAGCCTGGCCGAAGGCATCTACAACGACCAGTTTAAAAAATGGGACTTAGGCGACATAATTGGCGCTACCGGCCATTTGTTTAAAACCCAAACCGGCGAGTTAACGGTATGGTTAAGCGACATTCGCCTGCTAACCAAAGCGCTGCGCCCGCTGCCGGATAAATTCCATGGCTTAACTGATAACGAAGCGCGTTACCGCCAGCGTTACTTGGACCTTATTTCTAACGAGCAGTCACGCCACACCTTTTTAGTGCGTAGCAAAACTGTAGCTTACATTCGCCGCTTTTTTAACGACGAAGGCTTCTTAGAAGTTGAAACGCCGATGCTACAGGCAATACCGGGCGGCGCTTCCGCGCGGCCGTTTGAAACTCACCATAACGCGCTGGATATGCAGATGTTTTTGCGTATCGCGCCCGAACTGTATTTAAAGCGCTTAGTGGTCGGCGGCTTTGAAAAAGTGTTCGAGCTTAACCGTAACTTCCGTAACGAAGGCGTATCAACCCGCCACAACCCGGAATTTACCATGCTGGAGTTCTACTGGGCTTACGCTGATTACAATGACCTGATGGACTTAACCGAAAAGTTATTCCGTGGGTTAGCCGAGCACGTTCTGGGCAGCACTGAAGTGCCGTACCAGGGCGAAGTGTTCGACTTTGGCAAACCGTTTGCGCGCATGTCGGTTACCGAGTCTATATTGCACTACAACCCAACCGTCACCCAAGAGCAATTGGCTACGCGTGAAGCGGTAGCAGAACTTGCCAAATCACTGGGTATTCAGGTTAAAGACAACTACGGTCACGGCCGTATTCTAATGGAAGTGTTTGACGAGCTGGTAGAAACCAAGCTGCGCCACCCAACCTTTATTACCGAATACCCGGCAGAAGTGTCACCACTGGCACGACGTAACGACCATAACCCGGAAATTACCGACCGCTTCGAGTTCTTTATCGGTGGCCGCGAGCTGGGCAACGGCTTTAGCGAGTTAAACGACGCTGAAGATCAGGCCGAGCGTTTTCGCGAGCAGGTAGCACAAAAAGAAGCCGGTGATGACGAAGCTATGTTCTACGATGAAGACTTCGTTACCGCACTAGAGCACGGCTTACCGCCAACAGCAGGTCAGGGTATCGGTATCGACCGTCTGGTTATGTTATTGGCCGACGCCGCGTCAATTCGTGACGTTATCCTGTTCCCGCATATGCGCTTACACCACGAGAAGTAATTACTACAAAGCTGAGAAAAGCCAGGCCTAGTGCCTGGCTTTTTTGTTTTTAGCGGTTAGCTTTTGTTGAACAGATAGAAAACCCTTTTATGATGTAAATTTAGGCTGAGTAAATATACAGTTATCGAGTCTGAGTTTTTTATCTACAACTCGCGGGTTTAAAACCCATGGTTTGCAGCAACATAAATTGCTACAAGATTAAAACTCTTGATTTACATTTAACTAGCGGAATAAACTCAGACCTATTTTGTAACTTGCGGGATCTTTAACACGCAACTCGCGGTTTTTGTCCTTTGAATAAGCTGTTAGGCAGGGGCAAGAAATGAAGCATCGAGATATTCAACCTGCACATGAAATTGCTGTACTGGAGAGTTTTAAAATCTTTCTATCAAAGGAAGGTAAAACACTTCAGATTTTGAGTAGACCAGATCCACCGGATGCAATCGTTGATATTGATGGAAATACGACTTGGATCGAAATTTCAGACGCTTTTCAAAATAGTGAATGGGCGAGAAGTATTACCACTTATGCTGCTGACGATAAAGAACATATGCCAGGTGGGACTGGGTTAACTTTAGACCCTGACGAGGCGTCAATAAGCATTGTCACAAAAGTAATACTCAACAAGTATGACAAAAAGACAATGAGCAGCATTATGGCTCAACGTGGTCCTGGTATTTTGCTTGTTGGCTTGTATACGCCGATGACTTTTCCTGAAGAGGTAATTGAGCAAGCCGGTGATAAGATACTTAAAGAAATATCATCAAGAGCACAGATTTTTGATGTTATTTATTTGTACAGGAACTCGTTTGATAGCCATTTGTTTTATAAACTTTTATAGTTCTAAGCTTGTGCAATTGCATAACAAGCGCCTTAAACATCGCGGCCTGCGGCCGCTGGACTCGCAACACGTTACTCGCGTTTGTGGC
>NZ_JAERPS020000019.1 GCF_016918075.2 Rheinheimera maricola | reverse complement strand
TATCCCTTACGATTACAACCAAAGTGCCATGGTGGTGATTAATTATCTCGACCAGCTACAGCCAGGTACTTTTGAACACGCTATTCATTACCTGATTGATAACAAGCTGGACTTGTCGATATTTCATAGCAAATACCAGAATGAAGATAACGGCCGTCCGGCGTACGCCCCGGCTGTGCTGTTAAAAATTATTTTGTTTGCCTACTCCAAAGGCATTACTTCCAGCCGTGAAATACAGTGGTGCTGTGAAACCAATATCATCTTTAAAGCACTGTCCTGCGATACCGTGCCGCACTTTACGACCATAGCTGCCTTTGTTAGTAGCTCAACGGTGCAAATTGCCCAGCTGTTTGAACAGGTATTGTTGGTATGCCATCAGCAGGGCTTGCTGGGTAATGAACTGTTTGCGATAGATGGCTGCAAAATGTCTTCCAACGCTGCTAAGGAATGGTCGGGCACCTTTAAAGAGCTCAGTGCCAAGCGGGATAAACTGAAACGACAAATCCGCTACCACCTGGAGCAACATAAAAAGTTGGATGAGCAGGCCAATGCCGATGAGGCGCGTAAAGCCAGGCACCAGCAAAGCATAGACACGCTGAATAAAGCGCATGACAAGATTACTGACTTTTTAAAGACCGCCAGTCCACGGATGGGCCGGGGCAAAAAACGCACGGAAGTGAAAAGTAACATCACTGACAACGAATCAGCCAAAATGACCACCAGCAAAGGTACGATCCAGGGCTACAACGGCGTTGCGGCAGTGGATAAAAAGCATCAAATCATTGTCGATGCGCAAGCCTTTGGCGAAGGGCAAGAGCACCACACCTTAGTGCCTGTGCTGGAAAAGATACAGCAACGTTATAAACGTATGGGTATCAGCGACAATATCTTTGCCGGTAACACCATCGTCACGGCCGACAC
>NZ_JAERPS020000018.1 GCF_016918075.2 Rheinheimera maricola | reverse complement strand
CCTGAGGTATCCCCACAAAATTATTAGCTAAAACAAAAAGATGAACTCAGAAGGAACATTCATGGCGTTCGGTGATCAGATCAATCGCCAAACATCACTGAGACCAAACAGCCATGAATGTTCGTACTATCTTGACCAATATCGTTTCATTTGTCACACCCAAAATGCATGCAACCAGACAAAAAGCAGTGATTGATTGCGTGCATAGCCTCGCAAACGGCAGTGCCGCTACCGTCACCAGCATTGGCCGGGGTATTCACTCTAATGCTTATGAAAAACATAACATTAAGCGGGCTGACAGGCTGCTGTCCAATACGCATTTATTGCGAGAGCAAACGTTAGTTTACGGAGCCGTATGTCGCTTGTTCTGTACTGCTAAACACCCAACGATAAGCATAGATTGGTCTGATTTAGATGAAGCAGGCAGACACTTTTTACTGCGAGCAGTGCTGACATTCGATGGTCGGCCTATCACCCTGTACCAGGAGGTTCATCCGCTGAGTACAAAAGAAAAACCCGCTGTTCATCAACTGTTTTTACAGACGTTGTCTCAGCTACTGCCAGCAAAATGTAAGCCGGTGATTGTCACTGATGCTGGCTTTAAAGCGCCCTGGTTCAGGCAAATTGAAGCATTAGGCTGGTACTTTGTCGGCCGGGTACGTAAGCCAAATTTTTATACCACTGATAATGGTGCAAACTGGCAGTGTATTGGCCGGTTATTTGCCAAAGCAACGCTCAAACCGAAGCAATATCATGCACAGATTGCACGATACAAACCGTTTGCCTGCTTGTTGACGTTATACAAGCAAAAAAGCAAAGGTCGCCATTTGCGTAATGCAGATGGCAGTATGAAACGGTCAAAAACCTCCCAAACACATGCCCGAGGAAACACAGAGCCATGGCTACTTACTTCTAACTTGCCGCAGAGCAGCCATCATAGCAAACAGGTCGTATCAATTTACCGCCAACGTATGCAGATAGAAGAGAGCTTCAGAGATATGAAAAGCACGCAGTTTGGCCTCGGATTCGAGAAAAACGGTAGTACAAAAATACACCGAATAAGCTTGTTACTGCTGCTGAGCAATTTAGCTTCATTAGTGCTGATATTACTGGGTGTTGGGCTGACCGTAGCCAATCAGCAACGCCGGTTCCAGGCAAACAGCTATCGGGATAAACGAGTCTTATCGTTTCATACCTTGGGGTTAAGAGCGATGGCCAAGCAGGTAATGTTTACAACAACACAGTGGCGCAGTACTTTGCGCCACTGTAAACACTTGCTGGATACAACGAGTTACTACATTGAATGCGAGGGCTAAATTCGTGGGGATCCCTCAGG
>NZ_JAERPS020000016.1 GCF_016918075.2 Rheinheimera maricola | reverse complement strand
GGCCAGTTATCTTGCACGCCCAGCACGTCGGCCACCTGCGCTTTAATCGCATCATCGGTAGCCGGTGTAATACTGTCGACCATAGTACAGGGGCTGATAAGCTGCTGGCTTAACCAGTTGGCGATAGTCGGGTCTTTTTGCTCTGCAAAAGCAATCAGTGCTTTGCGCAGCTTATGGCCGTTGTCGGTAAGGTTATCGCAGCTGATTACACAAAACGGCGCAACATTAGCCTGATAACGCGCGGCCAGTGCAGTAAACAGCAAGCCAATGGCCGTTATCGGTTGGCCGCTACCGCTTAAGTCTTGTTGAATTTGGCTATGGTTTAAGTCCAGCTTACCACTGCCGTTTAAGCAATAGCCTTTTTCGGTAATGGTCATGGTAACGTACTTAGTGGTGGCGGCAGTTAAGCGTGCTAATACCTGGCCGTACTGCTCGCTGGCGATCAGCACTTCCTGCACCGAGCCGATAACCTGATAGCTTTGCACCGCATCCAGCACGGCCAGGGTATACAAACCATCTTGTGGTGATAAGGCCTGGCTGACATCGGGTGAGCGCATCGATACGGCGCTGATGGCCCAGTCGCCGCCAAATTGCAGCGCCTGTTCGGTATACCAGGCCTGATGACCACGGAAAAACGCGCCGGGGCCTAAATGCACTATGCCGATTTGCGGCTTGTGTTCGCCCAGCCGGTAGGCCGGAATGGGCAGTTTGCCGTTTAGACCCGCCAGAGTCTGATTACTAAGATTTGCCATTCATGATTCCTGCTATTTTCTGCAGTGTCGGCTTGGGCAGTTTGTTACACGCAGAGACGTCGTGAATACATCCTTGTAGACTCCTCTCCAGCATCCCTGCTGGAGACGCTCTGCTTAGCAACAAATTGCCCCGCTGTTAGGTTTTATTCAGCATCATTTCAACTGATACGCTTTTTTTACCAGGCCATAGGTCAGCTCGTAAGCTAACTCGCCGGCTTCTTCTTCGGTTAAGCGGTGCTCGGCCACTAAGCCTGCCAAAAAGCGGCAGTCTATACGCCGTGCTACATCATGCCGCGCCGGAATAGACAAAAACGCCCGCGTATCGTCGTTAAAGCCTACAGTGTTATAAAAACCGGCGGTTTCGGTTACCTGATGGCGAAAACGCAGCATGCCTTCCGGGCTGTCATGGAACCACCAGGCCGGGCCGAGTTTTAATGCCGGGTAATGGCCGGCCAGTGGCGCCAGTTCACGGGCATAAGTAGTTTCGTCCAGCGTAAACAGAATGATGTTTAAACTGGCTTCGTTGCCGTATTTTTGAAGCAGCGGTTTAAGCGCCTGCACGTATTCAGTTGGGCTGGGAATATCCGCGCCTTTATCGGCACCAAAGCGCTCGAATATCACTTTATTGTGGTTACGGTGCGCACCCGGGTGAATTTGCATGGTCATGCCATCTTCCAGGCTCATGCCGGCCATTTCGGTCAGCATTTGGCCGCGGAATAACTCGGCGTCAGCCTTGCTGGCTTTGCCGTTTAAACAACGTTGAAACAGCGCAGCGGCATCTTTCATTGGCAAATCAGCAGTAATCGCCGTTGGATGACCGTGATCGGTAGCGGTGGCGCCATGCTCGCGAAATACTTTACGCCGCTTACGTAGCGCCGCTAAATAACCCTGCCAGCTGCAGGTGTCTTCGCCGGTAATTTCGCCTAATTTGGCGACATTTGCAGTAAAATCACTGCGATCAGCATCTACCACATCATCCGGGCGAAAGGTAGTAATCACCCGGGTTTCAAAACCGGTGCCTTTTAATTTGGCATGGTGTTTTAAATCGTTTAGTGCGCCTTCGGTGGTGGCAATCAGCTCTATATTAAAACGCTGCAACAACGCCCGCGGTTTAAATTCCGGCTTAGCCAGTTGAGCGTTAATGCTGTCGTAGTAGTGATCAGCGGTTTCTTCACACAGAGTTTCAGTTAAACCGAATACATCGTGAAATACCGTGTCCAGCCAAATGCGCGATGGAGTACCACGAAACAGGTAGTAGTGTTTGGCAAAAATATGGAAGATTTTGCGGTAATCACTTTCTACCACGGCGCCGTCTTTACGGCGGATGCCAAGCTCTTCCAACTTAATGCCCTGGCTGTACAGCAT
>NZ_JAERPS020000015.1 GCF_016918075.2 Rheinheimera maricola | reverse complement strand
GCTCTTTAACAATTTGGCAAGCTGATAGTAGTAAAAAACAAGGTAACAATATTTATTTGTGAACCTTAAACACACTGTACGATTTCAAAGACATTTTGGGGTTGTATGGTTAAGTGAATAAGCGTACACGGTGGATGCCTTGGCAGTCAGAGGCGATGAAGGACGTACTAACCTGCGAAAAGCTGTGGGAAGCCGGTAAGAGGCGTTAGACCCGCAGATATCCGAATGGGGAAACCCAGTGAGTTTACTCACTATCCTTACATGAATACATAGTGTAGGGAGGCAAACCGGGAGAACTGAAACATCTAAGTACCCCGAGGAAAAGAAATCAACCGAGATTCCGTTAGTAGCGGCGAGCGAACGCGGAGTAGCCCTTAAGTTATTAAGGTGTTAGTGGAATGGCCTGGAAAGACCAGCGATACAGGGTGATAGCCCCGTACACGACAATGCTTTAGTAATGAAAACGAGTAGGACGGGACACGTGGTATCCTGTTTGAACATGGGGGGACCATCCTCCAAGGCTAAATACTCCTGACTGACCGATAGTGAACCAGTACCGTGAGGGAAAGGCGAAAAGAACCCCTGTAAGGGGAGTGAAATAGAACCTGAAACCGTGTACGTACAAGCAGTGGGAGCACCTTCGTGGTGTGACTGCGTACCTTTTGTATAATGGGTCAGCGACTTACATTCTGTAGCGAGGTTAACCGAATAGGGGAGCCGTAGGGAAACCGAGTCTTAACTGGGCGAATAGTTGCAGGGTGTAGACCCGAAACCGGGCGATCTATCCATGAGCAGGTTGAAGGTTGGGTAACACTAACTGGAGGACCGAACCCACATCTGTTGAAAAAGATGGGGATGACTTGTGGATCGGAGTGAAAGGCTAATCAAGCTCGGAGATATCTGGTTCTCCTCGAAAGCTATTTAGGTAGCGCCTCGGACGAATACCACTGGGGGTAGAGCACTGTTTGGGCTAGGGGGTCATCCCGACTTACCAACCCCATGCAAACTCCGAATACCAGTGAGTAATATCCGGGAGACACACGGCGGGTGCTAACGTCCGTCGTGAAAAGGGAAACAACCCAGACCGCCAGCTAAGGTCCCAAAGTAATGATTAAGTGGAAAACGATGTGGGAAGGCATAGACAGCTAGGAGGTTGGCTTAGAAGCAGCCACCCTTTAAAGAAAGCGTAATAGCTCACTAGTCGAGTCGGCCTGCGCGGAAGATGTAACGGGGCTAAATCATTCACCGAAGCTGCGGACTTGTGCTTGCACAAGTGGTAGAGGAGCGTTCTGTAAGCCTGTGAAGGTTATCCGGGAGGATGGCTGGAGGTATCAGAAGTGCGAATGCTGACATGAGTAACGATAAGGGGAGTGAAAAACTTCCCCGCCGAAAGACCAAGGGTTCCTATCCCATGCTAATCAGGGTAGGGTGAGTCGGCTCCTAAGGCGAGGCTGAAAGGCGTAGTCGATGGGAAACAGGTTAATATTCCTGTACCGGCCAATACTGCGATGGGGGGACGGAGAAAGCTAGGCAAGCGCGGCGTTGGTAGTCCGCGTGAAAGTACGTAGGTTGGGCGTTTAGGAAAATCCGGATGCCTAAGACTGAGATACGAGACGAGTGTCCAAGGACACGAAGTTGCTAACGCTATGCTTCCAGGAAAAGCCTCTAAGCTTCAGGTATTGGTGACCGTACCCTAAACCGACACAGGTGGTCAGGTAGAGCATACCAAGGCGCTTGAGAGAACTCGGCTGAAGGAACTAGGCAAAATAGTACCGTAACTTCGGGAGAAGGTACGCTCTTTGCTGTGAAGGACTTGCTCCGTAAGCAGCGAAGAGTCGCAGTGACCAGCTGGCTGCAACTGTTTATTAAAAACACAGCACTCTGCAAACTCGTAAGAGGACGTATAGGGTGTGACACCTGCCCGGTGCCGGAAGGTTAATTGATGGGGTTAGCGCAAGCGAAGCTCTTGATCGAAGCCCCGGTAAACGGCGGCCGTAACTATAACGGTCCTAAGGTAGCGAAATTCCTTGTCGGGTAAGTTCCGACCTGCACGAATGGTGTAATGATGGCCAGGCTGTCTCCAGCCGAGACTCAGTGAAATTGAAATTGCGGTGAAGATGCCGTATACCCGCGGCTAGACGGAAAGACCCCGTGAACCTTTACTATAGCTTGGCACTGAACATTGACCCTACATGTGTAGGATAGGTGGGAGGCTTTGAAGTTGTGACGCTAGTCATGATGGAGCCGTCCTTGAAATACCACCCTTGTATGTTTGATGTTCTAACGTAGGTCCCTGAATCGGGATTGCGGACAGTGTCTGGTGGGTAGTTTGACTGGGGCGGTCTCCTCCTAAAGAGTAACGGAGGAGCACGAAGGTTGGCTAAGTACGGTCGGACATCGTACGGTTAGTGTAATGGTAGAAGCCAGCTTAACTGCGAGACAGACACGTCGAGCAGGTACGAAAGTAGGTCATAGTGATCCGGTGGTTCTGTATGGAAGGGCCATCGCTCAACGGATAAAAGGTACTCCGGGGATAACAGGCTGATACCGCCCAAGAGTTCATATCGACGGCGGTGTTTGGCACCTCGATGTCGGCTCATCACATCCTGGGGCTGAAGTCGGTCCCAAGGGTATGGCTGTTCGCCATTTAAAGTGGTACGCGAGCTGGGTTTAGAACGTCGTGAGACAGTTCGGTCCCTATCTGCCGTGGGCGTTGGATGATTGAGTGGAGTTGCTCCTAGTACGAGAGGACCGGAGTGAACGAACCGCTGGTGTTCGGGTTGTCATGCCAATGGCATTGCCCGGTAGCTACGTTCGGAACGGATAACCGCTGAAAGCATCTAAGCGGGAAGCCGGCCACAAGATGAGTCATCCCTTAGACTTCGAGTCTACTAAAGGGTCGTTGGAGACCACAACGTTGATAGGTGAGGTGTGGAAGCGCAGTGATGTGTTAAGCTAACTCATACTAATTGCCCGAGAGGCTTAACCATACAACGCCCAAGATGTTTTAGAGAATACAGTGTGTA
>NZ_JAERPS020000014.1 GCF_016918075.2 Rheinheimera maricola | reverse complement strand
CCCGCGCATGCGCGCGAACTTGTGAGCGTCGCAAGGGCTGAATGCCCTGAATGACGCGGTTTGTTATGCGTAAACTTATCTATGACCAAAAATAGTAAAGCCATTATTAGTCTCCTCAATTGGCCAGTGACCAACTTTATTCAGTTCATTCAGTAAAAAATCTGTATTTTGAACCGTGTTGCATACTGGCACATTTTCAAAGCCTGCCTTTTTCACGATTTTGGGAAAGCTTAGCCATTGAATTTCTTTGTAATATCGAGGGCCAAACCAGAACTTATGATTAATATAGGTATCTTCTAATTCACTAATTTCAGGTGAACCAATAAGGCCTACTCCATCGCTATCTGAATCAATAAACTTCCATATTGCGTATATTTCAGAGCAGTTTACGGAGATAAGCATGAATAGCTTTTTCCATTTTGCGTTCGACATCTGAGAATCATTAAACTTAGATCGAATAATCTTATCGACCTCAAGCTCGTGATTTACAAAATCGAAAGTTTTACTGGAGACTGATTTCATATCTTCCTGCATAACGCCCACTTAAGCGGACAAAAATGGTTGGCTATAATGTGTAGCGAAGCGAAACGTAGCCAACTGTTTTTGTTCCGTTTAAAGTGCTTGTTAGATGCTCGCGATCAGTTTGAAACCTCTGATAATACAAGTACATAACGAAATGGAATAATAAAGCAAACCACCACGATTTAAAGCCACTTAATTATTAACTTTGAACTCCGTAGAAAACACGTTACGAGATTCATAAAAAACTAATAATTAAACAGTTTACGAACATTTAAAAGCACCTTATGGGATTTCAAATACTCAAACCAAAAACTAGTTGATGAATTGAAAGTTGAGCTAATTCAGAAACCAAAACACTGCGACTTTCAGATTGACGAATTCAAAATTTAACCAATCAAAGTAACGGCACAATCAACGCTACTTTTAAGCTTTTCTATTTTAGATAAGACTCTACAAACAGCATGGTAAAACAGTACTTAAAGCGTACCTGACAACCCAAAACATATTCTAAAAAGTAGCGACATCTAACGCAAAGCACACGGGCGGAAAAACGCGTTAGCGTTTGACGTCCCAGCGACCAAAGGGAGCGAGTGATGCGCCTTGTTAGGCATACTGCGCACCAACCATGAATAAAGGCAACCAAACGGCAACCGATACAAACACAACACCTGTGATGGCAAAAAATGCAGCACTACCAGCAGCATGCGAAAAATATACCGTTGGGCGACTGGCTAGGTGTTTATGAAAGTTGTTTGATATTGCCTTGAATGTGGCCTTTATTAAGTCGATTTGGAATTGTGCCCAGGTGAGAAAAGGCTTGAGCGCGATAAGCAAACACGCAAATGCCACCTCTAAGCCTGCCACCTCAACGAACAGCAGCAGGTAACCGGCAAATGGTGTAGCTATTAAAATTGCCAGAAGCATCAATGCTCTTTTTAACCAAACGTGACGATTGAGAAAATCCATCTACTGTCCTTATTGCCTAACGCCTTGCCAATGGGCAAATGCGAACGTTGTTGGGCGAAGCCCAGCGAGTATTTGTCCCTGTCGCGCTGTTTGCGGCGAAATTTGGCAACTTGTTATATTTCACTTAACGCTCCAGTCTCGTTCAATATTGGTTGCGCCCAACGGTAAAACTCTGAAGTATCGTTGAACCAAGGCCAGAAACCATCAGTTGTGGGCCAAATCATTTGCAACATTTCAAAATCGTCACCGTCGTGTAGCCAGAGACCCCAACCAAGATATTCATCGTAATGTGACTTGTCTACTTTGATAAAGCAAACGTCGAAGCCTTCAAGAAAGTCAGAATAATATTTACCCGGCTCAAACGATTCACCAGCAAGAAGCCTATTTTTGTAATTATTGATGATGGAATGAGCCAACTTTAGTTTAAGACCAACAATAATTAGATCTGGCTTATTTTGCTTCTTGTTGATGCCAATTGAGTAACTAAAACAAGGTTCAGTCTCTCCTTCCATCACTTTAAGAACATGACAACCAAATTCTTCGATATCGCTTAGAGCCTTTCTATCGCCTTCGTCCACCTAATTCCTCCGTGAAATATAACGCCGCCTTAAGCGGTGAGTAATAGTTGGCTAAAATGTGAAGCGAAGCGGAACCGAGCCAACTGTTGCGAATCCGACTTTAAGGCCTTGTTATGATTCAATTTCTACTGAACATAAAGTGTAAACACCAGGTTGCCCAAAAAGTTTACTACCATTTTCCAAATCAGAGTATGCACCTTTCAAAATTGGGCGTTTGAAAAGCTTAGCTTGAAACATTTTGTTTCGAAGGTGCCGATGAAGTTTACCAGAGAGACTTTTAAATTCAGCCCAATTAACCTCGCCAACATCGTTGTCTGAGAAGTTAGAACGCTGAAACGCACCTTTTTCATCCCAATGTGTAAAGCGACTTAAATTTAGCGCATTATCCGCTAAATCATGTGGCCGACCTTGAAGTAGTTGAAAAGTGCCAACACCTTCAAGTGACTGTCGATATTTACCAATACTAGGATTTAGCTCAACGGTTTTAACAAAAGGATTAGAAGTAACAGACTCCCACCAACCGCGAACAAAGATCCCACCGTGATTGTCCTCAATGTGAGAAGACGCGAGAATATCCTTACTTGATTTAAACTCTCTTATTTCGTGATCGATACGAGAGTAGGCCTCAAATAATTTCATTGGTGAGAGTTCAAACATGTAATCAATGACTTCAAGAACGTCTGAACTATTGGCATAAAAGTCTAGTTGTGCCACTGGCTTCCCTTTGAATCATAACGCCGCCATTTGCGGCAAATTTGGAGTGGAGCGTTTTGTGTTAGCGTAGCGTTAAGACACAAAACGAGCAACGGAAAATTTGTCCAGCCCGCTTGCGGGCGATGCAATATGGCCTTGTTAGGGCACCGCACAAAACTCCAACACTTAGCACAACAAACGTTGTGCAGTGAATTTTAGTGCTTGAACCACAACCAATGCCAGTAGCCAATGGGCAATATCTCTGACTCAACTTACCCTACTTTTACTACTTGGCGGAAAATGCTTTCCCCGGCTTCGGGCAAACTTGAGCGGTGAACCCAAAAACAATTAGCACCATTTCGTTTAGCAATACCAACTGCCAAAACAGACAAACCAACCAGCTGCGAAAAATTTGATTCGCGCCCTAACGCCCAAATTTAGCGCGGAAATCCGCGCAGCGGCTTGACGTCGCAGCCAGTGCTTTTTGCTGGCGATAAAATTTGCTTGTTAGGTTCTTGTTTTAGTCTTTTCATCATTTTTATTAACATCTAGTATTTCTATTTCACCTGAACATTTATTTATCTTGAAAAACTGATCGTCAACTTTTTCAATAGCCCAACAGGCATCATTTGGCTCATCAATTTTATTTATCATTTTAAATACGCCCATCAGCAGAAGCATAAAAACCATCGGAATAAACATAAAAAGAAAAACATTTATGAGCTCTTTAGTGTCTTTATTCGCAAACTTTAAAAGCGAAGATAGAATCCCTGACCCAGATTTTTCATCAATAGACATTAAAAACTCCTGTAAACCTAACGCCGTTGTAACCGGCTAAAAATAGTTGGCTAAAATTTGTGAGGTACGAACATAGCCAACTGTTTTTTGTCCGCGTTAACAACCTTGTTAGCAATCTTTACATCGTTCTCTGAAACTCTCTTTCATCCCTACCCAAAGAGAGCATTTTCAATGCAATGACTTGCTTATCTTTATATATTGCTTGTAGCCTTGCCTCGGTAAACGCTTTAAAAACGATAGTTTCTTTATCAAGAAGTTCAATTTCAAAGGCCGGCTCATCTGAATGTTGATAAAAGAATTTACCACCTTCTTGGAATACCTTGTGCTCTCCAAACGTACCTACTATCTGATTGAAATCACCCTGACTTGGCTGGTATTGGCTCGATTTAGCTTTTACAAGCGGATAGACCCATTTGTGCAAGCTGAGATTACTACTCTTACTTTTTATTAAGGTATTTAGTACCTCTGCATAAGCTACATTAAGTGCATTGTCGCTGCTCGTTTCAATATTTGGTTTTACACCTTTTCTTTCCCAATTATCGTTTGTTCTGGGGTCAACAGGTCGTGCAGTTGGTAAAGTGAGAATAAAATCGTCATTTACTATTTCTGCTCTTCTGGCATGAGCGGCACCAGCAGTTACCTCTCCAACAATGGTTGCTCTAGTCAAACTTTGCATAGCATAGCTAAAGCCTTCTGCAGCGGATGCAGAATTACTGCTGGTGAGAATATAAAGAGGAGTATCTTTAAACCTAGGACCCGGAACATAAGGCGACGTCCAATCTTGCGTTTGAGTTAACACACCATTCTCTCGACTTTCAAAAGTCGATAAATGAACAGTATCTAAGTCAAAAAAGTAACTGGCCAACGAAGTTACCATAAAAGGACTGCCACCAAAGTTGTTCCTTAAATCAATAATAATACCATCGGCATGCTGTAAAAATTTCATCGCATTTTCAAGCGTTTCACCACCTAAATGACTATCCGAGAACACTCTTATGTCAAGGTAACCAATGTTGCCATCAAGCATTTCAACCTTTTTAAAACCATAGTTGTCTGTAGGAGTCTCCATGGCTCGACTATCCGAAAACGCTTTAGTTTGTGCTGATGAACGATATGCTTTCAGTTCATTTACCCATTGTGGGTCATAAACGACAGAGAGGTGTTTATCATTTGCAATTTTGTTTAATTCCAAAGTCATAAATTTAGCAATATCTTCAGATGACTTTTGATGATCGCAACCAGATAAAAATGATTGCGAACGCATTAACTGAGCTAACGTTGTTGCTGTATTTTCAATTACGTAGTTATCTTCAAGTTGTTTGGCAATAATTTGTGACACATCATGACAATCTGCGGCGCTGACATAATTGCATAGAACGAGTGAGCTAACGATGAGGGATTTAAAAACTTTATTCTTCATATTTTTCCTGAAATTTCAATTATTGTTTTCTAATAACGCTCAACCACACCAAAAGGGGGTTAAAAGATATTCCACATGCTAAATTAGATTGC
>NZ_JAERPS020000013.1 GCF_016918075.2 Rheinheimera maricola | reverse complement strand
ATCAGAGTAAAACTCAATGATACGAGGTTTTCACCTCAGCCAGTCGACTTCTGCTTTCGCTTGCTGCCGTCTGTGTGGTGCGCATTATAGAGATCATGCAAAACTGATCAAGATCTTTTTTACAGAAATATGATCGACCGAACACTTTTTAAACGATCCTTGAAAAAAGCCTGCTATTTTATTTATAAATCAGTCGATTTCTGTATTTAAGGTTGTGACTCTGCGCACTTCTCGAAGATCCGGCTGGTATCTACGCGGTCTTTTTAGTTCGTATTGGTATAGATACTGTCCCAGCTCTCTTAAAAACGGGATTGCGACTTCTTCCCTTTGATACAGGTCGTCGTTAAGGATGTCATTTTCATTGGCATAAACCACAGCCGTGATGAAAAACTCCACCTGCTGCTGTAAATCAACGATATAAGCGCCATCGATAATATGACCATAAGCCCAGCCAGCTTTATTAAAGATACGGATATGTGGTGGCAGCTGCTGAGCTTTACCACCAAACAACAAGAATTTGGAATAGTTATCTGGGTATTGTGCCGCATCATATAGCGGACTAGTGCTATCCGGCGGCAACATCGCCATATAACGCAGTACCAGGTCGCGATCTTCAGGTTTTATTTGAAAACGTTGTTGCTGGCTGAACAACTGAGGAAAGATTATGCGCTTTATTACACTATCGAAATCTGCCGCACTGAAACGATTCTTGTCAGTAAAATCCATCGGCAACTTAACAAGCTCATTGTCTTTTATATAGGCTTTACCCAGCGTTGGGTTATTTAAATTTGTATAGTGACTTTGGGTGCTGCGTGCCGGAAGCGTCAGAAGCGGCTTGCCTTTCGCGTCGACAAACCGTACTGGATTGAATTGACGATTTTGCTCAGTGGTTAAAGGCAGACTAAGCCGGTGATTAACCATGCTGTTTGTCAGACCTTTAGCTGCCAAACGCTGGTTAATAAAATCCTGCCCCAATAATTCGTACAGTCGGTTGCTGCCGTCATTATCACTTACCAACAATATCTTCTTTATATACTGTGCGATGCTGGGCAAGCCGTTTAACGCCGTAGGATCGTCAGCCTGAGCTGACTGCCAATCGGTTGCGGCATCAGTCAGCATAGTGGTGTTGGAATTCAAGCCTGCGATATTCTGCTCTGCCAACCACTCTAACGCCAGCAAGGCTATCGGCAGTTTAACCGTACTGGCTGGATAAAAATAACGCTCGTTATCCAAACCGTACTGATAGTAAATCAAAGTAGGTTTGTTATCGGCGTCACGGTCAATCTGCGTATAAATTATTTGTAAGCGGTGAGGTTCAGGGTTTGCCAATACTTGCTGTAACAAGGGATATTGCTGCGTGACACCGGATAGCAGAGGCTGTAACGGTTTATAGTGTATTTCAGTCGTTGCTGTAGCATCACTAATAACCGGTAGACTAAGTAATAGTAAGCACAGTAATGCTTTTTGCATGACAATACCTGGCGTTGAGTTAAAACACCATAGTACGGATTAGCTAGCGGAAAAACAAACGGGCATAAAAAAGCCGGGCTGAGCCCGGCTTTTTAGTTCCTTAGCGATTACTCAGCTGCAGTTTCTTCAACTGGCAGTGCGTCCACTTCTGGACGATCGACTAACTCGATGTAAGCCATAGGAGCGTTATCACCGGCACGGAAGCCACACTTCAAAATACGAGTGTAACCACCTGGACGCGCATTGTAACGCGGGCCCAGCACGTTGAATAACAAACCTACTACTTCCTTATCACGAGTACGGGCGAAAGCTAAACGGCGATTTGCAACGCTGTCATTCTTTGCCAGCGTGATCAATGGCTCGATCACACGACGTAACTCTTTTGCCTTTGGCAACGTCGTTTTGATGATTTCGTGCTTCACCAACGAACTAGCCATGTTGCGGAACATCGCCGTACGGTGACTGCTGTTCCTATTTAATTGACGACCACTCTTGCGATGGCGCATGATCTATTCCTTCTCACTAAACCAGAAACTGGTATCTGATTAGTCTTTATTTACCAGACTCGCTGGCGGCCAGTTCTCTAAGCGCATGCCTAGTGATAAACCGCGTGATGCCAGCACGTCTTTGATTTCGGTAAGCGACTTTTTACCCAGGTTAGGTGTTTTAAGTAACTCAACCTCGGTACGCTGAACCAGATCACCAATGTACTGAATCTGCTCTGCCTTCAAGCAGTTAGCAGAACGAACTGTTAATTCCAAATCATCGACCGGACGTAACAGAATCGGATCAAACTCCGGCTTCTCTTCGCGTTTTTCCGGTTCGCTCTTATCGCGCAGTTCGACGAAGAACTCTAGCTGTTCAGCCAGAATTGTTGCTGCACGGCGAATGGCTTCCTCTGGCTCTACTGTGCCGTTGGTCTCCATATCGATGATCAGTTTGTCCAGGTCGGTACGCTGTTCTACCCGCGCTGCTTCAACTGAGTAGGCTATACGCTCTACCGGGCTGAAAGAGGCATCAAGTAACAGACGACCGATAGGACGCTCGTCATCATCTGAGGACAAACGCGCTGATGCAGGCACATAACCACGGCCACGTTCAACTTTCAGACGCATACTGAATTCAGTCTCGCCAGTCAGGTTGCAAATAACGTGTTCAGGGTTGGTAATGACCACACCGTCGCCATGCTGGATATCTCCAGCGGTTACAGGGCCAGCACCTTTCTTCATCAAAGTCAGCGTGACTTCATCTTTGTCTTCCAGGCGAACGGCAAGGCCTTTCAGGTTCAGCAGGATATCAATGATATCTTCCTGGACACCTTCTTTGGCACTGTACTCATGGAGCACGCCGTCAATCTCAACTTCAGTCACTGCACAACCTGGCATTGACGAAAGAAGAATACGACGTAACGCGTTGCCCAAGGTATGCCCGAAACCGCGCTCAAGTGGTTCCAAAGTAACTTTGGCACGAGTTGGGTTGATTTTTTCGATACCAACTAATCTCGGCTTAAGGAATTCGGTGACAGAACCCTGCATTGTATCCTCTCTTAACAATTAGCTTTACTTAGAGTAAAGCTCGACGATTAACTGTTCGTTGATGTCAGCAGACAAGTCTGAACGCTCAGGCAGACGTTTGAATACGCCTTCCAGTTTCGTGTTATCTACTTCAATCCAAGTTGGCTTCTCACGTTGTGCAGCTACTTCAAGCGCAGCACCAATACGGGCTTGCTTTTTCGCTTTCTCACGTACAGAGATAACTTGTTCAGGCAATACTTTGTATGATGGAATGTTCAGCACTTGACCATTAATCATAATGGCTTTGTGGCTAACCAGCTGACGTGCTTCAGCGCGCGTACTGGCCAAACCCATACGGTATACAACGTTGTCTAAGCGTGACTCTAACAACGCTAACAGGTTTTCACCTGTATTACCTTTCAAACGAGCAGCTTCCTTGTAATAGTTACGGAACTGCTTTTCTAATACGCCATACATACGACGTACTTTTTGTTTCTCGCGTAACTGTAAACCGTAGTCTGATAAGCGACCGCGACGTGCGCCGTGCTGACCAGGAGCTGTAGTTAAGTTACACTTTGAATCGATTGCCCTTACGCCGCTCTTCAGGAACAGATCTGTACCTTCGCGACGACTCAGTTTGAGCTTAGGACCCAAATATCTTGCCATCTTCTTTCTCCAATAATCCGTGAAGCGCTGTAATTACACGCGACGTTTTTTAGGTGGACGGCATCCGTTATGCGGGATAGGCGTCACGTCGGTGATATTTGTGATCTTGTAACCAGCGGCGTTCAGAGCACGAATCGCTGATTCGCGGCCTGGGCCTGGGCCATTCACAAACACTTCAAGGTTCTTCAGACCATATTCCAGCGCAGCAGTGCCCGCGCGCTCTGCAGCCACCTGAGCAGCAAACGGAGTAGATTTACGTGAACCACGGAAACCTGAACCGCCAGCAGTTGCCCAACACAGTGCATTGCCCTGACGATCAGTAATCGTCACGATGGTGTTGTTGAAAGAAGCATGGATATGAGCCATACCATCAGAAACTTGCTTTTTTACCCGTTTACGAGTACGAACTGGTGCTTTAGCCATGTTGAATCACCTTATTTCTTAATCGCTTTACGTGGGCCCTTGCGGGTACGCGCATTAGTTTTAGTGCGCTGACCACGGACTGGCAGACTACGACGATGGCGCAGGCCACGGTAGCAACCTAAGTCCATTAAACGCTTAATATTTAATGTGATTTCACGGCGTAAGTCACCTTCTACGGTGTACTTAGCAACTTCGTCACGAAGCGTATCTAACTGTGCATCTGATAACGATGCAATTTTAGTACTTTCTTCAATACCCACTGCAGCTAAAATCGATTTAGCGCGGGTTTTACCGATACCATAAACATAGGTTAAAGAGATAACCGCATGCTTATTATCGGGGATGTTAATGCCAGCGATACGGGCCACTAACGTTCTCCTTTAATAGAGTTTAAATAAGCCAATTTGAAAAGCCCGTAAGGATACTCAAATGGCGCTGATATTGCAAACAATAAAGGGGCTCAACCAATTAGTTAAGCCCGCAGTATCATTTTGTTCTGCTATTAGCCTTGGCGCTGTTTGTGCTTTGGCTCACTGCAAATTACGCGAACTACGTTATTACGTTTGATCACTTTGCAGTTACGGCAGATCTTCTTAACGGAAGCTCGTACTTTCATAACTTAACTCCGCAAACTATCTTAACGGCCATAGCCTTTAAGATTTGCCTTTTTAAGCACAGAGTCATATTGATGAGACATCAAATGCGTCTGTACCTGTGCCATAAAGTCCATTATAACGACAACGATGATCAGCAGTGATGTACCGCCGAAATAGAACTGAACGTCCCACGCTACCATCATGAACTCAGGAACTAAACAGATAAAGGTTATATACAGGGCACCCGCTAAGGTTAACCGTGTCATCACTTTATCGATGTATTTTGATGTCTGCTCACCAGGACGGATCCCAGGAATAAAGGCACCAGATTTCTTAAGATTGTCAGCTGTATCACGCGGGTTAAACACCAACGCAGTATAGAAGAAGCAAAAGAAAATTATGGCCGCGGAGTATAACATCATATACAACGGTTGTCCCGGAGATAATGTTAATGCTAATTCCTGTAAGAAATTAGCCACCACGCCTTCACCTGAACCAAACCAACTGGCAATCGTTCCAGGGAACAGAATTATGCTAGAAGCAAAAATTGGTGGTATAACGCCAGCCATATTTACTTTTAACGGTAAATGGCTACTTTGCGCAGCAAAAACCTGACGGCCCTGCTGACGTTTGGCATAGTTGACCACAATACGACGCTGGCCGCGTTCAAAGAACACCACAAACCAGGTAATCGCGATTACGATCACACCTATTGCAACTAACAGTAAAAAGTGCAAATCGCCTTGACGTGCCTGCTCTATCGTCTGGCCAATGGCAGACGGGAAGCCGGCAACAATACCGGTAAAGATTAACAACGATATACCATTACCAATGCCGCGCTCTGTAATTTGCTCACCTAACCACATTAAAAACATGGTGCCGGTAACCAAGCTGATTACCGCAGTAAAGTAAAATGCAAAGCCAGGGTTAATAACTAACCCTTGCATCATGTTCGGCAGACCAGTAGCTATACCAATGGCCTGTAACGTTGCTAATGCTAAAGTACCGTAGCGCGTCATCTGATTTATTTTACGCTTTCCAGCCTCGCCTTCTTTTTTCAATTCAGCCAGAGTGGGGTGAACCACCGTTAACAGCTGCACGATAATAGACGCGGAGATGTAGGGCATAATGCCCAACGCAAACACAGAAGCACGCTCAAGTGCGCCACCGCTGAACATGTTAAACATTTCAACGATGGTGCCCTTTTGTTGCTCGAATAACTGAGCCAGCACGGCGGCGTCAATTCCAGGAATTGGCACAAAGGAGCCTAACCGAAAAACGATTATGGCCAAAAGTACAAACAACAGACGGGCTTTCAGTTCACTGAAACCGCCTTTTGCACTTCTTGAGTCCGAACCTGGTTTAGCCATCGCGTACTATCCTTATTATTCTTCGACTTTACCGCCAGCGGCTTCGATAGCAGCACGCGCGCCTTTGGTTGCACCTAAACCTTTTACGGTTACCGGGCGAGTGATCTCACCAGACAGTACAACTTTAGCGAACTTAACTGTGCGGGCAATGATATTAGCTTCCATCAGGCTAGCCAGATCAACTACATCACCTTTTACCGCTGCCAGTTCGTGCAAACGAACTTCAGCAGAAACCAAAGATTTCTGTGAAGTGAAACCAAACTTAGGTAGACGCTGTTTCAAAGGCATTTGACCGCCCTCAAAACCAGGACGTACTTTACCACCAGAACGTGATTTCAAACCTTTATGACCACGACCCGCAGTTTTACCTAAGCCAGAGCCGATACCACGACCCACGCGGCGCTTTTCTTTCTTAGCACCAGGTGCCGGAGCAAGAGTATTTAATAACATCTGTTACTCCTCCACTTTAACCATGTAATACACTGCGTTGATCATACCGCGAACTGAAGGTGTATCTTCAACTTCGACAGTGTGACCGATGCGGCGTAAACCTAACCCAGTTAACGATGCCTTGTGCTTCGGTAAACGACCGATGCTTGACTTCGTTTGGGTTACTTTAATTGTCTTCTTCGCCATGGCAGATTACCCCAGAATGTCGTCAACGCGTAGACCGCGTTTAGCAGCTATTTGAGCTGGCGACTTAACAGTCGACAGAGCATTAATAGTTGCGCGAACTACGTTGATTGGGTTAGTTGAGCCGTAACACTTAGACAAAATGTTTTGTACACCAGCAACTTCCAGTACGGCGCGCATTGCACCACCGGCGATCAAGCCAGTACCTTCAGCTGCAGGTTGCATGTAAACATTTGAACCTGAGTGCACACCACGGGTTGGGTGGTGTAACGTGTTACCGTTCAATTCAACTTGGGTCATGTTGCGACGTGCTTTTTCCATTGCCTTTTGAATAGCAGCTGGAACTTCACGTGCTTTACCATAACCAAAACCAACGCGACCATTACCGTCACCAACTACGGTCAAAGCAGTAAAGGAGAAAATACGACCACCTTTAACAACTTTAGACACGCGGTTTACTGCAACAAGCTTCTCTTGTAAATCAGATTGTTGTTTAGCTTCTTCGTTAGCCATGAGCTACTCCTAGAACTGAAGACCGGCTTCACGCGCCGCGTCAGCCAAAGCTTGTACGCGACCATGATACTGGAAGCCACTGCGGTCAAAAGCACAAGCAGTAACGCCTTTGGCTACTGCGCGTTCGGCAATCGCTTTACCTACAGCCTTAGCAGCGTCTACGTTACCAGAGTACTTAAGCGATTCTTTAATAGAAGCTTCTAAGGTAGAAGCTGCCGCAATCACTTCAGCATTTGGTGCGATAAGCTGGGCGTAGATGTGACGTGGTGTACGGTGTACAACCAGGCGATTCGCACCTTGTTCGATAATGTTTCTGCGGGTGCGTTTGGCACGGCGCAGACGAGCAAGTTTCTTATCCATCGTCCTACCCTACTTTTTCTTCGCTTCTTTACGACGCACGTTTTCATTTGCATAGCGTACACCCTTGCCTTTATATGGCTCTGGTTTACGGTATGCCCGGATGTTAGCGGCAACCTGACCAACTAATTGCTTATCAGCACCTTTGACCATTACTTCTGTCTGGGTTGGCGTTTCAATAGTGATACCGTTAGGTACCTGAAACACTACCGGGTGAGAGAAGCCCAGGCTCAGGTTTAATACTTTACCTTCTGCTTTAGCACGGTAACCAACACCAACCAGCTCTAATTTCTGAGCGAAGCCTTCAGTTACACCAGTAACCAGGTTGTTGATCAACGCACGGGCAGTTCCCGCTTGTGCATTAGCATTATCGAAACCGTCGCGAGGATTGGTACGTAGAACGTTACCATCAACAACGATTTCAACTGCTGGGTTAACATCTAATGTTAACTCGCCGTTTTTGCCCTTGAATGACACTACCTGACCGTTTTGCGTTACAGTAACGCCAGCAGGAATAGTGACAGGGGCTTTAGCAACACGAGACATAGATTACTACCTCCGTTACGCTACGTAGCCAATGATTTCGCCACCGATACCAACCTTGCGCGCGGCGCGGTCAGTCATTAGTCCTTTAGATGTTGACACGATGGCCACACCTAAACCGCCCATTACCTTAGGTAATTCGCCACGCTTCTTATAGATGCGTAAACCTGGACGACTAACACGATCGATAGTTTCAATTACAGATTTGCCCTGGAAGTACTTTAAAGTAACTTCCAGCTCTGGCTTAACATCACCAGAAACCGCGAAATCAGCGATGTAACCTTCGTCTTTTAATACTTTCGCAATAGATACCTTCAATTTTGAAGATGGCATCTTAACCGCAACTTTATTGGCTGACTGGCCGTTGCGAATGCGAGTAAACATATCCGCTACTGGATCTTGCAAACTCATAGCTCGTTACTCCCGTGATTCTTACCAGCTAGCCTTACGAAGGCCAGGAATTTCACCGCGCATCGCCGCTTCACGGACCTTGATCCGGCTCATGCCGAATTTACGCAGGTAACCGTGTGGACGACCTGTTACACGACAACGATTACGTTGACGCGAAGGGCTTGAATCACGCGGCAACGTCTGTAACTTCAGAACGGCTGCCCAACGGTCTTCGTCAGAAGTCGCTGGATTAGCAATCGCATCTCTCAGTTCATGACGCTTTGCAGCGAATTTGGCTACCAGTTGTGCACGCTTTAATTCGCGGGCTTTCATTGATTGTTTTGCCATGACCCTACACCTTATTTCTTGAATGGGAAGTTAAACGCGGCAAGTAAAGCACGTCCTTCGTCATCGGTACGCGCGGTAGTCGTAATAGTGATATCTAAACCACGTACTGCGTCTACTTTATCGTAATCGATTTCTGGGAAAATGATTTGCTCGCGTACACCCATGCTGTAGTTACCACGGCCATCGAATGACTTCGGGTTTACACCACGGAAGTCACGGATACGCGGGATTGCAATAGAGACTAAACGCTCTAAGAATTCCCACATACGCTCGCCGCGCAGGGTCACTTTTGCGCCAATAGGGTAGCCTTCACGGATTTTGAAACCAGCGACTGACTTACGTGCCTTAGTAACCAGAGGTTTCTGGCCGGCAATAGCAGTTAAATCTGCTACTGCGTTATCAAGGATCTTTTTGTCAGCTACGGCTTCACCCACACCCATATTGAGTGTGATTTTAACAATCCGAGGGACTTGCATGACGCTGGTGTAGCCAAACTGTTTAAACAGTTCTGGGACTACGGTGTCTTTGTAAATTTCATGCAGTTTCGCCATCGTATTACTCCAATAGCAATTAAATTACTTCGTTATTCGACTTGAAGAAACGCACTTTCTTGCCATCTTCAAGGCGGAAACCTACACGATCTGCTTTACCCGTTTTAGAGTTAAAGATCGCTACGTTTGAAACATGAATTGAGGCTTCTTTCTCAACGATACCACCTGGCTGGTTCAGAGCCGGTACAGGCTTCTGATGCTTTTTAACCAAGTTAACGCCGGAAACATAAACACGACCTTCTGCTACTAATACTTTAGTAACTTTACCGCGCTTACCCTTGTCCTTACCAGTAAGAACAACAACCTCATCATCACGACGGATTTTACTAGCCATGGTGACTCCTTACAGTACTTCTGGTGCCAGAGACACGATCTTCATAAACTTATCGCCACGAAGTTCACGTGTAACAGGCCCGAAAATACGAGTGCCGATCGGTTCCAGCTTGCTGTTTAACAACACTGCTGCATTGCGATCAAAACGGATCAAAGAACCGTCCTGACGGCGTACGCCTTTGCGTGTACGCACCACCACTGCATTCAGTACATCACCTTTTTTAACTTTACCGCGCGGAATTGCTTCCTTGACAGTAACTTTGATGACGTCACCAATTGCAGCATAACGGCGATGTGAACCACCTAAGACCTTAATACACATTACGCTGCGCGCGCCGCTGTTGTCTGCGACTTCCAGCATAGATTGCATCTGGATCATCTTAGTGCTCCGCTATTCTACTAAATAACCCTCACGGGCTACGCTGCTTACGATATAAACTACCCCCTGACAAGAGGGCGCGTGATTATAACAGCACTCTTACCAAAAAGGTAGCGCAAAATAAAAGCGGCTCCAAAAAGGAGCCGCTTTTCACATCTTAACGAATTAAGATGCTGATACGACTACAGCTACCAGGGTCCAAGACTTAGTCTTGGACAAAGGACGGCATTCACGAATAGTGACTACATCGCCTTCTTTACACTGATTAGTTTCGTCATGTACGTGCAGCTTGGTAGTACGCTTAATGAACTTCCCGTAAATAGGGTGTTTCACTGAACGTTCAATCGCAACAGTAATAGACTTGTCCATTTTGTTGCTGATCACTTTACCTTGCAGTGTACGAATATTTGTTTCAGTCATTACGCACCTGCCTTCTCGGTTAAGATGGTCTTAACGCGCGCGATATCACGACGCACCTGCTTAAATAAATGCGTTTGAGCTAACTGACCAGTAGCTAATTGCATGCGCAGGTTGAACTGCTCACGTAATAAGCCCAGTAATTCAGCGTTTAACTCTTCAACACTTTTCGCTTTTAATTCGCTGGCTTTCATCACATTACCGTCCGCGTTACAAAGGTTGTCTTAAATGGAAGCTTAGCAGCAGCAAGTGTAAATGCATGACGCGCTAACTCTTCAGACACACCGTCCATTTCATACAGGACTTTGCCAGGTTTAATCTGACACACCCAGTACTCAACAGAACCTTTACCACTACCCATACGTACTTCCAGCGGCTTAGCAGTGATTGGCTTGTCTGGGAACACACGGATCCAGATTTTACCAACACGTTTAACAGCGCGCGTCATAGCACGACGTGCAGATTCAATTTGACGTGAAGTCATCTGACCACGTTCTAAAGATTTCAGTGCATATGTACCGAAAGATACTTTGTCACCAACCTGGGCTAAACCACGGTTACGACCTTTGTGCACTTTGCGAAATTTTGTACGTTTTGGTTGCAACATCGCTCAATACCCCTACTTAGCCTTACGTGCCGGTTTTTTCGGCGCTTTAGGCTGGTTGTTATTGTTGGCGTTGTTGGTGTTGTTGTTCAATGGCAGAGCTCCTAAGATCTCGCCTTTGAAAATCCACACTTTCACACCAATGATACCGTAAGTAGTCAGTGCTTCTGAGGTATTGTAATCGATGTCAGCACGCAGAGTGTGAAGTGGCACGCGGCCTTCACGGTACCACTCTGAACGAGCGATTTCTGCGCCGCCCAAACGGCCGCTAACTTCAACTTTGATACCCTTGGCACCGATACGCATGGCGTTTTGTACCGCACGCTTCATAGCACGACGGAACATTACACGACGCTCCAACTGGCTGCTGATTGAATCAGCAACTAATTTGGCATCCAGCTCAGGCTTGCGGATTTCAGAGATGTTAATCTGCGCAGGTACGCCAGCGATGGCTGCTACTTGCTTGCGGATTTTCTCAACATCTTCACCTTTCTTACCGATGATTACGCCTGGACGCGCAGTGTGAATAGTCACACGGATGCTTTTCGCAGGGCGTTCAATATCGATCCGGCTAACTGACGCGGCTTTCAGTTCTTTTGTCAGATACTGACGAACTTTAAAGTCACCGTTTAAGAAATCCGGGAAGTCTTTCGTATTCGCGAACCAGGTTGAGCTCCATGGCTTAGTGATACCTAGGCGAATACCATTAGGATGTACTTTCTGTCCCATTTCTATCTCCTAGTTATCAGCTACAACCACAGTGATGTGGCTGGTACGCTTGACGATACGGTCAGCACGACCTTTAGCACGTGGCTTGATGCGCTTCATAGACGGACCTTCATCAATGAAGATAGTCTTAACTTTCAGCGTATCAATATCCGCACCTTCATTGTGCTCAGCGTTGGCAATGGCTGATAAAAGTACCTTTTTAACTAACTCCGCAGCCTTTTTCGGGCTGTAAGTCAGTACGTTCAGCGCCTTATCTACTGACAATCCGCGCACCTGATCAGCGACCAGACGGGTTTTTTGTGCAGAAGAACGGGCAAATTTGTGTTTAGCTAATGCTTGCATCATTTACCCCTTAGCGCTTCTTGGCCTTTTTGTCGGCTGCATGACCACGGTAAGTACGAGTAGGTGCAAATTCACCTAACTTGTGACCAACCATCTCTTCCGAGACAAACACCGGTACATGTTGACGACCATTATGGACAGCGATGGTCAAACCGATCATATCAGGTATGATCATTGAACGACGGCTCCAAGTCTTAATAGGCTTCTTGTCACCGCTTTCCAACGCTTTCTCTACCTTCTTCAGCAAGTGAAGGTCAATAAATGGACCTTTCTTGAGAGAACGTGGCATGGCAATTCCTCACAAATTATTTATCACGACGACGTACGATAAGTTTATCAGTACGCTTGTTTGAACGAGTTTTGTAACCCTTCGTTGGAACGCCCCATGGAGATACAGGGTGACGACCACCAGAAGTTTTACCTTCACCACCACCGTGTGGGTGATCAACCGGGTTCATTACCACACCACGTACGGTTGGGCGAACGCCGCGCCAGCGCATAGCACCAGCTTTACCGTATTGACGTAACATATGTTCCGCGTTGCCGATCTCACCGATAGTCGCGCGACAATCTGCTAATACTTTACGTACTTCACCACTGCGTAAACGCAGAGTAACGTACTCACCGTCACGAGCCAGAATTTGAACAAAAGCGCCAGCAGAACGAGCTAACTGACCACCTTTACCTGGTTTCATTTCGATGTTGTGTACTACCTGACCGACTGGAATATTGCGCAGTGGTAGCGTGTTGCCGGCTTTGATTGGTGATTCCATACCTGAAACCACTGTATCGCCAGCCTTCAAGCCTTTAGGGGCCAGAATATAACGACGCTCACCGTCTGCGTATAACACCAGTGCGATGTTAGCTGTACGGTTTGGATCGTACTCTAAACGCTCAACTTTGGCAGGAATGCCATCTTTGTTGCGCTTGAAGTCAACTAAACGGTAATGTTGCTTATGACCACCACCGATATGACGGGTAGTGATGCGACCGTTGTTGTTACGACCACCTGTTTTTGAATTTTTCTCTAACAAAGGCGCATAAGGCTTGCCTTTGTGCAGGTCTGGGTTAACCACTTTTAATACGTGGCGACGACCTGGTGACGTAGGTTTACACTTTACAAGTGCCATTTCCTAACTCCTCTTCTTACTCAGCGCCGCCAACGAAATCGATTTCGCTGCCTTCTTTAAGAGTCACGTAAGCTTTTTTCCAATCGCTACGCTTGCCCATACGCGCACCAGTGCGCTTGGCTTTACCCTTAACGTTAACAGTACGCACACCAACGACTTCAGTTTCGAACAGTTTTTCAACTGCTGCTTTAACATCAGCTTTAGTCGCAGTAGTGGCTACCTTGAAAACGACTGTATTGTGTTTTTCTGCCGACACAGTGCTCTTTTCAGATACGTGTGGTGCCAGAATAACTTTCAGTAAACGTTCTTCGCGGATCATGCTAAAAGCTCCTCAAGTTGCTTAACTGCAGCAGCAGTCATTAACACTTTGTCGAATGCGATTAAGCTGACCGGGTCGATACCGTGTACGTCACGCACGTCAACCTTGTACAGGTTACGTGCAGATAAGAACAGGTTCTCATCCACTTCGTTAGTCACAATTAACACGTCTTTTAAGTCCATAGATTTTAACTTTGCAGATAAATCTTTGGTCTTTGGCGTATCAACAGCGAAATTTTCCACCACGATTAAACGCTCTTGACGCACTAATTCTGACAGGATGCTTTGGATCGCACCACGATACATTTTACGGTTTACTTTCTGGCTGTGATCTTGTGGCTTAGCCGCAAATGTCACACCGCCTCCGCGCCAAATTGGGCTGCGGATAGTACCAGCACGCGCGCGGCCAGTACCTTTTTGACGCCATGGCTTCTTGCCGCCACCGCGTACTTCAGAACGTGTCAGCTGAGCGCGGGTACCCTGACGGGCGCCGGCAGCGTAAGCTACAACGACCTGATGAACCAAAGCTTCATTAAACTCACGTCCAAAGGTAGCTTCGGAAACTTCAAGAACGCCTTGAGCGTCTCGTAATGCTAATTCCATCACTTATCTCCTCAGACGTTAGCTTTTAACAGCTGGTTTAACGATCACGTCACCACCGATAGCACCAGGTACTGCACCTTTTACTAACAGCAAGTTACGCTCTGCGTCTACACGAACCACTTCCAGTGACTGCACGGTTACGCGCTCAGCACCCAAGTGACCAGCCATTTTTTTACCCTTGAATACTTTACCTGGTGATTGGTTCTGACCAATTGAACCCGGTGCACGGTGTGACAAAGAGTTACCGTGAGTAGCATCCTGAGTACGGAAATTCCAGCGCTTAACAGCACCAGCAAAACCCTTACCTTTTGATGTGCCAGACACATCAACTTTTTTCGCTTCAGCGAAAATTTCAACCGTAATTTCGCTGCCGACAGTGATGTCAGCACCTTCGTTATCTGTCAGGCGGAATTCCCACAGACCACGACCAGCATCCACGCCCACTTTAGCGAAGTGGCCTGCTTCCGGCTTGCTCATGCGGCTTGCCTTAACAGTACCAGCAGTCACTTGCAGTGCGCTGTAACCGTCTGTCTCTGCAGTTTTAACTGCAGTTACACGGTTTGGTGTCGCTTCGATTACGGTTACTGGAATTGAAACGCCGTCTTCAGTGAAGATGCGAGTCATTCCCACTTTACGACCGACTAGACCGATAGCCATTTCCTAAACCCCTCTATAAACCTGTCTGATTAGCCCAGGCTGATTTGAACGTCAACGCCAGCAGGCAAATCTAAACGCATCAGCGCATCAACAGTTTTTTCTGTTGGCTCAACGATGTCGATTAAACGCTTGTGGGTACGGATTTCGTACTGATCACGTGCATCTTTATTTACGTGAGGAGAAATCAATACAGTGAAACGTTCCTGGCGAGTAGGAAGTGGAATAGGACCACGTACCTGTGCGCCCGTACGCTTAGCTGTGTCAACGATTTCCATAGTTGACTGATCGATCAAACGGTGATCGAACGCTTTCAGACGGATGCGAATCCTTTGATTACTCATGTATTCAAAGCCTCAAAGAGCAAAAAGAGCAAAAATAAACACAAGCTATCCAACCACTAAGTGGGGATGCCCATGCACCAAAGTTACGTTTGCTCCCCAATTGGGAGCACTGTAAGCGTTAAATAACTCTAAAGTTTATCTAACGAGCCAGTCAGAATTGTATCGACTGGCCGCGCATTATACTGAAACCAACGTATAACGCAAGTGTTGGTTATAAAATGCACTACAAAATATCGTTTAACTCGAAGCCCACACCAAACCGTGTTACCGAGCGGTTATAATCAATCAGGCTGTCTCCATAACCGTTAAACAGTTCGGCATAAAAGCGGATATGTTTATTGAACGGCACCGAGTACGACACTTTCAGCGCGCCTTTATTGTCGCTGCGCAGGCTATTACGCACCATCATGCGCCAGGTGGCATTATCCTGCTTATACGCCGCTGACAATTCAAACCAACCCATATATTTGGTGATATCCGGATTATCATCGCCATTCGGGTCTTGCGGCGTATCTTTGCGGTCTTCTTTAAAGCGATACCAGGGTTCAAAGTTAATAAACACATTACCAATGGACGTTACCCAACTGAGTTTAAGCCGGTTCCAGCTGCGTGATAACTCGCCGGCACGGCCATTTGACTGGTGCGATAAGCTCAAACTGATAATACGGCTGGCGGCCTCTTCATAATTCTTGTAATGCGGCAGCATCAGGATCAGTTCGGGTTCATAGTTATTTTCCCGAAACGGTGATGACACTTCGCTGTTATAGGCCTGCCACCAGGCCTGCTGGGTAAAAGCGAAAAACAGATAACCATTATCTTTGTAGATTTTAGTCCATAGCGGCGTTTTAAGACTGAGCTGAAACTTAGCTTCAATATTATCGGATGGTGCACTGCTACCGTCCCTTACCAGGGTAGCAGCAATGCCATCTACATAGGTAAATGGCATCAGGTAATTGTTTTCATGCGGCAATAACGTAAAAGGCGCATATGTATCCCACTGCTCGGCTTTCATCCTTTTGTCCAACGCATCCGCAGCTGAAACCTGGAATGCTAACAGCCCTATTAAGCCGGCAAGGTATTTCATAATTATCCCTAATACTAAAAGTGCTCTGCTGCTAAATTATCGATTACCGCTGAATCATGCCTTAACAGTGCCAACAAACCCGCGGCTTTTGGCAAAATGCGGCTAAAGTAATAGGCTGCTGTATGCTGTTTCGCTGTAATAAAGTCTGCACTGTGGACACTGGGTTGCAATGCAGCCAGGTTTTTATACCACATATAGCCGTACAGCACATATGACACTAATGCTAAATAGTCACAGGCCGCGGCACTTTGCGCACGGCTGTCTTGCGCCAGTAGCCCTGCGGTCAGACTTTGCAACTGCGTAATATGAGGTTCTAAAGCTGCTGCTGCATCAATGGGCGTTTCAGCCAGCTCGGTTTTGATATCGCCAAGCAATGTCAGCAACACAGCACCTTTGTCTGCAGCCACTTTGCGTAACATAAAGTCTGCTGCTTGAATGCCGTTAGTACCTTCGTATATCTGTGCGATGCGCACATCCCTTACCAGCTGCTCCATGCCCCACTCTTTCACATAGCCATGGCCGCCGAATACCTGTTGTGCGGTAACGCAAGCGTCAAAACCCTGATCGGTCATAAACGCTTTGGCTATTGGCGTTAGCAGGTTAGCCCGCTGCAATGATGCTGCACAGTCGTCATACTTTGCTCTGTCCAATAACGACGCCACCCAGGTAGCAAAGCTGCGGCCGGCTTCATTCATCGCTTTTATATTCAGCAGCATCCGACGCACATCGCTATGGCCGATGATCGGCTCAGCTTTATTTGCATCTTTGTGCGCAATACGGCCCTGCAAACGCTCCCTGGCATAGCTAACTGCATTCTGATAAGCACGCTCAGCAGCCCCCAGCCCCTGACTACCCATCGACAGCCGCTCATAGTTCATCATGGTAAACATACAAGCGAGGCCACGGTTTGGCTCACCAATTAGATAGCCTTTAGCATCGTCAAAGTTTAGTACGCATGTTGCGGAACCATTAATACCCATCTTATGCTCGATAGAGCCAACTGTTACGCCATTACGCTCTGCTGGTTCTCCGCCGGCATCAGGCAAATACTTAGGTACCAAAAATAATGAGATGCCGCGGCTACCGGCCGGCGCATCAGGCAACTTGGCTAACACCAGGTGAATGATATTACCGGTTAAATCATGCTCGCCGGCTGTAATAAATATCTTAGAGCCGTTAAGAGCATAACTGCCATCGGTGTTAGGTTTAGCGGTTGTACGCATAATGCCGAGATCAGAACCGGCATGAGATTCGGTTAAACACATAGTGCCCGACCACTCACCGCTATACATTTTCGGCAAGTACAAAGCTCTGGTGTCTTCATCCGCGTGTTGCAATAGTGCAACACAGGCGCCGGCGGTTAAGCCCGGATATAACGAAAAGGCGATATCGGAGCTGCAAAGCATTTCATCTACCATCATTGATAGTGCTTTTGGCATGCCCATGCCACCGTATTGCGGGTCGCCACTCAAACTGGTCCAGCCACCCTCGCTTAAACTTTGGTAAGCGGTGTAGTAATGCTGCGGCAACGTCACTTTACCGTCCTGCAGCTGCGCACCGCGCTTATCTGCATCAGCAGCAAAAGGCGCTATCTGCTGCTCACAGATTTTTGCTGCCTCTTCCAGAATGGCTTTTGCTGTGTCGGCTTCAATAAGCTCTTGTAGTTGCGGTTGCTGTTGCCACCAGCTATCGAGCTGCCACACATTAAATAGGTTAAAACAGATATCGTTAAGAGGGGCTTGATATTGGCTCATGCAATTTGCCTTACTAACTGGACTGATGAGCTTAAGCATGGCACAGCTTAAGTTTTCAAACAAGCGTTTGAATATATCTTTATGGCTAAATTTCAGGCAACAAAAAAGGCCCCGCAGGGCCTTTTTCAATCTCAGCGCATTACGCCAGGATTTTTGATACTACACCAGCACCTACTGTACGGCCGCCTTCACGGATAGCGAAGCGTAAACCTTCGTCCATCGCGATTGGGCAAATCAGCTCAACAACAAACTTCAGGTTGTCGCCTGGCATTACCATTTCTACGCCTTCTGGCAGCTCAACGGCGCCAGTTACGTCTGTAGTACGGAAGTAGAACTGTGGACGGTAACCTTTGAAGAACGGAGTATGACGACCGCCTTCTTCTTTTGACAACACGTACACTTCGCCTTCGAACTTAGTGTGTGGCTTGATTGAACCTGGCTTAGCAAGTACCTGACCACGTTCTACGTCTTCACGCTTAGTACCACGTAACAGTGCACCAATGTTCTCGCCTGCACGACCTTCGTCTAACAGCTTACGGAACATCTCAACACCTGTACAAGTAGTCGCTACTGTATCTTTGATACCTACGATTTCTACCGTCTCACCAACTTTTACGATACCTTGCTCTACACGGCCTGTTACTACAGTACCACGACCAGCAATTGAGAATACGTCTTCGATTGGCATGATGAATGGCTTATCAATCGCACGTACCGGCTCTGGGATATACGTATCTAACGCTTCGCCCAGCTCCAGAATTTTCTTTTCCCACTCTGCATCGCCTTCCAGGCCTTTCAGCGCTGAACCACGGATTACTGGTAAATCATCACCTGGGAAGTCGTAGTCTGAAAGAAGCTCACGCACTTCCATTTCTACCAGCTCTAACAGCTCTTCGTCATCTACCATGTCACACTTGTTCATGAACACGATGATGTAAGGTACGCCTACCTGACGTGATAACAGGATGTGCTCACGCGTCTGTGGCATAGGACCGTCAGTCGCAGCAACAACCAGAATTGCACCGTCCATCTGGGCAGCACCAGTGATCATGTTCTTAACATAGTCAGCGTGGCCTGGGCAGTCTACGTGTGCGTAGTGGCGTGTTGGCGTATCGTATTCAACGTGTGACGTGTTGATTGTGATACCACGTGCTTTTTCTTCTGGCGCTTTGTCGATTTGATCGAAAGCAAATGCCTGACCGCCGTATGTCTTAGCCAGTACGTTGGTGATTGCTGCAGTTAAGGTAGTTTTACCGTGGTCAACGTGACCAATGGTGCCTACGTTTACGTGCGGTTTATTACGTTCAAATTTAGCCTTAGCCATGAATAGACCCTTCTTTATTTAATTGCGGCCTGCCTTAGCAGGCCATACTTTAAGTTATTAATATGCTCTACGCGCAGCAATGATAGCTTCTGTTACGTTACTAGGAGCTTCCGCATAGTTCAATGGTTCCATTGAGTATGAGGCGCGACCCTGACTTAACGAACGCATGTTGGTTGCATAACCAAACATTTCAGATAGCGGCACATGCGCATCAACGATTTTGATACCACCAGGTGCATCTTCCATACCGTTGATAATACCGCGACGACGATTTAAATCACCGACGATATCACCCATAAAGTCTTCCGGTGTTACCACCTCAACTTTCATAATCGGTTCAAGAATGACCGGCTTGGCTTGCAGTGCACCTTTCTTGAAGCCCATTGACGCAGCGATTTTAAACGCCATTTCATTTGAGTCAACATCGTGGTACGAACCGTCAAACACTGTAACTTTAACGTCAATTACCGGGTAACCAGCAAGCACGCCGTTTTTCATTTGCTCCTGAATACCTTTATCAATAGCCGGAATATATTCCTTCGGAATCACACCGCCTATTACTGCATTCACAAACTGATAACCAGCGCCTTCTTCTTGCGGTTCAATTTTCAGCCAACAATGGCCAAACTGACCCCGACCACCAGACTGACGGACAAACTTACCTTCTACTTCAGTGGCCGCACGCAGAGTTTCGCGATAAGAAACCTGTGGCTTACCCACATTAGCTTCAACCTTAAACTCACGACGCATACGATCAACGATAATGTCCAAGTGTAATTCGCCCATACCAGAGATAATCGTCTGGCCGGTTTCCTCGTCAGTATGCACTCGGAAGGACGGATCCTCTGCGGCCAGTTTACCCAGCGCGACACCCATTTTTTCCTGATCAGCTTTGGTCTTCGGCTCGACGGCAACTGAGATTACTGGCTCCGGAAATTCCATGCGCTCTAGTGTAATCACATGCTCAGGTGAACATAAAGTGTCACCTGTTGTTACGTCTTTAAAACCGATACCTGCGGCAATATCACCGGCACGTACTTCTTTAATTTCCTGACGGTTGTTAGCGTGCATCTGCACGATACGACCAATACGTTCTTTTTTCATTTTAATGGGATTATATACGGTATCACCAGAGTTGATTACACCAGAATAAACCCGGAAAAAAGTTAACGTACCCACAAAGGGGTCAGTTGCAATTTTAAACGCCAATGCTGAAAAAGGCTCTTCATCACTTGAGTGACGCTCACCTTCAGACTCATCTTCATTGATACCGGTAATCGCCTTAACTTCGGTTGGCGAAGGTAAATATTCAATTACCGCATCCAGTACAGCCTGTACACCTTTGTTCTTAAATGCAGAACCACACAACACAACAACGGCTTCGTTGCGTAAAGTTAGCTGACGCAGTGCCGCTTTAATTTCAGCTTCACTGAATTCACCGCCCTCTAAATAGCGTTCCATCATCTCTTCGCTAGCTTCCGCTGCAGCTTCGATCAAATTTTGCCGCCACAACTGACAATCTTCTACCATATCAGCAGGGATCTCTTCATAAGTAAATGTCATCCCCTGGTCTTCCATATTCCAGTTAATGGCTTTCATCTTAATCAGATCAACAACACCAGCAAAGTCGTCTTCAGCACCTATTGGCAACTGAATTGGAACTATGGTGCTGTTAAGACGGGTTTGCGCTTGCTTTACGACGCGTAAAAAATTGGCGCCTGTGCGGTCCATTTTATTAACGAAGATCATCCGCGGCACTTCATACTTGTTGGCCTGACGCCATACAGTTTCCGTTTGCGGCTGTACCCCTGATGACCCACACAACACCACGACAGCACCATCTAATACCCGTAACGAACGCTCAACTTCAATAGTGAAGTCTACGTGGCCCGGTGTATCAATAATATTGACGCGATGCTGCTCAAACTGAGCATTCATACCAGCCCAAAATGTCGTAGTTGCAGCCGAGGTAATAGTAATACCTCGCTCCTGCTCCTGCTCCATCCAGTCCATGGTCGCTGCGCCATCGTGTACTTCACCAATCTTGTGTGACAGACCAGTGTAGAACAGCACGCGCTCAGTAGTTGTGGTTTTACCCGCGTCTACGTGAGCACAGATACCAATGTTACGGTAGCGTTCTATTGGGGTTGTACGTGCCACAATACTATCCTCTTGTTAAGACTTGCTTACCAACGGAAATGGGCGAACGCTTTGTTAGCTTCGGCCATACGGTGCACGTCTTCACGTTTTTTCACTGCAGAACCTTTATTGTCAACGGCATCCAGCATTTCACCAGCTAAACGCTGTGCCATTGATTTTTCACCACGTTTACGGGCAGCCTCAACTAACCAGCGCATGGCCAGAGCATTACGACGTACAGGACGTACTTCACACGGTACCTGGTAGGTAGAACCACCAACACGGCGTGATTTAACTTCAACTGTAGGACGAATGTTGTCCAGAGCTACTTCAAAAATGTCTAAATGTTCTTTCTTAGACTTGGTAGCAGCTAATTCTAATGCGCCGTATACAATTGATTCGGCTGTAGATTTTTTACCGTCGACCATAACGACGTTTACAAACTTGGCAAGTAATTCACTTCCGAATTTAGGATCTGGAAGAATTTTACGTTGACCTATGACGCGTCTTCTTGGCATTCGTAACTCCGATTGCTTCAGGTGATTCCAAAACTTTTAATACATTAAAGAAAAAAAGTTGTTTAGTTTGGCCTTACTAACGGAGTACCGTTATTTCTTAGGCCGCTTGGCGCCGTACTTAGAACGGGCTTGTTTACGATCTTTAACGCCAGCACAATCTAATGTGCCGCGTACGGTGTGATAACGCACACCTGGCAGGTCTTTTACCCGGCCACCGCGAATAAGCACAACACTGTGCTCTTGCAGGTTATGGCCTTCACCACCAATGTAAGAAGAAACTTCGAATCCGTTAGTTAAACGAACACGGCATACTTTACGTAATGCTGAGTTTGGCTTCTTAGGTGTAGTGGTGTATACACGGGTACAAACACCACGCTTCTGCGGGCAAGCTTCAAGCGCCGGAACGGTGCTCTTGGCTACCTTCTGGCTGCGCGGCTTACGCACTAGCTGGTTGATTGTTGCCATTAAATACTCCTGGTTAATATATACCCAATAAACGTGAAAATTCCGCACCCCAAATTTGGGGTCGCGGAATTCTAATGGTCAAGCTTTGACCTGTCAAGGAACAATGCCAATTGCTGCAAATTTAAGCAGCAATTAGCTGTGTTTCCTTGTTTACTCGTCGTTGCCGGATAAGTCCATATTCAGTGCATCAGACAATGCCTGCTCTGCCATTTCTGAACTCATTGCCGGTTCAACAACTTCGGCATTGCCGCCACGTTGACGCTGACGGATACGATTTTGGTGATACGCAAAACCTGTACCTGCCGGGATCAAACGGCCGACAATAACGTTTTCTTTCAGACCGCGCAGTTCGTCAATCTTGCCACCAACAGCGGCTTCAGTCAGAACACGAGTCGTTTCCTGGAACGAGGCTGCCGAGATGAACGAGTCAGTCGACAATGACGCCTTGGTAATACCCAGCAATGAACGCTCATACTGTGCTGGCATTTTGCCAGCAGCTTCCAGGTCACGGTTTGCGATGTTCACGCGCGCCACTTCAGCCTGTTCGCCTTCTAAGAACTCACTGTCGCCAGGGTGAGTGATTAAGCACTTACGCAACATCTGACGAATAATGGTCTCGATGTGCTTATCGTTGATCTTAACGCCCTGTAAACGGTATACGTCTTGCACTTCGTTCACAATGTAGCTTGCAACATGGTGTACGCCACGCAGACGCAGAATATCATGTGCTGACTCTGGGCCTTCAGAGATTACTTCGCCTTTCTCAATGCGCTCACCCTCAAACACATTGACCTGACGCCATTTCTGGATCATCTCTTCATGCACATCACCCTGCTCTGGCGTAATTAACAAACGACGCTTGCCTTTTGTCTCTTTACCAAAGCTGATCACACCAGAGATTTCGGCCAGGATGGCTGGATCTTTTGGCTTCCGCGCTTCGAACAAGTCAGCAACGCGCGGCAGACCACCGGTGATGTCGCGTGTTTTCGAGCTTTCCTGCGGAATACGCGCTAATACTTCACCCGATTTAACGGTCGCACCATCGGTTACTTCGATAGTGGTAAAGCTTGGTAAACGAATTTCCTGCAACGCGCCGTCATCCATAGTCAGGATAAGTTTTGGCTCTTTAGCGTTAGCCTTAGCCAAGTCTTTAACTACGGTACGGGTTAAGCCGGTTAGCTCATCCGTTTGTACTTCGGTGTTGGTATCATCAACGTCACTGTGATTAACCTTGGCACCACGCTCAACAATGATTGGGTGTGAGTGCGGATCCCAGTTCGCCACAATTTGGCCAGCTGCTATCTTGGCGTTATCGTCCGTCGTCAGGATTGAACCGTACGGCAGTTTATAACGCTCTTTCTCGCGACCCAGCTCGTCAAACACGGTGACCTCAGCAGAGCGTGAGGTAATAACGATTTTGTTATCGGCATTACGCACAAACTTGGCGTTTTGCAGTTTCAAAGTACCGGCAGTTTTAACCTGTACGCTGTTTTCTGCAGAAGCCCGTGAAGCCGCACCACCGATGTGGAAAGTACGCATCGTCAGCTGTGTACCCGGCTCACCGATTGACTGAGCAGCAATAACACCCACTGCCTCGCCAGCGTTGATCAGGTGACCACGTGCTAAGTCACGACCATAACATTTGGCACATACACCAAAGTCGGTTTTACAGGTAATTACCGAACGTACGTGTACTTCATCGATAGAATTTTGCTCTAACGCATCACATAATTGCTCGTCTAGCATAGTGCCATCAGCAACCAGCACTTCGCCGTTTGTGGGTGACACCACATCACCGATAACCACACGGCCCAGAACCCGCTCACGCAGACCTTCTACCACATCACCACCTTCAATCAGCGGTTTCATGATAATGCCCTGGTCGGAACCACAATCGTGCTCAGTAACAACCAGATCTTGTGCTACATCTACCAGACGGCGAGTCAAATAACCTGAGTTAGCTGTTTTAAGTGCAGTATCGGCCAAACCTTTACGCGCACCGTGAGTAGAGATGAAGTACTGTAATACGCTTAAGCCTTCACGGAAGTTCGCCGTGATTGGCGTTTCGATGATAGAACCATCTGGTTTTGCCATCAGACCACGCATCGCTGCAAGCTGACGGATCTGCGCAGGAGAGCCCCGCGCGCCAGAGTCGGCCATCATATAAACAGAGTTAAATGACTGCTGCTGAACAGTATTACCGTCACGGTCAACCACATCTTCTTTTGACAGGTTGTCCATCATCGCCTTAGATAACACTTCGTTGGCGGTAGACCAGATATCGATAACTTTGTTGTACTTTTCACCGGCGGTAACCAGACCTTGTTGGAATTGATCCTGGATCTCGGCTACTTCAGCTTCAGCTGCGTCGATGATTTCAGTTTTTGCAGCCGGGATAACCATATCGTTAATACCAACCGATACGCCTGATAACATAGCGTAATGGAAGCCGGTATACATGATTTGGTCTGCTAGAATAACAGTTTTCTTCAAACCGATACGACGATATGCACCGTTTAATAAGCGTGAAATTTGTTTCTTACCCATCGCCAGGTTGATTGAATCAAAGGCTAAGCCTTCTGGCAAAATAGAATAAAGAATTGCACGACCAACAGTGGTATCACGAACGGCTGTAGTCTCAGTACGAGTACCATCTTCAGCAAATTCTACTTCAGTAATACGCACTTTTACTTTAGCGTGCAGGCTGGCACAGTCTGCGCGGAAGGCTTTTTCAGCTTCTTTCGCACTCTTGAACATCATGCCTTCGCCTTTGGCGTTTACTGCATCACGTGTCATGTAGTACAAACCCAATACAACGTCCTGTGAAGGTACGATGATAGGCTCGCCATTTGCAGGTGACAGAACGTTATTGGTCGACATCATCAATGCACGAGCTTCTAACTGCGCTTCGATGGTTAACGGCACGTGTACTGCCATTTGGTCACCGTCGAAGTCGGCGTTGTAGGCCGCACACACCAATGGGTGCAACTGGATAGCTTTACCTTCGATAAGAACCGGTTCAAACGCCTGAATACCTAAACGGTGCAGTGTTGGTGCACGGTTTAATAGTACTGGATGTTCACGTATTACTTCGTCTAAAACGTCCCATACTGCACCTTCTTCACGCTCAACCATTTTCTTGGCAGCTTTGATGGTAGTGGCTAAACCACGTGCTTCGAGCTTGCCATAGATAAAGGGTTTAAACAATTCCAGTGCCATTTTCTTCGGCAGACCACACTGGTGTAAACGCAGTGTTGGACCTACGGTAATAACCGAACGGCCAGAGTAGTCAACACGCTTACCTAACAAGTTCTGACGGAAACGACCTTGCTTACCTTTGATCATATCGGCCAAAGATTTCAGTGGGCGTTTGTTAGAACCGGTAATGGCACGGCCACGACGACCGTTGTCTAACAGCGCATCTACAGCTTCTTGTAACATACGCTTTTCGTTGCGTACGATAATGTCAGGCGCAGATAAATCTAGCAGACGCTTCAGACGGTTGTTACGGTTGATCACGCGACGATATAAATCGTTCAAGTCTGAGGTAGCAAAACGGCCGCCGTCCAGTGGTACCAACGGACGTAAATCCGGCGGCAGTACCGGTAGCACTGTCATAATCATCCACTCCGGCTTATTACCAGAAGTGTGGAAGGCTTCCATCAGTTTCAGACGCTTGCTGATTTTCTTACGCTTGGTTTCAGAGTTGATGGTTGGCAGCTCTTCACGCATTTGCTTGATTTCTGTCGCCAGCTCAATGCCTTTTAAGATATCCAGAATTGCTTCGGCACCCATTTTGGCTTCGAACTCATCGCCATGCTCTTCCAGCACGTCAAGGTATTCTTCTTCAGTCAGCATTTGACGACGTTCTAACGAAGTCATACCTGGCTCTGTTACTACATAGCTTTCAAAATACAGCACGCGCTCGATGTCGCGCAGTGTCATATCTAACAGCAAACCGATACGGCTTGGCAGTGATTTTAAGAACCAAATGTGGGCCGTTGGGCTGGCCAGCTCAATGTGGCCCATACGCTCACGACGTACCTTGGTTAAGGTAACTTCAACCCCACATTTTTCACAGATCACACCACGGTGCTTTAAGCGCTTGTACTTACCACACAGACACTCGTAATCTTTTACCGGGCCAAAAATACGGGCGCAGAATAAACCGTCACGCTCGGGTTTAAAGGTACGGTAGTTGATCGTTTCTGGCTTTTTCACTTCACCAAAGGACCATGAACGGATCATGTCCGGCGAAGATAAACCGATACGGATAACATCAAACTCTTCGGTCTTAGTTTGTTGTTTCAGAAACTTTAATAAATCTTTCACCTTAGCTCTCCTGTAAGAGGTAAACCGGAATGGGGCAGTAAACTGCCCCCCAACTTAACGTCGGTTTATTCCTCTTCCAATTCGATGTTAATACCGAGCGAACGGATCTCTTTCATCAATACGTTGAAAGATTCTGGCATACCAGGTTCCATTCTGTGGTCACCGTCAACGATGTTTTTATACATCTTGGTACGGCCGTTAACGTCGTCCGACTTAACGGTAAGCATTTCCTGCAGCGTGTACGCTGCACCGTATGCTTCCAGTGCCCACACTTCCATCTCACCGAAACGCTGACCACCGAACTGAGCTTTACCACCCAGCGGCTGTTGCGTTACTAAGCTGTAAGAACCGGTAGAACGCGCGTGCATCTTATCGTCTACTAAGTGGTTCAGTTTCAGCATGTACATGTAACCTACGGTAACCTTACGCTCGAAGGTATTACCAGTACGACCATCATACAATGTGATCTGACCGCTTGACGGTAAGTCACCAAGCTCAAGCAACTGCTTGATTTCAGACTCTTTCGCGCCATCGAATACCGGTGTTGCTACCGGTAAGCCTTTACGCAGGTTTTGTGCTAAACGACGAATTTCGTCATCAGTAAAGCTTTCAATATCTACGTTCTGACGAGATTCACCCAGTTCATACACTTTTTTCAGGAAGGCACGGATTTCAGCCGTTTCTTTATGCTCTTTGATCATGGCGTCGATTTTGTCACCGATACCACGGGCAGCTAGGCCCAGGTGAGTTTCCAAAATCTGACCAATGTTCATCCGTGACGGTACGCCAAGCGGGTTCAGCACGATATCGACCGGCTTGCCGTGTTCGTCATAGGGCATATCTTCTACCGGAACGATAGTTGAGATAACACCCTTGTTACCGTGACGGCCGGCCATTTTATCACCCGGCTGGATGCGGCGTTTTACTGCCAGATAGACTTTAACAATCTTCAATACGCCTGGTGCTAAATCATCACCCTGGATGATTTTGCGGCGCTTAGCTTCGAACTTTTTGTCATACTCAACACGAATTTCTTCGTACTGGGTTGCCAACTGTTCCAGATCGTTTTGCTTGTCTTCGTCGCTTAGGCTCTGATTAAACAGCGCATCGCCTTTCATCGTATCCAGCTTGGCACGGTCAACACCGCTTTGTTCCAACAGGTTACGGGCACGATCAAAAATACCGGCCTCGAGGATACGGAATTCTTCATTCAGGTCCTTCTTCGCCTGTTTGACTTCCATTTCCTCGATTTCACGCGCACGCTTGTCTTTCTCTACGCCATCACGGGTAAATACCTGCACGTCAATAACAGTACCTGTTACTGAGTTTGGTACCCGCAATGAAGTATCTTTAACATCAGACGCTTTTTCACCGAAAATAGCACGTAACAATTTTTCTTCTGGTGTTAGCTGGCTTTCGCCTTTTGGCGTAACCTTACCAACCAGAATGTCGCCACCTTTCACTTCAGCACCAATGTAAACGATACCGGCTTCATCCAGTTTGGACAGAGCAGATTCGCCTACGTTTGGAATATCACCAGTGATCTCTTCAGCACCCAGCTTGGTATCGCGGGCAATACAGCTTAGTTCCTGAATATGAATAGTGGTTAAACGGTCTTCCTGTACCAGACGCTCAGATAACAAAATCGAATCTTCGAAGTTGTAACCGTTCCACGGCATAAACGCGACGCGTAAGTTTTGACCTAACGCCAGTTCACCTAAGTCGGTAGACGGGCCATCTGCCAATACATCACCACGTTCGATTGGCTCGCCATGGTTAACGCAAGGACGCTGATTAATACAGGTATTCTGGTTAGAACGGGTGTATTTGGTCAGGTTGTAGATGTCGATACCTGCTTCACCAGCGACCATCTCTTCTTCGTTAACCTTGATAACAATACGACTAGCATCAACGTAATCAATCACGCCGCCACGTTTAGCTACCACGGTAACACCAGAGTCTTTGGCAACCACACGTTCAATACCGGTACCCACCAGCGGCTTATCAGCGCGCAGCGTAGGTACAGCTTGACGTTGCATGTTCGAGCCCATCAGTGCCCGGTTAGCATCATCGTGTTCCAAGAACGGGATCAACGCCGCAGCAACCGATACGATCTGCTGTGGTGCAACGTCCATATACTGAACTTTGTCGGCTGGCATCAGAGTGAATTCGTTCTTGTAACGACAAGGCACTAATTCTTCTGATAAACGGTTTTCAGCATTCAGTTCAGCGTTGGCTTGAGCGATAACAAAGTTGCCTTCCTCGATGGCTGACAGGAAGTCCACTTCGTCGGTAACCACGCCATCTTCAATCCGACGGTACGGTGTTTCAAGGAAACCATACTCGTTAGTCTGAGCAAACATAGACAGCGAGTTAATCAAACCGATGTTTGGACCTTCAGGTGTTTCGATTGGACATACACGGCCATAGTGTGTCGGGTGTACGTCACGTACTTCGAAACCGGCACGCTCACGCGTTAAACCGCCGGGGCCTAAAGCAGAAATACGACGCTTGTGCGTCACTTCTGACAACGGGTTGTTCTGATCCATAAACTGTGACAGCTGGCTTGAGCCAAAGAACTCTTTAACCGCAGCTGAAATTGGCTTGGCATTAATCAGATCCTGTGGCATTACCGCATCTAAATCGCCCAGCGACAGACGCTCTTTTACTGCACGTTCAACACGTACTAAGCCAACACGGAATTGGTTTTCAGCCATTTCGCCAACAGAACGGATACGACGGTTACCTAAGTGGTCTATATCGTCCACTTCGCCTTTACCGTTACGGATGTCGATCAATACTTTCATTACCGCCAGAATGTCTTCTTTGCTCAGTACGCCGCTACCGACGCCCTCTTCAAAGTTAACCCGACGGTTGAACTTCATCCGGCCAACCGTTGATAAATCGTAACGGTCTTCTGAGAAGAACAAGTTTTCAAATAAGGTTTCAGCCGCATCACGCGTTGGTGGTTCACCAGGGCGCATCATACGATAAATTTCTACCAGCGCTTCCATACGGTTGCTGCTTGGGTCAATACGAATGGTCTCAGAGACATAAGAGCCTTGGTCCAAGTCGTTAATATATAGAGTTTCAAAACTCTCATAACCGGCCTTAGCCAGTTTTGCCAACAGCTCCAGTGTGAGCTCTGCGTTCGCCTCGGCAATAATCTCTCCGGTTGAACGGTCAGCATAATTTTTAGCCAGCACACGGCCTACCACATACTCATGCGGTACTTCCATCATGGTCATGCCGGTTTTTTCCAGCTGACGCACGTGACGTGCAGTAATACGACGGCCTTGTTCTACTATGACTTCGCCATCGTTGTCTTTGATATCAAAAGCAGCAGTTTCACCACGTAAACGGTTAGCCACAACGGCCATTAATAGTTTGCCGTCTTTGATTTCAAATTGAGTACTTTCAAAGAAAATGCTCAGAATATCTTCGGTGCTAAATTCCAATGCGCGCAGCAAAATGGTAGCCGGCAATTTACGGCGACGGTCAATACGCACAAACAGGTTGTCTTTGGCATCGAATTCAAAATCTAACCAGGAACCACGGTAAGGAATAACGCGGGCGTTATACAGTACTTTGCCTGATGAGTGGGTTTTGCCACGATCGTGATCAAAGAACACGCCCGGGCTGCGGTGTAACTGAGAAACGATAACGCGCTCAGTACCGTTGATCACAAAGGTACCGTTTTCAGTCATCAATGGGATTTCGCCCATGTAAACTTCTTGTTCACGGATGTCTTTGATCGTGCCTGGTGCTTCTTTGTCGAATAACACCATACGCAATTTAACGCGTAATGGAGCTGAGTATGTAACACCGCGGATTTGACATTCTTTTACGTCAAATACAGGTTCCCCGATGCGGTAGCTAACGTACTGCAATTCCGCGCTGCCTGAGTAGCTTTTAATAGGGAATACAGAGCGGAATGCGGCTTCTAAACCGTAACCGCCTTCCGGATCAGGCTCAATAAATTTGCTGAACGATTCGATTTGAATCGACAACAGGTATGGCACATCCAATACTTCCGGACGTTTGCCGAAGTCCTTACGGATACGTTTCTTCTCAGAATAAGAGTAAGTCATGGGGTTCCTCAGCTTGCTGATTTTTTTCCCGACAACCCATTACAGGTCGCTTTGATACCAGCCATAGTATCAACAGGGGTGGGGAAATCATTGTCCCACAGCGCAAAAAGGCCGGTGATTAATTCATCACCAGCCCAGCCTGAATTTCAGGCGAATAATCCGGTATAAGCCGGATTATTTAACTTCAACAGATGCACCAGCTTCTTCAAGTTCTTTCTTAAGAGCTTCTGCTTCTGCTTTAGAAACGCCTTCTTTGATTGCAGCAGGAGCTGATTCAACCAAGTCTTTCGCTTCTTTCAGACCTAAACCGGTCGCGCCACGTACTGCTTTGATAACAGCAACTTTGTTCGCGCCGATACCGGCCAGAATTACGTTGAATTCAGTTTGCTCTTCAGCAGCAGCAGCAGGACCTGCAGCTACAGCTACAGCAGCAGCTGCAGACACACCGAATTTTTCTTCCATTGCAGTTACTAACTCAACTACGTCCATAACAGACATTGCTGCGATAGCATCTAAGATTTGATCTTTAGTCACTGACATTGCTCAGATTCCTAAATTAGGGGACTTGTCCCGATTAAACTCTACTTCAAACCAAGCGTAAAATTACGCGGCTTGCTCTTGTTTTTGGTCGCGAACCGCGGCAATTGTACGTACAAGTTTGCCGGCTGCTGCCTCTTTCATGGTGCTCATTAAACGTGCAATTGCTTCGTCATATGTTGGTAACGATGCTAACAGTTCAATGTTCACTGTGGCGCCATTAAACGCTGCACCCTTAAGCTCGAAGTCTTTGTTCTCTTTGGCGAAATCTTTGAAGATACGCGCTGCAGCACCTGGGTGCTCTTTAGAAAACGCAATTAACGTCGGGCCTACGAATACGTCGTTCAGACACTCAAACTCGGTGCCTTCTACTGCACGGCGAGCCAATGTATTACGGACAACTTTCATCCATACACCAGCTTCACGCGCTTGCTTACGCAGCGCAGTGATTTTGCCTACAGTGACACCACGAGCGTCTGCGACAACCGCAGATAAAGCACCTTTGGCAGCTTCCTGGACTTCAGCAACAAGTGCTTTTTTGTCTTCAAGCTTAATAGCCATTGGCTCTTAACTCCTGGTTCATACGGGCATTATTACCCGTTTGCCTACACATCGCTCTATGTTGCCATAGAGCGCGCGATTTACGGTGAGACCAGAAGGAATCTAATTCTCTCTGGGGCCTGCACCGTCTGCGTAGGTTTGTGTTTTAAGTCACGCATTTCTAACGAAAATTGCGACACCTACGGTCTTGGACGGAAGCCATTGTTCTGTAAAGAACATGGCTTCTACCCTAAAAATTGAGCGCGAGATTATAAAATAATCAATGCGCTCTGTAAAGCATTACGCTTTAAACCACTGCGCTCAATGACGCCTGGCTCAGGGCTAAGCCCGCACCGTGCGTAGAAGAGATAGTGACTTTCTTGATGTAAATGCCTTTGGCGACTGATGGCTTGCCACGCTTTAATGCTATCAGTAACGCTTCTAAGTTTTCTTTCAGCTTATCCGCATCGAAATCGATTTTGCCGATAGTTGAATGAATAATACCATTCTTGTCGTTGCGGTAACGCACCTGACCCGCTTTCGCGTTTTTAACCGCTTCAGCTACGTTGGGCGTAACAGTACCGGTTTTAGGGTTAGGCATTAAGCCACGTGGGCCTAAGATTTGACCTAGCATACCTACTACACGCATAGCGTCTGGAGAGGCGATAACAACGTCGAAATCCATTACGCCTTTCTTAACTTGTTCAGCTAAGTCTTCCATGCCAACAATGTCGGCACCAGCAGCTTTCGCCGCTTCAGCGTTTGCACCCTGAGTGAACACAGCAACGCGTACAGTACGACCAGTACCGTGTGGCAGTACAGTTGCACCGCGCACGTTTTGGTCTGACTTACGAGCATCAATGCCCAGGTTTACAGCAACATCTACGCTTTCAAGAAACTTGCCAGCGGTTAATTCTTTTAACAAAGCAACTGCTTCGTTGATATCATATTCGCGGGTAGAATCCACTTTAGAGCGGATTAACTTAGCGCGTTTAGTTAATTTAGCCATCTATTAGCCCTCCACCACTAAACCCATAGAACGGGCAGTACCTTCAATAGTACGCACCGCAGCAGCATGATCAGCAGCAGTTAAGTCTGGCTGTTTGATCTTAACGATCTCATCAACCTGAGCTGCACTGATTTTACCTACTTTCTGGGTATTAGGACGACCTGAACCACCTTTTAAACCAGCTGCTTTCAATAACAGGAAAGAGGCTGGAGGAGTGCGGGTTTCGAATGTGAAAGAACGATCGCTATAAACAGTAATTACTACTGGGATCGGCATACCTTTATCAAGGCTTTCTGTACGGGCGTTAAAACCTTTACAGAATTCCATGATATTCACACCATGTTGACCCAGCGCTGGACCAACTGGTGGCGACGGGTTAGCCATACCGGCTTTAACCTGCAATTTAATAAGTGCAGTGACTTTCTTTGCCATGTTTCACCTCTGTTTCTGGGTCTTAGCCTCGTAAGTGCGAGGACACTTACTCAAACGGCTTCCCAATGTTAAAAAGGGCGCAGATTATATTTTAATCAGCGCCCGGTTACAATCTTTATCTTAGGCTTTCTCGACCTGAGCGAATTCCAGATCTACCGGAGTCGAACGGCCGAAAATCAACACGGAGACTTTTACGCGGCTCTTTTCGTAGTCGACTTCTTCAACCACGCCGTTAAAGTCTGCGAATGGGCCTTCGGTAACACGCACCACTTCACCCGCTTCGAATAATGTTTTCGGCTTCGGCTTATCAACATTATCTTGCAGACGATTCAGGATAGTCATCGCTTCTTTCTCTGAAATAGGCGCAGGACGATCTGACGTGCCACCGATAAAGCCAAGTACACGTGGTACGCTTTTAACTAAGTGCCAGGCTTCTTCACACATTTCCATCTGCACTAACACGTAGCCAGGAAAAAACTTGCGTTCAGATTTACGTTTCTGACCCGCACGCATTTCAATGACTTCTTCTGTAGGTACTAGCACTTCACCAAACTTATCTTCCATTTGATGAATCTTGATATGTTCACGCAAAGAGGTCGCAACACGTTGCTCGAAACCTGAGAATGCCTGCACTACATACCAACGCATCTTTCCTGACATGCTTAGATCCCCAATCCTGTTAAAAATGACACTACGCGTAATAAGATGGCGTCCAGCCCCCACAGTATCAAGCCCATGATAATGGTAGCAACCAACACAACTAAGGTAGTTTGCATTGTTTCCTGACGGGTTGGCCACACTACTTTACGTACTTCGGTGCGTGATTCTTTAGCAAAATTAATAAAAGTCCGGCCTTTATCAGTTTGGCCGGCAATGACCCCGGCAATAATCACTAATACTACTACGGCTATAGCACGCTCTAGCGCACCCAACTCGTAAATGTAGTTACCTACTACTGCCAGTGATAAAATAACAAAGACCAGCAACCACTTGATTACATCAAATCCGCTTTTTGGGGTTTCACTTGCTGCGTTCATGCTTTGACTCACTTCACCTAGACTTGCTTATAGCAACACACTACCGATAAAGCTTAGCTTTACCGAAAAATATTGGCAGGGGCAGAGGGATTCGAACCCCCAACCATCGGTTTTGGAGACCGCTGTTCTACCAATTGGAACTATGCCCCTACAAAGATGGAAACCTGATATGTTATCGGGTTTTCAAATAGCCGCTCATTATACTGTCTTAGCGTGCTAAAACAAGCTTACCGTACTGCTATTGCACTATATTTAAGCTGCAAACTAACAAAAAAGGCCCCGCAGGGCCTTTTTCAATCTCAGCGCATTACGCCAGGATTTTTGATACTACACCAGCACCTACTGTACGGCCGCCTTCACGGATAGCGAAGCGTAAACCTTCGTCCATCGCGATTGGGCAAATCAGCTCAACAACAAACTTCAGGTTGTCGCCTGGCATTACCATTTCTACGCCTTCTGGCAGCTCAACGGCGCCAGTTACGTCTGTAGTACGGAAGTAGAACTGTGGACGGTAACCTTTGAAGAACGGAGTATGACGACCGCCTTCTTCTTTTGACAACACGTACACTTCGCCTTCGAACTTAGTGTGTGGCTTGATTGAACCTGGCTTAGCAAGTACCTGACCACGTTCTACGTCTTCACGCTTAGTACCACGTAACAGTGCACCAATGTTCTCGCCTGCACGACCTTCGTCTAACAGCTTACGGAACATCTCAACACCAGTACAGGTAGTCGCTACTGTATCTTTGATACCTACGATTTCTACCGTCTCACCAACTTTTACAATACCTTGCTCTACACGGCCTGTTACTACAGTACCACGACCAGCAATTGAGAATACGTCTTCGATTGGCATGATGAATGGCTTATCAATCGCACGTACCGGCTCTGGGATATACGTATCTAACGCTTCGCCCAGCTCCAGAATTTTCTTTTCCCACTCTGCATCGCCTTCCAGGCCTTTCAGCGCTGAACCACGGATTACTGGTAAATCATCACCCGGGAAGTCGTAGTCTGAAAGAAGCTCACGCACTTCCATTTCTACCAGCTCTAACAGCTCTTCGTCATCTACCATGTCACACTTGTTCATGAACACGATGATGTAAGGTACGCCTACCTGACGTGATAACAGGATGTGCTCACGCGTCTGTGGCATAGGACCGTCAGTCGCCGCAACAACCAGAATTGCACCGTCCATCTGGGCAGCACCGGTGATCATGTTCTTAACATAGTCAGCGTGGCCTGGGCAGTCTACGTGTGCGTAGTGGCGTGTTGGCGTATCGTATTCAACGTGTGACGTGTTGATTGTGATACCACGTGCTTTTTCTTCTGGCGCTTTGTCGATTTGATCGAAAGCAAATGCCTGACCGCCGTATGTCTTAGCCAGTACGTTGGTGATTGCTGCAGTTAAGGTAGTTTTACCGTGGTCAACGTGACCAATGGTGCCTACGTTTACGTGCGGTTTATTACGTTCAAATTTAGCCTTAGCCATGAATAGACCCTTTTTAACAGACGGCGGTTATTTAATAAGTATGATTTTTATAGCAAGAGAGGTGTCAAGATGGTGCTGATACCCAGAATCGAACTGGGGACCTCATCCTTACCAAGGATGCGCTCTACCGCCTGAGCTATATCAGCAACGTTTTGATTGGAGCGGGCAGCGGGAATCGAACCCGCATCTTCAGCTTGGAAGGCTGAGGTAATAGCCATTATACGATGCCCGCGGCCTACTCGTAGCTATTCACATGACGAAAATGGTGGAGGGGGAAGGATTCGAACCTTCGAAGGCAGTGCCGGCAGATTTACAGTCTGATCCCTTTGGCCACTCGGGAACCCCTCCACTACTAATGGTGCCGCTTATCCGAGTCGAACGGATGACCTACTGATTACAAGTCAGTTGCTCTACCAACTGAGCTAAAGCGGCACTACGTCAGTGGGTGCGAATTCTAGTGGAATGCCTTGGGTCGTGCAACAGAAAAAAGCAAAAAAGCAGGAATTTCATGCTTAAATGCTCACAAAGTACACAAAGCGAGCGCTATATGTCGATATAGCGTGCCAATCCATGGAAAATCAATAAAGGCTCTACAACCAATGGTAAATCGACTAGGTGGGGTTTGAAAAATTTACTGTCACCGCCGGTCAGTAACAGCTTGTCGCAGGCAGTTTGCTGCCATGCCAGCCGCACTGCTCCCAAAACCGCTGCTAAACAGCCATTTTGCAAACCAGTTACCGTATCCTGGCCCGGTTCCAGCCGACCGTTAAACATTTCGGAGTTAAATACTTTGGCGGTATTTTTTACTACAGCTTGCTGCTGCATTTTAAGCCCGGGCATAATCCAGCCACCGCCGTGTTGTCCTTCGTTGTCTAACCAATCAACCGTCACTGCAGTGCCGGCATCAACAATCAACAGGTTCTTTGCCGGAAACAACAACTGTGCACCTAACATCGCCAACCAGCGATCTACACCCAGCGTTTGCGGCTGTTGATAACTACTACGCACACCATAAGCCTGTGCATCAGCATGCACCTGACGCCAGGGCAAATGATCCAGCCTCAGCGACTGCTTTAGCTGTACGACCTTTTCTTGCGATGCTACGCTGGCAAAATACACGGCCTTTACTGGTAGCTTTGCCAGATTATCTGCCGCTAATTGCGGCAAAGCGTTTACCTTTCCCTGCGTGACCAGTGCGGCTTTCTCACGGGTGTTACCAATGTCCAGCAATAAATACATGCTATTCTCCAGCCCGTAAGCTAAGTTCTCCACCAAAGTGTGCTTGCACCCCGGAAGCCGTCTTTACCAATAGCGCTCCCTGCTTGTCTACTCCGAGGCAAATACCTGCAACTTCAGAATTACCAATAAGTTTTATGGCTTTATTTCGGTATTGATTATACTGGTCAAACTCATTAACAAAGCCGGCAAAACCGTTTTCGCTAAACTCAGCCAGTAAGCTAATCAGTTGCTGCTGCAGCAATGCCACCAGCAGATTACGATCAATTACCTGACCAGACGCATCGGCCAAATCTATATACTGCTGATCGATATTGTTCAGCGCCTGCTGTGGCAGGCGAATATTCATACCAATACCGACAATTACGTCGCATCCGGCATGTGCCTGCCCGGCCAGTTCTACCAGAATACCGCACAGTTTCTTGTTATCGACATAAATATCGTTCGGCCATTTTACCTTGGCTTCGAGCTGGTATTGTTGCTTTAATAGTCTGGCTATCGCAATAGCCACAACCAAACTCAATCCCATAGCTGCCTGAATCCCCTGATCCAAGCGCCAATACATTGAGAAATATAAACTTGCTGCAAAGGGTGAATACCAGTTCCGCCCACGGCGTCCTCTTCCTGCAGTTTGTGCTTCTGCCACTATCGTATAGCCGAGTTGGCTGACCAATCCATCCAACACTTTCTGCATTAACTGACTGTTAGTTGAATCAGTAATATGTTGTACCAGGATATCTGGAGCCCCCGGTTTACGTAACTGACTAATTTTACATGCATCCAGTAATGATATCGCCTCAGCTAAACGATAACCACGACCTTTAACCTTATAGATATCTAACCCTAGCTGTTGTAACTGTTTGATATGATTTGCAATCGCAGTTCGGCTTAAGCCAAGGGTGTCTGCCAGCGCCTGACCGGAGTGGAATTCTCCTTCGCTTAGTACACTAAGCAGTTGACGTTGGGTAGCTAAGCTGGCTTTGCTCATCTTACAGGCTGCCCTGCGCCATTTAACATACGTACTTCAACCTCTAGCTGAATATTGTAAGCAGACAGCACCTGCTGCTGCACCGCAGTTACAAGTTGCTCTAACTGCGCCGCGGTGCCTGCACCATGGTTAACGATCACAAGGGGTTGTAGTTTGTAGCACCCCACCTCACCATAATGCTTGCCTTTGAAGCCTTGCTGTTCTATCAACCAGGCGGCAGGAATTTTTACCGTGTTGTCTGGCTGACTAAAACCCGGCATATCAGCATACTTGGTTTTCAGCGCAGTATAGTGCTGTAAGGCGATAACTGGGTTCTTAAAAAAGCTTCCGCAATTAGCCAACACAGCGGGATCCGGTAACTTACTGCTACGCACCACGATAACCTGGTCCAATATACTATTGATAGCAACGTTAGCAGGCAGATGGTCCAATCCATTATAGCCAAGCACAGGATTAGGCTGCCTGCTAAGACAGAAACCTACAGCAACGATAACGCCTTTGCCTGCTAAGGCATGTTTAAACACGCTATCACGGTAGCCAAAACGGCAACGTCCTGCAGCGATACGCTGCACTTTGCGCTGTTGCCAGTGATAGAAATCAACATATAAGCAGCTATCAGAAAGTTCCACGCCGTATGCACCGATATTTTGCACTGGCGCAGCCCCCACCGAACCCGGAATAAGTGCCAGGTTTTCTATGCCCCACAGCTGCTGTTCAACCGCCCAGCTTACTAACTTATGCCAGTTATGGCCGGCTTCTACGTGCACTAAAACATGGTGTGCATCCAGCTCTGTTATCATTTTACTATCTGCAACAAAACGAATGACAGGTGCAGTCAGATCCTGCATAAAAATGGTATTGCTACCTTCACCCAAGACAACTGGCGTGGTATCAAAATGAAAGATATCCAGCTCGGCAACAGAAGCAAACTCGGTAACAGCAGCCAGTTGAGCATTAAATCGAAAAGTAGAATAAGGAATAGCGGATATATTAGTTAAAGTGCGCATGATTAAGCCGGCTAACGCGAATGCCATCATTGTAATGATGTGATTGCTGAAGCGCAAAGCAAAAAGCCCGACTCTTGCGAGACGGGCTTGTTTACTTAATGAGGAGCCTGCGGGGCTGGCCTTCCAGCGGTGAACTACATTGCTCGGCGCATCGTTCGCCTCATCC
>NZ_JAERPS020000012.1 GCF_016918075.2 Rheinheimera maricola | reverse complement strand
GCGGAATACGTAGTGGTCAGGCAGCAGCAACAGGCTGGTGGCGTTATCCCAGTTGGCATTTTCAGCAAACCAACTCGGGTCAGTATGACCATGCGGGCTGACAATCGGCAAATCTTTGATTTGCTGATATAAGCGACGGGCGATATCGCGCACCACCGGATCTGACGGAAACAACCTGTCCGGGTGTAGGGTCAATTGTCGTACATTCATCTAACTATCCCTAACTATTTATCTGCAGACAACAAACCAAATTGTGTCGGTAACCATTCACTGATGGCAGGCACATAGCTCACCAGCATCAACACTACAAACATGGCCAGATACAGCGGCAACAGTGGCCGTAAAATAGCTTCTAACCGGGTTTTGGCGATAGCACAGCTGACAAATAGCACACTACCTACCGGCGGTGACACCAAACCGATAGATAAATTAAGCACCATCATGATGCCAAAATGCAGCGGACTCATGCCCAGCTCAACCGCTACCGGCAGAAATATCGGCGTAAAAATCAGCACTGCCGGTGTCATATCCATGAAGGCGCCTACCAGCAGCAAGATCAGGTTGATCATCAGTAAAATAAGCAGCGGGTTATCGCTCAGCGCCAGCATGGCAGCACTGATGGTTTGCGGAATTTGCTCGTAGGACAATATCCACGACATGGCAGAGGAAGTGGCAATCAGCGCCAGCACTATGGCGGTGGTTTCGGTAGATTTCATTAAAATGGCCGGCAGCTCTGCGACTTTAACTTCACGATAAATACCCACCGCCAGTACCAGCGAATACACCACAGCAATAGCGCCGGCTTCAGTTGCCGTAAATACGCCACTGACAATGCCACCTATGACCAGAATAATCATAAATAAACTGGGTAGTGCCGCAGCCACTTTTTGCACCACCAGTTTTAGCGGCAGGCGAGCCCCAACCGGATAGCCCTTTAACTTGGCGTAACCGGCACAGACAATCATTAATGAAAGGCCAAGCAAAATCCCCGGTAAGTAGCCGGCAATAAACAGTGCGGCAATAGAAACGCCGCCGCTGGCAATAGCATACACAATTAAAATATTGCTTGGCGGGATCAGCATGCCGGTAGTAGCGGCGGCGGCAGTAACAGCAGCGCTGTAGTTAACGTCGTAACCCTGCTTTTTCATCTCCGGCAGCATGAAGCTGCCAATGGCCGATGTTGCGGCCACTGCTGAACCAGAAATGGCGCCGAAGAACATGCAGGATACGACATTGACCAGCGCCAAACCACCGGGCAACATGCCCACCAGTGCCATCGCACATTCAATTAGCCGCTTGGCGATACCACCGCGCCCCATAATTAGGCCGGATAACACAAAGAACGGGATTGCCAGTAACGCGAAACTGTTAATGCCACCCGCCATGCGCTGCGCCATCGTCGTGACCGCCGGCATAAAATCGATGCTGATTAACATCGTTGCGAGCGTGGCCAACCCAATACAAAATGAAATAGGTACGTTAAGCAGCAATAGCGTAAAAAATACTGCCAGTAACACCAGAATTGCCATTTCCATCAGTGCATCCCCTCTACTGCAGGCACCGCTTTACCACTGGCCAGAAAATACAGCTGACACAGACCGTAAAACGCGATCAGCACACCGGACACAGGCAATATCACGTAGATATAGGCCATCTTAATATTTAACGCTGCCGACATCTGACCTAACTCATAAGTCATGGCTACCAGATTACCGCCCCCGACAACCATTACCGCAAGGGCAAACAACACTACTGCGCCGGTCAGGAGCATGGCAACTTTGCGCTGCACCGCATCTGGCAGTTTACGGGTGATAATATCCAGCCCCAGATGCACACCGGTGCGATAGGCAAAAGCAGCGCCAGCCATGCCAATCCAGATCAGCAGCGTACGGGATAATTCTTCAGTAACAGAGCTTGGCGCATTTAACACATAGCGCGATACCACCTGCCAGCACACCACCAGTACAATGCCGGCCATCAGGCTGGCAAGAAACCATTTCAGTAGCGAATCTACTGCGTGCATCAGCTTAGTCATGGCTTACCTCCGCCGTATCTGCCGCTTTTGCAATACGCTGTAGCAAAGGGCCAATATCGGTTTGCTGCAAGCTCTGATGAAAAGGTGCTACCGCATCACGAAACGGTTGTTTGTCCGGGTATATCACGCTGACACCGGCAGCTTTTACTGCAGCCAACGCCTGATCTGACGACTGCTGCCAGGCTTCACGCTGATAACGAATCGAATCCTCTGCCGCCTTAGTCAGCCACTGCTGTTGCTGGTTAGTTAAGCCCTGCCATACCAGATGGCTGAGTATCAGCACGTCCGGCACTGAGGTATGTTCATCCAGCGTGTAATACCTACTTAGCTCATAATGACGGGATAAATAAAAGCTGGGCGGATTGTTTTCTGCGCCATCCACCACGCCCTGTTGCAATGCGGTGTACAACTCCCCCCAGTCTATCGGCGTAGCAGCGCCGCCCATTGCTTCCACCATACGTACGGCAGTCTGACTGGCCAGGACGCGAAATTTTTTACCACGTAAGTCGGCAGGGCTATGAATTTCAGTATTGGTAGAATAGAAACTGCGGCTGCCTGCGTCATAGTACCCCAGGCCATATAGTCTGGCACCGCTAAGTTCCTGCAATAACTGCTGGCCAACGTCACCGTTTAATACCCGCCACAAGTGGGCATTGTCGTTAAAAATATAAGGTACGCTGAATACGCGCATTTGCGGCACAAAGCTTTCGACTGAACTGGCGGATACTTTGGTCATTGCCAGGCTGCCGATTTGCAGCAGTTCGATAAGTTCGCGCTCGTTGCCCAACTGGCCGCCACTGTAGATTTGCAGCTGCATAGTGCCACCTGAATACTCGGCCAGCCGCTCGCCCATCAGCACCATGGCTTTATGAACCACATGCTCCTGATCCAGCGAGTGCGCCAAACGCAAAGTGGTGACTTCCTGTTGTGGCTTGCAGCCTGCAAGCAGGGCAGCCGCAACCAGCAGCAGGCACTTTGTCTGCCAAAGATAACTTTTCATAACTTGTCCTACCCTGTTGACGGGCTTAGCACGTCTAGCGCATGCCTTTGTTATCAGCCTGCTTATCGCAGGCATTTTTGAAAAATGTTGCGTAGTAAACTACTTCATTGCACTGGCCGGGAATTTATCCATATCGTGATAGTCCAGATTCTCACCGGCCATACCCCAGATAAAGGCATAGTTGCTGGTACCACAACCGCTATGAATAGACCAGGCCGGTGATACAACCGCTTGCTCATTGGCAACCCACAAATGACGGGTTTGTTGTGGCTGCCCCATAAAGTGACAAACACGCTGCTCATCAGCCAGATTAAAGTAAAAATACGCTTCCATCCGCCGGTCATGCTGGTGTGCCGGCATGGTATTCCAGACGCTGCCCGGTTTAAGCACGGTCAAACCCATTTGCAGCTGGCAAGTCTCAACCACATCATTAATCATCAGCTGATGGATAGCTCGTTCGTTCGACGTTTCCAGCGCGCCCATTTGCAACACCGTGCACTTGTCCATCGTTAAATGTTTGGTTGGATAAGCATGATGGGCCGGGGCCGAATTTAAATAAAACTTCGCAGGCTTAGCGCTGTCGCTGCTATGAAAGCTGACATCTTTGGCGCCCATGCCGACATACAGTGCCTCAGTATTTTTTAGCTCGTAACTTGTGCCATCAACATTAACAACGCCGGCACCACCAACGTTGATTATGCCCAGCTCACGCCGCTGCAGAAATAACTGTGCCTTTAATGCCTCTGGCGCCTCGAGTTTTACCGCTGCCTTTACCGGCACGGCACTGCCGACAATCACCCGCTCATAATGGGTGTAGCAGAGCACCAACTTATCGGGCTGCATCAGGTTGTCTACCAAAAAATGCTGACGCAATTCATCGGTGTCATAGTGTTTCACGTCATCCGGATGGGTTGGATAACGGCTTTCAAAAATTACTGTCATATAAATCTCGAATTAAAAAGTTGGCCTTATCGCGCCAGCCAGCCACCATCAACAGCCAGCACATGGCCGTTTACATAATCGCTGGCCTGTGATGCCAAAAACACCGCCGCACCGGCTAAATCTTCCGGCTCGCCCCAGCGCGCAGCAGGTATGCGTGCGGTAATGGCGGCGTTACGCGCGGTATCCGCTTGCAACGCCGCGGTGTTGTCGGTGCTAAAATAACCCGGCGCAATGGCATTAACCTGAATATTATGCTGCGCCCATTCGTTGGCTAATGCTTTGGTTACGCCGGCAATGGCGTGTTTACTGGCGGTATAAGCCGGCACCGTAATGCCGCCGCTATACGATAGCATTGAGGCGATATTAATAATTTTGCCTTGTTTGCGTTCTATCATTTGCGCGCCTAAACGCTGGCTGAGTAAAAAGGCCGCATCCAGATTTACCGCAATAACCTTATGCCACTCCTGCATAGGAAACTGATGTGCCGGTGCGCGAAAAATCGTACCACCGCAATTTACCAGGATATGCACCGGCCCCAGTGCCAAAGCCTTATCTGCCAAAGTGGCTACTGCCACTTCGTCACTTAAATCAGCAGTAAGCTCAAGTGCATTACCGTTGGCTGCAGCTATAGCCGCTAAAGTTTCGTGACAGCCATTTGGCTGCGAACTGGCACACAGCACCTTAGCACCAGCCGCCGCCAGCGCAATAGCGATAGCCTGACCCAGTCCCCGACTGGCGCCAGTGACCAATGCCGTTTTATTGTTTAAAGAAAATAATTCAGTCAAAACAGCCTCCAAAGTCTGGTTAACTAGCAGAGGTCTTCTGACGGTGCAGAGCTTCAATAGTGTGTATAACACCACGAAGTTCAGCTAATCCTTTTAATCTACCCATGTAGGAATACCCCGGCTTAACACCTGGTTGATTGATCTCATCCGCCATTAAGTGTCCATGGTCAGGTCTCATAGCCATACCTGCCTCTCCAGATTTAGCCCGACGACGCTCCTCACGTAATAACGCATCAACCAAACCGACCATGTCGTTATCACCTTTTAAATGCTCGGCTTCATAGAACGAACCGTCACTTTCGCGAATAACGTTTCTTAGATGTACAAAATGAATACGGGGACCAAATTCGGTCGCCATCTCGACCAAATTGTTGTCACAGCGGGCACCATAAGAGCCAGCGCACAAAGTAAGACCATTAGCCTCACTTGGAACCGTCTTTAGAATTTTTCGGGCATCTTCAGCAGTAGATACAACTCGCGGCAATCCAAACAGTGAAAATGGAGGATCGTCAGGATGGATACACATCTTCACGCCATACTCTTCTGCAACAGGTATCACCTCTTGCAAAAAAGCAAAAAGATTTTGGCGCATGCCTTCAGTACCTAACGATATAAACTGTGCAATAGCCTGACGAATACTGTCTCGGGTATAGGAACCTTCACCACCAGGTAAACCAGCAATAATGTTTTGCTCAAGAAGCGTTTTCTCTTCTTCAGTCATCCGTGCAAAGCGCTCAGTCGCTCGGGTCATCACTTCTTGAGAATAACTTTGCCGAGCGCCATCACGTTGCAAAATGAAAACATCATAGGCTGCAAAATCTGTCATTTCGAAACGCAGCGCTTGGCTACTGTTGGCCAAGGTATATTTAAGGTTGGTTCTGGTCCAATCGACAACTGGCATGAAGTTATAACACACCAAGCCAACACCAGCTTTACCAGCATTTTTTACTGACTCTTTATAATTTTCAATATATTGCTTGTAATTACCACTACGGGTTTTTATATCATTGTGCATTGGAATGCTTTCAATAACACTCCAGGTCAAGCCAGCTTGCTCAATCAGCTGCTTCCTCGCTTCAATTTCTGCTAAAGGCCAGGCCTCACCCGTTGGTATATGATGCAGCGATGTAACAATACCACTTGCGCCTGCTTGCATGATCTTTTCCAACGAAATGTTATCGTCAGGGCCAAACCAACGCCATGTTTCCTGCATATTGAATTCCTGTAATCAAACGATGCAAATAAAAATACGTAACGAAGTTTCAGCAGGTAGTACCACTTTGGTACTACCTGCGTGTAACTTAAAACTTATAACCCGCTTGCAGCACAAAGGTACGGCCGTCGTAATGAGTGGCTCGTGGTTGATACTCTGTATCTTGATACTCTTCGTAAAGCGTATTGGTCAGGTTGTAGCCTTTGAGACTAATTGTCAGATTGTCAGTTACTTTGTAGTACGCTGATAAATCCAACCGCCCAGCAGCTTTGACATTTTTGTTGCCTTCACCGTTAAAGGTGCCAACGCTTTCCAGTTCATACTCTGAGCGATAGTTATATGCCAAACGAATACCAAAAGGCCCTTGCTCGTAATAACCAATAACGTTGAAGGTATCTTCAGATATGCCAGGGATACGAGCTTCTAACGGAGAATCCTGTGAGGTGTTTGAATAGTTGATAATGCCGCCAAAACCGTTCCATGGATAAGGCAGGAAATTAAGATTTTGTTGAATAGAAAGCTCATATCCCTGCACCTTAATCTTGGCATCGGTGTTGCGAACTTGAGAGACATTTACATTATCGCCATCAAGAATGTAATCTGGGTCAACATTGTTGTATGCATCATTACCATCAGTGACACAGGTCCCACTGCCAGTCGTGATATTTCCTAAATCGATGCCATAACTTTCCAGAATTGCTTCATCGCAGCTTGCTACTGAGGTGAAGAAATCACTGACATCCTTTCTGAATAAAGCCAGCGTAATTGCGCTGCCTTCACGGTTATACCATTCTAAAGATATGTCATAAGATTTAGCTGAGAACGGGTCGACATCAGCACCCGGCAAGGTCACATTAACCTCTCCAGGACGAGCAGCATCTATACGGGTAGATGGGGTTGCAGCGCGAATATTTGGTCGTGATATTGACTCGTTATAAGCAAAACGTACTTTGAAGTCTTCAGTGACATCTATAGCCAAATTTGTACTAGGCAGTAAATAGTCATAGTCATTGCTTACTGTCTTTGCAGGTGGGTTGTTAATATCGACAGCACCAAACGGATAAAAAGGTGCAATTGCGTCTTGTGAGGATTTTACGTAGCGAGCACCTATGTTGCCTTCTACATTCATACCTTTAACGTCAAAACCAAAATCACTCATTAGATACAAAGCTGAAGTGTCCAATGTAACGTCATAAACCAGACCTGCACTTTGCTGCCCACCGCGAGCGACCAAATTCGAATATGGCACCCTTGCAGCGATTTCTCCGGTGACAGGATCTGGATTAACATTACCAATAGTCTGAGTAAGCATTGCGTTTAAACTTCTTACATCTAATGCATACCAACCTTGTCCAGCACCTGCGATCCCAGGAGCGTCACCACCAAAAAATGCTGATTGTGAGGCATACGCTGGATCCATGCGAATTTCATTAGTCAAAATACCGGTAAGTTCAAGCCCGGTTGGAGAACTGCGGAACCGATCAGAATCTTGAGTTTCCTGAGAATAACGATACCCAAACTGCACATTTCTGAAGATCCCAAGCTCAATAGCTCGCTTGGCATTGAACTCAACAGCATTTGCATCACGCTCTATAACTTCATAACTACCAGTAATGAGCGCCTGAACCCTATTGTTGTCTACAAGACTGGTTACACCGGCAGAACTTACAGTATCTAAAACTCGCCAATTTTGATTTAGATTCAGGTTATCAAAGTTATTCAACTCAACTAAAAAGTCTTTAATATTTCCTAAACCGGTATGCAGCTTGCCCGTAATACCATTGTTGCCACTACCTGTCATCGGCTCGAATCTAGGTGCATAAAGGATTTCGTTTAACTGGTTTTTCGACTTAGAAACTGTTACGGCAGCGTCCAGATCCCAAACATCACCCACCCACTCTGAATCAAGAATAGCCGCTTGAGTTTGCTCATATAAATCAAATACCCGAGAGGTATAGCCATAACTAAGATTACTAAAACTGATATCACTAACGGAATAAATTGGTCTGCCGCTGGCATCTACGCTACCTGTATCAAATGGTGCGGATGTCGGCGTAATTTTAACTCCTGAATTACGCGGCCGGATGTCAATTTCTTGCTGGCCATTTTCATCCATATCACGCTCGGTATAGACTACCTGAGCACCAAATTTCAGCTCATCTGTTGGCTTAAATTCCAAACTACCAGAAAAGGATGTTCTTATGCCGCTGTTTAGCTCAGAGCCCTGACGCAACTCACCAGGCATTTTAGTAACCGCATTGTCTGGAATACCACTTGCTGCTTTCCACTGCGCATAGTTTTCGCCATTAGCTCCTACAAAGTTGCTGTTGGTTGGGATATTGTCGTACCTATTAATTTTAATCGTATCCCTGCGAAATGTTTGCTCAGATGTTGCTAAGGTGCCAGAAATAGCCAGTTTATTTGCTATTAGATGCTTAGAGCCTGATACAACAAATTCGGCATCAATCGTATCGGCCAACTCCTCATTGCGACCAGCTACAGAAACCGCTAAAGCACCATCTTTCTTGCTAAGCGCTTTAGGTAAAATCATATTAACTGTGCCTGCAATCCCTCCCTCTTGCATAGCAGCAGTTTGCGTCTTAATTACATCAACACCGTTAAAAATGGCAGGGTCAAAAGCACCAAATGGTGTTGGTGCGCCAAAAGCTTTTTCACTGCGGGTGGGATTGGAAAAGGTTTGTCCGTTAGCGGTATTTAACACAAAACCAGATGGAAGACTGCGTAAGTTAATGCTGGACTCGCGACGCTCACCTTCCCGGTTCAATTGCACCCCAGGAACTGCCTGCAGAGCTTCACCTAAATCAAGAGCTGGCAAGGTACCGATATCATCAGCAGAAATACCATCGACAATCGTTGAGGCACTTCGCTTCACATTTAACGCACTTGTTAAATTGCGACTAAATTGAGCTTTAACCTCTATTACCTCAATTTGTTCGGCCGTCGTTAACGCTTCGTCTTTGTTAACACCAGCACTGGAATTTTCGCTATCTTGTGCAAAGGCACTTGATAAATGAAGAGCAACAAAAGTGCTTATTAACGTTCTGGTAAATTGTCGTTGTGTTGCTTTATCGCTAACCATTTTCATATTACCCCGTCCTTCCCGTCTTAAAATATTGCTGTTTTTTATTTTGGCTTTTTTGTCATCAGATTTAGTACAGCGCTAACCCAATGACTGTACGATAGTGAACCAACCCTGACTTACTGTCAAGCGGCCTTACCAATTTTAAGAAGGGTTTTATGTTTAATTATTGACCAGAACTGAGATGTAAACTGACATTACAAATTTGACGCGACAAGGTTCGCAAGGCATACGCGGCTGACAAGCCGCGACTTTTTGAAATAAAGCAATTTTGTATCTAACGTTTCAGTTGGACTACTTTTATGGGGTTATTCAATTCCAGTAATACAGACTCAAGGTATTGTTTAAAATCACTTATGTTTTCAACTCCTTGGTTTTGCGCTGCCCAGCGCGCTCCAAAGTAATACTCCACTGATCTGGATGGTCTTAAAATTACCAGTTCATTATGCGTATCAGACGTAACATTCATTAAATCACGTTGGCGAAAAAAGACCGCCATCCCCAACTGATCATTTGCAAGACTTTGTTGGCCATAGGTAGCTATGTAATTCCATTCACTGTTAGAGGCCAAATTATCAAGTCGCTCAACACCGTGTTTAACGATACCTACAGCAAGGTGGGGTAATAAATTGTCAGAACTAACGAAAGCATGAGTAAGATGAGACCCTGCCGTAATACTAAAATACCGTTTAATATCATAGAGCTTATTACCTACCCGCCACCCTCGCTGCACCAATAATGCCGCAGACTGCAAGTTTTCGCTGAATATCTTTACAGATTGAGAGCTTAAGGCCGTTGGTGGGAGCAAAGTGTTATCTTGCCAGGCGGCAATACCCCCTAGACCCAGTGAAGGTCCAACTTTTAATATATCCATCCCCCATTCGGCAAGAGCATGATAATCACTGCCATCCAGACCAACGCCTTGTAAAACTAAATCTGTAGTCAGTTTGCCAAAGATATCGATTAGCCCACGCTCATCAAAATAAAAGCGATATGCAATCTGATCAGATTCCCATCCAAACCCTTCATATTTAAATAATTTATCACCAATTACATGATCTTCAGGTTCGGTCATTTCGTCCACTTGCTGATAATGACCACCGCTGTATACACCATCTTCACCACGACTACCGCCAACTCTCACAGCCATTTCCGCTTGTGTCTTTTGACTCTGAGATAAACGTAACCGACCTTGCAGTAAAGAAGTAAACTCAATAGTCTGCGAGGCATTAGCTTCGAAATCGACAAGTAAAAGTATAGAGTCGACAATACCATCATGATCAGTGTCAACCTGCTGGTTTGGCATTGGCTCACCAGATATTTCAGTGAAGTAGTCTGTCGTCTCTTTATAAATTGAATGACAACCTAGCTGTTTTAAGGATATATAAATCGGTGCGCTAGCACGATATTGCGCTAAGGTGTTTGTGACTTTGAATGACATCTTGCACTCTGTTGGCGCCACGTTTTTCAGCTCATTCGCTGCTACTAGCATGCCAGCTAGTAGTGTCATACATACTATCAACGGTATGGTCTTCATCAACTCCCCCTGTGTTTCAAATAATCGTAGACTTTTTTTTGAGCAGACTATAACCTAACAAAATTGGTAATGCCACCTTGCCAGAAATCATAACTATTGTGGCAAATTTTTAAAAAGACAAAGGGGAGTTGTATGAAGCAATTACTTACTGGCCTGGCTTTAGCCAGCGTGACACTATGCTCTAGCTGCACTGCAGATCATAAGAACGATTCGAATAATAGTGGCGCAAAGGATCAACTACCTATTGCTACATGGTATAAACCAATTAAATACCAAAAGCCTGGTACAGCCCCTCTAAGTTATAGCTCTGAATTAACCTCTGAAGCAATTATACAGGTCGCTAATCAAGTTGCTGATTGGCAGCTAGCTCAGTATGACATTCGTTCAAATCAAATGCGGGTTGAAGATCGAGCGAGTGCTTTGCCTCAAGGCTGGATATACGCGACGTTGCATATCGGACTCTCAGCTTGGGCATTAGCCTCTGAAAATGAAATATATAACCAAACCGTACGTAATATTTCAGCGGTAAATGATTGGCAACTAGGCCCCCGAGTTTATCACGCTGATGATCACGCCATTGGCCAAGTATACATGGACTTATATCGACAATATAAAAACCCCAATATGATTCGACATCTCAAAGAGACGTTAGATTGGGTCGTCGCAAATCCGAGCCAGAGAACTCTCAATTTTGAATCAACAGAGCATGAGAATATTGAGCTTGCTTACCGCACATATGACGATCCTTGGTGCACACAACGGTGGTGCTGGGCGGACGCAATTTTTATGGCACCTCCGGTATTTGCACAACTTTCAGAACTAACTGGCGACAACAAATATCTAGAGTTTATGGATAAAGAATTCTGGTTGGCAACAGACTATTTATACCGTTCAGAACAACAACTTTATTTACGAGATAGCCGTTACTTTGAGCGTAAAGACCCTCAAGGGCAGCTTATTTACTGGGGAAGAGGCAATGGTTGGGTACTTGCTGGTTTGGCAAGAACACTTTCATACTTACCTGCAGACTTCACACCTCGCTCACGGTATGTGGAGCTGTTCACTAAAATGAGCAATCGATTATTAGCACTTCAAAATGTTGATGGAAGTTGGCCATCATCACTATTAGAAAGCAATGGCTCAGCAACACCTGAATCCAGTGGCACCGGCTTGTTAGTATTTGGCCTGGCATGGGGAGTAAATCAAGGCCTACTAGATAAATCAACCTTTGTGCCCGCTATAGAAAAAGGTTGGCAGTCGCTGGTTAACAGCGTAGATGAGAGTGGCCGGATTGGTTGGGTTCAACAAGTTGCCTATGCGCCAGGTAGCGCCACTGAACATGATACTCAGCTTTATGGTACAGGCGCATTCCTGCTTGCGGCATCGGAAGTCATAAAGCTAGGCCAAAACGCAAACTAATAGGTGACGGTATGAATGTAATCTTTTCAACTGCAATTAGTTGCATGTTGTTTTTCGTGGCATTTATTTGTCACGCTCAACAAGACGCTGAGTTAGTGGCAAAAGCGTATTTGAATGAACCTATCCGACTATCTGAGTCCGCGTTGCAGCAGACAAAGATTCGGGCAAAGCAAGGCGACATCAGAACGCTGTCAGCCATAGCTTCCTTAGATAAGGCGGCAACTGAATTATTATCAGTGTCCATATTTACTATCGTAAATAAAAACATCTTGCCAGCCAGTGGGAATAAACACGATTACTTTAGCTTTGGCCCATATTGGTGGCCCGATCCGTCTAAAGCCGACGGTAAACCATGGGTCAAAATCGATGGGAAAATTAACCCAGCATCACGAGAACCGGAGCAAGACAAAGTTGCATTTAAACAATTTAGTGATGCAGTAACTACCCTTGCAACCGCGTATTTTTTTACGGACAAACCCGAGTATGCGCAAAAAGCAGCAACCTTAATAAAAGCTTGGTTTCTGGATGAAGCCACCTATATGAACCCTCATTTAAACTATGCTCAGGCTATACCGGGTATAACCGATGGCCGCGGTATTGGTATTATTGATATGTGGTATCTATACCGTGTGATTGACGGCATCCGATTAATTCAGTCGTCTGCGGCACTAAGCGAAGTCGATAACAGAAAGTTACTTCAGTGGTTTTCGACCTATCTGGATTGGCTGGTTAATAGCCCTCTTGGTATTGAAGAACGAAACACACACAACAACCACGCAACCTTTTATGCATTACAAACCGCTATCGTGGCTATTTATGTAGGGAAACATGACATTGCTCATCAGCAAGTTAAACATGCCACTAAGCTACTTAAGCAACAAGTTGAAAATGATGGTCAACAACCTCACGAGTTAGGTCGTACCCGTCCATTTCATTACAGCGTATTTAATCTGCAGGCGTTTGTCGGATTGGCATCCATAGCACCAAAAGTCGGCATTGATTTGTGGCATCACCCCCAAGCTGAATCGCCAACAATAAAAGCTGCTATCGAATACATACTGACTCGCACAAAGAGTTCTCAAAATTGGGGTGGTAAACAGGAAAAGCAAATTGAGCTCTTTCGGTTAATTCCTGTGCTACCTGATCTGGCTAGAGCTTATGATATTCCAACCTCTGAGTATCAATCTATCTTGGATGCGTACCCTACCACAACCGCCCAATGTGCATTGTTATTTGGTTTACCCCAGCCAATCGCTGCAAATACTTCTGAATTCAGTCTCTGCGCATATTAAAACAGAGCTGGCATTATTTGAAAAAGGTCGGAGAACTTCTGATGGTTATAGCAAGAAATTCTGATACTCAATTGTTACTTCAAGGTATCTCCGGCCGCATTATTTATGCGTTCTTAATGCTACTTTTGGCTTTTATGAGCACGGCTTCAGTTCAAGCCCATGCGAATGACGCACATATGAAACTTCGCCAAACACAGCTATTCAATAAGAACTGGCAATATCTACAACATCACACGACAGATGTTAATGTAGCTTTAGCACAAAAAAACTGGCAAACCGTTGAACTACCTCATAGTTGGAATACAACAGATTCAGTTGACCCATTACCTGGATACAGGCGAAGTGCCAGCTGGTACCGTACAAGTCTGACTCCAACGACCAAACAACGACGCATTCTGCATTTTGAAGGTGCCAATATGCGTAGCAGTGTATACGTAAATGGCCATTTGGCAGGTGAGCATGTAGGCGGTTATCTCGGATTTGACATAGAGCTTACCCCCTTGTTATTGCAAGAGAACGTTAATGAGATTTTGGTTCGAGTAGATAACAGCTATGATCCCAATCTTATTCCCTCACAAAAAGCAGATTTTGTGCTGTTCGGAGGCATCACCAGAGACGTGTGGTTGAAAACTTTGCCGGACACATTTTTACAGCAGCTTGAAGTTAGTACTTCACAAGTTCAAACCGGAAAGCCCAGCACAGAGTTTTCAGTCACGATTAATTCAGCAAATCCAGAGCCCAGAACGCTAATACTTAAAAGCAAAATACTGGCTCCAGATAATACTGAGGTGGCTCTGAACCAGCAATCAATCGAATTTGAAAGCCAATTACAAACAATTCAGATCAAAATGCCCAACATCGTTAACCCAGAGCTTTGGTCAGTAGACAACCCAAAACTCTATCGATTACAAGCTGCAATTTACGATATAGAAGGCAATCTGCTTGATCAAATAGATGATCGTTTTGGCTATCGATGGTTTGAAATGCGACCTCATCAAGGCTTTTTTCTCAACGGAAAGAAACTGTTGATCCGGGGCACCCATAGGCATGAAGAAATTGCTGGAAAAGGTTCCGCTCTTAGCAATGAGCAACATCGTGCCGATATGCAGCAAATTAAAGCCATGGGCGCAAACTTCGTCCGACTGGCACATTATCCGCAAGATCCTGAGGTTTACCGTGCTGCTGATGAGCTCGGTTTGATTTTATGGGATGAGCTACCGTGGGTTCGTGGCGGTAAAGGCGGCACAGATTGGGAATACAATACTGAACGCTATCTCAAACAACAGATTAAACAAAATTACAATCATCCAAGCATAGCGTTTTGGTCACTTGGGAATGAGATGGATTGGGAGGAAGATTTTCCTGGCGGTGGCGCCCCTGAAGTAGTTACCCCGTATTTGCAAAAGTTGAACACCCTAGTAAAAACGTTAGATAAATCCCGTTTAACGACGTTGCGAAAGTATCCTCCTGGAGCTGATATTGTCGATGCATACTCACCATCCATCTGGATGGGTTGGTATGGTGGCGCTTATGGTCAGTATGGCGACGCTTTAGCTGCCACGATGAAACAGTATCCACACTTTGTTCATATGGAATATGGAGGTTCAAGCCATGTAGGCCGTCATACAGAAAGCCCAATAGGTCCAAACGGATTTAATGAAATACGAGTCAGTGCTCAAGATGCGATGAACCAAGCTGGCACAACAAGCATTGCCAACGCTTCAGATTGGAGCGAAAGTTACATCGTTGACCTTTTCGACTGGCATCTGAGACTTTCAGAGTCAACACCGGGTTTTGCGGGCAATGCACAGTGGGCATTCAGGGACTTTGCTACACCGCTTCGACCTGAAAACCCCATCCCGTACGTTAATCAAAAGGGACTATTAACACGAGACGGCAAACCCAAAGACGCCTATTACGTATTTGCCAGCTATTGGTCAGACACTCCCTTTTGCTACATTATGTCAAAAACTTGGACAAAGCGTCAGGGCTCAGAAAATGGCCGACCAGTAAGAGTTTACTGCAATACGAACACCGCAGAGTTATTTTTGAATGGCCAAAGCTTAGGTGTAAAAAAACGAGACGTAACGCTCTTCCCTGCTGCAGGATTAGTTTGGCAAGTTCCATTTGTGAAGGGTACAAATAAATTGAAGGTTATAGGGAAAATTGACAATCTTTTAGTAGAAGATAGCTTACAGGTTGATTACCAACCAACACCTCACGGCAAACTAAAGCGAGTTGAACTGACTTATAGTAATCTTGAAGATGGTAGCCTACTCATAGCGGCGGAGGCTTTAGACGAAGATGGTTTAAGAGTATTGAATTTTAATGAAAGAGCCTTCTTCTCCAACCTTACAGAGTCAGGCTTTTTCAGCACGCATCAAGGCACTCCAACGGGTACTGATAATATTCAGTTTTCCAGCGGCTACGCATCGATAGTCTTTTATCCTGGTGACACCCCCACTGTACTAGAGTTTATTAGTCAAAGCGTAAAGGGGGTTTATCTAAAGGTAGCTGCCCAGCATGAAAACTAAATCTATCCAGTGTGTTGGATAGCTGCTTTTCAAACATCGAAAATTTCAGAAAAAAGACGGTTTACGAGTTAAGATGCGTCAGGCCCAAAATGGGCTGCCGCAGCAGATGTAGCATTATCTATATGGTTCTTCATGGCAATCCTGGCTCGTTCGGCATTTCTTTTCTCTAAAGCTTCAAGAATGCGCCGATGGTCTTTGAGGGATGGATGAATACCTTCCTTTCGAATATTTTCTAAAAATGACGTGCTTAATACCGACTCGTTACGCAGTTCCCAAAGCCAATTCACCACTTGGTAGATAGCGCTATTTTGCGAAGCCTCTGCAATAATACTATGAAACTTCCAATCGGCTTTTTCTGTCGCATCTTCTTGCTTTTCTTCTTCTTCCATCTCGCGCAGAGCTTGCCGCAATTGTTCTAGCTGTTCGTCTGTAATTCGCTCAGCAGCCAAAGCACAAGCTTCAGATTCAACAATGTAACGTATTTCCAGTATTTCGAACGGTCCAATACCCCTGTCGATAGTTTCAAGACTGGGCTTCTTTCCGGTAACATAAATACCCGACCCAGTTCTGATTTCGATAATCCCTGAGAGCTCTAACGCAATCATAGCTTCACGTATTGTCGGGCGACTAACCCCAAGCTTGACGGCTAAATCTCTCTCAGCCGGAAATCTTTCACCTGGCTTAATACCTCCATCTCGAATAAGTTTTGAAAGTTGCTGAGCAACTTTGATATACAGTCTGTCAGCTTTTATAACCTGTAGATCCAAGACTAGGCTCCCTTTAAGAAAATTAAGGCGGCAAGGTGGTAAAGCCAATAATAGCATTTTAATCAATTATGCGTAATAGAACTAACAACGTCAAAAATAGAATTTATTTTCTCAACAACTAGAAACCAATATGTACGGCTAAATGAACATTGTCGAATATCGTCGGATTTAAACAGCTGGTTGGTAATACACTCTAAAAATAACTGGCGTCAAAAGCTGAATATCACACCTTAAAAGACGAAATCGAAGGAGAGCTACCTGATTTCGATAAAATTTACGCATACGTGAATACATTTTATAAAACTTAAGACTGGCCAAATTAAAGGAAAATCATGAGCAAATTACCCGAGGAAGGCTTGTATAACTCAACAAAAGGTACAACAGAAGTTCGACTTATTGTCGAGGGGGCATACGGAGAAAACCCAAACGAATTTTATATTGCTGAAATTATCGATGAGTCAAACAGAGAAAATATGGATGCTGCTGGTGATGAACTAGATAAAGAACAATAGGAGTTGTTGGTTAATCAGTATGGCTTAGTTAGTCTTACAAAAGTAATCCGTTCGTACAGATAAACTATCCCAATCTGCTAAACCCATAATAAAAATGCTATAAATACGCTATAAAATTTTCTTGCAGGCATAAAAAAAGGCCCTGCCTTTAAGCTAAGGCCTTGATTTATATGGTGCACCCGCCGCGATTACTCGGGCTTTCCTGCCCTCGCCTTTCAGGCCAGCGAAGCTGTTCAAAAACGTTCCCGACGTTTTTGTCGAACAACGAGTTTTCATTGGGCAGGGGGCCAAAAACAAAAAACCACCGTAAAGGTGGTTGATTGTTTTGGTGCACCCGCCGCGATTCGAACGCGGGACCTTCGCCTCCGGAGGGCGACGCTCTATCCAGCTGAGCTACGGGTGCACAATCTGCTGTTTGGCAGAAGCTGCGCATTATAGACAGCCTTATGGTGCGTGTCTATTGCTTAGCTGCGCGTTTTTTCAACGGTCAGTTTTACCTGGCGTATTTACAAGCTCGGGCACTAGGGGCTAAAGTGAGTGTTGGCTGTTCTTTCCGGTGTAAATCAGTATTTGATGAGTAATAAATTATTTCTGTCTGCCTGGCAGTGGCTGCTGTTAATTCTGCTCGCTGTAGTGGCTATTTACGCTACTGAAAGGCTAGTCGAGCACGAGCGGCAAGTGGCGCGCAGCCAACAGCTGCGTCATGAAATAGCTAGTGCTGGCCAGCTGCGTGCGCTTATTGAATCTGAATTAAACATTCCGCTTTATCTTACCATTGGCCTAACAGCGCATGTGCAGGCCAGAAACGGTGACATTTCACCGGCCGAAATGCATTTGCTGCTGCCAGAATTGGCGCATCAGGCCCGCCATATCCGCAATATTGGCGTCGCGCCCGCCAATACCTTGCGTTATGTCTACCCGCTTATTGGCAATGAACAAGCCATCGGCATCTACTATCCGGATTTAAAAGAACAGTGGCCTGATATTGCCGCCATTATCACGCAGCGCGAAGCGCGGTTAGTTGGCCCTATATCGCTGATTCAGGGCGGCACTGCCTTTATTTACCGGCTGCCGGTGTATCTGAACGCCGACAATTATTGGGGCATTATCAGCACGGTGGTGGATATAGAGTCGGTGTGGAGCCTGCTGCAACGTCAAACCACTGAGCAAGGCGTGCAGGTCGCTATTCGTAGCTTAAACTCTGCAGGTAAGGCCGGCCCCGCCTTCTATGGTGATGAGCGCTTGTTCTATGATGACAGCATGCTATTGGCCATTAGCTTACGCGGTGCGCTTTGGCAAATGGCTGTGCGCTCGCTGTCACCGGTATCTGAGCGCAGTGCTGAAATTCGCTGGGCGGCATATAGCGTTACGGCACTGTTATTGGCCTTGTTGGCTTGGTTGTTTATGTCACGGCAGCATTTACGTAAAAGTGTCGTGGCGCAACAGCGCGACAAAGTGTACTTGCGCACTATTATGGATAATGTTACCGACGCTGTTATTACCACCAATGCCGAGGGCATTATTGAGCAGGTAAACCGGTCTTGCTACCCCATGTTTGGCTATACGGGCACGTCGCTGCCGGGGCAGCATTGGTCGGTATTGCTGGCCGAACCGCAATATGTCGATGAAGTATACAGTGCCACCTCCACCACCAAAGCCGAATATGAAACCGGCGGCCGCCGGCGCGACAACAGCATATTTCCGCTATCTGTTAGCCGCTCTAATATCCGCCTGCACCAACAGCCGCGGCAGCTACTAGTATTGCGGGACCTGTCAGAGCGGCAAAAAAACGAACAGTTAAAGCAAGAATTCATCTCTACCGTAAGCCATGAACTTCGCACTCCACTTACCTCTATTTCGGGTGCGTTAGGGCTGGCCGTAGGCGGCGCGCTGGGCGAGCTTAATGCCTCACAACTGCGCATGCTGCAACTGGCGCAAAGCCATTGTCAGCAGTTAAATAAGCTGGTTAATACCTTGCTCGATGTAGAGAAACTTACCAGTGGCAATATGTTGCTGCAACTTGAGCCATTGCAGCTGCTGGACGTTGTGCAACAAGCCATAGACGAAGCGCAGGTGATTGCCCAGCAGCATCGCACCCAGTTGCGGCTGGATTGCCCCGAAGCACTGCAGCAGGCAGTGGTTCGGGTCGACGCGGGCAGGTTAAAGCAGGTGGTGCTGCATCTATTGAATAATGCGTTAAAGTTTTCACCTGCAGACAGCAGCGTAACGGTGCAAGTGTTGCAGCAGCAGAAATTTATTCGCATCGCCATACATGACCAGGGCAAAGGTGTAGAGCAAGATTTTGTACCGCGGCTATTTAGCCGGTTTAGCCAGGCAGATAGCTCAGATAGCCGTGAATATTCGGGCACAGGGCTGGGATTGGCCGTTAGCCGGCATTTAATGCAAAATATGCACGGCGATATTGGCTATACGCCCGGACAACAGCGAGGAAGTTGTTTTTACCTCGACCTGCCTTTTGATGCCGCAATACAGCCAGTAACCTTGCCCTAGACGGGCTTTTATCTTAATTTGTTGGCAACTGGCTGCAAAGCCAATGACTCTGCGCTGCTTTTTGGCATACTCGAAACAACCCGCGCTGCAGCGCACTTACTATAACTATGCTTTCATCTTCCAGGGAGTTACAACATGCGTAAAACACTTATAGCCACTACCGTGGCCGCAGCGCTGGCGCTTAGTGCCTGCTCTGACAACACGGCGCCACAACAAACCGCTAATCAGCAAACAACGGCTGAAGCCAGCAACACAGCAGAGGCCAATTCGGGTAATCCGCTAATGATTAAAAGCACCTTGCAATATGAAGCACCTAATTTTACTGAAATAAACGATGACCATTTCCTACCGGCGTTTGTCGAGGGTATGCAGCAGCACATGGCAGAAGTACTGGCCATCGCTAACAACCCGGCGCCGGCGACTTTTGACAATACACTGGTAGCACTGGAAAAAAGCGGCGAGCTACTGACGCGGGTTTCTCGCATATTTTATAACCTGGCCGGCTCAAACTCTAACCCACAACGGCGCGAAATTCAGTCAGAGTTAGCCCCGAAAATGGCAGCGCATTCAGACAACATTAACCTGAATCCGCAGCTGTTCGCCCGCATAAAGAGCCTGTATAACCAACGTAACGACTTAAAGCTCGACAGCGAGTCGGTGCGGTTAATTGAAGTTTATTATGAACGTTTTGTGCGCGCCGGCGCCCAACTGACCGACGAGCAAAAAACCGCTATCCGCGCCCTGAACGAAGAGCATTCCACCCTAACCAACCAATTCTCACAAAACCTGCTGGCTGAAACTAAAAAGATCGCTGTGGTAGTTGAAACCAAAGCAGAGCTGGATGGTTTATCTGAATCGCAAATTACGGCAGCAGCCAATGCTGCTAAAGCTGCTGGTCACGAAGGTAAGTACTTACTTAGCATTACCAATACTACACGCCAACCGGTATTAGCTCAGCTGAGCAACCGCGAGTTGCGCCAGCGTGTGTGGCAAGCATCTGCCAACCGTGCGCAAAGTGGCGATACAGACAACCGGCCGTTAGTAGCACGCTTAGCACAACTGCGGGCCGAACGCGCCAAGCTGTTAGGTTATGACAACTGGGCCAGTTATGGCTTAGAAGCGCAAATGGCAAAAACACCACAAGCGGTGTTTGATATGTTAGGTAGCATGGTGCCTGCCGTAGTTGCCAACACCAACAAAGAAGCCGCGGCTATTCAAGAAATGATTAAGCAAAAAGGTGGTAATTTTGAACTGCAACCATGGGACTGGGAGTACTACGCCGAGTTTGTACGCCAGGCCAAATTTGAGCTGGATGAAAACGAAGTTAAACAGTATTTCGAATTTAACCGCGTATTAAAAGATGGCGTATTTTACACCATGAACCGCTTGTACGGCGTTACTTTTACACCGCGGCCAGACTTGCCGGTATACCACCCTGACGTTGAAGCTTACGAGCTGTTTGATGCCGACGGCACCAGCCTGGCGATATTCTATGCCGATTACTTTGCCCGCGAAGGTAAACGTGGCGGTGCATGGATGAGTTCGTTTGTGGGCCAGTCACATTTAACCGGGCAAAAACCGGTGGTGGTAAACGTAATGAATATTCCTAAAGCACCAGCAGGAGAACCTACGCTGGTTAGCTATGATAATGTGACTACCATGTTCCACGAGCTGGGTCATGGCTTGCATGGTATGTTCTCTGACGTTAATTTCCCAACGCTGGCGGGTACTTCGGTATCACGCGACTTTGTTGAGTTTCCATCTACCTTTGAAGAAGACTGGGCCGCTAACCCGGAAGTCATTGCCAACTACGCCAAGCACTACCAAACCGGCGAAGCCATTCCGGCAGAATTACTGCAAAAAGTTATGAACTCGCGCAGCTTTAATCAGGGTTTTGATACGTTGGAATATATGTCAGCGGCGTTATTAGATATGGAATGGCACTCATTATCCGCCGACGAAGCACTGCAAGACGTTAACGCCTTTGAAGCTGCAGCATTAAAAAAACACGGTGTCGACTTAGTCGCCGTGCCACCGCGCTATAAATCTACCTTCTTTTCACACTCGATGGGCGGCGGTTATTCTGCCGGTTATTACGCCTATATGTGGAGTGAAATTTTAGCGGCAGATGCCTTTGCGTTTGTACAAAGCCAGGGCGGCCTGAAACTAGAGAATGGCCAAAACTACCGGAAAAACATTCTGTCTGTGGGTAACTCCCGCCCACCGATGGAATCTTACAAAGCCTTCCGTGGCCAGGAACCTACCACAGATGCGCTATTAATCCGCCGTGGTTTAAAAACCAAAGTAGATTAATATGCTGTAGACAAAAAAAGCCCCGCTGTGGCAACACAGCGGGGCTTTTTAATGCCTGTGGCACACTTAGCTGCCAGCTACCTGCATTTGGCTTATCAGTACTGAACCCGTTAGCACGCCGCCGCGGCGGTCAACATCGTTGCCCACTGCGGCCATCTGCATAAACATATCGGCTAAATTGCCTGCAATAGTCACTTCCGATACCGGGAACTGGATTTCGCCGTGTTCAACCCAAAACCCTGCCGCACCGCGCGAGTAATCGCCGGTGACCGTATTAACGCCCTGGCCCATCAGCTCGGTAACCAGCAGGCCTTTGCCCATAGTGCGACACAATTGCAGTAAGTCTTCATCACCATGCTGCACCAGCCAGTTGTGAATACCGCCAGCATGCCCGGTGCTGGCCATACCCAGCTTACGTGCCGAATAACTGGTAGTAAGGTAGGTGGTAAGTACCCCTTGCTCAATAACGGCCAGATCGCGGGTTTTCACCCCCTCTCCATCGAAAGGGCTGGATGCCAACGCCTGTTTTAAATGTGGTTGCTCCAAAATGCTAATCGACGGTGCCATAATTTGCTTGCCGACTTTATCCAGTAAGAAGCTCGACTTGCGGTAAATACTGCCGCCGCTAATGGCCGACACCAAATGGCCAAACAGGCTACTGGCGATATCCGCCCGAAAAATAACCGGTACTTTTTGCGTGGCAATTTGTCGCGCATTTAGCCGGGCAATGGTTTCTAATGCGGCTTCGCGGCCAATTTGTTTTGGGTCCAGCAACTTACTATACTGGCGCGCTACAGTGAAACTGTAATCACGCTGCATATCGTCGCCATCTTCACCTATTACCACGCAGCTAAAGCTGTGACGTGAGCTAGGATGGCCTACCAACTGACCGTGGCTGTTACCATAGACTTTTAAACCGGTGTGCGATGAAAATGACGCGCCCTCGGAATTGGTGATCCGGCTGTCGGTGGCAAAAGCTGCCGCTTCAGAGGCCGCACACAAAGCAATGGCCTCATCGGTGCCAATGCTGTCTGGATAATATAAATCCAGATCCGGCGGCGACATTTCCAGCCAGCTCGCTTCAGCAATACCCGTATGGGGATCTTCTGAGGTATAACGGGCAATATCGGCTGCGGCTTCTACGGTGCGGCGTAATGCTTGCGGGCTTAAATCGGCAGTAGAGGCCGAGCCTTTACGCTGACCAAAATATAAACTGATGCCCAGGCCACCGTCCTGATTAAACTCAACAGTTTCTACTTCGCCGTGGCGAGTTTCTACACTTAAGCCTTTGGTTCGGCTCATCGACGCTTCAGCACTGCTGGCGCCCAGTTGCTTAGCATGCGCCAGTACTTCGGCTACGGCCTGTTTTACTTCGTCAATTTCCTGCCAGATAGTCGGTTGTGTTACGTGCATAATGTTATGTCTGCCTGAAAAAAACTCTGCTCAGCTTATCATAGTCTGCTCACGCTGGCTGCTGTTGCCACGCCAGATCATGTATACTTAGCGGCATTATTATTAAGAGTGAACCAAAGATGACCGATTTTATTAACGGCGATACCTGGGACGAAGAAGAAGGCAAGAGTAAGTCGCAGGTAAAGCGTGAAATGCACGAGCTGCAAAAGCTGGGTGAAGAGCTGGTGTCGCTAAGCGCTGCTTCACGCGCCAGGGTGCCACTGGACGACGAATTAAAAGACGCGCTGCAATTGGCCGACAAGCTTAGCAATAAGCGTGAAGCGCTACGCCGCCATATTCAATTTATTGGTCGCTTAATGCGTACGCGGGATTTAGAGCCAATAGAACAAGCTTTGGCCCTGCTGCGTAACACCAACCAGGCTGCCACCCGGCAATTTCATAAAGTTGAGCAATGGCGCGATAAATTACTGGACGATAATGACGCCATTACTGCGTTTATTGCTAGCTATCCCGATGTCGATGTGCAGCAACTGCGCCAGCTTATTCGTAATACCAAGAAAGAGCAGGAAAAGCAGCAACCGCCTAAAGCGTTTCGTGAATTGTTTCAGTTTATTAAGCCGCTGGTTATTCAGGATTAAAAAAGGCCGCTAAGCGGCCTTTTTTTATGCGTTCATCAACATTTAACACACTTTGGTTAGCCAGGCGTGTTTATCTTCGGTTTTACCCCACTGAATCGCATTCAATGCCTGACGCAGCGCATTGGTGGTATCACCGCCTTGGCCAGAACCCACCTGATATTCTTTACCATTGTGAATTAAGGTACCTACCGGCGTTAATACTGCGGCTGTGCCAGACAGTGCCGCTTCAGCACCTGGCTTAGCAGCCCGTTCTAACAACTCGTCTACTGTCAGTTCGCGCTCAGATACTGTCATACCGCGATCACGCGCCAAGGTTAGAATAGAATCACGGGTAACACCGTGCAAAAAGCTGCTATCCAGCGCTTTGGTAATAATTTCATTACCGTCTATCAGTAAAAAGTTAGCCGCACCGGTTTCCTGCACATCGCCATTCGGGCAAAACAGAACCTGATCAGCCTGTACTGCAGCACGGGCTTTCATTATAGGTTGCAGCGCGCTGGCATAGTTGCCACCACTTTTTACCATGCCCATATGCGAGGCACAGCGGGCGTTATCTTCCAGCAATAAACGTAACGGTTTAGCGCCACCGGCAAAATAATCCCCTACCGGCGATAACAATACATATAGCATTGATTGCAAGCTGGGCGCAGCGGCTTTACCGATTGAAGCTTCAGTGCCGATATGGGTTGGGCGAATATACATAGAGCCCGGCGGATTAGGCACGTCGGCGGCATAGCGCTTAACAATATCCAGGATCATTTGGCTAAGCATGCCGCCATCGAATTTCGGTAACGACAATAACTCGCTGCTTTGCGCCAGACGGGCGACGTTTTTGTCCATGCGGAAAATGTAAATACCGCCATCGTCGTGCCTGAACGCTTTTAAGCCTTCAAAACAGGTGCTGGAATAATGCAGCACATGCGCGCCCGGATGCAGGCTAATGCTGTCTGCTGCCACTATTTTTGGCTCAGTCCAGCTGTTGTTATCAAAACGGGAGAGGATCATCTCCGGCGTAAATACGGTGCCAAATGCTGCCATTTGCGTTAAGTCCTGTGATTTATTCTATTTACTGTATTTATGTGTAAAGCCGGGCACCTTACTGCGTGCCGCCTACGGTCATTGCATCCAGCTTCAGTGTAGGCTGGCCTACACCTACCGGCACGCTTTGGCCTTGCTTACCACAGACACCGACACCGGCATCGAGTGCTAAGTCATTCCCTACCATTGATACCTGTTGCATAGCTTCAGGGCCATTGCCAATAAGCGTTGCACCTTTGATCGGGGCGGTAATTTTGCCATTTTCAATTAAATAAGCTTCTGAGGCGGAAAACACAAATTTGCCCGAGGTAATATCAACCTGGCCGCCACCAAAGTTAGGCGCATATATGCCTTTTTTAACACTGGCGATAATCTCAGCCGGATCACTGTCACCGGCCAGCATATAAGTATTGGTCATACGCGGCATAGGTAAATGGGCGAAAGACTCGCGCCGGCCATTCCCGGTCGGCGGCACGCCCATTAACATAGCGTTGTGTTTATCCTGAATATAGCCTTTTAATATGCCATTTTCGATCAGCACATTATATTGGCTTGGTACGCCTTCATCATCGATATTCAGCGAGCCACGGCGGTGAGCTAAGGTGCCGTCGTCAACAATAGTGCACAGCTTAGAGGCGACTTGCTGGCCAATCCGGCCACTGAACGTCGATGAACCTTTACGGTTAAAGTCGCCCTCTAATCCATGGCCTACCGCTTCGTGCAACAACACCCCAGGCCAACCACTGCCCAAAACCACCGGCATAGTGCCGGCTGGCGCGTCGATGGCGGTTAAATTAACCTGAGCCTGCCGTATTGCCTCACGGGCGTAATGCTGCCAGCGTGGTTCACCATTAACATCCTCGGTGAAATAGCTATAAGACGTGCGTGCACCGCCACCGGCACTGCCGCGTTCACGCCGATCGCCTTGCTGTAACAGTACCGAACAGTTTAGCCGCACCAATGGCCTTATATCGCTGGCGTAGGTGCCGTCACTGGCCGCGACCAGAATTTCTTCATATACCCCCGACAAACTCACCATTACCTGCTCTGCACGGCTATCCAGGGTACGAATATAGGCTTCAATTTGATGCAGCAAACCCACTTTATCGGTATTGGTCAGGCTTTGCAGCGGCTCGCATGGCAGGTAAATATTGCTGTTGCCGGTTTTGCTAAACGCTTTTACACTACCGTGCTGGCCGGCGGCGGCAATCCCGCGCGCGGCACTAGCCGCTTGCTTTAACGCCACAGCACTGATGGTGTCGGCATAAGCAAAGCCGGTTTTTTCACCGCTGATCGCGCGTACGCCAACGCCCCGCTCTATATTAAAGGAACCATCTTTAACCAGCCCATCTTCCAGCACCCAGGATTCATGCACGCTGGATTGAAAATATAAGTCAGCAAAATCGAGCTGATGATCAAACAAATAGCCCAGTGTGGCCTGCAAATCTTGGTCTGTCAGGTCGGAGGCGGTGATCAGGTTCTGCTCTGGTGCAGTCATGGTTTTAGCTCACTGTTAAATCGGTTGTGTTGTGCCAGCGGCATACTTGCCTGCTGCCGTTGGCACTCTGTTAAATCTACTGTTGCCGATATCCAACCTGGCTGCTCGCCAGCATCGGCCAATACCCGGCCCCAGGGGTCAATAATCAGGCTGTGGCCGAATGTTTCACGGCCGTTAGCATGGGTGCCGGTTTGATTCGGCGCCAGCACAAAACACTGGTTTTCTATTGCTCTGGCTTGCAGCAATATGTGCCAGTGGGCGGCGCCGGTTACCCGGGTAAAAGCAGATGGCACGCTTAGTACATTCATGCCCTGACTTGCCAATGCCTGCATCAGGCCGGGAAAGCGCACATCATAGCATATCGTCATGCCAAGCTTTAACTGCCCAGCCGTTGCCAGGCTAATTTTTTGTCCGGGGTTGGTACTTGCCGACTCACGATAACTACCAGTGCGGTCATGCACGGCTACGTCAAACAAGTGCATTTTTTGGTAGTCTGCTACTATGCTGCCATCTGGCGCAAATAACACACTACTGGCACTAAAGCGCTGCGGATCAGCGCTGATTGTAGGTAACGAGCCAGCCAGCAAATACAGCCCAAACTGTTGCGCCAGCGCAGCACACCCTTGCTGAATAACACCCTGCCCCAACGCTGCCTGATATTGCAACTGCAGGCCATCAGCCCCGCCAAATACGGCAAAACATTCTGGCAACGCCACCAAATGTGGTAAATCCTGGTTAAACTGCTCAGACATCTGCTGCAGATATAACGCCACCTGCGCCAAATTGTACTCTGGATTGGGAGTACTGGTTAATTGAATAGCCGACAAGCGCCAGTTAGCCATGGGGTTGCCGCCGATCTGATTCCGGCTGAGACGGCGCAGGTAATTCAATAATTGCCTCGGGCTGCGCAACCCGCACAGGTACAGGCACCTCTGTACTATGACGGTTCACTTCGGTGACGACCGGCTTGGCAAAACTGCCGGTAACGGTAAAGTTAATTTTTGAGATCACTTCAGCACTTTGGAACACTTCATCCAGTGCCAGTGCGGCCAAACCGGTAGCTGGGTTTACCATCCAGGCGATAATTACCGGCAAACTGGAGGTAACTTTAGGCGAAAACGCCATCTGGTAATCGAGATTTTTACTCACCAGATCAGCATAGCCCTGTATTTGCAGGTTTCCCGGCACGCCATCGATACTGGCATTGCTGGTTTGCGCCACCCCATGACTAATAGCCAGCTTGCCGCTCATATTGTTGTAGAAAAAACCTTTGGCAAATACATCGCGAAAATCTAGCCGTAACTTACGTAGTAATGAATCAAGACTAAAAATGGAGAATAGTCGTGAGCCCTGATCACTGACTTCGGTTAATGCGCCTTCGCCAAGAACATAGTCTAGCTCGCCAGAAAGCTGCTCTAAGGCAAACTGATTGGGTGCGCCCGGCCACCCCAGGCTAAAGTTGATATCGGCGGTACTGCCGGAGATAGCCGATGTAAGCTGATACTCATCCAGCATGCCGCCAATATTGTCGCTGCGCAGCTGGCCACTAAACTGGCTGAAACCTGCAATTCCGTCATCCTGCCAAAAACCGGCCAGCTGAAGTTGGCTTTTCTTATACCGGGCACTCAGGTTTGTTAGTTGCCAACGGTCGGCCAGGCTAATTGCACTGGCGCTAACCTGGCCAAAACGATAGCTTCCCACAGAGCAATCGGCACAACTTAGCTGCAACGGCGGCAACTGCAAAAACCAACGTTGGGCGGTTAATGCCAATTGCTGCGTAAGGTCTGCAGCTTGCTCGCTGACATCATCGCCACTGCTGATAGGCAAATGCAGATAATCTAAGGTGGCATTAATGCCCTGCTGCTGCCACTGTTTACTGAACTGCCAACGACTGGCAATCTCGGTACCATTCAATTGCAACTGCCACAATTCTGGCTGCTGCTTTAGCTCAAATACGCTGTTAGTCAGGCGGATGCCAGGGGCAATATCTAACTGAGCCACGGTGCCCCGCACAAGTGATAATGGTGGAAACAATGCCGGGTTGTCATTGTCGGCGTTAGCTTGCAATTGTTGCTGTACCAGGTCGAACCAGGCTAAGCCATCTAACTGCGGCAAATCAATGTTGATAGTAAATTCTGCCGCAGTCAGGGCAGCATCATCCGGCCCCAAGCTCAAATTTGCCCGGCTTAGCTGCTGGCTATCGTGCTCAAACATGGCATTAAAGTGCAGGTTTTGCTGCAGATGAGCCGCTATTGCCGACTGATTGGCATCACCGGTTACTGTCAACACCAGCTCGGCGGGCTCGCCGACGGCCTTAGCGTAAGGCGCTGGCAGCAGTAATGCCGTTTGCTCTAAGTCTGCGCGCAACTCGGCCTGATAAGTAAAGCCGCTCTCAGGCAAATTTAACGCCAACTGAACCTGCCAGTCTGCGCTGCCGGCAATTAAATCACTGCCAGGCGCATAAAGTGTTTGCAGCAATGGTCCGGCGCCTTGCTGGCCAGCCAACTGCAATGCCAATTGATAGCCATTATCAGTCTGCTCACCCTGCAAGGCGGCTGTCATGTCGACACCGCGCCAGCCTAACTGCAGTTGTTCGGCCCAAATATGCGCATTGTTAAAGTGTAAACTGCCATTAAGCTGATCAAAGTGTAGTGCTGGTGCCTGCAGCGATAACCGGCTGTCGGCAAATTGCACCGAGCCCGAAGCTACCACTGCTGGCTGTTTTAAACCAATTGCCAGCTTGACATCGCCACTCACCGTCCCTTCTGCGCCTAAATATTGCAAGGTTTTGCCCAGCGTGTGCTGTAACGGCGACTGAAGCATCAGTCCGGTGAGTGTGCTGGCTTCAAGCTGCTGTTTAATATGAATATCGAGGGTATCGGCATGAAACAAATTGGCTATAGTCGCAGTCACGCTGCGCTGCAATGCAACATCACTTAGGCTCCCGGCCACAGATTGGATCTGCATTGCAGCGTTTTCAAACCACAACTCCGCAGTGAGACCGTTAATGTCTGGCCAGTCCGGCGCAAAACTAAACTCACCGTGCTGTAAAGTGGCCAGCACCTGGAATACGCCTTGCTGCTCACGGTAAGGAAAATCGGCAGGCTTGCCATGCCACAGCATAGTGGCATCTGTCAGGTTGCCGGCTTTTATCGCGGTGGTTAAATATTCACGCGTAAGCTGGGGCATATAGCGCTGTGGAAAATACTGCCAGGCACGCTGTGCATCCAGCTGCTGTAACCGCGCCACTATACTCAACTCATGGCCTAATTGCAGGCTGGCATCCAGTTGTAGCTCGTCGCTATGCAAACTAACCGTTGGAATACTGAGCTGCCATGATGTTGCCCCGGCATGCCCTGCAGTAACATCGCGCTTGGCATAAATTGTTGCCGACAATACCTGGTATGGCGTAGCATCGATAAAGAGCCCGTCCCAGCTAAGCTCGCTGGCGACACTGTCCAGCTGCAGGCGGATCAGTTGTGGTGATAGCAAAAAATCGCCGTTAAGTTTATTAACCCCGGGGATATCACCACGTGCTAATGAGCTGACATCACTGAAGCTGCCCTGCGCCTGCCAACTACCGTCAGCCATGCGCCACTGTAGCTGACGGATATCGCCCGCGGGTTGATAAGCTACCAGCTGTTGCAACTGATCTATGTCCTCAGCAAATAAACCCGCCAGCGGTGTGACTGCACCAAGCGGAAAATTTTGTACGCTACCCAGCCATTCGTCCGCTGTGCGCTGAATTGAAAACGTCAGCCCCTGCCATTGTTGCAGTGGGTCGGATAAGGTTAGCGCGCCAGATGACAATGACCAACCGTCTGTTTCAGGTGCCCACAGCAACTGACCAGCGCTTAACTGCAGGCTTTGTGCCACGCCATCCTGTTGCCAGCTTAAGCGATTATCGGCCAGCTCCAGCTGAATACGGCGCAGCAAACCATTGTCGATGCGGCCCCACGCTTTGAAATTAATGCTAGCATGCTGCAGCTTTTGGCTGGCAGGCACTTGGGTGCGGAACCAGGGCAGGACATCAAGCTTGTCGCTCTGTAGATACAACTGGCCAAAGGCGTCGGCCAAGGTATCGCCATATAAATCCAGCACAAATGACACGGTATTGGCAGTAACCCCAGCCAGAGACAGCTCACCATAGCCTTGGTGCCGGTTGTCGCGGTTAGCCCAGTCTAACTGGATAATATCAACCACCACATCAGGGTTGTCATCGTTTTGTAGGATCAGCTGGCTGTCGACAACAGAAAAGTAGGTAAGCTGGCGGAAAAATAGCTGCTCTAATGCCGCAAAAACCGGGGCGGTATCCAGCGTGTCAGCACCATCGGTGCTGAGCAGGCGGTCGGCGTCGGCATAATACCGCAGCCCGCTTAATTCAAAGTGCTGCGCGGTAAGCTGGCGGTTGCGTAAGCTGCGCCAAAAATCCAGCCGAACCCGGGTTTCGGCAATATTTAACTGTAGCTTGGCTTTGTCATCTAACAGGGTGACATTACGTAATAACAACGCCGGACCAAATTTTTGCCAACCAGCACTTAACTCACCAATGCTGACATTGGCGCCATAACGGTCATTGATCAGACGTTCGATATGATGTTTGTAGTTGTCGGCATAGGGCAGGCTGTAGCGCAAAACAGAGATAAACACCGCCAACAACACCAGGCTCACCGCCAGTGTAAGCCAGAGTTTATGTAAGCAGTAAAAACAAACCCGCGTTGCGCGTTGCACTACATCATCACCACATCAAATTGCTCCTGCGTGTATAACGACTCGGTGTGAATACTAATTTGCTTGCCAATAAAAACCTGCACTTCGGCCAGGCTATGAAACTCGTCATTGGTCAGGGCATCTTTCACCGCTGGTGAGGCATACACCACAAATTTATCGGCAGCATAAGCCCGGTTTACCCGCACTATTTCACGCAGCACTTCAAAACACACTGTCTCAACTGTCTTTAAACTGCCGCGTCCCTTACATACATGACACTCAGAGCAAAGAATATGTTCCAGACTTTCGCGGGTTCTTTTACGCGTCATCTCTATTAAACCCAAGGCCGAGAAACCATGAATGTTGGTTTTAGCCCGGTCGCGCGCTAACGATAGCTCAAGGCTATGAAATACCCGCTTCTTGTGTTCGCTGCTTTGCATATCGATAAAATCGATAATAATAATACCGCCCAGATTGCGCAGTCTTAGCTGACGGGCAATCGCCTGCGTAGCTTCGGTATTAGTATTAAAAATAGTTTCATCCAGGTTGCGATGACCGACAAAAGCCCCGGTATTAACGTCGATGGTGGTCATCGCTTCGGTCTGGTCGATAATCAGGTAGCCCCCGCTTTTCAACGGCACCTTACGCTCCAACGCGCGCTGGATCTCATTTTCGACATCGAACATATCAAAAATAGGCCGCTCGCCGGGGTAGTATTCTAACAGCGGTGATAAATGCGGAATGAACTCTTCGCAAAAGGCCGTAAGCTGCTGGAATGTAAGTTTAGAATCTACCCTTATCCGTTCCAGTTCGGTGCCAACAAAATCACGCAGGATACGGTAGCTCAGCGTAAGGTCTTCATACACCACACCCTCTTTGCGGGTTTTTTGTTTCCGTTTAACTATTTTTGCCCATAGCTTTTTCAGAAATTTGGCATCCTGAGCTAACTCTTCTTCCTTGGCACCCTCGGCTGCGGTGCGCACAATAAAGCCACCACTATCGTCTAAATATTGGCTGACGATGTCTTTTAAACGTTGCCGCTCACTGTCACTTTCCAGCCGCTGTGATACACCAACATGAGGAGAACCCGGCATAAATACCAGATAACGCGAAGGCAGGGTAATGTCGGTGGTAAGACGAGCGCCCTTAGTTCCCAAGGGATCTTTTACCACCTGCACCAGCAAATACTGGCCCTCACGTACTAATACACGAATATCTTTACTGACGGCAGGCTTACTCTCAGTTTCGGTTAACGGGTCATGTTGCACAATGTCGGAAGCATGCAAAAAGGCCGCTTTGTCCAAACCAATATCAACAAAAGCAGCCTGCATACCCGGCAGTACCCGGCTAACTTTGCCAACATATACATTGCCCACCAGGCCAAGCTTGGCTTGGCGCTCGATATGCAATTCTTGTAGTACGCCATTTTCGATCAGTGCCACCCGGGTTTCGCTGGGGGTAACATTCAGTAATAGTTCTGCGCTCATCTGTGTTTCTGCCACTGCAAAAGTAATTGCTCAGTTTCGCACAGCGGTAAACCCACTACTGCTGTGTAACTGCCGTTGATGCGCTGGACAAACTTAGCCGCAAGGCCCTGAATACCATAACCACCGGCTTTATCCAGCGGTTCGCCTGTTTGCCAATAGCGCGCAATATCGTCAGCACTTAGCGGGCGAAAGCAGACTTCGGTAGACACGAGTTGTTGCAAACAACGCTGTTGATCCACTAAGGCTATCGCCGTCATCACCTGATGGCAGCGACCGGACAACTGTTGCATAGTATGGCTAAAAGCCTTGAAGTCTGCCGGTTTTCCCAGAATTTGACCGTCGACGACGACAATCGTATCAGCGCCTAACACGGGCTTGCTACCATCCGAGCGAGCCAAACCAGCCCTTGCCTTGGCCGGGGCAAGCCGCTGTACATAGTCGGCAGGCCGTTCATTGTGTTGCGGGGTTTCATCAATATCGGCAGGAATTAACTCAAACGACACGCCCAGCTGTGCCAACAGTTCACGCCGGCGTATTGATGAAGAGGCTAACAAAATACTTGGGTAACTCATTGAATTTTCAACTGCCGACGATAACGTCTTAATAACCAGAACAACCAGGGCCACACTAACATGCCAGTAACCACCGGCCATAAATACTGCGGCATAAAATACACCCCGGTAAGAAAGTGACTGAGCCAGAACAATAATAATTGATAAAGCGCCAGCAACAGACCGAGCAATAATGACTGCTGCACTACAGAAAAGTTGCGCATTTTAAGGTGATGCTGGGCAACCACAAAAATCACCACTGCAAATGCCAATGCATTGACACCCAGCACGGTACCCACCAACACATCGACCACAAAACCAGTAAAAAACGCCGTACCAACACTAACCCGTTGCGGCAATGCCATAGTCCAATACATTAGCACCAACAGAGCCCAGTCTGGCCTGGCCAACTTAACCAGCTGCGGCATTGGCATTACGGTTAGCAATAACGCAATAAACACCGACAAATAAACAAAACCTATCCGTCCCGCTTTGCGCATCAGGGTTGCTCCTGTGTGACAAGGTCGGTTGCATCAATCGCTTGCTGCAACTTTGACAATAACAACACATGGCGAATGCGATCCAGCCGGGCATAAGGCTCGGCATACACCAGCATAAAAGGCTGACTGGCATCCTGGCTGATCCGCACCACGCGTGCTACGGGGTATCCCTCTGGGAAACGACTATCAAGGCCGGACGACAATAAGCGGTCGCCCTCTCGAATATCGGTGCTGTGCGGCAGGTGCAGTACCCGCAACACATCCCACTGGCCAAGGCCTTCAACGATAGCGCGCACGCCGCTACGTTCAGCGCGCACGGCAATCGCATGAGTGTTATCTGAAATCAGCAATGCGCGGCTGCTGGCCGGGCCGACGCTGACTATTTGGCCGACAATGCCTTGATCGTCAATCACCGCCTGATGCTCTGTCACACCGTGTTTACTGCCTTTATTCAGTACCACCTGATGGCTGAACGGATGGCTGTAAACGGCCAATACTTCGGCTACTAAACGTTCACCTTCAATAGCTGCAGACGAACCCAACAAGGCGCGCAATTTGTCATTTTCCTGCTGCAAATAGGCCATTAGTTGCAACTGGCCGCTCTGTTGCAACAGGGTTTCTTTTAAGCGGGCATTTTCTTCCAATACAGCTTGCTGCGACATGAATTGCTCAGACGCTCCGGAAAACAGCGTTTCCGGCAAGCTGGCAACATAGAATAGCGGGCTAACCGCCGTAGTAAGGTAGCTGCGTAGCTGCGTTGAGCTGTCGGTATATCTATCAAGAAACATTAAGCCAGCACTAAGCACTACAGCCAAAAACAGCCGCAGTGGCAATGAGGGACCCCGACGATAACTTTGATTCATAGCACTGCCAACATTGGCGTGTGTTCAGTTAGTCATAACTGAACACATCACCGCCATGCATATCGATCATTTCCAGTGCTTTACCACCACCACGAGCCACACAAGTTAAGGGATCATCGGCAACAACCACCGGAATGCCAGTTTCTTCCATCAATAACCGATCCAGATCGCGTAATAAGGCACCACCACCGGTTAATACCATACCACGTTCAGAAATATCTGATGCCAGCTCTGGTGGAGACTGTTCCAAGGCCACCATTACTGCACTGACGATACCGGCTAGCGGCTCTTGCAGCGCTTCTAAAATTTCGTTGCTGGTCATGGTAAAGCTGCGCGGCACACCTTCGGCCAGATTACGGCCACGTACTTCAATTTCCAGCACGTCATCACTGGGATAGGCTGAACCTATTTCGGTTTTAATGCGCTCGGCTGTGGCTTCACCAATTAAGATACCGTAGTTACGACGGATATAGTTGACGATAGCGTCATCAAATTTGTCGCCACCAATACGTACTGAGGAGGAATACACCACACCGTTTAACGAGATAATGGCCACTTCGGTAGTACCGCCACCAATATCCACTACCATAGAGCCGGTGGCTTCTGATACCGGTAAGCCGGCACCAATAGCGGCAGCCATTGGCTCGTCAATTAAATACACCTCGCGCGCGCCAGCACCTTGCGCAGACTCCCTAATGGCACGACGCTCTACTTGAGTCGAACCGCAAGGTACACACACCAACACGCGCGGGCTGGGACGTAAAAAGCTGTTGCTGTGCGCCTGGCGAATAAAATGCTGTAACATTTTTTCGGTGACATAGAAATCAGCGATCACGCCGTCTTTCATTGGCCGGATAGCTTTGATATTACCGGGCGTACGGCCCAGCATACGTTTAGCGGCGTGGCCAACTGCTGCCACACTTTTAGGCCCGCCAGCGCGCTCCTGCCGTATAGCCACTACAGAAGGCTCGTTCAGCACAATGCCCTGATCTTTAACATAAATTAGAGTATTTGCAGTACCCAGGTCGATAGATAAGTCGTTTGAAAAGAGGCCACGCAATTTATTAAACATGGAGAAACCGGATCCTTATAAACCTGACCAGCCAATGGCAGATCAGCACTACTGCGCACTAAGGTCGCAGCGATAGTCAATATAGCTTGAGTTATTCTATGTAACTCGCCAGCGTGTGAATAGCCTTATCTTACTTTTTTGTGCAATTAAGCCAAGAAATGTCAGAATTTACCTATTTGTTGTTGGATTAGCGCCATGCTGCTTCTCAGACCCCCAATCAACGAAACAGTTCACGCCAGGAAATCTGCCGTGGGTTGCCACGAAAGCGACCGAACACAAAATCGGCAGTAGGGTTTTCCATAACAACCGGGTTTCCTACAGGCTCCGTCATCCAATCGTATTGCAGCCAGGGGTGATCATTTAGTTGATACTCAATGTTACCTGCACCACGCAGATTAGGATTTGGTGCATTGAGCCATAGCTGGCTGGCACCGTTTATTATACTACTGCCTTGGACTAGGTTGGGTGATAACGGATTAGAATTTGCCGTGATAGTAGCACTACCACCATCTTCCGATACAAACGAAATAGGCACAACAATACGGCTGCTATTTAACGGGCTGCAGCTATCTGGTAAGTTGCGGACAAAAGCGTTGCCATTCCAGTATTCTGCCCGCAGCTGCAATGGCAGGTTTTCGCTCTCCGGGCCGAAGCTATTTTCAAGCATCAATCGGCCATAGCGCAAATCTAGCGGCTGCGCCAACGCCACCGCTGTGCAACTGGCACCGCATGCAGCGCCACCGGGCGTACTGGCGTCCATATCCAAACTAGCAAAGTTACGATTGTCCTGCTCGGTTAATACCTGCAGCCCCAATTGCAGCTGGGTATACGGCCCATCGATAGCACCGGACAATTGCCGGTTAAACGCCGCATTGGACTGGTTAACACTGTACACACCCGCATTCCAGCTGCCAGAACTAACAGCTAAACGCCCGCCAAGATTAACAGCCAAGTTGCTGGCGCTTAGATTTTCGGCTACCACGGCAAACTGCGCGGTATTGTTGTAACCTGCGGTGTAATTTTGTGTCAGCGTATTAGCCAGACTGCGAGCTTGCAATTGATACTTCAGTTCGATTGCTGGCTGTGACATATAACTAAACGTACCACAGCTATTCAGGCTATTACTGATTGCTAACGCAAAATGTTGCGGGTAGAAGCGGCCGATAGTACCGCTGGCCGGCTTAGCGATAACATCGCCAGCGCCAAGATAATTATTGCTGGTTAACTCAGCTCGCAGGCGCAGACTTCCTACTTCCTGCCAACTCAGATTGCTGACCTGCTGGCTGCCGCCGCTGGCTGCCAAGGCCAGATTAGTGCTACCCGGATTTAACACACCAGCGACACCGCCGGCCGGATACACCAGACTGTCAAACGCCAGATTAACCTGCTGACGCGGCGTTTCTTTACCAAAGTTTGGCGTCGCTGCGCCAGCGGCATTTCGCGCTTCAACGTTAGCCTTAAATAACTCCCCGGCGGCAACAAAACCAGCGCCAGCACTTGTTGTTGCCGGGTTAGCAGTGTCATTCTGACGACTCGCTGAGGTGACAGCCAAGGTATGCGGCTTCACGACGAATGCATTACTACTGCCGGTTAGGATAATGGCGGGGTCCGGTGCCTGCTCTGGCAACGTCAGGCTGGCATGCAGCATGAGCTGGCCCACATCGGTATAATTCAGATTTAGCGGCGCAGAGCCAGCGTTGTCAAACAGCAGATTAACCGATGTTCGGCTACTACTGGTACCGGCATTATTCGCCGCGATAGCCGTGCCATTAATACGCAATTGCTGGCCTGCTATACAGCTACCCGGGTTGTCACAACTAAACCCCAGCTGCACACTTTGCGTACCACTTACTCTGGCCTCACATGCGCCGGTAACGCTGTTTGTGCGCACGGCACGAAGCACAGCACTGACATTTTCAGCCGCTACGCTATTGGGCACTGCACTAGTGCCGTTGGCTGCCGTAACGGCCAAACCTGTATTGGTAAAATTGATCTGGCAATTGCTGTTATTCGTGCCTATCTTACATACGGTTTGGCTAAACGCCTTTCTGGCGGGTACCGTTTCAGTGACACCAATGCTACTAAGCCCCCCTGCCGTATTCCGCAAATAAGCAGTGCCCGTACCATTAATTAACTGCACCGGCTGCATTGCCCAGTTGCCGGAGGTCGCGCTTAAGGTGACGCTGACCGGGTTAGTAAATAAACTGCTGCAATCGGCGTTAAGGCAAGCTTTAAGCTGCACCGGAGCTGCCAAACAGCTAACGCTACTAGCTGAGTGCGTTAACTCAATATGGTCAATCTGCTGGCCAACGGCATTAGAACGCAGTGCACAAATACTCAGATTATCAAGCTCATGTATATTGGTAGAGCCACCGGTAGAGCCGGTAAAAGACAGAAAAAAGTTTTCCGGTACTGCTGCCTGCCCGGTTTGACCTTGCGCATTAAATGGCGCAATAAGCATAACAAAACCACTACCAGTATCACGTTCAACCGATACTTGTGTGGCACCCGCAATGCGGGAGTCGATAGTGAACCGGTAACGGTGTGGTGTATTTTCATTGCCGTCGACTGCCGGTGTAAGGCAGGCCGTGCCGGTATTGGAAGTACCATTGTTACAGCTGCCTCGTAGGTAACGGTAACCGGATGTGCCACTGCCTGAGCCGCGGACCGCGACAGCTTGCCGGCGTCTGCCTATGTTATAGCTCCCGCCTTCGTTGGAAAAATTACCGAATTCATCCAGACCAAATCCGAGCCAGCCGCCGGCAAAACCGGGCACACCCGGTTTAAAGCCGTAGCCCAGTGGCCCGCCAAACGAACCCGGCTGTGGCGTCACAGTGGCATCAGATAACACCACAGCCAACCCGTCGGCACCATTGCCGCCATAAGCACGATAGTCAAACTCTACCACCACCAAATTATTAGCTGCAGGATACAAGCGCTGAAACGTGGCCGATGTAGCCTGATTGGCTACCGCTTGAGTCATACGCAAGCGGCCATTTAACACTGTGGGTGTAAAGCTGCCACTGCTGCGTGCAACTACCCAGTTGTCAGACAAGCCACCGGCGCTAAAATCGTCGGCCAGGCACACACTGCAGCTGTCGGCGCGGCTACTTCCATCGAAACTGTTACCGGCCAACTGGTTTTGATATAGCAAGTTCACCTGAGCCGCCGTTAACGCCTGGTCAAACCAAAGTACTTCGTCAATATCGCCATGAAAGCTATCAGCCAGGCTGCCATTTGCCCGCCACCAGATTCCGATAGCGGCACGGGCTACCGACAAGTTAGTCGTGCTGGCGGCAACACAGTTAACCAGATTGTTGTTGCTATACAAACAGAGCTGACTACCGCTGCGCACCAGGGTTACCTGGATCCACACGTTGTTGGCAACTACCGCACTGGTACTACCACCGCTAAAAGCATGATAAACGCCTTTAAGGCCAGCTCGTATTTCATTACTGCCATTAATATACAGTTCAAGCTCAGTGTCAGAGCTGTTGCTGCTGGCAGAGAATAACTCCCGAAAACCGCTGCCACTGCTGTCTAGCCGAACCCACATGGCTAAGGAAAAATTACCAGCGCCGTTGGCCAGACTGGCGGGGATATTGATATAATCTGCAGCGGCAGAAAACGCCGCGGCCTGCAGCACCTGACCGTCCGCCTGTGCACCTACATTTACCGCAGAGGCCGGATAGCTACCGGTTAAATCTTCAATAACGCCCGAACTTGGGCCGCTGCATTGATCAAGAGGATAATGCGCTTTTAGTTCTAAGAATGCGTTCTGACAAACCGTACCACCATTAATATTGATTAGCTGTGCGCTTTGATAATTTACCGTGCCATTGTTGGCAATGGCGCCACGGGCCGTAACTGCGCCATTCACAGTGGCACCACTAGTAATACTGATAGCGCCACCCGCCAGAATAAAGCCATTAATAACCACATCTGACTGAATGGTCAGGCTTCCAGTAACAACAAGCATAAAGTTTTGCGCCAGGCCGCTGGCATTAAAACGAGAACCTGATTCAACCGTAAAATTGCCATCGATAATTAAACGTGCAGTGGCGCTACTTGAGCGGGCGATACGGTTTGCCCCACTGACAAAATTACCCGAATAATAGTAATCTATTGGCGAAAGATCTTCAGGGAAGGTCGCGTTTAGTGCTGCGGGTAATGTGATTGTGGCAGGAACACTGCTATTTGCTCTCACTGCCTGAGTCCAGATATCACTGCACACAACCGCCTGCACTGCAGCGGAGCACAGCAGCAAACACAGCCCGATAAGTTGTTGCCAGTGCCGCATTAACGCACCTCTATCTGTACTGTACGACGGGTTTGAAAACCGCCAGCGGTGCAATCAGCGCTGCTATTTAACTGAAAAATAGCCACGGCGTCTGCCGCTGCAGCGCTATAACGTATACAGCCGACTGTGGCGCTGCACCCTTGCAACGCCGGGCCAGTAAAAGTATAGCTGCCGGTTAACAACGCACAATTTGGTAGCACTGCCGGCACAGGAAAAAGTTCTGTTAATGCTATCTCCAGGCCGCTTTGCGCAGCAAGCAATGTTCGTGTGCCTTGTACTTCATATACCAGCGTTTCACTGCTGGAGATCAATAAACGTGACAGGCTAAGCGTTAATGCCAGCATCACCACTATAACAAATACCGCAATCACCAGCGCACTGCCACGCTGCTGTTTTTTATTAAGGCACATTGGGTAAGTGCACCTCGTAGTTAAAAAACATATCCGCTTCAGCGCCAGCAAATTGTAGAAACAGGTTTACCACGGCATTGCGGGTGAGCACCGCCGGTTGCAGCTCAAACTCAGCAGCACTTACACCCTCAGCCATTAACACGCCGCCAACGGGTGGCGCTGGCTGCACCCCGGCAGAGACATACCCGGCGTACCGGTAAATGGCCCCCGCCTGATAGCAATAACTGACTGGGTCACCACTAACGTAAAATCGTCGCTCTGGCGAGTGTGCAGGAAAACTGTAATTGCTTGCCAATGTGAGTGTAACAGTAGCTCCTGATGTGGAAGCTGCAGCAATAGCATCACGCTGGGCGCTATTTAACGCTAACTTGCGGGCTGAAGCGGCGTAATAATCTGCTGCCTGCTGCGGATACACTAACAGTGACGTGGTGGATGTCAGGCTACCCGGGCCAAAAAGTTGTAATTCCAACTCTGTCGAAGATTCAGGCGCCACGGGTATGCGGCTATATATACCACTGACCAGGAGCGGAGTAAATTCAATGCAGCTAACCAGTGGTGTTTCACTGATACGTACACTATTGGGTGCGGCGTTTCTAAGCTCGCGCACCAGGCGCTCTGCAACAAACCGGCTTTGCCCCAATACCTGCTCCCGCACTGCAACATCGGCATACATACGGCTGCCAATACCAATATAGCTGGTAACGCCCAACGCTATAATCGACAGCACCACCAAAGTGATAACCAACTCAATTAAGGTAAAGCCACGCGCAGGCATTACCAGTTGCCCCGTATGGCACTAAACTCAACCACTGCACCAGTCGGCGTAGTGACCGTGAGTAAAATACGTTTTGTCTGCAGACTGTCGGCCGTTACGCTGATGTGTAACTGAAAGCCACGGTAGACATCTTGCAGCCGGGTATCGCTGGCGCCAAAAATACTGTGAATGTCGTTACCGCTGGCAAAAAAATTATGGTAATCATCTACGTCATCAAACTCGCTGCGTTCGGACTCTTCAGGCCCCAGCACTACCGAGCATGGCGCCGCTCCCGCTTCGCCACAACGCAACAAACTGCCACTGCGGCTGCTGTTTTCATCAAAGGCTTTGGCCATAATTTCGTTCATCAGGCTTTGGCCCAACTCGGCCGCGCGCACCTGATGCCAGGGATCGGCACTTTTAATAAACAGCGGCCCCAGCACAGTGGTAATAATGCTTAAACTGATGGCCAGCACCACTATGCCGACGATCATTTCAATGAGTGTGAAACCACGCTGCAGGGCTAACATGGATGAATGTAGCCTTCGCTTTCAATACAGACGCTTAGTGTAGACGCGCCCAGCACATTAAGCGTACAAGCGCCGGCACTGCAGCTGGCCCGCCCAAAGTTGTCAAAGCGAATAGTGCCAACAGGTGACAATGCGACCGCATCGCGCGCAGCGATACACAGCGAGTTAGTCGTATCTGCATCGCTACAATTTGCCGAGCCGATAACTATGGCAGAAGAAGATACATTGACATCAGCTATGCTGCAGCCCAGCGTACATTGCATAGCCTGCATTTGCACCCGGCGTAACAGGTTTAGCGCCTGATCGCGGTATAAGTATTCAGATGTGCCCGAGCCATCAAAAAAACGGGGTACTAAGCTTACCGCCAGCACCCCGATTAACACCAGCACCACGATAAGCTCAACTAACGTAAAACCTGAGGCCCGGCGCTGTGATTTCATAACAAGCTACAACTATCAGCAACCTGTGCTAACGACAGTAATAACCGGTTTAGTCACTACAACTGGCGTACCCGCACCCGTTGCAGGTTTATACAGTACATGGCAGGTTAATGCGGCCAGATCTGCAGCAAGGGTGCCCTCAGTAGCAATAACAACATCACCAACTGCGCTACCTGCCGGTTCGCCAGCGGTAGCGACAGGCAGAATAGCCCACTCTGCCGATGACAACTCTGCGGCGGCTTGTATTGCTGCAGCAGTACCTGCCGGGTAACCATAAACGATAGCAATAGCTGGATCTGTTAGCGTTTCGGTAGCTGCAGTATGCTTACCGGCAATAATGGCTTTGCCATACACTAATGCACCAGCGGACTCCAGTGCACCGCGCACACCACTTAGCGTAGAGGCTTTGGCATCGCCGGAAAAGTTTAAAAACTTCGGCGCCGCCGTTACTGCCAAAATACCCAAAATAACGATAACAATGATTAATTCAATTAATGTAAAACCTTGATTACGCTTCATTACAACCCACCTTTAATTTATTACCGGTTTAAAAATACACTAACGTTACCATTTGCCGGACTGTAGGTAAAACCGTTAGTCGCCAATAGACCCGCAGCGGGCGCAGCCGTTAAACCTGCAGTTTGATGATACTCACAAAGATTATTCGCAAAGCGAACAAACAAGCTATTCGAAGTGGCAAAAGTGGTTGAGGCACTAGGCGGATTTTGTAAAATGAGCTGCAGCACATCAACACAGGCGTCGGCATCTACCGAAGCCAGGGTAGTATCTGTGGAGTTTGCGCCAGTCGGGTAGCCGCGCGGAATCGCGTTAATATCACCATTTACACCCACTTGTATTCCATCGATAGTAACAAAAGTACCCGTGGCGGTGTTGTTACCGGTAGGACGACCATTCACTTCCCATTGCGCTCTTACTAAACCTACGGCAGCAGCAAAACCACCGGCGACACCTTCTACGGCGACATCTTCAGCTTGCTCTGTAATATCCAGAAAGCGTGGCAGCGCTGTCGCGGCCAGTAAGCCTAAAATGATCACCACTATAATTAATTCAATTAACGTAAAACCACTTTGCTTCTTCATACTTGCGTCTCCAAGTTGCTTGTTATTGTTAGTATATCGCTAAAAACTGTAATTACACCCTAATGTTGACAGCTGCGCTAAATTTTAACCGCTACTGCCTTTATACGCATTTAACATATCCCACATCGGCGTAAAAATACCCAATGCCAGAATTAACACCATTACCGCCACGATAGCAATTAAAATAGGTTCTATCTTTGCTGTCAGGCTTTTTAAATCAAACGCGACTTCACGCTCGTAAAAGCCGGCTACTTCAGCCAGCATGTCGTCCATGGCACCGGTTTCTTCACCTACGGCTATCATTTGTAATACCAACGGGGTAAACATCTGGCTTTGCTGGCTCACTCTGAGCAAGCTTTCACCACGCTCGATATTGCGCCGCATGTCACGAATTTTTTCTCCCAGGTATTCGTTATCTACCGCATCAGACACTAACGTCAATGCGCTGGTCATGGGTACGCCGGCTTTTAACATCATGCCAAAACTGCGGGCAAACCGCCCCAATGTGGCGCGGTAAATAACACTACCGATAATAGGAAAACGCAGTTTCCAGCGTCCCCAGGCTACCCGACCGTCTTCGGTAGTAATATAACGACGTAGCGCTACTGTGCTACCTACCATAACAATCAGGATCAGCGGCCAATAGGCAACAAAAAACTCCGAACTGCTTAATAACGCTTTGGTCGACCAGGGCAGCTCGGTATTAAAACGGGCAAACATGGCGGCGAATTGCGGTATTACCGCCAGGTTTAAAATAAACAGTGCCACCACCAGAGTTAACATGACAAAAATTGGGTATCGGGTGGCCTGCTTAATTTGCTTGCGCGTTTCCAGTTCCTGTTCAAAATAATAGGTCAGTTGCAAAAAGGCTTCGTCCAACCTTCCGGTGTTTTCACCCACATGCACCAGGCTAACCATAAGGCGACTAAACACCTTAGGGTGCTCGGCTAGGGCTACCGATAACGTGCGGCCATTCTGCAACTGCTCTACCAGCTCGGTTAGAACCTGCTGTAATTTTTTTGAACTGGTACTTTGCGACAAGCCCTCGATAGCCCGGACAATAGGAATGCCCGCTTTCATTAATGAATACATTTGCCGCGACAGCATAATTAAATCAGTCAGTGACACCTTGGCTTGCCAAAACTCAAGCTGTGCTAGCCCTGCTTTTGCCGGCTCGGCCTGGCGCAGTATGGTAAGCGGCAGATAACTGCGCCGCCGCAGCAGATCGGCCGCAGCACTCTCGTTGCCCGCCTCAACCTGGCCAGTCACAGCTTTGCCTTTGCTGTCCCGGGCGGTATAAACAAAGCTTGCCATTGTACTTAGCCCTCAGACGGCGTAGAGCCGCTTTCCGTATCGAGATATTCTGACACCCGGATCACTTCAGTAAGGCTGGTAATGCCCTGCTGGGCATAATTAAGCGCCATAGTACCCAAGCTGGTAAAACCGTCACTGCTATGTGCCAAATTAGCAAAACTTGCAGTATCGTTGCGTCGCAATGCATCGGCCAAGGGTTTGGTGATCAGCAACAGTTCAAACACACCCAGCCGGCCTTTATAACCACTTTGATTGCAGGATTGACAGCCACTAGCATGCCAGTATGTTGCCGACGTATTAGCTTTGTTATGTTGTAACCAGCTGCTTTCCAGCTCGTCTGGTTGATAAGGTTGTTTGCAATAGTCACATAAGCGGCGAATCAGACGCTGGGCAATAATAGCCCGCAAAGCAGATGCAACCAAATATGGCGCGGCGCCCATATCAATCAACCGCAGTGTACTGGTAACGGCATCATTCGTATGCAGCGTTGATAACACCAAATGGCCGGTTAATGCACCACGCAAGCCCATCTCGGCGGTTTCCTGATCGCGCATTTCCCCCACCATAATGATGTCGGGGTCCTGGCGTAAGGTTGTGCGCAATACATTGCTAAAACTTAAACCAATTTTATGATTCACCTGCACCTGATTAACCCGTGGCAGCCGATATTCTACCGGGTCTTCTACGGTAATAATTTTACAGCCCGCCTGGTTTAGCTCACTGAGTAATCCATAAAGTGTTGTCGTTTTGCCCGAGCCAGTGGGGCCGGTTACCAGTATCATACCGTGTGGGCTTTGAATAATACGCCTTAGCCGCGTAAGCAAGTGCGCTGGCATACCGGTTTCTTCCAGATGCAACAAACCCGCAGACTGGTCCAATAAACGCATAACCACTGATTCACCATATTGAACCGGCATGGTCGACATCCGCACGTCGATCTGGTGCTGTTTCACATTGATCTGAAAGCGGCCATCCTGTGGCAGCCTCTTTTCCGAAATATCCAGATTTGCCATTAGCTTAAGCCGTAAAACCAAAGCCGACGCGATACTTACTTCATTTAAAATACTTTCCTGTAGCACGCCATCTATCCGTTGGCGAATGCGCAACACTTTTTCATCTGGCTCAATATGGATATCGGATGCTTTAACCTGGACCGCATCCTCAAAAATAGACTGTAATAGCTTAACGATGGTGTTATCAGCATCAGCTTGCTCATCCAGCACATTCAAGTCTAAGCCATTGTCAGCACCATGCTCGGCCTTTAACTGGGTAGCAAAGCTTTCAATATCCTTGGTGCGCCGGTATAGCGTGTCAAAGGCATCAATTAGCTGGCTTTCACGTACTACCGCCATTTCCATCTGTTTTGGTGCCAACAACATGGCAATTTGATCCAGCGCCGCCAGATCAGCCGGGTCGCTCATACCCAGCAGCACAACGTTACCTCGGTCCTCGAGCACCAGCGCGCGGAAACGCCGCGCCTGCACCTCTGGCAGTAATTGCACGGCTTTGGGATCAATTTGTTTCTGGGCAATATCTAAAAAAGGGACATTTAGCTGTTGTGCTAAAAATTGTAGCAACTGCACTTCACTGAGAAATTTCAACTCAATTAGCGTAGCGCCCAATTTGCGGCCGCTTTGCTGTTGTTGCGCTAGTGCTTGTTGCAGTTGCTGCTCAGAGATAATGTTCTCGTGCACCAGCAGGTCGCCCAAACGCATTTTTAAACGAGGTCTTTGCATGGTTTTACTCAGTGGCCGCTAATCGTTGATGAATGTAACTGGTGCTTTGCTGCGATAAGTTGTCACCCCATTGCAAAGCATTGCGATAATATTGCTTGGCATCTGCCTGGCGTGCCAAAGCATCAAGCGAAATGGCTGCGCCCAGCCACCACTTAGCCTGCTGCGGCTGCAGCTGGCTAAGCCGGTCAAACCACAACAGCGCTTGTTGGTGCTGCGCCATTTGCTGTAAGGCGGTGGCCTTAAGACCATAGTATTGCGGATACTGTGCCAGCGCATACTGTGCGGATAACAATTCGTCGACCTGCTGCCATTGCTGTCGGCTAGCCGCGGCTTGGGCCAGCAGCAACTGAATATCTGCGTTTTCTATACCTTGCGTGCGAGCTTGCTGCAATATCAGCTCGGCCTGCTGTCGGTTACCCAATTGTAACCACAGACGAGCCTGCGCCAAATATGACTGCGCTTGTTGCGGTAGCATCTGTTGTAACTGTTGCCAGAAATTCACAGCCTGCAACCATTGCCCGGCTTCTGTGGCAGTTAATGCTTGTTGACGCAATATTGCTGCGCGTTGTTCGTTACCTGGAGCACTAGGCGTAATGCTTAACTGTGCAACTGGCGGCGCTGTTGCTATGCTGGTTTCAGCAGCGGGCGAAACAGCTTGTGATATGGATGCGGGCTTGTCGGCTTGCTGCTCGATTGCCTGCAGGTCTGTTGCTGAGCTATTAGATTGCGTAGCCGATGACATAACCTCTGGCTCGGCAATTATTGTTGTGGTTGCTGCTCTGGTCTTAACGGTATTGGTATTAGTTGCAGCAGTAACAACTGCTTCGACCACGGAGCGGTCTGATACACGCTGTTGCTCTAACAGTTTGTCCGTTGTTATTGTTACGGTGTCGTTAGAAATGGCCGGTTGTGCTGTGGCTTGCACCGCCATTGGCTTGCTCTGCAACGACAACGTGTTTGGCACTGGTGCGCTGGTCGGATTACGATTTAACACTGCATAAATGGCAAACATGGCCAGCAGCAACGTCGAGCACAATAATATGGTGAGCCACAGAGGCTGACGCTGCTGGCGGATAATATCCATATTGCCATGTTCAATACTGCGGCGTTGCTCTAAATCGCGCAGCATTTTGTTTATTACACTCATCCGCCTCCTACCGCAGCTAATAGCCCACTTTGCCATACCATCACGACACCAACCAGCAGCATTAGCATACCGCTAACAGCAAGCCAACGGGCCGCAACGATGGTAGTAACATCTTCAGTGTCCATAGCCGCAAGACGCACATGCTGAAAACCCGCACGGGCTTTACCCTCTCCAAACGCTAGCAGCAATGCTTTGTGCGCCAGTATATTTACCAGCCTTGGGATCCCTCTGCTGTAACGGGCAATACTGAATAAAGCAAGCCGACTAAACAGCATGCCGTCGGCACTGGCTTGTTGCAACCGGCGCTGAACATAGGCGCGAACCTGAGGCTGGCTCATTAGCGCTAAATTACTGGCAAAGGTGATGCGTTGACGCAATTGCCGAAAACGATAAGCAGCCAAGCGCTTATTTAATTCTGGCTGCGCAAATAACACCACCTGCAGCAATTTACGCTGCTCGGTTTCCAGGTTGGTAAGCAGCCGCAGCGCTTCGAGGGTATCGTCCGGTAACGCCTGGGCTTCATCTATCAACACTATGGCTTTTTTACCTTGTGCCGCCAAAAGCACTAGCTGTCGTTGTAACAACTGCAATAACTGTGGCGGTTCTATATTGGCGGAATGTTTCAGGCCTAGTTCAAGTGCCAGAGCCCAACGCAATTCCAGTGGTGTAAGACAAGGGTCGGGAACATAAGCTAATTGCCAGTCTGCCGGTGCTTGTTGCAATAATTTACGACATAGCAAAGTTTTGCCACTTCCAACCTCACCGCAGACTTTAATAAAGCCCTCTCCGGCATTAAGTGCGGTTTGCAGCATGGCTAATACATCCTGGTGCTGTTCCAGCGCAACAAAAAATGCGGTATCCGGCGTTAAGCCAAACGGCATCTTGCTGAGCTGAAAATGCTGCAAGTACATGGTATTTACTGATCCCAACCTGACAACAAGCGAGACGACTGCTGCAGTTGCTGCGACCATACCCCTTCACCTACCACTGTCGGTTTAAGCAAGATGACCAACTCCTTTTTTTTGTCTACTTTGTTGATGCTGGTAAACAGCTTACCAATGAGCGGGATAGAGCCCAGCACGGGGGTACGTGATTCATTGTCGCTGGTTACTGTTTGCATTAAGCCACCAATGACAACAATTTCACCGCTACGGGCCCGAATAATAGTGTCTGACTCGCGGATATTGCTTTGTGCTAATGGCAACACAATTTGCTCATTGCTAAAACGGATAGTTTTATTTTGCTCGGACGTTTCCGTCACTGAGGGATGAACATGCAAAATCACGCTACCATTTTGATCAATCTGTGGCGTAACATCCAGCGCGATACCCGAGAAAAACGGTTGTAATGAAATATTTGGCGTACTGGTGGTGGCGCCGGCTCCTATGGTGGTGTCACTACTGACGTTGGTAACAAAGTACTCATCCTGGCCTACTTTTATTACCGCTTTTTGATTATTCATTGCAGTAACACGCGGGCTGGATAGCACCTGCGCATTGCCTTGCGTTTCCAGCAAGTTAATAACACCGTTAAAATCAGCGTTGTTAAAAGAGATAGCAGTTACGCCACCTAGTGACGAACTTATTGCGTTGCCGGCAACGGCACCGCTGGTGCTAAAATTAAAACCGGTGTTTCGCAGGTTCATAATGGCGTTTTGCCAGTTTATACCTTGCTGATACTCATCATTTAATGTGACTTCTATAATCTTCGCTTCCAGCACTACCTGGCGCTGCAAGTGTTGCTCTGACTGGCCCAGATAGGCCTTAACTGCAGCTATTTCTTCTGGCATACCACGCACCGTCACTAAACCTGCTTGTGGTGTCACCACCACAATACGTTCTGCTCCACCACCTAATACTGCGCTAACCGCTTTTTCCAGATCTTTCCAGAAGTCGGTTTTGCTTTCACTTTGAATGGTGCTGCCATTGAATTGCTGCTGTCCAGACTGTTGGCCATTTTGATTAGCCTGATTACCAAAACCACTATTACCCTGATTGTTGCTATTCTGGTTGTTCTGGTTGTTCTGGTTGTTCTGGCTGTTTTGATTGTCTTGTGACACACCGCCTGAGTTAACAGCAATAGAAGAAAAACCTTGTCGCTGCAACATCAGGTAGTTCACCGCGATACTTTCTGTGCGCAAACCTGCCGGATAGACTTTGTATACCAAGCCATGTTGGCGAATATCAAAACCATATAGCTGCTGCACGATTGCCATGGTTTCAGGTACTGTAACCTGCTTAAGCTGCAAGCTTATGTCACCACTTACAGTAGGATGCATCACCACGCTATAAGGTGTGTCAGCAACTAAGGACTGAAAAAAATCATTTAAGCCGGCCTTGGTCGCCGCCACATCAAAACGCGGCAATTCTGGCTGCGCCGGGATATAACTACCCGCCAATAGATCTTGTGTTACGGCGGCCGGTACCGCAGCCGTTGCCGGTACTAGCTCAGCAGCTTGTGCGGCTTGTTGCAGTTCGCGCTGTGCGCCCTGGCCTATTTCACTGGGTTGAAAAGCCTGGCACGCCGAAAGCAAAAGGGCGCCACAGCCGCCTAACATTTTATGTAATGGCTTGTTATTCATATAGTTTGATCGCCGTATTAACTAACTGCAAAATTTTACGTTCACCGTTTAACTCTAGCACTACCTGGTCAGCTGTAATGCTAAGTACATTGTATTGATTCAATTTATCGCCACGGCGTAATTGCCGGCCATTTATAACAGCAACATTGCCAGCGCCACTGGTCCTTATAATCTGTAGCTGCAACGATTCAGCCTGCAACGCTGATACAGCCGAGTCACTTGACGAAGCCCCTTGCCAGGACGGCGCTGGTTTAGTCGGATCAGCTAAAACAGCCAAGCTGAAAAGCATACTAAAGCCGAATAAAATCTTCATATTCACTCACTGTGATTAGTGTTAACGCCAGCTCAGCCGTTGGATAGCTAATAACCTTATATTGCAGCTCAGCCCAATTCAGTAACCAGGGCATTTTCTCCATCTTCTGCACTACCTGCAGCAGGTCAGCATAGCTGCCACTAATCACCAGGGTCGTGTTATGTTGATATAGTACGGCCGGCTCACTTTCTTGTTGTCCCGGCAAACGAATGGCGTCTGGAGGAGACGTCAGCAAACTTTTTACTTGTACACTCTGGCTATTCTGCAAGATGTTTCGCAGCAGAGATACCATTTGCTCTGCACCAATAAAATGGCTGGCGCTTTGCTTTATGCTGTCGTTCAGCCGCTGCTGTGCTAAGTCCAATGCAAGGATCCCGTCACGGTAATCCTGATTTACATCGCTCGCCAGCTGCTGCCGAAACAACTCCGCTTGTTGCATGGCGTCTTGCAACTGCTGAGTGGCACGAACTTGCTGCGTTTTTGCCAGCTGCAATTTTTGATATGCAGGCTCCAAAAAATAAATAACACTGAGGTATAGCACCAAAGCCAAACTACCAAAAAATACTAACGATTTTTCGCGCGGCTTAAGCTGAGCAAACTTCAGCGCTTGCTGCTGCCACAAGCTCATGGCGTATCTCCTTGTTGGGCTATCAGCTCAAAACCCACGGCAGTTTCGCCTTCAACCTGTGTCAAGCTAACCTGGCTAAATCGTTGACCACGGAAATAGCCTAACTGTCGCAAACTTTCTAACCACAGCGTAACACTAGCGGGCTTTAATGTGATGCCGGAGAAACTGCTATGTTGTTGGCGAAGTGCAAAATTTTGCAGCCAAAGATCGTCAATATCTATCTGCTGCAAATGCTGCAATACCGGACTATACACTTGGCTTGCTTGTTGCTGTTGCACTGACAAATAATCCAACAACTGTTGTTTATGTGCGACAGCACGTTCGGCCTGCTGATACTGCCGAATCAAACCATCATCTGCTTTCCGTTGGGATAATGCTTGTTGATATAAGGTGATTTGCTCTAGCTGTTGTGTCAAATTCAGTTGGGTATTGGCTAATGCTGTTGCTGCCTGACTATGCTGCTGCAACAATAACAAGCCACTAACTGCTACCACAGCCACTAGCGATGTTAGTGCCACGGCCAAACGCTGTAAGCTCAGCCGCTCCCGCACCGGATGTAGTAGCGGTTGATATAAATTAACGTGCTGTTTCAGCTTACCTGCGGCAATAGCATTCTCAACAGCTATAACCGGACAACGTAGCAACAACTCTTCATAGTCTGCTACCGGTGCACCAGCATATGGTGTTAAAGGCTCGGTTCGGGTAAAGCCATTTTGGCGAAACAGCTGACACATCAAGTCGGTATTAGCCATCATTAATCTGATGTCACGCACCGGTGGCTGTTTCAGCTGACTTTCAAAATAATCCATCGAACGTTGTAGCTCAAGCAAGAGCCGATCTAGCATGCCTTCACGTAATTCAGTTTCAGAACTCAGATTGATGCGACTAAAACCGCGAGTCCTGCGGGAAAAATACAATAAGCCGTCACGGACGATCTGGATAAGTACTTCCTGATCTTGCTGATGCGCAACCAACATCGTTGCTTGCTCTGCTTTAGGCAGCAATCGCGGTAGTAACCACTCATCCGGAACTATAGTGCTAACTTGCAGCCCTGCAGCGTCAACCAGTGCGACTACCTGCTGCAACCAACTTAAACTCGCAACTACAACACTAATCTTTGTTTGCTGCGAGTTACCACCAGGCAAGTCAATGTAATCTAGCAACATATCCTCAGGCGGCACAGTGACAAGCTCTTTTACCTGCCAAGGTAATGCCTGCAGCATTTCATCTGCTGCCACTGCGGGTTTGTCTAGCTGGACCAACTGGTAATGTTCGGCGGATAACACCAAGTGCAGCATGCTGCTACCCGGTATATCACGTATAGCTGCGCGCAGATTCTCCTGAACGCTAGCGGCATTATCGTCAAATATTTGGTTTTGTATGACTTCGCCATTGCGTAACACAAGCAACTTTATCGTTTGCTGTGCCAGGTGAATAACCGCTGCTATCTCAGACGATTCAGATTTTCTGCCAAGGTGTTGTGTTATTTTTCTCAGCATAGCGATGCCAATTACTCCTTATGTAAAGCTATACTAGCGACATTTCTATTCGCTGTCATTTGCATACTGTTATGCTGTCTAGTACAAATTCCACATTAACGATTTCTGGTCGTTGGCAAAAAATTCGACATCCGTTATTACTGCAGCATCAGCAAGAGCTGTGGGTATTTCATCTAGACACTACGTTACCACAGCTATCGGGTAATAAATGGTTGAAATTAAAATACCATATTATACTAGCGCAAAAAATGCAGAAGAGCGGCATAGCTACCTTTGGCGGTGCCTTTTCCAATCATCTAGCCGCTGTTGCAGCCATGTGTAAACATCACAATATGCAAAGCTTGGCTTTTTTGCGTGCCGATAACCTTGATTTAGATAATCCTACCTTGGCGCTTTGCAAACAGCAGGGCATGGATTTTACGTTACTCGACCGACAACAATACCGACAACGGGCCGAAGTTGAGTTCATACAACACATTCAGCAACAGTATCCTTCAATGCTGTTAGTGCCTGAAGGCGGCTCATCGATAGAGGGTGTTAGAGGTGTAACAGAACTGGACCTGCTAAATACACCCGCTGGTCCGGCAAATGTTATTATTAGTCCATCCGCCAGCGGGGGAACCGTTGCCGGAATAATAAACGCAACGAAAGACGTAACTCGTGTACTGGCCATAGCAGTAGTCAAAGATGACTCGTTAAAACAGCGTATCACGTCGCTGTTGCATCACAACCACAATCATAACTGGCAGCTTATCACGGGATACTGCGGTGCGGGCTATGCAAGGTTCGACGAGCCCTTACTGCAGTTTTGTCGTCAGATGGCAAAGCAACAGTTGTATTTGGAACCGATCTACAGCGGTAAAGCGCTAGCAGCACTATTTAGCCTTATTGCTGCAGGCCAGATACCGCGAAGAGCTAGACTCAGCTTTTTTCACACCGGTGGCTTACAAGGTCTCGCCGGGTTACATTATCGTGGCCTAATTACAGCAGCTGATTATGCGTTATTATCTGGTTTAGAGGCTTACTAAAATGAAAACCCTGCCCGCCAGCAATACCCAATTTTTGTAGCACCTGCCATTCTGCTGCCAGCTCGATACCTGTTGCCAAAACCCGGATACTTTTACCAGCAAAAGTGGCAATGAGACCTCGCACAAATAACTGCTGCTCCAAATGCTGATCGATATTGCGTACTACTGAAGGATGTAGCTTTACTGACTCCAGTGGCAAGTCATCAATATATAACGCATTGTCTATTGCCAGACCAACCTGGTCGACGATCAGCGTAAAACCAAGCTTATGCAATTTTAACAGGCCCCGGCGCAGTTGCTTGTAATGCTTCAAAAGATGATGCTCACTAATTTCAATAGCCAGTTGTTTAGGCTCAAGCTGGCCTGACAATATGCTATGCTCTAACCACTGCCACCATTGCGGTTCCAGCAGCGATTGCACACTAATATTAACACTGCACCGGTTGTAGTTGCCAACATCCGCTGCACAAATTTTGGCCGCTTTAATCAACACATGTTGGTCAATTTGGCTAGTCAAACCACAATTGTAAGCCATGGGTAAGAATACCGCAGCGGGGACCTGGACATCATCGCTACTTTGCAGCCGCACCAATACCTCATGCTGCAATATTTCTTGGTCATGCCAAGAGAATACAGGCTGAAAACCAAGTACAAATCTTTGTTCTTGAAGAGCTTTGTTCAATTCAGAGCGCCACCACACAGAGCCCTTTACTTCAGGCTTGTCTTCATTTTGTACAAAACCAAAAGCGGCATTCGGACCATGAAGCTGAGCTGTTTTCAGCGCCATATCCGCCTCAGAAAGTATTTGATAAGAAGTCTGCTCTCGTTGATAAGCAGCGTAGCCGATATGCAATATATCTTGTTCCGCACAGCCTGCAAAGCAACTAGCCCGACTCAGTAATACCGCCATCCTATCACCGAGCTTCTCCATATCTTTAGGGCTGATACCGGCTACTAATAAGACCAAATCAGTATCGGATAAACGGGCAATTACCGTATCGGCATAACCCGCAGCAATGCCATGCAATACATCAATGCAACCTTTGAGCTGGCTAACCTGTTGCATCCCAGATTGGGTTTTATCTTGGTAATACAACTGAATAATATAGATCGCGCCAAAACTAGCTTCAGATTGATCACTAAGATAATGCTGTAGTTTACTTTCAAAAAAAACCCGGTTACCTACAGCTAACTCATGATCCACTAATCCCTGCACCCTTACCAGATGTCTGACTTCCAGTTCGCGTTTCAATAACTGATCTACTTGTGCTGCTATTTGGCTAACAACATCTATTGTCTCAGCTTTTTGCCACTTAGTTAATTCAAGTTTGCTTGCTACAGCAGAAACGGCCGACTCAAGTTGTTGTCTGGATACAGACTGTAACCTAGCATCCTTCATACTTAGCCACAGTCCAATAACAACCGCCAGTATTAATACAACATTGATTGGTAAGTAAAGTTGAAGCAGGAATGACTGGGAGGCCAGTAGTAACAAAGTAATATTTAGTAGCGCAATGAAAAGGGAAAAACATAACCCCAAAACAGCAAAATTGGCAATTCGAATGGGATGAGCCAATGGCAACTCCTTTTGTACTTAGCTCCAAGACCTAAAGCTTAGCAGTTGTGTAAGATTTTAATATAAAAAGTTGCTAACGAAGCGCAAAGCAAAAAGCCCGACTCTTTCGAGACGGGCTTGTTTGCTTAATGAGGAGCCTGCGGGGCTGGCCTTCCAGCGGTGAACTACATTGCTCGGCGCATCGTGCGCCTCATCTCTACGGGACCAGCCTGCGGCTGTCCAAA
>NZ_JAERPS020000011.1 GCF_016918075.2 Rheinheimera maricola | reverse complement strand
TTCACGCAAAAGGCCTACCCTCACCGGTAGGCCTTTTTGCGTTGAAGCGCCTCGCGGCGCACCGTTACATAACCTACAGCGCTGCGCGTGTATTTTAAGGTTAGATGAGAGGCTGGGTTGTTAGGTATAAAAAAGCCCGCTATGCGGGCTTAATTAGTTACGGTGCAAATTTCCGTGTACATCGTAACGCCATTCGGCTTGTTGCAATTTCTTCATATGATCGCCAGCTTTGTAACCTGGAACAGTTGTAATAAAGTGGCCGTTTTTATCGAGAAATATTAACCACTGCTTAGTCGTTTTATCGATATTTTTATCGTCGACATATATATGCATACCCAGGTATTGCGAAATATTACCACGCCAACCATGTTGAACTTTAAAAACATAGCGACTGGTATAATCCGGATGCAAATAATTAGCTTGTTGCACTGCAGTGAGCTGTTGTTTATCTACCACACTAACCAGTGCAATGGCATGGCTACGGGCAATAAGTTGCTGAATATCGTTTTGTTCCGCATTTGAACGTGACTTTGCCGTATAAATTTTTTGCCCTAAAGGTTTCTCTAAGGGTAATGCCAGGTCCAGAGCAAACAGCGCCACCTCGTAGCTATCCAACAGGGCTTGTATGCCCTTTAGATCGTCACAGTTTGCCGGCTTGATTAATTTATTAGTCGCGTTTTGGGTAGTCCGAGGATCTGCCGCCAACAATTGCGTGATATTTTGACTGTGTATTTTCTGCTGTAGCAATGCCAACAAGCGAGCTTGATCTTTGTCTGTAATAACAACAGAGGCTGAATCATCTTCAGGTTGCTCTTTACATTGCTGATAGTAGCGGGTGATCTCTGCAGAATGCAAAGCACTGCTAACGGCGGCCTGTAGGGTGCGCTTTTCCGAATTTGAATAACTGTTCGCTATAGCCGGAGTGACGGTAAGCGCAATTAAAAGTGATAAAGCTTTATGCATAAATGTAGGACTCACAAAATGTAGGCCGCACCTTAGCCTGAGTGTCGAGAAAAAGAAAGTGAATACTGGTTTGATCAGCTGTTTGGAAGCAGCAAGCCACTTTGTAGCAGTTGTTCGGCAATATTGGCCAGCATGGCTTTGCTGCTGTAAAAACCGAACTGTTGTAGCAGCTGCTGCCAGTCGTGTCGTTGCCACAATAATGCAGCCAGTTGCAGTTGCAATGCTCTGGTAAGCTGATTGTAGTGCAGGTTAAACCAGCTTAACAAAAGATGACTTATCAGTTCATATGGCCGTTTGCCGGCGGCAAATAAGTGCAGTTGTTCAAGTTCGGACGGCGACAGCGTGTTATTAGCTGGTGGACACACCAAAGCAAGCACTAATGCTGTGTCTAACTGTGGATAATGCTGCAGAGAAAAATAAAGTGCCCGACGAAATTGCTGCTGCATGGTACGCAGTTGTTGAATATCGCTGATGACTCCACGTACCATTAGAATAGAGTGTTCTGCACTGGCTTTATCACTACTATGGCCCAACCGCACGGCTATAAAATCGTTCTGTTGCCAAAACCGCAGTAATTCTTGATTAACACCAAAACTTGTGCCGAGGAAATTGACTTTGCGTTGTTGTGCTTGTGCTGCAACAAACTGTAGCAACTGCGAGCCAAGTTGCTGACGCTGCAGCGTGGGTTGAACGGCAATACGCATTACACGCCATAGTGTGAGTTCTGCCAGTTCTGGGCGTGCCAGATGAAATGCCAGGCTTTGTGCCAGTAAGTGGCCTTGTACCCGACGTTCACCAAAATATATCTGCTGGGCTAGGTCGCCCGCTATGTTGCCTTCTGTGCTGATCATGGCGCAGGCTAGTACTTGCCCTTTTTGCTCCAGTGTCATGACCTGTAGCTGCGGGTTATCAAGCAGTGAAGCGAGATCTTTTACCTGGGTTTGATAATGCGCCAAGCTTAGTAAGCTGAACACTTGTTGTAGTTTTACCGGGTCGTGCAGCCAATTTGTTGCTTGGTATACGGCAAAGCTAAGGCTCTGCTCCGCGGAAAAAGTAGGCAGTGTTGAGTTTTGCTTTAGCAAAAAACAATTAAAAATCAATTGCTCTAATGGATCAGCAGCTTGGTATCGGATGGGTTGTTGCAGATGCAGCTTTTTCCAGCCGGGGTAATGTGTTTCAAGGTGCTGCTGAAAACGCAGTTGAAATCCACGGCCAGTGCCTTCATAGCCATGCTCCGTGCTGGCAAACGCAATACGACTAAAGCGTTGTGCTAACTTTTGCAGTACCGGTGTTGGAATTGCAGCCGCTTCATCTACCAGCAACAAATCGGCCTTGTCCTCGCCGTTGAGCAGTTGGTCAAAAGGCACAAAGCGCAATTGTTGCTGTAACGCTGGCGAGGTAAGCTGAGCAAAGTGGTTCAATGCGGTTTGCGCAGCCTGTGGTGATGGTGCGGTAAGCAAAATGCATTTTTGTTGCTGTGCTAATGTGGCAGCAGCAATGCCAAGTGCTGCGGACTTACCTCGTCCGCGGTCTGCGGTTAGTACCAGCGGCCTGCGGCGATGGCCGCTAATTACATGTTGGATGGCAGCAACAGCGGTTTGCTGGTCTGCAGTAATGCATGGACCGACGGCTTGCATGGGTTGCGCGGCGTCAGGCCAGTTAAGTTGTTGTGTTACTGTATGATGCTCGAGCATCAGCACATTTTGCTGCTGTAGCTGACTACAAAAAAAGTGTAGAAAATGGCCCTGGTGGCTACTTGCATCCAGAGGGAAGGGCAGCAAGCTTTTATGGGCCGGGTTGGCCTGCTGTTGCCAATTGGCAAAAGGAGGACACAGCAATAGCCAGATACCACCAGCTTTAATACAGCCTGCTGAGGCTGCAATTAAATCAGCGTCAAAGCCACTAAAAGCATTAATGACCAAAAACTCGCATTCACTGCCCAGTAATTGATAATTATGCTTTTTGCTCAGTTGAATGGCGTTAGCCGGAGCCTGCTCGCCAATCCAGTAAATGGTATTGTTAAGCTCAGATATCCACTGTTGGGTAGTGCTTAGTATCTCAGCGCTGTCTCCCTGCCACACTACCGGCAGGCGAATGTGCAGTGTAGCCGCTTGCTGCTGCCATTGTTGTATCTGGGCAAACAACGCTGTTGTCGCCATTTAACCAATGGCCTGTAAACGGGCATAAGCTGTCACTAACCATTTGCTACCCAGGCCGTCAAAATTCACTTGAATACGCGACTGACTGCCAGTGCCTTCATAGTTTAGCACTGTGCCTTCACCGAACTTATCGTGCAACACCCGCTGGCCCAGCTTAAAGCCGGTATTTTCAAATGCAACATGCGATGCGGCGCTGCCAAAGCGGTTAAATTGCGTCGGCCGGCTAACCTGAGTAGTGAGGCGAATTTCTTCTACATATTCGGCTGGTATCTCGCGGATAAAGCGTGACGGCTTATGGTATTGCTCCTGGCCATATAGACGACGGCTCTCGGCGTGGGTTAAATACAGCTTTTTCATTGCCCGCGTCATACCGACATAACACAAGCGACGCTCTTCCTCCAGCCGGGTAGGGTCGTCACCGCTTTGCTGGCTGGGGAACATGCCCTCCTCCAGGCCGCAAATAAATACTAACGGAAACTCCAGCCCTTTGGCGCTGTGTAATGTCATTAACTGCACCGCATCAGAATGCTCTTCAGCCTGATATTCACCGGCTTCCAGCGCAGCTTGCGATAGAAACGCTGCCAATGGTGTCATATCCTCAGCGCGGCGCTCATCGAAGTTCTGGCAGGCAGTGATCAGTTCGTTTAAATTTTCTATCCGTGTTTCGGCTTTTTCGCCTTTTTCTGCCTGATACATGGCATATAAACCAGACTGCTTAATGGCATGCTCGGCTTGCTCATGCAGCGGTAGCTCTGTTACCTGGTTATGTAGCTGCTCAATTAACTGCATAAAGTTGTCGATGGCAGAGGCGGCACGGCCGGTCAGTTGTTTTTGCGCTAACATTTGCTGCAAACTTTGCCACAGCGTTTGCTGCTGGGCGCGAGCATACTCACGCACCTTGTTTAAGGTAGTGTCGCCAATGCCGCGCACCGGGGTGTTAACAATGCGCTCCAGTGCAGCGTCGTCCTGGCGGTTATTTAGTAAACGCAGGTAAGCCAGCGCATCTTTAATTTCCTGCCGTTCATAGAAGCGCAGGCCACCGTAGATGCGGTAATGCAGGCCTTCCTGGATTAAGGCTTCTTCCAGTACCCGTGATTGGGCGTTATTACGATATAAAATGGCGGCTTCGCTTAAGCGGTCGCCTTGTTTGTGCCAGTCACGGATGCGGCCGACAATAAAGCGCGCCTCGTCCAGCTCGTTAAAGGCGGTGTACTGTGATATCACTTCGCCCTGGGCGCCGTCGGTCCATAAATCCTTTCCCAGCCGACCGGTGTTATTGGCAATAACGGCATTGGCGGCTTTTAGGATGGTGTCGGTAGAGCGATAGTTTTGCTCCAGCCTTACGGTATCTACATCGGGGAAGTCTTTTAAGAAGGTTTGGATATTCTCTACCCGGGCACCTCGCCAGCCGTAAATAGATTGGTCGTCATCACCGACTATCATTACCTTGGCACTGCTGCCAGCCAGTAAGCGTAACCACTGGTATTGAATGGCGTTGGTATCCTGAAACTCGTCTACCAAAATATGACGGAAACGTTGCTGATAATGGCTACGCACCTCGGCGCTTTTCTTTAACAGCTCGAAGCTGCGCAGCAGTATCTCAGCAAAGTCAACTAAACCGGCGCGGTCACACATATCCTGATAAGCAGCATAAATTTTTACCATTTGCTGCAGGCTAAAATCACCACTGGCGTCTATCATACCCGGACGCAGGCCATCATCTTTTCGGGCATTAATAAACCACTGTATCTGCTTTGGCGGCCAGTGTTTTTCATCCAGGTTCAGTGCTTTTAATACCCGCTTAACCAGCCGGTACTGATCGTCGCTGTCGATTATTTGGAAGCCCTGCGGTAAACCGGCCTCCTGATAATGCGCGCGCAGCATGCGGTGCGACAAACCGTGAAAGGTACCCATCCACAGGTTGTTTAAGCTAACGCCTATGGTGCTCTCAATCCGGCCGCGCATTTCCTGCGAGGCCTTGTTGGTAAAGGTCACTGCCAGCAAACTGAAAGGCGCCACCCGCTCTACCTGCATTAACCAGGCTAAACGATGCACCAGCACGCGGGTTTTACCACTGCCGGCCCCGGCCAGCACCAGCATGTGTTGCGGGGATGCCGCCACCGCATCGCGTTGTTTGTCGTTCAGCCCGTCTAGCAGGTAAGATACATCCATCAGAAAGTCTCGCTAAGCATAATGGCGGCCATTATAGCAGCCCAGCGTCTTGCGCCAAGTAAAGCAGATCGGTTTTAGTGGATAAATAACCAGTTGTGTGTTCTATAGCAAAGCGACATGTTCAATATGTGTCTTATTAAGTTGATGTTTAGCGTCTTGTGCTCGACTATGCCATTTGCACGTTCTAAGCCAATATTGATGGATGCCAATATAAGTTAGTTTATTTAATAGCGTGAAGCGCGCCTGCCTGTGCCTTAGCTAATTTGGTTTGTCTCATATATATGTTGGACCACAGAAAATCCGCGATACAACAGCGGGTGATTTCTGCAGCAGTGCTATTATTGGGTTAAGTCGTTTCACTGGTGGCTATGCCAGACAACAGGATAATTGATGCTAAAGGTTAGAACGATATTAGTATTGCTGTTTATTGTTTTACCTGCGGCGCAAGGTATGACACTAACGCTGGCATTTGACACTCCCGGTGTTGTTATCTCACAGCAAGAGCGACGCAGCCTTATGCAGCGTGTAGCAACATTTAATGCCGCGGGCGTTAGCGTTACAGAGACTAACGAGCAGGCTAGTGCCGACCTGCTACTAACTACAAGAGAGCCATTTGCGTTTTGGCAATTTAGTGACATTACTGTCGGATATATCCCGGCGCTGATTGCATTGTCTTTACAGGAATATACTCCGCAGTCGGCTGTCAATATAGGCCAGTTGACGCGTGATTATATGCTGGCCGACAAAGGGATACATTTAATCCCGGAAGACAGTAACGTTTATTCGCTGTTACAGGCAAAGCGATATGACATTATTGTTGAATCTGCCGCGGGGATATTTCAGCATGATATCAAATCACAATTGTATCGACGTACGCTTTATGCTGGCCGTCATATTCGCCTGGCGATGAGAACCACAGCGTTAAAAGCCGAATTTACCGCAGATACTAACAAGGCCGATACCAACGTTAAGCAGCGTGAAGCGGCACAGCCTGTTACCATTCAGTTGATTGCTAAATCGTTTAATCCAGAGGAGTATTTACTGCAGGAATCGGCAGAAGATTTGGCGTTTTTTTCGTCTTTGCATCAACACATAACTACACTAACACTAAAGCCAGTAGTGACATCGGTTTTTGATGCTACTGAGAAACTGCAACAGCCAGAGCCTGCCTGTATTGTTAACTTCCGTAAGCGAGCTGATCGCGTTGGCCTGTTATATTCTTTGCCTACTCAGGTTTATCTTGGCTCCAGGCTTTATATTGCCAAAGATAACCCGCTTTTAACTTCGTTGAATGTATTGTCCGCTACCGAACCGTCGCTGTCATTTCAGCAACTATTGAAAACCATACCAGACATTAAATTAGCCTCGTTAGAGACATTGCAGCCAAACATTATGGGTAATGAGCAACAATCGCCGGCCACAAGGCATCACTTTTTGCCCCTGACGCGGTTTGACACTTCGGTTAGTCTGTTGCAGCGAGGCAGAGTTGATGCGCTTTGGTTATATCCGCTAATGTTCCGATTTGGCTTGGACGATGTAGCAAACGCCAATAACTTCGTTAGCTTCACGCTGGCAGAAACGATAGCATCTCTACCGGTATATCTTGCTTGCAATCACAGCGCGGAAACCGTGCAACTTATTCATAGCCTTAATGCGCTGCTGGTTGATAGTCGTTTCCAGTCTTCGCTGTTACAGCAAAACTCCGTTGGCTTAAATCATGCCGATCAACAACATTATGCTGCAGATTACCGGCAGGCGATGGCTACGGCGGTAGCGCAAGCCAGTAACGTCAAAGCAACGCATTAAGTTGCCCAATATGGTTGAACCTCAGATGCGGTAGCACCGGTACAACACTACCATAATGATCCAGCCAGGTGGCCTGACAACCGGCATTTAATGCACCGATCACATCGGCGCGGTGGCTGTCGCCAATATGCAAGGCGCCAAGTAAAGTGACCTGTGAAGACAAAAAATTTATGCGGGCATTGGATCAGGCCAGAGGGCAAGTTGGCAGTGAAATTCGCACGGCAACTGAGGGTGCAGGTTACGATAGGACGAGAGTGAACAAACCTTTGGGTTTGGTGATAAGACGCACTAACAAAGGTGAATACGAGCTCAGTCCGTGTCGGATTTAATGTGCTAAGCGGGCATGAATGTAACGGCAACAATGGCATGGTTTGTAATTTTGTTAAAATCCGTGATGATAATAGCGCTGTGGCTATTTTAATTGGTGTTCCACCAAAGACTCGTTTAGAAAGTTTTAATTCCAAGCACTTTTGGGTGGACTATAAAAAGCTTGCTAGAAACGCACTCCGCCATGTTTTTGTTATGGGTACTGACGTGAATGCGATTAGGTCGTTGCATGTTACAGATGGTCTCACATTTAGCAGAGTTTATTGATTATTGCCGGGAGCATTCAGTGAAACAGTTCCAGTTAAGTTATTTGGTTGCGTGTATAGTAACTATGGTCGCGGGTTGTACCTTTTCAGCGGCGGCACAGCAAAAATCCTATCAGGCGCTTACTAATGTGATTAGTTTGCTTGATTCACCCGAGCAGTATTTTGACAAGGCAATAGTGGTGGATGGCTATTTTGTTGGTTTTCATCACGATGCACTGTATTTCTCAAAAGATCATGCTGAACATCGCATCAGCTCTTACGCCATAAACGTGTTAGATGATTCAGATACCGAGGAGGGTAGCTTGTCTTTCTCACTCTGTAATGGTGAATGGGTGCAGCTATCCGGTACCTTTATCAAAGCCCAACAGCCAGGTGTCAGTTATGCCCAAGGGCGTTTAGTGATTGACTCTGCCATGCTACATAAAAACGGCGACATCTGTTGGCAGCGCACCAAGCCCTCGTTTTTGGATCAGAGTAAGTAGCTCCTCACACCCTAGTCAGATAGTAAATACTGCAACTGCTTCATATCGGTAAGCCGGATATGTGGCAGTATTGACAAGGCACTTTGATAATGATCCAGCCAGGCCGCCTGACAACCGGCGTGCTTCTGCACCGCACAAAAATGCTATTTTATTCATACTCAACGCGGTTTTGTGGCCTATTAGTTTGGCGACCGATCTTATCGCGTAAACGGCATTGAGTTCCCTTCTTTTGGCGATGATCTACTATTTGAAACAGCTATTTCGCATTTCAAAGCACAGCTGATGGTCTGACAAAGTTTTGATATGTATCTGACATTGGGTGTTCAATATGGCTCTTAGTCATTTTTTATAACAATATAAATACATGGTGGAATTGATTTCGCCATTTAAATAGCTGCTCAGTCATAACGTTAGGCTGCTGTTAGCAGTTAAACTATATCAGTTCTGCAATCAACATTAACGTAAAGTAAATCTGCAAGTGGGCACCTAAGAAGCAGGTCGCAGGTTTATTTGAATCACCTTACAAGGAAAATGTAAATGTATCGATTCTCAACATATTGTTATGCCGTGCTGGTGTTGCCGCTGTTTTTGGCAAGCGCTAATACTTTAGCTGCGACATACAGAAATGCGGTTATTTGCCATGACTGTTCTTTTGGCGAAGCTGAGTCGCTGATTAAACAGCGAGCGGCACCGGCTTTAGAATGCATCAGTTCGGATCCAAATCAACATATTGGTATAGATAATCAGATGTGTAGGAGCAATCCTGTCCAAAGCGTCGTTATTAATGCCACAACTCAGGAGGTTTTTGGCTTTACTGTGTCTCATCTTAATCAAGGCGGTACGCCAAGAACAATGACCCCGAATGCCGTGTCATTTGTTGTTCCAGCATTAGCGAAGAGGCTGGCAGTGGATAGCTTAAATTATTATGCAACTATTCAGAATGTTATGGCTGATTCTGCTGATGCATTCAACCGAACTGTGGCACCTACAGGCCTAAGTGTTGCAAGTACAGGCGGTTGTGCCAGTGATGGTGATGCCAAAGCCATGAGAGCGGCACTGGACGAGCAACAAATTGCCGCACTGCAGCGCGAAGTAAATAATCATTTTAACGCGAACTTTTCGGCAACAGAGAACAGCTTTCTAAATGCCAGATTTAATGGGCTGAGTTTCGATGTAGCCAGAGATGGATATGGCATCAGCGGGAGCTGGGAGCATTTGCCAGCGTCTAAAATTTTGCAGCAATATTACCTGCAATCAGGCAATCGGGAGGCCGCTAAGGTAACTTACCTGCTAAGTTGGCGGGACGGGGTTTATGTTAATGTTCATGATGAGCAAACCTATATTGGTGGATATCGGTTGTCATCTTTAAAAAATAACAATGGCCAGAGAATGCTGTTAAGCCCATGCGTTGCTGAGGCTCTAGAAGAACTGTACGGTGACAACCTAAGTATTGAATCACCATCTGGTAGTGACTCAACAGGTGGCGATGGCTCTGTTGACGGTGGAGGGTTCGGTGTGCCGGGCATTGGCGGCGGCTCTGGTGGTTACATGTCTGAATGTGAGGTTCATTTGTATGATAAAAATGGCAATGAAATTATGAACTTTATGATCCCATGCTAAAAATATTTATAAATGATTTCCGCCAGATGCAGGGCGGGGGTCAGCGTTTTCAAGCTAATTGTCACCAGCAGCCCTTCAATGTCACATTATTTGTCACGCTACGATGCTGCTAATTTCCAGAATATTTTCAAAGCGAATATGCGGTAGCACCGGTACAACACTACCATAGTGATCCAGCCAGGCGGCCTGACAACCGGCATTTAATGCACCCATCACATCGGCGCGGTGGCTGTCGCCAATATGCAGTATTGCACTGGGTTTAACCTGTAGCCGTTCAGCGGCGGCAAGATACAAGTCTGCATAGGGTTTCTTCCTGCCATCAGGGCCAGCCTGCAGGCTAAATTCAAATAGCTCGCCGATACCCATTTTATTAATACAGGCATTGCCGTTGGTAATCGCAATCAGTTTATAGCGCTGTGCCAATGCCGACAGTAATTGCTTTACCTGCGATGACACACTAATACGGGTGCGTTCGGCCAGAAAAGCCTGGTAGGCCAGCTCTGCAATGTCACTGGCTTCGCACTGCGCTAAACCCAGTGACACCAGGCCAGCTTCAATACCCAGTAAACGCCAGCGGCCAATATCATGCCGTATGTCTGGGGTAGTGTTTGCTAATAATCGCCTTTGTTGCCACCAAAACTCGTTATGCAGGTTTTTAGTCACCGAAGCGTGCTGGGCCAGCGCATTTAACATCGCTTGCTCTGCAGCAGCAATCACCGGTTTGTTGTCGTATAAGGTGTCGTCTAAATCGAACGACAAAACGCTAATGGGTGCCAGGGCTTTAAATAGCTGCATTGTGGTTACCATGTTGAAGGCTGAAATACCTGCTGCCAGTTCACTGCGGTTAAATGTTGGCTAAACCAGCTTAGTGCCTGGCCCTGATTATGCTTTTGCCAGGCCAGATACACTGGCACTTTGTCTCTGGGTATACTGCAGGACTTGGCAATAAGTTCACCGCGCGCCAGTTCATCGGCCACCAAATGGCGCGGCAGAAAGCCAATGCCCAGGCCTTGTTTTTGTGCGTCTATCTTTGCCTGCATATTACTGACAATCAGTCGCTGACGGGTGTCGAATAAGCCGGACGAGCGCTTGGGAGCGTCAATTGCAGAATCCGAGACGATAATAGCCGTGTATTGCTGTACGTCTTCGGCATCGACAATACGGTTTAGTGCTGCCAACTGATGATGCGGTGCCACGGCAAACACAAATGCCATTTCACCCAGTGGGACAACATTAAACAGACCTTTGGGTAAATCGCCGGTCAAACCAACAGTAATATCGGCCCTACCAGTTTGCAGCGCCTCCCAGCCACCTGCCATTACTTCTTCTTTTACCTGAACCTGGGTAATTTTGCCCAGCTGCAGAAATTGTCTAATCACATCTAACAATGGGGCATTGGGTACTATAGTGTCTTTGGCAATAGTGAGCATGGTTTCCCAGCCGGTATCGAGTTGCTTAACGGCATTTTGTAACTGATTGGCGGCATGCAGCAAAGTACGGCCCTGGTCCAGCAACAACTGGCCAGCAGGGGTAAGCTGTGCGCGCTGCTTGCTGCGGTCAAACAAGGCCACACCCAAGTCAGATTCCAGTTTGGCTATGGTATAACTTAGTGCTGACGGCACCTTGTACAATGCTTCGGCTGCCGCGGCAAAGCTGCCTTTGCGGTCTATGGCATCTAAGGCACGCAACGCATCTAAGCTCAGTGCATTTTGCATAGTTGGCCTATGTAAAGTTAAATTCAAATATTTTGAACAGTGTAGTCAAAACAATGCGTTTTTACACGCTCAATTATCCGGCTATAGTTATCACATCGACGCAAGCTGCTGTCGAGAGGCAGTAAACTTAACATTAAACAATTTGATAGGTGATGATATGGCAACTTCAATGATTCAGAAAATTTTAACTTCTAACGCAGGTGTCGCGGCGCTGGCACTGCGGGTACCGGTCGGCATTATCTTTGCTGCACACGGTGCACAAAAATTATTTGGCTGGTTTGGTGGTTATGGCTTAGAAGGCACCGGTGGCTGGATGGACAGCATAGGCTTATCACCAGGTATCGTGATGGCGTTTTTAGCCGGCGCGGCAGAGTTTTTCGGTGGTATCGCCCTGGTGCTGGGTCTGTTAACCCGCCCCGCGGCACTGGCGCTAAGCATTGCCATGCTAGTGGCTATCTTTGCGGTGCACTTCCAAAACGGCTTGTTTATGAGCAACAACGGTTACGAATTCGGGTTAGCCCTGTTAGCCGCCAGTGTATCGTTGCTGTTTAGCGGCGCCGGTAAAGCCTCACTGGATAACTTACTGGCCAAGCGTTTTAACTAAAATGATGAAAAAGTGCCCGGAGACGGGCAATTCGTCTGATTAAAAGTTGATATTAACCCGATATTAGCGCTCTTGGAGTTGTGCTGATTAACTCTGGTGGTTAAAAAGGAATGTAATAAGAGCTAACTAAGGAAGAATATACACGTCTATGAAGACAACACTAATTAAATTATTAACCTGCACCGCAATTTTTACTACTGTTGCGGCGAATGCGACGACCGAGCAGGGATTTGTTTGTCACGGATGTAACTATCAGCAGGCGAAGACTTTGGCTTTAAGTAAGTCTGCACCAGTGCCTCAATGTGAGGGCGGCTCAGGCTCAGGCTACCCAACGTTGGAAACCCAAATCTGTTTTAGTCAAGTTAAAAAGTTTGTTGTCTTTGACTCTATAGGCCGACAAGCCTATCCATTTGAGGTATATCACGCCAACCAAGGTGGAAGTATCAGTGATTTAAACTCATCACTTACAACGCGAGACCGATCTTTGCTTCCTGCTTATGTTGATCTAATCAATACTGGCGTGGATATGCATTCAGAATTAATGAATTCGTTTAATGAACTAGGTCAGCGTTTGATGGTGGATTTTGAGCAGCAGCAATTGACAAGAGCACATATAGTATCAGGTTATTCATATAATACCTCACAAGCTAGTTGTGAAAATGATGCTGATGCAAGAGCGATTGATGATGCTTTTGATCTTGCTGCTATCGGTCAGTTACAGCAGAATGCCGAGATTATACAAAGAGAGCAGACTGACACCATTCTGGATTCATTGGCGAGCTATTTTGACCGTAATTCGTTATCGCTCAGTAGTGTGTCCTTTACCGTGGTGAAAGGTGGCCTCAGCGTAGCTCTTGACGTAGATGCAAAACCAAAAAATCACATATTTACGGTCTTATATAATAGTGCAAATGATATTAGCGTGATTGGAGGCAGAGGAGTTAATGCGCCCGGTAAGCCAAAGTTAGTATATGAGGTATCAACAAGAAGCGACGGAGGTATGAAAGCGTTGGTAAATAAAGACTCTTCTTATATATCTAATGGAACGAGTCTGTCACAAATTACCAGTGGTTCAAATGTCACAGTTTCAGCATGTGTAGCCGATGCAATCATGTCCAATTTACCGCAGTTGCAATTTTCTACTGCAAGTGGCAATGGGTTGGGTGAAACGCCACCATCAGGTACTGGTGGCGGAAGCGGAGGCGGAAGCCCAGAAAATGATTGTACAAGAGTGCTATTTGGTAAGGCTAACGGAACAGTGGTATTGGTGTTGACAGTAAATATCTGTTAACAGCTATCCAGTAAGGTATTTCAATCAGCACGCGAAACCGCGTGCTGATGTTTTTCAATATTAAGCGCAAAGCTATCAGTGCAAACTAAAAAAAAGCGGCCCAGTTGAGGAATATTTATATTGTCAAACGCTGAGAATTACCCGAAATTTGAAATTTGGCACCTTTGCTGATTAACGCTGGCAGCTATTATTCGACAGGAAACATATAAGACATATAAAGGAACGTGAACATGTTTATGACGGCAACATTGAGTGGGTTGTTAGCATGCGCAGCAATTTTTACTACTGTTGCGGCGAATGCGACGACTGAGCAGGCGCTAGTATGCCAGGGGTGTAATTATCAACAGGCCGTTAGTTTGGCGAAAAGCCATGCTCAGCCAGGGCCGCAATGTGAAGATGGCTCCGGTACGGGGTACCCAACGCTGGAAACTCAGATTTGTTTTAGCCAGCCTAAGAAATTCGTTGTCTTTGATGCAGTAAGCCGGCAAGCCTATCCGTTTGAGGTGTTTCACGCCAACCAGGGCGGTAGTATAAGCGACTTGCGTTCATCTATTGCAACACGTGACCGAACTGTGCACCCGACAGTAATTGAACTGTTAAACGTTGGTGTTGATATGCATATTGAATTAATGAGCTCGTTTGATCAGACTGCACAGCGATTAATTTCCTACCAACAGACCAAAGTTGCACAACAAAAAGCGAATGCTTCATATGCTATGCCGTCGGGCGGCTGTGAAAATGATGCCGATGCTAAAGCTATTCGGGATGCTTTTGACGTTCAAGCAATAGGAACTCTCCAGCGCATTGCGCAAATTGATCATCGGGAGCAGACAGATGGCATCCTAAATTCATTAATGAGTTTTTTTGATCGCAATACGGTATCGCTCGATTCTGTTGACTTTCAGTTAACAAAGGATGAGATTACTGTTGGTGCAAGCGTTGTTTATAGCCCAAAAACGAAAAGCTTTACCGCTATATATAATTCCGCCAGTGACATAAGTTTAGTGGATGGTAGGGCAGCAAATGCTGTGGGCACCCCAATATTGGTGTACGATATTAAAACAAATTCGGACAGCGATTTGTTGGTGCAGGTTAATAAGAATAATTCATATCTTTCTTCAAACGTTCCGTTATCAGCCGTTACAAACGGCACTGGTGCTGAAGTGTCTGTATCGAGTTGCGCTGCCGATGCGATAGCTGCTGTGTTACCTAATGTGCAATTTTCTGTGGCAAGCGGTAATGGTTTTGGTGAAACGCCTCCATCGGGCCCTGGTGGTGGCAGCGGAGGCGGAAGCCCAGAAAATGATTGTACAAGAGTGCTATTTGGTAAGGCTAACGGAACAGTGGTATTGGTGTTGACAGTAAATATCTGTTAGCAGCTATCCAGTAAGGTATTTCAATCAGCACGCCAAACCGCGTGCTGCTGTTTTTCAATATTAAGCGCAAAGCTATTAGTGCAAAAAAAAGCGGCCCAGTTAGGGAATATTTATATGGTCAAACGCTGAGAATTAGCCGAAATTTGAAGTGGTTGAGAGAATTCTGGCTGGATTTGAAACACTTGATGCAGAAACGGCTGCTAAACCAAACCAATTAGCGAAATATCGAAACGAAGCTATTAAATGTGTTAAATAAGATAAAGTAACAAGCATGCTAGTGGCGATATTTCTGATGATTATTCCGCCTGTGTCAATTTACCTCGCTATTGCTTGGGGTATTGCGTGGTTTAGAGAAAACCATAAAAAGAGCAATAAAATACGTTTTGCTACTAACTTTTCTTTTTTGCCCTGGGATGAGCGTTATCATACACCTTGGCCAAATGCGCGAAATCCAGATGGGTATACACCTGGGTGGTGCTGAGGTTAGCGTGGCCTAACAGTTCCTGCACGGCGCGTAAATCCTGGCTGGATTCCAGCATATGGCTGGCGAATGAGTGGCGTAGCATATGTGGGTGTACCTGCTGATTTAAACCTTGCTGCTTCGCCCACAGCTGCACCCGTTCGCGCACATGGCGGGGGCTAATGCGTTTATGTTGTTTGCTGATAAACAGCGCATTGGCATCTTCTGCTGGCAGTTTTGCGGTAAAAGCCGGCCGCTGTGTTAGCCAGTCTTTTAAGGCCTTAAGCGCTATTTTACCCACCGGCACTATGCGCTGCTTACTGCCTTTACCTGTCACCTTAATTAATTGCTCTTGCCAGTTAATATCGCCGATATCGGCATTAACCAGTTCTTCTAATCGCAAGCCAGAGGAGTAAAACAGCTCCAGCATGGCCTTGTCGCGACAAGCCAGAATATCGTCGTGGCTATCAAAGTTGAGCAGGTGGTTTAACTGATCAACATTTAAATTTTTCGGTAAGTTGCGTGCGGCTTTGGGCACGGTTAAGTACTGTGCCGGGTTGTCTGTGCGCTTAGCTTGCGCCTGCATAAAACGATAAAAGCTACGCAGCGCCGCTACTTTTAACGCAATAGTACGCGGTTTAGCGCCACTACGGCGCATCGCAATAACATGCTGTTTTAGCTGGGCTTCGGTCACCGTTAGCCAGTGGCTACCTGGGTCGGCAATACTCAATGCCAGCTGTTGCAACTGGCGCTGATAGCTGTCTAAAGTGGCGCTGCTGTAGCCGCGTTCAAACCGCAGATAGTGCAAAAACGCCTGCAGCGGCAACTGCCACTGCGGCGTAAGTGGGGTGTCAGGCAGCGTCATAACCCGGTAACAACTGGGCTAAAATGGTGGCTAGATGGCCAATAAACAGCTTATCCATAGATGGCTGAAAATGGTCATCTTGTTCACTGCCAAAGGCGAGCAGTGCCAACGGTTGCTGTGGGTTGCTGATTAAGATCAATGCTACCGAATGAATATGCGGCTCGAATAAGCCTTGTTGTTCTTCTTTATTTAAGCGGCCCAAATACACGCCTTGCTGGTTCAGGCGGCGCGATAACAACAGCTGAAAAGGTTGGTTGGCTTGGGTGTTGCTAAAACGCACCAAGCGGCATGCCTGCACGTGCGGCATGGCAGCAGTAAACTGCTGCAAGCTGGCTTCGGCTTGTTGCAGGTTGTCCGCCTGATATAACTGCGCCTGTAACTGGTTAAAGGCCAGAAAAATCTGCTCGTTTTGCCGTGCTACTGACATTAACCGGGTGATATCGTCTTCCAGTAGCTGAATTTTTTCCCGTTGCAATTCAAGCTGGCGCTCGACCAGCGACACGCTGCCGCGTTGCTGATGCGGCAGGCGTAAGCCAGCAAGCAACTGTGGGTATTGCTGAAAAAATTCCGGGTGGTCTTGCAAGTAGTCGTATACCACATGGGCTGCCAGCAAGTCTTTGTCTGTGCTAAGGCTATCGGTCATAGCTGTATTTGTCCGTCATAAACATGCTCTGCCGGGCCGGTCATTTTTAATGGTTGGCCCGGCCCATTCCAGCGAATTTGCAAACTGCCGCCGGGTAAGTCTACCCGAACCTGTTGCTGTAATTTTTTTTGTAATTGGCCCACAACTACCGCGGCGCATGCACCAGTGCCACAAGCCTGGGTTTCACCGGCACCACGCTCCCATACCCGCAGCTTAATGTGGCCGGGGTTAATCACTTGCATAAAACCGATATTGGCCCGCTCCGGAAAGCGCTCGTGGTGCTCAAGTAGCGGGCCTTGCTGTAGTACCGGTGCGCTAGCAATGTCTTCCACTTCGGTAACCGCGTGCGGGTTGCCCATCGACACTACACCACACAGCACCGTGTGATCGTCTGCCCGCAATATATAGGTCAGTTCCTGTTTTTGCGCTTTAAATGGTACCCGCGCCGGGTCTAGCTGTGGCACGCCCATATTTACCGTGACCTGGCCATCTACCTCAACATACAAGGTAATTTTGCCAGACTTGGTACTAACACCAATTTTGTGTTTATTGGTTAAGCCTCGGGCGCGGACAAATTTGGCAAAGCAGCGCGCGCCATTGCCGCATTGCTCGACTTCCGAGCCGTCGGCATTAAAAATACGGTAATGAAAATCCAGCTCGGGATCATACGGCGGCTCTACCATTAATAGCTGATCAAAACCGATGCCGGTGAAGCGATTAGCCAGCGCCTTGATCTGCTCTTTAGTTAAGAACACATTTTGGCTGACCGCATCTACCAGCATAAAGTCGTTGCCCAGGCCATGCATTTTAGAAAAATGTAACAACATCAGCGCCCTTAATTATTCGGTAATAACCTGTTCGCCACGCCATAAATCCTGCCATTGCTCACGAGCGCGGATTAAATGCATTTTATCGCCATCTACCAATACTTCGGCAGCGCGCGGTCGGCTGTTGTAGTTCGAGCTCATGGTAAAACCATAAGCGCCAGCAGAGCGCACGGCGAGAAAATCGCCCTGTGCTATGGCCAATTCGCGGTCTTTACCCAGGAAATCACCGGTTTCGCATACCGGGCCGACAATGTCGTACACCGCTTTCGGGCGGGTGCCATCTAATGCTAATGGCACTATCGCTTGCCAGGCACTGTAAAGTGCGGGGCGGATTAAGTCGTTCATAGCGGCATCGACAATGGCAAAGTTTTTTTCCTGGCCAGGCTTTAAAAATTCTACCTTCGTTAACAGAACACCTGCATTAGCCATAATGGCGCGGCCGGGCTCCATAATCAGCTCTAGCTGCGGGTAATTTTTTAGCCGCTGCACAACCTTGCTGATATAGTCGGCCGGTGACGGTGGTGTCTCATTATCATAAGTTACGCCTAAACCGCCGCCGATATCGATATGTTTTAGCGCTATGCCATCTGCGGCTAACTGGTCTATTAACGTCAGCAGTTTTTCCAACGCCTCTAAAAACGGCTGGGTTTCGGTAAGTTGCGAGCCGATATGGCAGTCTACACCCACCACGTCCAGGTGGCTGTAGCTGGCGGCCTGGCGGTAAATGTCACGCGCCAGCAGAATATCAATGCCAAATTTATTCGCTTTTAAGCCGGTAGAAATATACGGATGGGTTTTGGCATCAATGTCGGGGTTTACCCGTATCGACACTGCGGCCATTTTGTTCATGCTGCTGGCTACCTGCTGCAGGCGCTCCAGTTCGGCAATCGACTCAACATTAAAACATTTAATGCCCAGCTGCAGCGCAAAGCGCATTTCGTCGGCGGTTTTTGCTACACCAGAAAATACCACTTTTTTCGCATCGCCACCGGCGGCGATAACCCGACGCAACTCGCCGCCTGAAACAATGTCAAAGCCACTGCCCAGTTTGGCCAGCAAGTTTAATATCGCCAGATTGCTGTTAGCCTTTACGGCATAACACACCAGGTTGTGCGGGTGGGCAGAGGCTGCCTCAGCAAAGGCTTTATAGTGGCGTTCAATAGTCGCGCGCGAGTAAACATAGCAGGGGGTGCCAAATTCAGTGGCTACATCGTGCAGCGCGCATTGTTCGGCAAATAGACGGTGTTGCTGGTAATTAAAATGGTCCACGTTGGTCATCCGATAGTTGGGTTGGATTAGCGTTGTTTTGCTGTGGTTCTGCCACTTCGGCTGGCGGTTGTGGTAAGGTAAGTGGGCCTTTTTGACCACAAGCACTCAGCAAGCTGCACAGCAAAATGACGGCAGCGACAGTTAACAGCGGACCTTTGGTTGTAAAAGCATGCATGATGTTATTTTTTTATGGTGATTGCGCTCTATAATCGCATCCTTAGCGATAAAAGCAAACAGGTGAAGCAGATGAATGACCTAGAATATGATGAATTGGCCGACAATACCTTATTAGCGGTAGAGCAGGCATTAGACAGCGCCGACGCCGATCTGGATTATGAAACACACGGCGGTTTGCTCAGCATTAGTTTTGCCGATGGCAGCAAAATCATTATCAACAAGCAGCCGCCACTACAACAATTATGGCTGGCGACCAAATTTAACGGGCACCACTTCGAATGGCACACCGATAAGTGGATCGATAACCGCAGCGGGGCTGAGTTCTGGCAACTGCTAAATGACGCAGCCGCTAAGCAAGCAGGCATGACGCTTAATCTGGCGCCTTAAACGCGCAACGTTTTGGAATTATGTAATGGCGTTACTTCCCTTTGTTGATGTTAAAGCGCAGGGCGATACTCGCGCTGCAGTAGTTTGGTTACATGGCTTGGGTGATTCTGGTCATGGTTTCTCGCCCATAGTGCCGGAATTGCGTTTACCGGCAGACGCCGGCATCCGGTTTTTATTTCCGCATGCGCCAGAGCGGCCGGTCACGGTCAATGGCGGTATGCGTATGCGCGCCTGGTACGATATTAAAACCATGGAGCTAACTAACCGGGCAGACGAAGACGGTGTGCGCGACTCTGCCGCAGCAGTGCAGCAGTTGCTGGACAAGCTGATTAATGATGGCATTAGCAGTGAGCGCATTATTCTGGCTGGTTTTAGTCAGGGCGGCGTTATAGCGCTGCATTTATTGCCGCGTTTACCCTACAAGCTGGCTGGCGTAATGGCGTTGTCTACCTATATGTGTGCGCCAGATAAATTAAAGCCCGAAAGCTGCAACGTCAATAAAGCTACCCCGGTATTGTTTGCACACGGCAGCCAGGACCCCGTCGTCCCCATGGCCGCCGGACAACAGGCATTTCATGCCCTAAAAAGTGCCGGTTTTAACGTTAGCTGGCACGACTACCGTATGCCGCACAGCGTGTGTGCACAAGAAGTGGCTGATATCAGCAGCTTTATTCAGCGCCATTTACTGACTCAGGTAATTAATTAACATGACAACAATTCGTATTGCAACCCGCAAAAGTGCGCTGGCACTGTGGCAGGCCGAATATGTGAAAGCTGAACTGCTGCGCCATCATCCGCAGCTTAATGTCGAGCTGGTGCCGATGTCGACGCAAGGCGACAAAATTCTCGATACGCCGTTGGCTAAAATTGGCGGCAAAGGTTTGTTTGTTAAAGAGTTGGAACAAGCCATGCTAGATGGCCGCGCCGACATTGCTGTGCATAGCATGAAAGACGTACCGGTAGATTTCCCAGCGGGGTTAATGCTGCACACTATTTGTCCGCGGGAAAACCCGCAGGATGCTTTTGTGTCGAATCAATTTGCCAGCCTCGATCAACTGCCGCATGGCGCTGTAGTAGGTACCTCAAGTTTACGCCGACACTGCCAGTTAAAAGCCCTGCGACCAGATTTAACCGTGCGCGATCTGCGTGGCAATGTGAATACACGGCTGGCTAAATTAGACAACGGCGAATACGCGGCCATTATCTTAGCCGCTGCCGGTCTTATCCGCTTAGGGTTTGAACAACGCATTGCCAGCCTGCAGCCGGTAGATCAGAGTTTGCCTGCCAATGGCCAGGGTGCGGTGGGCATTGAATGCCGCAGCGATGATATTGCCGTGCAGCAATGGCTGGCGCCGTTGGAACATGCGCCCACCCGCGCCTGCGTGCTGGCCGAGCGTGCAATGAATCGTCAGCTGCAGGGCGGTTGCCAGGTTCCCATTGGCGCTTTTGCCGTGATTGAGGGCAACAGCCTATGGTTGCGTGGTTTAGTCGGCGCCATTGATGGCAGCGAAATTATTCGCCATGACGTGCGCGGCCCCGTTGCCGACGCCGAGCAACTGGGTACTGCACTGGCAGAACATTTACTAGCGCAAGGTGCTGACCGCATTTTACAGGCGGTATATCAGGCGGCACAATGAGCAGCCATAACCTTAGCCAATCCATCCCGTTTTTAATAACCCGGCCAGCCGGCAAAGCTGATAATTTGTTGGCGGCACTGGATGAAGGCGCTGTTGGCTATTTATATCAACCCTTAATTGTCACGGCACAGGTGGCGGTTACCCCGCACGATATACAGCAGCTTCAGCAAGCCGATGCTATTGTGTTTGTTAGTGTTAGCGCCGTTAGCAGCTTGCAACAACAGGTAGACGCTGTGGCGTTAAGCGCGCCTTTGTTTGCCGTGGGCCAAACTACAGCTATGGCACTGCAGCGCTGGCTCGGCTGCGATGTTGCGGTGCCGGAAGATCAGCGCAGTGAAGGTTTATTACAACTGCCACAGCTGCAACAAATAGCGGGTAAAAATGTTGTTGTGGTGCGTGGCAATGCTGGCCGCGAATTGATTAAACAGGGGTTGGTGGCGCGCGGTGCCACCGTGCGTTATGTGCAAAGTTATAAGCGGCTGCCCTTGCCGTTAGATGGCCCACAGCTGTGTCAGCAGTGGCAGCTGGCGGGCATTCGTTGTATTGTGGTTACCAGTAACGAAATTTTACAGCAACTGTTTAATCTGGTTGGCCATGAGCATCAGCACTGGCTGGAACAATGCGATTGGATCCTGGTTAGCCAGCGAATGCGCGACAGTGCCATCGCCTTAGGTATTGCAGAGCAGCGTATTACGCTGGCCGCCAATGCCAACGATAGTGCTTTACTGGCTGCAATAAGCCAGCTTAAGAGGGAATATCAATGAGCGACACCTTAGAGCGCGCAACCGAAGTTGAAGCGCCACTGCAGCAGTTAAAACAAAAAATTGATGCTGAACCTGCACCACGCAGCGGTAGCAGTGTAGCCGGCGGTTTAAGCCTACTACTGGTTATAACGCTTGGCGGCGGCGTCGCTGCGGCCGGCTACTGGTTGTGGCCACAATGGCAAAGTTTACAGCAACAAAGTTCGGTACTGGCGCAAAATCAACAGCGCTTGAGCGAACAAAGTCAGCAACTACAAGACAGCAGCAAGCAATTACAACAACAGCTAACTGCCGAGCAGCAACAGCTATTAAGCCAGTTGCAGCAAAATCTGGCGCAACAGCAACAACAATTGACCGCCCAAACGCAGACCCAAATCCAGGCAGTGCGTCAGTTAGTGCAGGAACGTGACAGCGCACCACCGCAACATTGGATCCTGGCCGAAGTTGATTATCTGCTGAAGCTGGCGGCACAAAAAGTTTGGCTGGAGCAGGATATCAGTACCGCGCTGGCACTATTGCACAGCGCCGATGAAAAACTGGCGGTGTTAGACGACGCCTCGCTGCTGCTGGTGCGCCATGCTATAGCGGCAGATCAACAACAGCTGCAAACTGTGCGTATCACCGATTTTAGTAAAGTGCATGTGCAGCTACAGCAGCTACGCCAGCAGGCTATGCAATTGCCGTTAAAGCTTCAAACGGCCGCCAAGCCCGTGCTGGCTCCCGACGCAACGTTGCAGAACTGGCGCGCTACCTTAGCCTATCATTGGCAAAATACCTGGCAGGGTTTGCTGAACCCCAGAGCCGCCATGCCAGAAGACTATTTTGACTTAACCACTGAGCAACAACTCATGCTGCGTATCGCATTGCAGCAGCACCTGCAGTTAGCTCAGTTAGCCGTAATGCAACAGCAACCTGCCGTTTATGTTGCGGCATTGCAGCAAAGCAGTGATCAACTGCAGCGATATTTCAATGCTGCTGATCAGGCAGTGCAACAGTTTAGCAGTACCCTAACGCAGCTGGCGGCGGTAGATGTTACACCACCGGCGCTTAGCGCATTAACCAGCCCGGCTCAGCTGCAGCAATATCAGCGCCAATTGGCAGGAGACGGCTTATGATCCGGGTAATACTGCTTGTTGCCGTGCTGGCGGTGGCTATGTGGTTTGGCCCTATGCTGGTAAACAATGCTGGCTACGTAAAAGTGGTTGTTGCCAATAGTGTATTTGAAACAACCTTATTGGGGCTGGCAATACTGGTATTAGCGGTTTGTGGCATGTTGTGGTTGTTTGGCGTTATATTGCGTAAGTTGTTGCGGTTGCAGCATGTGTCATTTAACTTTCTGAGCTGGCGCCGCCAGCGCAAAGCGCAGCAGGCTTTTGAATTGGGGTTACAAGCTTACGCCAAGCAGCAATGGCAACTTGCCAGCCAGCATTTTAACAAAGCCTGCGCAGACGGCTTTATGCACAACGAAAAACGTTTACTGGCAGCGTACGCCGCGTTTTATGCCGGCAATACCGCTGCGGCCAATCAACATATTGATGCCTTGCCCGATGACAGTAGTAGCCGCTACTTTGTCCGCGCTGATCTGTTGTTGCAGCAGGGGCAAGCCGCCCAAGCCAGCGTGCTGCTAGCCGAAAAAGTCACCGCCGATACCGAAGACAAAGGCCTGGGCCAGCTTTATATGTATGCGTTACAACAGGCCGGACAATGGCAACAGTTATTGCAACTGGTGCCCGCCGCGCTTAAGCAGCAGTGGTTTGACAAAGACAAATGGCAACAGCAACGCTTCAATATTTATCCGGCGGCGATAAGCCAGCTTAGCCAGCAACAGCGCTTTGATGATGCTGCCGAATACTGGCAAAATCTTCCGGCGAAAGAGCGTAAATCTACTGCAGCTAATATCGGTCGCGCCTGGGCCATGGCGCAAAGCGGCCAGAATGACGCGGCTGAAAAGCTGTTGCTAAGCCACTTGCAGTTGGCAGAGCTGCCGCAATTGTTGCCGTATATAAGACAGATCCCGTTAGGCCGTTCGGTATTAAAGCTACGCAAACAAGCACAACACTGGTTGCGTGACCATGCCAGTAACGGTTACTTATATGCACTGCTGGCGTATCTGGCGCAGCAAGAAGGCGAGCAAGAGCAAGCTGAGCTGGCAATGCACAAAGCGCGGCAATACGAACCCTCGTTAAAGTTTTGATACCAGGGTTATGCAACCTAATCCGTTAACCGGGCTGGCCGCTGTTGCGCAGCCCAATGCGCGTATATTAATTCTCGGCAGCATGCCCGGTGCGGCCTCATTGCTGCAGCAACAGTATTATGCTCACCCACGCAATATGTTCTGGCCGATTATGGCACAGCTGGCGGGTGTTTCAGCGTCGCTACCTTATGCCCAACGACTAAATGCGCTTAACGCCCACGGTATCGCACTGTGGGATGTCATCGCCCAGTGCCAGCGTACTGGCAGTTTAGATAGCGCTATCCGCGCTGAACAAGCCAACGACTTTAGCGGCTTTTTTGCCAGCCAGCCCGCTTTGGCGTTAATTGCCTTTAATGGCACTAAAGCCTGGCAAAGTTTTAAGCGCTATGTCCTGCCACAGCAAGCAATGCCTGCCGGTATCAGCCTGCTGTGTCTGCCTTCCACCAGCCCGGCACATGCAGCCTTAGGGTTTGAGGAAAAACTTAAACATTGGCACCAACTTAGCGAATTTTTAACCTAGTGGGTGCATTTTGTTAAATTAGGTACGTGTCGGTTTTTTTTACATAATGGCATTTAATTGCTTGACAGATTTGGCATCTCGCACAATATTGTTTAGTAATTGAACTGTCATGTGGCTGTGTTATGCCAACATTTTTTTGCAGCGCTGGAAACAATCAGCAGTGGGTCGCCCGGCCTACCAATCTGCACGGCTGTTCAACAGACTATCACCTATCTGAGTGGTTCGACGAGTAGCAATTTCCCCTTCACGTAACTCCAGAATTTTTTGCCCGGCACTGTGCTGAGCAAAATGCTGTGGCCGTTTGGCCTTTTTCCTAAAACATTACAATAAGCAGGAAGTAAAAATGAAAGCACTAAGTCTATTAGGCGTAGTTGCGCTATTGCTATGTGGCAATGCGCAGGCCTGTTTGCAACAAGAGAGCGAAAACAACAATAGCGAAAGCAGAGCGGATGGCCCACTATGCAGCGGCGTAGCGGTGCAGGCGGCTATTGGCAGCCGCACTGATAGCGACTGGTACGTCTTTGATACCACATCAACCGGTAATATCAGTGTTAGCCTAAGCCACGGCAATAATGCCGATTTTGATTGGTTTTTATATCGTGCCAGCGGTAGCTATATTGCCTCTGGCCAAAGTAGTTCTAATCCTGAAAGTGGTACCTATAGCGCTTCACCTGCTGGCCAGCATTTTATCAAGGTGACCCGCTACAGCGGTAGCGGCGCTTATCAATTGTCTGTTACTTTTAATGGCTCAGGCAGCGGCGGTGGTGGTGAACCAGAGCCAGAACCAGGTAACTGTAGCTACGGTGCCAGGCCGTCCAAACCAGGTGGCCTTACGGCAACGATAGTGGGTAGCAGCTCTGATACTTGCGTTAGTTTAACCACACCTGCTGTGTTGCTAATGGGCGGTGGCGCAGATGTTGACGCGGCATTTAGCAATCGCATTAAACCGCATATTAAAGGCGGCAATGTCGTGGTATTGCGCACCTCGGGTACAGCGGCCTACAACAGTTACCTGCAAGGATTAACTAACGCAGCATCGGTAGAAACCTTAATTGTGAACACTCGCACCAAAGCCAATAGCGATTATGTCGATTGGGCAATTCGTGCTGCAGAATTTGTGTTTATTGCCGGCGGTGATCAGTCTGATTACCTCAACCAATGGCAAGGCACCAAAGTTGAAGATGCGCTATTGCATGTTTATAACAAAGGCGGCGCAGTAGGGGGAACTTCTGCTGGTAACCATGTGCTGGGCCAGTTTATCTATGATCCGGACGGTGTACTGGGGGCGATTAGCTCAGAAGCGGTAACTGACTTCTGCCACGAGACGGTTAATATCAGCAATGATTTCCTTAACCTAGCGCTGTTAAACGGCATTATTACCGACACTCACTTTGAGCAACGTGATCGTATGGGGCGCTCTGCTGTGTTTCAAGCCAAGCTAGGCAGCACCGGGCGGGTGGTGGCAATATCTGAAGCCACATCGATGTTTGTTACGGCAAATGGCAATGGTGTTGTTGATGGCGCCAATGAAGTGTATGTACTGCGTGCCGACAGCCAAACGCAGTACCAGCAAACCAGTTGTGGCCAGCCCGTTATTATTAACAACCTGCTGCGCTATAAATTACTGCCGGGCCAAAGTTACAACCTGCTGAACAACAGTACTAGTGTTAGCCCAACACGGTTAAGTATTGACGGTCGCAGTGGCAGTTTCTACAACCCGGGCAATCCTTACTAGGCATGATGCCGGTTAAGCTGTAGTACAGCCTGTCGCTGCTAGGCGACAGGCTTTTGTTTAAGAGGTAGGGCTACAATGAAAGCGATATTAGCGCTGGGCATGATGTTGTTATTTGGATGCACGCAGCAAGGACCAGATGAGGCGAGTAAGAATACGTTAGACGCGACAGCCAATGCCGAACAATGCGGCTTTGGCCCAAGGCCAGCTAAGCCGGCGGTATTGCAGCGTTTTGCCGTTGGTTATACAGAAGATGTTTGTGTGCCTTTGTTTCCCGAACGTGCTGGCGTAATTCTAATGGGTGGTAGCACTGATGTAGACAGTGTATTTGTTGATAAAGTGCGGCCATATATTCAGGGTGGCAACGTGTTGGTACTGCGCACTCAGGGCGCTGATGGCTACAACGATTATTTATGGCATTTGCTGCAGGCTGCGTCGGTAGAAACCTTGTTGGTCGACAGCAGAGAAAAAGCCAATAGTGAATATGTCCGCTGGGCCGTGCGCTCGGCAGAGTTTATCTGGTTTGCCGGTGGTGATCAGTCAACATATATTGCTAACTGGCAAGGTACCGCCTTACAGCAAGCACTGCATAATGCCTATAACCGCGGCGCCATTATTGGCGGTACCTCTGCCGGCAATGCCATTCTTGGTAGTATAGTGTACAACCCAGATGGTGTGGGCAGCGCGGTGTCGAGCGAGGTAGCGCAAGATTTTTGTCATGAAAACATTAAATTTAGCCCAGACTTTTTAGCCGCACCTATGCTGGCCAATACCATTACCGATACGCATTTTAAGCAGCGCGATAGGATGGGGCGGCTTATGGTGTTTTTAGCGCACCATCAACCACAAAACCTAACCGGCATAGCGGTGTCAGAACGCACGGCAATGTGGGTGGAACGCTCTGGCAATACTGAGATATTTGGTGAGCATGAAGTCTATATTGTGCGCGCGGATCAACAAACGCAATATCAGCAAACCCGCTGTGGACAACCGGTTCAAGTCAGCGATTTATTGCGTTACCGCTTAGTGCCAGGCAATCATTATCAGTTGCAGCAACATTTGTCTAATGTCAGCCCGATACGGTTGAGTTTTGATGGTTATAGCACGCAGTTATACAGCCCACAGAATCCGTACTGATAACGTCAGCTAGCCTTCTGTTTAAGCGCAAACTGAATTAATTGCTGTCTCGCTGGTCTGACGCAGACTAAAGCAAAAGCAGGGACAGCTATTTTTGTCAGGTGTAATTCTTTCGGCCAAAGCCTTTTTCAGGACCTATGGCTGTGCGCTGGTGCTGGCGCTATTACTTCATGCACTGCTACTGGTTGCGGTGCTACAAACCCGCTTTACACCGGTGGCGAAGCCGTCGGCTGCTAAGCCAATAGTATCGTATTTGTACCAACCGCCAGCGCCTGAAATAAGCGCTGATACCACACCGGCTGCGGCAACAACGGCGCCCGCATCCGCTAATGTAACAACGCCTGCTCAACGCATTGATAACAGCACTGCGGTTGGCCCCAAGCCATTAGCTGATATTGCTGACGAAACACCAAAACAGCAAACAGAGCAAGTGGCGCCGGCGCCGCAACAAAGCCTGGCACAGCGTGCGTTAAGCCGGGCAGCAACCGTCGACCCGGTTACGATTGAACAAACCGCTGCAGCAAGTTATCAACAGTTTTTGCAGGCGCAGCAACAGCCCAAAATGACAGTAGAAAAGCGCCATCAGCAGCTAAGCACAGATCCTGCACTGCAGGTATTTGCCCAGTTGGATAATGGCCTGCAGCTGATCCGTGTCAAAGGAGGGTGTCGCTTTGCAGATCCGTCTAAAGAAGGTTTTGACGCCTTAATGGCCGCCAACGCGGTAGTGCCGTGCGGTGATGAAGCAAAGACCAGCGACCTGCTTAAACAGGCGCTGGAAAAGCATAGTAAACGCTAACTAGGTCTCAGCAATATGCTGTTCTAAACGCGCTTTCAGCTCGCCTTCAATCGCCACATTCTGCTCAATAACCCCGCGTGCTTCCTCAAGAAACTACAGGTAACGGGCATTATTTACATAATGTATTTCAGGTTTTTAACTTTTTATATTACTGTACTGCGCTGTAATTTCTTCTATCGTCGTTACTCAGGGACAAGATTATGCGCTGGTTGTTAGCATTGATTCTACTTTGGCCGGCTCTAGCTACTGCAGACTGGCTGGCAGCGATGCAAGCTTATGAAAAAGCTGATTATGCAACTGCCAGAGCGGGTTTTGAAAAGTTGTTACCGCTAGGTAATGCGCAGGCTGCATTTAATCTGGCTGCAATGGCATATCAGGGGCAGGGGCAGTCAGCTGACAACGTATCCGCGGTTGCTTATTTTGCCTATGCCGGTTATCTGGGTCATGTTGAGGCTGATAGCTTAAGACAAAAGATAAGTAAGACGCTGTCTGCAGAACAGCTGCATCAGGCTGAACAGTTGAGCATGCGCTTGCAACAATCGTTAAAAATTCCGCCGTTAACGGCCTGCAACAAACAAGCCGACGAAAGTCTGGTAGCTGAATGTGGAATGACAGCAGAAACCAGTCCGGCAGCGGCAATATCAACTGTTATTCCGAAGTATCCGTCGGGTGCCGCCCGCTACGGTATTACTGGTTATGTTCGAATGCGCTTTTTGCTAGATGCATATGGCAAGGTCCAGGTTGTTGATTTTTTGGATAGTTTTCCACGTAAAGTTTTTGATAGAGAAGCAAAGCGGGCATTACTGAAGTTTGAATATGCGCCTGTTGGTACAGCTGGCATAAGAACTATACAGTTCGACTTTACACTCGACAGTGGCGGGGGGATTACGCCGCAATTACTGTTGGCGCAGTTGGAAAAACATAACCTTTGGGTCTATGCGATAGCAGGTTCTCAGCAACACCAGGAAGCTTTAGGTACGTTTTTGAGTTTGTTGAAAAAGTACAGTCCTAATAAACTCGCCGTAGATCCTGCAGCCGTGTTAGATCCAGCAAACCCGGACTGGTCTGTATTCAGCACTCCGGCGAGTGTGAACGACAATCAGCAGTTTGTAGCAATACCGGAGATGTTTAGCGAAATCTTCTGGTGGCGCCAGGCAGCAAAAAATGGTGACTATGAAGCACAACGCATTCTGAGCTCGTTCGATCAGCGTTGGCGAGATTACCTGATTGAACAAGAAGATGCAGAAGTGATGGCGTGGTACGGCGCAGATCTTGTTATTAACGGCGATATTGAACGTGGTGTAGCGTTGCTTGATAAAGCCATCGCTGCAGGCTATGGCAATGGCAAAGATTTAAAATCAGCGTTGCTTGGCAAAAAGTAAGGCGCCCTTCTTGTGCGAGGCGCCTTAGCTAGTAGATACAGGCTTAGGTTAGTACCGGTTTTACTGGCACTGGTTAAGTTATACCTGGGATCAAATCCTGGCTTTTGCTACGCAGCAAAGGCAAATGGCAAGACGCGACCCCTAGGTTTCTGCATTTATCTCGGTTTAAGTTCGCTGATAAAAGATTTCTTTTAAATGTGCTATCGTTTTTAAATCAAGTGGGGTTGATACTATTCCCTGCTGCTTCTCAAAAAGTGACTCGAAATATCCCTTTCCTCCCAAGCGTTCAATGAATCCAAATTTTTTTCGGGATAAAAATATGACAACTTCTTCATCCAGCCCTACGATATAATTATCTGCAGTGAATTTTATAATAAAGCTGTAAGATTGCTTATTACTACATACAGAATCAACATCCAAAGATTTTAAATAACCGTCATAAATCTTTTCAAATCCAATGCCGCCTTTTAAATACGCATCCAAGGAGTACATTTCAACAGCTTCATTTATGTACAAATCTCTCAGCTTGCTGAAAACAGAGTGATCAATATAGTTTTCTTGAGCCGAATAATATTCTGATAGCAGAAATGCAGAATCAAAATCTGAATGCACAACCAAACTTTGAGGGTACATTTTCAATTTAAAAATATCAGTTAAAACATTATTAATTTGATTCTCTATACTTCCAGACATTTTTGCGTTCCCGAACTGTTAGTGTTTCGACATTTTGGCCATTCTCATTTGGGGTTGAATAGGAACCATGCGTTCCAATGTCTCCGTTTTCAGTCTGCTTTCGACCATTATCACCTAATACTCCCGGAGCTTTGTCCAGTAATTCAGCTACCGTCACTCCAGGTTTCAGAACTCTAATTTTAGATTTATCACTTTGCGGTTTTGAAATAGTATTCAAGTCATCTTTGAAATCTTGTACTTCCTCACTTGTTCCTGAGCCCTGTGACCGATCGGTGACATCATCTTTCCCTAGCGCATTTTGGATTAATGCTGCTGCAATTGTAGTAATTGGGCTGGTCGTTATTGTAGAAATATCTGGCACTGGCAGAGAACTGCCAGTATGCGACGGATTCCTGGACGACCGGGTATGTTAGGCCCAACCGGGGTAAGCGGCCGAGGTATAAGTATCGGCAGTCCTCGCCGACCATCCGGATCAACTAAGTTAACCGGATCATTGCCGCCATAGGCATACCAGTTCATGCCATCTTCGTAGCCTATCGGGTCGGTTTGCATAAAGCGGCCGAGCTTTGGATGATATACCCGTGCTTTGTAGTGGTAAAGCTCGGTGCCGGGTATCAGTATTTGCCCGGTGTACCTAAAGCGTGAAGCGCTTTGGTTTATCGGCTCGCCATAAGGGCCGTAGCGGTGGGTGGTTACTACACCGCCTGTGGCGTTGGTTTCACTGACAATAGAGCCGCGTTCATCGGCTAACAGGTAGCGCTTATTGCTGGTGCCAGTGCCGGTGTACCACACTAACGGGTCGTCGGTGCCGGCGCCATGAATGTAGCGGTTTAGCAAAGCACCGCTGGCGTTGTATTCGGCTACCAGCTCGTCGCCGTCGTATAAAAAGGTGGTTTTGCTGCCGTTTAAGGTACTGCTGTTCAACCGGCCTATGGCTTAAGGTAGTGCCGGCTAGGCGCCGCCTGGGGTCAAATCTTGGCTTTTGTCACTTAGCAAAGGCAAAAATCAAGACGCGACCCCAAGGTTCGTGGCGCAACACGTTGAAGCGCTGCATGCATTTACTCGACACCACCAGTTACAGCATTATATGAGACCAAGATTTCGTGGGGATCCCTCAGAACCTGACCCCCTTTGATTACTTACACCATAACCAATCAGCAACGCCGGTTCCAGGCAAACAGCTATCGGGATAAACGTGTCTTGTCGTTTCAAACGCTAGGGTTAAGAGCGATGGCTAAGCAGGTGATACTTACAACAGCACAGTGGCGCAATACCTTGCGCCACTGTAGGCACTTGCTGAACACGGCAAGTTACAACATTGAATGCGAGGGCTAAATTCGTGGGGATCCCTCAGAACCTGACCCTATTGATTCCCTGATAAAAACTAGCCCGCTAAGGGCGTAAAATCAATGAACCTGACCCTATTGATTCCTTATTAATCTTTATGAAATAAATCGTTCTCATCGACACTGTACTGAACTTGAAGCTCCCTCCATACATCTGCAAGAATTACATTGTAAAAAATCATAGCAATTAGAACAAAAATATACATAAATTTGTAACCAAAAAATGCTGATATACAAATAAAAACAATTATAATCCCATGCAGCACCAAAAAAGTCTTAAAAAAATATCGGTTTTTCGAAAAAAGAAAACTTAATGTTTTGCTTTTTATCCACACTGCCGCGCACAAGCATGTACCTAATAATAAACCTATATTATTGATTGGAAAAACCCAAGGCAGCAATGCAAAAGCTATTGTTACAGAAAATAGAACTGTTCTATTAAAAGGATTTCTAAGTATTTTGATAGCATGCGCATCACAAATCCCATGCTTTGTTGTATCGTTCATTATTGACCTCTAGCATTATTACTTGCTTGTCTAAATAACCAGGCGCTGCCTTGATTTGCGGTTTCTAGCGATAGCGTAATAGGCACTCGATACTGAACAGGCAACATTGGTACAACTGTCTTGTCGAGAGCATAAAAAGATCCCTGAACTCCTAGACCTGCATAATCAGCGCCTGTTGGTTGCGAATTCGTTAAAATACTGCCCAAGCCCGCAAGTAACCCTACCTCCGAAAACCTTGAGGCCAACGCTAAATTTCGAAAACCAATTGCAATAGGTGCACCAGCACTGGCAATCATCGCAGTCCCTGTTGCGGCATCAGCTAATACTTCTAAACCTTTGGCTTCAGCATAGGCGTGGTTTTCTTCATTTTGTAAACCACGCATCAAACATTGTGGCTGATTGCAAGCACGCATTTTGGTTGGGTATACTTTACCATTAGCTTGCCGCGACGAATACCTGTCACGCATGCGTCCTGAATCGTTAAGATCAGACACATCTCCGTCAATTTTATACCCACCACAGCCTCTGTCGGTTTTATACTTTCCGCATAAACCACTTGGGTCAACCTTATTAACCGGATCATTGCCGCCATAGGCATACCAATTCATGCCATCTTCGTAGCCTATCGGGTCGGTTTGCATAAAGCGGCCGAGCTTTGGATGATATACCCGGGCTTTGTAGTGGTAAAGCTCGGTGCCGGGTATCAGGATTTGGCCGGTGTATCTAAAGCGTGAGGCGCTTTGGTTTATCGGCTCGCCATAGGGGCCGTAGCGGTGGGTGGTTACTACACCGCCTGTGGCGTTGGTTTCACTGACAATAGAGCCGCGTTCATCGGCTAACAGGTAGCGCTTATTGCTGGTGCCAGTGCCGGTGTACCACACTAACGGGTCGTCGGTGCCGGCGCCATGAATGTAGCGGTTTAGCAAAGCACCGCTGGCGTTGTATTCGGCTACCAGCTCGTCGCCGACGTATACACGGCCATGTGGGTCAGATTTCTGAAGTCCACGCTAATGGCGTAAAATCAATGAAACTGACCCTTTTGATTCCCAGGGTTCAAATCTTGGCTTTTGCTCTCAGCAGAGGCAAAAGTCAAGACGCGACCCCATTGAATCCTCTCGGTCTGCTTACGAGCATTAGTTACATGGTTTATCTGCCAATGGGTGGTAGCAGAGATTTAATATGTTGTGACCCGACTAGCTTCGATTAGTTTTTATTCACCAGAAAGTATCGCTGTACCAGCAAAATATCGTCGTCACTCCACCCAAGATCTGAAACTGTTGCGGCTCTGTGGAGCCGCTTCTCAAAGTTTTCTCGCACTGTACTTGGGCGCAACAATCCTGGCTTAATTTCCGTGCAGAAGAACGCAGCTGAACGAATAGTTGATGCAAGTGCATCACACAGATTAACTGCAAGTACGGCATCGATCTCGCTGTTGAGTTCTTCCGCTATCGAATCCCCCAGCTTTCCTAAGCCAATCACCGTATACAGCTCAGGGCGGCTCTCTTGGACTTTTAACTGCGCCACATCAATAAGTCCCGGCCAATAGCCAAGGACACGCTCAAATAGCACGGAGAAATTAAGATTAGAATCCGGTTTACTCATTTTATGACCCTAAGATTAGCGCGAATTAGCTATCAGCAATATGCTGCTCTAAACGCGCCTTCAGCTCACCTTCAATTGCCACTGCTTTGCCGGTTTTCTGATCCAGACAAACAAAGGTTACCTGGGCATCGGCGGCGATAGCATCTTTGCCGGCTATGCGCACTTCTTGCGTTACCACGGCGCTTTTGCCGCCTACTTTGCTAAAACGGGTAAACACGTCCAGCGTATCGCCCATGGTGGCGGCCACCCGGTAGTTAATATTAATATTTACAATAACCCAGGCCAAACCGTGTTGGGCAAACCAGTCAATGTCGCCGCTGTCTTCCAAATAACCCCAACGGGCTTCTTCAAGGAACTCTAAATAGCGGGCGTTGTTCACATGCTGATAAATGTCTAAATGATAACCACGTACTTTAATTACGGTTTTGTGTGTCATGTTAGGCCTTTGTGTGTAAATCAGGTGCCGTGATTGTGGCATAGATTCACTGGCCAAACCAGACGCTGACTGCGTTGAGCGCAGTTACATATATAAAACAAATTTGCAAAAATTACGCTTAGCTATTAAGTTGTACCTAAATATATAAAGGCAAAGGAGACGACATGAAAAAGTGGCTATGGTTGGCCCTGCTTGGCTGTTCAGTTGCGCAAGCTGATATGTTAGATGCGTTGAAATCATATGAAAATAAGCACTACGCCGAGGCACAGCAACAGTTTGCTGAGCTATTACCTTTGGGTAATGAGCTGGCCGCATTTAACCTGGGCGCTATGGCTTACCAGGGCGAGGGGCAGCCGGCAAACCTGACTCAGGCATTGGCTTATTTTATGCTAGCGGCAGAACTGCGCTATGAGAAAGCCGCAGAGTTGCTGCCCGCGTTGGTTAAGCAAGCCACTGAGCAACAGTTAGAGCAAGCAAACCAGCAGCTTGAGCAGCTAAAACGTGTTGTTGCTATTAAGCCAACTGCGTTAGATAAGTCGCTGGATGCCGATTCGCCGGAACCTATTGAGCGAACGTATCCGAAATACCCCAGGAGTGCGGCGTTAAATGGTCAGTTTGGCTATGTGAAGCTGCGGTTTTTAGTCAATGAGCAAGGTAGCGTTACCGCAATCGATACCCTGGACACTTATCCGGAAAAAGTATTTGAAGCCAGCGCGGTAAAAGCAGTAAAACAATGGCGTTATGCCGCCAGCGGAAAAAAACACATCATGAATATCAGGCTCGATTATTCATTAGATGGTGGTGTCCGGCTGTCAGAAGTACAAAGAATAATGAATAAACATAAATTGTGGGATTATGCCGCGGCTGGCGCACCACAATATCAATTTACGCTGGGTACGGTACTGGCTCTTATTGCCGTGCAAAGTCCGAATCACTTTGTATTCGACCCCAAATTACCCTTGGCGGTGCAGCCTGATTTCAGCATATTCGATAAACGTGCTGCACTGCGTGCCGAATTAGACGGGTTCTGGGGTTACGCGACAGTGCGTGTTGCAAAAGACGGTACTATTACCGAACAGATTAAAACCCGGTTTGAGGATAACGCTGAATTAACCAATCTTGTCGGACGAAAGCTTAAAGGCAAAGTTGAGGCCGAGACATATGCCCTGGCGCGCTTATCTGCTGATGGTGCGACAAAAGTACGGGTAACTCCGGAAATTCGCGTGTCACGCGCTATGTCCGGCCTGTTTTGGTGGGAGCAAGCAGCAAAAAATGGCAGCGCAGACGCACAGAGGCTGATGGCCGCATATGATGCTCAGTGGGAAGACTACCTGCTGCAACAGCAACATGCCGAAGTGATGGCCTGGACCGGTACGCGCATGATTATCGACGGCCAGCGTGAACAAGGTATGCAGTTACTGGAGCAAGCGATAGCAAAAAATTATGCCCCGGCAACAGAGATGAAGCAGCAGTTTATGTAGTAGCGCGCTGCAGTAAGCAAAAACGCCCTCAACGGGCGTTTTTCTATCAAACAGCATGTATCAAATATAAGCAAACGCATCGGCGAACATATGCTCGCGGTGCGCGCCCTGTTCAATAAAGGCATTGCGCACTACGCCAGCCATAGCAAAGGGGCCGGCAACGTAAATATCGTAAGCCTCTAGTGAGACAAAATCTGCCAACACGGCTTCATGCACCATGCCGCTGCGGCCCTGCCAGCTTTGATCGGGTTGCTGTACCACCGGAATAAAACGATATTTACTGTTTTGCGCCGCCCACTGCTGCATAACGCTGTTGTGGTACAGCGCGGCTTGCTCGCGTACCCCCCAATAGACAAACACCGGCCGGTCTAACTTGGCGGCGGCGATAGTTTGCGCAATGCTGTACACGTAGGAAAAGCCGGTACCGCCGGCCAATAAAATCAGTGGCCGCTCGCTGTCGGCGCGAAAGTGCGCATTACCCAAGCCAATGTCAGCTTGCACCGGTTGTTGTAGCTGATGTTGCTGCAACAGGTGCGCCAGTGCCTGGCTGGCATATTGGTCGGCTACGCTACCGCCGATATGCAGTTCTAGTTGGCGCTGGCCTGGCGTACTGGCAATAGAAAATGGCCGTTTGTCGCTGTCGCTTAAGCACAGTTGCAAATACTGGCCACTGCTAAAGCTTACCGCTTGTGCTGGCGTTAACAGTACGCGGTTTACGGTAGGGGTAAGGGCTTCAATTAAATCTACGGTACAGGAAATAGTTGTCATAATGCTCTTCGCGATAACCTTAGCGCTTAGCCACGGATAAAAGGGTGGTGTAAAACCAAGTCGGTACAAGGATAGGCTAAACAACAGTAGGTAAACTGCTGTTGTTTGTCCAGTTCGGTTAGTGGCTGCGGCTCGTTATACTGCACCTCGCCGGTTTTTAGTTTACAAACACAGCTGGTGCATACGCCCTGGCGGCAACGGTTGGGAAAGTCGATACCATTGCGCAGGGCCGCTTCCAAAATGGTTTCGCCGTCGTGCACGGTAAAGCTGAGCTGCGCCGGAGCTATCGTTACCAAATGCGTCACAGTTTGGCGTCCTTAGCCGGCAGTGGAATGCCCAGGCTGTCCCAGATGGTATCTACGCGCTGTTTTACTGCGGCATCCATTACAATCGGTTCGCCCCATTCGCGTGTGGTTTCGCCAGGCCACTTGTTGGTAGCGTCCATGCCCATTTTTGAGCCTAAACCTGAAACCGGCGAGGCAAAATCCAGATAATCTATCGGCGTATTTTCAATTAACGTCGTGTCGCGCGCCGGATCCATGCGGGTGGTTATGGCCCAAATTACGTCCTGCCAGTCGCGGGCGTTAATATCGTCATCGCAGACAATAACAAACTTGGTGTACATAAACTGACGCAAATAAGACCACACTCCCATCATCACGCGCTTGGCGTGGCCGGGATACTGCTTTTTCATCGTTACCACGGCCAAGCGGTACGAGCAGCCTTCCGGCGGTAGATAAAAGTCGGTAATTTCCGGAAATTGCTTTTGCAAAATGGGCACAAACACTTCATTTAATGCCACGCCGAGTATCGCCGGTTCATCTGGCGGCCGGCCAGTGTAAGTGCTGTGGTATATCGGATCTTTGCGCATGGTGATGTGGGTAACAGTAAACACCGGGAAGTTATCGACTTCGTTGTAATAACCGGTATGGTCGCCGTACGGGCCTTCCGGCGCCATTTCACCCGGTGCGATATAACCTTCCAGCACAATTTCGCTGCTGGCCGGTACCTGCAAATCATTACTGATGCATTTGACTACTTCGGTATTATCACCGCGCAACAGGCCGGCAAAGCCGTATTCAGATAAGGTATCTGGCACCGGTGTTACTGCGCCTAAAATAGTGGCAGGGTCAGCGCCTAACGCCACTGACACCGGGTAATTTTGCCCCGGATTGGCTTTTTGAAACTCAAAGAAGTCCAGCGCGCCGCCGCGGTGCGACAACCAGCGCATAATCAGTTTGTTTTTGCCAAGCAGTTGCTGGCGGTAAATGCCTAAATTCTGCCGCTCTTTGTGTGGGCCTTTGGTAACTGTTAAGCCCCAGGTGATTAACGGCGCGGCATCGCCGGGCCAGCAAGTCATAATGGGTAGCTGGGTTAAATCAACCTGCTCACCGCTTAGCACTATGTCCTGACAGGCGGCTTTCTTTACCTGTTTTACTGACATGTTCAGCACCTGCTTAAAAATAGGCAGTTTACTAAAGGCGTCTTTTAAACCTTTTGGCGGCTCGGGCTCTTTTAAAAACGCCAGTAACTTGCCCACTTCACGCAGTGCGCTTACGTTTTCCTGGCCCATGCCCAATGCTACCCGCTGCGGTGTACCAAACAGGTTAGCCAATACCGGCATACTGTGGCCTTTCACGTTTTCAAACAACAGCGCTGGGCCAGCAGCACGCAGGGTGCGGTCGGCTATTTCAGTGATCTCCAGTACCGGGTCTACTGCAGCGGTAACCCGTACCAGCTCGCCGCGCTGCTCCAGCTGGGCTATAAAATCGCGTAAGTCTTTATATTTCATGCTCGCCATCAGGCCCTGTCAAATAATGCAGGCTATTATACAGCTCTGTGCCGCCCTTACCAGTTTTGGCCTGCTAAGCGGCTGGGGCCGGCGCGTATCACACTCTATAATAGGCCGAGGTTTTCTGACTTAACTATTGAATAAAGCGGCATATACGATGACAGAGCAGGAAGGGGTCATAAAATTTCAGTTGGATTTTAGCCAGCAGCCGGCACTCAGCGCTACCGATGTGGTGGAGATCAGCAGCTGGCGCGCCATTATGCTACAACTGGGTATGCTGGGCCAAACACCACAACGCTACGATAATTATGGTTTTGGCAATATTAGCCAGCGTTTTGGCGCGCAAAACCAGTTTATTATCAGCGGCACCCAAACCGGCGGTATCAGCAATATGACAGCCGCGGATTACGCGCTGGTTACAGATTGCCAGCCGCAGCAAAACCGCATTGCCGCAGCAGGTGAAACCAAGCCCTCGTCGGAAGCCATGACGCACGGCCAGTTGTATCAGCTAAGCGCAGACATTAATTTTGTCATTCATGCCCATAGCCCGCATATCTGGCAACATGCCTCTGCTTTGAGCCTGGCGCAAACCCGGGCGGAAGTACCATACGGTACAGTTGCTATGGCCGACGAAGTGGCACGGCTGTTTGCCGATACCAAAGTATTACTGCAGGGTATTTTCACCATGGCCGGTCACGAAGATGGTGTAGTGGCCTTTGGCCAGTCAGCAGAGCAGGCCGCACAGCGTCTGATTGGTTGTTACGCTAAAGCATTGTCTTTCCCCCATTATCGCTTTTAATCTTTTCACATCATCCCAGTCATAAAACCGCCAGTCTTGAGACTTTAGTCCCATAAAAGCCCAGCTTAAGGTCAATGGTTACTTATTAAGCAGGGCGGTATGCTGAACGTGTCAATGGTATTTGTAATCTCTGGCCCGGCACAATCCTTCGATGTTTATGCTAAGTGCGGTTGCAAACCTTGCTTTATACGATGCCTGAGTAGGTGGTGCATTAATTGCCACCTTAACTGGTGCGGCATCGGATGATAACAATAGCGAAAATTCAGGAATCAACATGATACGAATTAAACTTATCACTACAGCCGTAGCGGCAGCACTTTACAGTGCCGGTACCGCTTACGCGTCGGGGCTTGCGATCCCTGGCCAGCAAGTGCAGCATCAACTGCAACAGCCTAAGCTTGATATGCAAAAAATTTATCAGTATTCCGACCAGGCGCGTCAACGTTATGATTCAATGGCGCAAAACGATGGTCTAAACGTCCAGATTAACCGCCAGCACGGCAAATTTACTGCTGAAGACGGTATTCGCGGTGAGCACGTTTATATCGTGCGTTTAACCAAGCCCGCGCTGTCAAACGCTAGCTTTAGCGATGCTACGTTGGCGCAAATCAGTAACAATAAGCAGAAATTGTTCCGTGCCGGCAAAGCTGTCACGTCGGAAGTTGTGCAGTACCGCCAGCAATTGTTGCAGCAACAGCATGACTTTGTGCAACAGGCTACGGGGCTGGTTGGGCAGCTAAACGTGCGCCGCCAATTTACCAATGCTATCAACGGCATGACAGTAACCATGACGCAAGAGCAAGCCGCACAACTTGCCAGTTTGCCGCAAGTGCAGTCGGTACAGCGTTCTAAACTCTATGAGTTACTCACCGATGCCGGCCCTGAACTGATTAAAGCCGATACGTTATGGACCGGCACTGCCGATGCTACGGTAGGCGTACCTTACAAAGGTGAAGGTATCATCGTAGGTATTGTAGATACCGGCATTAATACCGATCACCCGTCATTTGCAGCAATCGCGGAAGATGGCTATAGCCATACCAACCCTTGGGGTGCAGGTAATTATGTGGGTGACTGCCAGAAAGCAGGTTTTGAGAACCTGTGTAATGACAAGCTAATTGGTGTGCGCAGCTATTCAGTAATTACAGATAAGTTTACTTCGGGAGAATTAGGTGCAGTAAGAGCGGCTGTCGGTGAAGACTATCAGGGGCACGGTTCTCATGTTGCCTCAACCGCTGCTGGCAATCCACTAAGCAATGTTGATTTTGTCACGTCGCAAAGTGCCAGTGCCGGTGATGGTGAAGTGGTGCTACAGGGCATGTTCCCGCGCATTAGCGGTGTGGCACCCCGTGCTAATATTATTTCCTATCAGGTGTGTTATCCGGCAGCAGAAGAAGTAACTGGCTGTCCGGGCGAAGCTCTAATTGCCGGTATTGAGGATGCCATCAGCGATGGTGTCGATGTCATTAACTTTTCTATCGGTGGCCAGGATTCACACCCATGGTCAGACGCGGTAGAGATGGCGTTTCTAAATGCCCGTGAAGCCGGCATTATGGTCGCGGCAGCGGCTGGCAACTCTGGCCAGGCAAACGGTGCGGCTGAATTTTTTGGTGCTATCGACCATGCTTCCCCCTGGTTAATGAATGTGGCAGCGACAACACATGGCCGTGAAGTTGTGGTAGAAACACTGTTGGCTGACCCTCAGTTTGTTGATCCTGCAACTGCGGGTAGCAAATTGCCGGGCTGGAGCAGCCTGGCTGGTGGCTCAATAACAACAGAAGCTGTTACCGGTGTGGTGTTGCGTGCAGCCGATTACAACAATGTCAATGGCGTTAAAGATCAATACTGTGGTAGCGCCTATGCCCCAGGTACCTTTGATAACTACCCGGATGGTAGCCCGGTTGTCGATGGTAACGGCAACCCGGTAGATACCCTGGTGGTATGTGCCCGCGACAACCTGGCTAATGCTAACGGTGTAGCCCGTACGTTAAAAGCTGATAACGTTAAAGCCGGTGGTGCCGATGGTTTTATCATGTACAACTTCGCCTCGGCTGATCCAATAGTGTATACGGCTAAATATTCTCTGCCGTCGATACACTTAAGCTATGGTGATTGGTTTGGCCATGTCAGCAATGGCAGCTACGGTCTGGAAGACTGGACGCGATCAACCAATGGCCGCGGCCACCTGATCACCATTGAGCCGACCGTGATTGAGCGCCGGGTAGATGACGCTAATGCAGACTGGCTGGCCCCGTTCTCATCACGTGGCCCAAGCCCTTCAACACCTGAAGCCTTGATCCCGGCCGTTGCAGCGCCGGGTGTCAGTATTTATGCCGCCTATGCCGACGAAAAGCCGTTCACAGATAGCCCAGCTACTGCCGATTTTAACTTTTTAAGTGGTACCTCTATGGCATCACCGCATGTGGCCGGTGCGATGGCATTGTTGCACCAGGCCCATCCTGAATGGACGCCGGCTGAAGTGCAAAGTGCGCTGGCGATGACTGCCGACAATGTGGTGAAGTATCGTCGTCTGAACTCAGCAACCGGCGATGTCGAGCTGGCATCGACCTACCGCGCCGGCACCGGTCGCATCAACGTAGAAAACGCGGTGAATGCGGGCTTGGTATTAGATGAAACGGCGGACAACTTCCGCGCCGCCGATCCGCTAAATGGTGGTGCAGTGCATAAACTTAACCTGCCGCAACTGGTTAATTTTAGCTGTAAGCCAAGCTGTACCTGGCTGCGCACTGTTAAAGCCACAAAAGACGGCAATTGGTCGGTAACGTCTGATGACGTGATGAACTGGAGCTATGATTCGCGTTCCCAATCTAAACAGAACGGCGTGACTATTGACGTTAGCCCCAGTGAGTTTACGCTGGCCGCCGGTGAAACGCAGGTATTAGTGGTTAAAGCATCGGTAATGGATACGCAAGACTGGTTCTCTAACGCCGAAGTTGAGTTGCATTCACAACTGGTGTTTACCGAGCAAAGCGGTACTAGCCCGCAAGCACATTGGCCAATGGTGTTTAAGTACGACATGAACAATATGCCTGCCAGGCTGGAAGCGATAGCGCATGCTAATAATGCCAGTGCGGTGTTTAAAGGTGTCGAATTACCTGAGGGTAACCACCATGGCCGGGTGTTTACGCCGGTAAAAGCCGACGTCATCGAAGTCACGTTGCCCAAAGACGATGATGGCACGTTCCCGTGGAGCAGCAACATGGATCTGTCGGTGGATGTGACAGAGCGGCTGGATGAAGCCACCGTTAGCCATTTTGTCACCGTTCCTCAAGGAGCAAAACGCCTGATTGCAGAAACGATTGGCAAAACCATTTCGCCGTTAGTCGACAGCTTCGACATTGGTAACCTGAATGTGTACGTTGGTAAAGACTACAACGGCAATGGCTTGCCTGATATGAATGATGAGATCCTCTGTGTATCTAATCATATTTCGTATAATAACTTCTGTAATATCAATAACCCGGAAGCCGGCGATTATTGGGTTGTACTGTATAACTCGCGCCAGGGTTCCGCGCAAAACAACTATTATGACAGCGTTGAAGAAACCTTCCGTTACGCTGTTACCGTAGTTAACGACGAAGTCAGTAACGATATGTCAGTTGACGTGCCTTACAGCGATGGCAGAACAGCGGTCGATATCCGCCTGAACTGGGATATGTCTGAGATGGCCGAAGACGACATTTATTACTCAACCATTGATTTTGGTAGCTCAGCGGTCAATGCCGGTAATATCGGAAAAGTCGGCCTGAAGCTGGTACGTGGCGCAAATGAAATCAGTCTGGACGTGCCGAATACGGCGGCCAAGCGCGGTGATAAAGTGCCATTTACCTTTGCCGTGTTGCCAAACAACAGCGGTGCAGATCGTCAGTTTACTATCGCGGCCACGATCCCCGCCGGCCTGAAAGTAACTGCAGCGGATGTACTGACATCGAACAGCGATATCGTTACTGACATAGCGCTGGATGGCGACCAATTGCTAATCAGCGGTATGCAGCCAGACACCTCAGACGTGGTAGCAGACTATATTGTCACCACTAACCTGAATGATGCAATGTGCCGTACACCAGATTTTGGCAACAGCAATGTCGGCGGTTATGTTAACCTGGCGGAGTTTGGTATCCAGCCAGCGTTTAGCGGCTTTGCCCCGGTTGAGTACGACGCCAATGGCCGCGCACTGAACAATAAAGACAACAGTGTGCAACACCGCAATGGCGTCGTCGTGCCGATGAGCGCGTTATTCAACGGTTATCACGACAGTTTCCACCTGTATAACAACACCGATGAGCTAAATGTCGGCAAGCAAAATGCGGTAGAAATTCGTGGCACCGGTTTAATTTCGCTGTGGGAAGGCCAGCCACTGTTTTCTCCTTACCATTTACGTTTCCCGTATAACTCGTTCCCGTATGAGTCTGTTGCTCCATTATGGCGCTCATTGGGCGGTGGTGTCGGTGCAGCGTTAAATCAAGATCAAATGAGTGTGCCGCTGGACACTTTAGGCCAAGACCGTTCAGGTATTACCCTAGCAAGCACCCAAACCGGCTGGGCATTGATTGAGTTTGACAATGCCCGCTCATACGGCAACCCGGTGCGTGCTGCAGACCGCACGTGGAGCTACACCGAACGTGATGACCGTTTTGATTTCCAGTGGATCTTTAACGTCAATGTGAATCACCAACAAGGCCAGTACGAAATGTTCTACGCCTACGACAACATTGATTTTGGTGCACAAGATGGCCGTGGCTCAATTGGTATACAGGGTTTCCGTGGCCAAATTTATAACCGGGGTCCACTAGGTGCTTATCTGGCTAAAGATATGGCCTTCAACGATGTGCAGGATAAAATTGCCGATGGTCTGGTGTACTGCTTCGACTACAACGGCCCTGAGTCATCGCAGTTTGAAGTTACCGTATGGGGCGAAGTTGGCGCTAATGCAGCGGGTACGGACTTAGTGTTTAGTGCAGTAAGTCAGGTTGAAGGCATGGCAGACATTGCTATGAGCCATAGTCTTCGCGCACCAAGCAACATTACTGTGGGCGGTATTGCCAATCATGAAGTGGCTGAGAACGCGGTACTGCAAGACATAGCGGTGTACTATGTTGATGAAGAAAACAGCGTTAACACGATCAGCGTATCTGGTGACAATATCACTGCACAAGTCAGCGGCCATGAGTCCGGCTCGACTATCACTATTACCCCTAAAGCCAACTTCCATGGTGAAGTGCTGGTGACGGTAACAGTTGCCGATGTTGAAAACCCGGCAGATGCCGCCAGCACGCAGTTCAGCTTGACTGTTGTGTCAGACGGCAAAGAACCGGTAGTGGTTACGCCGCCGGTAGCGAAACCTGTTGCCAAAAGCTCAGGCGGCAGTTTCGGTATCTGGATGTTAAGCGTATTTGGCTTACTGATGTTCAGAAAAAGGGCTAGCCGTTAAAAAGTAACAGGCAGACGAGATAGGGATTTCCTCTGCCGATCACAGCAGCATAGACTGTGAGCAATAAAATAAGATTAAAAAGCCTGCTTAACCGCAGGTTTTTTGGTTTTAGATCAACTTAGAGGCTAAGTTGATCTTTGTGAACGCCGAGAAACTGTGCCGCTTTGGTGCGGTTAGACACCTCCAGCTTTTGCAATACTGCCGACACATGCGCTTTTACCGTTTTTTCTGTGATATCCATTTGCTGGGCAATTTCCTTATTGCTCAGTCCGCCCGCCAGCAAATGCAAGGCTTTATATTGATTGCGGGTCAGGCTGGACAACTTTTTTTGCTGCTCGGTTTGCTGTAATTGGCTTTTACCCGCAAAACTAAACTGACCTTGCAGTAGCTGGGTAATGGCGGCAATAATATCGGCCAGTTGGGTATTTTTTGACAGAAAAACTGAGGCGCCGGCATTAAGACATTGCTGTTTTACATTGAAATCGTCATGAGCGCTGATGACTAAAATCGGCAGTTCCGGAAACTGGCTGCGAATAAAATACAACCCGGCTAAACCAGAGGTGCCGGGCATCGACAGGTCCATCAGTAACAGGTCGGTACTGTCGGCGTTGTGTTCCAGTATGTCAAACAGGCATAGATAATCCGAGGTTTTTTCGATATTGGTGTCGGTTAAAACCTGGCTTATACCCATTGCCAGGGCGTCCAAATACACTGGATGGTCGTCGGCAATAATAAGCTGATAGGTCGTCATCGGTGTCTCACTATGCGAATAGCCAAGCCAGGCGGGATGCCCGCAACGGCTTGAGTAAAAAATAATGTTCTGTCCCTGCCAACTGCCGATCGTCTTTGTTAATCGACATTAGCACCACGGTAGCCGCCTGATAAGACGCCAGCAGTTGGCCGCGTTGTGCAGCAGACAGCGGGTATAATAGGCAAGCATCGACAAAAAGCCAATGTACATCGGTCATTGTTGGCGGCAATTGCTGTGCACTGCTTACCTCAAGACCGTGTTGCTGCAGCAACTGCATTAAATGCCCTGCGGCCGTCTGATCCGGGTCGAGTATTAACGCCTTTTTGCTATTGCCGGGGCTGGCTAATTCGACGCTGTTAAACTGAAAACGAAACTGGGTGCCTTTTGCTGAGCTGTGTAGCTCCGTAGGTAGGGCTAGCACTTGGGTGATCTTCCGCACTATCGACAAGCCCAAACCGTGGCCTTGATAATTGGCTGTACCGCGCTGGAACGGCTCGCCCCACTGTTGATAAATACGTGCCGGTAAACCAGGTCCGGTATCGGCTAATGTCAGCACGGTATGGCTATGCTGCTGTGAAATACTCAAACGCAACCACTGGTTTGCACTAAGGTTTTGTATGACATTATCGATCAGGTTCATCAACAGCCGACTTAGCAACGCCTTGTCGCTGGTAACCCAGATCGACGGCGGATAATCTTGTTCCAGCTGCAACTGTTTGGCCGCTAATCGTGGTTGAAACTGTTGGCATAGCTGGTTAAGTAATGCCGACAAATCCAGGGCTGTCAGGTTGGGACGCACCTGGCCAGCGTCCAAACCTGAAAGCTCAACCAAATCGCTTACTAGCTGCCCCAGCATCTGGCTGCTGTTAAGTACACTTTGCCATTCGGCACTTTGTTGGTATTGCGTCGGCAGGGCCATACTTTGTGCATTAAGCTGTATCAGCGCCGCCAGATGCTTTAAATCATGGTTAGCGGCGGTGACCAAATGCAATTTTTGTTGCGTGATGTCGAGTATTTGCCGTTGTTGTTGTTCGGTTTGCGCCGTACGCTGCTGTACTTCCTGCTCCAGTGTTTGGGTATAGGCCAGTTGGTGTTGCAGTTGCTGCTGTTTAAGCGTCAGCCGCGAGCGATGCACCAAATATTTGTTGTACCAGATATAGCCGATAATCCCTAGCAGCACGCTGATATACGCCAGATACGCCCAGTACGTTTGCCACCAGGGCGGCAGAATGTGAAAATCCAATTGTTTTACAGCAGACGAGCTGCCATCGGCCAGCAGCACTCTTAATTGCAACTGATAACGGCCCGGCGCCAGTTTAGGGTAGTGCAGGCTGGTATCTGTGTGTGTTTGCCAGCGTTGGTGACCGGGCAACAGTTTGTACTGAAATTGCAGCACTGCACCCAGCGGGGTGGGGGCATAGCTGTAATGAATACTTAAATGGTCCGGGTTCACCAGACGAAACCTGTCATACTCAAACGCGACTGGCCCCGCTTCGGTACTGACACTGAGTATAGTTAAGCTGGCTGCTGACGGCTGCAGGCCAATTTCAGGGCTAATAAGGTTAATGCCCTGATTGCCGGCAAAATACAACTTGTCACCAAATTTGCCGCAATTGTATTGATTAAATTCACGCTGCAGCAAACCGTCAGCGGTTGTTAACTGGCGTTGTAGTTGCTGCTGTTGATCAAAAATGGCAATACCGTTGTGGCTGGCAATAAAGCTGAAACCCGATGTGCTTTGGGCCGCACACACCGCGGTTTTGCTCAGCAATTTATGTTGGTCGGGCAGTGACTGAAGTTGCAGGCCCTGTTGCTCAACCCTGGCGCTGTGTAAGCCAGAGTCGGCTGTTAGCACCAATACTGATTCGGGGCCTGTTTGCTGCAGATTAATGACAGTGTTCTCTGTCAGGTGTTGTTGCCAGTGTTGTGGCGGGCTGTCAGCCTGAAAGCGGGTACTGAGCATGCCCTTGCTATAAGCAGCAATAATCAAGTGATCATTCAGTAATTGCATTTTGGCGGTGCCATAAACTGGCAATGTATGCTGCCACAGGGTGCGGTATTCAGCGCCGTGGCGCTGCAACAGTTTCAACTGATTGTTGTATAACAACAGCAATTGTTGCTGTGGCAAACTAATCGCATCAACCAGGGTAATGTTTTGCGGTAGATCCGGAAATTGGCTGGCGGCACTGACCAATGGGCCATCCAGGCTATCCAGGGTTAAAATGCCATGCCGTTTGGTTGATAGCAGTAACTGCTGCGGCAAGGAAATTAGCACTGCCGGTTGCATAAGCTGCGGATACGGAATTTGCCAGAACAGGCGTGGGCCTGCATCCGTAGACCGGTAAAGATTAAGGCTGGCGGTGGTGGCAATTGCCAATAGATTCGGTTCGGTACCCAGATCTACCGACGTCGTTACCTGCGGCGAATCAATTGGGCCAAAAGGGCGCGGATAAAAGGCAGACACCCCGGCGTAAGAGGCCGGTATTACCGTAACGCCTTGATAGTCAGTAATTAACACTTCACCCTGACGGCTTACGGCCAGGCGTGGTGAGATACGGTGCTGATCCTGTACCGTCATAGCCAACTGCGGCAAAACTAACTGCAAGGTATCGCCTAATATCAGCAGCCCTGCGCTACTTAGCAAGTACACCTTGGCATCACTGGCGTACAGGCTATAAACAGTTTGGTGAGCAAATTGGCCAGGCAGCTGCCATTCGGTTAACTGACATTGCTCTGGTTGGCAACTGTATAATTTATTGCTGCGGGTAAAAAACCATAACTTATCGCCGTCACTGCTCCAATAGCGGATGTCCTTTACTAAAGATGGCGCAATCGATACCGTCTGCGGTGTTTCAGTTGGCTGATACAAAAATAGCTGGCTGGATGCCAACACCAGCACATGCTTGTTGTGCTGCATAATGGCGCGGACACCATCAGCAAAATAAGCGATAGGCTGTAATTGCTCGCTGGCGGTATCGAGTAAAAATATCTGGCCGTCGGCCAACATTGCCATATAGTTAGCACTTTGTGGCAGTACCAGGTGGGTTGGCCGCACCGGCAGGTTGATAGCCGCCACGGTGTAGCTACGGCTGTCTACCTTATGTAAGCCCTTTTCGGTTGCCAGCCACACAGTACTTTGGTCATCCACCGCCATACTGGAAATATAATTACTTGCCAGCCGGCCAGCAGTGTTGTCGAGATTTAGCTGCTTGATTTGGTTGCCATCAACGATATTTAAACCGTCCGGGCCAGCTAACCACATGCGGCCGAACTGATCTTCGCTAATAGCGTTAACCACATTGGACGACAAACCTGATTCACTGGTGAGCAGCCGGGCTCCCGGATGATAGATGTCACTTAATATCGGCTGCTGCACCGCAGCCGTAACGCATATTGACAGCAGTAGTAGGCATAACAGTAATGGCTTAACAGACGATAATAAAGACGACACGGGTGCTAACTACCTGTTGCAGCGATGAGCTGGTTACTATCGATATTACCGTCACAGCCCAGTGTTTACCACCTGAATTCACTTATGGTACTTGGGCATAAATTAACGCAATTTCAGCTGAAAAACTGGCAACTTAGGGGCGGGAGCGCTAAAGTCGAAACATATTTTCCTAATATCGCATCAAAACACTATGCAATTTCCCTCCAGTATTAAGCAACAAACCTGCAGTGACTGTTTAAGCGGTAAGGATTTAGGCTTTCAAATTCGTATGGCTTTTCAACCCATTATCGACTGGCAAAGCAAGAGTATCTTTGCTTATGAGGCGCTGGTACGCGGGCCAGAAGGTGAGGGTGCTGGCTGGGTTTTTGCGCATATCAACGAAACTAATAAGTACTATTTTGACCAGGCTTGCCGGGTTAAAGCGATAGAAACTGCCGCCAAACTGGGCTGTGGTACTTTTTTAAGCATTAATTTTTTACCCAATGCGGTGTATAACCCGGAAACCTGTATCAAAGCCACCATTGAAGCGGCAGACCTGTACGGCTTTGATTTAACCAAGCTGATTTTTGAAGTGACCGAAGGCGAGCAAATCCCCGATAAAGCCCACTTAAACCGTATCTTTAGCAGCTATGCTAAACGCGGCTTTCAAACGGCGATAGACGATTACGGCTCGGGCTTTGCTACGCTTGACTGGTTGATTGAGCTAAAACCACACATCTTAAAGCTGGATATGCAGCTTATCCGCGACATAGAGCAACACCCGGCGAAACAGTTTATTGTTGAACAAACGGTGGCGCAATGTGACTTGCAAGGCACTAAGGTGCTGGCAGAGGGCATTGAAAGCAAAGCCGAGCTGGAGTATCTCAGCGCCGTGGGCATTCGTTATTTTCAGGGCTATTATTTTGCCAAACCCCAGCTAGAGCAATTGCTGAGCGCCGGACAGATTGCTGTGCTTAGCTAGTTTTTAACAGCGGACAGGTTGGTGTTGCACTGCCTACGGTGCCAGTGAATAGCACAACCTGAGTTCAACATAATTAGCCTCGCAACCGCGGGGCTTTTTTATTGGGCATTAATTTTGGCGGATGACGCCACGGCAAAAAGCCTATAGCATAAGTAGACATCCGGAAGTCCTATCTGTCGGCACCATGGAGCAAAATATGAAACGAGATACCCAGCTAATTCATGCCGGTCGCGCAAAGCAATACACTGGCAAGGTAGTTAACCCGCCTGTTGTGCGCGGCTCTACCATAGTGTTTGATACCTTTGCTGAGCTAAAGCACGCCACGCTAAACCGGGGTAACCGGGTACCCTTTTATGGCCGCCGTGGCACCGATACTCATTTTGCCTTGCAACAAGCGATATGCGAACTGGAAGGCGGTGCCGGCTGTGCGTTGTACCCTTGTGGTGCTGCTGCGGTAAGTGGTGCTTTACTGGCGTTTTTAAAAAGTGGCGATCACTTGTTAATGGTCGACAGCGCGTACGAGCCCACCCGGGCTTTGTGCGAAAAGTTACTAGCCGGTTTGGGCATCGAAACAACCTATTATGACCCGCAAGTAGGCGCCGCCATAGTTGGCTTAATTAAGCCCAATACCAAGGTGATTTTTCTCGAATCGCCCGGCTCGCTGACCTTTGAAATGCAGGATATTCCGGCCATCACGGCCGTGGCCAGGCAGCACGGCATCGTGACTATTTTAGACAACACCTGGGCCTCGCCGATTTTATGCCAGCCGTTTGCGCTGGGGGTAGATGTGTCGGTGCAATCAGCCACTAAGTACATTGTTGGTCACTCTGATGTGATGCTCGGTACCGCCAGTGCCAACGAAAAACACTGGCCACAGCTGCGCGAATATAGCTATTTAATGGGCTATTGTGCCTCGGCCGATGACGCCTACACCGCACTGCGTGGCCTGCGCACACTGTCGGTGCGGCTAAAGCAGCACCAGCAAAGTGCGCTAACCGTAGCTAACTGGTTGCAACAACGGCCCGAAGTAGAAACCGTGCTACACCCGGCACTGCCGTCTCATCCGGGCCAGGCTATTTTTCAGCGGGATTTTTCCGGCAGTAACGGCTTGTTTTCTTTTGTGTTAAAGCAGGGTAGTCAGCAGCAGGTTGAAGCCTTTATCGAAGGTATGGCGCATTTTAAAATGGGTTTTTCCTGGGGCGGTTTTGAAAGCCTCATCACGGCGACTATGAAAGTGCAGCAGCTGCGCACGGCGACCACCTGGCCTTACAGCGGGCCATTAATCCGCCTGCATATCGGCCTGGAAGATGTGGATGATTTAATTGCAGATTTAACCGCGGCTTTTGCGCGGTTTAATCAGGCCAAGGTGAATGCCACCCCATAGTGGGGTGGCCTATTCCTGATATTACCGCTTACGACGACGCAGTGCTAACAACAGTAAACCGAAGCAGCTGAATACACCCAAGCTGCCGCCACTGGATGCCTGGGTTTCGCCTTTGACGTTTATCGTCACGGTTTGCGCAGCCGAGCTGGCAAATTTGTCCCTGACGATAAAGCTAAAGCTGACCGTTTGGTCGCTACTGCCAGCTGGCGTGTATACAAACAAGCCATTACTGCTATTCAGGCTTAACGTACCCACACTCGGCTGACTGGTTATTTCATATGAAATGACATCAGCATCGGCGTCACTACCTTGCACAGCACCATTTACCGGTGTCAGGTAAGACGTGGTGTAGCTGGTCGCTACCGCGACAGGGGCGGTATTGGTTAAGCTGATAGTGACATTTTTCTGCGCTGACGCGACCAGGCTGTCTTTTGCAATAAAGCTAAAACTTACTGCGTCCAGGCTGTCGCCTGAGGGCTGGTAACTTAAAGTGCCCAGCGTAGCGTCCAGCATTTGTAGCTGGCCATGTCCCGGTTGGCTTAGCAATTCAAACTGCAAGGTTTCAGCATCGGCATCTTGCGCACTAAGCGTGAGCTGCAGTACGGTATTCCAATGCGTGGCAATATTCAGGTTTTCTGCCACAGGCGCGGCGTTAGTCAGCTCAATGGTCAGTTCGGCTTCAGCGGATGAGGTATTACCTTTAACCGCATAGTACTTCAGTGTTTCGGTGCCGGTAGCGCCATTTGGCTGATAACTAAACTGGCCATTTTTCCGGTCAGTAAAGCTAAGCTGGCCTAACTTTGTACTGCTGGCTAATACAAAGTAGTCTACTTCAACGGGCATTTGCAGGTTGCCGGTTATCGCTCTGAGTACATGACCGCTCAGGCTAACAGCATCCGGTGCTGGTAAGGCTTCCGGGGCATCAGTTTGATACACCGCAACTTTGCTACCGCCAACAATGTAAAATTCTTTGCCATTATGTCGTGCCGACTGCGGATCGCCAGTGGTATTAAAGCCGGCAGAATGCACGAAATTGTTACTGCTGGTAGCCAGGTTATATTCGCCGAAGCTGTCGTCACAGCTATACAATGCAGAGTCCGCAGCAGAACTAGACAGGCCTTTAATCGGAGTTGGGCAAACATTGCGCGACTGGCTAACATCGCCGCTAGCAGACAAAAGCAACAGGTTGCCGTTGTAGTCGCCTGCCAGTAAGCGGGTTTCACCGCCGGTAACTACAGCTGTTAACTGCTGAAACTCTGCGTTGACGGTCAGTTGCTTTACGGTGTTATTGCTGTAGTTGTACTGATACAGGTTATTGCCCAGCAAACCATAAATATATTGGCCGCTTTGGCTGGTAACTGCATGCAGATCGGTTAAGCCTTGCCAATGAAAGCCCAGGCTGGGTGACTGTTGCACAATATCGCCAGTCAGGCCGTTAAGCACGGTAAAAAAACTGCCCTCAGAGCCGGTATGTACCGCGCCGTTGCCAACAATAATTTCATTTAAGCCATCATTGTTTGAGTCCGCAACCAGCAGGCCAGTAATGGTGTCGCCGTCGCCCAACAATGTACTGAAGCGCTCACTGCCATCAGCGGCATTCAGTACCCGCACCATAGCGGTATAAATTTGGGACGAGCCTATCACCAACTCAACTGTAGCGTCGTTGTCCAGCTCGGCCGCCACTACTTGCATAGTGTTGCCCCAATTATTGGCGGCAATACCGTGCCAAAGCCGAGTATTACTCTGAATGTCAAACGCCTGAATCACGCCACCATCATAGCCACTGTTACTGTTAATGCTGGCAGTAACCGCATCCAGATCACCGTCCTGGTCAATATCCACCAAGGTAACTGCGGCAGTGGGAAAGCCAATATCTTCGCTTTGCCATTTTAGTTGTTTACTGGCCAGATCATGAATATAGAAATAATCTCCACCAGAGCTGCTATAGCCAGCGCCCCAACCAATATCAAGGCTGCCGTCGTTGTCTAAATCAGCAATTACTATATTGGTTACGCCATGTTCAGGGTTGCTAATGCTCCAGAAGTCTTCTCCGGTTTGCAGGTCGAAGGCATATAAACTGCCCCACTGGCCGTCACCATAGACAGCATCTAACTTACCATCTTGGTTAACATCGGCCAGGATCAGCGCGTCAATATTCAGGTCGGCTTGCTTGGTCCACAGCACTTCTTCCGTTAACGGCGAGGTTAGCTTAATGGCATACCAGCTTTCGGCAGACAGTATCTCCGCCAGCCCGTCGCCATTAACGTCTACGGCATAGTTAAACGCGGCACTATCTGCAATTAAGGTCTTTTCCAGTGTTAGGCTGTTATTAGTCACGTTATAAATTTGGCCGTTTTTTAAACAGCACCTGCAAACGGTTTGCGGCAGTAAAAGCGCCAATTGCAGCAATCTCTGCGTCAAAGCCCGATTGTCTGCGTAATACTTGCAGCGTATGCGGGTTAACCAGCCGTAAATCACCAGTGTAGCTGGTTACAAGTAACACCTCGGTCTGCAGGTCTGTAGTACTTAGCAGCTGGTAGCTAGTTATGCCGTCAATATCGACACTGGCAACAACCTTGCGGCTAATTAAATCAAGTTTTTGCAGCTTGTTGTCGGTGCTGAAAAAAGCAAAATGGCCGTCGGTACTCAGGTCACGAAAATATTCCAGCTTGCCAATGCCAGATTCGAAAGGCAGCTGTTGTTGCAGGCGAAACTGGCCCTCCTTGGCAGCGGCAAACACGATAGATGCCGGGTTGGCCAACACCAGCTCTGTTACGCCATCACTATTGTAATCGCCATGCAGTAACCCATTTACGCCAATGCCCTGGCCCAGGCTGAAACTTTCAAATACCTGTTGCAGCTCGGCGCTCAAAGCTTGTTTACTGTGCTTATTGCGCAGTAATTGCGAGGTTCTATCACTGTGAGTTGCGACAGAAGGCTGAAAAGCGGCGCGTTGTTGCTGCAGTTCAGCTTGCTGATAGTTAATCCGGCTGTTTTGCGCCAGTACCGGCGCTGAGAACTGATTAACAGGTGCAGATGTTGCGGCCCTTTCAGCCAATACCGGCTGCGCCATTGTTGCCATTATGGCTAGTATTACAAAAGTATCCTTTTTCAAGCGTCTTACTCCATCACCGTAAAAGTTGTTTCCATTTTCGCGGCGATGTTATCACAATATTTAAACGTCAAAATAGCATGCTTTGCAAAAATAAATCTTCAAGTTAAATAGTGTGATTGGCTTGTTTTTTTGCCAATGCCATTAAGCAGAGTTATTGGATTTTTTCGGGCAATTTTCCGCGCAGCTTTTTGTCGTAAAAAGGCGTTAATACGCTTAATGCCTGGCAAGATTGGAGTGATGTATAACCCAATAGGCTAGCGCGACCAATACACCACCGACTAATACCGCGAGTGACCACAGCCAACTGTTAACAAACACCACAGCGCCGCGCTCTTTTTGCAGCCTGTTGGCATCGTTAAATACGGCTGCGCTAAAAGCGAGGTGCACTAAAAGTGCCGCAATCATTGGCAGGAAGTTCCACATCAAACCAAACGTCATGACCTGGTCGGGGTTAAAATTATTAAAATGAAAATCCATTTTTCCCTCTTATTTCTTATTGTTCAAAGCTTCTTTAATAATTAATTGCATTTTTGGCAAGGTTTCAGCTAAAGCTTCTTCTGTCGCCTTGTTGTAACTGCCTAATATATATTCATTTAAGTTAGCAGAAGCTTGTAGAAGCATTTGTAGTTCTTGTTGTGATTCAGGTTGCTCATACTTTTCTACAACAGCTAATATTTCTGTGTCTGTGTAATTATCTGTCCAGGTTTGAGAATATATTCTAATGGCTTCTTCTGTAGACCATGAGTTGGTAATTTCCAGCATCATGTTTTGAAATAAACCTTCGATCTCTTTAACTTGTTCTTCTGGTATTTTTGCTAAAGTCCCACTTAATTGACGCATAACCATTGCTACTTGATCTTGAGCAGCTTTTGCTTGCGCCTCTTTAGATTGAGATAATACTTGATCGATACCCATTGCATTGAGCATTCTCTCCGCGGGGCTTAACTCTGCAGAACTTACACTAAACGTAATACTACATAATAAAAATAATGTCCCTAAACGCATTCTACTTACTCCAATTGAAAAAGATCTAGCGAGGCTGCAGAACGCCCGCTGAGCGCATGGCTATTCTGTTTATTATTTGTTACGAACTTTGCATGCTTTTGGCCGGAATTTCAAGACAAGATTTTTGGCGATATGATGGCGCGCAAATAACGTTGATTAACGGCCTGGTTGGCTGTGGCGCGGCTTGTTATAAATTATTTAACGCTTTAAGCTGATAATCCTTTGCCGACATACAAAAAGCAATAGCACCATTTGGCTCTGGTTCAGGCTTATAAATCAAGGTTATTGCCGAATGCTGCATGCTCTCTCGCGTTAAACACAACTGGGCTAAAACATACCCCGGCTTTTCTTCCCTGCAATTTATTTATTTTTCTATAACTTAAATGTTGAAACAACGCGGCAATTTTTAGTAGGGTTACATAAGTTGCTAACGCCGCGCATAAAGCGCACAAAGTTGGCCGTCGGCCTGCAGCGCTTTGTTAGCAATTTGGCAGTGGTTTGGTTTCCATGTACTCCTCAAGTATCGCCAAACTACCATTCTCCTGCTTTTTAAGAATCATGTAGTAACCGGTATCCGTATAGCACTTTCGCTTAGAGTACCTGTTCGCCTTGAGTTTGTAACCGCCTTCAATTTCAGAAATCTTTATATCTGAAAATGTGCTGTTATCATTTTGCAGTTTTGCCAAGGGCATAACTTTCTTAACAAGTTCTTTCCATTGTGCACCAGTAAACTCCATATTTCTCTCTAGACCATGTGGATACACTCTATAAGCATGAATTTTTGCACTGTCATCATATAGCTCTGCTACCATCGGATTGAAGTCATCTCCAAGCCGAGTATAGTTTTGAAAGAAATTCTGGGGATCACTTTCAGCTCGCACTGCAGCCGTAAACAACATTACGAGAACACTTAAAATTCCTACTTTGTACTTCATTATTTCCTCTAGATTGCTTTGTTAGAGCATTTTATGAATTTGATCATAAAAGAAAACCTTTTCTTTTTGATAAAGCTCTTTGTCTAGCGGGTATTTTCTTTCAAGATCAGTTTTTAAACGATTTAATTTTTCAACAAGACTTGGATTTGACTTCATTATACGAACAAACCCAAGATGCTTTTCAATATTAATATTTCCGGTCTGAAATATATGGAAGTGAACCTTTCGCTTTTCCTTTGAAAAATACTCTCTACCCTCAATCCCATAGTCGCCCTTGTAATTAAAGCTTAAATTTTCAAGGTTAACTATATTGTTTTTGACGTGCTCTAATTCTGTTACTACGCCAAGTATATCAATACAGTCTTTCGCGTAGAGCCCTTCTACAGAAGTTGAACCAATATGGTGTAATTGAATAGCACCCTCATAGGCAGCAAGTATGGCTTGCTGCTCTTTGAGATAATCATTTGCCCATTCAATTTTGTATTTGCAAAGGTACATGCTGTGTAGCTCTAACGCTCGCCACACAGGCGAGCAACTTGTTGCGAGTCCAAGGCACGAAGTGCCTGAATGTGCTGGCGCTTGTTAAATGGCTTGATCATTTTTGCATGTAACCTTTAAATTCTTCTAAAGTGCTGGCTATTTTTATCGCTGTATCTGGTGCCATACCGATTGCTGGCATATAGAACACTTCACCTATCTCGTTTACTACAAGTAATTCACTACCACCATTGCCACCAAAGGTAACGAATCCTGGGGCATACTCCGGTAATTGATAATCACCGTTAAATTCTTCTAGTTCTTCAGGCCGCCATAATATATACCATTCTGGCTCTACCGAAAGTTCACCTTCGATGTAACCTTCATCTATCCAAAATTGGATTGTTTGCTTAATGGTATCGATATTCATGAATGCCTTTTAACGCTTTGCTAATTGGCTGCCGCAGCGCAGGCAGTCCCGTGGAGGCCAAGTTTGTGGCCGGAACGAAATTAAGTAACTTGTTAAGTGGCTTTGATTTTAGCTTTAACATCATCATAGCTCTGGACACGCACATTGATTTTACTGCCAGTATGGATCAACACTTCCCTTGCGCCTATCCCACTTGCAAGTTCACGTAAGACACGCTCCTCTATGTCGCTGAGCCCACCATCAGTTTTTTCTAGTTGATGCATGATTACTCTCGGCGCGGCTCTTAACTTTGAGCTATTCAGAGTAAAAATGCCATGCTGCAATATCTTTTCAGCAAGCATGAAATTTCCGATAAAACTTCTAGTGTGTGAAAAAGGGTTCGTTGTCTGAATAGTTGGCCCCGATAATGATTTAGCTTCTCGACCAATTGCCTTAATCTTTTCTTTTCCCTTTGCGCCTTCCAGGGCTATCCAAGGTTCAATTTCAATAAATTGCCCGGTTGAAAATTTCTGCATAGTGATTCTATTTTCACTCAACTCGACCAGCAGATCGAAGGAAAACAGGCTTCTAATAAATTCGAATATCAAATGCGGCCTCCAAGCCACTTAACGCTTTGCTAATTGGCTGCCGCAGCGTAGCGAAGGCAGTCCAGTGGAGGCCACGCTTTTTGTGGCCGGAACGAAATTAAGCAACTTGTTAGTTTGTTTTATTCTGCCTACTATCAGCTAGGAACAGCAAACCAGAGAAGATCAAACTACAAAGCCCAACCCAGCCAGCTAACCTACTATTTGCCGCATACTTTTCAACCAAGTCTTGATGACTCCTAACTGTTACACCATTTTGTACTACTTCATAAATTGTATAGTATTCATTCTCATCAAATGGTGGCGAGTGTGAGTCTGTTTGATCGTACAAAACACTAATCAATGCGCCTCTTTCAGCTAAAACACTGTGGACTTTACTTGTTTGCCTTCCAATAGAATGATAAACGAGATGTTTATCATTTTTTTTGAACTTAAACCTGATTGTATCCCCGCGCTTTCCGGTAGCCTTCACCCAATCAATTTGCCCTTCTATTTTGGTTAAATCACTACGATTCGGCACTTTTCCACTAATCGAGAAAAATATAAGTAATCCAACACCGAAGATGGCACAGATTACAGCTGATGTTTTTATATCACTAAACTTCATACGTACTTCGATATTGCCTTTGCAAACTAACGCCCAAATTTAGCGCGGAAAGCCGCGCAGCGGGTTGACGTCGCAGCCAGCGCTTTTTGCTGGCGATAATATTTGTTTGTTATAGCTACTTTTCATCTTCACTCAACAATACAGCCGCTAATGCTGGACGAACAACAGATAGTATAAGAACAATTATTATGATTCCGCTCATTAGCAATTTAATGACTCTCAGAAACCAGGCTTGTTCATGAAACGGGCCGCTTGTTTTTTCAAGCTCCAAATTTTTACTGAGTTGGGCGTATGCTTCATGAAGGTCTGCCTGCTCAGATATCTTTGGATACTCTATTACAATCCCAATTTTTGCTAATTCGATTCGAGCTTGAACTGACTGGTTTTGATTCACATACAGCATGTGATTTTTTACATCTGAAAAGTAATCAATCTCGCTTTTATCCAAAACATCAGCAATTTTTACTGCATCAACTAACCGCATATCCTGAACAAGAGGTCTGTATTCAGGTTCATCTGTTCTGGACCATTTGACTATTAAAATGGCTAACACCATCGAAGCACAGATAAATAAGATTAGTTTGTTTTCTTTTGTCAGATACTTATTAATATTCCTTTCTCCTATTTATGAGAAACAGCCTGTGCGTCGAAGTAGCTATAACGCTCAAAGCAGCTGCGCGGTACGCGTCGGCTGGCTTTGTTTGTTAGTTGTAATTTACTCATCATCCACCGGATATGCTGAATACTCTACAGCTATCCCGCATTTGAACAGCAACTCTATAACTTCCAAACTAAGCGTATATGACGCCATAAATTGATTATCATCACCTACGCCAAACCCCAAAGACAACTCCGCATTAACGCCCAAATCTATAAAGTTAACTCCAGTACCATGAATTTGCTTCAGGAAATCAAAAATTGAATCAGCTAATTCGTTTGGAGTTTCTGTGTCCGCAATTTCATACACACAACCATAATCTGAATAAGTTTTTGAACGTGTGACTGAGTCACCAGCCTCCCAGCATCTGAAAGGTTCTAAATGTACTTGTGGTTTGGCTTTTTCCAGAGAGTTTCTGGTGCCTCGAATTACTAGAGTAGCAAGATTCAAAAGCTGAATTTCCTTATTGCAACTAACGCCGCAAACACAGGCGAGCGGAACGATGTGAAGCGAGTCCAGTGCAATGCGCTTTTTGCATTGCACGATTGTGATTTGCCTTGTTATGTAGCATCTGGACTCTCATTTTTATTCTGTAGTTGAGTTGGTTTGAATACACCAAAAAAGGCAATGATAGTTAAAACAACAGCAACCTCGTAATAGTTTGTGCTACAGCGAAGAAGCCATAAAACTGGGAAAAGAACTCCCAGGACTTGCCATAAACTAATTAAAATAAAACGCCTACTATTTAAACTTGATACCAGTCTTGTGACGATGGGTTCTAATACAACAAGTAATGGCATCATACCTAGCACATAGTAAAAACTGATGGAATCAAACCATGACAATACTTCCGCCATCACTAAGCCTCAACTATCTCTTGCGACATAACG
>NZ_JAERPS020000010.1 GCF_016918075.2 Rheinheimera maricola | reverse complement strand
TCAAACAAACCCTTCGTGAAAACGAAGGGTTTTTTTATTTGTATTGCCTGATTGTTACCCGCCCGAGCGAGCGAAAGCTATGCGACAAAAATGTCTGGAACATTTTTGGACAGCCGCAGGCTGGTCCCGTAGGGATGAGGCGCACGATGCGCCGAGCAATGTAGTTCACCGCTGGAAGGCCAGCCCCGCAGGCTCCTCATTAAGCAAACAAGCCCGTCTCGTAAGAGTCGGGCTTTTTTGCGTTTAACGGCCTAAGAAACTGTCCCAATCTTTCCATACTGGCTGCAGGCCTTGTTGTATAAAGGCCTTTGCTACCTCTTGTGGTGAGCGATTGTCGTCGATACTGAATTGCTCGAGATTTTCTGGTTCTACACTGTAACCGCCGGGTTGGGTTTTTGAGCCGGCGCTGACACTGGTAATAGCCAGGGGCACCACGTGCTGGCGAAATATTGCTGATTCACGAGTTGATAAGCTGATTTCCAGCTCTGGAGCAAACAAGCGAAAAGCGCAAATTAGCTGGATAAGTTCTTTGTCGCTGATAGGGTTTGCTATCGTGCCGCCGCCACTGCATGGCCTTATGCGCGGCACAGATAAACTAAAACGGCACCGCCAGTAACGTTGTTGTAAGCAACGCAGATGTTGTGCCAACAAGATGGCGTCGGTACGCCAGTCGGTCAATCCCAGCAGTATGCCAATACCAATTTTATCAATATCGGCTTGACCCACTCTGTCAGGTGCATCCAGTCGCCAGTGGATATCACTTTTCTTGCCTTTTAGGTGATATTGCAGGTATGCAGAAGCGCTATAGGTTTCCTGATACAGCATTACTGCATCCACTCCGAGCGCCTTCAGCTTGTGATAATCTGCACGGCTTAGCGGCTGTACTTCTAATTGCACATTGCTGAAGTAATTGCGAACTAATGGCAGCACATTACTAAAGTAATCTATACCAACTTTACGCTCGTGCTCACCGGTTACAATCAGCACCTGATCTATCCCCAGAGCTTTAATAGCGAGGCATTCCTGCTCTATTTCAGCAAGGTTTAGGGTGCGGCGTTTTACTTTTTGGCTCAGTGAAAATCCGCAGTAAGTGCATTCATTGGCGCACAGATTGGATAAATACAGCGGCGCATACAATTGCACTGTATGACCAAACCGTCGCCGGGTAAGCTGCTGTGCTTTAGCTGCCAACTCAGGTAGCATCGGTAACGCTGCCGGTGACAGTAAAGCTTGTAAGTCTGCAATGCCTGGCTGCGTTTTTTGCAGCGCAACTTGCACATCAATAAAGTTGAAATTGCGGCTTTGCAGTTGTAAGTCCTGCCAGTTTTGCTGTTGCCAGTGCTGGGTAAAGCTCATAATGCCGCCAGAAAATCAGTGAGCGGGCTTGAAGCCAAAGCATGCGGCTGTGTAGCAGCTAAACCGGCTTTATAAGCTATGCGCCCGGCGCTTATCGCTTGTGTAAAGGCACTGGCCATAGCGACTGGATCAGAGCTTGCGGCAATGGCTGTATTAACCAGCACCGCCGCTGCGCCAAGTTCCATAGCGGCCGTTGCGTGTGACGGCGCGCCAAGGCCGGCGTCAATAATAACCGGCACAGTTGCCTGCTCGATAATAATCTCCAGCATAGCGCGTGTTTGCAGGCCCTGGTTCGAACCTATAGCGGCGGCCAGCGGCATGACAGCTGCGCAGCCGACTTGCTCTAGCCGTTTACATAACACCGGATCAGCACTGCAATACGGCAGTACCACAAAGCCCAGTTTAACCAGCTGTTCGGCAGCCGCCAGGGTTTCTATCGGATCTGGCATTAAATAGCGCGGATCGGGGTGAATTTCCAGTTTCAGCCAGTTGGTTTGCAATGCGTCTCTCGACAGTTCTGCAGCAAAAATGGCCTCTTTGGCTGTTTTAGCACCGGACGTATTGGGCAGTAGCTGAATTTTCAGCGCCCGCAGCGGTGTCAGTAAATCATCTTGCGGTTTATTTAACTCCAGTCGCTTTATGGCAAGTGTAACCAACTGGCTGCCACTGGCCTGTATAGTTTGTTGCATCAGCTGTGGGCTGGCAAATTTTCCGCTCCCCAGTAGCAGGCGGCTGTGAAAGGTTTTATCTGCGATAGTCAGCATGCTCAGCCTCCGGTAACTATTTGAAATAGTTGTATCTGATCAAGGTTTTGCAGTTGATACTCTTGCCAAATGCGCTTAGCGATAACGTTGTTATTCACCGCTATTGCCAGACCTTCGGTGTTAAGCTGTTGTTGCTGCAACAGTTGCGCTAAGGTGCTGACAGCAGTAAGTTGTAGTAGGGTGTCGTTAAGCATGATGTGCATAATATTGCTCCACACGGTGTTTAAAGTGCGAAAATGCCTGTTCGGGCTCAGCCTGCGCCGTAACGGCAGACACCACGGCTACGCCGGATACACCGCATTGCAGTACTGCATCCAGCCGCTCTGTGGTAATGCCGCCGATGGCGACCGTTGGGATATCGCTGCAGAGCGCCGCGTAGCGCTTAAGCCTGATTAAGCCTTGTGGCCGTGACGGCATTTGTTTGGTCTGTGTGGTAAAAATATGCCCTAAAGCGATATAAGACGGCAGTAACTGACGCGCCCGCAGCAGTTCAACGTAACTGTGGGTTGAGATGCCAAGACGTACACCGGCCGCTGCTATAGCAGATAAATCTGCCGTGGTTAAGTCTTCCTGCCCCAGATGCACACCGTAGGCAGCGTACTTAATCGCCAGCTGCCAGTGATCGTTGATAAATAGCCGTAGTTGGTAATCACGGCTCAGCTCCACCGCTTCGGCTATCTGCTGTTCAACTTCCCCGGCAGTGCCATGTTTTATGCGTAGTTGGATAACATCCGGTTCAAGCGGCAGCAAACGTTTTAGCCATTGCACATTGTCCACCACCGGATAAAAGCCGATAGGGGCGGCGATAGCAGCAAAGCTCAGCGTATCGTAGTCAGTATCTTGCGGTTGTTTTAGTATGGAAAAATAGCGCGGCTCTGTTGGCCAGGCGTGATGTTGCAAGCTACCGGCGCCTTTACCTGTGGCGTAGCTATGGCACAGTGCTTGTTGCAGATAAGCGCGGCCAATAATAATGCTGTCTGCCAGCTCATAGTCATGAGCGCAGGCTGCAGCTATTGCGCTGGATAAGACGCAGCCGGTGCCGTGGTTATGCACTGTGCTGAGCCTGGGCTGTGTAAGCTGAAAGCTACTGTTTGAGCTGATAAAATGATCAGTGATATCGGCTATGCTGTTACTGTGCCCGCCTTTTATAAGTACGGCTTTTGCGCCCCACTGCAATAATTGCCCAGCTTGCAACTCAACCTCAGCCTGCGGCAACTGGCTCAGCAGGGCCAACTCGGGCAGGTTAGGAGTGATAAGGTCCAGCAGCGGTAATAGCTTGTGTCGCCAGGTACTTAAAGTGCTTTGCCGGACGAAGTTATAGCCAGTGCTGCTACTTAACACCGGATCGGCGATAACAATAAATTGATACTGAGTTTTATGCTGAGCCAGCCAGCTGGCTAGTTGCTCAAGCAGCCCGGTATCGGGGATCAGGCCGATTTTAATCACTTGTGGCGGCATATCGTGCAACAAGCAGTTCAGCTGGGTAACAAACAAAGCCTGGCTAACGGCTTCATAGCCCACTACCTCAGTACTGTTTTGCGCTGTTACGGCCGCAATCACGCTGCAGCCGTGACAATCCAGTGCCGCAAAGGTATGCAAGTCGGCCTGAATGCCGGCGCCACCACCACTGTCGGAGCTGGCAATAGTCCAGACTATCGGCTTAGTTGCTGCGTCCGGTTTATGCATCAGCTGCCGCCTCTTGTTGCTGAATTTGCTGATTAAGTCGCATCGAGCAAAATTTAGGCCCGCACATTGAACAGAATTGCTCGATGTCGGCACCTTCGTGGCTTAGGGTTTCATCGTGATAGGCTTTGGCGGTAAACGGGTCCAGCGCCAGGTTGTACTGATCCTGCCAGCGAAACTCGTAACGGGCTTTAGACAGGGCGTTATCTCTTTGCTGTGCTGCCGGGTGGCCTTTAGCCAAGTCAGCGGCATGTGCAGCAATTTTGTAGGCAATAAGGCCTTGTTTTACATCTTCTTTATTTGGCAGGCCTAAATGCTCTTTCGGCGTGACATAACACAGCATGGCGCAGCCAAACCAGCCAATCATCGCTGCACCAATACCTGAGGTAATATGGTCATAACCCGGTGCAATATCGGTTGTCAGCGGGCCCAAAGTGTAAAACGGTGCTTCATGGCAATGCTTTAGCTGCTCAGTCATATTCTCTTGAATAAGCTGCATCGGCACATGACCCGGCCCTTCGATCATGACCTGCACATCATAGCGCCAGGCTATTTGGGTTAGCTCGCCTAAGGTACGCAGCTCGGCAAACTGCGCTTCATCGTTGGCATCGGCAATGCTGCCCGGGCGCAAGCCATCACCTAAGGACAGTGAAATATCGTAGGCCGCACAAAGCTGGCAAATTTGCTCAAAGTGCTGATATAAAAAGCTCTCCTGGTTATATAGCCTGGTCCACTGCGCCATAATAGCGCCGCCACGCGAAACGATACCAGTAACGCGATTTGCGGTTAGTACGACATAATCTTTTAGTACCCCGGCATGGATCGTAAAGTAATCTACGCCTTGCTCGGCTTGCTCTACCAGGGTGTCGTAAAATATCTGCCAGTTCAGCCGGCTAACATCACCGTTTACTTTCTCCAGTGCCTGATAAATCGGTACTGTGCCAATCGGCACCGGGCTGTTGCGCAAGATCCAGTCACGGGTTTGGTGAATACGCCGACCGGTGGATAAATCCATTACCGTATCAGCGCCCCAGCGCGTGGACCAAACCAGCTTTTCTACTTCTTCTTCAATGCTGGAACTTACTGACGAGTTGCCGATATTGGCATTTACTTTTACTTTAAAGTTGCGGCCAATAATCATCGGTTCTGCTTCCGGGTGATTAATATTGGCCGGAATAATGGCACGGCCTGCTGCAACTTCTTGTCGTACGAATTCTGCCGTTATTTGCTTGGGTATGGCAGCACCAAAGCTTTCGCCCTGGTGGTTTCTCACGCCGTCATCAGTGGCAGCCATATTCTCCCTCAGCGCGATAAAATGCATTTCCGGCGTGATAATACCGGCGCGGGCATAGTGCAGTTGGGTGACCGTTTTACCGGTTCTAGCGCGTAGCGGCTGATGCTCAAACTCGGTGATTTGTTCATCCAGCGCGATATCGGCAAAAGCTGGCAAGGGTGAAGGCGCCGTATCACCCCGCGCATTAATCCAGTTCAAACGTAATTTGGGTAGACCTTTTAACACATCTAAGCTTTGCGCCGGGTCGCCGTAAGGGCCAGAGGTGTCGTACACCGGTAAAGACGGATTGGCTTGGCTGCTGCCATCGCTTAAGCGGCTAGCGGTTAAATGGATATCCCGCACCGGCACTTTAACGCCGCTGTGTTCACAGTGCAGATAACGACGGCTGGAACCGGGAAAAGTTTCGCCTTGCAGCGCCTGAATATAAGCTCTGGCATGGGCACGTAAATCGCGTTTAGATAAAGTTGGTTCAGACATAGCAAGCTCCGGTTAACAAGTTGAGGTTGCTTGTCCGGAGTGGGGGCAGGTGATAACCGGCAATTAAACCACAAGGCGGTTTTGTGCCGTGTTATGTACTGTATTTCCCCTTGTTTCCCTTCGCAGGTATTAGCCTGATCAGGTTCAACGGATCCCGTTTTCACGGTCTCAGCCCGCTGTAAACAGCTGGGCACTCCGACAAGATGCTGCTAAGTATTCACGTATTGCTAACGAAATTCAATAGTGATGTGAAAAAGCTTCACTTTGTGCAGCAAAAAAGCAGAGTTATAAGCTCTGAACATACAAGTACAGTGATTTTAATATCTTCATTTTTTGCTCATCACTGGCATGTTCATGCGCTAAATTTTCTAACGCTAAACTGAAATCTTCCATAGTTAAATTGGGGTTGTCCAGGCCGTGCATTAATTTATCGGTACGGTAGCGCTGCCACTTTTGCTGTTCGCTGTCGGTCAGGCTATAGGGGTAATTACGGGCTCGGTATAAAAACAACAGGTTGTTTAAGCGATCGTCACTAAATACTGGCGCGTCTACCGATAGTTGCTCTGGCGTCAGCTGATGCAGCTGCTGCATTTTTTGCTTATCGCCATCTGTGACAAAGCCATTATACAGTTGATAATCCGGGTTGGTCTCGGCCGGAAACTCATTCAACTGCTGATACAGCGCTATGGCTTTAGCTTGCGTATCACGGTGATGGCGCAAAAAATCGAGGTGCTTAAGGCATTGTGTGCGGTCGATGCCAAATTCCGCTGCCCGCTCTTCGCTGAGTGTTTTTGCCGGGGCCAATACCGGGCATTTATTTAAATGGATCAGCTTTAAACCCAGGCGCTGCTCGCCTTCGGCCAGATCAGCGGTTTTGGTGTACAGCTTTTGCTGTAACGTGGCGATATCGTCTTCCAGCAGTGGCGTTGGATCAGCTTGTAAGTTGTAACAAATCACTGCGTTTTTATTGGTCGGGTGAAATGCCAGCGGCACTATCCAGCTAACGCAGCCCTGCGTAGCAGGAAACTTAGATGACACATGCACCAGCGGTGTCATACCTGCAACGTCAATCAGCTCAGCCACTTTGGCTTTTTTACGTAGCTCAAACAGATAACTAAACAACTTTGGCTGTTTGTCTTTAATTAATTTGGCCATGGCGATAGTGGCATAGACATCAGATAAGGCATCGTGAGCGTTTTCATGTGCTAAGCCATTCGCCCTGGTGAGCTCTTCCAGTTTAAATATCGGGCTGCCATCTTCACGCAGTGGCCAGTTGATACCTTCGGGGCGTAGCGCGTAGCAGGCGCGTACCATGTCAATTAAGTCCCAGCGGCTGTTACCGTTTTGCCATTCGCGGCCATAAGGCTCATAAAAATTGCGGTACAGGCTGTAACGGGTAACTTCATCGTCAAAACGCAGGTTGTTATAGCCCAGCACACAGCTGTTGGGCGTGCTGAATTGCTGCAAAATGCGCTGCATAAAGTCAGTTTCGCTCAGGCCTTTTTTGTTGCACAGCTGTGGCGTTAAGCCGGTGATCAATGCTGCTTGCGGATGCGGCAGGTAATCGTTCGCCAGTTGGCAGTACCATACATCCGGTTCACCGATAATATTAAGATCTAAGTCGGTGCGAATACCGGCAAATTGTGCCGGGCGGTCACGTTTGGGATCGGCACCCCAGGTTTCATAGTCGTGAAAGTAAAAACTGCTTTGTGCTGTTGTCACAATAGCTTATCCAAGTCTGGTGTGTAGAAACATATCGCCAGTTTAGCAGCTGCAACGGCTGGGATACATGGTTTTACCTGAGTAAAATCATCGATTACTGGCTTGCAGGCATTGTTGTAGCAACATAGCGAGTGGCCCGGTATTACTATTTTTCGGATAAGCCAAACCTATAGTGCGTTCTAATTTAAGTTCATTCACCGGGCGCAGAATAACGTCATTGCGCTGCTGCATATTGTCAAAATCGGGCACCAGTGCACAACCAACACCGGCCGACACCAGGCCCAGCGCATACTCTATAGTTTGAATATCTGCGCGGATATCCGCTTTAATGCCTCGGCGCACTAATTCAGGATACAAAGTGTTCCAGGCATCGCAAGGCGTGCGTTTTATCAATGGCAGTTGCTCAAACTCCTCTAATTCAATTTGCGCTTGTAAACTCAGTGGCGAACCGGGTGGCAGCGCCAGCAAGTAATTGTCATGCCATATTGGAGCAAAAGCTTCGCCGGCTTTTAACAGCTGCGGCGTGATAATACGGGCATCACACAGCTCATCCGGTTCAACTAAATGCAGTTCCAGCCCCGGCAGGCTGTTACTGAACTCGCGTAGTAACTGGCTCATGCGTTCAACACCTAAGGCACGAATTAACCCAAGGCGGAATTTTACCCGAGCCACCGGTTGGCTAAATGAGGCTTTAAGTGACTGCAGCTGGCTGAGCAAGCGCCCGGCATGACCGTACAGTTTGTCGCCATCTTCCGTTGGCGTTACCCCTTTTGGTAGACGGGTGAATAAACTGACGCCTAACTCCTGCTCTAATTGACGCAGCGCTGATGATAGCGATGGCTGTGCCACACAGCACTGGCGCGCCGCCGCGCTGACACTGCCTTGCTCGTACACTGCGACAAAGTAATTTAGTTGGCGAATATCCATAGTTATAAACTATACCTGATACAGAATTATTATATTTTAACTGTACATTAAAGCAGGCTAATCTGGCGATAACTAAAAATATTTCGCTGGTTTTATTGAGGAATTTGCTATGGCACGTGCACATTTTGATTGGCAGGACCCGTTTGCATTTAGCAACATGTTAACCGAAGAAGAGCGGATGATCCGCGACACGGCGCAGCAGTATTGTCAGGGAAAACTGTTGCCACGGGTGTTAATGGCAAACCGCGAAGAGCACTTTCACCGTGAAATAATGACAGAACTTGGCGAGTTAGGCCTGCTTGGTGCCACCTTACCGGAAAAGTACGGCTGCTCTGCCGTTAACTATGTATGTTATGGCTTGGTTGCGCGCGAAGTAGAGCGGGTAGACAGCGGTTATCGCAGTGCCATGAGCGTGCAATCTTCCCTGGTGATGCATCCTATTCATGAATACGGCAGCGAAGCGCAGCGGTTGAAGTATTTGCCCAAATTGGCAACTGGCGAGTGGGTGGGCTGTTTTGGTTTAACCGAGCCTGATGCCGGTTCAGATCCTGCCGGCATGCGCACCACGGCAAAAAAGACCGCCGGCGGTTACCTGTTAAACGGCAGCAAAATGTGGATCACCAACTCGCCGATTGCTGATGTATTTGTGGTATGGGCCAAATTAGACGGTGACATTCGCGGTTTTGTACTGGAAAAAGGCATGAAAGGCTTATCAGCACCGAAAATTGAAGGCAAGTTCTCGCTGCGTGCCTCTGTTACCGGTGAAATTGTGATGGATAACGTCGAAGTGGGCGAGGATGCGTTGCTGCCCAATGTCAGTGGCTTAAAAGGCCCGTTTGGCTGCTTAAATAAAGCCCGTTACGGCATTGCCTGGGGCGCGCTGGGCGCCGCCGAATTTTGCTGGCATGCTGCGCGGCAGTACACCCTGGACCGCCACCAGTTTGGCCGGCCACTGGCGGCCAATCAATTGATCCAGAAAAAACTGGCGGATATGCAAACTGAGATCAGCATAGGTTTATTGTCTTGCTTACAAGCAGGTCGCTTGATGGATCAGAATTTGCTGGCACCGGAAACTATTTCGTTAATTAAACGCAACTCCTGTGGCAAAGCGCTGGATATCGCCCGGGTTGCCCGCGATATGCATGGTGGCAACGGTATTGCTGACGAGTACCATGTTATCCGCCATGTGATGAACCTGGAAGCGGTAAACACCTACGAGGGTACGCACGATGTGCATGCGCTGATTTTAGGCCGGGCACAAACCGGTTTACAGGCGTTTAGCGGCGTTTAAGCCCGGCAGTTGCAGCGGAGTAAGCCTTATGTCAGAAGCCGTACATCCCTGGGTTAATGAATACCGTGAGCGTTTAAAAAGCGGCAAACTACCGCCGCACAGCAGTAGTCACAGTATTGAATTCAGTACCTTATATCAGTTGTGGCACAGTCAGTTATGCAGCCGTTTGCTGGATCTGCAATCGCGTTTGTTGCAAGCCAAAGGTCAGAGTTTTTATACCATCGGCAGTGCCGGCCATGAGGGTAACGCGGCTGTCGCTGCCGCGCTGCGGCTAACCGATCCGGCATTTTTGCATTACCGCAGCGGCGCGTTTTTTATCGAACGTAGTAAACAGTTGCCCGGCAGCACACCGTTATACGATATGTTGCTGTCGTTTTGTGCCAGCAGTGATGACCCAATCTCCGGCGGCCGGCATAAGGTGCTGGGCAGCTTAGCGCTGAATATACCGCCGCAAACCAGCACTATTGCCTCGCAGTTGCCCAAAGCGGTGGGTGCGGCTTTTGCAGTGGATTTAGCCAAACGACTTGGCCTTGATGGCCAATGGCCGCAGGATGCGATAGTGCTGTGCAGCTTTGGCGACGCCTCAGCCAACCATTCTACCGCTCAGGGCGCAATTAACTCGACCTGTTGGGCAGCGTATCAACAAGTGCCGTTGCCGGTGTTGTTTGTTTGTGAAGATAACGGCCTGGGTATCTCTACCCCGACCCCCAGTGGTTGGATAGAGCAGGATTTAGCTGAGCGGCCGGCACTGAAGTATTTTGCCGCTGACAGCCGCGATTTAGCCCAAACCTATCATGTCGCCCGCCGTGCCGCTGATTATGTGCGTAGCAAACGTAAACCTGCAGTGCTGCATTTATCTACTGTACGCTTGTTTGGCCATGCCGGTGCCGATGCCGAAGCGGCGTATCGCACCAAAGCGCAAATTGAAGCTGAGCTGGAGCTGGATCCCTTGCTTAGCAGTACGGCCGCATTGCTTACCAGCGGCGACATTACCGCAGAGCAGTTATTGGCACAGTTAAATGCGTTGGTCGCACAAGTTGCCCGGGTAGCAGCTATTGCCAGTGACCAGCCTAAGCTAACCACTGCAGCTCAGGTTATGGCGTCTATCGCGCCGAAGCGTGCGGCCTTGCCGGCGCCAAAAATACCAGCTGCTGAAGCGCGGCAACAATTGTTCGCCTTTGATCAGCATAATATGGGCAAGAAGCAGCACCTGGCAAAATTACTGAACTGGGCGCTGCACGATGTGCTGGCACAGTACAACAACACCGTGGTTTTTGGCGAAGATGTCGGTAAAAAGGGCGGCGTTTACGGAGTTACCCAACATTTAGTGCATGCTTTTGGCAGCAACCGGGTGATTAACACCTTGCTGGATGAGCAAAGCATTCTGGGCATGGCGATTGGCCTGTCGCAGCAGGGTTTTATCTCAATACCGGAAATTCAGTTTCTGGCCTATGTGCACAATGCCGAAGATCAAATTCGTGGTGAAGCTGCCACCTTGCCGTTTTTCTCTAATGGTCAGTACCACAATGCCATGGTTATTCGCATTGCTGGCCTGGCTTACCAGCGCGGCTTTGGTGGCCATTTTCATAACGACAACTCCTTTGCCGTATTCCGTGATATTCCCGGCGTTATTTTGTTCTGCCCGTCAAATGGTTATGACGCTGCATTGTTGCTGCGGCAGGCAGTGCAGTTGGCCCATCAGCAAAAGCGTTTGGTCATTTTCCTCGAGCCGATTGCACTGTATATGACCCGCGATCTGGCCACTGCCGGCGATGGCTTATGGCTAAACGATTACCCGTTACCGGACACGCCATTGCCCGAGCTGGGGGCGCCGGCGGTATACGGCGATGGTGATGAACTGGCTATTATCAGTTACGGCAATGGTTATTACTTAAGCCGTCAGGCTGAAATAGAGCTGGCCGCGCAAGGCTATCGTATTCGGCTGCTGGATTTACGTACTTTGGTACCACTGCACACTGAACTTGTTATTAAAGCATTAGCAGGCTGCAGAAAAGTGCTGATTGTCGATGAATGCCGTCGGCGAGGTTCACTTAGTGAAGAGCTGTTTACTGCTTTGCATGAAGCTAAACCCAGCCATTTCAGTGTGCAGCGTTTGTGTGCTGAAGATAGCTTTATTCCGCTGGGCGCCGCTGCTTATGCGGTATTGCCGTCGAAACAGCAAATAGTACAACAAGCGTTAACGATGCTAAGCGTGAGCACTGAACAGGTGATGTTATGAAAAAAACCGCATTAGTGGTTTGTCCGGGCCGCGGCACATACAACAAAGCAGAGCTGGGCTATATCAGCAACAACTGCGCTGACAAAGCGTTGCTGACCCAGTTTGATGCGGTGCGCTCCGCTGTCGGTTTAGCTAGCGTAAGTGAGCTTGATCAACAGTCTGTATTTAGCCGCAGCATGCATTTAAAAGCTGAAAACGCTGCCGCGCTGATTTTTGCCGCCGGCATGGCGGATTATCGCAGTATTGACCCTGAACAGTTTGAGGTGGTGGCCGTAACCGGCAATTCAATGGGCTGGTATACCGCGCTGGGCTGTGCCAGTGTGCTGGCGCCCGATAACGGCATGCAACTGGTCACCGACATGGCGCAATTAACCGCAGATGGTGCCGGCGCGCAGTTTATTTACCCGGTTATTAATGACAACTGGCAAACTGATGCGCAGCGCTACGCTTTAGTACAACAGCAACTAGCGCTGCACCAAGGTGAGCTATTTATGTCCATCGTGTATGGCGGTTATGCCGTGCTGGCAGGCAGTGAAGCGGCAGTAAAAGCGGCGATGGCCGCATTACCGCCGTGTGATGAACGTTTTCCGCTGTTACTACCTGGCCATGCTGCATTTCACAGCGGTTTTATGCAGGCAGCGTCAGATAAAGCCCTGGCGCTTTGGCCGGCAGCGAGGTTTAACCAGCCGCAGTTGCCGTTAATTGATGGTCGTGGCCAGATTTGGCCGAATTTTGGCAGTGATTTAGCCGCGTTGCAGCGCTATACGCTGCAAAATCAGGTTTGTCAGGCTTACGATTTTAGTAAAGCGCTGCAGGTTGCGGTAAAAGAGTTTGCGCCTGAGCGCATCATTTTGCTCGGCCCGGGCGCAGGTTTAGGCGGTGCGGTGGCGCAAAGTCTTATTCAGATTGGCTGGCAGGGGCTTAGTTCAAAACAAGACTTTGTGGCAGCGCAGCAAAGCCTGCAGCCTTATGTACTGAGTATGGGTATGCCAGAGCAGCGAGGCGCAGTGGCTGGGCCAATTTAATAAGCTTTTGCTGTTTGATTCAGGATAGATAATTTATTTTTATATCTTTGTTGATCATCTTTTGACAGGGCATAATGATGTGCTTTTTCTAAATAATATTCTGCCAACTTGTCGTCGTTTAATGCGTAAAAACTTTTGGCTAAACCAAAATATGACTCGTGGTTATTTTGATCCAACGAAATGCCTTTTTTAAAATGAGATATTGCGTTTTCGTGCTCGTTGCGAATGAATGCTTCGTTGCCTAACATCAGATGATAGTAAGGATTACTGCGCCGTTTTAGCATCACTTTTTGCTCAATTGGGGTGGCACGTTCTATGTCGCCCTGTTGGCGATACAGAAATGCCAGATTGGCAAGTGCATTAGTCGAGTAAGGATCTAATGCTAAGCTGTGTCGATAACTTTTTTCTGCTAGATCAGGCAAGCCGTGCTGACGGTATAACACACCGAGGTTTGACCAAGTGACCGCAAAGTCAGGATCTGCTGCAGCGGCAGCTTGATAATAGGTGTATGCTTTTGCCATGTTGCCCTGCGCATACGCAACCGCAGCCTTGTTGTTGTGAAACATTGCCACTATCCGTTGCTGACTAATAGTTTTCTCCGGAAACTTTTGTTTTAGACTGTAAGGGTCGAAGTCGACAACAATGTCATTGCCTAACAACACAAATCCGGCTACGCCTTCAAGATTTCGGTTCTGTTTTAAACGAACATTAACATGACCGTTTAGCCAAGTTTGTCGCAGCATACTGGTCCAATACTCAGGGATTTTCACATCCTGAAATACCGGCACCATTCCCAGCTCTTTTGCCATGCTATAAGTTAATATCGATAGACTCAGACAATTCGCCTTACCCGACGCGATAGTCTCGCCGGCTGTTTTTGTAGCTTCGTTGTCATACAACAAACCATCTTGAGCATAAGAAAATATTAATTTAAGTACGGCTTTGGTTCGCTGTTCTACGGATTGGTTTGAGCTCAGTAGCTCATTGAGTTGCACTTTGGTTTGTGGCGGCAATGCGAAGATTTGCTCGGCCGTTTCAGGTTGCGTTGTTTCACCCGCTAATTGCAGGTCAACGAATAAATGCTCTGATGATACACGCTGGCCTGGCGACAACGATTGGCATGAACACAATGCTATCAGGCTTGCTGCAGTGACAACTCGTTTAAATCTGCTCATACAACGCTCTCTCTGCGCAGGTTATATTTTATTATAGTGTAGTAAGTTTGAAACCACAGGTTATAAACAGATAGGGTGGGCTTGAATATTGCTAATGTGACAGCCGGTTGTGAATTTGTGTTAGATCAAGTACAAATAAGTATCAGCTAGCACGGGAACCGATGATGAAAACAATAATAATGTCCGTTTTACTTTGTACTGTTGTATTAAATACGTTTTTTACTTTGGCGTTGGCGAAAACACCTATTGGAATTGTGATCCATGGCGGTGCTGGCACCATCAGTCGTGACACCATGACTGCGGCGCAAGAGCAGGCTTACCATGCCATGCTGACCCACGCTGTGAGCCAAGGTTATTCTGTATTAGAACGAGGTGGAAGTAGTGTTGATGCGGTGACTGCTGCGGTAACTATACTGGAGGATTCACCGTTGTTTAATGCGGGTAAGGGTGCGGTATACACTTTTGATGAACGCCATGAATTGGACGCATCAATTATGGACGGAGAAAGTCGCAATGCCGGTGCTGTCGCAGCGGTAACTAATGTAAAGAATCCGATACTTTTGGCGCGGGCGATAATGGAGAAATCGGTACATGTGATGCTAGCTGGAAAGGGCGCCGAGCAGTTTGCCAAAGAGCAGCAACTTGAGTTGGTAGATAACAGCTATTTTAATACCGAATTTCGCTATGAAGCGCTCAAACGGGCAAAGCAAGCGTTAGTACCACAGCCACATCAGGCTGCGGTGCCTTACGATCCAGCCTGGAAGATGGGCACCGTTGGTGCGGTAGCGATAGATAAAAAAGGCAACCTGGCTGCGGCTACTTCTACTGGCGGTATGACCGCCAAGCGTTATGGACGCATTGGTGATGCGCCGGTGATTGGTGCCGGAAATTTTGCCGATAATAGTAGTTGTGCAGTGTCTGCTACCGGTCATGGTGAGTTTTTTATCCGTTATCAGGTTGCCAGTGATATTTGTGCCCGGGTTAAATATCAGAAAATTCCTGCCGCAGTTGCCGCCAAACAGGTGCTGGCTGAGCTAAAGCAGGTTGGGGGAGACGGCGGCGTTATTGTTGTTGATAACAAAGGCCAACTTAGTTGGGTGTTTAACACCGAAGGTATGTACCGCGCGTTAAAAACTGAAGGCGGTGAAGTGCAAAGCGAAATCTTTGCAACTAAAAGCTGAATATACTGCAAAGCGGCTAAAGTCGGCTAACCTTAACAAGAGCCTGATGCTCAGTACTACAGTGCAGGGGGAAGCATGGATTTACTTAAAGTTGCAGATTATATGCATCGGCATCCGGTAACCTTTACCGCAGAGATGCCGGTGGAAATGGCTGTTGACCGGCTAATCAAAGGCCGGCAAACCGGTGGCCCGGTTATAGATGAACATAGAAAAATAATCGGCTTTATTTCTGAGCAAGACTGTTTGCAGCGCATGTTAATGTCAACCTACCACGATCAGCAGGCTGCCAGAGTTGCCGATGTGATGAACACGGCCGTGCTAACGGTAAAAGATTACGATGGCATTATCGACCTGGCGCAAATTATGTTGAAAGCCAAGCCAAAGCTATACCCGGTGGTTGATGACGATGGTTATTTGCTCGGTATTATTACCCGCTCAGACGTCCTGCGTGCAATAGATAAAGAGCTTCATTCACATTACGGTAAAGTCGGTTAGCGTTAGCGCTGGATTTTTACCTCCTGCTCTTGGTAGCATGGCGCCCTCTGTTAACGAGGGCGTTGTTTTGTCTGAAGCTGTTATCTCCGTACCCATTCTAATTTCCCGTATTGCGCACTGTCTATTAAAAGACCAGTTTCGCTTGCGCCGGCGCTTACAAAATTGCAGGAACTTGGCTGATGAGGCTAGAAACACGCAATTGCAGCGCATCGCTGCCGAAATTGGCCGCTCAGAAGCATTGCGCGCTGGCCGGGCGCAGGCGTTGCCCAAAGTCAGTTATCCGCCACAGCTGCCGGTGTCTGAAAAGAAAGAAGATATTAAAGCCGCTATTGCTGCCAATCAGGTGGTGATTATTGCCGGTGAAACCGGTTCGGGTAAAACCACGCAAATTCCGAAAATCTGTCTTGAGCTTGGCCGTGGTGTCGCTGGCATGATAGGCCATACCCAGCCGCGGCGTTTGGCTGCGCGCAGTGTTTGTGACCGCATAGCAGAAGAGCTGCAATGTCAGGTGGGTAATCAGGTCGGCTATAAAATCCGCTTTGGCGATCACACCAGCGACAATACCTTTGTTAAGCTGATGACTGACGGCATTTTACTGGCAGAAATTCAACAAGACCGGTTTTTAAACCAGTACGACACGCTAATTATCGATGAGGCGCACGAGCGCAGCCTGAATATCGACTTTTTGCTGGGTTATTTAAAACAGTTGCTGCCAAAACGACCGGATTTAAAGCTGATTATTACCTCGGCTACCATCGATCCGCAGCGCTTCTCCAAACACTTTTTCAATGCTCCTGTGATTGAAGTATCTGGCCGCACCTTTCCGGTTGAAACCCGTTACCGGCCGGTAAGTGAACAGGATGATAAAGATGCCGACCAACTGCAGGGCATTTTTAACGCAGTAGACGAGCTGTACTGTGAGCCGCCAGGCGATATTTTAATTTTTTTAAACGGCGAGCGTGAAATTCGCGATACCGCCGATGCCTTGGAAAAGCTTAAACTACCGCATACCGAAGTATTACCGCTGTATGCCCGCTTAAGTGCGGCTGAGCAAAACCGTATATTCCAAAGCCATACCGGCCGGCGAATTGTGCTGGCCACTAACGTGGCAGAAACCTCGCTAACGGTGCCCGGTATTCGCTACGTTATCGACCCCGGCACAGCACGCTTATCGCGCTACAGTTACCGCTCTAAGGTGCAGCAACTGCCAATAGAAGCCATCAGCCAGGCCAGTGCCAATCAGCGTAAAGGCCGTTGTGGCCGTGTTGCTGCTGGTATTTGTATCCGCCTATACAGCGAAGAGGATTTTAACGGCCGGCCTGAGTTTACCGATCCGGAAATACTGCGCACTAATTTGGCCTCGGTGATCATGCAAATGCTGGCGCTGGGCCTGGGCGATATTGAAGCCTTCCCATTTTTACAAAAGCCGGACAGCCGCTTTGTTAATGACGGTATTAAACTGCTGGAAGAACTCGGCGCTATACCGCTAAAGCGCGATAAAGCTGGCATTAAACTAACAGATTTGGGTAATAAACTAGCCCGGTTGCCAATAGATCCGCGTTTGGCGCGGATGGTGCTGTTTGCCGCTGACAGCGGCGGTTTAAACGAGCTTTTGGTACTTGCTGCAGCGTTATCAATTCAGGATCCGCGTGAACGGCCGTTAGATAAACAACAAAAAGCCGATCAGTTCCATGCGCGTTTTGCTGATCCGGATTCCGACTTTGCTAGTTGGCTGAAGCTGTGGCAGTACTTGCAAGAGCAGCAAGAACAGTTAAGTAACAACCAATTTCGCCGTCTGTGTCGGCAGGAGTTTTTAAATTATCTGCGTGTACGTGAGTGGCAAGACCTTACCGGTCAGCTTACCCAGCTAATGCAGGAGCAAAGCTATACACTTAACCCGCAACCGGCCGGATATCAGGCCATTCATCAGGCGGTGTTAAGCGGTTTGCTGGGTCAGGTTGGTTTTAAAGACACAGAAGCGGATTATTTAGGCCCGCGCCAAACTCGCTTTTACGTGTTTCCCGGCAGCCATTTATTTAAACGCAAACCCAAATGGGTAGCCGCTGCTGAGTGGGTAGAAACCAGTAAGCTTTATGCCCGTACTCTAGCCAAAATAGAGCCGGAGTGGATAGAGCCCCTGGCCGAGCATTTGGTTACCCGCAGCTACAGCGAACCGCATTGGGAGAAAAAGCGCGGCGCCGTTATCGCTTATGAGCAAGTCAGCTTGTACGGCTTGGTTATTGTGCCTAAACGCGCTGTACTTTACAGCAAGATAGACCCGGCTGTGTGCCATACGCTGTTTGTCCGCGAAGCGCTGGTTAATCAGGAACTGGGCACTAACGACAGCTTTTTGCAGCATAACCAACGTTTAATTGATGATGTTACTGCGCTGGAAGAAAAGTCACGCCGGCGCGACATTCTGGTGGATGAAGATACGCTGGCGGCGTTTTATAGCGAGCGGGTGCCCCAGTGGGCTAACAACCGCATCGATTTTGCTAAATGGTGGAAGAAAAAACGCAGTGAAGATGCGAGCTTTCTGAATTTTGATCCCGACAGCTTGCTTAATCGCGATGCCAGCGATATTACCGCTGATAAATTCCCCGAAAGCTGGCGCCAGGGCAATTTAACCCTGCCGTTGGAATACCATTTTGCGCCCGGCGAGGTAGACGATGGTGTCAGCGTGATTATTCCGCTGGCGCTGTTAAATCAACTGAACGACAGTGGTTTTGATTGGTTGATCCCGGCGCTGCGTCATGAATTGCTGGTGGCGCTGATAAAATCCCTGCCCAAGCAATACCGGCGTAACTTTGTGCCGGCACCAAATTATGCTGATGCGTTAATGCAAACGCTGAACCCGGACGAGGGCAAGTTGCTTGATGTTATAACGCAGCGGTTAAAGCGTATGTCTGGTGTTACTATTCCTGAAGATGCCTGGGATTTAACCGGCTTGCCACTGCATTTAAAAATAAATTTTAAAGTAGTGGATGATAAAGGCACAACGTTGCGTCAGGGCCGCTCGCTCAGCCTGCTCAAGCAAGGCCTGCAGGGCGAAGTGCAGCAAAGCTTAAGTGAGGTTGCGGAGCAGGGTATAGAGCAAGACAGTTTAACGCTGTGGAGCTTTGGCACCTTGCCGCGCGAATACGTAAAGTTGCAAGCCGGTTATGAAATTAAAGCCTTTCCGGCTCTGGTTGATGAGCGTAACTCGGTAGCGATAAAATTACTGGATAACCCGCAGCAGGCATTAGAGAGTACCCGGCGTGGCTTACGGCGGCTATTACTACTGAATATTCCGTCGCCGGTTAAATACCTGCAGGAATCATTGCCGAATAAAGCCAAGCTGGGGCTGTATTTTAATCCGTTTGGGCGGGTGTTAGAGCTGATAGATGACTGTATCGCCGCCGGCGTGGATGCATTTATTGATAATGACGCTTTGCCGCAAAACGAGTCGCAATTTGTTGCACTAAAAGAAAAAGTTCGAGCAGAGCTTGGCGACACGGTACTGGCCATAGCGCTTAAAGTAGAACAAATTTTAACGCTGTGCCATGACATGCAAAAGCGTTTAAAGGGTAAAGTCGATCTAGCCCATGTGCAGTCGCAGGGCGATATTAAACAACAACTGAACGAGCTGATCTTTAAAGGCTTTGTCAGTGAGCATGGCGCCGCACGGCTGGATGATATACTGCGCTACTTGCAGGCGATGCAAAAGCGGCTGGAAAAGTTGCCGGTTGATCCGCAGCGCGATCGTTTATTGATGCACGAGTATCAAAAAGCCTTTGATGCTTATAACAACCTGCTGGGTAAATTTGCCGGTGCTAAAGTGCTACCCGAGCCCGTACAGGCAATTTATTGGATGCTGCAGGAGCTGAAAGTATCCTTACATGCCCAGCAACTGGGCACGCCGTATCCGATATCAGTTAAACGGGTATTGCATGCGGTACAGGAAATTAAAGTGTAGAAGCGGTTAAAAGCGGCCTGACAGTTTATTGCAGGCTTTACAGCAACAGCGGAACGTTCTATAACTAAGCGCTGATGTAGCTGGGGGAGGCGTTATGTTAACAAAAGGAGATAACCGGCACTATTTCAGAATGATGGTTAACGCAGATGTGAAGCTGATGATTAACGATCCTGAAGCCGGGCGTACAATAGATGGTATTTGCCGCGACTTAAGTGCAACCGGCATGTCGGTTGAAGTTGACGAGCCGCTGGAGATGGGCACATTGATCCGCGTCAGGCTTGATTCTGCCAATGCCAGTGTGCCACCACTGGATGCCAGCGCTAAAGTGATGCGCTGTGCCCAGGAAAGTGAAGATATTTATCAGTTGGGTTTGGCGTTTATGGAGCTGAATTAACTGGTTAAAGTAATAAAAAAAGCAGCCTTGGCTGCTTTTTTATTACTGACAGTGCTGAATAGCATTTATTGCTGGGTAAATTGCACACTAAAGCTAACCGGTAGTAAGGGGTCTATGCGTTTTAAGCCAGCCAATTCTTGCAGCTTAGCAACGCCGGCAGTAAGTTTAAAGCTGTTAGTGTTTAACATTAACGGCGTCTCACTGCTGGCAGCGATACTGGTGTTGCTCAGTTTCGTCAGACGTACCGCAGCACTTAGCTCAGATGTTTCGGAGCCGATAGTCACGTTCAGCGGCATAGTCATTACTACGGACTGACCGGTTGCCAGTTTTGCGGTTTCTGCTTCAGCCAGAGCGGCTGATACGCTAATCGCCGCGAATTTCTCTGCATGTAGTACGTATTGCCAAATGCGCTCGTTGCGAATGGGAATGTTGGTTTCGAGGCTGTTAATAGCAATGCTGATAACGACGTTGTTGCCGTCCCAGTTGCCGGATAACTGCTTAAACTGATGAGTTTCTGCCACAACATCATTTTTTACTGACACAAAATGCAAACTTGACTGACTATTATCTAGCTGCCAGTTAGCTGCTGAAGCCAGCGTGCTGGTTAAGGCCAGTGCCAAAGCGAATACTTTCACGTTATTTCTCCGTTAGTTAGCATGTTGCCTTAGCATACCCTAAGGCAACGTGCGGGCCAAATTTAATCCTTTAGTAAATTTTGCATACCAAACCTTTCAGATAACTGCCTTCCGGATAAAAACTGGCTACCGGATGGTCACTATCCTGGCTCAGTTTTTCAATAAACAGGCAATCGCGTTTAGAATCTAGTGCTGCATCGGCGACAATTTTCTGAAACAAGCTGTCTTCCATCAGGCCAGAGCAGGAAAACGTCAGCAGTAAGCCGCCTGGTTTTACAATTTGCATCGCAACCATATTAATGTCTTTGTAGCCGCGGCAGGCGCCCATCAACTGTGCTTTGCTTTCGGCAAATTTTGGCGGGTCGAGTATCACCATATCAAATTGCTTACCTTGCTCGCGGTATTGGCGTAACAGTTTGAATGCGTCGAATTTGATGTTTTCGATCTTGGATAGATCTAGTTGGTTAAGTTCGGCATTTTTTAACGCCGTACTCAATGCCAGTTCAGATAAGTCGGCATTAGTTACCGATTCAGCACCACCTTGTAGCGCGGCGACGCCAAAGGTTCCGGTGTAGCTAAAGCAATTCAAAACGGTTTTAGCGTTGGCATAACGTTTAGCAGCAGCCCGGCTGGCGCGCTGATCCAGATAAAAGCCAGTTTTGTGGCCTTGCATTACATCGACCAGTAACTGCATACCATGTTCTTTTATAATCACTTCGCCATTGTCGCGCGGCAGATGCAGCCAGCCGGTTACCGGCTTCAAGCCTTCTTTTTTACGCACATCTACATCAGAGCGCTCGTAAATACTGTGCTCAGGGAACAAGGCTGTCAATGCACTGACGATTTCATTACGCCAGCTATCAGCACCTGCAGATAACAACTGACACACCAGCACATTGTCGTATTTGTCTACTGTAACGCCAGGCAAGCCGTCAGACTCTGCTGCAACCACCCGTAGACCTGTAGTTTGTTCAAGATCAAACAACTCGCTACGTAGCTGCCAGGCGCGCGCAATGCGACGCTGGAAAAATGCGGCATCTATTAGCTCATTCTTGTCAAAGCTCCAGGCACGGGCTCGAATTTGCGACTCTGCTGAATAAGCGGCATAGCATAGCCATTCTCCTTTGCTACTAACAATAGACACGGTCTGGCCGTTTGATGGCTTGCCACTGACATGCTTAATTGCTTTAGAGAATACCCAGGGGTGTAGTCGTTTTAATGATTTTTCACGACTGTCCTGCAGCGTAAGTGTAGGCAAAGATTGATTGGTATCAGACTGGTTCATGAGCATTTTAACACTGTGCTAGACTAAAGGCCGCATTGTAGAGAAGCGCTGCACAAAGCTAAAGCAGAATTTCTGTCTTTCCGTACTTTGTTAAGCATTACCATTTTAAAAGGAGCCAACCGTGGCAACCATTCCGACCATGATGCAGGCAATAGTAGTCAAGGAACCCGGTAAAGACAGTCAGTTGCAAGTAGAGCAACGCGCAGTGCCGCAGCCTAATGCGGAACAGCTGTTAATTAAAGTGGCTGCAGCAGGTATTAATCGGGCCGATCTAATGCAGCGCTGCGGCCTGTATCCGCCGCCAGCAGGTGATAGTGATGTGCTCGGGCTTGAAGCGGCTGGTATAGTTGTAGCAGCAGGCCCGCAGCATAAAAGCTGGCTGGGTAAAGCGGTATTTGGCTTAGTACCAGGTGGTGGCTACGCTGAATATGCCCTGATGCAAGCTGGCCATGCCATGGCGGTACCTAATGGTTATTCGATGGCAGAAGCGGGTGCTACTGCAGAGGTATTTTTAACCGCTTACCAACTACTTTGTGCTATTGGAAATGTGCAAACTGGCCAACGGGTGCTAATCCATGCTGGCGCCAGTGGTGTTGGTACGGCGGCAATTCAGCTGGCCAAAGCGTTGGGAGCCAGCGTGGCGGTAACAGCAAGCAGCGACGAAAAGCTGCAGGCATGCCGTGAATTAGGTGCTGACGTTACGCTTAATTACCAAAAGAGTACTTTTGAACAGGTCTTAGCGCAGCAATGGCCTGAGGGGGTTAATTTAATTTTAGATCCGGTTGCGGGAGACTATATCAGCCGCGAGATACCACTACTTGCGCTGGACGGAAAAATTGTGGTCTATGCCATGATGGGGGGACGTGAGGTACCGCAGTTAGATTTAGCTACGCTTTTTAAACGCCGAGCGCAGTTGATTTGTACGACGCTACGTAATCGTAGTAATAAATACAAAACGAATCTGACACAAGGTTTTAATCATACTTTTTCACAGGCTTTAGGCCAGCGTAAACTGCAACCAATATTGCAGCAACAATTTAGTTGGTTGCACGCTGAGCAGGCGCATCAATTGATGATAACCAATGCTACAGTGGGTAAGCTTGTGCTAACATTCTGATTTACTGGTAAAACTAATTGGCTTGGGTAAACTAGTTATAAACCTGATCTGGCATTACACTTTTTTGGATAACAGCCCCGAATGACTCTAGGTAGCATTGGAAAATCGACTTACAGCAAAGCCGTATCAGTACTGATCAACCGAATTTATGACGTCACTGCGGTGGGTGACTCAGTGTTTGAGCACGCTATAGCGTATTTTCAACAAGCGGAAGCGCAGCAAGGGCAGAAAACTGAGTTAGCTCAGCAGGTCATGTTATACCAAAACCGTCAGCAACAAGTTAGTCAGCGTGACATGGCATTAGTAGACCGTAGCCTGAAACAAGCTCAAGCAGAGTTGCAAAGTTTTCAGCAGGCGCGCGATGATGAAGCTAATGTAAGGATGGCATTTTTAAAACGTGTATGTCGCGATATTCTTGACTTGTGTCAGGGGGAGTCTATCGATGAAACGCACCTGCTCAGTGCTAAATTGTTAGGTACAGTGCAGCTTCTGTCGCCAACTAGCGGTAAAAATATTGCGGCGAATAATCAGAAAAGTAAACATTTGTACAAAGCAGTGTTATCACTGCGTTTGCTGGATAAGCTGTTATTTGATGATGAGCTGAATAATGCCTACATGCAGCAGAGACTAAACGCCAGCAAAGCTAAAAATTTCAATAAAGATCAATACGATCCTTTCCGTGATGATGTACAAATACCCTTACTAATGGCCGCAATATTACAAGATATTGGTAGCTGCCACCCCGAAGCACAATTAATTTTAAAAGGGGCTGATGGCAAGGCTGATGAGTTCCGTGTTTTGGACAATGATGAGCGTGTTGCCTTGCTACAAATCAGTTATCGGGAAAGTTTGAAATATGTAACTCAAGGGCTGGGCCTGGATAAATATACTGGGAATTTAAAAGAAGAGCGCGATACCTTTATTAAGTTAGAAACGGAGCGGCAAAATATGCTGCTTATTTTGTTAAGGAACGCGATTAAACCTGAGCACGGCATTGGCAACTTGTTAAAGATCCCACAAATTTACACGTCTGTTGTATTGTCGACCAAAAGCAATTTTGCCTATGACACATTGCCCAAAGTGGCTTTGGTATTGGAGAAGGGTGTCGAAAAAGGCGTATACAGCAAGGTCGCAGTGGATGCGTTAATCAGTATTACCGGGGTATTTCCGCAGGGCTTTGGTGTGACATATATTCCAAAAGATTCAGACAGACAAGATATGGACCGCTACGAATACGCTATCGTTGCCGGATTGTATCCTGATGATATTCGCCAGCCAGTTTGCCGTATGGTAACGCGAAACCTTACTTATAATGTCTCGGCACAAGGTTGTATTATCAGTGTGGAAAACAATCTGTATTACCCACAAGCGCGCAAGAAGCTGGAGCGCATAAGTGAAGATCGGTTGTTGGAAATATTAAGTAAACTGGTGTCTAATTTTGAGGAAAGGAAAAATATGCCATTGCTGCCCAAGTGCTGGCATCCGGATGAGTATTTTTCCTTTATTAAAAATCAAAATCTGTGGAACAAAGTCATAATGCAAAACAACTAAAGCTTGCTTTGGCACTGCAAGCTATTTGTCGTCCAATGATTTAGGTTCCAATTCTGCAGCAATAGTATCAAAGCTGTCAGTCACTGGCACAATTTCAATATCTTCATCGTAGCCGGCAGGCACTTGCTGTCTTGCTGCCTGAAACTCTTCATCCCGCATCTGCGTTAACACAGTTTCTTCATCTACACGGGGGTCAAGTGCCGCCGCCAGAGGTGAGGATACCAAATCGCCGGAGCCCATTTTAAATTGGGCATTTTGTTGCTCGTCCAACATACGTTGTACTTGTTTTTGCGTGTAATTTACCCGCAACAAGCGTAAAAACAGCGTAAAAGCACAACAACTGATAAAGGCATACAGCATAGCCGGGCCAATCAGTTGCATTAATGCCGACGCCAGCAATGGGCCAAAACAAGCGCCTAAACCAAAGGTAAGCAGAATAGTCGCCGACAACGCCACCCGATCGTTTTGCTCTACGTTTTGATTAGCAAATGCAGACGCGATGGGATACAGCGTAAAGGCCAGCACGCCATAACAAAAGGTCGCGACTAACAGCAGAGCACCGCTTAGCGGTAGCAGGGCAATTAACAAGGTAAGAATTGTCAGCACGGCCGCGTTGAAGCGCAGAATACGGCTACGTGGAATACGGTCAGAAATTTTACCCATCGGCCATTGTGCCAATAAGCCAGCGAATATAGTCACTGACATAAACAGGGTAACCTGTTCCGTGCTCATGCCTTTGGCGGCGGCATACGCCGGCGCCAGGCCGTAAAATGAGCCTGCCATCATACCAGCGACACTGACGGCGGTAAGCGATTGCGGCACCAGCTTCCAAAACGCCATAATTTGCAGCGGCGCCGGTTGTAACGGTGCCGGGTGAATACGTTTAGTTAACGCAATAGGTACTATGCACAATGAGTAACACATGCTGATGATTAGCAGCGGCGACGTGCCAAGCTCGGGAAATTGGCTCAGCATAGCCTGGCCGCCAATCATGCCAAGGTAAGAGGTGATCATATAAAAAGCAAACACCGTGCCGCGCTGCGAGCTTTCCGTTTGCTCGTTCAGCCAGCTTTCCAGCACCATATACTGGCACATCATGCCCATGCCGACGATAACCCGCATCACTAGCCACACTTCTAACTGCGAGGTTAATACGTGTGTCATGGCGCAGGCACTGACAATAGCGGCGCTGGCGACAAAGGCGCGGATATGACCGACCCGTGCTATTACTTTATGGCCCAGCTTAGAGCCCAGTACCAGCCCGAGGTAATAACAGGACATCAAGGCGCCGATCCAGATTGAATCGACATTTTGCTGCGCCAGCGATAAGCCAAGGTAAGTTGATAACGAACCCTGTGCCACCAGCATCAGCAAGGTGGTAAGAAATAAAGCAGTAAAGCTGCGATAAGGGTGTTTACTGGACATCCGTTGCCTTAAAAAATACAGGCAGCCAAACGCTGCCTGAAAGCGTTACTTCACCCGCATACCTGGCTGGGCGCCCTCATCCGGCGACAAAATAAATAAATCGCTGCCGCCCGGGCCTGCTGCCAGTACCATACCTTCTGATAAGCCAAAACGCATTTTGCGCGGTGCCAGGTTCGCCACCATTACCGTTAAACGGCCTTCCAGCTGCTCTGGGCTGTAAGCCGATTTAATACCGGCGAATACCTGGCGTACTTCACCGCCACCAATATCCAGTTGTAGTTGCACCAGTTTATCGGCGCCTTCTACCGCGCTGGCTTTGATAATTTTGGCTACGCGCAAGTCAATCTTGGCAAAATCATCAATGCTGATGGTATCGCTGATTGGCTCGCGCTCTGTACTGACGGCCTTTTTGGCTTTATCTGCTTTAACCGGCGCCGCTGTTTGTGGCTGCAGGTTGTCTTTTGAGGCATCCAGCATTGCCGCCACTTTTACCGGGTCAACCCGTTGCATCAGCGCTTTAAACGGGTTAATGGCATGGCTGGTTAACGGCTGCTGATAATTTTGCCAGTTCAGTTCGCTATTTAAAAACGCTTCGGTTTCTGCTGCCATTAGCGGTAATACCGGTTTTAAATAATGCATTAATACCCGAAACAGATTGATGCCCATTGAGCAGACATCATGTGCCTCTTGCTGCTTGGCATCATCTTTTACCAGCACCCAGGGCGCTTTAGCGTCAATGTACTGGTTGGCTTTATCGGCCAGCGCCATAATATCGCGGATAGCACGGGCAAACTCGCGCTTCTCAAAGCTGTCTGCAATAGTTTCGCCCATGGCGGTAAATTCTGCCAACAGTGCAGGTTCAGCCACCGTAGCCGATAATTTGCTGTCATAGCGCTTGGTTATAAAGCTGGCACAGCGGCTGGCAATATTCACCACTTTACCAACTAAGTCGGCATTAACTTTTTGGCTGAAATCATCCAGGTTTAAGTCCAGGTCAATAATGCTGCTGCTTAGCTTAGAAGCAAAGTAATAACGCAGGTATTCCGGGTTTAAATGATCCAGGTAAGTGCGGGCTTTAATAAAGGTGCCGCGTGACTTGGACATCTTGGCGCCGTTTACCGTAACAAAACCGTGGGCGAAAATGGCATTGGGTTTGCGCATACCGGCACCGTGCAGCATGGCCGGCCAAAACAGGCTGTGAAAATAAATAATATCTTTACCGATAAAGTGATACACCTCGGCAGCGGAATCCAGCTGCCAGAAGCTGTCAAAGTCGATACCGGTTTTATCGCACAGGTTTTTAAAGCTTGCCAGATAGCCGATAGGCGCATCTAACCAGACGTAGAAGAATTTACCTGGCGCGCCCGGTATTTCAAAGCCAAAGTAGGGCGCATCACGGCTGATATCCCACATTTGCAGGCCGTCTTTAAACCATTCTTGCAGCTTATTGGCCATTTCATCCTGCAAGCTGCCGCTGCGTGTCCAGTCTTGTAACATCTGGCTAAAGGCAGGCAAGTCAAAGAAATAATGCTCAGAGTCTTTTAACACCGGGGTAGCGCCGGATACCACAGAGCGGGCATTTTTTACTTCGGTCGGGCTGTAAGTAGCACCGCAGACATCGCAGCTGTCGCCGTTTTGATCGAGGGCACCACATTTAGGACAGTCACCTTTAACAAAGCGATCGGGCAGAAACATCTGTTTTTCCGGATCGAACAGCTGGCTGATGGTTTTGCGCTTGATATAGCCGCCATCGTTGAGTTTGTTGTATATCTGGCTGGCAAATTCGCGATTTTCTTCACTGTGGGTCGAGTGATAATTGTCAAAGCCAATGCCGAAACCGGCAAAGTCAGCCTGGTGTTCAATATTGGTTTTGGCAATCATTTGCTCTGGCGTAATGCCTTGTTCCTGCGCTTTAAGCATAATAGGCGTGCCGTGCGCATCGTCGGCGCAAACGTAATAACATTCATGGCCGCGCCCTTTTTGAAACCTGGCCCAGATATCGGTTTGAATGTATTCCAATAAGTGGCCTAAATGAATAGGGCCGTTGGCATAGGGTAAAGCGCTAGTAACAAGTATTTTGCGTGTCGACATTAAGCGGTGCTCTTTTGCATAAATAACTGAAAAAATTTCACTAAATGATACACTAGCCGCCATCGATCCGCACCCGCCACGGCACGGATCTGCTAAAAAAACGTATGAAAGCCCGAATTTGGAACTTACTGATGTTTAACTGGTTTAAATCTGCCAAAACCGAAGCTTTACCCGAGGCGGCGCAGCAGCTGCTGCAACATTGGCAACTGCCTGACAGCGGCGCGCCATTAGCCGTGTTGCTCGATAGTGTGAGCCTTAACAAAAACAGCCTGAGCATCCGTTTAAAACTGCCGCTGTTGTCTATAGCGGAGCCGTTGCAGCAAGCACTGGCCGATGCCGGTTTTAGCTATAAGCTGGCTTTAGATTATCAGTTGACTACGGCGCCGGTATTTAAACAAATTAAGCAGATTATCCTAGTTGCGTCCGGTAAGGGCGGGGTTGGCAAATCTACCACGGCCGTTAATCTGGCGGCAGCACTGGCACTGGAAGGCGCCAAAGTCGGCTTGTTAGACGCTGATATCTATGGCCCGTCAATTCCCACTATGCTCGGGCTTAACGGCGAGAAAATCAGCTCGCCGGATAATAAACTGATGCAGCCTAAATTTGCCCATGGTGTGTATTTGCAGTCTATCGGCTTTCTGGTCGACCCACAGCAAGCCTCCGTGTGGCGAGGCCCGATGGCCAGCCAGGCATTGCTGCAACTGCTGAACGAAACCCTGTGGCCAGAGCTGGATTATCTGATTGTTGATATGCCACCGGGCACCGGTGATATTCAGCTGACTATGGCGCAAAAGCTGCCGGTAACCGGTGCTGTGGTGGTGACTACGCCGCAGGACGTGGCGCTGTCGGATGCAGAAAAAGCCATCAGTATGTTTCGTCAGGTGAATATTCCGCTACTTGGCCTGATTGAAAATATGAGTTTTTATCAGTGCAGCCACTGCGGTACGCGGGATGATATTTTTGGCACCGAGGGCGGCGTGCTGCTGGCAGAGCGTTACCAGGTGCCGGTGCTGGGGCAATTACCGCTGCAAAAGCATATCCGCGAGCAAGCCGATGCCGGGGTGCCGGCGGTACTGAAACAGCAGCCAGTGGCACAAATTTACCGTACAATCAGCCGGCAATTAATGCTGGCATTGCATTGGCAAGCCGCTGCGCAGCAACTAAGCCAACCTGAAATTATAATAACGGACGATTAAGATGAGACTGTGTGACCGCGATATAGAACGCTATTTAGCCGAAGGTAAAATTAGCATTACACCGCTGCCCGATGCCGACATGATAAGCGGTGTCAGTGTCGATATTCGTTTGGGTAATAAGTTTCGCGTCTTTGTGGCGCATACTGCTGCTTATATTGATTTAAGCGGCCCGCGCGGCGAAGTAGACAAAGCGCTGAACAGTGTTATGAGCGACGAGATTTACATTGCTGATGGCGACAAGTTTATTTTGCACCCGGGCGAGCTGGCACTGGCGATGACGCTGGAATCGGTAACCTTACCGGATGATATCGTCGGTTGGTTGGACGGGCGCTCGTCGTTAGCGCGTTTGGGCCTGATGGTGCATGTTACTGCGCACCGCATTGATCCGGGTTGGTCGGGTAATATTGTGCTGGAGTTTTATAACAGTGGTAAGTTGCCGCTAGCGCTTCGGCCGCAGATGAAAATTGGTGCACTGAATTTTGAGTTGATGACTGGCCCGGCAGATAGACCTTACAACAAGCGGCTGGATGCGAAATACCAACAGCAAACCGGTGCCGTTGCCAGCCGTATTAGCCATGATGATAAAGGCTGAACTGCGTTAACGTGCTGTAAAATTAAAAAACCCACGCAAAGCGTGGGTCAAAAGCTATAAAGCAAAAATGAAGCGGGATGATTATGCAATAAAGCTGCATAGCTTGGCAATATCAGCCTGTTAAATAGTTGCTGCTTTTTACGGTATTTTGTTCAACATCGATTTTAATCTAAGGAGCAGCGCCTTGACGGCTGGCAGTATTACTCGTTTATTCAGTCTGGCCGCTATCTGGGGGGCATCTTTCCTGTTTATGCGTATTGCCGTGCCTGAACTTGGCCCGGCTTGGCTAATGTTTGGCCGCGTCTTGATGGCGGCGCTGTTTCTGGCATTGGTTGCCGTAGCGTTTAAACGTAGTTTGCCCATTCGCGGCTATGCCGGGCATTTTATGCTGCTAAGTTTTTTTAATACTGCCTTGCCATTTTTATTGTTTGCTTATGCAGCGCAAACGCTTACGGCGTCATTGCTGGCAGTGCTCAATGCCACAGCACCTTTATGGGGCGCTTTAATAGGCTGGCTGTTTTTTCGCCAGACCATGTCGCTGAAGATCACCTGCGGCTTATTGCTGGGGATCTGTGGTGTGGCGATTTTGGTTGGTTTTGACACCGCCGTCGATAGCAGTGCTTTACCTGCAATAGCTGCGGCAGCGGGTGCCGCCTGTTGTTACGGCATTGCTACCTGGTATACGCGGTTGGCTAAACCGGTACCGGCGTTTACCAATGCCCATGGCAATATGTGGGGCGCCACTCTGTGGTTATTGCCATTATTATGGTTTATACCATTGCCGGTAGCACAACCTGCCGCGCAGAGCCTGTACGCTATGCTGGCACTGGGAGTAGTGTGCACCGGTGTGGCTTATATGTTGTATTTTCGTCTGGTGCAGGATTTGGGCGCAACACCAACCCTGACGGTAACGTTTTTAATTCCGGTGTTTGGTGTGTTGTGGGGCCACTTGTTTTTAGCTGAAGTTATCGGTTGGCATACACTTGCCGGGGCCGCCATTGTTATTAGCGGTACCATGCTGGTAACCGGGTTTAGTCTGAGTTCATTACGCGCTGCTACTGCGCCCGTTAAGGAGTAAATATGAAACTGTATGGTTCACAAACCTCACCCTATGTCAGGCGCATTCGCTTGTTATTGGCGGCAACGGCACACGAATTTATTAACCTGAATATTTTTGCCGGCCCTGACAGGGAAACCCTGGCGTCGCTGAATCCAACGCTGCGTATTCCTATGCTGGACGATAAAGGCCGGGTTATTTTCGACTCCGGCGTGATATATCGTTATTTGGCACCGCAGTTGGGTATAGCACCCCTTAGCTGGTATAAGGAAAATCAGCTAACGCTGATTAATGCAGTAAGTGACTCCTTGGTCATGTTACTGCAATGCAGCCGCAGCGGCTTTGATACCAATGACGATAAACTGTTTTTTAATTTGCAGCGCGAGCGGGTAGCCACATCTTTGTATGTATTAGAACGACAAGCCGCCAATGCTGAGTTTGCCAACTGGGACTATATTGCTATGGCACTTTATAGTCTGGTCGATTGGACCTTATTCCGCGATTTGATGCAGTTGGATGATTACCCGGCGCTATTGGCATTTTGCTTGGAAAATAAAACCAAGCCAATGGTAGCTGACAGCGATCCGCGGCTGGGTTAATCGCGTTATTGTGCCGTTTTGAGTATTACCGGCTCGATTAAGACACTTTGCTCAGCGTCGGACAGCCATATCTGGCTTTCGCTGATATTGCACTGCAAGTTCATATTGCGGCTTACCAGTTTGGCCATTTGTGCTACGGCAGCCTCATCTATGTCTAACACGCTGAGGTTTTGGTAACGCTGCAGCGCTTGCTGGTTATTCTTCCACCATACCGGCACGCTGCGCCCGCCATAGCAAAACAGTTGTACCTGCTTGGCGCGGCCGGCGGCTTTGCGCAGCCATTTTTCATCGCTTTGGCCAAATTCCACCCACAAATTTATTTCGCCGCTCAGGGTTTTGTCCCAAAGCTCCGGTTCATCGTCTTCAGCACTTAACCCTTTGGTAAAAGCCAGGGTGTCGCTGGCATTTATAGCAAAGGCTAACAAACGCACCATCATGCGCTCGTCGTTTTCTGACGGATGCTGCGCCAGCGTTAGGCTGTGGTCCTGATAATAATGCCGGTCCATGTCGGCAATTTGCAGCTGTACTTTAAATACGGTGGCTTTAAGTGCCATGACTCAACTCACTTGCAATACAAAGGCGACGAGTGTAACGCGAAGTGCTGTTGCACTCAATTTTACTATTTAAGCCTCAGCTCGCTGCCGTCATAGCGGAAACTACGCTATGCTGTGAAAAATACAGATAACTAACTGAGTTAACGCAAAAAATGTCTGAGTTTGATTTTGATATGGTGCAGAGTTTTTTAATTGCACTGTTATTAGGCGCACTGGTGGGTATTGAACGGGAAAAACACCGGAGGGACGAGCATCCGAACAGCTTTGGTGGCCTGAGAACCTACATCTTGTTTGCGCAGGCCGGTGCTGTATCGGCCTGGTTGTCTATTCATCTGCAATCGCCCTGGCTGTTTGTTGTTACCGTGTTAGTGGTAGCGATAGCCGTGCTGACAGCCTATATCCTGGAAAACCGGCATAACCCGACAGCGCTGGGCTTAACCAGTGAAATCAGCGCCATTACGGTATGTTTGCTCGGTGGTGCTACTATGTTTGGTTATGCTGAATTGGCCGTAATGCTGGGCATTCTAACTTCGGCCATTTTGACTTTTAAACAACCGTTGCACGGCCTGGTAAGTAAAATTGATACCGATGATTTATACGCCGGGCTTAAGTTGCTTATCGCCAGTTTTATTATATTGCCGCTGCTGCCAAACGAGACTATTGACCCCTGGCAAGCGCTTAATCCGTATAAGCTCTGGTTACTGGTGATCTTAATTTCGAGTATGTCGCTGCTGGGTTATGTTGCGGTGCGTTGGTTGGGAGCCGCACATGGTGCAGTGGTTACCGGTATTAGCGGCGGTCTGGCATCTTCTACCGCGGTGACCTTAAGCTTCGCCCGCAGCAGCAAAATAGAGAGTGATCCGCTGGCAGCTGACCATCAGGCTTGTGGCGTGTTGCTGGCCTGGTTGGTGATGTTTATCCGTGTGCTGGTTACCATCAGTATTGTCTATCAACCACTGCTGGTGCATCTATTGTTGCCGTTTAGCGCCATGGCTGGTGCTACAGCAATAATGGCAGCACTGTATTACTGGCATGGCAGCCGGCGCTATCAGGCGCCACAACAAAGTACAGTAAAAGTAACCAACCCCTTTAGTTTGGTAGCGGCTATCAAATTCGGCGCTTTGTTTGCTGTAATACTGTTTCTGGTAAAGTTAAATGAGCAATACGCTGCAGCAGAGGGCTTATATTTGTTAGCGGCAGTAGCGGGCATGACAGATGTGGATGCCATTACCTTATCGATGGCGCAATATGCCGGGCAGTCAGCTGCGGCGTTAAGTGTCGCCGCCGGTGCTGTTACCGTGGCGGCGCTGAGTAATACCCTGGTAAAATGTGGTTTAGTGTATGCATTGGGTGGCCGTGCGCTGGCGCGCAAGTTGGTAATTGCCACCCTGATTATTTTGACACTGGGCATAGCGGTATTATTGTTTGGCTGAACCACTTCAGCGCGCATTAAGCCACGGTTTGTTCATATGATGGGCCAGTATAGCTCCCGGAGATAGTATGATTACGCGACATAGTTTTGGTTTGGCGATATTGCTCAGTGCGTTGGTATTACCTGCAATGGCAGCAACCCTGCTTACCGATGCAAATTTGGATCAGTTTGAAGCGATGCTACCCAAGCTGCAGCAGTTGGAGCAGCGACCGCAAAACCAGCAGTTTAAGCTACAGCAACATTGCGACTGGCCGCGGCACTACCGTGAAATTAGTGCACAAGAGCAAGACAGCAGGTACCAAAGCAAGATTGAACAGCTGGTCAGCCAACACGGTTTTACACCGGTGCAGTTTGTTGAACTCAGTGCCAAGCTCAGCTGGCCTGTGCTTAACCAATTACAACCAATGCTGGAAGTGTCACGTCAAGCGCTGATGTTTTTGCCGGCGCAACAGCGGAAAAATACCGAAAACAGCATTACACAAGGCCAACAGTATTATCAAACTCTGAGTAGTTGTTTAACCAATGACGATACAGCCGCGCTGGAAAAACATCATCAGCGTATTATGTCCATAGCCAAGCGCTTGGGCGGCGTTGATCAACTTTTACCGCCAGGCATGAAGGGTATAAACCGTTAACGCTGTAGAGCTTGCACTAATTGATGCACCGCCTGTAGCTGCAATCCGGCTTTATTGGCGTAGTCTGCCCCGGTGTAACCCCACCAATCCCAGCATGCGTTGGGGTTAAACGGATTGATATTGCTGGCTGTGGTTTGCGGATATAGCACCACGAGCCGGTTAGTGTCGGCATAATTATTCAAGCCAGTACCAGTAACAAAAGCATCACCTATGCTGGCGGCATTCTGTTTACATCCGTGAAAGCTGACATGTAAACGGCAGCTTTGGCCCTCTGCACAGCTTTGTGGCACATATAAATAGCCGGTTTGCGCCAGCGTTTCTGTTGCTGCAGCGGCTAACTTGTGCTGATCGATTGCCAGTAGTGTGCCTGAAGGCACGCTGCTTTTGGGGTGCAGCGCTGCCAGAAGATGGCGCAGCAGCTCACCGGCGGCGTCATAATCACAACTTGCCAAAAATGGCGCTGCCGACACTTCACAGTTGCCTAGATCTGTGCGGTCAGTAGGAAACGTATGGCCAAAAGCTTTGTAATTTATCAGGGCGATATTGGTCGGTTTAAGCCATTGCTGGTACTGCTGATGCAGCGTTACCGCCAGCCCAGGATAGACTGTATTGTCTTTTGTGCCATGGAATATCCACACTTTGTCATCTGCCAGTGCGTCCAATGAAGCCAACATGCCGCTATTTTGCTGTGTTTTAATATACTGATTAATATTGGCCATATCAGGTGCGCTGGTCACTTTGTTAAAGCAATGTTCCAATGCCAGACCCAGGCTATTTTGCGCACAATATACCGGACCTGCTGCTAACAAGGCAACTCCATCGACGTGCTCTGCAAAAGCCAGATGATATTGTGCTGCCATATAAGCGCCGCTGGATAAGCCGGACAGGGTGATATTGGCTTGAAGCTCAAGTGAGGGTAGCTCTGCGGTATAAACTGGCAGGCTGAGCATTGTAGCCGACAGACAAACTAGCATAGATGGGCGCATGACAATTCCTGAGAAAGATAATACTGTTGTATACCATGACAAATTATTACCCTTGCTACAATAAGGCTTTAGTACAGGCTGTTATCTGTAGCAGCAAGACGAATATGATGAGGCAGTAGTGACTGATGCTAACAACGGACAACACAAGGAGTTACCGGAGGAGCACATAGATCCGTTAATTAAACACCTGCACACCGTGATCCGACAATGTGTGCGGGTATTAGCTGTGCTGATGGTAGCGGTAATTATCTGGGGAATTGGCGATGTACTTTATGTGCTATACCAACGGCTGATTACGCCGCCTATGTTTTTACTTAATATAAACGACATATTTTACACTTTCGGTGCTTTTATGGCGGTTTTGATTGCCATAGAGATTTTTATCAATATCCGTTTATATCTGGAATCTAACGATTTCCCGGTAAAATTAGTGGTGGCAACTGCCTTAATGGCAATAGCCAGAAAAGTCATCGTGTTGGATGTTGAAAAAATGACCCCGGATTATATTTTCGCTATCGCCTTTACTGTGCTTGCGCTGGGCGTTACTTATTGGTTATTGCACAAAGAGCATAAAAAACCAGAAAGTCGTTAGTCTAAAGATAGTGTCATATAATGCAGGTAGCGTTGTTTGTTCAATGTTTCCGGCAGCGATTGCCAAAGTTGCTCTGACAGTTTGGGATAGCGTCGATAAAAATCCTTGCTCAGCATCAAGTAACCATCACTTTTATGCAATGCAGGGTAGAGTAATAGCACCGGGAGTTGGTCCAAATGCTGCTCTTTTGCTTTGATGCCGTTTAATTCACATAGGACGGTTGTCGCATCCACTCTACCAGATACAACCAGTTCCAAAGCATGTTGTGGCGAGTTTGCTGCAACCAGCAGAGTGTTGTGCGGAAACGGAATGGGCTTATAGCCTAATGGTCGGGATACAGTAATTTTGTTGGTTTGATGGTTAATATTGTCAGGTAGTGAATTGTCGTAGCGGTGCGCCAGACATAGCCCAAGCTGATTAATTGCTTTAGCTGGGTCAGGGCTGCCATCCTGACGCTTTGGGTATAACGTATAATGCTCCCGGTCTTGGTCATACGCTGCGACCAGCGCGTCGACACTATTGTCCTCGAGCTGCTGCAAGCAGCGCAACCAGGGTAATCGCACAAGTTGCAGCGTTATACCCACTGTTGTTGCTGCCAGGCGCAGATGCTCTATGGTCGCACCCGGCATATCGGGGATCTGCTGGGCATTGCCTGCATAATAGGGCAATAGCTGTTTATCTTCATAACAAAAACGCAATGTAACCAGCTGAGCAATATTCTGGCTGCCATTAGTAAGCAGGACATCGGTGCGCACGGCAGCACAAAATATGGCTAAAACCAAATACAGTGTTAATTTAACAGCCGGCATAATCAATCCTATTACTACGCACTAATAGCTAAATACTTTTGCTACGCCGCGTGAGCGCGGATCCGCTACGGCCGTCACTGTACTGTTAGTACTTTGTATCGCCTGAATATCTCCGAGATTCCAGCTTTGCGTAACCAGGTTATAGCCACGTGTCGTAAGCTCGGTCTGCACGTTTGCCGCCAGCGGAGCATAGGGCTCCATGGTGATCTGATCTTGGGGCAATAACTGATGGTGAAAACGCGGTGCCGCGACTGCCTCTGATAGCGGCATACCATAATCATAAAGATTGGTCATCACCTGAAAAATAGAGGTAAAGATAGTTGAACCACCCGGCGTTCCGATAACCAACTCTACTTTATCATCTTTTACCAACAAGCTGGGCGCCATGGATGACAGCATACGTTTGCCTGGCGCAATAGCGTTAGCATCGCTGCCCACCACACCAAAGGCATTTGGTACTCCAGCCTTGGCAGAGAAATCATCCATCTCGTTGTTCAGCAGAAAACCGGCACCTTCTACTACCACGCCGCTGCCAAAATCCAGATTCAGCGTATAAGTGTTTGATACCGCGTTGCCATGCTTATCCAGCACGGAAAAATGTGTAGTGTGGTATCCCTCCAATCCGGGTTTTACTGCGGAAGTGGCTGAAATGGCTTTGTTGTTTATTTCAGCCGCCCGTTTATCTAAGTAAGCGCTATCCAGTAGCTGTTGTTGCGGTACGTTAGTAAAATCGGGATCGCCGAGGTAATCGGCGCGATCGGCGTAAACCCGTTTGGCTATCTCAGCCATTAAATGTACATATTGAGCACTGTTTAGCGCTACATCGACAAAATCCGCCGCGCGTCGTTGTTTTAGGCTTAGCAACTGGCTAAGGGCGATGCCACCAGAGCTGGGTGGGGCAGTCGTTACCAGCTGAAAATCGTGCCAGGGTGTTATTACCGGTTCACGCCAACCGGCTTTGTAACTCGCTAAATCCGCCATGCTTATCAAGCCGCCACCGCGCTGCATTTGTGCCACTAGCAGCTTAGCCGTTTCACCCTGATAAAAATCAGTCGGGCCATGTTCGGCAATACGGCTAAGCGTATTGGCTAGCTCTGGTTGGCGAAAGTTTTTGCCAGCTTGCATCGCGCCAAAGTAATCAGCAAAGTTTGTTTTACCTTGCAGTTGGCTGAGTAAGTCCGCGCGATACTGATATTGGTTCTCGGCTACCGTAAAGCCGCTTTGTGCATAGTGTATGGCCGGTTTTACCAACTCAGCCCAGGGTAAACGGCCAAAGCGCTGATGCACTTGCCATAGCCCCATCACAGTGCCGGGTACACCGCTGGCTTGATGGCCAATTAAACTCAAATTTTCAATAACTTGTTTTTCTGCGTCTAAATACATATCGCGGTGTGCAGCGGCAGGTGCTGTTTCACGATAATCTAAAAAGTAGGCTTTGCCGTCAAACCACAGTGTCATAAAGCCGCCGCCACCTATATTTCCGGCTTCCGGGTAAGTTACCGCCAAGGTAAAGGCCATTGCCACTGCGGCGTCAACCGCGTTGCCACCCTGGCGTAAGATCTGCTCTGCTGTCGTGGCACCATATTGATCGGGAGACGCGACAGCTGCCGTTGCATTAAGTTTTTCTGCAGCAACTGTGGTGAATGACAGCAGTATTAACACTAATACGAAAACTTTTTGATATGGCATGAGCGCCTCCTGAACCATGTAGTCCTCGTTCTAACCCGAGTGGCGGGCAATTACAAGCGCAGATGAGGCAGTTAGTAAGCCAATAAGGCTAAATATGTCCTGCAGAAACAACAAAGCCCCGCATAAGCGGGGCTTTGTTTTGAGGAATTTAATGGTCGGTACGAGAGGATTCGAACCTCCGACCCCTTCACCCCCAGCGAAGTGCGCTACCAAGCTGCGCTACGTACCGACGTAGGGCGTATCATAATGATAATCCATCAGAATGCAATGCTGCATTGGTTGACTGTCGCTATTTTCGCCAATCCCTTGGTTTTATATATCAGTCAGTTGAATAGCGGCTATCGTGTTGGCCCGCTATCTAAATTTTTTCGACCTTGTTAATATAGCCATCTTGACGTCTTTAAGGTGCAGTGCTGTGCTGTGGATCCCGTTTACCTTGCTGGCTGCATTTATGCAGGCCTGGCGTAATGCGTTTCAAAAAAAATTAAGCAAAGATGTCGGTGTGGCCGGAGTCACGCTGGCGCGATTTATCTGGGCATCGCCGCTGGCCGCCTTGTACTTGCTGGGCTTGAACCATTGGCAACCGGCGCATCTTCCGGAATTTAGCTTCGGCTTTGGCGGTTTTATTGTTGCCGCAGCATTGGCGCAAATACTGGCCACGGCATTGATGGTAAAGCTGTTTAAATTGAGAAACTACGCTATTGGCGCAGGGCTGGCTAAAAGCGAAGCAGTGCTTGCTGCGGTGATGGGGGTAGCGTTTTTTAGTGAGTCTTTGTCTGCACTGGGCTGGGTAGGTGTAGGCTTAGGTGGTTGCGCGGTGTTTTTACTCAGTGGTGCCAGTTTACGTCAGATGTCAGTGCCGGTGATGTTGCTGGGGCTGGGCAGCGGCTTGGCGTTCGCACTGACATCCTTGTGGGTGCGCCAGGCAAGTTTGGAACTGGGTTTGCCGTTTCCGCATGGCGCGGCCTGGGTATTGCTGCTGGTGATACTGCTGCAAACCGCTATCTTGCTGTTGTGGTTAAGCCTGAAAGATAAACCGACGTTAACAGCATTGTGGCGGCGGCCAAAATTGACATTGTTGGTTAGTGTATGCAGCTGTTTTGGTTCAATTGGTTGGTTTACCGCGATGAGCCTGGAGTCGGTAGCGTTAGTAAAAACCTTGGGCCAGGTCGAGGTGCTGTTTATGTTGCTGATTTCTGCTTTTGTGTTTAAAGAAAAACTACAAAATACTGATCGTTGGGGCTTGGCGTTAATTGTCCTAGCCGCTATAGCGGTAATGTGGGCTTAACTTGCTAAGGGGCTGGTGAAATTTTGTTAACTCAGTAAAATAGTCAGCTCTCTAAATAAGCCTACATAGTGATTTTTGTGTCAGACCAAGATATTTACGCCGATATCCGGCCTTATAACGATAACGAAGTGGCCCCGGCAATTGCTCGTCTGATTGCTGATGATGAATTTATTAAAGCGATTTTGCATCATCGCTTCGCGCAACTGTCTGGCCGTTTGGGCTGGATGTTAGCGCCGTTGGTAAAATTAGCCCTGAAACGTCGCCTGGCCAAGCTCAATACGGTGTTGGCAGTACAAAAACAGGTTGCCGGTTTTATGGACCGGATGATAGACAGCACCACAGACAACATCACCATGTCGGGGCTTGAGCACTTAGCGCCGGGTAAAGCCTATTTATTTGTGTCGAATCACCGCGATATTGCCATGGATCCGGCATTGGTTAATTGGTGTTTGCACCATCATGGCTTTGATACCGTGCGTATTGCGATTGGCGATAACCTGCTGCGCAAGCCTTGCGCGACCGAATTAATGAAGTTGAATAAAAGTTTTATTGTTAAGCGCGGTGCTAAAGGGCCGCGCGAAATGCTAAAAAACTTTTCTCAGTTATCGGGTTACATTAAGCACTCTTTGTCTGAGCAACATTCAATCTGGATAGCGCAAAAAGAAGGCCGTGCTAAAGATGGTAATGACCAGACTGATCCGGCAATTCTGAAAATGTTTTTTATGGAAGGCAAAAAACGTGGTGAAGATTTTGCCAGCTATATGGCAGGTTTAAATATTGTGCCAGTGTGTCTATCCTATGAATACGATCCTTGCGACATCGATAAAATTAACGAATTGTGGCAAAAGCAAACCCAGGGTTCGTATCAAAAAAGCGAGTTTGAGGACATCGACACTATTATTAAAGGTATTGTTGGTTATAAAGGCCGGGTGCATGTGGCATTTGCTCCTCCTTTAACAGACATACCAGCCGAGCCAGAGAAATTGGCGGCCTTGATTGATCAACACATTTGGCAGCAATACCGACTCTATCCGGTAAACTACCTGGCGGCTGGCCAGCAAAGCCATTGCGTCGATGAAGCGGTTGCTGAGCTGTGGCAACAGCGCTTGCAGCAGTTACCCACTGCAGCGATACCCCTGCTAAATAAGCTATATGCTGCACCGCTAATTAAACAGTTACCGGCACAGCAGGACGGCGCTGATTGCAATATCTAATTGGCGTCACCCTGCTTTGGGCGTTCTCTTTTAGCTTGATTGGTGTTTATCTTGCTGGCCAGGTTGATGCTTACTTTGCGGTGTTGCTGCGGGTGTTATTGGCGCTGCTGGTGTTTTTGCCATTTTTGCGGCCGCAACCTATGGCGCTGATCGGTAAGCTGTTGGCGTTAGGTGCAGTGCAACTAGGGCTGATGTATCTATTTTACTATCAGTCATTTTTGTTACTTACCGTGCCTGAAGTACTTGTTTTTACTATTTTTACACCAGTGTACATCACCGTGCTGTACGACCTGTTACAACGACGTTTTCAGTACCGCTACATGCTCGCTGCGTTAGTTGCTGTATTGGCAGCTGCCATTATGCGCTATGAAGAATTAAGCACGGACTACTGGTTAGGTTTTGCTGTAGTACAGGGCGCCAATTTGTGTTTCGCACTGGGCCAGGTTGGCTATAAAGTACTTATGGCGCGCCAGACGATTGCCGTGCCGCAGTACCAGTTATTTGGTTGGTTTTATATCGGTGCCGCTTTGGTTGCGCTACCTGCCTGGATATTGCTTGGCAAGGCACAATATCCACAAACCGCTCTGCACTGGGGGGTATTATTGTGGTTAGGCTTGATTGCCTCAGGTGGTGGCTATTTCTGGTGGAATAAAGGCGCAACAATGGTTAGCAGTGGTATGCTGGCGGTGATGAACAATATGCTTATCCCGGCAGGTTTAGTCGTCAATCTTGTGCTGTGGAACCGCGACGAAAATTTACTCAGCCTCAGCGCAGGCTCATTACTGTTACTTTTATCCTGTATGTTGTGTAAGCCGGTGCGCAACTCAGCTAAACCTGGAGTGGCAAATGGCCAGACAAATTAGTTACACCTTCAATAAGCAGCAAAAAGTGATTAATTTCAGTTACGACAAGTATCGAGATATGTATGAGGCTGTTGCCGCCGCAGAAGGTATCGATTTAACCCGCTTTCTGGCGATGGAGCAACAAGTGGCGATGACAGCTAAACGTGGTGCAGCGGTGAAAAATTACCGTCAACAAGAGTTTGCCCGTATGGGTTTTGCTGATATTGCTTTTGTCCGGGAAGAAAAAGGCTAAACCTGAGTACGCAACTGCTTATTGATTAGTGGTACAACATAACACCAGCTGATGGCATGGCAGTAGCAGATAAAGAAAAAGGGCGCCTTTAAGCGCCCTTTTTTTACCGCGCAATACTGTGCGGTTAAGCCAGATTACTCATCTGACTTAGGCTTTGTCATGGGGGCTGTAACAGACTGACGCGCAAAAGCGGAACCCGCAGGACGATCAGAGCTGGCAACTGCAGGTCTAACCGCAGCCGGTGCAGCCGCTTCGGGCGCGGGGCTTGCTGTGTCATTACTCTCTACGGTATCAGGCTTTGTCATTGTCGCAACGACCATCTGAGCATAGCGACTTCCTGCAGCTTTAGTTGCTGGCTTTGCTACGTTAGCAGCAACAACTGGCGCAGCAGTGTCGGCTTTTGGTGCAACCACTTCAACCTTAGCCGGTGCTACAGGCTCTGCTACAACAACTGTTTCAGTTGCTGTTACTTCCGATTCGGTCGCAGCTGAAACGGATGGCTCTATCGCAGCCTTGTCAACTTTTTTGGCTGCAGGTTTGCGTCGGCTGCGCGGTTTTGGTTTCTCTGCATTCGTGTCAGTATCAACTGCATCTGTTGCCACAGCCGCGTCAACTTTACTGTCTTCAACACCAGCATTGTTGTCTTCAACAGCAGTATTGTTTGTTTCTGCATTCGCACTGTCTACTTCTATAGTTAAACTACTTGGTGCTGCCTGTGGTTCGCTAACCACGTCTGCTGCTCCGACAGTGATGGTTTCATCTGGAGCATCGATAGCGGCTTCTGTTTGCTCTTGATCTTTTTTACGTTTTTGACCGGCTGCACGTAAGTGGCGTGGGGAGCGCCGATTACGGCTGCGCGGCTCTGACGCTTCATCCGTTGCAACATCTTCTTTAACCGCAGTAGTACTTGTTGTATCAACAACTGTTTCAGCGGCTACTTCAGCTTGTACTGCACTGGTTGGTGCCACAGTAACAGCTGCAGTATCGGTGGTTGCGATATCAGCCTGCTCAGCGGTTAGTGCCTTTGCTACAACAGGCTCTGCCGGAATTGCGGTTTGTACACTAGAAACACTTTCAGGTGCAGTAACTACTGGAGCAGTTACTACTGAAGTTGTCACTACGGCTGCCTCAGCTTTTTCCATCCTTACTGATTTACGCACATTACGGCGCTGACGACGCTCAGCAACACGTTGTGGCGCGCTGTCTTCGTCATCATGCTCTCGCACAACGGGTGCTGCTACGGGTTTATCCAGCGGTTTTCTGCTTTCTTGTGGCGGCCGTGGCGAACGCGGTTCTTGCGCCGGGCGCGGTTGGCGTTCCGTTCTGTTCTGCCCAACATCGTCTTTCACAGTGGGGCTTGTCGCGCCTCTTTCTTCGCCTTCATTACGACGACGTGGTTTGTTGCGGCGACGATTGTTATCGCGGTTTGCATCACGGTTACTATCGCGGCTGTTATCGCGATTTGTATCCCGACCATTATCACGACTGCTGTGACGCTGGCCTGTACGTTCAGTGGTTTTAGCTACAGGCTTCGCTTCAGTCTGCTGTTCGGCCGGTGCAAATACTTTACCAAACCAGTTGCTTATAGCTTTAAACAAACCGCCAGTTGACTCGACAGGTGCTGATTCAACTGCTTTAGCCGCTGGACGTGGTGCTGTGGCATCGGCAATGTTTATAGCAGAAATAGCTGGTTTTTCTTTTACCGCATCTGATGCGGGTTGATACAAGGTGGTAGTCGCTTCCGGCGCTTTTACCATGTTGTAACTAACGTCATCTATTTCTTCGTCAATGCGGATGCGGATCACCTCGTGATTAGGCGTTTCCAGGTGTTCATTTGGAATAACAAATACTCTGATCCCATGACGTTTTTCGATACGGCGTATCGCTTCACGTTTTTCATTCATCAGATAGGTAGCAACTGATACCGGTACCTGCGCATGAATTTGACTGGTGTTATCTTTAATTGACTCTTCTTCAATTAAACGCAGGATAGACAGCGCAGACGACTCGGTGCTGCGAATGGTACCGCGGCCGTGACAGCGAGGGCACACATGCGTTGCCGATTCACCCAGCGATGGCCGCAGGCGTTGACGCGACATTTCCAGCAAGCCAAAACGTGAGATGCGACCAATTTGCACCCGGGCACGGTCGTGTTTAACGGCATCTTTTAAACGGTTTTCCACTTCGCGCTGATGCCGTACTGGCGTCATGTCAATAAAGTCGATAACGATTAAGCCACCCAGGTCACGCAAACGCAGTTGACGGGCAATTTCATCAGCCGCTTCTAAGTTAGTGTTAAACGCGGTTTCTTCAATATCACCGCCTTTGGTGGCTTTTGAAGAGTTGATGTCAACAGCGGTTAATGCTTCAGTGCTATCGATGACGATAGAGCCGCCTGAAGGCAAGCGCACTTCGCGGCGAAACGCCGATTCAATCTGGGTTTCAATCTGGAAGTGCATAAACAGCGGCACTTCGCCCTGATACAGCTTAACGCGATGGGCGAAATCTGGGCGGAATTGTTGAATATATACTTTGGCTTCTTCGAAAATGCGCGGGTTGTCGATCAGAATTTCACCAACATCGCGGCGCAGGTAATCGCGAATAGCGCGGAAAACAACATTACTTTCTTGATGGATTAAAAACGGTGAAGGGCGTTTTTGTGCCTCTTCTGTAATAGCCGCCCAGTGTTTTAATAGCGCTTTTAAGTCGTAATCCAGCTCTTCATAAGACTTTCCGACACCGGCAGTGCGCACGATTAAGCCCATGCCATCCGGCATTTCTAACTGACCTAAAGAATCTTTTAATTCCTGACGCTCGTCGCCTTCAATGCGGCGGGAAATGCCACCGGCACGCGGGTTATTTGGCATTAAAACTAAGTATGAACCTGCCAGGCTGATAAAGGTGGTTAACGCAGCGCCTTTTTGGCCACGTTCTTCTTTATCAATTTGGATAATAACTTCCTGGCCTTCTTTTACCACTTCTTTAATATTTGGACGACCATCGAAGCTGTAACCAGAGGGGAAGTAATCGCGGGAAATTTCTTTTAAAGGTAAAAAGCCGTGACGGTCAGCGCCGTAATCAACAAAAGCGGCCTCTAAGCTGGGTTCAACCCGGGTTATTTTACCTTTGTAAATATTGGCTTTCTTCTGTTCATGGCCCGGACTTTCAATATCCAGGTCGTACAACTTCTGGCCATCGACCAGTGCTACGCGGATTTCTTCTTCCTGCGTGGCGTTAATTAACATTCTTTTCATCGTTAGTGACTCGCATTTTGCAGCCACAACGCAGCCCTATGGGCACCTGCGTGTTCAGACGTTATCAAACACTAATAAATGCAGTCTCACGACTGGAATGTCTGAAGAAACCAAATTGTCGCTGCAGCAGCTTTTGTGATGGCTTTGCAGTTTATGCTGTTTTCGTTTTGGATCTGAAACACACCGCCTTGCGGCGCTGCGTTATAGCAATATTTTTTATGCTCTGGTTGACCGGAATTCATGTTTTGTCATTGTTGATAATAGATTACGCAACATTATCTCAGACAAATGGCGTTTGGTTTACGTCGGGGGTATAAAAAACGTTGGTTTTCACCACGATTTCGGTATGATCACTCCCCCAAGCGCTGCCGCACAAATTCTCTTACGTCACTTTGAGCGCCCTAATTGCCAGTTTTTGGCATAATTAGCGGGGGGATTATCCCACTAATGCGTAGCCGATAGCAACTGAAATCTAATATTAGCAGAGTATTCAAAACCCATGAGCGATGAAATCAAGTTACCTGTGCAATTAATTGAAATAGAACCTGATTTTATTGGTCAGCGCATAGACAATTTCTTATTAGCACGGCTCAAAGGCGTACCAAAAAGTGTTATTTATCGGGTTTTAAGAAAGGGAGAGGTGCGAGTGAACAAAAAACGCATCAAACCCGAATATAAACTGCAGCAAGATGACGTGGTACGCATACCGCCGTTAACGGTGGCGGCAGAGGGCGAGCCAGTATCAGTAAAGTTATCAATGGTAAAAAATCTTGAACAACATATTTTATTTGAAGATAACGATTTGATTGTGCTTAATAAACCTTCTGGTATGGCCGTGCACGGTGGTAGTGGTTTACAGTTCGGCGTTATCGAAGCGCTGCGGGCTTTGCGGCCACTGGCAAAACACCTGGAATTAGTGCACCGGCTGGACCGCGATACGTCTGGCTGTTTGCTAATTGCAAAAAAGCGTTCGGTATTAACCCATCTGCACGAGCAACTGCGTAACAAGACGGTAGAGAAAAAATACTGGGCGTTGGTAGCGGGTGATTGGGACAACAAGGTACGTAAAGTTACCGAGCCGCTAAAAAAGAATACGCTGCAATCTGGTGAGCGGGTAGTACGGGTAGACGAAAGGGAAGGTAAGCCCTCAGAAACCCGGTTTCGTATTTTGCAACGCTACCAGCAAGGTACCTTGGTTGAAGCCTTTCCGGTAACCGGACGCACTCATCAAATTCGCGTGCATACGGCGTGTACAGGGCACCCCATCGCCTGTGATGATAAATACGGTGACAATGCTTTTACTGCGCAGATGCAAGAAATTGGTTTAAACCGCTTATTTTTGCATGCCAAGACCCTGAGTTTTGTTCACCCGATGACCGAAACCACCCTGCGGGTAGAGGCGCCATTGGACCCGGTTTTAGAGCAAGCGCTGACAAAATTAACGAGAAAATAATTCCATGCAAAACGCATTAGCAGATACCGTGTCCCTGGTAGTGTTTGATTGGGACGGCACAGTAATGGACTCTATCGATCGTATCGTCTCGTCGCTACGCTCAGCAGCCAGAATAAGTGAGCTGGTGATACCGACAGAGCATGAGGCAAAGCAGATTATTGGGCTCAGCCTGGAACCCGCTTTTGATATTCTGTTTCCTGGCATGACTGATAATAAACGTCAGTTAATGTTTCAGCATTATCGCGAGCAATACATGCTGCACGATAACACGCCAACACCCTTGTTTGCCGGTGTTGAGCAGGTGCTGCGTCAGCTAAAAGACAATAATATTAAACTGGCGGTGGCAACCGGCAAACAGCGCAAAGGCCTGGCGCGCATGTTTGCCGAAACTGGCCTAGAGAAATATTTTGATACCAGCCGCTGCGCGGATGAAGCTCAATCTAAACCGCACCCAGATATGCTACAGCAGATTTTACGTGAGCTGGATGTCAGCGCTGAACAAGCAATAATGGTGGGTGATACCAGCCATGATATGAAGATGGCGCAAGCGATTGCGATGCCGCGTGTAGGCGTAACCCACGGTGTGCATGGCCGCGATGTATTGAGCCAGTTTGCACCCAAAGCCATTATCGATTCGATACCGGAATTATTGCAGGTTATTTAAGCAGCACATTAACGCCTTCATTTAACAGCATCTGGTTTAGCTGAATAAGTGGCAGGCCAATCAGGCTGTTGGGATCGTCACCACTGAGTTTGCTAAACAGACTAATCCCCAGGCCTTCGCTTTTAAAGCTGCCGGCACAGTCCAGCGGCTGCTCTTTGTCGATGTAGGCAATAATTTCGCTATCTGTTAAGGTGCGAAAGCTAACGTTAAATGGCTCAACGATGGCCTGTATATTGCCGCTGTGCGCATTAACCAGAGCCAGCCCGGTAAGAAACGTTACCGTGTTACCGCTGAAACTACGTAATTGCGCCAGCGCGTTTTGTGCCGTGTGGGGTTTACCGATAATATTGCCGTTAAACTGTGCCACCTGATCTGAGCCAATTACCAACCCCGTGTCTAAGCCCACGGCAATAGCTTGGGCCTTGGCGATGGCCAAACGGCGCACCAGTAGCTCTGCGCTTTCGTTAGTTAATGGCGCCTCATCAACGTTTGGTTTAGCGGTGTGAAACCGTGTAGTCAGCTTAGCCAATAGTTGTTGGCGGTACTTTGACGTTGAGGCCAGATATAGCGCTGGTAATGCCGACTCAGCCATTGATAAATAGTCTTTTTATACAAAATTTGTCGCACTATAAACAGAATGAAAAAATAGCGCTATAAAAACCACAAATATCTGCCAGATCCCTTTGACAGTAAAGGGTTGCTTCTATATGATGCGCGCCTTATGCAAAAAGTAAAAATACCCGTTACTATAGATCCGGTTAAAGCAGCGCAAAAACGCTCAGATTACGAAGGCTTTGTGCCAGTAGTAAATTTAACCCGGTTAGCCGAAAGCCTGCTTAATCCGCAGGGCGAAGTGACGGTGCGAGTTGAATGCGGTACTGACCAGCAAGGCCTGACTGTAATACAGGGTAGCGCTTCTTGTGAAGTGAGTGTAACCTGCGAACGTTGTAGCGAAAGCATGACGGTATCGCTGGACTGCAATTTTGCATACACTCCGGTTAAACCGGGTGATGACGCTGCTTTGGAATTAATTCCTGAGCGTTACGACGTGATCGAAAAAGACGAACACGGCGAAATAAATTTACGACAGTTAGTGGAAGATGAGCTGATTCTGGCTTTGCCACTGTTCCCAATGCACGACGAAGCGGTTTGCGCCGTTAGTGCGGCATTGATGAGCTTTGGTGATATAGGCCCAGAACCAGAAAAACCCAATCCTTTCGCTGTACTGGCAGAATTAAAGAAAAAGTGAGTTTAGGAGAAATACCATGGCTGTTCAGCAAAACAAAAAATCACGTGCTCGTCGCGATATGCGTCGCTCACACGATGCATTAACTGGCCCAACGCTGTCAGTTGATTCTACTACTGGCGAAACACACCGTCGTCACCACATTACTGCCGATGGTTACTACAAAGGCCGTAAAGTAAAATAAGTCTGAGTGCATCGGGTGCAGCCAGTTAAGCTGACACTTGCATTAGACATGATGGGGGGCGATCACGGCCCCCATTCTACTATACCTGCCGCCTTGGCAGCGATTTGCGAATTTCCTGAACTACACCTTATTCTGTGTGGCGATGAAGCCAACTTAACCGAGCAATTGAAACTGCACGGCGTTTTTCCGCATCCGCAACTTAGTATTCGCCATAGCAGCCAGGTCGTGTCGATGGCAGATAAGCCGTCTGTTGCACTGCGTTCTAAACGCGACTCCTCCATGCGTGTCGCGTTGGATTTAGTTGATAAAGGCGAGGTGCAAGCCTGTGTCAGTGCCGGTAATACGGGCGCCTTAATTGCTATGGCGCACTTTGTATTGAAAATGCTCAATGGCGTTGATAGACCTGCACTAGTTAGTGCGCTACCGGCTATTGAAGGCAACCCGGTATATATGCTAGACCTTGGCGCTACAGTAAACTGCGACGCGGATACCTTATTCCAGTTTGCCGTCATGGGAGCGGTTATGGCCGAGGAAGTGATTGGCATCAGCCAGCCTAAAGTCGCGCTGCTGAATATGGGTGAAGAGGAAATCAAAGGCTCAGACCAGATAAAGCGGGCATCGATATTGTTGTCAGATTGCAACGAAATTAACTACATTGGCTATATTGAAGGTAATGATATTTTTACCGGCAAAGCCGATGTCATTGTTTGCGATGGTTTTGTTGGCAACGTAGCGCTAAAGACCTGTGAGGGTGTAGCAAAATTGATTTTGCGTCGTTTTGAGTCGAGCATAAAAGATAAAGTTGCTGCGCAATTGTTCGGCTGGTTAATCAAACCTTTTATAAAAAACCTTTATCAGGGCGTGAACCCCGACCACTACAATGGCGCAAGTCTGATAGGATTGCGCGGAATTGTAGTCAAAAGTCATGGAAATGCGACTAAAGATGCATTTCTCAGTGCCATCCGGCAAGCAGTACGTGAGGTTGAACGTCAGGTACCCGCAAAAATTAAAGACCGGCTGGAACACGTATTAATTGATAAAGCGTAGGTTCTCATGTATTCACGCATTATAGGTACCGGAAGTTATTTTCCGGCGCAAGTTCGCAGTAACGCAGATCTAGAGTCGATGGTAGAAACTACAGACGAATGGATTATAGAGCGTACCGGCATTAAAGAGCGTCGCATTATTGGTGATGACGAGTCTGTTGCCACCATGGGAGCTCAGGCGGCACTACAGGCTATCGAAGCCGCCGACATTGATAAAAACAGCATCGATATGATTATTTGTGCTACCACCAGTGCGTCACGTGCACTGCCAAGTGCGGCCTGTGAGATTCAGCGTGAACTGGCCATACCCGCTATTCCTGCCTTTGACATCGCCGCGGCTTGTGCCGGTTTTTGTTATGGCTTAAGTGTGGCCGATCAATATATTAAAACCGGCATTGCCAAGCGCATTCTGGTTATCGGTTCTGACTGTTTGTCCAGGCTGGTGTCGCCGGAGGACAGAAGCATGGTCATTCTGTTTGGTGATGCCGCCGGTGCGGTCATTCTGGAAGCGTCAGAACAGCCGGGCATTTTATCTACCCATATTCATGCCGATGGCAAATACTCAGAATTATTGTACGTCGATAACCCTATACGCGGTGACGAACAGTCTGTGCATCAGTCTTGGGGCTCAATGAAAGGCAATGATGTATTTAAAGTTGCTGTAACGAAATTATCAGAAGTGGTAGAGCAGACCTTAGCAGCCAATAATCTGGATAAATCACAAATTGATTGGCTGGTACCGCATCAGGCGAATCTGCGCATTATCTCCGCGGTAGCACGTAAGTTGGATATGTCGATGGAGCAGGTGGTGATTAACCTGGACCGTTATGGCAATACCTCAGCGGCAACGGTACCTACAGCGCTGGACGAAGCGATTCGCGATGGGCGTATTCAGCGCGGTCAAACGCTGCTGTTGGAGGCCTTCGGTGGTGGTTTTGCCTGGGCCTCAGCTTTGGTTCGCTACTAGAATACAGCGTGACTAATTCTTCGTTTTTTAATTTGCAGGATTAACAATGACAACCAAACTTGCAATTGTATTCCCTGGACAGGGCTCACAATCTGTCGGCATGCTGGCCGATTTATATGCACAATTTGATATAGTTCAGCAAACCTTTGCTGAAGCGTCAGCAGCGCTTGGATACGACTTATGGTCGCTAGTCTCTTCAGGCCCTGAGGCAGACTTAAATGCAACACATCGTACTCAGCCTGCGCTGTTGACGGCTTCTGTCGCCGTATGGCGCTTGTGGCAACAGCAGGGCGGTGCTACACCAGCGTATTTCGCCGGTCACTCGTTAGGTGAGTATTCCGCACTGGTTTGTGCCGGTGTACTGTCACTGGCTGATGCAGTCAAATTAGTGGAAAAGCGCGGAAACTATATGCAATTGGCGGTGCCTGCGGGTGTCGGTGGCATGTCGGCTATTATCGGTCTGGACGATGCTGCAATTGCAAAAGCCTGTGCCGATGCGGCGCAAGGTGAAGTGGTATCGCCGGTAAATTATAACTCGCCGGGCCAGGTCGTTATCGCGGGCCATAAAGCGGCAGTAGAACGTGCCGGCGAACTATGTAAAGCTGCAGGTGCTAAACGCGCCTTGCCTTTGCCGGTCAGCGTGCCATCTCACTGTGCGTTAATGCGACCGGCGGCAGAACAATTGGCCACCGATCTGGCTGCACTTAATTTTAATAGCGCTGTCATACCGGTAATTAATAACGTCGATGTGGCAATTGCTGCTGATGCTGCAGCCGTAAAAGATGCGTTAGTACGGCAACTTTATAGCCCGGTGCGTTGGACCGAAAGTATTGAGTGGCTGGCAGCACAAGGCGTAACTAATGTACTTGAGCTTGGTGCGGGTAAAGTACTTAGTGGTCTGATTAAACGCATAGACAAAAACGTGACTACCGCCTCCGTTGGTGATGTCGCGTCACTGCACGCTGCTCTGACAGCAGAATAAGGATTGAACATGACAAGTTTTATTTCTCTGGAAGGTAAAGTTGCACTGGTTACGGGCGCAAGCCGCGGTATTGGCCGGGCAATTGCCGAGCAATTGGCTGCGCTGGGCGCGAAAGTCGTGGGTACGGCAACCTCTGAAAAAGGCGCCGAGGCTATCAGTAGTTATTTAGGTGACAACGGCTGTGGTCTGGTGTTAAATGTGGCCGACACAGTGTCGATTGAGCAATGTTTGTCACAGATTAAAAACCAGTTTGGTGATATTGATATTTTAGTTAATAATGCAGGCATTACCCGTGACAATTTGTTGATGCGGATGAAAGATGATGAGTGGTTTGACATACTGCAAACCAACTTAACCTCGGTATACCGGTTAAGTAAGGCTGTAATGCGCACTATGATGAAGAAGCGTTTTGGCCGTATTATCAGTATTGGTTCAGTGGTAGGCTCAATGGGCAACGCTGGCCAAACAAACTATGCGGCAGCAAAAGCCGGTGTACTGGGTTTTACCAAATCTTTGGCGCGTGAAGTCGCGTCACGCGGTATTACTGTTAATGCAATAGCGCCCGGTTTTATTGATACCGACATGACTAAAGAGCTGTCAGATGAGCAAAAAGAGGCTATTTTTGCTCAGGTGCCAGCCAACCGGCTGGGGCAACCAGAAGAAATTGCTGCGACAGTAGCGTTCTTAGCGTCTAATCAAGCGGCCTATATTACCGGTGAAACAATTCACGTTAACGGCGGTATGTATATGGTGTAAATAGCGGGAAATAAAGCAGGTTTGACCAGCAGAAAATGCTGATCGCCAAGCTTGCAACCCTGTTAGCTTACGCATAAACTAGCGCCACACAAAATTGCACGAACTGTTGCGATTTATATGAGAAAAAGGAAGAAAAGATGAGCAACATCGAAGAACGCGTTAAGAAAATCATTATTGAACAACTGGGCGTTAAAGAAGACGAAGTAAAGAACGAAGCCTCTTTCGTTGACGACCTGGGTGCTGACTCTCTGGACACCGTTGAGCTGGTAATGGCGTTAGAAGAAGAATTCGATACTGAAATCCCAGACGAAGAAGCTGAGAAAATTACAACAGTCCAATCTGCGATTGACTACGTAAAAGCGCATGCTGAGTAAATAAGTGGCGTGCAGAACGGGTAGCTAAGCTACCCGTTTTCGTTTTAGGCTAGATGAAAATTTTCATGGCGGAGGGTTTTGTGGCAAAACGTCGTGTAGTAGTTACCGGTTTAGGCATGCTAACGCCGCTGGGTAATGATGTTGCCTCAAGCTGGCAAGGCTTACAGCAAGGTAAAAGCGGTATTTCGTTGATCGAGCATTTCGATACCAGTGCCTATACCACTAAATTTGCTGGTTTGATTAAAAATTTTGATGTAGAGCCATTTTTCTCTGCAAAAGATGCTAAGAAAATGGATCTGTTTATTCAGTACGGTGTCGCAGCTGGCATTCAGGCATTTCGAGATTCAGGTATTGAAATTACTGAACAAAATGCGCCGCGCATTGGTGCTGCCATAGGGTCCGGTATTGGTGGCCTGGGCTTAATTGAAGAAAATCATACCAAACTCATTAATAGCGGGCCTAAACGGTTATCACCGTTTTTTGTGCCGTCTACCATTATTAATATGATTGCCGGTCAGCTGTCTATCTTATTAGGTCTGCAGGGGCCAAATATCAGTATTGTTACCGCTTGTACCACAGGTGTGCACAATATTGGTCATGCCGCACGGATGATAAGCTACGGTGATGCTGATGTGATGGTAGCCGGTGGCGCTGAAAAAGCTTCCACGCCGTTAGGCATGGGCGGTTTCGGCGCGGCACGGGCACTGTCCACCCGTAACGATGCTCCACAGCAAGCCAGCCGTCCCTGGGATAAAGGGCGTGATGGTTTTGTATTGGGTGACGGTGCAGGGGTGATGGTGCTGGAAGAGTACGAACATGCCAAAGCCCGTGGCGCTAAGATTTATGCTGAACTAGTCGGGTTTGGTATGAGTGGCGATGCCTACCATATGACATCACCGCCAGAAAACGGCGCTGGTGCAGCCTTAGCGATGAAAAATGCGCTTAATGATGCTCAGGTTAATCCGCAACAAGTGGCCTATATTAATGCTCACGGTACATCCACTTCTGCCGGTGATATTGCCGAAACGATGGCCATAAAATCGGTTTTTGCTAATAACCTGGATAAGCTGATGGTAAGCTCATCTAAGTCGATGATTGGCCATTTGTTGGGGGCTGCAGGTTCGGTAGAATCAATTATTACCGTGCTCTCGTTACAAGATCAGTTGGTAACGCCGACGATTAACCTGGATGAACCGGATGACGGTTGTGACCTTGACTATGTACCACATCAAGGGCGTCAGGTTAGTATGGAGTACGCTTTGTGTAACTCGTTTGGCTTTGGCGGTACCAATGGTTCTATCTTGTTCAAACGCATTTAATGTGCTGTTTTAACATGCATAATCTGCGGTATTAACAAACAATGGCTGCCTGATGCAGCCTTTGTTTTATCTGCATTTTAAGGCATACTGCCGCTAAATTGGCTTCTGCGGAAAATGGTGTGTCCTCAGTTATACGCTCACAGAGTATCGGCATAAAAGATCGCAGTTTTAATTACGGTGATGGTATTTTTACCACGATGCAGGTACGTGCTGGTGAAATTCAGTTGTGGCCACTGCATTTGCAACGCTTACAAGCGAGTGCCCGGCAATTAGGCTTTACTGATATAGACTGGCTGCTGTTGCAACAACAGGCACTAGCAGCGGTTAATCAGCCGGAGCAGGTAATTAAAATATTGATATCACGTGGCGAGGGTGGCCGCGGCTATGGTTGTGATGGTATTAGCGCTCCGCACATTTATATCAGTGTTAGCGCTATGCCTGATTATAAGCGCATGCAGCAACAAGGTGTTTGTCTGCAGGTAGCCAAATTACAGCTGGCAGTTCAACCTTTGTTAGCCGGTTTAAAACACACCAGCCGGCTAGAGCAGGTGCTGTTAAAGCAAGAACTGGCAAACAGCGATGCTGACGAATTACTCGTTCTTGATCAACATGGTTTTGTTACAGAAGCTAGCGCGGCGAATGTGTTTATGTATCGTGATGGCCGCTGGCATACGCCAACGCTGGCACGGGCCGGTGTGGCTGGTGTTATGCGCCAACATATTATGCAACAAGCAGACATCCATTTAGTTGACTGGCTGTTACCTGAGCTGGCTAACGTAGATGCGTTGTTTATATGTAACGCCCTAATGGCAATAGTACCGGTAAGTCATCTGCAAAGCCGGCCCTTGTCTGTCAGTTTAGTGCAAGAGTTTGCAAAGCAGGTTATATGTTAAAACCATTAAGAATTTTCATGTTGCTGGGTGTTATGCTTGCGGTTGCTTACTACGCTGGTGTTCGTTACGTGCAGCATATTCCCTTGCAGTTGGCTGCCGGTATTCACACGGTGGCACCGGGTAGTTCGGCCGCACAGTTATGCCGGCTTTGGCAGCAGCAACAATTAATACAACAAACGGACTGCCTGCTGTTACGGCTGTACCTGAAGTTACACCCCGCGGAAGCCGCTGTGCAGCAAGGTGTGTATCGCGTGAATGACGAGCAGACATTGCTGGACGTTTTAGCGCTGTTTCGCAGTGGTCGTGAAGCACAGTTTGCTTTAACTTTGATTGAAGGTGAAACATTACAGCAAAGCCTGCAGCGCATCTCGCAGGCTACGCATTTGCAGCAGGATATCAGCAGTGCTGAGCAGGTGCTGCAGCTGATGTTATGGCCGCAGGAGTGGGCCGAGCCACCATCCAATGCAGAAGCATTGCTATTTCCTGACACCTATTATTACACGGCAAATAGTATGGCCAGTGCCTTGATAAAACGCGCTCAACAAGCATTGCTGACTGAGCTAGACCATGCCTGGCAGCAACGGCATGGCGATTTACCACTGCAAAACCGCTATCAGTTGTTGACACTGGCATCAATTATCGAAAAAGAGAGCAGTTACGCACCAGAAAAAACCTTGGTAGCATCGGTATTTGTTAACCGACTGCGTAAAAACATGCGCTTGCAAACAGACCCCACCGTCATTTATGGCTTAGAGAATTTTAACGGTGATATTACCCGGGCCGATTTAAATAACCCCCATCGCTATAACACCTATCGTCATCACGGCCTGCCACCGGGCCCCATTAGTCTGGTAGGTCGCGCGGCACTAATGGCTGCGGCTCAGCCAGCAGAAACAGATTTGTACTATTTCGTCAGCAAGGGTGATGGTACGCATCAGTTTTCATCGACACTACAACAGCACAATGCGGCGGTTGAAAAATATATTCTGGGATCCAAGCCATGACACATTCAGGTAAATTTATTGTAGTTGAGGGGCTGGAAGGAGCCGGTAAAAGTACCGCTATAGCTCATATTAAACACTACCTGCACCAGCATGGTATTGAGCCTAAGTGTACAAGGGAGCCCGGTGGTACACCGCTGGCAGAGGCACTACGTGATTTGGTAAAGCAGCTGCACAGCAATGAGCAGGTGGCACCACAAACCGAATTGTTATTAATGTATGCCGCCCGGATGCAGTTGCTAACAAACGTTATTTTGCCAGCGCTGACAGCAGGCAGTTGGGTGTTAGCTGACCGCCACGATATGTCATCCCGTGCTTATCAGGGGGGCGGGCGCCAGCTTGACGAGCAGTTTATTCAGCAGCTTCGACAGGCAGTGTTAGGCGAGTTGAAGCCTGATTTAACCTTGTATCTGGATATTGACCCTGCCATTGGCCTGGAGCGGGCACGCCAGCGCGGCGAGCTGGATCGCATTGAACAAGAGCAATTGGCTTTTTTTCAGCGTACCCGACAAAAGTACTTACAAATAGCGGCAACCGAACCAAACATTGCCGTTATTGACGCTAGCCAGCCACTGTTGCAGGTACAGCAACAGTTAACAACAGCATTAAACCAGGCACTGGGGTTTTAAGTGCAGCCCTGGCTTGTGCAATATCAGCAGCAACTGCAACAATTATTACACAGTGCCAGATTGGCACACGGGTTACTATTTATTGGCCCGGCCGGAATTGGCAAAACGGAGTTAGCAAACTGGCTTAGCGCGGCTTTGCTTTGTACTAATACGCAAAAGCCCTGTGGGGGGTGTAAAAGTTGCTTACTGCGCCAGGCGGGTAGTCACGCTGATTTTCTGGTAATCGATAGCAGTGGTAGCAGCATTGGTGTTGATGCAGTGCGCCAGCTTAGTGTGTTTATGCAGGGGCGTGCACAGCAACAGCAACACAAAGTGGTATTGTTAACCCAGGCAGAAAAACTTACCGAAGCTGCAGCCAACGCGCTGTTAAAAACCCTGGAAGAGCCACCTGAAAACAGCTTTTTGTTGCTACTAACACAAGCCAGCAGCGCGTTGCCGGCGACCTTGCTTAGTCGTTGCCAGCAATGGCAACTCGCTGCTCAGTTTGGTACTGAAGCACAGCAGTGGCTAGCCGCGCAAAGTAACCGGCCAGTAGCAGAATTCTTATTGCCCTATTGTGGTGGTGGACCTTTGCAAGCCCTGGCTATGCTGGAGTCTGGCGAGGCGGATAACATTCAGGCAGCGTTATATGGCTTAGCGCAGTTTGTGGCCGGTCAGCAGAGCTTAGAGCAGACAATAAAGCAGCTGGATTTTACATCGTCTTTGGCAAGATTGTTTGGTTGGTTTTTACGCCAGCACGTACTGCCCGCTATGATCGGGCGCCAGCCAGAAAAACAGTTGGCCCTGCAGCAGCTATACGGCCGCTTCAGTCGTGACGAATCACAAATTTTAGGGCAGAATAAAGCATTAGCGTTGAGTGCATTTCTGTGCGAACTAAAACGCTTACATAGTTAAGGAGCACGCTGATGGAAGAGCTGTCGATAGGATTTAGCGATGTTAAAGATTTATATCGCAGTTATATGCCTTTTTTAAAAACCGGTGGGTTGTTTATCCGTACTTCGCGACAATATAAGATGGGCCAGTCAATTGCGTTAACGGTTACTTTACCCGATGCCCTCGAGCCGCTTATGGTTTCAGGTAAGATTGCTTGGATCACACCGCCAGGCTCACAAAGCTCCAGCCCGGCTGGTATTGGTATTACCTTTATTGACGATAAAGCTCAGCTTGGCGCCCAGATTGAAAAATTACTCGGCGGTATGCTGGGTTCATCGGATCCTACCCACACTATTTAGGCTGGTTTTGTACTGACTATTATTGCAGGAAGTTGTTTTGTTTATAGATTCTCACTGTCACCTTGACCGGCTTGAGCTAGACAAGCTTGGTTTAACCCTGCCAGAAGTTATTGCAGCAGCACAGGCGCAGCAAGTAGAGCATATGCTATGTGTTTGTGTCAGCTTGGCAGAGTTTGAGCAAATGTTAGCGCAGGTTGCCGCATATCCCATGGTATCGGTATCTTGCGGCGAACATCCGCTGCACCAACAAGATAAAATAGATACCGAGTTATTGCTGCAAAAATGCCGTCAGGATGCGGTGGTGGCGGTGGGTGAGACCGGACTGGATTATTTTTATGCCGCGCAAACCAAGCAAACACAACAGGACGCTTTTGTCAGCCATATTCAGGTGGCTAACCAGGTAAATAAGCCGCTTATTATCCATACCCGTGATGCCCGAGCTGATACTTTAGCATTAATGCGTAGCCATCAAGCGGACAAAGCCGGTGGTGTGCTGCATTGCTTTACTGAAAATTATGACATGGCCAAAGCGGCACTGGATCTGGGGTTTTATATTTCTATCTCCGGTATTATGACGTTTCGTAATGCCGATGAACTGCGATCTGTGGTACAGAAATTGCCACTGGACCGCTTGTTAATAGAAACTGATTCACCTTATCTGGCACCGGTACCCTATCGTGGTAAAACCAATCAACCAGCTTACGTTACCGCAGTGGCTGAGGCTGTAGCTGCCGTGAAACAGGTTAGCGTTAGCCAACTAGCAGAAATAACCACAGAAAACTTCTATAATCTATTTCGGTTAATTAAAAAAGCTGTCTAGTTACAATGTTTTAGATAAAAGAAGCCCGGAACCAATCCGCATTGTTCCGGGCCTAGGGGAATGGCTCATAGGGAATGAGCCGTGCGCTAGCGTTACATACTGCTGATCCATAGAAGGTAAGAAATAGTGTAGTTAACGCAGCATATTTTGCTTAACATAAATCATCGGTTGATATTCATAATTGCATTAGATTTTTGCTTTTTTGCACCCAGTTTATCCTCAACTTATCCCCAGCTTATTCCGTGAATAAGGCAAGCTTACTGCGTTTAACCTGTTTTGGGTGCAACGGTTACCCTGGCTCGCTTTAGTTAAAAAAAGAATAATAAACAAAGCTTTAATGAATATATAATCTAAATAAAGTCTGGAATGTGCAGCATAACTATGGCTGCTAGTTAACAAATTTCAGCCACTTCTGTAAAGTAATAACAGCAGACTTTGGTCTTATTGTCGACAATACATGTATTCTTAAGCTTGACTACGCATTAGAAAGGCTATAAAACTACGTTAAATTATTTTTGTGTCGACAATTATGAGTATCTTGCATCCATCACTACGCTCTCCCATTACGGCAGCAGACCGGGTGTTGCTGGAAATTCAGCGCGCCATTGTTGAAGGCAATATAGCGCCAGGCAGCAAGATCAGTGAGCCTGAGTTGGCTAAACGCTTTGATTTAAGCCGAGCGCCACTGCGCGAAGCCTTAGCCCGCCTTGAGCGTTGTCATTTAATCGAGCGTATTCCTAATGCCGGTGCCCGGGTGGTGAAATTGTCGACACAAGGGTTGTTGTCGCTTTATCAGTTACGGGAAACTTTGGAGGGTATGGCTTGCCGCTTGGCGGCCGAGCATATGGCCGACAGTGAAATAGCAGAGCTGCGCGCTTTGTTGGATCAGCACTTAAGTACCCAACGGGTGCGAGAAGGTGAAAGTTATTATCAGGAAGCGGGCGATCTGGACTTTCATTACCGGGTGATTTTGGGCAGTAAAAACGAGTATTTAATCAATATTTTATGTGACGAGCTGTATTACCTGGTGCGCATGTACCGTGTGCAATTGGGTATGAACGGGCCGCGGGTATCACGGGCATTTGACGAACATAAAGCTATTCTTAATGCCATTGCCAACCGTGATGGCGAACTGGCCGATTTGCTGATGCGCCGCCATATCGCGGCGTCACGGCGCAATATTGAAAAACAACTTGAACAAACGGGGAACTAATATGAGCACACTGACTGCCGGTCAAAAATTTCGCGCAGCGATAAACGCAAATGCACCGCTGCAAATTGTCGGCACTATCAATGCGTACACGGCGATGATGGCCGAGCGTACTGGCCACCAGGCGCTGTATTTATCTGGCGCCGGTGTAGCTAACGCCTCTTTTGGCTTGCCTGATTTAGGCATGACCTCGTTAAATGATGTCTGTGAAGACATTCGTCGCATTACCGCGGCCACTAGCTTGCCGTTGTTGGTCGATGCCGACACGGGGTGGGGCGGCGCCTTTAATATTGCCCGCACGGTAAAAGAAATGAGCCGTGCCGGTGCTGCGGGTTTTCATATTGAAGATCAGGTAGCGCAAAAGCGCTGTGGTCATAGGCCGAATAAAGAAATTGTCAGCTTGGATGAAATGGTCGACCGCGTGAAAGCTTCGGTAGATGCCCGCACAGACGAGAGCTTTTTTATTATGGCGCGCACTGATGCGCTTGCGCAGCAAGGTTTAGACGCAGCCATTGAACGGGCGTTAGCCTGTGAAGCGGCCGGTGCTGATGCTATTTTTGCAGAAGCCGTGCACACACTTGAGCAATACACCGCTTTTACCAAGGTATTAAAAGTGCCGGTGCTGGCGAACATTACTGAATTTGGTCAGACACCGCTATTTAACAAAGCGGAGTTAGCCAGCGTAGGCGTGGCGATGGTGTTGTATCCACTTAGCGCATTTCGGGCCATGAACAAAGCGGCGTTGAATGTATACCAATCTATTTTAGCCAATGGCGATCAGAAAGCCGTGGTAGACAGCATGCAAACCCGTGCTGAGCTGTATGACTTTTTAAACTACCACAGCTTTGAAGAAAAGCTCGATCAGCTGTTTAGCAGCAAAAAATCTTAATTGTTAGTTTTGAATATTGCGCTTTTAATTTAAAGACAACGGGGAGAACACCATGTCAACAGGTAAAGTACTTTCAGGCGCGGGCTTGCGCGGTCAGGTGGCAGGTAAAACGGCACTGTCTACCGTCGGTAAAACGGGCTCTGGCTTAACCTACCGTGGTTATGATGTTAAAGATTTAGCCGCTAATTGCAGCTTTGAAGAAGTCGCTTACTTAATTTTAAAAGGTGAGCTGCCAACTGCAGCAGAGCTTGCGGCTTATAAAGTTAAGTTAAAAAGCCTGCGCAGCCTGCCACAGGCCTTAAAAGATGTATTAGAGCGTATTCCGGCATCAGCCCATCCGATGGACGTGATGCGCACCGGATGCTCTATGCTGGGTAACCTGGAAACTGAAGCTAGCTTTGATCAGCAACAACACGCGACTGATCGCATGCTGGCGATTTTCCCTGGCTTAGTAAACTACTGGTACAACTTTAGCCACCATGGCAAACGAATTACCGTAGAAACTGATGCCGACTCTGTTGCCGAGCAATTTTTGTGGACCTTACACGGTGAGAAACCCACGCCATTGCATGTTGATGTGATGCAAGCGTCGCTAATTTTGTATGCAGAGCATGAGTTCAATGCTTCTACTTTTACCGCCCGCGTGTGTGCCTCAACCCTAAGCGATATGCATTCTTGCATTACCGGTGCTATTGGTTCACTGCGCGGCCCGCTGCACGGTGGTGCCAATGAAGCGGCAATGGAGCTGATTGAAAACATGCATAACGCCGATGATGCCGAGCAAAAACTGCTGGGTATGCTGGCACGTAAAGAAAAAATTATGGGCTTTGGCCATGCGGTGTATTCAGATTCTGACCCACGTAATGCGGTGATCAAAGAGTGGTCTGAGAAGCTGGCCAACGCCAATGGCGATACTAAGCTGTATGACGTGTCTGTGCGCTGTGAAGCGGTAATGTGGCGTGAGAAGAAGCTGTTTTGTAACGCCGATTTCTTCCACGCGTCGGCTTACAACTACATGGGCATTCCGACCAAGCTGTTTACGCCTATTTTTGTCTGCAGCCGCTTAACCGGCTGGGCCGCACATGTGATGGAGCAACGCGCCGATAACCGTATTATCCGGCCAAGTGCGGACTACGTTGGCGTAGAGCCACGTAGTGTGAAGCCGATTGCCGCTCGCGGTTAACAGAACAGCAGCGTTGAGGGGAATAGCAACTGTTCGGTTGCAACACCCGCCATGCTCGCCACAGCAACTCGTCCTTATGCCTGCGGCAGGACTCAGACACTCTGTGGCTGCGCTAGCGGGGTTCCAACCTCACATTGCTGCAGGAAAATAGACAGTTCAGCTTAAGGTGATAAAGCCAAATCGGCTTGATCTAAGCCAACCGTTGAAGCCCCGGACGGGCTGAGACGAGCCCCCAAGGATGGGTTTACGGCGTGTTGGCGTGGTCAAGCCGGTTTGTGCGTTAAACCTCAGTCTGGTTATAACCAAGACAAACAGGTAATTACAATGAACAGCCAATACCGTAAAAAACTGCCCGGCACCAACCTGGATTATTTTGACACCCAGGCCGCGGTAGATGCCGTAGAACCCGGCGCTTATGCCAAACTGCCGTATACCTCGCGCGTGCATGCTGAAAACTTAGTGCGCCGCTGCGATCCGGCCATGCTAACCGAGGCACTAAAACAGTTTATTTATCGCAAGCGCGATTTAGACTTTCCCTGGTTTCCGGCCCGTGTGGTATGCCACGACATTTTAGGCCAAACCGCATTGGTCGACTTAGCAGGCCTTAGAGATGCCATTGCTGAAAAAGGCGGCGATCCTGCCAAAGTAAACCCGGTGGTACCCACTCAGCTGATTGTTGACCATTCATTAGCGGTAGAACACGCCGGCTTTGAAGCCGATGCATTTGATAAAAACCGCGCCATTGAAGATAGGCGCAATGACGATCGCTTCCACTTTATTAACTGGACGAAAAAAGCCTTTAAAAATGTCGATGTGATCCCGCCCGGCAACGGCATTATGCATCAAATTAATTTGGAGCGGATGTCACCAGTTATTCACGCCAAAGACGGTGTGGCCTTTCCTGATACCTTAGTAGGCACCGACAGTCACACACCGCACGTTGATGCGTTGGGCGTTATTGCCATTGGTGTCGGTGGCTTAGAGGCCGAAAGCGTGATGCTGGGCCGTGCCAGCTGGATGCGCCTGCCGGATATCATTGGCGTAGAGCTTAGCGGCAAAGCACAGCCAGGCATTATGGCCACCGATATTGTGCTGGCGTTAACCGAGTTTTTACGCAAACAAAAAGTGGTATCAAGTTATTTAGAGTTTTATGGTGAAGGCGCCGACAGCTTAAGTTTGGGTGATAGGGCAACGATATCGAATATGACGCCGGAATACGGTGCTACCGCCGCAATGTTTAGCATCGATCAGCAAACGCTGGACTATTTAACGCTGACCGGCCGCGAACCCGAGCAGGTAAAACTGGTTGAAACCTACGCTAAAACGGCGGGCCTTTGGAGCGAAAGCTTAAAAACCGCTGAGTACGAGCGTGTATTGAAGTTTGATTTATCCAGTGTTGGCCGCACCATGGCTGGGCCGTCTAACCCGCATGCGCGTTTGTCTACCAGTGACTTAACCGCCAAAGGCATTGCGGGTAAGTATGAAATTGAAGAGGGCAAAATGCCCGATGGCGCAGTAATCATTGCCGCCATTACCAGCTGCACCAATACCAGTAACCCGCGTAACGTAATTGCTGCCGGCTTGTTGGCGCGTAATGCCAATAAACTGGGTTTAAGTCGTAAGCCTTGGGTGAAAACCTCACTGGCACCTGGGTCTAAAGCGGTACAACTGTATTTAGAAGAGGGCGCGTTACTGCCGGAATTAGAGCAATTAGGTTTTGGTATTGTCGGTTTTGCCTGTACCACCTGTAACGGCATGAGCGGCGCACTGGACCCGATTATTCAAAAAGAAGTGGTAGAACGGGATTTATACGCCACAGCAGTGTTATCCGGTAACCGTAACTTTGATGGGCGTATTCACCCTTACGCCAAGCAGGCGTTTTTGGCCTCTCCTGCCTTAGTGGTGGCCTATGCCATTGCCGGAACTATCCGCTTTGATATTGAAAAAGACGTGCTGGGTTACTGTGACGGCAAAGCGATAACGCTAAAAGATATCTGGCCAAGTGACGCTGAAATTGATGCGGTAGTAAAAGCCAGCGTGAAGCCAGAGCAGTTCCGTAAAGTGTACGAGCCGATGTTTGCGGTTGAAGTTGACTACGGTGATAAGGTGGCGCCGCTGTATGACTGGCGGCCGCAAAGTACTTACATCCGCCGCCCGCCCTATTGGGAAGGCGCGTTGGCAGGCGAGCGCAGCTTAAAAGGTATGCGCCCGCTGGCGTTGTTGCCAGATAACATTACTACCGACCATTTGTCGCCGTCTAACGCCATTATGCTGGACAGCGCCGCCGGTGAGTACCTGCACAAAATGGGCCTGCCAGAGGAAGATTTCAACTCTTACGCTACGCACCGCGGCGACCATTTAACCGCGCAGCGCGCCACTTTTGCCAACCCTAAACTGGTTAATGAAATGGCCGTGGTAGACGGTAAAGTTAAGCCAGGTTCACTGGCGCGGGTTGAACCGGAAGGCAAAGTGATGCGCATGTGGGAAGCAATAGAAACCTATATGCAGCGCAAGCAGCCGTTGATTATTGTTGCCGGCGCTGATTACGGCCAGGGTTCATCGCGTGACTGGGCCGCCAAAGGCGTACGTTTAGCCGGGGTCGAGGCTATTGCCGCCGAAGGTTTTGAGCGTATTCACCGTACCAACTTAATTGGTATGGGTGTGCTGCCGCTGGAGTTTAACGCCGGTACCACCCGTATTACGCTGGGCCTGGATGGCACTGAAACTTACGATGTAGTAGGCGAGCGCACACCGCGGGCGACGTTAACGCTGGTGATTCACCGCACTAACGGCGAAGTGTTAAACGTGCCGGTAACCTGTCGCTTAGATACCGCTGAAGAGGTGTCTATCTACGAAGCCGGCGGCGTACTGCAGCGTTTTGCGCAGGACTTTTTGCAAGGAGCAGTGTAATGGCGGCTCCTCAAATAAAAATCCCCGCCACCTACATGCGTGGTGGTACCAGTAAAGGCGTATTTTTTAAACTGGATGACTTACCCCAAGCCGCACAAACGCCGGGTAAAGCGCGCGACAACCTGCTGCTTAGGGTTATTGGCAGCCCGGACCCATACGGCAAGCACACCGACGGCATGGGCGGCGCCACCTCTAGTACCAGCAAAACGGTGATGTTAAGCAAAAGCAGTAAGGCAGATCACGATGTCGACTACCTGTTTGGTCAGGTGGCAATAGATAAGCCGTTTATCGACTGGAGCGGCAACTGCGGCAACCTAACCGCCGCTGTCGGCTCTTTTGCCATCAGCAATGGCTTGGTGGCTAAAGAGCGTATCCCGCAAAATGGCATTTGTACCGTGCGCATCTGGCAGGCCAATATCAACAAAACCATTATTGCCCATGTACCGATGGCCAACGGCGAAGTGCAGGAAACCGGCGACTTTGAACTGGATGGCGTCACGTTTCCGGCGGCAGAAGTGCAGATTGAGTTTTTAGACCCGGCCGCCGATGAAGGGGACGGCGGTGGCGCAATGTTCCCCACCGGCAACCAGGTTGATGTGCTCGACGTACCCGGTATTGGCAGCTTTAGCGCGACGCTGATAAACGCCGGCATTCCAACCATTTTTGTTAACGCCGCCGATATCGGTTATAGCGGTACTGAGCTGCAAGAGGCCATAAATGGCGATACCACGGCACTTAGCCGCTTTGAAACCATTCGCGCCTATGGTGCGCTAAAAATGGGCCTGATTAGCGATATCAGCGAAGCCGCCGCACGGGCGCATACACCTAAAATCGCCTTTGTCGCACCACCGCAAAGCTATGTGTCATCCAGTGGCAAGCAGGTCAATGCCAGTGATATCGACCTGCTAGTTCGGGCATTGTCGATGGGCAAATTGCACCACGCCATGATGGGCACCGCTGCGGTCGCCATTGGTACCGCTGCAGCCATTCCCGGTACTCTAGTGAACCTGGCTGCCGGTGGCGTCGCGCGCGAAGCCGTGCGCTTTGGTCATCCATCCGGCACCTTACGGGTAGGGGCAGCCGCTACGCAGGTTAACGGCCAATGGACAGTAACCAAAGCCATAATGAGCCGCAGCGCGCGGGTATTGATGGAAGGGGACGTGCGCGTGCCGGGCGATTGCTTCTAACTAAGCTGGTTAAGCTAAACAGGGCGCTGCGGCGCCCTTTTTTATAGCAGATGTGACAATGGGCTTTTAACGCCCGCCGCTCCACGGTTTAGCACGTGAGTGTATATTTGCGTAGTGCGCACATCGGTATGGCCTAATTGCTCTTGCACGGTGCGGATATCCGCGCCGGCCTCTAACAAATGGGTAGCGAAGCTGTGTCTTAGCGTGTGGCAAGTCACGAGTTTTGAAATTCTGGCCAGTTTAGCTGCGTGTTTAATGGCTTTTCTGACGGTGGTTTCATCAATGTGATGACGCCGAACTGCTTTAGATTCTGGATCAATGCTAAGCACTGCAGAAGGGAATAAGTATTGCCAACCCAGTTCAAGAGGTGCAGATGGGTATTTAACCGCAAGTGCATTGGGCAGCCAAACACCATTATACCCGTGATGTTGCCGATCCCGCTGCCAGTGTTGCTGCACCAAATCAGATTGAGCGCGCAGCAATACTAATAATTCAGCTGCCAGGGTTACCCTGTGGTTTTTATTGCCTTTACCTTGCCATACCATTACCGACAAATAGTCATAATCTATTGCATGCACCCGCAATCTAACTGCTTCCATCAGCCTTAAGCCACTGCCGTACATCAACTGCGCCAGCAGTTTATAGCGTT
>NZ_JAERPS020000001.1 GCF_016918075.2 Rheinheimera maricola | reverse complement strand
CGTTAGCAGAAATGGAAGACTTATGATTTTCTATGAAATTAAATTTAAATTCCCACCTAAAAAGAATCTGAAAAAGATTGAAGAATGCGTGCTAAATACAATTAGTACTGAACCGCCAGTCAATACGGGGGTTGAGCGTAAAAAAGATGAAGTAAATATATATGGGGAAATGTTAGATGAATTTAACAAAAAATTATGCAAGCCAATATTTGAATTAATTCTTGCGGAAGGTGGTTTTGACGCATTAATCAAAATTTTTCACGAATCTGTTGGTGAGTATGTATATTACTCATTTAATGAAAATGAAGTCGTTGAAATTGATTTTGCTGAATGGATGTCTAGAAAACAAGCAAACAAAGAGCAAGAGACTTTTATCTTTGATGGTAAAGATGGGAATGATAACACTCTGTTGTTAAGGGCTAGAGTGAAGTCAGAGAAGAAACGCGAAGGATTAAAATCAATTTTTTTGATTGAAGATGAAAGTTCATTCAAAGAAGCGTTTAATTCATATGATCCTAAAAAAATAAAATGGCCTTCATCCTTCGTTGACGATCGTTGGGAGGAAGGCCCTGAAAATCTCTTTGACGGATTTTCATTTGTTGTAGAGAAAGACAATTTTCTGTACATAGGCTACAACTTGGAGGGCATTAGTATTGTAAACCAATATAGTATTACAGCATTGCTATACGCGATAATGGCAACCGGTGCAACTGACAAAGTTTGGGCAAAACATCGAAAGAAGGGAATGGGAGAAAAGCAATTCGTAGAATTGGAAGGGACTGTATATTACGGAAGCTTTAAAGATAAAACTAAAGATGATTTCTGGAGATTTTAGGGCAATTATAAAACGTTTTTTTCAATATGAACGAGCTGACATAACAGCTCTAGTTGTGAGTATATTGCTTTGCTTGGAATCAACCCAATATTAAGCCGTACGCAGTCTTGATATAGTTTGGTCGTCGAAAAAAGGTTGCCAGGTTTAATATAAACCCCTTGTTTTGCCAATTTCACTGCTAATTGCTGGGTATTTACGTTAGGTATTTTTACCCAAAGAACCAAGCCACCACTGGGTACAAATATCTCTGCCTGCTCAGGTAAATTGTTTTTAAGAAATTTAACGTAGTCAGAACATTGCGCTGAGATGGCGCGGTTAACTCTTTTCACGTGAGTCTCGTAATATCCATTAGCAATATAGTCAGCCAAGGCCAGTTGTATGGGTTGATTGTGACCAAGTGAACGTATCATTCGTTGTTGAATAAACTCATTTTTAAATCGCCCAGGCAAACACCAACCAAGTCGCAGACCGGGAGCTAGTGTTTTAGACACGCTGCTGCACCAAATTACCCAGCCTTGTTGATCAAAATATTTCAATGGCAACGGGATGGTTTGTTGATGGCTTAACTCTCTAAAAACGTCATCTTCAATGAGTGGAATGCTATATTGGTTGGCAAGTTTAATTAATAGTTGTTTCTGCTGGTTGCTAAGGCTATGCCCTGTTGGATTTTGATGGTTAGCAGTTAACAAGCATGCGGTTATTTCTTTCCGTTTCATCGCTTGTTCCAGTTGCCCTAATTCAATTCCTTCATTGGTGCTTGGGATCTCTAATATCGCTCTATCCAATACCCCTAACACGTTTAATAAACCTGAGTAACATGGAGAGGTAACAGCGATAACATCACCGGGTTTACTCACACATTCGAGCGCTATTAAAACTGCATCAAGGCAGCCGTGTGTTACGACCAGATCGTCATGATGACACATAAAGCCTTGTTTTTTAAAGTAATTGGATAACTGCCAACGCAATGCTTTGTTGCCTTGAATTTCATCATATTGAAGTGATAATTCAGTCTGTTTTGTTATTGATCTAAAACTGCGCTTTATCAGAGTATCGTCAATTAACTCTGCATCGAGTTGCGCGGTTGCTAAAGAGGGTTTGCTAATCAGGTCGGTCTGCAATTCAAGTTTTATAAGGTTTTTAGTCACGGTACTTTGAAATATCGGGAAATGTTTAATGCCCTGTTCAGTTTTTAGCGGGAGAACGAAGTAACCTTTTTTATATTCTGCGACAACGTAGCCCCGCTGCTCTAGATAACGGTAACAAGTGAGAGCCGTTGTCATACTGATATCATGCAGTTTGCAAAAATGTCTCAGTGAAGGCAATTTTGAATTTGCCTGAAGATGTCCTTTTTCAATGCTGGCAATCACATTTTGAGCGATTACTACGTATTTTGCGGCGGCGTTCATCTGTTATCTTAAAAATGTTGAAATCTGTATCTGTTATCTAATGCTGCCCATCATAAACTAGTTACATCTTTCAATATAGCGAAGCTCATAATGCAGTACTCACTTCAAGCGAATCAAACAATACTGGACGCTTTGTCCCGTCAGTTTTTTATCTTTCATCAGTCACTTCAAGCACGAGACGTGGCAAGTAAAAAACTGGCACAACCAACAGTTTCTTTTCCAGAGAGAGGTATCAGTTTTAAGCAGCTTGACCAATTAATTGAAACTTGTATTCAACCCGGGTTATCAGCTAGCAATGGTGGTAGATATTGGGGGTTTGTGACAGGTGGCGCCAACCCTATCGCAACTTATGCGGATTGGCTTGTAACGACATTTAATCAAAATGTGTCCAAAGGAGGAGACTCAGTCGCAACTGCTTTGGAGCAACAAACGCTAGCTTGGTTATGTGAGTTATTTGAGTTGCCGCAAACATTTGGTGGTACTTTTACCACCGGCGCAACCGCAGCGAATTTATTAGCTGTAATCACTGCACGTCAATACGCAGGCAAACAACAAGGAATAGATGTCGCAAAGTCTGGCATGAAGCATGTAAATGTAAGTATTTATAGTGCCACACCACATGCGAGTATGATCAAGAGTTTAGGATTAGCGGGTCTTGGGCAGGACAGTTGGCAGCCCATAGTATGCAATAACGGCGAAGAATCTATGAATATTGCGGCATTGGAAGCAGCTTTAAATGCATGCAATGCAAGCAGCAAAATTGTTATTGCAAGCGCAGCTACCGTAACAGGGACTGATTATGATGACTTTACTGCGATTTCAAAGATTTGCAAAAGATATAATGCATGGTTGCATGTAGATGCTGCTTTTGGAATATTTGAACGCTTAATCACGGGGAAAGATGGAAAAACCCGCGGTATAGAATATGCCGATAGCATCACGCTTGATTGCCATAAATGGCTAAATGTACCTTATGATTGTGGTGTATTTTTAACCCGGCATATTCCACTACTGCAGGCTAGCTGTGAAGTAGCAGCGCCTTACCTGGCAGGTTCTGAAAATGGTATTCCCTTTATGTCACTCGGTATCGAAAATTCCAGACGATTTCGTGCCTTTCCTGTTTGGGCTACGCTTATGGGATATGGACGCGAAGGAATTAGGGCTAATATAAAGGCTAATATTGAACAAGCGGCTATTTTAGCAAGTTGGTTAGACAAATCTGCTAAGTTTGACTTGGTTAAACGGTGTGAATTGAATGTGGTATTGTTCAAACCTAATTCAGCAAAGTTAAACCTTTCCAGTAATGAATGCATCGCCAAGCTGAATGCATCTGGGCAAGTTTTTTTAACACCGGGGAATTGGCAAGGACAACCAATAATTAGAGCGGCACTGAGTAATTGGTCTATCAGTGTCGAGGATGTTGAAAAAGTGATTGCGATTTTAGCAACGCTGTAGGCACTAGAGTCAAAGTTGTATTGAGGGAGTTTAGATGAATTTGTCAGACGTGGTGATTTTAGCTGGTGCCCGTACCGCCATTGGTAGCTTGGGTGGCAGTTTAGCGGGCTTAAGCCCGGCGCAGCTTGGCACCGCGGCGGCCAAAGCAGCTATTAGCCGTGCTGGTGTAGCGCCAACGGATATCGACCATGCCGTGTTTGGCCATATTATTACCACCGGTGCAGAAGATGCCTATTTAGCGCGGCATATCGCATTAAACGCCGGTATGGCAGCCGGTTCTGCCGCCTTTAATGTCAACCGCTTATGCGGTTCTGCGCTGCAGTCGGTGATATCGGCGGCGCAGCTTATTCAACTTGGGCAAAGCACTATAGCGCTGGCCGGTGGCGCCGAGAGCATGAGTAACGGCGCTTATTTACTGCCGAATGTGCGGCGCGGCTTAAAAATGGGCCACGCTGGCATCACAGATTTAACTTTAGGTATTCTGACCGACCCGTTTGGCAGCGGCCATATGGGCATTACCGCAGAAACCATCGCCGCCCAATATGGCTTTAGCCGCACCGACTTAGATGCCTTTGCGCTAATAAGCCAGCAGCGTGCTGCCAATGCACAGCAGCAGGGCTGGTTTGACAGTCAGATAGTGCCGCTAACCGTTCAGGTTGGCCGAAAAGAAGTGCAATTTGACCGTGATGAGCATATCCGAGCGGATACCACAGTAGAGAGTTTAGCTAAGCTTAAGCCCGCGTTTAAACCAGATGGCATAGTTACCGCCGGTAATTCCTCGGGCTTAAACGATGGCGCTGCTGCCATGTTGCTAACCAGCCGGTTTGAGGCGGAAAAACGCGGCCTTAAGCCGCAAGCGCGCCTTGTCGGATATGCGTTTGCCGGCGTGGAGCCGGGTGTGATGGGATTAGGACCGATACCGGCAGTACAGCAGGTGCTGGAGCAAACCGGCTTAAGTGTGGCTGACATCGATGTAATTGAGTCCAACGAAGCTTTTGCTGCCCAGGCACTGGCAGTAAGCCAGACGCTGGGCTTTGACAACGCAAAGGTCAACCCCAACGGCGGCGCTATCGCGCTGGGGCATCCGGTGGGAGCTACAGGTTCGATACTAATCATCAAATTATTGGCAGAGCTTAAGCGTATTGGCGGCCGTTATGGCTTGGTAACCATGTGTATCGGCGGTGGTCAGGGGATTGCGCTGTTGCTTGAGGCGCTTTAACAGACAGCGCTTAGTTTTTGCTAAGCGCTAGACGAGTGCAGGTTTAGGCCATTTCGTTGGCAATTTGCTGCAGGCTGGCGGCCAGTTGGGCCGGTTCCTGCGCGCCGGAGATCAGGTATTTGTTATTCACAATAAAAGCCGGTACCGAAGAAATGCCAGCTTGCTGATATTTAGCGATATCTTCTCTGACGATAGCGCTGAAATCATCACTGGTTAAAATACGCTGTGCGTCGTCTTTATCCAGCCCGGCTTGTTCAGCGCAGTTGGCTAACACTTCAGCGTTGGACACATCTTTAGCCTCGCCAAAATAGGCATCAAATAACGCCAGCTTCATAGCGGTGGCTTTGTTCTGAGTGGCTGCCCATTTTACCAGCCGATGTGCATCAAAGGTATTGCAGGTAAAACGCTGCTGCATCCTGGTAAAATTAAGCCCCAGATCAGCGGCTATTTGCATCATATTGGCTTGCGCTGCGCGCATTTCGTCCTCAGAACGGCCATATTTGCGGCTTAATGCCGGTAAAATAGGCTCTTGCGGCGCGTTTTTGTCCGGATTAAGTTCAAAGGCATGCCATTCCAGCTCAGTTTGTAACTGAGGCAATGTCGCCAGGGCTTGCTGCAACCGAGCGTAGCCGATAGCACACCATGGGCAGGCGATATCTGAAACCAGGTCGATTTTCAATGTGGTCATTCTGCGGCTCCGGGCTTTAAGCTTAACAGGTGGTTGATCAGCGCATTAAACTGCTGTTGCGATGACACTGCGCTGATGTTGACCAAGTACTTGTCGTTGACGATAAAGCTTGGCACTGAGCGGATATTGGCATCACGGATCGCCTGGTCGTATTCGCTGATCAGCGTATTTATTGGCATGCTGCTAAAGTTGGCATCAAATTTATCGTTGTCCACGCCAAGCTCAGCAAATAACTGTTTTAGCGCATCACGATTTTGCGGTGGTGTACGCTGCTGATGAATTTGTGCGAACAGCGCAGTGGAAAACGCCGGCGCCACATTTAACGTTTCGGCCAGTGCATGAGCGCGCTGCACATCCGGCGCCATTGGACCGCCGTGAAAAGCCACTGGTATTTTGTAGAACGCGGCGTCTGCAGGCAGTGCCAACTTTAACTGCGCAACTATCGGCTCAAAGTTATAACAAAACGGGCAATAATAAGAGAAATACTCCACTACATTAGCCGTGTCGGCTGCTGGTATGGGCAGGGTTTGATAATGCTCACCCTCGTTAAAACTGTCGTTGGCGTAACTTAGGCTGGCAAGCAGCAGGGTAAAAGCACAAAGCAGGTATTTCATAATGGGTCCAAAATTGTGGTTAATGCTAAAACGCTATCACAGCACAGATTAAGCACCAAGCTGGTTTGCTGTGAAAACCGCATTAATTCAGCTTAGCGGCAAGGTAGTCAACCAGCACCCGCACCTTGGCAGACAAATGCCGGTTTTGCGGATAAAGCGCCCAAATGCCGTCGTCAGGCTGGCGCAGCTGGTTCAGTACGGCTACCAGCTCACCGCGTTGAAGTTTTTCGCCGACATAATAATCCGGCAGCTGCACCAGGCCTAAACCTTTCAGAGCGGCATCTAACAATGCCACACCACTGTTACAGACAATACGGCCCTGCGGCTTAAATTGGACCACTTTGCCCTGCTGCATAAAACGCCATTGCGCTACGGTGCCGGTTAAACACTGATGCTGCGCCAGCTCCGTCAGGTTTTGTGGTGTACCGTTTTGTGCCAGATAAGCCGGTGAGGCCACTACATACTGGGTTCTGCTTGCCAGCTTGCGTGCTATCAGGCTGGAGCTTTCCAGAGTGCCCAGGCGTATAGCCAGGTCAAAGCCGCCCTGGACTAAATCCAGTTTGTTGTTGCTCAGCTGTAAGTCCAGCTCCGTGTCGGGGTAGAGGCGCATAAAATCATGCAACAGCGGGGCGATGCGGGTTTCACCATAAAACACCGGCGCGGTAAGTTTGATTTGGCCGCGAGGGGTGGCTTTTAAGTTTGCCAGCGTGCGGTTAGCTTCTGCTAAACTGGCGACCAAATGCCGGCAATGCTGCAAATACAATTGGCCTTCTTCGGTTAAGCTAACACTGCGTGTACTACGATACAGCAGTTTTATCGCTAGCATGGCTTCAAGCTCGGCAATATTGCGACTAACCTGGGCGACTGAAATACCCAGTTGTTTGGCGGCTTTGGTAAAGCTTTGCAGCTCTGCCACGGCGACAAATTCGCTGATGCCAATCCACTGTTTCAATTAAACCTTCCTGTATTAAATCGGCTTTGCTGAAGTAAAGCTGCAGTCCCGAAACTGCACTAAGGCAGCGGTTAGAACCCCGTTCTGGTTGCCACAGAGTGTCTGAGCGAGCGCGCCAGCGCGAACGAGTTGCTGCGGCAAGCCAGGGCGGGCGTTGTAACGCAAGCTGCCGTGCCTTTTACTTGCATAGTTTTGCATATATGAAAAACTGATTTGCATTTTAGTTGCATTCATACTGATATGGCAAAAATAAAAATCAGGTTACACTTGCTGGTAACAGATTTTTGCCCTGTGCAAACAACAAAAAGGACAACCTGATGCAAATGATAAAAACACGCGCCGCTGTGGCCTGGGGGCCGGGCCAGCCATTATCGATTGAAGAAGTGGATTTAATGCCACCGCAAAAAGGCGAAGTGCTGGTTAAAATTATCGCCACCGGCGTGTGCCACACTGATGCTTTTACGCTGTCGGGTGAAGATCCTGAAGGTATTTTTCCAGCGATTTTAGGCCATGAAGGTGGTGGTGTAGTAGAAGCTGTAGGCGAGGGCGTAACCTCGGTTGCAGTGGGTGACCATGTTATTCCGTTGTACACCCCGGAATGCGGCAAATGTAAGTTTTGTTTGTCCGGTAAAACTAACCTGTGTCAGGCCATTCGTGCCACCCAGGGGAAGGGGCTAATGCCCGACGGCACCACGCGCTTTTCTAAGGACGGCAAGCCAATTTATCACTACATGGGCACTTCGACGTTTTCTGAATACACAGTTTTGCCGGAAATTTCGCTGGCTAAAATTAATAAAGCCGCCCCGCTGGAAAAAGTGTGTTTGCTCGGCTGTGGTGTCACCACCGGTATGGGCGCGGTAATGAACACAGCCAAGGTGAAAGAGGGCGATACCGTAGCTGTTTTCGGTTTAGGCGGTATCGGTTTGTCTGCCATTATTGGCGCGGTAATGGCCAAAGCCAGCCGTATTATCGCTATTGATATTAACGAAAGTAAGTTTGATATCGCCACCAAGCTTGGCGCTACTGATGTTATTAACCCGAAAAATTTCGACAAGCCAATTCAGGACGTTATCGTTGAAATGACTGATGGTGGCGTAGATTTCTCGTTTGAGTGTATCGGTAATGTTAACGTTATGCGCTCGGCGCTGGAGTGCTGCCATAAAGGCTGGGGCGAGTCGGTCATTATTGGTGTAGCCGGTGCCGGCCAGGAAATTTCGACCCGGCCATTTCAGCTGGTTACCGGCCGGGTGTGGCGTGGTACGGCCTTTGGTGGCGTAAAAGGCCGCACTGAGTTGCCGGATTATGTTGAGCGGTATCTAAACGGCGAATTTGAGCTGGATACCTTTATTACCCATACCATGCCGCTGGAGCAGATCAACGAAGCCTTTGATTTGATGCATGAGGGTAAGTCTATTCGCACCGTGATTCATTTTTAGTGAGAAGCAGATGTAAGTGATGGACGGATTAGAACCCCGTTTTGGTCGGCACAGAGTGTCTGAGCGAGCGCGCAAGCGCGAACGAGTTGCTGTGACGAGCCAAGGCGGGTGTTGTAAGCTGTCCAGACTTAAAACTATGGATAATCTATGACAACTTCAACATTAAGCAAAGTCAGCGAACAGCTTTGCTTTGGTGGCAAACAAATTCGTTTTACCCATACATCCACTGCGCTGAGCTGTGATATGCAGTTTTCGGTGTTTTTACCGCCACAGGCAGAAACACAAGCTGTGCCGGCGCTGTATTGGCTGTCGGGTTTAACCTGTACTGATGAGAATTTTTCCGCCAAAGCCGGGGCGCAGCGAGTAGCCGCTGAGCTGGGTATCGCGTTGATTATGCCGGATACCAGCCCGCGCGGTGATGCCGTACCGGATGATGCAGACGGCGCTTATGATTTTGGCCTTGGCGCCGGCTTTTACGTTAATGCTACGCGCGAGCCGTTTGCTAAGCATTACCGCATGTACGAGTACATTGTTAACGAACTGCCGCAGTTAATTGAAGCCGCACTGCCGCTGTCGGATAAGCGCGCTATCAGCGGCCATTCGATGGGTGGTCATGGCGCTTTAGTCATTGGTCTGCGTAACCCGCAGCGCTATAGCAGCATTTCGGCGTTTTCACCTATTTGCAATCCGGTTAATTGCCCCTGGGGTATTAAGGCATTTAGCGGCTATTTAGGCGATGATAAAGGCCAATGGCAGCAATATGATGCATCTTTACTGTTAAGTAGTGCAGAGAAGCCACTGCCGCTATTGGTTGACCAGGGTACGGCAGACAGTTTTTATCCTGAGCAATTGCGCACCGACAGCTTAATTGCTGCCGCCAAGCAAAGCGCTGCGCCGGTTGAGATCCGCCTGCAGGCAGGTTATGACCACAGCTACTATTTTATCGCCAGCTTTATAGAACAGCATCTTCGGTTTCATGCGCGGTATTTGTGCAGTTAAAACGCTTTGCTGCAACACCCGTGTTTGCGTACTAATCTGTTCCGTCAAAAGCTGGTTTAATATCGTCAAGTACTGGCATAATCGACTAAGTTTGCTGTATTGGCCCGCATTAAGGAGAACTGCATGAGCTACGATAACAACAATATTTTCGCCAAAATTCTGCGTGATGAAATCCCCAGTTTTAAAGTGTACGAAGATGACTACACGCTGGCCTTTATGGATATTATGCCGCAGGCCGACGGCCATACCCTGGTGATCCCGAAATTTCAGGCTGAGACGCTGTTAGATATTCCGGCAGACGAGCTTAGCCATACCATGACCACGGTGCAAAAAGTGATGTCGGCGCTTAAATCTACCCTTGGCGTTGAAGGCGTAGTGCTAATGCAGTTAAACGGCGCTGCTGCAGGCCAGACAGTACCGCACTTGCACTTTCACTTAATTCCGGAGCATTTATCTAAATTATCCGGCCATGGAGCTGGAATGGGCGATATGGAAAAAATAAAAGCACTGGCGGAAAAAATTCGCGCAGCGCTATAATCAGTCTTAAGCTTTTGCTGAAATAACAATAATAAGCAGCATATGACGCACTTCTATCAGCGATTATCCAGTTTTGCCCGGCAACTTTCTACATCAATGCTGTTGCGGAATCTGTTGCTGTTCGTATTGTGGTTGGCAGTATGGATGCTAGGATTGCTGGTGGAATACACCGAACACGCCAGCGTTTGGTTCCCGGCTGCCGGTCTGACTTTCGCGGCGTTGTTTATTGTCGGTGTGCGTGCTATTCCAGCCTTGTTGTCGGCTTGTGTTCTTATCACTTTCTGGGCCGGACATTATTATCAGCTGCAGCTGGATTCTTGGCAGTTGCTGCAAGGCGGCTTACTATTTGGTGTCGCGCATATCATTCCATACTATGCCGGTGCCCGAATCTTGCGCCAGCTGGCTAATCGTGGTCAATTCAACCTGCCGTTATTTGTTATTGGCTTTTTGCTCATTGCCGCACTTAGTTCAATACTGGCTACTATTGCAGTTATCGCCGCGTTGGTGCTATCTGCCATGCTGCCATTTTCTGCAATCAGTAGCACCTGGTTACCCTTCTGGATTGGTGATTTAGCCGGCGTAGTCGTTATTGCGCCGTTGTTTGCCAGCGTGCTTAGCGTATTGTATCCAGCGCCGAAGTTTGTATTGGAAAACTATATCGGCCCGCAGCAACGCATCGCCACAGCACAATTTAAGTACAAACTTGCGCTTACTTTATCGTTGTTAACGTTGGCAATGTTATTGGCCTGGTATGCCAATACACCCGAGAGCGCCTTTGCCGTTTTTTTTCTGGTGATACCGCATATGTGGATTGCCTGTACCGAGTCTGCCTTTTTCAACGCAGTTAGTGTGGCATTGAGCAGTTTTTTTATCGCGTTGTTGGTTAATTTGCTGGCGTTGATGGACTATGTGATGGTGTACCAATTTGCTATTAATGTTATCGCAGCCAATGCATTATTTGCATTAGCTGTGCCTACGCTGACAGCCGCGAATTATCAACTAAGGCTTATCGCCGCAACTGACAGTTTAACTCAGGTGGCGTCACGCGATCATTTACAACAACGGGCCGAGCTGGAAATCAGCCGCTGCCTGGAGCAAGCTCAACCGCTGTGCTTGATGGTGTTTGATATTGATCATTTTAAGCAGATTAACGATCAGTTAGGCCATAGTGTCGGCGATCAGGTATTGCAGCAAGCGTGTCAGGTAACGCAGCATCTTCTGCGGCCAACTGATGTAATTGGTCGTTATGGCGGTGATGAGTTTGTCGTGATACTACCCAATACCGAACAAGATGCCGTCGTCGCTATAGGCCAGCGTATTATTGAACGCTTGCTACAGATTGAGCTGGCAGATCAATTGCAGGTCTCCGCTAGTTTTGGTGTGGCCGCGCTACAAAGCGGCGATAGCTTTCGTAGTTTGTTTGAGCGTGCCGACAGTGCTCTGTATCGTGCTAAACAGCAGGGGCGCAGTCAGGTCGCCTGGCATTAAGTGGGTTGGCTGCTGTGAGTAGGTGCATGCGGTGCTACGCTATTTTTACTTGAGTCAGTGTAGATTTGTGCTTAAGGTAGCAGCCATTACGGCTTATGCTGGTGTTGTCTCAAAGGTATTTGTATGCGTTTTGTCTGCTCTCTAGTTTCCGTTGCTTTAATACTCTGTGGCTGCACTGTGCCAATGCCGCAACAACAGGTTTTTACTGTACGTCTTATACATATCAACGACACCCACTCACAATTCGATGCCAGCCCGGCTAACGTAAAAGACGCTGCCGGTGAGCCTATCTTTACCTTCATTGGCGGTCATCCGCGTTTATTGACCCAAGCTAAGCAGTTAAGGCAGCAAGCTGCGCAAGAGGGTGTGCCAGCGCTGTTTTTACATGGCGGTGATGCGTTTAAAGGCAGTGCTTATTTTGAGCTGTTTGAGCAGCGCATCAATATCGATGTGTTAAACCGAATGAACATTGATGCCATGGCGCTGGGTAACCATGAGTTTGATATTGGCCTGAGCAAACTGGCGGACTTTGTCGACAAGGTAAACTTTCCTTTGCTGGCTGCCAACGTTGATACCAGGGCTGAGCCGCTGTTGGTAAATAGCCAAAACCTGAAGCCTTACAGCTTATTTGTACTGGACAACAACCAATTGAAAGCTGTGGCGAGTGTTGATGCAGCAGCAGGGCGTGAGCTGGTGGCGGTATTTGGCCTTGCGCTTGAGGATATGCGCGCCATAGCACCCGATACCGGTGCGGTAATATTTAACAATGAAATGCAAAGTGCGCAGCATACCGTCGATGTATTAACGGCGCAGGGAGTTAAGCACATTATCGCGCTAACGCACTTGGGGAATCAGCGCGACCTGGCGCTGGCCAGCGTGGTAAATGGTATCGATGCCATTGTCGGTGGCCACTCGCACAGTCTGCTAGGTGATTTTCGCCACTGGTACTTAGGCAACCAACGGCCCTATGCTCAGCTGGTAACTAACCCGGATGGCAAAGGTAAGACCTGTGTGGTGCAGGCAGGGCAGTTTGCGCAGGCTGTGGGCTTGGCTGAAATTAAATTTGACGCAACCGGTGCTCTGCTAAGCTGTGCCGGGCAAAATACCTTGCTGGCGGGCACAGATTATTTTCGCTCAGCGCTGCGTAATGAAGCCAGCCGTATTGCTGCAGCTGAACAAGCTGCGACAGAGCGTTATGTTGCCGGTCTGCCGCGCACCGCCATTGTGGCCGAAGATACCGCGCTGCGCGCTGTACTGGATAGCAGTTATTTACCGGCTGTACAGCAAGCCTACGGTGCAGTGATTAGCAGCACCGAAAGCGAAGTGCCGCATGTGCGCCTGCCCGGTAGCGGCGGCAGCGACCAGCATGGTTCGCCGCTGGCAGGGCATATAGCCGATGCCATGCTTAACTATGTTAACCAGGATGCGGTACAACACCTTATGAAACGCCCGGTGCAGCTGTCATTGGTTGCGGCTGGCAATATCCGTGCGCCTTTGGCGGCCGGTGAGGTGCGCGAAGGTAATATTCGCCTGGAAGTACTGCCGTTTGATACACCGCTTAGCGTGCTGAGTATCAGCGGTACAGATTTGCGCATGCTACTGACCGATATTATTAGTCAGTCGGTGGTCGCCGGTGCCCATACCGGTAAGTTTCCTTATGTTGCCGGAATACGCTATGTGGCGAAGCAAACCGGCCCGGCTACCGCAGAATTAACCACGCTGGATATTAAACACGACGGCAGCTGGCAAACTGTTCAGCCGCTACAACGTTATAGCCTGGTAACCACCAGTTATCTGGCCGATGGCAATGACGGTTGGCAGTTGCTGCAGCAACTGCAGGCAGAACACAGCGACCGGCTGGATATTATCCTGCGCCAGCAGCAAGTGGTGTTATATCCGGTTAAACGCGTTATCGCTATACAAGACAGTAGCGGTCAGCAGTCTTTTACTACGCAATATCATAATGTTGCCGCGCTACCGTGCAAAACAGACGGTGTAGATTGTAAAGTCGCCGCCCAGGCGTTTATTGCGTATTTACGCGCTAACCCGGCGCTGTGGCAACAACAGCGCGAGCCAACGGTAACCTTGTTAAAGTAAGCTCAAATAAACGGCAGTCCAGCGATAATTACAGCTGCTATTACAAACAGCAGCATCGCGGGCTTGCGTAGTGATGCCTTGTCAACTGATATTACTGAGTCGGTAGGCGAGTGCATGTCCACAGCGACGAACGAGTCGTCGATTATAGAGTCGGCTTTTTTTATCAGTTGTTGTTGCTTAAGCAGGTCGCCTTTGTTTTCATATACACCAGCTAATACTCTAAGGTATGCACTGTAGGCAAAGCGCGAAGGCGGGCCATTTCGGCCAATATGCAGCAGATAAAGGTTAACGGTGGCAGTTGCGTCATCGTGTCGTTGATGACGGCCATAAAAGTCAGCGAGGAAATAAACATAGGATGATAAATCCTCATCATCTTTAACCACGCAGCTTTTGGCTACTTCAAGGCTTTGCTGCAGGTAGTGCTCAGCGTCTGCCAGTAAATCCCAATCTTCATAAAGCTCTGCCAGCTCATACAAGGTAGCAGCCTCATCGTGTTTAGTATCACGTAAGTGTTGCAGTTGTTGAAGAACTAAGCGGTAATAGGGTATTACTTTTTTATCGCCGTCATAAGCAAAGCAGTATTGCTCATAGGTCGCCAGCAGCTGTTCACTGTATTGACCAAATAGCTTTTGCTGCAGGCGCACTACCTCAGGTAATAACGCCAAACCTTCGGCTTTAAAATTAAAATCAATATAACGTTCTGCCAGTTTGGCTAGCACCGGCTCCAAAGCTGCATCCCCGGCTTTGTCTGCCTGTAATTGGTCAACTTGTTGCTGCAGTTTTAAAAGCTCAGGGCCATATTTAAAGCGCAAGCGTAGTTTTTGCATAAATGGCATGCATACATCCTTGTTAAAGCTAATGAATATGCCGAATGACGTTGGCAGCGGGTATCTTATAAATTACATTTTTAGGACCAAAAAATTTCATCAATAATAATCAGGGCAATAAACATATAGCCAGATAGAAAAAACCAGGCTGCTAACCACCAATCTTTACGGGTGGCAAATTTTTTCACATTTACGGGATTCAGCACTGGATCACTTGCATTATTACACCAGCATATCGGTAGAAAAATAGCCCAGGCATACCAAACAACTCGCCAGCCCGGACCGTCAAGCTGACTTACATCATTTAATTCAGCATCACGCATTTTTTTTTCTATTGGGCGCATACTAAAACTGGCAAATATTAGCCATGAAATGACCAAAGATACCAGCAGTAGCAGGGCAGTGCGGCCAATCCAGAGCTCATAAACTGACTCACCCACAATTAATTACCATTTCTATAACGGTCATACTCGTTACCTGCCCACTGTTTGGTTTTCTCATCAGCAGTGGTTGCTGCGTAGTAACCTGCAGTGAGGCCAACTCCAATTAATACAAAAAGGCCTACAGGTGTCACGCTAAGCGCTATCCCTAAGCCTATAACTGCTTTCGCAGTAAATATACCTGCCGCGGTCGATGCAACAAAACCAGCGCCTTCGGTTACTGCAACGCGGTTAGCATCTTGGCCTCTGGCTCTGGCTGAACGCACCTTGTTGACCCTCAAACCTGCGTCAACAACAATTAATGCAGAACCACCAAGTCTGGCATGTTTTGCATAGTTACTTAACGTGCTGACTTGCTTACTACTGGTAATGGTGAGGGATTGCGCTGTACGTAAACTGCCTCTTGAAGAGCCGCGCATATCTTTACCATCTTTGGCAATATTGATGCCTTTGTTTACATCGCTTAAAACGCTTTGCACCTTACTACTTTTGTGAATAGCGGCATATCGTTCAAGTTGGTGTTTAAACATACTGTTTAACTCAGCATGCGCAAGCTTTACTCTTGTCACTTTTTGCTTGATAACAGGATTGTAAGCGCCTTTCGCTCGTGCACCAGACTGCTGCTGTTGTGATTTACTCGTGTTGTGTAAGTCGACTAACGCTGCTTGATACTTCGCCAGAGCTTTGTGTAGGCCAGTTGCTTGTTCTGACATTGCACCTATGACTGCGGAGGATGCGGGCAGTCCAAAGTCCTGATAATTATGTAAAAATGGGACAATCTCATTTTCAACAAGCTCCGCAATAGGAACTGTCATATCACCATAGTGTTGAGCAGTTTCTGCGATGACAGTGAGATTCTTTTCTGGAATAGTACACATTTGTTGATGAAAACGAGAGTCGTTTACTCCGGCAGACAGCAGGTAAGGCTTGTATGCCGGCATGATATCAGTAACGATATTGCGGTTAACATTATTAGCGTGCTGCAGTTGCGCAGCGTTATCTGTAAATAATGAGCTTGCTCTGGTTGCTCGGGTAGGAAGTAGAATCTCAGCCATAACCATATCCTTATCGGTAAATTGCACGAATTTTAAAACGTGGTTATGGCTACAGCAAGTTTTATTTACAACTTGTTATCTATAGGTTTCTTTATTTATCACTTTAACGTTTAAACTTGGTTTCTAAGATCACCGAGGAGTTGGTGCGCTCTACGCCGTCTAAATTGCCGATATCATCCAGAATATGGCTTAGCTGTTCAGTGCTTTGTGCCTGTACTATGGCGATAAGGTCGTACTCGCCGCTGATGGCGTAAAGTGCAGATACCTGGGCGATTTGTTTAAGTTCAATGTTGGTTTTGGCGGTGAGTTTTTGTCGCACTTTAATACTGACATGGGCCGAAACCAGTGACGCCAGGTAGTCTTCACCGTAATCGACGGAATAGCCTTTAATCACGCCGCTTTGCTCTAAGCGGGCAATACGGGTTTGTACCGTGGAGCGGGATAAATCCAGCATGCGGGCTAAATCAGAAATACTGGCGCGGGCGTTGTGTTTTAGCACCGCCAATAGCTTTTCATCTTCCTTGCTTATCATTTTGCTAATCCTTTGCGTTAAATTGCAGTGTTGGCCATTAAAATTGTCGATAATGATACTGCAATATGACGGCTGCACGCAATATAATAGCGCTACATTTACCCGTGCCAGCCACCGACTATGTAAATAAAGGCAGGCCGCTTTAACGCAACAGTGAGGTTTTTATGCAGGTAACAAGAAGTTTATTTGATGACGTGATGGTACCCAACTATGCGCCATCAAAAATTATTCCGCTAAAAGGCGAAGGCTCTCGTGTTTGGGATCAAAACGGTGCGGAGTTTATCGATTTTGCCGGCGGTATCGCCGTTAACTGCTTAGGGCATTGCCATCCAGCGTTAGTTACTGCGTTAAAAGATCAGGCTGATAAGCTGTGGCATTTATCTAACGTGATGACCAACGAACCGGCGTTGCTGTTGGCTAAAGCCCTGGTTGACAGCACCTTTGCTGAGAAAGTCTATTTTGCTAACTCTGGCGCCGAAGCCAACGAAGCGGCATTAAAACTGGCACGTCGCGTGGCTAAAGATAACTACGGTGAGCAAAAAAACCAGATTATTGCTTTTAAGCAAGGCTTTCATGGCCGTACTTTCTTTACCGTCACCGTGGGTGGCCAGCCTGCGTATTCAGACGGTTTTGGCCCTAAGCCAGAAGCGATCGTACACGGTGAGTTTAACAATCTGGACAGCGTAAAAGCGCTGATTAACGCCAATACCTGTGCGGTAATGGTTGAACCGGTGCAAGGCGAAGGCGGTGTAATGCCGGCCACAGCTGAATTTATTCAAGGCGTGCGTGAGCTGTGCGATGCGCACAATGCCCTGCTGATTTTTGATGAAGTGCAAACCGGTGTGGGTCGTACGGGTGAGCTTTATGCCTATATGGGCTACGGCGTTACGCCGGATATCTTAACTACCGCAAAAGCACTGGGCGGCGGCTTCCCGATTGGTGCTATGTTAACCACGACTGTAATTGCTAAGCATTTAGTTGTTGGCACACACGGCTCTACCTATGGCGGCAACCCCTTGGCCTGCGCTGTGGCCTTAGCAGCAGTTAACACCGTAAATACCCCTGGGGTACTTGCTGGCGTTAAAGCAAAAGAGCAGCTGTTTAAAGATGGCTTGGCAAAAATTAACGAAAAGTACCATGTATTTAGTGAAGTGCGCGGTGCAGGTTTGTTAATAGGTGCGGTATTAAACAGCGATTACGCCGGAAAAGCGCGTGATTTTATGTTAGCGGCGGCAGATCAGGGCTTAATGGCACTGGTTGCCGGTACTAGCGTAGTGCGCTTTGCACCGTCACTGGTTATCCCTGATGCCGATATCATTGAAGGCTTAGCGCGCTTTGAGAATGCTGTTGCACAAGTAGTGAAGGCGTAAATCATGTTAGTGATCCGGCCGATAACGGCAGCAGATTTCACAGCGTTAAAGCAGATCGCTATCGAGTCAGGTGCTGGTTTTACCTCGCTGCCGGTAAACGATGTGCGTTTAAAGCAAAAAATTGACCATGCTGAGCACAGCTTTGCCGCCAAGATTGATGGCCCGGGTGATCAGGGTTATTTGTTTGTGTTGGAAGATACCCAGACGGGTGAAATTGTCGGCACTACCGGTATTGAAGCTGCGGTGGGCTTAAGCACGCCGCTGTATCACTTTCAGCAGAATACAGTGATTCACCATAGCGCTGAGTTAAATGTATTTAACCAGCTGCGCACCCTGACGTTGTGTAACGATTACACCGGTGCGTCAGAAATTTGTACGCTGTTTTTGCGTGAAAGCTATCGGCGCAACCACGCCGGCCGGTTTTTATCCAAGGTACGGTTTTTGTTTATGGCAGAGCATCCACAGCGATTTAGCGATAGAGTCATTGCTGAGATGCGTGGTGCGGCTGATGAAAGCGGCCAACCGCCATTTTGGCACTGGTTACAAAAGCTGTTTTTAACCATTGATTTCCCAACCGCAGATCACTTGATTGGGGTAGGTAAAAAAGCCTTTATTGCTGAGCTGATGCCGCGCCATCCGATTTATGTGGGTTTGTTGCCAGAGTCGGCGCAGCAGGTAATAGGCCAGGTGCATCAAAATACCAAACCGGCACTGAAGATGCTGGAAAGTGAAGGCTTTGCTCATCGTGGTTATATCGACTTGTTTGATGCCGGCCCGACAGTAGAGGCGAGGCTAAGCCAGATAAAGTCGGTGGCGGCAAGTAAGAAAGTACAGGTGAAAATTGCCGATGTGCAAGGTGAGCAAACGCTGGCCGTGGCGAATACCGAACTGCAAGGCTTTCGCGCCAGCTTTAGTAAAAACGCAAAGTTTGATGCAGATCAGCAGCTGTTGCTGCTAAGCGCAGAATTTGCCGATACACTGCGCCTGCACAATGGCGACATGGCAAGATTTATAGTGTTGGATAAGGCCTGAGGGCCAATCAAGTAATAACCGGAAAAAATGTTAAGGCGGATTAAAAATGCATACTGATGTAAAAGTGTTGTTTGCCAATCTGTGGCAAGACTATGTAGCGGTGACCCCATCTGCCAAACAAGTACACCAGTTACTCGGCAGCTCGCAGCAAGATGACGTGATAAACGACCATATCGCGCTGCGTACCTTTAACCTGGAAAAGGTAGGGTTGGAGAAGTTAGCGGCGCATTTTAAAGCGCTGGGCTATGAAGAATGTGGTGAATACCATTTTGAAGCAAAAAAGCTGTATGCCAAACATTACGAGCACCCCGATCGCAGTTTGCCGAAAGTATTTATCTCCGAACTGCTACTAGATAAGTGTTCAGCCTATTTGCGAGACACTATCACAGCGTTAGTCGAGCAAATACCCGCAGAGGCAGTAACGGCAGATAACTTCCTCTACAGTGGCACGCATTGGCAGGTAAGCCAGGCAACCTACGAGAAGCTGTTAGCAGAAAGCGAATATGCTGCCTGGGTGTCTGCCTGGGGCTATCGTGCAAACCACTTCACAGTAAGCGTGAATGACTTACATAGCTTTGATAGCTTAGAGCAAGTTAACAACGCACTGAAAGAGGCTGGTTTTTTACTAAATATGTCGGGTGGCGAAATAAAAGGTACGCCACAGGTGTATTTAGAGCAGTCTTCCACGCTGGCCGATCTGCATCAGGTGCAGTTTAGTGATGTTGTGGCAACCATTCCCAGCTGCTTTTACGAGTTTGCCCGCCGTTATGCGGTAGCTGACGGTTTGCTGTATACCGGTTTTGTTGCAGCTTCCGCTGATAAAATTTTTGAGAGTACTAACGCGCGATAATTTTCAGTTTAATGTGTGTTCAACTTCAAAGGCCAGCAAATTGCTGGCTTTTTTATAAGGGAAAATGCAGCTTGCTGCAGGTTTAGCACAAGGCTATATTGACCCTAATGCTTACTCAGAGTTAGAGATAATGTGGTTATCCCGTCAGCAATGGCTATTAGCCTTACTGCTGCTGTTTAGCTGTGTTTCGGTTAGTGCACAGCAAACACCGTGTCAATTCAGTGTGCGTGTAGAATCGGAGCAGCAAAGTGACGCTGCAGGCGCACATAGCCAGACTTGGTTATCAAGGCAATCTTATGCCTTACTTGACCATCTGCTACAAAAAGTTAATTGTACGGCGCAGCCGGTGTCAATACCGGCAGGGCGGGCGATTAAAATGTTGGAAGACGGAGAGCTCGACGTTATGGTGGCCATGTCAGAGACGGCCGAGCGCAGCCAATATAGTTATTTTATTGGTCCGCATCATACTGAACGCATGGTGGTTGTCGGCTATCGGCGCCTTGCTCATACCGTGAATAGTCTTGCACAGTTATTACGTATGAATGGTGCAATATCAGTAACAGAGGGCGCGTATTACGGGCCTGAATGGCATCATATGTTGGCTGATGATCCGCAGCTAACAAGTAGATTATTTTATGCATCAGGCAACCAACAGAAACTAGCCATGCTGGCTTCTGGTCGAGTGATAGCTTCGTTGGAAGATGAAATGATAGTCGACGAATTACTGAGCCGACCTGAACTCGCTAAGCGGTATGTTAAATTTTTTGTACTGCACGAAAACCCGGTGTACTTCGCATTTAGCCGCCGCAGTATTGCACCCGCTATGCAAATTCAACTGCAACAATATTGGCAGCAAATGGTCGATAGTGGTGAGGTGGCGCAGATCCGCGCGCAAATATTAAACCGTCAGCCCTAAGTTTTTATTAATCACCAGCAACTTTATCGCAGTACTGTTATCAGAGCTAACTTACTGGCGATAACAAGGACAACGTCGACGTGAATAGATACCTGGCAACTTTGTTACTGTTTGGTTTTTCTGCGCTTGCGCAGGCGGGCACTATGACTACTCAGATAATACAGCTGCCTCATCCTCCCAATGGCAGCTTGCTTCATTTAGCTGAGCGTAAGCAGTTGGCAGTATCGGGATATAGCCAGTTTTTCCGCGGGTTAAGTCTGGTCGATTTGACCACGTACACGAGCCGACCGCTGAGCATACCCGAAGATGCACAGTTTTTTAATCAGGCTAAACTGGTGGGGGAAAAGGCGCCGACCTTGGTTTTTTTGGGGCTGGGTGGCGTTAGCCGGCTAAACAGTGACGGCAGTGGAGCGAAAGTGCTTTTTACAGCGCAATCTATATATCGAGTGTTGGATCAGAATCGTTTACGAGAGGCTGAGTTTGTTGTTGATTTAGGCTCTGGTTTAACCGATTTCCTTATCGCCGATTTTCAATACACGCATTTATACCGTCAGCAAAGCGATGGCAGTTTTAAGCATTATGCACTGGCTATTCCTGCACAGGTACAAAGCTGGCGCAACAGCCCCGATTACACGCCAAGGCAACATTATATTGTTGATATTAATCAGGACAATCGCCCAGACATTGCTTTTGTCTGGCAGGGGAAAGTGCAACTGTTCTTACAACAAGCCGATGGTGGTTTTGCCACTGAACCGGTTATGGCTGATTGGCCAGTAACCTTGTCAACCGAGCAGGAAGCCGATCAGCGTAACGACGCCGGGCGCAGTTACAATGGCCAGAATATTGATACGCTGCGCGACATTAGCGATATAGATGGCGACGGTGTGGCGGATTTAGTGATTAACCGCGAGCAGTTAGCCGATGCGTTGGAGCGTAATAACAGTTTTCGCGTTCACTTTGGCCGCGTAACACCACAGGGACTAGCCTTTAACGTTGAACCTGACACCTTTATAACCACCGATACTTCGCCAATAGATGTGGTAATAGATGACTTTAACAATGATGGCCGCAAAGACTTTTATATTCCCAGTACCCACTTTGGCGTTGGCACTATTATTCGGGTGCTGTTGCGTGGTAGTGCTAATTTGGACATCGATTTCTATCTGTTAAATACACAGCGGCAATACGCCGAAAAAGCCGATTTTCGCCAGCACGCCACTATTGACGTTAGCATAGGAAACCTGCGCTACGATATGCCGCTGTTTTTACTGGCCGATACGCAAGGCAACGGTGAGAAGTCATTGTTGCTGGGCGAGGGTACGACTGAACTGCGACTCTATCAGCATGAAACTAAACGTTTATTCAGTCGCAAGAGCGAGCGCTTTAAGCTCAACCTACCACGTGATGCACGCAAAGTGCGGGTATTTGATTTAACCGGCAACGGTAAAGACGATGTAGTTTTGCCATTTGATAGCCAGGAAGAAGAACAATATCGCAATCAGTTGCATTTACTACTCATGCCTTAAGTTGTTTGACTGCGTAGCAGGAGTTGTACAAATGAACTCTCAGCTAAAGTCTACATTGTTAAGTTGTGCTGATAGTAATTATTTGAGTAATAAGCATAAAAATAGGGGCAAATTACTTTGCCCCTATTGGAAGACCCACTGAATTAACGCGGTTCAAACTCAAACGGCAGGCGCTTCACGTCGCGCAGACCGATTTCGTTTAACGTATTGGCATCGAACAAGCGGCCGTTTACCATGGTATGGGTAACCCGGTCACTAACACGTATATCCTCTAATGGATTGCCGTCTATCACAATTAAATCGGCAAGTTTGCCAGGCTCAAGCGAGCCTAACTGATGATCCATTGCAAAAGTTTTTGCCGGGTTAATGGTGGCGGTTTTTAATGCCTCCAGCGGGCTCATGCCGCCTTGAGCAAACATCCAGATTTCCCAGTGAGCGCCCAAACCTTCACGTTGGCCGTGAGCACCAATATTTGCCACTACACCAACATCACTCAGTTCTTTGGCGGTTTTCACCACATTAAAGTGGTTGTAGTGATTATCCGGTGCGGTGGGGCGACGCATACTGCGAGGTGCCAGCTGGTCCATTGGCACATAGGTGCGCAGTTTAGGATGTTTCCACACTTCCGTTTTGTCATACCAATAGTTTTCGCCCCAAATACCGCCGTAAGCCACGTTTAACGTTGGCGTGTAGGCCGTTTTGCTGGCTTGCCACAGCTGCTTGATATCGTCGTACACCTTTGCCGCGGGTAATGCATGTTCAATGGTAGTGTGACCATCGACAATCATGGTCAGGTTATGTTGCATTAACGAGCCACCTTCCGGTACCACCATCATGTTCAACTCGCGCGCTGCCTGTATCACCTGTTGGCGTTGATTCCTTCGGGGCTGATTATAGCTTTTCACACTAAAAGCGCCGGCTTTTTGCAAACGTTCTAAGTGAAATTTTGCATCGTCGAGGCTATCAATATGCGAGGTATAACCCGCACCTTCGGCGCCGTATAAAATAGTACCGGTTGAGAAAATACGTGGCCCTGCGATTCGTCCAGCTTGCTGCATTTCACTGGCGGCAAACACTTCACGGGTGTCGTTTGACGGGTCATGGATTGCTGTTACACCAAAAGCCAGCGAGGCATAATTCAGCCAGTTTTGCTGCGGTATTATCTGATTGCTACCCTGACTACCATGGGCATGGGCGTCAAACAATCCTGGCATAATAGTTTTGCCAGTGACATCAAATATTGTTGCACTGGTTGGCACCGCAATTTCTCCGCGTTTACCTACCGCTTTAATTTTGTTGTTTTCTACCAGTACTACGCCATCTTGAATAACTTCATCGCCGTTCATGGTAATGACCTGGCCGCCAACGAAGGCCACGTTGCCGCGCGGGCTGTCGGTGGGCACACTAAAACCCAGATTAACGCCGTTTTTGGCGGTAAAATCGGTTTTATCAGCCAACTCGAATAAGCCTTCAATGCTGGCATGATATAGTTCCGGGCCTAAGCTCCAGTAAAGATGACGGCTGTTGCCGCTCCAGCTTATGTGCTCGCCGGCACGCACCGACAGTTGTTTTACCGGAAACTGCTTATCGTTGCCGCTGATATCAATGACACTGCCGCGCTCGGTAAACGGCGTTACAAACACTTTAAAGCGATCGGCAAACGCCAGGTATTTGCCATCGGGTGACAGTTTAAATTCGGTACCAAATTTGGCGGTATACAGCGTTTGCTGACTGTGTTTGGTTAAATCAATTCGGATTAGGCTGGGAGATTTACCGTAGTCCATGGCATACACCACATCATTACGTTCAGCGAACATCGGCGAGTGACCATTGCGGCTAATAAGGTCCGCTTTACCGCCTTTACTACTGATTTGGTAAAGACCTGTGTTTAATGACCATTGCCGTGGTAGCAAATCTCCTGCACCGGCTTTACGGTATACCACTGTTTTACCATCAGGACTGAATGCTGGCTCAACGTATTTGCCTGGCTCGCTGGTCAGCTTGCTGATGCGACCGTTACGCAAATTCAGCACATTTACCGCGCCCTGGCTGTTGTCGTTCCAGCTAACGTATACCAGCTCTTTACCGTCGCGGGAAAACTGTGGGTAGTATTCAAAGTCGGTACTTTGCTTAGTTAAGCGGCGCGGTTTTGGGTTGTCGACATCGGTAATATATAAGTGTCCGAGTGCGGTAAATACTGCCTGTTTACCATCGGGTGATACCTGCACAAAACGCAGCATTTTAGTATTAAACTGCTCTTTGTCGATATCCTGTTTTACCCGTACTGCTGTTTGAATTTGCTTGTTGGTGTCGACGTTAAACGGCACCGTACTGACTTTTTTATCGGCGACAGTTAATTTTTTAATATCGCCGCCGGCCCAAAACAGTAGCGCTTTGTTATCCGGCGTCCAGGCCAGCGTGGGGTAAACACCATGGATAGCCCAGGTTTCTTGCATATCGCGGTCTAAGCCATCATACAGTTTGATATGTTCTCCGCTGGCTAAATCGTATAAAAACAGCGTGCTTTGAAAATCTACCCGGCGAATATAAGCCAGGTATTTACCGTCGGGCGACGGCGTTGGCCGAATAGCACCACCGGCGCCGTCCAGCACTACGTCCCACTTACCGCTGTCGCGCTCAAAGCGTTTTATTTGGTAAATGCCGCTTTCTGAGTCTTTGCTGTAATGAAAGGTTTTACCCGGGGTGTCATCTTGCGAAAAGTAAATGTATTTGCCATCGGGCGAAAATGCCGGCTCGCCTAAATCTTTCTGATCATTTGGCCGCTCAGTCAGCATAATGCCGCTGCCGCCGGTTTTATGGTATTGCCATATCTCGCCGGCACCTAAGGAGCGGCTGGCGGTAAAGTGTTTGCGGGCGACAATAAATTCACCATCCGGGCTCCAGGCCGGGCTGTTTAACAACCGAAAGGTTTCATTGGTAACCGCACGGGGTTCGCTGCCGTCGCTGTTCATTAGCCATATATTATCGCCACCGCCTTCATCACTGGTATAAGCAATGTGTTTGCCATCGGGGCTAAAGGTAGGCTGCATTTGCCAGCCAATGTCTGTTGTCAGTTGTTTGGCAGTACCGCCATTTATTGGCATGGTGTAAATATCGCCCAACAAGTCAAAGGCAATGGTTTTGCCATCCGGGCTTACCGTCACGTTCATCCAACTACCTTGGGTCACCTTAATGTTAACTGTTGCAAACTGGCCTTGTGGTGCGTTGACATCCCAGGCGGGTTCTTGTTCGGTTTCTGCCTGTAAAAAAAAGCTGCTGACAGTCAGTGCCAGCAAGGTAGGGATAGGGGTTTTCATGTACGGGTTCCTGTCAGTTGTTTTTGCTATTTTTATTGTCGTTGGTATGCTGCACCAGCAGAGTGACATAAACACGCGCCGGAGTTAAGTTATTCGCAATAACCTTGCGCCAGAACACAGGCAAAAACCGATAAAACAGGAGTAAATGTATGGTTGAATCACCGTGTGTGGCGTGTTGTCGCTTAAATGCCGATAAAGTGTGCGTTGGCTGTTTTCGTCATATTACCGAAATTGTCGATTGGAATAAGCGCACGGATAGCGAAAATTACGCTATATTACAAAAGCTTGCTAAGCGAAAACAGGACGCAGACTTACAGCAGTTGCGTGACACTGAAACCTCTCCAATAACTCAGGCTGAATGGTTGGCAGCAAAGTTACAGGCCCGCAAAGACTAAGGAGCAACCATGCTGGATTGGCAGTTGATTTTTGACATCAGTCCTTTCGCCTGGACCGAGCTAGGTACGGCGTTGCTATGTGGTTTTATTATTGGTTTGGAACTGGTCGCGATTAAATTGGCGCTGCTAGTCATTGCAGTGTTAGTGGGAATCGATTTGTTGTAAGGCTTTCAGTGCAATGCGTCGTGGTGTACACCGTACCTATAACGAATGGATACACCGTAACAATGGTAATGTGTTTACCCGGCGAAAAGACGACTCGGTAGCCACAGTGAAACACGACATTAATGATCCACATTAATACAGTGGCAATAAATTTTAAGTAGTTTTAAGAATATAAGATAAAAATGGGATCTACAGATGCTTGAAGCGGTTTGGATTGGTTTTGCTTTTTCATTGGGGTTGCTGGTGCGGGCCATTGGTTTGCCGCCGCTAGTAGGGTATTTGTTGGCTGGTTTTGTTATCTCGGCCACCGCCTCAGAAATGAGCTTGCCGCCAGAGGGGCCGTCGATTATTCATCACATCGCTCATTTAGGTGTCTTGCTGCTGTTATTTACTGTCGGTTTAAAACTTAATGTGCGCAGCTTGGGTAAACCCGAGGTGTTGGGTGGCAGCATGTTGCATTTTGCGCTGTCAATTATTTTAACGCTGCCGGCAGTGCTGTTTATTTTTGAAGTTAGCTGGTATCAGGCGTTAATGCTGGCGGTGGCGTTAGCGTTTTCCAGTACCGTTTTGGCGGCGAAAGTGCTGGAAGGTAAACGCGAAATACGTGCTTTTCACGGCCGGGTGGCAATAGGGATCTTGATCATGCAGGATTTACTAGCCTTACTGGTAATGAGCCTGGCCAATGGCACGACACCTTCGCCGTGGGCGCTACTGGTGTTTGCTTTGCCACTGTTGCGGCCACTGCTTTACAAATTACTTGATGCCAGCGGTCATGAAGACTTACTGATCTTGTTTGGTTTATTGCTGGCGCTGGTGATTGGCGGTCAGGGTTTTGAGCTGGTAGGTTTAAGCTCTGAATTGGGCGCTTTGGTGTTCGGTGCCATGTTGGCGAAGCACGCCCGTGCTGGCGAGTTGTCTAAATCTTTGTGGAGCATTAAAGAGTTTTTTCTGGTCGGCTTCTTTTTGCAAATAGGCATCGATGGCTTACCAGATGCTAATGCCTGGCTATTTGCCGGGGTGATGTCGTTGCTGCTTCCTGTTAAAGCACTGCTATTCTTCTTGCTATTAATTCTATTTAAATTACGTGCACGCAGTGCATTTTTAACCAGCATTAGCCTGACCAATTACAGTGAATTTGGTCTGATCGTTGCCAGCGTAGTATTACCGGAATGGTTAATACCGCTGGCGTTAACAGTAGCGATATCTTTTGTAATCTCTGCACCACTTAACCGCATGGCACACCCGCTATATGAGAAGCTTTGTCAGCACCTACTTAAATTTGAACGTAATATTCATCACCCGGACGAACAACCGGTATCGTTGGGCGATGCGGATGTACTCATTATGGGCATGGGACGCACCGGAACCTCGGCATATAATTATTTGCAAACCAGCCGCAATATTATTGCTATGGATTCTGACCCGGCAAAAGTTGCCGCGCACCAGAAAAAAGGCATCAATATTTTTTACGCGGACGCCGAAGATCAAGTGTTTTGGCAGGGCTTGGATTTTGGCAAAGTTGAAGCCGTTATTCTTAGCATGAATGACGTTGAGGCGAAAATGATTGCCGCCAGCAAATTACGTAATGCGGGTTTTAATGGTTTTATTGTGTCGCACAGTATGCACGATGATGAAGCACGCGACATTATCGCTGCCGGTGCAGATCAAACCTATTTAACGATGTCTGAGGCTGGAGTAGGTATTGCAGAACACGTAAAACAGCATTGTTTTGCACTCAAAGTTTGAACAGCGAGTAGCTTACCAATGGCGTACAGTTAAATTTGCTGTGGCGTAAAAACAACAAGGCGCCGTTTAGGCGCCTTGTTTGTATCAATAAGCTAATTAGCTGGCACTGCGTTCTTTAATCGCATTGATAATTGGCGATGCAGCAAAACCATTGCTGGCAGCCCATTCAGCATCACCTGATGCGGCAACCTGGCTGCCTGGCAGTTGGCTGATAATGAAACCCGCTGTGTCTTCAGCATTGTGTTTAATTGCGTGGCGAACCAGTGGTAAACCATCGCACACAATACCGTCATATACATTACGCAGACGTAAGCGATTGTCAGACAGGGCTTTGCGCAGATTGGTTTTGCTATCGGCAGCAACATAAGAGCAAATAGATATAGCTAATTGATCATCAGCGGCAACTGGAGCACTGATAAATGAAGTTGCGGCGATAACAGTGGCTAAAGAGAATAATTTTACGTTCATATTCAAGCTCCAAAATGTGAGTTAATTTACAATCATTTATGCAACCTGGGTTGCAGCTTACGAAAGGACATAAGGCATGTCGTTTAACTCTGACAGAGCAGAATAAACATCGCACTTTGCGACGGCAGCCCAGCTATCGTAGATGCCTTACGGCAACCCTTAGACCTGAAGCTTTGCGTGTTCTCCTTTTCAGGAGACTTGCCTTTCGAGCGAGCGCATTCTAATTGCTGTGTAAATATTACGCAAGATTATTTTTTTAATTTTAAAAAAGATTTTTATCTCAGTAGGTTATAACTTTGTTACCGAACTAGTAAACATCTCAGTCAGACAAGCTCAAATTCAAAGCAATTAATGCAGTGGTGGCCCGCTGCCAGCGTTGATGCAGCGCCAGTGCCGTATTTGCCGCCAGACCTGGGCTAAATTGCGCATCGCTTTGCCACAGCGCTGTGATATCCGCCATTTGATTAAACCAGCCTAGTTGCAATGCGGCCAAAAAAGCCGCGCCAAACGCTGTGGCATCACTGGTATGACAGCGGATAACGGGAGTTTGGCTAAGATCAGCCAGTGCTTGTAAAAACCAGTAGTTTGCTGTCATGCCGCCATCTACCCGCAGGCTATCTATACTGATGCCATCTTGCTGCATAGCGCAAAGTAAATCACGGCTTTGATAGGCCACGCTGCACAGTGCTGCTGCAGCTAGCTGAGCAGGCCCAGTGTTGCGTGTCATACCAAATAACGCTGCTTGTACTCCGGGCTGCCAGTAAGGAGCTCCAAGGCCAGTAAAGGCAGGAATGAGTAACTCGGATTGATGATAGTTACTTTGACGTGCTAACGCCTCAGTATCGCGGGCGTGCTGAATAATACCCAATTTATCGCGTAGCCATTGCACTGTAGCACCGGCCATAAAAATGCTACCTTCGAGTGCATAAGTGGTTTTGCCGGCAAGGCGCCAGCCGACAGTACTGAGTAATTTATGCTGACTGTTTAGCACCTGTGTGCCGGTATTTACCACGACAAAACAGCCGGTGCCGTAGGTGCTTTTACCCATGCCCTTTTCAATACAGGCTTGTCCGAGCAATGCTGATTGCTGATCGCCTATCATACTGAGAACCGGTATGGTGTTGCCCAGTATTTCGCTCTGTGTTTGCCCAAAATGGCTGGCATTGTCTCGAACCTGGGGCAATAACGGCGCGGGAATGTTAAACAGCTGTAGCAGTTCGTCATCCCAGCATTGCTGATGAATATTAAACAGCATTGTTCGGCTGGCATTGCTGGCATCGGTGGCGTGCACTTTACCGCCAGTTAAACACCACAACAGGTAGCAATCGACAGTACCAAAACAGAGTTCTCCGCGTTGTGCTTGCTCTCGTGCATGCGGCACATTGTCCAGCAACCAAGCCAGTTTAGTGGCTGAAAAATAGGGGTCGGCCAGTAGCCCGGTTTTTTGCTGTAACATCGGCTCAAGCCCGGCGTTTTTGAGCAGCTGGCATTGTGCACTGGTGCGCCGATCCTGCCAAACAATGGCTGGATAAAGCGTTTTACCACTGCCTTTATGCCATATTAATGTGGTTTCGCGCTGATTACTTATGCCAATGCCAGCAATGTCATTAGCGCTAAGGCCTGCTTGCTGTATGGCTGTGAGCATGCAATGTTGAACGCTGTGCCAAAGCAGTTCTGGGTTTTGTTCTACCCAACCCGGCTTTGGATAACTTAGGGTTAGCTCTTGTTGGGCACAAGCAATGTGCTGCAGTGCCTGATTGAAAATAATGGCGCGGCTGGAGGTGGTGCCTTGATCGATGGCAAGCAAATATTTTGACATGATGCCAGCTTTTAACGTTATGCTTAAGTTATTGTTCAGCCTAGCAGTAAACTGTTACTCTGCCTATTCCCAGCGACCGGAGTCTGTATGATTGTTACCTTTAAATCCAAAGCCAGTGGCGATTTGATTTACTTTAAAGATGCCGCGCTAAAATTACTACAGCTAATGGGACGCGATGATAAAGTTCCCTCAGCGTTGTATGCCGACGATATCAGCCAGGCGTTGGCGCAATTACAGCAAGGTTTGTCGGCTATAGCTGAAACTGAGCGAGTCAAAGCAGCTCAGACTGAAAACGATAACGAAGAACTGCAAGGTACAACCCAAATCAGCCTTGCGGTGCGGGCGGTGCCACTGTTAGAGATGTTACAAAAAGCGCAAAAGAAACACTGTCCGGTGCTGTGGGAATAGGGAGCTATGGTTTATCTGGCGTGTTTAATGCGGCAAGCAAAGGCATAAGTTCAGGTTTGATAGTCAGTTGTTGGTATTTTTTCATGTGTCTATCGGGTAGTAACTGCGGTTTTACTTGTTTTAAGTGCATCACTGATTGTGAATATTGCGCAGATTGCCAGCTTATTTCGGCCAGGCGTAATTGATGAATCGCATGCGTTACATCATCTTCACCGGCAATTAAGTAGGGTAGTGAATTTAAATAGTTCTGATAAGCTGATGTATAATTTCCGAGTAGTTGTTGGGTGCGAGCCAGATTGCCGTAGGCAACCATTAACTTGCTCTTATGACCAATGACTAAGCCTGCCTCTAATGCTTGAATTCTTAATTGTTCTGCTGCGGCTAAATCGCCCCACCGGTGCATAATGAGTGCCTGGTTGGCGTAAAGCTCAAACCAGAATAATGGATCACGATGTTTGCTGAAATTTTGTTCGGCCTGTGTCAACAGCTCGAACGCCTCCTGCACATTACCGAGGGAATAGTGCATGTTAGCCAATTCAACTAACCTAAGTGGTGTACCAAAATTAGCAAATGCACCGTCAAGTTGCTCGACAGCCAAATTGACATAATGTTTGGCTTCATCATGCCGTTTAAAAGAAATCAGGGATTTTGCATGATAAAAATACAGCTGCAGCTTGAATCCGTCGGGCAGAACGCGTTGTTGCAACAGTTGGCTAGTTTGCTTATAAAGCGTGTCAAACACTCTGGTGTCAAAATAATAGTCTAGTTCGTAAGATTTAACTTTGTACCAGGACGGTGAGTACTGCGGCATTAACGCTAAAGATTGTTGAATATACTCAAAGCAGCTACCAGTAGCCAATTGCTGGCAAAACTCTTCATGATCGCTCATATTTTCTGCCGCAGTAAGCGGTAAAACCAGCCCACCTAAAAATAAGCATAAAACAATAGCGCGCATAATTTTCCCAAATAGACAGCTTTAAGGCAGGCAATTCAATGCTTGGTTTAGTGCCTACAACGATAATATTGCGTTACATTACCTGTCGCTAATGCAACAGGCAAGTTAAATGTACAAGGTTTACTGCAATGGTCGAGTAGCGGCGTCGCAGGAGGGCAACAGCAGGCTTACCTCCAGCCCTGCAACCAGGTTACGCAAGCTGATACTGCCGCCGTGTGCTTCGATAATATCGCGGCATAGCGAAAGCCCAATGCCGGAACCTTCACTTTTACTGGTATAAAATGGTACCAGCGCATATTGCAGTTGGTCTTCGCTCATGCCGGGGCCGGCATCTTGCAGCGTAATACGCAGCTGCTGTGAGTTTTCTTCAAACTGTAGTGTAATAAGTTCAGCGTCAGAGCCCGACTCATGGGCGTTTTTTAGCAAATTTAGCAATAATTGCTGCAGCTGCGCTGTGTCGGCTTGCCATAACAGTTTTGGCAAGGCACCGACAAGGTCAAACTCGTATAAATCCTGCAGCTGATTTATCAGCCGAGGCCAGTTAACCGGGCTAAGGCTTGGCTTGGGCAATTTGGCAAATTGAATATAGGCTTGTACAAACTGGTTTAATGCAGCACTGCGTTCACTTACGTTGCTAAATAACTGTGCCAGCTCAGTTTGTTTTAGTTGTAAGGCGCGTTGCTCACCGGAGTATGCTACCGACGATAGCGGTGCTAACGTGTTATTTAGTTCATGGCCAATCACGCGCAGTAATTTTTTCCAGGCACTAAGCTCTTCCCGCTGTATTTCGCGCGTCATTGGTTTTAACAGATATAAATTATGCTGCTTTTGGTTTAGCTGAAATTGGTTTTGCGCTAAATGCCAGATGCTGTGATCCGGCAAATGCAATAAGCCCTGTTGCCGGCTGGTTATGGCCTGTGCCAAAGTGGGCAGGGTAGTGGTGCTGCTAGCCAGCTTGCTGCCGTTTAAGGCCTTGCCGGCGTTAAGTAATCGCCGTGCGGCCGGGTTTGCCATCAAAATCGTATCGTGCTCGTCGGTTAGCAGCAAGGCTGTCGGACTGCTTTGCAGCACCGTATCAAGTAACAACTCGCGCTGATACAGCGTGGCCCGTTCGCTGCGCAATTGTGCCGACATGGTATTTAAACTTTGTGCTAACGGTGCCAGCGCATGGATTTTTAGCTGATTGGCGCCGGTATTAAAGCTGCCGTCCTGTAGGTTTTGCGCATGCAGGTTAAGGGCGGTAATTTCCTGTAATAATGGCCGCAGACACAGATGTAGTAACAGCGCCAGTAAGATAGCGGCGCTACAGATAGCTGCGGTTACAAGGCTGTTGCTGCCAAAAAGGCTAAACTGCGCCACCAGCGCAACCAGTGTTAACGCCAGACACAGCAGGTTAAGCCTGCTTTGACTGCTGAGCCTGGCCAGAGATAGCCAGCGGTCAGGGCGCATCAATACCGTAATACTCCATGCGCCGGTACAGGGCTTGCCGGCTAATGCCCAGCTGTTTTGCAGCCCGTGATACTACGCCACCGGCCTGCAACAAGGCCTGGCGCAATTGCTCGCAATCAAAATCATCCAAAGTGCGCTTAGTATTGCTTCCCGCTTCGGTTAAGCCAAGCTCAGTGCTTTGTATTACGTCATCGTTGCTTAGCAGCAGCGCCCGCTGACACACATTTTGCAGCTCGCGCACATTGCCTGGCCAGCTATGGCGCGCCAGCAGCTGTTCGGCACTTGGGCTTAAGGCTTTTTTACCGGCTAAAAAATAGCGCGCCAATGGCAAAATATCATCTGGCCGCTGTGCCAGTGCCGGTAATGCCAGCTGCACCACATTAATGCGATAGAATAAATCCTGACGAAATTCGCCGCGGCTGATTGCGGCGGTTAAATCGCTGTTGGTAGCACTTATCAGCCGCACATCCACTTTACGTGTGTGGCTGGAGCCTAAACGCTCAAACTCACCGGTTTGTAATACGCGCAGCAGTTTGGCCTGGCCGGTCAGTGATAAATTGCCAATTTCATCTAAAAATATACTGCCACCGTCAGCGGCTTCAAAACGGCCAATACGGGTTTTGTTGGCACCGCTGTAGGCTCCTGCTTCGGCGCCAAACAGTTCCGCTTCCATTAAATCAGCGGGTAGGGCGCCCATATTCACTTTAATAAACGGCTTAGCACTGCGTGGTGAGTTGGCATGTAGCACATTGGCAATACCTTCTTTGCCTGCACCGTTGGGGCCGGTGATCAGCACTGCGGCCGAGGAGGGGGCCAGCTGCAGAGCCATCTGCAGCAGTTGCTGCATTTGGCTGCTGGCGAATACCAAACCACATAATTCTTTACCGGCAAAGGCAGCATTGCGCGCTTGCTCAGTGCGTTGCTGCTGTTCGGTTAGCTGTTTAAGTTTGAGCGCATTGGCGACAGTAAGCAGCAGGCGTTGGTCGTCCCACGGCTTAGCGATATAGTCAGTGGCGCCAGCTTTTACCAGTTCGACTACCATTTCCAGTTGGGTCCAGGCGGTCATCAGTACGATAGGCGTATCCGGATACTGTTGCCGCAATTGGTAGAACAAGTCTTTGCCCTGATCGCCCTGCATTTGGCCGGCGCTAAAGTTCATATCCTGTAAAATCAGGTCAATGTCATGCTGGTTAAGGCTTTGCCAGGCTTGCTCTGGCGATGTAGCACAAAGCACCTGATAACCGTGCAGCGCAAACAGCGTTTGCAGGGCCTGGCAGATTGGCTGATTGTCATCAATAACCAATAATTTCAGCATAGTTTATAAGGCTTTAGTGGCAGTGGCCGGTGACACCCGGGTAGCAATAGCCGCAGGATACCATGTTGCTACAGTGACACAAAGCAGGAGTACTGCGGTAGTTACCATGGGCAGATACCAGTTTAATGCCGGTATTGAAATAACCTGAGCCAATGCCTGATTTAGCCACAAGGCTAACACCACCCCCAGCATGGCACCCAGGGCCGTACACAGCCAGTTCTCACTGAGTAATTCCAGTAAAATTAAACCTTTGCTGGCACCCAGTGCGCGCTTGATACCAATTTCTTGCTGGCGCTTTATGGCATGAAAGTGGCTGCTGCTATAGCTTGATACCATAGTGACCAGCAACATCAGCGCACTTAATATCGTCAGTAACATCGCCAGGCCATATTCGTTACGGTACAGGCGCTGATGCTGCTCGGCCAGACTGCGAATGTGGAAGATTTCGATATTAGACTCAACGTTTTGTAGCACAGTGGCCAGCTGTTGCCTTACGGCATTGGTCTGCGCGGGTGTAGTGCGCAGTAAAATGCTGTAGCCCCAGTCAACACTATAAGGCGGGGCGATCTGTACACTGTTATACATGACATGATCGCCACTACGCTGACCGTAAAAATCGCTGATAACCGCAGCTACCCGGCCACGGTTAAGGTGTTTGCCTGCCGCAAGCACATCAGCAAACAGTTTTTCGGCCAAACTTTGGGTTATTACTACATCCGGGGCGCCCGGAGCGTCCAGCGACACCGAGTATTGTGGCAGCTCACCTTGCAGCACCTGGCTATCCAGTACGTTAAAGAAGTCTGTCGAGACAAAGTACATTGGCACCGTAGACACATTAGTGCGTTCTTGCTGCTCTACCACATAGACATTACCGTTATTACCGCCTTGCAAAATAGCCGACTGATTTGAATAAGCCGCAGCGATAACACCTGGAATGGCTTGTACTGCACTTAGCTGTCGGTTTAACAACTCTTCCAGCGCCGGATATACCCGCAGCGTAGCTGTAGTGGGTTTTAACTGTACCAGCAAAATATTCTGCAGATCTAATCCGGTTGGTTGGTTAAGTTGCTGGCGTGTTTGCTGGGCCAGTAACACACTGTTTAGCAGTAGCGCCAATGTCATTGCCAACTGTAGCAACAATAAGCTGGTCACCACTTTACGGCTGAATAACACTTTGCAGAGTAAATAAAATGACATGGACATTATTCCTTAAGTTGCTGATTTAACGAACCAAACGATGCACGAAGTGAGGGATACAGCGTAACCAGATAACTACATGCAAACGCAATAGCCAATAAACTGAGCAGTAATGGCATGTCCCAACTTGAAAACAACCGGTTACTCGGTAGCAGCTGATTCATCAGTTTGATACCGGCATAACCGGTTAATAACGCGCCAAGAATGGTGAACAATGCCATAAGTAATACGTCAGCCAACATCTGTAGTTGCAGCTGAGCGCGGCTGGCACCCAGTGCGCGGCGCAGGCTAAATTCGTACTGATTACTTAAATAGCGGTTTAATGACAGATGGCTGGCATTAAATAAACACACCAGTAAAAACAACAATGTAACCAGCGCAAAGGCTTTGATATCGCTACTTTCACCGCCAAAGTAGTGCACAATATCGCGCATAGCAACTAACTGATTATTCGGTTCTGATGGATGGCGGCCAGCTGCTTTTTCATCCTGTACCAGATTGTGCATAAACTGGCGATAAGCTTGTTGTTGTGCCGGTGTATCTAATTGCACCCAGTACTGCAATTGGTGCATAGCGCCGCTGCGGCCCTGCGTACTTAGCTGGCGATAGTCGGTATCATCAAAGGTTTGCGACTGGCTGTTCGACAGGTAATTCATGTCATAGCCACTTTCCAATGGCAGATAAATATCGTCTGCATCACCTAAATGATTACGATTATTGGCATCATACAGCCGTGGCAGCATTTGCCAGCTATCCAATACAGCGCTTACTGTTACATGGCGATCATCCAGTAGCAGTTTTTCGCCAACAACATCAGCGCGGCCAAACAGTTTTTCTGCGCTGGCTTTAGTCAAAATAACTTCAGCACGGGCACTGTTATCCGGCCAGATACTGCCGTGCAATATGGGTACGTCAAACATGCTGAAAAAATCACGTTGGGTAATACGGATACTTACCGGTAACGGCGCTTGCTCTGCACTCTGGCGCAGATAGCCATCAGCGCTGTACATGGCCGCGGCTTTGCTTGCAATGTCGGTCTGGCTAAGCTTTTCGATATTGCTGTAGCTAAGTACGCTGGGTGGTTTGCAGTCATTACATTCATAGGGCGCCATTAATGCCATCGGAAAAAACAGCTTGTCGCTTTTATGCGGCAATGGGTCGCTGTTCAACTGGTAGTAAAAGGTGGCGTTGGCAAAAAACACGCCCAGGCCCACGCTTAAAATAAAGATGGTGAGCGCATAAGGTAGCGGGGCGCGCTTAATACCTTTGAAGCTCACTTTGAGGTAGTAGATAAACTGTTCCATTATCAGATCCTTACGCGCTTTGCGCCGCCAGTGGGTCGTACATAGTAGCGTCGTGTAACTGGCCATCGATAATCTGAATATTGCGCCCGGCGCGGCGTGCCTGATCCGGGTCGTGGGTTACCATTAAAATGGTGCAGCCTTGTTGGTTTATTTGCTCCAGCAGCTCCATAACCTGGCGCGCCATTAATGAGTCGAGGTTGCCGGTAGGTTCGTCGGCCAGTAAAATACGCGGCTGTCCGGCAATGGCACGGGCGATGGCAACACGCTGCTGTTGACCGCCAGACAGCTGCCCCGGCAAATAGTCGCGCCGGGCGTGCAGGCCGACCAGTTCCAGTGCTTGTTCAATACGCTGTTTGCGCGCACTGGCTTTTAAGCCTCGGTAGCGCAGTGGCAGCTCGATATTGTCATAAATGCTGAAATCTTTTATCAGGTTAAAGCTTTGAAAAATAAAACCAATTTTTTCATTGCGCAGTTTGGACAGCGCTGCATCTGACAAGCCCTTTACCGACTTGCCATCTAGCAGGTAATCGCCGCTGTCAAAGCTTTCCAGCGTGCCAAGAATATTTAGTAATGTAGATTTACCCGAACCAGACGGGCCTGTAAGGGCAGCAAATTCGCCTTCATTTACCTGCAGATTAACCTCGCGCAGTGCATGCGTTTCAATCAGCTCGGTGCGAAATATTTTGCTTAAATTAGTTAACGTAATCATCTGTTGTTCCTTGTTTAGTGTTCGTTAGTTCAGGTTCACCCGATCATAATCTTTAAAGTCACTCAGGTTGGAGATCACCCACTGCTCGCCTTCTGTCGCGCCGCTGAGTATTTCTACCCATTGCACTGACAACGCGCCTAGTTCGATATTTTTACGCAGCGCCTGATTGTCCAGCACCTGATAAGCCTGGCGGCCCCCGCCAGAGCTGACAAAGTCACCACGGGCAATTTTCAAGACATTTTCTTTGTGTTCCAGAATAACGCGTGCGCTTAAGCGCTGGCTTTGGCGTAGCTGTGTACTGTCGGCCTCGGGAAAGCGTACTCTGGCCGTTACCTGGTTGTTGCGCACTTCAGCGGCAATGGTGCTTATTGCACCGCTAAGTTGCTGGTTACCCATGCTTACTTCAACCTGTTGGCCGGCGGCTAAATCGCGGGCGTAGCTTTCCGGTACCCCGAGCTCTGCTTCGTATTGGCTTAAATCTATTACGGTTAACAGCGCCTGGCCTGGCAAGACATGGCTTTGTTGCTCGGTAAGCCAGTTGCCCAGCTGGCCGGTAACCGGTGCGGTGATATTGAGCGCGGCCACTTTACGCTCAAGTTCATTGACCACCAGTTGCTGGCGATGAATGTCCTGCGCACGCGAGCTATGCTCAAACGCCAGCTTGTCTTTTGCCAGCTCGACTTTACGTTTGGCATGGTCAAATTCCAGCTCGGCTTTGGTTAAATTATCTTGGGCAATATCAAAATCCAGCGCGCGTATCACGCCCATTTCAATGGATTGGTTAGCCCGTTGCAGCTCGCGACGTGCTGCCAGCAAGTTCACCTGAGCGTTATTCATTACTTGCTCTATATCCAGCTGCTGCTCGCGCGCCGCCAGCACTGAGCGCTCTGCTTCGCTTTGCATGCCGGCCAGTACCGCTTGCTGCTGTTGCAAGTCGTTTTGTAACGTAGGGCTGGTAATGGTGGCCAGCAAATCGCCTAAGGTTACGGCTTCGCCGGGTTGCTTAAATAACTGCACCTGTCCAGTTTCCTGGCTGTACAGGGTAGGGGCGTTAGCGGCGACAATCCGGCCTTGTACCGCAATGTCGCGCACTAAATCGCCGCGTTGCACGGTGGCAAACTGCATTTGATTGCGCGGCAATACTAAACCGGCGCTTTGGCCAACAGATTGGAAAAAGCCAAACGCCAGTGCCAGGCTGGTGACGGCAATGGCTACCGCTGGCAGATAGCGGCGCAGCGCGCTTTTAGCCGGGCGCTGCATAATGTTGTCTTGTTGTTCGGTACCCTGGATCATTAGTGGTTCTCGTCTGTTACTTCTGTTTAGCTATAGCAGTTTTGGTGCCAATGCCTAAGTTGCTGAATTAAAACTATTTATTTATTTTTGCCTGTACTAAAGCAGTGTCCGCGGACATCCTGAGTGTCCGCGAGAATGATGCGGACAACTATTGCCAAAACAATTACTTAACGTAGAATCAGCTCAGGACAGTCGTTAAAAGCTATGAGACTAAAATGAATGGAACCGTACAGCAGTGTGATAACTGCTACACCGTGTTACAGGGTGACTTTTGCCATCAATGTGGCCAGGAAAAAAAGAGCTATATCCGCAATGTCAGCGGGGTAGTTACCGAGTTTTTCGGCGAGTTTAGTAACTGGGATACCCGGGTCTGGCGCACATTAGTACCGCTGTGGTTTCGCCCCGGTTATTTAAGCCGCCGTTATGTCGATGGCCATCGCGTGCCTTATGTACCGCCGCTGCGGTTGTATTTATTTACGTCGATAATTGCATTTCTAATTTTTGCCAAACTACTGCCCGATACTTCGGCGAGCGTACCACCCACTGATGCTGTAGCTTTACAACCGCTGCAGAATGCTGAGCAAGCCCGCACTATCTTGTCTGAAGTCATGACAGAAATTAACCAGGATCTGCAGCAAAATCAGCAAGAAACACCATTCGATAGTAAAATATCATTCTTGTCTGACGACGCTCAGCGAGAGTTCGACACTAAATTAGACGCTATTGTTGCCAATCCAAAATTAGCAGTTAATAAATTTTTTAGCCTGGCGCCGCAAATGATGATTTTGCTGTTGCCGCTGTTTGCCTTGCTATTAAAGCTGCTGTACATCCGCTCTAACCGCTACTATATGGAGCATTTAATCGTAGCACTGCACAGCCACAGTTTTATTTTGCAAATGTCAGTATTCTATCTGTTATTGTCAAAATTAACCGGCCTAATCAACTGGAGTTGGCTGGCTACAACAACAGACTGGCTGGCCAGTGCGACGTTTTTTTGGATCCCGATTTATTTAATGTTATGCCAGAAGTTTTATTACCGGCAAAGCTGGGGTAAAACCTTGCTGAAATTCTGGTTAACCAGCTCGTTATACAATGTACTTTTCGTCTCGGCAGTGTTGGGGTTAATAGTGTTAAGTGTATTGTGGGCCTAGTAATGGTTGTAAGCCGATAAATAAAACCGCTGGGTTCGAAACTAAGGCAGATAGCTTGTGCTATCGACCTTATAGACGTTACTGCTGGCACCAACTATTTTTGCTTTGCTGTTGCAACGTTGTGGTTTGGTGATTACTCAACCACATTTCAGTTTTAGCGTTAACTGGAAATTGTGACCCGGTGCCCGGCCAATATAGTTGGCCGAAATCATCCAGGCATAAGGCTACAATCACTGGTGTTTTATCTATTAAAGCTTCATCGTCTTTTTCGGTACGAGCAACGTAGCTAATCTTAGCTAAATGTTTACCGCGGTATGTAGTCAGTACGTCGGCTATGTATATGTGTCTTGCGTATTCTTCCTGAGTTTTTGGATCTATAGCCAATTCTAATGCAACATTAACATGCTGAATTTTCGCCAGATAAGGTGTATGAACTGCTGCTTCGGCTAAGCCCATTACGGCATAGTCTGAACTGTCATCAGCGCTGGGCTTTGCCTGACACGCCGCCATACAAATTGTCATAACCACGCCTAACAAATGTCTCATCATGCCTCACTGCCCGCATTGTCAGCGCTACCGGTGTATATTGGTAAGGTTGTATTGTCGGTATTGTAACTTGCTGGTACCACGAAATGATCCCAAACGTCTTTTTTATAACGTGAAATCTGTACGCTGTTACCCTGGTTACCTCCAAGCATATATAAGTGACTGCCGTCAGCGCTTTGGCCGACCACAAAGGCAACATGGCCACCGCCACTACGAGATTTAATCCCTATAGCACCGGACACCGGAGTGCTTATTTGTTTGCCAAAATTCACCCATTCTTTGGCTCTGAAAGCATTTTTTACCGGTTCAAAGCCATGCTGCTTCATGACCCAAGCGACAAAACAGCCACACCAGGCGTTTTTAGCGCCACTGTCATCGGTACCCCAAAATTTTCCGGCACTGAAATACTCTAAAATGCGCGGATTAGCTGCAGTACCAGCAACTTCTTTTTGGCCAATTTCTGCTTCAGCTGTTTTTAACCAATATGCTGTTGTTGTAGGTAATACAACAGGCTTTGTCGTGTTACTCACTTCAGCCGCCAGCAAGGCATTGAGTTTTCGCTGGCTGTTGCCATTTACATCAATCTTGCCGTCTGGCTTTGCCATGCCCACATGCTGTTGCTGAAACAGTTTGATAGCCGCGACAGTTTTTGTTGTCTCAGGCTTAGTTCCCAGGCGACCATCTACTACAAGTTTTTTTGTCGCAGATAGCAAATTACCCAAAGAATTTAATGCCAATTGCACTGCTTTTACATCATTGACGTTGTTTTGGCCTGAAATACCTACAGAGCCGGTGATGCGTAAATTCGTCATAATTTATCCCTTGTCAAACATACTCTGAAGCTATAAATATCATTGCATCACAGCATTAAAGGTAAACCAAATGATGCTGTCAAGTTAAACCTTGTGAAATGTTACTTCATCAGCGCCCTCGATATACAACAGCCCAAACGGTGCTTTAGCGGAGAGTTTAAACAACATGACTGATATTACCGTCCCGGTACAACGCCAGCTGGATGCTTACAACGCTAAAGATCTCGCTGCTTTTATCGCTTGCTACCATGCGGATATTGCCATTTACCGTATGCCAGCAACAGAACCTGCTTTAAAAGGCCGTGAAGCGCTGGCCGATTTTTACAAAACCGAGCGCTTTACCATAGCTGCACTGCGCGCCGAAGTGCTGCAACGTATGGTGGTAGGTAATAAGGTTATCGACCATGAAAAAGTACACGGCATGGCTGAGCAGGCTTATCAGGTAGTAGTAGTATATGAAGTGCAAGACGGCTTAATAGTATACGCCTGGTTTTATCCGGCGGAGTAATGGATGTCGAAATGGCTGCGTAGTGCCAAAAGCAGAAATTCTATCTGGTATCTATCATTGCACTCACATCGCTGTATTTATATCCAATTAAGTGCAGAAGCCAAACGTGTTTTGTTAGACGGGCTGACCCGTTCTTGTCGCCAGCACCGATATAAGCTGTGCCGATAAGTAATTGTAAGTTTTATAGAAGCGGTGTAATGTTTTGCACATTAAATTTACAAAGGCGGGTCGACCTGTGTTTAAACACAGGTCGACCCGCCGAATAAGCGTTAGCGCTAAAAAGGAGAGATCACAGTGAAGTGGGCATTTATTGATTACGAAAACATCGGTAATTTAGAAAAAATTGACCTTTCGGCTTATCAGAAAATCATTGTATTTCTTGGTGCTAAACAACCCAAAATTGATTTCGGTGAGAAAAAATACGATGTACCAATGGAAATAGTCATCGTTCAGCTTAAGGCAACGCAGTCAAATAACTTGGATTTTCATTTGTCTTATTATCTTGGGCGGTATGATAGCACTGCCGGTAAAGACGTAACTTTCGACATAATCTCAAATGACAACGGGTTTACTCCACTAATTGCTCACATAAAAGCTAATGGCCGTACCTGCAAGCATATCAAGCTTGCTACGGTGGAAAATATCAGTGCCAAGCTGCTCCAAAGTTTGACATCAAAACCCAAGGATAAAAGGCCTAAAAAAGTCGCATCACTACGTAACCATATTGCCTCTCACATGCGAATCAAAGGCAATGAACTTGCAATACAAGGCTATTTGAATCAGCTTGTTAGTGATAATGTTATTTCGGTTTCTGGTGATAGCGTTGAGTACCGACGCTAACAAACAAATTTTATCGCCAGCAAAAAGCGCTGGCTGCGACGTCAACCCGCTGCGCGGCTTTCCGCGCTAAATTTGGGCGTTAGGCAAACAAGGAGTAAGTAGATGGATCAAATTAAAAATCGAGTAATCGCAGTCATTTTAGGTATTGCGCTGGCTTATGCGTCAATTGCTATTGCAGGTATTGGTGCTGCGGTAGCCATACCAGCTGACATTCTAAAACCTGTTGCACAAGTATCAGGCTTACTTGCGTTCACTCTGGTCGACTTGTTCACCATCGCGGTGCCGTTGGCGGCAGCATTTTTAGTGGTAGCTTTTGCCAGTAAGCTGGTAATCAGCAAGCCAGATTTCATTTTTTATGCGTTGTTGCTCGCGCCTCTGGTGTTATTGCAGCTTTATTTTGTGGTGCAATCTCAGCCTCAGATGCTCAATAACATCGTAACAACGCTGCCACGTTATCTATTGTTGGCTGTATGTTTTTACTTTTTAGCCCGCACCACTAAGCAGGCAAATGCCTAACAAGCAAATATTATCGCCAGCAAAAAGAGCTGGCTGGGACGTCAACCCGCTGCGCGGCTTTCCGCGCTAAATTTGGGCGTTACAACAAAAAGCAGCACTGTCGTAGAAGTGTCGTATAGTTGTCACCCTTTTATCGCTGTTTAGTCGTAAAAGTTTCCTGACTTTTGGTAGAGCATGAAGTTGCCTCACCAACAAATAGATTATGGATACGTATGAAAATAAATGCAGGATTGGTTCTTGAACTTCGGAATAGGCAGTCATGGTCACAAGAAGAATTGGCTTTGGCTGCCGGTGTAAACCTGAGGACCATACAACGTATTGAGAAAGAGGCCTCAGCATCGTTGCAAACTAAAAAGGCTTTAGCTGCTGCGTTTGACATACCTATTTCTGATCTAGAACCTCAGGAAATACTAAAGATGAAAAAGTATGAATATAAAACGCTTGAAATTCAAAGCAAAGAGGGCTTTCTGTCTGGTCTAAAAAAGCAGGAATTACCAGATTTTGAGGCGATCTTAAATAAAGCAGGCCAAGACGGCTGGCTGTTAATTCAAATTCTAAGCCCTGAATTAGCCCAAGGCGTTTGGTCAGGTAAAACAGGTAATTTGCTAGCTCTGTTGCAGCGTGAGGTAACAGAGTAAGTTCTAACAAGGTGCGGCATTCGGGGCCTACGGCCCTGACGCTCACAAGTTCGCGCACATGCGCACGGTGTTATGCGCCAAGTATCGGATTAACATCCATACTCTTATGAAGAGTACGGATGATTTTACTTTGTTGACTGCCAATCTGTTGATAAAAGATGACGTGGCTAACTTGAGGGAATTTACGATATCCGATTCTGATTTCATCGCATGTTTTACCGATATCGGGGTTTTCTGCTAAAAGCCAAAATGAATCATCAAATTGTTTTAAATAGATATTTCGTTGCTCTTTTCCCCAGCGACGCTGGGTGAATAATGCGATATGACACCTGGGTTTTTGTACTAGCAAATACAGACAGGCTGGTCGCGGAAGAGCTGTCTATGCGACTTCGAAGCCTTGTGGTCTCAGGTCAATATTCAGAGGTAAAGTTACCGGCCACGATATTTGCTTGTCAAACGTATCTGCGGCTGGCAGAAAAACTATTTAATGAGCAATTCGTAGTAGCTTACCAACAAGCGGGCTATCAAACATTTATCGGCAAGACAATAACTGATTTGGCACGAGAACTTATTGCTGCAAACAAAGCTAATGACGCCATTTATTTTTTTAAGTATTTGACTGATATGTACCCACATCATGCTGAGGTATACGATGGCTTGGCATATGGTTATTTTAGTGCCGGACGGTATCAGGAGGCCGAAGCTGCCTTTGCTAAAGCAAAAGTATTGAATGCCGATTACAATAGCCAGTTTAATGCGGTAAATTATGACGCCACATCCAAGTAAGTTAACCAATTTGACGTTTTCTTAAGTGTTTTGCTAATAAATTTAATAGCGATGTGTTTGTTGAAGCTTATTCGCGGGCCCAGGTCGTTACTCATTAACCAGGTACAGGTGTTACCAACCCTGCCGAATTTTTACCGCTGTAGGTTTAATACGCTAGGGATAACCGGCTTAACGAGGTATAACAGAAAGAAATAGCCGCTATTTTTGCCAATTAATTGAATTGATAAAATTTTCATACTATAAAGGTGTTTGGCGCTGCGTATTTATGCTGTTGCTGTTTTATAAAGAAGTCGCGGAGGAGTTATGCCAGTAATGACACGGATGCTTGTGTTGGGTTGCCTGCTATCATGTTTTGCTGTTTCTGCAAAACCAATGGTTGATTTTTCTGCCGAGCAAAATAAGCCGTGCTGGAACATGATTGAACAAAAAACGGCCGGCCACTGCAAACTGCATTTTACCATCAATGCTACTTCAACATTGCCCGTGGCCAAACGCGACGTAGTGTCACGCGCTTATAGCCGTTACTTTTCTGCTCGTACCGAGTTTCCTACGTCTTTTCAGCAACAAGAGTTTGCCCTGCAATTTTTTAACTACAGTGTGGCAAATTTCGCGGTGCGCGATAGTCTGAATTTTATTCGTAGTAATGATGGAACGGCACAATTGAGCATGAACATTTTAGTGGCCGGGTCGGGCGGTTATAGCTTTGTGTTGGCCGACACTGATGCCCATTTCCGCCAATTGCTGGATGCGTTGCAAAGACCAAAGGCGCGCCCTGCAACCCACTACTATCGTAATATCACCAAACTATTTGCTGAGTAACCCCTCAGCAGGTTGCGCCATGAAATATAGCTATCTGGTACTGCTTATCTGGTGTCAGACAATAATGGCGACGCCTACCGATTACAGCTTGTCAGATAACCTGGTTATATACAGCGAAAAGCTTGGCTACTCGTTACAGTATCGTGTACTTGCGCCGCTTAATAGCGCCGACATTCAGGCTGCACAAATAATGTTTGTGACAGATGGCCAAAATTACCTGCAAGACGCCAAGTTTGATCAATTGCTGGTTTCTCTGATGCAGCAAAACAACATTGCACCGGTTATTGCCGTATTTGTAGATAGCCGCGATCCGGATGATCTGACTATTAACCGCCGACATAGCCAATTTATGTGCAACGCCGACTATGCCGGATTTTTTCAGCAAGAATTAATACCTGTGATAGAGCAGCGCTTCAGGCTGCAATTCAGTGAGCGTAAAAGCATGATAATGGGTTTGTCGTTTGGCGCTCTGAATGCGGGATGTTTTGGCGTATTGCTACCTAAAAGTTTTACTCACCTGGCCATGCAATCACCAGCCAGCGATAAACATGTGAAAATTTTGGCTAAGGTATATCAACAAGCTACGGTCTCTGCAGTAAAAATGTTTATTACGGTAGGTACGCGTAATGACAACACCCGAGCCGGACGTGCCTTTCATCGGCAAGTGGTAAAGCAAGGGTATGACGTGAGCTATGTTGAAGTGCCCTACGGACATGTCTGGGATAACTGGCGCAGTACGCTTGAGCAAATTATGCGATGGTTTGCGCCATACGCAACAACGACAAAGGCGGTGGAAAATGCCAATGAAACTTACTGAGCAACAATGGCGTGAACGTTTAACCGATGAGCAATACCGCATTACCCGATTAAAAGGCACAGAATATCCGTTTAGCGGTACTTTGTTGCACAACGAACAACAGGGCAGCTACCACTGTGTTTGTTGTGGTACAGAATTATTTAGCTCTGCTACTAAGTTTGATGCCGGCTGCGGCTGGCCAAGCTTTTATCAGGCGCTTGAGGGGAGGGTAAGCTACCAGCGTGATGCCAGCCATGGTATGGAGCGTACCGAAATTGTCTGTAGCCATTGTGATGCGCACTTAGGTCATGTATTTACGGATGGCCCGCAACCTACCGGTCAGCGTTATTGTGTTAATTCGGTATCACTAAGCTTTAAAGGGACAGCAGAATAAAAAAGCTGTAACTGTTGTCGTAGGCTTTCAACTTCTATTACAATACGCGCCGGCAAAGCAGCAGCGGCGCAGACCGTGCTTTGGCATCCCTATTAATTCATCTTACTGAAGTAAAAGGCTGACACATGACCCTAACGCACGCAGAGCAGTACCAGAAGAGCTGGCAGGAACGCCAGGAATACGCCGAAAACATGCAGCCTATTATTGGCCGTTTGTACCGTAACAAAGGGATTGAGGTGGTGGTGTATGGCCGCCCGCTGGTAAATGCTACGACCATCGACATTATTAAAGCCCATAAAAGTGTTGAACGTTTTGAAGGGCAGAAACTGCGCTTACGTGAAAGCTTTCCGGTACTTGAAGCCATCAGTAAAATGAACCTGGCACCAGGTCGGGTTGATATTGGTAAGCTGGCTTATGGCTATATTTACAAAAATGCCGCCAATGGTACAGAGCTGGAGCAGTATTTAGCCCGTGAGCTGGCAGAGCTGCTGGATCATGAAGATCAAGTAAAACCAGTCGATGTTGTTTTATATGGCTTTGGTCGTATTGGCCGGTTGTTAGCCCGTTTAATGCTGGAGCGTTCTGGCCCAAGCACCAAATTACGCTTACGCGCGATAGTGGTGCGCGGCGGTAAAAAAGGCGATTTAGAAAAGCGCGCTAGCTTGCTGCGCCGTGATTCTATCCATGGGCCCTTTAACGGCAGTATCACCGTAGATGAAGAAAACCAGGGTATTAAAGCCAATGGTACCTTTATTAAAGTTATTTACGCTAATTCACCAGAGCTGGTTGATTATACCCAGTATGGTATTTCAGATGCGTTGGTGGTTGATAACACCGGTATTTGGAAAGATGACAAAGAGCTGAGCATTCACTTTAGTAGCAAAGGCTCCGCTAAAGTGTTGTTAACTGCGCCGGCCAAGGGCGATGTACCTAATATCGTTTATGGCGTAAATCAGCACATGATTTTACCCGAGCATAAAATTGTTTCTGCTGCCAGCTGTACTACCAACGCCATTACGCCAGTGTTAAAAGCGCTGGAAGACGAGTTCGGTATTCGTAACGGCCACGTTGAAACGGTGCACTCGTACACCAACGATCAAAACCTGATTGACAACTTTCACAGCGCCGAGCGCCGCGGCCGTGCAGCACCGCTGAATATGGTATTAACCTCTACTGGTGCCGCCAGTGCCGTGGCTAAAGCCTTACCTCAGCTAAAAGGCAAGTTAACCGGTAATGCTATACGGGTACCAACGCCGAATGTATCGATGGCGATTTTATCACTGAATTTAAACCGCGAAACCAGCCGTGATGAAATGAACGACTTTTTGCAGCGCACCTCGTTATTTTCCGAGTTGCAGGACCAAATTGACTTTACTGCTTCAACTGAGATTGTGTCGTCTGATTTAGTCGGTTCACGTTACGCCGGTGTGGTTGACTCGCAAGCCACTATCGTCGATGGCGACCGCTGTGTGTTGTATGTGTGGTATGACAACGAGTTTGGTTACAGCACTCAGGTTATCCGGGTAATGAACGACATGGCCGGCATTAAGTACCCAACGCTGCCGGTAGCGCGTTAATCTGTGTCTTTATCGAAAAGCCGCTTTTTAGCGGCTTTTTCTTTACGCTTAACCTGTTAGAATCTGAACCATGTCTTTACCACAACGTTGCAGCATATTGCGGCTGTGGTACTCTTTTAGCCTTTTTTATGCCTACGGATTGAGTTATGAAAATCACCAGCAATTTTGACAGCGGCAATATCGAAGTATTACAAGCCGACAGCCCGGACAATATTCAACTGGCTATCCGCAAAGATAACCAGTCTGATTTTTATCAATGGTTCCATTTTCGTTTAAGCACCGAGCATGCCCAGGAGCACACGCTGGTTATTACCAATGCGGGTGACTCCGCCTATCCGGATGGTTGGAAAGACTATCAGGCAGTTGCCTCGTACGATCGGCAAACCTGGTTCCGGGTAGACACTGAATATGATGGCAAGGCGTTAACGATTAAACACTTTCCTGAAGCTGAATCGGTGTATTTTGCGTATTTTGCTCCTTATAGCTACGAGCGCCATATGGATTTACTGCATCAGGCACAGTGTGATTACAACTGTCAGCTGGTTGAACTGGGCGAAACACTGGATGGCCGCGACATGAGCATGCTGATTGTCGGTGAACCAGAGGAAGGCAAAAAGAAAATCTGGATCACTGCGCGTCAGCATCCGGGTGAAACCATGGCCGAGTGGCTTATTGAAGGCCTGCTAGACCGTTTACTGGATGAGGACGATGGCGTAGCGCGCGCACTGCTGGCTAAGGCCGTGTTTTACATAGTGCCAAACATGAACCCGGATGGCTCGGTACGTGGCCATTTACGCACCAATGCTGCCGGCATGAACCTGAACCGTGAATGGCTTACTCCGTCGATGGAAAAAAGCCCGGAAGTGTTTCTGGTACGGCAAAAAATGCTCGAAACCGGCGTCGATTTATTTCTCGATATGCACGGTGATGAAAACCTGCCTTACAACTTTGTTGCCGGCACCGAAGGCGTACCGTCGTACAACGACCGTATTACCCAGCTGGAAAACCTATTCAAACAAACGTTGCTGGCCGTGACACCAGAGTTTCAAACTGAGTTCGGTTATGATTTAGATGAACCGGGCAAAGCTAATATGACCGTTGCAACTGCCTGGGTTGGCGAGCAGTTTAACTGTCTGGCTTATACGGTAGAAATGCCGTTTAAAGACAACGCTAATTTGCCGGATGAAGCCTACGGTTGGTCGGATGTACGCTCAATGAAATTGGGCCAGGACATGCTGCCGGCTGTTTTAGCGGTTGTCGATAAATTGCGTTAAGTTAGCAGCCATGCTAAGTGCCATTAACCGCGTGTCGCTAGCATCAGTGCTGCTAATGTTAAGTAGCTGTGCTGCAGTGACAAACTGGCTGCAGATTTCGCCTGTAGCCATTAGTGCTCAGACTGAACAGCAGCGCAGCGCGCTTAGCGCCGGCAAAGGTGTTGGCCAGCTTGATGTAAACTGGCCTGACAACCAAAGCAAACGGGCGCTAGTAAATAACCGTGCCGGTTTTATTGCTTATAAAGGGCAGGGTGAACTGCTGTTGCAGCTAGGTACAGCCAGTAAGGTGACACTGAGCATAAACGGTAAGGTATTAGCGCTACAACCGGATGCCGCACTTGGCCAACATCTTCTGCTTGATATTAGCTCGGTAACACGTAATGGACTGAACCAGTTAGCCCTGCTTGATGTTGAACCTTTAGGCGCGCAAATTCGCCTGGTGCTGCCTTATCCGCAGTTGTTAACTGGCACAGCTGAAGCGGCTGGTTTTTCTGTGGCAGAGCTGGAAGAGCTGGACGCGCTTATTCAGCGTGAAGTTGCGCAAGGTTTCCCCGGCGCAGTGTTAGTGATTGCTAAAGACGGGAACATTATTAAACACACTGCCTATGGCTATGCCAGCCGCTACCACAGTGATGGTAGTGCACTGGCAACGCCACAGCTAATGCAAACCGATACGCTGTTTGATTTAGCCTCTAATACCAAAATGTATGCCACAAATTATGCGCTGATGCAGTTAGTCAGCGCCGGCAAGCTCGAGATCAATGCGCCGGTACAACACTATCTGCCCGAGTATCAGGGCGATGGCCGTGATAGTCGTTTGGTGAGCGATTTGTTGTACCACAATGCGGGTTATCCGCCCGAGGTACATTTTCACCGGCCGGATAATCGCCATGGCCCGGCATTTTATTCCACTAACCGTGCCCGTAGCATGCAGCTTATCGCCAGCAAAGTACCGTTTGAGCGCGAACGCGGTGGCAAAGCTGTATACAGCGACATTGACTATATGCTGCTGGGGCTGATTATCGAACGTATCACTGGCATGACGCAGGACGAGTATCTGGCACAGGCGTTGTATCAGCCAATGGGGTTAACTCATACCCTGTTTAATCCACTGCGCCATGGTTTCACCCCTGAGCATATTGCTGCTACCGAGATTGATGGCAACAGCCGTGGAGGCCGGGTGATTTTTCCGGCAGATAAACGTGGTGTGGTACGGGGTGATGTTCATGACGAAAAAGCCCGTTATGCCTTTGATGGAGTAGCCGGGCACGCGGGGCTGTTCGCCACCGCAGAAGAGACCGCGAAGCTGGCGATGTTAGCGCTGCATGGTGGTTATAACTTAACGCCGGTGTTTAGTCAGGCGGTGTTGCAACAGTTTGTCCGGCCTTCGGTTGCTGATCATACGGTCGGATTGGGCTGGCGCACGGCAACCGCAGGCGATCTTAGCTGGCATTTTGGTCCTTATGCCAGCGCTTATGCGTTTGGCCATACCGGCTGGACTGGAACTGCGACCCTGATTGACCCGTATTACAACCTGGTAGTGGTGCTGTTGACCAATAAAAAGCACAGCCCGCTGCTTATTGAAGGTGAAACTGGCTATTATTTTGCCGGTGATCGATTTGAAACTGGTATGTATGGCAGCATCATGAGTAAAATATACCAGGCAATGCAGTAGGCGGCTTACGCTGTCAGAATAAACGTTGGAGTACCATGGCTATTATTTCCTGTCCTTTTTGTGGACATAAAATTTCCGATAAAAGTGCTAACTGCAACAAGTGCAATGGTGATATCGCGGGGTTAACACCGCAGAAGCGCGAATCGCTGCAGCGCGATAAGGCTTTAAATCAAGCGCAAAGCCTGGTTAATCACTCGATGTTTGCGTTGTTATTATTCTTGGCGGGTTTTGGCTTAATGTACTGGTGGGATCCTGACGCAGGCAGTGTGCAGCAATATATTGCTGGCGGTGCTATCGGGCTGGGTTTCTGTTGGTATATGGTTAGTCGCGCTCGCATTATGCTATTGAGAAGACGCAAATGAATTTTACTGCTTTGGTGCAAGCGATGTCGCCTGACACTTATGAAAAGCTGGCGGAATCGGTTGCCACTGGCCGTTGGGCTGATGGCAATATCATGAGCGAAACGCAGCGCGAACAAAGTCTGCAACTGGTTATGGCATATCAGGCACAGGTATTAAAATCGCAAGAGCTTTTTACTATTGGTGCCGATGGCCAGATGATACAAAAATCTAAAGCCGAACTGAAAAAACAATTCGAAACTCAGCCGTCTATTGCAAGGTTCTCGCACGATGATCTTTAAACGTTTTTTTAAACCGAAGTGGCAACATGCCGACGCCGCCGTGCGCCAGCAAGCAATACAAGAACTTAACCGTGACGAACAGGCGCATAAAAGTGTGCTGCATGAACTTGCCTTTAACGACGGTGCAGAGGCAGTGCGCAAAGCGGCGCTGTTAAAATTAAATGATTTTTCATTATGGTGGCAGGCCAGTAAGCACGATAGTGCCGAGCGTTTACAACAACTGGCTGAACAAACGGTGATCCAGCAGCTACTGAATAACCAGGTAGAGCCGAAGTTAAAGCAGCAATTTATTGCGCAATGTAATCGCAGCACTATTTTAGAGCAATTGGCGCAAACAGAGACCGATGCCGGCATTAAGTTTGGCTTGCTTCAACGGTTAAATAAACCAGAGCTGAACGTAAAAGCATTACAAGAACCCTTATTAGCCTTAGCACAAAAGCGCGAGCTGCTAAGCCAGGTAACGGACGAAAAAACACTGGAAAAATTGGCCAAGCAATGTGAAGGCGAATTATTAGCCGATGTGCAGCACAAATTACAGCAATTACATGAGCAAAAACAAAAACCATTGCAACTGCGTAAGCAACTGACGTTGTTATTGGCAAAACTTAATGCGCTGCGAGAACGTTCGGCGTTGGCTGATTTACCGGCGCAGTTAGCGCAGTATCAGCAGCAATGGCAAGCTGTGCTACCCGAACTCGACTGTCTGGGCGCTGAAGCGGATGAATATCGCAGCAAATATGAAAAAATATGCCTGCAAATTGAGCAATGGCTTGCTCCGAGGTTGGTAGAATTTAATCGACAGCAGGCAGAGCTACGTGTTGAGGCAGAACGTCAGCAGTTACAACAGCAGTTATCAGCCAAACTTGATGCTATCCAGCAGCTGTTGCACCAGGCATTACAGACAACAGATATCAACGCTGCGCAGCAGCTTGAACAGCAACTTAATGCCCTGGCCAACGAGCTGCAAGCGGCCGATATAAGTGCAAAAGCGCCATTGCAGCAGCGGCTGGCAACAATGCAGCAGCAACTTAATCAGTTGCCACTGCTGGCAGAGCAACTGGCGCAGTTAACTCGAATTGTGGCAGATTGGGCGGCAGTGCCGGTACCACAAACAGCCGAAGTCTATCAGGCGCTGACAGGGCAATTGAAGCAGTATCAGCAAGACTGGCAGCGACTGACAAAAGCCATACCCATTGCCATTCCTGCTGACTTGCAGCAAGCAAAATTGGCGTTAGCACAACAATGGCAACAGCTGGCCGCGGATTTTAACGCCCAGACAGATAAATATCAGCGTCAATGCCGCAGTAAGCTGGCGCAATATCGCCGTTTATATAGCGCTGGCAAATACAAAGTACTGTTTGGGCTTTTCAAAGGGATAGAGCAGGATTATGCGCAGTTAACGGCTCAACAGCAGGCACAGCTTAATAAAGACTATGAATTTGCCCGCGACAAGCAACTAGAATTGGCAGATTGGCAAGGATATATTGCCACACCACGTAAGCAGCAGTTAGTTGAACAAATACAACAACTACCGCTGGATATAACGCCGTCGCAGATCCGCCAACGTGCAGATGAAGTAAAGCGAGCACGTGCAACCTGGAATAGCCTGGGTAAAGCTGAACCAACGTTAGAGCCGCAGTTGAATGCCGCATTTGACCAGGCGTGTGAGCAGGCGTTTGCTCCTTGTCGGGTTTACTTTGCCGAGCAGGATGCGCTGCGGGCCGGGCACGTGGTACAGCGGCAACAACTGATTGCTCAGCTACAAGAGTTAGCACAACAGCAGATGGATGCCAAAGCCCTTGAAATGCAGTTGCAACAGCTAAAACAAGCCTGGCAACAAGCTGGGGCGGTAGACAAACAGCAGTTTGTTGTACTAAACGAGCAGTTTAATTTAGCCTTGACGCCACTGCGAGAGCAGTTAGCTGCGGCACAGCAGCAGGTAGCTGACGCCAAGCAGCAACTTATAGCCAAAGCGCAGGCAGCGGTGCAATTGAGTGAGCAAAATCAAACCGCCAAAGTGCTAAAAGAATGTCAGCAACAATGGAAACAGTTAGGCAGCGCCGCGCGCAAGCAAGATCAGCAATTGTGGCAACAATTTCGGGCGGTATGTGATGGCTTTTTTAATGCGCGCTCAGCCCAGTTCGAACAGCAAAAACAGGCGGAGCAAGCCGAAGTCGCCCAATTTGAGTCGGTGTTGTCGGCAGTCATTGTTGAGCTTGAATTAGCCGCGGAGCCCAGCGCGTTTGATGCGGTGCAACAGCAGCTAAATGCTATGACACCACAAAGCGTTGCAACGCAGCAGGCCGTGCGACAGCTACTGGATAAACTAAAGCAAAAACAGCAGCGTTGGCAGCAATCTCAGCAGCAGCGCGATTTTAACCGGATGTTTGAGCTGTTACGTGACGCTAGTGTGAGTGCAGATCAATTACCGGCTGGCTACCGAGAATGCTTTGCCGCGCAGCAAGAGCAACAGTTTACCCGGCAGCAGTTGACGGTTGCTCTTGAGTTAGTGTGTGAAGCGCCATCACCTGACACTGAGGCGCCACAGCGTCAGCAGGTTCAGCTGATGTTACTGTCGGATAAACATAACCAAGGCCGTGAACTGGATAAACATAGCTTGTTAAAGCGTTGGTTACAGTTTGGCCCGTTAAGCCCGGCTGAGCTGCCCTTACTAGCCAGAATACAGCAGTTATTTAACTAACCTGACACCACTGGCCGCGGATTAATCCGCGGTCAGCTCTCCGCGCAAGTCTTGTTGCATCTGTTGTCTTATCTGCTCTGAGGTTAAGTCTTTACTTAGCAAATAGTGCAGCTTAGTTAACGCCGCTTCTAACGTCATATCGTAACCACTGATCACGCCACATTGTGCCAATGCATTACCGGTGGCATAACCCTGCATATTGACTTTGCCTTTAAAACACTGGGTACAGTTAACGATGATGAGCCCACGCTTGCTGGCATCTGTTAAGATCTGCAGCAACTCTGGCCGCTGTGGCGCATTGCCCACGCCGAAGGATTTAATGATCAGTGCACGTACCGGCGCTGTTGTCATATTGCGGATCACATCGGTACTTATACCGGGATACAAGGTTACCACGCTAATGGGCTGGGGGACGATCTGCGCCACATTTAACGGCGCGGCCAGCTTGGTTTGGCTTAAGCGCCCGGCAACCAGGTTAATATGTATACCCGCCTCAAGCAACGGTGAAAAATTAGGCGAGGCAAAGGCATTGAAGCCACTGGCATCGGCTTTGGTTGCCCGGTTGCCACGAAATAGCTGATTATTGAAAAACAGCGCCACTTCGGGAATCGGATAGTTTGCCGCAACAAAAAGCGCATTAAGCAAATTAACCTGGCCGTCGGAGCGCATTTGGGCCAGCGGAATTTGTGAGCCGGTAATAATGACCGGCTTTTGCAGGTTTTCCAGCATAAACGACAGTGCCGAAGCCGTATAGGCCATGGTATCGGTGCCATGTAAGACTACAAAACCGTCATAGCGTTGATATTGCTGCTGAATATCTTCCGCAATATATCGCCAATGCTCTGGCGTCATGTCGGACGAATCGATCACCGGATGGTATTCGTGAATGTCGAACAACGGCATCTCTGCCCGGTAAAACTCTGGCATGCGTTTTACGGTATCAGTTAAAAAACCAGGCACCGGCACATAACCTTGGGCTGAATGCTGCATACCGATGGTACCGCCGGTATAAGCGACATAGATTCGTTTTCTGCTCATAATGCTCAAGTTTATCTGAAAATAAAAATGCCCGGTACGTGCCGGGCATTGTAATAGACTTCGCTATAACTGTCAGTTAATGCTGCAGCTTACACAATAAGAATATACACCATTAGGGTCATTAAATTGGTTTAGTAAGACAAAATCCTGTCTTAACTGTTGGGTTAATTTGCCCAGTAGTTTTTGCTCTGCACTTACTGCGTTATTTGGCAGCCAACCTTGCGCTTTCGCCTCGCCAAGCAATTCTTTAATCATTTGCTCGCTTGGGCTTAAGTCTTGCTGTACTACTTTAATGTCGTAGTTGTTCAGACCGGCTTTTTCTGCTGCCGCTTTTACTGCGTCATCCAGTGTACCCAGTTTGTCAACCAAACCCAGTTCCAGTGCTTTTGTGCCGGTCCACACGCGGCCTTGTGCCACTTTATCAACCTCGGCATTACTCATATTGCGGTTTTCACCTACCATAGTTAGAAACTCGGTATAGCCGCGTTCTATCAGCAATTGAAACAAGTCTTTGGCTTTGTTATCCAAACCTTGAAACAGCGGTAAACCACCAGAAATACCTGCCAGTTCAGTGGTGCCGACACCATCGACATTTAAGCCAAGAGACGGCAGTGCGTTTTCAGCGGTGTGTATTAACCCGAAAATACCGATAGAGCCAGTAATAGTAGTAGGGGCTGCCCAGATTTCATTGGTTGGCGCGGCTATCCAGTAGCCACCTGATGCAGCTACCGCACCCATAGAAGCAATTACCGGTTTTCCTGCTTCACGTAGTAAACGAATTTCCTGGCCAATAACTTCTGAGGCATAAGCACTGCCGCCAGGGCTGTCAATGCGCAGCACGACGGCTTTTATTTTGTCATCGTTTCTGGCTTTGCGTAGCAGTGCAGCAGTAGAGTCGCCACCGACAGCACCGGCTTTGGCATGGCCATCGACAATAACGCCGCGAGCAACAATAACGCCGACCTTGTCAGTCAGTGGATTATCGAATTGCTGAGCTGGAATAACCAGTTTGGCATAATCAGCAAAGGTGACATGGTTATATGTGTGTTCATCATTTTCACCGACAATGGCGATTAAATCACGACGAAACGCTTCACGTGTTTTTATCGCATCAACTAAGCGCGCGTCGACGGCATATTGGCTTAAATCACCTTCCGCAGCCTGCAGTTTTTGTAACAAGGCGTCGTAAGTTTCGTCAAAGTTATCTACTTCGAAACCGCGGCGCTTGGCGACCTGAACTTTATAATCGGTCCATAACTCAGCTAACCAGGCAATATTGGCTTCTTTAGCTTCGGCAGACATATCGTTGCGTAAAAACGGTTCAACAGCAGACTTATAAGTACCAACACGAAACACATGGGTGTTAATTTTCAGTTTTTCCAACGCATTTTTGTAATACATTGGGTAGCTGCCATAACCCTCTAACAATACCGCACCCATTGGGCTGAGGTTTATTTCGTCGGCGTAACTTGCCAGGTAGTACTGGGTCTGGCCGTAAAAGCCGCCATAAGCGAACACTTTTTTACCCGCGGCTTTAAAGGTGGTGATAGCGTCGCCAATGCGCTGCATTTTATCCAGCGAGCCTCCGCCCAGCATGGATAAATCCAGCACCATGGTTTGAATACGGTTATCGGTGCTGGCTTTATTAATCACCTTTACCACGTCACTTACCAACACTTCGGGTGCTTCTTCCTGGCCACCAAGGCTTTCATTAATCGCGGTGGCAACGGGATCTGTCCAGCGCTTTTCTTCAACCAAATCACCGGTTAAATTAAGTATTAGCGCTGCTGTGGGCGGTACTTCTACTTTGTCGTCACCACTAAATACCGATACCGCAATTAACACCACGATACAGATAAACAGCAGATTAAGGATGACAGAGCGAAAGCCTCGGTAAACCCGGCCTATAGCACTGAACAACCGGCGAATTAAGCCTGATTTTTTTTCGGTCATAATGGATCCCTGTTTAAACATTACAATTTATGCATGTTGGTATGCTAAACAATTTGCCGCTAAAGGCTAAGTGGAATTTGTAAGTAAATGTGTAACACTTGATGCCGAAGCAGCCTTGGCTTGCTATCGGCAGTCAAAGCAGCTAAAGTCTGCCTTAATTAACAGGTACGACCAGAGAGGGCGATGTGGCATACCAAAAACTATTACAACCACTTGATCTGGGGTTCACCCAGCTGAAAAATCGCGTCATTATGGGCTCGATGCATACGGGGCTAGAAGAAGAGAAACAAGGCTTTGCTAAGCTGGCGGCGTTTTATGCTGAGCGGGCAAAAGGCGGCGTTGGCCTGATAATTACCGGCGGTATTAGCCCTAACTTTCGTGGCAATCTGGTGCCTTTTGGCAGCCAGCTTAGCTTCTGGTGGCAAACCGGTAAGCATAAACAGGTCACTGCGGCTGTGCATCAACATGGTGCGAAGATTTGCTTACAGTTATTGCATGCTGGCCGTTATGGTTATCATCCGTTTAGTGTGGCACCCAGCAACATTAAATCGCCGATAACACCGTTTAAACCTTCACAGATGTCTGCACGACAGGTGCGCGCTACGATTAAAGACTTTGCCCATGCCGCTAAATTATCCCGCAAAGCGGGTTACGACGGCGTGGAGGTTATGGGTTCTGAAGGTTACCTGATTAATCAATTTATTTGCTCGCGAACTAATCAGCGTACAGACGAGTGGGGCGGCAGCTTTACTAACCGCTGTCGTTTTGCCATTGAAACGGTTAAGGCCGTAAGAGCGGCCTGTGGTGACGACTTTATCATAATTTATCGTTTATCCATGCTGGATTTGGTGGAAGACGGTAACAGCTATGAAGAGGTGGTTGCTCTAGCTAAAGCAATTCAAGATGCCGGTGCAAGCTTAATTAATACCGGTATTGGCTGGCATGAGGCGCGGGTACCTACTATTGGCACTATGGTGCCGCGCGCCGCTTTTAGCTGGGTAACTGAGCGGGTAAAAGCTGAAATAGCCATTCCTATTATTGCCACAAACCGGATTAATGATCCGCAGGTTGCAGAAGACATCCTCGCCAATGGCCAGGCTGATATGGTGTGTATGGCACGGCCGTTTTTAGCTGACCCGGATTTCGTTAACAAGGCGGCTGCTAATCAGGCCGATCAGATTAATACCTGTATTGCCTGTAATCAGGCATGCTTGGATCATGTATTTCAAAACAAACGCGCCAGTTGTCTGGTGAATCCACGGGCGTGTTATGAAACCGAATTAAATTTTACTCCGGCAGTACAACGTAAAAAAATTGCTGTAGTGGGCGCCGGACCGGCTGGGCTGGCATTTAGTGTCTATGCTGCACAGCGTGGCCATGAGGTGCATCTATTTGATAAATCGCACCAAATAGGCGGCCAGTTTAACTATGCCAAGCAAATTCCGGGTAAAGAGGAATTTCACGAAACGTTGCGTTATTTTGGCCGGATGCTCGAACTTCATGCTGTTAAGCTGCACTTAAATGCACCTCAAACTGCAGAGTCGCTGGTGGCAGGAGGGTTTGACGAAGTGGTATTAGCTACTGGCATAGTACCGCGTGATATTGGCTTGGCTGGCAGTGACCACCCTAAAGTACTGAGTTATTTAGATGTATTGCGTGACCATAAAGCCGTAGGCAAACATGTTGCGGTTATTGGTGCAGGCGGCATTGGCTTTGACGTGGCTGAGTACCTTACGGAGCCGCATTCATTGACGATGCAGCCAGCAGCCTGGTTAAAAGACTGGGGTATTGATAAAAGCTATCAGGCCAGAGGAGCCTTACTGCCTGATGAGTTGCCTGTACCTGCTGAACGCAAAGTCTATTTGTTGCAACGCAAGACAACTAAAGTCGGGGCTGGTTTGGGTAAAACGACAGGCTGGATCCATCGGGCATCTTTAAAGAAAAAAGGTGTAGAGATGATCGCCGGCGTTAACTATGTCAAAGTTGATGATGATGGGCTCTGGGTAGATATTGCAGGTGAAGAGCGCTGCCTTAATGTTGATAATGTGGTTATTTGTGCCGGGCAAGAGCCGCTTAGAGCCTTGGTGAGCACACTGCAACAACACGATATCAACGCACACCTGATTGGCGGTGCTGATGTAGCAGCCGAGCTAGATGCTAAACGTGCGATTCGTCAGGGCGCAGAGTTGGCGGCAACCATTTAGAGTTAGCGCTTTAGCTGGCACAATCTCAGTGCCAGTAAGCACCTTTGTGGTGCAATTGCAAATTAAAGGCACCAATATGGTGCCTTTGTCATGCTTAAGTCATTAACTTGTTGTAAGGTTAGTTGCTACAAAACGTTATTCTGCGTGAACTCTAGGCTTTTCGTGTTGCAGGCTGCTATTCTGGTATCAGCCTTGCACCTTGAATAAAAACACACAGCAAGCACAACAGGGAGTTTCTATGTCCGGGGTATTAACCATGATACTGGCAGGCGGTGAGGGCACACGTTTGTCGCCCTTAACTGGTGTCAGAGCAAAACCTGCAGTACCGTTTGGCGGTAATTACCGTATTATTGACTTCGTATTGAACAATTTTGTTAACTCAGACTTGTTGCAAATATTTGTTATTACGCAATTTAAATCACATTCGTTGATGAAGCATTTAAGCCGGGCCTGGCGGGTAACAGGTTTAACTAACCGCTTTATCGATCCGATACCGGCGCAAATGCAAACAGGTAAACATTGGTATTTGGGCACAGCTGATGCTATTTACCAGAATCTGCATTTAATTCACGGCCTTGATCCTGAGCATGTTTGTGTGTTTGGTGGTGATCATATCTATAAAATGGACGTTCGGCAGATGCTGGATTTTCACCGGCAGCATCATGCCAGGCTTACCGTTGCGGCTATACCTGTGCCGGTCGATCAGGCGCATGAGTTTGGTGTAATCGAAGTAGACGCCAACGGCAAAATGATTGGTTTTGAAGAGAAGCCGAAAACCAATCCGAAAACCATTCCGGGCCGGCCGGATTTTGTATTGGCCTCGATGGGTAACTATATTTTTGAAGCCAAAACCCTGGTCAATGTATTGGAGGCCGATGCTGAGCAAGCCGACTCTAAACACGATTTTGGCCACAATATTATTCCCGGTTTGTATCCGGCTGGTGATGTTTATGTGTATGATTTTTCATCAAATATAATCCGTGGTGAAAATGAACGCAGCGCCGGTTATTGGCGAGATGTTGGCACCATAGATTCTTATTACGAAGCAAATATGGATCTTATATCGGTAGAGCCACCGTTTGATTTATACAACAAGTACTGGCCGCTGCGCGGTTACACTCCGCCGGTGCCGCCGGCAAAATTTGTCCATGATGAAGCTAACCGCACAGGACAAGCGATAAGCTCTATGGTGGCGTCGGGCTGTATTGTCAGTGGCTCTATTGTCTATCAGTCTATTTTAGGTTTTAACGTGCATGTGCATAGCCACAGTTATATCGAAAAATGTGTGCTGATGGGTAACAATGATATTGGCAGGGGCTGCCGTATTCGCCGCGCTATTATTGATAAAGACGTTAAAATTGCCCCTGGCACCATTATCGGTGAAGATCCGGTGCAAGATAAGCAGCGCTTTCATGTGTCCGCCAGCGGCGTAATTGTTATTCCCAAAGGCGCTATGGTGGGCTTTGATTAAGCGCAAGGCAACACTAAGGAAACGTTGTGCGGATATTGTTTATATGTAGTGAGTATGAGGGCCTGATTAAAACCGGAGGCCTTGCCGATGCCTGTCGGGGCTTGGCTCAGAGCCTGGTTGCGCAGGGGCACAGCGTGTGCGTGGTTTTACCGCGCTATACGCCACTTTATGCATTAGAAACGGATAGCTCGCACTCGGTATATTTTGACCTTGGTGGGCGTGACTTTGGCTGTGCAGTTCATCAGCTAAGTGTGGAAGGTGTCGATATTGCGCTAGTAGAGCATCACGATTTTTTCCGCCGCGACAGGCCGTACGACGATGGTGAGCAGGGTTACAGCGATAACCCACTGCGCTTTAGCTTTTTTTGTAAAGCGGCGTTGCAGTGGGCGTTGCAGACCGGGCAACAATTTGACCTTATCCACGGCCATGATTGGCAAAGTGCGGCCGCAGCCTATTATTTAAAGCAGCATTATCAATATTCAACGTTAGCTGCGATACCGTTTGTATTCACTATTCATAATGGCGCTTATCAGGAAAAATGTGCAGTTTACTGGCGTGAACAGTTGGCTATAGCGCCGCAGCAACATCACGAGCTTAATTTTTTGGCGACTGCTCTGGAACATGCCGACAAAATTAATACTGTCAGTCAAGGTTATCGCGACGAGTTGATGCAAGAGCCGATGGCTGCAGGCTTATCGGTGCTATATCAGCGCCGCGCTGCTGATTTTAGCGGCATTTTAAACGGATGTGATTATGCCATATGGCATCCTGCTTACGACCGCTACTTGGCCGCACCTTACGATGCGGATGATTTAAAAGGCAAAGCACAATGCCAGGCCGCCTTGCGCCAGCAATTGCAGCTGGCACCCAGTCAAGCGCCGCTGTTTGTCGCGGTCAGCCGCTTGACCGGACAAAAGGGCTATGACTATTTAATACCGGCACTTAACCAGTGGTTGGCACATACTCCAGCGCAAGTGGTCATAATGGGCACTGGTGAGAGTCGCTATTGTCGGGATTTAACGGCTTTGCAGCAACAATACCCAGAGCAATGTCGCTTTGTGTTGGGTTTTAGTGACGCTATGGCACATCAGTTGGAAGCTGCAGGGGATTTTTTCCTGATGCCATCGTTGTTTGAGCCCTGTGGCCTGAATCAGCTGTATAGCCTACGATATGGCACAGTACCCCTGGTTCGGCTAACCGGCGGTTTAAAAGATACGGTTAAGCCCTGGCCGGCACGCGGTGCCACCGGTATTGGTTTTATCGAGCCGGATATCAGCAGTACGATATCGGCTTTGCAACAAGCCGAACAATTATTTAGTAAGCCCGCTAGCTACCGGCGGGTGCAGCAAAATGGCATGGCGCAGAACTTTAGCTGGCCATGGGCTGCTGAGCAATATCTGGCTCTGTATCAACAGGTGCTGTTGGCAAAAGCGCATTATATTTCAGCAAACTGATTGAAAGCCCGGCAGACAAACGCAACCTTGGCATAATCTGATGTAAAGGTTGCGGTTAATTTGCTAGGCTGTGAGCTGCTATTACCGTCGGGGTCTACTATGGATGCATTAACGTTACTCACCAGCCGCTTTTCTTCTGCTCGCTTAACAGAGCCTGCGCCTGAGGGCGAGGCATTGGACAACATTAAACGTGCGGCACTGCAAGTGCCAGATCATGGCAATTTACGGCCCTGGCGCTTTGTTATCGCCGAAGGCCGTCAGGCGTTGTGTCGGTTAGGCGATATCTTTGCTGAAGCCGCAGTAGAGGACGATCCTGCAATTGCAAATGAGCTGTTAGAACGCGCCCGTCAATTACCGTTACGGGCTCCGATGGTGATAATCTGTATCGCCAAAGCGGTAGAACACGCCAAAATACCGTTAATAGAGCAGCAGCACTCTGCCGCCTGCGCGGTAATGGCGATGCAACAGGCCGCTTTTGCGCAGGGTTTTGGCGGCATCTGGCGCACCGGTGCTTACTCGCAATTAGACTTCGTTAAACAAGCGCTGGAGCTGGGCGAAGACGACGAAATCGTCGGCTTTTTATACCTAGGCACGCCAAACGGCGAGCCGGCCAAACGCCATACACCCGAGCCGACCGAGTATTTCTCCTATCTGTAATTAGCTCAAATCCAAAGAGCTGCAGTGCTCTTTGGATTGCCTGACAACTTGCAAGTACAAGCCGGAAAGAAATTAAACTGCAACAGCGCCGGCTTGTGTTGCTTGCAGGGCTCTCAAGGGGAGAGGGGGCAGTACTTGAAGGAAGAACTTACAGTCAAGCTGAAGCCAGAGAGAAAATGAGTAAATGGCTGGCCGCTACAGGCAATAAAAAAGGCGCTGTTTAACGCGCCTTTTGTGTATTTGAGAGTTATTAAAACTCAGCGTTGCCCGGCGTGCGCGGGAAGGCGATTACATCGCGCACGTTACCTACACCGGTAACGTAAGACACTAAACGCTCAAAGCCTAAACCAAAACCAGCGTGTGGCACTGTGCCGTAGCGGCGCAGGTCGCGGTACCAGCTGTAGTCTTCTTTATCCAGACCCATTTCAGCCAAACGCTTATCAAACTCTTCCAGCCGTTCTTCACGCTGGCTGCCGCCGATAATTTCACCGATACCCGGTGCCAATACGTCCATGGCCGCTACGGTTTTACCGTCGGCATTTAAGCGCATATAAAAGGCTTTAATGTCTTTTGGGTAGTTTTGCATAATGATAGGTGCGCCAATGTGCTCTTCAGCCAGGTAGCGCTCGTGCTCAGATTGCAAATCGACACCCCATTCCACTGGGTATTCGAACTTCTTACCGCAGGTTTTTAAAATCTCGATAGCGTCGGTGTAATCCATGCGCACAAACGACGAGTCAACTAACTGCTGTAACCGGGTTACGGCGGTAGGGTCGATACGCTCGGCAAAAAAGGCCATATCATCGGCGCGCTCTGTCAGTACGGCTTTACACACGTACTTCAGCATATCTTCTGCCAGCTGGGCGATGTCTTTTAATTCGGCAAAGGCGACTTCTGGCTCTATCATCCAAAACTCGGCCAAGTGACGGCTGGTGTTAGAGTTTTCAGCGCGGAACGTTGGGCCAAAGGTGTAAATTTTTGACATGGCACAAGCATAGGTTTCGCCGTTTAACTGGCCAGATACGGTTAAGAAGGTTTCTTTACCGAAGAAATCCTTGCTGTAGTCAATGTTGCCTTTGTCAGTGCGCGGTAAGTTTTCCATGTCCAGCGTGCTGATGCGGAACATCTCACCAGCACCTTCAGCGTCTGAACCAGTGATAATTGGCGTGCTGATCCAGTAATAGCCTTGTTCGTGGAAAAAACGATGCACCGCTTGCGCCAGACAATGCCGAACGCGCGTTACTGCACCCATAATATTGGTGCGCGGGCGCAAATGCGCATGTTCACGCAGATATTCCATGCTATGACGTTTTGGCGCCATGGGGTAGGTGTCCGGGTTTTCTACCCAACCAAGCACCTCAACCAGGCTTGCTTGTAATTCAAAGGCTTGGCCTTGACCTTCTGAGCGCGCTATGGTGCCGGTTACGGCTACCGAGCATGAGGTGGTTAAACGCTTTATCTCTGACTCATAATTATTCAGCTCTGCTGGCGCAACTGCCTGCACAGCGTCGAAGCAGCTGCCATCATGAATAGCTAAAAAGGAAATGCCCGCTTTTGAATCACGGCGGGTGCGGATCCAGCCTTTAACGGTGACAGACTCACCTACGGCATAGCGACCGGCTAAAACATCTTTAATAACGGCGTGCGTCATGCAACAAACTCCAGAGGGTGTAAACTTAGACAACTGCGTAAAGGCTGTAATGATACTGAGCCATGCGCACAACACAAGAAAAAATTGGCAGGACAATTAAATTGATGACTGAGTCGCAAAAACCGGAAAAATATGAGCGCCGCCAGGGACCGGATTTTTTGTGCCGGGCTTTTAGCTGGTTGGCAATTGCTGGCTGGTTGGTATTTATTGCCGGGCTGGTCGTAGCGCATTACGCCAGCCCTGAGTTAGACACCGGATTAGTGCGTTATTGGGGCATTGAGATACGCACCGACTGGCACCCAATCTTAACGGTTTATCTGCAGTATTTGCTATGGGTAGTGGTGGTGGTAAGCGCGATGAGTATTGCACTAAACCGCCTGCGGCTGCGCCGGCGGGGCGACCATCTACATCTTAATATTATCTTGCTATTGCTAACCAGTATTGGTTTGTTGCTTTATTTATACTTACAAATTTAAACGCCGGTTACACTGCGCATGGCAGCGGTGAGCTTACTCAACTGCTCTGGCTGAATAATAAAGGGCGGCATAATGTAAATTAGATTATTAAAGGGCCGGATCCACACGCCCATCTCGACAAAACGTTGCTGCAACGCCGCTACATCTACCTTGTTATGCATTTCCAGCACGCCGATGGCGCCGAGCACCCGTACATCTTTTACCAACTCCGATTGCCGGCAGGCTGCTAACTCGATGCTAAGTTGGCTTGCTATGTTAGCCACTTGCTGCTGCCAGTGTCCTTGGGCAATAAGCGTTAAGCTAGCACTTGCCACGGCACAAGCTAAAGGGTTGGCCATAAACGTAGGGCCGTGCATTAAGCCACCGGCCGAACTTGCGCTAATACCCCGTGCAACTTCATCGCTACACAGTGTGGCGGCCAGGGTTATATAACCGCCACTGAGGGCTTTGCCTACGCACATAATATCGGGTTGAATAGCGGCATGCTCACAGGCAAACAACTTACCGCTGCGGCCAAAGCCGGTAGCAATTTCATCGGCAATTAGCAGTACCTGGTATTGCTTGCAAAGGGCGCTGGCCTGGCGCAAATATTCAGGATGATAAAAACGCATACCGCCGTAACCTTGTACTATGGGCTCGAGGATCAAGGCGGCAATTTCAGTATGGTGTTTGGCCAACAGCTGTTCAAGCGGGGCTATATCGTCTGGATTGAAGTCAGCTGCAAACCCACTTTGTGGCGCTGGTAAAAAGTAGTGTTGTGGCAGCATGGCCGCGAAAATGTCGTGCATACCATCAACTGGATCACATACCGCCATAGCGGCAAAGGTATCACCATGGTAGCCCTTGCGCAGGCTAATCAACTGCTGTTTTTGCGGGGTTGCGCTGGCTTGCCAATACTGCAACGCCATTTTAATAGCTACTTCAACTGCAATTGATCCACTGTCGGCTAAAAATACTTTGGTTAAATTAGGTGGCACCATTGCCAATAATTGCTGACACAATTGCACCACCGGCTGGTGGGTTAATCCGCCAAACATCACATGCGCCATTTTACTCAGCTGTGTGGTAACGGCCTCGTTCAATTGCGGATGATTATAACCATGTACCGCAGACCACCAAGACGCCGTTCCGTCGATTAGCCGCTGACCATTCTCCAGTATCAGCTCGCAGCCCTCGGCCGCTACAACAGGATAAACTGGCAGCGGATTTTGCATCGACGTATAAGGGTGCCAGATATGAGTCCGATCGAATGCTAAATTTATGCTCATTATTTAACCTGCAGTAAAGCTTTAAGTCTGGTCGGCGTTGACAACGTAAAGGTGGCGGTTAGACTAGCTGAAAATTATTCTAAGCTCAATTTTATCAGGGATATTTATGCAGGCCGACGTTCGACATGACTGGACACTGACGCAAGTAAATGCGCTTTACGCACTGCCATTTAACGATTTATTGTTTCAGGCACAAACCATACATCGCCAGCATTTTAAACCGAATGAAGTGCAGGTTAGTACCTTACTGTCGATCAAAACCGGAGCCTGTGCAGAAGACTGTAAATATTGCCCGCAAAGCGGCCACTATAATACTGGCCTCGAGCGTGAACGTCTGCTGGAAGTCGAAAAAGTATTAACCCAGGCCCAGGCGGCTAAAGAGAAGGGCGCTAGCCGGTTTTGTATGGGCGCCGCCTGGACTAACCCTAAACAGCGCGACATGCCTTACATTATTGAAATGGTTCAGGGCGTAAAAGCGATGGGATTAGAAACCTGTATGACATTGGGCATGCTAACGGGTGAGCAGGCCACAACATTAGCTGGCGCAGGGTTAGATTACTACAATCATAATTTGGACACTTCGCCGGAGTTTTATGGTGAAATTATAACAACCCGTACTTATCAAGACCGCTTAGATACGTTAAGCCATGTGCGTGATGCAGGCATGAAAGTCTGTTGCGGCGGCATTTTGGGTATGGGCGAGAGTGCCAATGACCGCTCTGCGTTGTTAATGCAGTTAGCCAACCTACCGGTACACCCAGAAAGTGTACCTATTAACATGCTGGTAAAAGTGGCGGGTACGCCACTGGAAAATGTCGATGACTTAGATGCTTTTGAATTTATCCGTACTATTGCTGTTGCGCGAATTATGTTGCCGCAAAGCCATGTACGTTTATCTGCGGGGCGTTCACGTATGAATGAACAGATGCAGGCACTGTGTTTCTTTGCAGGCGCCAATTCAATTTTCTATGGCGATAAACTGCTTACCACAGATAACCCTGAAGCTGACGCCGACATGCAACTGTTTGCTAAGCTGGGCATTAAGCCAGAGCAGCGCCATGATGTATCGGATGAAGCCCACACGTTGGCGTTGGCTGATGCGATAAAAGAACAGGCTAACCCGCCACTGTTTCACGCGGCACAGTAAGCATGTATGCCGACAGAGTTGCCCGGCTGCAACGGGCGCTCGACGAGCGCGCGACACAGCAACTGCTGCGCACTCCGGTTACGCTTGAGCGCTACAATGGCCGCCAGTTAATCATTGCCGGAAAAGGATATATCAATTTTTCCGGCAATGATTATTTAGGCCTGGCCACCGAGCCCCAGGTGCTGCAGGCATTTGCCGACGGCGCCCGGCATTATGGCGCTGGTAGCACGGGTTCACCGCTGGTCACCGGCCAGCATGGCGTGCATCAGCAGCTTAGTGATAGTTTATGTGATTGGCTGGGTTTCGAGCGGGTACTGCTGTTTTCGTCCGGTTTTGCCGCTAATCAGGCGATGTTGCTAACGCTGAGCGACAAAGCCGACACCCTGTTATTGGATAAACTAAGCCATGCATCGTTAATTGATGCTGCTTTGCACAGTGATGCGAATCTTAAGCGCTTTGTACATAACGATGTGGCCGCACTAGAAGCTTTGCTGAGCCAGGTTCAGCGCCCTATGGTCGTCACCGAAGGTGTGTTCAGTATGGATGGTGACAGCCCGGATCTGGCGGTTATGCTGACACTGTGCCAGCAGTTTAATGCGCCCTTGCTGCTGGACGATGCCCATGGTTTGGGCGTGTCGGGGCCAGAAGGTATGGGCACAGCCACTGCACAGGGTATTAAGCAGGCAGATGTTTTTTGTACTATGGCTAACTTTGGTAAAGCGCTTGGTGTTGGCGGAGCCTTTATCGCGGGTAGTAAAACCGTTATTGATTACATCGAGCAATTTGGCCGGCATTATATTTACAGCACGGCATTGCCGCCGGCGCTTTGTGCGGCTGTACTAAAAAGCATTGAGCTGTGCCGCAAGGAAGATTGGCGTCGTGACAAATTGCATAGCAATATTACGCTGTTTCGCAATCTGGCCAGTGATTTACCGCAGCTTGACTCCCAAAGTGCCATTCAGGCAGTGGTGCTGGGCAGCAGCGAGCGGGCGCTTAGTGTCAGCCAGGCATTAAAGCACACCGGCATTTGGCTTAGTGCTATCCGACCACCAACAGTACCACAAGGCAGTGCAAGATTACGTATCACGCTGAGTGCACATCATACTGAGCAGGATATTCAACAATTAGTACAGCAGTTAAGGCAGTTAATATGAGTGCTGTAATGCAAGACAGGTTATACAGTGCCAGCGGCTTTGGCCAGCAAGTGGCCAAAAGTTTTAGCGCGGCCTCACAAAGCTATATGCAGGGGGCCCGTTTACAACAACAAGTAGCGCTGGATGCATTAGCTATGCTAGCAAAAGAGCCACGCGGGCATTTGCTTGACCTGGGCTGCGGTCCGGGTTGGCTTCATCCGCGTTTAACCGATTACTGTAACACCTTTACCGCGGTTGATTTAAGTGCCGGTATGCTGGCAAAGGCGGCGCAGGCAGCACTGGCAAAAACCTACCTACAAGCCGATGCGCAGCAGTTGCCGCTGGCAGATAATAGCGTGGATACGGTATTTTCCAGCCTGATGCTGCAGTGGTGTGCCAAGCCAGCCGCGGTTTTTGCCGAAGTAAGCCGGGTGCTTACGCCCGGTGGTAAAGTTGTTATTACCACGCTGGTAGAGGGCACGTTGGCCGAATTGGCCCAGGCATTTGCTGGTTTAGACAGTTATCCGCATGTCAGCCGGTTTTTAGCCGTTGATAGCATAAAGCAGGCAGCTTTTGCCACTGCAGGCGTCAACTGGCAGTTTGAACAGCGCCGTTATCCGCTGTATTACCCCGACGTACAAACGTTAGCCCGCGAGCTAAAACTGTTGGGCGCCAATCAGGTTGCTGGGCGGCGCAGTGGTTTAACCGGCAAGGGGTACTGGCAACAACTGGCACGAGCCTATGAGATACACCGCACTATGCTGGGACTGCCGGCCAGTTATCAGGCGTTGATGATAAGCGGAGTGAAACATGGCAGTTAACTCAGTGTTTATAACGGCCACCGACACGGATGCCGGCAAGACTTTTATCAGCAGTTTGCTGTTGCAAGGGTTTAGCAGACTAAATATCCCTGCATTGGGTGTAAAGCCACTTGCGGCAGGGGCTGATAAGCAGGGGCAAAATAGTGACGCGTTACTGTTGCAGCAGTATTCTGGTATCGCGTTACCCTATGTACAGATAAACCCAATCTGTTATCAGGCGCCGGTAGCGCCACATCTGGCCGCCTTCAACGAAAAAAGACACATCGACGAAAAGGTTTTGAATAACGCACTGGCAAACTGGCAAAGCCTGGATGCAGAGCGACTGCTGATTGAAGGTGCCGGTGGTTGGTTATTGCCTATAGATGACAAACGTTGTCTGGCAGACTGGGTAGCTGAACATAACTTGCCGGTGCTGCTGGTGGTAGGTATGAAACTCGGCTGTTTAAACCATGCCATGTTAACGGTGCGCGAAATTGAGCGCAGTGGCTGCAAGCTGCTAGGCTGGGTGGCCAACTGCATTGACCCGGAAATGGCTTTACTTGAGCAGAATATTGCCGATTTACGCCAACGAATTACCGCACCTTGCTTGGGGGTGGTACCTTTTGCGCCAGAGCAAAACAGACTAAATGAACTCGCAGTGCAATTGGCGCAAAGCTTGGCAGCACAGCTGAGTTAATGCAGCCGGCTGCCAAATTTTTTCCAGAGTTTACAACTATAAATCCTGATTTGACGCAGTAAATTTACCATCGCCATTATTAAGCCATAGCCGCGGCTCTTTTTTAGCTGCCTGAGCATGGGTACTTTCAAGACGCTGATCATTGTTTATATAGAGATCGGCGATGCCGTCTCCATTAACATCGCCGACGGTAGCGCCGTGAGAATAACTTTTAACAGCACTTAAAGCTGTAGCTGTAGTGTTTTGTAAACCGTTAGCAGTGTTGATTAACAGCGTATTGGTATATCCCGGAAATGGTGCAAAGTCACGACCATGATCGGCAATAAATAAATCGTCAAAGCCATCATTATTGTAGTCAGCGACTAACCACTCCCGACCATGCTGCAATCGTGGTGCGTCACCGGCAAACATATCTTCGCGATGGCGGGAAAACTCACCGATACCGTTGTTCAGGTGAACAAAGATAGCGACCGTTTCAGCATCCGAATCACCACCGGAATATATTGCAGATGACGCGACAAAATCGGCAAAGCCATCACGATTCACATCGAGCAGGGCACCACTATTACTGTTCTGATTAGTGTCAGAATAACGCAGTTCAAAGTTCAGGTTGCCGGGTGTACTTTGGTTGATATAAGAGGGCACTTTACGCTCACCAAAAGTGGGTTGCACGACATCAACCAGATCATCTCCGTCAATGTCAGCAGTGAGCAGGTTCCAGGTTGCAACATAAGGTTGAAATTCATTGATAGAAAATACTGGAGGATACAAGTCAACAGCTCTGAGTGTGGGGTGTACAGTTTGACTGGCCAGGACTGGATCTGACAGCGTGATGCTCGCCGGAGCAAAGCTACCACTACCGTTATTCAGGTAAATGCGTCCACCCCAGCAATTGCTGTCATATAGCTGTGTATCACACTGACTGCCATTAGAATTATGTGCCAGCAGAAAATCTTCTTTGCCATCATTATCGAAATCCGCTACGTGTATTTCGCCCCAGCCATTCAAATTGGCATCGCTGATCGTGTCTGCAGCGGTATAGTTTCCACTGGTTGAACCAAGATAAAGTTGTAAACGGGTTTGTTCATAAAGCCCGATTAACAGCAAGGCAACGATATCATCGACGTTGTCACCATTAGCATCAATTTTGGCATGATAAATAACAGACTCTGCTGGTGCTGGATAAGCTGGCAATGCATTATTTTTATTGGCAAATTTACCGCTACCATCATTGATTAGTAACTGCGAGGCGGCAAAACCGTTCCCGGCATAGGCAGATAACACCAGGTCGTTGTCGCCGTCGCCGTCTGCGTCAATAATCAAAGAGTTAAGTACCTGCTCTGGCACAACCAAGCTGACAACAGGTGGCGGAGTGACGGGTGGGTTAGGATTACCCGTACCTGTGTCTGTTGTTTCACTGCCACCACCACATCCGCTGATTAGCACAGTGGCAATAATGCCTGACATTGCTTTTATAAAATTTTGTTTCATCATAACTCCTGATACATAACCATGCCTAAACCAACCGGCAGCATAAGCAACTGATGTCAGCTTAATAGCGCTAGGTGACGAATATCATTGAAGAGTTATGAAAATTTATGAAGTCATTGAAAGTTAGTAAGATATTTGTAGATGGTTGCAAGCTTAGTGGCTGTTATCAGCTACTTGCTGATGGTTTATAAAGTGATGCACGGTGCTATAGAGGACGTCTTTATCTACTACCACAGCATTGGCACCATAAGACGCCGCGGTATTTTTTTGTCCGGCTGATGGCATTATGGTGTAAATAATGTATGGCGTGTTAATGTCTTTGGCGCGTATTAGTTCCGCCAGATGCAAACCGGCAACCGGATTAGCGTTACGGCCCATATCGGAAATAATTACCTGATACTGATACATGCTCAGTAACGCCAGCGCATCTTTACTGGATGTCACTTTATAAACGGCAAACTGCTTTTGTTCAAAGTAGGCAATTTCAGCGCTGTTGTTTTCCGGATGGTCATCGACCCACAGTATGCGTCCGCTGATATTGTCCGGCTCAGCAATTTTTAAATGGACTGCACTGTCGGTAGGCAACATTTTTGCTGCTATCGCCAAAATAGCCAACAGTGGTATAGCGGCAACCGCTAATACAGTAAAGCGAAAACGCAGGCGTTTGTCAGTCCGAGCCGCGCCTATTGTTGCGGTTGGTGGCTGATACGCATTTTGGAGTTTGAGGTTTTGTGCAATGTCGTGCGTGAGGCGGTAACCCCGGCCATGAACGGTTTGTATTATTGGCGTGGCAAGGCCAATATTTTTGAAAAATAACCGGCTGTCTGACACTAGTTTTGCCAGAGAGCTGATGCTTACCACACGTTTAGGCCACAGCTCGGTTAATAAACATTGTGTTTCGCAGGGTTCCGGGTAGCGTTCGGCTAATAGTTTAAGCAACAGCACTATCCGATCGTCACAGTGTACGGCTTGACCCTGACAGGAAATTACCAACGATGTCGGATCGAGCACATAGGGCCCTAATTTATAATTCATACAACTCGGCCTGATTAAATTGGCGCAAATGATGCATCAAATTCAGTATTCGCAGCAATAGTTTGCTTCTGGCCATGACAAAAGTAATAACCGCATAATGTACCAAGATACTGCACAACACCATGCTGCATGCGCAAAGCGCTTCCCTCAGGCAGGGCAATAATCGGCGTGTCCGGATTTAGTTGCATAAATTCTGCCAGGCGCATATCGCGGGTTTCACCGTGAAAGCCATCGGGTTTATAGTCGGTATAATGCGGATTTAACTGTATCGGTAACAGGTTAAGCGCGTTAAACGAAGGCGGCTCTATAATTGGCATATCATTGGTAGTGCGAATAGTCGCCCCGGCAATATTTGAGCCAGCACTCCACCCAATATAGGGGATGCCATCGGTTACGCGTTTCTTAATAAGTTGAACTATATCGTGTTGATATAGCTGATAAAGCAGATGAAATGTATTGCCGCCGCCAACCGCGATTGCCTGTGCTTGTGCCACGGCCTGGCGGACGTCGTTGAACTGATGAATACTGCGTACCGTAATGCCCTGTGGTGCCAATGCTTGCTGCACTGTGGCTAGGTAGTCGTCATAGGTAATGCTGATGCCGGCATAAGGAATAAACAGCAACTCGTCCACGCCTTGCAGATGCTGCGTTATCCAGTTGATATAAGGTGCCAGATAGGCGCTGTTGTTGGCGCGTGAGCTGCTTAATAGTAATAACTGCATGTTTTACTCCGTTAAGTTGGTCATATTGTAGCGAAAAGCCAGACGACAGACACCTTTAGTTACAAATTATCGCCGTAGCTGGTTAGCGAAACGCGTTGAAAACGGGCTCTAAGCCCATATAGTAAAGTGCAGTATGCCAATTGAGGGTTCGCAGTATGAAAAGAATCGTATTATTTTTAGCCACTAACTTAGCGGTTATTCTGGTGTTGAGCATTGTGCTTAATATCGTCTTCAGCTTTTTGGGCGTAGATCGCAGCAGCATTAGCGGCCTGTTGGTGTTTGCAGCCGTGTTTGGTTTTGGCGGCTCTTTTATATCCCTGGCAATATCTAAATGGATGGCGAAGCGCTCTACCGGCGCCGTGGTAATTGAACAGCCGCGCAATGCTACTGAACAGTGGTTAATGACCACCGTTGCACGCCAGGCAAAAAATGCCGGTATTGGCATGCCGGAAGTAGCAGTGTATGACTCGCCGGAAATGAATGCATTTGCCACCGGCATGAACCGCAACAATGCCTTAGTCGCGGTTAGCACTGGTTTGCTGCGCAACATGCGTGAAGACGAAGTTGAAGCTGTGTTGGCGCATGAAGTGTCGCACATTGCCAATGGCGACATGGTCACTCTTACGCTGATTCAAGGCGTGGTAAATACCTTTGTTATTTTCCTGGCGCGCTTAGTCGCCGGTATGTTGAATAACAACGGCAATAATAACCAGGGCGGTGGCTTGGCCTATTTTGCTACGGTTATTGTGCTGGAAATGGTCTTCGGCGTGTTAGCCAGCATTATAGTGATGTGGTTCTCGCGTCAACGTGAATACCGTGCAGATGCCGGCGCGGCCAAACTTGAGGGCGGTCCAAATAAAATGATTGCTGCATTGGAGCGCTTAAAACAAAACCATGAATCGCGTTTAGAGGGCAGCATGATGGCGTTTGGCATTGCTGGTGGGGCGAAAAAGTCTGAATTATTTTTAAGCCATCCACCCCTGGAAAAACGTATTGCTGCGCTACGTGGTCAGTCGTTCTAACACTCGCTAATGTTTGACATAAAAAGGGGCCATATATTTGGCCTCTTTTTATAACCGTGATTTTAATCTTGCACTTTTCGCACAAATTCCGATTTTAAACTCATGGCACCAAAGCCATCTATTTTACAATCAATGTCATGATCGCCCTCTACCAGGCGAATATTTTTTACTTTAGTGCCAATTTTTACTACCGCTGATGAGCCCTTCACTTTTAAATCTTTGATAACCGTAACTGTGTCGCCGTCCTGCAGTACGTTGCCGGCACTATCGCGCACGTTCAGATTGTCTGCGGTTTCAACCACTGTAGCGGACCATTCGTGGCTACACTCTGGACAAATTAACAGCGCGCCATCTTCATAGGTATAGACAGAATGGCATTTTGGGCAAGCGGGTAGTGCACTCATTATAGGGCTCCAGCGGGGCGAAAAACGCGTATTATACTGTACACGGCAGCTTTAGCGGCACTATTAATCGTTTGAATAGCGGCCATAGCGCAACAACACTAGTATCGGCAGGCCATTTTGTTATGGTAAGCAAAAATATTGACTCGGAGTGACTATGCGACAGGCTTTGATACCGGCACCGAAAATCGGCGCTTTTTTGCCACCACAACGTATTTTGATGGGCCCGGGGCCATCTGATGTGTCCCCGCAAGTTTTGGCTGCTCAAGCCAGGCCAACAGTCGGGCATTTGGACCCGTTGTTTATTGGCATGATGGATGAGTTAAAGCAGTTGCTGCAATATGCCTTTCAAACCCGCAATGAGATGACACTCGCCGTTTCGGCACCGGGAAGTGCTGGCATGGAAACCTGCTTTGTCAATTTGTTGGAGCCGGGCGACACGGTTATTGTGTGCCGCAATGGGGTGTTTGGTGAGCGAATGCGCCAAAACGTTGAACGCTGTGGTGCCACGGCAATAGTGGTGGATAATGCCTGGGGCGAGCCAGTAAACCCTGAACAGGTAGATGCAGCATTAAAAGCCAACCCGCAGGCAAAATATTTAGCCTTTGTGCACGCCGAAACCTCTACCGGGGCTCTATCCGACGCCAAAACGTTGTGTGCCCTGGCGCAGCAATATGCTTGTTTATCTATCGTTGATGCGGTTACCTCTTTAGGTGGTGTTGAACTGCGTGTCGATGAATGGGGTATTGACGCGATTTATTCTGGCAGCCAGAAGTGCTTATCCTGTGTACCTGGGTTATCACCGGTATCGTTTTCAGCCAAAGCGGTGGCGCGGATAAAAGCGCGCACACGGCCGGTGCAAAGCTGGTTTTTAGATCAAAGCCTGGTGATGAGCTATTGGAGTGGCGGTACCAAACGCAGTTATCACCACACTGCACCGGTAAATGCGCTATATGCCTTGCACGAGTCACTGCGCTTGTTAGCCGCTGAAGGTCTTGAGCAAAGCTGGCAACGGCATCGCGATATGCACCAATTGCTAAAACAAGGCTTAGCAGATTTGGGGCTTAAATTTGTGGTGGCAGAGCAGTATCGTTTGCCACAGCTAAACAGTGTGTATATTCAGCCCGGCATAGATGATGCCGCTGTGCGTAAACAGTTGCTTGAGCAATACAATTTGGAAATAGGTGCCGGCCTTGGCGATTTAGCGGGTAAAGCCTGGCGTATTGGCCTGATGGGCTACGGCGCGCGGCGGGAAAATGTCGCGCTGTGTATTAAAGCATTGGCCGATGTATTAGCTGAACAGTAATAACTGACAGCTGGCCGTTTTTATTTGGTGTACGTTGCCGCTTCTGCTAACGTGAAGCCGCAACGTACTCATAACAAACACTAAATAAAAAACGAGGCCACTATGAAATTGCGTTACTCCCTGCTTAGTACGGCATTGTTTAGCATGCTGTCTTTGCCATTGTATGCTGTACAAGGTTATTACCGCTCGCCCGTGTTGCAACAAGACCAACTGGTCTTTACTGCTGAAGGCGACTTATGGCAAGCCAGCATCAATAGCAGCAATGCCCGCCGGCTAACCAGCCATATGGCTGAAGAAACCCAAGCATTGATATCGCCTGATGGCACACAGCTGGCATTTGTAGCGGATTACGATGGTGCCAGCGAAATTTATTTGATGCCGCTGTCCGGAGGCGTCGCAAAACGCATTAGCTATGAAAATAGCAGGGTGCGGATCCAGCAATGGTTAACGGATGGCCGTATTTTATATGCTACTGACAGTGCGGCAGGGCCGGCTAATTATTGGCTGCTAAAGACGGTAGATCCACAAACCTTAGTGGCCGATACACTGCCACTTGCCGATGCGGCAAGCGGTTCTATTGATGAGCAGGGTGGTCAGGTGTTTTTTGGCCGCTTTGGCATTCAACTTACCGGTGACAACACCAAAGTGTATCGTGGTGGTGCTATGGGTGAGTTGTGGCAATGGGCACTGGGAAGCAAGAACGAAGCTGTCCGATTGGCTGCAGATCACAATGGTAATATCAGCCAGCCAGTATTTTATCAAGGTCGGGTTTACTTTGTCAGTGACGCCGATGGTAATAGCAATATATGGTCTGTGGCTGGCAATGGTGACGATATAACCCAGCATAGCTTTCACAAAGACTGGCGTATTGGCCGCATAAGTGTGTCAAACGGTCAGGTGTTATACCAATTAGGCGCTGATTTGCAGCTGCTGCAACTCGATAACGGCCAAAGTCGTAGTTTGCCACTACAGATCCAATCTGACTTAGTACAGCAGCGAGAGCGTATTATCGCTAAGCCATTACAGTATTTTAATTCAGCGCATTATCATACTCAGCATGACGACAGTGACAAAGTTGTGGTAACAGCGCGCAGCCAACTTGCGGTGGTGCAGCCAGGTCAGCAACGTTTGGTTCAAATAAGTACGCCGGCTGGTAGCCGTTCTCGCGAAGCCGTGTTGTCTAAAGATGGCAACTGGGTATACGCCATCAATGACCACAGCGGTGAGAATGAAATTTGGCGTTTTGCCGCTGACGGCTCAGACAATGCAAAGCAATTAACCTCAGATGGCCGTGTTTGGCGCTGGCAGCTAAAGTTATCACCTGATGGCGAGCAATTGGCACATGATGATAAAAATGGCGATCTGTGGCTGTTAAACCTGGCAACCGGCCGCAACACCAAGGTCTACCAAGGTGGTATTGGACTGTCTGGTTATGATGATATTAATTGGTCCGCTGACAGCAAATTGTTGTCATTTACCTTGAATCCGGCAGATCAAGGCCGGTCACAAGTCGTGCTTTATAGCGTGCTAGAGCAGCAAAGTGCAGTGATCACTTCGGAAAAGTATGATGCTTTTTCTCCGGCATTTAGCGTTGATGGCCTTTGGTTGTATTTTATTTCAAACCGCCAGCTTATCGCCACTCCAGGTCATCCGTGGGGCGATCGTAACCTAGGACCAATGTTTGACAAACGTAGTCAAGTGTTTGCTGTTAGTTTGAAGCAGCAAGCGTGCTTTGCGTTTCAACCAGCACAGGAAGTTGTTAGCTGCGATGATGCTCAGGCTAAAACAAGCCTGACAGCGAAAAAGGCTAGCCGGGTTGATTGGAATGGCATAAGCAGCCGACTGTGGCAGGTGCCGGTTGCAGCCGGCAATTATCAGCAGTTGGCGCTGAATGACAAGCGACTGTATGTGTTGGACCGCGACGCCAGCGTTGGTGCTAAGCCGGTACTTAAGCAAATTGAGTTTAGCCAGACGGAGGCAAAAGCTGAGGTGTTTGCCAGTGACGTCAGTGATTATCAGTTGGCGGTTAACGGCAAAAAGCTGTTTATGCGTAAACATAGCGGCCAGGGTGCCGGTGACATGTATGTCGTAGAAGCAGCAGCTAAAGTGACGTCAGAGTTGAATAAAGCAAAACTGAATGTCGCCAGTTGGCAGTTAAGTATTGATCCGGTAGAGGAATGGCAACAAATGTTTGCCGATGGTTGGCGCATGCATCGCGACTTTTTATTTGATAAAGGTATGCGGGGTCTGGATTGGAACGCCAGTAAAGCCAAATATCAACCGTTGTTGCAACGTGTAACCGATCGGCATGAGCTGGATGATATTTTCGCCCAAATGATGGGTGAGTTAAATGTACTGCACTCACAGGTGCGTGGCGGTGAGTATCGCGCTGATGATTCAACAGCGAAAGCGGCCAGCCTGGGCGCCGAACTTATACCCACCAAGGGTGGCTTGCTCATCAAACATATTTATCGTACTGATACCGAGTTACCGGCCCAAGCAGCACCGTTGGCCAAGCCAGGTGTTGCGGCTAAAGCCGGGGACATTATTACTGCGGTGAATGGTCAGACGGTAACGACGCTAGCATCCCTAACCAATTTGCTGCGCAATCAAGCGGGTAAGCCGGTCTTGCTGAATTTAACGCGTGACAAACTGCAGTGGCAAACTATGGTAGAACCCGTTAGCAGCGGCTATGACAGCTTATTGCGCTATCAGGATTGGGTGTCTGGCAACCAGCAAAAGGTAGTGCTGGCTAGTGATAACCAGTTTGGTTATTTGCATCTGTATGCCATGGGCCCAAATGACATTGCTAACTTTGCCCGCGAATTTTATGCCCATTATGATAAACCCGGATTAATTATTGACGTGCGGCGTAATCGCGGCGGTAATATCGATAGCTGGATAATTGAAAAGCTGCTGCGTCGTGCTTGGGCGTTTTGGCAGCCTACTCAGGGCGCTGCTTATACCAATATGCAGCAAGCATTCCGCGGACATTTAGTGGTGTTAACCGATCAGCTAACCTATTCTGACGGCGAAACCTTTGCCGCTGGTATAAAGGCACAGCACCTTGGCCCACTTATCGGGAAACGTACGGCCGGCGCCGGCGTTTGGTTGTCTGGCCGCAACCGCCTGGCAGATAATGGTATGGCCAGAGTTGCCGAAACGGCGCAGTTTGCATTGGACGGTCGCTGGATTATTGAAGGCTACGGCGTAACACCTGATATAGCGGTAGATAACCTGCCGTATGCACATTTCAACGGTACTGATAGTCAACTAGAGCGTGCTATTGGTTATTTACAACAACAGTTGCAAAATCAGCCGGTGTCGCCACTTAAAGCTCAGCCTTTAACCACGCCGATCGGCGCGGATATCCTGCCATAATGCTGAAAATAGCTGCTTAGCACGCACTGCCCGGCGATGTCGCCGGGCTTTTTCATGCTAACTTTTTCTATTCAATGCTTTGCTTTTGGCAGCAGGCCAGCTATGTTGTGTAAAACAACAGAGCAGGAACTCACCTATGCCAATATCACCGTTACTTAATGCTGAAATCCGCGTGTTAACCCTGTTTAATCTCGATAGCGCTATGGAGGGGATTAAAGTACACAAATCAGCTGACGAAAATACGCTGCAAGCGATTAAGCGCCTACATGAAAAAGGCTTGGTTACACAAGATGATGGGGGCTATCTAACGGATCTAGGCATTCATTGTGCCGAACATTTGCAAACTGCACTACGTATTCTTAATGGCACGTCGCAAATCTCTTAATTCAGTATGCTGGCGCTGCAGCACGTTTTTTAGCTGCTGTAGCGCTACATTATTGTTTTGATACACGGCTTGTTCATACAGAGTAATTACTTGGTTTAGCCATTCATAATGCGCCGGATGAGTTTTCGCAACATGGCGTAAATAACTCGATATTGGTTGCGCAGACGGTTTGTTGGACAACACGTCGGCTAATTGTTTATACAACAGCTGGCTGGCTAAATGGTCATGGCTGGGTTTGCGGGAGCGGACAGTAAATATTACCCCGCCTAACAGGCCAACTATCAGCAACAGGAGTAGGACATAACCGATTGTCGGTAAGTGTTGCTTTATGTTTCGCCATAATTCTTGCTGGCTAGTGTCATTAAAGCCCAGCACCCAAACCGACCAGTAATAGTCTAAATGCATCAGTTGCAGTCTCAATGTCTGCAGCATTTCAAGTTGACGCCAGCCGGCATATAGTAGCGCGCGTTCGTCATCTGGCAATATACTGTCCAGGTTATTGAGGATCCGCTCTGGTGCCACAGCTGCCGTAGGGTCAAAATGTTGCCAAACGCCATTATCCAGATACTCGACCCAGGCATGCGCTTCACGCTGACGAACCGCCAAATAACCTTGCTGAGGGTGCCACACGCCGCCTTGATAGCCACCAACGACTCGTGCTGGAATACCAGCGTAGCGCAAGATTAAGGCGCTAGCCGAAGCATAATGGCTACAAAAGCCGGTACGGCTGTCAAATAGAAAACCATCGACACTGTTGGCGCCCAATCGCGGTGGGGTAAGACTATAGAAAAACGGCTGTTGGCTAAAATGCTCGGCTAATGCTTGTACCAATGCCGCTGGTTGTGGGTATTGTTGTTTTAGTGAATGAGCAAATTGCTCGGTTGCCGGATTACCTGGCGCCAAGCGCAAGTTCATCAGTTGTTCTTGTTCAGATAGCCGGGCTATGGGATCCAGTACACTGCTAACCTGATAACTTAGACGCTGGCTAACAGGCTTTAGGCTGCTTAGCATGCCGCTAGCGGCGATAAACACATTTTGACTACTGCCAACCGGCGTTGCCAAAGCAAACAAACCACTTTGCTGGCTAGCTTCGGCAATAATACGATAACGCTGCACGGCAGAATTATTGTTGTTAATACGGCTACTATACCTGTTGCGGCTGGCATCTTTTCGCCAGCTATTTACCTGCCAACTTCGGCCATCGAAATCTTCATATAAGCGAGCCCGCCAATACAATAGCTGCCGCGCCGGCAGGCCGGTATCAAATTCAACTCTAAATGCCAGGCTGTCATCCTGTACCAGCTTTTCAATACTACCGGGGTCGAGGTTGTCACTCAGACCGGTGCTGGCAACATTGGTGTTGGGAATTTGCCAAAAAGGTGGAAGGCGTGGAAATAACAAAAACATCGCCAGCCACAGTGGCAGAATTATTAACATCGCCCGGCTAAGCTGTACACCGTTTAACCTGGCTGAAGCTGGCGAAAATAGGCGGAAATGGCTATAAAGGTTAGCCAGTACTACCAATAAAATAAATACAGCAACAACCATATCCTGGTGTAGGATAAAGCAGCTAGCCAGCAGAAAATAATGCACCCAAACCAGTTGGCGGGCTTCATATAAATGCTGCAGTGCTAACAATCGTGCCGTTGCCGCAAGCAGCAATATTTGCAACATAAAATGTAATACACCGGCTTGTTTTAACTGCAGAAAAAAACCTACGGCGATAATGCCAGCAACTATATTGACCAGTAGCAAGCTAACAGGCCGCTTTGCCTGCAGCACGCTGAATAACCGGTACAATATCAACAGTAAAAAAATAGCGCTGACCCAGCCAGCGAAGGCTTGTTGCAGTAACACTAATAATGCAAACTGAATACCAGACCAGATTAGCAATAACCGTTTCTGCCCTAACATAATGCAAGCTCCTGCAGGCAGCGCTGTAAATGCAGTGGGCCTTGTGCTTGCGGTACCGTTAGCGCTGGCAACTTTAAGCCATAACGGCTGCCACTTTGCTCCAGCTTAAGCAATTGCAGACAAGCGCGGCGCAGGGCATGTTCTAACGCTTCGCCGGATAACGCTGGTACAACGACCCAATCTGGCTCAGAATACATACTGTTTTGCTGTTGCCTCACCACCGGATTGGTCGGATCGCGGGCTAATCTCTTCCAAATCAGATGACGCACGCTTTCGCCACTGCGGTACGCTGCTAGGTTATCACCGCTTTCGTTTTTGGCCGGTTCTGATTTGTCTTCTGTGGCGTGCTGCAGTGCAGCACTATCACCATCTGCAGCAGGATACACCCAAAAATGTTGTTGTAGTGCAACATAACTCCAAGCCCGCCACAGACCTAGCGGATACTGGCTGCTAACTCTGATCCTGGGTAATACATATCGGCCTCGCTTGGAAACATTTAAACTTAGCGTAACCGCCGCGGGCAACTCAGCAAGCAAGACTTCCTCACGTTGAGGCAGCAGGTTTAGCTGCAACATATAGTGCGGTTTGTCCGAGTTTAGGCTAATAGCAGGCTGAACTTTGCCACCAGCAAAACTTTCGGCTGCAGTAGGGCAATGTAGTGTTAAACCGCTTAAATTTTGATAACTGAGCACTATGCTAAGCAAAAATAGGCTCAGCAGCAGATAACTGAGTAATAAAATCAAGTTGTTTTGATAGTTTGTTCCCAGCAGATATAACAGGCAGATTAAAAATAAAAACCACCAACCGTAGCGTGTTGGTAAAATAAAAATCAGTTTTTGCACCAGCGTAACGTGCGCTGCTGCTGGTTGGCGCTTTTGTAAGTAGCGCTCAATAAACCGCCAGTAATAACGATAAAGTCGCTGTTTAATTGTTAGATCCGGCATGGTGTCTGTTGCAGCAATAATTGGCTTAAACGACTTTCTTGTGCCGCCGAAGCGGGGTCTAGCCGATGCTCGGCTACGTACGGAAAAACCTGTTGTACATCTTCGGCACTAACGAAATCACGTTGATTTATGAGTGCGAACGCTTTGGCGGCTCGTAATATGGCTTTAGAGGCGCGGGGCGACAATGGCAACATATCACTGCGGTGTCTGCTGGCATGTACCAACGATAATAGATAATCGAGCAGGTGATCTGATGCCGTTACTTCAGGCACTTGCGCTTGCAGGGTTTTTAATTGCTCGGCGCTTAGTTGTTCAGTCAGTAGTTCTAATCGGGAAGTACTGCTGTCGCGCTGGAGCAATAAGTGCTCGGCTTGTTTGTCGGGGAAGCCAAGTGACAAGCGGAACATAAAGCGGTCCAGTTGTGACTCTGGTAACGCCGAGGTGCCTGCATGAAACAGCGGGTTTTGTGTGGCAATAACAAAAAAAGGTTTGGGCAGAGCGCGTGTTTCACCGTCAATAGAGACTTGCTTTTCTTCCATCGCTTCAAGCAGCGCGCTTTGTGTTTTTGGGCTGGCACGATTAATCTCGTCGGCCAGCAGTACCTGGCTGAATACCGGCCCTGGTTGAAAATGAAATTGTTGTGACCGGGTATCGTAAATGTTCATGCCGACCAAATCACCTGGTAGCAAATCGCTGGTAAATTGCACCCGACGATAACTTAAACCCAAACTATTGGCCAAAGCATGGGCTAGGGTAGTTTTGCCCATTCCGGGTAAGTCTTCCAGCAGCAGGTGCCCTTCAGCCAGTAAACAACATAATGCCAGTCGCACCTGGCTACTTTTACCCAAGATCACCTGATTCAGGTTTTGTTCAACAAGATGTAGCTGTGTTAACACCCTAACTCCTTAGCGCTATTGATTACTTATAGCTGTTCTAATAGTACCTGCGAACGATATAACTTCAACCATAAAAAAAGCGGCCGAAGCCGCTTTTCTGAAGGCACTACAGGTGTACGTTAAAAATTAACCAATAGATCGGCAGAGCAGCTATCAGTGCCTGCCAGGCAAATTTTATAGCTAACTGTAGCAGCTTGTGAATTAAACCGATCGCGATAACGGCCATTGGCATCGGTTGACGTTACCAATTGGTTGTCGCGGTAAATGTCTACAGTATCAGCGGTGCCGGTCCAGCGCAGGTCTACAATAGTTGAGCCTGTACGCGTGCGTACTGAGCGGTGCAGTGTTAACGCAAGATCATTATCAGAAGCCGTAACGCTGACAGCTTGCACCAGGGTGTCAGTAAGCCCGGTACTGTCTGTAACCATTAAACTTACCTGATACGTACCCGCCGCGGTATAACTGTGCTGCGGTGCAGCTGCAGAAGAGGTATTTCCGTCACCGAACTGCCAGCTCCAGATGCTGATATCGTCATCGGGATCAGTAGATAAATCGGTAAAGTTGACATTAAGTCCGCTGCTAACATAGCTAAAATCTGCTGTAGGAGCAATAGGCCCTGGTGGTGTGCCATCGTCAGACAGAGCGGTCAGTGTTAGCTGCCAGCTGTTCAACGCGCCAGTATCAATGCCTGCGTTGTCAGATACCAGTAGTGTCCAATCGCCTTGCATACTCTCACCATTATAGCTGCTTACTTGCCAGCTTTGCACCAAATCGTCTGCGCTGCCGCCGGTACGATTATGTAACGTGTGCTCAGTTCCGGTAGGAGAGCGCAGCATTACCAGTAAATCACCTTGCCAGGTATGAGTAATATCAACGCCGACATTAACACCAAACACGGCGCCTGCCTGTGGCACATTTATCACACTGCTAATACCCGCTGCATCGTTATCTGGAATAGCAATAACAGTGTCATTACTGTAAGGATAGTCTTGCAGACCTTGTGGTAATACATTCAGGCTGGCATTAACGGATTTAACCAATTCACCTGTTGCTGAGTCAGTACCTGTCACAGTGAACTGATAACTACCCCAAGCTGTTTCAGTTGTGGTGGTAACATCGAGTGTCAAGCTTTGACCTGGCTGGGCAGTTGATGCCGACAAACTTACGCCATTAAGTTCTGGCGCTACATCCAGGCTAAGTGCGACTTCACCCATCCAATCAGCGATATTACCGATGTCGAGGGTATACTGCGTACTCTCACCAGCAGTAATTTGTTGGCTACGTGGCGACAGTGTAAGTTTGAAGGACGGCGTTGGATCCGCCTCCAGCATGGCGTTGGCCAAATTTATGCGTTTTCCTGACACCGTTTTGCCATCCAGTGCCGGCAAGCTATCGCCTGAGTTCATCAGAATGGCTTTCATTTCGGCGGCGCTAAGATCTGGGTTTACAGACCATAGTAAGGCCGCAGCGCCTGCGACGTGTGGAGATGCCATTGATGTGCCAGAGTAAGATGCATAGCTGGCGCCGGGCACCGTGGATAAAATATCTGAGCCTGGCGCCGCCAAATCAACAGACGTCGCGCCGTAGTTAGAAAAACCAGACATGTTATCGTTTCTGTCAGTTGAGGCTACTGAGACAATCACATCCAAATCATAAGCTGCTGGATACATAGGTGCTGAATCAGCGTTACCACCATCATTGCCAGACGCGGCGATAAACAGGATACCAGCGTCACCACCAGACTGGATCGCGGCACGTAATGTTTCAGAAAAACCGCCGCCACCCCAGGAGTTGTTCGTCGCTTTTATGTCAACGCCATGATTGACTTTAAGATCGGTAAAGTAGTTGATACATTCAATAGCGCCAGCAGTACTGCCACCACTGGGCCCTAAAAACTGACAAGGTAACAGTGTTACATTCCAGTTAACACCGGCTACACCAACACCGTTATTGCCTGATGCGCCGATAGTTCCAGCAACGTGTGTTCCGTGACTATCGCTGTCCATCGGATCCAGTTCTGCATTTAATGCGGAATAGCCGTAAGTGCTACCTGGCAGGTTACCAGGATTGACCCAGCGGTTATCAATCAGATCAGGGTGATTGTAATCCATGCCAGTATCAATAATACCAATGATAACGTCATGGCTACCGGTAGAAATATCCCAGGCATCCGTGGCTTTAATATCCGCACCTGCGGTGCCGCCGCTTTGCCCGGTATTCAATAACCCCCACAATTCACCGAAGCTTGAGTCGTTTGGCACTGCCAGAGCCCGCAGCGGAAAATCAGGTTCGGCAACCTCAATTGCAGGGTGTGATGCCAGCTTCTTAATCAACGCATCTCGGCTGGTGTTTTTTGGTGTTGTTACTTTAATGATGCGGCCATCTGCGACATAGCGCATTTTGACATCACGGCCCTGCGCGTCGAGCTGTCGCAAGCTGGCACCGTGCTGTTTTATCGCTGCTTCACGCTGCTGTTTTGACACGCCGGGTTTAAACATTACCAGCACATCATTATTGCTGACTGTTGTAACGTTTTGTGCAGCTGCGCCGCCTGTAAGCAATGCCGCAGCAACTGCTATTGTAAGTATTTTTTTCTTGCTCATAACCACCCCAGATTAATTAATTTTATAAATTTCATGCTTTTTAGCACTAATTATGAATAGCATGAATATTAACAAATAATAAACAAACAAGTAAAAATAGCCCTAAAGTACTAACCTGGTAGGCCGATTAAATGTGAATGAAAATGGTTATGTTGCTGATATATAACTATATTAAAAATTAACCTATGTAATAATAAAATGTAAAATTAGTTATTTACTCCTATTGCGCCTTTTTTCGGGTGCTTTAGCCTAGATTTCGTTATACCGACTTAAGGTGGCTGTTGTGCAAGTTGTATATAAATCCGTTGTATCACTGTGCTTGTTGTTAACGCATTGTCAGACGCAAGCCGAGTTATCTGTTCAATTGAGTTCAATGCTGGAACGACAAGCATTAGCTAGTGTGGCAACTATTGCTCAGTATGGTGAGCTGAATACTGCTCTCGTGTCGCAATCTGGTGATGCGCACTTCGCTGTCTTGCTGCAACAAGGTGTATTGAACCAACTATTATTGCGACAAGAGGGCTCAGGGCATCAAGCTCACCTGAAACAATCAGGTGGTCACAACAGCGCGTTTATTTTACAGCGTGGGGACACCAACTTTATTCAAGTTGAGCAGTGGGGCAGTCGGCACTTAACGGTTGAGCAGACCGGAGCCGGTGAAGCGATATCTATAGTGCAGTACTAAAACATCCGGCGATGTTTTGTCGCCTGGAAATAAAAAAATCAGGGAGCAATATATGAAAGTTACTATTTCACGCAAACATCTATTGGGGTTGGCCGTTGCATTGGTCATGTCTGCGCCAGCTGCAGCGCAGAGTAATGAAGTTGTTATTAGTCAAACATCCATTGCAGCAGCTGAAGGTAATCTGGCTGAAGTGACGCAAAGTGGTGAGATTAGTGTTGTAGCGATTGAGCAAAATGGTGCAGCGAATACGTCATCTGCTATGCAGAATGGTGTTTGGCTGGAAGCCTACCAATTAGTTGACGGCAGTAGCAACCAAATAAGGACAGAGCAGTTAAATGATTGGCATATTGCATTTATTGATGTTTCCGGTGAGGCCAACACAGTAACAGCGGTTCAAGATGGTTTTTATAATCAGGCTGAGACAATTGTTGCCGGCAACAACAATGACGTAGCCAGTGTGCAAATGGGGGATGTTAACGAAGTTTTTGTTAACTTTAGCGGCCAGTTGAATCAGACGGACATTAATCAACAAGGCTCGGCAAACTGGGCTAATGCTGGTTTTAGTGGCGATGAAAATAGCTTACTCAGCATTCAAACCGGTGATAATAATGAAGCGGGTATGTTTAATTTGTCAGGTAGTCGCAATACCTTTGAATCTGAACAAATGGGTAATGCCAACGTGGCGGGGATTGTTGGCCTCACCGGAGACAACAATAGCACTTTTGTGCAACAAAGCGGCGATAGTAACGTTTTTATCGCTTATGACGTAAGTGGAAATGACAACCTGATTGACGTAAATCAGGATGGCAATGCTAACCAATTTTTACTGGATCCGTTGGCCGGAGAGCAAAATTTGGTGCTTATTGATCAGCGTGGCGATGGCAATTTAGTAGACGCGCCACTGGGCTTGACCGGTAATGATAATCAGGTAGATATCTGGCAGGATGGTAATGTAAATATGGCCACGTTTACTACTGAAGGTGATGGTCACAATGTAGAGATCCGCCAAAGCGGTGATGGTAACAGCACTGATATGGCATTAATTGGTAACGCCAATGCGGTCACTGTATATAGTCGTGGTAACGATAATGTCGCCGGTGTTGCACTGTCTGGCGCCGCTAATATTGCTAATGTTCAGCAATTTGGCGACAGCAATAATGCCATTATTGATATTATCGGTGATAACAATGATCTGTTTGTCGATCAATCTGGCAATGAAAACCAGTTACTGCTCACCAGTGAGCAACAGGTCTCAGCGAATGCAATTGCAGTTGAACAAAACGGTGATATTAACCTTGTTGATATGTTAGTCGCCGGGAACAATAACAGCCTTGATATTCTTCAGTCCGGCAACGGTAACTGGGTGGCTGGTGACAATGGCTATTTTGCATTAGGCGGTGACAGTGGATTGGTGTCGATTACTCAGCTGGGCAACGATAACCTTGTACTAGGTGGACAAACTGGTCAGGGTAATTTGATGTCAGTGACTCAGACCGGAGATTTTAACACAGCCGTAGTAGTACAGAATTAGTATTACAGAACTCATAGCACAGAACTAATAGCACAGAACTAAGTATTGGCCCCGGGATTTCTGACCGGGGCATTTTTCTGTTAGAGCTAACCAATGAAATTGATATGCATATTATTGTTGTTGCCGCTGCTTTACATTCCGACCTACGCGAATGATATCGAACTTGATGGCCTGGTACTTGACCGTACTATTTCCCGATTTGGGAAGGACTTCCTGTATCACTACGCCGGTTATTGGCGTGACATGCCAGCAACGGAAGGTGTTACGGTTGTCATCTTTGAACAGGTTTATCCGCAGGCAGGCACTTATTTGTGGGTTGAAATGAATCAAACAAAAATATATCAGACTCACTTTGGCCGCCGGTATAACGATGTGAAACATATGGCAGAGCAAGCAATATTACTGAGTATTAATGAACTGGCTAATATTCAAACCGCCAAGATATTGGGCGATCACCAACCTAAGATGTAGAAGGATGTTTATGAAGTGGATGAGTATGGCATTATTGCTGCTGAGCTTGCCTTGCAGTGCCACTGAACTGGTGTATGAACCGGTAAACCCCAGCTTCGGCGGCAATGCACTAAATGGTAATTTCTTACTGCAAAAAGCCCAAAGCCAAAATGCTTTTTCTGCAGAGCGAACTGAGGCTTCTTTTGTCGATAAATTCCGTGATGCGCTAGAACGCAACATAATTAATTCATTAACGCGGCGCATTGCCGATGGCGAATTGGTTGAAGGTGTATACAACACCGGCGAATTCATGATTGAGGTTATTACAGACACCGACGGCAGTGTGATTGTCAATATTACTAATTTGGAAACCGGTGAAGTTACTCTTATCACTATTCCCGCGATAGGAGGCTAAATGAGAGTTGTTTTTTTTGCGTTGATAACCTTACTTCAGGGATGTTCGTTGCTGTCAAAACCTGATCTTAATATAACGCCCGCCAGTATTAATCAAACCAGCACGCTAATGCATACCATGCAACAGACCAGTAAGCCAAAAGTGGCCATACCGGTATCGGTGTATATTTTTCGTGATCAAACTGGGCAGTACAAGCCGCAAGGTAATGTGTCGAGTTTCTCTACCGCTGTAACACAAGGCGCAACCTCAATGTTGACGCAAATATTGCTGGAATCGGGTTGGTTTGCCCCGTTAGAGCGTGAGGGATTACAAAACCTGCTTACCGAACGTAAAATTTATGCCTCTGCCAAGCAGGCAACAGAATTACCACCATTAAAGGACGCACGTTTATTGTTCGAAGGTGGCATTATCAGTTATGAAACCAACCTTACCACCGGTGGGCTGGGCGCTGAATATTTTGGTGTAGGAGCCTCTGAGTTATACCGTGAAGATCAGGTGACTATTTATTTGCGTGCGGTTGATGTTCACACCGGCCAGGTATTGTTGTCGGTATCGAGCAATAAAAAGGTGTTTTCGCAAGAATTACGTGCTGGTCTGTTTCGTTATGTGTCGCTAAACCGGTTGGCTGAAGCTGAAGCCGGGTATTCAACTAATGAGCCGGTGCAATATTGTGTTAAACAAGCTATAGAAACTGCCGTTGTTGAATTAATAAAACAAGGGCAGCAACGTGGCTTCTGGCGCGCTGAAGCTCAGGAAAATCTGAGCGACGCGGGGTGATCCGTGCGCCCAGGTTGCTGTAACCAGCGCAACAATTCCACGCGGTTACGGGCCTGGGTTTTACGAAAAATAGCCGACATGTGGGCTTTAACAGTATGTGCACTGATATTGAGATTGTCGGCGATTTCTTTATTTCGCGCACCTTCAGCGACCAACTGGATAATTTTTTTCTCCTGTCTGGTCAGCAAGTTGTTGTCTAAAATTTTGCCAGGTTCAGCTAGCGTATGCAGCCTTTCCCGCAGCAGCTCATCTAACAAGGTTGACATAACAGGTCTGGCATAATAGAGCTGGCCATCCATCATGGTTCTTAACGCAGTTAACACCCGGTCAAGTTGCTCATCGCGGTATATTACGCCTCTGACACCTTTGAGCAGTGCCTGCGTCGGGTTGAGCAAACTGCGTTCAGCCTGGAAAAAAAACAGTGGAGCCTTTTGCAATATGTTCTGCAACTCAGTTGAAATACCTTTTTTGTTTAAATCATTATTTTGGTAAGGACAGGCTAACAAGGTGCCGGCCTTAATTACGCTAGTTTGTTGAAACTGTAACCGGCTTTGTTGCTGCACATTAATGCCAACAGACTCGGCTAATATTGCAATATTGTGCATATTGTCTTGTTCTGTCAGCACGATAAGTTTGACAAACTTATCCATTTACTTCTCTCCGAAAAATGCTCAAGTTCCATGTCGGCAAAAACGTATACTGAACCTACGGTTAACATATTGCAACAATTAACCTTTAATTGCTGCTGTGGTAGCATAAGCATCATTAAAATTAAGGATGATCTGCGATGGCAAAGAAAATTCTGTTCGTGTGTCTGGGGAATATCTGCCGGTCTCCCACAGCGCACGCGGTGATGAGGCATAAGGCTCAAGCACTGAACATTGACATAGAAATAGAGTCGGCCGGCACGAGTGCATCGCACCGCGGTGAAAAGCCTGATCCGCGCAGTGTGCGTGAAGGTAATGCTGTAGGGTATCGCTTCGAAGGTATTACGTCGCGGCCGGTTAAAGACGGCGATTTTGACTACTATGATGTAATTTTAGCCATGGACAATGCTAACTTACTCGAACTGCAGCGCCGCTGCCCTAAGCAGTTGCAGCATAAACTACAACTTTTTATGCAATACAACCCGCGCTATCCAGCATTGCAAGAGGTGCCTGATCCATACTACGGTGGTGGCAAAGGTTTCACGCTGGTACTTAACCTGATAGAGCAGGGGTGTGACGGTTTACTTGCTGAACTTAGCCAGTCCAAGTTGCAGGTTTAACTACTCAAAGCAGTGTGTTCGGGTACTAAGACCGAAAAAGTCATAAATTATGCCAAAGTCAGCATTGAATTTACGTCCAGAAGTCTATAACTTGCTGGGCAGGTTATTAAGCATAGGAAAATCATCGTGACCACCTGGACGCCTCAAAGCTGGCGCAACCTACCGATCCAACAGCAACCAAGCTATAAAGATCGTGATTTACTCAATCGTGTTGAACAGCAGTTACATAAATATCCACCTCTGGTTTTTGCTCAGGAAACACGCGATCTGTTTAGTCAGCTCGGCCAGGTTGCTCAGGGACAGGGATTTTTGCTGCAAGGCGGCGACTGCGCAGAAAGCTTTAACGATTTCAATGCACCGAAAATTCGAGATACTTTCAAGGTCTTACTGCAGATGGCTGTGGTATTAACCTTTGCCGGTGGTTTGCCGGTAGTAAAAGTCGCTCGCATGGCTGGCCAGTATGCTAAGCCGCGCTCCAGCGATTTCGAAACCATCGACGGCGTGTCATTGCCCAGTTATCGCGGTGATATCGTTAACAGTTTTGAGTTTACTGATACGGCCAGACAGCCTGATCCTAATCGGCTGACTACCGCCTATCACCACTCTGCTGCAACATTAAACTTGTTACGTGCCTTTGCCCAAGGTGGTTTAGCTGACTTGCATCAGGTAAGTAAGTGGAACATGGGTTTTGTAGAGTCTAACCCGCTAAAGGATCGCTATCAGGATGTGGCTCAGCGTATTCAGGAAGCATTACGCTTTATGGAGACTTGCGGTATAACAGGACAAAACTCGCCATCAATTCGCGAAACTCAGCTGTATACCTCACATGAAGCGCTACTGTTAAATTATGAAGAAGCGTTAACCCGCCGTGATTCACTCACTGGTGATTGGTATGACTGTTCAGCGCATATGGTGTGGATAGGCGAGCGCACGCGGCAGTTAGATCACGCTCATATCGAGTTTTTCCGTGGCATCCATAACCCGGTTGGGGTGAAAATTGGCCCGGGCATGCAACCTGACGATCTGATTAAACTGATTGATGCGTTAAACCCGAACAATATTCCCGGTCGTTTAACATTAATCACCCGTATGGGCGCCGACAAACTGGCTGACAAGTTACCGGCATTAGTTCGGCGCGTGCAGCAAGAGGGCCGCAGCGTAGTGTGGAGCTCAGATCCGATGCATGGCAATACAGTAAAAGCCAGCAACAACTATAAAACCCGTGATTTTGAAGCCATATTGCGTGAGATCCGTAATTTCTTTGCCGTACACAAGGCTGAGGGCAGCCATGCCGGGGGTATTCACCTGGAAATGACCGGTGAGCACGTGACGGAATGCACCGGTGGCGCTTATGGCTTAAGTGAGCATGACTTAGGTAAACGTTACTTCACCCAATGCGATCCACGTTTAAATGCTGACCAGGTACTGGAATTAGCTTTCCTGATTGCCGATACTCTACGCACAGCGCGTAAATAATCACGCGCTCACAGGAGCGTAAGTGTTATCAGAACAGGCTCAAGACGCTGGCCAGCTTTCTACGGCTGGTCAGCGTTATTGTATCGGCATAGTGGGGGCAGGAAGCATCGGTTGCTATTTAGGTGCCCACTTATGTCAGGACAATGCACTCGATGTGAAATTTTTCGGTCGTGAAACTATGGCATTGGAACTGGCTGCCCATGGCTTAAGTGTCACTTCGTTTGATCACCACAGTTATTTTGCCCAGCCGGTTGCCTTTTACAGCTCGCTTAACAGTTTAATTGAGTGCGATGTGGTGTTGCTTACGGTAAAAGCTACCGCACTGGTGCCGATGCTGAGCCAACTAAAACGCTTTTTACGCCCCGATGTGCCGGTGGTTGCAATGCAAAATGGTATTGGTATCGGCGAGATGTTAAATCAGGATTTAGCCAATCCGGTAGTGCGTGCCATAGTACCCTTTAATGTGGTAAAAAGCAGCGCTGGCCAATTCCATCGTGCTAGTGCTGGCGCCATTGTCTGGCAGCAAAACAGCTACGGAGTAGTAAATTATATTATTCAGACGCTGCAACAGTTAAAACTGCCGGTACAGTTATGCGCCAACATAACTGCAGCAGAATACGGTAAATTATTGTTAAATTTAAATAATGCTTTAAATGCCATTAGCGGTTTACCGCTATTGCAACAATTACTTGACCGAAAATGGCGTTTGCTACTGGCTGCAGCTATGCAGGAGTGGTTATCTATTTGTCGCAACGCTGGCGTTAAGCCACTAGCTTACACGGCACTTCCCAATGTGTTGTTACCCTGGTTTTTACGCTTACCTACCGCGGTGTTTCGCCACGTTGCCGGAAAAATGCTGACTATAGATGCGCACGCCCGCTCATCAATGTCTGATGATATTCGCAGCCATAAGCGTACTGAAATTATGTTTTTAAACGGTGCAGTGGTGCGCATGGCACAACTTCAGCAAATAGCGGCACCGGTAAACAGTGTGTTGGTTGAGCAAATAAAACGGCTGGAAAGCGGCGAAGCTGCACTGCCAATTGACGAACTGCTACATCAGGCCGGCCTTAAAGCTTAATACTTATGCCGTTTCAGTCCGGTTTTGGCAATGATTTTTGCTGAGATCTCTTCAATAGATAAATGTGTCGAGTTTAAATACGGGATTTGCTCGTGCAAATACAAATTCTCTACCTCTGCCAGCTCAAGCTGACACTGGCGCAGTGAGGCATAACGACTGTTGGCCCGGCGCTGCTCGCGAATTTGGCTTAACCGCTCTGGTGTAATGGTTAAGCCAAATAGCTTGGCTTTATTGCGTTTTAGCATCTCTGGCAGGCGCAGCTGTTCCATGTCTTCTTCAACAAAAGGGTAATTTGCCGCCTTAATACCGTATTGCAGGGCTAAATACAGGCTGGTGGGGGTTTTACCCGAGCGGCTAACACCCACCAGGATAATATCAGCCTGATCAAAGTTTTTTAGGTTAGAGCCATCGTCATTAGCCAGCGCATAGTTGACGGCATCGATACGAAAATCATAGGTTTTTTCGTGAATACTGTGAGTACGGTGGGTTTTAGGTACCGGCGCCACGCCAAGCTCGCGCTGTATGGGTTCAACAAAGGTATTGAGAAAATCGTAGCAGATGCCATTGCTGCTGTTAATTATTTGCCGCAGCGCATCGTCTACAAAGGTTTGGAAGATCAGCGGCCGCTGTCCCGTTGTTTTATAACGATCGTTAATTCGCTGCTTTACTTGTTCGGCCATATCACTGGTTTCAACAAATGGAATGGTAACGTGTTCAAATTGTGCAGGAAAAAGTGTAAGTAAGGCATGACCAAACACTTCTGCCGTGATGGCGGTACCGTCTGATATATAAAAGGCTGTTCGCACAGATGCTCCATTTGTAGTTATAAAATTACATTGAAAATTAGGGTTTTAATTCATTCCGGCGCCGGTGTAAAATCATCCCGCCTTGTAATGCTTGCTGTAAGCTTACACGCCACGCGACAAAAATTGGAGATGAACTGTGCAAGAATTTGTGATTTGGTATGAAAACCTGGGGATGCACGATGTAAACCGGGTTGGCGGTAAAAACGCTTCCCTTGGCGAGATGATCAGTAACCTGGCCAATGCCGGTGTACAGGTGCCGGGCGGTTTCGCCACCTCAGCCTATGCTTTTAACCAATTTCTTGAACAAAGCGGCGTTAACGAGCGCATTTATCAGCTGCTTGACGGTCTGGATGTCGACGATGTTACGGCCCTGGCTAAAGCCGGCACGCAAATACGCCAATGGGTTATCGACACACCGTTTCAGCCGGAGTTAGAGCAGGCCATTCGCGAGGCATATCAGCAGCTACACCCCGATGCGGCTCAGGACGTGTCTTTTGCCGTACGCTCATCTGCTACCGCTGAAGATATGCCAGATGCGTCTTTTGCCGGCCAGCAGGAAACCTTTTTAAACGTGCGTGGCTATGATGCGGTGATTGTCGCTATTAAACACGTTTTTGCTTCATTATTTAATGACCGCGCTATTTCTTACCGCGTGCATCAGGGTTATGACCACCGTGGCGTAGCCTTATCTGCCGGTGTGCAAAAAATGGTGCGCTCAGATTTAGCCGCATCAGGCGTGATGTTTAGTATCGATACCGAGTCTGGTTTTGAAGAGGTGGTGTTTATTACCTCATCGTACGGCTTGGGTGAAATGGTGGTGCAAGGCGCCGTTAATCCGGACGAATTCTACGTACACAAACCAACGCTGGCAGCGGGGCGCCCGGCGGTGGTTAAACGCAATTTAGGCAGTAAAAAAGTCGAGATGGTGTATTCCGGCGAGCAAGGCCACGGCAAGCAGGTCAAAATAGTTGATATAGAGCCTGAGCGTAGCCGGCAGTTTTCACTAACCGATGCCGAGGTAGAAGAGCTGGCAAAACAAGCGGTGATCATCGCCAACCATTATGGCCGGGCAATGGATATCGAATGGGCCAAAGACGGTAACGATGGCAAGCTGTATATCGTGCAGGCACGGCCGGAAACAGTAAAAAGCCGTGAAGACAGCAACAGTATGGAGCGTTTTCAGCTGCTGGCCAAAGCGCCAGTGCTGGTAGAAGGCCGCGCCATTGGCCAGCGCATCGGTGCCGGTACCGCCAAGGTGCTAAAAGGCATTGAGCAGATGGACCAAATTCAGCCGGGCGATGTGTTGGTAACCGACATGACTGATCCGGATTGGGAACCGATTATGAAACGGGCTTCAGCCATTGTTACCAATCGCGGTGGCCGTACCTGCCATGCTGCCATTATCGCACGCGAGCTGGGTATTCCGGCGGTAGTTGGCTGTGGTGATGCTACCAGTAAAATTAGCACTGGCCAGCAGGTTACCGTGTCCTGTGCTGAAGGCGATACCGGCTTTATTTATGACGGCAAGCTGGAATACAAAGTGGTAAGCAGCCGGGTTGACCAAATGCCCAAGCTGGATTTAAAAATAATGATGAACGTGGGCAACCCGGAGCGGGCGTTCTCGTTTGCCAAGTTGCCACATGCCGGCATCGGCCTGGCACGGTTGGAGTTTATAATTAACCGTATGATAGGCGTGCACCCAAAAGCGCTGCTTAATTTTGCTGACCAAACACCTGAGCTTAAAGCCACTATCAGTGAGATGATTGCCGGCTATGCCAATCCGGTCGAGTTTTATATCGCTAAGCTGACCGAAGGCATTGCCACACTGGCCTGTGCCTTTGCGCCACAAAAAGTCATAGTACGGATGTCAGACTTTAAATCGAACGAATACGCTAACTTAGTCGGCGGCCGCCAGTACGAGCCACATGAAGAAAACCCAATGCTCGGCTTTCGTGGCGCCTCGCGTTATATCTCGAAAGACTTCCGTGATTGCTTTGCGTTAGAAGTTGAAGCGTTAAAGCGGGTACGCAATGTGATGGGCTTTACTAATGTAGAGGTAATGATCCCGTTCGTGCGCACCTTAGGCGAAGCCAGTGCGGTAATTGATTTGTTGGCCGAGCATGGCTTAAAGCGTGGTGATAATGGCCTGCGCTTAATAATGATGTGTGAACTACCATCTAATGCCTTGCTGGCAGAAGAGTTTCTGGAATACTTCGATGGTTTCTCGATTGGCTCAAACGATTTAACTCAGTTAACGCTGGGGTTGGATCGGGACAGTGGCCTGATAGCACACTTGTTTGACGAGCGTAACCCGGCCATATACAAGCTGCTGGAAATGGCCATTAAAACTTGCAAAGCCAAAGGCAAGTATATTGGAATTTGCGGCCAGGGCCCATCGGATCACGAAGATTTTGCCGCTTGGTTAATGCAGCAGGGTATCGACAGCGTATCGCTTAACCCAGATACGGTGCTGGAAACCTGGCTGTACCTGGCAGAAAAATACGGCAAAAACTAAGCTGTTATCAACGTTATACAAACCCCGCGTCGCGGGGTTTTGTTTTTATTACATTGTTATATTTACTTGCACAGGGCGCTGACACTGGCATAACCTTAATCGGCTTGGCCTGAAGCATTGTAATTTAAATCCACCGCATGGAGCATATTTTGACCATTTCGTCCGCCTCTGTGTCCGCTTCTGTCTCACTGTGGCAGCTATTTCTGATTTTTTTTCGCTTGGGCTGCAGCAGTTTTGGCGGTCCGGTGGCACACCTGGGCTTTTTCCGTCACGAGTTTGTCGAAAAGCTGCAGTGGTACAGCGAGCAACGTTATGCTGAGCTGGTGGCTTTATGTCAATTTTTGCCCGGCCCTGCCAGCTCTCAGGTTGGTATTGCTATAGGGCTTAACGCAGCCGGCTATCGCGGTGCCTTGTTATCATGGTTAGGGTTTACCATGCCCTCAGCCATACTTATGCTCAGTTTTGCCTTTGTTTATCTTGGTTTTGCACAAAGCGCAGATACGCTGTGGCTAAGTGGCTTAAAAATTGTCGCGGTAGCGGTGGTGGCGCAAGCCTTGTGGGGCATGGGTAAGAGTTTATGTCCGGACCCTGCCAGGGCCAGTATCGCATTGCTAAGCGCGGTGTTAATGTTGCTGTTGACCGGCGTACTGGTGCAGATAGCGGTTATGTTACTGGCGGCTATCATTGGTAAAGCCATACTACCGCAACCGCCGCCGGCATCACCTCAGGCAATGCCAACAACCGGCAAAGGCGGTGCGCTGTTTTGTTTATTGCTGTTTGTGGTATTGCTTACGACAGTGCCGCTGTTAGCTCAGCTAACTAACAACAGTTGGCTAAGTTTGTTTGACAGCTTTTATCGGGCAGGGGCTCTAGTGTTCGGTGGCGGTCATGTGGTATTACCTTTGTTGCAAACTGAACTGGTGCCGCAAGGCTTTTTGTCAGATGAGGCATTTTTGGCCGGATATGGCGCAGCGCAGGCTGTGCCCGGGCCGTTGTTTACCCTGGCGACTTATCTGGGGGCGGTATCGGCAACGTCGTTGTTACCCGGTGCGCTGCTAGCCACTGTGGCCATTTTTCTGCCGGCATTTTTATTGCTGTTTGCGGCACTGCCGTGGTGGCAGCAGCTTAGCCGTTATCCGGCGATGCGCCAGGCTATGGCGGGCATCAACGCCGCTGTTGTTGGCCTGTTGCTGGCCGCCTTGTATGACCCTGTGTTTGTCAGTGCTATTCACGGGCCGGTAGAGCTGGCGTTTGCGCTGCTGGCTTTTTTAGCGCTTATGTACTGGAAGATACCACCCTATATCGTTGTATTGTTAGCCACTATTACAGGTTTTATTATCAGCTGGTTTAATTAAGGAAGCATCATGCGTGAACTGTATATCGCCAACAAAAACTATTCATCCTGGTCACTGCGACCCTGGCTGCTGATGACTCAGTTGAATATTCCATTTATTGAGCAGCTGGTGCCTTTTAGCCAGCAGGGCAATTTTGACAAATTCCGTTTGTTTTCGCCCAGCGGAAAAGTACCGTGTTTAGTTGAGCAAGATATAGTGGTGTGGGATTCATTGGCTATTGCTGAGTTTTTGTACGAGCAATATCCCGATGTCTGGCCTAACCACCCTAAAGCCCGGGCCTTTGCCCGCTGCGCCGCAGCAGAAATGCATTCTGGCTTTAGCAACCTTAGAAATGTCTGTGGTATGAGCTGCTGGCACCGTATTCAGTTATTACAGGTTTCTGCTGCGTTACAGCAAGACATTAACCGTTTAAGCGAGTTATTTGAGCGGGGCATCAATGAGTTTGGTGGGCCATTTCTTTGTGGTGATCAGTTCTGTGCTGCCGATGCTTTTTTTGCACCGGTGGCATTTCGAATGCAAAGTTATGCCTTAGTGTTTAGTGAGGTGTCCAGCCGTTATTTAACGGATTTATTAGCTTTACCTGCTATGCAACAGTGGTACGAACAGGCATTGGTAGAGCCCTGGATTGATGAGGCACATGATGCCGAAATCGCCAGACACGGGCAAATTATCGCAGATCTGCGACAGACCAGCTGACAGCGTAGCTATTCGTGGTTCAATATGGCAAATTAACAGCCTGATACAACATGAAATAAAAAATAACTATAAGGAAGGGAAATGGAAGGCTTTATTAGTGCGCTTAACGGCATTATCTGGAGCCCGGCGCTGATTTATTTATGCTTGGGCGCGGGGTTGTTTTATTCAATTTTGACACGGTTTGCTCAGGTTAGACATTTTAAAGAAATGTGCAAACTGCTGCTTAACAATACCGAATCAGAGAAAGGTATTTCGTCGTTTCAGGCGCTAGCAGTATCGTTATCTGGTCGTGTTGGAGTGGGTAATATTGCCGGTGTGGCTGCGGCCATTGGTTTTGGCGGCCCTGGTGCCATTTTTTGGATGTGGGTAGTGGCTTTTTTGGGGGCTAGCACAGCATATGTAGAGTCTACCTTAGGCCAAATATACAAAGTAGAAGAAAACGGCCAGTATCGTGGTGGTCCTGCTTACTATTTTGAACGTTGTCTTGGTTGGCGCTGGCTGGGTATTTTGTTTGCCATTTCGGCCATTATTGGCTGCGGTATTTTTCTACCGGGTGTACAAGCGAATGCGGTTGGTAATGCAGTAACACAAATATTTGGTGAAGGAAATATGGTGATAACCAGCTTCGGTGAAGTTGGCACCTATAAATTGATAGCGTTGGCGGTGATCTTAATTGTGCTGGCGTTTATTATTTTCGGCGGTATCAAGCGTATTGCCCACTTTACGCAAATCGTCGTGCCGTTTATGGCATTGGGTTACATTGTCATGGCGCTGATTGTGGTATTTTTGAATATGGATAAAGTGCCAGGCATATTCAGTTTGATTTTGAGTGATGCTTTCACTGCCCAGGCAGGTTTCGGTGCGGCAATTGGCTGGGGCGTTAAACGGGGTATTTATTCCAATGAAGCCGGTCAGGGTACTGGGCCACATGCCGCGGCAGCTGCAGAAGTTGACCACCCATCACAGCAGGGCTTGGTGCAGGCATTTTCTGTTTATGTTGATACCTTGTTCGTTTGTACCGCTACGGCACTGATGATCTTAATTACTCAGCAGTACAATGTTGTCGGCGAGCTGACGGACGGCAGTTTTATTGTGCAAAATGTTGATGCGGCAACAGAGATTGGTTCAGCTGCATTTACCCAGATGGCGCTACTCAGTGTGTTTGGTAATTTTGGCCAGATATTTGTGGGAATAGCGTTATTCTTCTTCGCTTTTACAACTATTTTGGCCTATTACTACATTACCGAAACCAACGTGGCCTATTTAAACCGGGTGTTCAATAACAAACTGCCTACTGTGGTATTTAAACTGTTGCTGATGTTTATGGTGGCATACGGCACGGTAAACAGTGCCGGTTATATCTGGAACATTGGGGATATAGGTGTTGGCTTTATGGCATGGGTTAACGTACTGGGTATTTTAGCCATATTTTTTATGTACAAACCGACCATGCGTTGCTTACGTGATTTTGAGCAGCAGAAAAAAGCGGGTGGCCCCATTACGTTTGATCCGGTAAAGCTGGGCATAAAAAATGCGACCTTTTGGGAGAATAAGCTGGCTAAAAGCCAGGCTGAGCAAAACAAGCCATAACGTTCAATCGCTTTTAACAACAAAAAGCCCGGCACTGATGTCCGGGCTTTTTTTTACAGCGAGCGTTGGCCGTGAGTTGCTGTCAGGTTACTCTACGCCAATAAAGCCGCCTGTTTGATGCGCCCACAGCTGAGCGTATATACCGCCGCTGGCAATCAGTTCACTGTGTGTACCCTGCTCGACGATATTGCCCTGATCCAGCACAATTAAGCGGTCCATCTGCGCTATGGTAGATAAACGGTGCGCAATAGCGATTACCGTTTTACCGGCCATTAAGGTATTTAAACTGGCCTGAATGGCGGCTTCTACTTCGGAGTCGAGCGCTGAGGTGGCTTCATCCAGAATTAAAATCGGTGCGTTTTTCAACAGCACGCGGGCGATGGCAATGCGCTGGCGCTGGCCACCAGATAATTTAACCCCGCGTTCGCCTACCTGGGCATCAAAACCGCTGTTACCCTTAGGATCGGTTAAGTCACTAATAAACTCGCTGGCTTCGGCTTGCTCTGCCGCCAGCTGCAATTCTGCTTCTGTAGCATCTGGCTTGCCGTAGGCAATATTGTCGCGTACCGAGCGGTGCAGCAGCGAAGTATCTTGCGTTACCATGGCAATATGCTGGCGCAGACTTTCCTGATTTACTTGACTGATATCCTGACCATCAATCAGGATTTTACCGCTTTCTACATCGTAAAAGCGCAGTAGCAGGTTAACTAAGGTTGATTTACCGGCACCGGAGCGACCGACTAAACCGACTTTTTCGCCGGGCTTAATCTCAAGGTTTAACTGCTGCAACACCGGCGCCTTGCCATTGTCACTGCCGGCTTTGCCGTAGTTAAAACATACATTGTTAAAGCTGATGGCCCCCTGGCTTACCTGCAGCGGTTTGGCATCGACAGCATCCAGTACTTGAGCCGGTTGCGATAAGGTAGTGATACCGTCAGCCACGGTGCCGATATTTTCAAACAAGCTGCTAACTTCCCACATGATCCACTGGGCCATGCCGTTTAAGCGCAGCGCTAAACTTACCGCTATGGCGATGGCGCCGACACTGATAGCGCTGTCGGCCCATAAATAGATGGATAAGGCGGCGATGCTGAATACTAAAAAATAGTTCAGCGTTTGTACCGAAACACTTAAGCCGGTGGCTAAACGCATCTGGCGGTACACCGGTTTTAAGAACACTTCCATGCTGTCTTTGGCGTAGGCTTCTTCGCGGTTGGTGTGAGAAAACAACTTAATGGTAGTGATATTAGTGTAACTGTCGACAATACGGCCGGTCATTTCAGAGCGGGCATCGGCCTGATGTGTCGAGGCAGCTTTTAAACGCGGTACAAAGTAAAACTGCATAGCAACATAAATTGCCAGCCACACCAACATTGGAATGATCAGACGCAAGTCGGCATCGGCGATAAAAAATAACATCGAGCCGAAATACACCAATATGTATACCATAACATCCAGCAGTTTCATTACCGTTTCGCGCACTGCCAGCGAGGTTTGCATCACTTTAGTGGCGATACGTCCGGCAAAGTCGTTTTGGTAAAAACTGATGCTCTGACGCAATAAATAGCGGTGCGCCAACCAGCGGATAGTCATCGGGTAATTACCCAATAAAGTTTGGTGCACTATAGCGGCGTGAAAAAAGCTTAGTGCCGGCAATAGCACCACAGTAACGACGGCCATCTTAATTAGCGTGGCTCGTTCGCTGCTAAACAGGGCCGCCGGTTCATTTTGCACCAGCCAGTCAACCAACTGGCCCATAAAGCTGAATAACGACACTTCCAACATCGCCAGCAGGGCTGTGCTTATTGACATTAGGAACAACGAGGTTTCCATGCCTTTGGTATAATGCCGGCAAAATGCCAGTATGCCTTTAGGCGGTTGGCTTGGCTCGACAGCCGGAAAAGGTTTAATAATACGTTCGAAAAAACTCAGCATGGCAAATAACCGGTAGCTAAAACAGCGGCTATTGTAGCGGGTTTAATAAAAATTGCATGGCTGCTGCGTCAGTTAGCCTGATTTTACCGCCACTAACCATATTAGGCATTGCCCGCAAATTAAATGTGATAATATAACAATTTTACCGCGTTAAATTGTGCTTTGGCTGCTATACTGCCTGCAGCAACTGGCCTTGAATTACCGTTGCTTGGGCCCAATAAAGCTTGCGCTGTGGTCAACAAAACTTGCGCTGTATTAAGTGCGGCCGTTATCTGAGATGTCGTGATGAAATTAAAACTTGTTACCTCAACACTATTACCAACCCCTTTTGCCGAATTTCGTTTGCATGGCTTTGAGGCGCCTAACGGCAAAGAGCATGTCGCATTAACGTTGGGCGATGTGACAACGGCGGAGCCAGTATTGGCGCGGGTGCATTCAGAGTGTTTAACCGGCGATGCATTATTTAGCCTGCGCTGTGATTGCGGGCCGCAGCTGGAAGCGGCGATGCGTAAAATTGCCGATTTGGGCCGCGGTTGTATTCTGTATTTACGCCAGGAAGGCCGTGGCATTGGCCTTATAAACAAAATTCGGGCCTATGCCGAGCAGGACAAAGGTTTGGATACGGTAGAGGCCAATGAAATTCTCGGCTTCTTACCTGATATGCGCGAGTACGATATTGCCGCGCAGATGTTTGAGCAATTAGGCATTGGCCAGGTGCGTTTACTGACTAATAACCCGCGTAAGCTAAAAGCCTTAACCGACGCCGGTGTTAATGTGCTGGAGCGGGTGCAGCATAGGGTAAAAACCACCGCGCACAGCCACCGCTATCTTGCTACTAAAGCCACTAAGCTTGGGCATTTACCTTAAGAAAGCAAGCATATGCTGCGTGATGCGGATTTAGCGGCGGTTGTGGTATCATAACCGCCGTTTTTCATCTGACTTTGTTTACAGGACACTATCTTGACCAATAACGACGTACTTCGCAGCTTGCGTTACACGCTAAATGCACCTAATCATGGCATTATTGCTATTTTTGCTCTAACCAATATAACGGTGACAAAAGAGCAGGTCATGGCCTGGTTAGAAGCTGACGAAAGCGAGAGCTTTGCCTTGATCAGCGATGAGTTGTTGGCCGGATTTTTAAATGGTGTGATCATCCAACGTCGTGGTGCCAAAGACGGTGTCATTCCAAAGCCGGAAACCAAGCTAAACTACAACATTATTATGCGTAAACTAAAAATCGCCTTTGATTTAAAAGACGATGATATTTTAGCCTTATTAGACGGTGCTGAATTTCGCTTAAGTAAACATGAACTCAGTGCATTTTTCCGTCGGCCAGATCACAAACATTATCGTGCATGTCAGGAGCAGGTGTTACGCTACTTTTTACGTGGCTTGCAGCAGAAAATCCGCCCGGCTGTCAGTTAGTTTTTCCTTCGCAATAGCAGTTAATTCTGCCGGCAAGTTAATGTTATACTGCAGCCACTTATTGCCGAGTGTCTGCAGTTATGATCCCAAAGCTTAATCCCGAACTTGCGCTGGATGCCAGCATTGTCGCTTTTAGTAAAGCCTTGGTTGCCGCTGGCTATAGCGGTGACATAGAAACCAGCTATGGTAGCCGTTTAGCGGTGGCCACAGATAACAGCGTATATCAGGCTTTACCGCAAGCGGTATTACTGCCGAAATCGACGGACGACCTGGTTATTCTCACCTCGCTGGCGCAAACCTCTAGTTTCTCGCACATCAAATTTAGTCCGCGCGGCGGCGGTACCGGCACTAATGGCCAGGCCCTGACTGAGCATGTGGTGGTAGATTTATCGCGCCATATGCGTAATATTTTGGAAGTTAACCTCGAGCAGCGCTGGGTAAGGGTGCAGGCAGGGGTGATTAAAGATCAGCTGAATGCTTTTTTAAAGCCGCATGGCTTTTTCTTCGCGCCGGATTTATCCACCTCTAACCGTGCCACTATCGGTGGTATGATCAATACCGATGCGTCCGGCCAGGGCTCTCTGGTATACGGCAAAACCAGTGACCACGTGCTGGCATTAAAAACCGTACTAATAGACGGCAATGTATTAAAGACACATAAAATGGCCACCTTTGAAGCTGAGCATCGCGCTGAACAAGCCAATAGCATCGGCCGCATTTATCGCCAGGTGCTGGATAGCTGCCGGCAACACCGGCCGCAAATACTGGCAAAATTCCCACGCATGAACCGCTTTTTAACCGGCTACGATTTAGAACATGTGTTCAACGATGATTTATCCGAGTTTGATTTATCGCGCATTATCACCGGCTCTGAAGGTTCCCTAGGCTTTGTGGTTGAAGCCAAACTGAATATCACGCCGATTGCCAAATACAAATGTCTGGTGAACATAAAGTACGACAGCTTTGAAAGCGCGCTGCGCAACGCGCCGTTTCTGGTCGCCGCTGAGGCGACTTCCGTTGAAACCGTTGACAGCAAAGTACTGAATTTAGCCCGCAATGATATTATCTGGCATCAGGTAAAAGACTTAATCACCGATGTGCCTGGCGTTGAGGTGCAGGGGCTGAACATGGTGGAGTATAACAGCGAAAGCCAGGCTGAGATTGAGCAAAAAATTGCTGATTTAACAGCACGGTTAGACAGTGCCATTAACGATAAAACCGACGGTATTATTGGCTATCAGCTTACTTACGATAACAGTGCTATTGGCAATATTTACGCCATGCGCAAAAAAGCAGTGGGCTTACTGGGCAATACTGCTGGCCGGCAAAAACCCATTGCCTTTGCCGAAGATACCGCGGTGCCGCCGCAAAATCTGGCAGACTTTATTATCGAGTTTCGCGCGCTGCTTGATAGCCATGGTTTGCAGTATGGCATGTTTGGCCATGTGGATGCCGGGGTGTTGCATGTGCGTCCGGCCCTGGACTTGTGCGATCCGGTGCAAGAGCAATTGCTGCGCACGATCTCTGATCAGGTGGTGCCACTAACTGCTAAATATGGCGGCTTAATGTGGGGCGAACATGGCAAGGGCTATCGCAGTGAATACGGTCCGGCATTTTTCGGCGATGAGCTGTTTACCGAGCTGCGTAAAATTAAAGCGGCGTTCGATCCGCGCAACAGAGTTAACCCTGGTAAAATTTGCACACCGTTTAACAGTGCTGACAGCTTAGTGTCAGTAGACGGGGTAAAACGGGCGTACTTTGACCGGCAAATTCCGGTCGCGGTTAAAGACAGCTTTGACAGCAGCCTGAATTGTAACGGCAATGGCTTGTGCTTTAACTATGAAGAAAACTCGCCAATGTGTCCGTCCAGCAAAGTCACTAAAGACCGGCGCCACAGCCCGAAAGGCCGCGCCGGTTTAATGCGAGAATGGTTACGCTTAACCGAAATGCAGGGTGTAGACGTACTGGCGCAGGAGCAGCAATTACTACAGCGATCTGCCGGTATTAAAGGCTTGTGGCAACGCACAAAAAACAGCCTGGCAAAACGGCGCGGTGAAGAGGATTTCTCGCACGAAGTGATGGAAGCGATGGAAGGCTGTTTAGCCTGTAAAGCCTGCGCTGGGCAGTGTCCGGTAAAAGTCGATGTGCCGTCATTTCGCTCACGCTTTTTGCAGTTATATCACAGCCGCTATCTGCGGCCTGCTAAAGACTACATTGTTGGGAATATAGAACGCACCGCGCCGTGGTTGGCTAAAGCGCCAAAGTTAGTTAATTTTGTTGTTAAACAAAAAGCCACCGCGGCGTTATTAGGTAAAACCGTCGGCTATGTTGATACGCCGCTGCTGTCTGTACCTACTCTATCGCAACAGATAGGCCAGGCATACCGCTTTGATTTAGCTGCACTGCAGCAGTTATCGGCAGAGGACAAAGCGCGCACGGTGCTATTAGTGCAAGACCCTTTCACCAGCTTTTATGAAGCAGAGCTGGTAGCAGATGCACTGAGTTTGATGCAAAAGCTGGGTTTTAACCCGGTATTAATTCCGTTTATGCCCAATGGCAAGCCGCAACATGTAAAAGGCTTCTTACGTGAATTTGCCAAAACTGCTGCCAGCGCTGCAGAGTTTTTTAATCAGTTGCACCTACTTGGTTTGCCTATGCTGGGGCTGGATGCGTCGTTAGTGTTGGTGTACCGCGATGAATATCAAAAAACACTGGGTAATAAGCGCGGTGATTTTAACGTGCAGCTGCTGCATGAATGGCTGGTGCAACAAAGCCTGCCTAAGGTAAATACTACTGCGGAGTTTGCCTTGTTAGCGCACTGTACTGAGAAAACAGCCTTGCCCGCGACAGAAAAAGCCTGGCAGCAAATCTTCAGCAGCGCAGGGCTAAGTTTAAAGCCAGTGAGTGTAGGTTGTTGTGGTATGGCCGGTACATACGGCCATGAAGCGCAAAATCTGGATAACAGCAAAGCGCTGTTTGATATGAGTTGGCGCGCACCAGTGGAGCAATTTGGCACTGAACAGATATTGGTGACCGGCTTTTCCTGTCGTAGCCAGGTAAAAAGGCTGGTAGGCGATAAACCGAGGCATCCGCTACAGGCTTTGCTAGCAGCACTGTAACGCTGGCCAGCATAAAAAAATCCGCCTTTACGGCGGATTTTTTGTGGTGGTACTAAAGCTTCTTAAAACTTATAAGTACCTTTTAAGTAGTAGTAACCTCCATTAATACCCATAGGTGAGGTTTCATAGTATTTAGCACCCAGAATGCTACCCAGCTCTGGTGTTAACTTCTCTGGCTCATTATCTAACAGGTTTTGTGCACCGGCAGAGACAATGAAGTTGTCATTGATATAGTAACTTACCTCAGCATCTAGCGTAACTTTTGCGCTAGCGTCAGTGGTTAAACCCGGATCATCAGCATGTACGCCCTGATAAGTGCCGTAATAATTGGTCCGCAAAAAGGCTGACCAATCATCCCAGCTTTGCGACCAGGTAAAAGTCGCTCTGTGATTTGGCAGATCGTCTTCCAAACGCGATACACGGAACTCACCTGTGATGGCGGTAAAACGTGTTACTTCAGTATCGTTCCAGTTATATGCCAGCGCAAAGTTACCGCGGCCACCTAATAAATCGGCAGAGTAGTTCGCCACAATGTCGATACCTTGAGTGCGGGTGTCAAAATCGTTGGTCAGGTAGGTAATACTGGTTAGTGAGTCTATACCGCGGACACCTGCAGCTTTTAATAACGCAATGTCATCTGGCGTTACTTCAAAAGGTGCTGATTGGCTAATACGGTCATCGACGTCTATACGGTAGTAATCGGCAGTGACAAAGAAGTCGTAACCGGTGTATACCAAACCAAGTGCGAAACTCGTTGATTCTTCAGGTTCCAGCTCTGTCGCGCCTTTTAAAATGGCTACTGGGTTAGTGGCAGGTAATACGCCAACATCAACTAATACACCTTGATTTAATTCAGTACGGACGTTGCTAACGTTGGCCTGACCAACTGTTGGCGCACGGAAACCTGTACTGGTAGAGCCGCGGACTGCCCAATCATCATTAAAACGATACTGACCGGTTAGTTTATAGTTAGTAGTGGTACCGAAGCTGTCATAATCTTCAAAGCGAACAGCAAGTGCACCAAGGAAGTTTTCAGTAAACTCAGCTTCTACGTCAATATAAGCAGAGTAGTTACGACGAACAGAGGTTCCTGCAGTTTGTGGCTGGAAGCCCGGGAAACCGTTTGAACCATTGCTCAGTTGGTCAACATAAGGACCTACTTCCCACGAGGCTTGCTCGCCGGCAACAATTTCAAAGCTTTCTTCAGTCCACTGTGTACCAAACGCCACGGTTAAATCTTCATATAAGCCAGCGGCGATATATTTAACGAAGTCAGCGGTAAAGGTTTTCTCTAGTTGAATATATTTGCCTGCATCGAAGTCAGTAGGTGTCTCTGGGCCTAAAGACGCATTGACCGAGTTAAACAGCTGGAACATAGACTCGCTGCGACCCACGATACCGGTGAAATCATACATAATACCGTTCATGAAACCGGTTTTAAACTCACCTTTTGTGCCTACTGCCAATGATGTATCAGTGATGTTACCGCCAAAGTTAGGGGTAAAACCACCCGGGAACATTTCGAAAAAGGTAAAGCAGTTGTCTGGCAATGCACCTACCGCGCTGGTGATTTGCTGGTGATTTAATCCGGAGATTGCCACATTGCTACAACCGCCTGCACCTGTAGTATCAACAACTTCCAGCGTTTCGCCACCATCATTAGAAAACACACCGCCGCGGTTATGTGGGTTACGGAAGTAAAAACCACCCCGCACATCGCGCTCAGAGTAGTTACCAAACATATATGCCTGGCCGCCATTGTCTAAGTCCAATCCGGCGTTAACAAAAATGGTAATATCGTCGTTAATTTCCGGCGAACCCCACACTTGTGCAGGCGTTAGAACTGAGGTGTTGCCGGCATCAATTAAAGCTTGCGCATCGCCACGCTGAACGCTGCGGCTGGTTGCATCAACATTTTTATATTGCACACTGGCATTAACAAAACCATCTTTGGTCAATGGCATACCTACGTTTGCCGCGATTTCAGTAGAAGTGCCATCTCCTTCGTAGTATTCACCTTGTTTGATCTCGATTGTGCCACCTTCAGCAGCATCTTTCAGAACAAAGTTAACTACACCGGCAATAGCATCTGAACCGTACTGAGCTGCAGCGCCATCACGCAGGATTTCTACCTGCTTCATTGCGATGCCTGGAATAACGGACAGATCAGGTCCTTGCGCGCCATCATTAATACCACCGCCTAAAAATGAAATAACAGAGGCGCGGTGACGGCGTTTGCCATTTAACAATACCAAGGTACTGTCTGAAGACAGGCCGCGTAAGTTAATAGGGCGGATCAGTGTAGCTGCATCGCTTATCGGCTGCGAATGCACATTCAGAGACGGTACTGTAGTGCTGATCAAATTCAGCATATCTGAGTTACCGTTTTTATTGAGTTCTTCGCCACCAATAATATCAATGGGGACCGGAGAGTCACCAATTGAGCGTGGTGCAGAACGACTACCTACAACTGCAATTTTCTCTACGGCTTGTTCTTTTTTGGCTGTATCTGCAACTTCTTCTTGCGCCATTACTGGCAATGCCGTAATGCCGAATGACAATGACGCTGCCAGACCAAACTTCACAGCGCGAGCAACCGGATGGTACTTATTATGATTTTTCATAGCTCTTTTCCTGGATTATTTTATAGTGACCGAACGCTTATGTTTTTGTTTTTGCGTCCTATTAACCATATTGGATAACGACGCTGTTGTCTATCGTATATTTCTGCTATTTCGTCTGGTGTTTAGGTAAATGCAGTCGATTGCAGCAGTAAAAATGGGTTGCTCTGGTGAAGCGGTCTGATTTATAACTGCACCATGGCAAAAACATTGGATAATGTTGTGCAAATCCTTGAACTAACCTCCAGCTATTTTCCCGCAGTAATTGCCCTGGCCAATCAGATCCACGGTGATAACTATCTCGACAACGCTAGTCTAACCCTGATGCAGCAACAAGGTGTTAAGCAGGGCATCAATGCGAGTTTTATTGCTTTGGATGACATGGACAATGTTGTCGGATACCGCTTGAGTTTCGCTGCTGGACAATGGCAAGCTGACAATTGGTGCACTGAGCAGCTATGGCCAGTGCCGTTGGCGCAAATGGCGTATTTTAAATCAGTCGGTGTCTGCCCATCGCAACGCGGTAAGGGCATTGCTTCACAGTTACTAAAAACCTCTGTTGCTGCGCTGCAGCAGCAGGGTGCTAAAGCCGGTCTGGCGCATATTTGGCGGGAAAGCCCGGGTAATGCCGCCGAGCGCTATTTTAGCTATGCCGGGGCGAGGTTGATAAAAATACATCCGGATCGTTGGCGGCATTTATCTGAAACCGTGGGATATATATGCCCACGCTGTGGAGAGCTGTGTCGCTGTAGTGCTGCGGAAATGGCACTTTTATTTAGCCCAAATGAGTGAGTAACACAATGTACGATCCGCTGGTTAATAACGATATAGGTTGTAATGCCACTTACCCGAATTCTTATTGGGCGCAGCATGTTGATACCCAGCCGGATACCGTAACATTGCAGCAAGATATTACCACCGATGTCGTCGTCGTTGGCGGCGGGTACACTGGCCTTAGTTGTGCCTATCAATTGGCGCAGCGATTTAACCGCGAAGTCACCGTATTAGAGGCCAACCGGGCAGGTTGGGGCTGTAGCGGCCGCAATGCGGGTTTTGTACTCAGAGGCACCGGCAGATTAAGCTTAGCCCAACTCAGTCAAAAATTTGGTTTGGATATCGCCAGGGTATTTCATCAGGAATATAGCGATGCGATTACGCAGGTACGCCAGATGATAGCTGAGGGCAATATTAACTGTGACGCCCAAACACCGGGTTATCTTAAAGTGGCACACAAAGCGAGCTTAGCTGCTGACTTTCCGGCGCAAGTGGAATTTTTGCAACGACAGTTTGGTTATAAGGCAGAGTATCTATCTGCTGCTGAAGTAAAAAGCGATTATATGCACAACACGCAGGCGCACGGTGCTATTCGCTTTGCAGATTGTTTTGGCGTCAATCCACTTGCGCTTGCGCAAGGTTATGCCGCGATGGCACAGCGCAGTGGCGCCAGGTTATACAGTGGCTCACCGGTAACGAAATGGCAGCGTAATACCGATGGCGGCTTTGTGCTGCAAACACCTCAGGCCAGAGTGCATTGTAAACAACTGGTGTTTGCCACTAACGGTTATACCCCAAAGGGGTTTTATCCGCCGTTAAACCGCGCTTGTTTACCGGTCCTTAGTAGTATTATCGTTACTTCACCTTTAAGTGAGCAGCAACTGCAACAAAGCGGCTTGCATCACAATCAAATAGTAATGGATACCCGTGCGCTGAAATACTATTACCGTAAACTGCCAGATAACCGTATTTTATTTGGTGGGCGCAGCGCAGTGTATGGCAAAGATGCTGAAAAAGCCGTGTATCCGGCGCGGCTATTGTCCGCACTGAAAAACTGTTTTCCGATGTTGGACGATTTACGTTGTGACTATCACTGGAGTGGTTGGGTGGCGGTGTCATATGACGATTTACCACGGGTATGTGAAGCTGAATCCGGATTGTTTTATGCCGGCGGTTATTGCGGCAGTGGTTTATCGTTCAGTACCCTTGCTGGTGTGCGTCTTGCCGAATTAACCATGGGGCTGGCTCTGCCTGACTTACCTATTTATCAGGGGACGTTAGCACCATTTCCGCTACCGGCTTTCAGGCGGCTGGGCCAGCAGGGGTATTATCAGTGGGGCCGTTTTAAAGATCGTTTTTTGTAATCGTTCAGAATAAAAAGCCCGGCTAAGCCGGGCGCAGCTTAATCAGAAGGTTGCCCGCAGGCCGAGCGTTATTGCACGACCCGGCAGCGGTGCATTGGCTTTAATAAAGGAGCTGTGGACAAAGCCCAACTCGTTTGTCAGGTTCGTGCCGCGTAAAAACGCCGTTATATCCAGCTGCGACAAGCTAAAGTCGTAGTTCAGGCTGGCATCAAGCAGGGTATAGCCTTTAGTTGGTGTCTCATTGGCGGCCACTTTGTTCTGCTTGGCGTAACGTGTTACACCAAGGTCAGCGCTCCAGCTGATACCGTTATACTGATAACCTACACCGGTTTTGTAGGGCGGAATGCGTGGCAGGTAATCGCCACCATCAAGTTTCGCCCGCACGGTATCAACAAAGACGTTAACAGATTGCGCTGCATCCAGCCGGTAACGTGCTTCAAATTCCAGCCCGTATAACGTGGCATCGTGCTGCTGGTATTGATACACCGCAAAACTTTCATGAGCGTCATGTTCAGCGTCAGCATGTTCCTCTTCATGTTCGTCATGCGCTAAATCTGCCATAGTCAGGCCGGTATCAGCCAGATACAGATAGTTGTGCACCTTGTTGTAGAAGAAGTTATAGGTAAAGCTTAAATCGCCTTTAAAGCTGCGAAAGGTAATATCGACATTGTTGGCTGTCTCTTTTTCAGACAACTGCTCTGATAGCTCAATTTCGCCATCGTGTATTTGATAGCGCATGCCTAACTCATAGCTGCTGGTAGCGATGTGTGCGCCGTTTGAATACAGTTCTGCAGCGCCCGGTGCCCGCTCTGAGCGGCTAAGCGCCAGGGCCCAGGAAAAACCTGGTACAAATTCCCACACTAAACCGGCTGATGCACTAACGGCAGTAAAGTCGTCAGATACAGGGAGGGTAATGTCGGTATCATGGCCGATGGTCAATCCTGTTGCGTCGTGTGTGGTATGTTCAATACGGCCACCCAACTGGGCGGAGATATTACCGAACTGCTTTTCTTCCAACACAAATATCGCGTGTGACAAGGTTTCGCTGTCGGGAGTAAAGGCTTCTTCGCCAAACGCTCGGTAATCTGCGTGCTGTAAGTGATAACCGACCAGGCCATGCCAACCACCAAGTTCCTCATGCTCGAGGCTAAGACGGCTCTCCAGTGCTTTATTTTTAAAGGTGGTGCCTACGCTGCCACCTTCAATTTCCTGATGCTGATAATCAGTGTAAGCAGCGTTAAAAGCTAAGGTTTCAATGCCGGTAAACGGTGTATACCATTCACCGGCCATGCTGAGGCGATTTTGCTTTAACTTAGCAAAAACACCTTCATCTTCATGTGCATGCTCATCATCCTGTGCATCATGCTCTTCTTCATGCTCTTCTTCGTGCTCATCTTCATGGTGATGATGGCCCGGAATACCGTAATCAGACTCCAACCGGCCAATGCTGAAGCCAAATAAGCCACGGTCGCCGATATAGCTTAAACCGCCGTTCAGCGCATTGCTTTTTGTCCATGAGTTTTCCAGCCGGGTGGCTGTTTCGCCTTCATCGTTGCTGAAGCGGGGCACATTATAATCTGCTGCGTCACGGTTAAAGCCATCAACATGCCAGGCGATATTGTTGCTGCTGCCTTCGTGGTTCAGTGCCACGGTTTTTTCATCAGATACATCAACGTAGCGGGTTTCCAGTTTAGTTTCGCTGTCAGCACGCAACTGGCGCGGAATACGGTTATCCACCACGTTAATTACGCCGCCGATAGCACCACTGCCGTAGAGTAAGGTTGCCGGGCCTCGCAGAACTTCAATTTGCTGTGCGGTAATGGCATCGGCACTGATTGCATGATCAGGCCCGATACGTGATACGTCAGCCGTGTCCAGGCCGTTATTTAAAATACGCACGCGCGGGCCGTCTAAACCGCGAATCACCGGGCTTGATGCCACCGGGCCATAGTAGTTGGCATGTACGCCTGGCTCATATTTCAGGGTTTCGCCGATGGTAGGCTCGGTGCGCCGGCTTAGCTCTTCACCGGTAAGTACCGATACCGGTGTGGCCATTTCAAGGTTGTATTTATGAATACCGGAGGCGGCAACCACAATGCGCTCGATACCACCTGGCGTAAGGTTAATATTCAGTTGTGGTTGTGCTGGTTTCACCGTAACAAAGCTATCACCGTAGCCGGCAGCAGAAACATGCAATTCTGCATTGGCAGGCGCCTGAATGCTGAAACGGCCTTGTTCGTCAGCATAGACATATTGCTGGCGACCATGGATGTGAACGCGGGCATTTTTCAGTGGTTGCCCCTGAGTATCGGTAATTACGCCGTCGTAGCGCTGTGCAGGATCCTGAGCTGAAGCACTAAACGTCAGACTAATCAGAGCCGCTAACAGGCTGTAACGTGGTAAAGCAGATAAACTGCGCATTGGGTTTCCTTTTAATTGCAGCATGCGTGATGTTATAACATTTTACAGAATTATCTGAGCGCGGCAAGCCAGCATAATAGCGAAAGGATAAAACGGTGACGCGGCGCGATTAACTGCTGGCATAACTGGGTACTACGTTATTAGAATGGTTGTTTTTTCTGTGTGGGTTTAGCGTTATGAGTTTTTGGCCAGAGTTTATGTTAATTGCGTTGGTGCATCTGATGGCTGTGGCAAGCCCGGGACCTGATTTTGCCATAGTGCTGCGCTACGCGGTGCGTTTTGGCCGGCAGCAAGCCTTGGCTGCCAGTATTGGTATTGGCGTCGCTATTCTGTTACACGTTACCTGGTCGTTGGTGGGGATAGCGGTACTTATCCAAACCACCCCCTGGTTATTTAAAGTATTAAGTTTAGCTGCGGCTATCTATCTGGCCTATATCGGCTTAATGGCACTGCGCAGCAAAGCACCACAGCATCCGGAGCATGTTATAGCAGGTAGTGCCGCTGATGCTGTGCCATCAGCTCGAAAAGCCTTTATGGCCGGTTTTATTACTAATGGTATAAACCCCAAGGCCACGCTATTTTTTCTATCGTTGTTTGCGGTCATTATTTCGCCAATTACACCACTGTCTTACAAAATAATTTATGGTGTTTATATGGCGGTTGCTACCGCGGCCTGGTTCTGTGCGTTATCCATGTTGCTAACACATAAAAAAGTAAGGGCTTTTTTACTGCTTAAAGGCTATTGGTTTGATCGTATTATGGGCTTGCTATTGTTGGCATTGGCTATGCATTTGGTAGTCAGCAGTTTTAGCAACTAAACTTTGAGCACGTCGCTGTTTAATGCGGTTAGCGATCAGGAGTAGGGCAAATGCAAATGGCCTGCAAAGTGATCCGTCTGGATCTGAATTACAGCTGTGATGTCAGTCATGCTTATCAGCAGCAGCGGCATTATGTTTCTCCCTGGCATGGCGAGAGCGCTGAACATTTTGCCAAACGTTTGCTAGCCTATTTAAGTCTGTATGAACAGCATCCGCTGTTTGCCAAAGAAGACTCTAATGGCAAGTTACCCGATTTATACGTGCAGGATAGCCAGCAACATTTTTCCTTATGGTGTCAATTGGAGTTACTGCCGGAAAAACGCTTGCAACGCGCCGCTCATTTAGCTGATCAAGTGGTTCTCGTGTTGGACGAGCAGGAAACCGACAAAGCCATGCATTGGCCACAGCCGCCAAATCAACGCATTTTCACCCTGAATCAGGCGCAACTGGAAGAATTTTGTCTGATGCTAAAAGGCCATATGCAGTTAAGTGTTTGGCGCGAAGAACCGCTATTGTCAGTAACCAATGGGGAACAAATGCTACAGCTGGATCTGACCCCGCTTATTAAAAACCCACATTAGCATTGTGGTCTTGCCTTGTTTGTTCTGAACGTTATAATACGCCCGATTTTAATATTGCTACGGATTTACGGTCCGTCGTTGCAAGAGGTAGGTTATGTACGTAGTTGCTGCTTTATATAAGTTTGTCCGTTTACCCGATTATATTACCCTGCGCGATTCCTTGTACGACTACATGGTCGCTAACAAAGTTAAAGGCACCTTACTACTGGCAGAGGAAGGCATTAACGGCACCATCTGTGGTGAACGTGCCGGTGTAGATGCGGTAAAGGCCTGGCTGGATGCTGACAGCCGCTTTGACGGCATGAGCTACAAAGAATCCTTGTCTGATGAGTTGGCGTTTTACCGTACCAAAGTCAAACTGAAAAAAGAAATTGTGACCATGGGCGTTGAAGGGATAAACCCGGCGCATATTGTTGGTAGCTATGTTAAAGGCGAAGACTGGAATCAGTTGATTAGCGATCCCAACACCATTGTTATTGATACCCGTAACGATTACGAAGTCGCTATCGGCAGCTTTAAAAATGCCGTTAATCCTAATACCACCACTTTTCGTGAGTTCCCGCAGTGGGCAGCCGACAATTTAGATAAAGCCAAACATAAAAAAGTCGCCATGTTTTGTACCGGCGGTATCCGCTGTGAAAAATCGACTGCGTTTTTAAAAGAGCAGGGCTTTGACGAGGTATATCACCTTGACGGCGGCATTTTAAAATACCTGGAAGAAATGCCACAAGAAAACAGCTTATGGCAGGGCGAATGCTTTGTGTTTGATCAGCGCGTGGCGGTGAAACACGGCCTGGAGCAGGGCAGTTACGATCAGTGTTATGCTTGCCGTATGCCGCTATCAGCAGCAGAAATGGCATCTGAGCATTACGTTAAGGGCTTAAGCTGCCCCCATTGCCATGATAAAACCACTGACGAGCAAAAAGCCGCCTTTGCGGAGCGCCAGCGCCAGGTAGAACTGGCAAAACAACGCGGTGAAAAACATATTCGCGACGGTAAATTTGAATAAAGTTCGCGGATAACGCCATCACGACTGAAGCCAGCAACATGCTGGCTTAATTTTTACCTGCTGTTTACCCTCTTTAGGCTAAATGTTCTATTTAATAGAATATAAAGACGATAAAAATGCGATTTTAGTTTTATTAATTAGCGTTATTATCGTCGGCAGTCAGGAGAAATTATGTATAAAAATTCACAATCTCACTACGGCGTCGTCAGTGTTTTACTGCATTGGCTGGTAGCGATTAGCGTATTTGGCTTATTTGCTGCGGGCTTCTGGATGGTAGATCTTAACTATTACAGTCAGTGGTACCGTACAGTACCACATTGGCATAAAAGCACAGGTATTTTACTGGCGATAGTAATGCTAGTGCGGCTGTTGTGGCGCTGGTACAGCCCGCCGCCGGCAGCACTTGACTCACACCGGCGTTGGGAGAAAAAAACGTCTGCCATAGTACAGTGTTGTTTATATGTAGGCATTTTGCTGATGGTGATAAGTGGCTATTTGATTTCTACTGAAGATGGCCGGGCTATTGCAGTATTTGGTTGGTTTGATGTGCCGGCATTAGGCGCATTATTTACTAATCAAGCCGATATTGCCGGCCTGGTACATGAATACGTTGCTTACAGCCTGATAGCACTTGCAGTGTTGCATGGCATGGCGGCATTAAAACATCACTATATTGACAGAGACCACACGCTCAAACGTATGTTTGGCCGTAAACCTTAACATTATTGGAGTTTACTATGAAAAAATTACTGTTAGCTGCGTCTGTAGCAGCGATGATGACTTTACCGGCGCAGGCGGCAGATTACGTAATAGATACTCAGGGCGCACACGCTTTTGTCCAGTTTAAAATAAGTCACTTGGGCTACAGCTGGTTGTACGGTCGCTTTAACACCTTTTCCGGTGATTTCAGCTATGACGCTGATAAACTGACCGACGCAAAAATTCAGCTGACCATTGATACCGCCAGTGTTGATTCTAACCACGCAGAGCGCGATAAACATTTACGCAGCGGCGATTTTTTAAATGTGAGCAAACACCCTAAAGCGACTTTTGTCAGCACTAAAATTGTGCCTAAGGCCGGCGAAACCTTCGATTTACACGGTAAGTTGACGTTAAACGGCGTGACTAAAGAAGTGGTGATCGCAGCAGAGAAACTGGGTGAAGGTAAAGATCCATGGGGTGGTTACCGTGCTGGTTTTGCTGGTACAACAACATTATCGTTGAAAGACTTTGACATTAAAATGGATCTGGGACCTGCGTCCTCCACTGTTCAGTTAGATTTAACGGTAGAGGGTATTCGCAAGTAAGCGTCAATAAACTGAATTAGCAGGGGATCAATCGATGTCCTGCTGACTCGCTACTGAAGGTTCTTGCTTCGGTGCTGCTGTAGTTTCTGGTTTTGGTTTTAGTGCGCTTAATAGACTTAGCAGAATAAGATTAAACTCCTCCTCTTCAACCTGAACATTGGTCAAACTGCTGACCAATAATGACGCTTCAAAATTATCACCAGTGCGATACATTAATTGTGCTAAGCGTAATTTTGCCCACGGCAGGGTTTTATTTTCACTGTCCTGATAAAACTCGACATACTGCTGTAGCGCCTTTATGCCAAGGCTGGCATCTTGGTCTGCAATAACAGCAAGGCGGCCAATGTGATACAGAGCATTGTACTTTTCGGTTAAATCGCTAGCGTACTCTGCAGCAAGCGTGTAACTAACAAACGCAGCCGGATAGTTAGCCAGTTCATTTTCGAGCTGCGCCTTGCGCGATAGCAAACGAGCTGTTGGCGGCGTAGGCATCATTTTTTCCAGCAGAGCCAAGGCTTCTGTCGGCTTTTTTTCATTCAATAAAATTCGGCTTTGTGCTAACAACGCTTGGGCGGGGTTATCTTGGGCTAATTGTTGCGCCATTTCCTGCGCCAATTCTTTATCACCACCGCCAGCAGCGGGAGCAATACTATAGAAATCGATCAATGCCTGGCGTGCGGCAAAGTGGTCTGGTTTAATGCTAACGGCCTGTTTTAGTAACGCGATACCACGTGCAGCACGATCTTTTGCTGCAAATACGTTGCCACTGCTGGCTAAACGTATTTTGCTTAACCCTGCCAGATAATTCAGCTCGCTATTTGCTGGGAATTGCTCAACGGCATAATTTAGCAGTGTATTGGCATCTTCTAGCCGTTGTTGACTAATCAGTGCCTTGGCATAGATTACTAACAGAGCATCATGCTGTTTATAGTCAGGTTGTTGCACGAGTTGGTGCTCGAGCTCAGTAAACTGCGATTTTGCCAACAACTGTTCGTAATGGCTTATATCTGCCGGGGCCAAACTGGAGGCAATCAGAAACAGTAGGGCTTTCATGAATATATTCCTTCAGTGATTGGCGTTAGGGCATAACCATATTTGAACGAAGCACAGATATTATCATTGGCGTTAAGGGATCTCGATGATGATATCTGACAATGATACGCTGCAGCAGGGTAAAAATTCTCCGGCACGCACAAATGCCAGGGGTTCATTGGTATAGCTGATGTTACCGCTGAGCAATTTACAGCGACAGGCTCCACAATAACCCTCCCGACAATGATAGTTTACTTGTAACTTATGCTGCTCCAGCGTGTCCAGTATACAGCGTTGGTTACCATCGACATTGATGGTAACACCGCCATGAATGGTTATACTGAGCATTGCTTAAAGATCGAAATCGCCGAAGTCGCCACCATCAACTTCATTGTCAATTTGGCCAACCAGATAAGAGCTGATTTCAGCTTCCTGCGGGGCTACCTGTACGTTGTCTGATACCAACCAGGTATTGATCCACGGAATAGGGTTTTGCGTGGTAGAGAAAATGGCTTTCATGCCAATAGCCTGCATCCGGCTGTTGGTAATGTATTCTACATACTGGCAAAGGATATCTTTGTTCAGGCCGATCATTGAGCCGTCTTTAAATAAATATTCTGCCCAGTCTTTTTCCTGCTCAGCGGCTTTACGGAAAATGGCGTACGCTTCTTCTTCACATTCTTTGGCAATCTTCGCCATGTCCGGGTCGTCATCACCGGCGGCCATAATGTTCAGCATATGCTGGGTGCCGGTTAAATGTAGCGCTTCATCGCGGGCGATCAGACGGATAATTTTGGCGTTGCCTTCCATCAATTCGCGTTCAGCAAAGGCAAAGCTACAGGCAAAGCTAACGTAAAAGCGGATTGCTTCCAGCACGTTTACCGACATAACACACAAATATAAGCGGCGTTTTAACTCGTACAGGCTGATGCTGTGACTTTGGCCATTAATAGTATGTGTGCCTTCACCACAGCGCTGATACAGGTTTATGCCGTCGATTAGAGCATCATAGTAGCGGGTAACATCGTCAGCACGTTCTAAAATACGTTCATTGAGCATAATGTCGTCGAACACTTTATGTGGCTCAGCACTGATATTACGCACAATATGGGTATAGCTGCGGCTGTGAATGGTTTCGCTAAAAGCCCAGGTTTCAATCCAGGTTTCCAGTTCCGGCAACGACACTATCGGTAAAAAGGCCACATTGGGCGAGCGTCCCTGTACCGAGTCCAGCAACGTTTGGTACTTAAGGTTGCTGATAAAAATATGCTTTTCGTGTTCCGGCAGGTTTTGGTAGTCAATCCGATCTTTACTGACATCGACTTCTTCCGGCCGCCAGAAAAAGCTCAGTTGTTTTTCGATCAGTTTTTCAAAAATGCCATATTTTTGCTGATCATAGCGTGAAACGTTCACCGGATTTCCGAAGAACATCGGCTCTTTCATCTGATCATTTATTTGTCGGTTAAAGGTTGTGTACGCCATTGCCACTTATCGTCCTAACAGGGATTTATTACAAAGTACGGGCCACATTAGTAGCCCGTTTAGTTAACTATTAAATTTTACAGGCGCCGCCGGCACAGCCGTCGTCTTCCGCTTCGGGCTTGATGTCTTCCTGAACATCTGAAGCGCCGTCACGGGTATTGTGGTAGTACATGGTTTTTACCCCCAATTTGTATGCTGACAGTAAATCCTGCAACAATAACTTCATTGGTACTTTACCGCCGTCAAACTTGTTCGGATCATAATTGGTGTTAGCCGAAATGGTCTGGTCGATAAATTTCTGCATAATGGCCACCAGCGCGATATAACCGCTGTTGTTCGGAATATCCCATAACAGCTCATACTGGTTTTTCAGCCGCTCATATTCCGGCACTACCTGTTTTAAAATACCGTCTTTACTGGCTTTAACACTGATATGGCCGCGCGGTGGTTCAATACCGTTAGTGGCATTAGAAATTTGCGACGAAGTTTCAGACGGCATTAATGCCGATAACGTTGAGTTACGCAAACCATGGCTGAGAATCTCTTTACGCAGTTGTTCCCAATCCAGCATCAGCGGCTCGCTACACACTTTATCCAGGTCTTTCTTATAGCTGTCTATCGGCAGTATGCCCTGAGCATAAGTGGTTTCGTTAAACTTAGGACAAGCGCCGAATTCCTGTGCCAGCTTGTTTGATGCCTTCAGCAGATAATACTGAATCGCTTCAAAAGTACGGTGCGTCAAACCGTTGGCTGAACCGTCAGAGTATTTCACACCGTTTTTTGCCAGATAGTAGGCATAGTTAATGACACCAACACCCAGGGTGCGACGGCTGATAGAGGCATGAAACGCGGCCGGAATAGGGTAGTCCTGGTAATCCAGCAAACTGTCCAGTGAGCGTACGGCCAATTCAGCCAGCGGCTCTAACTCGCTTAAATCTTCAATCGCGCCTAAGTTAAACGCTGACAGCGTACAGAGCGCAATTTCACCTTCAGGATCGTTTACATCGTTCATCGGCTTGGTTGGCAAGGCGATTTCCAGACACAGGTTGCTCTGGCGTACCGGGGCTAACTTCGGATTAAACGGGCTGTGGGTATTACAGTGATCGACGTTTTGCAGATAAATACGGCCGGTACTGGCGCGCTCCTGCATAAACAGGGTAAACAGCTCTAGAGCTTTTAAGCGCTTCTTGCGGATAGACGTATCGGCTTCATACTTAACATACAACTGTTCGAACTTTTCCTGATCTTCAAAGAATGCATCATATAAGCCGGGTACATCAGATGGGCTGAACAGTGTTATGTAGTCATCTTTAATCAGCCGGGTGTACATCAGGCGGTTAAACTGCACGCCGTAGTCTAAATGGCGTACGCGGTTTTCTTCCACGCCACGGTTATTTTTCAGTACCAGCAAAGACTCCACTTCCAAATGCCACAACGGGTAAAACAGTGTAGCCGCGCCGCCGCGCACACCGCCTTGCGAACAGCTTTTAACTGCTGTTTGAAAATGCTTATAAAACGGAATACAGCCGGTGTGAAACGCTTCGCCGTTGCGAATAGGGCTACCCAGCGCACGAATACGGCCGGCGTTAATGCCGATACCGGCACGTTGGCTAACGTATTTTACAATGGCACTGGAGGTAGCATTGATTGAATCCAGGCTGTCGCCGCACTCAATCAACACACAAGAGCTGAACTGGCGGGTAGGGGTACGCACGCCGGACATAATCGGTGTCGGCAGTGACAGTTTAAACAACGAGCAAGCGTCGTAAAAACGGCGCACGTAATCTAACCGCGTGGCTTTAGGATAGTTAGCAAACAAACAGGCGGCTACCAACATATACAGGAACTGGGCGCTCTCGTATATTTCGCCGCTTACGCGGTTTTGCACCAGATATTTGCCTTCCAGCTGTTTAACGGCAGCGTAGCTGAAGTTTAAATCGCGGCTATGGTCGATAAAGCTGTTCATCTGCTCCAGCTCGTCACGGCTGTAATCGGCTAAAATGTGCTGATCGTAGCGCTTAGCTTCAACCATCTTCACCACCTGATCGTACAGGTGCGGTGGTTCAAATTGGCCATAGGCTTTTTTGCGTAAATGGAACACCGCTAGCCGGGCAGCAAGGTACTGATAATCTGGCGTGTCTTTCGAAATTAAATCTGCTGCGGCTTTAATAATGGTCTCGTGAATGTCTTCACTTTTTATACCATCATAAAACTGAATATGTGATTTCAGCTCAACCTGAGATACCGACACATTAGATAAGCCTTCGGCGGCCCAGGTAATAACGCGGTGAATTTTATCCAGATCCAAAGGTTCACGGCGGCCATCACGTTTAGTGACGAAAAGAGATTGAGTCATCGCGGCAGATTTCCGTTTCAGTTATATATTGTTATCGTCAGCCATGTAGCGCACGGCCATTTTAGCGGCAGCTATTGTTGCTTAATTACACAACATATAGATGCTTTTAAGAAAGTGATCACAAGATAGAGTGGATCCGGCTTTTTTGCAAGGAGGTAATTCATTAGAATTTAACGACTGAATTAGCGGTTAGTAGCTGCTAACCGCGGCAGTAGTGTGGTGGTGAAAGCCTGCCTTAAGCAAGCTTTTTTTCCGGTTAAATTTATTTGTTCTATCAATATTTTTTTAATAGCCGACAGCTATTTAAATGCTGCTAATTTAACCACTGTTGACATTTAAGCTGGCTTGCGTGCTACCACAATGTAATTAACATCGACGCCCGGGCCGATTTTAAAGCTCTGCTGTAGCGGGTTATAGTGCAGGCCTGTTGCGTCAACCAGGTCTAAACCGGCTTGCTCAATAAACCGCATCAGCTCTGAGGGGCGAATAAATTTATCAAATTCATGTGTGCCTTTGGGAACCAGCTTTAGCACCTGCTCGGCGCCGACAATAGCCAGCAACCAGGCTTTACGCGTGCGGTTTAAGGTAGAAAAGAACAAGGTGGCGCCGGGTTTGGCTAAGTCGGCACAGGCTTGCACGACGGACATAGGTTGCGGAACATGTTCCAGCATCTCCATGCAGGTAACCACATCAAACTGTGACGCATGGCTTTGCGCATAGTGTTCGGCGGTTGCTTGTTGATAATTAACCTCTACACCGGCTTCCAATGCGTGCAGCTTCGCTACACTAAGCGAGTCTTCGGCCATATCCAGCCCGGTAACGTTGGCGCCGCTGCGTGCCATACTTTCAGCCAAAATACCGCCGCCACAACCGATATCAATAACTGTTTTGCCGAACAAGCCCTGCAGTTCGTCGCTAATGTAACTTAACCGCACTGGATTAAGTAAATGCAGTGGCTTAAATTCGCCGCTTGGGTCCCACCAGCGCGAGGCAATATCGTTAAACTTGGCAATTTCGCCGGCATCAACATTCATATCTGCAGTCATATAGCATGCTCGTTAGTTTTTGCGCATTATAAAGCCTTGATCCATTTGGGCAATGCCGAAGCTTACTTTGCGTTGCATTTGGGGCATGGCAAGCGGGATTTTCTGTGTTAGAATCCTGCGTTGTCTCGCGCTTTATAACATCGACAAAAGCGAGTTATCTATCTGATTTTAAGGGAAATTAGCGTTTTATGACAGATCTGGCCAGAGAAATAGTTCCTATTAATATCGAAGACGAATTAAAAAATTCGTATCTCGATTACGCAATGAGCGTCATTGTTGGCCGCGCCTTACCGGACGTAAGGGATGGTTTGAAGCCAGTACACCGCCGCGTGCTGTTCGCGATGAAGGAACTGGGCAATGACTGGAACAAAGCCTATAAAAAATCTGCCCGTGTAGTAGGTGACGTTATCGGTAAATATCACCCACATGGTGATAGCGCGGTATACGACACTATCGTGCGGATGGCGCAACCATTTTCACTGCGTTATATGCTGGTAGACGGCCAGGGTAACTTCGGTTCAATTGATGGCGACTCTGCAGCCGCTATGCGTTATACAGAAGTTAGAATGGCGCGCATTGCTCACGAGTTGCTGGCCGATTTAGACAAAGAAACCGTCGACTTTGTGCCTAACTACGACGGCACTGAACAAATACCTGCAGTAATGCCAACCAAGCTACCTAATTTGCTGATTAACGGCTCAAGCGGTATCGCTGTTGGTATGGCAACCAATATTCCGCCGCATAACTTAACTGAAGTTATCGATGGCTGCTTAGCGTTAATTGCTAACCCGGATATAGAGCTACACGAGCTGATGCAGTATATCCCTGGCCCGGATTTCCCAACTGCCGCTATTATAAATGGTCGCAAAGGTATTGAAGAAGCCTACCGTACCGGCCGGGGCAAGGTGTATATCCGCGCCCAAACTTCGGTAGAAACTGACGAAAAAACCGGCCGTGAAGCCATTATCGTCAACGAAATTCCGTATCAGGTTAACAAAGCCCGTTTAATTGAAAAAATTGCCGAGTTGGTAAAAGAAAAACGCATCGAAGGGATTTCGGCGCTGCGCGACGAGTCTGATAAAGACGGTATGCGTATTGTTATTGAGCTTAAACGCGGTGAGTCTACCGATGTAATGTTGAATCAATTGTATACCAATACCCAAATGCAAACGGTGTTCGGTATCAATATGGTGGCGTTGGATCAAGGCCAGCCTAAGCTGCTTAGCTTAATTGAAATGCTGAAATGCTTTGTGCTGCACCGGCGTGAAGTGGTTACCCGTCGTACCGTGTATGACTTACGTAAAGCCCGTGACCGTGCGCATATCCTCGAAGGTTTAGCCATAGCGCTGGCCAACATAGATGAAATCATTGAGCTGATTAAACACTCAGCCAGCCCGGCAGAAGCCAAAGCCGGCTTAGTGGCCCGCGGTTGGCTGTTAGGCGACGTTAGTGGCATGCTTGAACGTGCTGGTAAAGATGCAGCGCGGCCGGAGTGGCTGGAAGAGCATTTTGGTATTCGTGATGGCATGTATTTCCTCACTGAACAACAAGCTCAGGCGATTTTGGATTTACGCTTGCATAAGCTAACCGGGCTTGAACATGAGAAAATTCTTGATGAATACAAGCAACTGTTAGAGCTGATTGCTGAGTTACTGCATATTTTGGGTAGCCCGGAGCGCTTGATGGAAGTTATTTGCGAAGAATTAGAAGCCATTAAAGCCCAGTATGCCGATGCACGGCGCACTGATATCCAGGACAATATGCTGGATATCAATATGGAAGACTTAATCACCGAAGAAGACGTGGTGGTAACCTTGTCGCACCTGGGCTACGCCAAGTATCAGCCATTGTCTGACTACGAGGCCCAGCGCCGTGGTGGTAAAGGTAAAGCGGCCACTACAGTAAAAGATGAAGACTTCGTTGATAAATTGCTGGTTGCCAGTACACACGACACCATTTTATGTTTCTCTAACCGTGGTCGTCTGTATTGGATGAAGGTATATCAGCTACCGCTGGCCAGCCGCACCGCGCGTGGCAAGCCAATTGTTAACTTACTACCGCTGGAAGAGGGCGAGCGTATTAATGCTATTCTGCCGGTACGTGAGTACGAAGCGGACAAATACGTATTTATGGCTACCGCTAACGGTACGGTGAAGAAAACCTCCTTGGTTGAATACTCGCGGCCGCGTTCAAACGGCATTATTGCCGTTAACCTGAACGACGGTGACCGCTTAATTGGTGTGGGTATTACCGACGGCAACAACGAAATTATGCTGTTCTCGGATGACGGTAAAGTAGTGCGCTTTACTGAAGATCAGGTGCGCGGCATGGGCCGCACGGCCACCGGTGTTCGCGGTATCAAACTGCGTGAAGGTGGCTCGGTAGTATCACTAATCATTCCAAACGGTGAAGGCCCTATACTTACCGTAACAGAAAATGGCTATGGTAAGCGAACCTCGTTAAGTGAATACCCGGCCAAGAGCCGTGCTACCCAGGGCGTGGTATCAATTAAGGTGTCTGAGCGCAACGGCCTGGTGGTAGGTGCGGTACAAGTGAACGAGTTGGATGAAATTATGATGATTTCCAACAAGGGCACTCTGGTTCGTACCCGCGTTAATGAAGTATCAGAAGTGGGCCGTAACACACAGGGCGTTATTCTTATCCGTACCGCGGATAACGAAAAAGTCGTTGGTGTGGCTAAAGTAGACGAAATTCAGGATGCGGAAGAGTTAGCCGCCGCTGAGGCAGAAAAGGCCACCAGCACGGTGTTGACGGATACTCAGTTAGCCCAGGATGAAGAAGAGTAACAACTGAACATAAAACGGGCGCTTATGCGCTCGTTTTGCTTTTTATCAACCCTGAATTAAAAAGATCGGCGTTAAGCCGGCAGCAGTAATACAACCAAGCCAGTTGAATTGAAATGTTAAATCAGGAGCTCGCAGTAAAAATGACCACTTTTAATTTTTGTGCCGGCCCGGCAATGTTGCCGGTAGAGGTAATGCAGCAGGCGCAACAGGAATTTATTAACTGGCAACAACATGGCTGTTCGGTAATGGAGATGAGCCATCGCAGCAAGCCATTTATTCGCGTTGCAGCGGAGGCTGAGCAGGACTTACGTGATTTACTCGATATACCAGCTAACTATAAAGTGCTGTTTATGCACGGTGGTGGCCGGGGACAGTTCTCCGCAGTGCCACTTAATTTATTAAAGCCAGGCCAGAGAGCTGATTATATTGTCTCTGGCGCCTGGTCTGAATCGGCAGTCGCAGAAGCGGTAAAATACGGCAATATTAAGTCACAGGATATCCGCCAAAAAAGCCCGGGCGGCATTCGTACTGTTGTAGCACCCAATGACTGGCAATTAACCGCTGGCGCAGCTTATGTACATTGCTGTCCGAACGAAACTGTAGACGGTGTTGAATTTACCGCTTTGCCGGATACTAACAGCCCAATCGTCGCCGATTTATCCTCGACTATTTTATCCAGACCAATTGATGTCAGCCGCTATGGCGTGATTTATGCCGGCGCACAAAAAAACATAGGCCCGTCTGGTTTAACCCTGGCCATAGTGCGTGAAGATTTATTGCCGGCAAAAGATGCACTTATTCCGTCAGTACTCGATTATCGTTTAGCTGCAGAAAACGACAGCATGTTTAATACGCCGCCAACCTTTGCCTGGTATCTGGCTGGGCTGGTATTTAAATGGTTAAAACAGCAAGGCGGCGTTACCGAAACAGCTACGCGTAACCAGAAAAAAGCTAACTTACTGTATGATTATATTGATAAAAGCGATTTTTACAGTAACGACGTTGATAAACAATACCGCTCGTGGATGAATGTGCCGTTTTTCTTGGGCGACGAGCGTTTAAACGATATGTTTGTCGACCAGGCTGAAGCGCATGGTTTGCTGGCTTTAAAGGGCCATCGTATGGTCGGCGGTATGCGGGCCAGTATTTACAACGCTATGCCAATAGAAGGCGTACAAACGCTGGTGAGTTTTATGCAGGAATTTGAGCGGGTAAACGGATGAAAACCTTAACCTTAAACCCTATTGCTAAAGTCGCCGGTGAAGTGCATTTGCCGGGCTCAAAAAGTATTTCTAATCGTGTATTGCTGTTGGCAGCACTAGCTGAAGGTACCACCTACATCACCAACTTGCTTGATAGCGACGATATTAAGCATATGCTCAATGCGTTAACAGCGCTGGGTATCAATTATAAATTGTCTGCTTGTCGCACTCAGTGCCAGGTACAGGGTATTGGCGGTTTATTTAACCATCCGCAGCCATTGACCCTGTTTCTCGGCAATGCTGGTACCGCAATGCGCCCACTTACTGCGGCACTGGCGGCGTCCACCGTCGATGTTACGCTAACCGGCGAGCCACGTATGTACGAGCGGCCTATTGGCCATTTAGTTGATGCGTTGCGCCAATGGCAGGCAGATATTCGCTATACCGGTAGCGAAGATTTTCCGCCGTTGCACATTAAAGGCTGCGCGCTGCAGGGCGGCAACGTGCAAATTGACGGCAGTATTTCCAGTCAGTTTTTAACCGCTGTATTAATGGTAGCACCGCTATTAGCTGGTAATAGCGAAATAGACATTGTTGGCGAGCTGGTATCCAAACCCTATATAGATATTACCCTGGCATTAATGCAGCGTTTTGGTGTTACTGTACAAAACCATGATTACAAGCGTTTCAGTATCAAGGGTAATCAGCTTTACCGCTCGCCCGGCCATTGGCTGGTTGAAGGTGATGCCTCATCGGCATCCTACTTTTTAGCCGCAGCTGCCATTAAAGGTGGCAGTATAAAAGTCACCGGTATTGGCAAACATGCCGTACAGGGTGATATTCACTTTGCCGATGCGCTGGAGGCCATGGGCGCTGAGGTTGAATGGGGTGATGACTATATTATGGTTACCCGTAACCAGCTTAACGGTATAGACCGCGATTACAATGCTATTCCGGATGCCGCCATGACTATCGCCACCACAGCGCTATTTGCCAAAGGGCCTACAATTATACGTAATGTGTATAACTGGCGGGTAAAAGAAACCGATCGTTTGTCTGCTATGGCTACTGAGCTTCGAAAAGTGGGCGCTGAAGTAGAAGAAGGGCACGATTACATTAAAGTAACGCCGCCGGCTAAGCTTCAGCACGCTAGTATTGCGACCTACAACGATCACCGCATGGCGATGTGTTTTTCACTGGTGGCGCTTAGCAATACCGCCGTTACCATTGAAGATCCGGATTGTACGGCGAAGACCTTTCCACATTATTTCAGTTTATTTCAGCAACTGGCTTGTTAAATAACAAAAATCATCCAGACGCGTAGCCTTCCGGCTGCGCGTCTTTACTTGGTTTTATCTGAATTAAACACAGATATTGTTGCGAAAAGCTGTATAATACTGCGGTTTTGAAATTGGATTAACCAGTAGTTTTGAAGGGGGTAGGATGCCACACTCTGCAGCAGTAATTACCATAGATGGCCCTGGTGGTGCTGGTAAAGGTACAATTTGCCGCTTACTGGCGCAACGTCTAGGCTGGCAATTACTCGACAGTGGCGCTATTTACCGTGTACTCGCGTTGGCGGCTGTGCATCATAATATTGCCTGTGATGATGAAGAAGCACTGCAACCGTTAGCGGCTCATTTGGATGTACAGTTTAGCTGTGATGAACAAGGTAATGTGCGCATTACTTTGGAAGGCGAGAACGTATCACATACTATCCGTACTGAAGAAGTTGGTTCGTTAGCATCAAAAATTGCTTCTTTGCCACGGGTGCGTGAAGCGCTGTTGCGTCGGCAGCGGGCATTTGCTGAATCGCCTGGTTTAGTTGCAGATGGTCGCGATATGGGTACAGTTGTTTTCCCTCAGGCAGACGTTAAAATATTTTTAACAGCTACAGCGGAAGAGCGTGCCAGGCGGCGCTATTTAGAGTTGAAAGAAAAGGGCTTTGATGTTAACATCGGCGACCTTTTGAGCGAAATCCAAGCTAGAGATGAGCGTGATATAAACCGCGCCACAGCGCCGCTAAAGCCGGCTGCAGATGCTTATATGCTGGATTCGACCAATAAATCGATTGAACAAGTGTTGGAAGAGGTACTGAATTACGCGGGCATGAAACTGCCAGTTGTAATGTGAACCAGGCCAAAACCGCATTTTGGACAGCCTGTTAAATGGAATTAAACAGGTAAATTTAGCAACCCCATACGAACATGATGTTCTGTGGCGCACTTAACTGAAAAAGTGAATATGACTGAAAATTTTGCACAATTATTTGAGGAAAGCCTCAAGTCCATCGAAACCCGTCCAGGTGCCATTGTTAAAGGTACTGTTGTAGCCGTTCTGAAAGACGTCGTCATGGTTGACGCTGGTCTGAAGTCAGAAGCCGCTATTCCGGTTGAGCAGTTCAAAAATCTGAGCGGCGAAATCGAAGTAAGCGTTGGCGACATCATTGACGTAGCTTTAGATGCGATTGAAGACGGTTTCGGTGAAACTCTGTTATCTCGCGAAAAAGCCAAACGTCATGAAGCCTGGGTACGCCTGGAAAAAGCTTGTGATGACAAAGAAACTGTTATCGGTGTTATTACCGGTAAAGTTAAAGGTGGTTTCACAGTTGAAGTTGACGGTATTCGTGCATTCTTGCCTGGTTCATTAGTAGATGTACGTCCGGTGCGTGACACTCTGCACCTGGAAAATAAAGAACTTGAGTTCAAAGTTATCAAACTAGATCAAAAGCGTAACAACGTGGTGGTATCACGTCGTGCCGTTATTGAATCAGAAAGCAGCCATGAACGTGACCAGTTGTTAGAAACGCTGGAAGAAGGCATGGAAGTTAAAGGTATCGTTAAGAACCTGACTGACTACGGTGCATTCGTTGACTTAGGTGGCGTAGACGGCTTATTGCATATCACTGATATGGCATGGAAGCGCGTTAAGCACCCAAGCGAAATCGTTAATGTTGGCGACGAAATTCCAGTAAAAGTACTGAAGTTCGACCGCGAAAAGCAGCGCGTTTCTTTAGGCCTGAAGCAAATGGGCGAAGATCCGTGGGCAGCTATTGCTTCACGTTACCCAGAAGGTGCTCGCATCACTGGTCGCGTAACTAACCTGACTGATTACGGCTGTTTCGTTGAAATCGAAGAAGGCGTTGAAGGTTTAGTACACGTTTCAGAAATGGACTGGACCAACAAAAACATCCACCCATCTAAAGTTGTTAACTTAGGTGACTCTGTGGAAGTTATGGTGCTGGAAATCGACGAAGAACGTCGTCGTATTTCATTAGGCCTGAAGCAGTGTAAAGCTAACCCTTGGGAAGAGTTCGCTAAGGGCTTTAACAAGAGCGATCGCGTTAGCGGTAAGATCAAGTCAATCACTGACTTCGGTATCTTCATCGGCTTAGACGGCGGTATTGATGGTCTGGTTCACTTATCAGACATCAGCTGGAACGCTACCGGCGAAGAAGCGGTTCGTGACTTCAAAAAAGGCGACGAAGTACACGCAGTTGTACTGCAAGTTGACCCAGAGCGCGAGCGTATTTCTTTAGGTATCAAGCAGCTGGACGAAGATCCGTTCAACGGCTACCTTGCTGACAACAAAAAAGGTGCTATCGTTAAAGGTGAAATAACTGCCGTTGACGCTAAAGGCGCTACTGTGATGTTAGAAGGTGCGGTAGAAGGTTATGTTCGAGTATCTGATATCGCGCGTGAGCGTATTGAAGATGCCACTACAGTACTGAAAGTTGGCGAAGAAATTGAAGCTCGTTTAATGGGTGTTGATCGCAAAAATCGCGTAATCAGCCTGTCAATCAAAGCGAAGTTCGAAGCTGAAGAAAAAGAAGCTATGGATACTGTCAACAGCAATCAACAAGAAGCTGATTTTGGTGGTAACGCTATGGCCGAAGCATTTAAAGCTGCTAAAAAGCAGGATTAATTGCTAACGAAGCAGGGGGCTTGTGCCTCCTGCTTTATCCAACAGCAGGTTTGCCGGAGGGTCTATGACCAAGTCTGAATTAATTGAAAAATTAGCTACTGATTTCCCGCATATTCAGGTCAAGGATGTTGAAGCTTCTGTTAAAGAAATCCTCGAGCAGATGGCACAATCATTAGCAGGCAATGAGCGTATCGAAATCCGTGGCTTTGGTAGTTTTTCTCTTCATTATCGTGCACCACGTGTAGGTCGCAACCCAAAAACCGGCGACAAGGTTGAATTGGATGGTAAATATGTACCGCATTTCAAGCCGGGCAAAGAGTTACGTGACCGCGTAAAAGACAATACCTGATCTCATTTCATTGAGTTTGCAGGTGTAAACGGAGTTTCCCTTGCGCAGACTACTTTTTATTGCCGTATTGGTAGCCCTGATTGTAGTAGGGGTGCTGTTTGGTTCTATTAATCAGCAGATGGCTGATTTAAATCTTCTGATTGTCAGTGCTCGTTTAAGAGTTGTCGATATAGCGCTGATATTTTTATTGTTAGGCATCACATTTGGCCTGATGATCGCTTTGTTATATTCATTGCAACGTAAAGCTAAGGGTTGGCTGCGTAAATCAACGGATAATAGCTAGTTTATGTTAGAGCTGTTGTTTTTGTTATTACCGGTAGCAGCAGCCTACGGCTGGTTTATGGGCCGCAACAGCGTTAAGCACAAAGAGCTGAAAGGCCGCGCCAACATTACCCGCAACTTATCTTCTGGTTTAAATTTTTTACTCACCGACCAGGAAGATAAAGCCATAGAGCAGTTGTTGGAGCTGTTGGACATTGAAGCCGCTACTATTGAAACTTATCTGGCGCTGGCTAATTTGTTTCGTCGCAAGGGCGATTGGGACAAAGCCATTCGTATCCATGAAAAGTTACATCAACTAAAGCTACCCAAGCCACAGGCACAGCAAATCCAGTTTGAATTGGCGAAAGATTATTTTTCTGCAGGTTTATACGACAGAGCAGAAAAGCTGTTGGTTAATTTGGTGAAATCACCGGCATTAGCCGAAGCCGCATTAAAACAATTATTCAGTATTTTTATTGCTACTCACGAATGGCATAAAGCGCAGCAGTACAGTAGTGCAGTAGATAATACTGAATCGCGCTCGTTGCGTATTGCTCAGGCCAATATGCAAATTGAAGCGCTGAAACCGCAAGCACAGCAAACACCTGATGCGCTGCTGCAATTGGCAGAACATTATCCGGCTGCTATCCGACCTAAGTATGAGCTGGCTCAATGGGCCATTAGCCGGCAACAGCCGGAATTGGCAAAATCGGCACTTTTGTATATTGTGCAACACAAACCGCAGTGGAGTGCCGAAATACTGCCAATGCTACAACAGTGTGGCCTGGCAGATGATGAGTGGTATCAGCTGCTTAGCCAGTTAGCTAATAAACAGCACAATATCAGCGCAATAGTGTTATTAGCCCGTTGGTTGGCAGAGCACGGTTCAGACACTGCCGCTGAGCAATTTTTGCTGGATAAGTTAAAACAACAACCGGGGATCCGCCTATTTCAGCAGCTGTTGCAAATACGCCAGCAGCAGTCTGCACCTGCAGCTGAAGTGTTGTCCTCAGTTGAAGAGCTGGTTAACGCCTATCTGGAGAAAAAGTCTTTATATAGTTGTCGTAATTGTGGCTTTAAAACCCGCAAACATTATTGGTTGTGTCCGTCGTGTCAGCAATGGGAAAGCGTAGAGCCTATTCGCGGTATTGATGGTCGTTAGAAGGAAAACACATGTCTTGTCAAACCCGGGTGGTTGTCGCCCTTGATTTTGAACAAAAAGCCGCTGCACTGAATCTGGTCAGCCAGCTAGACCCAGCCTTATGCCGGTTAAAAGTTGGCAAAGAAATGTTCACCCATTTTGGTCCGCAGTTTGTGCAGGAGCTGCAACAGCGCCGCTTTGAAGTATTTCTCGATTTAAAGTTTCATGATATCCCCAATACTGTGGCTAAAGCCGTTAAAGCCGCCGCCGATCTTGGTGTGTGGATGGTTAATGTGCACGCCAGTGGCGGCAGTAAAATGATGGGCGCGGCAAAAGAATCTTTGGTATCTTATGGTACTGATAAGCCTTATCTTATTGCAGTTACGGTATTAACTAGCATGGAGCAGAGTGATTTAACAGAGCTGGGTATTAACCTGACACCGGAACAACAGGTTTTAAAATTGGCCGCTTTAACCAAAAATGCCGGCTTGGATGGAGTGGTATGTTCAGCACAGGAAGCTACACTGTTAAAACAACAGTTTGGCAACGCCTTTTGCTTGGTTACACCAGGTATTCGTCCGGCCAATGCTAGCCAGGACGACCAAAAACGCGTGATGACACCGGCTCAGGCTTTAGCTGTTGGCGTCGATTATATGGTGATCGGCCGTCCCATTACCAAGGCTGCAAAGCCGTTGGACGCACTAGACGCCATAGTACGGGAGCTAGCAAACGCTTAATTAATTAGGAGGTTAGGGTGGATGGCATAAACCTCGCAATATTAGTTGGCGGTTTTCTTTTTATAATAAGTATTATAGCAACGCTTATTTCGGCGCGCCTAGGCGCGCCTATGCTATTAATATTCCTTATCATTGGCATGCTAGCTGGCGAAGAAGGCTTGGTTGGCATTCAGTTTGACAATCCCCAGGTTGCATTTTTAATTGGCTCAATAGCGCTGGTGATCATTTTGTTCGATGGCGGCATGCGCACGCACCCGGAGCGCTTTCGCGTTGCGCTTGCTCCGGCGTCAATGTTGGCGACAGTTGGCGTGGTGTTAACTTGCGGTGTTGTCGGTCTGTCTGCCGCCTACTTACTCGATATGACGCTGCTACAAGGTTTATTACTTGGGGCAATTTTAAGTTCAACTGATGCTGCCGCTGTGTTTTCTATTTTCCAGTCGCAGGGGTTGCGAATTAAAGACCGGGTTGCTTCCACACTAGAAATAGAGTCGGGGAGTAACGACCCGATGGCCGTTATGTTAACGCTGACATTAGTTGCGGTGTTGGCTGAAGGTAAAGTGTTAAGTTGGGATGTTGGCCGCAGCTTTCTACAACAAGCCGTTGTTGGAGGTGTACTAGGCTATGCAGCAGGGCGTGTATTTGTATTTTTGTGCCGGAAACTGCCTTTAAGTTTTGCTTTTTTTCCGTTGCTGGCAGTGGCTAGCAGTTTGTTTACCTATGCTATCGCCAACACTTTGGGTGGCAGTGGCTTTTTAGCCGTCTATTTAATGGGGTATCTTGTCGGTAACGCCCGTTTGCCACAAATCATCCACATTCTGCGGATGCACGATGGTTTAGCTTGGATAAGCCAGATCAGTATGTTCCTAATGCTAGGCTTGTTAGTGGTTCCCAGCAACTTGATGAATCATCTGTTACCGGCATTAATATTGGCCGGTATTTTAATTTTTATCGCCAGACCCATAGCGGTGTTTTTCAGCTTGATCCCATTTCGCTTTCCTGCACGTGATCAATTATTTATTAGCTGGGTTGGTTTGCGCGGCGCAGTGCCTATCATTTTGGCACTATTTCCCTGGCTGGCAGGAATGCCGGACGAACATCTGTACTTCGATGTTGCTTTTGTCGTCGTTATTGTTTCCTTAGTTGTCCAGGGTTGGAGCATAGTACCGGTTGCGCGCTGGTTAAAACTGGAAGTTCCAAAAGAGTTGGCACCAGATCAAGCAATGCCTTTAGATGCAGTGCCTAGTAACGACGTCATGGAAGTGCTTGCGTTTACTGTCACTGATAGCTCACCTGTGCTGGCATTGAGCTGGCAGGACTTGCAGTTTAAGCAACCAATCCAGTTTTTAGGCGTATTACGTGATGGCGAATGGATATTGCCGGACAAAAAACCGATATTTAACGCCCGGGATACGCTGATGGTGATGGCAAAGCTAAAACACGTACAAAAAATTAGTGACGTTTTAGCCAACGACGCAGAAAAATCGGTGCTGACTAACAGTAACTTCTTCGGTGATTTTGTGCTTAACGGTGCCATTAGCCTTAGTGATTTAGACTCTTTTTATACCATTAACTTTGACGGCCAGGACAAACAGCAGACACTGGCAGGTTATATAGGCCAACGTTTCCACCGCCGGGTGGTTATTGGCGACCAGGTGCAATTAGACCAACTGTTATTAACGGTGCGTCAGGTTAATGAAGCTGGAGAAGCTACGCAGGTGGGTATTAAACCGGTGAATAACTAACGCGGTTATTTGGTGCCAACACTAAGTGAATGTAGTGCTATTCGAAAAGGCCCTGCGGTTTTATCTGCCAGCATAATGCCAACATGAGTTACATCGGCAAAGTTGAGCGTTGGAAAATTGGGCATCGTTCGACCGCGATATCTGCCGGTAAAATCTTGCAGAGTAAAGGCATAGTCATGCTTATGCGTTTTTGGCGTAAATTCAGCAACATAAGCCACACCTTGTGGCAGGAAGGCTGTTTTCAATCGCAGTTGATAGCGTCGGTCATCTGCCGTGACATTCAGGACAAGCCGCTCAATAGTAGCAGACGCCAGCGGGCGTAATAATTTAAATTCGACCGATGCAAAACCGCCATTATTCGCCAGCGATAAGTTACCGCTGAATAGCAGTGTGTTTGCCTGTTGCCTGACGTAACCATTAGAGTGGCCGCCCATAACCGTATCATGAACCAACATAATTCGTTCAAACTGGCTGCTATCCGTAAAATCAAACTGAACAGTTTCATTCATTGTCATTACCCTGTTAGTTTCAGGCTCTGCGGCAATGATTTTGCCTGATATAACATCAGACCAGAACAGTGCTGTTAGTAACAAAAACCGGCTGAAACTGATCTTCATACATAAGATCCGCATTATATATAGAACACACATTTAATCCCGCGGAAGATGCACAGACGCACGTACTTTAAAAAACACTATGACAAAGTTATGCTACAGCAAGGTGTAATGCAGCCCGTTAGCCAGCCGCCATGCGGCGGTCGGAGACGTCCAGGGGCAAAATTCGCAGCGCCGCAGACGGCGCAATAGAAATGCGCAAAGCGCGGAACGCTAAAGCGAGCCAATGCTTGGCTTCGCCAGGGCGCGAACGGGCGGCGGATTGAACGGTGGCAGGTTTGCGCAAAAATGATAGGTGCTACCAAAAGCGGGTTTGGCTCCCGCTGTGCGTCTTCCTCCGGTCGATGCTCGCTGCTTGGCCTTCGGCCATTTATTTAATCCGGATGCGATTTCTCCAATATTGCTCAATGAGCACAATGACGACTGTTATAGCGGGTGTTCAATATACTTTGCTGTGCTAAGCCACCAACACCGCCCGTCCTGCCATTACAAACGCTGCCACCATACCGACAAGCCACATTAGCGAACGGGTGGTGGCGTAGTCTAACCAGTAGCACACCAAATATGCCACACGACTGACGATAAATACCCAGCCTAACGTTACGGTAGTTTCATCTACCGCATTCAAACCAACTGCACTAAACACGGCACAGGCATATATTAATAGCGCTTCAAAGCTATTGTAGTGCGCCGCTTTGGAGCGCTGGCCAAAGCCGGTTAGTGTGGCTTGCTGCGCACGCGGATTGTGGTTGTCGTAACCGCCGGATTTTTGCATAGCAAACGCCAGTGGCGCTTTGGCCAAAAATGGCAGCAGCATGGCGACAAATAAACTAAGCAGTAACGCAGACAGCATAAATACTCCTGAATATTGATGATTTGATCAATGCACTATAGTGCCACAGCGCTAGTTAAAACTGCAAAACGGTCTCCGTTTCAAGCTGCCACGACATTCACAAATCTAGTACCAGTGCCGGCGCGGCAATAATGAGTGAGGTGATGATTGCGGCAGGCGATTCCTGGGGCGCGTTAACACAAGGCCTGACTGGCAGCTATAGCGGTATACAGGATCAGGAAAACGGCCCACTAATGTTAAGCCGTGGTTTAGGCCTTTTTGCTCATGGCATTATCGATCAGCACTTTGATCGCAAAGCCCGCTTTGGCCGGCTGATTGTTGCCACGGAAAAACACCAAGCCGATTTTCCGCTTGGCTTTGGCATTGATGAAGATGCCGCCCTGGTGTATGACGCCAAAAGCGGTGATGTGCAAGCCATCGGTTACGGTGCTGTTACGCTGGTTGACGTGTCCCAAGCTGTGCGGTCGGATAACCCGCACGGTTATCAGATTGACAATGTCCGCATCAGCATTTTGCAGGGCGGCGATAAGTACCATGTCAGTTCACGCCAATTCTCGGCGCAGCCTGACAAATTGGCTACCGTCGGCAGTGAATATCTGAATATTGCTAAACCGGTCGTCTCTGGAGTGTTTAGTCGCAATACGCGATTAAAAGATATGCTAACCTTTGATTTAGTCGACAACAAAGGCACAATAGAGGTGGTTAGTTATTTGATGCAGAGCGAGGGGCCGGGTTTTACCCTGCGCTTTAGCCAGGATGAACATACCCAGGGCTACTGGCAGTATCTGGATGGGCTAAAAGATAACGGCAGTGCATTTAACGTTAAGCTAAGTATAACACCAAGCCACTTTAGCATTACCGAGCTTAAGCCTTAACGGCTAAACCGCAGCGCCGGTTAGGTGGCGCTGCGGTTTAGTTACTTAAGTGAAAGTCGGCCATCAGTGCAGCGAGACGCGCGGTAGAGTTACAGCGCTTCGATTTGGAAATTACCTTGTTTTAAAGCTTCTGCCAGATCGTGCGAGCGCCTTATAACCTGCTGCCAGTAATTAATTCGAATGGCATCGGGCAATTTAAAATCCGTGCGATCAGGTATTTTGCCAAAAGGTAACGACCGCACCCACTGCTCGCTGGGACACAGCAGTACCACGTTGTGCAAATAAGCCGGATTGGTTTTGCGCCATGTCAGGGCTTTATCAAACCAGCCTGGCGTAAGAGTCGGGTAGAAGTGTGGATACAGCACCAGACCCTGCTCAGTAAAAGGCAGGTCAAAGTGGTAATCGGTAACGCCACCATCGTAATACAGGCCTGCACCGGCGCCGGCAATATTTTCTACCGGGTTTAACACCATCGGAATAGCGCCGCTGGCCAGCACGGCCTGGCGCAGATTAGCCAGAGTTAACTCAACATGCGCAGTGGGTAAAGCACCGGCATGGTGAAACGGCGATATCTCGCCTGGTGCATGAAATAGCACACGCTGAAAAAAATGTTGCAGATGTTTACGGTTCAGCAAATTAGCGCCCGCCGCCAGCGTCAGCACACCTGCTTGCAGTAATTTATGCCGTGCAGATGAAATACGCCGTGCTTTGGCCACCACCAGATTCAGCTTAATAAACCGGTTGTCCAGAACTTGCTGCAGCTCGGTGTCAGTTGGAAACACATCGTCAATAATAGCGGCTGAAATCTGGCTGATAAGCGCGGTATCCGCCCCTTTGGGGTAGCGAACATGGCTGTATGCATGGCAAAACCGCTTAGACGCCGCGACCGGATCGGCCTGTGCAAAACAAGCAAAACGCCAGGCACCGGCCGAGCTGCCGAGCAAATGCAGCGCTGTTGTGCGTTGGCTAAAAAAGTCGGCAAACAGATATTGATCCAGACCAAACAAACAGAACCACTTCGGCCCGCCGCTGGCGCCCACCATAACGCTAAAGTCGGCTTGATTAAGACCATGCTGTTTTATACGGGCCATTGCCGTTGGGCCGGCGAGCAAGCGTAGTATTGGCTTGGTCATATTGTAGCTGTGCTCATGTCTTTATTACACAGCGCTGGCATACAGCCGGCGATACATATGCTCAGCGTAATCGTCGGTCATGCCGGAGATATAGTCACAAATTACCCGCGTTTTAAGTTCATCGGCAGCCAGTTGCCAGCGTTGTTGGGTATTGGCCGGTAGCAAGCGGGAAGGATCGGAGCTAAACGCATCGAACAGTGCCATCAACATGTTTTGACAGCGAAAGCGCGACTGTTGAATGTCTGGCCTAGAAATAACACAGCGGTACACCAGCTGTTTTAGGCAATGCAAAATAGCTTGCGGCGCATCGGCCAGTAACGCGTTATAACGTATAAGCGGCTCTACTGCCTGTGGCAGCACCTCGGCCAGTGTTACCGAGCTTATTAGCAAGTTAACCAGCGAGCCTATTGCATCCTTACGCAAATGATGTTGATTGCTAAACAGCGCCGTGCCGATACGCTGCATTTGTTGCTGAAAATCTGCTGGCAACGTACTCCAGTCGCTGTACTGCATCCACTGTGCTTCGCTTATATTACCCAGCACGATGGCATCCTCAAGGTCGTGTACGCCGTAGGCAATATCATCGGCCAATTCCATAATAGAGGCATCAAGCGATTTATAGCGTGACTTAAGATAGGGCGATGCGGCCAAATGCTCGGTGCTTTGAAACAGGCTGCGATCTGCGCTATTTAACGGTGCCAATATCCAGCTAAGAATATCTGCATCAGCTGCGAAAATGGCTTTCGCGGGTTTCCACGGCGTCAAATTTAGTGGGTTTTGTGCCATTAGCTGTTCGTGCTGTAAATCTGGCTGTAACACCGGATATTTTAGTAAGCCCAACAGGGTACGCCGAGACAAATCCATACCGTGTTGCTGGGTATAAGGCTCAAGCTTGGCGACAATCCGCAGCGTTTGGCCGTTTCCTTCAAAACCACCGGCGTGCAGCATTTTGTAGTTCAGCGCGGTTTCACCACCATGGCCAAACGGTGGGTGGCCTATATCGTGTGCCAGACACAGTGCTTCCATCAGGGCATCTTGCGGCAGCATGTCCAGCAACTCGCCCTGTACCTTGCTGCGCAATTGGCTAACTAAACCGGTGCCAATCTGAGCAGCTTCCAGCGAATGCGTCAGCCGGGTACGGTAGAAGTCATTCTGGCCAATGCCGAGGATTTGAGTTTTAGCCTGCAAACGCCGAAATGCAGCGGAGTGTAGAATGCGCGCCCGATCGCGCTGCCACGGAGAACGTTGATCACCGGGTCTTGTACTAGCGGCGCCGGAGTGACGCTCAGACCAAACAGAAGATGGCATGATATTCCTTGTTAATTCAGCCCAGTACTAACAGTAATGCTGTGGTATAACGTAGGCTTATAGTACGTTAAATGGCCGCAAACTTCGAGTACACAACGTCGACAATAAAAAGGTTAGACAGCACCGTTCTTATACTGTATAAAATAACAGTAACTTAATCAGGGGGAACCACCATGGCTGTGATTATCAAGTATGTAGTAGAACGTAACGGAGCTGAAAAGATGACTTTTACCTCTAAGGCCGAGGCTGACGCCTATGACAAAATGCTCGATACAGCCGATGAGCTGTCCCGTTTTTTAGCAGGCACTAACCTGATAACTGACGAAACGCAAACCGAAGCGTTGGCGTTATATCTGGCACAGCATAAGGACGACTTGCTGGTAGCCTTAGGGGCTAAAAAGGCCGCAGCCAAACCAGAAAAAAGCACAGTGCCAGATAAACCTTCAAAAGCAAAAATAGCAGCGGTAGAGCAGGCGGCTTAATTAGCCTGCTGTCTTTGTTGCCAATAGTTGTTAAGGTCTGCTTTTACTTCCGGTAAAAGCAGATAAAGCGCCAATATGTTCGGTACAGCCATTAAAAAGATCATCGAATCAATAAAATCAAACACAGCCATGACATTGGGTACTGCGCCAATTGACACGATTAAACAAAAAAACACTTTATAAAGCTGTGTAAAACGCGGGTTTTGGCCAACCAGATAGCGCCAACCGGTTAAACCATAATACGACCAGCTGATTACCGTAGAAAAACCAAACAGCAATAACGCAACCATCAGCACCCATGGAAACCAGCTAAATACTGACGCAAAAGCACCAGAGGTAATTTGCACACCATCCAAGCCGGGGGTTTGATAAGCGCCGGTTAAAATGATCACCAGTGCCGTAATGGTGCAAATAACCACCGTATCAATAAAGGGCTCTAACAGGCCAACAAAACCCTGACTAACCGGGTCTTTTACCTGCGCTGCAGCATGGGCAATAGGAGAAGAGCCAATGCCCGCCTCATTAGAATAGGCGGCACGACGAAAACCCTGAATAAGAACACCAATAAAGCCACCATATCCGGCTTCTGGTGTAAATGCGCCTTGCACGATTAACCACAGTGCCGCGGGTATAGCGCTAAAATGGTTGGCTATTACCAACAACGAGGCAAGCAGGTAAATACCGCACATCAGTGGCACCAACTTACTGGTTACCCGGGCAATACTTTTTAAACCACCAATAATTACCGCGCCAACCAACAAGGCATAAATTGCGCCAAAAACCCAAGCGTTATCAAAACCGGTAACACTTTGCACCTGCACAAAGCCCTGATTAACATGCACAAAACCGGCTGATCCAAATATAACAAACACTGAAAACGCCATCGCTAGCACAGTACCAAGCAACGGCAGGTTAAATTTATCCAGCGCGGCTTTTATGTAGTACATCGGCCCGCCAGATACGGTGCCGTCGGCATTGAGTTGGCGGTATTTTACGGCCAGGGTACATTCGACAAACTTGGTTGACATGCCAAGCACGCCGGCAATAATCATCCAAAAGGTAGCTCCCGGGCCACCTAAGCTTATAGCCACGGCCACCCCGGCAATATTGCCCGTACCAACGGTACCTGACAAGGCTGTACTCAAGGCTTGGAACGGCGTAATTTCCCCCTTGGCTCCGCTGCGTTTATTACCGCGTAACAAGCTTATGGCATGGCCAAAACCACGCACGTTAATAAAACCCAAGTAACCGGTGAATACCAGCGCACCACTAATAAGCCAAATAAGCACCAAAGGTATAGTTACGCCGTTAATATCAAAGGCGTAAAACACCACAGCGGCTAGCTGTGTAGTCAGGCTCTCAAAAGCCAGTTGCAACGAAAACGTATCATTCATCATTTACATCAGCGGTATGGACGGCCATTTAATTAGCAGCAAGACTACTGTGTTATGACAATAGAAACAAGAAGTTCAGCGAAAACAGCCGACGTTGATTGTCGCTTGCTCGAATAACTCTTATGCTGTTATCAGCAAATATGGAATACTGACTTATGACAGCGCCACATCAACATAAACAGCAAGATGCCGCGCAACAGCATGGCTCGGAGCCGCAACATGGCCGGCATACTCATACTAACAGTCATCACAGTCATCACAGTCATCACCATCATGGGCATCAGCATCACAGTGAAAGCAGCAATATAGCGCTGGCTTTCTGGCTTAACTTTGGTTTTGCCTGGGTCGAGATTGTTGGCGGTATACTCACCAACAGCGTAGCCATTATTGCCGATGCCATTCATGATTTAGGCGATAGTCTGGCAATTGGCTTTGCCTGGATAGCCAGTAAAGTAGCGGGCAGGAAGCCGACGGCGCGCTATAGTTATGGTTATCGGCGCTGGTCGTTGCTAAGTGCATTAATCAGTGGGCTGATTTTATTGCTGGGGTCGACCTGGGTGTTGTCTGAAGCCATACCGCGTTTATGGCAGCCACAATTGCCGCACACCAGCGGTATGTTCGCACTGGCTTTGCTCGGCATTGCAGTAAACGGTGCTGCGGTGCTGCGCTTACGAGGCGGTAAAACGCAGAACGAAAAAGTGCTGAGCTAGCATCTACTAGAAGATGTGTTGGGCTGGGTGGCGGTGTTACTAGGCGCTATTCTGATGCATTTTACCGGCTGGGCCTGGCTCGACCCGGTGTTATGTATCGCTTTTACGCTGTTTATAGTAGTCAACGTACTAAAAAGCCTACGGCAAACACTAGCACTGTTTTTACAAGTAACACCTGATCCTGCGTTACAGCAACAAATCAGAGTGCAGCTGGCCGAGCTGGATTTTGTTAAAGGTATTCACCATCTGCATCTGTGGTCACTCGATGGCGAGCAGCACGTATTAACCATGCATCTTGAAATAGCCACACCGGCCAATTTTAACGAGCAGTTGGCGTACAAAAAGCAGATCGCAACATTGTTAGGCCCTTATAAATTAAGCCATACAACGGTGGAGTTTGAAGTAAGTGGAGAAGCCTGTCGAGATAGCCACTAGACAGGCTTTGCTGTGTTGCAGTTATTGGCTGTAGCCGGGTAAAAACTGCGCCAATTTGCCGATAGCGGACTCTAGCTGCTCTTTGTGGGGCAAGAACACGATACGAAAGTGATCCGGCTCAGGCCAGTTAAAAGCGCGGCCATGCACCAGTAGCACTTTATGTTGTCGTAAAAAGTCCAGTACAAACAACTCATCATCTTTAATGCGGATTTTTTTTCGGTCAATTTTCGGGAATAAATACATAGCACCTTTGGGCCGCATGCAACTGATACCATCAATTTGCGTGACCAGTTTATGGGCTAAATCCATTTGCTCGTAAAGACGACCACCCGGTACCACTAATTCGTTAATGCTCTGATAACCACCCAGTGCTGTTTGTACCGCATGTTGGCAGGGCACATTGGCACACAGTCGCATTGAGGCCAATACGTTTAAACCTTCAATGTAGTGTCGGGCCAGGTGCTTGGCGCCAGAGATAAACAGCCAGCCAACGCGAAAGCCTGCAATGCGGTAATTCTTCGACAAGCCACCAAAGGTCAGCATAATTAAATCGTCTGCCAAAGAGGCGGTGCTGACATGCTCGGTACCGTCGTACAGCACTTTGTCGTATATTTCATCGCTTAACACCACTAAACGGTGTTCGCGGGCAATTTTTAACAACTCCATCAAAAACGCTTTGTCGTACACAGCGCCTGTCGGGTTATTCGGATTAATCAGCACTATCGCTTTGGTTTTTTTACTGATTTTGGCTTTAATATCGGCCAGATCCGGATACCAGTCTTGTTGCTCATCACAACGGTAATGCAAAGCTTTGCCACCGGCTAAATTGACTGCCGCTGTCCACAGCGGATAATCAGGGGAGGGCACCAACACCTCATCACCATTGTTTAACAGCGCCTGCAGCGACATCAAAATCAGCTCAGATACACCATTACCAATGTAAACATCGTCAGCGTCAGCACCTAAGATGCCACGCTGCTGATAATACTGCGCCACGGCAACCCTGGCAGAATAAATGCCTTGCGAGTCTGAATAGCCCTGGGCTGTGGGCAGGTGATGAATAACGTGCTTGAGAATTTCGTCTGGTGCTTCAAAACCAAACGGCGCAGGGTTACCGATATTCAGTTTAAGAATACGATGACCTTCTTCTTCCATGCGTTTGGCTTCTTGGGCGACAGGGCCGCGGATGTCATAACAGACACCGTCTAACTTTGTTGAGCGCTCGATGGGTTTCATAACAACGACCTTAATCTCTCCGTTTTAACCGTCCAGACAGCTACATTGCTGTGGCCCTATGTTTTCACATAACGGCTGCGCCTTTGCAATGGTTACAGCCGGCTTTTATGCAAAAAAAGCCGTTAAAGCAGTTTTTAATCGTATAAAAGCGTTGATGCAGGTAAAATGCCCCCGTCTTGGTGTAGCAAACAGGTTACCGACCTGGCAAATAAGCTGGGTGAAACAGGTAGCTTACAGGTGATAGATGTTACTGAAAAAAATTACGCTTTTTACTGTCTGGTCATCAATTGTAATGGCAGCACTAAGCCCATTCCTTGAGCTTGAACCGGTAAAACAACTGGATTCGTTAGATGAGTGGCAAAAGCCCAGTAGGCTTGAAGCGTTAACCGCTGCGGATAAGAAAAAAGTACTGCAGCGCCTGGCATATACCCAACCGGCACCAGTTTTTGTCTCTCTACCAGACTTTAACGATTACAAAAATACTACCGAAAAAAAACGGGCTTTTTTCAACTATCTGCGCCCTTATGTAAAACGTGAAAATGCCCGTTTGCGTTCTCTGCGCCAACAACTGTTAGACATTTTAGAGAAAAAACAAAAGAAACTGAGAATGTCACTGGAAGAGTACGCATTTCTATATAGTTTATACGATGAATTTCGCATGGAAGTGGCCGAAACTGATGAGGCCATGCTGGAAGAATTATTGCTAAGGGTCGATGTGATCCCGGATAGCTTAGTGCTGATGCAAGCGGCGAATGAATCTGCATGGGGGACCAGTCGTTTTGCCGTAGAAGGCTATAACTTTTTTGGCCAGTGGTGTTTTCGCGAAGGCTGTGGCCTGATCCCGAATTCACGTTTAGAAGGGCAGAACCATGAGGTCGCCAAATTCGACAACCCTGCGGCGAGTATTAAAAGCTATTTTTATAATCTCAATACCTTTCATACCTATGAAACGCTAAGAACCATTCGCGCAAATATACGTACTCAGGGTAAGCCGGTGCGCGGTGAAAGTCTGGCTGCGGGGCTGGGCGGGTATTCAGAGCGTGGTGAAGACTACATTGCTGAAATAAGCAGTATGATCCGCTTTAACCGTAAGTTACTGGAAGAATAATATGCGTTATTTGATGCCTCTGGCGTTGCTGCTGGCTGCGCCGGTGTCGGCTGATTTAGTACTGAACTACAACGGCTTTTATGGCCGGATGAAGAAGCTGCAGCAGCCACAGTACAGCGACATCACGCTGGCCTTTGCGTTAACCGAACAGCAATCCGGGCTACCTTGCCAGTTTTATCAACTTAAACTGGTAAGCGACAGGCATGATCTTAGCTTAGAGATGGCCGGTAATGGCGAGATCAGCCTGCCTTACGACGAAGCCCTCAAAGACAGCAATGCCGTGTTGCAGGTGCTGCAAGCAGACAATTCAGCAAGCTGTCAGGTGCAGTTTCGCTTGCGTTCACGTATGCGTTTACCAACTGAGTTAACGCTTAGCCAATTACAACACTACCGCAGCCAGTTTGACGTACTGTTAGATGATATGTCCGGCATGAGTAAATATTGGTTACCCGACGTCATCGGTGTCATTGTTGAGTTCGCTGATGATGTAACTATGCCGCCGTTGAGCAGTGCTACAGCTGCAGTCACCAGCTGTCAAGGCAAACGCTGTGTCATCCGACTCGACACTGTACTTACAGAAGATAGCCGCTGGCTATTTCAGCAACGGCCTATCTATTTGCTGCCGCTAATTGATGTAAACGCAAACTAAGCCCGTAGCTACGCATTTAACAACGGCTATTAGCTTAATGCCATAATTTGAATGGTGCTGCTGTGCTGTAATGACGCTTGTTCAGCAGTGTCTTCATCAGTAATAAATCCAACCGGTATCTTAGGTACGGCTTCTTTATCAAAGGCCGTGTCTCGCTCACTAAGCGGCGTATCTTTATTTAGGCTGGCAAAATCGAACAGTGCTTTGTCGATCATGTGCGATGGTACGATATTTTGCATGGCCTGAAACATGGTTTCAATTCTACCTGGAAAGCGTTTATCCCAGTCTTGCAGCATTTCTTTTACGACCTGGCGCTGCAAGCCGTCTTGCGAGCCGCACAGGTTGCACGGGATAATTGGAAACTCGCGGGCAATTGAGTACTTTTCAATGTCTTTTTCTTTGCAATACGCCAATGGCCGGATAACGATATGCTCGCCATTGTCGCTCACCAGCTTCGGCGGCATTGATTTCATCTTGCCGCCGTAAAACATATTTAAAAATAGTGTTTCAAGCATGTCATCACGGTGGTGGCCTAAGGCTATTTTTGTTGCCCCCAACTCTTTGGCTGTGCGGTATAAAATACCCCGGCGTAGTCGTGAGCACAGTGAACAGGTGGTTTTACCTTCAGGGACCTTTTCTTTCACAATTGAGTAGGTGTCTTCGGTAACAATTTGAAAATCGACGCCAATGCGGCTTAAGTATGCCGGCAATACGTCGGCAGGAAAGCCGGGTTGTTTTTGGTCCAGATTTACCGCAACAATGCTGAAACTGATGGGGGCAGATTGCTGCAAATTAAGCAGAATATCCAGCATAGTATAAGAGTCTTTACCACCAGACAGACACACCATAATCTTATCGCCGTGTTCAATCATATTGAAATCAGCTATTGCCTGGCCTACGCCTCTGCGTAAGCGTTTATGCAATTTGTTGAGATTATATTGTGCTTTTGCTTGCGCTGCGTGTGTCATAACCACTACTACCCGAATGAAAAGGCGCACATTATAGCCAACTGTGCGCCAATACCAAAGCAGGCTGCAGTTTAAATATCAGTTAAAACTCAGTCTTTCTGCAACGGGCAAACAAAATTTGCGGGTTTTACCGCCAACACATCACAATCCAGCCGGTCAATAACATGCTCAGCCGTGTTACCAATTATTGCAGCCGATAATCCGGTACGGCCGATGGTGCCAATCACCACCATTTCTGCATCTAGCTGTTTGGCCAATTCCGGTAATACATCTTCTGGCATACCCTCCTGCACATGATAATGTTGTGCGGACATATCAAACTGGGCAGCTAGCTTCACCACGGCATCAATATGATGATGTATCATCGTACTGTTGTATTCCTGCGGGTTAAACTCTGGTATTTCTATGGCGATATTGACCGGTGTTCCGGGATAAGCATTAACCAGATGAGTTTGGGCGCTTAGCATAGTGGCCATTTGCTGCGCTTTGTTGACCACGCGCTGGTTTAACTCCAGATGATGCTGTTGTTCGCTACCGGCATTAACCGCAGCGATAATATTGCCACCTTTAGGCCAATCATGATCTTTGACCAATAATACAGGGCAGGGGCACTTACGCAGAATATGCCAGTCTGTTGGGGTGAAAATCATCGATTTAAGTACATCATGATCATGAGTACCTTTAATGACTAAATCGTAGTTATGCTCTAAAACAGCCAGTACGATGGCCTCAAATGGCCGATTATGCCAAACCACCTTGATGTCAATATTAATACCACCTGCACGTGGTGCAGCCAGGTAATCACTGATCCATAATTCACGGTCTTTAATAACGGCTTGACGCATAGATTCGCGCTCTTCGCCGGACAACATTGTAGTCATCTCATACGAAAAATCGTATACCGATAGAAATGCAGTTAATTTGCCGCCTTGTAACCGCGCGAGTTCAATGGCACGGTTCAGTGCTTTTTGCTGGTCCAAGGTTGGGTCAAGGACTACTAAAATATTGTTGTAGGTTGTCATGGCCGTCTCCACACTAAACTTATGCTTTAAGTGTAGTCAACTTAGCTTAAATTGCAGCTTAGAGCTTTGCTCCAGCGCAAAGATGGGACGGTTTTTCCGGGGCTGTCTGTCGCTGTGTTACTAGCGAATTTATCGTGCAATGTTTAACAATGCGCGGTCAACGCCGCCAGTGTTGAAAGGGCTGTGTTATCTTTAATCGTGATCAATTTGCCATCAACCTGGATCAGTTGTTCTTTATCAAGCTTGCTTAACAAGCGACTAATGGTTTCTACCGTCAACCCCAAATAGTTACCAATGTCACTGCGGGTCATTGTTAGTCGAAACGCGCTCGCTGAAAAACCCCGGCTGGCATAACGCTGTGCCAGTTGCGACAAAAACGTAGCTAATTTTTGTTCTGCTGTTTTGCGGTTAAGCAGCAACATCATTTGTTGATCTGCTTGAATATCCTGGCTCATCAAGCGCATTATCTGTTGCCGAAGCCGTGGCAGCTGGTCAAGCAGAACCTCCAGATTGGGTAACGGAATTTCACACACCATGGCCGTTTCAAGTGCTTCTGCATAACTAGGGTGCAGCTGGTTACTTAAACCATCAAAACCGACAATATCGCCTGGTAGATGAAAACCGGTAATCTGCTGCTCGCCCAGGTCGGTAAGGGTAAAGGTTTTAAATGAGCCAGTACGAATAGCAAATAATGACTTTTGCGCAGTACCTGACTCAAACAACATATCGCCTTTGTGCAGTGGTTTTTTACGCTGAATAATATCGTCCAGCTTAATCATTTCTGCATCACTAAGCGAAAACGGCAGACACAGCTGGCTAAAACCACAATCCTGACAATTTATTGCAGAGCGTTGCATAATTACGTCCTTTACAGTTTGCTAAAATACCCACACCACGCTAGCTTAAAAAACCAACCGGCACACAGCAAGCCAAATGGTGTAACCCGCATATATTGCCAGCAAAACCGCTGTACCGTATCGAAATATAGGCATATTTTTTAATTTTATTAATTTATTGGCAGCGCTGCCGGTAAAAAGTATCGCCGGCACAGTGCCTAATCCAAACGCCAGCATAAGTAGGGCACCGCTTGCTGCACTACCGCTTGCCAGGCTCCAACCTAAGGTACTGTATACCAAACCGCAAGGCAGTGCACCCCAACATAAACCATAGCCATATGCTTTGGCGAATGAATCCAGCGGTAGTAGTCTATTGGCCAGAGGTTGCACATTACGCCACAGGTTTTGTCCCAGCCGTTCTAGATGTAGCAGACCAAACCACAGCCGGCTGATATACAGCGCCATCATTAATAGCAATATACCAGCCAGTAAACGTAACCATATTAGCGACGTGCCCGCTAACTGCATAGCACTAACGCCAAAATAACCTACCAGAGCACCAAACACCCCATAAGTCGTTAACCTACCCAGACTAAGCAACAGTTGTTGTTGCAACTTACGACGAGAGCTGAGAGTTGGCATAGCCAATTGCAACGCCGCGGCAATACCGCCACACATCACCACACAATGGCTGCTGCCAATCAGGCCAATTAACAGCGCTGCGATTAAATCGGCGCTTAGATTGCTCATTGTGGTGGTTTATCCTGCGGAGCATGCGGTTGTTTACTGCTGTCAGCGTTGTTTTCATCAAACAAGATACTAAAACCTTCTTTGTCCAGATCATCAAATTGCCGCGCGCGTACCGCCCAAAAAAAAACACCCAAGCCAATAATTACAAACAAGATAGCGATGGGGATCAATACATAGATGACACTCATTTTTTCAACAACCTTAATGAATTAGACACTACCAACAGCGAGCTGAATGACATACCCAGTACAGCGATGTACGGCGAAACAAATCCCGCGACGGCTAATGGAATAATTAATACATTGTATGCCACCGCCCAGCGCAAATTTTGCTTAATAATATGCTGAGCAGTGTTGCTGCCGTGTAGCAAATCACTTAGTAAGCGTAAACTGGGCTGCAACAATACCACATCAGCCTGATTTTTAGACAAATCACTACCGCTTTCTAAAGTGACCGAGACATGGGCGGCATGAAAACTTGGGCTGTCATTGATGCCGTCACCCAACATCATTACCTTATGACCTGCGTTGACCAACTGGGTTATCTCGCTAACTTTTTGTTCCGGACTACAGCCTTTTACCATAACGTCAAAATGAAGTTGCTGTTGCAATTCATCGGCTTGTACTGAACTATCACCGGTTAGCATCATCAGCTTGTAACCGCGCTGGCGTAACAACGTTAATAGCGTTGGCACCTCCGGGCGCATAGCATCGCTAAGGTTAACGCTCGCTATTGCCGCGCCATCAACGCACAAATAAACCATAGCATCACCCTCGACAACGCGGCAAAAAGCCGCGCTGCCAACACAGATCAATTGACCATTGCAACGCGCACTGATACCGGCACCAACGCTAATATTCACTTCAGTTAGCACCAGTTTATCGCTTAAATAAGGGGCAAATGCGCGAGCAATTGGATGCTCTGAATAACTTTCCAGATTAGCAATCAGGTTTAATATCTGGCTTTGATGGTATGTATTGTTTAACCGGTTTACCGTCGTAACTGAAAAACGGCCTTCGGTGAGCGTGCCTGTTTTATCAAACACGATATAGCTAAGTTCTGGTAGCACGTCGAGAACAGCAGAGTTTTTAATCAGCACACCACGACGGTTTAAACTGGCCAGCGCACAGGTTACTGCAGTCGGGGCCGCCAAACTCAGTGCACAGGGGCAGGTTGCTACCAGCACTGACAAGGTAACCCAGAACGCCCGCTCAGCATCGAGCCAAAAATACCACACGACAAAGGTAACCAGGGCAATGAGTAATAAACGCTCAACAAAAAAGCGCGCCAACCGATCTGTTTTTTCTAATACGGCAGGCTTTTGGCTTAGCGTTCGTTGTTGTAGCGTAATGATCTGCCCCAACCGCGATGCAGCCAAAGGCTTATTTACTTTTATATACAACAAGCCATCATGATTAACGCTGCCAGCCAGCACCGTAGCACCCATAATTTTGGCTACCGGAGCATATTCCCCGGTGAGCATCGACTCATCCACTGAACTACTACCCTCAATAACTTCACCGTCTGCTGCTATGGTTTCGCCCGGTTTTATCAAAATGGTGTCGCCAGCGTTAAGACGCCGGGCCGACACACAAATTTGCTGGTCATCGACCAGCAAGGTTGCACTGGCAGGCATAATTTTTAACAGGTTGCTGGTAGCATCACGCGCTCTCGCTCTGGCGCGATATTCAAAAAATTTCCCGAGCTGCAGTAAAAAGGTAAACATGCACACCGATTCAAAATACACCTCGCCGGTATTAAATACAGTAGCATAGGCTGAGGCCAGAAAAGTGTAGTAGATAGCCAGGCTAACTGGCACATCCATATTAAGCTGTCGGGCTTTAACTCCCCGCAAGGCACTTTTGACAAAAGGCAGGGCCGCATACAACACTACCGGCAGTGATAATAATAAACTTATCCAGCGCAAATAGCCCTGATGTGACGTTTCGATACCGGTGTAATCACCAAAATAGAGTGCCACTGCCAGCATCATAACTTGCATGGTCATTATGCCCGATACTGCCAACCGCGTTAAAAAACGGTTTAACTCAGATCTAAACTGCTGCTCTTCCCGATCAGCAACAAAGGGGCTAGCCTGATAACCAATTTTAGCCAGGCTACTTAGCACAGTACTAAGCGGTGTTACATCGGCCTGCCACACTAAATGGCAGCGTTGAGTGGTCGAGTTAACATTCACCTGCTGCACAGCAGGTAGTTGACGTAATTGTTTCTCGATAAGCCAGGCACAAGCAGCACAACTTATACCGCTAATCGACAATTCTATTTCTGTATACTGGCCATTGCGGATGCTGACATCGGATAAGACGTCAGCTGCATCAAAACTATCAAGTTCGTTTAGTATGGCGTCGGGCAACACCTGGGCTTTAGTTGCCGGCTCAGAGCGAAAGCGGTAATAGTCGGCCAAATTGGCACTAATAATAGTATCAGCAACGGCCTGACAGCCAGCACAGCAGAATGCTCTACTTTGGCCATCAAAGTTCAGCGAAAATTGGATACCAGCCGGAATGGGTTCATTGCAATGAAAACAACGTTCTGTGCTCACAGTTAACCTTGTTAGTAACCCAGCTTAATTTCATTGTTGGCTGGTAACTGCAGTGTGGCACGCAGTTTCCATTCTTTGGAAGCATCAGAAACCACCAACTGCCATTTTCCTGTGGGAGTAAGCGGTAGGGTAGCGACGTATAATAACTCTCCGCTACGCTCTGCATCTATTGCAAAGTCACGGTCAGCTAATGTTGGATGGTAAAAATCGAGATGCACAGTGCCTTCCAGCACGCTATTTTCGGCAAAGCGTACTACTGCACGATTACCCGCCAACAGCACACTGGCGTCTAAATTGCGCAGTGCCGCTTCTCGATATTTTGCCAGCTGCATATTGATGGCGCGTCCAGCTTTGTAATAGTCATCGACCACCAAATCTGGCGAATGCTGTTGCATCACCACTATGGTGTGCACCGCTTTAAGTGCCGTAGCAACCGGAATAGCAATTAAAATCCATGGCCAAAGCTGTTTATACCAGGGTTTTGTATCTAGCTGCATAACTACCTCGCACATGATAAAACACTAACTGCATTTTATATAACTAAGCCCCAAAACGGGGCTTAGAAAGGTACACTAACAAACCAGTTTACTTAGCTACGGCAATAGGTTCAGGATGTGCTAAGCGGTAGACGTAAGCAGTAAGAATATGTACTTTATCTTCGCCCAATGTTTGTTTAAACGCCGGCATCTGACCATAACGGCCTTTTGTCAGTGTTTCTTGCACTGCACCGGCAGATGCACCATATAACCAAATATTGTCGGTCAGGTTAGGTGCCCCAAATGGCAGATTGTGCGCCAGACTACCTTTGCCGTCAGCACCATGACAAGCGGCACATAAAGCAAACTTGGCTTTGCCAGCTTCCGCTTCACGGTCATTAACAGTGCGGCCAGACAAGCTAAGCACATAGGCCGTCATTTCTTTGATACCTTGCTCACCTAAGGCGTCAAACCAGGCTGGCATCGCCGCTTTACGGCCATAGAGTAAGGTTTCTTTGATTTTGTCTGGTGTGCCGCCATATAGCCAGTCATTGTCGGTCAAGTTTGGAAAGCCATGCTGACCACGGGCATCTGAGCCATGGCACAAAGCGCAGTTTTGTAAGAACAAGCGCTGGCCGATTTTTATCGCAGCATCATCGTAAGCTAAATCCAACACGTCTCGTTGGGCAAACTGCTGAAACACCGGTCCATATACTTCATTAGCTCGAAATATCTCACGGTCCAGCTCAACGTTAAGTCCTTCAGCTTTAGCTGTCTCAACCGCGGCTTGTGACTCTTGCAGCGACTTAATTCCCTGGTTGGAACTGGTCCAGCCCAAGAAACCTTGCCAGTTACCTAATCCAGGGTAGGCGGCCAGATAATATACTGACCACACCAGTGTCAGCACAAACATATAAGTCCACCAGCGCGGTAACGGGTTGTTTATTTCCTCTATACCATCCACTTCATGGCCGGTAACCTGATCTTCCGGAACACCAACATGGTTGGTTAAGTTCCATTTTAATAACACGGCGCAGCCAATCAGCACCGGTAGGGTTAACACTATGATCCAAGCACTCCAAAAGCTACTCATGATCCGACTCCTGTTTGGTTTTTTGTTGTGCTTTTTGCTCATCGTCAAACACTAAGTTTGCCGCTTGATCAAAATCTGACTTGCGCTTTTTGCTGTATGCCCAGATAACAAAGGCAACAAAGCTAACGAACAAAATCACGGTAAAAATACTGTGTATGGTTGCGTATTCCATTGGCATTACTTCAGATGTGTGCCAAGTGATTGCAAATAAGCAATCAAGGCCTGCATTTCAGTTTTACCTTGCACAGCGGCTGATGCCGCGGCGATATCTTCATCGCTGTACGGCACACCATAGCCTTGTAATACAGTCATTTTTTTCGCCGTGTGCTTTCCGTCTAACACATTTTTATCCAACCAGGGATAGCCAGGCATATTTGACTGTGGCACAACAGAACGCGGGTCCATCAAATGCGCATAATGCCAGTCATCGCTGTAACGCTGTCCTACGCGAGCCAAATCCGGGCCGGTACGTTTAGAGCCCCACAGAAATGGGTAATCCCAAACGCTTTCACCCGCCACAGAGTAATGGCCATAGCGCTCAACTTCAGCACGAAATGGCCGGATCATCTGGCTGTGACAACCAACGCAGCCTTCACGGATATAGATATCACGGCCTTCCAACTGCAGGGCAGTGTAAGGCTGCATACCATCTACCGGTTGCGTGGTTTCATCCATAAAAAACAGCGGTGTAATAAGCACTAAAGTACCAAAGCTGATGGCGACAATACTTAATATTGCTAACAGACCAACGCTTCTTTCAATTTTGTCGTGATGATTTTTATTCGACATGATTTACCTCTTACGCCGCTGCTGGCACAGGTTGCAATGATTCATCTTTAGCGCGTACCGTTTTGTACACGTTATAAGCCATCAGCAACATACCAGCGACCACAAACACACCACCAATAAAGCGCATCAAATAAAATGGCATTGACGCTTCCAGACTTTGCACAAAGCTGTAGGTAAGGGTGCCGTCGGTGTTGACCGCGCGCCACATCATGCCCTGAGTAATACCTGATATCCACATAGCAACGATATACAACACCACGCCAATGGTGTGTAGCCAGAAGTGAGTGTTAATCAGCGAAATGCTATACATCCGGCCCTGGTTATACAGCACCGGGATTAAATGATAGATGGCACCGATAGAGATCATCGCCACCCAGCCCAAAGCACCAGAATGCACATGGCCGATGGTCCAATCTGTATAGTGCGACAGCGCATTTACCGACTTTATTGCCATCATCGGGCCTTCAAAAGTTGACATGCCGTAGAACGACAGCGACACAATTAAGAAGCGCAGAATAGGGTCTGTTTTCAGCTTATGCCAGGCACCAGACAGCGTCATGATACCGTTGATCATACCGCCCCAACTTGGCACAAACAGTACCACCGACATCACCATACCCAGTGACTGTGTCCAGTCTGGTAGTGCGGTGTAGTGTAAATGGTGTGGGCCAGCCCAAATATATAACGCAATAAGCGCCCAGAAGTGCACAATCGACAAGCGGTACGAATACACCGGCCGACCAGCTTGCTTTGGTACAAAGTAGTACATCATGCCAAGGAAGCCGGCAGTTAACAGGAAACCTACGGCATTATGGCCATACCACCACTGAATCATCGCGTCCACAGCACCGGCATAAATTGAATAGGATTTAAACGCACTAACCGGAACCGCCATACTGTTAACAATGTGCAGCGCGGCAACAGTAAGAATAAAACTACCTAAAAACCAGTTGGCTACATAGATGTGACTGGTTTTGCGTTTTACCAAGGTACCAAAAAATACTATGGCGTAAGATACCCAGACCAGGGTAATTAAAATATCGATAGGCCATTCCAGTTCAGCGTATTCTTTACTGCTGGTATAACCCATTGGCAGGGTTATTACTGCCGCCACAATCACGGCTTGCCAGCCCCAGAAGGTAAACATCGCCAGCTTTTCGGCAAACAAGCGTACCTGACAAGTACGTTGCACGATGTAATAGCTGGTAGCGAACAGAGCGCTGGTACCGAACGCAAAAATAACTGCGTTAGTGTGTAAAGGACGAAGGCGACTATAGGTCAACCAAGGCGTATCGAAGTTCAATGCTGGCCAGTATAACTGGGCTGCAATTAACACGCCCACCGCCATGCCAATAATCCCCCAAAAAACGGTGGTTAAGGCAAAGAGGCGGACAACGCTATAGTTGTAGTCAACATTTAACGAATTGGTCTGGCTCATGTTGAGTTCCGCTGCAGTTTGTGCTGGTTACTGATACTGGCTGTTTGCGCAGCCATTCTTGTTATAGGTAGAAAAAACACCCAATGTTAGCAATATTTTCCCTACCAATTAAGGCCTGCATATTAAGGGTTTCACCCCTGAAAAGATAGAAAAAACAACCCATATTATGATTTAGAACAAAGTCTTTGCTCAGCAAATAACCAAGTGTAGCTATTGTTTGAAGCTTTTCATTAAAACTGCGTACAATACGGTTATATTCTGTTTTCAGGCGCATTTATGCGGTTAATATATTGCTTACTCATGTTTGCTTGTGGGCTGTCTGGCTGTCAACCCATCGATACAGCACCAGGTACACCTTTAATTTTGCTGCAAGACAGTCAACTGCAACTACAGCTGATACCAGAGCATGCGCCCGTAGAAACGCTTTTGCAGTTGCAACTTATTTCCAGCGAGTTGGCATCTGTAACGGGGGAGCTCAACGGCGTAACTATGTATATGGGACGGGTGCCGCTGCGGTTTAGTCGACAGGGTAAATTATGGCAAGCAGATTTCTTACTAGGTGCCTGTAGCGATCCGGAAATGCAATGGCAGGTGCAATTAGAGCTTGAGTTTATAAATGGAAAAAAACGCTCCATAAAACAACAGTTTCGTTCCAGTTGGCGTTAAAACATGGTTTTATTGCTTGAGATTTGTTGAAAATATCGCCAGTATCGGGCGTCAACTAACTGTTGGGGTAAAGCAAATGACCAGTGAATTTGTACGTAATATCCATCTGGCGACGGCACAGCGCTTGAAAGAGCAGGGGGCTGATCTGTATGGCATTGTTGAGCATTTTGAAAATGTCTACATGCCAATGGACGAACTACCGCAGCTGTTAGGGCAGCTTGGTTACCCGCAACAGGATTTAAAACAGTTCTTAAAAAATCCCGGCTACTGATATCGGTATTACCTATATAAATGGAATTGACGTCAATAGCTCTGAAATTGACAGCACTAAAGCCGTCGCAGTTGCTGCACCAGCGTAAGTTCGGCCGCATCGTGCAACTGTAGTCGAGCCGTTTCCACACAAACAAACTGCTGATAACTGTCATCAGCCAGATCGGCAGCTTGGCGGCTTTTATCTCGCCACGGATTCCAGACAACTGCCGCGTCATGGCCACTCTGCCTGATAGCAATATCGCCATGGGCATGCTGCAATCGTAATGTTTCACCGGCCTGTGGATAGATCCGGTCTACCTCGGCGTTAAATACTGCGCAACTACTATCCGACTGCACCATACCACCACTGAGCTTGTCCAAATACGTCAGCGGCAACGGCTGCACAGCAGCCTGGCTGATATTTTCAACGGCGAAATAACTATGTAGTGCTGCCTGTTGTAACATAGCCGTGCTGCAATGCAGTGTGATACTTAGCGTATCAGCTAATTCAACGCACAAGGTCAACGTAACAGAGCCTTGATAAAAAGCTAAATCATCTAGTGTTACAGCTAGTGTAACGCTTACCCCGGCTGGTCTTTGAGTTTGCCCGCTTAACTGCCAAAGTTTAGTACGAACCACGCCATGATTTGGCAATGGCTGTTGCTGCGGGTTTAGTTCTGGCGCTACCGCACCAAACCATGGCCAGCATACCGGCACGCCGCCGCGTATAGGTGTATGTTGTTGCCAACTGGCCAGTGGTGATACCCATAGCAATTCGGTGTCGGGTTGTGGTTGATAAGACAACACCTGGCCACCGTACAGCGAGATCACAGCGCTGGCAGCACCGTATTGCAGTTTTATACAGGGCAAGTCAGTTAAATGTGCAAAGCCGGTTTGTTGACTAATAGAAGCCCGTGGCATACCACCTCTCCGTTAAATTTGAAAACAAAAAGGGGCCGGACATTTTTTCTTCACTGCCTTCTACAGCACATCCCTGTGCTGTCTCAGCCTGCGCGGCATCCCCGCCGCTGTTACGAAAAAAGTTCGGCCCCTTTGCTATCGCAGTCGGGCATTAGTACCTGCTGCAAATTAAAACAGCCAGCATAAAGCTGGCTGTGTCAGTGTGCAATATCTTAAGCGTGCTTCATAAACTCTACAGTGTTATCCAGCATACGGTTGCTGAAACCCCATTCATTGTCGTACCAGCTCATTACTTTAACCAGTCGACCGTTAACACGGGTTTCTGTCGCATCAAAAATGGACGACTTCGGATTATGGTTAAAGTCTACCGACACTAACGGTAAGTCGTTAACCGCTAATACATCTGCCATCGCACCACCGGTGCACGCATTGCGTATAATTTGGTTTACTTCATCAATAGAGGTATTGCGCCCAGCAATAAAGGTTAAATCAACTAACGATACGTTCAGTGTTGGTACCCGTACGGCTAAACCGTCAAATTTACCTACCAGCTCCGGTACCACCAGACCTACTGCCGCCGCTGCACCGGTTTTGGTGGGGATCATCGACATAGCAGCTGCGCGGGCGCGGCGCACGTCGGTGTGATACACGTCACTCAGCCGTTGATCGTTGGTGTAAGCATGAATAGTGGTCATTAAGCCAGACTCAATCCCCAATACATCATTTAGCGGCTTAGCAATTGGCGCTAAGCAGTTAGTGGTACAAGATGCGTTGGAAATAATGTTCATTTGCGGCGTTAAAATGTGTTGGTTTACACCGTACACAATAGTGGCATCAACATCTTTTGCCGGGGCAGAGATAATCACTTTTTTCGCACCGGCTTCCAGATGCGCGCCAGCAGATTTGCGATCGGTAAACAAGCCTGTACATTCCAGCACGACATCTACATTGAGTTGTTTCCACGGTAAGTTAGCCGGATTGCGCTCACTTAAGGTTGAAATTTCATCCTGGTTTACAAAAATCGCTTTGTCACTGTGCTCAACATTAGCAGCGAAGATACCATGCGCCGTATCATATTTTAGCAAATGTGCGTTAATTGCAGCGTCACCCAAGTCGTTAATAGCCACAACCTTAATATCGTAGTTTTTGCTACTTTCATATAAAGCGCGCAGTACATTGCGGCCAATGCGGCCAAAACCGTTAATTGCAACACGAATTGTCATAGTAACCTCGTTAAAATAGCTGTTCTGAAACTAAACTAATAATATATGTTGTAAAATTACATTATTTAGCAACTTTTTCAAGTTTAAAACCGTTATAAGCGGTATTTCATGTAATTAAATGACACAAATGAACAATGACATTAGCAGCAATGCCGCCTAGAATGAGCAATAGCCAACTGACAAGACTAAGGATTTCTCATGGACGCCGCCTTAATGGCTGAACTGATCGCATTTTGTGGCATCGAAACTCACTTTAATGATGCCTGGGGTAAGCCTGGCACGGTCAGTGAGTCACATCAGTTGCAACTGCTTGAAGCGCAGGGGTTTGATACAGAAGATGATGACATAGCCCGTTTGCAGTTATTACAGCAACAACTAGATTATTGGCAGCAGGTGTTGCCAGCAGTATCTGTGCAGCGTGCAGACGAGCCACTGCATGTCATGTTGCAAGTAACGTTAGAACAAGCCAACACCGAACTAACGCTAGTCATTACAGCTGAAGATGGCCAGCATCAGACAGTCAACCTGACACCGGTAGAAGGCCAGTTGGTGCAGGTTGTGGTGCTGGATGACGTTGAATATCAGCAATATCAGCACGATTTGGGCGTAGTGTTGCCAACAGGCTACCATAATATTCAACTACTAGAAGGTGTCGCGACGCAGCGCTTGATTGTCACACCAGGTCACTGCTATCAGCCAGACGCGTTCAGCCAGCAAAAGCAGTGGGGCATAGCATTGCAGCTGTATGGCTTACGCTCAATGCGTAACTGGGGGATTGGGGACTTTACTGATTTGAGCAACACCCTGCGCTATTTAGCCAGTGTGGGTGCTGATTTTGTTGGTTTAAACCCCATTCATGCGCTGTATCCTGCACTGCCTGAAAGTGCCAGCCCTTATAGCCCGTCGTCACGACGCTGGCTTAATATCAGCTATATCGACGTAACAGCGATGCCAGGGTTTGCCGACTGTGCCCGCAGCCAAAGTATGGTGACCGCACCCGCTTTTGTGCAGCTGTTGTCTGAACAGCGCGCTAAAGACCATGTTGATTACAGCGGCGTTATGCAGTTGAAGCTCCCCGTAATGAAAAGCCTGTACCACTGGTTTACCGAACACAGCACGGGCAGTGCCAAGGCGCTGAATAAGGCGTTTAAACTGTTTAAACAGCAAGGTGGCGATAGCTTACTGCAATTGGCGCTGTATGATGCGCTGCATGTGCATTTATACCAGCAAGATCAAATGCAATGGGGCTGGCCGGTGTGGCCAGAGCAGTATCGAGATCCGACATCTAAAGCCGTGATGCAGTTTGCCAAACAGCATAAAGCTGAATTGGATTATTACTGCTATTTACAATTTATTGCTCAGCAGCAACTGGCTGCTGCGCAGCAGGTTGCTAAAGACGCCGGCATGTTGCTGGGCCTGTATCGCGACTTAGCCGTAGGCGTTAGTGAAGCCTCCACTGAGATTTGGGCTAACCCGCAGTTGTATTGCCGCGACGCCAGTGTCGGTGCACCACCGGATCCATTGGGGCCAGCCGGGCAAAATTGGGGCTTGCCACCGATGTACCCTTATCAGCTGTATAGGCAAGGCTATCAGCCAATAATTGATCTGCTGCGTGCCAATATGCAGCATGCCGGCGCACTAAGAATTGACCACGTAATGGCGCTATTGCGGTTGTGGTGGGTACCAAAAACCGCCGAAAATGCCAGTGGTGGCGCCTATGTGTATTATCCGATCATGGATTTGCTCGGCATTTTGGCACTGGAAAGCCAGCGCCAACGTGCCGTTATCATTGGCGAAGACTTGGGCACTGTACCTGACGGTATTCGCGAATTGTTGGCTGAATATGGCGTATATTCGTACCGGGTATTCTTTTTTGAAACTGCAGCGGATGGCGGCTATATTTCACCTGCGCATTACCCATTGCAAGCCATGGCAACACTGACTACACATGATCTGCCGACATTAATTGGCTTTTGGCACTGTGAAGATTTGCGTTTAGGCCAGCAATTAGGGCTGTATAAAGACGAAGCACAACTGCAGCAGCTTTATGCCCAACGCCACGCTAATAAACAACGTATTCTGGATTCACTGCATGGCCATTCACTCAATGGTGAACCGCTGTTACCAACCGATTATGCCCGCAGTGTAGAGCATCTTGGCATGGACACGACACTCAACTATGCCTTGCAACGTCATTTGGCTGCAGGTAGTAGCCAGTTGCTGTGTTTGCAATTGGAAGATGCGCTGGAGATGACGCCGCCGGTAAACATTCCTGGAACCAGTGACGAATATCCAAACTGGCGTCGAAAATTAACGCAACCAATAGAGGTGTGGAGCCAGCGCGAGGACATTAGCCAGCTGTTTGTCGCAGTAAGCCAATCGCGTAAGGTGTAGTTTATGTTGAGCTTGAATCACAATGAATTATAAGGACAGTTTATGACGTTAGCGCTGTTGCAACAGGTAAAGTGTGCTGAACCATTTTCAATATTGGGTTGGCAGCCATTAAAAGCCGACAGCACGGTAGGGCTGCTGTTGCGAGTCTATTTGCCAAATGCCACTGCAGTAACGGCATTATCTGCCAAGACGGGTAAGCCGCTTGGCGAGTTGACACTTCATGCCGATTATCCGGGCGTATTTGAGCTGGTGCTGGCCAAAAAGCGTAAAGCCGAAGCCTATTTCCTCAGCGTTAAGACAGCAACCTATAGTTATCAATTGCTAGACCCTTACCAGTTTACCGACGAAGCCTATTATGCTGTGCACTATGTCGCTAGCCAACCAGAGAACTTGTATCGTCAACTGGGTGCGCAATTAATTCAGCTTGAGCATGGCAGCAAAACTATTAACGCTACCCGTTTTGCTGTTTTTGCCCCCAATGCCAGTGCTGTCAGCTTAATCGGTGATATGAATAATTGGGACGGCAGGGCACAACCAATGCAGCGTACGCATTGCGGCCATTGGGTGCTAGTGGTCCCTGAAGTGGCGGCAGGCGTGCGTTATAAATTTGAGATTAAAGACCGCAACGGGCATCTACTACCACACAAATCTGATCCGATGGCATTTTATGCTGAGCAGTATCCATCACACGCTTCATTAGTCTATGACCATACGCACTATCAATGGCAAGATGTTGACTGGCGTAATCGTAAACCCGTCGACCCACTTTCCAGCCCGATGAGCATTTATGAGCTGCAAGCGGGTAGCTGGCGACGCGGTGATGATAATCAACCGTTGAGTTATCGCCAGTTAGCAGAGCAACTTATTCCATACATACTCGACATGGGCTATACCCATATTGAATTGTTACCTGTTATGGAACATCCATTTGATGGTTCCTGGGGTTACCAACCGCTGGGGCTATTTGCGCCTACGTCACGCTTTGGTAGCCCGGATGATTTTAAATATTTTGTTGATGCCTGCCACCAAGCCGGCATCGGCGTGATCTTAGATTGGGTGCCGGCACACTTTCCAGAAGACGGCCACGGCTTAGCCCGTTTTGACGGCAGCCATTTATATGAGTATGAAGATCCGCGCCGTGGTTGGCATCCAGATTGGAACTCTTGCATATACGATTACGGCAACAACTACGTCCGGCAGTTTTTGGTCGCCAGCGCGCTGTATTGGCTGGAGCACTTTCATATTGATGGCCTGCGAGTGGATGCAGTGGCATCGATGCTGTATTGGGACTATTCACGCAATGAAGGCGAATGGATCCCGAATATTGATGGCGGCAATCATAACTATGAAGCGATCAGTTTGTTTCGTTGGTTTAATACTGAAGTGTACAGTAAGTTCCCCCAGGCTATAACCATTGCCGAAGAGTCCACGTCATTTCCAATGGTTTCGCGACCGGTTGATATGGGCGGCTTGGGTTTTGGCTTTAAGTGGAATATGGGCTGGATGAACGATAGCCTGCGCTATATCAGTAAAGATCCAGCATATCGGCGCTATCACCATAACGATTTAACGTTTTCCATGGTGTATGCCTACAACGAAAATTTTATACTACCGCTCTCACATGACGAGGTAGTGCACGGTAAAGGCAGTTTGCTAAACAAAATGCCCGGTGATGAATGGCAACAAGCCGCCAATCTGCGGGCCTATTATGCCTTTATGTTTGCCCACCCGGGCAAAAAGCTAAACTTTATGGGTAATGAGCTAGCACAGGCCAGTGAATGGAGCCATATGCAAAGCCTGGACTGGCATTTACTTGATTTTGAAAAACACCGTGGCATGCAACAGCTTTTACGCGACCTAAACCACACTTACCGTCGCTGTGCCCCCTTGTATGAACTGGATTATAGTCATGATGGCTTTCGTTGGCTGGATCATCAGGACGCTGACAACAGCACACTAAGTTTTTTACGCCGGGATAGCTCAGGTGATGCCATTTATGTGGTGTGTAATTTTACACCACTGCCACGTAGTAACTTTCTGCTAGGCGTTGAGCACAGTGGTGAGTATGAGGTTATTCTCAATACGGACAGCGAATACTATTGGGGCAGCAATTACGTGGTGGGCAGTACATTGCACAGCAACACTGGCGTTTATCATGGCCTGGCACAACATATTTGCTTGCAGCTACCTCCGTTAGCTACCTTATATTTACGTAAAAAGCGCCAAGCGTAGCCACATTTGGTATTAATAGAGAAGTCGTTTGCAATGAATCAGCACATAGCGCTACTAACATCATCTGTAGGATCAGCAGCACCGCTGGGCGCAACCGTTGTTCGCACAGACAATGCGGCAGGCATTAGCTGCTGGAACTTTGCCGTATTTGCACCAGATGCAACAGCATTAACATTGTGCCTGTTCCAACCGGATACAGAAGAGTTATTAGCTGAACTTACTTTTACCGCACGTACCGGTGAAATTTGGCACCTACAGATAAGCGGTATTGAACCCGGCACCTTATACGCCTTTAAAGCCGACGGTCCCTGCAATGCAGAGACCGGCCTGGTGTTCGATGGCGAGCGCGTACTGCTTGACCCCTACGTAAAACAACTTAACCGTAGCCTAAGTTTCAATGAACGACTGTATCGCACCAAAAGCCACTACATGCTGGCCAAGGGCGTATTACACTCAGCTGAGTTTGACTGGCAGGGCACCGTTAAACCGGGCATAGCGCGAGAAAAAACCGTTATTTACGAAGCGCATGTTAAAGGTATGACCATGCTACATCCCGAGGTGCCGGAAGAACTGCGCGGCACCTACCTGGGGCTGTGCCATCCGGCGGTAATTAAACACTTGCAGCAATTGGGTATAACCACTTTGCAGTTGTTGCCGGTAGCTGCCTTTATGAGTGAACCGCGCTTAAATAAATTGCAACTGAGTAATTACTGGGGTTACAACCCGGTAAGTTTTTTCGCGCCCGAGCCACGCTATCAGCTGAACGATGCCGTAACCGAGTTTAAAACCCTGGTACGTAGTTATCATCAAGCTGGTATTGAAGTTATTTTAGATGTGGTGTTTAACCACACTGCAGAAGCTGGCGAAGATGGTCCGCTGTTAAGTTTTCGTGGGCTGGCAAATAAACATTATTATTTATTTGAGAGTCACGCCGACATTACTGATTTTAGTCATAACTGCAATTACACTGGCTGCGGTAATACACTAAATGTGGCTAACCCGGTAGTGCAAAAGCTGGTGTTGGATGCGCTGCGTTACTGGTTAACCGAGATGCAGGTAGACGGCTTTCGTTTTGATTTAGCTACCACACTTGCGCGTGAGCATAAACGCTTTACTCCTTATGCCGCCTTCTTTCAGATTATTGCGCAAGATCCGGTGTTATCAAGCGCTAAACTGATAGCCGAACCGTGGGATGTTGGCCCCATGGGATACCAGCTTGGTCAGTTTCCACCGCATTGGTCAGAGTTAAATGACAAATGTCGCGATACGTTTCGCGCCTTTTGGCGCGCGGACAAAGGTGTGTTACCAGAATTTACGACACGGCTGCTGGGCTCACGGGATATTTTTCAAAAGCACCACAAGCCTGCCTGCTGTAGCGTAAATTATTTAACCTACCACGATGGTTTCACCTTACATGATCTGGTCAGCTACAAAGATAAGCATAACTGGCTAAATGGCGAAGAAAATCGCGACGGGCACGGCCACAATTTAAGTTGCAATCATGGTGTAGAGGGGCCAAGCAAAGACCCTACGGTATTGACCAATCGTTATTTGCATAAGCGTAACCTGGTGGCCACGTTAATGTTAAGCCAGGGCATGATCCACTGGCTAGGCGGTGATGAACTCAGCCACACTCAGCGTGGTAACAATAATGCATACTGCCAGGACAACGACATCAGCTGGCTAGACTGGCATCTGGATAGTGACGAAGAAGATTTTCTCAATTTCGTCCGACAGATGTTGACATTCCGGCGCACGTACGGTTGTTTCCAGCAATTGTCCTTGCTTGATGACAGTTATCAATTGCATGGCGATAAACACCAGATTAACTGGTATTTACCTGATGGCAGCGAAAAACAACAACACGACTGGCACGACCCCGAGCGCTTTAGCTGTGTGTTTCAGATAAGCAACAAAGCTAATAAAAACAGTGTGTTGTTTGTTTTTAATGCCAGTGATCAGCTGCTTAATTTGCACTTACCTGAGCGAGCCTGGCAGCAGCTGTTCGATACCAGCGTTAATAAAGGTATGCTGCAAAAACAAGCCATTCCGTTACAGCAATATCAGCAAAATGCGCACAGTATCTCTGTCTGGCGGTAGGTTTATCTGGCCCTTTTCAGTATAATGCCGCCCGTTTAGACATGCCCCAGGCAGTGCTTAGGCGTGTACCCGTGAAACATAATGAAGGAATGTCAGATGACAGACACAGCTGCACTTTGTGATATCGGTTTTGTCGGCGCCGGTGTAATGGGTAAAAATCTTATCCTTAACCTGGCAGATAACGGCTATCGCGTTGCTGCTTTTGACCTCGACCACCATAAGCTGGAAGCTGTACTGGCACAAGATAAAGCCGAGCGTGGTGATAAACCCGCCCGTGTTATCGCATGCAGCTCTTACACGGAATTATTATCACGACTATCAGCACCTCACCTTATTGTATTATCCGTACCCGCTGGTAAACCGGTGGACGATGTCTGCCACAAATTAATCGACGCCGGTATTCAAGCCGACGATATCATTGTTGATACCGGTAATAGCCTGTGGACCGACACCGTAGCGCGGGAAAAAGACTTTGAAGGCAAGTTTATTTTCTTTTCTACCGCCGTATCAGGTGGCGAAGTAGGGGCTCGTTTTGGCCCGTCATTAATGCCTAGCGGTGACCCTTATGCCTGGACACGCATCAAACCTCTGTGGCAAGCCATTGCAGCTAAAGTAGACCCCGCAACCGGCAAGCCCATTGAGCGCTTCGAACCGGGTAACCCGGTAACAGAAGGTGAACCCTGTGCCACCTACATTGGCCCAAGCGGCTCTGGCCATTATGTGAAAATGGTACACAACGGTATCGAATATGCTGATATGCAGCTTATTTGCGAAGCCTATCAGGTAATGCGTGACATTTTAGGCATGACTGCAGCAGAGATTGCCGAGGTATTTAAAGGTTGGAATGAAGGCAAGCTGCACAGTTATTTAATTGGTATTAGTGCTGATGTATTGGCGACAAAAGATTCAGAAACCGGTTTACCGCTGGTAGACGTCATCATGGATAAAGCTGGCCAAAAAGGCACCGGCTTGTGGACCGCGGTGAGCAGTTTGCAACTGGGTAGCCCATCACCGACCATTGCAGAAGCGGTATACGCGCGCTCGCTATCTGCACTAAAACATGAACGGGTAAAGGCAGCTACTGTGTTAGCCGGCCCGGCGCAAAGCTTGATTTCTCCTGAGCAAAAAGAAGACATCATTCAGGCACTACACGATGCGCTATATTGCGCCAAAATATGCGTTTATGCACAGGGTTTCCATTTGATGAAAACCGCCGCCGACGAGCATAGCTGGCAGCTTAACTTTGCCGAAATTGCCAAAATCTGGCGTGCTGGCTGTATTATCCGCGCGGTATTTTTGCAGTCTATTACCGAAGCCTATGAGCGCAATGACGAATTAGAGAATTTGTTGTTAGATCCATTTTTTGCCAAACAAATATCTATTTATCAGCAGAATTGGCGTAAAGCTGTTGCCAACGCCACCTTAGCCGGTATTCCGGTGGCTGCGTTAAGTTCGGCGCTGAGTTACTATGATTCATACCGTACGGCAGTATTACCCGCTAATTTATTGCAGGGTCAGCGCGATTATTTTGGTGCTCATACCTTCGAACGTACCGACAAAGCCAAGGGCAAAATGTTCCACGTAGACTGGAGCCATAAAGACCGGCCGATGGTGAAAATAAAATGACAATCCGACACAACATTCAACATATTGGCACCCCGGGTACTGCCAGCAGCACCAAAGTGTTGTTATTAGGTGCAGGCGAATTAGGTAAAGAGCTGTGTATCGAACTAAAACGCTATGGCTGTGAAGTAATAGCGGTAGACCGCTACCCGAATGCGCCGGCTATGCAAGTTGCAGATAAAGCGGTGGTGATGTCGATGTTAGATAACGCCGCCTTGCGTCAATTGGTAATAAGTGAAAAGCCGGCCTTAATCGTGCCCGAATTGGAAGCTATTGCCACGTCAGTGTTAATTGAACTGGAAGACTGCGGCTTTAATGTAGTACCCAGTGCCAAAGCGGTTAATCTGACTATGAACCGTGAAGGTATTCGCCGTTTAGCGGCAGAAGAATTACAGCTGGCAACCTCACCTTTTGTTTTTGCCAGTGATAAAGACAGCTTTATCGCTGCGGTGAACACCATTGGTTACCCTTGCGTAGTTAAACCCATCATGTCATCCAGTGGCAAAGGGCAAAGCGTGCTGCGTTCGGACGCCGATCTGGATGCGGCCTGGGTTTACGCTCAGGAAGGCGGACGCGCCGGTAAGGGCAGGGTTATAGTAGAAGGCTTTGTCGACTTCGATTACGAAATTACGCTGTTAACGGTAAATTCGGTGTCCGGTATTCAATATTGTGCACCGATAGGCCATCGGCAGGAAAAAGGCGATTATCGTGAAAGCTGGCAGCCACAGGCCATGAGCAGTGCCGCCTTTGAAACGGCGAAAAGCTACGCTAAAGCGGTGGTAGAAGCTTTAGGTGGTTATGGTTTATTTGGCGTAGAGCTGTTTATTAAAGGTGATACGGTGTATTTCTCTGAAGTATCACCCCGGCCACATGATACCGGTATGGTTACCTTGATATCGCAGCAACTAAGTGAGTTTGCTTTGCATGCCCGCGCAATTTTAGGCTTGCCGATACCGCAAATTAAGCAATACGGCCCGGCAGCCTCTGCGGTGTTATTAGTACCAGGCAACAGTGCCGATATTCAGTACCATGGTTTGGCTGACGCTTTAGCCGAGCCGGATACCGAGCTGCGTATTTTCGCCAAGCCGGAAGTACAAGGCGAGCGCCGGATGGGTGTAGCACTGGCGTTAAGTGACACTGTAGAAGCGGCAACGCAAAAAGCGCTTAACGTGATTAGCAAACTAAGCGTGACACTGAAATAAGATTGTTATAATGCTGCATAAAAACCACCTGAGGGTGGTTTTTTTATGCCTGCTTTTGTAAATAAGTTGTTCACTTTGCTAATAAAATCCACTAGCATCAATGTCTGCTCGGAATATAACAAATAGGCGAAGTCATAGTCGAACAACGGTGCCTATCGATACGAAAATAGCAGCGCATAAAAAGCTATTTAAATGCAACACTGCGCCATTTTTGTTTCTCGTTTGGTCGTGAATATAATAACTAGAGAATTGCGATGAGTGGAAAAAACAAAACCCTTACCCAGGATCAAATAACGCAAGTGTTGCGTAATAGTGATGCTGCAGTAAAAATTATTCAGTTAATGGAGCAGGAAGGAATTAATGCCGATTCGCTGCGCTATGGTGAGCGAAAACTGCCATTATTAAATGAGCTGTTGGTAGACATAAATAGAAGTAGTCTCTACGGTCCTGCGGCTAGAAAAAATATTTCTGTCTGTGTTGCCCTGCTTAAAGCCGGCGTTAACCCACAAAAAATTCAACGCGACAAATACTGCCCACTTAGCCTTGCCTGTGAATCGGTGCGTATGGATGTGATTGAGCTTGAGCCTGTAATACATGCCTTATTGCAAGCAGGAGCGAAGCCAGCACTGTGTAAAAAAACTCATTTACTTTTTGTTTGCGGCTTAATTTCAGAGTGCCAGGAGTCAGGCTATTTAGCTTCTCCAATCCATGGTTATAAAGAGCAGGGCACTGATCCTGATAAGAAACAGGCTTTGGTTAACATTGTTACTGCGTTGACACTGCACGGTGCAGACATCAACGCTTTTGATAAATTTAACAAATATAATCCGCTGATTCTGGCCGTTCAAACAGAGTTATCTTGCATTGTTCCTGAACTGCTTACTTTGGGTGCAGACGTTAATATTACAAATCATGCAGGTAATACCCCGCTGTTGTTTGCCTGTGGTGATGTCGAAGTGACTGGCGTGAAAAATAATCGCTCTGTCGAAGCGGTCAAGCAATTACTGGCGGCTGGTGCTGACCCTTCGGTTTGCAATAACAATGGCCGCACTCCGTTAAGTGTTGCCAGCAAAGGCGGTTATCATGATATCTGTTACGAGTTGTATCTGGCGCTGAAAGAACGCGGTATGTTTTATGCCGATGATAGAAAGTACTTTAAAGACAGCCCGTATAAAGACCGCATTGATGCAAAAGCGGGCTTAGCAACGGCGCCACCAAAGCAAAAACGTAAACCAGAAGGCCAGGCTGAAAGCTGGGTTGCTGCCGGCGCTCGTTTAACGCGCTACTCCGAGAGTAAATTAGGAGAACTTATTTTGCAGCTCGTACAAAGTGAGGCCTTAATTGACGTGCGAAACCGCCTGTTTGCAGATACCTACGGCGATGCAGTTCATATTGGCAAAACAAAAAAAGTGTCCTACGTTGCCGGTAGCATCACCGTTAACGATGACATTTATCGCAAAATATTTAGTATATCGTTTAATTGCGAGCGTCCGATTTGCACTGATGATATTCCGCTTAGTGTTGATATTCCTTATGAAGCTGACGCGACTTTACCGGTAGCACAAGTACAAGCCGTGATCTTACAAATGTTGCCGGGCTTAGAGTAGTAGTGTCATGGTTAAGAAAATATCTGCTAAACCTGCAGTTCATCCAAAAAGTTATGACTTGCTCGATATTAAAGACCCTGATATCGGTAACTCCCTGACACTTAAAATGTTGTTTGCTTTGCTTAAACAAGAGGGGTTTATTGATGCTCGCTGGTACAGAGAACAGCGAGAGTATCTGGAAGAGTGGCATCCTAACTCTTTAGCGTTGTTAATGAAGTATCGTGAGTATGATGCCATTCCTGATGAGGAGTTTGGTTCATTAGAACCCGATTGTATCGCCGATCTTAACAATGCTTTCATCTACCACGACCGGCGGTTTATGATAAACAACGGTTATGAAGACTTAATGCAAAAAACCAATATTATTAAAGTGCTTAGAAAAACCCTGCGTGCATTAGGGCTGCCTGTCGAGTCGATAAATTGTGAAGAAATCGCAGGCACCAGCTACGATCTGGCGTTAACTATAGTGTTAGAAAACCAAACCTACACGACTAGCTTCGTTCCACGCAAAAACAGTTGGCCGCCGCGCGTTTGGAAATTGGTGCAAAAAATCATGTTTGAGCAATATCACTTGCTTTCACTACACGTTCCAGGCAAGAGTATGGTGTTTATTTCACCTTTTCTGGGACAAACGCTTGAACAAACAGGTTTTGCGTCAATTCGAAAATAGCTTTGGGGCGAGCAAATATAAACAGTGTCTAACCAGCCATTTAAACCGGATCATTAACTAGTATGAGTAAGAAAACACTGACGCAGGATGAGATTAAAGCGCTTTTGCAGCATAGTGACGCGGCTTCACGCATTTCGCGGGTAATTCAAGAGCAAGGCCTCAATCCGGATTTGTTGCGCTACGGCGAACGAAAATTACCCTTACTTAATGAACTCCTCGCACAAATAAACGATGTTATTTGCTACGACGATGACGCTGCGATTAAAAAGAATATTGCAGTTTGTTTGATGCTGTTGGAGGCTGGTGTTAAGCCTCAACAACATCAACGTGATCGATATTGTCCGCTAAGCCAGGCGTGCTATGGTATGCGTTTTAATGTCCTTGAAATTGAGCCGATTATCCACGCTTTATTGCAGGCAGGGGCAAAGCCAGCCCTTTGTAAACAACCTCACTTACTTTATGTGTGTGGTTTGTTGGCAGAATGCAAAGAGGGGGGATATTTCACCTCACCAATCCAGGACTATAAGAAACAGGTTACTGATCCAGCCAAAAAGCAAGCGCTGTTAAATATTATCGCTGCGTTGACACAACACGGGGCAGACATCAACGCTTTTGATAAATTTAACAAATACAATCCACTTATGCTTGCTGTTCAAACAGAAGTATCTTGCATTGTTCCTGAACTGCTTGCATTGGGTGCCGACGTTAATATTACGAACCATGCCGGTAATACACCGCTGTTATTTGCCTGCGGTGATGTTGAAATCACCTCATCCAGAATGACGCACTATACACAGGTGCATCGCTCTGTCGAAGCCATTAGACAATTACTAGCGGCTGGTGCTGACCCTTCGGTTTGCAATAACAATGGCCGCACACCGTTAAGCGTAGCCTGCAAGGATGGTTATCATGACATCTGTTACGAGCTGTATCTGGCACTGAAAAAGCGCGGCATGTTTTACGCAGAAGACAGGAAATACTTTAAAGACAGCCCGTATAAAGACCGCATTGACGCTAAAGCGAGTTTACCTGCTGCTCCGCCAAAGCAAAAACGTAAAGCTGAAGGCCAGGCTGATAGCTGGTCAGCCGCTGGAACTCGGTTGAAGCGAGGTTACCCAGACAGCAGGGTTGGCGAACTTCTTTTGCTGCTAGCACAAAGCGATGCTTTGAATGACGTGCGTAATAGTCTGTTTGCTGATACCTACAATGATGCAGTGCATCTGGGCAAAACAAAAAAGGTTTCATACTCTGCCGGTAGCATCACAATTGCGGCTCAGATCTATGGCGAGTTGTTTCGTATATCATTTGAACGAGAGGGGGTAGCTGAGATGCCAAGTTTTCCACTTAACGTTGATATTCCTTATCAAGCCGAGGCAGCTTTGCCGGTAGAGCAGGTGCAAGCAGTGATCTTACAAATGTTACCTGGCTTAGCGTAATAGTGTCATGATAAAGAAAGTATCTGAAAAACAGACAAATTTGCCACAGAGTTATGAACTACTTGAGCAAAAAACATCTGCTAGCCACAGCCCCACAGTGTTGAAAACGCTGTTTACGCTGTTAAATCAGGAAGGCTTTATTGATGAGCGCTGGTATCGCGAACATCGAAACCTGCAGGAACAATGGTATCCAAAGTCTTTGGCTGTATTGCTCAAATATCGCCGCTTTGAAGCAGTTCCTGAGAGTGAGTTTGCTGCAGTGTTGCCAAACGGCGTGATGTGTTTGCTTAATGCGTTTATATGGCATGAAAAGCGTTTTATCAAAAATAATTACTTCTGTAACTTGATGGATTCTAGTGTCATTGTTGATCAGCTAAGTAAAAGCCTGCAAGCATTGCAGCTGCAGGTTAAATCCGTTAACTGCACTGAGGTTGCAGGAACCAGTTATGATTTACTTTTGCAAATTCAATTGACTGCAAAATCATATTCCGTGGTTTTTACTCCGAATAACAGCAGCTGGCCGCCATTAGTATGCCAATTAATACAACAAATTATGTTTGAGCAAACAGGATTACTTACTCTTCATGTTGTAAATGGACCTGAAAAGAGTTTGGTTTTTATCTCAGCGGAGTTGGCACTAGCATTGGAACAGTTTAGGCTTGCGTCGATACATAAACAACGAAACTTAATTGCGCGTTGGTTAAGTTCCGTAGGTGTATATCGAAGATAAAAATTTGGGGATTTAAAATGCAAAAACAGCAGCGTATTAAAGATATTGATAAACAGGTTATTAAAATTACCTTATTGGAAGCACCTGGTAGCTTGCTATTTGGCGTGGGGTTGTACGCTAAATTTACTGACGATGGCGCATCAATACTGCCCATATTGCAGGATCAAGCTGTGGTTAACAGCATTATCGTTGTGGGTGCAGCAATTATGCTGTGGGGAACATACAAAATACTCATGCTGACGCAGGAGAAATCCCGCCTGCAAAAAGCTAACAATTAAACGTTTACAAAAGGGAATGTTAAATTTTGAACATGGTACAGCTGGCACGTTATGTTATTGGTTTAACCTGGATTTATCACGGTATCTTCCCAAAACTATTGCAAATTGCACCACTGGAGCAGGCCATGACCGGCAGTTTGGGCTTTTCTGACGAAATCACTTATCTGCTGGTGAAAACGGCTGGTGTAGCCGAGGTGATATTTGGCTTGGTGTTTATCGGTTATTACCGGCTAAAACCGATTCTGCTATTAAACATTATTGGCTAACCGGCTTGCTAATTTTCGCTGCCATAATGACGCCTTTCATTCTGCTTGAAGCTTTTAATCCTATAACCACAAATGTGCCGCTAATTGTATTGGGTTACTACCTGTTTAAGCAGCAAAATTGCGGCGATGACAAGGAAAGTGTATGACAGCAGTTGTTATCAGCGATGAAAAATCGCAGTTGGATATTGGCAAAATTCATCATTTTCTCACTACGCTAAATACGATTTTACCGCGCTAAGTAAACCCGAGACGTTTATGGAGATTTACCGATCGGATGTTTATGCAAGTTCAGGAGCTATTTTGAAGTTTTTTCTATTCGCCTACGCAGCACTGTGTTTTAGCTTATCGGCTGCTCCAAGCCAATTTATTAAAGTAAATGATTTTGAGCTGGAGTATGAAATTGCCGGTAGCGGCAAACACACTGTACTGCTTGAAGCCGGCGGTGGCTCGCCGATGACTGACTGGGACCCGGTGTTTAGCCAGGTCGCCGAGCATGCGACCGTTATTCGTTATTCGCGTGTGGGTAATGGCAATTCAACCCAAGTTAAACGCCATTTTACCTCGCGTGATTATGCCGACTACGCCCACGAGTTGCTGGAAAAACTCAATATAACAGCACCGGTTATCTACGTTGCTCATTCTTATGGTGGCAGTGTGGCGCGCGACTTTGCTGCGGCTTACCCGGGAAAAATCAAAGCACTATTGATGCTGGACCCGTCATCTGAGCATGACGTTGATATACTGCGGGTAATTAACCTTGAACAAGGCAATAAAGAAATTGCCCAGATTAAACTCGACGATATGAAAGACGGCATGTCGAATAGCTATTTAGACTTTTGGAGCAAACGTCCGCTACCGGATTATCCGCAAATTAAGAACATGCCGGTTACGGTTATTGCCTGAGTAAAAAAGACAGAAAACCCGGCCAATTTATTTTTTACCGACCAAGGCCGTAAGCTGTGGGGCGAACTTTGGTACAGATGGGCTACGGCTTTTCCGCAGGGGCGGGCATTGTTAACCGATAAAAGCGGGCACTTTATACAGTTTGATGAGCCAGATTTGGTAGTAGCAGAGTTAGCAAAATTGATGGCTCTGCTCAACGAGGAGTAAATATGTACCAAGGCGCCTGTTTGTGTGGCGAAGTAGCGATTGAAATTAGCGGGCCAATCAGCAGTATTATTCATTGCCATTGTTCGCTGTGCAGAAAATCCAGCGGCACGGCCTTTGCCACTAATGGCTTTGTGCAAAGCACCGATTTTACTGTGATAAAAGGCGCTGACCAGTTAAGCCAATTTGCCTTTAAACCTGGCAGGTTACGGCATTTCTGCCGTAATTGTGGCTCACCGGTATACAGCAGCAATGCAGACGACCCGACACGGCTACGAATTCGGCTGGGTATTTTAAACAGCGATATCATTGAGCGGCCACTGTCGCACAATTTTTACAGCTCTAAAGCCAACTGGGAAGATTTAGATGCTGATTTACCGCGTTATGATAGTTTTGAACCGGGACGAACCTAGCTGATAATGAGTTAGTGTGGCTTGATACAATTAGGCATAACGCTATTTGCTAAAACACAGCAAACGATTATTCGCCGGCATTGCGTAATCATGTTGTAAGGTAAAGCCAACGCTAGCGGCAAGGGATATTACCGTCTCGATATCACGGATACCCATAGCGGGGTCGCGACTTTTTAACGATTGATCAAACGCCTGATTACTCTCGCTAGTGTAATGGCCGTTATAATTAAATGGGCCGTAAATGCACAGCGTAGCTTGGGGTTTAACTAGCTGGTTTAACCGATTAAAAAACTGCTCAACCACCGGCCACGGCATAATGTGCAGCGTATTGGCGGTAAATAAACCATCATATGGCTGGGATGGTGCAGCATCACGGCAGATATCCAACACTAAAGGTTGGGGCAGGTTAGGTAACGCCGCCCGGAGCAGCCTTTCGCTAAGCTGCGGTATATAATCCCCCTGATCAGATGCCTGCCAGATCACTTGCGGCAAATGTTCAGCAAAATGCACCGCATGCTGGCCGGTACCGCTACCTACCTCCAGCACATTGCTACACTTGGCAAACGCCTGTTGCAACAGCACTAAAATCGGCGCTTTGTTGTTTTCACAAGCTTGAGAGAAGGGCAGATCGCTGTACATAATGTGTTATTTTCCGATTTATTCAGTGGCATATTATAACAAACTCAGCTAGTTAATAACTAAGTTAAGCAACAAACAGGCAAAACAATGTGTGGCAGGCTAAATGTAATTGACGATCCTGGCGTAATTGAGCTCTGCGAGGGCCTGCAGATTGAGCTATTTAGCTCACCGCTTATTGTCAGCCGCTTTATCCGTGCTACACAAGCTGTAAGCTTGGTTAGGCAAGTCAATGGTATAAGGTGTATGGATAGTGCAACCTGGTGGCTATTGTTAGAAGCATCGACAGAGGGGTTTAAGCCATCTAAATACACCTCGTTTAATACCCGTTACGACAAACTAAACACTAAAGGTAGTGCCGGTTATTTGCCGTATCGGCACAGCCGCTGCGTTATACCGGTAAAGGGCTTTGGTGAAACGGAATATGCCGGCGGCAAAGCACTGCATTACCATGATTTAGTCGCCAAACAAGGTGGTCTGCTACTAGGCGGTTTATATCGCGAGTGGATAAACCGGCACACCGGCGAAAGCGTATTGTCTTGTTCGATAATCACCTTAGCGCCACACCCGAAGCTAGTAGCGATACACAGCAAAGCCATGCCACTGATACTGCCGCAAGATAGAAATCTGATAAACGCCTGGCTGGATAAGCAAAACAGCAACACCGCTATGTTTACCGATTTACTTAAACCGCATTTACCGCAAAGTTTAATTGCGCAGCAAATCGACAAGCCCAGCCGCTACCAGCCGGTAGCGGCGGTATTTGAGATAGAGCAGGATTAAAGACTCACACATAGCATTTAACATAATATACATTATGGGATATAGGTATTACGCTAAAACAGCCTCCTTATCTGGATTAGCATTCAAACCGCCAAAACAACAATTACTTATTCATCTTTTTTGCTAGATTGTGCCAAATGTCTTTTGCCTGCTCTGACTTTGCCACTTCCTTCTGCAAGGTTAACTAAAACCCATTCCTGATTCAGATCGCATTCTTTAGCAATGAATAATGCTTGCACCTGGTTTAAGTGACGTCCGTTTTCACCTTTCCTAATTTTTATTTAACCAACGCCAGAGGCTTGTTGCTATTTGGTTCGTAAATATACCAGCTAAATTCGCCCTGGCTGTATTCGCCGGTAAGGGTGTTGCCTTTCTATAAATATTCAAAACGATTGATTGCATTTGGCTGAGTGGCACGGAATAAGTGATTATTCCCCCCAACGTTTTATGAGAAATCAAGAATGTTTATTACTCTTTGCAGGCTCTAGCTCGGCTTACCGATATATATCTAAAAATGGTCCGATGGTATGTTCCTTCTGAGTTCATCTTTTTGTTTTAGCTAATAATTTTGTGGGGATACCTCATTCACTCACTCTATTGATTCCCCTACCTCGCAAAACTTTTACTGATGAGATTACCTGTCGATTTCTCCATTATATAAGAAATCTCTCGCCCAAACTTTGTTTTCCCCCCAAGGATATGACCTTCATCAGGGTGACGTTTCGGTGTAAAAGTAACTTTTACATCTTTAGTAACATCTATATCAACCGTAAAGTTTGCAATATCATAACCAAATTTTGTAAAGTCTTCGTAGGCCGCCAAGATGCTATTTAACACAACCCCTTCAAATCTTGTGGCTGTTGAGATTTCCATAAGGCCTCCAGTGCTGGTTGGAGTGCTGGTTGGTGTAGCAGAATTAGCGTTACAACCAGTGATAAGTAGTAAAATTGATATTATTTTAATCATCGTCATCTTTCGGTTTTTCCAGGACATACTGCTTTTTGTTTTTTGCATCATACCCTCTATAAATATTTCCAGGTGTACCGACGTAGCCTTTGTACTCTGTTGAATTCCCCCCCTGCTATTAGCAACATTTATATCCTGTGAAGAGAAATGATCACTATTGAAGTCATCTAAAGATGGGTCACCTGTTCTCACGATATTATCATTCTCATCAAATGCAGAATATTCGCCATGAGTATGCCAATAGCCCACTTCAACGGTGTTTTCAGGAACGTCAGCAGAGCCGTCAAAAGGGTTAACGCCATCCTCAGTGCCTATTGAAGGACCTGTAAAACCATACTTTCCATCAGTATCTTTAAAAATTAAACCCCCATATTCCAAGTTATCTTTTTTTGATAATGGATTAATAATTTTCATAATATGCAAAGCTGCATCATCACTGGTATCAAACCTTTTCTCAGGCTTTTGGTCTTCTTTACACTTCAACCCCAGCGGATCTATCCAGTTGATATGATTTGGCGCGTATTGGTAGTGGTTTATACCACCCAGCAGCCCTATCGGGTCTTGGCTGATAAAGCGGCCGGTTTGTGGGTCGTAGTAGCGGAAGTGGTTGTAGTGTAACCCGCTTTCGCTATCAAAATACTGGCCTTGAAAGCGGATTGGGTTGTCGATTTTATTAACCGTTACTGTGGCTTTACCGAATACTGAATAGTTAGCCTGCCAAACGATATTGTTGTCGCTGTCGGTTAAGCTAAGCGGTGTACCCAGTTGGTCTAACTGGTAATAGTACAGCTGGCCTTGTTTAACCAACGCCAAAGGCTTGTTGCTATTTGGTTCGTAAATATACCAGCTAAATTCGCCCTGGCTGTATTCGCCGGTAAGGGTGTTGCCTTCCCATAAATAATCAATACGGCCAGTGGCGGTTATCTTGGCGCTACGTCGGCCAAAGGCGTCACATTCGTAACGCGTTACGCCATTATGATTGCGTAAACTGCTTAGTTGGTTAAAACCATTATATTCACGCAGCTCACGCTTACCCGGTGCGGTGGCACTTAACTGGTTGCCACTGTCGTCGTACTGCTACTGGTTGTCGTAGTAGCGCAGCAGGCGTTCTGAATCAGTAACTTAAGTAGGTTTATGATCAACCTTTCTATACGGTGCTATCAATTCCCGCCATCTGTAAAGAAGATGTAAAGTGAGTAGACCGTTAATATAGGTAAAGATACTGGCTAAAGATAAATAGTCTTTACTTGATACTGCCGCAGACATACCGAGCGCTAAATTGACAATTATCACGACTAAAATCAGCAGTCTGGCGAGTTCGTGATTGAATAAACGCGACCAATTTCTTATATATGGTATGTCAAGCAACGCAGATTGTGGTTTAGGGTCTGAATCAAAAATACCGGCACGCCTTAACATTTGGTCGAAATTATCCTGTATCTGATAATGCCGCTTTACACTAAAAAAGGAAATTATCAGAATCACATTCATAAAAAGCATAAGAGCTGACGCTAAGTTAATATGACCGTTAGTGTACAACAAGAACCACGCTGATGCGGAAGCGGCTTCTGCAAGTGAGACATGTTGGTGAATGTGCCAAATTGCGTTCATTTGACCTGACCAGCCACTCATTAAAATCTGTAACCGGACGTTGCTTTCTATAGGCTCATTGTTTTCAGGCATGTTATTGTTTATTAAAAATAGGGGTCATTTAGTTTAGCATTTCCCAGCACTATGAGCCTCTTTTAACTAATATCCAAACGATGATATTACACTGTCCACTTTCTCTTGCTTTTCTAAGTCCGAAAGGGAGCTCCAAGCCACATGAGTTACCGGACAAATTGTCTTTTCAATAAATTCTGGAGGCTCCGTCGCCTCCCAATACTCAACTTCTTGCATATTGCACGAAGGGCACTTCGGAAAACATCCAATAAAAAAAGGTTTTCCTGCTTTATCTAAATCACATGCGATCACTCCGTATGCTTTCCTTAAAATGCTCGCAAGTTCATTAGGTTTTTTGGAAATCATTTTTAAATTGCTTTTCAACAAAGAATTCACCTCTTGATAGGTGTTATCTTCCATGGCGTCTAAATATGCTTCATCAGCATTTCCGACACTTCGCAAAATAAATTCACCATAAGAATCTGAGCCTATTTGCGGAGCCTTAAACTGGCATCCGCATTGCCCACATTTAAATTTGAAAAGTTGCAATTTCATGGTTTCACCGGCGTTATAATAATAGGTTTAAGAATTTCATTGAAATCATCCAGAATGGCATTATTAACTCCACCATTCGCTCGCTCAGAATAAAAACGTATAACATTAAAACCCTGTTCTTGAGCATGAATACCAATAGATTGAGTCGTAGAACTAATGACCCCACCTTTATAGTTCCAATCAGCAGCTACTTGGGTGTCAGTTAAATCTAAGATCTTCATTGCTTTGTTATTTAACTCAAAACGTATGCCATGTGTAGCATCAATTCCGTGATGCGCCAACTCAGCAATTGTAGTTCCAGGTTGCTCAGCGACATAAAAAGCTGCTCCAAACCGACTATTTGGATTGAGGTAAGCAGGATCAATTCCGTTTAATACTCCTTGTGCAGCCCTCGAATTTGACGTCGCATGCCAAACGGAACCTGCCACATTGTCTGGAACAACCCCATCAACTTTAGCAGCGTTTTTAAGGGATTTCCCGACAGCACCCGCCCCCAGCACGGTTCCGACTAATTCTAATGACTTATGCGCTGCCATGGCAAGCAGCGGAGAGCCGGTCGCTTCCAGTGTTGCGTCACCCAGCGCGGCCATATTTTGCTCGTAGTATTTATCGACTACTGGCGCAACAACACCTGCGACTTTTGCGCCCGCGTCTGTCAGCGGTCCTATCTGCTTTTCTTGCACACTTTCTATGGTATGAGCAGCCGCACCAACATCGCCACCGGATATGGCTAAAGTAACTAAGCCTGCGCCACCAGCTACAATGTCTACGCCGGTATTTAGTATCCCGGTTACCACTAAATCTGCTGTACCAACGATACCATCTAATAAACCAACAGAACCATCCTCTTTAGCACACAACCCCAGCGGATCTATCCAGTTGATATGGTTCGGTGCGTACTGGTAATGGTTTATGCCACCGAGCAGCCCTATTGGGTCTTGGCTGATAAAACGGCCAGTTTGGGGGTCGTAGTATCTAAAGTGGTTGTAGTGTAACCCGCTTTCGCTGTCATAGTATTGGCCCTGAAAGCGGATTGGGTTGTCTATGGTGTTAACCGTAACCGTGGCTTTACCAAACACACTGTAGTGTGCTTGCCAGACGAGGTTGTTTTCGCTGTCGGTTAAGCTTAGCGGTGTACCAAGTTGGTCTAACTGGTAATAGTACAGCTGGCCTTGCTTAACCAACGCCAAAGGTTTGTTGCTATTTGGTTCGTAAATATACCAGCTAAATTCGCCCTGGCTGTATTCGCCGGTTAGGGTGTTGCCTTCCCATAAATAATCAATGCGGCCAGTGGCGGTTATCTTGGCGCTACGTCGGCCAAAGGCGTCATATTCGTAACGCGTTACGCCATTGTGATTGCGCAAACTGCTTAGTTGGTTAAAACCATTATATTCACGCAGCTCACGCTTACCCGGTGCGGTGGCACTTAACTGGTTGCCACTGTCGTCGTACTGGTACTGGTTGTCATAGTAGCGCAGCAGGCGGTCTTGTTTAACATCAACCTCATCACCGGCAGGGTTACCAAAGCTGTCCCACTGATGCTGCTCGCTTTGGCCAGGCTCGGTGCTGTGCGTTTTGCTTACCAGCTGGTCCAGTGCATTGTATTGGTATTCAGTGTCACCGTGTTGGTTATCCGTTACGTTTAGCAACTGATGTAAGGCGCTGTAGCGATAGTGTCGCTGATGCGCGCTGCTGCTATTTGCACCGTGTTGCCACCGCTGGTTGGTTAACCGGTTAAAACTGTCGAACTGCTGGCTAAGCTGTAAGCCACTAGCATATTCCCGTGCGGTTTCACGGCCTGCATTATCAAAGCTGCGCCACAATATGGGCTGCTGGTTTAATGCTAATTGCGACAGCAGGCCTTGTTCGTTATAGCGATAATCCAGCACTGTACCATCCGGCAAGATGGTACTGGCACGACGGCCATTGGTGTCATATTGGTATAGCGTGCGCCAGTCATCGCGCCATTGCTCGTTTAGCTGGCCATTAGCATGATAGGCAAAACGCAATTTACACTGGGCATTACTGGCTCTTAAAGGCCGGCCAATTTTATCGTAGTGAAAGTGGTTACTGGTTAGTTGCTGCTGATACAGCGCTTGCTGCTCAATAATACGGCCGCGGCTGTCGCGCCGAAGTTTGATTTGTCGCTGCTCACCATCACGAACGGTATTAACATGGCCATTAATGTCATACTGGTACTGCTGAGTACGACCATCAAAGCCTTGCAGTGCTATTGGCCGCTCCTGGCCGTCATAGTCCAGCTGATAGCGGGCACCATCACTGCGCATAATAGCAGTAAGATTACGCTCTTTATCGTATTCATATTGCAAAGCGCTGCCATCTGGCTGTAACTGTTTTACCGGCTGACTTAGCCCCTCATATTCCCATTGTGTCGTATCGCCAAGTCTGTTTCGCTTATGGGTAAGTCGCCCAGCACTGTCGTACGATAAAAGCTCAGTGTACACCTTATCTGGCTCACTTTGCGCATATTGGCGTAACGCCACAATTTGGCCAGCATTGTTACGTTGATACTCTGTCACTAAACCGGACGCATTTACCGTGCCATTTAACCGGCCCAGGGTGTCATAACTAAACCGGGTTACTGCCTCGCCTTGCTTGCGGGCTAATAGCTGGCCTTCGCTGTCCCACAAATAATGTTCAATGTTGCCATTAGCCTGTTTTAGGGTCGTTAACTGCCCATCCTGATTGTACTGATATTGGCTTATAGTGCCGTCAGGGTGCTGCTCTGATTTAAGTAAGCCGCCTGCGGTGTAATCACGCTGCCAATGCCCGCCTTCGGCATCAGTATATCCACAGCGCTGCCCCAGCGAGTTGTACTGAAAATGGCTAATAGCGCCGTCGGCTTGCTCTACCGTAATTAATTGGCCCACATCATTAAAGTAGTAACGCGTAACACCACCATCAGGCGCCGTTTCCGCACTTTTCTTGCCCAGGCTATTCCAGCTATAAATCCAGGTGGCGCCATCCGGCGCGACTTTTTTAATCAGTTGATTACGTTCATTATGAAAATACTGCCAGCATTGACCGCGGCTATCTGTGCTGGTTGCGGTGCGCGAGGCTTCATCGTACGTAAACTGGTAATCGTAATTACCGTCGTCGCCCCAGTTGCGGCTGCAACGTGCTGTGGGTCCATCGCCTAACCAACTAAAAAAGTGTTTAAAGCCACTGGCGCGCTGACGCACCGTGATTAAGTGTGCTTGATAGTTATACTGCTCAGTTTGTCCGGCCTGATTTGTCGCAGTAACAAGATCACGCTGCTCGTCATACTGATACTGCGCCAGCGTTACATCTAACTTTGCCAGCCCGGTATCGGTTTTTTGCACCACGGCTATATGACTTAACAACCCGGTGTTATTGTAGTAAAGCTCTATACCGCGCTTGCGGGTGTAGTCTATGCGGCTTAACCGGTTGGCACGGTCATAATACAGTTGTAAGTAGTTACCTAAACTGTCAAAAACTTGATGAAGTGCCCAGCGCTTAGCTTGCTTAGGGTTGTCTGTTGCAACCGGCACAAACACCCAGTGAGTGTTATCTTGCTTTAACAATACCAGGCTGCCATTGTCCTCATGGCGAAGTGCCAGCCCTTCGCTTAGCTGATAACTGGTTTGCCCTACTGCTACAGGCTTAAAGCTTAAACGCCGCCCTTCCTCGTTGTGTAATACCAGCAATGGTTCGTCGTTATCGGTTAATGTGCTGACAATTTGTAAATGAAAATTACTGCGCCAGCCAAAGCCCATCCCCACGTTTTCATGACACTGACTGGAACGGTAAGTACGCTTAAACTGCAGCGGTAATGGACCTGGTAGTTCAAAATCGACCAGCTCCAGAATTTCCTCACCGGTACACATCGACACAGGATCGCCTTCTTTAGCAACATCTGCATTTTGAGGTGTGGCGATATCCGCGGCATTGCTACCAGAGGCGTCAGAAACAGCCGCTGTTGTATCAGCTTCAGACGCATTGCTGCTAGTACTGTCGGCTCTACCGCCTGGGTTAGCCGCTTTAGCAGCACCTGACGACGAGCTGCTTAACACCGGTGACGATTCAATCTGTGGTACAGGTTTGGGTAAGGTAAACACAAATAACTTACCATTAACAATGGCATCGGCCAACGCCGCAAAAACAGTGGTTCTATGCTCCACCACCTGCATAGAAACGGCTGCCCCACCAAACCAACCATAAACCTGAACGATGTTACCGCCAGCTGTAATGGCATCGGGAAAATGTGATCGTAAAAACTGTGCCGCATCGGCTGCCGAGCTAAACGACTTCAAACTGCCTTTTGATGTGGTTTTGGTGGTGCTAAATGCAAACACCTCGGCATTGCGACCTTTCAATTCGATTAAATGCGCACCCATGTTGCTATACTTCCTTGTTCTTTACTAAGGTACCGGCCCGGGAAAACACTGCAACAGCACGATACAACGCCGGTGATAATTCGCATTGCAAGGTTAAGCCCTGTAAATATTCACGCTGATAACCGCGATACACATGTAGTAAGCGATATAAACCACCACAAGCACCTAACTCACCCGTGGCATAAGACGCGAAGACATGCTCAGTATCTTGATTAACCGCACCATGCAAATAGTGATACTGCGCTAACCAGCGCTCTGTTGCGTTAACATCACCACAGTCTGGCAAATACAGCTGGTTTAATGTTGTCGGTAAATTTGCCGCAATGTGCTGAAATAACGCCGCCATGGCCGGTTCAGGCTCGGCACTACTGGCCAGCGATGCATCGCTAGCAATAGTATGTACATTAACAACTGCATTAGTGCGGCTTAATCGCAGCGCAATAGCACCTTCGGACGGCTCGCCCGCTAGCTCCGCTGTCGCGTAGCGCTGCAATAATTCATCCGGCGCCTGCGAATCAACCGCCAATAACCATACAGTCGCATTCGCATCTTGCTGTAACTGCTGTTGCGCCATTGATAGCGCCATTAATGCCCCTGCACTGCCATATGGAAATACCCTGCAGGTATCTGACAGCAACAAACTGGGAAAATGGCGCATTAAATGCTGTAACAACACATTAAGTTGTTGGTTATCTACGCCGGTAAATTCAGGCAAGACTAAATAAACGGTTTCATTAACTAATGCGTCGTCCATTTGAGAAAACAACAAAGTTAGCAACGCCGTTAGTCGCTCAGTGAGAGTTTCTTTGGCTTTAACCGGCAATACAAAAGAAGCCGCAAGATGATGCTGCTGCCAAGTAATGTATTGTTGCTCTGGCGGCAGAATATCCAGGTTTAGCGCCGCTTGCGTATTTGCAGCCTTGCCCAACAACATGAAAACCCGATCAATACAAAAGCTTTGAGTATGTTGCTGGCTCATACTGCCCCCAACAATGAATGCGTGTTTAATAGCGGTATGTCTGCTTGTGCCAAACAACGGTAACAGGCCACCAACTGCCGTTGTAGCTGATTACCACTTCGCCAAAGGTATGCCAGTTGAGGCTCACTAATGTCTTCTCCGCAAATTTGCCGGCTAGTGGGACGTTGCAATAACACGCGCTGAAGTGCTTTTGGTTCGGCAAGCAAGCTGTCGGTCGCCATTACCCCTAACAACATATCTAGTGCGGATATCGCCACATCCTTACTACTACTTTGCTGGGCAAGTTCAGCCAGTAACGGAACAAATTTTAACTGGCCACTAAAGCCCATTGCCATCATCGCCAACGCCATATTGGCTTCGGTACGGGCTAACAAATTTATCATGCTGGCTTTTGCTGGCTCGGCGGCACCCACTATGAGCACCATAAGCTGTTCAGGCGTTAGCTGCTCAGACGCTAACAACTTTTCACACAACCTGGTTTCATCGCTTTTTTGCCCCCAAAGGTACATTGCAAGTTCAATATGTAATTGCAACGGTGCATCGGTGGCAAGTTGTTGCTTAAAAGCCAGTAACGATTGCAACAATTGCAGCTGTGCACTGCCCCCCAGGTACCACAGTGCCGCAGCTGAAAGCCCGGTTTCATGTGTAAATGGGTTTAATGTTAACTGCAGACTGTTAGCCAGTTGCCAATTTAACGGCGCCAACTGCGTATCAGCCTCTGGCATCATTAATTGCATTGCATCAAGTTGAGGAAACAAGCGCACTTTTAACTGATTTAGCAACAACCATGCAGCCTCAGGAAAAACGAAATCTTGCGTGTCGGACAAATTCAGAACTGTTTGATGGTTATTGCTGCACAGCCACATTGCCCACGCAGGTAGCGCACTAGCAGAGCCTGCCGGTAGCAGTAATCGGGCACAGTCTGTTAACTGTCTATCATGTTGCTGAAGTTGTTTAAAGCTGGTGTATCGCCCTAACACTAATTGCAAACGTTGATCCAATAACAGCTGCACTTGCTGCAGCACAGCGTTAACTGAAGTCATCTGGCTTAACCACCAATAAATACGGTAGGCACACCCACGATAATCTTGCCACCATGAGAGGTATCATCGCCAAGCCTGGCCGCATTTTTACCATTAATAAATACCGTGCCAGATCCGCCGCTAATGCTGTCAGGTGGCCCGATACAGACCAACTTATCGCCCTTTCGTGCAGCTGGAATGCCGCAAATAGACACATTGGGTGAGCCCTGGATGACTGGCCCGCCGATATGCGGTTTAGGACCGGGATCTATTTTTGGGCAAAGATGCATACAACCTATTACTGCAGCGGGTTTTGCCATTTTATTTCGTCCTTAAAGGCTTAAAACTGCAACAGCAGTTAATTAATACTGACTTTGCTGCCTTTTATCGTGACATTGACACCTTTGATATCAATAGAGCCATCACTCTTCATAGAGATAGATGCTGCTCCCGTTTTAATGGTGATAGCGTCGCCGGCGTTGATCACGAGTTTTTTACCCACTTTTAGGGTGTCACTGCCATCTACCGTATTCTTACGATCTTTATTAACCGTTTCGGTATCATTACCTTTAACGGTTGTCAGTCGGTCTTTGCCAACCATATCTGTTTGATTATTTTCTACTTGCAGCTCAAAGTCTTTTTCAGCGTGAAGGTAAAGTAACTCCTCACCCTTTTTATCTTCAAAACGTAATTCGTTAAAGTTGGCTGCACCGCCGCCTTTACTGGAGCGGGTTTTAATACCACTTTGTGTTTTGTCATCAGGTAAGGTGTAAGGTGGCATATTATCTGAGTTGTACACCGCACCAATAATAATTGGTTGGTCTGGATCACCGTTTAAAAACTCAACCAGTACTTCCTGATCGCGTCGCGGAAAGAAAAACGCGCCCCAATTTTTACCCGCCCAATTTTGGCTAACCCGGATAGGACATGAGCTTTCGTTGTCGGTAATATCGCTGCGATCCCAGTGAAATTTAACGGTGACACGGCCAAGTGCATCAACTGAAATTTCCTCGCCACCTTTACAGGTAACTGTAGCGCTTTGAACACCAGAAATAAGCGGCTTAGCTATGGTGAGCTGTGGCCGGTACGCCACCTCTTTAGGCACACAATAAAAACTATTACTGATCTGTTGTTCAACTGACTTGCTAGCGCCACTTTGACTTGTAATTGCCGCAGTAAGTACCACCTCAGTTAACACATATTGCTTACCTGCTTCAGCTTTGTCTTCATGCTCACTAAGCGTAAAGGTTTTACCAATGCTAAATGTACGGCAGTTACTAGCACCCTTGCGTCGGTCAATATCACGCTGCAAAGCTTCTAAACGAATGTCTGCAATGCTTTTATTTCGTGGATGAAACTCCGACTCAGCATCATAATTAAACACTTCGTAACTCGCATGGCCACTGACAAGTTTGCCTTTGTTAGCCTCTCCGGTGGGTAACGCCTTGGGTTTTTTTAAGTCGTATCCGCGTTGCACATATTTACCCGGGGCCATAACTAACGCACGCTGCCAGTGATGTATATGGGACTCTGACAAACTACCATTAAAGTATTTTACACTTGATTCAGCACAAGGCTCATAGGCGGTAGCCTTATCAGCCAGTATTAACTTATGACTGCTCTGACTATGGTCAAAATAATAAAAAATACCTTCTTGCTGCAATAAACGCTGAACAAAGGTTAAATCACTTTCTTCATACTGCACTTTAAAGTCATAGTCTGGATAACTGCCTTGAATTTTCGAAGTGACGTCGATTTTAACACCGTGCTCACCGGCAATTTTTTCGACAATTTTCAATACGTTTTTCGCACGAAAAATACGGCTATTTACCCTATGCTGCATATACCAGGCGCTGGCAACCAGATGCAAGCTGTAATCCCGATGCTCTGTGCCTGCCGAATCTTTTGTCGCCCGGGTACCCAGTGCCGTAACATCGGCGACAACAGCATGAATATAACGTTGCTTTTTTTTACCTAATTCCAGCGTAATAGTGACTTCTTTACCTATCAGCTCATCTGGGCTAACACTCTGGCCATTGCCATATACTTCTGCTTTAACGCTAAACAGTTGTGACAACGCTTCGCGAAATACAAACCGGGTTAAAATCAGTGCATCTTTGCCAAGTGGCGTATCAATTTTGATGCTGTTCTTGTCCTGGGTTGCCTTTTGCATCCGTTGACCTCAATTGGTATTGATTAAGATGATGGGTAAAAACACTAGGTGTAGGTTGGTGTGGCATGCCACACCAACCTCATTAGCTTACAGCTTAGTGCCTTTAACACCGCTGTAACCGTATACCAACGGAGCAACGATGCTGTTTTTATCGTCAGATGGTTTAACAGTCATCATCAGTTCGGTGTAGCTGATAACGATAGTTTCAATTGGACGGTCACCTGAAACTGACATCTGATAGCTGCTGATCATTGCATCAGTCAGTTCAATTTTCATGATCTCTTCCACTTTATCGCCTTGTTTGGTGATGTGGAAAACAGCTTTTTGACCTTTACCGATAGTTGCTTCTTTGAACAAATCCGGTGAAGCATTGTCTTGCAGTTTAGTGATAACGATATCGTTCAAACGAGTTGAACTGGCTTCACGGTCCATAGCGGTACCGGTATATGACGTCAGTTCACGCTGAGTACCCCAGTCCATAGACAAGATAGTGATCATGTCTTTGAAATCTTCAGCGGTGGTTTCGCCTTTGATAGAACCGTACTTCAGGTAGGTATTTGCTTGCATGCTATGCTCCTTTTGCATATTAAAACTGCTGCCCGATATTGGACATCATAGATAGCCTGGGTCACTGTTACACCCGGACAAAACGTTAAAATTTACCAACTCACTTATATAATAATCGCAATATATGAATACCGTGTTACCAGATAAGCAAACTAAAATTGCCAGTAAGTTTTAAACTTTACAAATTATATCGACAATACAATTATTGGCAACGCCAAATTAACCTTTTTAAATGATATTTTTTACTTGATTGTACTGCCAACGTCCTTTTGCTGGATTGTTGGCAGTAAACACTTAATTAACGTTGTAGATAAAAGCGCCGTTTTCTACTTGCAAATTAATAGCGCTAACGGCTTCTTGCTGAGCCACCCGCTGCAGAATGCGAATAGAAAGCTCTGGCAATAACTGATTTTGCAAAATGTTGTGAATCGTTCTGGCGCCGGATCCCGCATCCTGACACTGGCTAACAATAAGATCAGTCACCTCAGCATTAAAACTAAACGTTGCCCGATAGTGCTGATTCAAGCGCTTTTCAATACGCTTTAACTGTAGTGCGGTGATTAACGCCAACTTGTCACTATCAAGTGGCAAGTAGGGAATTAAATTCAACCGGCCTAAAAATGCAGGTTTGAATACGGTGAGTAAATCGTCTTTCAACGCTTTAGCTAAACCCTCCGTTGTCGGCGCAGTATCAGGGTCCTCAAACAAACGCATGGTGGTATCCGTACCAACGTTAGAGGTCATAATGATGATGGTATTTTTAAAATCAATATCCCGGCCTTCGCCATCCTTAATCGTGCCTTTATCAAATACCTGATAAAAAATATCCTGCACGCCAGGATGCGCTTTTTCCATTTCGTCTAATAAAATGACACTGTAAGGTTTACGACGCACTGCTTCGGTTAACACACCGCCCTCGCCATAACCTACATAGCCAGGAGGAGAGCCCAACAGCAATGACACCTTATGCTCTTCTTTAAACTCTGACATATTGATGACAGTTAATTGCTCTTCGCTACCATACACCTGTTCTGCCAGCGCTAAAGCAGTCTCGGTTTTACCTACACCACTGGGCCCGGTAAGCAGAAAAATGCCATTAGGTTTATTTTCATCAGCTAACTGGGCACGTGATGTTTGTACCGTGCGGGCGATAAGCTCCAGCGCATGATCCTGCCCAACCACTCGCTGCTGCAAATAGGTATTCAGCGCCAGCATGGTATTAATTTCATCCGCTTGCATTTTACCCAGTGGAATACCCGTCCAATCAGATACCACCTCGGCAACCAACTCTTCCGTTACCTGCCAGTGCACCATTGGCTCGCTAATAGCAGCAAATGAAGCTTTAATTTCCAACAAGCGCTGTAGTAAAGGCGAGTCTTGCCCTTGTGGCTCTGCAGTAAGTTGCTGCGCTAATTCACGTGCTTCACCCACCAGAGCTTTTTGTTCCTGCCAAGCCTGGTTCGTCTGTTGTAATTGTTGTTCAGTTTGCTCGGCTTTTTCCTGCAACGCCGCTAAGGCTTCACTATGATCTGACCCTAAACACTGCTCACGTTGTAGTACCCTAATTTCTTGTTGTAATTGCGCGGCCTTGCGCTGCAAGTCTTCTAGAGGGCCAGGTATCGCATCCTGACTCATTGCCACACGTGCGCAAGCCGTATCTAATAAACCCACTGCTTTGTCTGGTAGTTGACGGCCATTAATATAACGGTGCGACAAATTCACCGCTGCCTGTAAGGCTAAATCAGTAATAGAAACACCGTGGTGTTGCTCCATAACCGGCAGTAAGCCCCGCATCATGATGGCAGCTAGAGCCGGTGTAGGCTCCTCAACTTTTACTACCTGAAATCGTCTGGCCAGCGCGGCATCTTTTTCAAAGTATTTTTTATATTCAGCCCAGGTGGTTGCAGCAATCGTTCGCAGCTCTCCGCGCGCCAGTGCGGGTTTTAATAAATTAGCCGCATCATTTTGCCCGGCCTGCCCACCGCTACCTATCATGGTATGAGCTTCATCGATAAACAAAATTACTGGCGTTGCAGAACTATTAACTTCCTTAATGACATTTTTAAGCCGGTTTTCAAACTCACCTTTCATACCTGCACCCGCTTGCAGTAGAGCTAAGTCCAACACCCGCAAACTGATATTTTTAAGTTTATCCGGTACCTCTCCAGCAGCTATTTTTAAGGCCAACCCTTCAACAACTGCCGTTTTACCTACTCCAGCCTCACCGGTGAGAATAGGGTTGTTTTGCCGACGACGGGTTAAGATGTCTATCATCTGCCTAATTTCATAATCCCGGCCTACTATAGGGTCTATTTTCCCCGCCCGGGCTTGCGCGGTCAGGTCGGTAGTAAATTGATCCAGTGACGGTGTTTTAGTAGACGATAATTTACCAACGGTTGTTGGCGTACTTTGCTGATCAGGGCTTTGCTGTTCAGTACTTTGTTTTACCAATACCGGCCAGACACGTAACAACTCAGCGGCATCTAACTTGTCCAAAGAGGGGATCCGGCGAAGTAACAACGCCGCCATGCTGTCATCTTTTAGTAATGTATACAGCACATAAGCAGAGCGAATTTGCTGATCTGAAAACTCAATAGTCGTACTTAACCAACTCGTTCTTAACAAATTAATTAACTGAACAGATATTGTTGGCAATGCATTATTACCGGTTTTCATCATTTCCAGCGCTTGCTGAAGTTGTTGTTTAACCGTGTCGATATTGATGTCAAAGCTGCGTAATAACAACTGTATGTCACCATCGCCTTGCTCCAGCATCGCATCCAACCAGTGTTCAATTTCAACACTATAATGCGATCTAGACTGACACCGCGCGGTCGCACTTTCTAACGACTGCCGGCTGGCGGGATTAAGCTTTTCAACCAGATTTTTTAATGTGGTAGTAGACATAATTGCTTCCTGTGCATGAACTAAGACCGGCCTAGCTGATAGCTCAGCCGGGTCATCTGATGTTGTTTTGAGGTTCGAACCGCCAAACTGCCACTGTGCCCCAGGCTTAGCTGTGGGCTACTTAAACAGGCAACCGGGAAATCCTGATGTTGCCCAACCAAGGTGATCCGGACTTTTAATGCCGCGGGCAGGTACTCCGCCAACAAGGCGGTAATTTGACGATGCTGATAACTGCCAGGCAGTAGTTGCTGTGCTTTCTCTGGCGGAGCGGTAATTTCCAGCTCGATCGCAGAACTGACATCCCACACCTTACTACCCAGCATGGCTGACTGCCCCAGGCCGGCATTTTGGCCCTTAGGTAAAAATTTCATTGCAAGACGGCTTTGCTCGTCAGACGCCAACGTAAGCCAGCGACCTTGCAAGGGATTAAGTGCTACCTTAGTGTTCAGTAATTCAGTCAATATTTGTATCAGTTGCTGACTACTGCGGTTGTATTGACTAAAAGCGCCGGCGTAATAAAGCCCCATAGAGCTGTTAGCGCCAGAAATTGTTTTTAACACGCTGCTAAAGCTATCTTGCTCAAACGCAGACATTTCGTACTGACAGGCAAAGCGGTATTTTTCCCAAGCCCGGTAATACAATGAGATTAAGCGATGATTAAACAAATCAAAGAAGTCGCGCATGGTTTTATCGCGCTGCTTTAGCCGTTGCAACACCATTTCAGTGTAATGCTGTGGCATTACGCCGCTGGGACCTGTTAACCCCATAAAACTAACATGCATGGCAACCGCACAGGGCTCTGTTTCTGGCGCATCAGCCTGACGTTTTTCTACCTTTGTAATAGGCTGACCAGGAAAACCCAGATGCTGGACACTCTTAAAACGAATAAGCTCTTTTTTTGGGAAACCATCACGACCAACGCCCTGCCAACGTTTTTGTTCTGCGCTGAATTGACGCTCAAGCGAATACACCGCATGATAAAAATCAAATCCCGTTGCATCCTCGGTTAACTGCTTAAGGTTCACAACAGCACCTTAGTACCTGAGCGCGCAGGCCAGCGGTGATACACCTGTTCATGTTCTTTAAGCTTAATAGATAATCGGGTATAGCTGTTTACCGCAGCATACTGAGCAAAAAACATATCCAGAATATTGGCAAAAAAGTAAATACTACTGCCGGCATAGGATGACTGGGTAAACTCAAGTAAAATCTCGCTACCACTGCAAACAGCTGTGCGCCCTTGTTGGTTTACTCTGGCAGTGCCACTTTTAATGACTAAGCCACAAATGCCATCTATTAATGCCTTAGATTCTGGTGTACAGCGAAAATCATATAATTGCAGAGTTTCTTTCAAACGAATAAGTGCATCCTGACCGGTGAAGTGATTTAACGTCAAATGATTCACTAGCTGCCAACGACTGGCTTCCTGCAACGCGGGTCGCACACTGGGTGTTGGCGCCATTAAACAACGCACCTCTTTGATAACATCAGCGTGCTTTCTGATTAAAAAACGTGGCTCGCCGCCACCAAAAGGTAAATAGCCTGGCAAATTTCGGTTGCTGCAAAGCGCCCTAACCTGCACCACCCAATCTTTTGATGTTTCTGAAGAATTAACACCCTGAAACTTACGATCGACGACGGACAAATACATTTCTGTGCCAGTTTCTGAATAGCCTCCAGCCCAGTCAGCGAACTCACGACGACTATGCCAAAACATATCCTGTTGCTGCAGATAGTCTGGATGTCCCTGGCTATAGTAGGGATTTAACGTAACCTCATTACCGAACGGGTCAAACGCCTGAACCTTTTCAATACGGATAACTTCACACACGTCCGCATCCATATAGCGTGGCACTAAGCGATATTCATACTGTGAGGCATCTAAATTTACCGGTTCAAGTTTTTGGCTAAACAGATTGATCACCGGGGTACAACCCAGCAGCATACTGTCAGCTGTTATATGGCGTTCAAGTTCATCAGCCCCCTCGGCCAAATAAAAATACAGGTCAAACTTATCTTCAACTCCTGGCCATGCCGGGTTAAGTTGCTGTAGTTCAACAAACAAAAACTTTTCCGGAAACAAAAACTGCTCGATAAGTAACCTGTAACCGGTAAAACTACGTTGGCTATAGGGCACAACTTGATGTTCATCGGCAAAACCCACGGCCTGTAACTGACTTACTGAAATAAACTGCATCGCCTCAGGTTGGCCTGTAGGGGCAATCCCAACTGCAAGTAATTTACTCAGCAACAACTCGTACAGTTTATATACATGATGACGCTGGCCATTTAGATAGAACCGCAACGATGACAACTCCAGCTCGTGCATTGCCGTATTATCAAACTCACAGGCTATGCTGAGTTTTAACAGTGCTTTGGCATTAGTCTGTACCGGGGGTTTAGGCGCATGAAATGGCGCGTTTTTAAATTCCGCCGTTACTACATCCAGTGGCCAGATCTCAGTGTTGTAGCAAGCCTGAAAGGTACACGGTTTCAACCCGTCAGTGCGCGTTTCAAACTCGGTGCCACGCGCAACCGTTATGCCGGAATTCGATAAGTTTTGGCTAGTCAGTTTTAATACCGACGTTGACGGTATAGGCGCTTGATAATCCGGATACAATTGGCCTAATAAGGCATCAGTTAATTCAGGAAAGCTGTCGTCCAGTTTTTGCCTTATCTGCGCGGTCAGTAACGCAACGCCTTCAATTAAACGCGATACATGTGGGTCTTCAACGTTTTCCTCACTCAGGCGTAAACGCCCTGCGATCTTGGGGTATTGATCTGCAAACTCAGCGCCCATTCGCCGGATATAGGTCAGTTCACGATTGTAATACTTCAATAACTCATCATTCATGCCTGATAATCCCTGATAGTCAGTCCCAAATGCACCGGCTCAACTTCAGAATCAAACATAATGTGTTCTGGCTCCGGATCAGCATACAACAACGCCTGAATACGCAACCTTAGCAGCCGCTCCATGTCATGCTCTTGTTCTGGTACTGATACTTCTACGTCAACAAAACGTGGTTCAAACCGTCGAATGGTTTGCTCAACTGCACGGCAAAGCTGCAAACGGCCTTCATCTGAATCAACTACCATGACGGAGAAATCCGGAAGACCATAATTCAGCAAGCTTTGTGGTAACTCAGCATAACTCTCGGGCCAGGTATGCCACTGCACCCGACTGTTTAATAAGTTTTCCAGGTCTCGGCGTACACTTTGGCGTAATGCTTTTAAATCAAAGCCTCGCCTGCTCCTACCGCTGTCTTTCTGCCCCGGCGCGTCATCAATAAGACGATCGAGTAAAGACTGCTGCAATGGTTGTTTATGATGTACTTTCACCAGAGACTCCAGGCGCCAACTTAAGCGTCAACCACTTCATTTACGGCTGACAACAGCTGTATATCTGACAGAGCTAACGCTTGCTCTCCCGTTAACAGCATTTTTTGTCCAATGCCCGTTACCAGCAGCTCATCATGTTGTTGCCAGTCGGTATCTTTACCTAAACGTTCAGATATCTTCACACTATCGGCATAGGTCATTGGCACAAACACCTCACCTTGCGGGCCATCTTTAATAACAATTTCAGCCCGACGCCATACTGTGTCTAACAATGACTCAGGCCGTTTTAGCTGCAAACTGTCAATTTCCGTAAACTTCGCTAAATAGAAATGGCCATCAGTACCGAATAACTCCAAATAGCCGCCAAGACTGTCATCCAGGTCACGAATATCAGTAACGTGCTGCGAGTTTATTTCAACCTCGGCTTTAACTCGCAAGCTTTCTAAGGTAGTCGCTGCACTCACCGCGGCGTCTTTATCTTGTTCTTTTAACGCCAGTCGAAGAGATAACTGCGCTTCGAACATGGCATCAGGCTCAGCAAACAAGGTTGCGGTTAAGCCGCCTTGATAAAAATCCTGTCGGGCAGATGCAGCGCGGATAAGCTGACGTAGATTTACCGCCCCCACTAAAAAGTCAGGATGCTGACGTACCATCATATCTAACTGCTGATCCGCCTTTTCTAATGCCCCCTGTATACACAGCAGTTCTATGTACAGCGCCCTAACATCAGCATTTGCAGGGTCGTCTCGTAACAACTGAATAGCCATTTCAGTGGCTTGGCTCAGTTCACCTTGTTTAATCAATGTTTGTAATTGTTTCACTGTTAACCTCACGCCGTTGCGACTTGTTTAGGTGATAACTCTGCAACCAGCTTTACTGTCGTAATCATTTGATCTAACTGAAAATGTGGTTGAAGTTGAATAATAGAATAATAGTGCCCTGGCTCACCGCGCTTTTCTCTAACCTGGATACGCGCTTCCCGCAGCGGATGCCGTGCACGTACATCGTTAGACGCGTCCGTTGAGGCAGTGGTGTAGTTGTGTAGCCAACGTTGTAACTCTTGCTCGCATTGCTCTGCCGAGTGGTAGCCACCCACTTTGTCGCGGCCAATAACTTTGATGTAATGCGCAAAACGGGCGACGCACAAAATATACTGCAGCATCGCAGACAGACGCGCGTTTACCGTCGACAGGCGATCGTCGTACTGCTTCGCTTGTTGCACCGAGGCATTGTTGTAAAAAGCAAAAAAATCGCTGTATGGCACCACCGACAGCGGGACGAAACCATTATCTGACAACTCGGCTTCAAACCGGTGCCCTACCAGTAAATTGACTGAAGGTTTATTGTTTGCCTGATATTTGTCGGTTTCATAGCGGCTGACCGGCAAGTTACTAACCAGACCAAAGTTATGCTGTCCTGATTTCATACCCCTGATTTGGGCAAACCACCCCGACTCGCTGTAAGCTCTCACCAAAACGGCCGCAAACGCGAACGCGGCATTACCCCACAAATAGTCCTGCTCTGGGTGTGCAAGTTGTTCTTTGAAAACAAAACTCTCGGTGCGTGAACCATCGTCTTTATATGGGCTGCGCATCAATACCTGCGGCAGTACCACACCTAAAAAGCGTGCATCTTCCATTGCACGCAATGCTCGCCATTTCACGTATTCTGGTTGTTTAAATTGGCTGGCAATATCAGACACTAGTCCCAGTTCAGAAAAATGATCGACACCAAAAAGTGATGGATGTGCTCCACAAATAAAAGGCGCAAATGCTGCAGCAGCAGTACGAGCAACTTCTTTTAACGTATCAAGGTCATGCGTAAGCTGACCCGGACGAATTTTATGGCTAATTTGATAATCACCAATTAACACACCAAAGGGTTCCCCACCTGGCATATCAAATTCGTTGTCATAAATGAGTTTGAAAAAATCGCTTTGGTCGAAATCGATAGCCCGGTTGATATCTTTACTTAGTTCTGCCCAGCTAAGCGATATCAGCTTCACTTTAACCTTCTGCTCGCGGTCGTGGTGTTCCGTTTGCTCAGTTAAATAAAGCACTCCACGCCAACTGGCTTCCAACTGCTGAAATTGTGCATGATGAATGATGTTATTTAACTGCATTGAAATAAGTCTGTCGATGTCAGCAATTGCCCGACACAGCATGGCGCTGACCAGCTTGCTACTGCGAGCTTTTGCGCAGGCAACATGTTCAAGCCAATATAAAATGGCCGTTAACGGGTCAGCTTCACGTAAAAATCTGGCCAGTACGCCTGTTCTTTCAACTCTGGTATAGGCAGGCTGATCAAATTCACGTTGGCACTGTCCTTCACTGGATGCGGCACTAAAAACATCCAGCGGAACAAACTTTACTGCGTCGGCCATGACATTCTCATTTGCTTACCTGCTATCAAAACACCGAAGTTGCCGGCTGAGCGGGGACTGACTCAGCCAGCAATCAACGATGTTAACCACCAATTTCAGGAATTTTTGCGACCAAGCGCAGCGAGGTAGACAATTCTTCCAATTGCAGCCAAGGACGTAACCAGGCTACTGCATTGTAAGAGCCAGGGCGGCCAGGTATTTCGCGAACCTGTACCTTGGCATCAGCCAGTGGGTAACGTGCCCGCACTTCCTGGCCACTGCCTTCAGACGCGTTAACATAACTTAGGATCCAGCGATTCAACCAGACCTCTACGTCTTCTGCCTCCATAAAGCTACCAATCTTGTCACGTGCTAATACTTTTAAGTAATGCGCAAAACGAGATGTCGCCATCAAATAAGGTAAACGAGCGGAAATTGCTGCGTTTGCCGTTGCTTCAGGTGTGTCATATTTTTTCGGTTTCTGCGTGGTCTGTGCACCAAAAAATACGGCGTAATCAGTATTTTTATAGTGACATAGTGGCAGAAAACCCATTTTGCCCAGCTCAGCTTCACGGCGATCGGTAATACCAATTTCAGTTGGACATTTTAAGTCTGGGTCACCATCGTCACTCATAAAGATATGGCTAGGTAATCCTTCAACCTTACCGCCTCCCTCTGCTCCACGTATTGCGGTGCAGAAACCATACTGGGCAAATGCATTAGTTAGCTTAGTGCCCATCACATAGGCCGCATTCATCCAGCAGTAGTCTTTATGATTAGGAGTCTTTGCCACACCTTTTTGATCGTCTAGCTCGAATTCTTCATAGCCAAATTCTTCAATTGGTGCCGTCGCCGCACCATAAGGTAGGCGCGCCAAAACTCTTGGCATGGTTAGTGTTACAAAACGGGAGTCGTCACTATCGCGAAATGATCGCCACTTTGTGTACTCTAAAGATTCAAAGATCTTTTCTAAATCGCGCGGTTTAGATAACTCTGTCCACTCATCAAAACCAAACAATGCTGGTGAAGATGCTGATAAAAACGGACAGAAACCGGCCGCGGCAACATTCGACATGTAGGTTAATGTTTCAATGTCTTCTGGATGATTGGTAAATTCATAATCACCGATAATGGCGCCGTATGGTTCGCCGCCTGGCGTACCAAATTCAGATTCATATACTTTTTTGAAAGTCTGACTTTGGTCAAATTCAACCGCTTTGCTTAAATCTTTGTACAGCTCTTTTTTACTCATGCTGATCATGCGGATTTTAAGCGAGGCACTGGTTTCAGAGTTCATAACTAAATGGTTTAAACCGCGCCAGCTGCCTTCTAACTTCTGGAACTGCTGCGTGTGCATAATGGCTGCTAGCTGGTCAGAGATTAGTTTATCCAAACGATTAATCGCTTCGTTGAATGTCACTGTAAGGTTTTTATTCCAACTCACCGTGCCGCTAAGTGCTTCTTCTGTCAGCGTGCGCAACAACTCTTCTGCGCGGCTCGCATCAGTTTGTTTAGTTGCACCAATAGCCATGTCCAGTAACGAGCTGGTCGCAGCCTCAGCACTGTCATGCTGTTCTAATAAGGCGTCCGTACTCATGCTATTTATCCTCTATGCTCAGATCTTGTGCCATTTTCTGCAGATCTTCGTTGTTGTTCAGCACCCGCTCAAGAATATTTTCAAGTTCTTCTGACCGGTCAATTTTTGTCATTAAATCGCGTAACTTATTACGCGTTGACATTAACTTATCCAGCGGTTCAACCTGTTTAACGATGGATGCTGGCTCAAAATCCTGCATCGACTTAAATTGCAGTTCTACGCTGAATTCACTGCCATCACCTGATAACTTGTTATCAACTTTGAAATTCAGTTTTGGATTCATGCGCTTTAGCACTTCATCAAAATTGTCGCGATCAATTTGCACAAAACGACGATCTTTGAGTGGCTTCAGCGCTTCCGTATTTTGGCCGGCGAAGTCACCCATAACACCCACAACAAACGGCAGCTCTTTTTTTACCGCAGCTCCCTCTGTCTCAACGTCATAGGTAATGTGCACACGGGGTTTACGCACCCGAGACAACTTGCTATGTATACTTTCCATTGACTATCTCCTGTTACTCAGCTGTTAGTTTTTTCATTTCATACCGGCTAACACCAGGTATTACTTTTGTTGCGGGATCCCCGCCAGCCGGAAGTAATGGTTACGGCTGTTATTATCGTCAATAAGCTCTTGCAGTAATTCAGGCAGGCTAAGCCCGCTCCAATGAACTACTTGCTCAAGCGCATAAGAAATCGGTGAATGAGGTTCTGTCTTGCGAAAAAATTCTGCTGCCTGCTTTAGGCTATTTAAAACTTGCTCTCGAGATTGCACTTGCTTACGCACTGGATCAGCGCCTTCGCCTTGTACTTCTTCCATCTCATCAGTAAGCAGTGCTTCTTCTTCAACTAGGGACGCTAGTTTTTCTGCACCAAGATAATTAACTGCATCAAGACATTTTTGCAGTGTCTTACTAATTGCACTGGTTGGTTGCGGCTCGCCATCCATGGCTGAATCCATGGCTTGTGACAGCAAATTAAACTCAGTAATAGCCAGCTCTATTTGCTGTATCAGTTGTTTGTAAAACCCAGCTGATGTTTCACTAACCGCGTTTTTAATTTGTTCAAGACTGGCTATACCGGCTTCAGCTTTTTGCTTCTGCCTTTTTTCGTCTTTACGGGAAATATCAGCGGCACGCTCGAATTGCCAACAGGCATACTGGCCGAAATTTGTGACATCTGTTAATGGAATACTAAGGATAGGGGTGATTAGGGCGCCGTCTCCTTCATAACCATTAAGTCCGATCAGCGGTGCAATACGAGATTCCATGCCATCTTCATCAGGTAAAGGATAAAGGTCTTGCCAAAAATGCTCGATTAACAAACGCGTAGCTTTAAAACCTACGGCTAAGCCAGCAAATCCGTGAGTGCGACACAGTGCTTCAATTAACCATGCTGAGTACTCTAGATCTTTTACCTCAGCACAAAGTATCTCAGGAATTTTTTCACTTAACGGTCGCCAATCGAGTGCAAGCGATTGAAAATCTTCATCTTCGGCTAGCAAGGCGCGTTCATTTGACCTAGCCTGGCCGCGAATATCTTTAAGTTGATAATACTGTGATGTCGGTGAAATATCCGAGCGCGGATCTGTCCCTGCAGGTGCAGTTGCGTCAACCGCATTAATTAACTTTTCAAAATCAATTAATTCACTGTAATCCATCACAAAACCAATTTGAGATACCAATAAGTGAAATATGTTACTTTATTGTTTTATTGATGGCAACAGTGAAGTTGTGTTTTGCATCATTTAAGATACAAGGGGATTGTTTTATCTTTTTCGTTAACAATGTGATTATCGATGTCAACTTTTATGACAATGCAGGTTACATTATCCCTGGCTCCTGCCACTAACGTGCCATGTAACAGTGCTCGGTTTGCTTCAGCTATATTGTTGTGTGACAAATACTGACATATCTCTGTATCAGACAATTCCTTATTCAAGCCATCACTACAGAGCAAAAACACATCGCCCGGTTGCCAAACGCCGCTGACTATATCAATGGTTAAATAGGGATCGACGCCGACTGCACGTGTAATAACGTTTGCCAATTCATGTTGCTCTGCTTGATCGCTGTTTAGCAAACCCTGTTCAACCATCTCATTAACCTGGCTGTGATCTCTGGTAACTTGTCTAAGTGCATTGTGTCTAAGCAAATAGCCCCGGCTATCGCCAGCCCACATAAAGTGGTAATGCACTTTGTCAATAAACAGCACCACAACCGTTGAGCCAGCAAGATGCCCATCCAAATGCTGTGCGCTATAGGCATTGAGTTCTGCATTCGCTTGATGTAAGGCGTCTGTTAATAATTCTACCGATACCTGCTCTGAACGCTGTACGGCAATTTTCACGGTATCAACCACTAACTGGCTGGCAATATCGCCTGCCGCATGTCCTCCCATGCCATCAGCAACTAACCACACCCCACTGCCAGGCATATCCAAGCAAGCATCTTCATTGAGTTTACGTATTAAGCCTTTGTGAGTTTGCGCATGGGAAACAAGTTTTTTCATTCTTTCGCCGCTCCGTTGCAATTGATATCTGCTTCCTGCCAATTCCCACGCTCCCAATTTCCATCCAGCATGGCGGCAAACTGACTCACCTGAGGCAAACCGCTACTTATTAACGTACAAGGAGCTACATGCTCAGAACCGTCTGTCCACCACACACAATACCGGCCAAACTGTTGACGATAGCTATGATGTAACAGCATTTCAGCATCAAGTTCGCTGTTGCTTTGCAGTTTCCAGGCAGGCCGTCCTTGCGCTGCACTCATCTGGTTTGTGTTGATATCTGAGCTCTGTGGCCATTTCACTTCAGTTTGTCGTAATGTGGCTAACCAGGTATCAAACTCAAATTCATCTTCCAGTGTCAATAAGACTTGCTGTTGCAATTCTGTCGTCCATTGCGACTGCATTCTTGCCTGCACTGGATTACACGGCCGGGCGCACGCCAGCGTAAATGGGAAGTGCCGGCCAACCTGGTCCACACTTGGCATCATGCTACCGAGCACGGCTTCTTTGCCGCATACTCCTGCCGACAAAGCAAAGTGCCAGATGGGGCTGGTCAGATAAATATCTAACCAATCCTGACCAAGCTGCTCTCGACTCACCGCCATGACGGCTTGTAACCACTCGTTCCACGAGTCGATAAAACCTGCGGCCAAGCCCTGAGCAAGAAAGTCACCTCTACCGGGGATCTTGCCGCACATTCCAATTTCATTTATAAACTTGCCGGACAACTGAACGTCTCCAATGCGTTATTCCAAAAAGGATTGTTAACAGTGTCAGGTACTAACTCTACCCGGGCCTTATTTCCTTGCACCGCTAGATGCAAAATGCGGTCAGTACGGGTTTGCGGACGGCTCTGCGCCAATTGGTCTAATAACCTAAACCAAGACCACTCTCCCTTTTCACTAATATTTGATGACAGGCCCGAATTTGCCGGCGTAAACACAAGTCGTGTTTCTAACTTATTGCGATCGCCAGGCCAGAAAAATTGCTTCGAACGTGTCGGGCCGTGACGGTAAGACAGCTCCTGACCATCTAACTCCAGGAGCAAATGTGTAATGTGTCGATCCAGATATACTGGCTTAAGACTGAAACCAACTTTCAGTTTCTGACTGCCGTCTTCAAAAAATGCGGCTCGGATCTGAGCAGCTCGTTGAAAGGTTTGTAGCACACTTTGGTCCAAACCAATGTCTTTTTTAAAGGTCCAGTTTGAGCGACTCGTATTAACAAACGACTGAAGGTATTCTTTAAAAAAACTGTCTAAAGTGCCGTCATAACCAAAAAATCTTTCGAAATCACGCAGCTTAATGTCTTTATCACTACGGCGGTTCAATGGATAGCGTCCGGCAAGCGCCTGTTTATACTCAGCTAAAACCGTGCCTTGCCATGCTTCATTGATAAATTGACGACTGCCTTTTGCAAACAGCTCGCTGGTATTAACCGATAGCTCACCCAGCCAGTCTGAAAATGGTGCGGGAATATCGCTTTTCAATCGGCGTAATGCCACGCTTAGCTCATTACCCCCTTCACCGTTTAACTGGTTTACATATGCCTGCCTTGCCATACCACCGGGGATAAACAAGCGTTCCAAATAGTCATGATACATACCACTGGTTTGAGCAATTTGTTCAAGCTTCGCTTCGCTGATGTTCAATACATCGCTGAATGCCCGTTCGACATATTTTCCCGGCAATTGCTCACTGAGCGCCGACATGTCATCAGGCAGTAAGCGTGTTATCCGTGTGGTTTGGCTTGAAAACTGTGTTTCCGCTACTTTTCCGGCAACATCTTTTGCCATATTTGCTTGAGCGGACTCAGGTAAGCTAGTCAGGCGAACATTTTGTTGCACAGCCCGAATGATATTCTGTACTGGTTGTTCAGGCCCAGACAGTACCTTTGTTACAAATACACCCTGTTCAACATTAGTAACCTTGCTAATGGTAATATCGTCCAACAGTTCTTGCCAAAGGTAGGCATAATCGCGCAGATATTTTTCGGTTACTTTGTCAGATAATGAGCTGTCGGTTGAAACCACGCCCTCGTCATTTTGTTCGCCGTAAACCCAACCATCCTCCATCAAAATTTTAATAATCCGACGCTTTTCTACATTAAACAGGCCATGAAACCCCTTGTAGGTGTACAGGCCCGGTATACCTTGCTGTAGTGGTGCACCGCTTTTTCGCTGTACCACTTTTACGCCATCAGTACCTAATACATCAATAAGACGAAAATCAGGGATATGGCTTTTTACCAGTTCAGTACGAATACGCTGATATGCACGTTCTGCCAAAGGCACTGTTAACAATAACTCTCTGGCCGCAATAACTGCCGACTCATCGTAATGCGCGCCTTTTACACCACTTTCAAGTAATGCTTGCAGGTGATTTTGTAGTGATAATCGTAGCGGCAAGTTCACCTCTGATGGAAACTGCCTCTCTACATACAGCGCAAACCAAGAGCTGACTTGCTCAATATCAAACTGCTCTGGTTGAAACAACATTAAATAGGTTTTAAGTGTTTCGTACAGATAATCCCGGTGCTGAGCATTTAGCTGCATTTCTGCCGTAAGGCTTTGCAGTAAATAAGGTACAAAGCTGTGGTATAAGCCATATTGATAGGCTGTTTTAGCTGCCTGACCTAGCTTGTCGCCTTGGTATAACCCTAGATTTTTAGGACCATCGGTTGGTAAGACGCCAGAATAGCCTGCCGGTAAATCCCTAAGTAGATTTAGCTGTTCATTTAGCACAACAATATCGTCGTTCTGTCGTCCGGACGCGGTCATCTTTTCATACGCATTAATTGACCCTGCTACCTCATCAACAAGTTCTGTATTCCAGTTGTAGCTACCAGCCCAAGCTACCAGTAACCAAGTTGCAGCAATCGCGGTACTGGCCAGGGCACCACGCCGGATCCAACGATGACGGGTTTTATGCTGCATGTTTACGGACGCAAGCTCGCGCTCAGGTATGACAATTTCCTCGAAGAAGCGCTTAATAAAGTAACCTTTACCCTCCCCGGTTTGACGACGTAGAGGCGGCTCTGCTAAGCCAAAGTTAGCCCCAAGCTGCGACATAATGCGATCAATTGGCACACCTTCTTGAGTCGCACTAGCAATGTAAACGCCTCGTAACATGGTCGCTTTTTCAAACGGATTAGGGGCAAAAATTTCTTTTAAAAAATCATCTGCAGCGCTTTGCAACAGGCGTAACTGACGCGGAAATTCGAAAATTGCCGCCCGGTTCTCTAAATCATGTTCAAACTGCAACCGGCTGTAAAGCCGCTGCGTCAGTCTGTTAATAATGGCATGAAACTCTTTGTTAAATTGCGCAACGACGCCTTTATCATTGTCATCCTGACTCGCATCAAACGTCATGCCCCAAACTTGCTCACGCTCTTCTTCGCTCAGATTGTCAAAGTACTCGGTAAAACCAGCAATTAAGTCTGCTTTGGTAAACATCACATAAACCGGAAAGGTCATCCCTAACTGGTTCTGTAATTCCTGTACCCGTTGTTTTATCGCCCGCGCATGTAAGTTACGTTCAGTGCGGGTTTGATTTAACAAGTCAGCCAAACTAACAAACACAATAACGCCATTAATGGGTCGCCTTGGTCTGTTTTTACGCAACAAGCCAAGAAAGCCCTGCCATGCCGTAGAGTCCTGACCAGCATGACTATCTTGTGTGGTATAGCGCCCGGCTGTGTCAATAAGTACAGCCTGGTTGGTAAACCACCAGTCACACTGGCGGGTCCCACCGATACCTTCGATGGCATCAGTCCCCATATGCTCTTTTAATGGGAATTCCAGGCCTGAATTATACAGTGTTGTAGTTTTACCCGACCCCGGAGGGCCAATTAACATATACCAAGGCAATTGATAGATATCTCGGGCTTTACTGAATCGGGCATGCTTGAGAATGTCTAATGCTTTTTGCATGCGCTCGCGAAGTACTTCAATATCACGTCTAGCGAGTTCATCATGCTGCTGATGCTCCTCACCGTTAAGTAAGGTATCCACGGCTTGTTTATGAGAGCGACTCTCGCGCAACCCCTTAATATAATGGCTACCGCCCCAAATCAACGCGATAACCAATAACGTAACCAAACGCGCGGTTGCACTGGCCAGGGGTTCATAACCCGCGATGGCTAATAAAGGACCACCAAACCATATCAGTAGTGCCAGCGCCAACAAGCCTACAACAGTAATAAAAACACTGGATTTCATTGCTCTGAACACAGATTTCAGCGCCGATTTAACACGCATAACAAGTCCCTTGAATTACTGTAACAAGTCTATTTCGACCCGACGGTTTAGTGTACGATTTGCCGCACTGTCATTGGGTGCGATTGGATTGGCATCACCATGACCTTCCGGCCACAAGCGGCCACGCAAGTCTGCCCCTGCAGCTAATGCATCAGCCATTGCATTGGCTCTGGCGAGAGATAAATGCCAATTGGATGGGTATTTGCTAGTAAAAATAGGCAAGTCGTCGGTATAGCCACTGACTAGAATTTTACCTTCAGTGCCTTCAAGCGCACGGGCTATTTTAGCCGCAATAGGTTGAAAACCTTCGTTAATACCGGTACTGCCGGAATTAAACAATTGGTCTAACCCAACACGGATCCGCACACGATCGGGCAACTCGAGAACCTGCAGCAAGTCGCGTCGAATTTCGGTTTGCAATAATTGCTGTAACCGAATCGCATCTTGATGTGCCTTAGCCGTTGCAGGCTGAGGTACATCTTGCTGCCATAAGACTAAATTATTCAACTGCCTATGTACGTCGTTCGAATAGCTGTTTATTTGATAATTCAGATACATGTAGCAACCCAGTAGTGCCGCGGCAACTACTGAACAGATAACCCAAAGTGGAAATTCAGCTTCTAATTGATTTGCGGCAACGACCTGACTACGCCAACCTGGAGACAATTCTCTGGCAGGCTCTCCTCGTTGACTGCGAATTGCTTTGTAAGCGCGCTCCCTAAAGCCTTCAAGTTTTTCAAAACCGCGCTCTTCAATACGCATTTTTCCGACAAAACCAAAAGACAAGCACAAGTACTGCAGCTCAAGTAGCAACAAATGCTCTTGTGGTGAGGCGATGGCACTATCAAGCAGGGTAAAAAAGTATTCACCGCCGAAGGTTTCATTGTGAAAAGTGGACAACAAACTCTCTGTCGCCCAGTCACTGTTACCGCCCCAGAGGGTATTAAGCACCATTTCATCGATAAAGGAGCACATACAATATCGTGCTTTTTCTATCAACTCACTGCTGATGTTTTTATAGCGAAGTTGCTGCTCATATTGATTAATTAACTGAACACATTGAGTTTTAAGGCCTGGTACATCCGCATGCTGAGTTGTGCTGCGAATGGGCGACACCAGTGAAAACAAGGCGCCAGCTTCATCTATCAAAATATTGTCACTAATTGACAACACCTGCTGTTTTTGTGAGCTTTCGATACTGCGTACATTCGCTGACATGCGAGTTTTGTCATTATTGCCAGTATGCTCTGGTGCTGCCGCAGGCGTGTTTTGTTTTCCTACTAGCCGTCCACCAGGGCGCGGTTTCATTACAGTTTTATCTGACATCAGTTACTATCCATATTAATCATCAGCGGCGGCTAAACTGCTACACCTTTATCGCCCACAGTTCTATCTTCAAACCGGGATAATTTCCGGATAAATGCAGCGCTATACCACCGCTACTGGCTAACCGCTCCCAATAAATACTGCCTTTATCTAGCTGAAAGTAGTGATAACCCGCATGGTATGGCACTTGTCTTGGTGCCACCGGCAAGCCCGTCACTGCTATGCCCGGTAGTTGGTTATTAACAAGTTCACGAATATGCTCAACCGGACCAATTTTTAGTCGGGCTGGCAAGTGTTTACGAATATCATCTGCGGGGATATCTGCAGATATTGCCAACACAAACTGCGCATATTCAAGCAAGGACTTGTCAGTTAACGGTGATACTAAAATCCCAAACTTGGCTTGTTCTAACGGTAAGGCTTGAGCAGTTTGCTCCAGTACGACACTCAATGTTTGATTCATGATTACGCCAAGATTGCCAAACACCGTCGTTAGGTCATCGTGCTTATAAGCGGGAAACTCGGGGGGACGTTTCTGCCGTGAGGTAAACGTCGATAATTCACCTAACATCGACACCATTAAGCGGTAAATGTGTAGGGGATGTTCGAGCACCCCGCTTTTCAAATGCCGCAACATCGGTTCATAGCGATTTAACACTTGCAGCATAAGAAAATCAGATATCGAATTGGCAGTGCCCTGACTTTTGCCCAAACGATCCGCTAGTGCTTCGGCTCGTTGACAAAGCATACCCAAAGCTTCACTGACAAAAGCCAGAAGTTGACTATCTTGTTGAATATCTAAAAGTGGCGGGATGAATGTTTTAACTAACTTCACCTCTCCTTGCTCAGTGACTTCTTGAATACGCGCGACGGGGACGCTGACAAATCCGCCCCGGTCTTCAGACTCCAGCTTAAACAACAAACGCAGCTTTGCTAACTGGAGTAGTTCGGTGGCGTCTTCTGACAAGCTGTTATCGGCAACACTGTGCTCACTAAAACCATATCGGCTAATGTGATTACCATCCATGTTGCTAATATTTTGCGATGACGTTTTATCCAGCGCCAGACATAAGTACACTTGTTGGTCACGGCTGCTTTTGGGGATCTGCAGTGCCGTTGGCAATGCCTCAACCTGAGGTAACTGTAAAACGGTACCATCAGGTAATAGGGCTTCTAATTCTGCCAGTGCAAACTGGCCAAACTTCAGACTTTGATGATCTACACTGATACGACGCACGCCCCAACCATACGGCAACTGCATTGCTAGCTGCTGTTGTCGGCTGTAGTCAAAAAAACGCTCCTGCTGCTGAAAGTGCTGCGGCCGAAGAAACAAACCTTCGGACCATGCAACCCGGCTGTAATCACTCATATTACTCTTCCTTAATGCTCTACCGGTTTTTTTAGCGCTTGCGCTCTAAGTCATGCTCACGGATGTACACCGCTAATTTGTCGACATAAACGTAAAAGTCATCATATCCAGTTGGTTTTACATCTACTACGGCGCGCCATCTTGCGCCTTCTATGTCGCGATATGCCGCAATAACAGCAACTGCTTTTGTCGCAGGTTGCAGTGTCATGCGATATTCGTTGCGCTGTCCTGGTTCAAACACTAACTCGTCTTTTTTCAGCAAGTCAGTACGCAATGTTGCTTCAGGATTATCATACAGGGCAAAGAAATCCTGACTTTCAAACACGGTTTTAGACGCTAGTTCGTATACTTTTATAATTACAGGTGATGGGCGGTTATCTAAATCCGGATTAATATCAGACGCTACTTTAAAATGTAGTGTTGTTGATGGCGGGAAAGTAGAGTAGACCGCCTGACAGCCGGCTAACACAGCCAAACTAAGCAAAACCAAAATTGTCACTTTAATTGCATTCATATAAACCACTCCTGAAGGTTTCATTATGTATTGCCTGTGTCGGTCTGTTATTTCTGACGCAAGAACGCCTCATAAGCACGGATAAAGTCGTCATTTACGCCTTGTTTATCTTTGCTGTTAAGTTCGGCCGCTAAATCAACGTGCAGCGCTTTATATCGCTGCCAATATCTGGCCTGTCGCTGCGCTGGATTAACTTTGTCAACGAAGCTGCCGCCATAATCTGTTGCTTCTATATGTTGTGGTGCTAGCTGTTGCAGCAAGCCATCCATGGCACCAGCAGCGCCGGCTACGATGGCAGACTCATGCCGGCTAATGTCGGCAAATGCTTCGGCGATAGCCTGCTTCGCTGGCATAAAACTGCTACCCGGACGATTAAAAAGATTATGAAAAGCTTCATCAATATTGGCTGAAAATTTCAGCGGGTTATTTTCACGCTGTTGGAATGTCGTTTGATTCACTCTAAATGTACTTTTAACATTCGAACGCTCACGCATCACCTCAATGACACCATGCAAGGATTGCTGAAACGCTTGCCCCAGCTGCTCCCACCATTGCACTGAGTTCATTAACTGCTGATTGGCTTCAGAAACTCCCAGCCCATTAAGAAACGCAAGAAGGCAAGCTGGTGCATCATTGATGTTTTGCTGTGGTTCTATCTTATTAACGCGAGTCGCTACCGGCTTTGCCTGTGGAATCTCTGGCAAACCTTCGCTTTCTGTATTCAACCAGTCTGAGCCCCAGTCATCAGGGATAAGTGCTGTTGGTGCTGAAAAGTGGTCATCAAGCGTCATTTCTCGTTGACGATTTTGGATATGGCTACCCACAGCACTGTCAACAGGATTAGCAGCGTTAGTAGAAAATGCACTTACTGCAACGTCCGCTATCGGAATACCTAACGACGCAGTCTGCCGCACTGCTGATGTCGTTGTTACATCTGCATTAATATGCGTGTCATTGTTAACCTTTGTAACACTATCAACCAGTGCTACTTGGATCTCGTAATCTCCCATGCACAATACGTCGCCGTGTTGCAATATATGACGATTACCTTGCCCCAAGGCATCAACAGAGCGGTTAACAAAAAGCCCGTTGGTCGATTTATCTTCAATGCTAAACTCGCTATTTTTGTAGCATATCAAAGCATGTACGCCAGAGACCACACGTTCTGGGTCTGGTAAAAACCAATCTGCCTGTTCGGAGCGACCTAATGTTCCCCCCGTTGCATCAAAGCGTTTAACCGCCGCCTGCCTGGGGGATAGACGGTGATAACTCACTACTGACAACTCTAGTAACATATCCCTTTGCCCCACATAACACTCCTGCTCGTCAGCATTTAAAACACAATTTATTTACTCTTAATGGGTCGCAAAGATTAAGTTAAATTTATTGTTGCGTCAACATTGCGCTAGTTAACATATACGTAAATACACAAGTGACTATCTGCACTATTTGTGAAATAATTGCGCGATAAATTTAACGTATTGATTTTAGCTAGCGAGTATCTGGCATAACAAGGAGCGAATTATGACGGAGCAGGACACAACCAGCGTTGACGGCTTGACAACAGGTATTGCCGCAGACAACGATAAAACGCGCTATGCGGTCAAGGCAACGTCCGGCGTTAAACCCGCCAAAACTTCGTTGGCAACAATTGAAGAAGGCATGTTGATTAAGCAGCGTTATTTGCTGGAAAGTAAAATTGGCTCCGGCGGTATGAGTGACATTTATCGTGCCACAGATCTATTTTTGCAAAAAGCTGGTGTTGCCAATAGTACCGTCGCCATTAAGGTATTGCAGCAGCAGTTTGTTGACCAGCCAGAAGCGCTGCAATTGTTATTGCAGGAAGCCCATAAAACACAGCAACTATCACATCCTAATATTGTGCGTGTATTTGATGTCGATTGCGACCAACAGCATTACTTCATTGTGATGGAATGCCTTGATGGAGAAAGTTTGGAACAGGTGATAAAACGTTATAAACCGAAAGGTTTACCGTTGAAATCTGCACTTAAACTACTACACCAAATAGCAGAGGCGCTCAATTTCGCTCATAAAACCGGCATTGTGCATGCAGATCTTAAACCTGCCAATATTATGGTTAATCGTGCTGGAGAAGTGAAAGTACTCGATTTCGGTGTGTCGCAGAAACTGCAGTTAAATCATGATATTTATGCAGCTGAGCAACAAAGCCAAACAGCCCCATTGAGTGGCTACACACCAGCTTATGCCAGCCCTCAGCTTTTGTCGGGCAACGCTCCTTGCGTAGCTGATGACTTATTCTCTTTTGCCTGTTTAAGTTATGAACTGTTAACCAGTAAACATCCTTTTGAGCGCCTGCCTGCCGACAAAGCACATCAACAAAACAAGCAAGCTAGCAAACCAGCGCATTTAAATATCCTGCAATGGCAAGCGTTAAAACAGGCGTTGCAGTTTGATGCACTGCAACGAAAAAGCAGTATCAGCAAGCTAATGCGACAGTTTAGTGCTCAGTTATGGCAACCTGCTGCAGCCGCAGCTGCAGTTTTGGTCATTTGCTCGGGTGGCTGGCAATATTATCAACAAAACCAAACTGTGTTAAATAGCTACCAGCAGCGTGTAGCAGATATCACCGCTGAGCAGCAGAAATATCAGCAGTTGGCCGATGGCGATGTTAACCAATTACTTAGCGCTATAGCCCGACCCGAAGCAAGCGAGCTGCAACGCAATGCACTGTTACGCCAACAACAAAATAGCGTAATAACCCACTTTGAGCAGCAGATAGATCAACTGATCAGCGATCGTAGCTTTGCTTACCCGAATTATCCGGAAATAGAAAAAATACTGGCACAAGCCAGTGCGCTTTATCCTGATTCACATTACTTAGCCGGATTAAGCGCTAGCATGCTGCGTAGCAAACAAACTGCCATTGATGTATTGCGATCTCAATTAAATCAGCTGCTACTTACTCAACAATATCAAAAACAAAATAATGCCCCAGACTTGTATACTATTCAGGCTGCGCTGAAACGCATTGATGCAAGCTACGTAATTGAGCCCTACGATGACGAAACCGCAAGTTATATCGCAGCTTTTGACCAAGCGATAGCCAACAATAATGCCATCGCACTGCAGCAACTTATTATGGCCGGCGAGCTACTTTTTGCACAACATCAAGACACCGCTGAATTAGTAACGCGGGGGCAACAGCTAGCCGCTGCCGTGGATGCCATGGCGTCGTACCACAGCGCTATTGAATTAGGCAAAACAGCAAATTTCCCCTATCAGGCAGCGGAGTTGTTTTATCAACACAGCTTTTCTGTTATGAGTACTGAGCTTGCCGCCAGTGAAAAAGCAGGTGAGATAGATGCAGTTTACGACCAACTGCAGCAATTTAGTTCATTAGTTCCTACTGATTTTTCATTGCATGTTGCCTTGCGCCGTAAGCTGGCAGATAAGTACCTCAGCTTGTCCGGACAATTATTGCAGTCTAATCAAGTAAGAACCGCAGAGCGTCTGATGCGCCGAGCTAATGAATTAATGAGCAGCATTAATAGTTAAATCGCGATAGCTGTCAATGCCCTGGCACAGCTGCTGTATCCCCAGCAAAGTACGGGGCGTAGTTCTATATAAATGATCGGCATTTACTGATAAAAACCTGCCGTGTTTCACTGCAGGTATCACGGTAAAACGATGCCAGTACATCAAATCTGGTTTTGTATCAGTGCGCAGTGGCTGAATGATAAGCTCCGGCTCTGCAGTAACAACCTGCTCAATACCCACCTGCGGATAGTCACCCTTTGCTGTTGCAAAAGGATTGTCGGCCCCGCAAAGTGTTAGCATCTGTTGTGGCCAGGCCTTGTTTGCTACAGTGCTGAGCGGTGCTGTCGACATTGCGAAAAACACCCTCAAAGGCGTTTTATGCTGATAAGTAGTACGTAATTGCTGCAATTGATGGCTAAAGCGAGCAGCTTCAGCATCTGCTTGTATCTGATGGCCAGTGAGCTCACCGAATAAACGTAGTTCAGTGGCAATATCATCGAGGGTTATAGGGTCAGAAAAAACCACATTGATGCCAAAGTGCTGCAACCGTTTTATATCAGCCGGTGGATTTCCACTACGCCAGGCAATAACTAAATTTGGTTTTAGTGCCAATATGGCTTCCAGGTTAATGCCAGCAAAACTAGCAACGCTAGGCAGCGCGCGCGCCTGAGCAGGATAGTCACTGTAATCACTTACGCCAACCACACTATCTCCGGCACCTATGGCATACAACATTTCGGTAATATGGGGTGCCAGGGCAATAATACGCTGCTCGGCGCCCTGCACTGCCGCGCTTAAGCAACACAATAGCAGTAACCATAATCTCACCAGTCAAGGCCCCGCTGTGCTTTAATGCCATTATCAAACGCATGTTTAATGTTTTGTACTTCACTTACTGTGTCGGCCAGTTCAATTAGCCGACGATGACAAGCACGGCCTGTGATAACCACATGTTGTGATAGTGGACGGTTTTGCAGCGCTTGCTCGACCCGCTCCAACGGCAAGTAATGATAGCTAAGCATATAGGTCAGCTCATCGAGCAACACCAGATCAATAGTGGAGTCTGCCAGAAAAACCTCGGCTTGCTGCCACACTAACTCAGCTGCGGCAATATCGGCTTGTTTATCTTGAGTATCCCAAGTAAAGCCCGTCGCCATTACGGCAAACTGAACACCGTGTTGCTGTAATAAGTTACGTTCGCCGCAGTCCCAACCACCTTTAATAAATTGCACCACGCCAGCACGCAGGCCATGCCCTACAGCTCTGGCTACCGTACCAAAACCAGAAGTAGATTTACCTTTACCATTACCGGTTATTACTAGTAATAGTCCTTTTTCGTCTGTTGCCGCAGCGACAGCTTGATCTACTTGCGTTTTTAACCGCTTTTGACGCTCGCGGTGGCGTTGCTGTTTTTGATCATCAATACTCATAGTTCGTCACTGTAGCCGTTGCCGGCGCATAATAATAAGAAAAAACACACTACCCGCTAATGACGTAATCACGCCCAGCGGGATCTCTTGCTGCGGCAGCACAGTACGGGCAAGGTTATCTACCCAGATCATAAATAACGCCCCTACCACGGCACATCCCAGTAATAGGCGACTAGAGGTGACACCAAAAAAATGTCTGACAATATGCGGGATCATCAAGCCGACAAAGGCTATACCACCACACTGTGATACAATACAGGCGGTCAGTAAGGCGGTAGACAGCAGCAGTATCAATCGCAGCCGCAAAGTATTAACGCCCAGCGTACGCGCACAATCATCACTTAGCAGTAGTGCATCTAATTGACGGCGCAGCGCAAGCGCCAGAGTAAATACCAATAAGGTTACCGGTGCTAGCAACAATACACTGTACCAGTCGGTACGGCTTAGACTGCCCATTAACCAGAACATTATACGGTTTGCTGCAAATGGTTCGGCGAAATACAAAATAAAGCTGCTGATTGCGCTTAACATAAACGACACTGCGACACCCGCTAGCAAGGTAATTTCAACTTTACGCCACTGTTGTCCTGCACATACTGTAAATACTAACGCCACGGCAAATAGAGCCCCCGCAAACGCCCCAAGCGCCATACTCACTAGCTGTGGTGGCAGTACCACACTGACCAGCGTTGCACCTAGCCCCGCACCCGCCATCAAACCAAATAAATATGGATCTGCCAGGGGATTGCGGCTGGCATTTTGTAACACCGCTCCGCTAATGGCCAAACCTGCGCCAACCAGCATAGCGCAAAGTAGCCTTGGTAAACGGATCTGCCAAACTATGCTATGGGCCAATTCAGACTGTGCCGAGCTTCCTATCAGCGTGTTAAATGTAGCGTTTATGCTTAGGTTGACACTACCAAACGTCAAGCTAAAAAACATGCTAAACAGTAGCAGTAACAAAGAGGTGGCCATTACAGCGGTAAAATTTGGCCGAACGTGATGCTTCAACATGTGCTAAGACCCAGATGTGGTAGGAACGTTACCTGTAACTTTTTCAGTTGTGGATGATAAGCAATGTCACAGGCAACCCCAAACACTTGCTGTATTAACCCGCTTTGCAGCACCTGCTCTGGAGAACCAAAGGCGATTTGCCGACCTTTGTCTAGCAAGAGAATTTTATCACAGTATAACGCTGCCAAGTTTAGATCATGTAAACAGGCGAGTGCTGGTATGGCAAGGCTACGAACCAATTGCAACACCTGATGTTGATACTGCACATCCAAATGGTTTGTCGGCTCATCCAGTAACAACAATGCTGGTTGTTGCACCAGAGCTCTGGCAATGTGCAATCGCTGTAATTCACCACCCGATAGCGTATCTACAGCTTGCGTGGTTTTAGCCTTTAGCCCAACTTTATCTAACGCCAGGCTGATCTGCTTAATATCGTGGCTACTGTTTAATTGAAACCAGCTTTTATGTGGCAACAACCCCATTGTTGCTACTTGTTGTACGCTCAGCGCAAAGAGCGGCGGCGGACTTTGGCTTACCACCGCGACGGTACGTGCAAGGTCAACAGCGCTAAATTGTTGCAACGACTTATGCTTTAATATGATTTTACCGCTTTGCGGCACATGTTCACGATGTAAAACGCGTAGCAAGCTACTTTTACCCGCGCCATTGGGGCCAATAACGCCAACAAACTCGCCTCGTGTTAGAGCAAAATTAATGTCATGCAACACCGCCTGACCACCAAGCGAAAGAGAAACAGCTGATACATTCAGCAAAACCCACTCCTGACAATAACACCGGTTGCCTGTTCACCATAATCAGTACTGGCATTAGCGTAAATATCGACATACACGCCAAACAAAACCGCCAGCATTACGCTGGCGGTTTTAAGTCTAACAACGTTATTTAGTTTAATGCGCTAAGTAACGTTTTATCTAAACCATCTTCGCTTAAAATCTTCACAATAGCCTGGCAATGTTCAATGGTAAAATCGCCGTCGGTAATTTGTGCGTTTAACATATTACGCCGCTTCATCACAATATCAGCAACTAACTTCTGGTTGGCTCCGTCAACACCACCCATTTTGTTGTACAGTTTGTCCAGCAATGGGTAGAGGTTTTTCTCTGCGTCATAAGCTGCAGAGCGAACTGATGGATGAAAGTCTTCACAAGCATTCAGGTTCAACAAATAAAAGTTAAGATAGCCCGCGACGGTAACTAACTTATAGTCTTGTGTATTAGCACTTACACCTGTTGACATTAGCGCGGCCGCAATTATTGCACTTGTCCACTTTTTCATTTTGACTTCCTGTAGTTCTGCTGTAAACGTTATTCAATCTAACCAGAAAGTGTTGTTTTTGCAATCTTGATCCACGAAAAAGCGTGCTCTAAATTTATGCTGGCTTCGCAGTATAAGGTACATTGATAGACCAAGTAGTAAATGACTTAAAAATAGCCGCTACAGATGCTTAAACGGTAAAGCCTGAATTGCTTCGGCGCTGTAGTGGCTAAGGTGAGCTGTTTCTTGCCGGAAATAGTCAGTAATGGCGCTGCTTAGCGGTGTGTCGGCAAAGCAGTAACTACCATAACGCGTTACCGGCTCAAAGCCGCGTTTTAGCTTGTGCTCGCCCTGGGCTCCGGCGTCAAAGTAGTTAAGCCGCTGCGCAATGCAGTAGGCAATACCCTGGTAGTAGCACAGTTCGAAATGCAGGCAGTCGGCATCGACCAGTGCGCCCCAGTAGCGGCCATACAAGGTATCGCTACTGCTAAAACACAGTGCCATGGCCAACATATCCTCTGAGGTACTGTCAGCAAAGGCGGCAAATACCACTATATTGTCTGCCATGCTTGCACCTAACTGTATAAAGCTGTCGGCGCTTATATAACCTATATGACCAGAGCGTTTTAAGTAGGTTGCCTGGTAACAGTGGGTTATCGCCTGCCAGTGCGCTGCGCTTAGCTCGCTGCCGTGCAGCGTTCTGATGTGAAAGCCCGCACTGCTGTCGCGCTCGTGCCGGATTTGCTTGCGCTTGCGTGCAGTTAACCGCTGCAAATAGTCATCAAACTGGTTGTAACCGGCGTTGTGCCATAAAAACTGCACATCATGACGGGCTAAAAAGCCCTTCTGACTAAGGCTATGTTGCAACGCTGCGCTGGTATACAGCCACTGCACACGGCAAAAACGTTGCTCACTCAGGCCTTGTTGCAGTGCCTCACACACTAAAGCCAACACAGTTTCGCTTTCAACCGTATTCAGCATGCCTAATCGGGGCCCGCTCACGGGCGTAAACGGAATGGCGGCAAGCCATTTTGGATAATACGGTAAATTAAATTGACGGTAGGCATCGGCAATTTGCCAGTCGAACAGGTATTCACCGTACGAGTGGCTTTTTATATAACCCGGCACGGCGGCTACCAGCGTATCACCCTGCCACAAGGTTAAATGCTGGCTAATCCAGCCGGTATTATGCTGGCTGTTGCCGGCATCGACACTGCCTCCCTGCTCTAGTGCCAGTAAAAATCCATGGCGGCAAAACGGGTTATCGCCAGCTATAGCAGCACCAAACAACGGATCCCACTGCGCGGCGGTTACCTGCTGCAAGCTGTACAGCCATTTTATGCTTAGCACTAGGTAACCTTTTGCTTAACGGCATATTCTGCTTTTTTATATTCAGCGGTACGCACGATATCAGCCAGGATCTCAACCGCGGTCCACATATCGATAAAGCGCAGATACAGCGGCGTAAAGCCCAGTCGCAGAATATTCGGCGCGCGAAAATCGGCAATGACGCCCTGCTTGATCAGAGCCTGACACAAGGCATACGCATCCGGATGCTGATACGCCAACTGACTGCCGCGCTGCTGATCGGTTAGCGGCGTAATTAAGGCTAAATCTTGCAGGCAGTCGTGTTGCGCCACCAACTGAGCAAAATTGCGGCTTAGGGCTAAAGATTTATCGCGCAGTTGCGTCATATCCACATCATGGAACACATCTAAGGCTGTATCTAACACACTCATTGATAACACTGGCGGTGTGCCGGTTAAAAACTGCTTGATGTCGGCAGATTTTTCATAACGATGGTTAAAGCTAAACGGGTTGCTGTGCCCCATCCAACCGCTCAATGGCTGACAAAGGGCGGCATGATGGCGCTTGGCAGCATACAAAAACGCCGGCGCGCCCGGGCCACCGTTCAGGTATTTGTAACCACAGCCAACGGCAAAATCTACCTCGCAGTTATCCAGTTCAATGGGCAAGGCTCCGGCGCTGTGGGCTAAATCCCAAATAACCAGCACACCGTTAGCATGCGCCAGCTGAGTAAGGTGCTGCATATCCAGTAAGCGGCCGCTGCGAAAATCAACCTGTGTCAGCAGCATTACCGCCACATCTGTGGTTATGGCCTGTTCTAATGCGCTGTCTTCGACCAGCTGCAACTGGCAATGCTGGCTGCCCAGCAGGCTGGCGAGGCCTTCTACCATGTATAAATCGGTAGGAAAGTTACCCGCCTGCGACAGCACCACACTGCGCCCCGGTTGCATTAACATGGCGCTGGCCAGTACTTTAAATAAGTTTACTGAGGTCGAGTCGCAGCAAATAACCTGTCCGTCCGCCGCGCCAATTAAACGGCCAATTTTATTACCTACCTGCAGCGGTAAATCAATCCAGTTGTGACTGTTCCAGCTTTTAATCAGATCTTCTGCCCATTCTGTTAACAACACCTGCTGGGCGCGCTCTGCCGCTGCCTTAGGCATGGCACCAAGCGAATTACCGTCCAGGTAAATAGAGTTCTCGGGCAATAAAAATGCCTGGCGTTTGCTGGCCAGCACATCCTGCAGATCACGCTGTTGCAGATCACGGTAGCTTAGGGTTTGGTTTACTGCGTTGCTCACTGTGCTACTAACTCCATTAGCGTGGCTAAAAACTGTGTATAGGCCTTGGTTTGCGGGTGGATCCAGTCAAAATGGCCGGCCTCTTCCACTAAACGGTATGGCATACCGCTGTCGCTGGCCTGATCAACAGGTACTATGCTATCGTTGCTGCCCTGTAACAACAAGCTTTTCGCCGGTGCCGGTTGCATTGCCGGGCTGGCCAACAGATAACGCCCCGGCCATTGCTGTGGTGTACCGGCCATAAATTGCGTGGTGGCGCGCTGGCAACTGTTACCACCCTGAGCGTAGGTTAGCAAATTGGTAATAGCGGCCAAACCAATAACGCCACGTACCGCGTTGCGCTGCGCGCCCTGCTGCTGTGCACCCGCTAACAATGCCAACTGACCACCCGCCGAGTGCCCCGCCAGCACAATATTATGCTGGTCCAGTGTAACGCCTGGCACTAGTGTCGCTAAATTCTGCCGGGCGAATGCTAAACCAGCCAACACATCGTCCAGGCTGCCTGGCCAGCCGCCTCCAGCATCGCCGCTACGACGGTACTCCAGCGACCATACTGCGATGCCCGCCTTTGCTACGGCCTGACTAAATGCGGTGCTGTGAACCATATCATAGGCATTTAACCAGCAGCCGCCGTGAATAAAAACCAGTAACGGTGTCGCCGCAGCAGTCGTCGTTTCTGGTGGCAAGTATAAGCGGCCAAACTGCAGCGGCTCATTGCCATACGCCAGCTTCAGGCTATTATCGGCTTGTGCTTCTGCTAGCAGGCTACTGTAACTGACATTAACCGGCATGCTGACAGCGGTGGTAACGCTTTCAGATCCTGCCGAAACGCGTTCAGGTATGGGGGCAGCACAGCTGGCTAATACAGCGGCACAAAGCATTGCTGCTAGCTGTTTAATGTTTCTGTTTTTAATCATCTTGTTGAACCGTATCACCTTGTTGGCGTAAGCAGACTGACAGTGTATGGCCTATGGTGTCAGCGACATATTCGAATTAGGTATGTCTTAGTGCTAAAACCTCTTGTTGGATCATATTGTTATGCTTGAATTTATGCCGTTATCCGCCCATAACTGTCTGACAGTTTATGCTTATTTTGACAAACAATGACACCGTAACAGGAGGTTTTATGAGTAGTTATACCCCACCCGACGTATGGACCTGGGATGCAGCCAACGGCGGCCAGTTCGCCAGCATTAACCGGCCAGTTGCCGGTGCGACACATGAAAAAACACTACCGATGGGCAAGATGCCATTACAACTGTATTCATTGGCAACCCCCAATGGCGTAAAAGTAACCATTATGCTGGAAGAGTTGCTGGCGGCGGGTAAAACCGGTGCAGAATACGATGCCTGGCTTATTAGCATTAAAGACGGCGATCAGTTTGGCAGCGGTTTTGTTGCGCTAAACCCCAACTCAAAAATTCCGGCGCTGCTGGATACCACTACCAATGTGCAGCTGTTTGAATCGGGTTCTATCCTGTTATATCTGGCCGAAAAATTTGACGCTTTTTTACCCAAAGATATCACTAATCGCAGCGAAGTGCTGAACTGGCTGTTCTGGCAAATGGGTAGCGCCCCCTTTGTTGGTGGTGGTTTTGGTCACTTTTATGCATACGCGCCAGAGAAGTATGAATATCCGATAAACCGCTATGCAATGGAAACCAAACGACAGTTAGACGTGCTGGACAAACAGCTGGCTCAGAATGAATTTGTCGCAGGCGATGACTACAGTATTGCCGACATAGCCATCTGGCCCTGGTACGGTGGTTTAGTGCTGGGCCGGCTGTATAACGCTGCCGGGTTTCTTGACGTCGCCAGCTACAAAAACGTGTTGCGCTGGGCTAAGCAAATTGACCAGCGCCCGGCGGTAAAGCGCGGCTCTGTGGTGAACCGGAATTGGGGCGATGGGCCACAACTACCAGAGCGCCATAGCAGCAGTGATTTTGATAAGTTGGATTTGTAACTTCAGCATCGTTATTTCATTGTAATGCTGCTCACTGTGTCCAAAAACGGTAGCAGCAGTGCCCGCAAATTTGTGCGGGCGTTAAGCCGTGCTGCCAGCAAATATAAACCGGCAATTTTACGGTGTAAAAATAACGCATCAGCCGGCGGTGTGTGCCAGTAGTTTTGTTGCATGCTCAACGCGGCGCCGGCGTCACGCAACCGGCTGGCTAAATCACTGCCAGCAAAGTCAAAACTCTGGTTTTCGTTCAGGGGCTCGCAGGCTAACTGCACTAAGTTCAGCACTGCTTGCTTTTGTGCCGGCAAAATGTTTTGGCTAAAAAAACCAATATCGGTCAGGGCATTCGCCATGGCTTGCTGGTCTTTCTCGATGGCAGCGGCAAATAAATCTCGGTACGCGTTACTGATTTTTGCTGAATAATCACGGCAGGCACCAAAATCTAACAACACCAGCTGACCGGTGTCGCGGTTATACAAGTAGTTAGCAAAGTTGGGATCGGTTTGCACCAGCTTAAACTGAAACAATTCGCGAAACAGCAGAACAAACAGCTGCTGCATGACCTTGTCGCGCACCTGCTGGCCGTCGTGTTGCAAAGTATCTATCGGCACACCTTCAACATAGGTCATACACAAAATACTACTACTACATAACGCTGGCAGCACCTCGGGCAACAGATACGCTTTGTCATGTTGTAACAGCTCACGGTAACGGTTCAGGTAACTGGCTTCCAAGCGATAATCTGCTTCGTTGTTAAGTTGTTGCTTGGCTTCGTGTAGCAGGCTTTGATAGTCCACATCTGCCGGCAGCAGGCCGCTGATACGCAGCAAGGTGGCCACGTTGTCAACGTCATTGTCGATACTGCCCTTAATACCCGGATATTGAATTTTCACCGCCAGGCGGCGGCCGTCGTCGTGGTAGGCCTGATGCACCTGCCCGATAGAGGCCGCTGCCAAAGGGCTGAAGCTAAAATCACTGAAATGCGACAACCAGTTTTCGCCCAGCTCTGTGCGCAGTACCTGCGTTAGCTGTTTTGGCGGCATGGGGTTGGCATTGGCACGCAATCTGGCCAGAATGTTACTCAGCTCCGCTGGCAGCATATCACCAGCGTCCATGGATAACAGCTGGCCTACTTTCATGGCAGCACCGCGCATATGCGCCAGTTTATCGGCAACGCGGCGCACATTGTCGCTGGTTAATAACATGCCGGCTTTTGTGGGCCGGTTACCCTGCGCCAGCTGTCGCGCGCCTTCGGCCAGCATACCGCCGGCAACGCGCCCTGCCAGCGATGCCAGCGAGCGAAAACGGGACAACCGGCTAACCGGCACTTTCGAGTTTGATGACATTATTCCTACCAGACAGCCAAGCAATAGCACTACTTACGTCGCAACCAGCAATTAAGCTCAGTGTGAACTTATGACAATGCGGCCAACTGTGGCAAAACCCGGCCATAGCCGCGCTGAGGGGGCCAATACAAATAAATCGCCATTTAATCCGCTAAGTTGCTGCGGTACGCCGGCGGCTTTTGCCACACCAGCATTGGCGGCGATGTGCGCGGCCTCGCCATGCACCGGCACGGCAATTTGTGGCTGCACCCAACGATAGAGTAAATCCAGTTCGCCGCGACAAGGGTGGCCAGAAACATGAATGGGCAGTTTGGTGTTATGGCTTTGCAGTGTCTGGATATTGCGGCCGTTAAATTTGTCTACTAGCCGGCTTATCAGCATTTCATTACCGGGAATAATAATTGAGCTAAACACCACTAAATCACCCTGCTCTAACAACAGCTGCGGGTGGCTGTCATCGGCCAGCTTGTTTAACGCGGCGCGTGGCTCACCCTGTGAGCCGGTGGCAATGACTAACACCTCATGGCGCGGCAGATAGCCAATGTGCTCGGCATCGGCCAGGGGTAAGTCGTCAGGCCAATAACCGGTTGCTCTGGCGGCACCCACCATATTGTTTAACGATCGCCCTAGTAGTGCCAGATAACGGCCGGTTTTGGCGGCAATACGTGCCAGAGAAATAAGCCTGCCGACATTTGAGCTAAAGCCGCTGACGACCACCCGGCCAGTGGCAGCTTTAATAACCTGCAATAAGGCCTCAGCGCAGGCGGTTTCAGAAACCGAAAAACCATCACGCAGGGCGTTGGTCGAGTCGCACACCATAGCGGTAATATTGTGCTGTGCCAGCCGTTTAAAAGGCGCCGCTTTAAAGGCTCGCCCGGTAATGGGTTGCTCATCTATTTTCCAGTCTGCGGTATGAAACACGCTGCCGGCGGCGGTGCTTATGAGTAGCGCATGTGGTTCTGGAATGGAATGGGTAATGGCCAGCCAATTTAAGCTAAACGGGCCAATATTTACTGTGCCGCCGCTGGGTACTTCAATGATTGGCATTTTATCCAACAACCCCGTGCCGGCTAATTTACGCCGCAAAATTTCAGCGGTAAAAGCAGTGGTGTATACCGGGCAATTAAACCGCGGCCACAACTGAGGCAATGCGCCTATGTGATCTTCATGGGCATGGGTAATAACAATACCGCACAAGTTTTCACGCTGCGCACAGATAAACGCCGGATCTGCCGCCAGCACCTCGGCTTTTTGCACTGCGGTGCTGGAACTACTCTGTTGCAAAGGCGATAACGGACTATTAAAGGTAACCCCGCAGTCAACCATCAGCCAGCGCCCGGCATGCCCGTATAAGTTCAGGTTCATGCCAATCTCGCCGGTACCGCCCAGCGGTAAAAACCACAGATCATTCACCCCAGGGGTTATATCGGGCCGCTTGTTGCTGATGGTATGCTCCTTATTTAGCTGATAACACCTATTCCAATTGCTCTGCTTGCTGCAGTTCAGTTTGTAGCCGCTTAGTTTCATCAGCACGTGGCTTGGTAAAACGCGCCAGCGCCAGATACAACACCGGGGTTAAATACAGCGTAAATACTACCGCAATACCCAATCCACCAAACACCACCCAGCCTATGGCATTGCGTGCTTCAGCACCGGCACCGGTGGATAAAATTAGCGGTAGTCCGCCAAGTAAGGTAGACAGCAACGTCATGGTGATTGGCCGCAAGCGAATACTGGCCGCCTGCTCTACCGCTTTACGCACTTCATACCCCTGATCGCGTAATTGATCTGCAAATTCAACCAGCAGAATAGCATTTTTTGCCAGTAAGCCAATTAGCATCACCAAACCAATTTGCGAATAGATATTAATGGAGGTACCGGTTAAGAATAGCGCAAACAGTGCCGCCGCAATACCGAAAGGTACGGTAGCCATTACCACCACCGCGCTGTTAACGCTTTCAAACTGTGCTGCCAGCACCAGCAATACAATAACAAAGGCCAGTACGTAGGTCAGCGTTACTTCGCGGGCCGTTTCTTCAAACGTCAGAGCTTCACCTAAAAAAATAAGGCCGATACCACTGGGCAAATGCTGCTCTGCCAAACTACGCAACTGCTCAACTGCTTGCTGTAGTGGCAGATCTGCTGGCAACTCCATTTCCATCTCAATGGCGCGACGCTGCGCCTGACGCTCCAGCTCGGCCGCTACGCCCTCTTCAGAAATATACGCCAGACTGGATAGCGGTACTAACCCCCCCGTGCTTGAACCGACATATAAATTGGCCAGATCGGTAGGGTCTTTTATCTGGCTACTTTGCGCCTGCAAAATGATTGGAATGGCCTGGTCGCCCACGTTTAAATCTGCCAAATCATCACCGTTGATGGCCACACGTAATGTAGTGGCAATATCTGACAATGGTACGCCGAGCTCCTGCGCCCGGCGCCGGTCAATGTTCACCCTAAGCTGTGGTTGAGTTGGCTGATATGAAATACGCGGCATACCTAGTTGCGGCAGTTGCTGCTGGATCACTTTTGAAAACGCCTGTGCAGCAGCAAAAATTTCAGCATAACTCTGGCCGGTTAATGCCAGTTCAAGCCCACCGCCCTGACCACGCAAATTAAGGCTATTGGAGCCAAAGGCACGCGCCGGGGCGCCGGGAATGGCAGCCAGTGGCCCGCGAATGTCATCGATAATTTGCTGCTGCGAGCGGCTACGTTCGTCCCAGTGTTTTAACGGTACTGTAATAAACGCCAGATTAGGGTCCCACTGGCCTACCACGGTGTAGATGGAGTCGATATCACCGCCGTTAACATAGGGCAGCAAAATATCTTCCATTTTGTCGGCCTGACGGTCCATAAAATTCAGCCCAACCCCATCCGGGCCGCGGGCAAAGATGCGGATACTGCCCCGATCTTCACTTGGCATTAGCTCGTTGTTCAGCTGCGTGTATAAGCTTATAGCGGCAATAGCTGCCAACATGCTGGCAATAAATACCCACCAGGCTTTGTCCAGCGCGACATGCAGGCTACGCTGGTACCAACCCAGCATTTTATTTCCTGCGGCAGATAAGCGGCTGGTGCTGTTAGCTTTTAGCGGTAAGCGCGCGGTAAGGGCCGGTACCAGTGACAGCGCTACAAAGGATGAAATGATGACGGCAATGGCCAATACACCGCCAAATTCACGGAATAACCGGCCGGCGGTTGAGGGCAAAAATGCTATCGGCACAAACACCGCGACCAGTACAGCGGTAGTGGCGACTACGGCAAAAAACACTTCCCGCGTGCCAATAACCGCGGCAGCGCGGGCGCCTAACCCCATGGCACGGCGACGCTGAATGTTTTCAGTTACTACTATGGCATCATCAACAATCAAGCCGGTGGCCAATACCAAAGCCAGCAGCGTTAGAATGTTAATGGAAAACCCCATCAGCCAGATAGCCGCTAAGGCGCCAATCAACGATACCGGTATCGACAGAGCCGGAATAATGGTGGCGCGACCTGAGCCGATAAACAGCCATAACGTAGCCACCACCAGGCCAATGGTAAGCACCAGTGAGGTAATGACCTCTTTGACCGAGCCACGGATAAACTCTGCGTCATCCGAAGTTACCTGCATCTGCAGATCAGGAAAGCGACTTTTTAGCTGTTCGACTAACGCCAGAACTTCGTCAGATATCTCAATAGTGTTTGACCGCGCTTGACGAATAACACCCAGCCCAATTACCGGTTTACCATCCAGCCTCACCAGGCTTTGTGCATCCGCCGGGCCAAAATAGACTGTAGCAACATCGCCAATGCGCGTATTGCCGCTAACAATAATATCTTCAACCTGCTCTGCAGTTATTGATGTGGCATCAGCACGCACAATCAATTGCTGGTCGGTCGATTTCATACTGCCGGCAGGCACATCAAACGGCGCCTGACGCAGTGCTGCAGCGACATCGGTAACCGACAAGTTAAAGCTGGTCAGGCGCAGTGGATCCAACAGCACACGTAGCACCCTCTCACGATCGCCATTTAAGCGCACATCGGCCACACCGGGAATGCTTAAAAACAAAGGTGCTAAATCCGTTTCTACTCGCTCGGTCAGGCTTTCTAAATCTAACGTTTCACTGGATACCGCCAGGCTAACCACAGATTCCGCATCGTTGTCGGCTTTAATAATAGACAACCGCTCTACCGCATCGGGCAGTTCACGTTGCACCCGGCTAACGGCTTCGCGCGTTTCGTTAGCGGCGTCATCTAAATTAATACCGGGACGAAACTCAACCCGTACCCGCGAGCTCCCCTCCTCGCTGGAGGCGTTAATCGATTTAACACCGCTAACACGGGCCACTGCACCTTCTAGTTTGCTGGTAACTTCGGTGTCTACAGTTTCTGGTGAGCCACCGGGAAATGCCGCAGTGACAGAAACGATAGGTCGGTCAACATCGGGCAGTTCGCGTACTTCAATGGCGCTTAATGCAGCAAAACCCGCAATGATAATCAGCAGGTTCAGCACCACAATTAACACCGGGCGGCGAATGGCTAATGACGGTAAATCGTTCTGTGGGGTTTGCTGGCTCATAAAGGAGCGCCCCCGTTGGTTATCGCCTTAACTGCCTGGCCTTCGCGCAGCGTTTGTACGCCCTCAACAATTAAGCTGTCATTCGCACTTAGCGCCCCTGATACCAGTAAACGGCCACTTAGTCGCTGTTTAATTTGCACATCCACCCGGCTGGCTTTGCCGTCTTGCATCAGCCAAACATAAGCGCTGGTGGCTCCCCACAGTAATGCCGCTTCGGGTATAACCGCATATTCCGCACCTGCCAGTTGCAGGATCACGCGAAAACTCATGCCAGGACGATACAAATCTGCAGCGTTATCTAATAATGCCCGCACCCGGATACTACGGTTGATGTTATCAATGCGCGAATCTACCTGAGCAATGTCTGCACGAATGCGCTCGCCTTGCGCTTGCCACGGCTCCAGTTCAACGCTGGCATTACCTTGCAGAATTGGCAGTGCTGCTTCAGGCGCATTAAAGTTAATCAGTAATTGTTCGCGGTTATCAATTGTAGTGATGGCGGTTTGCAACGTAATACGATCGCCCTGCTCTACGTCGGTAAAACCGACCACACCGGTAAATGGCGCCCGAACAGTGCGGTCTTCCAGTTCGGTTTTGGTTTCGGCCAATTGCACTTTAAGCAGATCACGTGCTGTTATCGCATCATCCAGATCACTTTGCGCAATGGCCCCGCGCTTACGGCTCTCTTGCAAGCGGGTTACTGTGCGCTCAGCGTCTGCCAGCTGTATGGTTACGCGTTCAAGCGCTACTTGCTGGCGCCGCGAGTCAAGTTGCAGTAGCACATCGCCCTGCTTGACTGCTTGGCCTGGCACAAAATTGACACTGGTGACTTTATCAGCCACTGCCGGATACACCACCACCGAGCGCATAGCTTCAGCGGTACCCACTGCCTCGACCCGGCTGGTTTGCTGCTCAAATTGTATTGTAGCAGTTATCACCTGAGCGGCCCGGCCGCCACCGGCTACCTGAGCCTGAAGCGGTAAACACATCAGCAGTGCACTGAGCCATATCGATTGGCGTATCAACGTCATTTCTTGTCCTTCATCACAGCATTGGGCTAATTGGCGTTAATATACGGCTTTTTGTGATGAGTGATCAAAAAAGGCTGCTCATACGCGATGAACAGCCCTTATCTGCCGTCAGGTGGCTAAGTTAGCTGCACGGTTTTAACCGTTTAGATAAACTAACTCGATTTTACCCTGGCGATCCAATTATCTACCCGTTTTTCCAGCACTTTAAGCGGTAAAGCGCCACCGCCAAGTACGGTATCGTGAAATGCACGAATATCAAACTTTTCACCCAATTGCTGCTGCGCTTTACTGCGCAGATCCAGAATTTTGATCATACCAATTTTGTAAGCTGTTGCTTGTCCGGGCCAAACAATGTAGCGACGTACTTCTGAAATAACCGCACCCTCTGCAATTGGCGTTTTTTCCAAGAAGTAATCAATTGCCTGTTGTTCAGTCCAGCCTTTACTGTGCAGGCCGGTGTCAACGACAAGACGCACTGCGCGCCACATTTCGGTAATTAACCGGCCAAAATCGGAGTATGGGTTCTGATAGGCGCCCATCTCTTTTGCCAGCAACTCCGAATACAATGCCCAGCCTTCTGAGTACACGGTAAAACCGGCCTGAGTACGAAATGTGGGTACTGTGGTCAATTCCTGTGCAATCGAAATTTGCATATGGTGGCCCGGGCTACCTTCGTGATAGGCAATGGCTTCCATTTCATTTTTGGGCATTGAACGCATATCAGACAAATGCGCGTAATAAATACCCGGCCTTGCACCGTCTGGCGTACCAGGGAAATAGTGTTGGGCCGCACCAGGCTGCTCTCGAAACGGTTCTACCCGTTTCACCACTAAATCAGCTTTAGGTAAAATGCCAAAGTACTGTGGCAGTTTATCGTTAATAAACGCCAGATATTGCCGCGAGTCCTCCAGGTAACCCTCCCGCCCTGCATCAGTATCCGGATAGTAGAACTGATCATCGTCTTTAATAAATTTGAAAAATGCTTTTAAATCACCAGCAAAACCCACTTTGTCTTTGATGGCGTTCATTTCACTGGTCAAACGTGCAACTTCGTCCAAACCAATTTGGTGAATTTGCTCAGCCGTCAGGTCGGTGGTGGTTGATACCTTTAGCGCGTAGTTATAATAATCACGACCATTTTTTTGCTTGCCCACACCGGTAGCAACTTCATCAGTATTGGCAATGTCTTGTTCTAACCATTGTTTTAATGCGTTATAGGCCGGTAAAAAGTGTGTTTGCAAAGCCAGCTTGGTATCGTCGGTTAATTGTTTTGCTTGCTCGTCTGTTAATTTGTCAGCTTTCACTAACGCCTCAATCTTGCTTTTGGCATCGCTCCATAGTGGAATGTCTTGTTCAACCTCAGTAAAAGGCGCACCACTGATTAAGTTGTTGATCTGCTGCAACACGCCTTCATAGGCAAAACGTGGTGGGCGGACATCGTGTGCTGCATTGTCCTGCGCCCGTTGTAGCAGTTGCACCAATGCCCGACTAATACCCTCAATACGCGTGACATAGGCCTGCATATCTTCAACTGTATCGACTTTATGAAAGTTAATCATAATTTGTGGCAGCATGGCATGAATGCCTTGCATTTGGGTAAAAACATAGCCATTACTACGAAACGGCACACCTTGCAGGGCTTGTTCGTATTGGTATATCCAAATGTCATAGGAAGTTTTAGCTTCAGGTTCGAGCTTGTCGTAATCAAAGCTTGCTTTTAGCTCTGCAACCGTTTCCCCCAACCATGCCAATTGTTTATCTTCAGCGGCTGCTGAGGTGTCATCAACTTGATCATATTTATCTTTGCGACCAAGAAAAGTCATTTGCAATGGACTTTGCTGCAGTTGTTGTTCGTATTTGGCTTCAAACCACTGGTTTAATCGCTCGGTCTCTGACTGCTGCTCAGCAACAACAGCTGTCGCCGTGGTGGTGGTTTGCGATGTGGGTTGTGACGTAGGACCGCAGCCGGCAATTAAGCCGGCTACAGCTAAGGCTGTCAAAGACTTGCGCATTATATTGGGTTCCTTGTTATTGTGGATATTACCACCCCAAGCCTACCCGCAGTCTGTCGATTAGTCTAAAACTAATTGTAACCAGCTTTGTCAGTGCTTAAGCACTGACGCGTTTATATTGCCGATATTGTGGCGTCCAAAAATTGTCATTAATTTTTTGCCATAACAACTCATCTGCCAGTTCCAATGCCAACCCTTGTTGCATCGCTGTTTTGGCCACATTAAAGGCTATCTGCTTGCTCAATGCCGCCAGTTCGGTAAAGGCCGGCAACAAGCCACCCTGACCAGTATTTGCCAAGGGCGATGCTTCAGACAGGGTTTTGCTGGCCGAGCCCAACATTTCATCACTGATTAACCTGGCTTTACAAGCCAATACCCCCAGGCCAATCCCCGGAAATATATAGCTGTTGTTACATTGGGCAATTGGATAACGCTTACCGGCGTAACTTACCGCAGGAAATGGGCTGCCGGTTGCAATAATGACATCCCCTTCAGTCCAGTTTATTACCTGCTCAGGCGTTGCTTCAATCTGCCGCGATGGATTAGACAGCGGGAAAATGATTGGCGTGTCACAACCTTTCTTCATTGCCTTAACTACGGCCTCAGTGAACAAACCTGGTTGCCCCGATACACCAATCAACACGCCGGGTTTGGCGCAGTTCATCACATCACGTAAGCTTGGAAACTCGCTACTGTAACTCCAGTCGGCTATCGCCGTTGATGATTGCACCAGTGCTTGCTGAAAATCACGCAGCCCAGGCGTACTATCGGTAAGTAAGCCGAAACGGTCAATCATGAAAATCTGGCTACGTGCCTGCGCCTCGCTAACACCTTCGGCAACCATCTGGCTTATCACTTGCTCTGCGATACCACAGCCTGCAGAGCCAGCGCCAACAAACACCACTTTTTGCGCTGACAATTTAACCTGCTTACTTCTGCACGCCGCTAACAAGGTTCCTACTGTTACCGCCGCAGTACCCTGAATATCATCATTAAAACAACATACTTGTTCGCGATAACGTTGTAGCAACGGCATGGCATTGGGCTGAGCAAAATCTTCAAATTGTATAATAGCCTCGGGCCAGCGCCGTTTTACCGCCTTAATAAACAAATCGACAAACTCATCGTATTCAAGCTGATTTACCCGCTTGTGCCGCAACCCCATGTACATTGGATCATTAAGCAGCTTTTCATTGTTGGTACCAACATCAAGCATCACGGGCAAGGTATAAGCCGGACTTATACCACCGCAAGCGGTGTATAACGACAACTTACCAATAGAGATCCCCATGCCGCCAATACCCTGATCTCCCAAACCTAAAACACGTTCCCCGTCGGTAATTACAATAACTTTTACTTTGCGTTTCGTAGCATTGCGTAGCACGTCATCAAGTTGATACCGGTCTTGATAGCTAATAAACAAACCACGAGCACTGCGGTAAATGTCAGAAAACTGCTCACAGGCATCCCCTACTGTTGGCGTATATACAATGGGCAACATTTCATCGAGATGTTGTTGTAACAAGCTATAAAACAAGGTTTCGTTATTATCCTGAATGGCCCGCAGATAGATGTGTTTGTTGATTGCCGTGTCAAAGCTTTTATATTGCAGATACGCTCGGCTAACCTGCTCTTCAATCGTTTCATAACGCGGCGGCAGTAAACCCGCCAGGTTAAATGCTAAACGTTCTTCAGCAGTAAAGGCGCTACCTTTGTTAAGTAATGGCGTTTCTAGCAATGCAGAACCCGCGTAAGCGGTGTAAAGAGGCGATTTAGTATTTGGGCTGTTCATGAAAGGCATTCCGAAAAACTGCACAGCGCAATAAGAGCTATGCAGCAGATAGATTAATAAATAGTGCTGATCCTGGGATTTAATACGGAGAGGATAAACAAACCTTCTGTATTACAAAAATCTATAGCCCGGAGTATATCGGGCTGAGTTAAATCAAGTAACTCGAGCACAAAGGGGTCAATAAGTTGTTTGGTGGAGTATAGCTCCGGATGCTGATTAGCCAACGCCAGCCTAACTGCCAAATATATAATTAACTGCGCTTTGTTTTTCTGATCAAATTTAGTGTTGTGTTGTAGGGCTACGGGTTCGACGATACTGTCGGGTAAATGCCATAAATGCAACAGCTCAGCACCACACTCAGCATAACTAAATTGCAATAAGCGTTGTTGTAACTGCCACGGACGCTCTTCCACACCATAATCCTGACAGCTATGCGCTACCTCAGTGTTGTTTTGTAAAACCACCAACTCACCAATGTTATGCAATAATCCAGCGACATAAAATCTGTCTGTCGGTTTGATTTTACAACATTGCGCGAGGAATTTCGCAATCAGGGCTGCATTAATACTTTGCTCCCAAAATCGCTCTAAATCGATTGCCGATGTATCTACTTTGCTACATGCTGATGAAATACCTATGCTTAGCACCAGGTTGTAAACTTGCGTTTTACCCAGCACCAACAAAGCCTTACTGACATTTTCAACCTGATAGGGCAGATTATAAATAGCGCTATTGGCCAGCTTCAATAATTTTGAGGTTAGCACCGGGTCCAACAAAATAACGTCTGCAATTTCATCCAAGCTGGCCGTATCAGAGTCCATTAGCTCTTTTACCCGCAAGTATCCTTCAGGTAAAGCAAACAGATCTGCAACATTTTGTGCATACTGCAACGCTTTCATTGACGATTCTCCTTCAGCTGACATCTATGTACTAACGTCAGCTCTAAGTGTTACTGCTGCAAGCGATTTTACAAGCTTTGGTCAGAAAATCTTAGTCTTTTTTCAATGTAGTGCGTTTTTATAAACTTACCTTGATAAAAACCACAAGGCGGGCAAATAACAAGTTGGCACAGCGAACAGCGTCAGCGCGGTGCCAACTTAACGTTTAAGCTACCAGACTGCGTAACATCCAGGCGGTTTTTTCATGTACTGTCATACGTTGTGTTAGTAGATCAAGCGTTACCTCATCCGAGGCATCTGCTGCAACTGGTACAATTGAACGTGCTGTTTTAGCAATAGCTTCCTGGCCTTTCACCAAATCTTTAATCATCTCTTCGGCAGAAGGAATACCATCAGCTTCTTTAATGCTGGTAAGTTTGGCATATTCTTTGTAAGAACCTGGGGCAAATTCTCCTAAGGCACGGATCCGTTCAGCTATTTCATCTACCGCTAACGCTAGTTCGTTATATTGCGTTTCAAACAAGGTGTGTAGAGTCTGAAACATCGGGCCGGTAACATTCCAATGATAATTATGTGTTTTTAAATACAAGGTGTAGCTGTCGGCTAGCAACACAGACAACCCCTGAGCAATTGCTTTACGCTGGTCTTCATCAATACCTATATTAATTTTCATAATGCTTCCTCTTATTTAGCCCTTAAACTGTATAAATATATTATGTACTACGCGGCTAAAACCTTAGTGATGCCACAACACAAAATGCTATTTTGACGGGCGTGATTCAACAGCTCTGACACAGACATGGGGATAAAAGACGGAAATTTCAAGGAAAAAGCCGGTCAGAAATCAACCGGCTTTAGTATTGTCTCATTAACAATGGTGTGATTAAACGGCTTGTGCTGCCAGATACTCTTCGTAAGTACCGACAAAGTTTCGGATATCTTTGTCAGTAATTTCAATAATACGGCTGGCCAGACTGGAAACAAACTCGCGGTCATGGCTGACAAACAGTAAGGTCCCTTTGTAATGTTCCAGTGCCAGGTTTAATGATTCAATCGACTCCATATCAAGGTGGTTAGTTGGTTCATCCATCACCAGAATATTAGGCCGTTGCAGCATTAATTTGCCGAACAACATCCGGCCCTTTTCACCACCGGATAACACTTTGACCGATTTTTTAATCTCATCTTGTGAGAATAATAACCGGCCAAGAATCCCACGAATAGCTTGTTCATCGTCAGACGGTTGTTTCCACTGACTCATCCAGTCAAACAATGTCATGGCTTCACTGAATTCATGTGCATGGTCCTGCGCATAATAACCAATTTTGGCGTTCTCTGACCATTTCACCGTACCAGATTCTGGCTTAGTATCACCAACTAAGCATTTAAGTAAGGTGGTTTTACCAATACCGTTGGCACCTAAAATAGCGACTTTTTCACCTACTTCGATGGTTAAACTAAGGTTTTTCAGTAAGGTTAGTTCGCCAAAGCTTTTATTCAACCCTTCGACTTCCAGTGCCAGGCGATACAGCTGCTTTTGCTGTTCGAAGCGAATAAACGGGTTAACCCGGCTGGATGCTTTAACTTCTTCTAGTTGAATTTTATCAATCTGCTTGGCGCGCGATGTCGCTTGCTTAGCCTTTGAAGCGTTAGCTGAGAAGCGGCTGACGAAGGTTTGCAGCTCCGCTATTTGAGCTTTTTTCTTCGCGTTATCAGAGAGCAAACGCTCGCGAGACTGAGTGGCCGCAAACATGTATTCGTCATAGTTACCTGGATATAGACGTAACTCGCCGTAGTCTAAATCTGCCATGTGCGTACATACGCTATTTAAAAAGTGACGGTCGTGAGAAATGATAACCATGGTGCTGTTGCGCTCGGCCAACACATTTTCCAACCAACGAATAGTATTAATGTCGAGGTTGTTGGTCGGTTCGTCCAGTAACATGATTTCTGGATCGGCAAACAGTACTTGTGCCAGTAATACCCGCAGTTTAAAACCCGGCGCGATGGCGGACATCAGGCCAAAATGCTGCTCTACCGGAATACCCACGCCAATGAGCAACTCACCGGCACGGGACTCTGCTGTGTAGCCATCCATTTCACCGAAAGCGACTTCTAAGTCGGCCACTTTCATGCCGTCTTCTTCGCTCATTTCCGCACTACCGTAGATACGATCGCGCTCTTCTTTAACTGCCCACAGTTCTGCGTGGCCCATAATTACCGTGTCGATAACACTGTATTTCTCAAAGGCAAACTGGTCTTGATGCAGCTTCGCTACACGGTGATTTGGCTCAACAAAAACATTACCGCCGCTGGGCTCTAACTCGCGGCTTAAAATTTTCATAAAAGTCGATTTGCCGCAGCCATTGGCGCCGATCAAACCGTAGCGATTTCCCTCGCCAAATTTAATCGAAATGTTTTCAAACAGCGGCTTAGCGCCAAATTGCATTGTAATGTTAGCAGTTGATATCACAGTGTGTTCCAGAGCAGGTTAAATCGGCATGCAGGCAATGTCGGCCCCACAGGGTAAAAAGTGCGCTACTATACGCCTTTTCTGCGACAAACTCAAAACAAACGCCCGGAATGTCCGGGCGTTTTAATGTTTATTAGTGCGATTAAGCTCGCCGCTGATGTTGTAGTGCGGTTTTTCAGCCTTTAGCCTGCTCAACCGCAGTTTTACACAACTCGGTAATGCGGCCCCAATCTTTGCTAGCCACGGCATCGTCCGGCACTATCCATGAGCCACCTACACATTTGACGTTTGGCAATGCCAGATATTCGAGGAAGTTTTTTTCGTTAATGCCGCCAGTCGGACAAAAACGAATATCCGCAAAAGGCCCGTGGATAGATTTCAATGTTTTTACACCACCAGCGGCTTCTGCCGGAAAAAACTTAAAGTGGCTGTAGCCTAAACCGGTGCCTTCCATTAGCTCGGAAATACTGGCGATACCTGGAATAAGCGGGATTGTGGCATCTTTGCCTGCTTGCAACAGTTCTCGGGTCAGTCCCGGGCTAATAGCAAATTTAGCGCCAGCGTCAACAACTTGCTGCAGTTGTGCTGCTGTAGTCACCGTGCCGGCACCGACAATAGCTTCCGGTACTTCTTGTGCAAGTAGCCGAATCGCATCCAGTGCGGCGGGTGTGCGCAACGTGACTTCCAGCACTTTAATACCGCCGGCCAACAACGCTTTTGCCATTGGCACGGCATCAGCTAAATCTTTTATTACAATCACCGGTACTACTGGGCCTTGCTCAAACAAGATGCCAGGTTGTAACTGCCAGTTTTCAAAAGCCATATTAATTACTCGCCAAAAATTGTTTCAGATAGACCGCAGCACCGACTAAACCCGGCTGCTCTGCTGTCACGACATAGGTAGCGATCTGGCGATTGAATGCGCTAAACCGACCTTTTGCTTCAAAACGTGCTCTAAACTCGCTGTTTGCAAGCAGAGGCAATAACTTGGGTACAATGCCGCCGGCGATGTAAACACCACCAAAAGTGCTGAGTGTCAGGGCGAGATCACCGGCTACGCTTCCCAATGACGCAAAGAACTGCTGCACAGTATCTTGCGCCAGCGAACTTTGCCCGCTAAGTGCCAAGCGGGCAATTTCAGCTGCGTTCAATGGCTCAGCAACTTGCTGACGATGCAGTGCCAGTGCTTTATATATGGCTTCTAAACCGGGGCCAGACAGCAAGCGTTCCGGCGATACGTGACCGTACTCTTTAGCCAGCATTTGCTGAATAAACCACTCTTGTTCATTTTGTGCTGCCCAATCGACATGTCCGCCTTCGCCAGGTAATGCGAGAAACTGACCGTTAACTTCGAGTAAATGTGCAACGCCCAAGCCAGTGCCGGCACCTAATACCGCAATAGGCTGACCACTTTGCGTGTTACCGTTGCCCAGTTTAACTTTTTGCTCGGCAGTTAAGGCCGGTAAACACATTGCGACTGCAGTAAAATCATTAATAACATTTAACGCTGTCAGCCCCAGCTGCTGCTGCATTGCCTGCACAGAAAACTGCCAATGAAAGTTGGTCATACTGACATGATCGCCGGTAACCGGACAGGCAATGGCAATTGCCACATGTTTAATGTCAGTTAACGCTTGCTGTTGCATATAGTGGCTTAATGCATCTGCCAGGGTGGCAAATTGCGCGCAGGGATAAACAGCCACTTTGTCTAATGCCAAGTTATCAAGCGAAACGCGGCTAAAACGGGCGTTAGTACCACCTATGTCGGCGACGATAGCATGTGTGGGCAGCTTAGCCATGCAAGTGCTCCTCAGTGGTAAACAGGCTACAGGCTCCCTGCTCGGCACCGGTCAACTGACTGCGCAGCGCGCCAAACATTTCCCGGCCCATACCGTAATAACTTGGTGCCATGTCCAGTGTAGCAACCTCTCGTGCAGCAAACTCAGCCTCTGGCACCAGCACTTCTAAACGGCCGGTTAAACCATCAACCAACATCATGTCACCGCTATTAATACGGGCAATATTGCCGCCATCTATGGCCTCTGGTGTGACATGAATAGCAGCCGGAACCTTACCCGACGCACCAGACATACGGCCATCTGTTACCAGTGCCACTTTAAAACCGCGGTCCTGCAACACGCCAAGAGGAGGAGTAAGTTTATGTAATTCCGGCATACCACAGGCTTTAGGCCCTTGAAAGCGAACCACCACAACGCAATCTTTATTCAGCTCACCAGCTTTAAACGCGGCATCTAGTTCGTGTTGGCTGGAAAAGACCACTGCAGGTGCTTTGACCACTTCAGTACCCTCACGCAAGGCCGAAGTTTTGATCACGCCTCGGCCAACATTGCCAGATAACACCTCAAGGCCACCGTGGTCTTTAAATGGCTTTTTCACTGTTGCCAGCACGTCTGGGTCGAGCGATGTTGCCGGTGCATCAACCCATACTAATTTGCCATCTTGTAACACAGGTTGCTGCGTGTAGCGGCGCAAACCCGGCCCGGCGACGGTTTGTACATCTTCGTGCAGTAAACCGGCATCCAGTAACTCGCGGATTAGTAATGCCATGCCACCCGCATATTGAAAATGATTTATATCCGCTTGGCCATTCGGGTAAATACGGGTCAACAACGGTGTTGCTGCCGACAATTCCGCAAAATCATCCCAGTTCACAATAAAACCGGCTGACCGCGCCATAGCAATAAGATGCATGGTGTGGTTAGTTGAGCCACCCGTTGCCAACAAACCCACAATACCGTTAACAATAGCTTTGGCATCAATCATCTTGCCTGCTGGCATATAATCAGTACCTAAATCGGTTAAGCGTGTAACCTGGCGCGCAGCAGCTTTGGTTAACTCATCACGCAATGCTGTACCTGGGTTTACAAAAGACGATCCCGGCAAATGCAAGCCCATCATTTCAACAACCAGCTGATTAGAATTGGCTGTGCCGTAAAAAGTACAGGTGCCCGCTGAATGATAAGACGCTGACTCGGCTTCGAGTAGCTCCTCTTTGCCCACTTTTCCTTCAGCATACAATTGACGGACACGGGCTTTTTCTTTATTAGGAATGCCTGATGGCATAGGACCGGCCGGCACAAAAACAAATGGCAAATGACCAAAACTCATTGCCGCCATAAACAGGCCGGGGACAATTTTATCGCAAATACCCAGCATTAAGCCGCCATCAAACATATTGTGCGACAAACCAACCGCGGCAGACATAGCAATTATATCGCGGCTTAATAGGCTCAGCTCCATGCCAGGCTGGCCTTGCGTTACGCCGTCACACATTGCTGGCACGCCACCGGCAAATTGTGCCACGCTGCCCACTTCGGCAACAGCTTGCTTAATAATGGCCGGATAATGCTCATAGGGTTGATGTGCTGACAGCATATCGTTATAAGACGACACTATGCCAATGTTAGCTTTAGTCAGGCTGCGTAAATCACTTTTATCCTGCTGATTACAAGCGGCAAAACCATGCGCCAGATTTCCGCAACTGAGTACGCCACGGTGCGGACCTTTTAACCTGGCCTGCTCTAAGCGCTGCAAATATATGTCGCGGCTTTTTTGGCTGCGGGCAATAATTCTGTCCGTTACTTTTTGAATCACAGGATCCATCGTTATCCCCTACTAAGCTGTGTACATCGCTGTTACTGTCGCAACAGGATGCTGTAAAAATGCCCGGATTGGCATGGCAAACACATCGGTACCCGCCATTGCTTTGTCCAGTACTGAAAGTTTATTACTGCCCACCAAATGCAAAAATATATGCCGGCTATTGAGTAGCCTTGGCAGACTGAGCGATATGCGTTGGTAAGGTGCCGTTGTCGGTTCTGTTGCCAGAACCGCGGGTGCATCTGCGGCCAGACCATGTTGGATCTGTGCACTGCAAGGAAACAGCGATGCTGTGTGGCCATCTTCACCCATACCCAAAATCACCGCATCAAATGTCGGTAATGTCGCGATACGGGGTAATACCTGCACCACCCCATCAAAGGCTGATGCTGTGTCGGCATATAAGCTGATAAAACGGGCGGCCTTCGCGTTATGTTGTAATAACGTTGCTTTCACTAACCGCTCGTTAGAGTCAGGCTGGCTGTCATCCAACCACCGGTCATCGGCCAATAACACCGTAACTTTGTCCCACGCTAAATCAGTGGTGCTTAGCGCGCTAAACAATGCTTGCGGCGTTTTGCCGCCCGATACCACTAAATATGCTACACCGCGTTCAGCAATCGCCTGTTGTAAAATGTTCACCAGCCTGCAGGCGAAGTCGTGGTTTAATGCGGCAGTGTCGCTAAATTGCTGTAATTGCATCATGACTTATTCTTCCCAGTTACGGTCATCGCGTGCCAGCATGGAAATAGCGGCTACCGGCCCCCAGCTGCCAGCCTGATAGCTTTTCGGTGGCTCGTTACTGGTTTTCCAAGCATCCAAAATGCCATCAACCCACTTCCAGGCGTGTTCAACTTCATCACGACGCACAAACAAATACTGGTTACCTAACATGGCTTCCAGCAATAACCGCTCGTAAGCATCGGCAATACGCTGCGATTTAAAGGTTTCATCGAAGCTTAGATCGAGCTTACTTTCCTGCAGACGCATGTGCTCGCCCAAGCCGGGTATTTTATTTAATACCTGAATTTCAACACCCTCATCGGGCTGCAAACGGATGATCAACTTATTAGCGGGTAATTGATTATAGGTGGCATGAAAAATATTATGCGGCTGAGGTTTGAAACAAATAACCACTTCACTGAGCTTAGACGCCATGCGCTTACCGGTGCGCAGGTAAAATGGCACGCCAGCCCAACGCCAGTTATCAATATCTACCTTTATAGCAATAAAGGTTTCAGTTTTGCTGTTTGGCCGTGCACCCTCTTCTTCAAGATAACCAGGAGCCGACTTACCTGCAACAAAGCCACTGCCATACTGTCCGCGGACTGTCTTTTCCTGAATATTGCTGATGTCAATCCGGCGTAGCGCTTTCAGTACTTTTAGTTTTTCATCACGAATGCTATCGGCATCTAACCGCGCAGGCGGCTCCATCGCTATCAGTGTCAGCACCTGCAACAAATGATTTTGCACCATGTCGCGCATTTGGCCGGCGTCATCATAATAACTCCAGCGCCCTTCAACGCCAACTTCTTCGGCAACGGTAATTTGCACGTGGTCAATAGAGTTATGATCCCAGTTTCCGGCAAATATCGCGTTGGCAAAACGAAGTGCCAGTAAATTAAGTACCGTTTCTTTACCGAGGTAGTGGTCAATGCGGTATATCTGGCTTTCCTTGAAAAACTCAGCAACCTGATCGTTAATCACTTTAGATGAAGCTAAGTCGTGACCAATAGGTTTTTCCAGCACCACCCGCGCTGGCTCAGCTGACAAACCGGCAGCCGCTAAACCTTTACAAATCGCACCAAATAAAGACGGTGGAGTGGCAAAATAACTTACAGGCACCCGCTTACTAATATCTGCAACGGAAGTCAGTTTGCTATATTCCTGCTCATTTGACAGATCAAGTTGTACATAAACCAACTTTTGTTTCAGCCGCAACCACACGGCGTTGTCTAACGGCTCTTTTAAGAATTTATTCAGGTTGGTTAGCACCAGTTCTGCGTAACTTTCTGATGACATTTCGTCACGGGCAACACCGATAATGCGTGACTCTGCACAGAGTAGGTCGGCCTTTTCCAGCTGATACATCGCCGGTAACAATTTACGGCGGGCTAAATCGCCCTTGGTACCAAACAGAATTAAATCACATGCTGAATTTTGTGCTGTTGATGTCATAACTGAACCTTGAATTAGCTGTAATTTTACAACACTTAAGCCATACTAACGCAGCATAACCGGGTTGTAAACTGAAGATCTTGTAATTAAATTACAGAATGCGTAATGTTTTGACTATTCTTATATAATAAGGCAGCCTTAGCAACGGATCTGTTGTTTTGTGGTAAATTTAATACTACTTTGGCAACAGTGCTGACGAGCCACAGCCTCTGCCACAACTCGTATCAGCTTAATTATAAGTCAGGAATTTGCGGATGAATGTGCTGGAAAAAATCGTCAATAACGTGAACAGTTTTAGTAAGTCGGAACGTAAAGTGGCTGACGTAATCCTGGCAAACCCGCAAATTACTATCCACAGTAGTATAGCGGCTTTGGCTAAAATGGCAGATGTCAGTGAACCTACAGTCAATCGCTTCTGTCGCAGACTGGATACCAAGGGTTTTCCTGATTTTAAGCTGCACTTAGCGCAAAGTCTGGCTAATGGCACACCCTATGTAAACCGCCATGTAGAGGAAGAAGATGGCCCTGAGGCCTACACGGCAAAAATTTTTGAATCCACCATGGCGGCGCTGGATACGGCTAGGACCCGGGTTGATATTAACACCATTAATCGCGCAGTCGATGTACTTACCCAGGCAAAGAAAATATCCTTTTTTGGCCTTGGCGCGTCTGCTTCCGTGGCGCACGATGCGCAAAACAAGTTTTTTCGCTTTAATGTCCCGGTAGTATGTTTTGACGATATTGTGATGCAGCGCATGAGTGCAATAAACAGCGCTGAAGGTGATGTTGTCGTGTGTATCAGCCATACCGGCAGAACAAAAAACCTGTGTGACATCGCGGCTATTGCCCGTGAAAATGATGCCACAGTTATCGGTATTACCTCCTACGAAAGTCCCTTAGCAAAAGAATGCACCTTGGTATTATCGTTGGATGTACCTGAAGACACTGACATGTATATGCCGATGGCATCACGTGTCGCTCAGCTGGTACTCATTGATATTCTGGCTACTGGCTTTACACTGCGCCGTGGCAGCAAGTTTCGTGAAAACCTGAAAAAAGTCAAAGACAGCTTACGTGGCTCACGCTTTGAGAAAAAAGACTTAGCCAACTAAGTATGACGGTGCAGTTGTTGTAGCAACTGCACCAACCTGTCGTTTTTATTCATACCCACGCTGTATTCTGTAATAAAATTACATTACACTAAAACCAACTGTTTCACCCTCTCTCGTCACAAGCAGGAATAAACCATGCACAGAAGAACTAAAATCGTTGCTACGCTGGGGCCAGCAACCAGTACTCAAGTCTCTATTGAAAAACTGATCCAAGCCGGCGCCACCGTGTTCCGTTTAAACTTCTCACATGGCAGTGCTGATGATCACCGTGAGCGCGCTGCAATGGTGCGTGCTGCAGCAGACAAACTCGGAGCCCATGTTGCAATACTTGGCGACTTACAAGGGCCAAAAATTCGTGTCTCCACTTTTAAAAACGGTGCTGTTGTACTGGAAGAAGGCCAACCTTATATACTGGACGCAGAATTAGCCAAAGGCGAAGGTGATGAGCATCAGGTCGGTATAGATTACAAAGAGTTGCCTCAGGATGTTGAACCCGCAGATTTATTGTTGCTGGATGACGGACGCATTCAATTAATCGTAGATAGAATAGAAGGTGCACGGGTTTATACCACTGTCACTGTCGGCGGTAAGCTGAGCAATAATAAAGGTATTAATCGCCAGGGCGGCGGTTTAACGGCACCTGCTCTGACCGATAAAGACAAGCGCGACATTATTACCGCTGCAGAAATTGACGTCGATTATCTGGCCGTGTCATTTCCGCGCTGCGGTGATGATTTACGCTTAGCCCGCGAACTGGCTGTTGCTGCAGGTTCCGAAGCCCGTATCATGGCCAAAATTGAGCGCGCAGAAGCCGTAGCAGATGATGAAACGTTGGACGATATTATCCGTGCTTCTGACGCCGTCATGGTTGCGCGTGGCGACCTGGGTGTAGAAATTGGCGATGCTGAGTTGGTTGGTCAGCAAAAACGTATTATTGCACGCTCACGTCAGCTTAACCGTGTTGTGATCACGGCAACGCAAATGATGGAAAGCATGATTGAAAGTCCAATGCCTACCCGCGCTGAAGTAATGGACGTGGCCAATGCCGTGCTCGACGGCACTGATGCGGTGATGTTGTCGGCAGAAACGGCAGCAGGCAAGTACCCTACTGAAACGGTACGCGCCATGGCGCGGGTATGTGACGGCGCTGAAAAGCACCCCAGTGTACAAATTTCAAAACACCGTATGGATGTCACGTTTACCGAAATAAGTGAGACCATCGCCCTGTCAGCTATGTATGCGGCCAATCACCTCGATGGAATTAAAGCCATTATTACGTTAACCGAATCTGGCTATACTGCGAAGTTAATGTCTCGTATTACCTCGCCACAGCCTATTTTTGCGCTGTCACGCCACAGTAAAACCCTGAACAAGATGGCGCTATATCGCGGTGTTTATCCGGCGTTTTTTGACAGTACCTCGTTAAACGGCCAATCACTGGCTGATGCAGCAATTGAAGCTATTAAAATTAAAGCCGGGCTTAAAAGCGGTGATTTAGTCATTATGACGCACGGCGATGTAATGGAAACTATCGGGGCGTCCAACACCTGTCGTATAGTGCAGGTTAAGTAAAACCAATAGCATACTCTGATATACACCAAGGGCTCTGCAAGAGCCCTTTTTTATTCCCCCTTTGATATTTGTTCCAGCGCCGTCAAACTACGCTTTGCTACCAGGTTAAAACACATCACGCTGCAGCTTGCGTACTTTGCGCGCAGTACGATATTCAACAAACTGTGGCGCTAGTGCCGTTAACGCTGAGCCTAGCACGACCAGTATCGCCCCCAGCCATGACCATACGTTTAGCTGTTGTGGTGCCAAATACGCCGGAAACAGCCAGCCGACAATATTGGCAAATAAGATAGTAAATAACGGTGTTACGGCTAATACCGCACTCACTTTTGAGGCTTCCCAATGATGCAGTGCCTCGGCAAAGGCTCCGTAAGCAACCACGGTATTCAGGCAACAAAATATCAGCAATGCCCAATGCAACTGGCTCATCGTTAACAACGGCGTAAAATCGGATACCGGAATAAAAGCGACCGTACCCGCGACATACAACAAGTACATGATCTGTTTCGAACTGTAGTGCACCAGTAGCTGCTTTTGTGCCAATGCATAAGCTGCCCAGGTTACTGCGGCCGCAATGATCAGCAGTACACCTAATGTTTCATTACCCGCTTGCAGCACCAACTGGACTAATCGCTCATTAAAAAATAACAGCAAACCGGTAACCAATAGCAAGGCACCAACCTTTTGCCACAGCAGTAAACGTTCTTTAAAAATAACAACGCCGCCTAACATCATTAAAAACGGCGCGAGTTGGATAACCACCTGCCCTGTTTCAGCGCTTAGAAAATTCAGCCCACTAAGATACATAATATAGTTGGACAGCAGCCCAACCACCGCAATAACCATTAACCAGGCAACCTTGGGGAGACGTAATACCGTCGCTGCGGGTAGCTTTGCCCTTGCTGCTAACCAGATGCCGACAATAACTGCGGCCGCCAAAAAGCGTATCGCGGTAATCGCATTGGCGCTCATAACATCCAGCAGTATTTTTAACGCTATGGGTAACATACCCCATAAAACCGCCGTGGTCAGCGCAAGCAAGAGTCCGAACAGGCTGTTACCTGTGGTTGTATGCATAATAGCGGTCCAAGTAAGATGCCGGCTTATGGCAATGATGACAAGCTGTCGTAACCCTGCTATTTTCGCTAATTTTCACCGGCTTGTCTGCAGCCTTTAATGGCATACTCGACTAATGCACCTGCAATTGCGCTATATCAAGTTATTACTCAGGTACAAGCCGTTATACTTCATCCAGGTTTAATGCCTGGAGCTAGCCAAACTATGATCAAACGTATCGGTGTATTAACTTCCGGAGGTGATGCCCCCGGTATGAATGCCGCCATTCGTGCAATTGTGCTCACCGCCGCAGTACACAACATCGATGTTATTGGCTTTCACCATGGCTTTAATGGTCTATTAGAGCAAGATTATCAAATGCTACTGCCGCAACATGTGCAGCATATTATTCAACAAGGTGGCACCTTGTTAAAGAGTGCTCGCTGTAAAGCACTACATACCGACAACGGTGCACAGCAAGCCGCCGCAGCACTGCACAGTTTACAACTGGATGGGCTTATTGTTATTGGCGGTGATGGCAGCTTTCGCGGCACTCTGGCCATTGCTAAATACTATCAAGGCCAACTTATTGGTGTACCGGGTACCATTGATAACGACGTAGACGGTACAGATTACACAATTGGCTTTGCCACCGCGATAGATACCGCTCTGAATGCCATTGATAAAATCCGTGACACAGCAGATGCTTTTGAGCGTATTTTTTTAGTAGAACTTATGGGCCGGCATTCCGGATATATTACGCTATCTGCCGGCATCGCCGCCGGCGCAGAGCAAATTATTTGCCCGGAGTTTGGTACATTAACTGAAGCCAATTTACAAACCATACTTACGCCAATACAACATGCTCAGTTACTGCGTGGCAAAAGCAGCTATATTATTGTCGTAGCAGAAAATAGCTATCCCGGCGGCACCACAGCGCTGGCTGATGCGCTGAGCAAAGCACTGAATATCGAATGCAGAGCCTGTATTCTTGGACATATTCAGCGCGGCGGCTCACCGGTAGGCGCCGATAGAATATTGGCTACTAAACTGGGCGCTTACGCCGTTGAACAAATGGTCAATGGCGCTAACTTAATGATGGCAGGTGAAGTAAACCAGCAAGCAGTACTATATCCGCTGGCAAAGACCGGCGATAAACAGAAACAGATTGACCCCTACATGGTACGCTGGCAACAGTGCATCGCCAGCGACTAAGGCAAAACTACTGATTAAACACCTGTTTGACCCGATCTTTGTAACTGCGGCTCACTTTTACCGCCTGACCATTGGTAAGCATAAGTTGATGCTCACCATTGGCCAACATTTGCAACTTGGCAATGGTGTGTACATTAACAATGGCAGACCGGTGTACTCTAACAAACAGTTTAGGGTCAAGCTCTTGTTCCAGCTCTTTCATGGTACGGCGTAAAATATGCGTTTGGCCATCTCTGGTATGAATACACATATAATCGCCCGCGGCGTCGACCCACTCTATTGCGGCCACAGGCACGCGGGTTATCTCACCACTGTCTTTAATACTAATCGCATCGGGGAAACGGTCATTTACTACCGGCTCAGCATTATCCAGCCGTTGCAAAATATTGCCGGCATCATCACCCGTAAGCTTCGCTACCGCCTCAGCCAATTGGCCTTTATGCCGCTGGGTATCCTGTGCCTGATAAATTTTAATGATCTTTTCAACAGCCTGTCTTAACCGTTCGGGTTCAACCGGCTTTAACACGTAATCCAGCGCATTGACTTCAAATGCACTGTAGGCGTAATGGTCATATGCAGTTACAAACACAATGTAAGGCAACGGTACCTGTTGCGCTTGTAGTTGCTTCAAAACCGCAAAGCCGTCAAAGCCGGGCATTTCTACATCAAGAAAAACCACATCAGGAGATAACGCGATAATAGATTCTATTGCCTGCTGTCCGTTGCTGCACTGGGCAATCACCTCTAAGTCAGCAAACTCTTGTAACCGCACCATCATTCCCTTGCGGGCTAAAGGTTCATCGTCAACTACTATTACCTTAAGCATGTTCCTGTTCCGTTTTTTCTAATTGCAATGGAATTCTGATATTTACTTTCAAACCGCTTGGCTGATTATGCGTCAGCACTAGAGCAAAGTTATTATCGTACAATGCTGACAAACGCTCTTTGGTATTAACCAAACCCACACCACTGTCATTACTTTTCGGTAAGCCGTCGGTAATCACCATGCCTGGGCCATTGTCGGCAACTTCAAGTAACAAATCATGGCCAAATTTCTTTGCCGTAATGGCAATTTTGCCGCCATCAATCTGGCTTGCTACCGCATACTTAATAGCATTCTCAATCAAGGGCTGCAAAATCAAGCTTGGTACTAATGCCTGCTCTGTGCCCTCTTCTAAATCAAATACGACTGACAACCGTTCGGAGAAACGAACCTTCTCAATCTCAAGGTAGAGCCTGGCAGCATACACCTCTTGCTCTAATGGCACTTTGTTAATCGGATCTTTGTACAACGAATAGCGCAAAAAGTCACTAAGCCTTGTCACCATTTTGTTTGCCGTGTCCGACTCATTAATTAATACCAGCGTCGAAATAGCATTTAAGGTATTAAACAAAAAGTGTGGATTGAGCTGATAACGTAGCATTTTTAACTGCGCTTCATGCGCTTTATTCATTGCGGTAAGTAACTTTTGTTTTTCTAATTGCAGTGTTTGGTAATACTTGATGCCAAAATACAAGCCACTCCAACTTAACATGACGTAAAACGCAAACGGGGTATCACGTACATACTTTAACCAGTCGTCTGGACGCGCACCATGGCGGTATATTTCCCAGTAATTAAAATTACGTACTGCCGTCCAAATAGCTGCGGTGACAATAGCCAATGTCAGCACCGTTAATACCATTTTCCATGGCTCCCAGTGCCAAACCTTCTGATAGGCATAGCGCAGCGGAATAGTAATTAACCAGCCAATATAAGAGTCTAACGCCAGTACCACTAAATAAGCGTCGCGGGTTTCCAGCACCAGTGAGTTTAGATAGTTAACGATGGTAAAGCCCAGCCAGCCTAAAGTATGTACAATCCAAAACTGGCGGTTTCTGTCTTCAAATGCTTTATACAAAATGCCTACCTGCAGGCCAAAGCCACAATAGCCAGATTATAACGAACAGCCAGCAAAATAGCCTGACGACTGCCGTGTTTGTCTACGTGTTAATCGCATAACACCGTTGCACTAACCCAGTACTGGTGTCGGTTTGCGATCTGGCCCCAGCGCGACAAAGGTAAAACTACCAGAAATAGCTTTGTGTTGATCGTCGTTATACATATGCTCGACAAAAATATCCACATGCACCCTTATACTAGTGCGCCCAACATGCTCCACTTTTGCTACCAGCTCAATAATAGTGCCAGCAGGGATTGATTCTTTAAAATCCACCCGATCTGAGCTGACGGTAACCAGGGGTTTACGGCAAAAGCGTGTGGCGGCAATAAACGCTGCTTCATCCATCCAGGCCAATGCCTCACCACCGAACAAGGTATTGTGGTGGTTAGTGCGGCCGGGAAACACCGTTTTGGTCACCCGGGTAACGGCGTGTGCCATACGTTTTGCGATCAGTGCTTCATTGTTCATAGTGGTCTCTTGTGTAGTAGTCTTTTGTGCTAATGATGCCGTTAAGCTGCGATTTACACCTGCCAATCGTTAAGGGGGCGTATGCTACAAAACCTGACTGTAATTGCAATGGTATCGCACAGATATCTCCATTAGCGACTTAACATCGGACCCAGTGCGCGCCCGCCCACCAAATGTAAGTGAATATGATACACCTCCTGGCCACCGTGCGCGTTACAGTTCATGATAAGCCGATAGCCTTTGTCCGCTATACCGTATTCAGCGGCCAGTTTACGCGCAACGCTAAACAAGCGGCCCAGCGCGGCTTCATGTTTTGCCTCGACATCATTTACCGTAGGAATTAACTGATTTGGCACCAACAAAATATGTACCGGCGCGCGCGGTCTGATATCTCGAAACGCCGTAACCAAGTCATCCTGATATAAAATATCGGCACTGGCCTCACGACGGATTATCTTACTAAACACCGTTTCTGTTGCCATATCATTTTTCCTTGCAAGGTTTTCGCGGCATAATATCCAGCTTAATATGCCACAACGCTGCAGGCAAAGAGTAATGCTATGAAAGCTGTAAAGTATCAATTTGAACTCATCGATATAAGCGCGCACCTGTTGCAGGTAACGCTGCAATTTAGTCCGCAACACGCTGAACATGAGCTAAGCTTGCCAGCGTGGATCCCCGGTAGCTATATGATCCGTGATTTTGCCCGCAATATTACTGCCATTAGTGCCCAAGACACTGATGGCGCGCTGGCGATACAGCAACTGGATAAACAACGCTGGCTGTTGCAATGCAACAACGCCGTTGTAACAGTGCGCTACCAAATATATGCTTACGATATGTCTGTGCGGGCAGCCTACATAGATGATGAAATCGCAGTACTAAACCCGGCTTGCCTGTGCCTTAGTGTCAATGGCTTAGAACAGCTATCACACAATATTAAATTGAGTAAACCCGCATCGGCATTGTACAAAAACTGGCGTGTTGCCACGGGCTTAGCCCGCGATAACAAAACCGCAGCCTTAGGATTTGGTCTGTACCACGCCGACAACTATGCCAACCTAATCGATAGCCCGTTATTGTTAGGCCAATTCAGCATAAATGAGTTTACCGTCAACGGTATTAGTCACTATCTGGTTGTCAGTGGTGACAACCTCACTGATCTGCAGCGATTCAGTGGCGATATGCAGCGGATCTGTGAGCAACAGGTTAAGGTATTTGGCAGCTTACCTGCAGATTTAACTCAGTACTGGTTTTTGTTATGGGTGAGCGAAGACGGTTACGGCGGCTTAGAGCATATGAATTCTACACTGCTACTGTGCAGCCGCTATGACTTGCCTTCAGCGCAGCAAGCCGACATTGATGACAACTATGAAAACCTGTTAGCACTTTGCAGCCATGAATACTTTCATACCTGGTGGGTTAAACGGTTAAAACCAGCCTGCTTTCATCCGTACCAACTTGATGCCGAGCAATATACCACTCAGCTTTGGTTGTACGAAGGCTTCACCTCCTACTTCGACGATTTGGCATTAGTGCGTGCCGGCATCATCGACACAAAACGCTATCTTAAAACGCTGGAAAAAACCATTAGCCGAGTTACACGTAACCCAAGTAACGAAGCACAAAGCCTTACAGAAAGCAGCTTCACCGCCTGGACCAAGTTTTACAAGCAAGATGAAAATGCGGTTAATGCCGTGGTAAGTTACTATGCCAAAGGCGCTTTACTGGCACTGTGTCTGGAGGCTAAACTGCGTGCTGCCGGTAGCAGCCTGCAACAGCTTGTGCGTCAGTTATGGCAAGATTACCTGGCTACAGGCACCGGCGATGATGCGTTGTATCAGGCGCTGCACCAGCTGGGCCACAGCGAGTTAGCAGCATTAAGCCAACAATGGTTAAATCAACCAGCGCCACTGCCATTAACAACTGCGTTGACCGAGCTGGGGCTTAATTTAACACTGCGATCAATGCTGCACGCCGATGATTTAGGTGGCGAGCCTGACGTAAGCCAAGCGGTGTTTATTGGTGCGCAAACTAAAGTGGTAAACAATTTACTGCAACTTACCCAAGTGTACCATGGCGGCGCAGCCCATCAGGCAGGTTTGATGGTGGGAGACCAATTGCTGGCGGTTGATGGACGTAAAATAAATGCCAGTAATCTGAGCAAACTTCTACCGCGTTACGCCGAGGGCAGCCGGGTAGAACTGCATTTTTACCGCAAAGACCGCTTGCTAGCCTGCCCACTACTACTGCGCCGGGCCACCCAACAAGTCGCCAACCTGAGTATTGCCAATGAAGTGCTATGTCGGCATTGGCTTGAGAATATTGAAGTGAGTAGCGCTAAGGAGTGATATTTAAACCTGGCAGCAGTGCGGGATCTAAGCGCTCTTGCTGCCAATTTATCCGCCAGTCTAAATGCGGCCCGGTTACACGGCCGGTAGCGCCGACTTCGGCAATTTTACTACCCTGTACCACCTTATCCCCTACTGCAACGCTGAATTTGCTCAAATGCATAAAAGTAGAACTAACACCAAAGCCATGGTCAATAATCAACGTCAAGCCAGAGAAATATAGATCCTCTGCCAATAGCACAGTGCCATTGAGCGGTGCTACTACTGCCGCGCCAACGGGCGCAGCTACATCAAGGCCATAATGCGGGTTACGCGGTTCACCATTAAATACCCGCTGGCTACCGTAGACGCCAGAAATTCGCCCTTGTGCCGGCATGACTGCGGTATCAAAAATATAGGGTAAACGAGTCATTGTTGTGCGTGCACTGCGCACATTCTGGCCATCACGCTGGATCCGCTCTGTTACCTCTGGTGCCGGTGTAACGTATTTTTGCGCTACACCATTAACATGCTGAATGTCATACTGCCGGCGGCTAAACGTCAGCTCGCGCTGATGTGTTTTACCATTTTCTAGCACAGTCAGCTTATGGGTGCTTGGTGCATCACGGCCAACACCGAACACAAAACGGCCATCGGCAGTTAACGGTAACTCCACATCATTAAAAAACACCTTGCTGGCACCTTCAGCCTTACCCCGTATCAAGCCACCTTGGGTAAACTCGCCTTCAAGATACACTTCAGGTTGTGCAGATACTGAACAACTTACACTAACTAGTAGCGATAGCGCCTTTAGCCACACCTTCATAAGCAACCACCTTGTATTGTTTTGTCGGATCTAACTGTGTTAGCTCAGTGACAATATACTCTGCCAGGCATTCAACAGTAGTGTCACAGGGCACAACCTCACAATGCGCTTCTGGCATAGTTAACTCAAACCAGCCCTGCTCTGCCTGATAGCGAAAACACAGGTTGCCTGCTTCAGCCTGGATATAGGTTAATGCCGCAGCGTCACAGCTATCCTCAGCCGTTGCCAGATATATATCCTGCCAGCGTTCACTCCAGTATTTGTTTAGCCGGGGGGCCAACATACCATCGGTATAGATTTGGATTGTCGAGCGATGACCATGCGCAATACGCTGACAGTTGCCATCATGCTTTTTCAAACCATGGCTGTAGTGATAATAAAAACTACTACTCGCCTCTGGCCGCAGTGTCAGCACTAGCTTGTCAACATGAGCTGGCAATAACGGTTTAATCTTTTGTTGTAAAAACTCAGTTAAACTTTGCTCATCTATGCGCGCAGCAGGAACGGCCACTACCGCTTGAGTTGGCGCGGCCATTTGAATGGTTCCGCGAGCACTGTCAAAGTGTAAAGTGCTCAGTTCATTGTCGTTATTAAAGCGCAGCATGGATGACAAAGCCGGTATCGCCAACTTGTGATCAACTAATTGATCAATGGCCTGCTTAATAACTTTTTTAACCTTACTAAAATCAAGTACCATCGACGCATGATCTAAACCGCCGTGCAGTTCAACATCGACAATATAACTCTCACCCAGCATGCCACGTGCTTCGCACAGATAAGAAAAATCAATAACCGTTAAATCCCGCACAAACAAAATCATTTTTGGCTCTCTGCTAGCAAACATACAGCCGGCATTATAACGCCGAACCTCGCACGACAACACCAATCACTGGGCTATTTTAGCGCTTATGTTCCGTTAGCCAGCTGTTTAAAATGCCAACCTGACCACATTTATGTGCAGCATACATCAGCCTGATAGCATTGCTTAGCAGCATGCTGTCACTCCAATCCGTCTTTTTTTGTATTTCTTCATAGCAACTTATCGCTTCTGGCGTAAGATAACCGCGTAACTCTTTCTTACCCGATTGCTTTTGTCTATCGCGGTACCGCTGCTGCTTTTCTGCATTAGTGAGCGCTTTTCCAGTCGAATTCGTCATGATGTCACTCTTTGGCAATAACGTTGATATAGCTTTAGCCGTTGCTACGGTTAAGCGTAAAGATTAGCAGTTAGTACAAATCGGACTTGTCTAGCGTACAAGTGTTCGCTAAAGTGAGCCAGTATTTTCAGTGGATTAAACATACATGACTCAGAATAGCTTTTCAAAAGAAGATTTAATTGCCTGCGGTAAAGGCGAATTGTTCGGCGAAGGTAACAGCCAGTTGCCTTCAGACAATATGTTGATGATGGATCGCATCGTACATATCTCAGAAGAAGGCGGCCTGTACGGTAAAGGCCAGATTATCGCAGAATTAGATATTACACCCGAACTGTGGTTCTTTGCCTGTCACTTTAAAGGTGATCCGGTGATGCCAGGCTGTCTGGGGCTGGATGCCATGTGGCAGCTGGTTGGTTTCTTTCTGGGCTGGTCTGGCGGCCCGGGCAAAGGTCGGGCATTGGGTGTGGGCGAAGTAAAATTTACCGGTCAGATTTTACCCACGGCGAAAAAAGTAACCTATACCATCAATATGAAACGGGTCATTAAGCGTAAATTGTTTATGGGTATTGGTGATGGTGTAGTCAGTGTAGATGGCCGTGACATCTATGCCGCAACCGACCTTAAAGTAGGTTTGTTTCAGGATACCTCTAGCTTTTAAGTAGACACTTTCAGCCAGTTCAACTGGCCCTGAATGGCAAAAGCCCCGTACTACATGTTGACGGGGCTTTTTTGATCCTTGAGCAATAATAACCTTACTGGCCTTTATTAAATAATCCAATATTGCGATCTTCGATGGCTTCGCGCCAGCCTCCTAACCATTGTGAGCGCGTATCTAAACCTTGATAAGGGCAAATTTCTTTTGACCGTCCGGTAACACCGGCACGATAACCTTGAGCATGAGCACGTTCCAGACGATCACGTTTTTGTCTTTTCATACGGCGGTCTTCCTCAACTTTTTATGTGGTAATAATAACCGCAACTTATCTTGCGGCTACCCACTATTGATAGTCGACTGTAACGAAAGGTTCAATAAATTTGTGACAGATTAATTGCTTGACAACCACTAACAAGCTGAAGTTGTTTAAGATTTAATGACAAAACCTTTTATAATCAATTAAGCTAAAAATTACTTTTTAATGTTTAAATGGAATAATCAGCAGCACTGGTAAGCAACAGACTGATACAGATAAAAAAAGCTGCCGAAGCAGCTTTTTATACTTAAGCTTTACGCCGACGGCGTAACAACAACATACTTGCCAGCAACAAACTGACAAAACCGGCACTACCGCCCTTACGCACATACTGGTTTTCTTCGGTTACACAATTTTCCGCTTGACCGTTGGCAACGGCTTCAAGCTTTACCGCAATAGCAACATCTTCCAGCAATGGGTTACCTTGGGCGTCCAGCACAACATCACCAACCAGATTTCTACGCTCTTGCTTAACTATTGCCGTAGCAAAGATGTCACCGTCGTCATTAATATCTGTCGCATCGACAATATTATAAGGTGAGTTACAGCTAAGCTGGGTGTTTAAGTCGACAAAACTGTCGGTGGTAATATCGTAAATAAAGCCATGCGACCGTCGGCTAGTTGTACTACCCACAATCACTTCAGCCTGGCCAACTACTTGGTTATTGTCATTAATAGCTCTGGGAACCGTAGTCGAACTGGCAAAAAAACCATCGACGAATGTTGTCTTACCCGAGCTGTAATCGTGATAAAACATTTTACTGCGAATACCGCTATTAATAGTTTTGCGGGCATAACCCACAATAATGTCGTTATTGTTCACAGCGACCGCCGCACTGCCAATGGCATCTCGCGACAATACAAACCATTCGGCCGGGTCGACAATTGGCAGCACCTGGCCGTCAACAAAAATACTGGCATGTGGCTGGCGGTATATCGCATCAAATACTGAAAAACCCACCTGATAACGCACGATGCGATCGGAGTCGGTATACATTGAAACACCAACAACCAAACCATTATTATTTACAGCATTGGCTTCGCTGTAATAAGTAACCACATTATTACCTTCACCAGCAAATTCTGTACCGGTATTTTTGTCGCCCAAAAAGCCAAACTGCTGTGAAAATACCGCGGTGCCATCGGCCTGCAGCTGCCATGTCATCGCCCGCTTCTCGTAGCGACCGGCAATGGCACTATTATTAAAGCAGGTTACTTGCGGCGTTGCAGCGCCGGTACATTCGGCCGCTACTACGGTTTTATTCGCCTCGGTCATACCGCTGCTACCAAAACCGGCAATAATACCGGTATCACTAATCGCCTTGGCGACAGTATAGCCACCGCCCAATTCCTGATAAGGCGCCGCTAGAGTCGATACCTGGCCGTCTTTAACCACGGTGCCCAGTTGATAAGACAATGCCGGTGTCCAAACATTGCGTGCTACAGGCTCAGGAATTGCCTCAGTTGCTGCTGGCGTGAAACTGTCATAACTAAATGGCGCCGTAGCAACGCCAACGGCAACACCGGAATTGTTAATATCGTACAAGTATTCGCTGTTTGTCCGGCTTGGCTGCGTAAAATCACGCATCACTATGTTTTGTGCTGCAAGCTCATCTTTAGCCAGGAAATTCAGCGCACTGCCAGTGGGCTGCGAGCCAGGATTAGATCCTAATAGAATACTCAAAATATCGTTGTCAATATTGCCATTTAACACACTGGCCAGTTGCTCGTCAGTAAACAGCGCCTGCACAGCTTCATTGTCAAAATCGATAGCATCTAAATTGATTGGAAAATTAAAGTACTGATAATTAGTAAAACTATTGCCAAAATTATCTTGCGATTGCAATTTTATTGCACCGTTAAATACCGTATCACCGGCATTGTTCATCGCTGCTGCATAGGTAGATTTTACCTCTGCTACTTCACCAATCTTTACGACTTCGTAAACCGCCGCTTGTACCGAACACAGACCTAACAGCGGCAATAACGCCAGACTGATGCGTGTTAACTTCATTCTAAGCCCCTAATATACTTCAATTCTTATGCGTCTAATTCTTCCCAGCGCGCGTACGCTTGCGCCAGCTTCGACTCGGTATGTTGTAATTGGTTCAACGTGCTCTGGGTTTGCTCGCCGCCTTGTTTAAAAAACTCGGCGTCATTCACGGTAAACTGCAATGCTGCCAGCTGGGTTTCCAGCTGTTCAATCAGTGCCGGTAACTCTTCCAGCTCGCGCTTTTCTTTGTATGATAACTTCTTAGCGCTACTAACAGAAGCCTGCACCGGTGTTTGTTCGACCGTCGGTGGGCTATTTTTTGTCACTTTTTGTACGGCTGCAGTAGTTTGATTGCGTTGCTGATAGGCAATCACATCGTCGTAGCCGCCGGCAATTTCAATAATTTTTCCCTGTCCGGCGAATAACAGCGAGCTGGTAACGGTATTATTAACAAATTCACGGTCGTGGCTAACCAGTAGCACGGTGCCCTGGTATTGCTGCAGAATATCTTCCAGTAATTCCAGAGTTTCTACATCTAAATCGTTAGTAGGTTCATCGAGGATCAGTAAATTACTTGGTCTGGCGAATAACTTAGCCAGCAATAAGCGGTTTTTTTCACCGCCAGACAAGGCTTTGACCGGTGTACGCGCGCGTGCCGGAGGGAATAAAAAGTCTTGCAGGTAGCTAAGCACATGCCGACTTTTACCGTTTTGCATGATCTCCTGCTTACCTTCAGCCACGTTGTCCTGCACTGTGGCTTCTAAATCCAGTGCGATGCGATGCTGATCAAAGTACGCCACTTCAATATTAGTACCGCGCTTTATTTCGCCGCTATCATGCTTGTAATCACCTAATAGCAGTTTAATCAGCGTTGACTTACCTACACCATTAGGGCCAACCAAGGCTATACGATCGCCACGCATTACCAGTAAGTCGAGTTTATCAATTACGGTTTTGCCATTAAAACCACAGCTAATGGCTTTAGTTTCAAACACCAGCTTGCCAGAGCGATCGGCCTGCTCGATATTAAAATCGACTTTACCTAAGGTTTCTACCCGCTCGGCACGTTCGCGGCGTAGCGCTTTAAGCGCCCTAACCCGGCCTTCGTTGCGGGTGCGGCGGGCTTTAATACCCTGACGGATCCACACCTCTTCGTCGGCCAGCTTTTTATCAAACAGCGCATTGTGTTGCTGCTCGTCTTCCAGCATTTTTTGTTTGCGGTCGAGGTATTCCTGGTAATTGCCCGGATGCGAGGTTAATTGCCCCCGGTCTAAGTCTATAATGCGACTGGCCAGCGCGCGGATAAAGGCTCTATCGTGCGAAATAAAGATAATGGCGCCGGAGAAATTCAATAAGAACTGCTCCAGCCACTGGATCGCCGCAACATCCAGGTGGTTAGTTGGCTCATCCAGTAATAAAATATCCGGTCTGGCAGCTAAAGCCCGTGCCAGTGCCGCTTTGCGTAACCAGCCACCCGACAAGGTAGCTAAACTGGCATCGGGGTTCATATCAAACTGCTGGCATAAATCAGCCACACGTGACTCCAACCCCCAGCCATCACGGGTATCCATTTGCGCTTGTAGTTGCTCAAACAAGCGGTAATCAGCATCACTGGCGCCGTCTAAATTTTCCGATAAGGTATAAAATTGCTGTGCTATCTGCGCCAAATCACCGGCGCCCTCACGGATAAAATCAGCAATTTTCATCTCCATTTTTGCTGGCGGATCTTGCTCTAAGCGGCTTAATACCACCCCGGTATTTACCACGATTTGGCCATCATCCAAATTTTGCTGACCGGTCAGCAATTTTAAAAATGACGATTTGCCGGCGCCATTGCGGCCTACCAAACACACTCGCTCGCCGCTAAACAAGCTAAAATCAACATGGTCTAAAATCGGGTGCGTACCAAAAGCCAGACACGCTTGCTGAAAACGTAATAATTCCACTACCTTACATCCTTTAACCATCTATCAAGCTGGCGCGCATCAAACGGCCAGTACAATTCGTTGTCAGCCTGCTTTAGCACTGGTATCGCCACGCGATAACGTGCAAAAGCCGCTTCATCATCAACAATATCAACCACCTGAAACTGCCCGGCCAGGCCAGCCTGTAGTAATAGGTGCTCTGCTTGCTCGCACAGATGACAACCCCAGGTACTGTACAAGGTTAATGCCGGGCGCATAGCGTTAGCGAGTTAACTCAAAGCAGACATGTATATTCGGGTTGCGCTTGTAATCTTCCGGCAAGGTAGCCGCTGAAATATCTTTAACTTGCCAGCCAGCGTCATTCAACGCCTGCGTATCAATTTTAAAGCGGCGTTTATTGTTAGAGAAAATCACTTTACCACCCGGTGCCAGGCGCGCCGTTAGCAGGTTTAATAAGTTAACGTGATCGCGCTGTACATCCCAGCTGTCCTGCATCCGTTTCGAGTTAGAAAAGGTCGGCGGGTCGACAAAAATCAAATCAAACTGCGCACGGCAGCGGCTTAACCACTGCAGGCAGTCGGCCTGTTCAAACTGATATTGCTTGCCGGTTAAGCCGTTAATAGTGAAGTTGCGCTTGGCCCAGTCTAAATAAGTATTGGACATATCAACCGTGGTAACACTGGCCGCGCCACCAATAGCAGCATGTACCGACGCACTGCCGGTGTAAGCAAACAGGTTTAATACCGTTTTGCCTTTAGCTTGCTGCTGGATCATTCTGCGTGTGATGCGGTGATCTAAAAACAATCCAGTATCTAAATAATCGCGCAGGTTAACTAAGAACTTAGCGCCGTATTCGGTAACTTCTTTGTACTGGCCGGCTTTATTTAGTGCCTGATACTGCGAAGTGCCTTTTTGCTTTTCACGCACCTTTAAAATCATCTTATCAGAGTTAATTCCCAGCACCTGCGGCACCTGGTTTACCACATCAAATAAGCGTTTTTGCGATACCTGCTCATCTACCGTGGCCGGTGCTGCATATTCATGCACCACGACTTCACCGTCGTACCAATCGACTGCCACGTTATATTCAGGGATATCGGCATCGTATAAGCGGTAACAACTTAAGCCTTCTTTATTGGCCCATTTTTGTAGTTGTTTCAGGTTTTTTGCCAACCGGTTGCCAAAAGAGCTGCTTTCACTAAAAAACAATGCCGGTGCATCAGAGCTTACCGCCACTTGTTTTTCGGTTAAATCAAACAAGGTGAAATCACAATCCAGCGGACCATTGGTAAATTTATAGCTTTTACTTTTTGATAAACGCAGCGCACGCAGTAAATCAGTATTTGAAGTAATAATGGCTAAGCGCCAGCCCTGATAATGCTGCTTTAATGCCAGCGCAAATTTGCTGTATAGCGGTATTAACGAAGGCAAATCGCCTAAGCGCTCGCCATATGGCGGGTTAGTAACAATAACACCTGGCGTATTACACACTGGTGCTTTTAATGCAGTAGCATCGGCATAATCAAACTGTACCAAAGTGGCAACACCGGCACGGGCGGCATTTTGTTTAGCTTTGGCTAAGTTGCGCTCATCAAAGTCAGAACCCCAAAACTGTGTCGTTGCCGGTAACGTACGCTCTGCCGCTTTAGCGTCTTGTTTTAGCTGCTGCCATATAGCATCGCGATGGCCGGGCCAACCTTCAAAGGCAAATTTTTCCCGGCTTAAACCCGGTGCTTTATTTAGCGCGATTAGCGCCGCTTCAATAACAATGGTGCCACTGCCGCAAAACGGGTCGAATAGAGGTTGCTCTACTTGCCAGCCAGAGCGTTTTATTAACGCCGCAGCCAAATGCTCTTTTAATGGCGCCTCGCCCTGCCCTGCACGGTAGCCACGCTGGTGCAATGACGGACCAGAGAAGTCCTGTAAAAAGTGAAAATGGGCTTTATCTAACCGTACCTGAAAGCGTACATCCGGTGCCATACGGTCTACGTCAGGCCGGTTACCAGTTTCTTCACGAAACTGATCGACAATGGCATCTTTTAAGCGGATAGCGCCAAACTGGGTGTTGTCTATTTTCGGGTGTTTACCAACGCACTCTACCGCTAAGGTGTTGCGCAGCGCCATATGTTGCAGCCAGTCGATTTTCTGCGCCACCTGATACAAGTCGCTGTCGGCGGTAACCGGCTCAGACTGTATAAGGCGTAACACCCGCGTCGCCAGGCGCGACCATAAACACAGTTGGTAAGCCGTGCGCAGCTCAGCTGTAAAGCGCACCACGCCCATGGTTACTTTTAATACTTCCCCACCATGCTGACGAATTTCATCCGCCAACAGCTCTTCTACGCCTTTAGACGTTAACGCCCAGAATTGCAGCATTGCTAATACACCCGAAACAAAAATGGCGCACAGTATAGCAGAAGAGCAGCTTCAACCGGTTGGCTTTTTCACAGCGGCTTATTCACCACTTTTTGCTGCATTAAGCAGCGCCTTGTATAACAAAGCAGCAGTTGAGCGCGTTATTAAAAATAAAACCAGATAAGCCCTTGCATGCCGCCTGCAAAAACACTAAGATGCGCCCCGCAATGACGGACGCGGGATGGAGCAGCCTGGTAGCTCGTCGGGCTCATAACCCGAAGGTCGTCGGTTCAAATCCGGCTCCCGCAACCAATTGTGACTTGTTTATTCCAAAGGTCATCAATTAACGTCTTGCAAATCAAACTATTACCTTCACTGCTCAAGGGTAATATACGGACGCGGGATGGAGCAGCCTGGTAGCTCGTCGGGCTCATAACCCGAAGGTCGTCGGTTCAAATCCGGCTCCCGCAACCAACATCCAAGCCTACTTTAACGTAGGTTTTTTTGTATCTGAAATTCAACAAGCCGAAGGTCGTCGGTTCCTCTTCATAAAGATCAGGGCTCCCGCAACCAACATCTTAACCAGCTTATGCTGGTTTTTTTGTATCTGAAATTCAACAGACTGAAGGTCGTCGGTTCCTCTTCATAAAGATCAGGGCTCCCGCAACTAACATCCAAGCCTACTTTAACGTAGGTTTTTTTGTATCTGAAATTCAACAAGCCGAAGGTCGTCGGTTCCTCTTCATAAAGATCAGGGCTCCCGCAACCAACATCTTAACCAGCTTATGCTGGTTTTTTTGTATCTGAAATTCAACAGACTGAAGGTCGTCGGTTCCTCTTCATAAAGATCAGGGCTCCCGCAACCACTTTACACTTCTAGTTAACTCACTGACATACATAAAATTCCCTTTTAAGGGTGCCATAATTCTTGCCTTTTCAACTTCACTGTGACGCATACATGGTTAAATTCGTCTTGACTGAAACTTGGCCGGGTATCGGCTATCTTGCCGACAACGTTATAGAACTTCTTAAAGTTCATCTTCTTGTCCAGCGCGTCGGCAATAAACTCAGACTTTACCAGCTTATCAGCAATATCTTTCGGTGCGTTGGAACGGTCGATTATGGCATCGCTTGAAATAGCACAAAAAACGTCATAACAACGTGCACCCAGGCCTTGCTGAATACCTAAGAACTTACCGATAACTTTTTCGGTATTGACACACAGGTACTGCTTTAACAGTTTAAGCTGCAGTTCTGCCTGCTTAATCGGCGATGGCATGCCACTCCACTGCCCTTTGTAGCTGCGAGTCCACTCACCGTATTCGTTTACATTCACCTCACCGCGAATACTTTTTGACTCCACCACGATAAAGCCATAGGTATACACAATAAGGTGGTCTATCTGCGCGCTTTCGCCATCATGCTCAATACTCAGATCATTAAGCACCATGACCTGCTCACTGTTCTTATAAGCACGGCGCAGGTAAAGCGCCACATCATGTTCTTGCTTAATGCCAGCGTCGTGCTTGATAGATGCAGAGCTGGTTTGGGTTTTGTCTTTTAGGATCATAAAAAATCAGTTAGCAAAATGCTTCTAGCCATTCTGACTAAGAAGAAAATCTCAGAACAAAATTAATGGTTAACTCAATGATGTTCTGACATGGCAATGATCAAAGCTAAAAAAATTTTTCTTTTCGTGTTTCTATTTGGTGAATATAAGTTCTATCAAACAGATATAAAAAAAGGGCTAACAATTCAGCCCAGAGCCGACGTTTATGTTCCTTTTACCATGGGCCCCTTAAATTCAATCACTTGCTCTTTGTGGCTACAGCTCTCACCTTCTTTGCGGTAGTTCCTACATCCCCAGAAAGTGCCATAAGGGCCGGTGCGCTGCACCAATTCCGCGCCACAGCTTGGGCAAACCGGCACCCAGCTATTACAGCTATCATTCAAACAAACTTTGAAGCGGCCTTCTCGCTTCATCGGCGAACTGCATTTGCTGCAGCCGCGCTCTTTGTGGTTACACAGCGGGTATTTGTTACAACCGAAGAAGGCACCAAACTGCCCGGCTCTTGGCACCATGCTACCGGTTTTGCATTTAAGGCATTTGATTAGATGGAATAGCTGCTGGCTTAATGACGTTTCAAATTCATTCAGTTCCAGCGGATACTTGTCGTTTATTAACTCGACTACAAATTCAGATGCAACGGCCATATCGGTAATAAGATATGCCCGATGTCTGGCGCGGGTTAACGCAACATAAAACAGCCGTCGCTCTTCAGCATATTCAAATTGTTCCTTAGCTGGCAATAAGGCCTCCAGCAGTGGATGCGTTACTTTCTGTGAGGGGAACCCATGCTTGCCGCTTTCTAATCCCAGAATGACGACATAGTCAGCTTCTTTACCTTTTGACGCGTGAATGCTAAAGCACTCCAGTTTTAACTGGTTAAATTGGCGGGATAAACGTTTTAATTCGGCATAATCTGGTAAGTTAAAGCCAAACCGACCCAACAGGTAAATTGTACTACCGGGTTCTGCAATCGTGCTGATCTTTTGCAGTACTTTTTCTATTCGGTCAGGCTCTCCCGGGCTAATGCGGTTATCCGCTCGCATTAACGAGACGGTCGGTTTAGTCACACGGGTTAAGGTATTCAGCTGTTTTCTGACCTGCGTAGGGTTTTGTAGCACAAAACGTGAGGCGACATCGCTGATACTATTGTTAAAACGAAAGGTCAGATCCAAAGGTGTAGTTTGAGTGGGACCAAACCGCGAAACAAAGTCAGTGGTAAACTGCAAATCACTACCGGTAAAACGATAAATGGCCTGCCAATCATCACCTACGCAGAACAGTGACGCCCCAGGCACGCTATCACGCAAATACATAACCAACCGGGCTCTGGCATCGGAAATATCCTGGAATTCATCAACCAGTAAATACTTCCAACGGCTTTTAAAGCGCCCGCTTTTTACATAACTAAGGGCTTTGCCTATCATGTCGTCAAAATCGATATGGTTGTTCCTAGCCAGTAAGCGCTGATAATCATCAACTACCGGTAAAAGCAATGATAACGCAGCTTGAACTTGTTGCGGGTTGTCAGCCGCATCGATGGCCTTATCCAACTGCCCCGGTTCGTAACAATTAGCCCGGTAGCGCTTTAGCAAATCAGTTAGCAGCAGTGCAAAAGCCGATATCGCACCAAACTCTCTCAACGTCTCAAGCACCGCTTCTGGCGGCAATGGTTCTGGCTTAACGCCAAAGTTCGCGAATTGTTTATCCAGTTCGGAATATAACGTACCGTCCAGATGTTGATAGTGATACAAGGTGACAAGCTTCGTCCCGTGCTTTTGGTGTAATTGCTGCTTCCAGGCCATGCCTTCATGATAGGCTTGCCGGTTTACATAAGGTGCAGTATTGCCTTGACGGTCAATACCGTAAAACTCAATATAAATACCGTGATCTGATAAATAGAAATCCGGCTGATACTGGCGAAAGAACACATCTGCTGTGGGGTGTTCATAACTTGCCTCATATTGATATTCAATACCTTGCCTGAGCAGGTAATTCGCAATCAGGCACTCGCCCAAACTTTTTACCTTCTCGCCTTTAAGCGTGCGGATATCATTGGCCAGTATGTAATCGAAATACGCCCCTTCACTTTCAAAATCAAAGGCATTATTAACCGGGTACAGGTAATTCTGGAAATAATCCAGCACCAATTTTTGATAAACAGGTTGCTTTAAATGCTCTTCAAACCAGTCACTTACATGCTTTGCCAGCAGCTTATCGTCATCAGCAAGTGGCGTAAGAGAAGGTTGTTTTCCCTCAACACTGGCAATAATATCTTTGCCCAGCTTGTGAAATGTACTCGCCGTAATACCACAATCACCCAGCCGTTTTTCAATCCGTTCCTGCATTTCAACTGCGGCTTTATTGGCAAATGCCAGCATGAGAATTTCATCGTCGCGTGCCTGGCTACTTTGCAGTAAATATCCTGCACGGCCTACCATAGTGCTGGTTTTTCCAGTGCCAGCCCCAGCTAAAACCAGATTATTATCCTCATCGATCACACAAGCGTGCCGTTGTCGTTCTGTTAGCGGTTTGCTTTCAACCTCATCAAAATAATGTTGGTGAATAGTCAATTGCTGCTGAAGATATCGTTCTCTTAGCCAAATAAAATCAGCTTCCCCCCACTCAGCTCTAAACTGCAATGCTTCAAAAGGCGTGAAATCAATTGCTGGATAAGCTGTTTTATCAGGCAATCTCCTGAACTGCTTTATCGCTTGCCGTGCCAACGCTACAACTCGCTTAAGCCTTGACGTTCTGGGGTAGCCCTCGTCCAATAAGCTTTGTATTTCTGCCAAAACTTGCAACATTACTGGGGTAAGCTGGCGAAACCATATGCTGGTCAGCCAACTTAAATGCTCTTCGCAGGCTTGTTTTGGTAACCCTTTTACTAAAACAACGCCCTGATCTGAAGCTAAACGTAAATCAGAAAAAAATAAACCAGTGTTCATTGTATTGTTGTTAGCCAGAGATTCAGGCTTGACGACATAACGTTGCCCGTTTGCAGTGGTCAACATTAATTGCGCGTCAACTAACTGCAAACTAGTCGGCTTAGCGCCAAACAGGCGCATAAACCAATGGGGGTTAACTGTCCTGTAATTTTCTGAGGCTTGAGTACTGCTTGAACTCAACACAAATTCCTTTTAAACCAAACTATCGAATAACAAAAAATCAGCTTCAATCGGACTATTTGCCGCCGTTAAACCGGCAAGCTTCCAAACTTTCAAATGCAACAAAGTTTTTTGTTTGTTCATAAAATGCACTACTTTTATCATGGCAAATCATTGAACGGCTCATCTTCACTTCCGGCGCAGTATGGTCGTTTGAATTTGTTGGAGGGATTTTACCGCCAGATTCTAGACAGGAAGATAATGTATCGAATTTTTCATAGTTCATGGTGCGGGTATAAAAGTCACTCGTATTGTAATGGCAATAACCATTACGGCTCTTTTTTACAAAACTTTCTGCTTCGTCTGCATTTGCTACTGTAGAGTTAACAAACAAAAGGCTTGCAATAAAAATTGTACTTTTAAACATGATCTATCCTTTTTATGTTTTAGGTAATAAACAAAAGATTCTTAATACTTTAAGCGTTTTATTCAAAAGTGAATACTTGCCGAGCTCTGCTGGTAAAAGTGCTAAGTCGATGTCTAACCCATCGGTTGAAGCATTAGTGACGCATACTTGATGGTGCATTTAAAAGCACCCTGCAAGATCTGTAGCCTCTATACTAGGGTTGGCAACTACCGCATCACTTAAATCCACTTTATTCGCCAATAAGCCGTTTAAATGCTGGTCAAATGAACGCAAGCTCGGATGCAAAGCCATAGGGATATACACATTGACATCTCGTGTCTGCCCTATTCGATACACCCTATCGGTTGCCTGAGCTTCTTTTGCCGGGTTCCAGTGCCGCTCAAGATGGATAACGTTGTTTGCTCCAACAACAGTCAAGCCAACCCCTGCAGCAACGGGAGACATTACAATAACGCCAAATCCAGGCGCAGTTTGAAAACGGTCTATGATCGATTTGCGGGTTTGCGTTTCTTGCTTGGTTGCGACGGCTTGGGTATCGCCATTAATGGTTTCCACCTGCACTTTGAATAGGCTTGTTACAAGTGCACAAACATAAGCCTGAACAGCTTTAGTTTCGGCAAACACCAACACCTTTTCAGCACGTTTCTCTATTTCTTTAAGTATCGCAACCACAGACTGCAGTTTTACTGATAACTGTGCTTGCTTTAACAAGTCATTGTTTGCTTTAGGAATAGCCAATTTAGCATCTATTTCATGATGGATACTGGCGACCTTTAACTGCCGTAAACTTGGCAGAATTACGGCTCGCTTGTCTTCAGGTTTACAGGTTTTAACCCTGCTGATGATGGTATCGTAATAATCCAGTTGAGGCCCAGACATCACGGCTGATAACAAAGGCAAATACTTTCCTTCACCAGCCTTTACATCGCCATTAAAAATGCGTTTTTCCGGCAAACCTTTTAGCTTCTCTGCTTTAGTCCGCCTTAGCATGTAATCACCCACTTTCTTACGCAGCTCTCGCCCAACGTCGATACGAACTTGATTTACTTGCTCTGGGGAAGCCGCCAGGATCGGGGCAATAAAATCCTTTCTGAATGTTTGCCAAGCACCGAGCAAGCCTGGAACAGCTGTATCAAATAAACACCAAAAATCTTTCAGTGTATTCTCTACCGGTGTGCCTGTTGCCAACAGCTTAAAATCAGCCTTTAGGCCCTTGGCGGCGCGGGTAGATAATGCATTTGGATTTTTAAGGTTCTGTGCTTCGTCAAAAGCAACGATGCTCCAGTCAACCCGGCTTAACGAAAACTGATAATCTCTGAGTGTCTGATATGTAGTTAGTACAAGACGTCGAGGCATGTCCAACCGATCAGAGCCATATACCTTACCCACTTTTAGCGCGTAGCGAATAGACTCGGCATCCTGGATCCGGTCGTCATCTTCAAACTCCTGCAACGTTTCACGGCCAGCGCCTTCTACCCTGAAACGGGTCAGATCACCGCCTGCTTGCAGGGCAACCATATCGCTAAAAGGTGACTTGTCAAAAGTCACATCAACTTCTGCCTGCCAGTTTTCCATAAGGCTTAATGGCGCGACAATCAGCACCGGCTTTTGCGATACGTTGCGCTGGCTGCAGCGTTTATACCACTCTGCGACGGCCACTAACGTCATGTAGGTTTTACCCAGGCCCATATCGTCTGCCAGTAAAGCACCGCTGGGCTCGCCGGCTTTACTGATCTGTTCTAAATGAGCCAGCAACCAACGGATCCCCTCTTCCTGATGCGGATAAGGCAAACGTTTGAGATTGTCTTGTGCAAAACTTACCTGTGTTAAATCCAGGCCGGTAACACGAGAGTCCTTGCTGTATTCGATACTGTCGTCATTGCTGTCTATAGCAACAACTGCTTTTTCGACAGCAACAGGAGTTTCGTCATCGGTTAAGCCTGGCTCTGGCGGTTGTGGACTAATTCGCCCCTCAACAATGGCATCTTGAATATCATCAAGCGTTCGCTGCACTTTTTGTGGGTCGGATACATCAATAACGTGGCCATCAACTTCAATAAGTTCAGCACCAGTTTGCTTGGCGTCCTCAAATAATGCTTTTACCTCGTCGAACTTCTGCTGATCTTCAATAATGGTTGTTAACTGCTCAGGCGGTTCTATAAAGTCATCAGCCTTGCCAAACCAATTGACGCCAGATTTCTCAACATCACCAAAATAGCGCTGACTAAATTTTTCTGCACCATGCACCCGCAACGAAAACCCGGTGTCCAGGTCGATTAATGACGCATTTAAATAGGCAGTCGGTGCTCGTAGAAATGAAGCAACTTGGGCTTTTGGGATACGCCGGTTTGTCAAGATTTCTTGCGCGGCTTCAAGTCTCTTTTTGTCCAACAACACAAACTTGTTTTTAACCCTTAAAATGCAATGCGTATCATCAGCGCTAAACTGCCTCAACCGGCTTTTAATATCGTCAATATTAAAGCCTGCGCCAAAAGCGGGTGTAAGCATTAGGTCACCGTTCGGCAAAGTCTCAACCGCCACGCCAACCGTATCTGGCTGAACAATGTCAATATTGTCAAAATGAGCCAGGTTAATTTTCATACCAGAGCGCTTTGCCAACTGCAGCTGGAATATTAACCAATTGTTTTCATACTCACCGCGCTTATCTGCAGGTAAGCTTTCATGATATTTAAGTGCCTGCAAAGCCCGCCAATCTGCAGGCTGTAGCATATACATCTCATTCTCAGCTAATCTAAGCAAAGGGCCGTGAACACTGAAGCGAGAAACAATATCGCCATCAGGTAATACCAGCTCAAGCGCAACTTTAAATGCCGACTTGCCGGTGTTGCCTTCAATCCGGGTGGTATAACTGCCAGAGTAAAAGTCAGGAAAATCAAACAGTGAAATGAAGTCGTCACCCAGCCCGACAATTTCTGCCGATAAAATGGTAAAGCCATTGGCGTTTCTTGCTGCCTTACTCTGCTCTACCATGCCTTTGAGGTAAGCCAGTTGCATACCAAAGTAAGGGTTTTTTATCGCATAGCCTTCTTCATCAGCAAGCACTTTACGGTCAATAATAAAGTCGACGCCTTCTACCGGGTCTACACGCCAGCGCAATAAATTTGCTTGGCCTGATGATTTAAAGCTCTGAATAAGATCGCGGATCCCCATACTAATACACTCCAAACTTCGACTTATATTCTCGATACCGCGCCGCACCAATTAACTCATGTACAGAGACCGAAATCCCCTGTTCGGCTAAGAAACGAATGGCGTTATATTGCCAATTCAAGTGCACATCATGCGTCAGCTCTTCTACCCCCCGACGGTAGCCGAACTCTTCATGATAAATACGGGCGATTTTCGCCCTGAATTCGGAGTCAAAATAAAGCCGTTTGCCGTAGTCCAGCAGCTTGAATTGAGCTGGCAATTTATCCAGCAATTTCAGCTTGAAGCTGTGGCTACCCTCAATCATGTGCACCTTACCTGCAAGGTTTAAATAGATCATCGAGGTTTCAGCCGAATCTACCAGTGCATATTCAGGCAACTCTTCTTTTTTAAATGAACGTCGCAAATAATGTTCTGCATGCCTGCTTAAAAACAACCGCGAATGGCTTACCAGCCCTTGTTCAAGTAAGCCCTCCATAAACTGCTTACGTGGTTCGAACATGCGCTCCATATCGCCGATGTTGCCATCCCGGGCACTTTGCTCAAGTACCTTCAAAAACAAGGCGAGGTCAAAACGGCTCAACCAGCCACGCATTAAGCCAATACGTTGCTCTCCTAACAATACCCACCATTTTTGATAGTTGGGGTTTGATGTTGGCACCCTAGGGTCGCCAGCAATAGTCAGGATGGCACTTTGCCAGGCAGCCGAAATGGCTGCACCAGCAGAGCGGTCAATAAGAATTTCTAAAATGGCATGGCCAAGTAAATGCCCCTCATCAAACGGGGCATTTACCACGTCTTTTTTTACAACCTCATGCAGGATCTCGTGCTCGGCACCAACAGGCATGGTTTTTAATGTTTCAAGGTAATACTGATAGCGGCACAAGGTAAGAAAACGGCCATTACTAAAGCCATTAAGACCCAGCTCTCGCAACACACCATCTAAATCACTCTGCTTGTTTTTGGCAAATGCCACCACCTCTGATGGGCCTGCGGCCGAAAACAATACTGATGCATGCTTAATGTAAGAGGCTAAGTCACTTGGCGCAGCAGTTAGATGAAGTTGATTAAGCTGCAAGCAGATAAAAGTGCACCAATCCGCCAATACCTGAGTATTGGCGACAGTGTCATAGCGAACGAAATAAGCGCGGATCAACTGCAGCAGAGTTAACTTGCTGATCGGGTTACGCGGCAATACCAATACATCCAGCAGAGCATGGGTCAAAGAAACATGTTTGACAAATTCCTCCGACGCACCGAGCAAATAGGTAAAAGCCCTAACATCAACAGCGTTATTAATGTTTGCAACAAGCTGCTCTGTGCGCCCCTGTAACACAATATTAAGTAACTTTAAGCAAGCCTTTTGAAAAGTGTCTGAGCCCGTGCCTGCTTTACGGCCAATAAGCTTTACCTTTTTCTCGGCATCTTTTACCAGCGTAAAGTCCGAGTCTTTCCAATCAGGCAGATTAAAGAGTAAATCAGGCAAGCGCATCGTTAGTTCATCACCTGTTTTACGGCTTGATAATCTTCTAACGCCGGCCGGCGCACGGTAAAGCGAATATCAATCCTGCGATTTTTGCGCAGCGATTCTTCATCCGTCATTACGCCATCAGGGCATAAGCTGCCATCCGTTATTTCTGTACTGCCGACAGAGCACGGTACAGGCCGGGTTTCAGCATAACCGCTAACCGAGAACAATTTTTTACCAACATGGTTGGTCAAAGCATCCAGACGGGAGCTTTCTGACATTGCCTGGTTCCAGTAATTCCACACGGAAATGGCACGAAATGTCGATAGTCCCCAGTTACCTTTAATCGCCTGGTTGCGATACGGCACCGGGTCGGTATGCCCCTCAACAAAAATAGTATCCAGGTATTTCCAGCGCTCTTCCCTGGTAATGCTATTAAATAACACCCTGCCTATATCCAAAGCATTTTGCTGCGAACGCTCATCATCCGGAATATCAAAGCGGCCCTGTGCAAAGGTCAGAACATCTTCAGGAATACGCAGAACAGTATCGTTATCGCTTATTTTCACCGGAATATTCATCGCATTAAGCTCTTGCTCTATCTCCCGCAGTAAATCCTTTCTTACCTGCTCGGCTTTGGCAATTTCTCGAATAGCTTCATCCCACTGCTCACTCTTTTGCGTCAGCTCCAGAATTAACGCCACCGCTGCCAGTACAAAAATCACCAATAAACCGGCCATGATGTCTGAGAAAGAGATCCAATAAGGATTCTCTTCATCAACCTGATGATTACTGCCGCGGCCGTTTACTCCTCTCATACAGAGGCACCTTCATTACGCCGGCTGACTTTTCCGTCTATTTCATCCACTACACCGCTTAGTGTTCTTACAGCATCGGTCATAGATGAAATGTAATTGTTGGTGTGTTCGTTCCAGGTGTTAAGCCGCGCTACAGTTTGATCTTTAACGCGATCACTATAGTTGCTAAGTAAGTCAGCAACTTGCTGTTGTACTTCAGTTAAATGCGACTGTAGTGATTGTGCCAAGGTATTAAAATGCTTATCGACCGCAATAAAACCGCTCTCTGCTTTACCAGCGGCCTCATTTAATGTGCCAGATGCAGTAGTAATGTGATCGCCCGCCTGTTGCAGTGATCCCAAAACTTGCGTAAACACTTCAGATGTTGTTGCATTACTCTTAGTTACATCGTCTGCAGCCTCAACAGCATCTAACAATTGCTTGCCCAAAGTTTCAATAGCCGCTTTAAGATTTGTCGACAGCAATCCCAATTGGTTTGAACCGGCTTTTAATTCAGCCGACACAGTCTGCATTGCTGAAGTGGCGCTTTGGTGACTTCCTGAAAGCTGTTCAAAACGGTCAATAACTGCCCGTAGTCCTGTTAGTAACTCTGTGTTTTGCTGCTGTTGCACCGCAAGCACATTATCAATACTTTGAGTTACCCGCTCTTGCGCAGCTTGAAACCCTGAAAGCTGTTCTTGCAGTTGTTTCTGCCTCGCCAACTCCCGGCCTTGCTGCTGCTCCATCTGACCGGATAACTCACCCTGCACAGTTTTAAGAGTGCTGGCATTTTGCTCAGCTAACACTGACAGTTGGGTTTTAAGGCTGCCCATAAAGTCTGCCATACTGCCGGTTAACTGCTCCTGACGTTGTTTTTCCAGCTGGCTTTGTGCTTCTTGCTGTTGTTGCAGCCGTTGCTGCCTCTCAGCTTCACGGCTTTGCTGCTCTGCTATTTGGCCGGACAGCTCACCCTGCACAGTTTTCAGCGTCATGGCATTTTGCTCAGCTAATGCTGACAATTGGGTTTTCAGGCCGCCCATGAAGTCAGCCATACTATTGCTAAGCTGCTCCTGACGCTGCTTTTCCTGCTGGCTTTGCGATTCAAGCTGCTGCTGCACCGCGCCATTAACCTGGTTAAGCACATCGGCATTTCTTTGCATCATGCTGTTTACCTGGCCATCAAGTTTGGTGGCAAACTGATTCAAACCATCAGTCATACCCACAGAAGCTGCGGCTATTTCTTTTGCAGCCTGCTCCATCATGGCTTTTTGTGAATCGCCGGCAGAACCAACCCCTTGTAAAAAACGGTCAAGTAATGTCTCTAATGCCTTTTCTGACCCTGAATGTGCGTTATCTACCAAACGCTCAATAGCAGGCCCCAATATGGTGTTCAAGCTATTCGCCACGCTATCACTAATAACATTCGACGCTTCTTTCATCGCCTCCTGCATTTTATTGCCAATTTTCTCATCCAGCACAGCTAACCGCTCATTACTCTGGCGGGTAAAATCTTCAATGTTTGAAAGGCTTTGCTCTGCGGTAATGCGCGGGTACAGATAATCCACTTCGTTTTGAAATGAGCTGATAGCAGAACGAATATTGCGCTCTAAACATTTTTCAAAGAAGTTAAATAGCACACTGATTAATACGCCCCATACCGAGGTCATAAAGGCGATAGAAGCACCACCAATCATGCCGAAAATACCGTGGGTTAAATCATCCACTTTGGCATTAGCCGGGTCCAGCGCACCAAGCGGCCCCAAACCCAGCTGCAAACCGGCAAAAGTACCAATAACGCCAATAGCCGTTAGAAAACCTGGCACCGCAGCTAGCAAGCGGTTTTCGGTTAAACCACGCGATATGGTATGGGTATTAAAAAAGTGACCGGCATCCAATGTATTGCACAATCTCTGCTTTTGCGGAATATGCACCAAAGATTCATCAAACTCGCGCCATAAACGGCCATAGGTTTGGTTCTGTAAGGCGGTATTCACCAACTCACGGCGCTTATCCAACAACTGCTCTAGCGTCAGCCCTTTTAGTAATCGTTTATAAAAACGTAAATGCCGGCTTGCCCGAAAATAGTTGATGACAGACATCACTGAAAAGAATATTGCCAAGGCGAATAACAGCGCTATAAATACCGCACTTAGGCCCTCCGGCGAGGTAAAGTCACCAGCCCAAAGCCTGGAAAACTCAGGCCATAATTTTGTTAAGCTGTAATTGGTTGTATCCATATTGCTGTCCATGCTCATCACTGCATTTCCCAATTGTTATAATGTTTATTCGTGCATATCTACTCGAGTATGCTTTCTGCAAATGTCTCGTCTTTTAGTTGAGACGCTTCTTGTTCTTGAGGTTGTTCTTTTACTTGGTGTTCTTCATGTAATTCATGTTTTGCTTCCGCCAGAAACTTGCTGTAACTCACTGTAGGCTCTGCTAACAACACCATTGTCATACCAAGTAAAGCTTTTGCCTGCAATCTCGCTAATTGCTTTGGTCAAACAAACCCATTTTTAAACATGAAAAACAACCAAATCAGCAACGCGCCTGAAAGCGTAAACGCCAGTAAAAAAACAAGGCCTATTTTGGTTACATCAGCCACCAGCTGTTGGCGCTGTATGGTAATTTCTTTTAGCAGCTTATCGGCCAGGGTTTCGGCCTGATAGGCTGACTTGCGCATCAGCTCGTCAGCATGGGTGTTAATTAAGCCTATTTTTTGGTCGATTAGTGGCGAGATATCATCATCAATAATTTTCTTCGCCACCTGGTTTACCTGCTCAAGCTCTTTGGTCCAGTCGGTATTAAATAGCGCCATTATACTTTCCCGATTGGTCAGAGCTTGGATTTGATGCTAACTAGCATTTTTTCAGCGATGTTTGGTTTAACTCGGTTTAGCTGCTCACCGCCGCAAGAAGGGCATATATCCGGCACCTGACCTGGAAAACGAACATCGCCCATCGGCGGAAATAGCTTACTCCAGCCGCAAGACGGGCAAATAAGCTTAAAAGCTGGGGTTTGTATAGGCATAAATTTCCTTATTGGGTGACCTTTTGTGATTAATCGGCCACAGAGGCAGAGCTTAATGACTTCTTGTCGATTTTACTTATTTTACTGTTCTTCCAAGCATACTTCTCTGCAGAACTTATAATAACTGGGTACAGGTTCTTACCTTCAGATTCATGGCTCTCAAGATGCCTTTTATTGCCAAAGAAAATTAGATTCTCTTTAGCTCGTGAACATGCAACATTAAGCCTCTTTTTATCTAAGATAAACTGCAGTGAACCATGTGTTCTTACAGTTGAATAACAAACTAGCTCAGCCTCACTACCTTGAAAACTATCGACAGTATCAACTTTTATCGACAGTGTACCGACGTTGATAATTTGACCAGTACCATATGGCTGAAGAAGCTTGCGGATTAACCTCTTTTGAGCTCCATAAGGCGTTATCACAGCAACATCAATTTTTCGCGTAAATCTATTTGATAAATCTATCAGATAGATTTGTATGGCTTTTGCCTCTGCTTCATTCTCAAAACTTGTTGTGCCATGAGGTTTTTGCTGCCTGCCCCAGACATCAACCCAAATTAAACAATCCCGCTCAGCGAAGTCACTGGTATTCAATGGATCTTTTGAACCATTCGTTAGTCGATTCTCGCCATCTTTGGAATAAAACAACTTCGCTACTAAATTGCCAATTGGGGCGGCCATGCGAAACTGTTCAGTCAACTGCGCTGTGCACGCTTTAGGTAACTGTTCGAATAGCATCTCAAAAAAACTGTGCTCCAAAAAAGTTTCTTCAAGAAATGACATTTCTTCTTTTGCACTATCCTCACGCAGAACAGGTGCAATACTTGGCGGGAGTTGATGATGATCTCCAATCAATATCGCTTTTTTTGAACGTAGCAAAGGGATTAGAAGTTCCGGCACTGTAGCTCGACCAGCCTCATCAACGATAGCAACGTCAAAGCTCAAATGATCAACTCCAGCCTTTCTAGCAGCAAGACCTACACATGTAGCACCGATAATATTTTTGTCCATCAACATCGTAGTGAAGAACTCGTCCGAAACATTATGTTGCCCTCCGGACTCTTTGATCTGAGTTAAAAGCGCGCGCCACTCATACAAAGCATCTAATTTCACATCTTCAATTGAATTAACTTTATTTAACGACTGTGTTAAGCAATATTCAATGAATTGCGTAAATATAGTGTCAAAGTGATCTTCTATAATTTCGTCGGCTATCTTGGTCAGATTACCTACCCTTACGACATTTACTCCTTTAGATACTAAATGAGGGTGTTTTTCTTTAAATTTTACTATCGCATTATCCACTGCAGTGTTTTGTTGGGAAACAACTAATATTCTTTGTTTAGGGTTGTCGTTTAAAATTTGATAGAGCATCTCAACAATAACGGTTGTTTTTCCAGTACCAGGTGGGCCTTGTATCATTGCAATATGCTTAGCCGATAACGCTGTTTTAACAGCATTCATTTGGCTTTCAGTTAATTGACTGCTCCAATCAATGTCGTAATCCCACCACTTAGCAATCATATCTGCTGCGCAGGCAGTGGGAGCTAAAAATATCTCTTTGAGCCTTGGCTCAATTAACCGGTCTTCAAAAAATGCATCTAATGCTTGCTGTTGTCTTTGCAAGGCTGCGTTAGGTTTAGTTATAGTTAATCGAAACTTGTTTGCATTTGTAAAATCAAATTTCTGATAACTGAATAGTGGTGCGTCGATAAAAACATTACCTTGCTCCAGTAAGTAGCTAACTTTATTAAGCTTTTTTCGCTCTATTGCTGGGATATATTTTGCTTGAAACTCGTCCCAAATAAGCAAACGACAGGAATGAAAAAAATGTGCACTATCAGATTTCTCTATATCACTCATAAAAGAATACACAGAGCTATCGTTAACAGTTGCAGCCTGGATAATACCGTTATCAATTTTCAACTGGTAATAAGTGTTTTTATCCTGATTAATCATTGGGATACATTCAAAATCAACACTTCGCTCACTCTCTTGCCTACGTTGGTACTCCACAACATGTTGCCAGCGTTTAAAAAACTCTATTTGTTTAGCTCGTTCGAATGCCAAAGTTGAACTAATTGTTAGCTGGCTTACAAAGTTAAGTAATTGTTCTATACCATATTTCCAACCAAACAAATCGCTGCTATCGAGTTCAGCAGTGATTAAGATGAATTCAAACGGCAAGTCTGTTCCAATCTGTGGTTTTTTGTGGATAAAAACGCTCTTAACTCTCAAACCGTCTAGTGATTCAGTAAGCTCGCACTCCAACTCTACCTGCCCTTTTGTAAGACGGATGCTGTAATCGTTTAATTCAAAAGATAAGAAAGACCAATTTGTATCAGTTTCAAAAAAAGAAGACTCTGCCGGAATTTTCACCAAATTGTTATCATCAATCTCGATATATAACTCTAGTTCGTCATACCTTTGAATAGATGGTGCTTTCTCAGTGACTGATGGTGGTGGCAGTTTTTTGCCATCAATTTTGGTTCCGAAAGGATCATGCGCCAACGTTGCGTCAAAACTATCAAAATATACCTCCAAACGCTGCCCAGAAATGCAACGTAAGCTGGTATGTATTAAATTCTGAGCGGGCAGACTTACACTTCCAAGTCCGTCAAAATAACTACACAGATACTGTTTTTTTACACTGGTATAACGCTCAACAACGATCTCTAAAGGTCGGTTTAATCTAATATAGTCGTGGAAAGCAATTCCCTTAGCAACACAACCAAAAAAGCGATTTCTCTGGCCCTTCACTACTAAAATTGGAAATTCATTGCCGTAGCTCAAAGCTAACGCTTTTTGTTTTTCTGCCTCACCGTTAACACCTGTAAAATTCAGAATATGCCGACTTCCTTCAAGGGGCTTATCGATATCTGAAAAATCAACAACCAGTAATTTACCTAGATACAGCCACTCTACGGGTAAAAGCGCATCAGGTACTTTTCGCTGCATCAGCCAATCATAATGCCCTTTCGCCCAAAGCTCGCTAATTTTACTACGCTCATGGCTAAGGTACTTATCGTACTCTATGATACGTAATTTAGCATCTTCTAATCTTGCATATTCTTTTCTTAAAGCAGACTTTCGATATGGGCTAGTGCTGTCGGCATTAATTTCTGATTGTATTATTTCGAACAATTCATTGTAGGCGTTAACTATTGGTTGAACTTTCTTTGCATGAGTATCAAGCTCTTTTAATAACAAGCTCTTATAGGACAACGCCTGCTCTCTTCGCTGCGTGATATGATTCTCACGAAACCGACTTGACGCATTTTGGTATTTACTCCGGATATCATCACGGTCTTGGTATGCTTGTCTTTGGCGTCTTAATTCATCATCAGTCTTTTGATTGTAGAGCCAGGAAACGGCAGCAGCCGTTAAAATAATGCCACCTCCAATCACTAAGTGAATCATTAAGCCTCCTTAGTTTTAACTAGGTGTATAAGACTAACTAAATCCTGAGGAGATATTGCACCACTTTCAACTTGTCTTAAGATTGCCATTACTTGAACATGCGAGTTAGTCTCTGAGATCATGTTTTCAAGATGTTTATTTCGGTTGTTGTCACCATTAACTTTTAATTCTTTTCGCTTTGTTTTCTCTTCTTCCTTAGTTCGAGCAACATCGCTTGCATATTTCTTAATATCAGCTTCAGCTTGGGCATACACCCTTTTTGTTATTTCACGCTCTTTACCGTAATTAAGAGCATTGGAACCCAGCTCGACTAAACCACTCGCTAATGAGGTAAAAATTTGCTGCACCTGAGCACCATCAAGCTTTCCTAACATGTCATTCAGGATTGCTGGACCAGTATCAGGTTTTGTTTCAGAAGTACTTTTCGTAGGTTCAGCTGTTCTATTTCGGGGAACATACTCACCTTGGATTGGCTGCGGTTTCTTCATCCTAACTCTCCTTTATTCAACATTTTCCATTAATATCATTAAACAAGAGCGTAAATAATGATCTAAATTACCCTGTAAATCTTGAAGTTGTTTGAAACTACAACCATTTTCACGCTCATGTCGAATACACGTCTGCATTGTTTTAGCTATATTTACCTGCTTGCCAATTTGCACAATAAAATTTTTCATTTGTAGCTCAGATAGTTTAGCTTTGTCTGACAGCTCTTTAATTCTCTCATCACCCAACGCCAGTGCAGTTTCATACTTAATATTCATTATTTCTAATTGTGATTTTAATTCCGCTTCAATGCGCTTATTTTGGGCGAGTATCTGCTTTGTTATCTCACGCTCACGAGCATATTCAAAGTAACTATTAAAGGCACTGATAACTGATAAGGCTGCATCAGCATAGATGGCTACAGGATTTACCCTTTTTGCCGCGCCTTTAAAGCCATGCTTTACAAGCATCATTCCATACTTTCTTACATGTTTATCTTCAAACAAATGTTCAGCAAACGACTGATATTTATCTACCACCTTCATCACTAATCGATCCTAATTAGATTTGAAAAACTTATATTTTCAATTACTTCAGAGTAGCTAAATTCATGCAATTGCCAGGCTAGTGAAAAATAGTGCTCTATCGACAATAAAGGGTCAAACATCTCGTTCTCTATCGCATGCAGCAGTAATTTATTAGCCTTACCTTCATGAAAAGTTGAGTTATCTTTTAACGTACCATCTACTAATTCAGTACCGTCAACACTGTCATAAAATAAAGGAATGTCGTTATACACTTCGTTGTCATGTTCAGAATAGACGTTTACCAAAGGCGCTAAGCTTCGCTTGTCCAGCCATTCAAAGCCCGTTGGCTGCTTACAGTTGGTCGTTAAAACTAAAAGTCTGGTGTATAAACGCAGTGGTTTTTTAAGGTTATCATTGCGTTGCATCGCATTATCATGTCGCTTTAGCGGCAATGTTATGCAGATACCATGTTGTTGATTTTCCTCAACGCTAAATAAAGTGATATCCCATTCCATTCCCCACTTGCCATTTTTTAAATCTGCAAAATGCTGAAAATCTGAAATAAGCGACGGCAAAATCTCAGGAAGACTTTTCTTAAATCTCTGCGTTTGTTGGAAACAATCTTCAGTGTAATTAGACTTTTTATTTCCCGGAGTTTCGACTTGGATAGCAGAAACAGGTAGTGCTTGTATGGATTCGCAATTGCTTAAAGCTAAGAACCAAGAACTGGAATAAGAGCCATAATTCTGATCCATATAGACTTCAATTTCTTTACCATGTAAGTGACTAAGAGCATAAGCGGTTAATTTTCCCGATTCTGTTAGCTGAAGATCATCGTTAATAAACTTCAGACCTTGTAATCTCTCAATTACAGGTTGAAGTTGGTGCTCATTAAGACCTGTAATGTCATAAATTGATTGTAAAGGTAGCTCATATTTATGCAGAACATTCAGGATGAAATGTGAAATCTCGCCCAATTCAGTCAAAATGCGATGCTTGATTGTCAACCGATACCGTTTGACTGGTAGCCATACTTCAACAACGCTTGATTCAGACACCTTCACTCCTTTTCATCTTTAAATCTGTTCTTCAGCTACCTTTAAAAACCTTTGACGAGCCAAGCCGCCTGCGCGTCGGCATTAGCCAGTAAATCGGGGAATACCTCCGCTACCTGTAGCGCCCACTCCGATACCGTCAGCCAATCGGCCGCGGCACTTAAGGCATAAACGTATTTATCGTTAATGGTGGTTAGTTCGATATTCATAACATCCTTGTTATTTACGTTATAACAGGCCGGAAAAGGCTTTTTGGCTAATCGCCGAAAATTGCTGCTCGTCAGCCAACTCAGCAGTTTTGAGTTTATTTAGCATCGAGTCCGTCAAATGAACGATGTTTTCAAATCGCTCTTGTAACTCAACAGGAGGGCATATCAATTCTTGCTGCTTCATAATGCCCGTATTGAGATTTGGTTGAGTGCCATCAGGAGCAATCTTTCTAAAATGACTTGTAAGCTGATTGAGCCACTTCAGAAGAAAAATTTTGTTAAAACTGGGATTTATTTCATCAAATGCTAACCATCCATCGTGCACACAGCCCGCTTTTTTCAGTATGCGGGCGAATCCAAGGCTTACTCCACAATTTGCGAATATTAAAGCACCTTCATTTAGATAAAGGCTTTTTTCAGCACCAGCCTTAGTGACATATTCCTTAGTATCATGAAGGTAAATTTGATCACCCTTTGATCCGTCTCCAATTTTTATCCATGGAATTGTTCCCCCGAGGAACTCTTTGATTGGACGAGGTGAAGCTCCCCGACGAATTCTGACGATATCCCCGAGCTTTTTAACCTCCCACCCCTTCGGATTGGTCACCGGATCGCCGAACATTTCCAAAAACACGGCGCGGAGGAAGTCGTCGGCGAGTTGGATGGCTTGCTGGCGTTTGCGACGGATGGCATCGGCTTTGTCCAGTATCGCGGCAATGCGTTTTTGCTCGGCTAGTGGTGGAAGTGGGATTTCAAAGTTCTTTAAAAAACCGGCTGAAATATTCGGTTGAGCCCCACCGGCCCCAGCATTTACAAATACAGGTTTACTGTGTTTTAAAAAGTAATAAAGATAGTCGGTGTCTACCTTCTCAACAGGCGTGAAAGCCGCGCACGCTTGATTCGTACAGGCTGTGATTCTGAGTATTGAGCAGGCACCGATGGTTGCCCCATACATGGCAACTAAAACAGTCCCAGAAGGATAAAGTCTCGTCGAAGATGCGTTTAACCCAGCAGAGGTAATGTATTCCGAAGCATGCTCAATATACCTATGATGCAAATCGCCTGTTTTTATCCACGGAATGTCACCATTCTCGTAATATTCAGGAACAGACCTAGAAGGAGTTCCGCCAGATGTGACCTTAAAAAGATCTCCCAATTTCACCATCGGCCAACTCACAGCATGGCCTCCAGCTCATCCAGATCAGCCATAATCTCGCTTTCCAGCGCTTTAAGCTTTTTCAGAATTTGCTTAGGGTCTTCGTATTGCTGTTCGGCATACACCACTTGTTTGTAGCGGTTTATCGACAGGTCAAACTTGTGCTCGATGATATCTTTGGCATCTACCACAAAGGCTTTTTGTTTCTTATCGCCAAAAGCTTTTTCAATGTCAGCCTCTGCGGCATTGCTTTCCACCAGCTGGCGGTATTGCTTCCATTTGGCAATCGCATCTGGCAAGTCATTACTGCCCTCGCCTTTAAGCTCGGTGCGTTTGTCATCCAGCGAGTAGCCATCGGCTTGTAAATCATAAAACCATACCCGCTCGGTAGTGCCGCCTTTGGTAAACAGTAAAATGGCAGTGCTTACCCCAGCGTAGGGTTTAAACACGCCACTAGGTAAGCTGACGATTCCTTCAAGCTGATTGTTTTCCAGCAGTTGCTGGCGTAATTGCTGGTGTGCTTTGGATGAGCCAAACAGTACGCCGTCGGGCACGATCACCGCGGCGCGGCCGCCAAGCTTAAGCGAGCGTATGATGTGCGCGACAAACAACAGCTCAGTTTTTTTGGTTTTAACCAAGCCCAGTACATCTGGGTTGGTGTTGGTTTCATCCAGGCTGCCTTTAAACGGCGGGTTGGCCAGCACAATGTCAAAAAAGTTCTCTTCCTGGCGTGGGTAGTGCTCTTTAATCGATTTACTTAAGCTGTCTTGGTACAAAATATTGGCACCATTAACCCCGTGCAGCGCCATATTCATGCTGGATACGCGCAGCATGGTGGTATCAAAGTCAAAGCCCCAAAACATCTGCTTGTTGATATGGTCACGATACGGCTCTAACTTATCACCGGTGAAGTGCTTGTTGCCGTCTTCATCGGTAAAAATACCCGCGTCACTGGAGTGCACGCGGTTAAGGTATTCCATGGTGCGGGCCAAAAAACCTGCGGTGCCGCATGACGGGTCGCAAATAATGTCTGTTGGCTGAGGGTTCATCAGCTCAATCATGGCATCAATAATGTGCCTTGGGGTGCGAAACTGGCCGTTAATACCGGCGGTAGTCAGCTTACTAAGCAGGTATTCGTAAATATCACCTTTAACATCGCTTTGCGTTAGCGGCAGTGCGTCCACCATTTCAATAGCACTTACCAGTACCGACTCGTTTTTTATCTCTAAGTCGGCATCTTGCATATACTCGCCAATATGGCCAAGCGCCTCTATGGCGCTGCCTTCTTCGCCTAAGCCGTCTTGCTGATCAGACTTTTTACCCAGCGTGGCGAAAAACGGAAACACCTGTTGTTTTAAGTGGTTTTGCAGCTCTTTACCGCTTTTTTGCTTAAAGTTTTTCCAGCGTAGCAGTTGGCCTTCCGGTGTATTGGGAAACAGCCTGGAGAAGTCTTTACCCGTGCGGTTGGCTTTGCGTTCGGCCATGTCTTCCTGCATGTCGAGCATGCGGGAAAACATCAGATAACTGATTTGCTCAATTACCGTTAATGGGTTGGTGATACCGCCGGTCCAGAATTTCTCCCAGAGTTTGTCGATATCGTTACGAATTTGGCCTGTTAGCATTGCATCGCTCGCTTATTAATTTACTGCTGTTTCTGATTCGGGCTGGGATGCTAGCAGAACATCGCCTGCTATGCGGCTGTTTTCTGGTTGCTGTGTATTTTCTTCAATCGGTTCGACAATTAACGATAGCCGCTCGGTTTCAAAATCCATATGTGCCGCTTCCAGCTGTGGCAAACTTTTGCTCACCTTAACGGACAACTGATTAAAGCGGTCTACCTTGCCATATAACCCCTGTTGACCAGCAAGCGCAGTTACCGTGGCGTTATAGTGATTGCTGACGGTGCTTAAGGTGCCGCCCAATTTGCTTAAGCGCTCAGCCACCAGGCAAACCTGATTAAAGATATCACCGGCCTTCTCACTTATTTCACGTGCCTCAGCATTGCTGCGTTCGATCATCCATAAGTTTGACACGGTGCGAAGAATTGGGATTAGTGTGGTGTGTGACACCAGCACAATGCCTTTCTTGTAACCATATTCAAACAGGTCTTTGTTGTTTTTCAGTGCCTCGATATAGGCAGGTTCAATGGGCATAAACATCAAAACAAAACTGGGACTCCGCATGCCAACTAAATTGGTGTAGTCCTTAGAGGCTAGATCATCAATGTGTTTGCGTACGGCTTTGGCGTGCTCAAGCATTGCCAGATTGTGCTCTTCTGGTGTTTCTGCCGATATAGCACGATCATAGGCGTTGAGAGTAACCTTACTATCGATAATGATGTGCTTACCATCGGGCAATTTAATTAAATAATCAGTTTGTTTATTTCGTCCTTCAGCATCTTTAAACGGGCTTTGTACTTCAAAATGCGCATCTTCAATTAACCCACCCATTTCAAGGGTACGTCGCAGTTGCGCCTCTCCCCAGGCTCCTCGCTGCTGTGAGTCACCCTTTAAAGCAGACGTGAGGTTATTTGCTTCTTTGCTCATTTGCAGGCCGATATCCAGCACCTTTTTAATTTCTGCATTCAGGGTGCTGTTACCTTGTAGCGACACGTCATGCACTTCATTAACCCGCTTTTGGAAGCCTTCAATTTGCTCACGGAACGGTTTAAGCATATTGTCGATACTGGCCTGGCTGGTATGGGTAAAGGTTTTACCTTTCTCATCGAATATTTTGTTGGCCAGGTTTTCAAACTCTTTGGTAAGCGACTGTTTTGTTTCGCTTAGCTGCTGCATTTGCTCTTTAAAATGCTCTTCTTTGCGCTGAAGAGTGGTTCGCAGTTCAGTGTGTTCGTTACTTAACGTCTGATAGCGTTCCTGGAGCTGGCTGTATTTTGCTTGCTGCTCTACCGATTGCTGTTTTACCTCTTTTAACTGTTCACGGGCATCGTTGTTTGAGGCTTCAAGCTCTTTGGCATTTTTTCCTTCTTGCGCCAGAGCATCTTTTAGCCGGCTGACCTGTGTGCGTTCTTGTAATATATCATTCTCGGCTTTATTTAAACGATCACGCAGCTCCTGCACTAGCTCTTTTTGAGCAACATTATCTGTTAATGCATTTTCAAGCTTCTTCTCTGCCAGGTGCTTTTGATCTCGAGCAGTGTCGAGTGTTTGGCTCTGCTGTTGATACTCAGCCTTGCGACTGGCCAGCTCATCCGTTAAACGCTGCTCATTCGCTTTTGCAGCATCGAGCTGGCCCTGCAGTTTACTCTCTGCCAGTTCTTTTTGCCGTAAAGCCTCGTCTGCTTGAGAAAGCCTATGCTGCAACTGCTGGTTTTGGTTGCTGGCTTGATCCAGCGCTTGCTGTGCCTGTTGTAACTGCATGTTTAGTGCTGCCACAGTACTGCTGGCTAATGCTTTAGCGACAAAGTAACCGAGTGCCACTAAGACTACTGCAGCGACGATAGCGAGCACGATTAAACTGGTGGTCCATTCAATATTTTGCATTGTCACTCCTGTGAACCTTTAAGTTGATTTTGGGGTGTTGCCGCTGCGGATTGCATAAAAGGCTTAAGCACTGAAATTAAATCGGTAATGTCATCAGCTGCAAATACGCCATCTATACCCTCATGCGAGAGCGAGGTAAAAGGCGCATCATAAAGTTTTTCAATCACAATACTGCCATGCTGGGCAATATAGGTTTTAAGCAGGTTCATAAAACTCACCTGCTTAGCAGTAAGGGTGGGATGGCTATGCAAAAAGCGTTTGAAGTGCTCTTCTATAGCTTGCACGTCTACGCCGATCATTTCCCGCACCGTAATATGCAGCTGCTCAGCCGTTCTGCCGTAAAATTCGTTTAACACCTCAAGGCTGACACCCGGATGACTGGTTAAAATGGTTGAGGTCAGGCTTTGTAATTCTTGCTCGGCAATAGGTTCGCCTTTGCGAATTTTTTGTAAGGTTGGATTTGCTGCAACCATCTGCTCTAAGATGGCTTTTAACCTGCGCCGATAAAGCATGGCTTCATTGGCACCGGCAATTTTTACTTCCCGCTCGGTTTCGTTTACCCCAGCATCCCGGGTGCGGGTGGTTGCGGTGTCATAACCCGGACCAGTTGCTTGTTGGCGGTATTTCATAATGCCCCGCAGCTCTTCCCGCACCTGTTCTAACATGGCTACACTGGGGTTTTGCCAGAATGCCCCAGTACGAACCCTGGCAATTACCGCATCTTTTTGCCTTACCGCCTGAATATTTACCGCGAGTTTATCCAGCTCGGCCAGTAACTCGTTGCGGCCATCCTCAAAACAGCTGGCTTGCTCTACCAGGCAACGCTCTATAGCGGCCATCAGTTTATCTAACTGCGTGGCGTGCTTATCGCGCAGCACGCGAGCGGCCATCAGTGAGGCAATATCGTTTATTAACAGGTGCTGGGTTTTAGCATCCAGCTTTTTCAGTAAATCTGTCTGTTGTAGTTGATGCACCACGCGCAATTTTCGTCTGACGGCAACACTGTTATCCGGCAAGTCATTAATGTCGGCGCGTAAAAGTGAAACGGCCGTATCAAACGCCTCGGCATGGTTATGTTTTAAGGCAGCCTGAGCCAATGCTAACCTTGCTTCGAAGGTAGTTTGTAGCAGCGATTTACCGCCGGTATCTTCCGGCTCCTGGTATTCCTGTTCAAAAAATTCAAAATTGCCGTAATGGTCAAAAATTAAAAATTCGGTTTTATGCTTACCCAGCCCGAACAAATTTGGCCGCAAGCGTGTTCCCCGGCCTATCATTTGCCAGAACTTTACCCAGCTTTTAACCGGTTTGGCAAAAACTAAGTTAACCACTTCTGGCACGTCGATACCGGTATCAAGCATATCGACCGAGATAGCAATGCGAAAATCGTTGTCGGCCTTTTTAAATTCTTTAATCAGGCTTTCTACATGTGGAATATCGTTGTGGATAACCTTACATACCTTGCTGCCGTATTGCGGGTAGAGCTTCTCGCAAAATAACTTGGCTAAATGCTCGGCGTGGTCCTGACGCTGGGCAAAAATAATGCTTTTCCCTACCAATGAACCGGTTTCATCTTTAATGCCGTTATTCATCAGGTTTTCCAGAATGATACGGTCAGTATCCTCGCTGAAAATTTTGCGACCAATGTCTTTACCGGCAATAGTGGTGTTGCGGGCTTCTTCTTCGCCAAGATCTTCTTCCAGCTGTCGCTGCTGCTCTGCCGTTAGCTGGCTGTAGTGAATGCCATCGCGCAGAAAATCGGTAGTGAGATCTTTTACTCTAAACGGCACCAGGTAGGCGGGCTCGTTGTTGATTGCCGCATCTAAACCAAATTCAAAAGTGGGATCGGTGGTTTCGCAGTCGAAGATATCGAAGGTATTACGGCTGATAAACTTCACCGGCGTTGCCGTTAACCCTACCTGCAAAGCATCAAAGTAATCGAACAGGTCGCGGTACTTATTATAAATACTGCGATGCGACTCATCGGCAACGATAAGGTCAAAAAAGCCGACATCGAGCTGGGCGAAGCGGTTTATCATGCCTGGGTAAGTGGCAATATATACGCGGGCACTTTGGTCAATTTTGTTAGTTTCACCAATAACACATCGTGGCTCAGAGGGCAGGCTTTGTTTAAACGCATCATCGGCTTGCACCCGCAGCTCTTTTCGATCACATAAAAACAGCACGCGCTTAGCCCAGCCGGTTCTTAGCAGCAATTCTGCCAAAGCAATGGCAACCCGGGTTTTCCCCGTGCCGGTGGCCTGAATAATTAATGCTTTGCGTCGCTGCTTTTGAAAATGTGCTGCGACCGTTTTTATCGCCTCAATTTGATATGGCCGATCAGCGATATTCAAATCCGGGTTAAACCGCTCAAGTTCTGCCGCGCGATATTGGCGCTGGTAAATCACGTAGTCGAGGCTGTCTTTACTATAAAAGCCATAAACCGGCCGGTAGGTGTTGTACTGGGCGTCATCCCAGATAAAGGTTTCGTAGCCGTTGGTGTAGAAAATTACCGGCCGCTGATACCCCATACGCTCAAGCGAGTCTGCATACATACGCGCCTGCTCACGCCCGGCCTGCAGGCTGGTGTTGCCTGATTTTTTTGCCTCTACTACTGCCAGTGGCTGGCCGTTGTCGGCCCATAGCACATAATCTACATACCCCTTACCGCTGGGGTTATTCGGAAATTCAACTTCGACTTCCTGCCCCACTTTATCTGGGTCAGTAACATCCCAGCCTGCTTGCAGCAGCATGGCGTCAATCATTAACGCCCGGGTTTTAGCCTCACTCCACTGTAGGCTGTCAGCAACTTGCTGGCTTTGTTGTTTTTGCCGTTGCAGTACAGGCTTCGGCGGCAAGCCGATTTTATCGGCATTCTTTGCACGCTCAGCATCAAGCTTTTCGAAAACCTTTTCCAAATCTTCTTGCTGTTTTTTCAGTTCCTTCTCGTATTCTGACACCGTTTTCTGCAGCTGATTAAGTGCTTTGGATGGGTCTTGTACTTCAACGAAGGCTGGGATGCTGTTTTTATCTTTGCCGTAATATTTTACTGCCAGGTAAATTGCCAGTTGATGAGCCGTATGCAGTGCCAATTGCGCATTTTGCAGTTCGCCTTCGGCACCATGTGCAGTATCGTTACCTTTAATACGGATAAAGTTGATTTGATAGATAAGTGACTTGCTTACGCAGTCTTCAAACACCGGGCTTTTAATCAACTCATAGAAGCTTGCTTGCGGCATACGCGGTAGCAACTCTTCTTTATAGATAGTTTTGGTAAGTTCTTCGGCAAAACTACGCAGACGCACGAGTGTGCTACCCGGATCGATATACAGAACCGCTTCGGCCAGGCCGCAAAGGTTAGCCAGATTATTGTTATCTGGTCGTAAAAATTCAAAATTAGTCGAGTTCATATTTTGCATTTGTTCCTGTATCAATCGGCTTGGATATTATCTTTTGTTAGTAGCATCAAACTGACTGACACAATTATTCGTCCCTGAATTAGCAATACCTATCGAATTTAACTCTAAAAATCATCACTGTACAGTATAAATAATCAAGCCCCCTTAAAATTGTTCAAGGCATAACGCTCTGTCAGAACATTGATTTTCGGGGTGAATTACAATAGTTCTGTAACATACTTTTATCTAAGCCGGTTAAACGCCGGTTCGTCAAAGTAGTCATAATCACCCAGCTTTAATGCCTGTTGGCGACGGTCGTATTCTTTTGGCTTGCGCTCTGCCACCGAAATACCAAACACGTCTTTGTGTACATCTTCCATCAACTGCTTTACTTCCGCTCTGCTGCACAGTTCAAGCAGCTCGCCAGCATGCACAAACCCCTGGGCACGAAAGCGTAACTCAGCAGTATCTTTACTCGCTTTACTGGTATTAAAAATGTCGGTAAATTGCTGTTTAAGCGCAATTAAAAACAGCTCGCGCTGGGCATAGTTCATTTTGCTCTCCTTGGTTCGCTTAAGGTGGCATCCCTGCCTGGTTAATCTCTATTACATCCTGTTGGTGCGCCCTGCACCTGTTCCTTGTCATCTGCGTTTAACTTTATGTAACCAACAGTGACATGTCATCCGTGTGCTGTCATATTAGGGCGTTTCGAAATTCACGCCATACTGTGCAGATGCTCAGTGTACGTTTTTCAGGCAGATAACCTGATTAAAGGGAGCGATGATTAACCTTATGCAGGATTTAAATGAGGTAACCCCACTGCGGTTAAATCTAGACGTACTTTTGCTCGATGCCCTATATCAAATGGGATCACATACAACCGAAGCTGATGTTCTTCGTCAAACACAAAGCTATGCTGCAAGGGTTTATCAAACTGGGCGCTTTTGGGGTAAATAAGAACCAGCTGACCGCTGCTCGATAAATACTTGTAACCGTATGCGAGCATTTGATAGAAGTCTGCCTGTGACAAGCCGAATTTGTCTTTGCCGTCGCTTTTGGTCTGGTCTAAAAGCTTCCATTTTGTATCCAGAATAATGGATGGCAGTCCTGCTGGCATTAACATCAAATCTGGCTTCAACAAAAAATATTTTTTGTCACCGTAGAGCACAAGAGATTTTCCCTGCACCTGCGCTGTTAGCTGAGTTGCAGCGGGTAAATTTTTGCCTAAGTAATGAGCAACAAAACTTTCGAACAATGCTTCCATAGGAAATAGCAAAGAATAAGCCTGGTGCTTACCGGACATTGCTTGCGGTGACAGGCCATCCAACACTAATCTCGCCCATTTAAGTGGCACGTCATAGTGCACCATGCCTCTTTGCAAAGTTATCGCCGAAAAGTCGCGTTTGTGGTCTTTACTAAATGGGATCTCGTTGAAGGCAAATAGCAGCTCCTGACACAACTTGTGATTTCTATTCAGTTTGGTGTACTTGGAAACGATAGCTAATGCCGAGTGAATGACTCTATTAGCCGGTTTGTCGGTCAAATAGTTATCAAACTCAACAAAAAACCGATGCTGGTTGATAAAGTTGTGTTTCAGCTGTTGGCTATGCAGTAACTTGCCTTTTAAAAACGTATTGTTACTTTGCTCACGCACATACTCACTTCTGATACCTTTTTTAATCAGCTGGTTAACTGAATGCAAAAACTGCGCGATGAATACTTCCAGCAGTGGCATTTTTTGCGTTTTAATACCTGCAACCTCGGTTTGCAGATGCCTGAACTGTTTAAGCGATTTCAGCATCATAAACAGAGATTGTCGGGCACTATCCACCTCTGTGGCATCCGAAGCTGCTTTAGCCACTTTAGGCAGAATTTCGATTTGAGTTCCATCCGGGCATAGCACAACACCGGCATAGTTTTGTACTTGTAATACCTCTCTGCCCAACGCTATTTTTAGCTTTAAAAACCGTGATTCTGTTTCATCGCATAAGCAGCATTTTTTCAGGTAATCAAATGCCGCTGTCGATATTGTTTTCACTGAATCATGGGCAGGCTTATCACTTGCGCTTAGCAAGCCGTATTCAAATACAGTAATGTTAACCGGCTTACCACCTTTAGCTTGAAGCTTCATTCGGTTTTTGCTTTTTCATACATGTTTATGTAGGTAGCAGGACTGTGCCATAAAACATCATCAAATTTAGTAAGATTAAATGTATCAACCCCTCTGTCAAAGCTTTCCTCATCATCCGTATCACCAAACAAATCTGAAAATTCTACTTTTTCTTTTTTGATCAGTTGCATGCTTTTTTCTTTTCGATTGTCAGCAAGAACTAAACGGATTTTCTGCCAACTCTCGAAGAAGTACTCGGCCATCAGTGGAATAATCTTTGTTTGGAAGCATTTTGCTAATTCGGTTAATGCTTGTTGTTCTCCGGCTTTTATCGCAGTAACGACCGGCATGAAAAAGGCGTGGCCAAGCATGTGCTCTCGATCATAAAGTGCTGCGATACGTTCATTAAGCGTATCCAAAAGCTTTACAAGATCGACTCCACTAACGGTATATGCATTACCGTTATCATCTCTTAAAGCATCATAGTCAGGCATCATTTCAATAAAATCGAAACGACGTCGAAGTGCCGTATCCATTAACGCCAAAGAGCGATCGGCGGTATTCATGGTGCCGATAATGTACAGGTTATCCGGCACCCCGAAGCTATCGCCGGAATACGGTAATATCACTTCGAGGCTTTCTGGCCGCCCAAGTCGTTTGGATGGCTCAACCAGAGTGATAAGCTCGCCGAAAATTTTGGAAATATTGCCGCGGTTAATTTCATCGATAATCAATACAAAGTTTTTACGCTTTCTGTCTTTCTGCGATCTTACAGTAATGAGTTTCAAATGCTCTATTAATGCTAGGTAATAGGGTTGCAAACCACCTTTGATAGTTTTTTCGTTGTTGTAAATTGCTTCAAGTGTTTTCACACTTAGTGAATGAACCGAATCCCCTTTGCTTTTATCAAAGCGAATAGTGTTATTCGTGATATCAGTGATGGTGAAGAAAGTTTTCTTACTCAATGTTGAAATTTGTATTCCTGACTCAGCTTCTGACAATGTCCAACAAAATTCCAACCAACGTTCTTTAAACTCACTTTTATCGGTTTCATATGCTGCAGTTCTATAAGCTTTTGCATCATCACAAATAGCTTTAAACACGCCGTCTTTTTCAAAGTAAGTTAATTGATTCCCCTCAGTCTTTGCACTCAGCCCTTCAACAAACTCTTCGTAACCATAACTCTGGTGAAAAGTGACAAATCGTATCCGTTGCTCTTTTACCAATTCGTCATATCGAATTTTGTAAGTTTTTCGAATTTCATCTTTGCTTTCACTATTAATTAATTTTTTGAATCTTGGTTCTGCAGCGTCTACAGCTAGCTGAACTGTGAGGTACGTTTTACCAGTACCTGGAGGGCCATAAAGGATTTGGTTTAATGGCATGTTCAGACTATCACTCTCATACTCCACACTTTCAGAGTCATCGTCTACAAACTGCTCTTCAACTTGTGTTGAAAGTTTTTCGTAGGCGCCACTCAAGTCAAGATTAGTTAAAAAGTTAATTAGCTCGAGTTTTTTAGGGAAATCGATGATCAAATATGCTGATTTCTTTGCTCCTTCACGTACTTTTTCTTGTCTGGAGTGAATTTGACCATCCTCTTCCAAAACAAAGTTAATAAAATCTGGCTCTATAGCCTTTGTATATTCGTATCTATGAGATAAATACTTGTTTACTTCACCTCTTCGTTTATTACCAATTGCGGTAAAAGATGACTGAACACGCTGTTGAAGCTCTTCTCTGGTAATTATTTTGATGCCGCTGTCATGACTTTCGCCTTTGTTCTCATTTTCTAGTTCCGCAAGGCATTTAAATACTGCGATAGCATAAAAATCCGGCTTCCTAGTTTCTGAGCCAGATAAAAAATTACTGACATAACTTTTATAGTCTTCAAATCTTTGGTTAAGATCCATAATTAGTTTTTTCCTACGAAATTAACTTGGCACTATTATGACAACAACGAGCGCAGAATTGGTTTACTGCGACCAAAACTGATTATTTTGATTTCCAGTCCACTGTGTTTGTAAAAATCATTAGCGTTCTCTATCGCCTGAATAATCCACTCTACCGTATTACCAAAGGCCCCTCCGCCCAACAGCGTTAAATAAACCTGATTATTGCCGGTTCTCTGGGCATTAATCACTGCGGCAGCCAAGGTTGCGTTATACGCTGCCTGCAAAATTAAACTCGCCAGCGGTTGCCACAATTCACTGCTTTGGTGACTGTAGGCTACTGGCATGGCAGAACAATAAGCCTGGCTAACTAAATGCGAGTAATTCTGTAGGGTTACCTGGGTATCGTATTGCACACCGATTTTTATCGAACCGGAAAGTTCTTCAATTTTTGCAGGCGATAGTTGTTCGAGGGTGAGATTAATCGCCTTTAATTGTGCAGCGCTTGGCAGCGCATAGCCATTTTTCATCTGCCACAAGCTTTCAAAGGATTGCTTAGCATGTTCATTGACTAGAGGCAGCAACTGTTGCTCGAACTGGTCGAGCATATTTAGCTGCCGTTCAGCAGTTTGGCCAATCTCACCATTTACCGGTACAAAATAATTGCGGTAAATAAGCCCGCCGCCACATGCCATAGCGCAGGCAGGGCCTTGGGTGCGGTCATTTTCGTATCCGGTTACACCCATGTCTGGTGTGACATCGGGGTTTATCATTTCAAGCAAGTTAAACTGTGATGCTACCTGAAACAGTGCGCCAGCATTCTTTGGATCCGCATGCAGACTTTGTACATCGGCGATCACTTCTTGCACACTGATTGGCTGAGCATTAAAAGCAGAGCTTTGCATAACTGCGGCAGATTCCGCTTTCAAATCAGCCAAAGTCGGAGTGACTAAATGCCCTACCTGAAATGTTTTACCATTGGCACGGCTGGTCAGCACGCCGTTTTCTAACGAAAGCATTTGCTGAACTTGTGCTGCGCCCTGTTCGGTAAAACCGGTTAGATGTTTAAACCACATAGTCACCTCCTTCTTGTTAATCTTGCGTCCATGCCTGGCATCCTTGCCAATTCCCCAGCATCCTGAAGGGGCTCCGTTTCATAACCGCATCCTGCTGCGATACGGTTATGGTATTGAATTAAAAAATTAAGGCTATGCTGAGTGTTTACCCAGTGTACGGTTTTCAGCTAGATGCGAGTTTTTCCAACACAGCAATAACATGCTTTGGCTCAACCCAATCTTCATCGAATGCCGCTATTAACGCCTGCTCGATGGCGTCATAAAGTGCAAACCTCTCAACCAGCAGTGCTCTTGCATGCTCTGCGATACGTTGATATTCATCTGTGATCTCATTTTCTACGCAGCAGGTTTGCATGGGATCGGCTAAATAAAATGCTTGGTTTAGCTGCTCAGCGCTAAAGTGGCCAGTTGGCCGGGTGGGCACACTGACAAAGTTCGCATTTTCAAACGATGCCCCATTAAAGCGGTACGTAACTAACGCGCCTTGCTCAGCCACTGATTAATCAACACATGCAATATGCGCTGATACGGCTTCTGCCGATTCATGCAGCCAGTAATGCCCTATAAACAAAGGTTTGGCGTTGTCGTATCCTGGCATTTGGCTTGATGGTACACGCTCATTAGGCAAAATACTGACATCAGGCACTCCAATAGCTAAATCCTGATAATTGCCGTCTTGCTCTAACCACCACCGCGTACGAATTTTGTCTCGTTTGTGGCCATCCTTATCGTTAAAGCTGACACCTTCTGGCAGGCTCAACTCCCAGCCTTTCATCAGCACTTCTAGCGCATGATATAACGGATGTGCCGAATCATTAGCCTGTTTAAAATATGATGGTTTAAGTGTGAAATTATCCGTGCAGTAGTCTTTGAGTACCTCAACAGAAGTAGGATGCCAGCAGGCATGCACGACTCTTAGTTCAGGCAAGTCAAGCAATACAGGTAGCTGCTTAAACCAGCTAATTGCTTCGTGATACCAGGTGGGTATTGCTTCTGCTTCATTTAAAAACGCAAGATGCTGCTGGCGATTTTTAACAGTATGGGCACGCAGCGGCTCACCGTTTTTATCTCTCACGTAATAAGCAACCGCATTAAATTCGTGATTGCCCATTATGGTTTTGGCAAAGCCATTGGCTGTCATGGCGCGAATGATGTCTACAGCGCGCTTTTGCTGTGGACCTCGGTCAATAAGGTCACCCACAGAAATCAAGGTACGCTCTGAGTGCTGCCAAATGCTATTCTTTTTTTGATAACCTAGCTTGGCGAGTAGTAATTCCAGTTCATCGGCATAACCATGAATATCACCAACAATATCGTACATAAGCCTCCTGCTCTGAAAAAAGTAACTCTGCTGCATCATCCCTTAAAAAGGTAAATTTGAGAAGCTGTGTAAATACTCAGTGTCGATTTATCATACACATTCTCAGGTTACTGCAGGAAAATCATTGTCTTAATGCTCTGAAACTGCAACAGTATTTAAAAAGCGTAATGGAGAACGTTATGACAGTTGTTGCCAAAGCAGATGACTGGGATATTCACGCCCTACCCGAACAATACACAACGCTTAAACTCGATATTTTGCTTGATGAGAACGAAAGTGATGCCATTCGCCGTGGTGTTATCCCCGATGACATGGGCGAGAAATGGTTTTGTTATTTTGACAACAATACCTTATACCAACACCGAAGTTGGAGTGGGCATTGTATTGATGTCATTGAATTTGTTGCCGAGGGTAATCAGTTAAGAGCTGTCAGCGCCAAAGTAAACCGCGACGCATCGCAATACGGCAACACTGACGATGCAGAAGATGTGACGCGTATCACTGAGATGCTAGGCTGGCTCTATCAGCAATAACATTGGGATTAGTGGTCACCGACCGAAATATGCCAGGGAAATATTGATTCCCAAATTAGGAATGATGGCTTTGATTGAGTCTGCGTTTTGATTCACTGGTATGTTTATTAAAAGGACAACTAACAGGTTTATGGATAAAAAACTGGATAGTACAACAACAAAAGACAAAGCCCCTTCCCCCTGGCCTTTACGCTGGGAGCTGTTAATGCGCTACCGGCTAATTGAAATTGTCGCGCTGTGGGAAGGCCGGCTTACCACCAACCATTTGTGTAATAGCTTTGGTATCGCCCGCCAGCAGGCGTCAAAAGACATTAATGCGTATTTACGCGACGTTGCGCCTGGTAACTTGGTGTATGACAGTAAACTTAAAGGCTATAAGCCTAGTGATACTTTTACGCCGAAAGTCACCAGTGGCCTCGCGGATGAATACTTGCATGCGCTGGCCAGCACGAAAGATTTCGCCCACACCTTTAGCCAGCTGGATTTTGGCTTTGCTCACACTGAAATGCTTAGTAACCCCATACGCCATGTGAACCCGGATATATTGCGGGCGCTGGTGCAGGCAGCGCGTGAGGGCAAAAAGATTGATATGGGTTATATGTCGCTAACCAGCCCGGATGAAGAAAGCCGCATTATTGCACCGCATACTTTAGTGTGCACTCACCTGCGCTGGCATGTGCGTGCCTATTGCGAGAAAAACCGCGACTTTCGGGACTTTGTGCTAAGCCGCTTTCGTGGCATTAATGATATTGAAGGCGATGCGGATAAAAAACGCGAGGATGATGAGCGCTGGAACACTATAGTGAACATTATATTGGTGCCGGATTCACGCTTATCTGATTATCAAAAAGCCATAATTGCTGAAGATTACAATATGACAGACGGTAAGCGGGTAATCTCCGTTCGCTCTGCGTTGGTACCCTATGCCGTGCAAGCGCTAAACCTGGATCTCGCTAAAATAGAAGCGCGCCCGGAGGCGCAGCAGATTATGGTGGCGAATTTGGATGAAGTTAAACGGCATGCGTTTTGATTCAAATATGTAATCAAAAGATACATATTAAATTTCCTCTGGCCGGTTAATGCTTTTCAAAAACCGGCCGACACCCTAAGGTCAGGCAATGCAAAAAGGAGCCATCGCCATGAGCCCACACACAACACTAACCGTCACTGAACAGCAAACTAATGAACTGCGTTACCTGCACAAGGTCATGCAAGCTATTCAGATTTTAGGCGAGCAGCCAGACCTGAATGTAGTGGCTTACGGCAAAATATGGCGCTACGGCGATTTATTACACACTGCAGTGCGTTATGTTGAGCTGCCAGAGCTGCATGGTTTTAATGCAAGTCCTTTCAAAGAATGGTTCAAGAGGGACAGGGCTTTATTCGAACACTATGGAATTGAAGTTTTAAAAATTAGTTGAATAATCGACCATACTCCAATTCCTAATGCATAACACCTAATAACCTTCCATAAACAATATTGCCTCTAGTTCACGAAGCGTTATTGCCTGAGCAAAGCCATAGTGCAGAGGGGTTGTGTTTATTATGCTGATAATGTCTTGGCATAGCATATTGGCTGAAATTTGTGCTGACCATTTTTGATAGCCATTTTTCCACTTATTGAGTAATAACCTTGGCCTACTTCCTCCCCGGCCATTTACGAATCCCAAGTTTTTGTATTTTGACCAGTCGGGCAGACTAACCAAATCGTGGTATTTCGAGTCGATTATGCTGGTAAGCGCCGCTGCCACACGAGAGTCAAAAATAATAAAACTATCTGGACGGGCAATAGCATAGAGCTTGGTATACGCACTATTGATTGTAAAATTGTTATCTGGGACTCCACCGTCATCCAGTATGTCTAACACTGAAAATACTTGTAGTTTCAAATCTGCAGCCGATATGCTGGGTAATTTAACACCGCCCCAACGACAAATTTCGCTGAACAAAGCTAGTAATTTTTCTGCAGTATCTGGCTGATCTTTATTACATTCTATACTTCTAAACTGCGTTACATAGCTTTGGATTTCTTGTTGGGTACTATGCCAGCTAACAGAGAGATCGGGCCAAAAATACGCGTTTAGCCGTTCATTTAAGCCTTGAGCAGGTTTTTTGGGATGTGTTTTATTTTGCTTTTTAAAGAAATACTGAAACGGCACACGCTGAAGATAATCAACAACGTATGCTGCAACATTGTTAGGCGCTGTAGTTAGCTTGATATCAAATTGAATGAGTTCTGAACTGTTATCCTGGATGGTTTGTTCAGCATTCTCATCAGAGACTACCGAAGCATGCAACTGCTCTGGGTTACAGTTGAGCCGATAAAGCCCTCTTGATACCCGAATGTATTTGACATCCTCAGCATGTTGGACATGATGGCCAAAAGAATTGTCTTTTTTATCTATCGCCAGATTTGCGAGCATCGTTCTGAGGGTGCTTAGCGCATAAACCTGATCACCGACCTTAAACAAATTATTGCTAGTAGGCTTTTTTATCAAGTCACCAACTTTAAACTCTTCCGGTACATTTTTGTCTTGGATTTCTTTTAAAATTTCTGAATACAACGGCATAATCTCTCCTTGTTAATGGCTTAAGATAAACTCAAAGACTTCATCCAAATACCGCTCAAAGCCTTCAAACCCATGATTGCCCCCCTGCTCTATCACATGCTGTGCGTCAGGTAGTTTGTCTACTGCCAGTTTGTAGTCCAGCACGTCATCACCTGTTTGTACCAATAATAAACAACGCTGTCCACTGAAAGAACACTGATACTTTTCAAGGCTTTGCACGTGAGTCTCGTTCCATTCATAGCTGGAGAAATCATGAAAATTAACAGCTTGGCCTACTCGTTTTTGCAAGGTAAAGCCCGGCGCCATTGAGGGGTTAATCAGCACGACTGGCAGGTTGTATTTGTCTGCCAGGTACATGGCATAAAAGCCGCCCAGCGATGAGCCTACTAGCTTGACCTCTTCATAACGTTGCCACTGCTGAATAAGCTCTTCTAAGGTGGATATCGCCAGGTCGGGTATGGTCGATAATGATGGCGCAATAAACGCGATATTCTGCTGGGCGCAATATTGTCGCAGCAGCTTGGCTTTGCTGCCAAAGCCGTCTGAGCCGAAACCGTGGATAAATATAATCATAGGGCACCTATTGGTAAAATTAAGACGTTTTAGCGTGTTGTCTCAGTCGCTGACTTCATTCTCACAATCAACGATAAACTGGTTAAAGTGTTTGATAAAAAACAGCCGGGTAATCACATGGGCAGCACCAAAACACCAGGTAATGGCCACGGCCAGTTCGCTTTCAAAGCCAAGCCCCATAAAAATGGAGAACATTAACCAGCCAAACCCGATACAGGCGGTTTCGAACAGGCTGTAAAGTGCTGCAGGCATCGACATGTCTCGCAACCTTTTGGGCTGTTCCGCTTCATTGGTAATGTCAGCCAGCAAATGGATAAGCGCGGTTGAAACATAACGATTATTAAATTTCATGATTTTGTCCTCCGTTATGCTCGCTTTGGCAGACTGTAACCACCAGCACATCTTGTTGGCGAAGTAATTGGCGCCTTAGCAGGTAACCAAAGTAGATTTGATGAAACTCGGTTTTAATCGGCACCGGTAAACCAACGGCTTGATGACGTGATAAACGCAGCAGTTCGCCGTTAGCCTCACTGGTAAATACAATCTCCGCGCTATTGTGGTCATAATACACGCCGTAAAAAGCCACGTTTTGGGTGATATATCGGGCGCTGTCGTCAAAGTCTTCCTCCACCTGTAAATCAGCAGCCAGGCATGCACTTAATACTAACTTCGCCTCTTCAGATAACGACGTATATTGGGTTAACTCACGCACTATAGGTAATAACGGGCGCTCGGAGTGAAAACCCAGTTGTTTTAGCGGCATTACCAGTTTTTTAAATACGGCGACAGTGTCATGCATACAGACCTCCGGAGTGTTGGCGGGTGATGTAACCCCGTGTTGGAGGTAATGCTAGCAATAGCTGGCTTCAATTAATGAAGCTATCTTTTGACTAAACAAATTATTTTGTTTGGTAACGTGTTAACCAAGCATGTAATTCTGCCACCATTTGCTGGCGGAGCTCTGGCGGAGCAATAACCTCGGCTTGTTCACCAAAGCCGCGCAGGTATTTTCTCAGTTCAACCGAGTTTTGCACCGTTGCAATCACCTCGCGACATCGCTCGTTAATTTCATGCACCTGCATATCGTCACTTAACGGGGTTTCTTTTATGTTACGCCCGGCATTACCATAAAAGCGCACTACTAATGTAATTTGCTTTGCCTCTGCGGCAAAAGAGCCAATATTGTGAGCTTCACAATAAGTGCGCAAATCGGTATCGGGCGGCAAGCCTTCCAGTAAGGCTTGACGATCACCCAGTTCAGCGTTGCGGATACTTATCAGCGCATAGGTTATCGGGGCTGGCTTGGTGCTGCCGCGTCTAATCGCCAGCACATAGACCTTTTCAGCTTTGGTCATTAGCCCCCAAGGCACCAGGGTTTGGCGACGGGTGATACCATCTAAGGTGGTGTAGTCACAACTAAAGACCTTGTTTTCTTCTATCGCTTGATACACGACAGATGTAACAGCAGGATCAAGTTTGGGTGGCTGCCAGACACTGGATGGTGCAATATAGATTTTACGCAGCCAATTCGCTTTGTTGTCAGGCAGGCTTTGCATCACATCAGCAAGTTGCTGCTGTTGTGATGCAGGTAAGCGCTGTTTTATCACATCCTGAAACAAGGATAATTGCGTTAACAAATAGTGCAGTTGCTGCTCTGGCTCACATCGTTTCCAGTAAAGGTTCTCTTTACCCTGGGGCTGCACAAAGATTTTGCCCGCTTTGTCGGCCTCTAACTTATCAAGTTGCCGCTTCACTTTCTGGTACCTGGTTTTCTTGTTAGTACACTCAAGTAACTCATGATGATTTTCCAGCTTGTCACGCAGCAAGCTGGCACTTAACGCAGCTTCAGCCCTAGTAGGTAAAAGACGATAAATGGCATCAATTAACGGTTCCATAATGGGCCCTGTGGAAATAGATTAGCTTTGTTATACAACAACTTTAACTTTCTTGTTAGCCATAACTTAATGCACAAAGCCAATGGCATTGATTACCGGCTGGCGTAAGTCGGCTTCTGCCCGCAGCGCCGCAATAACATTATCGCTGCTAATTGCTTCACGGGGTTGCAAACGCATTTGTCGTTTAACAATGGCGAAGTCTGCTGGCGTGAGTTTAAGTGCTGTAAGCTGCTGCTGGATCACAGTTAATGGCGGCGGCATGCTTAGCATCTGTGTCAGCTCACAAAACAGTTGCCAGGCCTGCTCGGCTGTTAAGTAATCCAGCTGAATTTTTAAATCAAAACGACGCACCGCCGCCGGATCTAACAGCTCAATAAAATTAGTGGTGCACACCAAAGCGCCTTGATATTGGTCGAGTTGCGCCAGCAACTCGTTGGTCATGGTTTTCTGCCAGTGCCTTTCGGCCTGCTGGCGCTTGCCAAGAAAGCTATCTACCTCATCCAGCAATAAAATTGCGCCGCTGTGCTGCGCCTCGGCAAAAGCATCAGCGATAGCCTTTTCGGTTTCACCGACGAAGCTACCGAGTAATTCACTGGCATTTTTTTTCAGCAAAGGCTTTTGCGCTTGCTGGGCCAAAAAAGCCGCATAGCTGGTTTTGCCAGTACCCGGCGGCCCATAAAGACATAAGCGTATATCTGGCGTGTGTTTAAACTGCCTGGCTAACTCCGCCATACACACGGAGGTATTGTAATAGGCCGGGTTAATCTCAGCCTGGCCAGTAACTTTGCGACGACGGCCTAAGCGCGCTTGCAATAATGGGTTTAGCAGTAAATCAAAGTCACGTTCTTTGTCTGGCAGCGAGCTATTACTCAGTGCTGCATTACCTTTGGCAAGCTGCGCCAACAGTGCTGGGCTGATTTGCTCATCGTAAGCCAGCGCTGAAATATAAGCTTTGCTCACGCCGGTATCAGCCAGATAACGCTCTGCGATATTTTGCCGCACGGCTTGCGGCGGGGTTTCAACGTGAATGATCTGACTAAACCGTCGCAGCTGTGCCGAGTCGAAATGACGAATGCTGTTACAAATCCAGATGCAGGGTGTTGCGTTAGTTTCAAGTAACTGGTTAATCGCCATTTTTAACGCATCGGTATTCCCCACAGCAATGCCGACCTGACTGGGTAGTACGTCATCAGCTTCATCAAATATCAGCACTCTATCTCCGCTGGCCGCATATAACCGTTGGCACATCAACAATGCATTAAGCCGTGATTTTGCGCCATGCACATCAACACCAGAAAAGGCGCTGACGCCCATTACATGGCGGCCAACCTGATGACCAAGCCACTTCGCCAGCTCGGTTTTACCGGTACCGGGCGGGCCATAAAGTAAAAAATTCACTCCGGTTTGACGATTACTAAGCGCGTATGACAACAAACGCTGCATTAATTGCACGGCATCAGCAAGATACGGAAAGTCTGTGGCATTAAGTTCCGGAGCTTCAGCGGTATGGCTGAACTTCTGCAATAAATCGTTTGGATTACAGTCGTTAGCAAACAACTTATCAAACACCCGCAGCGATCTAAAATGGTCAGCCAAATCACTGCCACGCTCCATGGTTACCAGATTGCACAACGCTAAAGTAGAGCTTGGCATCAGGGCCATTTCCACATCATCGGCATTAGCGTTAATGCAATGTGCCACCAGCTCAAACACATCGTTGCTGGTAGCGTAATACCTTGATGCGCGCACATCACTGAACACCAGGCGCCAGCTGCGGGCGATGAGCACAAAACGAAAAATACTCACTTCCAGCGCTGTTAACCCAAATAACTGGCCAAACTGCTGAATATTGGTTTCGAGTGATAAGGCAGGTTGGGAAGCAATATACTCATCAAGGGTACTGATAAGCTGGTTATAGCCTATAGCTGACTCATCTGTGATTAGACGTTCGGCGCAGTCTTCTTTAAAACCAAGAAACTCCAGTGCCTTGGCGCAACGATAGCGGTAATAGCGCTGCTGTATCTGCAACACCCAGCGCACGGCAATGGCTAAATCTGCCGATACCGTTGGATTGACATGATAAGTGGTGGCAGAAATTGGTTTTAAAAAGACTTGTTCCATAGGCTGACCTCTTAGTAGTTAGATCAGCACTTTAGTAAAAGCTGACTTCAAAAGTTGAAGTCGCGATGGGGAAAATTTACTTATCCAGCAAATACAACAGACCCTGATAAATCATTACCACCGCAGATTTTATGGTTATCGCGACGCAAGCTGTCGCTAATTCTAATTAGTGTAGTGGTAGTTAAATGAGTCCGTAAACAAGCATTATGAAAAGTATTCAATTAGAACGTTTCGAAAATTATCTGGTGTTACCTGACCACCTGCCCGAGCAACGCTATGTGATTTGCCAGGCAGACGATGCCAACTGCTGGCATATTTTGCCCGTTGATCTAAACAACCAGCTATTGCGACGCTTGGTGGCTAATGTTGAGCCCTGTGATCAGCAAAGGCTACATCTGATACTTCAAGGCACCTACCAAGAATTAGAGCGCCAGGGCAATTTGTTGTTGCTGCCAGAGGCACTCTTGAAAGGATACAATTTGGAAGACCGCTACTTTTTAAAGCTTGAAAATGTATCGACCTCAACTTAGCCGTCAGCAAGTTGCGACATGCTGACAACTCACTAGCGTCTAGTTATTTGGCTTATACTCCAGCACTCTTTTGCGGCCTTTCTTGGCTTTTATAAGTCCAAAATTCGCTTCGAGATGGCCGTTTTGCTCTAAAAAGCTACAACGCAACTCGGTGTCGTCCCAATGCAATTTATCATCAGACTTTGAAAACACTTGAGCGTGCAAAAAGCATTTACAGTTGCCAACAGAGAACTCAAATAAATTAGATTCCTTACGACCGTCCAATGATGTGTTCTTTTGCTTCATTTCCGTGATCGTTAATAACACCTCTAAATGGTAGCCGAGGCCTTCTTCGTATCGATCTATCGCGTCGGAAATTGCTTCTAAGTCACCTGGAGAAAAATCAAAGCCTTGTTTTCGAACTTCATCAACCGACATTTCATGCGCGAGGTAAGGATGTGAGTGCATTTTCCCCAGTTGGTAAAATCCCATCTGCTCCGCAATATCTTCTTTTAAATCAGACGCCTCTATAGAAAAGCTTACCGAACCACTATTCATCTCTGCGGATGTATCTACAGAGATAAATTCAATTACATGACGGTATTTCTTCCCTTTATCTAAGATTTTAATATCACCGTATAAGGAGGCATGAAACTCGATACCCGAACGTTTTTTATCTCCGTGTTTAATAACAAAAGCTTCAAAGCCATTAAGCAGCATTTGCGTTAACGCCTGTTTTGAAATTTCAACAATATGCTTCATTAAATCACCTCAACCTTAAACTCAAAAAATTACTTAATAACCGGGTAACACGCATCACCCCATAGCTGCCCTGGTGCACTCATCATCAGGGCGATAATCAGCGGTATAACCTTATTCAGTAAATTGCAGGCGTCTTTTAACTGTTCGCGGTTTACGCTGCTGTTATAGGTCGCACCACCGTGAATAAGTTGGTTACGCAGTGTATAAAACCGGCCGAAGATACATGCTAATGCTTTTGGTACATTCTTTTCGGCGAGGGCCTTATTCAAGCTGGCTTTAGATGTATTAAAACGCTGTTGCCAATCGGCTTCTGAAATGCGCCCGCGCTGAAAATCCCAAAAAGGCTGATAAACATACTGATTGTCCATTAACAGCCGGATACTGCCGCTAAACTGCTGCCAGATAGTTTTGTATAGCAGGTTGTCGTTATCAAGATCCGCGATTTTGCTTAAGAACGCCTGAAAGTGTTGCTGCTCTGCCAAGCGTTCGGTTTCGCCAAATTCATTGGCATAAGCGGCGTTAAAGCTGATCCAATAATAAATAAACTCAGTATCGGCATCTTGCACTGTTCGTGCTTGCTCGGCTTTCTTAAGCCAGCTTAACGCCCGGTGCACACGCAATGACAGGTTTTCGGGAAACGCATCTCGGTGCTGTCGTTGATAGGTTTTTAGTGCGTCGTGCGATAAGTCCGTTAGTGGCATAGCAGTGTAGCTTCCTATTTCCTGGCTGCGTCTCTATTATTGCCATAAAGATTAATAACCGAGCAAGCTTTTTAGCTGCTGTTTTGTAGTTATTTCAGGGATGGGGTTTTATGTCTTCTGCTAAGTCACATGTTACATTAAGCCGGCAATGGGAATTGCTGAACTTACTGCCCACTCGTGGCGAAGGTAAAACGGCATCGCAGCTTAAAGCTATGCTAGATAACCAGGGGTTTAAGGTTAGTAAACGCACGGTAGAGCGTGACTTAAATGACTTGTCGATGGTGTTTCCAATCGTTAGCGACGACAGCAAAGGCGTTAACTTATGGCGCTGGATGGACAATAAAGATATTCAGCTACCGGGCATTAGCGTTGCCGATGCCATGATGTTGCAGTTGGTTGAGGGCACACTGAACAGCGTTTTACCGCAGGCACTGCTGCACGGCCTAAGCAGCCGCTTTAACCAAGCTAAAAGCAAATTACAGGCACTGGAGGGCAGTAATAGCAATAGCCGGTTGGCGGATAAAATAGCCGTGGTACCGCCTGCTTTACCCATGCTGCCGCCTGCAACTTCAGCCGATTTATACGAGCAAGTACAACAAGCCCTAAGCCAAAACCATCAACTGCAGGTCACTTACACAGCGCTGCAAGACGGCCAGCAAAAACAATATGCTCTAAACCCGTTAGGTCTGGTACAGCGTGGCCATATCTCGTATTTGGTTGCCACTGTTAGTGGATACGATGATGTTCGCTTATTTGCCTTACACCGCTTTAGCAAGCTGAGTTTAACGGATAACCAGTTGCAAAGCCCTGCTGGGTTCAACTTACAGCGATACCTGCAAAGCGGCGCGCTGCAGTTCTCTAATGGTGAAATTATCACTCTGCAAGCAAGGGTAAGCCCAAGCCTAAGCCAGTTACTACAAGAAGCGCCAATTTCAGCAGATATGACACTCAGCCCAACTGAAACCGACTGGCAACTGCTCAGCGCTACCCTACCCGATGGCTGGCAGTTACAGTGGTGGATTTTGTCGCATTGCAGCAGCATTGAGGTGTTAGCGCCAGCAAGCTTGAGACAGCGGACTGTATCGAGCTTAAAAAAGAGCATGGCGCTTTATCCCGAATTACTGCAAGGCGGCAAAAGCTAAAGCTACTGCAAAAAGCCAATAGTCTTAGTCGCGTTAGCCTGTTTCAAGCTCACTTCTTGCAGCAAAGTAGTGGCAAAGTCTTTGGCAGAATTAAACGGCCGAAAGCGGCTTTGTCTGGCCAAAGCAGCAAAGTCACCGGGAGTAAGTTGAAGCTGTGCCTTAATGAGCTGCTCACTGGCTTTACAGGGCGCCAGTTTAAGCTGCTGGCAATGCGCATTGAACAGTGCCAAAGCTTGCTGAGGCTTTAGATAGTTAAAGCAGGCTTTAAGATCAAAGCGGCGCAGTGATGCCTGATCCAGATTGTGGATAAGATTCGTGCTGGCGACGAATATGCCTTCAAAGGCTTCCATTTGTACCAGCATTTCATTTACCGCGGTGACCTCCCAACTATGCTGGGCCTGTCGGCGATCTTGTAAAAAGCTGTCGACTTCATCCAATAGTAACACCGCATCGTTTTCTTTGGCTTCAGCAAAGGCTGCGGCAATATTCTGCTCGGTTTCACCAACATATTTACTAATAAGCTGTGATGCCGTTTTAGTTAATAAGTTTTTTTGCAGCTGGTTAGCCAGGTAATGACAAAACGCCGTTTTGCCGGTACCGGCAGGACCATATAAACACAAGCGGCCACTAGCTGCGTTTTTTAAGCCAGCCACCAATTCATCAAGAGCCACATCGGTGTTTACCAGGTTTGCATCGTACACCGGCCCTAAAACATCTTGGTGCAGCGTATCTTGTACTTTATAGCCCTGAGCACGCAGGGTTTGCTGCATCAGATGCTGCAATGCGCTTACCTTAGCCGAACGATTTAAGCGCGGGCTCAACTGCGCGACAACCTTACCTGCACGGCTGATTATCGCCGGCGTAAGTTGTGGATGCTCTGCCAGCTTGGTTGCCTCTTGCGCCGTGAGTAGATTTGCTGATGCACTTTGCAGCAAGGCTGCACGCTGTGCTTTAGGCGGTGTATTAAGCACGATAACCTGGTCAAAGCGGCGGATAAACGCATCATCAATAATTCTTTGGTCATTGGTTATCCAAAAACAGGGCACGGTATTTTGCTCTAGCGCTTTGTTCATCCAGCCTTTTCGAAGATCTGCCTGTCGGGAAAACGGGTTTTGCACGAATACATCTTCGATTTCATCGAATAACAGCAAGTTGCTTGTGTTCGCTAAAAAGCTCTGAGCAACACGGTATGCGCGCAAACGCTGTGAGCCGCTCATCGCATCACCATCATCATCTTCGCTGCTTACTTCAAATAGCGATACTTTCAGCTTCTTTGCCATTACCCGGGCTAACTCACTTTTACCGGTACCAGGCGGGCCATATAGCAGGATATTAACGCCAACCATCCCCTTGGTTAGCGCATTTTTCAGATAGGGCAACATGATCTGCAGATCGGTATTGATGTGCTGGTAATAGCTGAGCTTTAACGTAGGTAAAGAGGCCTGCTGCAATACGTCCCTGAACATACAGGAAGCATCTTTATGCTCTTCAAATAAGCTATTTACAAAGCTAAAGGTTACAAAGTCGAAGATCTCTTCCAGCGCCAAAGCAGGCCCGGGTTGCACCACTAAAAGACCTGATTTAAGTAAGTTACTGTCTCGTTTCAGTGCACTTTTCACCAACAGCTCTGATAGGCCCAGTACCTGTGCCAGCAGTTTAACCAACTCCGTTTTTTTAATCGGCCGCATGGTAGAGGTGACATTAATCAGGGTGGTATCTGTTTTAAGCAGAACTGCGAAGGTGAAAATGGCCTGCTCCGCTAAACTGAACCCCATCATTTTGCTTAGGCTGTCGATATTCTTGGTCAGTACATCGGGCAGCTGAAGGCTATTAAGCTGCTCTAATGCTTGCAGTTGCTGCTCAATATAACCTTGCAGCGCCGCCTCGGTTAGCTTTTGTGATTTCCGGCCTGGTTTGCGTAAAAAGGCTGGCACATCATCTAATACCAACGATTCAAAGATACTAGCTGTTAAGCGCCGACCTTTAATCATCCGGATTGCCCACAACCGGCAAATTGCCGGGGAGTCAGGGTCAATTAGCTGTGAAAGATACCCATGATTATCATCTTGCTGGCGATTTGCGGTTTGCATTACAACACTCCTCTACTGACTGGGAGTATTTTTGCAAATAGGCGCGACAGGTTATGTCGTTACATCAGCTGTTTCCTGTCGGAAATTTTCGACACTTTTTAGATAATTTTTGGTGTTCGAACTGCTATAAGTACCCACTATGTTGCAGCCGTAAACCACCAAGCTCAACTTCTTTTATTACGCTACAGCGCATACAGATGCAACTTACGCCTTAGCGTATACTGACAAAAATTACGGTGAGGCGTATACATTCCCAACAAAGTACATCTGGTGGAGTGTGTTTGATGCAGATCACTCGTCCAGAACGACTTAACACCCTGATACTGGATTTAACCAAATTAGCAGCGCGCCCGCAGGCGCAGCAAATTATGGTGGCGAACCTGGACGAAGTGAAACAGCATGCGTTTTAATTCCACCATATGTAACCAAAAGATACAGGTTAAATTTAACTCAAGCGATTAATACTTTTCATTGCGCAGCCGACAACCTAAGCTCAGGCTATGCAATAAGGAGCCATCGCCATGAGCCAATACATAACCCATAACGTGACTGAACAGCAAACCAATGAACTGCGTTACCTGCATAAAGTTATGCAGGCGATACAAATATTAGGTGAGCAGCCGCAACTTAACGTTGTTGCTTACGGCAGAATATGGCGTTACGCCGATTTACTGCATACTGCCGTACGTTATGCCGAGCTTGCAGAGCTACATGGATACAACACCAGCGCGTTTCAGCACTGGTTTCATCGTGACCTGGCAGTTTTCCAGCACTATGGCATAGCGCTGCGGATTAGCTAGAAACCCGCTACTGCCATTTTATAAGCCCCTTGTCGTATCCAACCAGCACAGTAACAAATACTACAAGCAGGCTGGCGGTACGTTTAGCAGTTTATCAGTCTTAACTTTAGCTGACTCAGAACACTGGTTTGTGTCGGTAGTACATACCCTGACTGAAGCGGCGCGCGAAAATTAACGCGCCTGTTGTGCGATAATTGCGAAAATTGATTCTTGCTCATAGTGAAAAAACTTTTCAAAATACACAATCACTCTAACAGCTTTTTGGCCTCGTCTACTGTTAGCTGAAGTTTGTAATATTTTGAAATGAATGAAGCTGCTTTGTCTATTGATAGACCGTGCTGTATTTGCTTCTTGTATGCTTTTACTTCGCACCACAGTCTGTATTTGCCGATCGCTGTATATGCCAAATCATGTGCCATCATTGCAGCCGGCAGTGCCACAGCTGCATTGGTAAGCAGCAAACCTAAAGTACCAACGATAACAAACAGAACGCAATACTGCTTGATGTGCTCAACTTCGTGGGCCCGCAGTCCTTTATCACATTTATAACGTCTCTCAATTATTGCGACGGGCAACATAGTCACTTTACGCCCAGCCGCAACACCGTTAATTTTATCAACGTAAAAAATCATAGCGCCTCCGCTGCTATAAAGGCATCGTCTAGTTGCTCGGGTGTTAGCCCAAGTGCAGCGGCAATACTAAGCAAGTAGGGGTTATTGCGATCAAAGTCTGTGGCATCCTGCCAATAGATTTCAGCCAGGCGCCTGGCTGTTGTGTCAGGTATCGATGCAATGGTCGGGTCGACATTATCTAGCAGGCCCATGAGCAGTAGCTGCTGCCTGGCCTGACGACGAGTGATAGAATGTGGCACCACTTTGGGTTGCATAAACAGCGGTTGATAGCCAGTATCAGGCGACCAATTTAACATTTGCTTCGCCTGGTCTTCATCAAGAAAAACATAATAATATGTATCGATACCTAAAAACTGCTCGCTAGGCGTTACTGGTAAGGCTATAAAAAAATCCATGCCTTGCAAAGGACGCGAAGAATTAATTCGGCAGCCACTTTGATCGGTGCTTATAACTCGTATTGTCATATTAACGTCCACTTGTTTTGAGATTCGGTGCTCAGTTTGTAGGGCCAAAATATACAGCGTCTACATCGAACTGCTTCTGGATTGGTGTTACTTGAAGTGATATTAATACGGCTTATAGGATATAAATGAGTTGCGTAAAGTTCTAAAAAATCTGCACTATCAACCTGATTTTTGCTTGTAACTCCGTTTAATGATATTGATAATTCGTTGCTCAAAGCATCAAACGACATAGCAAGTCTATTAATGCCTATCCTGAGGTCACTCTGATTCGTCGCAGGGACAGACGTTAGTATGCCGTCGGCTCCCCTTACTGCTACAGCAGCTGAAATGGTACCTTGAGAAGTTCTGCCAATCCTAATAGCCGCCCCACGTACTGAGGTATTGGCAGCGTCAGCCAGGCGACATATGGCTGCAAAAGTATCGACCGGAAAATCGTAAACTATAAATTCACCGTAGATCGTAAAACTGCCTCTGTGAGTCACTGGTAGAGAATGCTTATCTGATGAAGTCGCTAAAGAAGTAGTGTCAGTGATTATAGGAGGACCTGCAATTGGCCCCTCTACTAGATCAACTGTAAAAATTTCAATACCACTAACACCGTCACCTTGGTATGAGTTCACTCCATCTTTTGACAAATAGAGATTAACGCCACCACTGCCACCGACGGAACCGAACTGAGCAGTTAAGGAAAATTCGATAAAGCCATCATATAATTGGGTAGCCTTACCCTGACCGTCAATTACGGTAGAATCAAGCAAGTTAACTCTGGAAGATTTGGACTCTAGCCAGTTAATTGTAGATGATGTTTGCAATGATAATTGTTGGCGCTCTGCTGCTTTTGCTACCACCACAATTGTGTATACTTTATTAGCTTCTAATAAAACATTTTGCGTTATACAGTGCACGCCAAAAGCCGAGGATTCATTGATTTTCCAGATTTTTGCACCTTCTATCAATGGCGTTGCAATTAACTCAGATGTTGTAACTCCGCTCTTAACCCATTGAGGGTTTGCAAAATTATTAGATTTTATTAGTTTATTAACCCTAGCAGCTGCTGACTTAAGTCCTATTATCTCACGTGATACAGGGTCCACCTCAATGATGGGAGTATGTGAGGGGATGTTTTCAAATCCTAACAAACCGTTACTTATAGCAGGCGTATCCCTTACTGTTTGCATCAGTTCGCTAAGTTGATTGCTATTTACACCGGCTCCAGCCACATAAGCAAAATAGAGCCCGTGCTGAAAATCTAAGCTAATAGATGGAGTTTCAATGGTTAGCAAATTAAGTTGTCGCAATATCGGCGTCACATCAGCATCAGCCAACGCTTGCTGTGCGGCATCACTGAACTGTTCAGCAGTAGTAGCCGCATCGATCTGGTTGTTATACGCCTCAACAGCCGTTTTACAGGCACTTGCCAAGCTGTTCATTTTACTTTGAAACACACTTCCCTGGTCTTGCGTCTCAAGGACAACGTTTGGTACGGGTAATTTTTGCATTAGCATTCCTCCACGCTAAGTGGCGCTTTGTTATTGTTGAAAGCTGAATTGGTAATAACCGGCTGCTGTTTGAACTTGGCCGCAAATGAGTTTTCCACTTCTTTTTGGCCGCCTTGCTCCGGGAACAGGCTGATAAAAAAGTCACGGCTGGTACCGGCGTAACGCAGGGCTTTTATCAAGTTTGCGCGGTCGCCTTCATCTATATAATCCAGCGAAAACTGGCTAGTGCGCCACGTGGGCGATTGCGTTGTAAACAGTGAACCATCGTCCGTACGCAGTTGCTGTGCATTACTACCAATCTGCCACTGGCGGCCATAGCTGAAATTCACAGCAGGCTCAAAATGGCGGCCCATATAAATACGTGTAGCATCGAGCTGGCCGGTGGTGTTTAACGGGTCTTTAATGGTGATTTTATAGCTTGCCGCGAAAACTGCGGCAAACCACATCTGGCTATATCGCACCGCCCAATCATCCAGCGCGCTGGCCACTACTGGCTGAATACGCCAATCCCAGTCACCGAAGCTAATTTGCTGCACTGCTGGAATGTCGCTGCTGTCATAGACAACTGTGCCGGTTTGGTTTGCACTGGCGTAAAGTTGCAGGCGAATGGTTGCGGCGTTGGTCAAGTTATGCCGCCACAGTACAAACGCACTAATCAACTGGATGTCAGCAAAGTTTCCCTGTAGCACTGAATTGGCCACCGTTAGGCTGCGCCAGATTCGGCTGTTGTTATACGCTTGCATGTTGGTTGCAGGCAGGCTTGCAACCGCTGTACCCACGCTTTGCGCAACGGTACCGCTATCAAACTCATTTATGATCACCATGCGCACATTACTCATTGCCAAAACTCCACTCTCACTACGCCTTTTAGCGGGTTTTCCGCCAGTTTTGTTATAACTGCATCGCTGCCGTTAACGCCGGGGGTTTGTAATGTCGCGCCATCGCCTAGTTGCCACTGCAGCGGCGCGGCCAGTTGTTGTGTCTCGTACACGTAACGCGGCAAAGCACTCAGCGCCATGCGGCGGCTGGCTTCGGCATTTGCATCAGTGTTACTTACTATTAAAGTGCTAACGGTCAGCGTTTGCGCGTCTGCATAGGCTGCCAATACTGCTGGGGCCGATTGCGTTACTGTTAGCTCTTCACTGGCCAGACGCTTTGCAACGTCTGGCGTGTTTTCATAGATGCTGGCAGCAATGGTATTTAATGGTGTCCAGTTGCGGGCATAGCCCAGGGTTAACTCGTGCAGCGGTGCTATGCGCCGGCGCGGCTGGCGGCTGGCGAACAGGTTTTGGTCGTCGGTAATGGCGGCAGTTTGTGTTACTGGCACACCGTTAAATGCCCGGCATGTAAACTGGCCCAGGCGGTCAAATAACCAGTAGCCGCCCACGCTGGCACAAATGTCGTCCAGCGCAGCGCTTAATTGGGTGTCGTCAGTTAAATATAGCCCCAGCTGATAGCCTGGCAAACCGCTAATATCAGCAGTAATGCCAACCCGGCTGCACAAGTAGCTGATAATTTGTGTTGAGGTTTGCAACCAAGTGCCGGCTATCTTTGCACCGTCTACATCCATCGTTACATCGCCAATCGGAAACACGCTAAACGTAATGGTACCGGCGGCTAAATTCACTGTGTAATCTGCCGGCGCGACAACATCACCGTTAAAACGCACGGCGGTTACCGCCTGGCTTGCTACGCTGTTAAACATATAAATGTGGCTGCCGGCATCTATCAACTGCGGGCTAATGTTGTAGCAGCGGCCTAAGCACAGCGGTTTCAGCTCGCCATTTGCCGCGCCGGAAGTGTGTCGGCTGGTTAATACTGGTTGCTGTAGTACTTTAGCCAGGTCTTTAAACTTAATTCTTATACTGCTGGTTTCTGGCCAAACGCTGTCACAAACACCGGTAATCACCTGCCGGAATTCGGCTTTTGGCCAGGCTTTATCTCCCAGGTAAATACGTATTGCCTGGCCCGCAACATTGGCCGCGGCTAACCAATCAGTTGCCGGTATACTTACCAGCTCAACATCAGCTGTACGGCTTGAGCTGGCACCGGTGAAAATCTCAGCCAGGCTGCGCTCAAAATCCAAACCACCAAGCACGAATGGATCATACGCAGTATGCGCCGGGCTATCTGTGCCGGCACTAACAAAGGCGGCGCTGCTAAAATATGCCGTTTTCAATGTGCCTGCATCGATATAATCCAGCTCAACCAGCACGCATCGATACAGCCCAGGCGTAGCTAACCACTGCTCATATGTCATGCTATCGACCTCTTCTGATCAAGCTGCTCGTTTGATAAATCAATCACCTCACGGCCAAAGCGCTCTGTCACCACTGTCAGCTGTGCCATCTGTTGGTTTTGTTGCTCCTGTAAGAACTGCTGACGCTCGGCGATTTGCGCCGTTTGCTGCCGCTGCTGTTGCAGCTCATCATGAATATTTCGCAGCAGTGGCAAAGGATCCGGATAGGCCGGTTGCACTGCATTAATCGAACCGTTGATAAGTGGATCCCAAATTTCAATTGGGAACGTAATTGGCGGTACCGTGACAACAATTTCAGGTTGCTGACGGTACTGAGCTAACTCATCGCGGATGTCGCTTAAAATCGGATTAGGATCAGGATAAATCCCATCCGGCGGCCGCTTGATAATGGAGTCAATCAGTTCAGGCGGAAATACAACCGGCGGTACCACAATTTCTGGCACGTTTACCACCACATCAGGGGTTTGTGCCGGCGTTTCGCGTATTGCGCCGCTAATGTCGGTACCCATCTGATAAAGTGCATCTATCTGCTCTTGCAGCTTGGCAACAACACGATCAGTTTCTACCGGCATCAGGTCTGTCAGTTCTGCCAGGCTGGTTTCAAACGAGGCCGTTATAGCTGCAGAGTCCTGCGCAAACTGGGCCTTTAATGCCTCAACACCGGCTGCATATTCAGTATTTGCCAGCGTTTGCAGGCCGGCCACAGTCGACTGCAGTGCTGCAAGCTCGCTAATCGCGGCCTGGGCAAGCACAATTTGCTGTTGCTCCAGCGCTGCCAGCTCATCTTGCAGCTGCTGCATTTGGGCATTTACTGCGGCAGTATTGGCGTTATAGGTGCTTTCTAACGCGGTTAAATCGTTATGCAACGTGTTCGCAGCCGTGGCTTCCAGGGCTTGAGTAAACTGCTGCAGCTGGGCAAGCTCTGCCAGGGCCGCCTGCGCCAGGCTAATTTGCTCCTGCTCATATCGCGTTGTATCCGCGTGCGGCCGGGGTGCTGTTGGCTCGGTAGCTGTTGTACCGCCCAGCTGGTCAAACAAACCGGTAATGTAGTCAAATGCGCCCTGGTAGCTGGCGGGGTTAAAATCCCGTGCCAACTCTAAATAACGCTGCCCCAGCTGCTGCACATCACTATACGCGTTGGCATCCCCGCTAAGCGCCGCACGCATTGCATCTTGCAGTTGGCTTTGGGTTTCGCGTAGCCGCTCGCCTGTGGTAAGTGGCGATAAATCACCAATTTGCAGCGCTGCAGCCGCATCGCGCAGCGCCTCTGCAGCCTTAGCTAATTCACGGTACGTACTTAACGCTGTGTTGTATTGGTCTAGCTGCAGTTGGTACTGCTCATCAGCCACTTGCTGCACTTGCTCCAGCTGCTGCAGTTCAGCGTTGTAACGCGCTTGTATTGCTTGCTGCAGTTCACTGACTAACATTAACTGGCTATCAATATCACCGCTGCCTAACTGGCCGCGTAAGCTGCCGACCAGGCTGGCGTAATAGCCGGCTGCATCGGCACCGGGCATTGATAGCCGTATCTGCGTTGCTGTTTGGGCCACGCCCTTAGCCGCGCCGGCAATACGGTCGACAACCTGGTCAAACGCATCACGCAGTGCATTGCCCGCGCTTTCAAAATCACTTTGTAGTGTGTTTAGCTCAGACGCCAGCGCATCATAACGGCCTTGCGCTGCGCTTTGCAGTTCGCGGTTTGCCGCCAACTCAGCGTTATAGCGTGCCTGAATAGCCTGCTGCAGTTCGCCGGCTTTGCTTAACTGCTCATCAATGCTGCCGCTGCCTACACCGCCAGCTAATTCTGATACCCGGCCACGTAAAAACGCTACGTTATCAAAACCCGGTAGCGTCTGCTGAATACTGCTAATGGTGCCGGCTATGGTGCTAACCATGCCGTTTATGGCATTAGTTTGCTGCTGCAGCGTGCTTTGCAATGCGCCACTGGCGCGCTCGTAGTCGGTAACTAAGCGTGTCATGGCGGTGTTTGCAGTGTCGATCGCTTGCTGCAGGGTCTTTTCAGCCAGGTTCTCTTTGCGCCTGGCGTAAATAGATGTTAACAGGCCAGTATCCGCGCCCAGCTCTTCGGCTTCTTTTATAGCGTTCTGGTACCACTCGTTTAAATCGTCTATCGCAAGCTGTAACGGGCTCATATCAAAGCGTGCTAGCTCAGATAAATTACCCGCGTTATACGCTGCGCGTTGCTCTGCAAGTTTCCGCTCAGCCTCGGCGGCTTTATCTGCTGCCTCGGTTTGGCGCTCCATCGCTTTAAAGTACTCATCCAGGCCCGGCACCAGCGCCATCAGCGCTGCGTATAGCGCCTGGCCCGCCTCAGTGGTTAAATCAATGCCGTCAATAATGGCTCTAAACCCATCACGGCTGGCTGGCAACGCAACACCCAAATCAGCAAATACAGAGCTTAGCGAGCTGCTTAAATACGCAAACTGCTCAGACTCATCATAGAAGCTTGCAAAGTACTGTGACGTCGCATCGCGGAATTCGTCAATGCCACCCATCAGCTCAATGATTGACTGCGCTATGGCAATCTGGGTTTCAGCAGCCACATCACCAAAGCGGCTTAAACCCAGCCCCAGCGCATCCAGCTGAGCGTTAAATACAGCCTGCTCTTGCGCAACGCGGATAAGCGTCTCGTATAGCCCTTCGCCCATTTGCTGATACTCGCCAATGGCCGGCACCAGGTATTGCACCATCAAATCGGCCTGGGCACTAAAAATGGCTTCCAGCTCGGCCTGTATCTCATCGCCGCTCAGGTCTTTAAAGCTTAGCGCCGGCAAGTCGATAACAAAGTTTTCTAAAAGCTTGGTGGTATCTAGCCCAAGCATATCCACGGCAGCAGTAATAGAGTTACCAATAGAAGAGAAGATGCGGCCAAACTCCGTTTCCAGGGCATTGTCTAGCGCAGTGTATTCGGTGCTTTGTTTGGTTTTTTTACTCAGGCCCCACAGCTTACGCTTGGTTGTTTCAACAACATTGTAATAGCTACCTTCAACCAGGCCAGTGGCTAATATGTCGCCCAGCTCTTGCGCATCAAAGCTAATGCCGCTATCGATCAGCTTTTTGGTGGTTTTGCTAATGCCGCCAATAATGCTCCCGGCAATATCCGATAACGCGCCGCCCAGCAACTTGTCAATTGCACCGACAATACCACCGCTTAGTTGATCTAACTTATGGGTAAAATCAATAAACGCTTGGTTACCGAAGCGCTTGACGGTGCCCAATTCGCCGCCGTAGTTATCTTCGTTAAACTTGCCGTAATTGCCCACAAGCGACACAGCCAGGTTAGCAATGCCAGCAGACAACGATTTAATATTGGCATTAATCTCACGCAGTTCTACATACTGATCTAACTCCAGCGACTCGATGCGTTCCAGTGCATTTGCTATAGATTCAGATTTAGCGTCTGAATCGCCAAATACCGTGCCGGTACCTTGGCTTGCTTGTCTATCGGCAGCGCTGGGAACACTGGCAGAACTGCCACCACTAAATACGCCGAGGCCCGCCATAATCGCTATCATTGCGGCACCGGCAGCAAAGTTCAGCGGAAACGGGGCACTAAATGCACTGGTGATAGCCGTTAACGCATTGGCACCGGCTTTTTGCATCGACATTGCAATTTCAGCAACACCAAACGCCATTTCTAGCTTATGCAGCGCTTCACGTTCTTTGCTTTGCTCGCCAAACATCTGGCTGGCAGCACCTGACAAGGCGGAGAATTGCCCCAGCTGCGCCTGGAAGTTTTCTTTTGATAATCTAGCTTCAGTGCGCTGAATATTCAGCAGTTCTGTCGCTCGTTTTGGGTCGTTTTCAGATAGTGCCTGGGCGGCTTTCTTCTTTTTGCTCAGTTCATCCAGCTGTTTGTTATAGCTAAGCTGGGCGGCAGTCATGCTATTTATTTGCTGCGCCACGCTACCAAACGCCTGGGTAAGTGCATCACCAAATGTCTGGCCAGCGCTGCTAAGGGCCGTCATATCATCTAGTGCCTGGCTAAAAGCACCACTGGCTATTTCTTCGCTGGTTGTGATCTGTTCTGTTAGCTGCTGCCGCAAACGCAGTTCGGCTTCAATCGCTTCCAGCACAGCAGGATCGGCACCTTTTAATGCTGCCAACGCCTTTTGAATTTCATACTCTTTTTCACCCTGGGCCAGGCGCACCATCAGCAGATCGTTTTCTTTGGTCAGGGCTTCCAGCGTGGTTTTGTCAGCAGCCAGCGCCTGCTTTTGCTGCAGTATGGTCAGTTCTGCCTGCAGCGCAGTGAGTCTGGCCGGATCTGCGCCGGTAAACTGTGCCAGGGCTTTTTGAATTTCAAACTCTTGTTGGCCCTTGGCCAAGCGAATATCGAGCAACGCTATTTGCTGGGTCAGTTCTTTACTGTAAGTGCCAATGTCTAAGTTCGCTTTGGCGGTTTTGGCTTCAGCGGCAAATCGTTTAATGGCAGCTGCAGCATCGTCTGGCAGTTTTGCAGCAGCGATAAACTCGGCTTTAAACAGCTCCAGATCAATGCCATCTAGCGACGCGCCGTAAGCATCCACTGCAGTAGCATTAAGCAACTGGGCGTTGTACACACCCAGCAGGGCTTTCTCTAATTCTTTGTTCTCTTCAGTAGGCAGTTTGGGTTTTGCGTCAACAGGATCAGGTCCACCGCTAGCATCTTTTACTGCTTTTATTGCTTTAGCTGCTTGTTCAGCAGCCGCTTTGTTGTCGGCGTATACACCCGCCAGTTTAATCCATTCTTGAATACGCTCAGGTGATACACCAGCTTCAGCACCAACACGCTCTAAAATTGGCGTTAAATCTTCACCAGCAGCTTTAGCATCACGCAGTTGATTAGCCAGACTCAGTGATTCACCAAAACTGACTGATGCTCTCATTACACCAGTGTAGCGCCCCAACAAGTCATCAAATGCTTTGTTTGCTTTAGAAACTGCCTCGTTTTCCGCATCACCCCATTTAATCAAAGCTGCGGCTTTTTGGTCATTATTGAATGCTTTAAACTTTTTAATTAATGAATCAAACGGTTGCTCTAGCTCCTGCAAAGAGGCTTTAACGTCATCAGCCGAAGAGCTGAACGATAAGAATGAGACAGCTGCCACACCAGCCATTAACGCTAAACCAACCGGGCCACCTAAAACACCCAACAGGCTTCTGGCAACAGTAGTATGTGCCGCTTGCGCTATTGTTAATTTTTTAACCGCTGCTTCATGTGCAACAGTGGCGGCCATCACTCTGGCGCTGCCAGTAGCGTACGTCGACTGAGCGGTAACCTGCGCCAGTGTAGCTTGTGTTTGGATAACCTGTGCTTGTGCCAGGCGCAGTTCCTGTGCTGCTGCTATTTGCTTCTCACGGTAACTGATAACAGTGGCTTTCGTGGCGATAACAGTTCGAGCGGTGTACAACGTTAATGCACCAATTGCAGCACCGCCGACCACGTTTATCAGAGCCTGAAAATTCTCAGCAAGGTAGCCGATACCGTCTGCAACATCTGCAGTGATACCTTTGGCTTCATTTTGCCAGCCGATGTATTCACTGAAAACGGTATTAAATGACTGCAACGCATCGCGCACGGTTGTCGGCATGGCTTCAACGGCCTTACGATTTTCTTCGTAGCTCAGTAACAGCGCATTGGTTAGGTCGGTAATACTTAGCTTGCCAGTTACACCGAGTTGGCGAATTTCGGTGCCGGTTTTACCTGTTGCTGCAGTAATGTTATCCAACACAGTCGGCATTACGCTAAAAATGCTTTGCCAGGCGTCAGCGTCAATTTTGCCGGCCTGAATTGATTTTGCCAGAGCGGCTTGTGCACTTGATGCCCGGTCAGAGTTCGCCGCGTTTATGACCAGCTGCGAACTAAAGCTGTCGACAATATCAATGCTCTGGCCAAGCTGGTAGCCCATATCACGCAGAATAGGCGACATTTGAATAAAGCTTTCTTTGGTTTCGTTAATAGCCCGGAAGGTGTCATTAGCAGAGCTAATCATGCGCTGCTGCACATAGGCATATTCGTCGGTGTCTTCTGTTGCTTTACGTATACGTGCCGCGTACTGGCCCCATTCGTCACCTTTATCGATCAATTGCATGGCTGAAAAACTGCCGATAACCAACGCGGCAGTGCTTTTCAGGGTGTTCATGTAGCCGTTTAACGCATTAGCACCGCCCGCGGCATCATCAAAGCCTTTTTTAGCGGCGGTACCGGCCGCGCCGGTGTTAACCAGTTCTTTATTGGTCGTGCCTGCAGCCTGGCCGATGTGCGTCAGCTCTTTTACAACAATCTGGCCGCCTTCGGTGGTCAGTTTAATGGCTAACGCTAAATCACTCATTTGCTTTGCTCACTCCACACTGTTAAACAGGCGCGTTCCATAACCGCCAAGCCTTGCCATACATCACTCTGCAGGTGCAGCGGCAGCTCAACATAATCAGGTATTTTTGATATCCGTACATCAACAGCCTGATAGTTCAAGCCCACTCGAACGCCAGCCATGCCGGCATAGTTCCACTGGGTAGCGCAGGTAAAAAACAGGCTGACAATTAACTGGTTGGCCGGCTGAATGTCGGGTATCGCCGCTTGCTGCTTTGCTACCCGTTCAACTACTTCAGCCGGCGCGCCGGCGGCCTGCAGTGCTTCTGCACAGCGCTGGCCGTTTTTGGCGCTACCGCCAGCCCACCACTGCGCTACTTCTGTAAGTTTTTTTCCAGTACATCCGCGCTACGTGCGGCTTCAAAGGTTTTGCGCACGGCATCGCGCACTTCGCGGCTGTTTAACAACACCTTGATGTTTTCAGGGGTGTTAGCCAGCGGCTGGTCGTTGTCGTCGGTCACCGGAAAATCCTGCCCTGGTAATGGCTCAAAACCCACAAAGCACTGTTCCAGGCGCTTGGCTTCAACACCAATCATGCCAACGTGATCACCGCTATTGCGCAGCTCTTTTAACTTGTCCATGTCAGCCTGGGCATCGCTTACCGGTACCGCACGGAAATGGCCAATAAACCGGGCTGTGGCATAAACGGTTTCACCGTCTTTATTTAACTCGTCGGTTGGGAATACCACAGCAACCTGGGCTTTAAACAACTTTGCCGCCAGAGCGGACGCTTTAATTTTCATAATGTAAAACTCTCTTTCAAAAAAGGGTGGCGGCATCCTTGCCGGAATGAAACACGGTATTGCTGCTAACTCAGCCAGTGAGCTATTACGCTTTCTTTAAAGGATGGCTGCTTACAAGCCAACCTCCTGGCTATCACTGTCAGCGGAACGTAATTTCAAAGTCGTTATCACGTTCAGTTGGCACCACATCCAACACACAACGTAAATGGCTAATGCCATCCACTATCGTGGGGGTAATGCTGTTCAGCTGCAGGTTGGGGACAGCCAGCTCAAAGATATGGCCAGCATCCACCACGTCCTGGCCAATCTGGTACGCCAGGGCGCCGAACGTTGAAAGCTTTTCCCACCAGTTAAAGTCTGCCAGTAGCGGCTCTTCAAAGGTGATCTCAACTTGTGGCATCCGCGCAACAATCTGCACGCTTTCGTCATTGGTAACACTGCGGTACACCACGTTGTTGCCCAGGCGGAATACTAAATCAGACATATTCACGTTCTGGCCAAACAACTGCATGGTGGTAATAGATACCGGATCGGTTTTCATCGGCGTAGTAAACGCAGAATAATCACAGTTCTGGAATGCACCGGCCTGGGTTGGGTCAACAAACAAGCCAATCAGGTTATTGAAAGTAAATTTCGGCAACGCACTGGTGCCCAGGTTTACTTCCATATTGCAGCGGGCGCCCACAATAGGGTGTTTAATTTTGCCGCGGTAAACATGCAGCGTTGCGCTGTCATGGTCGGTTGATACCGGCGTGTACACCACTTTTTCAGCGGCGGTGATCGTGGCTTTTAACCCTGCAGCTTGCAGCAGTGGTGCAATGGCCGGCGGCGTATCTACTGCGCCACTGCCAGCCACATAGGCCGTTAAGGTGCCGGTAATACGCTTGTTGCGCTGAATGCTGCCTTTGCTACCACCGCGCCCGGCATCAAACTCCAGCGCTTCCTGGTCGCCGTCTAACAGCGTCATGTCAGCTTTAACACGCATAGCATTAGCCGCAGCCGTGGGGGCAGCGTCGGTACCATAAGTGGTTTCAACGGCTGCAAGTACGCAGGTATCTTGTTCAAAAATACGCTCGCCCATTAGTTTTTCTCCTGGTGCGCTTTAGCACGGGCCGCGCGGCGTGCCGCCAGGTGCCCATTCTTGCTGTTGTCAGTTTTAACAACCGGTGCCGTTTTTTTCGGCTCAGTTGTTACGCGGGTTTCTGTTACAGCAGCGGCGCTGGCCTCTGCCTGTTCAGTTCTCTTGGTCATTTTCAGGCTCCGTTTACAAAGTAAGTGGTTTCAAACACATCAATCCAAAGCAGGGTGTTTTCGTCGTAGTCCATTACATCGCCTTGCACCCAAGCACAGGCGAAAAACTCGCGGCTTTGCGGGCCCCAGCCAACCAGCGCAGCACGCGCTGCTTTAACCAGGGTTCTTGCGTCATCCAGTTGCTGCTCGCCGTTGCCACTGCGGTAGTTACGCACGGCGGTAATTACGCCAAACACGGCGGTCGCTTGTTGCACATCACGCGCGGTTTTATCCTGGCTGCCACGTTCTTCTGCCAGCACCACATACGCGCTAGGCGTACGAAAATCGCTTAGCGACCGCACTGCTGCGTAATCTGCTGCCCCCTCTACCGTTTGATACATGGGCACCGCATCGCGCAAGCGTTGTTCTATCAGAGTGGTATCCAGCATCAGTAATCCTTTAACGCGTCACGAAACGTCGTGCTACCCTGGGTAAACTCCGGCTCACCGGCACCCGTGGTAACCACCGCATCATCGCCGCCCAGGCTAAACTTGCCTTCGGCCGTCAACTGCAATAACCGCTGCGCGTCTTTGTAGTCGCGCGTAATGGTGTCTTTGTCGTCGGCCTTTAATCTGTCCTGGTGCAAAAAGTACCGGGTAATAGCCCGGCACCAGGTGGTAACAATGCCCGGTACCGGGTTAAGCGGCAGGTAACCACGGCGGCCAAGAAAGCCGTCTATCATCGCTACGGCATCAGCAATGGCGTCGTTAATGCGCGCCAGGGCTGCATCAGCAACAGCGATTTCATCAGCAGGCCAGGCGCTGCGGTCTGCACCGTTTAGCGTGGCCAGCATTAAATCGGTATTCACTACCCGCGATTGCGCCGGTGTGGCCACTTGGGCAAGTTCCTGTGCACCAGGGCGGGCGGCTAACTGCGTTAAGCTGATGTACATGGTTAAAATCCACCCGGCTGCGCAATGGCACGAATAACGGCCATTACACCGGTTTGCAAATCAGTGCGGCCAATGTTCAACCAGCGGCCTGGCTGCGCCGCTTCAATGCGTGCCAGTTCGGCTTTGCCAGTATCGCAATCAGTACCTTCAGGGCCAGCGCTTACGCGCTCAGCATCAAGGCGCTGCGCGGCCAGGTAGGTTTCAACTTTATTAAGCAAGGCGCCAAACTCCTGGCCTTTCGCTTTAACCAGATTCATTAACTGGGCTTCTTCGTCATTTAACTGACGATACCCGGTTATTTTTGGCTGTATTAACTGCTCGGCCATGATCAGCTCCTTACTTTGGTTTGCTATCGGTTTTAGCCGGCGCTTTAGCGGTCGCGGCTTTCAGTTCAGCGCTCACCCGGGTAACTTCTGCCTCTGCAGCAATTTGGGCTTCTGCAGCTGCTTTGGCCGCTTCTTCGGCTTGCAGCCTGGCAGCTTCCAGCGCTGCCATTGCTTCTTCCCTTGCTTCAACATCCTTTTGCAGGGTTGCGATCTGCTCGTGTAACGTGCCGACAAAACCAGACAGCTCTTCTAACTGCTGTTGCTTCAGTTGCAGCAGTTCTTCAAGCTCGGCTGTGGCATCACCTTCGCCACTGGCCAGCAGCTTTTGCTGGGCATCTGCGGGCAGCGCAATAACGTGACTTGTTAACAATGGCGCAGCTTCTTGCTCAGTCAGCAGTACTGAGCCGCCTGCAGTTACTCGCTCGTTGTTATGGTCCAATCGCTGGCCTGGCAGCACCACAAAGTTAATCTTTTCCATTTCGTTCTCCTGCAGGCGGCGAAACGCCGCCCGCTATATAGCTGTTGTAGTAGTCGGTTTAGTCGGTTTATCCGGCTACTGCGTTTTCAAAGAAATAGCCCAAATCAGGTGCGGTAATCAGCTCTTTAACCTGTTCACCCACGCGCACCATCTGGCCACCTTTCAAGCCAATATTACGGTCATATTCGCTGCCCGAAATACGCGAGCCGAACTGGCCAGTAAAGCCGAAAGTAGTACCGCTGTTAGCATCTGCCAGGCGATCACGGTAAATAAAGGAAGCGTGGCTACCCCATACCCGTGCCAGGCTCACCGCTTGCCCAGGGCGGGCAATATTTAACCGGGCTTCGCCCACCATAATGGCTTCCAGCTCTAACATGTCTGCAAGGAACTGCAGCGGCACCATGCCGTCGTCGCCCAGCGTGCCGTTAAAGGCTTTAACAATTTTGGGGTGACGGCGCAGCATGGTGGAGGTACGCCGGCCAAATATGCCTATGTTCGGGCGCATTACGCAGTCATCCAGCGCATCGGTAATAACCGGCAGTGGGCTGCTGTCCGGGTGGCTCCATTGACTTGTACCGCTTAGCGTAACTTTGTTGTTGGAGCCGTAGCTGGCACTGTTAAATACCAGCTGACTGGCGCGCACTTCGCGGTCTAACAAAATCAGGTTAGTAGTTTGTTCGGTCGCTTTGGCTAAAGGGTCATAGCCAGGCATACTTTTGGCGTTATCAATATCTTTTTGCGGTACCGGTGCATCTAGTCCGTAATCTTTGGTACTGGCAGTTTCTTCAGTAGCGCTAAACTCTACCTGGTTAACCCGGCCTTTACGGCTTACCTGGGTATCGGGCACAGTAAAACCGTCAGCCAGGTTATGCTTTAAGTACTTAAACTCTTCAGCTGAAACTGGCACGCGAGGCAGTACTTCGTCGGCAATTAACCGCATATTGCGATAGGCAATAGCAATGGCCGTTAATACCGGGTTGGTTGGAAATGGTGCTTTACTCATAACTTGTTGCTCCTAAAATGCCTGGGGCATTGCTGGTATTAAGCCGGGATAAAACCAGGCACTACGTTGACAGAGCCAATGTCGCCAACCACACCTGCTACTTCTGCATAGCCAATGGTGTAGGTATTAGCGCCGACCGGAAAGGTAACCGCGATAGCGCGGCCATCGGCATCAGACGTTAGCAAAGCGCCATCCGTCACCGTACCGCCGTATTCCACCGGCGTAAGACCGCTGCGCACAACGTCCATTACTTCACCGGCATCGGCGTCAATGTCAGTACTAACACCCAGCATCGGTGCAACAGCGCTGGCAGCCTGCACGGCAGAGCCGTTTGCGGTACCGGTTTTAACAATGCGCCGCTTGGCAATCGCTGCCTGTGCACGACGCGGGGTAATTAAGCCTGGAATATTCATTGTTTTGCTCCGTTTACATGCTTAACAGCATCCGTAGCGCTAACTGTCACGCCCTTAGCTGCCATTTCTGCCTGGTACTGGCCAGCCGCTTTTGCCATGGCTGTTGCGTCATTGGCAAAATCTGCTGTGCCGGCATCGGCGCCGCGTTCTGAAAAATCTACCCGCACAGGCAGCGCCTGCAGGAACCCTTTAAACCACTCGCCAGCTGGCGTTTTAACGTCGCCATCAGCAGCCGCAAACGACACCGTTTCGCTATCGTTCACGCTGGCCATAAACGACACCATGGCGTCTTTCTCTGCCGGCAATAACTTACCGGCTACTACCTGGCTTTCGCAGAAGCAGGCCAGTTCTTCACGCCTGGCTTTAGCTTCAGCGGTTTTAATGGCCAGTTCACGCTGGGCCAGCTTGGCTTCACGCGCAGCAAAATCAGCGGCCTGCTGCTCTTGTTTAGCTTTTTCGTTAGGGTCCACGTTGGGTACCTCCGGTTGTTGTTGCGGGGCAGCAAACCCCGGTGATGGTTCTTCCGCAATAAATTCACGTTCACGCTGGTTTTCCAAACCCTGCACCACGTAATCAGGCAAGGCCCGGTCTGCTTCTTCGGCGCCGAATTTTTCGAGCATCCAGTCGCGCATGCCGCGGGCCAGCCGACTTAACGACCAGAGCACTTCTAAATCGCTGGCGGCAAACTCAATGGTTACAACGTCGTCATCTGCGGCAAATTGCGCCATCTTCAGCCCTGGCACAGCTGGAGCTGCCGCACCCAAAAAGCCAACATGGCGCAAGTACCATTTGCCTGGCGTAGGGTTGGCCGGATTGTCGGGAGTGAAGAAGCTGGAGGATATTTTGGGGAACCGCTTGTTATTGACCATTTCAGCGAACTGCGGCTCTACGTCCATCGGTTCGGCTTGTAAAATGGTTTTGTCCAGGCTAAGGCTTTTTACCAGCCCATAAGCCGGCGCATCCATTCCAGGGTGGCCGATAACCAGTGGCGCAGCAAACACGGCAGGATCGTACTCACGAATCACTTCGTTAATAATGCTATCGCCATCCCATTCCCGGCCCTGGCTGTCTGTGCGCTTACCGGATTTAAAAATTTCTAGCAGTTTTGGCATGGTGGCCTCTGGTTCCTAATTAACAATTCAGGTTTCAGAGGTCAGCGTAAGATTTTCTTGATCCAGTGTCTTTTGAACGGGGGCTAAACTTTTAAATACCGCTTAAAGGCATTTATAAACGTTTACAAGCTGGGTGTAGGGGGTGCTGTCACACCGTGACAGCACACAAGCGCTTAAAATGGCTTACAGCGCGTTTCTGGCAGCCACAGCATTTTGCAGGTAGCGTTGCGTTTTTTGCAGTATTGTCGCCTCGTCGGCTTTGCTGGTACCCAACCAGGGGCGGGCTGGTATGCGAATAGTGTACGGCCCCACATTTACCGTCTGCACAAAGTTGCTTTTTTTCTTTTTCACAAAGCGGTTGCCCACACTGCCATCTTTGCCCTGGCGAAAGTACAGGTCGCGCTGGTTGGCCTTGCGTTTTATGTCGCCACCAAACTGATGTATGGCACCATACTGGCTGTTGGTACCAAACTCTAGCCCTTTATCGTCATACTGGCCGCGCAGTGTACCCTGCAAGAACCCGCGAAAAGTAAGGATTTTATCCGCGTTACGTCGCTTGGTTTTGGCGTAGCGTGGCGACAAAGCCTGCCAGGCGACGCCATCAGGTGACACCTGCTGCTTAAACCTGGCACGGTGCGCTTGCAGCAAGTACTCGTTAATTACGCCAAACAACGGTGCCGGGTGTTCAATGGTTTGAATAAGCCCGGCCAGCTTGGGGCCAATGTCTGATGTGATTACTGCCTTTACGCCTGCCATGATCTTTCCTATAATTACTTTGCTGGTGTGGGTCTGTTCCCGACAATATAGGACCACCAACTACACCGGTTCCGCCAGTGTCGGCTGGCGGTCACTCCCTTCGGTAAACTCTTACACCCACGCGCAAATCATTAATATCGGTATCCGGGTTAAACGTAGTAATACCTGACCAACCATCTTTACCCCACTCAAATACCGCCAAGGCCGGTAAGCTTTGCCCCGGCAAAGCAAAGCGTGCAATGTAACGCCGACGCACTACGGTTTTGCCACTGGCGTTGTGGTACTCCATGCGAATCCAAATTTCATCAGGCTGTTTAATGGCCTCTGCCATCAGGGGTAAATACTGGCCGCGCTCGCGCTTATCGGCTTTTAGGGTGCCGGTTTTACGGGTGGTGAATAGCTCGCTGCCCATTACCAGCGCGCTGCCTAATACGTCTTTAAATACTGCAGGCTGCTGCAGCGTAGCACCAAACTCTGCCAAAAATGCGCTGGCATAATCGGCCTCGGGCAAACCTTTTGGCAATAGCCTTTCTGCAGGCACGTTGCGGGCCGCAGGCAAGGCGTCAGTGGCTCTGGCATTTGGTAGCCCTGGCCCGCCGGTAGCGCCGTCAATTGCTGGCTCTGGCCGCTCTGGTGGTATGGCACTTTGCAGCCGGCTTTGCCCTGGCGCATGTTCAAAGCTCGGATCGATACCGGCAGGTACCTGTACTTCAAACGGGCCACCGGGGCTGCGCTTCCCAATCAGCTGGGTTTGCAGCTTTATCGCCGGTGCTTTATCCGGGCCAGTTTTGCCCTGGGCGCGCAAATCATCTTCAGTTAAGCCCTCAACATAGCATTGGCAGCCCCAGCCATTGGGCGGGTAATGGCTGCTCCACCACGGATCATCGGCACGTAATACCAAGCCATCCCACGCCTGGTGTTCTGGCCGTGGGTCTTCTACCGCGTCACTGTGCCGGTACCGCCAGTAAGGCAGCGCGGCTGTTTGTGCCTGCAACTGCTCATAGCGGCCGGCGTTATAGCTGCTAAACAGGTTGGTTTCGTAAATTACCCGGCTACGCCATTCGCGGCCGCCGTTATAGTCCCAGCCGTACTTGGCCACAATGCGGTCAAAGTCTTTACGGAACTGCTCCAGCGTAGTGCCATCGGCTATGGCTTTATCAACTGCAGTTCTAAAATCTGCCAGCAAGTCATCCCGGTTCGCGCCGGCGACAACAAACGCATAGTCATGCTCGCGGTTATAGATATCCGTCCAGCTGGTAGTGGGTATGTTCAGCTTTTTGCGAAAGAACGCCAGCTGCTCTTCGAATGGCACAGAGCCGTAACTAACGCTGGCCATTAGTTGGTACCCGACACAACGTTGTCGCGCCCAGCCAGGTTAGCGGCAACTGTGGCATTGGCCAGCGCATCAGCGTATTGCTCCAGTGACATATCCGGGTAAGCCGTTAACAGCTTGTCGCGTAGGTCTTCCATGTTGCTGGCACTGTTGGCCAACTCCCGGATCTGGTTTATCCATACGTTAGTAGCTGGTGCCAGAGTTGTGCGGGTTTGTTCCAACATTTGCTGAGGTACCGGTGCATCAACTGGCGCAACCATCGCTGCGAACTCTGCAAAGCTGGCATTGCCGCCCAGCAGGCGTTCTATCTGATCTGGCTGTATGGCTGGGAACCCGGCTTCAATAAGCGCCCTGGCACGGTTGCGGTCCAGCTCGCCAGTTTGCACCTGGGCAATCACATCGCTAAGCGATTTAATCTGTGCACCGTTAAGCGCCGTTTGCTGCACTGACTCAACAGCAGGCGCCGCGGCTACAGGATCTGGCGCTGCCGCAGGGCTACCCGTTGCGGCCAGCGGTACATTATCAATTGCCGGCTTTTCTTCCCAGCCATCGCCGTAGTTTTCTTGCACGTACTGCAACGTAGGTTTAAAGCCCATATCGAATACTTTTTTATCACGATCAGCGCGCTTGGCAGTGTCTTCGTCTGGCTCAACTTTTCGATAAACACGCGGCGGTACCGCACCAGGGAAATTCCATTCAGTAAGCCATTTTCCCATGCCACGGTTGAAGCTTTCACAAATCAAATCAGCATCGGCTTTTATCAGGTCAATACGTACATCGCTTTGTAGCTCGTCGTTACCCAGCTTACCGGGCGTGCCTTGGGTGCTCGCTGTTTGCCCCAGTATTACTTTGGCAATGGCGGCGTCCATCCTGTCATATAGCGATACATAATCGGCGGTGCCACTGCGTTTTGCTTCCAGTAACTCTATGATCATGCCTTCCGGTATACTCACGCCACTGTCGGTGGATATGGCTGCCAGTGCCTGCAGCAGCTTTTTCTTTTCTTCCGGGGTGGCATTCGGGCCATAGGTGCCTTTGGCTGTGGGTTGGCCAAACTTTTCTAAAAACAGCAGCCAGTACTTTAAGCCGTTGCGTTTAAAAAAGGCCGGCCAGTATAGCCAGTGGCCAAGGCCAACCCCATACGGTTCGTCGTCGTGATCCGCGCCGGTGCTAAAAGCCCAGAATTTACGATCGGGCATCAGCTCGCCTTTCGGGTTAGCCTGGGTTTTCATGCGCAGGCGGCCCATGCCGTCAAAGCCAAAGCGGCGCCGATCACGTACTTTAATGTCGGCCAGGGCAATAGTATTGCCATCACGGGCATACATGCCTTCAGCCACGGCAAAGCCATAATGCACGCCATACAGCATCATGCCGGTGGCTCTGTCCCAGCCCACGTTCTGTAGCTGCTCTTTCATGTAATCGGCTGCAGCCTTTTCTTTGCGGCCAGTGCCGCCAGCCTCAACGTGCCATTCTTTACCTACCACCGCCAGGCGGCGCTGGCCAAAGCAGGCCGCTACCTGATCATCGCGCAGCACTTCGCTATACACCTTGTAATCGCCACCGCCGCGCAGCTGCAGCACGCTGTCGGTGCTTTGCATAATTTCCAGCGGATCAAGGTAGCCGCGGGTAATGTCTTTACCGTCGGCCGTGCTGGCAATCTCGTTTAATTCTGGTTTTGTGCTGTCGGCCATTAATCGTACCCTCTGTAATCGCTACTGCCAGAGACAATGCCAAAGCCTTTGTCAGTGTGTATTTGTGTTGTGTTTTCGCCCAGAGCGCTCAGGCTTTGCCGGCGGCCAGTCGACTGAAAATCAATAGGTGCACTGGGTTGGCTGGCAGCATGTATTGCCAGGCCCAATGCCCAAAAGTGATCGGCGTGGCCGTCCACTGTGCGCTCTGCCGCAAAGCGGATATTGCCGGCCGCGGTTACTTGCTTGGTTACCTGGCGCAGGTCTGAGCGTATTTTGGGGTCGTGCGGAATGCGTAGTTTGCGATCTTCCATCGCGCCACGTATTGGGTAAGCCAGAGCTTCTTTTACTTTTGGTGTAAAGGTAACGGCTTCAACGCGGTTAAGGCCAAAGTAGTCCTGGGCATCATCTGCCCAGCCAATACCCAAACCGGTGGCATCAATGCAAATACGGTCACAACGCTGCAGCCAGGGCCACATAATGGCCTCCTGGTCACTCTTACGCATGTTCTGCATGCGCTCTATGTGCCGGGTGTAAAACACATCGCCCAACTGCTCTACAATCCACAGCACGGTTAAATCTTTCTTACGGCCAATATCGATACCGGCATACAGCCTGCCGCCCTCCAGCGCTTTCCAGTCGGCATGTGAGGGGTATTCGCTTGATGCAATAAGGTCATATTCCAAAAATGCCACATCGTCGTCAGCAGGGTTGCACATGTATTCCTGCTGAAACGACTCTTCATCAGCACAGCCAGAGCGGACAAAATCAAAATACGCTGCTTCGTCCATCGCCTGGCGTTCGTCGTCACCTGGCAGCATTTGCTGCAGCTTAAACAAAAAACCCTGGTCTAACGCGTCTTGCAGTGTCACCCGGTGCAGGCTAATGCCTTTGGGGTTGCCGTTCTCGCGCACTTCGCGTACCAACTGGTTAAAAAAGTTGTGGCTGCCGCGGTGGGTAGAAATGACTTCCATATTGCCGCCCCAGGTGATACCAGGATAAGCGATAGACCATAATTTACGCGGGTCTGGGTGCAGCGCAAATTCGTCCAGGATACGGCCACCGCGTTTACCAGCCTGTGCATCCGGGTTGCTGGACATACTATGGATACGTTTGCCGCTGGCGAACTGCAGCACGTAGGCGGATATTCTGTCTTTGGGGTCTATGACCAGTTCACCTAAATCTTTTGCGGCCAGGTTCATAATACCTGCCCACATTTTGCAGTCTTCAACAAATAAGCGCGCCTGCAAGTCGTCGCGGCTGCTTACCCATTGATCATGCTTTGCACCTGCAGCTGCTGTGCGCTCGTTTGCTGCATAGGCCGTTGACCAGGACAAACCAATCTGGCGTGACTTTTCCATCAGCTTTAGCCGGCTGTTATCTGTTATCCACTTAGATTGAAACGGCAAAAATATCCCGGCTGTATTAGCCGGAATACACTTAGCGTTGCCCCTGCGTTTCGTCATGAGGCAATCCCTAAAGCTTCCCGAATGGCCGCACGGGTTTCATCTGTAACGCCACCCTTGGTTTCCATGGCTGACAACCGGGCTTTCTGCTCATCCAGCAGCAACTTGCGCCCGCGTTCTTCTGCCTCAACCTGGTACTTCTTCAGCGTTACGCTACTGCGGGTTAGCGTGGCGATGTTTTTAGCAGCGTCGGCCAACAGGCCCACACGCTCGGCCGGCGTCATTTCTTCGTTGCTGACGTCCTGCAGATTCATAATGGATTCAAACAGCTCAGACTGGATCATGGCCGTAAGTGCCTCTGAGCGGGCATCTTCCTTATCGCCTGCCTGGTCGCGGATAATCTTAGCCGCTTCAGTACTGGCACGTATTGCAGCCAGGCGCCGTTCCAGCTTCTGGCCGTAGCGGCCGACAGCACTGCGGCTCGGTAAGTCGCCAGCGGCGGCTTCCTCCGGAAACTGCTGTTGCAGGTCGGCAATCAGCTCGTCCAATGTCAGTTTGTTATCCGCCAGCTTGCCATGGATGTAGGCTTTAACCACATCTGGCAGGCGGTCTATTGACGATTTACGTGCCATAGCAATCACCAATACTTAGCTGGGCGGGCAATGCCTGGTGCACAGTCAATGGTGTACTCAGCAATGTCGGTACCATAGCGGGTAAGGTCAGCAAACCAGCGGCCTGACGGCTCTTTACGCAAGATAATTAGCTTACGATCTTCCAGGTAATCCAGTTCCCGGCGTATTTCCAGCGCTGTCGCGTCTGGGTATTCGGACTGTGCTACAGACAAGATTGGGCCTTCAAAAGCACCAATAGGCCGGGCGTTGTTAAGGGTTAACAACACCAGCCAGCGCAGACTTTCACGGCGTATTTTAGCGGTATCAATTTGCGACATATTATTTTCCTCCGCCTGGTAACAGGCTTCGCAGTTGGTTGTTTTCAATTTTTACGGCAAGGCCATCCAGCTTGGCCTCAATAATTGATTGCCCGCGGATATAGTCTTCGCGTCGCACATAGTTAAGTGGTAGCTCGGCCTTTAAATCCATCAGTTCGCGCTCTACACGGGCCCATTGGGCCGCTTCTTCCTTGTTGGCCACCTCAATGCCATCCAGGCGCAGGCTGACATTACTAAACCGGTCATCTAAATGGCGCTGTGTTTGCCCGAGCAACAATTTGAATGCCCAGGCACAGGCGCCAAAAAACGAAATAAGCAGCAGTACCAGCTGCCAAAAATCTACCTGAACTGTCACACAGCCCCCTTATTAATGCTTTCTAAGTAGTCCAGCAGTTGGTTTAACTGGGCTTCAATGGATTGACACCGGCTGCCGTAGCCGGTGATGTGGTGCAAGATGTCGCGTTGCTCGATGCCGCTGGGTTGCAAGGCGTGAGTAGCTGTGGTGGCGCCGGCCGTTGTGTCAGTTCCGGCGGCAGTATCAACGGCGGGCATGGCGGCGGCAGTTGCACCACCGGGGCTGATGGCACCGTTGTACACGCTGACAAAGCCATCAGTGAAAATACAAGCAGGCAAAGGCTCAAGCTGCGCCGCAGGGCCAGGCCGGTAATGGGTAGTAACATAATCAATCCTCTCAAGCAGCTGCTTTTCACGGGTAGCAATGTCGCGGTTGGCGGCACGCAGCGCGTTAACGGCGTTATTGGCGTTAGTAAGCTGCCGTTTAAACTCGGCCTGCAGCGTGCGCTGCTGCTCTGCCAGGGCGTTGCTTACGGCTGTTGCCTGCTTTGCCTCGGCGGCGTTATAGCCAGCGTCATAGCTGGTTTGCTTAATGGCACTAAGGCCAAGCTGGGCGATGGCCACCACCGCTAACACAGCAGCGATAATGGCCAAAACGGCTAGCAGGTGTTTCTTAAAATTCATAACACACCCCACGGCCCCAGCCCGCCTGTTCATACAGGGGCTGCCAGCGCTGAATAATGGTGGTTACGTAGTGTCTGTTTTCTGAAATGCTGGCCGCGCTGCGCCCGGCGTTAAAGGGCGCAACAGCGCTATACACCAGCCCATCAGCCCCCGAAGCTGACGCCAGTGCCTGGTCACGTTGTACCCAGCCTAAGCCACCGTTATAGGCGCTTAAGGTGAACGACCAGCGGTTGCAGTTATCACGCGCAACAATGCGTTTGTAGTTCCAGGCGTCATAAAGCACCAGGGCACGCATTGACCAGGCGGGGTTAAAGGGCTGCGCAGTGGTTAAGTCCTGCGGGTTAATGCGGGCGAACCATTCGCTGGTAGCAGGCATAAATTGCGCCAAGCCCTCGGCCCCAACGGGCGACCTGGCTCCGACATGCCAGCGGCTTTCCTGGTGAATTTGTGCCGCCATGGTAGCCACCGGGGCATCTAACCCCCAGTGAGCATGGGCGGTACGGGTTAAGGTGCGTTGGTGCACGGTGGCGTCACGGGGTATTAACGCTGTTGCTGGATAGTCCAGCTTGTCGCGGGCGACTATCTCAAAATCACCAGCCATAGCGCTTTGCAGTAGCGCAAGGCTCAGCGCCCCTAGACACCCAAGTACAAGTATTTTGCGCATAGTTAAAGCCCCAACGTTAAGCCAAGCACACAGGCCAGCACTATCAGTGCACGGCGCAGCATGGCTAAGCCTCGGGGCATTAAATCTTCACCGGTTTCGGCGTAGGTATGAGGGCGGTCATACGGGAACAGGGAACGGTCTACCCAGTAGCCCAATACACTAGCCAGCGTAACCAACGCAAGCTTGTACAGCACAACAGGCAGCTGCTGCGGGCTTACCATGGCAATGGCAAACAGCAGTATTACGGCCACAATGGCCCACAGGGTTAAACGGGGTAAAGCAAATGTTCTACGAGCTGGCATGGCGGTTCCTTAGCAGTGAGATCAACTGCTAAGGTGCCATGTGGGTTAGATAATGTAATTTGAACGGGGGCTAAACTTTCCGGAACTCTGCCAGCTCAGCTTTATAAATCGTTTTGCCTACTCATTGGTAGCAAGTGTCGCTTCACAGTTGGCATTGACAACAATGGCGGTTGCAAACCCTGGCGTCACTCCACCAAAGCCATTTTTTGCATTGTAACGCATGAATAAAGTATGCCTACCTGTTTCATCAACCGGCGTAAGCTTGGTGCTTACATGCTCGAAGCTATTCGGGTCGCGTAGCAAGCTTTTAACCTGCCGAACAACATTACTATGAGAACCATCCCAGCCGCTTAAACAATGAAAACCAGCACGTTTATTTTTCGCTGCAGCAACGCTTTTTTGCTGTTTTTCTTCGGGCGATTCTTTCATGCAAGAATACAAACCAAACAAAACTATAGCCACTACGCCGATATTGATGAATAAACCCCAGGGCACATTACTCACAACGTCATTAGTCTTTATTTTTTTTGCTACAGGCTCAATCACACGGCAGTAGGGGCACCTTGTTGCAGTAAGTTCAATTTTTCCACGGCATTGCTTGCACTGAGTGTATTGCGTGGTTTCACTCATAAAATTTCCTTATTAATAAACCCGCTTTCTTTTTACCCATGCAACCAGCTGACTTCAATAAAAAAAACATTTACTGAACAATATTTAATCAAAAACAATGAAATATCATGTTTTTGTCAGGAAAAATCAAATTCCTAAAAGAGGCAGCTATCAGGCTTTGGTGTATGTTGTGGTAAAGTTTTGCTGTGCAATAACGCACTGGAGAAACGTATATGAGCATTGAAAATATTAGTGGCGCTGTATACCAGCCAGTAGTACAACAAAGCAGCGCAACAACACCGCTGGGTAACGGCAACGGGAACGGGCCACCTGCGACCACGACAGTAAGTACTGCAGACACAGTATCAATATCTGCAGAAGCTGCTGCGCTACTTGAGGCAGAGGAAGGAATGCCTACGCAACCGCTAGGTAGTGGCAATGGCAATGAACCACCTATTAAGCCAGATACCAATGATACTGATACTTCACGGGCAACCACAGATTCCATACCCGGCAGCGGAAATGGCAATGAACCACCTATTAACCTATAGGGTACCTAGGCAGTAATGGATTACTCAAATTTTCTTTTTCAGGTAGGCAACTACACCTGGTTAGGTTACATGCTAGCCACTTTCCTTGTGGTAGTTCTCAACTTAGCAGATAAATCATACTACTTCGGTAGCGCCGTATTGATCATGTCGAACCTTGCTATGCAGGTAACTGAACCAGCATTAATGAGGCTTGTTAATGATTACAATTCACTCATCGTTTTAGTTTGGTATCCAGTTTGGGCTTTGTACGCAATGGTTAGTGTATATGTCATATATCTGCTGCATGTCAGAGCGAAGTTAACGATGGGCTTTGTAGCATCGAGCATGATGATTTCTTTTGCTGGTCTATGCACGTTACAGGTCGTACGCTTTTTTGACAGGCTGGTATTTCAGACAGATTTGCTGGGCGTCGTATATAAAATCGGCATTAACTCAATCAACATTGGTTGCCTGTTTATACTGTTATTCCCTATTGCTATATCACTTAAAGAAATGTTGGCAAAACGTTTATGGGGATAATTTCGTTATTGTTACTAGCTATGCTGCTGGGTACGTTTTATAGCGTTGTTAAGGGCCTTCGCCTGCGCTTCTTTCATTCCGTTGATTCTGAGTTGGATACATACCAGCGTCTGCTTGGCCGGGCTCACTTATTAGTGAGGCAACGCGAGATCATAGACAAAATGCCGGCAAGCCAGGAAAAGTATCATGCTATCCAACAATGGCGACAGGAAATTGAGAACTACATTATGACAATGGAAGACAATGCAAATCGGCACAACGTTCTATCATTAAATAAGTACCATAAATACTAAGCTTTTTTACTTCCCGTTTTCGCTGAACTTGCTGGTACTACGCCACTTAGACCGGCTGTTTTCCTAATGCACTGTTGAGCTAATTCAACCGCAAAATCAAAACTAACGCCTTTGTTCAGTTCAAACATCCCCATATCCAGCGCCTCAACCAAATACTGGGCAACGCCTTTTCTAATATGCTCATCTGTATAACCAGAAAAGTGCTCTTTTTGGCCGGTTAAAATATACATAACATCTACACCCACCTCACTAAGCGCAGCCATATAGGACGCGTTTGGCTCCCTGTTATCTTTCTCATAATTTCGTTGTGCTAATTTTTGTACACCACCAATAGCGCCAAAAGCTTCTTGGCTCAAACCAAGGCGCTCACGCTCTTCCTTTAAACGCTCGCCAAAAGAATTCATATGAATCTCATTTTAAAGTTGACAGGGATTCATTTGAATCCCATACTAACACTCATACACAGCTTTTAACTGTTAATCACAGGGCAAAAAATGACACCACAAAAATCTAATCGTCCATATTTCGGGTTTGATAAACCTTGTTGTTTGCCTCTTCGCGGCTCATCCCCAAAAAAACAAAGTGATCACTCAGCAGGTTGTCAGCCAAATTATTCAGGTATTCAGGAACCCGCTCAGCAAACGCAGGGTTCTGTTCCAGTTCTTCGGCAGCATGACGCAACTTCGCCTGCTGAAGCTGCATATCAAGCTGAAGCTTCTCCGCTAGAGTCCGCGCCAAAACACGATAAGCAAAATGCATGGCTAAATCTCTGTGCTGCAACTCGTCGACTTGTTGCTTCAGTCTTTCAATTTCTTCGTTCATAAACGCCCTTATTCCAGGAGTTAACCATGGCCACTACACAACCTACATCCAACCAAATTAAGCACAATCTGCGGCAGCAGGGCTTCACCGTAAAAAGCTGGGCAGAAGCAAAAGGCTTCTCTTACCGCACGGTAAGCGATGTGCTGCGCGGCTTACGCAAAGGCAACTTTGGCGAAGGGCGCGATGTACGCCAGGCGCTTGGCCTACCAGTTGAAGAATAACATTTTCGCACTGTTTCGCACTATTAAAGTTTAGCTAAACAAAAGCTGGCGTCGTAGGGCGCTAACAGCCAGTTCGTTACTAACTCGTTCATTGTTTTTTGGCCAGGAGCGGCTTTATGCATACAACACCAGTTAAACCACTGCAGCAGTTGCAACAGCACGTTGTCGCCGCTGACAAGCAAAATACCCACCGTTGCACTGCGCTGTGCCACGGGCAATGCCACCAGGCTATGCAGCAAAAAGCGTACCTTAGCAATATCCACTTTTTGGCTGGCACCGTAGCGGGCAACGGTTTCGGGCAAACCAAGCCAGACTCGCAATTGTTCTTGTATCGTCAGTTCATTAGCGTGCGTATTGGGGTGCATATTGTTCTCGCCTCGGTTGAGCAAATTTCAGATGTGGCAAGCCTGACGCCGTTCGGTGTTCCAAACAATGTGTATTTTTGGAGCGACGTTAAGGTGGGGTGTTTCCAATGAGCCGTAAGAATTGGAACCAGGTGATACCGCGCAGCCTTACCGAAAGCCTGCAGCTTACTAAAGACTTTGCCTGTGCCACCAAACAGCTAAGCGTGCCGCGCATTGCCGACCGCATGGGCTGCAGCACAGACAGCCTGTACAAGTACCTGGGCGGCGCCACTATGCCAGCTAATTTGCTAATCCCATTTATGGAAACCTGCCACCGGGTTTACCCCATTCAGTACATGGCGCACTCGTTAAACATGATGCTGGTACCCATGCCACGCGGCCGTAAGGCCGAACACAAAGAGCTGGTGAAGCTGAACATGTTTTGCAGCTCGGTAATGGGCAAGCTGCTGGCTTTGCACAGCGGCGAATGCAGCCAGCAGGAAGCCGTAGACCACTTAACCCTGCTGATAGAGAACCTGGCTTACCACCGCGCTGAAGCCAGCAAGCTGCAGCAGCCAGAACTGGAGCTATTTGTATGACAGAACGTCGCAAAGTCACGGCACAACTGACCGTTCAGTTTCAAGGCCACACCTATGACCTGAGCCACATTCCAGGCATCAAGGCAGGTGAGATTGTAGATATTAAAAGCACAGAGCAAAGCACGGCAAGCTTTGAGCAGCGGGCTACCACTATGATTCAGTTTCATCAGATGCTGGAACATTGCCAGCAGGCTGGCTATTTGACTTACCGCCTTCAAAAACCCGAGGGATCCACACGCCCTTACCTTGAAGTGTGTTTCTTACAGCATCAAACATCTCTCGCTGCTCAGGCGTGCCAGCCAGTAACTCGGCATAAAGCTCAAGGCTTAATAAAACCTCTTCTTTGTCGAGTAGCCCTTTATTTATCAGGGTTAAGGTCAAGGCTAGCGTTACGCCATGCAAGCCGGAAATCCGTTGATGAAGGTAGTTAATTGAATCGTTTTGCGACATGAAAGCATCCTTTTAATGAAAAAAATCGACTTTACAGGAAAAACCATGACCGACCAAACCCGCATTAGTGGCAGTGGCTTAAAGGTTTTAAAAGTACTTAAAGCCTTAAGCGGCCACAGCCTTACCGGCCTAAGCAACAGCGAACTGGCCAGCGGCCTAAATGAAAGCCCGGCCACGGTAAACCGCTGTTTGAATACGCTGATAGAAGCCGGCCTGGCCATACAGCTTGATAACAAACGCTATGCCCATGGCGTTGCCATGCTGCAATTGGCGCAAGGCCACGCTACCGAAATAAGCCGCGCCACCAACCGCATTAACGAACTAAACCAGCGCGTAGCCGCCGGTAGCTTTTAAGGGGAACACACATGCCAGCTAAGAAAAACACCGCAACAACAGCACAAATGGACGATTTAGAAGCCGCAGCCCTGGACATGGAAACGTTGCACACTGCACCCGCACTGGAGGTAGATGATGCCTTTCACGCTGAGGTTGAGGAACACACCCACAATAAAGCCTTAGCGGAGCTGTCTAGCAACACTCAGAACACAGCTGCATTGCTAAACCAGCACAATGAAGAGCGCGACACGCTGAACCAAATTATTGGTCAGATCCAAATGACTGAAGCGATCTCAAAACTGACGACCGTCGTCGGTTTATCAAAGCTGGCTCACATCAAGCAAAACCGCATGTATAAAGCCTTGTCGGGTAAAAAGGGGTTGGATCGCAACGGTAATGAAATTGCTGACGTCGGCACTTGGGAGGGATTTTGCTTGGCTGTTGGTACTACGCGGCAAAAGGCGGATGAAGACATTCTAAACCTACGCACTTTCGGCGAAGAAGCCTTAGAGAACTTAACCCGCATTGGCGCCGGTTACCGTGAACTGCGCCAGTACCGCAAGCTGCCAGCCGACCAAAAAGAGGCGCTGATAGAAGTAGCAAAAACCGGCGATAAAGAAACGTTTATAGACCTGGCCGAAGAGATTATTAGCAAACACACCTTTGAAAAGGCCGAGCTGATAAACAGCCTGGAAGAAGCCAAAGCCGACCACGACGCCCAGGGCGAACTGCTGGCAAGAAAAAGCAAAGAGCTGGACGACACCCGCCTGGAGCTGGAGAAAACCCGCCGCCGTATTCAAACCCAAACCCCTGATGCGCTAATGCAGCAGCTGCACGCAGAAACTGGCGGCATATTCAGCGAAATGCAAAGCCTGTTTAAGCTGAAAATGCAGCCAGCCTTTGAGGCGCTGGCGGCTGCGGGCAAAGAGCATGGTACCGACCAGCGCCAGTATATGACGGGGTTGCTGCAGATATTAGAAACCCATATTAGCGCGTTGCGTGATGAATTTGACCTGCCAGACAACTTAACCGGCGGCGAACCTGACTGGATGTCGGCAGACGCACTGGCCAATGCCGAAGCCCTGGTGGCTGCCCAGCAAGCCCAGCTGGAGCAGTAGTTATGAACCCGGTTATTAATGAACGCATAACAGCGCTGGCCAGAGCGGTGCGCAGTGCTGGCCACGGTGCTAAAGGTGAGCTGATAGAAGCAGCCGCGGCCGAGCTGCAGCTGAGCAAAGCCACGGTGCACCGTAAGCTGGCAACGTTAACGGTAACAACGCCGCGCAAACGCCGCACCGATGCGGGCCAACACGGCTTAACCCGTGACGAAGCGCTGATGATTGCCGGGGTAATGATGGAAAGCCGCCGCGGCAACAACAAACGCCTGTACAGCCTTAATGATGCGGTAGACCACCTGCGTTGCAACGGCATGCTACGCGCTGAACGGATAAATACCGACACTGGTGAAGTGCTGCCACTGAGTTATGACGCCATACGCCGCGCTATGCGCAGCTATGGCGTACACCCTGAGCAGTTAAGCCAGCCCGATCCACACGTGGAAATGGCCAGTGAACACCCAAACCACGTGTGGCAGATAGATGCCAGCCTGTGCGTGCTGTACTACCTAAAACCTAACAAGGGCCCCAACGGGCTGCACGTTATGGACGGCGCCGAGTTTTACAAAAACAAACCGGCTAACGTGGCCCGTGTAATGGCAGACCGGGTGTGGAGCTATGAAATAACCGACCACGCAAGCGGCTGGATTTACGTGGAATACGTAATGGGCGCTGAAAGTGGCGAAAACCTGTGCAATGTGCTGATTAACGCCCTGCAGGAGCGCGGCGGCGCTGACATGCTGCATGGTGTGCCACGCATACTGTACATGGACCCAGGCAGCGCTAACACCAGCGCCATGGCGAAAAACCTGTGTAAGGCGCTGGGTATTACAGCGCTGGCCCACGCTGCAGGCAACGCACGGGCCACCGGCCAGGTAGAAAACGCCCGTAACATTATTGAGCGCAAGTTTGAAAGCGGCCTGCGCTTTAGGCCGGTTGCTGACCTGGCTGAACTGAACAGCCTGGCAGCACAATGGCGTGCCGTATTTAATGCTACCGCTAAACACAGCCGCACCAATGATACCCGCAGCAATGTATGGATGCGTATTACGCAGCAGCAGCTTATTAAAGCGCCCAGCATTGCGGTATGCCGCGAACTGGCTGTGGCCACACCGGTAGAGCGTAAGGTAACACCTAAGCTGCGCGTGAATTTTAACGGTGCTGAATACGATGTAAGCGCGGTACCGCTGATTATGGTTGGCCAAGCCGTGCTTATTACCCGCAACCCGTGGCGCAGTGATGCGGCCCAGCTGGTTACACAGAACATTGATGGCAACGAAGTATTTTACGTACTGCCACAGGTTGAAAAAAACGAGTACGGCTTTGCTACCACAGCACCAGTATGGGGCGAAGGTTTTGCCAGCCAGGCGCATACACCAACGCAAACGGCCAAGGCCGACATTGACAAGCTGATGACAGGCAGCAGCAGCGCTGCTGAGGCCGACGCAGCACGCAAAGCCAAGGCAATACCGCTGGCCGGTAAGTTTAACCCCTACAAGCCGTTGGATGACGCCCAGTTGCCAACGTATATGCCGCGTCGCGGTACCGAGCACAGCTTAAAAGCGCCTGTTATAGAAACCCCGGTACTGCAAACCGTAGAACTGGCCATGCGCTTACGCGAACGCCTGGGCAGCAAGTGGACGCCAGAGCATTTTGCCTGGCTAACGCAGCGTTACCCGCAAGGCGCCAAAGAAGATGCACTGGACAGCATTGCCCAGCAGCTACTTAAGCCCACCGCGGCGCTGCGCGTTGTAGGGGGTGCGTAATGTTGAAGCTGAAAAAACTATTGCAGGACATAAACGAGAGCCAGGCCGAGCTGGCCCGCCACCTGGGGTTAAGCCCCGCTGCTGTGGCGCAAATGGTTAACCACGGCCAGTTTCCGCGCAAATCAGCCGGCATGAAGTACGTGATTGAAAATACATCTGCATTTCTGGTTGCGCGGGGCGTTGCCCAGCATGACGCAGACCAGGCACTTGAAGAAGAAACGGGGCTGGTACCAGCAGCCCCTGATCGTAATAAAAACGACCAGTCCGTGGAGGACCAACTAATGCTACTACGTAAACAACAACTAACACCAGCAGCGAAACGCCATTTTACATTAGGCCGCAACCCGTTTGACGAGGTGCGCAGCAGCGAAGAAGTGTTTTTAACCGGTGAAAGCCGCTATGTGCGTGAAGCGTTGCGCCAGACAGCCCGCCACGGTGGCTTTATGGCGGTGGTAGGCGAAAGCGGTGCCGGTAAAAGCACGCTGCGCCGTGATGTTATTGAATGGATCAGCCGTGATAACCAGCCGGTAATAGTGATAGAGCCCTATGTGCTGGGCATGGAAGACAACGACATTAAGGGCAAAACGCTAAAAGCGGCCCACATTGCCGAAGCCATTATGGCCACAGTTGCCCCCGGTACCGCGGCTAAACGCAGCCCTGAAGCACGCTTTCGCCAGGTGCATAACACGCTGCGCGAATCGCACCGCGCCGGTAACCGCCATTTGCTGATCATCGAAGAGGCTCACGGCCTGCCGGTACCCACGCTTAAGCACTTAAAACGCTTTTTTGAGCTGGAAGACGGCTTTAACAAGCTGCTGGGCATAGTGCTGATTGGGCAAAGCGAACTGGCGCAAAAGCTGGACGAACGCAACCCCGCCGTGCGTGAGGTGGTGCAGCGCTGCGAAGTAGTGCAATTACAGCCGCTGGACTTAGAGCTGGAAGGCTACTTAACGCACCGCTTTAAGCTGGCCGGCAAAGCCCTGGCAGAGGTGATGGACGACAGCGCCATTAATGCGCTGCGCACTAAACTAACCGGCAGCGGCAATTTTAGCGTGCTGTACCCGCTGGCCATTCATAACGTGCTGACTGCCGCGCTTAACCTGGCTGCAGAGCTGGGCGCACCCCTGGTAACCGGCCCGTTGGTTATGGAGGTGTAACGTGAGAAGCGTCGACCAGATTAAACACGCGCTGTATACCGCTCAAATGGCGGTACACAAGCTGGCTAAAAACGGTTACCAGGTGACTAACGTTAGCCTGGGTAACACCCGCCCGGTGATCAGCATTGAGCGGCCACGCAAATTCCCCGAAGGGGCCACTGTTATCTGCGTTCGCGGTAGCCGTGGCATAACAGAAAACATCTATGCCGCTTTGTATAACGAGTGCCTGATCACCTGGGCGGCTGACGTATTGGAGATACCAGCATGAACATGCCAGAGCTGACCAAACTGCAGCGCCAGGTGCTGCAGGTGTTTAAAAAGATAGACGCACAAGAAACCGTAACCGCTGTGGCACGCCACCTAAAGCTGGAAACTGTTCTGGCTAAAAGTATGTTGGACAAGCTGGCAGAGCTTAAATACCTGCGGATCAAACATATAGGTACTTCTCATCTGTATGTCATGTTGCCTGCAGGGGTGAATTACTTGCGCCAGATGGTAAACGCGCCTGCAGTGCAAGCCCCACTGTCAGGTTCTGATTATTCTCAGCAACACTGCTATGCGTTTAGTCTGATAGAAGAAGCAGGTAGCTTTGGTTTAAGCGGAAAAGCTGTTTCAGACAAGATGCAGATTGGCCGCCAAGAAGCGGTTCAACTGCTGGAAAAACTGAACAGTGATGGCCACATAAAGAAATGGGCAAATGGTATTTATCACATACCTGCAGCAGAGCGCGTACTAAGGAAAACAGAAGTACAAAGCGAACCCAGTGCTGAAATTAAGTCACCCACGCGCATAGTATTGGCCGACTACGAGCTAAAGCAGCAAGTACTTGAGCGCCTTTCACCACTTTTTGAAGACAGCATAAGCAGCGTTTTAACGGATATCCGCACCGACCTGCAACACATTCACACGTTAAATTCAGGAGTACAACAATGACTGAGCAAACCGCTATTCCAGAGGGATACTGGAAAGATGCCAAGGGAAACCTGACGCATGACAGCTTAATGAAGCCTATTGATAAAGCCCGTGACGAGCTGGTTAAAGAACTGATTGCCAAAGGCACAGCGCTTAACCAACAACTGGCGGCATTTAAGCAGGCAGCTTTTGCTGATATTGCCGCATTTATTCAGCTGTCTGCAGAGCAATACGAGGCCGTTGTGGGCGGTAAAAAGGGCAACATTACGCTGTATTCCTATGATGGCCGCTACAAAGTGCAGCGCTCTATATCAGAGACGATCACCTTTGACGAGCGCCTGCAGGCTGCAAAAGCACTTATTGACGAATGCCTGAAAGACTGGACAGCCAGCGCCAGTGCCGAGCTTAAGGCCATTGTTAACGGCGCTTTTGACACCGACAAGCAAGGCAACATTAGCACCGGCCGCGTGCTGGGCCTGCGCCGCCTGGATATTAAGGACGAGCGCTGGCTGCGCGCCATGACGGCTATAGGCGAGGCCATACAGGTTATCGGCAGTAAAGCCTATGTGCGCCTGTACGAGCGTATTGGCGACAGCGACCAGTACAAACCTATCCCCCTGGATTTAGCGGCGGTGTCGTTATGAGCGCAGCGGCTGCAATAGACCAGATTTCGCTGGTAGATGGCGAATACGACAACGACCTGTTGCTAAAGATAGCCAGCGAATCGCCAACGTTCGCGCACATGGTGCGCTCGTCGCTGGAATACCTGGACAGCTCAGGTGACAACCACCTGCCAACCTGGTTGGGTAGCTGGGTTGAGGACCGGCCCAAAACGCAGGTGCAGCTGGTTGTTACGCAGCACCCTGATTTCACCATAGACGAGGATTAAGCCATGGATGAACGCATTTTAAGCAAAATTAAAAAGCTGCTGGCCCTGGCCAAAAGCGGCAACGAGCACGAAGCGGCGAACGCGCTGCGCCTGGCGCAAAAGCTGATGCAAGAGCACCAGCTAAGCGAGCAGGAAGTTAAGTTATCAGAGGTAAGCCAGCGCGAAATTAAGCGAGCCAACGCAGCTGATAAGCAACCACAATGGGCTAATTTGTTAACTGGCTGCATAACCAACGCCTTTGGCTTAGAAGCTATTTTGTCCTGGAAGCGCGACATTGGCGCGTCATTGATTTTCATTGGCCCTGTTGACCGGGTAGAGATTGGTACTTACTGCTATGAAGTACTGGCTCCGCAGTTGGTTAAGGCCCGCAAAACCTATCTGGCCAGCCTGAATAAACGGCTGAAACTGACAACCAAAACCAACCGTGCAGACCTGTTTGCCGAAGGTTGGATCAGCGCTGTGCGCCGGCAGGTGCATGCACTGGTACCCACTGAGGAAGAGCAGAACTTGATCCAGCTGTACAAGGAAAAGCACTTTACCAGGCTGGAAAAGACTGAAGTGCGTCTGACTCAGGATAAAAAGCGTGATGTCAGCGCCTTTTTGGAAGGGCACGGTGCAGGCCGGAACGTACGGTTGAACGCCGGGGTTAATGGTGCAGAGCAAGGCAAAATCGGGAGCAAAGTATGAGCGATGTAGAAAATCCAAATTTCGTTACCTTGGCTATTAAGGTTCCCGATGGGGTAGAGCTGAAATTAAGCTCAGAGATAGAAGTCAACGGCCATAAAGTGGTGTGTCAGTCCCTTAGCTGGGATACCAATTCAATTCTTGAATCCTTCGGGCTTCAACAGCGTTTAGAAGCTGCACTGGAGATTATCCGCAATGAAGGTTACGTGAATGAATATAAGGAAAGGCTTGAGGAGCTGCGGGAAGGCGACGAACTAATTGAACTGCCTGAGTATGGGCTTGACGATTAAGCGAAACGCCCTGGTATGGGCGTCTATCGGAAGTAGCGAACCGGTACTGAAGAGCAAGCCAACTATATAAAGGTGAAACATGAACAAATCTCAATTAGTAGACGCAATTATCGCAAAAATGAAAGGCACGCATGACCGTATAGTAAGCAAAACAGACGTCAATGCGTACCTGGATTGCCTGGAATCTGTAGCAACAGCTGAGCTGAAAAGCGGCAGCGAAGTGGCACTGGTTGGCCTTGGCAAGCTTAAAGTGGCACAAAAAGCAGCCCGTACTGGCCGTAACCCAAAAACCGGCGCAGCCATTGATATTCCGGCCAAAACGGTAGTTAAGTTTACCCCAGCTAAAGCACTGGCAGACGCCATTAACTAAGCGAAACATAGCCGCGCAAGCGGTTATGTCTGCCTGGCGCGGTGGTCAGGTACTGACGAGCAGCCGAGGGATATATGTTAGAGACAGCAGAACGTTTAATTATCAGTGAAATTGGCGATTATGCCGCGTCACTACCAGGCGGGCCGGTAACCGCTGCAGATGCAGCACAGCTGCAGCAGGAGCTAATAGCGCGGGTTCAGCGGGTTTTTGCTGATGTTAAAGCACAGTTTACTCCCACATTTATAGGCGTAGATCTCGCTTCTGGCACTGATAAAACAGTTGAAGTCACTATTGCACCTCAATCCTTACAAAAGTATCACACGCATATGGTTGCACTGCTTATTGATAATGGCGTTGTAACTCAACCTGCCCAGATCTTCATCTTGCAAAACGCATTAAACACTTATTTATATCAGCAAAAGGCAGGTGCAAATGAAACAGCCCGCTAAAAAAGGTCGCGTTTATGACGCTGTGCAAGCCCGTCGCTTGCTGGTAACTAAGATCCACATAGCCCGCAACCAGCTGGGCATGGATGATGACAGCTACCGCGCTAACCTGGCCCATTACGCCAACGGTAAGAACAGCTGCAACGATATGACCATACCAGAGCTGCACGCAGTGTTAGCAGCGTTTGAAAAGCTGGGTTTTAAGGCTAAGCCCCCTGCTAAAAAACAGCCTGCAGCGCCAAAAAGCAGCAAAGTAGCAGCACCAACAGACGAACGCAGCGTAATCCGCGCTATTTGGTCATTTATGCACGGTGCTGGCTTTATCCGCGACGGCAGCGAAGCGGCGTTAAATGCCTGGGTTGCCCGGCAAACAACACAAAGCAGCAATGGTACCGGTATTGCGTCTGTGCAGTGGCTTACCGGTACCGATGCGGTGCATGTATTAGAAGCGCTTAAAAAATGGTGCCGCCGCAGCATGTACAGCGACCTGCAAAAACGTGGCCATGACGTATGGCCAAACATCGGCTACCAGGAGCTGCTGAAAAAGTGGGAGCGCCTGGCAGGCACAATGGTATGAGCTTTATAAAGGCAACTGAGGACATAACCAATGACAACTAAAAAAACGGGGATGGATGCGCTACGTTCTGAGCTATTGGACGATGTAGCAGCGCACGCAAAACACATTTTAGCGGATCATGGCGTTGGTACCGATGTTGCCGATCAATGCGGCGTAGCGCTGGCAGAGTTTCTGGCCGATCACTGGGGCGGTCAGCTAATCAATTTCCCGATGAATTTCCTCTACAAATTGGCCCAGCGCGATCTGGTCATATATGATGAGTTCAACGGGCGCAACCACGCTGTGCTGGCCTCAAAATATAATATGTCTGTACGTGGTATATATAAGCTGGTGGCCAGAGTTAAAAAGAGGATTGTTGCAGAGAAGCAGCCCGACCTATTCCCCGATTAAATTTGAAAGGTTGTTTCATTTTCTGTGTCACTCGATCCTAATACGTTCCACCAGATCCCATAATTATCTCAACTAACCTGGTATATTTATCTCAAGTCTTTTCACCTGACATACACATCTACATCAGTTAAGTCTGCCTTACTAACAACAGCATGCCGCTTTGTGAAATTACCGATTACTGTTGCGCCGGATAGTTCAACACTTGCACCCTGCCCCTTTGGCACGCTAACAACCCGGTAAGCTTCATTTGCTTTTATATTACGAAGACCAAGCAAATCTAACCTTACGTCGTTGCAAAGTGATGCACCTTGGTAGAGGTTATCGACAGCCCATTGCTGACGGCACGGTGCTAGTACATTCAATGAATATGATGCTGAATCAAGCTCACCATTGGAGTACAGCACTGCATTTTGATAAAGCTTAACGCCATCTAAAATACCGGAGCCGCAGCCCAGTGCTGCGCACTGACTATCTTCAGCCCAATGTGTAACGCCAGAGATGGTAACAAGCTGTTTGACCATTTTATTAGTAAGGTCAAAGTCTTTATTAAGCAGTGCCAGCAAACCGGCAACAATAGGCGCTGAGAAGCTTGTGCCTGACCAACCGATCACAGCATCATCTTTCGATAAGCCGATAACACTTGTACCACGCGCCATTACATCAACAGATGCACCAAAATTACTAAATGCAGCTATGTCAGGACTGCCATCATAGAGTTGCGCAGCGCCAACGGAAATGACGCCCTCACAAGCAGCTGGCATGTTTGTCGAGGCATCTTTTGACTCGTTACCCGCCGAGGCTACAAGAATAAAGCCTTTATTAATCGCCCTGTTAATAGCGCTTTGCAGATAAAAAGGGCAACCGCTTGCAACATGGCCACCAAGGCTCATATTGACGATGCCTGGCTGGCCGGTGAAACGCGGTAAATCAGGCGATACGTCATACAAAAAAGGGTCGCCATCGGATAACCAATCTAACCCCGCTGCGACATCTGATAAAAATCCATTGCCGCATTTCATTACCCGCACTGCGGTCAAGGTGATGTCGTTAACCATACCGGCCATATCAACCTCATTAATAGCCGCGCCTATAACGCTGGCCACACCAACGCCATGACTATTGTTGCATAGGTTTTCAGGGTCAAAGTCGTCTTCGAGAAACAAGCCATTACGTTCGTTGTCATAGGATTCGACGGTTGTATTGACCCCGACGTCATAGACAATATCTTTATGCTGGCGAAAACCTGTATCAAAAACATAAACGCTAACGTCTTTGAGCGGGTTTTCAATTAGCTGCCACATAGCAAAGACAGACGACTCTATAGGGGAATCTGTTTTGGTATTGCGGTTGAATTGGTGCTGTTTAACAAATTCCGGATCCAATGGCGTTGTTGCATTCCAATTGTTTGCAACCACGCTTTTCATGGATGTAATAGCGACATCCCGCTCTACATGGCGGTAAATGCCGGTGTTTTTTAGTAATACTTCAGCCTGATCAAGAGACAGCCCATCCGGCACAGCTACCTTCATTGATACATAGCGAGAGCCATTGGCTGAGTTTTGCGCTGCAATTGCGCTTGACGACAGTGCTTCCTTTACGATGGGTACACACCAATTATCACCTGATGGCAATATTAAGCATGTCTCGCTTTTTGTTAAGCCAGTTACTGGCAACACTGCACCACGTGGCGAATTGCCTGACTGCAATGACTCGACCTGGTTAGTTGGCAGTTCAATAGACACAATTAAACGTTCAGACGCACTAACCGCATTAGCTAAAATCAATGATGACGCTAATACAGCGTAGTTAAGCTTAAAACCAGACATATCGCCTCCTTACAACGCGCAAGAGGCGTCAGTTAAACTTGCCAGGAACGTTGAGTCGGCGTTGTATTGCCACTCACCATCAACAAACTGACCATAGTCATCTTTACCAATAAAAAATGACGTAACACCGGTACTGGCATCAATATTAAAATCACCAACTGTTATCGCTTTTGGCAGTAAAAGCGAAACAGATGCAAAGCCGGCATCTAATATTTGGGCGGCGCTTGCGGTATGCTCAGCAACGGCCTGCAGTGCTTGCTGGTAAGCAGCTATGACTTCAGCATCGCCAATGTCGCTGTTAAGATAAACATCATAGGGAATTGCATCAATTAATGCGGCAACTTGTGTGCCTGAAGGAAAGTCGCTGTTGGTTGTTACTCTTAGCTGCGCTTCATTATTTAGCAGTGAGATTTCATCCAGTACATCGCGCATTATCCGCTCATCAGGTAAATCGGCCACACGTTGTTTGTTTGCAAGCAAAAAAACAATATCGGCCTTAGCACCGTCGAATGAATTATTCTTGATAGTGAAATTATAATCCTGTGTTACCGTTCGGTTTTGATCAACACCATCGCGAACCACAAACGTCAGTTTACCTTTAACCTCACGATCAACCTCGTTAGCCGTTAGGGTATAACTACCACTTGAACTATTGCTTACAATAAGACTGTTGTTGGTAGACACCAGCGAGACATTTGCCGTACTTTTTACGTTTGTTACGCTATAAGTTACTGTAACGTTAGCGCCTTCATCAAACACGGCTGGAACAGCCGATAGCGAAGCAGTTAAGGGCCCAATTGGCGGTTCACTGCTCCCTCCTCCGCAAGCCATAATAAGTGGGACAAATAGCAACGGAACTAAAAGTTTATTCATGAATTGGTACCCCTACCAGATAAATTTCTAACTGCAACGACAAAAACATTCACATTTTTAATAAATACAGGTACTTGCAATTGTCGATAAAAACAATTTACCCATAATAAAAACAATATCAAGTATTTAATTTAGCTAAATCGGATTGTCGAAGTTAACACTGCAAACGGGGCGACTTGAGCAGTATTGGTTTGTTATGCCTTGCCAAAGCCGACTATTAGGCTATTTGTGGCATAACATTGAACTTGCGCGCCCATAGGCGCGGCAAAAGATGACAGTAACCTTTGATAAAGTTAACGCTTTCTTAGATTGAGACTATGCACATTGATAAAGCACCAGCCCTGCACTACCCTCATGTAGCCAGTGAATTTGACACTGGTTATTATTAATAACCAAGCGGCCTTCGCGGTTGGGTCTTATGCGTTGTTGTTTGCGTTGTGCAACTAACATATCCAACGTTTCCAGTAGCGCACTCTTGATGCCGTCTTGTTTTAACAACAGCGTAGTATGAGGATCGAATTGCCAGGCGGTTGCGGTAAGTTTGGGTGACTCGGCTTCGGCAACAAATAGCAGTTCGCCGTTACACTGTAATAGTTGCGGGTAGTTATGCTGCAATGCTTCCAAGCACTGCCTTTCTAACTCTAAAACGTCATTGTCCATATAAAACTCCTTTTATTAACGTCTGCAGTATAGTCAGCGTAATGCCATAATACTGCTCTGAACAGTGCGGCTATGTTGTCCAACATGCCAAGCGCACTATACGTAGTGTAGTCCCATTTAGCTCAATGCTCCGGTTGTAATATCACACCCTACCTTGGCTTTATTACCACCCTAACGGGTAACGTCATTGTAAAACTAGCGCCTTTACCCGGCTCACTTTCAGCGTCGATACTGCCTTTAAGTTGCTGTGTGATCAAATTGTACACAATGCTCATGCCCAAGCCACTGCCACCATCTTGCTGAGCAGTGGTAAAGAAAGGTTCAAATATCCGCTTTAATACCGGTTTTGCCATGCCGGCACCATCATCACGATAGACCAATTGTAGCTGGCCATCGGGTAACAGGCTGTAACTGATACTAATGTGCTGAGCTACGCTGCTGTCAAAACCGTGTTGTAACGTGTTAAGCACCAGGTTAGTAAGCACCCGGCTAAAGGTACCAGGGTAACTTTGTAGTACCATCACCTTATCGCCCTTGATATCAACTTTGACATTGTAGCGGCTAAGTTCATATCGCAAGCTCAATATAACTTGTTGCAGATAATCGTATAAATTGAAATTACGCCGCTGCTCACTGGATTGATCCACTGCGACGGCTTTAAAACTTTGGATAAGCTCTTCGGCACGTTGTAAGTTACGGCTTAATTGTTCGATGCTTAATTTAGACTCACGTAAATAATGATCAAACGCAGAGCGTTTAAGCGTGCTGTGCTTAACCGCTTGGGCAATCTCTAGATGTTGCTGTTGTATGGTGTTAACCGCGGCCAGGCTTTGACTGATGGGATCTGATATCTCACGAGATACACCAGCGACCAAAATGCCAATTTGCGACAATTTTTCTGATTCGACTAACTGTTGCTGTGTTTTTAGCAATTCAGCATTGATCTGATTGAGTTCGACAACGGCTTGCTGCAACTGTGATGTTCGTTGTGCTACCCGCCGTTCCAGCAGGTCTTGATGCTCTTTAAGCTTCAATGCCATGGTGTGCAACACGCCCGCTATTTGATCAAACTCGGTAAACGGAAATTGCTGTTTTGGCTGCTGTAAGTCGCCATCCGCGTAGCCCTCTACCATGCGGTTTAATGCAGTAATAGGTTTTACTTCTGCCCGTACAAATAACCAACCTGCCAATAACAGTAATATTAAAAACAAACCTGTTATCAACGCATAGCGATAGGTAAGCGCCGTAATGGCTCCCAAAGCAGCTGCGCGTGTAGTAGCAAACTCTACGGTTAATGCTAATGGCAGGTTTGGCACATGCAGTTCAACTTGCGTTACCATCATGTCGCTACTGGGCTTGGCATCCGTAATAAGGCCGCGGCCTTGCCAGTAAATATTTTGCAACGTGGTGTCAGGGCTATAATTCTCCAGCATTGTCTTGATATTCTGTAATGGCAACAACGCTACAATGGCGCCGGTTAACCGACTACGCGGATCGGTTACAGCGGTATCGGCCAGCTTTAACGGTATTTGCATTACGATAATTTCTGCCAACGGTTGCGCGGCTGGTGCACTGTTTGCTAACAGTTGCTTGCTCAGTTCAACAGAAGACATAAATATAGTTTGGTTTGTTGCGGCATAATCCTCGGCAAACAATGCTTCCAAATGTGGCTGCAGCGGAGTCAGTGGCACTACCATGGCTTCAACCGGAACGGCCTCAACTATCCATTGTGTTTTATCCACCAACAATACTGCTTTGGCCAGTTGGTGATTCTGCGCTATTTGCAGCAGGCTGTTGCGCGCATTGTGGGCAAAAATACCCGAACTTGCCGCTAGAGCAGCATTGGAGTCGACGGCTAGCTGTTGCAGCTGCAGGGCAAATTTTTCCAGTTCAAATTCCAGCTGCAATTTGGCTTTTTCGGTCTGGGCGCTTTGTTTTTTAATTTGCTCTTCGGTTTGTATGTTTTGAAACTCTGATATTAACAACCCGCTTAATAGCAGTGTTGGCAGCGTTGCACTTAATACAAACTGCAAAATTAACAGGTTTTTTAGCGATAATTTAGCTATTTTCATTGGCCTGCTTCCAGCAGCTGTTGATCGCGCAAGGCAACTTTTTGCATAAAGCTTGCAGCAGCTGTCGCGTCCAATGTATTTTTCTGATGCAACAGCATACCTTTTTGCATGCCGTTCCACACTGATACCATAGCAGTTGATGCCGGCATCAGGGTACTTAAACGGTTTTGTGCCTGTACTTGCAGGTGAAATGGCTCTGTTAACCAGGGTTCAGGCGTAGGTGTATGATAATACGGCGTTAAATAATATTTTTTTGCCAACGGCTGCAAGTTTTCTGCTTGCCGGATAAAGTGCACAAATTGTTTAATCTGCGCTGCTTTAGCACTACTTAACGCCTGATTAGGAAACACCATTACAATATAGGACGCCAGTGGCTGCATTTTATGCTGCTGTAACGTGGGAAAAGGCATGATACCTAAATCATCACCTAAATGCCGTTTGGCCTCAGCCAAAGCCCAGGTGCCATTAATGGCATATGCATATTTTCGCTGATAAAAATCATCGGCTACACAGGCATAACCGCACTGCTTTTGCGTTATATTCTGCTCGGCAAGTTGTTGATAAAACTGCAACGCTTTCGCCATCTCAGCAGAGCCCAGGGAGACCTGATTATTGGTAACCAGATCGGCGCCAAACAAACTGGCAAATAAAGCAAACCAGTATGGCTCCTGGTAGTTTAAAGCCAGCGTCTGAATACCTTGTTGATTAAATTCTTGCTGTTGCACAACCAGCTGCTGCCAATCTGTTGCCGGTGTATTGACCAGCGCCTTGTTGTATAACATCAACAAATGATTACCGGAAAATAATGGCAGACTGTAATTTTTTTGATTAAATTGTAACGCCTGCTGCACTGCATCAGGCAATGTATCGCCAACCCACTCTGGCGGCAGCTCAGACAAACGCATTAACCCGGCATAGCCAACATTGTCAGACGAAATAATGATAATATCCGGCGCCATTTGCTGATCTGCAGCGCGGATAGCCGAGGCTTTAAGCTCTTCGTTTGGTAAAGCATGCACAACCACATTGATATCGGGATTGGCTCGGGAAAACGCCGCCGCAGTATGGGCTAAGTCGGCATCCATTTCTTTGACCATATGCCAAACATTAAGCTGTGTTGCATTACAAACACCAGCTGAAGCCAACACTCCGCACAGCAACACAATAAAACGCAATAATATCTCCTTCAAGTTGCCGCCGGCTTTAACAACCAGTTGATTATGTGCAATATAACCATAACTAGCAAACTGCACGTTCACCTTACACACTATAGTGCAAGCAACAAAGTACGTCATCAAAAGCAGACAAAATACAGATGGGTACAATGCTGGCTGTTGGCCGGTAAGCCACGTACACTAAACACCAGATACAAATTGAGTAATGACAATGCCACATTTTAATGTACAACACAGCCTGGCAGATTTGGGTGAGCCTTTTTCTTTACCTTGCAACCCCACGCCGGTGCCGGCGCCACAGTGGCTGGCGTTTAATGCCAGCTTGGCAGCACAGTTGCAATTACCTCAACAGTATTGGCATTCAGATGACGGTCTGGCGGCATTTAGCGGCAACGCGTTACCAAATTGGGCAAGCCCACGTGCGCATGCTTATGCCGGCCATCAGTTTGGCCACTTTGTGCCGCAATTAGGTGATGGCCGCGCTTTGCTGCTGGCCGAGGTAATCAGCACGGACAACCGCCGTTTTGATATTCAGCTTAAAGGTGCAGGCAGAACCCCGTTTTCCCGTCGCGGCGACGGCCGTGCGCCACTGGGTCCGGTGCTGCGCGAGTATTTAGTCAGTGAAGCCATGCATGCGCTGGGGGTGCCGACAACCCGCGCACTGGCAGCGGTGCTCACAGGTGATTGGGTCCAGCGCGAAACCAGCGAACCCGGTGCGGTACTTACCCGGGTGGCTGCCAGCCATATTCGTATTGGTAGCTTTCAATATATTGCAGCTCATGGCGATACAACCCAACTAAAAACCTTGGCTGATTATGTAATTGATCGCCATTACCCACACTGCGCTGGCGCTGCCAAGCCATATGTGGCGCTGCTAAGTGCGGTCGTTGGCAAACAGGCGAAGCTAATTGCCAAGTGGATGAGCCTGGGTTTTATTCATGGTGTCATGAATACCGACAATATGAGTGTTGCTGGCGAAACCATCGATTATGGCCCCTGTGCTTTTATGGATAACTTTAACCCAGCACAGGTTTACAGCTTTATTGACAGCCAGGGCCGCTACGCCTGGGGCAATCAGCCCCGGATTGCCAGTTGGAACCTGGCACGCTTTGCCGAAACCTTGCTGCCGCTACTGAGCGAGCAACCAGAGCAAGCTGTGGAGCTGGCTACGCAGGTATTACAAGGTTTTAATAACCAAAATGAAGCCGAGTTTCTGCGCCTGATGGCGGCTAAAATCGGTATTACTGCCGCCACCAATGAAGATGAAACGTTGATCCGTGATTTGCTTAATCTGATGAGCGCAAATCAAGCTGACTTCAGCCAGAGCTTTCGATTACTTAGCCGCTCGGTAAACGATAGTAACGCCGGTGCAGCAATGTTGTTTACAGATAAGCGTAACTGGGCTGACTGGGCAGCAAAATGGCAACAGCGGCTGGCTGTTCAGGGCGTTGACTTAGCCGAGGTAAGCCAGCAGATGGATAGCATTAACCCGGCTGTTGTTGCGCGTAACCACTTAGTTGTACAAGCGATTATTCAAGCAACTGAGCACGCCGATTTAACGCTGTTTAACCGGCTACAGCAGGCACTGGCGACGCCTTATACCTTGTCCGACGCTAATGCCGCTTTTGCCTTGCCGCCTGAGCCACAACAGCTTATTAAGAACACTTTTTGCGGTACCTGATTATAACTTATGCCATCTGCGGCAGGCAGATGGCGGCTAAAGTCGGTACACTAGCCATCTTATTAAGCAACACAGAGTCACTGCTTTGCCAGACATAACCATTAGTTTTGCATTGTCTCAGTGCTTAGCCGCAATTGCCTTTATCAGCGGCATTGTGGCTTTTCAGCGCAATGATACAACTAGCATGCTGAAATTCTGGTTTGTCTCGGCCCTGCTAAATGCCAGCCATTTTGCCGTGCTGGGCCAATATGAAGCAGCATGCTTTGTTGGCTTAACGGCGCTGCGTTTTCTGGTGGCTGCAGTAAGCCCACGTCAACGCTGGATGTATTGTTTTTTGGCGTTATCCAGTTTACTTATTGTGCTTAGCTACAACAACCCTGTTAATTTATTGCCCTATCTGGCCGCGGTGGTAGGCACTATCGGCAGTTTCCAAAAAAATGTGTTGTTGGTACGGCTGCTGATGGCCATCGGTGCTACGTGCTGGGTAGTGCATAACCTGCTGGTAGGGTCACCCGTAGCGGTATTAATGGAACTGGCGTTTTTAAGCAGTAATCTGGTTGGTTTTATAAGAGGCCGCAGGCAACAAGCGACATGACCCGAACACGACAGCGCATTCAGCGACAGTATTACCGCAATGGGCCGCCGCATCGTGGTGGCGCTGATGTTAGCTTTACCGATTTGGTCAAAATTTTTGCGTTTAATAGCATTCATATTGGCCGTTGGGTAACGCCGGAAGAACTGCAACTGGCAGCTAATTTATTCTTTGATGCTTTTTGTGATTTACAGCAGCTGCTGCAAGTGCCACCGCAGGTGATCTCACTTAACGGCAGTTTAGCTATTACCTTTGGTATTGGCGGCCAACCCGGAGTTTGTGCACATTATCAGCCGCAAGGACGTATTTTAGCGTTAGCGAAAAATGCTGGCGGTGGTAGCCTGGCACACGAGTGGTTTCATGCCTTTGACCATTATATAAGCGCTAAAATGTTCGCCAAAAAGGCTACGCGTAACCAATTTGCCAGCTCAGCCTGGCTGCAAAATTTACCTATTGTTCCGCATTACCTCAATGAGCTACTCAGTGCGGCTTTTCAAACACTGTATTTATCTGCCGACGGTCAAAACAAGAGTGATTTCTTTGAGCATTGTAAGCAGCTTGACTATAGCAGCAATAGCTTTTATCTGGCCATGCCGGAAGAAATGGCGGCCAGAGCCTTTGAGAAAGTATTGCAGCGCCAGCCGTTGAAAAACAACTTTTTGGTCGCAGGTACCTTACAAGGTAAAGCGGCCGATAACGGAATTTATCCTACAGATAACTTAAGCGATGCGCTTGGCAAGATTTGGCTGGAGTATTTTCAATTGCTTGGCCAGGGTTTGCGCTACCAGGCAAATAACCGCAGCTGATGTCTGAAGAAAAAACCGCGCAGTACGGTAACTACGCGGTTTGAATTACAACACAATTATCAGATGTTAGTGATTAAAACACCGCCCGAACACTCAGTGCATAACGACGGTCGGTGGTAAAGCTTAATGCATCTGTACGGGTTCCAGCCTGATCCATTTGATACTGAGTTTTGGTTTCGGTATTCAACAGGTTGCTACCTTCAATACCCACTTTCCAGTTATCGTTAATGGTGTAGTAAAAACTGGCATCAAGCATACCCGATGCTTTAGCAAACGCGGGTACGTATTCTTCAGATTCACGCAGCGTTAGCAGGTATTCTGAGCGCCAGGTGTAGGCCATGCGAAAGGAAAAGTCCTCATATTCATACATGCCGACGATATTAAAGTTCTTGTCGGAATAACCTTGTAGAGGCAGGCCAGTAAACACCCTAAACGTATTCCTGTTATCGGTTATGCGTGTTCCATCCTCTTTAAATCCCAGGGTCCCTGCAGCAATTTCGTTTGGATCTTCCAGGCCATCTTGGTCGATATAAGTGAAATTTACCTGCAACCCCAAGCCCGACCATGCGCCTGGCAACATATCGTAGAATTGAGAATAGGCCAGTTCAACCCCACGTAACGTGCCAGAACCGGTATTTGCCGGACCATAAGCCGTTACATCATAAACTTCACTGTCAAAGCTGACATCAAGTTCAAAGGGTCTGTTGCGTATAATGTTATCCAGTTTTTTATGAAACAACCCGGCCGTAACAAAGCCCGCAGGTGCGAAATACCATTCGGCCGTCAGATCTAAGTTAATAGACTCTTCAGGTTCAAGATACGGATTTCCCGCCAATGCGGTAACGTTGATGTTTTGCAGACCTACTACCGGATTGCTGCCTTCAGAGTACTCTTCGGCCGGGTTTTCTAACACCCGGTTGTAATCCAGCTCAAGCAGACTGATATTGCGAGAGTCAACCAGGCTTGGGTAATACAAACCTTTTGAGAAAGCAAAGCGGACAACAACATCTTCGCTAACCCCGAAATTCAGGTTCAGACTGGGTAACAAAGTATCATAGTCTGTACCGTCAACCGTGCTCAGAATAGAATCACCACCGGCTAAATCGTAATACCGTTTGTATTCTGGTTGCTGCATAACGGTATTAAGAGAGGTGCCAGGATCACCGCGTTTCGCTAGCGTAGGCTGCACCAGAGCACCGGTCGATTTCAGTTGATAGTTTACATAACGCAAACCAACATTACCTTTAATCGGTATCTCCAGATCTGCCAGCTCAAAATCGGCACGGACGTAAAACTCGGTACGTTGCTCATTTGAAGAACTGATATTATGTGCAGCAAAAGGCCCTTCTACCCGGTTTGGCCTGTCGACATAAGGCACGTGCAAACCGCTACAAACACCATTGTTGGCAGCACTGACAGTTGCATTGTTCCAGCCCTCCTGACAGCCTCGGTATAACGAGTTTTGGAAGTCCTTCACCAGTGACATTTTAGGGAACAAAAAGCTGTTAACATCGCCAAGTAATACCTTGCCGTTGTAGTAGTTTGAAAAATCAACAACTTCAAATAGTTCAGGATGTAGTGACGCGGCTGCAGCATTGCGGTCAGCTTGAACCCACGGTGTTCCAATCGCAAGAAACCCTTCATATGCAGTATCTCGCACGGTTAATTCTTTGTCAGAATAATATGCCCCTGCAGAAACTGAGGTAAAAGCACCATCAAGCTCATATTTCAAGTCAAACTGAAATGTGTCTGCTTTGGCAGTATTGTGCTCTTCCTGCTCCATACCGGTACCAAGAAACAAATTAGGCACCGGGCCGTTCCATTCCTGATGCGGCGATAAACCCGGTGTCTGGATATTATTACTTAATACCTCAACCGTTGGTCGGCTACCACGCATATCAAGGAAATAAGGAAACACCGCATACACACTGGAACCACGTGTCTGACCCGACATACTGTAATTGTGCACAACTTTTTCTGAATCGATATGCTGGTAGTCGAACGCCATACTTAACCGATCTGTTGGTTTGTACTTCAGATTAAACGAGGTATCTTCAACGGTGTTCTCGTTGTAGTTCCAGCGAGTCCGATAAAAGAATGGCACTTCAGGCTCAATACCCAGCGCGATACCTGACGTAACAAAGCCATTTTCAACAGTTAATGGATGGCCATTTGCCGCGTCATCCCGCCAGTTTTGTGAAATACCCATCCAGCTTTTAAAGCCCTGAGCCGCTTGTCCCAACTGACGTTCTTCCCACTCTAACGATGCGTTAGAGTTAATATGTTCTAACGTAGCCACAATAGTGTTGTCGTTATTGGCCCATTGTAACGATGAGGTAAAGCCAGTGCGTTTACGATCGTTATCGGCAGTGCTCATGTGGATCGCCGCCGGTACATGCCAGACGCTACCTGCCGGTTGTCCCGGCAATGCCGGTCCATCTAACGGCGAACTCGGGTCCATGTCAATAACACCGCCCCATGGGTCGGTAACTGCGATAAACGCATCGCCTCGTGAATGAAAGTTTCCAAGACCAATACCATCACCACGGGTTTTATACTCAGATTGCGAAGCTGCAATAAGAAAGCCAAACTTGCCGGCATTGGTTTCCCAGGTGTCTGAGAACAACGCAGAAAGCGATGGCGTCACTTCTTCACGAAAATCACCATAGTTAGCTTTAGCATTAAAAGAGAACACACGCTCGTCAGAATCAAAGGGTTTACGCGTGATCAGGTTAACAGTGCCGGCAATACCACCAGAAATAAGATCTGCGGTCTGATTTTTTACTACCTCTACCGCCCCTAACAATTCTGCGGGAAAATCTTCGTAACTTAATCCACCCCAGGGGTTGGCACTAAAGGCATCTCTACCGTTGACCTCGGAGCGCACCCGATCTAAGCCCCTAACCAATACACCAGTGCCCTCATCAGCATAATGCTTTGGGTCATTTGACGATGCAAAACGCTCTATCGTTACACCTGGCACGCGCTGCAGCGCTTCGGTAACAGATTTATCTGGCAAGGCACCAATATCGGTAGCGGTAATTAAATCTTTTACCGTATCAGCATAACGTTTCAGGTTTTGTGCACTGTTTAAGCTACCACGAATACCTTTTACCTCTATTACCTCTACTGGCTCTGCAGTTTTTTGCCCAATGACATCGCTGTCATTTTGTGGCAAAGCTTGTGCCTGGGTAACTACCGGAGCTAAGCTCAGTAGTGCAGCTGAAATAGCCAGGCTGAGTCTGGCCCGTTTAATTCCTTTATTATCGCTATCACTGAGTAATTCAGACATGATGTAGTCTCTTCTATTCTTGTTTTAATCTGGTGAGCCCTGTTGTTAGCAAAACTGCAAACCGGGCCAATTTATACTTATCTTATGCTTCCTGGTAAAGCCGCTACAACTACCAAATATATCGACTCACAATGTTACTTTGTACCATGACGAGCGAAAAGTAAACACTTTAAAGTGAAAAAACCGCCACATATAGCAAGCAGTTCTAGACTTCCTTATATTTATTGCTTATTAATATGTTACCAAGTAACACGAAGTGAGGTTTAAAGTGCGCGGCTTTTTCTATTTTTTATTAGTGATATTAACCGGATTTACCTGCGTTAATGCAGACACTATGCTGCTACCGCAGCCGGTCGAAGTACACGCCAAACCCGGCAATTTCCGGCTGGATGACAGCGTTGTTTTTAATCCGCCGCTGTCAGCTGCACTAACAGTTGTGACTGAGCGCTTTGCACAGCGGCTGAAAACGCAAACCGGCATCAGTTTACAACGGCACGGCAATAACAACAGTAAACGCCTCAACGTTGTGCTCACGGGCACAAGCTCTCCGATACCGCAACCGGATATGCAGGAACAATATCAACTGTCGGTCGGTGCACAGCAAATAACCCTGCTGGCGGCCAGCCAGGTTGGCTTAAACCGCGGTATCGAAACACTGCTGCAACTGATCCAGCAAGACAGCGCCGGCTATTACCTGCCACAGCTTGAAATAACAGATGCGCCCCGCTTCGCCTGGCGTGGCTTGTTACTGGACCCGGCTCGGCGTTTTTTACCTATAGATGTACTATACCGCCAGCTGGACATTATGGCGGCGGCAAAATTAAACGTGTTGCATTTGCACCTTACCGACGATCAGGGGTGGCGGTTTGAGTCAAAAGCCTTTCCTTTGCTACATCAAGTGGGAGGTAAAGATGGTTTCTACAGTCAGGACGAGCTGAAACAGCTGGTGACTTACGCTGCCGGGCTTGGCATCCGCGTAGTACCAGAAATTGATTTACCCGGCCATACCACAGCTTTAGGCGCTGCTTGTCCGCAATTAATGGCGCAAGCTGGCCCAACACAGCCAGAACGGCACTGGGGTGTACACCCTGCGGTACTGGACCCAAGCAAACCAGAGGTGTATCAGTTTATTCAAACCCTGCTGAGCGAAGTTGCCAGCGTTTTTCCCGATCCGTACCTTCATATCGGCGGTGACGAAGTGCTGCCAGAGCACTGGTTACAATCAGCAGATATTGCCCGCTTTATGCAGCAGCAACAGCTAACGACGCCACAACAGTTGCATTCTTATTTTAATCGTCGGCTGCAACAGATTTTGCAGCAACTCAACAAACGCATGATTGGCTGGGATGAAGTGCTCGACAGCGATCTGCCAACCTCAGTATTAGTGCAGTCCTGGCGCGGTACAGAGTCGTTATATAAAGCTGCCCAGGCCGGCCATCCGGCAATATTATCTACCGGCTATTACCTGGATCAACCGCAAATTGCCGCCTTTCACTACCGCAATGATCCACTACCAACGCCTACAACCGTGCCTGATCTTAGCCAGTTTCACAGCCTAGGGCACTGGCAGTTTGAACTGGCGCGTAAGCGCGGGGCTGCGGTAAAAGCAGAGCTTATGCTATTGAACGACAATGCCGGTACCAGCGCTGCTATTTTGCAATTTGCCGGCCGCAATGCGCGCTATATTGAAAACTTTACTTTAAATGCCAATCAGTTGCAGTTTGAAACCGATAGCTGGATGGGGCCTGTACAGGCCAGATTGACGCTACAAGCTGAGGTATCGGGTGAGGTTGTGGTCGGCAATGCAGCTTATACAGCGACAGGCCAACAGTTACATCAGGCGCCGCCTTTGCAAATTGACAACCTTAGTATCAGCCCACAAGCTGCAGCGAATATTCTCGGCGGCGAAATTACCCTGTGGGGCGAGCTGGTAACGCCAGAAAACATCGATATCCGTCTGTGGCCCAACGGCTTTGCCGTCGCAGAGCGGCTGTGGTCTACCTCTGATGTCACCGATCCTGACAGCCTGTATCAGCGACTCACGCAGTTTAGTCACTGGGCAACATTAAGCGCCGGTTTAGCAACCGCGCAACAGCAACAAGCCGGTTTAGCCCGGATAGCCGCTCCGGCCCAGGCTGACGTTTTGGCCACGTTAACGCAAATACTGGAACCGGCGCACTATTATCATCGCTTACACGAAAAATCGGTTGCGGGTTTGTATCATGCTGATGCGCCGTTAAATCAACTGGCCGACTACCTAAGCGCCGAAAACCCAAAGCTACGTAACTTCTCTGCGTTGCTACAGGCCTGGCTGCAGCATCCCGAGCCTGACAATCTACAAGCTTTGTTACAGCAAATGCAGCATTGGCAACAGGCTGCTGACCAATTGCAAGGGATAACTGAGCCGATGTCAGCGCTGGTAATGTCTAGCCAACGCCTACTGGAAGTTGCCATCAACACATTGCAGCAATATCAGCAGCAAGGTTATATAAGCCTGCAAGCGCAGCAGGCGCTAGATCGACAATTGTCAAACGCAGCAGGCATAGAGCAGGAAATCATCATTGCGTTGCACCGGCCACTGCGCCTGTTGTTGCAGCATTTACCGTTAAGCCGGCACTGGGTAGCGCCAGGTACGTTCAGCGCTTCGGCCGAAGGCCCGGCTTTTGATAGCAACGGTAATTTGTATGCGGTGAACTATGGCACTGACGGCACTATTGGTATCGTCAGCCCAGACGGCAACGCCAGGCAATTATTGCAACTGCCTGACGGCAGCATTGCCAACGGCATAGTGTTTGATCAGCACGATGTCATGTATATGGCCGACTATACCGGCCATCAGGTACTGCGCTATCAGCACGGCAAACTCAGCGTTCACGCCGCCGAGCCTTTGATGAACCAGCCAAACGATCTGGCAATACTTAAAAACGGTACCCTGTTTGCCAGCGATCCCAATTGGCAAAACAGCACTGGCCAGTTATGGCGCATAGATACGGACGGCAGCAGCCATCTGCTTGAAGATGCCATGGGCACCACTAATGGCATCGCCGTCAGCCCGGATCAGCAATTTTTGTATGTTAATGAGAGCGTACAGCGCCGGATCTGGCGTTACCGGTTGGGTACCGGCGGTACGTTAACGGAGAAAACCTTGTTTGCCAGTTTTTCCGATTATGGTTTAGATGGCATGCGCACCAATGAAAAGGGAGATTTGTTTGTCGCCCGCTATGGTAAAGGTACTGTTGTCCGGCTTAACGCTACCGGTCAAGTTGTCGCTGAATACCGGCTGCAACATGCTTTGCCAACCAATGTTGCATTAAGTCGAACCGGGCCAGAGCGGTTGTTTGTTACTATTCAGCAATGCGGTTGTATAGAGGTTATCGACTTATAACCTTGCCTCAGCGGCTGCCGGGTGGCAGCCGCTAAGCAAAAGGCGACTCTACTATCGGCCACAATGGCCGGCGTAATTTACGGTAGCCGTTACGTACCGGATCGCTCGGATAAGGTGCGCCAGCATCAACATAGATTATTTTTGCCGCCAGCGGCGCAAACCCCTGATAAAAATGGTTGGTCGACTTTACCAGTAACAATTGATATTGCTGCGGTTCAAGTTGTAACGCCGTGAACAGGCTGGGATCAAAAGACTGACAACGATTAGAATTTAAGATCACGTCGATACCGGCAAAACTTATCACAGCACAGTCGCCCATTGGCACTTCGCTACCAGCAAAATACTGCACGGCGTTGCGCTGTAGCCGTTGCACTGTAACCTGCGCATCAATCGGATCGCCTGCTGTGGCACAACTTTTACCACCAAAACGCAATATGATGCTGGCACCTTCTCCTGCAGCAAAACACAACTTTACCGCCATCGGATCCCAGATGGTACCCACCGCCACCTTGCTAATACCCCGGCGGATAATTTCCGCCAAAATCAGGGTGCCATCACCTGCGACACCGCCGCCGGGATTGTCCCAAACGTCCGCCAGTACTACGGGGCCGGCAATCATAGTTGCGTCATCAAGTGCGGTATCAATAGTGGCAAAAGCCGGTAAGGTCTTACCGCGAAATGAAAACAGTTCCATGCCAAGCTGCTCGGCTAATTCTGCTGCACGCTGCGGTTGATTATTGCTGATCACCAGCAACTGAGTGCCCATTTCCGCCACGTCGCCCGCCATAAAACCGTGGATCACGGAAATAGACAAGATATCATTCTGCCCTTCCAACAGACTTAACTTGTCGATAAAAGAGCGCATTGGCTCGCGGCTGGTAGGTAATACGTCTATCATACGACAATCAAAACTGCGCATTACCGGCTGATATTGCCCACGCACCGTTGCAACACTAAGCGTCACCAACTCCCGGGCACGTTGCATAAAATCTAAATGCGGAAACTCTTTAAAGGCGATCAACAGATTAGCATTATTCAGCCGCTGCGCCGTTAAGTGGCTGTGTGGATCTAACGTTGCTGCTATCACAACCTTGTCGCCGGCAATTTGCCGCACTCTGGACAACAAATCACCTTCGCAGTCGTCATATCCCTGAGCCACCATGGCACCATGTAACCCCAATACGACAGCTTGCACCGGCAAGGCTGCACGCAGCTGTGTCAGTATTTCATCACGTAGATGTTCATACGATTGCCGATTGAGTAAGCCACCCGGCTCAGCCCAGGCACAACTGCCTTCTATCACCTCAATGCTGCTGTCTGTAGCACTTAGCTCCCGGCAAGCAACCAGTGGCGCACTGCATAACGTCGGGGTAGCAGGATGTTGCCCGGGTGGTGCATAAAAACACTGATAGAAGCTATCCAAATCGGTATACATTGGCGAGAACGTATTAGTTTCTGTTGCCAGCGAAGCGGTAAAAATGCGCATAGGTCCTCTTTAATTAGACGTCAGAGATGACGTACTGATACTAGTGCTATCATGCTGGGCTGATTGCCCTTCTCGCTGAGTGGTAATAAGCGCTAATGCTTGGCTGCGGCTACGACGGTTTTGCCGGGTTAACAGGCTGACGCCAATAGCAGACACTGTGGCTGTTAATAATGCCGGAATAACCGGGTTACCCCAAAATGCCAGCCAGAACGGACTAAGCAACACCAACAATGACACCAGCACTGCACTGACGATTGCCGCTAAAATACCGGCAGCATTTAACCGTGGCCAACAACGCCCTAACACACAACTGACAAACAGCCCGGACATCAAGGTGGCGATCATCGCGCTGATATAGCGGATAACATCGTCGGCATACAGCGCCAATAACAGTGATAATACCGACACCAGCAAAACACCGTAACGGGAATAACGCACCACCTTGTCCTGCTGCGGCATACTGCCAACAGCGCCGTAATATAGATCGCGGATCAGTACTGAAACAGCAGCTATAGCATCGGAACTGGCGGAAGATAAGGTAGCCGACAAGCCGGCCAATAACACCAGCATTGCAATTAGCGGCGGCAGTAACACGGTGATCAATGCAGTGAAGGCGTGTTGATGATTGGCCAGAGCCGGCAACAACTGGCTGGCGACAATGCCCAGTATGGCCGGTAAAACTGCAAACAACAGATATACCAAACCGGCACAACCAAATGCACGTCTGATCGCCGACACACTGGCACCGGCGTAGATGCGCTGTCTAAACGACGGGGCGGCCATCACGCCTACCGCCACCACAACCGCCAGCGATAACGCTGGTAACCAGCCGGGATCTTGCATAGTGCCCTGCTGCTGTGCGGTATCGACAATTTGCTGCAGCGAAGCAAAACCGCCACTGCTTTGTAGCACCACCCAGGCCAGCAATAAAAAACCAGTAAATAAAATCAGCGCCATCAGGCTATCAGTCCACACAACGGCCCGATAACCGCCAATTAATACATAGAGGGTAAATATACTAGCCAGCAGCCATTTTGCGGCAACCAGATTAAAACCGGTAGCCCAGGACAAATACAAAGCACCACCGAGAATATGAGCACCCAGCCAGCCCAGCGAGCAAAGAAAAATCAGTATTGCACTAAGATGTTTTACCCAGAGGTTAGCGCCGGCATAATAACTTAGCTCTTCACTCATTGTCATAAAACGCAGCGCCCTAAGTGGCGCAAACAGCCAGGCAGTTAACAAAATGCCGATGGCACCGCCTAAACCGTACATCATACCGGCCCAGCCATGGAGGTACGCGTAACCAACAGCCCCCATACTGGTGCCGGTGCCTATCATGGTGGCCACTGTAGTACCAAAAGTTAAGCCTGATGACACCTTGCGCCCGGCCAATAAAAAATCGTCACCGCTTTGCTGACGACGCGACGCGATATAACTGATAGCCAGCATCAATACTACGTAACCACACAGGCCCCACAGCAACAGCTGGCTAGTCATATCAGCCCCTGTCATCGCGGTAACAGGTCAAATCCACTTCGACCTTACAATCCACCACTAAATCGGCTACCGCACAGATCCGCGCCGGAGGTGCTTCTGCAAACAGCTGACGAAATACCTTATTGAAGCTGCTGAAATAGCGCGCATCGGTAAGATAAACTTTAACGTGCACAACATCAGCTAAGCTGTAACCCGCTTGCAGCATGATGTCGATACAGTTTTGCAGTGCCAGCTCTGACTGCTCAATAATGCCGCCTTCGACCACTTCACCATCGCGCATCGGGGTCTGGCCCGATACGTACAACCAGCCACCGGCTTCAACAGCTTTTGCAAACGGAAGTTTTTGGCCACCGGTGCCGGTACTTTCATCTACACCGTAACGTTTAATTGGCATCAGGTTAATCTCCCAGCGGTTGGCGCTCATCGCCACCACGGTGACTGTCCAGTGACAGCTTAACGCGGCGCAATTTGTCACGAGACTTGCGCTTGTTCAGTTTTGCCACTTCGGTAGCCAACACATCAATAATGGCCAGCATGGCATAACGCGAGGCAGAGGGTTTATAGATAAAATCGGTTTCTGGTGCCTGCAGGCCAAGCACGATGTCGGCATTTGCTGCCAGTGCCGAGCCCGGCTTGGTAATGGCAATAACTTTGGCACCGTATTGCCTGGCTATTGAAGCAGAGTCAATGATCTCACCAGTATTACCCGTCAATGAAATAGCCACCATCACATCCTGCGGCTCTACAGCAGCAGCCACCATCCGCGTTAACAAGCCGTCTTGATAACTGCATACTGGCATACCGAAACGGAACAGGCGGTATTGCAACTCTTGCGAGCCAATGGACGAGCCCCCCCCCATACCGATACAAAAAATCATCCGCGCGTTTTGCAAATAGCTGACCGCAAGTTTAATGTCCGCTTCTACCAGCAGCTTGCGGCTTAAATCCAGCGTATTCTTAATTGCCTCATACACGCCCTGAATGCCATCCAAATCGGGCGTCTCTTCAACAAAGCGTTGGCCTACTGCCAACGACTGTGCCAGTTTAACTTTGAGTTGACGTACATCTTTACAATCTACTGTGCGGGCAAAACGGGTTACCGTAGCCTGGCTTACCCCGGCACTGGCAGAAAGTTTGGCAATACTCATCTCCGTTGCGGCTTTAACATTATCCAAAATAAGCTGCGCCACCCGTTGCTCCGACTCGCTCATCTCCACAAAACGCTCAGAAATGCGCGACAACACATCAATTTCGTAACTCATTATTTTTACCTGCTTGGTTTAAAGCGTTACTCAGTAACTTTTATTAAAGTAACATTTGTGCTATCAATAAAGATACTTTGTACCAAGTTAAGCGGAAAGTAAATATTAAATTGGCTTTAATACAGCTATTTACTGTTTGCGGAAAAAATCACAGCACATTAAAATAATAGCGAGATGTTATGAAGTACCAATATATTCAGCATAAATCGGCTACGCCGCTAGCCGAAAAGCCAGCGTTAAACCTGCTGCAACAAGATATTTGCTTACCAGCCGCCCTGCTTAAACAAACTGCGATACAGCATAATTTGCAGTGGATGCAGCGTTTCGCTCAGGCCAGTGGCGTGCTGCTAGCGCCGCACGGCAAAACCAGTATGACACCCTGGTTGTTTCAGCAGCAGCTGGCCGTCGGCGCCTGGGGTATTACAGTTGCCACGGCGTATCAGGCCCAGGTAGCTGCCCAAGCCGGTGCCAAGCGGATTATTTTGGCTAATCAGTTAGTGGGTGTAGCCAATATGGCTATCATTGCCGCATTACTGGCGGGCGGTACAGAATTATTTGTTTGTATTGATCATGCTGACAACGCCAATGCGCTGGCGGCCTTTTTTGCCACTGAACAAATCGTATTACCGGTGCTAATTGAACTTGGTGTGCCTGGCGGTCGCTGTGGTTGCCGCAGTAACCAACAAGCGGTTGCACTTGCAAAACACATTGCCGGACTGCCAGCGTTGGCGCTGGCCGGTATTGAATTTTATGAGGGAGTGATTAATACCAATGACACTGAGCATAGTGTACGCCAGTTTGTGCAACAAGCAGCTGCGTTGTGCAAAGCGTTGCTCAGATTACAGTTGTTCAAACACACTAATTTACTTATTAGCGGCGCTGGTTCTGCCTGGTACGACATAGTTGCGGCAGAGCTGAGCAAAGCCACCCTGCCCCCGACAATGCAGACAGTATTACGCCCGGGTTGTTATGTTAGCCACGATCGAGGCATTTACCAACAAGCACAGCAGTTAATCGAGCAGCGTAGTGCTCTGGCCTGCAAATTGGGCGCCGGTTTACATAATGCGTTGGAATTAGCCGTGTATGTACAATCGTTACCTGAGCCGGGGCTTGCCGTACTGGGCTTTGGCAAACGTGATGCCGCCTTTGATGCTGGCTTACCGCAAGCAATAGCTATTTATCGTAACGGGCAGATGCTCAGCGACAAATTACAGGATTGCCAAACCACTAAGCTGATGGATCAGCATGCATTCTGGCGATACAGCCCAGCGTTGACACCAAAGATTGGCGATATCGTCATTCTTGGCGCTTCACATCCGTGCCTGACCTTTGATAAGTGGCGCACATTGTGGCTGACAGATAACGATTACAACCTGTTGCAGCAAGTAGACACCTGCTTTTAGGCTTGCTGTAACAGGCTTTCCAGGCAGTGTTCAGTTATGCCATAGAACTGTTTAATAGCCGCGATTTGCTGCAATATATTAGCGTTGTCACGTGTTTGTTTACGTTTAGTCGCCAGGATCATTTTATTTTTGCTGGTGTGCTCCAGCGAAATAAACTCAAACACCTTGGTATCATAACCGTGCGCTTCCAACAGCAACGCCCGCAGGCTATCGGTAACCATTTCGGCCTCCTGCCCCAGGTGAATACCGTGAACTAACATCGGCGCTAGCACTTGTGGCAGTTGTATTTGCCCGCGGATCTGCTTGTGGCAACACGGTGAGCACATAATAATCTCAGCACCAGTAGCGATGCCCATATGAATGGCGTAATCCGTAGCGGTATCACAAGCATGCAGCGCTATCATTACGTTAATACCACGGGCTTTAAAATGCTTTACGTCGCCCTGTTCAAACTGAATACCAGCTAAGCCCAGTTTATCTGCTGTGCTATTACATAAATCGACCAGGTTTTGCCGCAGCTCAACGCCGGTAACTTGGGCATCCAGGGCCAGAGTATTGGTTAAATAATCATGCACGGCAAAGGTTAGATAAGCTTTACCGGAGCCAAAGTCAGCGACGTGTAATTGCTTATTCGCACTTAATCCGCTGTCTTGTACGGCGCCAGAGAAAATTTCAATAAACTTGTTTATCTGCTTCCATTTGCGTGACATAGCAGGGATAAGCTGCTGTTGTACATCGGTTACACCCAGTTCACGTAAAAAAGGCCGTTGCAGGGTTAAATAACGCTGTTTGTCGCGATTATGCTCAGTTTGCATGGTATTCAACGGTTGGCTAAGGCGTTTTTGTTGATACAACACTTTGCCTTTTTTACTGATCGTTAGCTGCACTTCAGTATCGGTGGTAAACAAATTGGCCGCGCTAAAACTGCCACCCAACAGCGCTTTAATTTCAGTCAATGCCCCATCAGCCGGGAAATTTCGGGTGACATCATTAGTTTGGTATTTATAGGTAAAACTGAGCTGCCACTGCTGTTTAAGCAGTACAGGGCGAACTTGCAGTTGCTTTAACGGCTCCTTGCCCTGGTACTTACTCAGTACCAGTTTATGTAGCTGTTGCTGCGTGAGTGCAGAGTTGAGTTGCAGAAAAAAGGCATTAAGCTCAGCTGGATCAGCGGCTAAAGCAGACATACATGGCTCCGCGAGATTAAAAATTTCCGCTAGTGTAGTCGGATCTATCGCTGAGGGAAATAACGCCGTTAAAAATCAGGCACTGTAGCGATACGGGATACTGACATTCAGTGCGCTAACCCGGTTATGCAGCACACGAACCACCTGTAAACGTGCAATATTTTTACCCGCCAAAGTGCTGATGTCGCCCAGCAGTAAACAATTTGCGCAATCACTGTCGGCCGACAACACCAAAGCATACTGGCTGCTTAAGCCCCGCAGCATAACTACGTCGTATTGTGCCGCTACTGTATTGGCGCTGCCCTGCTGAAAATACCAGCTTTTATGCGCCTGTTGCTGCAAAAACGAACCGCACAATGCAGTAAGGCAAAGCTCAAGCCTTACTGCCGCCGGCATGTCTAACTGTTGCAAACTATGATCTATTGCCCAAAATGTTTCAGCTTCGGCCATAGTTAACGGCTGCTGGTGCGGCTGATACACAAGCTGTGCTGCACTAAACGGTGAGCAAAACTGAGCGGTAGCAGTAATGTCCAACAGTAATCGCGCTTTTTCGCTGCAGTAATGCCATATCCACTGCTCTGATGGTGTAAACATGCTACTCCCTGCATACATTCTAAGAGGCTATTTATTAAACACTTACACAAATACACTAAGCTGATCAGCATGTTAAAGACTGTTTTGTTCTAACGCAGCAAGATCAGCTAAAGATCATTATAAGTGGGTTACGATCTGCCGGATAAGCTCTGGTCCGCGATAAATAAAGCCGGTATAAACCTGTAGTAAATTGGCGCCAGCGTCTAACTTTTGCTTAGCAGAATCAGCATCACTAATGCCACCGACACCAATAATGGGCAGCTCCTGTCCCACCGCGGCGCGTAATTGACGCAGCACCTCTGTGCTTTTATCCCGCACAGGTAAGCCACTTAAACCACCAGCCTCATTAGCAAAACGTTGGCCTTGCACCTGGCTGCGATCTAACGTGGTATTGGTGGCAATAACGCCATCCATTTTGCTTTTTAGTAATGTTTCTGCCACCTGCTGCACGGCAACGCCATCCATATCCGGCGCAATTTTTACAAATAGCGGTACATATTTGTCGAACTTCGCCTGTAAATTAAGTTGCTCATTCTTTACACTTTGCAGCAAGTCATACAACGCATCACCAAATTGCAGATCTCGCAAGCCGGGGGTATTTGGTGAAGAAATATTCACCGTGATATAGCTGGCATGAGCATAGACTTTACGCATGCAGTATATATAATCATCTTTGCCCTGCTCGTTCGGTGTATCTTTGTTTTTACCAATATTAATACCCAATACACCTTTATAACTGGCGTTTTTCACGTTCTCTACCAAATAATCAACGCCTTTATTATTAAAACCCATGCGGTTAATAATGGCTTCAGATTGCGGTAAGCGAAAAATACGTGGCTTGTCATTGCCAAGTTGCGGTTTGGGGGTGACAGTACCCACCTCGATGAAACCAAACCCCATCTGCCCAAAAGCATCGATACACTCGGCGTTTTTATCCAACCCGGCAGCTAAACCCAGTGCATTATCAAACCGGATACCGGCGACCGTAACCGGTTTTAATGGCAACTGCTGACGCCATAACCCAGCCAGTGGCGTATGCGCTAGCCGTTTTAAGCTGCCCAGAGCAAAATTATGTGACCATTCTGCATCACAGGCGAACATCAATTTTTGTGCAATTGGATAAAACATAAGCAGCCTTTTCATACGTTAAAAAAATACCCCGGCAAGCCGGGGTATTGTAGCCATTTGGCTGGTTATTTTACAGGGTCACAGTGATGACTCAACAGCATTAATTCCCGCAGTGCCACCGAGAACTTAGCAAATTCATGGCTCTTAGTGGTTTTAAATTCTGCCAGCATTAAACGCCACCGCTCTAATAGTGCTTCATGCTCTGTCAGCCAGCTATTGATCACTTCATCTGCGGCGCATACTTTACCGCAACTGCGCACAACCACGGCCGACAATGCACGTTGTTGCCAATCCAGCTCTTCACGATAAGAGGCCCGGGCCAATGCTTGCCAGTGGTTTGCCACTGGCTGGTTAGTGATTTGCTCCAGGAACCAGTGCAAGTCTAACTTGTCACCCAATTTAAAGTAAATTTCCGCGACCATCGCCAACGGTACCTTCTCGGCGTCGACCACCTGAGCGATATCCATCACTGAGAAAACTGTGCTTAACTGTGCCAAGTATTGTGCAATGTCTGTCGGCACGCCCTGCTCAGCCAGCAGCGTTTGTTTTTGCTGCAGCTGTTCAACTTCGGCTTCGGCCAAATAACTATTGAGCTCTTTGCTCAATTGCTGATAAGCCGGTTTAAAGAAGTCTAGCGTTTGCTGAATATCCAGTGCCTTGTTACGGTGGCGCAGGAACCAACGGGTTGCACGACGCATGGTACGACGCAGCTGATGCAGTAACTTACTTTGTAACGCCGCCGGAATAATGTTATCGAGCTGCTCAAGCTGGCGCCAAATAGGCGACAAGTCAAACAAATCACGCGCAATAGCATAACAAAGCGTGACTTCACCTACACCGGCGCCGGTTTCTTCCAGCATCCGCTGAGCAAAATTAGGGCCCATTTCGTTAACTAGCATGTTCGCTAGTTTAGTGGCAATAATTTCGGCTTTAAGCGGGTGATTTTCCATCTCGCTGGCATATTTATCTTGCAGCAATTGCGGAAATGCAGCGAACAACTGACGCTTAAAGTAGGCGTTCTCGTATATTTCGGGTAATACCAAACGCTCTTTTAACACCATCTTGCCGTAGGCCGTTAAAATAGCCAACTCAGGCCGTGTTAAGCCCTGGCCTTTAGCCATGCGGTCGGCCAGCTCATCATCTGACGGCAGAAACTCCAGTTCGCGGTTTAACTTACCTTCTTTTTCCAAGGTATGAATAAAGCGCGTATATTCCTTTAACTGCTCGGCACCTAGCAATGATGAGATACTGATGCTTTGCGTCTGTCGATAACAATCTTTAATTACGATAGCAGCAACATCATCTGTCATATCAAACAGCAACTTATTACGCTGTTTCAAGGTTAAATCACCGCCCGCTACCAGGGTGTTTAGCAAAATTTTAATATTAACTTCGTTATCCGAACAGGTAACACCACCGACGTTATCGACAAAGTCGGTATTTAACAAACCACCGTTCATGGCAAATTCAATACGGCCGCGTTGAGTTGCCCCAAGGTTACCGCCCTCGCCAAAGATTTTTGCTTTTAAATCACGGCCATTAACACGTAACGGCTCAGAGCCACGGTCGCCTACTTCAGCATGGCTTTCGCTGGTTGCTTTAATGTAGGTGCCGATACCACCGTTCCAAATTAAATCAACCGGCATCATTAACGCTTCACGGATTAATTCATTGGGTGTCATGCTGGTTTTAGTCGTGCCCAACATTTCTTTCATCTGTGCTGACAACTTAATGGCTTTAGCACTACGTAAGAAAATACCACCACCTTCTGAGATCAGTGATTTGTCATAGTCGTCCCAGGTTGATGTAGGCAGGTTAAACATGCGCTCACGCTCATGCCAACTTTTGCCTGAGTCTGGATTAGGGTCAATAAAGATATGCATATGGTTAAATGCTACTTGTAGCCGGATATGCTTAGATAGCAGCATGCCATTACCAAATACATCACCGGCCATATCACCTATAGCAACACAGGTAAAATCAGTGGTCTGACAATCAATATCAATTTCGCGGAAGTGCCGTTTTACCGACTCCCAACCACCGCGCGCGGTAATGCCCATTTTCTTGTGGTCATAACCATTCGAACCACCGGAAGCAAACGCATCACCCAGCCAAAAACCATATTCTTCAGAAATACCATTGGAAATATCCGAAAAGGTTGCAGTACCTTTGTCTGCGGCAACAACCAAATATGGGTCATCTTCGTCATGCCGTACCACATTAGTTGGTGGCACTATTGCGCCCTGCACGATGTTGTCAGTAACATCCAGCAAGCCACGAATAAAGGTGCGATAGCATTCTTTACCTTCGTTCATAAAGGCTTCACGGCCGCCGGTTTCAGGTAACTTTTTACAAACAAAGCCACCTTTAGAACCCGTTGGCACAATGACAGTATTCTTAACTGTTTGCGCTTTTACCAAGCCAAGAACTTCCGTTCGGAAATCTTCACGACGGTCAGACCAACGTAAGCCGCCTCGAGCAACTTTACCAAACCGCAGATGCACACCTTCAACGCGCGGTGAGTATACGAATATTTCAAACATTGGCGTTGGCAGCGGCATATCCGGGATTAAGGCAGACTTGATCTTAAATGAGATATACGGCTTGTCAGTACCCTGGGCACTCTTTTGGAAGTAGTTGGTGCGCAATGTCGCATTAATCATGTCAACAAAACGGCGAACAATTCGATCATCATCCAGGTTTGCTACATTCTCTAACTGCGAGGCAATTTGCTCTTCCAGTTTTTCTATCGCTTTGGCGCTGACTTTAGATTTAGGCTCGAATTTACTGTTGAACAGCTGCACCAGCAAGTTTGCCAATTCGGCATAACGGGCAAAGGTACTTTCAACATAAGATTGACTAAAAGTACCGCCAATCTGGCGCTTATATTTAGCATAAGCCCTTAATAAAGAGGCTTCGCGGCCAGATAAACCGGCACCTAAAATTAAACGGTTAAAGCCATCATCTTCCAGCTGACCATTCCACACTTTGGCAAACGAGTCTTGAAATGACTGTTGTGCTGCTTCAAAGTCATCTGGTATGGCGCAATTTAGCTCCATAGCAAAATTTAATATCCAGCTAACACCGCCGTCGGCAGATTTTACTGCATAAGGTGTTTCACCAATGACTCGCAGACCAAAATTCTCCAGCATTGGCAAGACATCAGACAAGTGAATTGGATGATCTTTATGAAACAGATTCAAGCGTACAGCTTTGCTGTCAGCTTTTTCTTCTTGCGGCCGGTAGAACAACATCTCAAGCTTGTGATCATCGTTTAGTGACTCAAGCTTGCCAATATCGACCAGGGCATCATTTGGCAGCATTTCTTCTTTATAGCTACGAGGGAAAGCATTAACGTACTTGCCAATCAGCTCACGGCCACGGGCCTCGCCATAAACACCAAGGATGGCACTTTCCAGCTTATCTTCCCAGGTACGGGCCGCTTCTACTAAATTACGTTCAATTTCTTTCACTTTGTACTCGACATGGCTATCGTTGATCCGTACGAGGTAATGGGTACGGGCCAACACAGATTCAGAGAAATACGTTGTAAACTCAACAGCCTCATTACTACCCAAAGCCGCCTGTAAAATGGCTTGGGTATCTTTACGCAGCTGAGTGTTGTAACGCTCGCGGGGCACGTACACCATGGCGCTAACAAAGCGACCAAAACTGTCTTTACGCATAAACAGGCGTGTCATATCACGCTCTTGCATTTGCAATACGCCCATCGCCACATGCAGCAACTCGTCGGCGGTTGCCTGAATTAATTCGTCACGTGGATAAGTTTCCAGAATATTCAGCAGCGCTTTATATGCGTGAGTGCCAGTGGCAAACTCTGACTTGTGCATCACAGTGCCAAGCTTACTTTTTAGCAGCGGGATATCTGCTGCGCTGTTGTTATACAACGAGGATGAATACAGGCCGATAAAGCGGTCCTCTCCAATAACTTTGCCGTCTTTATCAAATTTTTTCACGCCGATATAGTCAATATAGGCCGGCCGATGCACGCGTGACTTATTATTGGTTTTCGTCAAAATTAGCAAAGCATTGTTAATTGCTTGCTTGCGTCCCGTTTCAGGCAATTCTGACAACAGTAAATCGCGGGCTGCCGTGCGGCGCATTAAACCCAGCGAGGACTCATCAATGCCACTGATTTGATAATCGCCCTTTACTGGACTGATACGGTATTCGCGAAAACCTAGCAAGGTAAAATTGTCTTTTGCTAACCAGTTTAAAAACTCTATCGCTTGCTGAACATCTTCGGCAGAGGCTGTACCAGCTTGTTTGGGTAGCGCTTTAATAACCTGCTGCAGCTTTTCACGCGCGGGCTGCCAATCGGCTACCGCCAGTGAAACGTCTTCCATCACCGAATGCAGCTCTTGTGTTAAGCGCTCAATGGCAGCTTTTCCAGTTAAGCGGTCAATTTCAATATGGAATACCGTTTGCTGGGTGCTCGATTGCTTTTTACTGCCCAATTTGTAGAAATCAGTGATCTGACCTTTGTTATCGCGGTCAGTTTGCAGTGGGTAATGCAGCAGCAAATGGGCAGTAATCGCCTGCCGGTTTAGTGCCATTCGTACAGAATCAACCAGAAACGGCATATCCTGCACCACAATTTCAACAACAGTGTGCTTAGATTCCCAGCCATGCTTGGCTATTTCTGGATTAAACACCCGGATCATCGAATCGGGTTTAGCATGTGCATTAAAGGTTTGCCACAAGCTTAATGCCGCACCATACAGGTCGCTGTCATTGCGACCGACCAGGTCTTCATTAGACATGTTGCCATACAGTGTGTAAGCGAATTTTTCGACCAGGCCAACCTGATCCTTTACTTTTTGTTTTATGAGCTTGCTAACGTTTTGTAGTAGAACAGAGGGTTGACCGTCTATCAGTGCCATTTTTATATCCTTTTTGCAGTCACCGCTTTTAACAGCAGGATCTACCGAACATACCAGATCGTGTCAGCTGCGCAGTGTAGTGCCAATTGTAGCGCTTTTCGAGCACTATTTTTGGCTTTTATGCTGGTTAAACCAGTGATTTTTAAAGGCTCTGACAACTTATTCATCCACTTTAAATAGAAAATGGCCTTTCGGCCATTTTCGTGTTTATTCATGCAAAAATTTATTTTACTTATTACGCCACAAAAATGCTGCCAGCGCGGGTAATACCAAAATTGCACCGAGCATGTTCACCACAAACATAAAGGTTAACAAAATGCCCATATCGACCTGGAACTTCAGCGCGGAGAATACCCAGGTGCTGACACCAATGGCCAAAGTGATACCGGTAAACAATACTGCACTTCCCCGCTCTTTTAACGCTTCAAAATACGCCTGGCGTAACGGCGCCCCTTCCCGCAATGCTTGGGTCATATTGGACAAAATATAGATACCGTAATCCACACCTATACCTACACCCAAGGCGATAACCGGTAAGGTTGATACTGTCAGACCAATTTGCAGTGCAGTCATCAGTGCAGTAGCCAGCACCGATACCACATACAGCGGTACGATAACTGAAACTGTGGCGCGAAGTGAGCGGAAGCTAAGTAAACACAGCAGAATAACAGCACCGTAGACATACCACATCATGGGTTGCTGTGCCTCTGCCACCGCTTCGTTGGTTGCAGCCATTACACCTGCAGGACCCGATGCGAGCATAAAGCGGGTTTGTTCATCACCAAACTGAGCGCCATATTTTTTCGCCGCCAAAACCACCCGCTCTATCGTTTCAGCCTTGTGGTCTTGCAAGAACAGTATTACCGGCATAACTGAGCAATCTGTATTTAACAATCCAGTACTGGTTTCAACCCGTGATGAGGCCTGCACCAGGCTTTGGGTGTTGCGAGGCAACACTCGCCATTTCACATTACCTTCATTGAATGCCGCATTTATTGTTTTTGAAACTGATGCCAACGACACGGCAGATTGCACACCAGCAACATTTTCCATCGCCCACTGGAACTGATCAATCCGGCTCATAATACTGTGCTCGGTACAAGCGCTAGGAATGGTTTCCACCATCACGTTTAAATAATCAACAGATATTGCATAGCGCTCGGTTATAAGCTTGGTGTCCAGGTTATAGCGCGAGTTTTCATGCAACGCCGGCGCACCCTCATGCAAGTCGCCTATTTTAAGTTGTTGGCTTTGCATATACCCAAACGCAAATAGCCCGGCCGTTAGCAGCAATACCACAGCAGCATACTTGCGAGTTGCAAAAGCGGACAACGCAAACCAAAACTTGTCTGCTATGGGTGTTGGGGCCGCAGCATGATCTTTGTAACGCTGGCTGAACTTAACAAACGACATTAACACCGGTAACAGGATAAGGTTGGTCAGAATAATAACGGCAACACCCAAACTTGCCGTTATTGCCAACTCGCGGATCACACCAATTTCGATGATCAATAACGTTAAAAAGCCGACAGTATCGGATAACAGTGCCACGCCACCAGGCACTAATAACTTACGGAAACTCGCTTGAGCAGCCGTTTTAGCATCCATGCCCGCAGCAACACGTTTACCGGTAGAGTTAATCATTTGCACACCATGGCTAACACCGATGGCAAACACCAAAAAAGGCACCAAGATAGACATCGGGTCTATACCAAATCCCAGTGCTGACAGCAGACCCATTTGCCACACTACTGCGATAAGCGAGCAGGCTATTGGTAATACAGTTAACATTACCGAGCGGCAAAAAAACAATACCATTAACGATGTCACCGCAATAGCAATGGCAAAAAACAGCAACACGCCTTTGGCACCATCAGCCACGTCACCGACCATTTTAGCAAAGCCAATAATGTGTACGCTTACCGTATCAGATTCATATTTGGCTCTGATATTCTGCTCTAACGTCGCAGCAAAATTTATTGTATCCAGTTTTGCACCCGTGTCTGGGTCGACTTCTAACAATTGTGCTGCAATCATCGCGCAACTGTAATCATCAGCGATCATTCGCCCGACTATGCCGGCTTTTTCAGTGTTTTCCTTTACTTTAGCCAGACCGATACTGTTCGCGACAAAATCAGCCGGGATCACCGGCCCACCGGCGAAGCCGTCTTCAACCACTTCGACAAATCGCGTACTGGGGCTAAACAGTGATTTTACCTGCACCCGGTCCACACCCGAGGTGTACAGCAATTCATCATGCGCACGCCTTAAGGTATCAAAGAAGTCCGCATTGAAAATATCGCCAGAGTTGTCACAAAGCGAGATTAAGATATTGTTAGCACCGCCAAAGTCTTGCGCGTGACGCAAGTATGTTTGCATGTACTCGTGCTTAAGAGGGATGTTTTTTGTAAAACCCGCATCTAATCTTATCGTCGTCGCTTTAAACAGCAAAAATAGTGTCGCCAACAAAAAGGCAACAATAACCAGGGTACGATGGCGAAATAAGGCGTATTCAAACTTATTAACTAAACGATTTACACTCATTTTAATTCAGTTCACTTAGGTTAACTGTTTTAATACCAGTCTCGGTTACCAGTATTAGCTGCTTATTCCAGACTAAGCCGTTTACGATGGCTTTGCCGTCGGCCAATGACCGATCGGTAAAACTGTCGCCAGTATTGCGACTGATTAGCAAAGTGCCCGCGTTGCCAACAAGATAAATCGTTCCCGCTTCGTCTGCGAATACGCTATTGAGGGTGGCATTTTCATCTAGCATAACTTGCTGCCAACTTTGCCCCTGATCCTCGCTGACAAACACATGGCCACGCAAGCCTGCGGCCATTAAGGCCATTTGTGGTGTACGTATCAAATCAAACAGCGAGCCATTGTAAAACTCGTCCAATCGCTGCCAGCTGTCGCCAAAATCTAAACTCTTGGCGGCAAAGCCTGCTTCACCAACCATATACAGTACATTACCGTCAGCATATACGCGGTTAAAGTGCGGCAATAATGCTTCAGATTCAATCTGATACAACTCAGGGTCGGTTTGCTTAAGTTCAGCCAGATACTGTTGATCTTCCTCTAACAACAGCTCGTCATGAAAATGTTTGTGCCAGCTGTTGCCACCATCATCTGTGCGCAAAAACATGCCGTATGCACCCAGTGCCATGCCTTTTTGCTCATTGACAAAATACACATCGAATAAAGGCTTATCTGTCTCAGGTTTGTAGTGCTGTAACTGCCACGTTACGCCACCATCATGGGTAGCTACGATAGTCGCATCATGTCCTACCGCCCAACCTTGCTGCTCATTAGCAAAGTAGACACTGTTAAAATTAGCTTGCACTGGCACATCGGCCTGTAACCAGTTAGTGCCATCCTGGCTAACCAGAATATGGCCACGTTCGCCCACTGCTACTAGCTTTTTCCCGGCAACACTAATGATATCAGTTAATAACGATTTACTTGCCAGCGGCATATGATACGCAGCCTGAACATCAACTTGTGGTGTTTCAGCCTTAATAGCGGTTGAAAAGTACAAGCTGCTCGCCGCGGTAAACCAGATAAGTTTATTACACATATTTTGAGCTTTTACTCTATTGGTTAGTATAAATAAAAACGGTTGGCACTAGGCCAACCGTAACCAGTATTAATCAATACTAGCGAGTACCTTCACGACGCAGCGCTGCAGGTGTGAAATCGGCATCAGTCAGGCTAACACCAAAGTCATACATCTTATCTTCATTATCCAAACCGATAGCAATGTAACGGCGCGAATTAAGATCGTGATATACCTCAAGCGTACTCCAGTGCGTTGGCACTTCATAGTAGTTCAAGCCATGTGCAACAGCGACACGGTACAACTCATTTCTGTTGTCGTACAGATCAGCAACATGGATTTGCCAGCTATCTTCGTCAATATAGAATACACGTTTACCATATACGTGACGGGTGCCATCTTTTAGCGTCGCTTCGACGACCCAAACACGGTGTTTTTCCCAGCGTACATACTCAGGGTTAAGGTGGCCAGCCAGCAGTAAATCAGCATATTTCACCTCATTACTATGCATTTTATAGCTATTATACGGGATATACAGCTCTTGCTTGCCTTTTAACTCCCAGTTGTAGCGATCCGGGGAGCCGTTGAACATGTCAAAGTCATCGGTGGTACGCAGACCATCTGATGCCGTGCCTGGCGCATCATAAGCTACGTTAGGTGCCCGGCGAACACGACGCTGGCCCGTATTATACGTCCAGGCTTGACGTGGCGTTTTTACCTGGTCCATCGTTTCATGTACTAACAATGCAGTACCCGCTAAACGTGCCGGAGACGTTACGCCCTGTTTGAAGCGAAACAAAATGTTCTCTGCAGTTAACGCTTCTGCCGTGGCGTTTGGCTCGGAATACTTAAACATTATTTGCTCGTCAAAGCCAATAATGGTGTAAGCACCAGTTGCTGTAGGCGCTGCCTGGCCACCATTTCGGCTAGCCGCAACACCACGAAAACGCAATAAGTGGTTCCACACCGCCTCAAGACCATTTTGAGGTATTGGGAACGGAATACCAATCGCTGCATTAACGATACCGTTGCCACCTTCTATCAACTCAGCTTTAGTGGCAATGTTTTTAGTCGCATCGTAGACATACTGCGGATAAGACGCAGTACGCCGAGTTTGGTACACATTCATCTTGTAGCTATCAGGGTAGATGTCAAACAACTTGATTTGGCCTGGGCTCAGCATATTTTGGTACTGATCCAAGTTAGACTTGTCGATAGTCATCAACACCTTATCGTCGGCAAACGGATCGATATGGTGCATGCCTGCGCTATAACCGGCTGGTGCAGCGGTAATTCCGCCCGTCCAGGCAGGAATTGACCCATCTGCATTACCAGCTTTCTCTGCGCCCATTGGTGTTAAATCGTTACCCAGTTGTGCTGCTTGCTCTGGTGTAATCTTTGCCGCAACTGAGCAGCTTAAAACCAATGCAACTGCTGATGAAATTAGGGTGAGTTTTTTCATAATTAGTGCTCGTCCCTTAAATAGAGTACTTGATATTGAAAGAGATAAAGTCGCGGTCTTCCACGTTATTAGTCGTGCCCTGACCACCCCAGAAAACATTATAAGACAGCTCTCCTGACCATTTGCTCAGATAATCAAAGCTAACGGCATAAGCTAACGACTTACGGTCTTCAACAAACATAAACAGTGGATCTGGTGTAATACCGTTCACATCATGGGAAAACACCACGCGTTGGGATAAGTTTACGCCAGCAAATACGTTGTTATAGTCTGCTTTAGCCAGTAACCGGTAACCCCAGGCTGATGCCGTCGGGAACGGGTTAGTCTCTGCGCCATTTGACAGACCGGTATGTAAGCCATCTTTATTGACCAACTCACCATTTGTCAGGCCAAGTAAAGGTCCACCACTACGGTCGGTGTTGGGACCGTTTAAACGCAGCACGCTTTGCTCTGGCATATCCTGGATACGAATACCACCAACCTCTGCCAGCATTGACAAGTTATCTGCGCCCAGGGTTGGGCCAAATAAATGCGTGAAGGTCATTTGGGCTTGCATGGTATCAGCCAGAATAAAGCCATTGGCTTTTTGTCCTGGCAGAACTTTTTCACCATAGCGCGGGTCTCGACCAATTTGCGAAATGCCGGCAAGGTCAGGACGCAACCCGGCGTTAGCCAGCTGCTCTGGCATACCTGCATACAGAATTTCCACATCGTCTATTTGTAATGGCTCATCCTGGCGATAAGACAATTCACCGGCGACAGATGTTTCACCCAGGGTTGTATTGAAACTGAAACCATACAGCTTAATGTCTTCCGGATACTCAATTAAAGCTTTAGAAAAAGCAGCTAACTGGCTGATATTTTCCTTTGTAACACCGCCACTTGCAGACATTGCTGCCAAGCGGCCAATGTCGGCACCAACCTGGGTGAAGTCAGATGCAATACCAGAGATTACCGGAACACGGCTATGGTAATTCATGTAATACAGGGCAAATTCAGTGTCATTTAAATCAGGCGAAAAGTATTCAAACTTAATACCATACTGACCGCCGTCTTTAGGTTCTATTTCACCGGCACTACCATAAGGACGCAGCGTCACTTTTGTTGGGTATGCTAAATAAGCCTGCGCAGCCAGCGCCGGGTTCAGTGCACCGGTAGCGACACCCATTCCTAATAAGTTCAGGTTTTCCAGTACGTGCGCAAGGTCAATATCCGGGTTACCGGCAAAACCCAATTGCACATTCTGTAAATAGCCACCTTTACCCGCAAAATCATTGGTAGAGAAATAGGTACCTGGCACTGGCAGATAACTGTTTACCCATTCGTACTGGTAAAACAGTTCAGTCGACAAATTCTCTGTCAGACCGATATTCAGCGTAGCCATGCCTACAGGAATATAGGCTTCTTTTAATTCAGCACCTGGTGCACGGGCAACACCAACATCAATTGGCGTAATATTAATACCATGCTGAATTAGTGTGCTTTCACCCCAGCTTAATACTTGTTGGCCAACCTTAACCGTAACGGGATTCATGCCGTCGTTAAAGCTAAAGTTACCGTAAACATAAGCATCCAATAAGCGGATGTCACGGCAGGTAAGATCCCTAGCTTCATCATCGGCACAAGGGTCTACGCGATTTCCAGACACCGGGTTGGTGTAAGCACCATCCTGGTCCATCAGGGCGAAATCGTAAAAATACATAAAGCGGCCAAAAAAGCCGATATTGTCTTTTGTGATTGATAGCTCATGTAAGCCTTTGAACAGGCTACTAAACATATCGCCACGGTCGTAATTCAGGTTACCTGCATCGCCATTGCTGGAGTAGCTACCTGGCTCTTGCCAGATTTGTGATGGCAGATAGATATTATTGGTCGCGGCATTGTAGCCGTCCCAATCAAAGCGTGGGTGGTTAACTTTGCTGATGGTATCGAAGTTTCGATCTTCCATCCGCCAGCTGCCACCATATGAAAATGTTGAGTCGAAGGTAATATTGACATCACCGAGGTCCCACGACGCGGCTTGCACTGGTGCCAATGACAAGGCAAACAGCGCTGATGCAATACCTACGGCTAAGGGCTTCTTAGCAAAGGTTATTGACCTTTTATTCATCTTGTTTTCTCCCCCCTGTCCCTGCAGGTTTTTTAAGTGTCTTTATAATTATATTACTTAGCCAACTGATCCGATCTCAGCCTACCTGGTTAAAATAATTACATCATTTCAACTGACAGGCAAGGCTTGGTGCAACGTAAATCTGTTGATTTTTATTCAGTTTTTATATTTATTGCTCAACTTTTGCACTTGATTAGCCATAAGCAGTTTAACACTGGTCCGATCTATTATTCGCAATCGGCATAAGCTAATGAAATTAAAGGTCAAACTAGCAACTTAAGCAAGTGATTGTTTTAATTCAGCGTTTAAAGTATAAACTCTAATTAATTTTTTCTAAGCTAACAAAAGCGTCATTTTCGTCAACCGTTAAACGGAAACGCCCTCTGAAACCATTAACATCGACAAAGCGTTGGAAATGCCGAAAATGCAATTGCACCTTCTCACCCCCATCAGCAGTTACCACAACATATTTAATTTTGCCGCGATAATAGCCATAGCACTGGTCTGCAGTTATATAGGCGTTAAAAAAGTATCTACGCATTAATTAAGACTTCGGCTTACCTTCTCATATACATCATTACTAATACCCTTTATTTTAGCAATTTGTTGCAAGGCTGAACGCATCAACTGCTGACGTTTGGGCTCAAAACGCCGCCAACTTAACAAGGGGGTAACTAATCTGGCTGCAACTTGCGCATTAATCGCATCAAGCTTAATAATACTATTAGCCAGCAATTGATAACCTTTACCATCCGCGCGATGAAATTGCGCCGGATTGCGCTGGCTAAACGCTGACAGTAAAGCGCGAACCCGATTAGGGTTGTTCCAGCTAAATAAAGGATGCTGCTGCATAGTCTCGATAGCAGCAAACACCTGTGGGTGTGGATTCGACGCGACCAGGGCGAAACATTTATCCATGACTAAAGCATCATGTTGCCAACGGTCAGCAAAATCATTCACTAAATTTTGAAAAATATCACTGTCTAATTGCTGACTCGCCGTTAACACGGCAATCACGTCCGTCATATTGTCAGCATGTTGGTACTGTGATGTCAGAACATTAGTAGCATCTACACTACTAAACACCAGATAACTTAGGCACACCGCTCGCAATCGGCGTACAGCGCTCGCTTGCTGATTATAGCTGTAGGGCTGAAATGGCAAAACGTCGTAGCATTGGCGCAGTGGCTGGGCCAACTTGACCGAAATCTGTTGTTTAAATTGACGTAAGATGTCAATTAACTGATTTACCGGTATCTGCTGATATTGCTCAGCCAGAGTATCAAAGTCTGGTAGCGTCAAGAGCTCCGCTGTCAATGCTAAATCATCGCCAGGTTGAGTTAACCAGTGCCGCATCAATTGCAACACTGCATCTGGCAATACGGCATCAGATTGCGAAGCGCTAAGGCAATGAGCTACTTTACGACTCCAGAATTGCTGCATAGCGTCCCAGCGTGCCACGCCATCTGTGGCATGTCTGGCAATAAACAACAAACTATCATCATCAACATTATTGATTAATTTTACCGGTGCAGAAAAATGTTCAAGCCATACCACTACGGGTTGCTGCGTCACATTATCAAATACAAATTGTTGCTCGGCATCCGTTAACAACAATAAGTGCTGCTGCACTGTCGCATTAGGAAATAGTAGCTCTATTTTTACCGGAATAAGCAAAGGTTGCTTTTCCGATTGATCTGCTGTGGCAGGCGTTATTTGTACCAAATTCAAGCGCAAGGTTGCTGACGAAGCGTCGTAGTGCTGCGACACTGTTAACTCTGGCGTGCCTGATTGACTGTACCAAAGACCAAATTGAGTTAAATTTTGCCCGGTAACATCTTGCATAGCTTGTAGAAAGTCATCACAGGTCGCTGCCTGGCCGTCATGTCGCTGCAAATACAGTGCTAAACCACGCGCAAAATCGGTTTTACCTAAACAGGTTTGCAGCATGCGTATCACTTCAGCACCTTTGTCGTACACGGTAACCGTATAGAAATTGTTCATCTCTATCACCTGCTCAGGTCTGATAGGATGTGACATTGGGCTGGCATCTTCGGCAAATTGTGCGGTACGGATCAGTTTAACGGCGTCAATACGACATAACGTGGCTGAAGCCATATCGGCACTAAATTCCTGATCACGAAATACCGTCAAGCCTTCTTTTAAACTAAGCTGGAACCAATCACGGCAGGTTACCCGGTTTCCGGTCCAGTTGTGAAAGTATTCATGACCAATAATCGACTCAATATTAAAATAATCACGATCGGTTGCACTGCTTGGATCTGCCAGTACATATTTACTGTTAAAAACGTTTAGTCCCTTATTTTCCATCGCGCCCATGTTAAAGAAATCAACTGCGACAACCATATACACGTCAAGATCATATTCCAGGTTAAACCGTTGCTCATCCCAATTCATCGCACGTTTTAGTGCTTGCAATGCAAAATCGCCTTTATTGGCCGCGCCTTTTTCCACGAACAGCTCTAAGCTAACCTCACGCCCTGATTGTGTAATGTACTGGTCACTAAGCTTAGCAAAATCGCCGGCGACTAAAGCAAACAGATAGCTGGGTTTAGGAAACGGATCGTGCCACTGCACAACTCTATTACCAGCACTATCAACATGCTCCGACAGCTTATTGCCGTTAGACAATAAGAACGGATAACGCTGTGCGGGCGCAATAATTGTTACGTAGTATTCCGCCAATACATCAGGTCGGTCTAAGAAGTAGCTGATACGTCGAAACCCTTCAGCTTCACATTGCGTGCAATAAGTGTCTCCGGCCAGGTATAACCCCTCAAGCGCTGTGTTACTTTGCGGCGATAACTGCGTCACGATCGTTAACTCAAACTGATCCGGCAACGAGAACACGGTTAAACAATGCGCATCAACCTGATACGCATCTGCTAATAGTGGATCACCGTTCAAAGCAATACTTAACAAGGTTAAATGCTGGCCATCCAATATTAGAGGCACGTCTGCGTGTTGCCGCGTCATTTGCATCACTGAGGTGACCGTGGTGGTATTAGGCTCTAATTCAAAACATAACTTTACACAGCTGATAGAAAAAGCTGGAGGTTGATAGTCTTGGCGGAATTTCACCAACCGATTGTTATGCTGCTCAGTCATACAAATGCCTCACGAAAATTACAGTTGGTTATACGTAGTATATTGACTAAAAAGCCTGATCAAATCAGGCTTTTTACTATCATGCTTTGGCGATATCGGGCATCACCGAATCGGGTGGCGTTAACTTTAAGATCTTAATACCGCAATAAGCATAAATAATAGCCAGTACAGGGTTAATTAAATTAAAAAACGCATAAAAGGCATAATCCAACGGACTCACCTGCAGTACACTGTGCATATAGGCGCCACAGGTGTTCCACGGTATCAATGGGCTGGTGATAGTACCACCGTCCTCTAAAGTGCGGGATAAGTTAACAGGAGCCAAATTACGTCGCTGATACTCTTCCTTGAACATACGACCCGGCATCACAATTGACATGTATTGATCTGCTGTAAGCACGTTAGTGACGAAACACGTTGCAATGGTGCTAGTGATTAACGAACCGGTACTGCGGGCAAAATATAAAATTGATGTTACAAATTTACGTAACAAACCAATTTTTTCAATGGTTGCACCAAACATCATTGCGGTAAACACCAGCCAAATGGTATTCAGCATACTAGACATACCGCCACCGCTTAATAGATCATTTAAGCTGGCATTGCCGGTATCGATAGTGAAACCAGCGTGCAATATATGCCAAATTAATTTAGCGATACCCAATGCTGCCGGCACTTCTGTTTCGATTAATCGGATTAACAACTCTTGCTGGAAAAAAACCGCCCAAACCGCACCCAACAAAGCCCCAATAAATACCGTCGGAAATGCCGGCACCTTTTTAATAGCCATGGTTAATAATACAAACAACGGGATCAACGACACAAAACTGATAGAAAAATTTTGCTTTAACACTGAGCTGATTTCATCAATGCGGGCAAAATCAGCATTAACGTCGGAGTTAAAACCTATCAGTGTAAATAGCAGCAAGGCTATGACAAAGCTGGGTATTGTAGTCCATAGCATATGACGAATATGATCAAATAAATCAGCTCCGGCGACGGCTGGTGCCAGATTAGTAGTTTCACTTAACGGTGAAATTTTATCGCCAAAATAAGCGCCCGATACAATTGCACCGGCGGTAATTGCAGGTGACAAGCCTAAACCAGCTGCAACGCCAATCAATGCTACACCGATAGTTGCTGCAGTGGTCCAGGAACTGCCAATACTCATCGCAACAATACCGCACAGCAAGCAACTGGCGGCATAAAACCAACTTGGACTTAGTAACTGTAGACCATAATAAATAAGCGTGGGTACCGTACCTGACAACATCCAGGTGCCAATCAATGCACCAACTGAAAGCAAAATCAACACTGCGCCAAGTGAAAGTGATATCCCCTTCACCATAGCTTTTTCCATCACTGACCAGCGATAACCGTTTTTCAGTCCAATAATTACTGCCACCGCGGTTGCCAGAAACAGCGCTATTTGGTTTGGACCATAAGATGAATTATCAGCGAATAAATATACTGAGGCAGATAACAGAATTATCAACACCACCAGCGGTATCGCCGCATCAAGGAAGCTGGGTTGTTTTTCAGACATGTAATAGAGACTCCGATTGCTGAAAGGCGCCTTGGCGCCCTTCACTTTATTATTGTTATAAGTTTTAACTCAACACCGCTTACAAAGAGCGGTAAAACATTACTACGATAACTAACGGACAAACAAACTTGACATACCAGGGCCAAATCCGCCAAAAAAAGCTATTTTCAGCTTGGGCATCGCCTTTTTTCAGCTCTTGTAAAATGTCATTTCGACGCCAAATCCAACCCGCAAACAAACATAGCATCAAACCTAATAATGGCTGACTGTAACGCGTTGTCAGGGCAATAATAAAACCAAACAAGGTATCAAAGTTAAAAATGATTAAACAACTAAGTGCAAAAATAACGGCGGCAATTAACCAAACTGCTTTTTGTCTGGCCACATTGCGCTTCTCTACCACATAAGACACTGGAACTTCCAACATCGAAATCGAAGATGTCAGTGCCGCAATTGACATCAGCAGAAAAAATGCAAACGCCACAATACCGCCAACAAAACCCATGGTTGTAAACAATGACGGTAGTACAGTGAATATAAGCGTATCTTCGGACAACAGCTGTCCGTTATCGCCAAATATCTGCACACCATTATTCAGTGCCACATACATAGCAGGAATAATCAACAACCCCGCTAGTACAGCGACACCAATATCCACCAGAGACACCGCAACACCTAAGCGAGGTAGATTTTCACTGTGGCTAACATAGGAACCATAAATTAACATGGTGCCAACACCCAACGACATAGAAAAGAACGCCTGGCCCATAGCACTTATTAATAAATCGGGATTAAGAATTTGAGTAAAATCAGGCAGCAAATAAACTTTTAAACCATCAATAGCACCATCCTGAGTCATGACGTAGCCAAACAACACCAGCATAATGATAAATAGAGTCGGCATTAACCGCACGGACCAGCGCTCTATGCCGTTAACGACCCCCCCGCTAACAATCCCAACGGTTAACAACATAAACACGGCACAAAACAGCAAATTTCGGCTAAGAGAAAAAGTGATTAACCAATTAGCCAAACCATCAAAACCTGCGAGGCTAACAAGTGCTTCAAACGTGTGAGCTAGCATCCAGCCGCCAACTATGCCATAAAAAGCCAAAATCAACGATACGGTAGCAATGCCCCAGGCACCAACAAAGCGGCCTGACATCCCACGGGATACCTGGCCTAGAGCATCTACAACGTTTGATTTTGTTGCACGGCCTATCAGTAGCTCTGCCATCAGGACAGGGTAGGCTAAGACAAAAGCCAATATAAGATACATTAATACAAAAGCGCCGCCGCCATTACTGGCAACCTGCGTTGGAAACCCCCAGATGTTACCTAAACCAACAGCAGAGCCAGACGCGGCCAGAATAAAGCCTATCCTCGATGAGAACTCACCACGTGTTGTCATACTTAACCTTTATAATTATTATGTTTTATTGTATTTAATTAACAAAAGGCGGTATGTAATACCGCCTTAATAGCTATAACAGCCCTACCCCTGTTTATTGTTTGGCTAACCGGGTAATTGCTTTTAAATCTACGGTAATGTTTGCCGCTTCTTCTAAAAACGGATCAATCTCCTCCAACTTTTCCGGTGCGTCGTCAACTGACGTTACAACAGGCAAACCCAGCCGTTTCAACCTGTCGTTAGTACGTTGCAGTTGTTTTGCCTTATTAGTATCACGCTCTGCTATACGTTCAGACTCACGCAAAGATATTGTTTTTTCATCTTGCTGCTTTTTAAAATCGGTAATATCACCCAGCAAATACTGAAATTCTTGCTCTTTCGCAATACGCGCCTGATGTTTTTGCTGCAATGCTGGAACTAGCTGAGAAATATCATTCAGTGAAGTGTATACGGCGGCGTTAATTGAATCCCACGGCAGTGCATATTCTTCCGTGCTTTCGCCCCATTCAGCAGGATCTATTGCCGTTGGAAACTGAATATCAGGAATAACGCCCTTATGCTGCGTGCTGCCACCATTAATACGGTAAAATTTGGCAATGGTGTACTGTACGCTGCCCAGCGGACTTTCAAACATGTCGTAAATACGACCCAGACCACGGTGCTGCTGCACGGTACCTTTGCCAAACGTTTGCTCACCAACGATTAATGCCCGGCCATAATCCTGCATTGCCGCAGCAAAAATTTCTGAGGCAGAGGCACTGTAACGATCGACCATGACGGTCAATGGACCATCGTAAAAGCTTACACCATCATTGTCTTGTGATACTGAAACCTTACCGTCGCCTTCGCGGATTTGTACCACCGGACCACGGTCAATAAACAGCCCTGTCAGCAGAGTTGCTTCTTGCAAAGAGCCTCCACCGTTACCTCTTAAATCTATGATAACGCCTTCTACTTGCTCGGTATTAAGTTCAGCAAGCAACTTTTTAACGTCATCAGCCAGATTATTATAAAATCCAGGTATACTGATCACACCAATTTTTTGCTCAAGCTCTGATAATACAGGTTTAAATACCTCGGCTTTTGCCGCCCGATCTTCCAACCTTATTTTGTCTCTGACAATAGTGATGATATCAGCTTGGCTGGTGCCGATATCACTACCGCCAACCACTTGCAATCGAACGGTACTGCCTTTGGGGCCTTTAATTAAATCAACTACATCATCAAGCCGCCAGCCAATGACATCTACAAATTCAGCTTTATCTTGGGCGACGCCGATAATTTTATCTTTCGGTTTCAACTTCTGTGTTAAGTCAGCCGGCCCACCCGGAACCAAGCTTTGAATAACAGTGTAATCTTCATCTGCCCGTAAAACTGCACCGATACCTTCTAATGACAAATTCATTTCCTGCTGGAAACGATCAGCGTTGCGAGGCGACAAATAGGAAGTATGGGCTTCTATGCTGCGGGCAAAAGAATTCATCACCAACTGAAACACATCTTCGCTTTCAGTCTGAGTAAGACGTTTTTGCGTATTACGATAGCGCTTTGCCAGAATCGTTTTAATTTCTTCTTCGTTTTTTCCAGCCAACTTCAGGTTTAACGCATCAAATTTTACCCGTTGCCGCCAAATTTCATTCAATTCTTTGGTATCAACAGGCCAGGCTGCATCTTCCCTATCGTAAGCGTATTTATCGTCGCTACTGAAATCGAAGCCTTTATCCAGCAGCTGCAGCGCATAATCAAAACGTTCCGCTCTTTGTTTCAGCGTATGATTAAACATATCAAAAGCAAAACTGAGATTGCCTTTGTTAATGCCATCATCAAACTGCTCACGATATTGTTCAAAAGATGCCACTTCAGCTTTTGTTAACACGTTACGATAGTAATCTAAATTTTTCAGATAGGTATCAAACATCTTGGATGACAACGCATCATCCAGTTGCACCTCGCTGTAATGACCACGAGTGAACAAGGCCGTAATGCGTTTACTTGCCGTGGCATGCTGTGGGTCCTGAGCTATCGTTGGCAAGGTCAGGGAATATTTCTCTGCCTCTGTTGCCGCATTAAGACTAAAAGCGATTAGAAATGCTGTTGCCAGTGCTGAATATTTTTTCATAAGCTACTCTGCGTTGGTCAGGCTATAAACAAACTATCCTGACGAGTTTTCACCACCATACCAGAAGCCAGTTGCACAGTCACATCGTCTTTGTGCACTTCAACTATCGTCGCCAACATTGGACTTTGTCCCAGTTTTATTAGCACGTTACTGCCAACAACCAACTGCGCTGACGCTACTGGTTGTAGTGTTACTGCTACTTTTACCGGGGCGCTGTGCTCTGCAACAACTGGCTTTTGATTAACCTTAGTGCTTTTAGAGGCCTGATGCGGCTTTTTGTTCGCGGTTTTTTTGTAACCAGGTTTGTCTGTATCTTTCGGCTGTGGTTTTCTTGCTTGAGCTTCCGCTAACTTTGCTTTGCGTTTTTCGGCTGCCTTCGCCTTGCTTTCTTGCAATACTTTATTGGCATGTTCGGCCTGCGCCGAATCAATCAACTCGCCAGCAACGCCATCAAGGTCAATACGGGCTACCCCTTCCTTGGTTGACTCAAGATAACGCCAGCTTGATGTATAAACCCGTAATGCTTGACGTAGTTGGGTTTTACTCACTGTTGTATCTTGCTGCAGCCTATTGGCAAGGTCCTGAAAAATACCAATCTTCAGCGGTTTAGCTTCTCCGGCAAGACTAAAACAACCCGGAAACTGTGTTACCAAATATGCCAGCACTTCTTTCACATTGGTCGCTTTATTACTTTCTTCGGTTGGGGTGGTCATTAACGCTTCACTCTTCTTCATTTACAGTATCCGAGTCCGGAATACCTTCTTCCAGCTGTTGGCGCACATAAGCCAAAGCCCAATCTACTAATTCATCTTCATCAGCTTCAAGCAGCACTGTGCCACCACGTAACTGATCCCAGATGCCAGGCAATAAATGCTCTATTTTTGCAACCGATATATTCTCAGGTAACGCTTGCCAAACAGCGTGATACACACTGTTAATTTTATCGGTTACCAACTCTTCATCACCTTCCCAGTCACCAATATCGGCTATATCAAACAGATAATCGTGAATGGAGATTGCATCTTTCATTGCGTTGCCGCCAGGTGTTGTTCAAATACGCTGATTAGCTGCTCAAGCCCAGCCTGATCTTCTGCGTCAAATCGGGCTAAGCTAGGGCTGTCTATATCTAATACTGCAATAATATTACCGTTGTGCCGCAGTGGTAACACAATTTCAGAATTGCTAGCCGCGTCACAGGCAATATGGCCAGGAAATTCATGCACATCTTTAACCAGTTGTACTTCGCCGCTGGCAACTGCGGTACCACAGACGCCTTTACCTACGGCAATACGAACGCAAGCAACCTGGCCCTGAAACGGCCCAAGCACCAGCTCACCACTGCGCATAATATAAAAACCGGCCCAATTTAAATCAGGCAGCTGGTTAAATAATAACGCACTAAGATTGGCCATATTGGCAATAAGGTCGGGCTCGTGCTCAATTAAAGCCTGCGCCTGCTGATTCAGCAGCCGGTATAACGCGGTTTTATCGTTGGACATGAAATATGGAATTCTGACTAAAGCTCAAAACCCGTACATTACTCGTTTTACCTGACAATTTAAACCACTTCAGGGCAAAGATTTGCTGCCATCTGCTGTTTTCGTAACGCCAAAGCGGTATTTGGTTGATATTTATACAAGGTTTTAGCCTAGGCTATATCTGCTTTGTGCGGATTGGCCGGATAATAACGTATTGGTTGTTGTGCCTGGTGGCTAAAAAACCGCGTATCTTTGTAAGGTAACTTCATAAAACCACCAACGCCCTCACCGCTTATTTGGGCTACTTTATGCAAAATACTTTGCAGTAAACGCTTAAATTCTTGCTCTGCAGCCGGGTCTAGTAAACGGTAGTAACTGTGGATCTTCATATATAAAGTGGTCACTTCAAAAATAATACAGCCGGTATGGCGGATTAAATTCAGTTTAGCAATGTCATCCATAATGGCATCGGGCAAAGTTAATTGCTCATCCGGATCTTTACCGTCTTCAAAATAAGAATGCTGTTTACTGGCATCCTCGTTGCTCAGAACCGGCGCTAGCTGGTACGGAATAACCGCATCCGCCGGCGCAACAAAGGGCTCACTAAGGCTATTTCGGCTGATATGAATAGTATTGCGGGCATTAAATAAGCAGGCTTTAAAAATACCCACTTTGGCAATGGCGCGCGCCAGCGTTACCACATTATTAACTGACAAAGCAAAAGACGACGCCAGGCTGTCGTCATATAAATTTAAGCTGGAATCTATGTAAACGCCACCGGCCTGCCAGTGAATAGCCAGGCCACCGACCACAGGAAAACGCGCCAGCCGGCTGACCGCAGCGACAAAGGCTTTTTCTGTCTCCCCCATGCCTTGTAAATAGTTTTTGTAGTAACGCTCTAATTGCACATCATCAACATAGGCGATACCTTCTTCTTCGCTGTGCTCACGTAAAAATGACTTACGCGATGAATACACTACGGTATCCAGCTCCCGCATCTGCGGACTTACCCACACAGGTAGCTGCGGTGTGTCATCAAACAGCCTTAGTTGCGGTAATACCAATCGTTTTAATGCCGGCATCTGCTGTAAAAAATAATCACCGGCCTGCGCCCGTAATGTGGCATCGTCCGACAGCATACTGTCGAGCATAGTGGCAAACTCTACCGGTAAACCCAGGCTGCGCGCCGGTATCGCTTTGCAGCCAAAACGACATGACTGGCCGGATGCCAGCGCATATAAGGTGCCGGCAACGCCCTGCTCGTCAAAGCGCGGGCTGGACAAAGCGCCGGCGCGTTGCTCGGGGCCGATAAAATACACATCGCCCATCCGCGCATTGGAGTTTTGTAAATCCGCCGACATCAGTTGCATCACGTTATTGGCCAAATACTGGCCGTTGGCATCTAACTGAGCAAATACCGACGAGCCCCAGTCAATCAGGCTAACATGGCCGTTTTGCTCGTCAAACACCAGATTCGATGGCTTAACATCGCCGTGCACTATCGGCTGCTGCTCGCCATCTTTGATATTACCGCGCAGTGCCAACAGCACATCCGCCAACTGGCAGGCAATGTCCACTAACAGCCGCGCACTTAAGCGGCCATGCTTTAAGCTGTAATGCTCTAAATCGATACCGGCGCCGCGCTGCATCATCAGAATGCCTTGCTTTTTAACCACCTGATAAGTGATATAACGCGGTACATTCGGATGCTGCACCTGCGACAGCATATAGGCTTCGTCCGCCAGCCTGTCCTGAATATGCTGCGGCAAATTGATGCGTGAAAATTTAAATACACAAGCTTGCTCACTGGTATCCAACCCGGCAAAAGCAAAGCCATAAGCGCCTTTGCCAATCAGTTCAATCTGGCTGTAACCGAGCTTTTCCAGTTCAGAAATACACAATGCCACCCAGTCTTTCAGCTTTTTTGCATCATTGGCATTTAGCAGGTAAACAGACTGCTCTTCCGGAATGTAAAAGTTGCGCAACTGGTTTTTATACTGCATAGGGCCTCAGGCTTTCACACAGCGCTCAAGCGCCCATTGGCGCAGCACGTTAATTTGCTCTGCCATCACCACCGACAGCGGCTGTGTTGCTGACAGCTCGTCCATTAGATGCGGTAGGCTGAACTCAGTGCCGGCGGCACGGGCGCGAAAACCGGCACCAACCACCGCTTGCTCCAGCTCCGCGCCGGAAAAACCGCGGCACAAGGCCAGTGCTTGCTGCAGTGCTTCATCCGGCAGGCTCAGTTGCCGCCTGGTCAAATGCAATCTCAGCAGCTGTAAACACTCGTCGTCGCCTGGTAAGTCAACAAAAAAGATTTCATCAAAGCGGCCTTTACGCAGCAGCTCAGGCGCTAATTCATGGATGTTGTTGGCGGTGGCAACCAGAAACACCTGTGATTTACGCTCTGACAACCAGGTCAGAAAACTGCCGAGCAAACGCCGGGTAACACCGTTGTCGCTGTCACCACCGGACAAGCCTTTTTCTATTTCATCTATCCATAACACGCAAGGGGCCATCGCATCAGCCAGCGTCAGGGCCTGGGCCAGGTTTTTTTCAGTTTCACCAATGTACTTATTGTACAGCGCCGCCATATCCAGTCGCAGTAACGGCAAACCCCAGCTACCGGCAATGGCTTTAGCCGCCAGACTTTTACCGGTACCCTGCACGCCGGTTAACAATAAGCCTTTTGGCGTGTCTTTGCCGTTATCGACAAAAGCCTGTTGGCGCTGCGTTATCCACTGCTTAAGATTATGCAAGCCGATTACATTGGCAAAGCTGCCGCTGTCGAATACTTGTGACAGTACGCCATCAGTTTGCAGTAAGCTGAACTTAGCCCGGGTTATACGCGGGATATCCTCTTTTGTAATGGTGCCATCGTCTGCGATGGCTTTATAAGCCAGACGCTTTACCTCGTCAAAGGTTAAACCGCGTAAGTTCTGCACCAACAATGCCACATTGTCAGCACTAAGTTCCGCCAGCATGCCGTGCTTAGCCGCATAGCTGTCGGCCATATCATGCACTAGCTGCCTTATCTGCTGATCCGATGGCAAACTCAGCTCAAAGCGATAGCACAAGCGGGCCAGCTCCGGCGGCACTTCTAAGGCGTGGCTTAACAACATAATAGTGTGGCCAAGCTGCTCATGTGCCTGGGCAATCTCTTTGATATAACGTACATGCTTGGGATCAGACAAAAACGGATGAAAGTCACACAACACATAAATACCGCTGTTACGCGTGCCTTTTATTTGTGCCAGTAAATTTGTTGGATCAGCATTAAATGCCTGCGCGCTGTGCTCACTATCTAACCGCTGCAAACCGTCGGTAATGGTCCATTTAAACACCGGCCGCATTAAATTTACCGCCAACCTTTTGATCAGCAACAGCGCGCGCGGCTCTTCATAGCTTTCAATTACAATCAGTGGGCTGTGCGCCTGCACCAATACCCGTAAGTCATCAAATTCGTGCATAACAATCCCTGAGCCAAACACTGATAAAAAAACCCACTACAATGAGTGGGTTTTAGCAGAAAGCCGCTTAGCTGCCAAGCTCAAATATTGCCAGTCAGCGCATTGCCACCAGCATGGCTGACGGCTGCTCCAGATACTGTTTCCACAGATTGGTAAAGCGCGCTATGGTGCCGCCGTCAATAACGCGGTGATCACCCGACCAGCTGATCTGCATCAGTTGCCGCGCGTCCACCTCGCCTTTGCTGTTAAAGCGTGGCAGCGTTTGCACTTTGCCCAATGCCACTATAGCCAGCTCCGGCTTGTTGATAATCGGCGTGGCGACAGTACCGCCCAGTGCACCAATATTGGAGATACTGATAGTACCGCCTTTTAAATCGGCCGGGCTTACCCGCCCTTCCCGCGCCTGTTCGGTTAAGCGGGTTAAATCATTGGCAATGTCGATAATGGATTTATGCTGACAACCTTTGATATTCGGCACCAACAGACCAATTTTTGAGTCCACCGCTATACCGATATTGTGATCATCAAAGTAGGTCAGCTCAGTGCAATCAGCATTGACTTTGGCGTTCATAATCGGGAACTGATTAATGGCCAACGACAGTGCTTTGATAAAAAACGGCATCATGGTCAGCTTTACGCCCTGCTTAGCATATTGATCTTTCAAACTTAAGCGCAAGGCAATCAGATCGGTTAAATCAATCTCTTCACAGTAAGTAAAGTGCGGAATAGTTGACACCGATTCCACCATTTGTCGCGCCATCGCTGCTTTAATGCCTTTGATGGGCTCAGTGCGGATACCGCCGCTTAACGCCGCTGACGCTGATGTTTCCGCTTTCACCGGCTGCTGTGCTGCCACAGGCGAAGCTTGCTTACCATCAGCAAAAGCACGCACATCATCTTTATATACCCGGCCTTTATCGCCGCTGCCGGCAACTTTGGCCAAATCAATATTCAGTTCACGGGCTAAACGGCGCACTGCAGGGCTGGCCAGGGCTTTACCCTGCACCGCCGGTGTGACAGCCGCGACGGGCGCACTGGCAGCAGTGCTTTGCTGTGTTGCAGCAGTTGGGCTTGCTGCTGGCGGTGTTGTTGCTGGCACAGTACCGGCATGCGTCATGGCAAACAGTGGCGAGTGCACCTTAGCAATTTCACCTTTGGCGTAGTACAGCTTAGTAATTTTACCCGAGTACTTGGCCGGAATTTGTACCAGCGCTTTGTCGGTCATCACATCACATACCGGTTGGTCTTCAACGATATCATCACCCTCATTAACCAGCCAATCGACAATTTCACACTCAACAATACCTTCGCCGATATCCGGCAGAATAAAATCTTCGCTGCCGGCAGAGGCAGTAACCACTGCTGCAGCTGTTGGTTCTGGTTGAGCATCACTGTTATTTGCTGTGTCTGCAATTTGCATTTCAAACAGCGGCGCATGCACTTTAGCAATCTCGCCTTTGGCATAGTACAGCTTGCTTACCACACCGTTGTGTACCGCAGGAATTTGTACCAGTGCTTTATCAGTCATCACATCACATACCGGTTGGTCTTCAGTGATGGTGTCGCCCTCGGCAACCAGCCAGTCGACAATTTCACACTCAACAATGCCTTCACCGATATCCGGCAGAATAAAATCTTTTTTCATTGCTGCCTCCGTTAAAAGTTGATAGAGCGTTTAATGGCTTCATAGGTTTTTAAGTGATCGGCCACATACTCTTTTTCCAGTGCCAGCGGATACGGCGTGTCCATTCCACATACGCGTTCAATCGGGCTTTCCAGATGTAAAAAGCACATTTGCTGGATAGTGGCGGCAATTTCACCGGCAAAACCACCGGTCAACGGCGCTTCATGGTTTATCAGCAGGCGGCCGGTTTTCTTCACTGAGGCAGCTACTGTATCAGCGTCCCACGGTAAGATGCTGCGCAGGTCAATCACTTCGCAGGAAATGCCGTCTTTTTCGGCCATTTCAACCGCTTTTTGCACGATTTCCATCTGCGCGCCCCAAGCAAGCACGGTAATGTCTTTACCTTGTTGGGTCACTTCGGCTTTACCCAACTCTATTTCGTAGTAATCTTCCGGCACTTCGCCGGTGGAGGCGCGGTACAGCTTTTTCGGTTCAAAGAAAATAACCGGATCCGGGCTGGCGATGGAGGCCAGTAACAAGCCCTTGGCCTGATAAGGGTCGCGCGGGATCACCACTTTTAAACCAGGCGTATGTGCAAAATACGCCTCCGGCGACTGGCTGTGATAATGGCCACCAGCAATACCGCCACCATAAGGGCTGCGAAATACAATGCCGCCAACATTAAACTCGTTACCCGAGCGGTAACGGAATTTCGCGGTTTCGTTTACTATTTGGTCAAACGCCGGGAAGATATAATCGGCAAACTGAATTTCCGCTACCGGTTTCATGCCTTGCGCTGCCATACCATTGGCAAAACCGGCGATACCCTGCTCGGTTAACGGCGTATTAAAGCAGCGCGCTTTGCCGTATTTTTCCTGCAGTTTACTGGTAGCGCGAAATACACCGCCAAAATGGCCAACGTCTTCACCAAAACACACTACGCTGTCGTCTTTGGCCATCGCTAAATCAAGCGCATTATTAATGGCCTGCAACATATTCATCTTTGCCATTAGTCTAATCTCCCCGCCGTTACCGGATACGCATCCGGGTACTTACGGATATGCGCTTTTAATTCAACTAGTTGTTGTTGTAGTGCCGGGATCGGCTGGGCATACACATCAGAGATCAGGTGTTCAATGCCGGGCTTAGCCACTTTTTCTGCCACTTTTAACGCATCCAGAATTTCGCTGCGCAGCGCTTCGATGGTCGCTTTATCATCGGCGTCTTTTAGCCAGCCCTTTTCAATTAACCATAAACGGTAACGGGCAATCGGGTCGTTCTGGCGCCATTTCTCTTCTTCTTCTTTTGAGCGATAGCCACTTGGGTCGTCAGAGGAGGAGTGCGCACCTAAACGATAAGCGATAGATTCAATCAACACCGGCTCATTATGTTTAAGGGCATGCTCACGCGCCATTTTGGTAGCATGGTACACCGCTAAAATGTCTGCACCGTCTACCCGCAACGCTTTCATACCGTAACCTACAGCACGGCATGCAATACCGTCGCCGACAAACTGCTCGTTAGCCGGCGTAGAGATAGCATAACCATTATTACGACAGAAGAAGATCACCGGAGCTTTGTGCACCGCCGCCATATTTAAGCCGGCGTGAAAATCGCCTTCAGAGGCGGCGCCTTCGCCGAAATAACAAATAGTAGTGTTGGCTAAACCGCGTAGCTTTTGCGCATAGGCATAGCCGCTTGCTTGTGGAATTTGTGTACCCAGCGGCGAGGATATTGTCATGTAGTAAATATCTTTACTGCCGTAATGTACCGGCATCTGCCGACCTTTACCCAAATCTTTTTCGTTGGAGAACAGCTGGTTCATAAACTGCTCCAGCGTAAAGCCACGATAACGCAATGCCCCCTGTTCACGGTATTGCGCCATTATCATGTCTTTATCGTCCAACGCGGCAGCACTGCCAACGGTGGCGGCTTCTTCGCCCAGACACTGCATATAAAAGCTGATGCGGCCCTGACGTTGTGCTGCCAGCATGCGCTCGTCCAGCACCCGGGTAAACACCATGGTGTCGTACATTTTAAGTGCGGTGGCTTTGTCCAGCTCTGGTGCAGTTGCACCTTCGTACAGGCTGCCATCGTCGCGTAAAATGCGCAGCGTAGGAATTTTTAACGCATCACCGGCGGTAAACTCCGCAGTGTGCACCGTGGTAATGGTGGCGTTATTTGGGTTAGTCATAGGGTGTCTCTTGTTTGTTATACGTGTTAGACATGTGGTTAGTAGTGCCGGCCCGCCTTGGTGTCAGGCTGGTGCTGCTCACTCATTATAGCGGCATTTGCCGCTCTCCCCGTTTTGTGCCCCGCTTGAGCAGGCACCGGTTTGTTCTGATTATTATCGGCGGCAACTTTACCTTTACGTAAACTGCATTGCAACCGCCGCTCCGGTTTAGCCCGGCAGACACTGCCGGAGACTGTCAGCTTAAATTTACTCTTTACAGTGCGTTAATGCGCTAACCGCCATTACAGCAGATTGTGCTGCACTGTGGTGGGCACCACCATTAACATGGCGCGTTGGCCGATTGCCACTTTAGCATTGGGGAAAATAATGGCTTCGCCTTCCCGCTCTACCCGATATTCAGTATCGCCGTCAGTTGCTAATAAGGTACCTACCGGGTAAGCGGTAAAGTTTTGCACATCATCGGCAAAGTGCAGCTTAAACTCCTGCGTTTGTTTATTGATAGCCCGATACACCTGATACAGCTGAAACTGCTGCTCATCAAACGGCTGTGTGCTTACCTTATCTTCGCTAACCAATTGGCGCAATGCCGTGCGGGCTTTGCTAAAACGGCTCATGTCGTTTTGGCCAAATGGCTGTACTTTACCCAGTTCAATGGTAAAAGCATCCGCGCCGTGGCTGTTGGAAGCGTAGTAGCTAAAGGTTGATGCCGGCGTTTGCATTAATAGCACAGTAGTGACATCACAGGCCTGTAAAAACTCAAACTCAGCCTTTTGCCACGGCTTATCATGCAAGAAAGGATACACGGCAAATTTTTCAAAGCGCGAGCCACGAATAGCGGTGTGTAAATCATACAAATACCGGTTACGCGGCGCTGCTTCAGTTACGCGTACTTCATTGTAGAACCGGCTGACATAGTCTTCTAACGCCTTAGCACGATGACGCTCGGCATTGATAAGACCAGCCCCCATACTATGATGGCCGGAAAATAACCGGTTTAAGTTTTCTGTAATTTCGCGTGTGCCGGCATTAATGGCGGCGGGGTTACCAAATAACACTAATAAGCGCTGTTTCAGCACCAACTTACCTGTTAACACCTGTTGTACTAACTCGGCGCAAATTTCTATTGGTGCAGTTTCATTGCCATGCACGCCACACGATAGGACGATATCTTTGTCGCCGGCATTTGTCGGTTCAAAACAAATTACCCCGCTATCCCAAATGTGGACAGTCGTGCTATCGGTCAGGGTAAATTGTAGCGGAGCTAACCCATCCGGGTTAGATAAAGTGATTTGCAGAAAATCGCCGTGTTGTTGTAATTGCTTGGCTAAAGATAATGGTTGCGCCATGCGCCAGCTCCCCGTTGTCAGACTAGCGCCAATTCTACCCCAGTTGACCGGTCAGACAAAACCCGCCCGTACCGAATCAGTGGCTAAATTCACTGACCCTATCCCGTCCAGCCTGTTTTGATTGGTACATGGCGTTGTCGGCATCCGCTAATAACTGCTTTAGTTGATAACCAGAAGTGTCTGAGGAACTTACACCAAAGCTGGCACTAAGCGGGAAGATATAGCCACTTTCACTGGTATCTATTGTGGCAATTGCGTCGCGACATATTTCCGCCAACAGCACCGCTTTGTCTACCTGGCAGCCGGGTAATACCACAGCAAATTCTTCACCACCGATACGACCGAATACATCGTTATTACGCATAAAATTACGACAGGTTTTCACCACAGCCTGCAGTGTCCAATCTCCAGCTGCATGGCCATAGGTATCATTAATACTTTTGAAAAAATCCAGATCAAATAAAATCAGCGCCACCGGTTTGGCGTTTGATTCGCAGTAATCCAGCGCAATTTTTGCCTGATTGTTAAAGTGGTATCGATTACTGATACCGGTAAGCTGATCATACTCGGCTATTTTCTTAAAGCGCCGGCGTCCAGTTACGGCGCGGTAGGCGATAAAGCTGGCAATCGTAAGCACCGAAAACAGCAACATCATCGCTAGTCGATTTTGTTTTACTTCTTGTTCATACACGTTTTTTTGTAACAACAGCAAATCATTATCTTTATTTAATAAGGCAATTTGCTGGCTTTTAACCTGTGTAGCCGAACGAGCCATATTCATGGCAAGTTGTCCAGCAGACAAATTATCAAGATAGGCTTTATCAAACTGCAGAAACTTTTCATGGTAATCAAGGGCAACCTGAAATTTAGCCATCTTCTTATTGGTCAGATATAACACTTCATAGGCCCAAGTCAGTGGTTCACTAAACTCAGTTTTAACGCCTGCATCCAAAGCTAATAAAGCAAACTTTTCCGCATTTAAAAAATCATCTTTATAAAAGTAAGCCTTAGCAATTAACGCATTAAAAGCAGACATGACCTGTGGATACTGAGTCGAACTTGCAACTTCGAGGTAGTCCAGTAATAAGGTAAGCGCATCATGGTTCAGGGATATATCAATTAATTGCCGAGCGCGATAGATAACGATAATGGCTTCAAATAGTTTTTCTCCGGCCTCCTTACAAGAAGACAAAGCCTGTTCATATTGACTGTAGAAACCTTCAGAATGGTCTACATAATACATGGCTTCAATTTTAAGCTGCCAAGCTGCACATCTTGACGTTGCGTTACTGGTTTTTTGTACAATCTCATCTGCAAAAAAGTATCCAGATGAGTAATCCCCAACTGTGTTATACAGCAGTGCCAAAACCCGAAAAGCCTGCTCCTTAACTTTGGTATCGTTCAACTGGTCGGCGTTACGAATAATTTCTTCAGAAATTTCAAATGCTTTATTATAACGCCGAGAGACAGTGTAGATATTTACCAACGTAACTTTTGCACGAAACGCAGCGTGTGACGTGCTGCTATCTTTGATTAATTGCTCAAACAGCGTTACCGCCGAAGTAAAGTCTCCGCTAAGCGTAACGGAATATGCGTCCAGATAACGATAAAAACTGTTTTCCTCTGCAGTAAATGATTGCTCGATATCACGCAATTGCGACATCAGAATACCGAAACGTTCTCTGTCTGCGCTCTTAAGTCTATCCGCTTCCGCCAACAAAAACGCAGCATCGGCTGCTACAGCAGCTGATGCCCACATAAGCAATAAACTGAATACCGCTATGCGGGAAAACCAGTTCACAGCATTAACCCGCTATGTTCGCTGCGTAACTAAGCACTACGAAGCAATCTGTTCGATTCTTTTTGTTCACCATCATCTTCATCAGGCTGTTCTACTGGTGGCACATTGCCAGGCTCTTCTGCAGGATGGATGCCACAGACTAGAAGAGAGCGCGTTCCCAAGAAACGTTCAGCTGCATCAATATCACTGCGCTGCAGGCTATTAATTAAATTCAAATCTAATAATTGCTCAACTGCCGTATTTCCTAACTGCGGGGCGCTACTTTTAGATAACGAAGCATCCGAGCCTATTTTTTCCAGCATACTTATTACATTATTCATTATCATTTCCTGTTAGTTGCCTAGTATACAAAGTGTTGTTGTTATTATCCTTGCAGCCCCCGGCAAACACGCTGCACTAATAGCCGGCAGGTAGGTTCTGCTAATATCCATAACAATATGGCTTATAGCAAGCGTTTGTTTAATTTGGAGCATTAATACATAGTTGCCAATTGAGGTCGAATGATTTAAAGGCTTAATACAGCTCAAAAAATCCGTTTTCAGCGTCAAATTGAAAGCCTAGTTTACGCGCTAACTTGACTGCTGGTCGATTTTCAGCAGCTACTTTAGCAAAAATACCATACGAGCTAAACTCACGTTTCAAGTACGTTATCAGCATTTGTAATGCAGAAAATGCCAAATGATTTCGTTGATAATCAAGCTTGAAGATAACACCAACTTCAATTTTTTTGGCATCCTCGTCAAAGGTAAGTCCTAATATGCCAACAGCTGTATTGTCTGATAACTCCGCGACTAAAAACGCGCGCTTACAAGGTGTTTGTTGAGTTTGTTTTACGGCACTAACAAAGCTTTTTTCCAGCGAGGGCTGATCCAAAGCAGAACAGATATACCGCAGAATATTATCATCGCCATATAAACTAGCATACAAAGGGTAATCGGCTTCATTAACCGGCCTAAGCTTTACTCGCTCACCACTAAGTACGCCAAATTGTTTAATACCCGACATCAGTTATATATTGCCTGTTGATTCTTCACCAGTTGCTCCAGCTCAGCAATAAGTTCTGTATTTAACCCCGCTATACTGCCAGGTGGTATGACTAATGTGGTCTTTAGATCCATGACTGCCGCTGGCAAAGCACTTATTGGCAAACGTTCAATTCGGTTGGGCTGAATCGGTAGCGTTGCGGCTTCATATAGAATGACTTCATGCTCTGATGAATAATACTCTCCAAGCAGTTTTACCAGTATCTTGCGGTACTCACTGTCGGTGGTAAATTTGGCCAGGCTTCTGTCGCCGGCTACACCCACCTGCCATAAAATCAGATAAGCCGCGGTATCAATAGTGCGCTTGTAAAACATAAACTGGCTGGTTTCGTAGTGCTGGCAGCCCGAACTGCCAGGGTCTATGCCCAAATCGGCAAACAGGCAGTCTTCTGCTGATATGCCCGGCTCCATATGGGCTTTGTAACCCAGCTCGCGTGCCTGCTTAATGGCATTATGCGGTACCCAAGCGAACACACCGGGATGACCATAAAAAGCACCCACCACTTTTTTGCCGGCGCTAACTTCGGCCAGCATCGCCGCCACCATCTCACGGTAGGTAATCATGCGCGACTTACCTTCCAGATAATACGGCTGCAATGAGCGAACATCGGCGTTCATCTGCTCAATCCATTTCTCTGTTATACCGTCGGCGACCAACACAAACACCACTTCGGCCTGTTCGATATAACTACGCGACAACGGGCTGATATGCGCGCCCAGCGTCATTCCCGTACCAACACAAACTAAACTACCGTTTGTATTGTTACCGACTGCTTGAGTAGTATTTTCTGCTTCTTTATTCACACAATTTCCTTCGTGCTTTTTTGTGCACTATATGACGTTGCTAACATCACTTGCAAGGGGGAAACTTTTAACGCTTGTTAATTATCCTGATATTTCACAACAGCTTACACCAAGAGCAACATCAAAAAGGAACTCCGCCGCTCAATACAAAGACCTTACGAATAAAAAAACCTGCACAAGGCAGGTTTTTTATCACTCAGTTACGGTTGATGCCGCACTTTTTCAAATGCCACACTCGGCTGACATAATCTTCAATTGAGCGGTCAGAGGTAAATTTACCCACAGACGCGGTGTTGAGGATGGCTTTTTTCGCCCACAACGCCTTATCTCTATACCATCCATCCACCTTTTGGTGCGCTTTGACGTAGCTGTCGAAATCTGCCAATACCAGATAAGGATCACCGCCCTCGAGTAGACTGCGTTTTATCGCAGATAACTCACCGGGTTTGCCCGGGGTAAAATAATCGGTTTCCAGCCAATCCAGAATCGCTTTAATTTCTGGGTTGGCGTAATAGTAATCCATACTGTTATAGCCTTTACTGTCTAAGGTTTTAACTTCGTCAACAGTTAAACCAAAAATAGCAATATTGTCTGCGCCCACTTCCTCTGCAATCTCAATATTGGCGCCATCCATAGTACCTACCGTAATGGCACCATTTAATGCCAGTTTCATATTGCCAGTGCCAGACGCTTCTTTGCCAGCGGTAGATATTTGCTCAGAGACATCTGCGGCCGGGATCATTTTCTCAGCCAACGTCACGCGGTAATTTGGCATGAACACCACTTTTAACCGATTTTTCACCCGCTTATCGTGGTTAATTTTTTCAGCTACTTTATTGATGGCGTAAATAATTTCTTTTGCCAGTTTATATCCAGGCGCGGCCTTGGCACCAAACAAAAACACCCGTGGAACCATATCGTAATCTGGCTCCTGCAGAATTCGACGGTATAATGCCAATATATGCAGCAGGTTCAGGTGCTGACGTTTGTATTCATGTAAACGTTTAATCTGAATATCAAAAATGGCATGAGGGTCAATATCGATATGGGTTAACTTCTTAACCACCGTGGCTAAATCGGCTTTGTTCTGCTGTTTTATTGCCATAAAGGCATCTTGGATTTTGCTGTCATCAGCAAAAGCCGCAAATTTTGACAGCTGCTTTAAATCGGTTGGCCAGCCAGAGCCAATCTGTTGATCCAACAAATGAGACAGTCTGGGATTACAGGCTTTTAACCAACGTCGCGGTGTAACACCGTTAGTGACATTGGTGAATTTGTCCGGCCACAAAGCAACCATTTCCGGGAATAAATCGGACTTAACTAACTGAGAATGGATCTCTGCAACGCCATTGACGCGGAATGAGCCGACAACAGAAAGATGCCCCATACGTACCATAGGTTCATGGCTTTCTTCGATAATGGATAGCTTGCGCTTTTTATCGTTATCGCCTGGCCACAGCACATCAACCTGCTCTACCAGGAAGCGCCTGTTAATTTCATAAATAATTTCCAGATGACGCGGTAATACTTTTTCAAACAGCCGTACCGGCCATTTCTCCAGCGCCTCAGGTAATAAGGTATGGTTGGTGTAGGCAAAGACTTGCTGACACAGGTTCCATGCCTGATCCCACTGCATTTCAGCTCGGTCTACCAGAATACGCATAAGTTCCGGAATGGACACTGCTGGGTGGGTGTCATTTAGCTGTATGACAACCTGTTTGGCAAAGTCACTCCAGTCATCGCCATGGCTGCGCTTATAACGCCGAATAATGTCTTTTAACGAGCATGAGACAAAAAAGTACTGTTGGATCAGACGCAGTTCTTTACCCGCGTCAGTTTCATCATTGGGATACAGCACTTTGGAGATCGTTTCGGCTTCAATATTTTCGCGCGAAGCGTCAACATAACCGCCAGAGTTAAATACGTCCCAGTTAAAAAAATCACTGGCGCGGCTTTCCCACAAACGCAACACGTTAACTGAACTACCGTTGTAACCTACTACCGGAATATCCCAGGGGATACCTTTAATAATACGGCCTGGGTGCCAAACTTTTTTCATTTTTCCTTGCAGGTCATACACCGTTTCAACATAACCATATACTGAAATTTCCTGCACCGACTCCGGCCGGCAGATCTCCCAGGGGTTACCGTACTCGCGCCAACTGTCCGGACGCTCAATCTGGCGGCCATCCTGGAAGCTTTGTTCAAACAAACCATGCTCATAACGAATGCCATAACCAATAGCCGGATAATTCAAGGTCGCCAATGAGTCAATAAAACACGCCGCGAGGCGCCCCAAGCCGCCATTACCTAGGGCCATGTCTTCTTCTTGATCTTCCAAATCGGCAATATCCATGCCCAGCTCGCTAAGTGCTTGCTTTGCCTGTTTATATAAACCAAGGTTGTGCAAGTTGTTGCTAAACAGCCGGCCCATTAGGTACTCAAGACTAAAATAATGCAGTGCGCGAGTATTTTGCTCGTAGTGTGTGCGCTGAGTATTGCGCAGACCGTCAAAAACTTGCTCATTCACTGCCGCGCACGTTGCGCGCCACCAAGCTTGTGGACTGGCTTTATTTACATCGGTGCCAAGCGTTGAGTGCAAGTGACGAATAATCTGCTCTTTAAGTTGCTCAGTGTTAATTTGCACCACATCGGTGCCGGCAGTGGAAGTTTGTTTTTTCATTACAGATCCTGATAATTAGCTGCCTGTGATAGCGCTATAATAACGTCAAATGTAGACTTATTACCAAAAAATACCCTAATACAGCTCTTAAGGCAAAAATAAAGGCTATGAATGTAATTTAATTACACAGCAATTCATAGCCTTTTCAGTGCGTTACATCTGACTGAATACGTATTCAACAAATGCTTTAGCATCATGCTCTAACTGCAGCAGGTGCGCTTGATCAACAAAACTTTCCAAATAAATTTTATAGGCGTTTTCTGTACCTGATGGTCTGGCTGCAAACCAGCCGTTGCGTGTCACCACTTTTACGCCACCGATGTCGGCATCATTGCCAGGGGCTTTAGTTAACACGGCTAATATCGGGTCTCCGGCAAGCATAGTTTGGATAACACTGTTTACGTCTAATTTTTTCAGCGCGGCTTTTTGCTCTGCACTGGCTGGAGCATCCAACCGCCGATACAGTGGTGAACCAAGCTCACGGGTTAATGCTTGATATTGCAAATAGGGGTCTACGCCAGTTTTAGCCAACATTTCGGCAGCTAACAAGCCTAATAAAATACCGTCTTTATCAGTTGACCAGGCGCTGCCATCAAAGCGCAGAAAACTGGCGCCGGCACTTTCTTCACCGCCAAAGGCAACACTCCCTTGATGTAATCCTGCTACAAACCATTTAAAGCCGACAGGAACTTCCAATAACTTACGACCGCGGGCAGCGACAACCCGATCGATCAGTGCGCTGGACACCAGAGTTTTACCAATAGCCAATTCGGCCGACCATTCTGGCCGGTTGGCCAGCAAATAGTTTATGGCTACCGCAAGATAATGGTTCGGGTTCATCAAACCGCCACTGCGCGTAACAATACCATGACGGTCAAAATCAGGGTCATTACCAATGGCGATATCAAACTGATCTTTTAATTGAATTAAATTTGCCATGGCGTAAGCAGATGAACAATCCATCCGAATTTGGCCGTCTTTATCCAGTGGCATAAACGCAAAAGCCGGGTCTACTTTGTCATTTACCACCGTAATATTCAGGCCATAACGTTCAGCTATTCGCGGCCAGAATGCAATACCGGAGCCGCCTAACGGGTCAACACCAATACGAATACCGGCTTTAGCAATGGCTGCCATATCAATAACGTTCTGAAGATCATCAACATAGTGCTGAATATAATCAATGTGTTGACAATAGCCCGACTGTAGCGCCAGCGCATAAGGCATCATTTTTACGCCATCAAGCTCGTTGGCTAATAACGTATTGGCGCGTTGCTCAATCCAATTGGTTGCGTCAGTATCTGCCGGGCCACCATGTGGCGGGTTATATTTAATACCTCCGTCCTGCGGCGGATTATGCGACGGTGTAATGACTATGCCGTCGGCAAGCTGTGTCGTACTGCCTTTGTTCTGCGTTAAAATGGCATGAGATATAACAGGAGTGGGCGTATAACCCAGATCTTTTTGAATACACACCTGTATTTTGTTGGCAATTAGCACCTCTAAAGCACTGGCAAAGGCGGCTTCTGATAGTGCGTGGGTATCTTTACCCAGAAACAGAGGCCCGTTAATGCCCAGCTGCTTACGATAATCGGCAATGGCCTGACAAATAGCCAATACATGCGGTTCATTAAATGAGCAATCCAGCGCGCTTCCGCGATGACCAGAGGTACCAAAACTGACTTTGTGCTGTGGATGCGCATGTACATCAGGCTCAAGTACATAATAAGCAGTCATCAGACGACTAATATTTGGTACTAACGAACTGGGCACCTGTTGCCCGGCCAGCGGGTGTAAAGACATAAAAATTCCTTGTTATAACAAATCGCGGATACGCTCAGCGTCTTGTTCACTATAGCCGAGTTTAATTGCTGTTTCGGTTAACATCATCTTTTTACGCGTTGTATTTGAATTAGTGATCACCCAGAACTCAGTATTCGGAATGGGCTTAGGATTAGTACTACTACCCGCCTCTGACAATGCTTCTGCGCTGCGGCCAAAGTACAAGCGGTTACGGCCTTTAATGTCGAGTACCTTGGCAAATTGCTTTTTATGTACTCGCGCTAACGTTGACAAAATAAATAAGAAACGCCCAACTACACTAGACTCAGCTTGTAAATCCTGCCGGTTTATTAAGTCAAAAATATTACTGCCCACCACTGCAACAACCGCAGGAGTAACCGGCTCCGGGTTGGCAGGCACTATTGCTGTTTCATCCCCAAGCAACAAGCGGCGTAGTATTTCAGACGCACTTTCACCTATTTTTTGCGTCTGGCCGGCGATGTACTGGTATAGCTCGTCATCTATTTCGATGGTTTTCATATATTTATTCCACACGCTAAAAGTGGCCTCATTATATAAAGCCTTATCGACTGACGCCAGCGGCATGATTTGCTAGACTAGCTTTCTTGTTCAGCAGTTGAGTTTGTTATGCTATTACATACCCACAGCAGTGGCCAGCACGATAGCCCGCCGATTGTGCTGGTGCATGGCTTATTTGGCAGTTACGAGAATTTAGGCGTCATTGCCCGCAGTTTGAGCGAGCATTATCACGTGATTAACGTTGATGTGCGAAACCATGGTCGCTCAGGCCATAGTGATGACATGACATATGCATTGATGGCTGCAGATTTGGCACAAACATTAGACGATTTGCAAATACAGCAGACGGCTATTCTGGGGCACTCAATGGGCGGCAAAATGGCGATGGCGTTTGCGCTGCAATACCCACAGAGGGTAAGTAAGTTGATCCTGGCTGACATTGCGCCTGTAGCCTACGCGCCCCGGCACACTAGTATTATTACAGGCCTGAACGCGGTGGAATTAGCCCACATCAACGGCCGCGCTGATGCTGACAAGCAATTGTCGGCCTATATTGATGAGGCCGGTGTGCGACAATTTCTGCTTAAAAGCCTGATTAAAAACGACGATGTTTTTAGCTGGCGTTTTAATTTAACAGCACTGCAGGCCAATTATGCTGCGCTTATTAGCGAACCGGTGTTGCACGGTCATTTTGACGGCCCGGTACTGTTCATTAAAGGTGGTGATTCCGATTATATTCTGCCTGAACACCGCCCGGTTATTTTGCGTTTATTTCCTGCAGCTCAAGCCAAAGTTATTCAGGGCACCGGCCATTGGTTGCATGCCGAAAAACCGACAGTTTTTTGCAAGTTGGTACAAGACTTTTTATTGAGCTAACGCACTAATTTTTTGCTGCAGTTATGCTATAGTGCGCGCACTTTTTTTAAGGCAAGCAACATTCTATGTCTTTTGAGCAGTTTGAAGCACTAAGTTTATGGCTTGGTCTGGGCATTTTGTACTTGTTTATAGTCATGGCAATACGTGATGTATTGAAAAAAAGCAATGCGCCGCGGTTGGGCCAGTTTTTCGTCTGGCTGGTGCTATTTTTATCACCGGCAGTGTTTGTTATAAAAAGCATAATCCCGTTTTTTTTTGAGTAGTAAGGGTAAGATTAATGGCGAAGATTGCCAGTGATCGCACCACGATAGATTTGTTTGCGCAGGACAAGCGACCCGGGCGGCCCAAAACTAATCCGCTGCCGAGGGAAGAGCAACTTAAACTGAATAAACGCAATCAAATCAAACGTGATCGTAGTAAAGGCTTAAAACGCATTGAGTTTAAAGTGTCTGACCAGCTGTACGATGCGCTGAGTCAGCAAGCTGACAAAGCTGAAATGACTCGTAGTGCATATATAGAGCACATTCTGACACAAGTTTTAACCAGGTAAGAAGGTTAGATTAATGGCAACTGTAGGCATTTTTTTCGGTAGCGATACCGGTAACACTGAACATATCGCCAAGATGATCCAGAAAGAACTGGGGAAACATTTGTTTGATATACGTGATATCGCTAAGAGTAGTAAGGAGGATATCGCCGCATTTGATTTACTGTTGCTGGGTATTCCAACCTGGTACTACGGTGAAGCCCAGTGCGACTGGGATGATTTTTTCCCCGAGTTGGAAAATATCGATTTCGATAGCAAGCTGGTAGCCATTTTTGGCTGTGGCGATCAGGAAGATTACGCAGAGTATTTCCTTGATGCTATGGGTACACTGCGCGATATTATCGAACCTAAAGGCGCCATCATTGTGGGGCACTGGCCAACAGCGGGCTACAACTTTGTCGCCTCCAAGGCATTAGCCGACGATAGCCATTTTATTGGTTTAGGTATAGATGAAGACCGCCAGCCCGAGCTTACAGAGCAACGGGTTAAACAGTGGTGTAAGCAAATATACGATGAAATGAGTTTAAAAGAATTTGAAGGTCTGTAGACCATAAGAACCGGCTTAAACGCCGGTTTTTTTTTATGATAACGCTTGCGCCTATGAGCGATATTTGACCTTTTTTCGCACATAAACCGTACGGTTAACCTCTGCGACAATCTGCCCGCTATCATCTTTGATATGCACAATAAATTGCGGAAAATGCTTATCACCATCCGCAGTGGCAGCCTTTATGCCGTTAACATTGTCATCTGATAACCAAAACTCGGCAGTAAGTTTGCCTTTACCGGGTTTAATAAAATCAATATCCGCCTGTTTATCCCACACCAGATACTCTTTACCCAAGGCGCCCATCAGCATTAGCGGGTATATCGGGTCAGTCATAGCAAACATGGTACCGCCAAACTGAGTGTTATTGATGTTTCGTGTCCAAGGCCGCGACTTTAATTCTACCCGACAATAGCGATAGTCATTACTTAATACCGCTACTTTAATACCCGGAAATAAAAATGGTGGCCAGAAATTAAGTAGCCGGCGCATAACAGCCGGATTAAAAGCCCATTTCATTTACGCCTCTCTGGTATGACCTGATTTGGGCTATTGTACTTTGCCAAGCCTGAAGTACAAGTAGCTCTTTGGCTAGCAGTGCCTAATTTACCATTTCATTCTCTGGCTAATGTCTTTATAATCTTTTACATATCTAAACCAGAGTCATAAGTGTTATGTCAGATCACAACAACGAATTACGTAAAGCCGGCCTTAAAGTTACCCTACCACGGGTAAAAATTCTTGAGATACTGCAGGACCCAAAAAACCAGCATATAAGCGCCGAAGACGTATATAAGTTGCTGTTAGAAATTGGCGAAGATATCGGCCTTGCTACGGTTTACCGCGTTCTTAACCAGTTTGATGACGCCGGCATTTTAACCCGCCATCATTTTGAGGGCGGCAAGTCGGTGTTTGAACTGACCGGTGGCAGCCATCACGACCATCTGGTGTGTTTAAAATGCGGTAAAGTCATGGAATTTGAAGATGAGGTGATTGAAGCTAAACAGCTAGAAATTGCCGCCGAAAATGGCATTAAGCTCACGCATCACAGTTTATACCTGTATGGCGAGTGCACTGACACCGTGCAGTGCAAAAAAAATAGCGAAATGAACTAAACTGCTAATACGCATGTGAAAAAAGGCACTATTAAGTGCCTTTTTTGTGTCCTTCTAACGCATTTACGCCACGGCGGTATTGATACGTGCCATACAAAGCGCACTAACATAGTTACCATATTGAAAAGCAAAATCAGACAACTCAGCTTCGACTTCAAAGCCAAAGCGCTCATACAAAGCAATAGCAGCTTCATTGCTACTGTAAACTGTTAGTTCCATGCGTCTAATATTCAGCCATTGATCTGACAGCTCCAGTGCTGCACGCAACAACGCTGAACCAATGCCTTGCCCCTGAAAATCTTCTGATACGCCCATACCAAGCTCAGCAACATGGCGTCGTCTAGGGTTTTGGCACACCTGTAAACCAAGTTGACCTACTACCTTACCCTCTACTTCAGCAACCAAGTTATAGAAACCGTTACCGGCATTATACAACCTTTGCCAGTTAGATACCGGCTGATATGGCAACTGTAGCGTATTGGCATACACGGTTGGTTGATCATAAATAGCTTTAATGGCGTCAATGTCGGCAGGCTCTGCATGACGGATCACAGCGGGCATAATCGCTTCCTTTACAGTATGTGAAGCGATATCTTAAGTCGGTTTTGCCGTGAGCAACAAGAGACAAAATGAAAAAAGCCAGCAAGATGCTGGCTTTTGGCATACTTGCTAACGTTACAGTTGCTGTTCGAGTTCAGGCAGTACACTGAATAGATCAGCTACCAGACCATAGTCAGCTATCTGGAAAATCGGCGCTTCAGCGTCTTTATTGATTGCGACTATTACTTTCGAATCTTTCATACCCGCCAAATGCTGAATCGCACCGGAGATCCCCACCGCAATGTACAAATCTGGCGCTACGATTTTACCGGTTTGACCAACCTGCATATCGTTCGGTACAAAGCCGGCGTCAACAGCCGCCCGGGATGCACCAATAGCTGCGCCAAGCTTGTCAGCTATGCCGTTTAGCAATGCAAAGTTTTCACCATTTTGCATGCCGCGACCACCCGAGATCACCACCCTGGCAGCACTAAGTTCTGGCCGTTCTGATTTGGTAAGCTCCTCATCAATAAATGCCGACACCCCAGCATCATGCGCAGCGGATACAGCCTCTATCGGTGCACTATTACCGTCTGACGCTGCACGAAAAGCCGCCGGGCGTACCGTTAACACTTTGATACGGTCGCTAGACTGCACGGTTGCAATAGCATTGCCGGCATAAATTGGTCGAACAAAAGTATCAGCAGATTCAATGGCTATAACATCAGAAATCTGTGCAACATCCAGCATCGCGGCAACACGTGGCAAGAAGTTTTTGCCGCTGGTAGTTGCTGGCGCCAGAATGTGGCTGAAGTCTTTACCCACTTCAGTCACTAAAGCGGCGATGTTTTCTGCCAGCTGATGTTGATAAACGGCATTGTCGGCCAATAACACTTTGCTGACACCTGCAACAGTGGCCGCTTCATCGGCGGCTGCCTTACAGTTAAAACCAGCGACTAACAGCGTGATATCGCCACCAATGGCTGCAGCTGCCTGCACCACTTTATGCGTCTCGCTTTTCAGGCTTAGGTTGTTATGCTCTGCAATTATTAAAATGGCCATTAGATCACCTTCGCTTCATGCTTTAACTTATCGACAAGCTCTGCCACTGACTCAACTTTAATGCCACCCTGACGGCTGGCCGGAGCTGCAACTTTTAGCACCGTGACGTTGGAGCTAAGGGTTACACCAAAACTATCTGCCGCGATTACATCCAGTGGTTTCTTTTTTGCTTTCATAATGTTAGGCAAAGAGGCGTAACGTGGTTCATTTAAACGTAAATCAGTTGATACTACTGCTGGCAGTGTTAATGCCACCGTTTGTAAGCCACCGTCAATTTCACGCGTTACCAGCACTTTACCGTCAGCTAACTGCACTTTTGAGGCAAAAGTACCCTGCCCCATTCCGGTTAAAGCTGCCAACATTTGGCCGGTTTGATTGTTGTCAGAATCGATGGCCTGTTTGCCCAAGATAACTAAACCAGGCTGCTCTTGTGCAACAACCTTTGCCAGCAACTTGGCGACCTGTAATGAGTCAAGATGCTGATCCGTTTCGATATGTAACGCACGGTCAGCTCCTAGCGCCAACGCGGTACGCAGCTGTTCTTGTACAGCGGTGGTACCAATAGACACCACAACCACTTCCGAGGCGTTACCAGCTTCTTTTAACCTAACCGCTTCTTCAACAGCTATTTCGCAAAATGGATTCAACGCCATTTTAACGTTGGCCAGGTCTACACCCGTTTGATCAGCTTTTACCCGAACTTTGACGTTGTAGTCTATCACCCGTTTTACCGGTACCAGTATTTTCATAAAATCCTCATTATTTCCTGCACAATAAGCCATCTTTGCTGCAGGTTTACGTTAAGGTAAAGCTATAATAGTTTGGTTTGCCACAATCTACTTACTGTTGACGTTAACGTCAACCTGCAATACCCTAAACACCATGACAAAAGCGGCGTCAGCTGTAAATAATATACTCCAAGAGGTCAGTGCTGTGGAAAGAGAATCAATGGAATTCGATGTTGTAATAGTGGGTGCCGGCCCGGCCGGGCTGTCTACTGCCATCAAATTGATGCAACAAGCAAAAGCAGCAGCCAAAGAACTTACGGTCTGTGTGGTGGAAAAAGGCTCTGAAGTCGGCGCTCATATCCTCTCCGGAGCGGTATTTGAACCACGTGCACTAAATGAGCTGTTACCCGATTGGCAACAGTTGGGGGCGCCGGTGACTACTGCAGTAACGCATGATGATATTTATTTGTTCAATAGCGCAGAAACCGCCAGAAAGCTACCAGGCTTTGCTGTGCCAAAAACAATGCATAACAGCGGTAATTATATTGTTTCAATGGCGAACCTTTGCCGCTGGCTAGCGCAGCAAGCTGAACAACTTGGCGTGGAGATTTTTCCGGGCTTTGCTGCCAGCGAAGTATTAATAACAGACAACATTGTCAAAGGCATACTCATTGGCGATATGGGTTTGGATAAGCACGGCAAGCCCAAAGATAGCTTCGTACCTGGCATGGAGTTACTGGCTAAATATACCGTGTTTGCCGAAGGCTGCCGTGGACATTTAGGCAAACAGCTTATTAAACAATTCCAACTGGATAAAGATAAATCGCCGCAGCATTATGCATTGGGTTTTAAAGAAATTTGGGATGTGCCCGCAGAGCAGCATAAGCCTGGTTTGGTGGTGCATTCAGCGGGCTGGCCGTTAACTGCAGATACCTCTGGCGGTGGCTATCTTTATCATGCTGAAAACCAGCAAATCGTAGTAGGTTTAATTGTTGATTTAAACTACAGCAACCCTCACTTAAGCCCGTTTGATGAGTTTCAACGCTATAAACATCATCCGGTTATCGGCCAATATCTACAAAATGGTAAACGGGTTAGCTACGGTGCCCGCGCCATTGCAAAAGGCGGCCTGAATAGCCTGCCAAAAATGAGTTTTAACGGCGGCTTACTGGTAGGTTGCGACGCCGGCACATTAAATTTTGCCAAAATCAAAGGCAACCATACAGCGATGAAATCAGGCATGTTAGCAGCAGAAACGCTGTTTCAAGCGCTATCACAGGATGAGAATGGCGGTGCTGACTTAACCGCATATGCAGAGGCAATAAAAAATAGCTGGCTGTACGATGAGCTTTATCGTTCGCGCAATTTTGGCCCTGCAATGCATAAATTTGGCATGTTTTGGGGTGGCGCTTTTAATACGCTGGATCAAAACTGGTTTGGTGGCAAATTGCCATTTACGCTAAAAGATGACAGCCATGATTATGCCCAACTTAAACCTGCAGTTGCTGCTGAAATTATTCAATATTCCAAACCGGACAACGTATTGAGCTTTGACCGCTTATCGTCAGTTTATTTATCTAATACTAACCACGAAGAAGAGCAACCATGCCATTTGCAGTTAACCGACAGTAATATTCCTATAGCGGTAAACTTAGCAAAATACAATGAACCGGCACAACGTTATTGCCCGGCTGGCGTATATGAAATCGTGCAAGATGAAAACAATGCGCCCAAATTTCAGATAAACGCACAAAACTGCATTCATTGTAAAACCTGTGATATTAAAGACCCCGCACAAAATATCACTTGGGTAACACCTGAAGGCGCAGGTGGGCCTAATTACCCTAACATGTAATAATTACATAGACTCAGCCCGGTTCAACATTACCATGTGATATCGGGCTAAGCTATTGAGCTATTGAGCTATTGAGCTATTGAGCTATTAAGCTATTAAGCTATTAAGCTATTAAGCTATTGTTCTAATGTATTTTACTCCACCTTACAACACGCCGGCTAACACTAAAAGGCTTGGCATTTTCCCGGCCTTTTGCGTTACTGCAGTAGCGTAAAGCCGCTTAACCCCCTAAACTATCGCCATTATAAAATCCTATTAAGATCTATCTTTTCTATGTCTGATACCGTGTTATACCGTTTAAACAAATTTATCAGTGATACTGGCTTTTGTTCCCGTCGTGAAGCCGACAAATTCATCGAAAATGGCCAGGTTACTGTGAATGGTGTTGTGGCGCCGGTAGGCTTAAAAGTCAGTGAAAGTGATCAAGTGTTAATTGACGGCAAACCGTTAAAAGCCAAACCCAAGCGGGTCTATTTGGCTTATCACAAACCCGTGGGTATTACCTGTACAACTGAGCGGCATATTCACGGCAATATTATCGATGCCATTCGTTATCCCGAGCGCATTTTCCCAATTGGCCGCTTAGATAAACCTTCAGAGGGTTTGATTTTCCTCACTAACGATGGCGATATCGTGAATAAAATCCTGCGTGCCGGCAATGCGCATGATAAAGAATATGTAGTTACGGTTAACAAGCCGATCACTGAGCGTTTTATCCAACAAATGAGCCGCGGCGTACCGATCCTTGACACGGTTACCCTGCCTTGCACTGTTCAACAACGCTCGAAACAGAGTTTTTCTATTATTCTTACTCAAGGCTTAAACCGGCAAATACGCCGGATGTGTGAATACCTGGGTTATGATGTGCAAACGCTGAAACGAACTCGTATTATGCATATCCGCGTAGCCGGATTAAAACCCGGCCAATGGCGGCTGTTAGATGATATTGAAATACGTATGCTGGAGGCGCAATTATTGACCTCAAGCAAAACAGCAGAGAGTGCGGCCGATAATAATAGCTTTGACGATTAACGCCATAAGGACCGGTTATGCCTTTTCAGTTTAAGTTAGCTTTTTATATTACGCTGTTGGCCGGCCCAGTATTATTTTTACTCACGTTATTAACGCCACCCTGGTTTAGCGGTATGTCAGCCAACGCCTGGCTAATTACCGGCCTGACTTGTTGGATGGCATTATGGTGGATAACAGAGCCAGTACCCATTCCGGTTACTGCTCTATTGCCCATTGCGGTCGTGCCGCTGCTAAACCTGGACACTATTGGTAATGTGACGGCACCTTATGCACACCCGCTTATTTTCTTGTTTCTGGGTGGCTTTGTACTTTCAATTGCGATGGAGCGCTGGAACCTACACAAGCGTATTGCGCTAATTACCATGCTAATGGTGGGCAGTAAACCTAGCCAGCAAATTGCCGGTATTATGCTGGTTACCGCTTTTTTATCGATGTGGATGTCTAACACCGCCACCGCCGTCATGATGTTACCAATTGGCTTATCTATTATTGCTATGCAGCAAGAGCAAGGTGCTAGCAACGATAACTTTGCCAAAGCCGTTTTATTGTCTATTGCTTACTCCGCCAGTATTGGCGGTGTAGCGACGTTAATCGGCACCCCACCCAATGCATTACTGGCGGCATATTTGGAGCGCAGCTACCAAGTACAGCTCAGTTTCAGCGACTGGATGCTGTTTGGCGTGCCACTGGCGGTAAGTTTATTACTGGTGTGTTGGTTTTGGCTGACACAGCTTCACTTCAGATTGGATAATATCGCTACAGTTGATAGCCGCAGTATGTACCGAAAAAAGCTCAATGCTCTGGGCCAAATGCATAATGCTGAAAAACTCGTATTAGCCGTATTTATGCTGGCTGCATTTTGTTGGGTTTTTCGCGCTCCATTAAGCCAGGTTAGCGGCATTAAGCTCGATGACACCCTTATTGCTGTATCTGCCGCCATCTTGCTGTTTGTACTACCTGTGTCGCTTAACAGTGGACAACGTATTTTACAGTGGGAAGATTGCCAAAAGCTGCCCTGGGGCGTGTTATTGCTGTTTGGCGGAGGCTTAACCCTGGCAACACAAATAGATAACTCCGGGTTATCCGGCTATATTGCCGGCCAAATCGGGCAACTTGGCAGTATTAATTTGCTTATACTGATTGTGTTGGTAACCACTGTGATCATTTTCCTGACTGAGATCACCAGCAATACCGCAACCGCAGCAGCATTTTTACCTCTTTTAGGTCCGGTAGCCATATCATTGAATACGTCTGCCGCTATGTTGGTCATACCTGCGGCCGTCGCTGCCAGTTGTGCTTTTATGATGCCGGTTGCCACCCCGCCTAATGCGATTGTATTCGCTTCCGGCAAGCTGAAAATTATTGATATGGTAAAAGCCGGTTTAGTACTTAATATCGCAGCTGTTTTGCTTATTACTCTGGCAGTAATGACCTTAGCGCGACACATCTTTGATTTTTAACTGGTAGCAGAAACGAAAAACGCAGCCAGTAGGCTGCGTTTTTGCGTATTTGGAGCGAGTAACGAGGTTCGAACTCGTGACCTCGACCTTGGCAAGGTCGCGCTCTACCAGCTGAGCTATACTCGCATAAATCTGGTATTTACTCTGAAGAGTAATGGTGCCCGGGGCCGGACTTGAACCGGCACGCCCTTTCGAGCGAGGGATTTTAAATCCCTTGTGTCTACCGATTTCACCACCCGGGCAGACAACTTTTCTATATCACTTTGCTACTCTTCACAGCATATTATGTTATGGAGGCGGGTCCCGGAGTCGAACCGAGATGGACGGATTTGCAATCCGCTGCATGGCCATTCTGCCAACCCGCCAATCAAACAATTTTAACTCTTTGAAAGAGTTGGAGCGAGTAACGAGGTTCGAACTCGTGACCTCGACCTTGGCAAGGTCGCGCTCTACCAGCTGAGCTATACTCGCGTTGTTACGGCCATGTGCCTTAACACGTGTCGCATTCTACTGTTTTAATTGTGTCAGTCAATAATAAATTATTGCTTTTATGACTGACTGATTAAAATTTAACTGAGTTGCGCTAATAAACAGCAAAAACCGGCATTAATGCACCAGATCACGCCAAGCTGCTTTTAAGTATACGTACATAGACCATATTGTTAGTACAGTAGCAATATACAACAACAACATACCGGCAGGTGTAAACCAACTTACCAGCCAATATTCAGGGCGCCAGATCAGGCCTATTAATGCCAGCATCTGCGCTATGGTTTTATACTTGCCGAGGTTAGATACCGCAACATTAGCGCGTTTACCTAACTCAGCCATCCACTCTCGCAACGCTGAGATAACAATCTCGCGACTAATCATAATAATTGCAGGTATGGTAACCCACAGCGATACGCTGTCTACGGCGATTACCACCAAGGCAACCGCTACCATAACCTTATCCGCAACCGGATCAAGAAAAGCGCCAAAAGGGGTAGATTGCTCAAGCTTACGTGCCAGGTAACCATCAAGTGCATCCGTAATGGCTGCCAGCCAAAAAGCAAACGCCGCCCAAAAACGTGCATTCTCAGCACCAGAGTAAAAACAAATAATAAAAACCGGAATTAAAAACAGGCGAAACAGGGTTAACAGATTGGGAATATTCCACATCTTATTATTCTCTACTACAGCGATATCGCTATGCTACTTGTTATGACAGGCTTGGTAAATCTTTTCCGCCTGCGCTTTTGATATGCCCGGCACTGAGCAGAGTTCAGCCACTGATGAGCGCATGACACCTTGCAAACCGCCTAAATACTGCAGTAGCGCTTGGCGCCGTTTTTCACCTATGCCTTTAACCTGCTGTAGAGGACTCTTCAGTAACGCCTTGCCGCGTTTATTACGATGCCCAGTAATGGCAAAACGATGTGCTTCGTCGCGGATCTGCTGAATTAAATGTAGTGCCGGAGCATCGTCAACCAAATTAATACTGCGCCCAGTCTCGGCTAATATTAGCGTCTCAAGCCCAGGTTTACGGCTAGTGCCTTTGGCTACGCCCACCAGCAAAGGTTTTTTTTCATGCGGCCAACCAACAAATTGTGCCACGGCAATATTTAGCTGGCCTTGACCACCGTCTATGAAAATAACATCGGGTATCTTATCTGTGTCCTGGAGCTTGCCGTAGCGCTTATCTAACGCAAACTGCATGGCCGCATAATCATCGCCGCCCGTGATACCGGTAACATTGTAGCGCCGGTATTCAGCCTTATGTGGGCCCTGCCCATCAAATACTACACAAGAGGCGACAGTCGCCTGCCCCATCGTATGGCTGATATCAAAACACTCCATGCGCGCAATAGGCTGTTCGAGTTGTAACAGCTGCTGCAATTGCTGATATCGCAGCGCCATTTTTTCTGCCAGTGATTGTTTATTATCACAAGACTGTAGAGCATTTTTCTGCGCCAGACTTAAGTACTTTGCTTTTTCGCCGCGCTGAGCATAGGTAATACGTACTTTTTTGCCAGCAACTTCACTTATTGCATCAGCTACCGCCTCAGCATCTGTAAGCGGGAAGCCGATTACAATCTCCCGCGGCATCTGCTGAGTGCCATAGCCATCCAGATAAAATTGTAATAAAAAGGCGGTTAAAATTTCCGTTTCTTCCGTATCCGCAGGTACCTTAGGAAAATATGCTTTACTGCCGAGTACTTTTTGCTCCCGCACAAATAATAAATGCACAGCAGCAACACCGTGTGAATAGACAAAACCAACAATGTCCATTTCTTCATGTTCGCCACTGACCGTTTGTTGCTCCTGAACTTTGCGCAGGGCAATAATTTTGTCGCGCAGTTGTGCTGCTTGCTCAAATTGTAGGTTCTCACTGGCATCAGTCATGCGTTGTACTAAATCATCGATAACCTGCTGATCTTTACCTTGTAAAAACAGGCTCGCCAGCCGTACTTGCTGTTGATACTCCGCATCAGATATTTTGCCAACACAAGGCGCAGAACATAACTTCAACTGATATTGTAAACACGGCCGGGTGCGGGCTCGATAAAAACTATCCTCACACTGACGAATAGGAAAGATTTTCTGTAAGGTTTTCAGGCTTTGCCACACAGCACTGGCATTAGGATAAGGGCCAAAGTATTGGCCAACTGTTTTACGCGGTCCGCGATGTGAACTAATGCGGGGGTGTTTATGACTACTAAGCAGGATATAAGGATAAGATTTATCATCGCGCAGCAATACGTTGTAACGCGGCATAAACTGCTTGATCAGGTTATTTTCTAAAATCAGCGCTTCTGTTTCACTGTGCGTTAAAGTGTATTCGACATGGGCAATCTGACTTACCAGTGACCGGGTTTTAATACTGTCCACTTGAGCACGGAAATAGCTGCTAAGCCTGGCGCGTAAATCTTTGGCTTTACCGACATAAATAACCTTATCAGCAGCGTTTATCATACGATAAACGCCAGGCTGGTGAGGAACTGACTTTAAAAATGACTTAGCGTCGAACATCAGGCTTTGGCGATGTCGATCATGCCGTGGCGCAACGCCAAATGAGTTAATTCGACATCGCCACTAATGGCCAGCTTTTCAAACATCCGGTATCGATATGAATTGACCGTTTTAGCACTGACATTTAATAACTCGGCAATGTCATTTACCTTTTGACCTTGCGTAATCATCATCATGATCTGTAGCTCGCGGTCCGACAAATCATCAAACGGATTCTGGCTCTGATTATTAACCTTACTCAACGCCATTTTTTGTGCTACTTCATCAGATATATGCCGAACGCCAGAATAAACTTTACGAATTGCCGACACCATTTCACGCGGTGGTGAATTTTTGGAGATAAACCCTGCTGCCCCCAACTGCATCACTTTAGTTGGTACCGGCTCTTCGCATGAAACAGACAATGCCAAAACTTTAATATCCGGGCAATAATGTAAAATGCGCTTGGTGGCTGTCATGCCGCCCATGCCCGGCATGTTCATATCCATCAACACCACATCGGGTTCATGTTGACGGCAAAATTGTAGTGCTTCTTCACCGGAGCCAGCCTCGCCTATCACCTTGATACCGCGCTCATCCATTAGTATGCGACTGATCCCAGTACGTACAAGCTCATGGTCATCAACTAACAAAATGTTAATCAATTTAGCCTCTCCGAATTACTGGATATTAGAATTATTATTGTTACCTAGCATAGCTGAGGCAGACTTGTTTTGCTAAACATATTGCGTTTACAACAGCAGTTTCACATATTGAGGGTTCATTGCGATAAAATGATTAACAAAACCACGGTATAAAGCTACTTTAAGCAGAAGAATTGTTGAAATTAGCATTTTGCTGATGTCGAAGAGAAAGTGGCGGAGGGAGAGAGATTCGAACTCTCGGTGGGCTATTAACCCACGCCGGTTTTCAAGACCGGTGCATTAAACCGCTCTGCCATCCCTCCGCGTTACAGGGCGCATATTAAAAACTGCCTAACATTTTGTAAAGCGCTTTTTTGCTATTTTACGCTGTTTGCTTAGTAATTCGGCAATAAGCTGTATTCAAGGCGGTTTAAACAGGTAAAAGCAGCTATTTTCAATGTACTTTTTTGTATTTACAAAAAAACCACCCTGAGGTGGTTTAAATGGCGGAGGGAGAGAGATTCGAACTCTCGGTGGGCTATTAACCCACGCCGGTTTTCAAGACCGGTGCATTAAACCGCTCTGCCATCCCTCCGGCGACGCGTATATTAATCAGTTAAGCAGACAAAAGAAAGCTTTAAATGTAAAAATTGTCACTTAGATAAATTTTGTATTGTCTGGCACTGGTCTGTATGGAACTTCGTGCGTATGATGTGTTCAGATGTATTGATAAACCTTTGTATCAGGAGAAGATAACTATGTCATACAGAGAAGCTTCCACCATTAGCACCGCAGGAAGCAGTGTTGAAATAAATAAGGTACTGCGAAACACCTACTTTTTGCTAGCCATGACGCTGGCATTCAGTGCTGTAACGGCCGGTATCGCCATGGCAATGAATATGCCGCCGGTAATGGCTCTGGTTTGCTTCATTGCCGGGTTTATTATGCTATTTGTGGTCAACAAAAAGGCCGACTTAGCGAGTGGTATTTTCTGGGTGTTTGCCTTCACAGGCGTAATGGGCGCATCACTGGGCCCAATGTTGAACTACTATGCCGGCTTAGCAAATGGCCCCTCTTTAATTATGCAAGCCCTGGGTGGCACCGCGCTGATATTTTTTAGTTTGTCAGCTTATGCATTAACAACCCGTAAAGATTTTTCATTTATGGGTGGCTTTTTAATGGTTGGGTTAATTGTGGTGCTGGTTGCCGCGTTAGCGAATATATTTCTGGCAATTCCTGCGCTGAGCCTAACTATTAGCGCTGCTATTATTCTCATTATGTCTGCGTTAATCCTTTATGACACCAGCCGCATCATTCACGGCGGTGAGACTAACTACATACGCGCAACAGTGGGGTTATACCTCAATGTGTTCAACATTTTCGTCAATCTGTTGCAGCTGTTGGGCATTTTTGGTGGTGATGACTAACCACAATACTTTGCCTTAGCATTGTTATTCGCTAAAATGCCCCGCCACACGGGGCATTTTTTATGGGACAGTTTATGGCACGTTTCGGTTTATTGCTCACTTGTAATGGTTTTGCTAACCAGAACCTGGCCAGCGTAATGCTGTTCGCAAGAGCGGCGCTAAACAAAGGCCACGAAATCGACCATCTATTTTTATATCAAGACGCCGTTTATTCTGTCGCTGCACACACTGATTTACCAGCCGATGAACCAGACCTGGCTAGCGAACTGGCTCAGTTTTGCCAGCAGCACGCAATTGCATTGCTGTTTTGCATTACCGCAGCCGAAAAGCGTGGCGTCGTTAGCGATATACGCCCTGCTAGAGCCGGTTATATCGCGGCAGGTTTGGCTGAGTTCGCTATGCGTCAGGTAAATATCGATAAACTGGTGCAATTCTGATGCGCAATATTCTTGTGATACAACAGCACAGCCCATTTAACAGCAGTAAGGGCCGTGAAGCCTTAGATTTAATATTGGCAATGGCTGCCGTTGAACATAATGTTAGTGTGTTGTTTAGTGGCGACGCGGTATATCAGTTACTTTCTAGCCAGGACCATGTCGACTTTAAACTCAAAGCTTACCCACGCAGTTTTAAACTGTTTGCCCTGTACGATATAGAGCATGTGTACGTTTGTCAGCACGCACTGCAACAGCGCGGTATCGAGGCGCACGACATCAGTATCCGCGCCAAGGTGCTGGATAAAACAGATATCGCCTTATTACTGGCACGGCAACATCAGGTGATTACCAGCTAATGAAATTAATCAGCATTACCTCCCCTGCAATTGTTATGGATGAGCTGAGCCTGGTGTCTCTACCGGAAGACAGTATTTTATTGCGTCAAGACGCGGTGTACTTATGTGCAAGAATTGATATTGTCTGGCCTACCATCCAGCTATATGCCTTGGATATTGATGTTAACGTAAGACAAGTGCAGGTAGCGAATAACATCAGTGTTATCAGTGCAGAGCGCTGGGTTGAACTTTGTATTGAAGCTCAAGTGAATATTTTATGGCACATTTGACAATAAATGAGACTGCAGTACCACTTGATCAACATGGTTATCTGGCAAACTTGCAAGATTGGACCGAGCAAATAGCGGTAGAGTTTGCGCGGCTAGAAAACATTGTTTTAACATCAGCGCACTGGGAAGTAGTGCATTTTGTCCGGCAATTTTATCTCGAATTTAATAGCTCTCCGGCAATGCGGATACTGGTCAAAGCCATGGCACAACAGCTGGGGCCTGATAAAGGCAATAGCAAATACTTATTTATGCTGTTTCCACAAGGACCGGCGAAGCAAGCCACACGTATCGCCGGCTTACCCAAACCAGCAAAGTGCCTGTAACATCGTTAGGCATTACCCATAACACCGATAATGGCCTCTAAGGTAACAATGACCACTATTGCCACAATACCAATAATGACAGTCCAATAAATACCACGCATCATTGACGAATTTGTTTGTTTAGCACTTTTTTTTGATTTCGGGGCCATGCCACCATCCTTAGTTAGGGTTTACCCGCAGTGCAGCTGCCTGCGCTGCGGGTGCACTAGTCGACTGAAAAGCGTTAACCTGAGTGCTTAGCTTAGCTGCGCCAGGCCACCCATATAAGGCCGCAGCACCTCTGGGATCACAATACTGCCATCCGCTTGTTGATAGTTTTCCAATATCGCTACCAATGTACGGCCTACTGCCAGCGCAGAGCCGTTAAGCGTATGAATAAGCTCAGGCTTTTTCATCTCAGGGCTACGAAAGCGGGCCTGCATCCGTCGCGCCTGAAAATCCCCCATATTGCTACAGGAAGAAATTTCCCGGTAGGTATCCTGGGCAGGCAACCACACTTCCAGATCAAAGGTTTTGGTCGAGCCAAACCCCATATCGCCAGTACATAATAACATCACGCGGTAGGGTAAACCCAGACGCTGCAGAACCTGCTCTGCATGACCGGTAAGCTGTTCCAGCGCTTGCATTGAGTGCTCAGGGTGCACCAGCTGCACTAATTCCACTTTATCAAACTGATGTTGACGAATTAAACCACGGGTATCACGACCATAAGAACCCGCTTCACTTCTGAAACAAGGTGTATGGGCAGTATATTTTACCGGCAGCTCACTGGCGTCAAAGATAGTATCGCGCGCTAAATTTGTGACCGGTACTTCAGCAGTTGGGATAAGAGCCATACCCTGACCTTCTTCTGTCGCAGGTTGAGTATGGAATAAATCAGCGCCGAATTTTGGTAACTGTCCCGTGCCATACAAACTGGCATGATTAACTAAATAAGGCACGTATAGCTCAGTATAGCCGTGCTCATTTGTATGTAAGTCGAGCATAAATTGCGTCAATGCACGATGCAACCTGGCAACCTGACCGCGCATAACTACAAAGCGCGAGCCCGCTACTTTTACTGCACTTTCAAAATCCAGCCCCTTATCCAAGGCCTCGCCCAATGCAACATGGTCCTGAATAGTAAACTCAAACTGACGCGGCTCGCCGAAACGGCGCACTTCTACGTTTTGCGTTTCATCTTTACCTTGTGGCACGGAGGCATCAGGTAAATTGGGGATAGTCAGGGCAATTTGCTCTACCTCTGCCAACACAGTATCAAGTTGCTGCTTGGCGGTATCCAACTGCGCACCAAGGCCGTCTACTTCCGCCAACAGCGGCGCAATGTCTTCACCGCGTCCTTTGGCCTGGCCAATAGCTTTCGATTTGGTATTACGCAGATTTTGTAACTCTTGAGTATCTACCTGCAGCTTACGGCGCTGCTCTTCCAGCTCCGCTAAGCGCGCTACGTCCAGCACAAAACCACGCTGAGCCAAACGCGCAGCGGTTTCAGTTAATTCATTACGTAAAAATTTCGCATCTAACATAGTAATTACTTCATTGAACCCAGTTTAAGCCCTAACCAGGCAAGCGTTAAACATAACAACACATTTAAAAATACGTTGGCGATTGCTTTTAGCCAGTCGCCTTGCTGCAGTAGCAAGACGGTATCCAGCGAAAAGGTGGAAAAGGTGGTAAAAGCGCCGATTAAACCAATAGCAAACAGCGCACGCCAGGGTGATGCCGCTAGTACACCACTGCTAAACAGCGCATATAATAACCCCAGTACAAATGAACCGAGAATATTAACCAGCAAAGTGCCAAAAGGGAATGACTTACCGAAAACATTCAGCGCCAACTCATTGCAACCATAACGTAAACAAGCGCCGCTCGCACCGCCGATAGCAACAGCCAAATAAGTTGTCAGCATTATTTATCCCTTTTACGCTCACTGTCTGCATCCAACTGCCTAAGGTAGCTCAGCTTTTCTGCCAGCTGCTTTTCCATACCACGGTTCACCGGTTGATAAAACTGCTGCCCGGCCAATTCAGCAGGCAAATAGCGCTCGCCGGCCGCATAAGCGCCATGCTCGTCATGCGCATAGCGATAACCTTCACCAAAACCCAGTTGCTGCATTAATTTAGTTGGCGCATTACGCAAATGTAGCGGTACCTCATAAGCAGGTTGCTCTGCTACCAGTTGTTTAAGCTGATTAAAAGCGCGGTACACGGCATTGCTTTTTGGCGCTAACGCCATGTATACAGCTGCCTGGGCAATGGCCCGCTCACCCTCTGCCGGGCCTACCCGTTCGAACGTGTCCCAAGCATTCAGTGCCAGGGTTAACGCTCGGGGATCAGCATTGCCGATGTCTTCACTGGCAATGGCCAACAAGCGCCTGGCAACATACAAAGGATCAGCGCCCCCTGCCAGTATCCGGCAGTACCAATAAAGTGCGGCATCAGGGTCGGAGCCGCGCACTGATTTATGAAAGGCTGATATAAGGTCATAGAACATATCACCCTGATTATCAAAACCCGGCAATTGCTTGGGTACCAGATGTTTGAGTGTTTCAAAGCCTATCAGTTTGGCGTTTGCTGCAGTATCAGTCAGCTCAACAGCTTGCTCTAACAAGTTCAGCAATTTACGGCCATCGCCCGCTGCCAGTTGTAATAATAGCTGCTCCGCTTCCGCGGTCAGGCTGATAAGCTCATTACCAAGCCCACGCTCTTTGTCAGTTAAAGCCTGCTGCAGTACCTGGCGCAAATCGGTATCAGTCAGTGCTTTTAACACACAGACCCGAGCCCGGGATAATATAGCGTTATTTAACGCAAAAGATGGATTCTCCGTAGTAGCGCCAATAAAGATAATGGTGCCATCTTCTATAAAAGGTAAAAATGCATCCTGCTGGCTTTTGTTGAACCGATGTACTTCATCGACAAACAACAACGTACGTTGCTGGTTCTGTTGCTGCCGTTGTTGGGCCTGTGCGATAGCTTCACGGATTTCTTTAATACCGCAGGTAACGGCCGACAGCTTAGTTATTGACGCATCGGCATGACATGCAATAACGTCGGCCAAGGTAGTTTTACCTGAGCCTGGTGGCCCCCACAAAATCAGTGAAAATACCCGCCTTGCTTCAATAGCTTTTTTTAACGCAGTACCCTCACCAATTAAATGTAACTGACCGGCATATTCGCTTAAATTGCGCGGCCGCATTCTGGCTGCCAGTGGGCGAAAGTCTTCGGCAAAATCTAGTGGTAACGGCGTCACGATAATGGTCACTGCCGCTGGTCGTCAATGTCAGTATCTTGAGGTGGCGTAAAGTGAAACAAATCGTCGTCCAACGGAATATTTAGCTGCATTAGCGTGAAATTAAACTCACTTCGTTGTTGATTGATATCCAGCACCTGCATGGTCGATAACGCCGCACCGGAGAAACTCAGCACAAGTTGCGTCACCGGGCTGTTGTCATCTTTTGAACGGATAACAAACTGCTCGCCTTTTTGCGTGACATCATATTGCGCCCATAGCGCTGGATTGGTTGATGTCAATAGCACAAAAGGGGTGCGGTTCACTTCACTGGCTGCATCATAAATACTTAGCTGCTCTAGCGTTTCGTTGTAAAACCACAGACTAGTACCATCACCAATAAATAGATTTGGTTCAGGTTCAGTTGTTTCAAAACGAAACAATGCCGGCTGCTTTATGCTGAGTTCGCCTTTGCCTTGCTGCAATAACTGCTGGTTACTATCAAAAACCTGCTGCTCAAAACTAGCGGCAAAGGTTTTGATACTGGCAAGCTTGCGCTGCAGCGTTTGTTCAGCACTTTGCGCCGACACGTTAACCGACGTCAGCATGAACATTACGGCTAAAAAACTACGTAGCATTTAATATCCTTTGGGCGGCGGAGGCGCCATTACTTCACGGTTACCATTGTGGCCTGGGCCACTGACAATACCACTATGCTCCATCTGCTCAACCAGACGAGCAGCTCTATTATAACCAATACGAAACTTGCGTTGCACACCGGAAACCGAAGCGCGACGACTTTCGGTAACAAAGGCAACGGCTTGATCATATAACGGATCCGCTTCGCCATCGTCACCTTCAATTGTTTCACCGGGTAACAGATTTTCTTCGGTAGTTTCGCCGCTTAATATTTCCGGTATGTAATTTGGCCGACCGCGCTTTTTCCAGTCAGCCACCACAGCATGTACTTCATGGTCATCAACAAAAGCACCATGCACCCGGTTAGGTACACCAGAACCGGGCGGCAGATAAAGCATATCGCCCTGCCCTAGTAAGCTTTCAGCACCTTGCTGGTCCAAGATAGTACGGGAATCAATTTTCGACGACACCTGAAACGCAATCCGGGTAGGAATATTCGCTTTAATTAAACCGGTTATCACATCTACTGATGGGCGCTGAGTAGCTAAAATCAAATGGATACCAGCAGCCCGTGCTTTTTGCGCAATGCGGGCAATCAACTCTTCTACTTTTTTCCCGACAATCATCATCATGTCAGCAAATTCGTCAATAACCACAACTATGGACGGTAATTTCTCCAGTAACGGCGCCTCGGTGCGCATGTCATCTGAAGGCCGCCATAACGGATCTTTTAGTGGCGCGCCATCCATAATGGCTTCTTTTACTTTAACGTTGTAGCCTTTTAAATTACGCACGCCAAGTGCGGACATTAATTTGTAACGCCGCTCCATCTCACCGACACACCAACGCAAGCCGTTGGCCGCATCTTTCATATCAGTGACCACTTCGGTTAATAGGTGTGGAATGCCTTCATAAATTGATAACTCAAGCATTTTCGGATCAATCATTAAAAAACGCACATCGTCGGGCGTTGATTTGTACAGCAAACTACAAATCATTACATTCACACCGACAGATTTACCAGAACCAGTGGTACCCGCCACCAACAAATGCGGCATTTTGGCAAGATCGGCAACCACAGACTTACCAGCAATATCTTTTCCTAATACCATGGTTAGCGGTGATTTAGAGTTTTCAAAAATTTCATCACCTATCACTTCAGACAAGCGCACAATTTCGCGATGCTGATTCGGTAACTCAAGGCCAATAAAAGACTTGCCGGGAATAACTTCGACAACCCGCACACTGATTGCAGAGAGCGACCGTGCCAGATCTTTGGCCAACCCCGTAATTTTACTTACTTTAACGCCGGGTGCTAAATCAAGTTCAAATCGGGTAACGACAGGACCAGGATGCACACCCACCACTTTGGCTTCAACATTGAAGTCCAGCAACTTAACTTCAACCAGCCTGGATACGCGTTCTAAATCGGCCGGATCTATTGGATTTGTGGCTTTATCCGGTCGGTCTAACAACGCCAGAGAGGGCAGCTCTTCTAGCATATGCGACACTTCCTCTACGTCATCCTCATCGTCGTTAAATTGTGCCAGTGCCGATTCCACTTCGGGTTCAGGAGGTAAATCCAATTGTTGCAAGGTGTCACCCCAAGCGCTGGTGTCTGGCTCATCAATGGCACTAAAAGATAGCTGTTCATCCGCTAAAGTATCTACGCTGTAAAAAGCTTTTGCTTCAGTTTTAACATTTAGCGGAGTAATAGGTAGAGTATCGCTCAATGGTTTACTTAACTGTGCTGACTTGCGAGGTTTTTCTGCTATCGCGGCTGGTTCAGTTTCAATGTCATCTTGCGGTTGTTCAACAGCAAAAGGGTCAAAATCATCTTTGCTGCGCTCACGAAAACGTTGTGGCAATGTTAGCAGATACTGTATGCCGTAAAAACAGACAGCACCAAGGGCATCGGCTAAGGTTAACCATGAAATGCCTGTCATTAACGTAAGACCCGTTGCAAAGCCGCACAGCAACAGCAAAATGGTACCAATAAAATTGAAATATGGCAGCAGTGTGCCGCTGACGACATCGCCAATAACGCCACCAGATGAAAAATAAAATATATCATTGAAATTCAAGCTACTTATTGCAGTTGCCGACAGTAACGTCAGCACCAGCCCGACTAGACGCAAACCCAAGATCAAGTAATCCAGACGCATTAAATCGTGAAAGCGTTTGAACAATAAATACCCCGCCAACGCCACCAGAAATGGCACCAGGTAGGCAATCCAGCCAAAACTAAACAGCAACAAATCAGCCAGCCAGGCGCCTATTTGCCCGGCATAGTTATGCACATTGCTTTGATACCCGGTTTGTGACCAGCTTGGATCAGCCGGGTCAAAGGACAACAGTGCCAACAATAGAAATAATCCAAAGCCGGAAAAAACGATTAACCCGACTTCCAGCAAGCGTTGCACACCGTTTAGCGGAAAATACACTCTGTTCTGCAAATGAAGAACCCTACCTTTTTATCATGATTTTTATTCAAGCACACTAGGCTATCGCGTTGCCGTTAAGATACCAGAGACACTGTAAAAGTGCATCCGTGAAGCGCGGCTGAACCGGCATTTAACCACTGATCGCGACAAAGGTGGTTTGTTTCACCTCTTCCATTACCACATAGGTGCGGCTTTCACGTACACTTGGCAGTCGCAGCAATGTCTCCCCCAGCAGTTCACGGTAGGCCGCCATGTTGGCTACCCGTGTCTTCAACAAAAAATCGAAGCTCCCCGAAACCAGATGACATTCCTGAATTTCTTCTAACTTTTGTACCGCTTTGCTGAACTCGTCAAAATCTTCCGGCGAGGTTTTGCTTAAGGTTATCTCGACAAACACCAGCAAGGCCGCGCCAACTTTTTGCGGATCAACCTGTGCGGTATACCCCAAGATCACCCCTTCGGCTTCCAGCTTGCGCACACGTTCAAGGCAAGGCGTTGGGCTAAGCCCTACTCTGCGTGCCAGTTCAACATTGGCTAAACGACCATCACGCTGCAATTCTGCTAGAATTTTACGATCTATCCTGTCTAACTTCTTGATACTTTTATTTAAAGAGTACATAGCAGCTAAAAAATTCGCTTTTTTTAATTAAACAGAATATTGCACTACCAACACACCTCAAAACAAGCATTAATTCTACATATTAAGCAGTATACTTCGCATATATTTTACCTCAGCCGACTATAACCTGATAAAAGGGCATAAAACGATGATTATTGGCGTACCAAAAGAAATTAAGAACCATGAATACCGTGTAGGTATGACCCCAGCCAGCGTGCGTGAATTGGTAAACCACAAGCACAGTGTACTAATAGAAACCAATGCCGGTATGGGGATTGGCTTTACAGACGACGACTATGTCGCTGCCGGTGCAAGCGTTTTAGCAACAGCTGCTGAAGTTTTTGCACAAGCACAAATGATTGTTAAAGTAAAAGAGCCGCAAGCGGTTGAGCGTGCCATGCTGCGCGAAGGCCAGATTCTGTTTACTTATTTACACCTGGCACCGGATTTACCGCAAACTGAAGACCTGATCAAATCTAAAGCTATTTGTATTGCCTATGAAACCGTTACCGACAACCGTGGCGGTTTGCCGCTGTTAGCCCCCATGTCAGAAGTGGCTGGCCGCATGTCAATTCAGGCCGGCGCCCGTGCGCTGGAAAAATCATGTGGTGGTCGCGGCATGTTGTTGGGCGGCGTACCGGGTGTAGCGCCGGCCAAAGTAGTTGTAATTGGTGGTGGTATGGTCGGTACCAATGCCGCACAAATGGCACTGGGATTAGGTGCTGATGTCACGGTACTGGATCGCAGTGTAGATGTACTACGCCGTATCAATGCCCAATTCAATGGTGCAGTAAAAGCGATTTACTCTACTGCTGATGCGTTGGAGCAAGAAGTCTTAGCCGCAGACCTGGTGATTGGTGGTGTATTAGTACCTGGCGCAGCTGCACCTAAACTGGTAACCAAAGATCATATCAAGCGAATGAAACCGGGATCAGCTATTGTCGACGTGGCAATTGACCAGGGTGGTTGTGTCGAAACGTCAAAACCGACAACGCATGCCGAGCCAACTTACATTGTTGATGACGTAGTACATTACTGCGTAGCTAATATGCCTGGCGCGGTGCCACGCACGTCTACTTTTGCCCTGAACAATGCCACCCTGCCGTTTATTTTGCGCTTGGCTAATAAAGGGTATAAGCAGGCACTGCTGGATGATGCCCACTTAATGAATGGCTTGAACGTGATGAACGGTCATGTAACCAACCAAAGTGTGGCTGAAGCTTTAGGTTTCGCCTTTGTTGAGCCCAAATTGGCGCTAAATGCTTAACGTACAATAAATAAGCAACTGCTTTTAAAGGCCGCTTTCGCGGCCTTTTTTATTTTTTGTGCTTTTTTATTGTCTGACAAAGGTTTATTTGCAATTTGCTATATACATTCCGCTCAAACCTGCTATAGTTCTCTCCGGCCTGTAAAGCAGACCTATGTAACAAAATGTTTATGAAAACTTCGCTACACAGCTTCATTGTAAGTCATGTCCTGAAGATTCACGCACGTTTGGCCGCATAAGTAAGGTAACAGTCAGGCTAAAAGCGCAATTAAGCGTCAATTAGTTTATTAAAATTTTTAGGAGTCATTCATGGCTAAAGTAACTGGTGTAGTTAAGTGGTTCAACGCTGATAAAGGTTTCGGTTTCATTACTCAGGATAACGGCGGCGCTGACGCATTCGTTCACTTCCGTGCTATCCAAACTGAAGGTTACAAAACCTTAAACGAAGGCCAACGCGTAGCTTTCGAAATCGAACAAGGCCAAAAAGGCCCACAAGCTGCTAACGTTACAGTTCTGTAATATAAGCGCTTGCTAAAAAAAGGACACTTAGGTGTCCTTTTTTATTTGTCTGCGATTCAGCAATAAAAAACCAGACGTTATGTCTGGCTTTTTAAGTGTGCCAATATCAAAAATCGTATTTCGCACTGAACTGAATGCGATGCATATCGCCATCAGCACCTGCCTCTACTTCGCGGTTTGCCAATTTGTATTCCACACCGAACATTAGCTTTTTAGCAGCCTGGTATAACAGGTTTGTTGTCCAACTGCTGGTCATTTTTGTCACCGCGGTACCGGTCAGGTTTACGTCATTATCTACACTCAACATTGAATAAACCAAATTACTACGCCACTGACTATTCCAGTTGTGTCGGTATGCTACGGCAAACGCTGAAGAATCAATCGCTTCAAGCTCATTGCCAGCATCCAGCACTGCACCATTTACCGTATTTAAACCAATATAACGACCAATACCCGAGCCCGTGGTTGCTGTAATACGGATATCGTTATTGTTTGGCAACAAAATTTTTGCCGTAGCGCTTACACCAAATGCTGAAGTGGTCGTATCAATAGTGGCCGTTTCATACGCCAATTGACGCACTAATGCCGAAACAGACCAATTACCCCAATCTGTCTTTTGGGCATATTTAAATACCAAATCAGGCGTAGCGTTGTCGTCGGTAGTAATTCGCCCCCCGCCGCCAAACGGCGTGACAGTGCTTTCCGGGTTCTCAATCGCTATCTGAAAGTTTCCACTGCTATACCGAATTTGTGCCTGGCGGGCAAATGGCATCGCATCAGTGTTACCGATAAAATCAAGCGTATCGGGTAACGCATTTAAATCCATGAAAGTCGTCCAGGTTTGACCGAACAACCAACCATCATAAGTTATAAAAGCTTGACGTAATCTTGGCGAATAGCTGTTAGTTATGCGCTCATCGCCACCAGCAGTAGCCATGAAATCTAGCTCAATATGGCCACCAAGCGTTTTACCATTTTCCAGTTTTGTCGTCGTTTTAAAGAAAAATCGGGATTGCCGGGCATGAAAATCAAAAGTGCCCCCTTCATCTCCCCCCCCAACAGGGGTCAGGCTAGGAATATAGAAGTCGCGACCAATGCCGGTTGCAATTTGGCCATCTGAGCTGTCTGTATACATTGCATCAAGCTTAACGTAACCACCAAAGGTCACGTCTGTTTCACCAATGTTAAACCCATTGGCCTGAACGCTACCTGCGGCTAAAACTATACAAGCAGTGAGGTAAGATATTTTTGTTATTTTTTTCATGTGCCGTCTCTCCATCTTTTGTTCTTGTAATGGTAATTTTGCGTACCAACTGTGATTCAGACCTGGTGCTACTGCAATTAGCCTTTAGTCGCAGTAGACCAATGGAATGGCTTTCTTAATGCCACAAGGTTAGCGTTAGCGCTGCGCTTGAAGATTGGCTAGACTAAGGTCTAATTTCAAATATCGCGCGGCTTCTATAGAAAGACATCATCAGATTAAAGAAGCTCTCACAGGGGAAGTTATGTCACATCAATCAGTTTATCCGGTACCCGCCAGTGCAGCGGACCGCTCACTGTTGAATAATGAACAATATAAGCAGATGTACCAGCAGTCTATCAGTTCGCCAGATCAGTTCTGGGCAGAACATGGTAAGCGTCTGCATTGGTTTTCACCTTTCACTAAGGTAAAAAATACCAGTTTTGCCAGTGGTCAGGTTAACATTAGCTGGTTTAGTGATGGCGTGTTGAATGCCAGCTACAACTGCCTGGACCGACACCTGCCGCAACGCGCCGACCAGGTTGCTTACTATTGGGAAGGTGACTCACCTGAAGTACAAAAATCGGTGACCTACGCCCAGTTGCACCAGCAAGTGTGTCAGTTAGCAAATGGTATGAAACAGCTGGGCGTAAAAAAAGGCGACAAAGTCACCATTTATTTACCGATGATCCCAGAAGCAACTGTAGCCTTATTAGCCTGCGCTCGCATTGGTGCGGTGCATTCCGTCGTGTTTGCAGGATTTTCTCCTGACGCCCTTGGCAGCCGTATTGTTGATTGTGACTCTAGGTTAGTTATTACTGCCGATCAGGCATTACGCGGCAGCCGCGTTACCAATTTAAAAGACAACACCGATATGGCTTTGGCACACCTGGGCGATGCCTCACCAGTGCAGAACGTCATTGTGGTAAAACATGTTGGCAAAAATGTCGATATGCAAGCCGGTAAAGACGGTCGTGATGTTTGGTATCACGACTTGGTAAGCCAACAAAGCAGTGACTGTGCTGCGGAACCAATGAATGCCGAAGATCCGTTGTTTATTTTATACACCTCCGGCTCGACAGGTAAGCCTAAGGGCGTGTTACATACGACAGGCGGTTACATGGTGTGGGCATCGATGACACATCAGTATGTCTTTGATTATCATGATGGAGACATATACTGGTGCGCAGCGGATATTGGCTGGGTTACAGGCCATACCTATATTGTTTACGGACCGCTAGCAAACGGTGCCAGCAGTGTGTTGTTTGAAGGCGTGCCTAACTACCCTAGTGTTAAACGTATGGCGCAAATTGTTGATAAGTATCAGGTCAATATTCTTTATACCGCACCCACCGCTATCCGCGCGCTAATGGCTCATGGCGAGGCGCCGGTTGAAGGGTGTTCATTAGCATCGTTACAAACATTGGGCAGTGTTGGTGAACCGATAAACCCCGAAGCCTGGAGCTGGTACCATGAAAAGTTTGGTAAGGGTAATTGCCCCATTGTCGATACATGGTGGCAAACAGAAACGGGCGGCATCCTTATCACCCCCCTGCCAGGCTGTACAGAACTGAAACCGGGTTCAGCCACCCGACCATTCTTCGGTGTTATACCCGCTATTGTTGATAATGAAGGCAAAGAACTCAGTGGCGAGTGTGAGGGCAATCTGGTAATTAAAGACAGCTGGCCAGGACAAATGCGCACCGTGTATGGCGACCATGAGCGTTTTGAACAAACTTACTTTAGCACTTATCCTGGCATGTACTTTACTGGTGATGGCGCTAAACGTGATACGGATGGTTATTACTGGCTAACCGGCCGGGTTGACGACGTACTTAATATTTCCGGCCATCGATTAGGCACTGCTGAAATTGAAAGTTGTCTGGTTGCTCACGATGCCGTAGCTGAAGCCGCCGTTGTCGGCTATCCACATGATATTAAAGGCCAGGGTATTTATGTCTACGTCACGCCACGTGTTGGGGTAGAACCCAGCACAGAGCTAACCAAAGCGCTGCGTGATTGGGTACGCGAGGAAATTTCGCCTATTGCAGCACCCGACCTTATTCAATGGGCACCAACCGGACTACCCAAAACACGCTCCGGTAAAATAATGCGGCGTATCTTGCGTAAAATTGCCGCAAATGAGCACGAGCAACTGGGCGACATATCTACCCTAGCCGATCCATCTGTGGTAGAAACTTTAGTAAATAACCGCTTGAATCGTAAATAAGCGTTTCATTAAGTACACGCTTGACACAGCGTCTTGCTCACCGCAGTATAAAAGGCCGCACAAGCGGCCTTTTATACAAGTACAATATAATAATTATAATTCCTTTCGCCGGAGGCCAAGATGGCAAAACTGATCGTCGCAGACGACCACCCGTTGTTTCGCAATGCGCTTATTAATGCCATTAGCAGCACTTTTGCCACCAAAGCCACCATTGAAACCGATAGTTTCGACAGCACCTGTACCGCCTTAGAGCAACATCCGGATACCGACTTACTGTTACTGGATTTACATATGCCAGGCAACTGTGGTTTTCTTGGACTGATACAGCTACGGAAAAACTTTCCAGCATTACCTATAGTAGTGATCTCCGCCAGCGAAGAGCTAGACGTTATTCGTCGTGTGATGGCGTTTGGCGCCTCAGCTTATGTGCCTAAATCGGCTAATCCGGCGGATATCAGTGCAGCGTTAAATGCCGTACTAGCCGGTGATCTGTGGGTGCCGCAAAATATTAAGAAACAGGTATTGGAACACCATAGCGAAAAAGCAGAAGACGATTTAGATTTAGCCGCTAAAGTCGCGCAGCTAACCCATCAACAATATAAAGTACTCTATTACCTCACCGAAGGCTGGCTGAATAAACAAATAGCCTACGATTTGCACATCTCTGAAGCTACAGTAAAAGCGCACATTACAGCTATTTTCAGAAAGTTAGGTGTGACCAACCGCACCCAGGTAGTGATCCAGGCGCAGCGCCTTACACTTGAACCACCGGTTAACAAAGCAATGGCACAACATTGATCACTGTTGCGCCCGCTTAAGCATTTTCAAATGGTTTAAACTTGCCCGCAATGCAGCGGGTTTGATTGGCTTAGCCAAAAACATTAAGCCGTGCTGCTTGGCTTTCATAGCTAAGCCGGTTTCTGGCGACGCAGAAACCAACACACCATTGACGTTGCCCCAAATCGATTTTATTTTTTCATATAACTGCAGCCCGTTTAAATGCTGGCCAAGCTGGTAGTCAATCAATAGCACATCAGGTGGCTGCTGGTTACGAGCATACTGCAGCAAAGTCTCCTCATCATAAAAACAAGTAACATCATCTATTTGCCATTGTTGCAATAACACTGACAAAGCGGCCAGATTGGCGGCATCATCGTCCACACAAACAACAGATAACCCCAGCACCGGGCGCTGCACTGCGGTTGCAGGCAATGGCAGTTCAGTGCGAGCAGCAGACGTAATTAAAGGCAGCTGAATACTAAACATGCTTCCTTTACCTGGCCAGGATTTCACTGTCAATGGGTGGCCTAATAGCTTTGCCATACGGTTGACAACACCAAGCCCCAAACCCACACCTTGTTGGCCTTTTGCTGTGGCGTCTATACGATAAAAGTCTTCAAAAATACGCTGTAAATCTGGTTCAACAATACCGGGGCCACTGTCCCATACCTGTATAAGCAGTTGCTTCCCTCGCTTGCGAAAACCCAGCAAAACACGGCCTTTTTTTGTGTATTTAATCGCATTTGACAGCATATTCTGCAAAATTCGCCGCAAGTACGTTGGGTCAGTTTGCACCTGGTAATCAGCTGATCTTACCTGTAATTGCAGGCCTTTTTGTTTGGCGAGTAAATTAAACTCATCGGTTAACTGCGATAACAACTCCTGCAGGGACACGGTTTGAACATCCGGAGATAATTTACCGTCGTCCAGCTTGGCTATTTCCAATAAGGTGGAAATAAGCTCTTCTGATGCTTTGAGTGAATTATCCAGCTGACCAATAATATGCTGTTGTTGTTGCGTATCCTTGCTGCCCAGCAGTGCGGCGGTAAATAAACGTGCCGCATTTAATGGCTGTAGTATGTCGTGACTCGCCAGTGCCAAAAAGCGTGTTTTTGAAGCATTTGCCACTTCAGCTTCCGCTTTGGCTTGCAGCAACTGCTGTTCAGTCTCACGTCGGCGTCGTACTTCTTCGAGTAATTCATGGTTAATTTCAGAAATAGTGTGGGTACGCTCTTGTACCCTATCTTCCAAATATTGCTTCGCTTCGGCCAGCGCTTGCACCGCTTTTACATGTTCTGAAATGTCAGTAAAGCTGGTAACAAAGCCACCGCCAGGTATTGGATTACCTCGCATTTCTATTACTTTGCCATCTGGCCGCACACGTTGAAATACGTGGGCAGTGCCATTTTGCATATGGGCGATGCGCTTTTCGACATGTTCATCACTAGTACCCGGGCCACACAGGCCGCGCTCGGCATTCAGCCGCACGATATCAGCTATTGGCCGGCCAACCCGAACCATAGCATCCGGATAATCAAACATTTCAAGATAAGCACGGTTCCATGCTACTAACTTAAGGTCCCGATCAACCACACTCACGCCCTGGCTCAAGTGCTCTAGCGTGGAAAATAAAATTTTGCGTGAGAATTGAATGGCCTGAGTCGTGTCATCAAACAGCGTTACCACATCTTCAAACCCTAACTGCCGCCCTTCCAGCACCGCATTAACCATTGCTGAGGCCGACGAGGCTCCTATTACCCCCGCCAGTTCACGCTCAACATGTTCAACCAGGCCAACACTGGGTAAGTCGTCCAGTTGCAGTCCAACCTCTTGTCGACGACCATATTCCTGCAAACATTCATTAGCACGATGCGCGCCAACAAAACGCTCCAATAATATCTTCAACTCTGTATTGCGAATTCGAATACGCCGCGCCGGAGTGTCCTGGTGATTAACCGGCAAATTGGGTTTAACAAAAGCAACCGCCTGCAATCGGTCCTGCAAATTTACTTGGGTTAACCATGAACCAACAATGTAAAATAGCAGGTTAAAACCGAGCGAAAATAATACGCCATGGCTTAAGCTATCGAGCTCAGTGCCAAATAACGCCGTTGGCACCAGTATCGACAAACCAAATAAGCCCGTCTGCATAATATTGCTGTCTATAGCGCCGGTACTGACTAACTGCGGTAACATCAACGTGTAGAACCACAACAAAAAGCCGATACTTAAGCCAAGATAAACCCCCCAGGCATTGCCACGGCGCCAATATAAACCGCCAATCACCGCGGGGGCCAGCTGAATCACCAGCGCAAAAGCCAGTAAGCCGGTTTCAGCCAACTCGTAGTTTCTGGCAAACACACGGTAGTACAAGTAAGACAACACCATCACCAGTATTATCATGCTGCGCCTTACCAATAATATAAGCAGGCTGTAGTCATGTGGTAAGCCCTGTGTTTTACTGCTGCGCAGTAATCCTGGCATGATCACATCGTTGCTAATCATGGTAGATAAGGCCAGGGTGGAGATAATAATCATTGACGTGGCAGCAGAAAATCCACCAATAAACACTAATACGCTTAAGGTATTCCAACCTGACTGGGCCGGGATCAATAGCACAAAGCTGTCAGCTGCATTTAGCGCTTGCGGAAATAGCTGCATGCCAGCAATCGCGATGGGTATTACCACTATAGTGACTAAAAATAAGTACAGCACGAACCAGCGTCTGGCATGGCGCAGATGGTGGTGTGATACGTTTTCGACAAAGGCAACGTGAAATTGTCGTGGTAGCAAAAATACAGCAACCATCGCCAGCACTGTTTTAGTAATAAACTCCAAAACACCGAAGTCAGCGCTTTGCTGATGCGCCATAGCATGTTCAGCAAATCGCTGGAATACGTTACTGCTGTCGCCCAGCACAAACACATAAACCGCCAACCCCAGTGTCATTAGCGCAAATAGCTTAACCACCGACTCAAACGCAATGGCTACCATTACACCACGGCTTTGTTCCGTTAGGTGCAATTTGCGGGTGCCAAACAAAATGGCAAAAAAAGCCATAGCCAGTGCACTTAGAAAGGCACTGTCCTGCCACCAATTAGTCGTGTCATCTGAAAAATCGCCGCCCAGTAACACTTGATATGAACTGGACACGGCTTTAAGTTGCAGCGCAATGTAAGGCACAACCACCACTAAACAAATAAGCGAGGCAAGTAAGGCAATATTCTTACGCTTACCGTAGCGGGACGAAATAAAATCGGCAACTGACGTGACATTCTGTTTTTTGGCAACATACAGCAGCTTAAACAAAAACGGCTGAGCAAAAATAAACAATAAAATGGGGCCTAAATAAATAGGAATATAATCCCAACCCTGAGTAACCGCCGAACCAACAGCGCCGTAATAGGTCCAGGATGTGCAGTACACCGCTAACGCCAGGCTGTAGATTAAGCCCCCATACTTTCGTATTAGTTTGTCGTCGGCATGGCGTTCACCCCAGTTCGCGATAAGGAATAAACCACCGACATACAACAATGCCAATACGGCAACTACCCAAGCGGTCACTGCACTCTCCTGTGATTAACTTTATCTACTTTTGGCTTAACACGGCGCACAAGTCAATTAGCAGTACCCGGGCTTCGACTAAAGTCGGGCTTTAACTTGTGTTAACAACTGCTAGATTAACTTTGCAAGATAAAAATAACAAAGGAAAAGGAGTGTATTTATGACAGAGCACGATCGTAACGCGGCGGCTTATTGGTCAGCGAATCTTCGCTTGATTATAGGCAGCCTCATCGTCTGGGCTTTGGTGTCATACGGCGGCGGCATTTTATTGCGGCCACTGTTATCTGGCATCAGCGTAGGCGGTACCGACCTGGGCTTCTGGTTTGCACAACAGGGGTCTATTTTAACGTTTATCGTACTGATCTTCTTCTATGCCTGGAGAATGAATAAGCTCGATAAAGAATTTGGCTTGAGCGAGGAGTAAGGTCGTCATGAGTCAATTTGCAATTAATCTTATTTTCGTTGGCGGCTCGTTCGCGCTCTATATCGCCATTGCGATCTGGGCCCGTGCCGGTTCGACCAAAGAGTTTTATGTTGCCGGCGGTGGTGTTAACCCGGTAATGAACGGTATGGCTACTGCTGCTGACTGGATGTCTGCAGCGTCGTTTATTTCTATGGCAGGCTTAATAGCTGCTGGCGGTTACGCTAATTCTACCTTTCTGATGGGTTGGACCGGTGGTTACGTGTTATTAGCGATGCTATTAGCGCCCTACCTGCGTAAGTTTGGTAAGTTTACTGTACCTGAGTTTATTGGTGATCGCTTCTACAGTAAAAATGCCCGCTTTGTTGCCGTAGCGTGTTTAATTATTGCCTCAGTAACTTACGTTATCGGTCAGATGACTGGCGCCGGCGTGGCATTCTCACGCTTTTTGGAAGTAGAAAGTGATACCGGCTTAATCATTGCGGCAGTTATCGTATTTTTGTATGCGGTAATGGGCGGTATGAAGGGCATTACTTACACCCAGGTCGCGCAATATGTGGTACTGATTATTGCTTACACTATTCCGGCCATCTTTATCTCGCTGCAGTTGACCGGCAATCCATTACCTCCGTTAGGTTTGTTCTCTGAACATACCGCCTCTGGCATGCCATTGCTGCAAAAGCTGGATTTAGTCGTTCGCGATTTGGGCTTTACCGACTACACCGCCGATGTATCAAACAAACTAAATATGGTGCTTTTTACACTGTCTCTCATGATAGGTACTGCCGGTTTACCACACGTTATTATTCGTTTCTTCACTGTACCTAAAGTATCTGACGCACGCTGGTCAGCCGGTTGGGCCTTAGTATTTATCGCCCTGCTGTATTTAACTGCGCCAGCAGTTGCCTCTATGGCACGCTTAAACCTGTTAAATACTATTTACCCTGCAGGCCCTTCTGCTGATGCGATTGAATACGCCGAGCGGCCAGACTGGATAAGAAACTGGGAACAAACTGGTTTAATTCAGTTTGACGACAAAAATAGCGATGGACGTATTCAGTTATATAACGACAAGTCTGAGTCATTCAAGCAAACCGCTACTGAGCGTGGCTGGAATGGCAATGAATTAACCGTTAATAACGATATTCTGGTACTGGCTAACCCTGAAATTGCCAACTTACCTGGCTGGGTTATCGGTTTAATTGCTGCCGGTGGCTTAGCCGCAGCGTTATCTACCGCAGCAGGCTTATTGCTGGCGATATCTTCGGCTGTTAGCCATGACCTGATTAAGGGTTCGATAAACCCCAACATCACGGAAAAAGGTGAACTGCGTGCTGCGCGTATTTCTATGGCTGTTGCCATAGTGGTAGCAACCTGGCTTGGTATGAACCCACCAGGCTTCGCGGCACAAACCGTGGCATTGGCGTTTGGTATTGCTGCAGCGTCAATCTTCCCAGCGTTGATGATGGGTATATTCTCCAAGCGGGTTAATAACAAAGGTGCTATTGCCGGTATGTTGGCAGGTTTACTGTCTACCGTGTTGTACATCTTCCTGTATCTGGGATGGTTCTTCATTCCTGGCACCAATACGTTTGACAACGTTCAAGCTAACTGGTTGTTTGGTATATCACCATTGTCATTTGGTGCTGTCGGCGCGATGATTAACTTTGCTGTGGCGTTCGCGGTGTCTTCTGCTACCGAAGCGCCACCAAAACACATCCAGGAGTTGGTAGAAAGTGTGCGCTACCCTAAAGGTGCTGGCGCCGCAACAGGCCACTAACTGCAATAGCTTGCTTTGCCTGGCAAAGTAAGCCCACAATAACAACGGGCTTTCACAGTGAAAGCCCGTCTTTTTCAGGAAGTCTTTATGTTATGGGAACTGATCGCAACTGTTGTCGCCGGCCTCGGTGGTGCAGGTATCGCACTCATATTACGTAAGCTCAGCGCCAATAAAACCCCGCGGTGGCTAATGCCGGTATTTGCTGGTGCCACCATGCTAGGATTTCAGATCCACAGCGAATACAGCTGGTTTGATCATCAAGCAAGTTTGTTACCCGCTGGCGTAGTAGTCGTTAAAAAAGTGCAGGAACAAGCCGTTTGGCGCCCCTGGAGCTACCTATACCCACAAACGCTGCGCTTCATTGCAGCAGATACGGCTAATGCATCTGTTAATCAAATTAATCCTCAGCTAAAGCTGGTTGATTTATACTTTTTTGAACGCCGCGCCACAGCGCGAAGAGTATCGCAGGTTGTGCACTGCCAACAGCAAGCGCAAACTAATTTCAGCGCCCAACTGCAAATTCCAGCGCCTAATGCCCCTGTCGGCAGTGACTGGAAAAAACTTAGCAGTGACGATGCCCTGCTTATTGCTGTGTGTAACAGCTAATCAATACTACAAATTAATTCGGTTTAACCGGAGATATAATGGAAGTTGCTGACGTTACAACCTTTCTTGCCGACATAACGCCATTTAACCAACTTAATGACGCTGCGCTTGGCCAACTAGCTGGGCAAATAAATGTGTATTATTATCAGGCGCAAGACCGAGTCAACATCAACACAGATCGGTTAATGATGGTGCGTACAGGTATTTTCACATTGTATAGCGATCAGCAACAGTTACTGACAAAGTTACAAAGTGGCGATTTTTATGGTTACCAGCATTTACTTACCGGCCTTTCCGACAATGACAGCCTAATTTGTGAAGAAGACGGTTTGGTGTATTGGCTGGCCGCAGATGCGTTTCATCAATGCCGCTACCAGTATAAAAATGTCGACATTTTTTTCCAACGCTTATTCAGTCGTCGCTTACACCAATATCGTGAGCAACAGCAAAGCTCGCGCTTTACGCTAAAAATTAGTGACATAGTTCAGCAGCGTAAAATCGCTATCCGACCAGAACAAACGGTACAAGCTGCAGCTAAACAAATGTCTGACAGCCGGGTATCCTCCTTACTGGTAGAAGAGCATGACACACTGGTCGGAATTGTAACCGACCGGGATTTGCGTAACCGGGTACTGGCGCAAGGTTTGCCTGCGAGCACTCAGGTTGGCCAGATAATGACACGCCAGCCCCAACATATTGACCGCCATGCGTATTTGTACGAAGCAGTGCAACAGATGAGCCAACACAATATCCATCACTTACCGGTAATGGAGCAAAATCTTTGCTGTGGCATGCTAACAGCAACTGACATCATGCGTAGCCAACAAGATCATCCTGTGTATTTAATTGGCGAAATTCATCGTCAAACGTCAGTCGACGGCCTGGAACGTTGCAGTCAGCAAATCCCCACTTTGGCAATAACATTAAGCAAGCAACAGGTGCCTGCGCATGAAGCTGGTCATATTATTACCACTATTACTGACGCGTTGACGCAACGTTTAATTTATCTGGCTCAGCAACAACTTGGCGCCGCACCCTGTGTATTTAGCTGGCTGGCATTCGGTTCGCAAGCCAGGATGGATCAAAGCTTAAATGCCGATCAGGACAACGCCTTGCTATTGGAGAAAGAACCAACCGGTGCTGTTGGCGAGTACTTCATCGCACTGGCTGACATCGTGTGTAAAGGCTTAGATCAGTGCGGCATTATTTTGTGTCCTGGCAATATTATGGCCACGAATGTGGAGCTACGTTTAAGCTTAAAAGGTTGGTCAGGACGATTTGCCCGCTGGATCGCCACCCCCACGCCAGAAGCATTATTAAAAGCTAGTATCTTTTTTGATATGCGGGTCATAGACGGCAGCAAAGGCCTGTTCAATGCATTACAAGAAGATATTTTACAGCGCACCACTGAAGCGCCGTTGTTTTTATATCACCTGGCGCAGGCCGCACTGCAGCGTACAGCGCCATTGGGCTTTTTTAAAAACTTTATTCTTGAGCCCGATGGTAAACATCGACAAGGGCTTGATCTTAAAAAACGGGGTATTAGCTTAATTACTGACTTAGTGCGGGTTTATGCGTTGTCTGCAGGAATTTACGAAATAAATACCCGCCGTCGCTTACAGCAACTAACCATACAAGGTGTACTGGATAACAAAGACAGTCAGAACCTGAACGATGCCTTTGATTTATTGGCACAACTGCGCTGGGAAAAACATCAGCACGATCTGCAACAAGGCCATGATGTAACTAACATGCTTGACCCGATGGAGATATCCGGCCTGGCACGGCATCAGTTAAAAGACGGTTTTGCTGTGATTAACTCCGCACAAAGTAGCTTGAAACACCGTTTCTGTCGGGATATGTAATCATGTTTAGCTGGCTGCTGGGCAAAAACACAGCATTAAGTAAACACGTCGACACGTTTAGCAAAACGTCAGTTGCGCCAGCATCGACACCGGTACAACAGGCATACTTTCTGGTGTTAGATCTTGAACTAACCGGGCTAAATCCGCGCAAAGATCATATTGTTAGTATTGGCTGGGTGCCGATACGTCATCAAGAAATCGTGTTATCAGACGCCAGGCATTATTTAATTAACAGCCCGGTGAGTGTTGGCCAAAGTGCGGTGTATCATGGTTTGCATGACCATCAGCTCAAAAGTAGTAATGACTTAGCTGACATCTTGACAGAGTTGTTATCGCAATACGCCGGCTATGTATTTGTTGCCCACCACAGCAGATTAGATGAGCAATTTTTGCGCATTGCCTGTCAGCGATGCTTCGGTAAAACGCCGCGGTTTAAATTTATCGATACCATGCAGATGGAATGGCAGCGCCTGCTACGCCAGGGCAAAGTGGTAAAACATGATGCACTAAAACTACCCAGTTGCTTAAAGCGACATGGCCTGCCAGACATGACAAACCACCATGCGCTAGAAGACGCCTACAGTAGCGCCTTACTGTTGCTAAGCCAGCTCAAGCTAGGCGGAAACAGTATGACGCTAGGCGACTTGTATCTGCTATCACGTTAATGTATCAAATGCGACCTTGTTGTTTGCGGTAAATTGCACTGACTTTACCAGCGCTTAATGTCACAGACACCAAATACTCACCGCCAATATCGCCTTGTAAACGGTAAGACCAGGTTTCAATAGTTTCACCTTTAACCGGCTCACCACTATCAACCGCCGTGGTTTCGATGTCTTTTGCCAGAGGTTCTCCTGCGACAGCCATTACTTCAATGCGCGTCATGCCGCATTTAAGTAACTTACCATCATTTAACCTGAAACCGCATGCATTCGCTTGCGATGCCACGAGTAAGACGGCTACTGCAATAACAGTATGAGTAAATTTCATTGCCAGGTTCCTGTAATCTGCTTCTGCGCCGATTATAGTTACAGGCTAGTGCTGAATACCAGATTAACACCAAAACATTACATTAAATTTACCTAGGCAATATCAATAAGCCGCTTTTAAAGCTTTAATTACTTTACACGGATTGCCACCAGCCATCACCCCCGCCGGTACATCTTTGGTTACCACACTGCCAGCGGCTATAACACTGCCATCCGCTATGGTCACACCGGGTAATATCATGGCACCACCACCAATCCACACATCATTGCCAATGGTTACCGGCAAAGCCTGCTCCAGCAAAGTGCGCCGCTTTACGGCATCCAGTGGATGGTTTACTGTGTAAATTTGCACCGCTGGGCCAATAAACACGTTGTTGCCAATACTCACCGGCGCGACATCCAGTACTACACAGTTAAAGTTAAAAAACACCTTATTGCCGGCACGAATGTTGTAGCCATAATCGCAGTAAAACGGCGGCTCAACATAAAAATGCTTGCCGGTATTGGGCAGCCACTGTTTTAACAGCTGCCGGCGCAGCACCTCATCATCCGGTGCGCTCTGGTTAAACTGCTGTTGTAACTTACGCGATGCAAGGCGCTCTGCGCTCAGCTCTTTGTCTAGCGGGTTATACCACTGCCCGCTAAGCATCTTGTGTTTTTCTGATGACATGGCTTATCTCCCTTCAACAAAAAAGGCGCCTTAGCGCCTTTTTTACTGTCCAAACCCGCCAATATTACTTGGCGCGGCTGCGGTATTCGTCGCTACGGGTGTCAATTTCAATCTTGTCACCTTCTTCCACGAACGCCGGTACCATCAGTTCAAAACCGGTTTCAATTTTGGCTGGTTTTAATACCTTGCCAGAGGTGTCACCGCGGGCTGCTGGTTCAGTGTACGTTACTGTGCGTACTACGACTGTTGGCAGGTCAACCGAAATTGGGCGCTCGTTGTAAAACACTACCGAACATTCCATACCGTCTACCAGGTACTTCAGTGCTTCAGTCATGTTTTCAGCTTCAACTTCAAACTGGTTGTATTCCTGATCCATAAATACGTACATAGGATCAGCGAAGTAAGAATACGTTACTTCTTTGGTTTCCAGCAGTACTTGTTCGAACTTGTCATCAGCACGGTATACCGTTTCCATACCCTGTGAATTCAACAAGTTTTTCATTTTCATTTTAACAACGGCAGAATTACGGCCGGATTTGTTAAACTCGGCTTTTAAAATTACCATTGGTTCTGTGCCAACCATAATCACCTGGCCAGCACGCAGTTCTTGAGCTGTCTTCATCATGACTGAAATATCTTCTCGTTAGGAAAAATTGCGTCGCATTATAAATTTTTTTTCAACAAAGTGCACGAGGTTGCTGGCAAGATCTCCGTTTGCCGTTAACGCTGCGCGCCATTGCTGGTTATAGTCGGCGATTTTCGGCAACATTGCACTAAATTTTTGCCAGCTATCGGCCAAATCGTTGTCAGTGTTCCACGCCAGCCAAAACGAAGTTAAAGCCTGAGCTGCGTCTTGCGGCATCTGTGCGCAGTAGCGCTGCATAAATGCCTGCAGTTTATCCAGATGTGCTTGCCCTGTCTGGCGGTATATTTGCCAGATAAACGGCTTGGCCGCCCAATGCGCGCGAATAACCGAATCTTCGCCGCGGACAAAGTTAAAATCACAGGCCCACAACAGCTTATCGTAGTCATCTTGGGCTAAAAACGGCACCAGCTTTAATGTCAGGTTATGTAACTTCAGCTCAGCCCGCTGCACCAGCTGCGGATATAAGCCAGCAAGCTGGTCTGCCAGCACGCCCTGCGGCACCAGACAAAGGGTATTAACCGGTGCTTGCTGCCAACAACTGAGTAAACTTTCTATCTGCGGGTGATCATAGGCAAACAGGGAGATTTTCTGCTGATACTCTGCATACTCTGGCACGGCCAACTGTTGCCAGAATGCTCGCTGCGCAGCAGCATCGGCCATAAACAGCTCGGCCTGCTGCTGGATACTGCGCTCTTGCAGTAAACCACCGGTTGCTGCGGTAAAGCCCGGGAAAAAGAAATGTTTATCCAGTGCCAGCTGCGGTTGCGGTGATGGCAAAGCGTGACAACCTTCAACCCAGGCTTCTGCTGATAAATATTCCAGATTCAACCACAGCGGTTTTACCTGTTGTTGCGCCATTTTTTGCTGATACGCCGCCGGGACAGTGCAAGCCAGGGCTTCTATTACGACATCAGCTACGGTGCACTGTTGCCAGTTAGTCGTTCTGGCCCAGCGCTGGATCAGCACCCCGGCATGCTGCTGCTCATCGGCAGTGATATCTATTTGCGGGCAAATTTTGCTGAAGCTGACTAAATCATCCACCCACAGCCGTACGCCAATATTATGCTCATTAACCAATTGCCGGCTTAAACGCCAACAAATACCTATATCACCAAAATTATCGATAACTGCACAAAAAATATCCCAACGCTTAGGTAGTGCAAACATAAAAAGAAATCAGCTAAAAAACAGGATAAGAATTATACCTTTAACCACGCGCAGGCCAAGATAAAGTGTTGCCAGCAGTAACAACGATATAATCAAGCACAGCATGTATTGTAAGCCATACTGCAGTTTTACTTTGAGCCTGGGCAACACGCCACCGACATTGGCCAGCGTAGGTAGCGGCTGGCGAAACACTGTCGCCCATAACCAGAATAACAGCGCCGTTACCGCCAGCAACACTGCGGCTAACTGCCAGCGCTGCGACTGCTCGGCGGTTGCAACAAAAACCAGCCAGCCAAACGCCGCCACTGCAACAAAAAACTGCAGTATAAACATATAACGCAGCGGATAAAGCCTCCGGCTCCAGCGTTGATAAAAAGCCAACATTAGCCTTGCTCCAGTGCAGTGAGAGTCGGCGGATACAAGGCCAATATACCGCTGTGCCCCTGTATATCACCAATCAGCCAGATTTGTTCAAATGGATGCTGTTTGGGCATATGCAGCTGACGCTGATGGGCTAAAATATCACGCCTCGTCCATAACGGATTGGCATTGCGGATCACTAACCATACCCGTTGCGTGTTATAGCTTTTTTCCGCTTTATTACAAATAAGCCGGTTCAATGCGGTCAACAACCGGTGCTGGGCGGGCGTGCGCAGCAATGCCAGCAATTCTTTGTGGGTATTTTCACCCAGCTCACGGCCAAGAATATGCATGGCTTCAACTTCACTGCCATACAAATGGGCAATTTCTAAATCCAGCTTCTGATCATCGTAATAACAAGACACATCCGGCCGTGCCGGCTCGTTATGCCAGATATGCCGCATGGTGATGCCAAAGCGCTGCTCATACAGCCGCATAAACAAGCGTGCGGCGTCATGCTCAAGCTTTATTTTTTCTTCATTGCCGTTCATCTGCACTAAGTTGCTTTTGCTTCAAACTTTCATAACCACCCTGGTTAGTCAGGTTGGTATACCCCTGCTGTTGTAACGCTTCTATAGCAATGCCGGCACGGCGGCCACTGCCGCAATACAACGCAATATCGCGGTTTTTATCCAGCTTTAGCGTCTCAAGCCCCTTCACTACTTCAGTATGGGGAATATTAATGGCGCCCGGCAGGTGCCCGGCGGCAAATTCTTCAGCACTACGGACATCCAGCCACACGGTCTGAGTGGTTTGTATTGGCTTACTTGCACAGGAACTCAGCAACAATAGGGTTAACAGCACAAAGATTATTCTCATAACATACGTTCCTCAAATGTTGCTAGCTGCCCACCGGCGTAAAATAATAGTGCCAGATTTCGAGCAATACCGGCACTACTGATAGCAATAAAATAATAGCCATAGTGATATTAAAAATACGTTGAAACAAAGCCTTAGTCAGTATAGTGCGCAGGGCAGCACCAAAAACCAGCCAAATCCCCACGCAGGGAAAGGCCACCAGCAAAAACGCCGCAGTAATAATACTGACTTCCAGCCAGTACACACCGCCTACCGTGGTAAACGCCGCTACGGCGCCACTGGCCATTACCCAGGCTTTACCGTTAATCCACTGAAACAATGCCGCCTGTACAAAACTAAATGGCTTACTTTTGCCTTGCTCTATGGTTTTAGGTTCAGCGCTGGCAATTTGCCAGGCCAACCAAATTAGATAGGCAACGCCCAGCACTTTAATCAACTGATGTAAATGGGGGTAACGCTCAAACACCACACCAAAACCAAAGCCCACCAGCAAGACCATTAACGGAAAACCTAAACATATACCCAACCAATGCGGCACACTGGCTTTAATGCCGTAGTTAACGCCAGATGACATAATCATCACGTTATTCGGCCCTGGTGTAATAGTGGTAGAAAAGGCAAAGAACAAAACAGCGAAAAACAACTCCATGTTAAACCTGCGCCAAAATTGAATAGTTGTTATGGATAATACCAGAGTCGTGCGTCTTTAATAGGCGTTTGTTCCGGTAATAAAGGGTTTTTCAGTATAATTACTTGGCGTTGTCGCAAATCAAGTTCAGCAAGATGTCCGGCAAAAAATTGATTAAACAACTGCTCAAAAGTACCATCTGCGATTATCCGCTGTAGGCCTTGCTCTATATCCTGCGCTAACTGTTTATTGTCGGAATTAACAAAAAAGTAGCTGGCCGTAGGGTAATAAATTACCCAATTTTTCTCGATAACAATATTACGCGCTGCCAGTAAACTAGCCTCGTCTGCTATTTCAAGCGCATTTCGTGGTACAGCATCTACCCTGCCCTTTTCCAACATAGAAAACAAATTATCGTAACCAGCAGCACCTATCACCGACAAGCCGTTAAGCTGGAGCACCTTAGCATCTATCCAATCATGTCCTTGCGCATACAATCTACGCTTAATTTGCACCACCGGCGTATCAACGCTGAATAATGCTTGCTGGTCGCTGCGGATTAACATAACTCGATAACCACTAAGACCTTTAAAAATAGGAACTCGTATAGCGCGAAAATCTAACTCGCGTTCAATAGAGGTCATTGTCCAAACCACATCGAGTTCGGTTTTGTCTTTTAAAAAAGCCAGACTGCGCGACTTCGACATTCGCTGTGGCGAACTCTGCAATTGATACTGGCGTTTAGACTGAGCCAAAGCAAGTTCAAGCAGTGCCAATGGATAGACGGATCGCGGATCCTCCACATGGGCAATTGCAGGGAAGCGCACGATTTCTGCTGCCTGCGTGGATATGTGCAAACAAAACAACAGTAAAATTAAACGCATCACTAGGTTTCATCCGATTACTGTGCCATGGTATTGATTACAGTATGAACAGCTCGTGTGAAAAAAAGTTATTCAAAAGCTGATATTTAGTTTATAAAATAGCAACAACCCAAACCGAAAGAAACACAACAATAAAATGGAGATATATATGAATAAAATCATAGGATTAGCAATATTAGTAGCGGGTGTGATTTTGTTATATTTTGGCTATACGGAATATAATTCAACCGCGTCTCAGGTAACTGAAGTGGTTACCGGCAACCCTACGGACAATGCAATCTGGTTTTTAGTCGGTGGCGCTGTTGCGGCTATTGTTGGTTTAGGTCTGTTACTGAAAAAGTAGCCCGCAGAGAATAAATAAAGGCCGCTTTGCGGCCTTTATTAACTACAGCAATATCAGCGTTACTCTTCTTCTTTACCCCAGCTGTCTCGCAAGCCAACAGTGCGGTTAAATACCAACCTTTCCGCGGTTGAATCGCGATTGTCGGCACAGTAATACCCCTCACGTTCAAACTGATACGCCTGCTCTACTTTGGCACTTTGCAATGACGGCTCAACCAACCCTTGTGTTATCACCAATGATTGCGGGTTAATCACATTGAGGAAGTCCTCTTCTGCTGCAGGGTTTGCCACGCTAAACAAACGGTCATACACCCTGAACTCTGCCGGCAAGGCATTTGTAGCTTCAACCCAGTGAATTACACCGCGTACTTTTCGGCCATCAGCCGGGTTTTCACCCAGCGTCTCCGGCAAGTATGAACATTTCAGTTCAACAATATTGCCATCAGCATCTTTTATTACTTCGTCTGCGTGAATAACATAAGCATTGCGCAAGCGTACATCACCGTTTAATACCAAACGTTTGTACTTTTTGTTGGCTTCTTCACGAAAATCAGCGCGGTCAATATACACTACCTGGCCAAAAGGCAGTTTACGGCTGCCCATGGTGTCATCTTTGGGATGATTTGGTGCATCCAACCATTCAATGCCATCAACCGGGTAGTTGATAATAGTAACCTTAAGCGGATCCAAAACAGCCATAGCCCGTGGCGCAGCGGCATCTAAATCTTCACGAATACAGGCTTCCAACGCACTCATTTCTATTACGTTATCTTGTTTGGTTACCCCAATACGTTTGGCAAACTCGCGAATAGCGGCCGGGGTATAACCACGACGACGTAAACCGGCAATCGTCGGCATACGCGGGTCATCCCAACCGGAAACGACCTTTTGCTCCACCAGCGTTTGCAATTTTCGCTTGCTCATTACCGCATATTCCAGATTTAAGCGGGAAAACTCTATCTGTTGTGGGTGGCAAGCAATAGTAATGTTGTCCAAAATCCAGTCATATAAACGACGATTATCCTGAAACTCTAACGTACACAAAGAGTGCGTAATGCCTTCCAGTGCGTCAGAGATACAATGGGTAAAATCGTACATCGGGTAAATACACCAGCTGTCGCCAGTTTGATGGTGATGGGCAAATTTAACCCGGTAAATAACCGGGTCACGCATACACATAAAGCTGGATGCCATATCAATTTTTGTGCGCAGCGAACATTCGCCTTCTTTAAAACCACCGGCACGCATTTTCTCAAACAGCGCCAGGTTTTCTGCTGGGCTGGCATCGCGAGTTGGGCTAGGCTTGCCAGGCTGGGTTAAATTGCCGCGATATTCACGCATTTGCTCACCATTTAAAAAGCAAACATAGGCCAGGCCTTTTTTAATCAGCTCAACCGCATAGCCATACAGCGCATCAAAATAATCCGATGAGTAACGTACCTCACCACTCCACTGAAATCCTAACCAGTTCACGTCTTGCGAAATAGAATTTACAAATTCGACGTTTTCTTTTTCTGGGTTGGTGTCATCAAAACGCAGGTTGCACTGCCCCTGATAATCTTGCGCAATACCGAAATTCAAACAAATAGATTTAGCATGGCCAATATGCAGATAACCGTTGGGCTCTGGCGGAAAACGGGTTTGCACCGCGTTATGCTTACCGGAAGCTAAATCGGTATCAATAATTTGCCGGATAAAATTAGTGGGGCGAGAAGATACGTCCGACATAATAGCTGTGATCCTTTAACGAATAATAAAAAATAGTGGCGGCATTATAGCAGCTGAAACGATGCTGGCTACAAGGGCCGCCTATGCAACAGACAGTTTTTAAAGGTATTACGCATTGCGGGCTAACAATGCATCCACTGCACTAATGCAGCATTCAAGCCGTTGGTAATAATCCGCAGAACTTACGCGTAAAATCCGCTCAGGCGCAAAACCATATTGCTGGTACAACGCCATCAGCTGCTCAAAGCTTTTCTGGCGCACGGCCGGATCGCCAAGCTCACGCATGCCATCGGCAACCCAGGGCACTGTGGGTTCTAAGGCGATAATCAGATCATACTTATCTGGCTCAATAAAACTCTCAATCCGGCTGGCTAGCTGCCCGAGAAAAACCTGGCTGAAAAAGGCAGTAACTACAGCATCAGTGTCAAAAAAACAAACCTTGTTGGCGCTGCGCAGTGCTTGATGATCCTGCTCGTATTGTAAATGCGCTATGCGGTTAAAATCGTCCAGATTAAACAAATCACCATTGCCACCAACCACATCCTGTTGATAGTCCCGGCCCAGCTCTTCTGACCAGGAAGTACAATACACTTTAGCTAATTTGCGGGTTAAGGTGGTTTTGCCGCAGGATTCCGGCCCGGTAATCAGTACTTTGCGAGCAAAGAACGGCCGCGCAGCCCCGGCGATATAATCCCAGTGCTGATAAGGATGGTTACGGATTTCGGTACCGCTTATCGGCCACTGTGTGCGCTGTGGATCTAAAACCTTATATTCAATACCCGGAAAGAACTGGCTGTGACCACTGCGGTAGCTCTCCTCACCGCCAAAAATCACCTGAAACGCGACCGGTACTTTTTGTCGTAGTAAAACAGCGTAATCATGCCAGCCATGCGGAAACGGCGGGATCTGCCCTTCCTGCAGCAACAAAACCTGAATACCTAAGCCTTGTAGCTCCTGCGACAACCAGCGCTGTCGCGTTACGCCGTCAATATAGCCAATACCAGCACTTCGGCATAGCTCACCGTCTTCCTGCGGACGCTCACTGACAACAACATAGAGTTCATCACACAACGCATGAGCACGTAAAATGGCGGTAATATGGCCCCGATGCGGTGGTAAAAATTTACCGGGGAATACCCCTACTTTGTTCAATTTGCTTTCGCTCCACGATACCAGCTTAGGGCACCATATATCGAATTAAGTAAAAAGGCTATCCACATCAATAGGGTTGGCACAGCATAAGGCGCTGAGGCTGGCTCGGTTAGTAGCACCAGACTCCAGGCAAAAATAGTAAACACATTGTTTGCTATCCATAGTGGCCACTGCGCAGCAAACATGCGGATCATCAATAATTGAGCGCTAATTTGCAGCACCACCGTACTGGCGTCCAATACGGGGCCACTTAATGATAAACCCGTTAATTGCTGCAGGCTGCCATAAACCGCAGAATTTCGCTTAAAGGCATCAGAAATAAAGCCGTCGAAGCCCGCCAGCACCTGAGCCAACAACCATACACCAAGCAGAATAAGCGCCAAAACCCAAAGCCAATGCTTGCCCAAACAGCGCATCCGCACTATCTGCGTTTCGCTATTAAGCTGATGCCGCCAGCTATAGTAGATAAATAACTGTGCCGGTAAAAAGTAGCCCCAGTTTAATAACCAGTCGCCATAATAACCAGATGTCCAGGCGATAAAGCCATAACTCCCGGCACTTATCAGCCCCCAGATCCAGTTTGACAGCAAGCCTTTAGCAACCATCACCACACAAAGCACGCCGCTGATGGCACTCACCGGGCTAAGTAGCCAATTTAAGGCGATAGATTGCCAACTTTGCCAGTCGGTACCACTGTAACTAAACCAGCAGGTGCTAAAGATAATAAGCAGCAGAAATAGCTGCAGCCAATACCTTTCATACTGGTTCAACCGCTTTAAGTCCTGCCATAACAACATGCTTTTCTGCCCCGTGTCTGCCTGGTAGTATCGAAAAAAAACCCGCTATTAAAGCGGGTTTTCCTGATAACTGTTGGAATTTACCAACCGGTAATTTCTTTCAGTGCCTTACCGATATCGGCTAAGCTTTTTACCGTCTTAACGCCGGCATCTTCTAATGCCGCAAATTTTTCGTCTGCAGTACCTTTACCACCTGAGATGATAGCACCGGCGTGGCCCATACGCTTACCTGCAGGTGCCGTAACACCGGCAATGTAAGATACGACAGGCTTGGTCACGTGTTGCTTGATGTAAGCAGCCGCTTCTTCTTCAGCTGAACCACCAATTTCACCGATCATTACGATGGCTTCAGTTTGTGGATCGTCCTGGAACAACTTCAGGATATCAATGAAGTTAGAACCCGGGATTGGGTCGCCACCGATACCCACACAGGTAGACTGGCCAAAACCGTAATCGGTAGTTTGCTTAACCGCTTCATACGTCAAGGTACCTGAACGAGACACGATACCCACTTTACCTGGCTTGTGAATGTGGCCTGGCATGATACCGATTTTACATTCGCCCGGAGTAATAACACCCGGACAGTTAGGACCGATTAACACTACGCCTAATTCATCACATTTTACTTTAGCGTCCAGCATATCCAGCGTAGGAATGCCTTCAGTGATACAAACAATCAGCTTAATGCCGCCGTTTGCCGCTTCTAAAATAGAATCTTTACAAAATGGTGCCGGTACATAGATAACAGACGCCGTAGCGCCAGTAGCATCTACCGCTTCTTGTACAGTGTTAAACACCGGTAAACCCAGGTGCGTTTGACCGCCTTTACCCGGCGTTACACCGCCAACCATTTTAGTGCCATAAGCGATGGCTTGCTCAGAGTGGAAAGTACCCTGTGCACCGGTAAAACCCTGACAAATTACTTTGGTATCTTTATTAATTAAAACGCTCATTGCTTACCCCTTATGCCTTAGCCGCTGCTGCAACAACTTGCTTGGCAGCGCCAGTCAGGTCAGTATCAGCGATAATGTTCAGGCCACTTTCTTGCAGCACTTTAGCACCCAGCTCTGCATTGTTACCTTGCAGACGCACAACCACCGGCACTTTAACGCCAACTTCTTTTACTGCGCCGATAACACCTTCTGCAATCATGTCACAACGCACGATACCACCGAAAATGTTGATGAAAACGGCTTTAACCGCAGTATCAGACAGGATAATTTTGAACGCTTCAACTACGCGCTCTTTAGTTGCACCACCGCCAACATCTAAGAAGTTAGCAGGTTGGCCACCGTGCAGTTTAACGATATCCATCGTGCCCATTGCCAGGCCAGCACCGTTAACCATACAGCCGATGTCACCACCTAAGGCAACATAGTTCAGCTCCCATGAGGCAGCATGAGCTTCACGTGGATCTTCCTGTGATGGGTCTTGCATTTCTTTTAATTCAGGGTGACGGTATAAGGCATTGCCATCGATAACCAGTTTGGCATCTAAACAGTGCAAGTCACCGGCTGGGGTAATTACCAGTGGGTTTACTTCCAGCAACGCCAGGTCTTTTTCCTGGAACAGTTTGGCCAGACCCATGAAAATTTTCACGAACTGGTTAATTTGCTTACCTTCCAGGCCCAGTTTAAAAGCCAGGTCGCGGCCCTGGTATGGCTGAGCGCCAACCAACGGGTCGATAGCGGCTTTCAGAATTTTTTCCGGTGTCTCGTGCGCTACGGTTTCAATTTCCACGCCACCTTCAGTAGACGCCATAAACACGATACGACGTGAAGAGCGGTCTACCACTGCACCTAAGTACAGTTCTTTTGCGATATCAGTACAAGGTTCAACCAGGATACGGCTTACCGGCTGACCTTTTTCGTCAGTTTGGTAAGTAACCAGGTTCTTGCCAAGCCATTTTTCTGCGAAAGCTTTGATGTCTTCTTTGCTCTTAACCAGCTTCACACCGCCCGCTTTACCGCGACCACCAGCGTGAACCTGTGCTTTGACAACAAACATATCGCCGCCGATTTTATCTGCAGCTGCTACCGCTTCTTCTACTGTAGCTGCGGCGATGCCTTTAGATACAGGCAAACCATATTGGGCAAACAGTTGCTTACCCTGATACTCGTGCAAATTCATGGCTATTTTCCGTTCATTTGAATATGGAGGCTGCCCTTGTGGTGCAACCTGACTTTTGATCGGCGCATATTATAGTGCCAATCGGTTCAATAAAAAATGCCGTTGCCCTAAAACAACAGCATTTTTAGTTATTTTTTCTGAATAATTAGATATCCAGCAAAATACGGGTTGGGTCTTCCAGCAACTCTTTAATAGTTACCAGGAAACCCACTGACTCTTTACCGTCGATAATACGGTGATCATAAGACAGTGCCAGATACATCATTGGCAAAATTTCCATTTTGCCGTCCACAACCATGACGCGGTCCTGGATCTTGTGCATACCCAAAATAGCAGACTGTGGTGGGTTAATAATTGGCGTAGACATTAACGAGCCAAACACACCACCGTTGGTGATAGTGAAGTTACCGCCGGTTAAATCGTCCATAGCCAACTTGCCGTCACGGCCTTTTAGCGCTAGTTCTTTAATGGCTTTTTCAATTTCGGCCAGGTTCATTTTGTCACAATCACGCAGTACCGGGGTAACCAGGCCACGTGGGGTTGATACCGCAATGCTGACGTCGAAGTAGTTGTGGTAAACGATGTCATCGCCATCAATTGCCGCGTTAACTTCAGGGAAGCGTTTCAGTGCCTCAGTTACCGCTTTAACATAGAACGACATAAAGCCTAAACGAATACCGTGACGTTTTTCAAATACGTCCTGATACTGCTTACGCAGTTCCATAATCGGTTTCATGTTCACTTCGTTAAAGGTGGTTAACATGGCAGTAGAGTTTTTCGCTTCTAGCAGTCGGTTAGCGATAGTTTTACGTAAACGCGTCATAGGCACACGTTTTTGGCTGCGATCACCGGCTACTGCAGCAGGTGCAGATGTTGCAGCAGCGGCTTTAGCAGGCGCACCGGCAACAAACTTTTCTACGTCTTCTTTAGTGACACGGCCATTTTTGCCGCTACCTTTAATCTTTGCGGCGTCCAAACCTTTTTCAGCAATCATACGACGTACTGACGGACTTAATGCATCGTCATTATTGTCATCTGAAGCAGCGGGGGCAGAGCCGGCTTTGGCATCATCTTTCTTAGTCGGCGCATCGTCTTTTTTCGCCGCAGGTGCAGCACCTGCTTCCATTTTACCAATCACTTCTTCAGCGGTAACAGTAGCACCGGTGTCATGAATGATTTCACCCATTACGCCATCTGCCTGGGCCACAACTTCAAGTACGACCTTGTCAGTTTCAATATCAACTAATACCTGATCGCGTGTTACAGCTTCGCCTGCTTTAACATGCCAGGTGGCGATAGTTGCATCTGCAACGGATTCTGGCAGTACGGGTACTTTAATTTCCACTTTTTCACCTTTTACCGGTTGGTCTTATTTCGTTCAACCGGCCCGCAGCGCGGGCCGGACAAGTCATTATTTAATACTCAATGCGTCGTTAATCAAAGCTTGTTGCTGCTTGTTATGCACCGACAAATAACCTACCGCCGGCGACGACGAAGCGTCACGACCTGAGTAAGCCAGATAGCCGGCCTTAGGAATAGCGGCACGGAAATGATGCTGGCTGCAATACCAGGCGCCCTGGTTTTGCGGCTCTTCCTGACACCAGACAAAATCAGTAACATGCTGGTATTGGCTTAACACCTCAGCCATTTCATCGTGCGGGAACGGATACAGTTGCTCAACACGCACTATAGCAACATCTTGTTGCTCGCGCTTACGTCGCTCATCCAGCAGCTCGTAATATACCTTACCGCTACAGAACACCACACGCTTCACATCATTTGGCTTAATGTCATCTATCTCACCAATCACGTTATGGAACTTGCCACAGGCTAGCTCTTCTAAGGTGGAGGTTGCCAGCGGGTGGCGCAGTAGCGATTTAGGCGACATAACAATTAACGGACGACGCATCGGCCGCACCATTTGCCGACGTAACATATTGAATACTTGTGCCGGTGTAGTTGGGATACATATCTGCATATTGTGATCTGCACACAACTGTAAGAAGCGCTCTAGCCGAGCTGAAGAGTGCTCCGGCCCCTGGCCTTCGTAACCATGTGGCAACAGCAATGTTAAACCACACAAGCGGCCCCACTTTTGCTCGCCTGAGCTTAAGAACTGGTCAATAACTACCTGAGCACCGTTGGCAAAATCGCCAAACTGGCCTTCCCAAATAACCATGGCACGTGGCTCTGCTGTGGCATAACCATATTCAAACGCCATGACAGCTTCTTCTGACAAGGCAGAGTCATACACCTGGAATGGGCCCTGTTCGTCACTGATATGCTCAAGTGGTGTATAGGTACTGCCATCAGCTTGGCTATGCAATACCGCATGACGATGGAAGAAAGTACCGCGGCCAGAGTCTTGTCCTACAATACGGATACGGCTACCTTCAGCTACCGTTGAAGCATAAGCAAGTATCTCTGCAAAACCCCAGTCGATTTTCTTTTCACCGGCTAGCATTAACGCGCGGTCTTCATAAACCCGGCCAACCTGACGCTGCAACGTGTGTGATTCAGGGATATAGGTCGCTTTTTTGCCTAATTCTACCAGTTTCTCTACCGACACACTGGAGTCATAAGTCGCATCCCAATCATGGCCAATAAACGGCGTCCAGTCGACTGACGTTTCCGTCATCGGCCGCCACTCATCTACCACGCAGTCGCCTTTATCTAAAGCATCACGATATTGCTCGGTCATCTCAGTTACTTGCTCGGCAGTAAACAGACCTTCAGCAAGCAACTTTTTGGCATAAATTTCACGCGGTATCGGGTGTTTTTTAATTTTCTGATACATCAACGGCTGAGTCGCATTTGGCTCATCCGCTTCGTTATGACCATTACGGCGATAACAAACCAAATCAATCACCACGTCACGCTTAAAGGTATTGCGGTAATCTACCGCCAATTGCGCGACAAACACCACAGCTTCAGGGTCATCACCGTTAACATGGAAAATAGGCGCCTGCACCATTTTGGCAATATCAGTACAGTATTCGGTAGAGCGGGTATCTTCTTGCTTGGAGGTGGTAAAACCAACCTGGTTGTTAATCACCACACGAATAGAACCACCCACTTTAAAGGCGCGGGTTTGCGAAATATTAAAGGTTTCAGCTACCACGCCCTGACCGGCAAACGCAGAGTCACCGTGTATAGTAATTGGCAGTGCCAAAGAGCCGTCGCTGCAACCACGGCGATCTAAACGTGCCCGCACTGAACCCATAACTACCGGATTGACAATCTCTAAGTGAGAAGGGTTAAACGCCAGCGCTAAATGTACATTGCCGCCAGACGTTTCAAAATCAGACGAGAAACCCATATGGTATTTCACGTCACCGGCACCGACCACTTCATACTTACCGGCAAACTCATCAAATAACTTTGACGGGTTTTTACCCAATACGTTAATTAAGGTGTTTAAGCGGCCGCGGTGCGCCATACCGATAACACAGTCTTTCGCGCCCTGCTCGCCGGCACGGTGGATCATGGCTTTAAGCATTGGCACCATGGCATCGCCACCTTCCAAGCCAAAGCGTTTTGCACCGGGAAATTTAGACGACAGGTATTTTTCTAAACCATCTGCCGCAACCAAGCCTTTCAAAATGCTGGTTTTTACTGCTTTGTCGTATGAAGGTGCTGACTGAATAGACTCAAGTCGCTGTTGGATCCAACGTTTTTCGTCGGTTGAAACAATGTGCATGTACTCGGCACCGATAGAACCACAATAGGTTTTCTCTAGTGCTTTGTGCAAATCACCCAATTTCATGGTTTCTTTGCCAATGGCAAATGATCCAACATTAAACTCGGTACCGTAATCACTCTCGGACAGGTCATGGTAAGACAACTCTAAATCACGCACGCGTGACTGTTTCCACAAGCCTAACGGGTCTAAGTTAGCTTGCTGGTGGCCACGAAAGCGGTAAGAGTTGATCAGTTGCAGTACTTTAACCTGACGATTGTCAGACGACGTTGCCGAATTAACCACCATTACTTCACGGTGTTTATTGCGGGCCAAGTCGGCAAACTGCTGCCTAATGTCTGAGTGACGGGTTTCAAGATCGACACCGTCAAGTTTTGGTAACTTGGCAAAAAACTCACGCCATTCATCACCAACGCTGGTAGGTTCAGCTAAGTAGGATTCATAGAGCTCATCGACGTAGGCCATGTTGCCGCCGCCCAGATGAGAAGACTCTAACCACGCCTTCATTACACCTTCGTGCATTTAGTTTCCCTTAATTTCCGCGCACCTGGAAAAAGTAGCAAAAAAATTGCCCGGTTGCGTACCAACCAGGCTGTTTTTCATGCACATACCAAAAAAGGGCGCATTACAGCGCCCGGTTTAACAACATAGATTTAATTTGACCAATCGCTTTGGTAGGGTTTAAACCCTTAGGACATACGTTAACGCAGTTCATGATACCGTGGCAGCGGAATACGCTGAATGCATCATCCAAATCGTTTAAGCGTTGCTCAGTTGCCGTATCACGGCTATCTGCCAGGAACCGGTAAGCATGCAGTAAACCGGCCGGGCCGATAAACTTGTCCGGGTTCCACCAGAACGATGGGCAAGAGGTTGAGCAACATGCACATAAAATACACTCGTACAAACCATCAAGCTTAGCCCGCTCCTCAGGTGACTGCAGGTACTCACCGGCTGGCGGTAACTTGCTGTCATTAATTAAGTACGGCTTCACTTTTTCGTACTGAGTGTAAAACTGGCTCATGTCAACAACCAGGTCACGCACTACCGGTAAACCCGGTAGCGGACGTACCACAATTTTACCGCCTTTTAAGCCAGCTGCTGATAATGGTGTAATACACGCCAGACCATTTTTACCGTTAATGTTCAAACCATCTGAACCGCATACACCTTCACGGCAGCTGCGACGAAACGATAAACTGGCGTCCTGCTCTTTTAACTTAATCAGCGCATCCAGCACCATCATGTCCCGGCCTTCCGGGTTATCCAGCGTGTAATCCTGCATGCGCGGCGCTTTGTCGACATCAGGGTTGTAACGATAGATTGAGAAAACCAACTTCTTCATCGCTGAGCCCTCTTAGTACGTACGTGCTTTAGGCGCAAAAGCTTCACGGAACTTAGGTTCCAGGTTAACTTTACGCTTAAACATTGATTCAGTTTCTGGTGTGTAGACGCTGTGGCATAACCAGTTTTCGTCATCACGATCCGGGAAGTCAAAACGGGCATGCGCACCACGGCTTTCGGTGCGGAAGTTAGCCGCTACCGCCGTTGAAAACGCTGTTTCCATTAAGTTGTCCAGCTCTAAACACTCAATACGCGCGGTATTGAAGTCTGAGCTCTTATCGTCCAAACGAGCAAACTTTAACCGTTCGCGAATTTCTTTTAACTCAGCCAAACCTTCCGCCATGGCTGCACCTTCACGGAATACCGAGAAGTTAAGCTGCATACATTTTTGCAGGTCTTTCTTAATTTGCACCGGATCTTCACCCTGGCCTGGTTTACTATCTTCCCAGCGCTGAGTACGGGCTAAGGCTGCATCAAGGTCAGACTGAGACGCTGGGCGTGCTTCAGTAGTAGCTGCCAGGGCTTCGCCCAAATGCAAACCGGTCGCACGACCAAATACCACTAAGTCCAGCAGTGAGTTACCGCCTAAGCGGTTGGCACCGTGTACAGACACACAAGCGATTTCGCCACAGGCAAATAAGCCAGCTACGATTGATTCACCACCGTCAGCGGTAGGTTTAACCACCTGGCCATGAACGTTAGTTGGAATACCACCCATCATATAGTGACACGTTGGAATAACCGGAATAGGCTCTTTTACCGGGTCAACGTGGGCAAAGGTCTTAGACAGCTCACAAACACCTGGTAGGCGGCTTTCCAGAACTTCCGCACCTAAATGGTCCAGTTTCAGTTTAATGTGTACGCCCCATGGTCCTTCACAACCACGCCCTTCACGGATTTCCGTCATCATTGAACGGGCTACCACGTCACGTCCGGCTAAATCTTTGGCATTTGGCGCGTAACGCTCCATAAAGCGTTCGCCGTCTTTATTCAGCAAGTAACCGCCTTCGCCGCGACAGCCTTCAGTAACCAAAGTGCCAGCACCGGCAATACCGGTTGGGTGAAACTGCCACATTTCCATATCTTGCAGCGGCACACCGGCACGAAGTGCCATACCAACACCGTCGCCGGTGTTAATGTGCGCGTTAGTGGTAGAAGCGTAAATACGACCGGCACCACCAGTAGCCAGTACCGTTGCTTTGGCTTTAAAATAAACGATTTCGCCGGTCTCAATATCAATAGCAGTACAACCTACTACGGCACCATCCTGGTTTTTAACCAGATCAAGCGCGTACCACTCAGAAAAAACCTGGGTTTTATTTTTTACGTTTTGCTGATACAACAAATGCAATAAAGCATGACCGGTACGGTCAGCAGCAGCAGCTGTACGGGCAGCTTGCTCGCCGCCGAAATTCTTAGACTGACCACCAAACGGGCGCTGATACACACGGCCGTTCTCAAAGCGTGAGAAAGGTAAACCCATGTTTTCCAGCTCGGTAATCGCTTCCGGGCCGGTTTTACACATATATTCGATAGCATCCTGGTCGCCGATATAATCAGAACCTTTGACGGTATCAAACATATGCCATTCCCAGTTGTCCGGATGGCTGTTACCCAAAGCTACAGTAATACCGCCTTGGGCAGACACTGTATGCGAACGGGTCGGAAACACTTTAGATAATAAAGCACAGCTTAAACCAGATTGGGTAATTTGCAGTGCAGCGCGCATACCGGCACCACCTGCCCCAATTACGATGGCATCAAACTCTCTTACAGGAATATTCACTTAAGCACCCCACAGAACAAACAGGCCAACTGCAACATAAGCGAAAGCCAGCACATAAAGGAAGAATTGTAGTACTGCGCGCAGAGCGGCTGATTTAATATAATCAGTCAGCACCTGCCACAAACCAATGCGGGTGTGCACGGCAATAGACACTAACGCTAACAAGGTAAACACTTTTACCAAAGTATTGGCAAACAGGGCTTGCCACACTTCAAAGGTCACTTCCGGCGTAATAAGGAAGAACCCCAAAATAAATACGCTGTACAGCGCCAGCACTATGGCTGTTGCGCGCAGCGATACGTAATCCTGCACGCCATCGCGTTTCAGGCTTGCCTGGTTTAAAACCATAACCATACTCCTGCTAAAACTGCTAATACTGCCCACAGCGCTATTGTTACTTTGGCGCTTAAGTTACCGGATTTCAGCTCTTCCCAGTGTCCCATGTCCATAATCAGGTGACGGATACCGCCGACCAAGTGATAGATAAGAACCGTGATAGTGCCCCAGGCGATGAATTTAGCCAGGTGAGACGTCATCAGTGCTTTAACATAGTCAAAGCTCTGCTGATCCTGCAGCGAATAAGCCCAGGCCCAGATAACGAATACCAAGGCGAAAAACAATGCCACGCCGGTAACCCGGTGTAAAATTGACGCTATGGCAGGTGCCGGAAACGATATGGTAGAAAGGTCGAGATTTACTGGTCTTTGTTTTTTCACAGTGCTTGCCCATCGATGCCCATAATCGAGCTCTTGTTGTCATTGTCGTTGTCATTGCTGTATAAACAGTCAACACCCAAAACCAATACACCTTTTTTATCAAGCTGGATCAGTGCTGCCATAACAGCAAAAAGTGCTTGTTGAGTGAACTATTTAAAAACCGCAATAGTATATATTTCGCGACTCGCTATTACAATTTTTGTTTGGTTTTACTCAAAAAAATCCGTATGTGGAACATTACACAGATTGCGCGCGAGAGCAATAATACTAGAGTCGAATACTTATTACGCAGAAACGCATTAAAATTGACTTTATAGGGTCGTTTGCAGTTAGAATAGCGGCCAATTTGCTAAATTCCTTTAACCCGATACTACAACAACAGGAGAAATCCAATGGCAGATAAAAAGGCCGTCGTGCAGATCGATGGGAAATCGTTCGAGTTGCCAATCTACTCTGGCAGCGCCGGCACTGACGTAATTGATGTTCGCGCCTTGGGTCAGCATGGGTACTTCACGTTTGATCCGGGTTTTATGTCCACCGGTTCATGTGAGTCTAAAATTACCTATATCGATGGCGACAACGGCGTGCTGTTGCACCGCGGTTATCCTATTGAACAGCTGGCAGAACACTCGGACTACCTGGAGCTGTGCTTCCTGTTATTAGAAGGCGAATTGCCGCAGGCAGAGCAATACAATCAATTTAAAAACACCATCACCCGCCATACCATGGTGCATGAAAAGATTGCTGCGTTTTTCCAAGGTTTCCGGGTTGATGCTCACCCGATGGCTATGTTGTGCGGTGTGGTTGGTGCAATGTCATCGTTCTACCACTCAGATTTAGACATTAATGACCCGATGCAACGCAAACGCAGTGCACATCGTTTAATTGCAAAGCTACCGACCCTCGCGGCTATGGCTTATAAGTATACGGTAGGCCAGCCATTCGTGTATCCACGTAACGAACTAAGCTATTCAGAAAACTTTCTGCATATGATGTTTTCTGTACCGGCTGAAGATTACAATGTAAGCCCAATCCTGGCAAAAGCCATGGACCGTATTTTTATGCTGCATGCTGACCATGAGCAAAATGCGTCAACGTCAACGGTACGCTTAGCCGGTTCGTCAGGTGCTAACCCTTATGCCTGTATTGCCGCTGGTGTTGCCTCATTATGGGGACCAGCACATGGTGGTGCTAACGAAGCTTGTCTGAAGATGTTACAACAAATTGGCTCTGTTGACCGTATCCCTGAGTTTGTTGCCCGCGCTAAAGATAAGAACGACAGTTTCCGCTTAATGGGTTTCGGTCACCGCGTATACAAAAATTTTGACCCACGCGCTAAAGTTATGCGTGATACCTGTCATGAAGTGTTAAAAGAGCTAAATGTTAAAGATCCTCTGTTAGATGTAGCAATGGAGCTGGAACGGATCGCTCTGGAAGACCCCTACTTCATTGAGAAGAAACTGTACCCGAACGTAGATTTCTACAGCGGCATTATCTTAAAAGCTATTGGTATTCCAACCAGCATGTTCACTGTCATCTTTGCCATGTCACGCACCGTCGGCTGGATCTCGCACTGGGACGAAATGTTGGGTGAAAAAGGTCACAAAATTGGTCGTCCACGCCAGCTTTATACTGGCTACACGTCACGAGACTTTACGCCACTGAACAAGCGTTAATTTTAGCAATGCGATTAAAGCGGCTACGGCCGCTTTTTTATTGCTTGTAATTGGGGATCACGTTTGCGCCACGGCCTGAAAACAGGCAAACTCTCGCCATCTTAGCAAGTGGAACCGCCAACGCTTATGCCCGTCTTTGATGTTCAGCAATTTCGCCAACAATTTGCTTTTTTTCAGCAGCAGCCAGATTGGGTGTATCTGGACAACGCTGCTACCATGCATAAACCTCAAGCCGTCATCGACGCAGTTACGCAGTTTTATCAGCAGCACAACAGCAATGTACATCGGGGTGCTCATCAGCTAAGCCAGCAGGCTACGGCACTGTTTGAACACGCGCGCACTACGGTAGCGCATTATCTTAACGCCGCTCATTCAGAAGAAATTATTTTTACCAGCGGCGCCACCGCCGCCTTAAATCAAATTGCTTTTGGCTTAATGCATACGGAGCTTAAAGCCGGCGACCGTATTTTGCTGACACAGCTAGAACATCACGCCAATATTGTGCCGTGGCAACTACACTGCCAGCGCCACGGCGTCATTATTGATGTTGTACCATTAACTGTTGAACGCCAGCTTGATATGCTCGCTTATGAGGATCTACTGGCGCTAAAACCTAAAGTGGTAAGTTTCAGCCATATCTCTAATGTGTTAGGCCATATTCAACCGGTGGCTCAAATGGTGGCACTCGCCAAGGCCGCTGGCGCCATCACCGTAGTCGACGGTGCTCAGGGCATCGTGTACCAACAACCGGATATGCAGCTATTGGATTGTGATTTTTATGTATTTTCCGGCCACAAACTGTACGGCCCTACCGGTATTGGTGTGCTATACGGCAAATCAGCTTGGTTAGAACGATTAACACCAATTTTTGCCGGCGGTGAAATGATTGATACAGTCAGCTTTATTAACACTACATTTAACAAGTTGCCATTTCGTTTAGAAGCCGGCACACCAAATATAGCGGGTGCTATAGGCTTATCAGCCGCCATTAATTGGTTACAAAAACACAACACAGAACAAATTAAGAACCATAAATTACTGTTATTAAAAGATTTCTACTCAGGCTTGAACGCAATAAAAGCCGTAGATATTTTATCCCAGCCTGTGCATAATGCAGGCATAGTGGCATTAAATGTTGACGGTGAGCACCCGTCAGACGTAACCGCGTTATTGAATCAGCAACAGATAGCTGTGCGTGGCGGACAACATTGTGCTATGCCATTGTTTAGTCACTTGGCACTGCCTGGCGCTGTACGCTGCTCTTTTGCTGCGTATAACACGCTGGACGATGTAAACCGGTGTCTGCTTGCGTTGGAGCAGGCCGTGGAGATTTTAACTGCATGACATTAGAACAATTATTAGCAGAAACACAACCTGCCCTATTACAGATAAAACAACAGGATCTGGCCGACATTAGCGCGGCAAAAGATTGGCAGAGTAAATATCGCGTACTGATGCAGTTAGCTAAAAAACTGCCGCCGGTACCAGAAAAAATGAAACAAGCACATCTACTAGTAAAAGGCTGTGAAAGCCGCGCCTGGCTGATGCATTATCACGATAAAGCCCAAGACAAGCACTTTTTTGTGTTGGACAGTGAAGCGCGTATCGTTAAAGGCTTAATGGCTATTATGCTGTGTCTGGTCAACGGCATGACCAGCACTGAGTTGGCGAAATTTGATTTGTGCCATAAGTTTGACCAGCTGAATTTAAAGCCGTATTTAAGTCAATCCCGCGGCAATGGCTTAACCGCTATGGCTGAACGGATTAAAGCTTGCTGCCCTGTAAAATAGTAATAATATCGTTTTAACTTTGAGCCAGCTTTTTCAGCACTCTGGACACGGCAGCAAAACCAAAACTTGCCGTTACCACAGTAACTGCACCAAAACCGCCACTGCAATCCAGCCGCATGCTGCTCACCTCGCCCTCGGCGGTAACTTGTGCGGTTTTCTGCTGACACACACTGCCGTCAGGTTGCGGATACACCAATTGCTCAGTTGAAAACACACAATCAATACCAAAACGGCGTTTCGGATTGCGGCTGTAGTTATAATCCCGCCGCAAACTATTGCGCACCTTTGCCAGTAGCGGGTCATTAATGGTTTGGGTTAGATCCGCTATCTGTATTTGTGTTGGATCTGTCTGGCCACCGGCGCCGCCGGTACAAATCAGTTTTACTTTATTACGTTTACAATGTGCCAACAGGGCGACCTTAGCTTTAATCGAGTCGATAGCATCAACCACATAATCCATATCGCTTGTGATCAACTGCTGCAGGTTATCTGTTGTGACAAAATCCTCGATCTGATGCACGACACAGTGCGGGTTAATGGCGTGAATACGCTGGGCCATTACCGCCACTTTGTCCTGCCCTACCGTTGCTGTAGTAGCATGTAGCTGACGATTGATATTGCTGATGCAAACATCGTCTAAATCTATTAGGGTAATTTCGCCGATACCAGAGCGTGCCAACGCCTCTGCAGCCCAGCTGCCAACCCCGCCGATACCAATGACACAGACATGGGCTTTAGAAAAAGTTTGCAGTGCAGCGACGCCATATAATCTGGCGATACCGGCAAAACGTAATTGATAATCGGACATCGTTATTCGCTAACCTGTTTAGGTAAAGTGTATTGTGGCCAGTCAAGCTGCCAGGGCTTTGCCCATGCTGTCAACGCATTGCTCTGGTTTAATTGCTGATATAACACGCCTGTTGTCGGCGGTTGTACATATGCATATTCTGTATCGTTTAAACAAAACCGCAGAGCATATGCGTGTAAATACACCCGATCTGCCGCGCCGCCTTGGTATAACGCATCACCGGCAATAGCGGCGCCGGCACTTTTTAGCGCAACGCGAATTTGATGCGTTTTACCACTGTAAGGCTTAACCAAAAATGCCCGAAACGGCAATTGCTCAAAGCCCTGGCTAATAAAGTATGTCAACGCAGGGTTATGTTGTGAACTAAGCAATTTCCAAGCGCCACGCCGGGCTGGTGCCATATCGCCTTTTACCCAGCCCTGCTTCTTTGCCGGTTTAGCTAAACTCAATGCCAGGTAGAATTTCGCTACCTGATGAGTGGCAAATAACTGCGTTAACCCGGCTGCCGCAGTGCTGGTTCGAGCCAACAAAATTAAGCCTGAAGTGACCTTATCCAGCCGGTGTACCGGGTACAATTTATAACCCAACTGTTGCTCTGCCATCACCACCAGTCCCGGTCCATCATCAGAGTGAAAGCTGATACCGGCAGCTTTATTTAACAGCACAAACTCTGCAGTTTCAGCCACCAGGTTATATACAGACTGCATCAGTTCAGGCTAGCGGCATAACGCCGGGCATGTTCTAAATCTGCTGGTGTATCTACGCCAACAGCGGGTGTTTCCAGTGCGGTATCAACATGAATAGCATCGCCATGCCATAGCACACGTAACTGCTCTAAACTTTCAATTTGCTCCAGAGCAGATACCGGCCAGTCAACATAACGCTGAATAAAACCGGCTCGATAGGCATAGATGCCAATATGGCGCCGATAATGCTGTGCTGGCACGTCACGGGTAATTCCGTCACGATCAAACGGGATAACACTGCGGCTGAAATACAGCGCATAGCCGTTTTTATCACTCACTACTTTAACAATATTAGGATTAGCAATTTCAGTCGCATCCGTTAATGGCACGGCCAAGGTCGCCATCTGGGCTTTTTGCTGTGTCGCCAGATTTTGCGCAACCTGGCGGATAATAATCGGAGGAATAAACGGCTCGTCGCCCTGAACATTAACTACCACAGTATCGGCGGCCAGCCCGAGTTTGGCTACCACTTCGGCCAGTCGCTCAGTGCCGGAGTTGTGCTCGGCACGTGTCATACATACTTCGCCGCCAAACTGATCCACCGCATCTGCCACCCGCCTGTCATCAGTAGCCACCACCACTCGGGTGGCACCACTTTGCAGCGCTTGCTGATAGACCCGTTCAACCATACTTTTACCAGCAATATCTGCCAGCGGTTTGCCAGGTAAGCGGCTGCTGGCATAACGCGCGGGAATAACTACTATGAACGCCATTGTTCTGCCTCGTCCAGGGTAAGCTCACGCGCTTCGTCAGCCAGCAATACCGGTATATTATCGCGTATCGGATAGGCCAGACGATCAAAGGTACAAATCAAATGTTGCCCGGCCTGATCGTATTTTAATTTGCCCTTACACAGCGGACAGGCCAAAATTTCGGTTAATGCAAGTTTAAGTGCCATAACTGCTCCGCAAATTAGTCAATATTGTGGTTAATTTAATAGTAAGTTGTTCATCTAACTGCGCATCAACGCCCAGACTAAACCAATCTTTGCCGGCAAAAGCACGGCATTTCACTGCATCTTTTTCGGTCATTAATACCGGCCCGCTGATTTCGTTAAAATCTGCCACGCTAAACTTGTGGTGATCGGTAAAATAATGTCGCTGGCTAACAGTAAACCCTGCCGCCAGCACTGTGCGTTCGAACCGCGCAGGGTTGCCAATACCGGCTACCAGACTCACTGCACAAGGCGGCAACAGCGCATTGCCATTCAGTTGCTTTGCCGCTGACGGCTTTAACGTCATAATGCCATCAGCCGCTGCAAACGGCTGGCTGTTGGCTACTATCAGATCAGCATGGGCCAGGCGCCAGGCGCCTTCTCGCAGTGGTCCTGCTGGCAACAAATGGCCATTACCCAAGCCCCGGCTACCGTCAACCAGTACAATTTCAATATCGCGTGCCAGCCGGTAATGCTGCAAACCATCATCACTGACAACGATATCTGCCTGAGTATTGGCCAACAGATATTTCGCCGCCGCCACTCTATCCGGGCACACCACAACTGGGCAGCCGCTGCGCTGGGCCAATAATAATGGTTCGTCTCCCACTTCTGCCGCCGATACATCCGGTTTTACCAACAACGGCGCAGTGACGTTGGCACCATAACCGCGGCTGACAATACCCGGCGTCCAGCCCAGGGCTTGTAACTTTTGGCATAGCAGCAGTGTAAAAGGTGTTTTACCCGTGCCGCCAATGCTGATGTTGCCTACAACTATTACCGGCACCGGCAGTTTGTGTTGCTGCTTTAGCTTAAGGCGATACAGTAAACGGCGCAGAGTGGTAATAACACCGTATAGCCAGGCTAACGGCAACAGCAACCAATACGCCTTATGCCCCTGATACCATAAACGGTCAGTAAAACTCACTGTTGCTCGCCAAATTGCAGTTTATAAAGCTGAGCATAAGCACCGTCTTGTGCCAATAACGTAGCATGGTCACCCTGCTCAACAATACGCCCTTGATCCATCACAATAATGCTGTCAGCGTTCTCAATGGTAGATAAGCGGTGGGCAATAACAATGCTGGTGCGGCCTTTTAGCAGTTCATTTAGTGCCGCCTGAATTTTGCGTTCAGACTCGGTATCCAGTGCTGATGTTGCCTCATCAAGAATTAAAAGCGGCGCTTCGCGCAGTAATGCCCGGGCAATAGCAATACGCTGACGCTGGCCGCCGGACAAACTAACACCATTCTCTCCTATTACCGTGTTAAGACCGTCTTTTAACTGGCTGGCAAACTCTATCACGTGTGCTTTTTCTGCCGCAGCCAGTAAACGCTCGGCTGAAACCGGCTTGGTGCAACCATAGGTGATGTTATTGGCGATACTGTCATTAAACAGTGATACATGCTGCGAAACCAGTGCCAACTGACTGCGCAAAGAAGCCAATGTGCAGTCATGGATATTATGTTCATCAATAAAAATATTACCGCTGTTTAACTCGTAAAAACGTGGTATCAAGCTGGATATCGTTGTTTTACCGCTACCAGAGCGGCCGACCAGCGCTATAGTGCTTCCTACAGGCGCATTAAAACTAATATCAAACAATACCTGCTTGTCATGACCCGGATAAGTAAAATTAACCTTTTCAAAACGAATATCGCCGCGAACCTTGTCTAACACCACGGCACCAGTATCCTTTTCAACGGGGTGATCCAACACTTCAAATACACTTTTGGCGGCCGCCAGACCACGCTGAAATTCACTATTTACCGTCGTTAACTGCTTTAAAGGCCGCAGCAGCATCATCATTGACGCAACAATGGTGGTAAATACCCCAGCCGACAAGCTGTCCAGCATCTCAGGAAAGCTGGCCATGTACACGACAAACGCCAGGGCAAAGGAAGCAATAATCTGAATGGTAGAGACACTAATAGCTCGGGTTGCCTCCATTTTAACGTCTTGTCGGCGTGTTATGTTATTGATACTGGCAAAGCGCTCACTCTCAATTTTCTGTCCCCCAAACGATAAAATGACTTTATGACCATTCAGCATTTGCTCTGAGCTACTGGTGACATCTCCCATCGCGGTCTGAATGTTTTTACTCAGTAAACGAAAACGTTTTGACACCTGACGTACCACTACTGCTATAACGGGTGCAATAAGCAAAAAAACGGCCGACAGCTGCCAGCTATGATAAAACATCATAACCACCAGCCCGGTAACGAAAGCGCCTTCACGCACCAAAACTGCCAGCGCTTTGGAGGTGGTTTGTTTTATTTGCTCAGTATTGTACGTTACTTTAGATATCAACTCGCCGGTTGAGTGCTGATCGTGGTAGCTCACCGGCAGTTTCATATAATGTTCAAACAATTGTTGGCGTAATGCCTGCACCACATGGGTCCCCACCCAGTTTAAACAATAACTGGCGAGAAAATTACACATTCCACGCAGGATAAATATCGCAATGACAAAAAACGGCGCATAGCGCAAATAATCCGTGTTTTTTGCATTAATGCCTTCGTCAATAAAGCCGGGTAACTTAGAAATAAAATATACGTCAATAAGTGCATACCCAAGCATACCCAGGGCTGCTGCAACAAAACCGAGCCGAAACGGTTTAACGTAACTAAGTAAGCGCCTTGCAACGGCGGAAGAATGAGGAGTTGGCTTTGCCAATGTAATGCCCTGCTACAAAAATTTTGCTTATTCTAGCGTGTTGTTAGTAAGGTTTCAGCATTTCCCAACGGCTTTTGCAGCCAAAATGGGATCCTGTGCTGGCGGTACTGCTGCAGCTGTAATGTGTGCGGGGTAATATTTAACCGTATCGCGCCACTGTGTGCCGTGTTAAACAACGGAATACCTAACAGTTGTAGCCGATGTTGTACTGCCGGCGCCGGATGCTGATGCCTGTTATACAAACTGGCACTATTAAGCGCAAATAACGGTGCCAGTTGATGAAGAAATGCCAGATGGCTGGAACTGCCGCTGCCGTGATGTGCCAGTACCAACACATGAGCTTTTAGCTCAGGGTACCGTGCAATTAATTGTTGTTCAGCTCTGTGACCAATATCACCGGGTATCAGCAATTTCCAGTCGTATAACTCTATCAGTAAAATACAAGAGCGATCATTTTTACTGCTAAATCCTGGCCCCTGCTGCAGCACGCGTAAAATGGCACCAAAGTAAACTGTAGGCAACTGCTGACAAGGCCTGGCAGAGTCGATAGTGCCAATATCAGAGTACAACACCAGTTCAGGAAAATACGCGCGCAACATTTCCCAGTCGCCGGTATGGTCGCTGTCATCATGGCTTAATATAACAGCATCTAACCGGGTTACTCCGCGTTGGCGCAGATACGGCAGCACTTGCGCCGCGGTTGCGCTGTGTTGGCCGTAGCGAGGCCCTGCGTCGTACAAGATGCCATGCTTTCCGTGTTGCAGCAGTATCGCCAGCCCCTGTCCAACATCAATAACATGCAATTGCCATTGCACTGGACGCAGCATTAATACTGTTAGCGGTATCAGCAGCACCGCGGCCAAATAACCTTGCCAATGTTGATAAGCCACTAGCATTAGCACGGCGCAAAGCGCAATGCCGGCCAGCAATAACCAGGAAAAATCCGGTAACGCTAACCAACTATTTTGCTCACTGCACCAGTTAAGCCACCATAACAGCGGTTTAAATGCCATATTGGTCGCCTGCCATAATAACCCCGCGCCTGGCACCGCCAATAACTCAGCCACTAAACTGACAAATAGCATGGGAATAGCCACCAAACTGCACCAGGGTAGCCACAATAAATTAGACAGTAACGCTAACAGCGGGCTACCCCCAAACAGCAGCACACTTAGCAGCGACATAAATAAGGTTAGTCCGCAGTGAAAACGCACAAACAGGCTTAGCTTATAGCGCCAATCCTGAGTTGTAGCGGGCCAACGCCACAACAGCAAAAAAATTACCGCGACAGCCAGCACCGACAACCAAAAGCTTTTACTCAGAGCAAAAGAAGGTTGTAGCAACAGCAGCGAGGCGGTTAAAAACAACCAGTAGTTGCTGTAACTTAAACGCCGGTATCGCAGCAGAGCCAAAACCAACAATAACAGCGCAAAAGCAGCGCGCAGCGTGGGGATAGCAAAGCCAGCTAACCAGGCGTATGTCAATGCCAGACATAATGCGCCCAGCAACGCTGATGGCTGACGCCAGCTTAAATAACTTAATGGCCAAGGCAGTAAGCGCAGTATGTATAAGCCCCAGCCAAATACCAACCCAATGTGCAAGCCAGATATGGCCAACAAATGTGCTAATCCAGATTGCTGCAATCCTTGCCAAAGTTGCGGTGAAAATTGTCTGACGCCAAGTGTGAGGGCCTGCAGCAAAGGCGCACTGTCCAGAGCCGCCGTAGCCTGTTGCACCTGGATGATAAGTTGCTGACGCAATGCCTGCTGCTGAGCGAGTAGTTGTGGAGCGGTTTCGGTCTGCACCGCCCCCTGTGCCAGGACCTTCTGCAATAGTGCCTGAGCCTCTGTATTCGGCCCAGCAGGGTTGGCTGTGCCCGCGACAGGTTTTAGCCGGGCGTTGATCTGCCAACGTTGACCTTGCAATAACACCGTTGGCGGCTGCGGCCAATTAAGCTTTACCTTGTAACCTGCAGCTTCGGTATTATCCAGTTGGAATAGGAATTGACTATACTGCTCGTATTGCTTCGGAACACTGACAATGACGCCCTGCAATACTTTGGTATGTTTAAACAACGACTGTTGATAATATTGATAGGCCGACAGTTGCCATACCCAACAGCACAAAAACACTGCCACACCACTCAAAAATTGATAGCGCCGCATTGCCAGCAATAAAGATAGCGGCCCCAATAAAAATACTGTGAAAAAAGGTGGCACTATTGGCAAAAATAATGACAATAGGCTGCCAGCGAGTACGCCGATGCAAAAAGATTTCATGTGTTTTTTTTGTGAATAGGTTGTAATGCCAAAGAACTTTATTAAGAAATATCTACCATCGCCAGAAAAAATCAAGCAGCACTCCCTGCTAAAGTTATTCGGCACTCTGTTACATGATGGTAATTTATGGCACCTGAACCGCCGCTCTGCTAGGGGCGCCTTTGCGGTTGGGTTATTTTTTGCGTGGATGCCAATACCATTTCAAATGGTGGCATCGGCTGCAGTCGCTATTCCTATGCGGGTAAATCTGCCGCTATCAGTAGCCTTAGTGTGGATCACTAACCCGATAACCATGCCTATTTTGTTTTACATCAGTTATCTGGTGGGTTCGGTAGTGCTAAGAACACCGCTAGAGCCTTTTGCGTTTGAAGCTAGCTGGGCCTGGCTTCAGCATAGTATTAGCACTATCGGCAAACCGTTTTTAACCGGTTGTTTGTTGATGGGTATTTGCTCGGCTATTATTGGCTATTTTACGATTGATTGGCTGTGGCGCGTATCGGTACGTAAAGCACAACTGGGCAGAAAGCTCAAACGTAAAGTCAAACCTCATTAATCAGCTTAGTGTTGCCCCAATACCCTGGCAGGTTGCACTTTACTGGCGCGCCAGGCTGGATATAAGGTTGCCAACAAACTCATCAGTAGTGCCACGGCCAGCGTTAACACCACGTCCTGCCATTGCAGCATGGATGGAATAAAACTAATAAAATAAATGCTGGGGTCTAACAATGACTTACCAAGCCACTGCGTAACTGCAGCAAATAGCGGTTCAATGTAACTGGCCAGCGCTATACCGGCGACGGCACCGATAATGCTGCCTATCAGGCCATTTAACCAGCCCAACCACATAAACGTTAGCACGATAGTGCCGGGCGACACGCCCATGGTAAGCAAAATAGCAATATCACCTTCTTTTTCCCGTACCGCCATAACTAAAGTGGCAATAATATTAAAACAGGCAACAGCAATAACTAATGCCAATACCAGATATAAAATGGTACGCACCATCTGAATATCGTTATAAACATGTCCTTGTGAGCGAAACCAATCAAGCAGGTAAACATAATCCTCTGACATCCGTCCCAATTCCCGCGCCATCTGTGGTGCAGCAAAAACGTCGGTCAAACTAAAGGCAAATCCCTGAATACTATCCGGGGTAAAGGCTAGCAGAGCGGCCAACTGCTCCAGATTAAGCCACACCTGGCTGTAATCCAACTGCCCACCCAGGGCAACAATCGCCGTAACGGTAAAGTTCGCGCTGCTATGGCTGGCAATACGACCATCGTCAGTTAATTTAGGCAGCAATAACTGCACCTGAGCGCCGACACTTACCTGCAGTGCGTCGGCAATGCCTTGTCCCAGTACTATCTGCCCGCTGTCTAATGCATCTAATGAACCCTCACTGACATAACGGCTAAAATCGCTAATAATGCGCTCATGTTGCAGCGACACCCCTCTTGCCTCCACCGCTTTTACTGCAGTGCCGGCACGTAACATACCGTTAGTTTTAATATAAGGCGCCACACCCGCAACACCGGCCACCTTACTAAACAGCTGTTGTTTACGTTGCCAGTCAGATAAGCTCGACTGCACGGCTTCAAGCTCAACATGCGGGATTACAGACAACAAACGTTGTTTTAATGCCAGTTCAAAACCATTCATTACCGATAACGCCAGGATCAGAACGGCTACGCCTAGCGCAATACCTAACGTTGAACTGGCTGAAATAAACCGGATAAAACCACTGCTATGACGGGTAGAACGGTATCGCTTCGCTAAAGTCCAGGCCAGATTAGCCATGCTGTGTCTCCAGCACACCGTCTCGCATGGCCAAATGCCGGTCCAGCCTGGCTGCCAGGGTTACATCATGAGTGACGACGATAAAACTGGTCGCCAGCTCGCGATTCAATTCACGTAGCAACTGATAAATACTTTCAGCATTGTGCTGATCCAGATTACCGGTCGGTTCATCAGCTAAAACCAAAGAGGGTTCTGCAACTAATGCCCTGGCAATAGCCACCCGTTGGCGTTCGCCACCGCTTAGCTCTGACGGCTTATGTGCGCTGCGATGAGACAACCCAACGCGTTGCAACATTACATTGGCACGTTGGGTCGCCACATTTCGGTTAAGGCCGCGAATGAATAATGGCATCGCCACGTTTTCCAGCGCAGTAAAATCCATCAGCAAATGATGGAACTGATAGATAAAGCCAAGCTGTGTATTGCGTAATATGGCTTTTTCTTTGGTCGTTAATCTTGCCACATCTTGACCGAGTATACTCAAACTCCCGGCGTCAGCCTGGTCTAGCGTACCCAATATGTGTAACAAGGTGCTTTTACCCGAACCAGAGCTACCTACGATCGCCAGCATATCGCCGCTTTCTATACGCAAATCCACACCATGCAATACTTGTGTTTCCTGCTGGCCATCTTTATAGCTTTTATACAAGCCTTTTGCTGTTAACACATTACTCATCGCGTAAAATATCCGCCGGATTAATTGCCACGGCTCTCTTAGCCGGGTACCACACTGCAAACAATGTCAATGCCATGGCACTGAGTAAAATAACCAACACTTGGTCGCTTTGTATGTCTACCGGAAGCTGTACACCGGATACAACGTTAAGTCCAACAACCTGTAAAATAGGGTTTAGCTGCCAACACAGCAAAACGCCAACCAAAGCTCCGCTAACGGCACCGGCAAAACCATTACTAAGCCCTTGTATAGCAAATACATTAAACAACTGCTGATCGGTCATACCCAAGGTTTTTAGAATAGCGATTTCTGCCTGCTTGTCTGTTACCATCATCACCAGCGCCGACACAATATTAAACGCCGCCACCGCAACAATTAGCAGTAACATCAACCACATCATGGCTTTTTCCATTGCAACGGCGGAAAATAGCTTGCCATGGCTTTGCCGCCAATCTTCTACTTTAAGTTGGTTGTTTTTTGCCAGTTCTGCTGCCACTGCAGGTGCCGAAAAGGGCTCTTGCAACGTAACGCGCCACTGTTGTGAATTGCTCGTGAGACTGAGTAACCGGCTTAAATCGGCCAGTGCCGTTACCGCAATAAGCTTATCGACATCAGAGCCGGTATCAAGAATACCAGCAACATAAAACAGCCGTTGTCGCGGTACCCACCCCATCGGAGTGTAACTGCCGGCTTGCGGCAGCATAAAACGTACCTGATCACCGACCGATACCTGCAATTGCTCAGCCAGTCCCCGCCCCAAAACAACACTATAGCGCTGTTTAGCAAAGTCCTGCCAGTCGCCAAGCAGCAGTGCCTGGCGCATAAAATCGGGTAACGCGTCAGTAGTCACGCCCTGCAGTAATACGCCGGTCAATTGCCGTGGCGATTGCACCAACGCTTCGGCCTGCAGAAAAGGCGTGACTTGCAGCACCGCCGCATTGGACAACAAAATGTGCTGCCATGTTGGCTCGCTATCTGTTGTGCTGGTAACAACTATATGCGGAATAACGCCCAAAATGCGTTTTTTCAACTCACCTTCAAAACCATTCATCACCGAACTGACAATAGTTAACGCCATCACACCGAGAAAAATCCCGGCAACGGAAAAAAGCGTTATGAAAGAGATAAAGGCATTACCCTTACGACTTTGGCTATAGCGCAAACCGACTAATAAGCTGACTGGTAACCGCATCCTAATATTCAGGACAAGACCTGCGTTAAATGGTAAAGTGGCGACGATCATAGAGATTATTGTCTGTCGTTACAAGCAGCTTGCGCGGGTATTGCCATGAGTGATTTCACATTACAGCAGTTAACAGATGCCTATCAGGATTACTTCAGCGTTGAACATAAAATCAATATCAACGCCACGGTGCTACAAAGCCCATTGCCAGATCAGGCACACTTAGAAAAAACCATTCCTGCAGCATTTTTAATGGCCTCAGAAAGTAGCAGTCTGAATAACGCTGCGCTGCGCTCTTTAAACCGCTTGGGCGAGCTGGCAGATGAGCTAGCACAGTATTTGCAGCAGCAAGCACGAAAAATAGATTTATTGATGCAATACATACTGCGTCAGCAAGATAGCCAACAACAGCGTTACCAGACACTAAGTTACGGTGGCAGTGGTTGTTGCTTTTTATCCGAGAGCGCATTTACACCGCTACAGGTATTGGAACTCAAAATCTTTCTCGATAATAACGATGGTGCAGTATTCTGTTATGGCCAGGTATTAAGCTGTGAGGCGGTTGGCAGCCAGTGGCAGGTTAGCGCCGTTTTTAATTGTATAAGAGAAGAAGATCGCGAACTGATAGTGCGGGCCAGTCTGCATCAGCAGTCGCGTTTACTCAAATTAAAAGCTGAGCAGCGCCAGCAGAATACGCCTTAGGCGCTTTACTAACAGCATCTTGGTACACACCCTAATTACTACACTTAAGGCTATGTCGTTTTAATGCAATTAATTACCTCTCTGCCACAGCTCAAACATGCCCAAGACCAATTACATTGGGGCAACTTGCAAGGAGCCGCGTTACCTCTGGCGTTGGCACAACTGATACAGCAACAGCCGGCACTGTATCTGTTAATCGTACCGGACACGCCGTCAGCACTTAAGCTGGAGCAGGAGCTCAGCGTATTTTACCAGCAAGCAGACTGTCCACTGCTAACACTACCCGATTGGGAAACACTGCCGTATGATGTTTTTTCACCGCATCAGGATATCGTATCTCAGCGCCTGAAAACGCTATATCAACTACCCCGCCTGCAACGCGGCCTTGTCATTGTGCCGGTAAGCACCCTGCTGCTGCGTATCTGCCATCGTGACTATCTGGAACAAAACAGCTTTATTATCAAAAAAGGCCAACAGGTTGATTTAGCCGCACTAAAACGACAACTAATTGCCGTAGGCTATCGCAGCGTTGATCAGGTGATGGAGCATGGCGAGTTCTCCGCCCGCGGCTCGCTGCTAGATTTGTATCCGATGGGGGCAACGGTACCCTATCGAATAGATTTTTTTGATAATGATGTTGATGGTATTCGTACCTTTGATCCAGACAACCAGCGCAGTCTTACTCAGGTAAGTGCCATTGAGCTTTTACCTGCACGTGAGTTTCCAACCGATGCAGCAGCCATTGAACGCTTTCGTATTGCCTATCGGGAACGGTTCAACGCCAGAAATGAAAAAGAATCTCTATATCAGCAGGTTAGCCAAAGTATATTGCCAGCAGGCATTGAATACTACTTACCCCTGTTTACGGAAAAAACGGCGACGTTATTTGATTATTTACCAGAAAACAGCCGCTGTTTGTTGCTGGGAGATACCGAACACAGCGCTGAGCGCTTTTGGTTAGAGTTAAAACGTCGCTTTGATGACCGGGCCATTGATTTACTGCGGCCAATTCTGCCACCAGCCCAACTCTACCTCAGTGTTGATCAGCTGTTCGCCCGCTTAAAACAATATGGTCGGATCCGGTTAAGTGCAGCCTCACTGCCTGACAAAGCAGGAAGTGCAAACGCAGACGCGCAATTACTACCGGATTTAACGGTCAATCACCAACTTAAGCAGCCACTGCAAGCGTTGCAGCAATATATTGTGCAACTGAAACAGCAACAAGGTCGTTTAGTGTTTTTTGTTGAAAGCGAAGGCCGGCGTGAAAGCTTGTTACAACTGCTGCATAAAACCGGGGTGCATGTAAGCCAATTTGCTGATCTAAATGCATTTGAACAAAGCGCCGAAGATCTAGGCATCGTTGTAGGCGCGTTGGAACAAGGCGTGTTGCTGGGCCGTAAAGCGCCACTGGCTTTGGTGAGCGAAAACGAACTGTTCGGCCAAAAAATTAGTCAACGCCGGCGTCGTAAACGCAGCCAACAGGTCTCCAGTGACACCGTTATCCGTAATCTGGCAGAGTTAAGTATCGGCCAGCCAATTGTGCATCTGCAGCATGGTATTGGTCGTTATCTGGGCTTGCAACTGCTTGATGCTGGCGGAATAAGTGCTGAGTTTGTCAGCATTGAATATGCCGGTAGCAGCAAGTTGTATGTTCCGGTTACCTCGTTGCATTTATTAAGCCGCTACAGCGGTAATGACGCTGAACACGCGCCGCTACACAAGCTAGGCAACGACAGTTGGGAGAAATCACGTCGCAAAGCTGCGGAAAAAGTCCGCGATGTCGCGGCCGAGCTGCTCGATGTGTATGCCCAGCGCGCTGCACATACCGGTTACGCCTTTCAACTGGACGAACAACAGTATCTGGCGTTTGCCGACAGTTTTCCGTTTGAAGAAACCGCCGATCAGCAAGATGCTATAGATGCGGTATTACGTGATATGCAAACGCCGCAACCGATGGACCGGCTGGTATGTGGTGATGTAGGCTTTGGTAAAACTGAAGTCGCCATGCGCGCTGCGTTTGTCGCCGTAAATGACGGCAAACAAGTTGCCATACTGGTTCCTACTACCTTGCTGGCGCAACAGCACTTTGAAAACTTTAAAGACCGTTTTGCCAACTGGCCGGTGCGGGTTGAAGTATTATCACGCTTCGTCAGTGCTAAGGAACAAAAATCCATATTGCAGGATGTCGAAAACGGTAAAGTAGACATTCTTATTGGTACCCATAAACTGCTGCAAGATGACATTAAGCTCAGTGATTTAGGCTTACTCATTGTCGATGAAGAACACCGCTTTGGTGTACGGCAAAAAGAAAAAATTAAAGCCTTACGCGCCAATATCGATATTTTAACCCTTACCGCCACGCCTATTCCGCGCACCTTAAATATGTCGATGTCTGGCATGCGCGACTTATCTATTATTGCCACGCCACCTGCGCGGCGGTTGGCGGTAAAAACCTTTGTGCGTGAGCACGAAAGCGGCCTGATCCGAGAAGCGGTAATGCGCGAAATATTGCGCGGTGGTCAAGTGTATTTTTTACACAACGACGTTGCCAGTATTGAAAAAACGGCGGCCGAATTAGCCGAGTTACTACCTGAAGCACTGATTGGTATTGCGCACGGCCAAATGCGCGAGCGCGAGCTTGAGCAAATCATGTCAGACTTTTACCACCAACGTTTTAATCTTTTAATGTGCTCAACCATTATTGAAACCGGCATTGATGTGCCAACAGCCAATACCATTATTATTAATCGCGCCGATAACTTTGGCCTGGCGCAATTACATCAGTTGCGCGGGCGTGTCGGTCGCTCACACCATCAGGCTTATGCCTATCTGTTGACACCGCCGCCAAAACGCTTAAGCACAGATGCGCAAAAACGCCTCGAAGCGATAGCCAGCCTTGAAGACTTAGGGGCGGGTTTTGCTTTGGCAACACATGATTTGGAAATTCGTGGTGCCGGCGAGCTTTTGGGCGACGAACAAAGCGGCCAAATCGAATCTGTCGGTTTTAGTTTATATATGGACATGCTAGAGCAAGCCGTTACTGCCTTAAAACAAGGCCGGGAGCCCAGCCTGGATGCCATGCTAAGCCAGCAGACTGAAATAGAGCTGCGTATTCCAGCGCTGCTACCTGACAGTTATATTCCGGATGTAAACTTGCGGCTGTCCTGTTATAAAAAATTGGCATCGGCGCGCAACAGCGACGAACTTGATGAAATCCAGGTAGAATTAATCGATCGTTTTGGCTTGCTACCCGATGCTGCAAAAAACCTCGTGATCTTGTCTGAGTTTAAGTTGCAGGCAGAGCAACTAGGTATTCGCCGCATAGAAGCATCAGCAAAAGGCGGTGTGATAGAATTCAGCGATAAAACGGCCGTATCGCCAGGTTATATTATCGACCTGATCCAGAAACAGTCGCGTATTTTTAAACTCGAAGGCGGACAAAAACTGCGGTTTAGTATACAAACTGACGACAGTAAAGCCCGGCTTAGCCTGATTGAAACTATGCTGTCAGATTTTGCCAAACATAAGGTAACTAAATGATAAACGCTCTGAAATATAGCCTGCTGGGGGCCATGTTAGTCATTGAAACTGCCGCCGCACAAGAGCAGCGCTGGTTTGAGATAGAACTGATAATGTTTCGCCAGACGCCAGGGGCCGCAACAAATGAAGTGTTCAGCGATGCGGTAAAACCTATTAAACCCGGCCGCTCATACGATTTACTCACTGCACGCTATCAGCCTGATTTAACATCGCTATTGGCAGCATTACCGCTCTGCCCAACACAAGCTACTCCAGCATTGGTTTTTCAGCTAATGCCAATACCAGCGCAATCAATGTGTATTTTTGAACCCCAACCCGCTCCCTGGCAACAACAGAGTTTATTTCAGCCTCTACACGCCATGAGCAAAGTGCCTTTTCCGTCAGAGCTGCCAAGCACCATAGTTGGCCAGGAGCAGCATAACAATCAGCCTTATCTGGCGCCTTACGATGCACTACAACTAACCGATATTGCAAAAAAAATTAATCGCTTGCCCGGAAAAACGCTGCTGCTACATACCAGCTGGCGCCAGGTGCCTGTAACAGAACGCAGGGCCATTGCCAGTCGCTGGTATGGTGGTAAAAATTTCTCGCAACAATTTGATTATTGGGGGCAACCAACTATGCCGGCTACGGCAGAAATCATTACGCAACCGAACAGCGATACCCGCAGCGAGTTTGACGATACCCCCAATACCGAAAAGGCCAGCACGCATATCATGCAGCAGATAGATGAGCTGCTTTATCAACTGAATGCCAACCCGCAGCTAGTTACAGAAAATGACGAAGTACTCGCCACTATTATTCCAGAGCAACTTAGTAGCATTGCTCTACCCAACCAGGTGTGGCAATTCGACGGTTTATTCAAACTACACTTAGACCATTATCTTTTTGTTAATACCGAGTTTAATTTACGCGTACCTAATGCAGACCAACTCGATACAGTGCACGTTAGGCAAAGCAGGCGGGTGATCAGTGGTGAAGTGCATTATTTGGACCACCCACATCTGGGTATGGTGTTGCAAATTAGACGATTTGAACCGCCAATGCCAGCCGATACCACGCCAGCAGAGCCAGCTCAGGTATTAAATTAAGTTTCTAATATTGCAAAAATGCAATTTAATGACTAAGCTTGCGCCGCTATTACATTTTTAAACAAAACTAAACGGGTAAGTCACAGTGTGTTTTCTTATAGTGATCTTACTTTAACGAGTATCTGCAGAGTAAAATGGACGATTTCACTCCCTTACCGGAATTCAGCGCAATACACTATGTGTTGCTGCTAGCACTGCTTATTGTAGTGAGCTGCTGTGGGCCATTGCTAAACTGGGCTTTGCCGCAACTGGCAGGAACGGTCTGGAGCACATTAGTGCCGCCACTGCTTGGCATGTACCAACTCATTCTATTATTTCGCCATTGGGGTGTCATTAAGTTACCCAGCTTAGCCTGCTATTCAGCGCTGCTCGCGCCACTTTCTGCACTAAGTTTTTATCAGTTCGTATTGCACTAACACACCTTTTGCCTTTTTTACGTTATCATAGCGCCCATTAATGCTGTGGGCGCTGTTATTGCAAGGCTGCCGCTGTTTGCTAATTGTTATTTAAAGGTATCAATGCATGTCTATTAACTGGTTTCCGGGCCATATGCACAAAGCCCGCAAAGAAATTGCCGAAGTGATGCCGCAGGTCGACATTATTATAGAAATGCTTGATGCACGCATACCCTTTTCCAGCGAGAACCCGCTGGTACCGCAGCTGCGCGGCACCACACCCTGTATTAAAGTGCTAAATAAAGCCGACTTGGCCGATCCCGCTCTTACCAAGCGCTGGATAGAGCACTTCGACAGCCAAGCTGGTATTAAAGCCATTCCCATTAGTCAGCAAAACCCAGAGCAGATCCGTGCCTTGCTGCAACTGTGTAATGACATGCTGCCAGAGCGTAATTTGGACATTCGTGGTGCTCGCGCCATGATAATGGGCATTCCTAACGTCGGTAAGTCAACGTTAATTAACACCCTGGCTGGAAGAGTCATCGCCAAAACAGGCAACGAAGCCGGTGTAACTAAAATGCAGCAGCGCATTAAGTTGGATAACAATGTTATTTTAACCGACACACCGGGGTTCTTGTGGCCCAAATTAAGCCCGCCTACCTGTGGTTATAGGCTTGCAGTAACCGGCGCCATTAAAGATACCGTTTTTGATTACGCTGATATTGCGATGTTCGCCGCCGATTACCTGCTAAAAACCTATCCTCAGGCAGTAATGCAACGGTTTGGTTTAACGGAGCAACCCGAGAACGACTTGGCATTGATGGATGCTATTGGTATAAAACGGGGTGCGATGCGTAAAGGTGGCATTGTTGACTTAGAAAAAGTAGGCAGTATTTTAATTACCGAACTGCGCGCCGGTAACCTTGGACCTATTACACTGGAAACCCCGGAAATGGTGACCCAGGAGCAAATTGATGCTAAAGCAGAAGAAGGCGCTAAGGCTAAAGAAAAAGCCGAGCGTGAGGCGGAGCGCAAGCGCAAGGCGGCGCGAAAATATCGCTAGCCATCATCTGCCTGCTAAGGCCTGACAGTCAACATCTTGCTGTCAGGAAGCAGCGTTAACATGGTATTTATTCATTTTTCGAGGGTATGTTGATTCGAACATCAGGCTTGTTAATACTACTGCTGATAATGCTAAACCATGCCGTATTGGCCTGTGATGCATTAGTTGTGCATTTGCCTGATCATGATCATGCGTATACCAGCCTGACGGATATGCATTCACTGGCCGGCAACGTTAGCGATAGTACTGAACAGCTTAGTGAAAATCACACTGAACAGCATAACGAACACGCCCATGTTACCTGCTATATCGCTTTTTTTTATGGCATTGACTTGCTGAATTTTCGCGATGGCGCTATCGCGGCTGCCAACACCGACATTAGCCCCATTAGCCATCGTCCACCGGTCCCTCCGCCAAATAGTTGATCCTGCTCGTTTATCATTTTTAATACTGATTAACTAACAGGAGCATACCCATGCGTATGACATTAATGCTACCCGCAGTGCTGGTAGCAGCAGGCTATTGCCTGCAAGCACAAGCCAGTCGTTTAACCCTGCCTCAGGCTTTGCAGCGCACCTTACAGCACGACATCAGGCTGCAAGCCTTTCCGTATCAGCTGCGTATGGCGGAAGCCGCGCAATTACAGGCAAAAATAACCCCCAACCCGGAAGTGGATGTCTCATTGGAGAACGCGCTAGGCACTGGCGACAGCCGCGGTTTAGCTGCGGCAGAGTTAACATTAAGCCTTAGCCAGCAAATTGAATTGGGTGATAAACGCCAACGTCGGGTTGAACTGGCGCAACAGCAAAGCCAACTGCAACGTAATAATTATGAACTGGCTCGATTGGACGCACTGGCCGACACTACCGAGCAGTATGTACACCTTTTACAATTGCAAACCTTACAACAATGGGCCCACGAAAAAATCAGCCGCGAACACGCTGTGCTAGCCACAGCGCAATTGCGTAGCGAAGCGGGTAACCTGCCGGATGCCGATATCAGCCGGATTAAACTGCAGCTAATACGCAGTGAAATAGAACTGGCTGAGATTCAACAAGCCATAGAAAGCCAGCGCTATCGGCTGGCGGCGAACTGGAACAGCGTCCCTGACTTTGATACTGTAACCGGTGATTTAACTACCTTGCCGTTACTACCCCCGCTGTCGGAACTTCAACATCAGCTGCAACAAAGTACAGTGCTACAACGCTACATTACGTTAGAGCGTGTAGCGCAAAGCGAGCTGCGCTTAACCAATGCTAACAGTAAAGCTGACGTGCGCCTGTCGGCTGGGCTTAGACGTAATGAAGCCAGCAATGACAATGCACTGGTGTTTAGCTTGAGTATGCCGCTTACGTTGTCCGATCCCAAAGCAGGCCAACGCCAGGCTCACATGGCAGAGCAAGAGTTACTGGCGGTACAACAACAGCAAAGCCGTACGGCTTTATCCTTGCTAATGCAGCAACAATGGTTGGCACTGGCGCATCTGCGCACTGCAGTGCACAGCATTCAATCACGGTTACTGCCCGAAGCCATGCAGTTACACAAGCTAAGTTTGCAAGCATATCAACAGGGCCAGACAGACTTACTTAGCCTGTTATCTGCAGGAGAAGAACTGGCGCAGGCACAGCGCGATGTTATTGCCAGCCAAAGCCGTTTTCACATTACCTTACTGCAATTGGAGCGCCTGACAGGCCAACCCATCAGCTTAACTAGCAAGACGCCGGTCGTTACTTTGGAGCATAGCAATGAGTAAAACCTTTAATATTTCAACCTTTTGGCTTGTATTGCTGTTAATGCTTTTTAGCGCTGTAGCACAGGCCTCAAGCGCTCATGGTGATCATGGTGATCATGGTGATCATGGTGATCAGCATGTAACCACACAGGCTGAAGGCCCACATGGTGGCAAGTTGTTATCTCAAGCTGACTTTTCGCTCGAAGTCTCTATTTTCGAAGCGGGCATACCGCCGGAGATGCGTTTGTATGCCTATGCTAACGGCAAGCCGTTATCACCTACTGCACTAGACGCAAAAGTAACGCTACACCGGCTGGATGGCCAACAAGACACTATTCAATTTACCCCGGAGCAACAGTACCTTTTAGGTGACATCAGCATTGCTGAGCCGCACTCTTACAGTGTCGATATTGCTGTTAGCTATCAGAGCAAACAATACCATTGGCACTACGACAGCTTTGAAGGCCGGGTAGAACTTAGCGACAGGATTTTTACGTTAAGCGGCATTGTCACCGATATCGCCAACGCGCAGGAATTGAGCCAGAAAACCCATTTATATGGCGTTATCAGCAGCCCACCTACCGCAAGTTTTAACGTAAGAGCGCCCTACTTCGGCACCTTAGCAGAGGTTTTGGTACAGCAAGGCGACAAGGTAAAAAAAGGCCAGCTACTGGCCCGCGTTAGCAATGCTGCAACGTTAAAAATGTATGACATTGTGTCACCGGCAAACGGTATTGTCACAGAGCGCTTTTTTAACCGCCATGAGCTAATTCGCGATGAGGTGTTACTTAGCATTGTTGATTACAGCCAAGTCTATGTCGAACTTTCAGCTTTCCCCAACGATATTGACCACCTGCGTCTTGGTATGCCTGTTACGGTATCCAGCTTGCACCACGGGGAAAGTGCCAGCAGTAACATCAGTTACATCGCACCACAAATGACTGAAGGCCACATCGCACGGGTACGAGCTGTGCTAGACAACCGCAGTGGCTACTGGCGCCCGGGCATGCATGTTAAAGCCCAAGTACTCACGGCAACAATACCGGTAGCGCTGGCGGTGAAAAAAAGTGCTATTCAGCGCTTTCGTGACATGCCGGTAGTTTTTGCCCGTTATGGCAATACCTTTGAAGTACGTATGCTGCAGTTTGGCCGTGAAGACGATGATTACATCGAAGTCACCTCTGGTCTAAAACCCGGCACAGAATACGCGACAGACAACAGCTTTGTGCTTAAAGCTGACGTGCTTAAATCTGGCGCCAGCCATGATCACTAGGAGTACGCTATGATTGATACCCTATTAAAGTTTGCCCTGGAGCGGCGTTATCTGGTGCTGGGTTTTACCTTTCTGCTGATTTTTGCCGGTATTTATAACGCGCAGCGCCTGCCGCTGGATGCCGTACCCGATATCACCAATGTACAAGTACAAATTAATACGGCTGCGCCTGGCTATTCGCCACTGGAAGCAGAGCAACGGCTAACCGTACTTATTGAAAATGCCATGGCCGGTTTACCTAAACTGCAATACAGCCGTTCGCTATCACGCTACGGCATGTCACAGGTTACGGTAGTGTTTGATGATGGCACCGACATTTACTGGGCGCGCCAACAGGTGTCTGAACGCTTACAAGCCGTAAGAGCCAACTTACCAGCAGACACCAACCCCACCCTTGGCCCTATTGCTACCGGTCTGGGCGAAATTTTTATGTATACCGTTAGCGCCACTCCCGATGCTGTAAAAGAGAATGGTATGGCTTATACGCCGGAAGATTTGCGCACCTTGCAAGATTGGGTCATTAAGCCGCAGCTGGTTAAGGTTAAAGGAGTGACTGAAGTTAATAGCATTGGTGGCTATCAGCGCCAGTACCAGGTCGCACCCGACCCCGCCAGGTTATTGGCCTTTAAGCTGACACTCGACGATATTGCCACCGCCCTTAGCCGGAATAACAACAATGTTGGCGCGGGCTATATTGAGCAACGCGGCGAGCAGTGGTTAGTGCGCTCACCAGGCCAATTACGCACTCTTGGGGATATTAGTGAGTTAATTATTGCCAAGCGCGACGACGGCCCGGTGCGATTACATGATGTTGCTGATGTTTATTTAGGTAAAGAACTGCGTACCGGTGCGGCGAGTTTAAACGGCGAAGAAACGGTGCTGGGTACCGTATTTATGCTAATGGGTGAAAACAGCCGCACAGTGTCTCAAGCGGTAGCAGAAAAACTGCATGAGGTTAACCGCTCATTGCCACAGGGTGTTACTGCTCAGGCGGTCTATAACCGCACCACGCTGGTCGATAAAACCATTGCTACGGTGCAGAAAAACCTGTTTGAAGGTGCGGTACTAGTCATCGTGGTGCTGTTTATTTTTCTTGGCAATATTCGCGCTGCGCTGATAACTGCATTAGTTATTCCGCTAAGTATGCTGTTTGCTATAAGCGGTATGGCCATCAATAAAGTCAGTGGCAATTTAATGAGCCTGGGCGCTATCGACTTTGGCCTAATGGTTGATGGCGCAGTTATTGTGGTGGAAAACTGCTTACGCCGGTTAGGCTTAGCACAACAGCGAAGCGGCAGGCTATTAACCCTCGACGAGCGCTTAAGTGAAGTGTATCAAGCCACGCGGGAAGTCTTTACTCCAGCTGTGTTTGGCGTGTTGATTATTATGCTGGTGTTTTTACCTATTTTTGCGCTAAGCGGTGTAGAAGGTAAAATGTTTCACCCGATGGCCTTTACGGTTATTGCGGCACTTGCAGGTGCTGTGCTGTTGGCCATTACCTTTGTACCGGCTGCGGTTGCCATTTTTGTCCGTGGCAAGGTTAAAGAACAAGACTCAACCCTGATGCGCCTATTAAAACATAGCTACTCAAAGTTACTCCGGCAAAGTTTGCGCCATTCCGTGCTATTTATAGGCACAGCGTTACTGGTAATGACGGCGGTGTTTTGGCAAGGAAGTAAGCTTGGCAGTGAGTTTATGCCGCAGTTGGATGAAGGCGATGTTGCCCTGCATGCGCTGCGTATCCCAGGCACCGGCCTAAATCAATCACTGCAAATGCAACTGCTGCTGGAACGTGAAATTGCTACCCTACCACAGGTAGAGTGGGTATTTAGCAAGCTGGGTACGGCAGAAATTGCCACCGACCCAATGCCACCTAATGTCGCCGACACCTTTGTCATATTAAAGCCGCAATCGCAGTGGCCCGATCATGCAATGAGCAAAGCAGATTTTGTCGTATTGCTACGCAGTACCGTTGAAGCTGTACCGGGTAATAACTACGAGTTTACCCAGCCCATTGAAATGCGTTTTAACGAGTTAATTGCCGGCGTGCGCAGTGATGTCGCACTGCGAATTTATGGTGATGATTTAACGGAGTTAGCCAGCCTAGCCGAAGCTGCTACTGCACTGCTATCGACAGTGCCCGGTGCAGTTGATGTGCGTATGGAGCAAGCTACTGGCTTACCAATGTTGTCAATTGAGCCAGACCGTGAGCATTTGGCACTGTTGGGTATTGATGTCGCAAGCGTGCAACAGAGCATTCAAACCATGGTTGGCGGCATGCAGGTTGGGCTCATTTACGAGGGCGATAAAGCGTTTGACCTTATCATCAGAGCCGATGAGGACCTAAGGAGCGATCCACAGCAATTAAAACGCTTACCACTGGCATTACCCGGCATTTCAAGTAAAAGCAGTGCTGAGCTAACCTATGTGCCACTGGGTGAAATCGCACACTTTAACGAAATAGAGGCGCCCAATCAGATAAACCGTGAAAGTGCGAAACGTAATATCGTGGTTAGCGCTAATGTTTCCGGCCGTGATCTTGGCGGTTTTATTAGCGAAACTAAACAGTTAATGACCGACAAGCTTGAGCTGCCCGCCGGTTACTGGCTGGGTTATGGCGGTACCTTTGAGCAGCTACAATCGGCATCGAACCGTTTAAAATGGGTAGTACCACTTACCTTGCTGCTGATTTTTGGCTTGCTGTTCAGCGCGCTTAATTCAGCAAAAGACGCCATGGTGGTATTTAGTGGCGTACCACTGGCGTTAACCGGAGGCTTAGCAGCACTGATGCTGCGCGATATGTCACTGTCTATTTCTGCCGCGGTAGGCTTTATTGCCTTATCCGGCATTGCAGTACTAAACGGCGTGGTAATGTTGGCGATGATAAAGCAATTACGTGAGCAGGGCCTTGAATTATTGCAGGCTATACATCAAGGCGCAGTGCAACGTTTAAGGCCGGTGCTTATGACGGCGCTGGTGGCTAGCCTGGGCTTTGTGCCAATGGCGTTTAACAGCGGCACAGGTGCAGAAGTACAACGCCCACTGGCTACAGTGGTGATTGGCGGTATTATCTCTGCGACGTTACTCACCTTAGTGTTACTACCAGCACTGTATAAACTGGTACACAAAAACGCATCGCAGCGAGATGAAAAAACCGCTTAACCCGGCCTAATCACAGCAACTGCAGCCTGGTAACGTCACAACATTAATCTGCCAGTAAATTAATGTTGTCCAGGCAGCAGCTGTTGCTGATACTCCGCAAATTTACTTTGCTGCTCGCTATCCAGTTCATTGTGCGCCAGCTGTTGTCGCAGATTGTTTACCAGTGCAATATGGCCTTCATCCAGCGCTTCTTGCTGTTTTATTGCCACCAGCACTTTTAAAATGTTAAGCGCCACACTCATATTGTTCGGTGTCAGCGAAAATGCTTGCTCTAAAGAATTAAGTGCAGCATGAAATTTATTACGTTTGAAAAATTCAACTGCCATCCGATTTAGCTGCTGTGGGGTGAAATGCACCGCAGAGCGTTCGGCGGCTTCCTGCTCGATATATTTACTCACCACCTGATTGGTCAAGCCGCTGCCGCTAATTTGGCGTTTAATCGCATCCAATAACGACACCGCATCTTCACGCCGGCCTAATTCATGCAGCGCTTTAACTTTATCCAGGTTATCTTCAACTGACATTCCCGGTCGCAGTGTCATATGATTGTCGACTATAGACTCGGCCTTTTGTCGTTCTTCCCTTGCAGTATGCAACCTGGCTCTGACTACCAATAACTGATCTTTAAGCTGTGCCGCCAGTGGCAATTGCTTTTCTAATTCCGCCAGAATAACTTCGCCCTGGCTAAGTACTTTACTCGCATCCGCTTTTTCTAGTGTAGTGGCATAATCAATAGCCGCCCGAACTACGTTCAGCCTTAGCAAAGGTGAATCATGAATAGAATTGCGGGCAAATTTTGCCATGGAAATAGTGGCCTGATATTGGCCGGCATGGTCATGATTTAGCCGGGCTAAATCCAGTAACCGTTTATTGCGCTCGATATTACGTGGCGCTAATCGGGTGGCCTTTTTTATCTCTTCATAGGCTTGGGCATAGTCCTGCTTACCAACGTAATAGTGCGCCAACATATCGTAAGTAGCAAAACGGGTATCGGCTTTATCGGTTAATTCGGTCAGTAACGCTTGAATATCCTCGAGCTTATCTTGTTGTAACAGTGACTTGATATACCCCAAATACACCCACGACACTTTATGTGTTTGCAGTAAGTTAGCGTAATATTGCGTAGCATCGGTGTATTCGCGCAATTGCAGCAAACACTCCCCCTTTAGCCGTTTCATTTGCAGGTGGTATTTCGCCAGACGATTGTTTAATAAGTGCCGCTCTGCATAATAGATGGCTTTACTAAAATCCTGTCGGTCCATAGCCTGATAAACATTAAACAAAGTCCGTTTCACCTCCAGAGCCAGCGGCAAACGAGTTTGTACATGTTTAATATTCAGTGGTTTAACCCAAAAATCATCCGGTTGCAGTTCTACAATGCTGTTCACCAGATCTTCGTTAGTTTCAGCACTGAGAAATATTAATACGGTACACTTAGTGACATAGCGCTTGAATTTCAGCTCTTCCAGCAAGTGGAAACCGTCTTTGTCGCTTTTAACATTGAAAGCGCAAATCACCACATGAAAAGTCGTTTGCTCACATAAACGCAGGCCATAATAGGCATTTTCCGCACATTTAACGTTTTCGATGCCCAGTTCAAACAACGCCGATTTAATTACATTTTGTACCAGGATCTGATCATCAATAATCAATACATTTAATTGGTTGAATGCAGCTAATTCTTCCTGATCCATGGATAGGCGTCTTCTCTCTGGGTTAAATGACAACAATGCAGTCTATACTAGCTGTTTAATCCAAATATTAGCAAAATTTAATTAGCTTCGGCCATTGTTCATCGCAGTAATCACCCCAAACTCAGTAGTCATGCGTTTATTAACCACCCCTGAGGGCCAACCTATGTTTTATCAACTTAGTATTGTACAAATCAGCAAAATGCTGCAAAACCTGCAACATATTTTGAATAAAGGCGCGGCTTTTGCCGAAAGTAAAAAGATTGACGTTGCGGTGCTGCTAAACTCACGCTTGGCGCCAGATCAATTTCATTTAATTCGTCAGGTACAAATTGCCTGTGACACCGCAAAACTAGGTGCAGCCCGTTTAACCGACAAGGTAGACAGTGCGCCGAAACATGCCGATGATGAAATCAGCTTTGAGCAGGTACAACAGCGCATAAGCGACACCATCGCCTATCTGAAAAGCTTTACTGAAGCAGACTTCAATCAATCTGCGAGTATTAAAGTGTCGCAACCACGCTGGGAAGGCAAATACCTCACGGGTAATGAGTTTTTAATTCAGCATGTGTTGCCAAATATCTACTTTCACATCACTACTGCCTATGCCATTTTGCGCCACAACGGTGTCGATGTTGGCAAAAAAGATTATTTAGGCGCTATGCCGTACAAATCCTGATATCGGATAACGCTGGTTAATATACAGCATAAAACGCCGGCTTTGCGCCGGCGTTTTATTTTCTCGGCTTAACGTTCCAGCACTATGCGGTAACGGGCGTTGCCGCTTTTTAAATGCGCCAGTGCCTCGTTTATTTGCTCAAACTTAAAGGTTTCAACTACCGGCTTAATATTGTGCTGCACGGCAAACTCTAGCATTTTTGCAATAGTGCCCGGGCTACCGACCGGTGAACCAGACACGCTGCGCTGAGCCATAATTAAGCCAAACACGCCAATATTTAATGGCTCCAGCGTAGCACCGACAAAATGTAACCGGCCTTTGGGCTTTAAGGTGGATAAATACAAATTCCAGTCCAGCGTCACGTTAACGGTAGAAATAATAAAATCAAAGCGCCCTGCCGCCTGCTCTATCTCACTATTGTTACGTGAATTAATACACTGATGCGCGCCTAACACTTTGGCTTCCGCTGTTTTGCTGTCGCTGGAGGTAAACGCCGTAACTTCGCAGCCCCAGGCGCGTAAAAACTGTAAGGCAATATGCCCCAGACCACCAATACCAATTACCGCCACTTTATCGGTTGGCTTTACATCAAACTGCACCAACGGGTTAAACACGGTAATACCGCCACAAAACAATGGTCCGGCGGTTTTGGCGTCCATGCCTGGCGGCAGCGCTACCACGCTGGCAGCATTAGCCCGCACTTTATCGGCAAAGCCACCGTGACGGCCCACTATGGTGCCCTCTGCTGTGCTACACAGGTTATGATCGCCACTACCACAGCTTGAGCACACCTTGCAGTAATCAGAATGCCAGCCCAACCCCACCACTTGCCCCGGCTTAAGATGCGTAACGCCGGTGCCGACAGCACTGATGCGGCCGACCACTTCGTGTCCGGCTACCAGCGGATAGGCCGACATACCCCACTCATTATTTAACATAGACACGTCGGAGTGGCAGATACCACAGTAATCAACCTCTATTTCTACCTCATCACTGCCCAGTGCACCAGGCTGATACTGCCAGGCTACTAGTTTGCCACCTGCTTCCAGTGCGGCGTAAGCGTTTATCATAGTCTCTCCTGTGTTGTTAGTTTATCCATTACCCTTAGCTATACAGCTTACAGTATTAACCAGATCTGCAACTCTGCATTGAAATAACCAAGCTTGCTTGTTTTTTAACCAGTAGCACCTGTTTCTTCTGCCGCTTTCAGGTATAATCCGCCGACTTTTTTCAGGCTAAGCCGACTTTAAGAGACACTATGACAGTACAGACCTTTGATCCGACACAAACTACCACTTTGGATACCGCCGCCAAAAGCCTGAACGATCAGGTAAAAGCCAGCAGCGGCAAAGGCAATACCATAGGTTTTGTCAGTCTGGGCTGTCCAAAAAACCTGGTCGACTCTGAACGCATTCTTACCCAGCTTAAAGCCGAAGGTTACAATATCGTGCCCACATACGATGACGCCGAGCTGGTAATAGTAAACACCTGCGGCTTTATCGACAGCGCCGTGCAGGAATCACTGTCTACCATCGGTGAAGCGCTGGCCGAAAATGGCAAGGTCATTGTGACCGGTTGTTTAGGCGCCCGTGAAGATGAAATTCGCCAGGTGCACCCCAATGTACTGGGTATTACCGGCCCGCACAGCTATGAAAATGTATTAAAGCAGGTACACGAATATGTGCCTAAGCCAAAGTACGACCCGTTCACCATGCTGGTGCCGGATCATGGCGTAAAATTAACACCCAAGCATTATGCCTATTTAAAAATATCAGAAGGCTGTAACCACCGTTGTACCTTCTGCATTATTCCCTCAATGCGCGGCGATTTAGTCAGCCGACCGGTGGGTGAAGTGTTAGATGAAGCGCAGCGTTTAAAAAATGCCGGCGTAAAAGAGCTACTTATTATCTCGCAAGACACCAGTGCCTATGGCGTCGATGTAAAACACCGCACCGGCTTTTGGAATGGCCAGCCGGTAAAAACCTCAATGCAATCTTTGTGTGAAGCACTGGGTGAAATGGGCATTTGGGTGCGCCTTCACTATGTTTACCCCTACCCGCATGTGGATGACATTATTCCGCTGATGGCGCAAGGCAAAGTACTGCCTTATTTAGATATTCCGTTTCAGCACGCCAGCCCGCGTATTTTAAAGCTGATGAAACGACCGGGCCAAGCTGACCGTGTGTTAGAGCGCATCAAAAAATGGCGAGAGATTTGCCCTGAGCTGACTATCCGCTCTACCTTTATTGTTGGCTTCCCGGGTGAAACCGAAGAAGACTTCCAGATGCTGCTCGACTGGCTGCAAGAGGCCCAGCTTGACCGCGTCGGCTGCTTTAAATACAGCCCGGTAGTAGGCGCTAAAGCCAACGACTTACCTGATCCGGTAGCGGATGAGGTCATGGAAGACCGTTACCACCGCTTTATGCAAACCCAGCAGGCAATAAGCACTGCGCGGTTACAGGCAAAAATTGGCAAAACCATTAAAGTATTGATTGATGAAGTTGACGAAGAAGGCGCCATTGGCCGAAGCCATGCCGATGCACCAGAAATTGACGGCGCGGTGTATTTAAATGGTTTAACCGAGGTTAAACCCGGCGATATTATTGATGCCGTGGTAGATGAGGCCGATGAGTACGATTTATGGGCGTCGCTGACAGAATAGGCTGAAACCTATACACAGCATGTAAAACAGGTGGCCTGGGCCACCTGTTTTTTTATGGATACTGCTGAACTTTCTTGGTCATTTTTCTCACGACTGACATATACGAGCTTTCAATCATTCGCTCAATCGCATCTTGCACAATGGAGCCTACAGGATTGTATTAACGGCGAGTCGGCGTATACAACCCGATTTGCCCCTGCACTAAAAGCAGAGCCCTGTATGAGTCAGGGCTCTGTGTCACTCATTTAAGGCTTAGTGTACTTATCCAGCCACTGAAACACCTCGTTGTACCAACGCACGCGGTTGTCTTTATTTAAAATCCAGTGGTTTTCATCGGGAAAAATCACTAAGCGCGAATCGATATCCTTGCGTTGCAGGTTAGTAAAGGCACCTAAACCCTGAGCATAAGGTACGCGGTAGTCTTTTAAACCGTGAATAACCAACATCGGCGTTTGCCATTTTTCGGCGTGCGCCGCCGGGTTAAATTTCTGGTAGTCAGACTCCGGGTTCCAGGCCGGGCCGCCTAAATCAAACTCCGGAAACCACAGCTCTTCGGTGCTGCCGTAGAAGCTGGGCATATCATATAAACCGGCGTGATTAACCAGACACTTAAAGCCGGATGGCCAGTTGCCGGCTATCCAGTTCATCATATAACCGCCGTAGGATGCGCCCAGTGCGCAGGCACGGTTACCGTCAATCCAGGGTTGGGCTTTAACAATATATTCAAAACCTTTCTTTAAATCTTCCAGCGGCTTACCGCCCCAATCACGGCTGATAGAATCAGTAAAGGCCTGGCCATAACCGGTTGAACCATGAAAATCGACCATCACTACTGCATAACCTTTGGCGGCATACATTTGCGCATTCCAGCGCTCGTTAAACATATTGCTAAAACTGCCCTGCGGCCCACCGTGTACTAAAAATGCCATCGGGTATTTTTTATTGGCATTAAAATCCCACGGCTTAACCAGGTAGCCATATACGGTGTCGTCGTTGGCACCTTTAAAACTAAACTGCTCGTAGTCACCAAACTGAACTGCTGCACGCCAGTCAGCGTTAATGTCGGTTAGTTGAGTAACGCTGCTACCATCCAGGCTTAATTGAAACACCTCCGGCGGCATATCCAGTTTATGATTAGTAAAGACAATTTTATCGCTAGCTACGTTTAATGAACCAGCGGTGCCATCACCATACACTTTACGCACATCACCAAAACCGGTGTTAATAGCATAAATACTGTATTGGCCAACATCCTGGGTGGTGACATACACCGTGCGGTTATCCGGACCAAATTTATAGTCACTGACTGAGCGATCAAACTCAGGCGCCAGCTCTTTTTTCTGGCCGGTTACCATATCCAGTAACATCAGGCTGAACTTATCGGCTTCTGCTTGTGGTTTGCTCATGGCTTTGTAAGCCATAAAACGCCCATCATTAGAAAACGATGGCTGTGCGTCCCACGCCTCGTTTGACACAGTTAAATTTTGCTTCTCACCACCGGCTACCGGCACCATAAAAATATCGTAATTGGTGTGCCAGGCTTGGTCAGCATTGGGTATTTTTGCACTGAACACCAATCGCGCATTATCCGGTGTAAAAGCCACCTCTTTCATGCCGGCAATATCAGTATTCCACTCACTCATCAGGTTTGTCGCATCTTTCACTGCAGCTTTACTAAGCGCTGCTACATGCAAATGGCTGCGGTACGGTGTTAGCCAGTGGTCCCAGTGGCGCACCATTAATTGATCGTACACCAGCGCAGTATCTTTTTTCGCTGCATCAGCCGCTTTAGCATCCAGCGTACATTGCAAGTTCTGACAACCTGGTTTTACTGACAGCTCCAACGCTATTTGTTTGCCGTCACTTGACACTTTAAAGCCATCGACCGGCAGCGGTAAATCGGTCACCTGTAGTGCTTCACCACCGTACAGTGGCAACTGCCATACCTGGTTAGTACCGCTGCGGTTAGCCACAAAATAAATACTCTGGCCATCAGCGGCCCACTGCAGCTGGCTTTCACGGCCGGCACTTTGGGTTAAGCGGGTGACTTTATTTAAGTTAGACAGGTCCATCAGATAGAGATCGCTGGAGTTATCAGCTGGGCTAAAGCCAGCGTTGGTCTGGCCATAAGCAACAAAGCGGCCATCGTTTGATAGCACCACATCATGCAATTTATTAAATTGATTTAAATGCTCTACCGTTAACGGCGCGTTGGCACTAACGGAACCTGCAGCCAGCAGCGCCAGCGTAATTAAGGTCTTTTTCATGCGTATTCCCTGGATTTTATTGTTATAGGCTGAAAAAAATAAGGCTGCAGCAATGCTACAGCCCTGATGGTAAAGCGATTAGGCTTTATCCATTTCCTGAATATTCACTTTCCAAATGGCCGGGCCTTGTTGGTGCACGTTGTTACCGTTGGAGTCTACCGCTACCGTTACCGGCATATCCTGTACGTCAAACTCATAAATGGCTTCCATACCTAAGTCGGCAAAGGCCACTACGCGCGATTTTTTAATCGCTTTTGATACCAGATACGCCGCACCACCTACCGCCATTAAATACACCGCTTTGTGCTGTTTAATGCTGGCCACGGTTTTATCGCCACGTTCAGACTTACCAATCATGCCAAGCAAACCGGTTTGCGACAGCATCATGTCGGTAAATTTATCCATCCGCGTCGCCGTTGTCGGGCCAGCCGGGCCTACTACTTCATCACCCACCGCATCCACCGGGCCAACGTAATAGATAAAGCGGTTTTTAAAATCGACGCCATCCGGCAACGTTTCGCCTTTGTTAAGCATATCGGCAATGCGTTTATGCGCCGCATCACGGCCGGTCAGCATTTTGCCACTTAGCAGTACCGTTTCGCCGGCTTTCCACTCTAATACATCTTCTGGGGTCACGGTATCCAGGTTTACCCGGCGAACATTAGCGCCCAGCTCCCAGGTTACCTGTGGCCAGTCCTCCAGTTTTGGTGGCTGGATATCCGCCGGGCCGCTTCCGTCTAGATGAAAGTGCACATGGCGCGTGGCGGCGCAATTGGGGATCATCACTACCGGCAAGCTGGCTGCATGGGTGGGTACGCTGTTAATTTTCACGTCCACTACCGTAGTTAAACCGCCTAAGCCCTGAGCACCAATGCCGAGTTTATTCACCTTTTCATACAGCTCTAAGCGTAGCTTTTCGTCGGCTGTTTCTGCGCCTTTGGCAATTAAATCCTGAATATCTACCGGCTCCATCAGCGCTTCTTTGGCCAACACCGCAGCTTTTTCGGCAGTACCGCCGATACCTATGCCTAGCATGCCAGGCGGACACCAGCCTGCGCCCATTTTCGGCAGCGTTTCCAGCACCCAATCCACAATAGAATCAGATGGGTTTAACATCGCCATCTTAGTTTTGTTTTCTGAACCACCGCCTTTGGCTGCAATCATCACTTCAACGTGATGGCCGGCGACTAAATCGATATGCACAACTGAAGGCGTGTTGTCTTTGGTGTTTTTACGGCTGCCTGCCGGGTCGGCCACAATAGAGGCACGCAGCGGGTTTTCCGGGTTTAAATAAGCACGACGGGTACCTTCATCTACCATCTGCTGCACTGTCAGGTCGGTTTTATCCCATTTGACATCCATACCAATTTTAACAAAGCAGGTCACAATACCGGTGTCCTGACAAATTGGCCGGTGGCCCTCTGCCGACATGCGCGAGTTAATTAGAATTTGCGCAATCGCATCTTTTGCCGCCTGGTTTTGCTCTTTGTTGTAAGCCAATTCCAGCGCTTTGATAAAATCTAACGGATGATAATAAGAGATGTACTGCAGGGCATCTTCAATGCTGTCGATAAAGTCTTGCTGGCGAATAACCGTCATGTTGTTTTACCTGTCCTCTGACGCCTCTGGCAGCGCCATATTTAACTATTAGTGTCGGTGCTGGTATGATAGCGCGCATCAGAAACAGCGGCTAGCCCCATTCATGCAGCAGTACCTTATTCCAGCGGAAATATACGGCAACACACCGGAAAACTTACTTAGCCTTTTCAGCCATGTTGCCATGCAACCCTGGGCGATGCTGCTCGACTCGGCTGCTCCACAGCACGTTAACAGCCGTTATGACATCTTAGTCAACGAGCCACTGGCTACTTTAGAGGCCAAAGCCGGCAGCAGCATATTAACCGACGAGCACGGCACGCACAGTTACCACGAAGACCCCTTTACCGTGCTTAATTGTGCGTTAAAGCGCTATTTTCCAACAGCAGCCCAAAGCAGCCTGCCCTTTGTTGGCGGTGCTCTGGGTTACTTTGGTTACGATTTAGGCCGGTATACCGAAACCTTACCAGCCACAGCAGAGGCAGATATCAACTTGCCAGATATGGCGGTGGGGTTTTATCAGCAGGCGCTGATATTAGATAAGCAACAACGCCAGCTATGGTATGTCGATTACCAGGGCAACGCAGAAGCCGGCTGGCACAAACTGTACGCAAAGCTACAACAAAACTCAGCGGCTGCAGCGCCATTTAGTTTAAACAGTCACTGGCGGGCCAATATGGATAAAGCCGGTTACGTCGCACGGTTTAATCAGGTGCAAGAGTATTTGCTTAGCGGTGATTGTTATCAAATTAACCTGACTCAGCGCTTTAGTGCTACTTATCAAGGTGATGAGTGGCAGGCCTATTTGCAGCTGCGGGACAAAAACGCAGCCCCCTTTTCAGCCTTTATCCGCCTACCACAAGGTGCGGTGCTGAGCATCTCACCAGAGCGTTTTTTACAACTGCACGGCAATAAGGTTGAAACCAAACCGATTAAAGGCACCAGGCCACGCGGCATTTGCCCAATGACCGATGCGGTAGAAGCCGATAACTTACGCAATTCGTTAAAAGATCGCGCCGAAAACGTGATGATTGTTGATTTACTGCGTAATGACTTAGGAAAAGTCTGCCTGCCAGGCTCAGTAGCCGTGCCGCAATTGTTTGCCATTGAGAGTTTTCCTGCAGTGCATCATTTGGTTAGCACGGTAACCGGTACCTTAGCGCCGGAATATAGCGCCTGTGATTTATTGCGCGGCGCCTTCCCGGGTGGCTCTATTACCGGCGCGCCCAAGGTACGGGCCATGCAGATCATCGAGCAATTAGAGCCACAGCGCCGTTCAGTATATTGCGGCGCCATTGGTTACATTAACAGTAACGGCGATATGGACAGTAATATTGCTATCCGCACGCTGATTTGCAGCGAAGGCCAAATTCACTGTCAAGCCGGCGGCGGCATCGTAGCCGACTCCGACTCCGACAGCGAATACCAGGAAACCTTAGATAAAGTGAATAAAATTCTGCCGGTGCTGGCCGAGCCGGAGCAATAAGGGTGCTTGCCGGTGAGTTTCGTCAACGTTTTATGTTGCAAACCGCCGCCGCGGCAGAAGCTGTAACACCTGGCGATAAGCATCAAGCCGCCGTGTTAATACCGCTTATCGACTACGGCGATAAACTGCATATTTTATTTACCCAGCGCGCACTGCATTTACGCCATCATCCGGGCCAAATCAGCTTTCCTGGCGGGCGTATTGAGGCCGGTGAAAGCAGCAGTGCAGCGGCGCTGCGCGAAGCGCATGAAGAAATCGGTTTAGCACCATATGCAGTGGAATTACTTGGCCATTTGCCACTGCAAAGCACCAGTACCGGTTTCACCATAGAGCCTTGGGTGGGGCTGCTTAAACCGCAAAAAAGCTGGATTTTGCAAGCTGATGAAGTCGCCGGCATTTTTGAAGTGCCGCTAACGCATTTTTTACAGCAGAAAAACCGCCATCTGTTTAGCTTACGGCTGCGCGGTAAAATGCAGCAGCTGCATGCGATGCCGTATCAGGATAAGTTTATCTGGGGGGCAACAGCGGCCATTTTGCACCGATTGTGTGTGCAGCTGGGGTAACCCCGCACAACAGGCGAAGAGTGTGAGTTTAGGCTGGCTAACTACCCACCCGCAATGCGAGCTGATTAATATCACTAACTGCTCCTATTAGTTTTTCTCATCTGTAATAAGCACCGACCAGTTACCAACCGACTTACAGAACAGCGTGGCTTGGGCTACAATGGTGCAACTTTGATAACGACAAAACAGAATTAATTATGATTATCAGCGCATTTGACATGTTTAGCATCGGCATAGGACCGTCCAGTTCTCACACTGTTGGCCCGATGCGGGCGGCGAAAAAATTTACCGACGATTTAACTGACAAAAACCTGCTCGACAGCGTTACAGGCGTAAAAGTAGAACTGTTTGGCTCGCTGGGCCAAACCGGCATTGGTCATGGCACCGGCAAAGCGGTTATTTTAGGCCTGGCCGGCTACCTGCCGGAAACGGTGGATCCGGATGCGGTACCCGGCTTGTTAAAGCAAGTGAACGACGAGCAACAAATACGGCTGGCTAAAGTAAAACCGGTCAATTTCCCGCGCGAAGGCGCCATTGTCTTTCACCGGCGTAAAACCTTGAAAGAGCACTCCAACGGCATGGAGCTAATTGCCTATGATAAAGACAAAAACATTGTGCTTAGCGATGTTTACTTCTCTATCGGTGGCGGTTTCATAGTTAAAGCGGAAGATTTTGCCAAAGAAAAAGAAGCAGCCAGCCAATTTGCTGCCGATAACCCGCCACCCTTTCCGTTCGAGTCTGGCGCTGAAATGCTTTCCTTGTGCAAAGAAAACGGTTTATCGATTGCCGGTTTAATGCTGGAAAACGAAAAAGTATTGCGTAGCCCAGCGCAAATAACCGACCAACTGAATAACATCTGGCTTACCATGCGTGCCTGTATTGAGCGCGGCATTAAAACCGAAGGCATACTGCCAGGCGGGTTAAAAGTAAAACGCCGTGCGCCAGCGCTGTATAAAAAGCTGATGGCGGAAAAAAGCAACGACCCGTTGCAAGTAATGGACTGGGTAAACCTGTTCGCGCTGGCGGTAAATGAAGAAAATGCCGCCGGTGGTCGCGTCGTTACAGCCCCTACTAACGGCGCTGCCGGTATTATTCCGGCGGTATTAATGTACTACGATAAATTTATTCAGCCGGTTACGCCGGATATTGCCGTGCAATACCTGTTAACCGCGGCGGCTATTGGTATTTTGTATAAGAAAAACGCCTCTATCTCCGGCGCTGAAGTGGGCTGTCAGGGCGAAGTGGGTGTTGCTTGCTCTATGGCTGCCGCAGCACTAACTGAAATACAGGGCGGCACTCCGCTGCATGTCGAAAATGCTGCGGAAATTGGCATGGAACATAACCTGGGGTTAACCTGCGACCCGGTAGGTGGTTTGGTGCAAGTGCCATGTATCGAGCGCAACGCCATGGGCTCGATTAAAGCGATAAATGCGTCACGCCTGGCGCTGCGCGGCAGCGGCGACCAAAAGGTGTCGCTGGATAAAGTGATTAAAACCATGTGGGATACCGGTAAGGATATGCAGACCAAGTACAAAGAAACCTCACGCGGTGGTTTGGCGGTAAATATTATCGAATGTTAAGTCGCTTAAAGCTAAAAACAGGCCCGCAACAGCGGGCCTGTTTGTTTAAATTACCCCGGTTTTTTCGCCCAGGCTGCACACCAACCCTCGCTGTTCACCACTTTGCCCGGAAAAATGCCACATGGCCGCCAGGTCTCGCCGTCAGCGCCTTGAATTAACATACAGTTTGCGCAGTTCTGCCCGTCTTTGACAGATTTGTGCACATACTGCAGTGCTTTTGCTTGCGGGTTTTCCGGGTCTAGTTGCTCGTTAGCAAAGGCTTTTAAACTAATACCGCCCATGCTTAAGCCTACTATGCCGCCGGCCGATAGTTTTAAAAAACGTCTTCTGCTTGTTGTCATAACTTTTCCTCTGATGTTGTCTGTGTTGTTATTGCACTGCGACATGAAGCGTTACTGTTATTTTTTTAACGTCCATTTAGTACTACTAATTTTTGCCTGTACTGGTTTAGTTTGTCAGAGCAGACGAAAAACCAAACCAAAACGCCGTTGTCACGTAACCGTTACAACAAGTTTAGTTACACCATGCTAGGAACCTTTTGATGCAAAACAACATTATTATTACCGGCGCTGCCCAGCGCCTGGGGTTACACTGCGCGCTGACATTACAACACGCCGGATTTCAGGTAACTGCCACCTACCGCAGCGAGAAGCCTGGCCTGCAACAACTCAAAGATGCCGGTGTGCACTGTATCCAGTTGGATATTACCGAGCCAAACGCGCTGGCCGATTTTATCGATAGCATAAAGCAGCAATTGGGTAGCTTACGCGGATTAATTCACAACGCCTCAGACTGGAAAAAAGACTTGCCGCTTAGCGACTGCGACAATGCCCGCGCTGCATTAGCGGCAGATGCAGCAGTATACGATGCTATGCAAGCGGTGCACGCCAAAGCCCCCTATTTACTCAATCGCGCCTTTACGCCTTTACTGCAAGCTCATGACGGCGTAACTGACATCATTCATTTAACCGATTTTGTTGCCAGTGTTGGTAGCAGCAAACATATGGCGTATGCCGCCTCTAAAGCTGCATTGGAAAACTTAACTTACAGCTTTGCCCGCGCGCTGGCGCCCAAAGTTAAAGTCAATGCCATTGCCCCGGCGCTGTTACTGTTTAATGACCATGATGACGCCTGCTACCGCGCCAAGACGTTGCAAAAATCCTTGTTGCAGGTTGAACCCGGCGCGGCAGAGCTAAGTAACACGGTTATGTACCTGCTCAACAGCCGCTATATAACCGGTAAAGTTATTGACCTTGATGGTGGGCGGCATTTAAACCTACCATAACCGGTGCTAAACCGATCAGGGTTTAATTTGTCATCACGGGCTGGCAAAATACCCTTAATGACCAATGACGAAGTCCATTTATGAAAGCCAGCTTGTATTTACTCAGTATATTGTTCGCCGCCAGCACTTTCGCTAACACGCAGCCGGTTGCAGGCAAATGGATAACAGACCGACAAGGGCAAACCTTAACTGACCCACAAAGCTCTGGCTTTACCTGGCGCCATGGTGAACTCATTCACTTGGGAGATAACAGTGCCGCAGAGCCCATGCGCAATAAACTGCTGCGGATTAACCCGAACACCGCTCAGCTTAATGCTGAGCCGCTTAACATTACGGTGTCTGAGCAGGTATTAAAGGGTTGCTTTGGCGAGCTATTTAGCAAATACCCGGATTTTGAATCACTAACCTGGGACAGAACAGACGATACGGTATTAATTAGCGTGACCGAAGATTCGTCTTTTATCACCCTGAGTGCAGAGTGCAAGGCCCGCTATGGCGACACCAATTCTACTGATTTCCCCACCTTACTGGTAAAAATTGAAACCGACAGCCAGCTCAGCCGTGCTGAAATTACCGCGGTACGGCCGGTAAAGTTTCCCAAGGCTGCCAAGGTGGGTAACTTCCCCAATGACGGCATTGAAGGTCTGGCTATTGATAACGCAGGCAATCTGTATTTAGCTCTGGAGCAAAATATTGCCAATGCACCGATGATTTTCAAAACGCCGTATGGCAATGATTTTTGGCAACAAGATGGCTACGTGAAAGTGCAAGATGCTCAGTTTAATCTGCCGATACCCGACAACAAAGACCACCCTATTAATGGTCTTGACTATTTGCCGGCCAAAAAACATAACCACCCCGGCTACTTAATTGCTGCAGCCCGCAATGATGACCAACTGTGGATCATCGATTTAGCGCAGCAGCAGCCGCCCTTTGTCCAGCAAATGCTTTACTACGCGCCAACTCCGGCAGATAGCACCTGCCCTGCATATGAACCCATAGCACAAACTGCAATAGAAGGTGTAGCCGTGTATGGCGATACCGTATTTTTGGTTAATGATGCGTGGAAAAAACGCTATCCGGATAACATTCAATGCACAGCTAACGCAGCAAACTTCAATAAGTTCGCTACTTTGCTATTTAGCTTACCGGTAGACCCACGTTGGTTTATAGTAAGACCCTAAGCACAACTAGGTTAACTGCTGCCGGTCTGATATCATTAGCGGCTATTTGCTAGCCGCTAACAACCAGTGATCGCTATTTACGCTGGTGAGTTTTGTTTACGCAGGAATTCCTATGATCAACCACTTTCGCGTACTGGGCGTAAAAACCAATGCCAGCGATGACGACATCAAAAAAGCATATAAGCGTCTAGCCAATAAATTTCACCCAGACAAACTGCACGGCTTAAACGACGACGAAAAAGACACCGCAGCAACCCAGTTACAACGGGTAAAGTTGGCCTACGATGTGCTATCTGATCCGAAACAGCGTGCAGCCTTTATTAAAGATTTTAACAATGTCATTGTTACCGACCCTGCAGCAGCGATGCAGGAGCTGTGGGATCAATACTATTAATAATTACCGTACTTTTAGTAAAAAATAATACTTATGAGCAGGTTATGGCACAAAAACTAAATTTGGCACGTATTCGCGCATTGCAAACGGATGCACTGGAGAATATCGAATCTTATATGGATCCCGATACCCCCAAAGCGCTTGAGCAATTTACCGCTAAAATGAGTGCAATCTTACTGGCCGCACCAGATATGCTGGACTCAGTACCAGAATATTTACCCATGGCGCTGTATGGCCGGGTAAAATTTACACCGGCTGCCAAACTTCAATGGCAGCAATGGTTAAACAGCGCAACGGCACCAAGTTGGGATGAATTTAAAATCTCTGTTGCCTTTAACAATGCCGATCTGGCGCTGGTAAAAGCTATTCGTGCTCATTCTGAAGCCCAATTAATTGAAGCCTGCGCCGTATTGTTTTTGCTTGACGGCAGTGGAACACTTACGGCAAAACGCCGTAACGGTAGCGAAACCTACAATGAAGACCCTAGTTACGAAGACGACGAGCAAGACGACGTTGACAGTGATAGCCCACACTACGACAGTGACGACTACGGCAGCGATGACGACAGCGATGAAGAAGGCTACGACAACCAGTACGACGATATTCGTTTTAACGGAGAAAAACCTTAATGAGCACCAATCTAATTGAGATAGCCGTTGCCGAAATAAAACAGCTGGCGGTAATCGAACCTAAGCAAGCCAGTAAAAAATTTGAGCTTATCGCCAATACCATGAGCGATGAGCAACTGGTTGAAGTGATTGAGCAAATTGACATTGTCACACTAACGCAAATTAACAGCGAGCACGATATCTCGTTCCCGTCGATCATCTCTGAGTTAATGAGCCCTGAGCGCATTCGCGATATCGTTTGCCAGCAGCCGCTGTACTGGGAAGAAAAAATTAAAAACAACGCCGAAGAATTGAAACAGCATACCTTCGACTTTTTAACCTATTTAATTCGCACCCAGGACAGTGAAGACAAACAAGCTGCCATTTTAGAATGCGTGGCCGAAGACCCGGCCGGTTTGTTCTACCTGTGTATTCCGTTTATTGAAATCTACCGCGGCGAACAGTTTGCCGAAGAAGATTTCTACGCCGATACCCTGCACGAAGAAGAAGAAGACTTGGAAGAAGCGCTGGCCTACACAGAGCGGCAAATGACGGAAGATGCCCATGGCCTGGGATTTGACGATCCACGCAGCTTGTTGGCACTTATCCGCCAGTTAGCGCCCCAAGTAGAGCAAGCTATCAAGGCGTTGATCCGCAATGAAAACTCCGGCTGGGAAGGCATAATTAGCAAATTTGCTACCGAGCTGGTAATGCAAGCAAAAGAGAAAAATCAGGCTACCGAAGAATACAGCGAAGTGGACGATATGTTCAGCTTTCTGGATTAAAACCGCGTGAAAAAGGGATAGTACCATGCAGTTAATGCTACGCGACGGCAGTTTTGGTCCGTTTTTAAGCCAGGTTATCAGCAAAGCACAAGCTGACGACAAGCTAAGCGCAACTGAGCTTAAGATAATAAAAACGAAAGCCGTGTTGATGAGCCTGAAGTTTGCCGATAAGTTCTACAACAAATATAAAATGCACCTGTTAGAGCAAGCCGCCTGCGACATTATCGGTGTAGTAAGCATAGGTTTGCTCGAACTGAGTAACAACGATACAGACAGAGCGCTTACACTGCTATTGGCGCCAGAAGGTGTGGTAAAGCCGTTTCAAAAAGGCTGGAATATGCTGGCCACGGTGAGCAATAAAACGGGTAAAACATCATTGTATGGCGATGTCGCTGAGCAGTTATTGCAAAGTATTTCTACACCGCCCGATGCCGAAGAATGGGATGGCTACCAGCAGTACCAACAAGCCCTGATAGACCACCATCGCAGCCAATCGATGCAAATACTGCAACAGCAGTTTTACGCCCGCACACATTTTGATGAGTTTGAGCACTTTTCATTGGAAGAGGTATTGGCCGAAGTGGTTTTTTACCGCGCGCTTACCGGCGGCGATAAGGTACGGCAGGATTTAAAAAAACGCATCCGTAGCATAACGTTGCAACCGCATTGGTTTAGTGACACTTTTTTCCAACTGCAAACCGAGGCCACACTGGGAGAACTGCCCAGTGCTAATGCCGATGCTATCCGTAACGATTTAGGCCAGCATTTTATACCTGCTCTGCTACGCACGTTAAAGTTTGCTAAAGAGTATCAGCTCTTAGCAACACAAGATGCTTCACCGGAAAAGCTAGACGCCTTTGAAGGCAAGCAAGGCTTAACCAACCCCTTACTGGGCTGGCCGCAATACCTGGAACTGTAAGCTGCAACAAATAACGGAAGTAACATGAGCATAAGTACCGTGAGCAGAAGTACGATGAATAAGTATCGTTGCCATCTGGCAATCATGGTATTACTCAGCCTGTTGCCGCTGCACAACGCCTGCGCCAACGCAGAAGACAGCGCCGCAGACGTGCTGCGTATTGCTCTGCCTGCTGCAGCCTGGGGTATGACACAGTATCTGGATGACGCAGAGGGCAGCACGCAATTTTACTACAGCTTTGCCGCTAATATCGCAGTGACTTATGCGTTAAAAACTGCCATTCACAAAAACCGTCCTGATGGCTCTGACAACGACGCTTTCCCCTCCGGCCATACGTCTATGGCGTTTCAGGGCGCGGCGTTTTTACAGCGTCGTTACGGCTGGCAATACGGTGCGCCTGCGTACGCGCTGGCAAGCTATGTCGGCTACAGCCGGGTAAACAATGATCACCACGACAGCGCCGACGTACTGGCCGGCGCATTAATCGGCATCGCTGCCAGCTATTATTTTGCCGAACCGTTTTATGGTGTACAGGTAACACCCACCTCAGGTTTAAATGGTGTGGGGTTGCAGCTAAGTGCGACGTGGTAACCGTACCGCCTGTTAATTGGAGCATTCAGCGGTACGAGTTCTAATTTAGCTCATTGTGCTGCGTAGGGTAACTGATAGTCCGCGCTATTTCGTACTTCGTGGTTTAGCTTTAGGCTTGGCACTGACGCTGTTCTGTAGCTCAATTACGGTTTCGCTGGCTTTGTTAGAGCGGCCAGACAACACTTTGCGCGAAATACTCTTTAACAGCGAACCACGATTACTGACTTCAAAACCCGGCTTAACAATGCGTTTGATATCGCTACCAATCAGTTTTTGAATACGCTCTAAGGTTTGCTCATCTTCACGGCTGACAAAAGAAATAGCGTTGCCGCTGGCGCCGGCGCGGCCGGTACGACCGATGCGATGCACGTAATCTTCCGGTAAATACGGCAGATTAAAGTTAACCACGTAATCCAACCCCTGAATATCCAAACCACGGGCGGCCACTTCAGTAGCAATAAGCACCTGTAATTTTGCCGATTTAAACTCAGCAATAGCACGGCGGCGTGCGCCCTGGCTTTTATCAGCGTGACATACTGCCGCGTCAATTTTGCGCTTTTGTAAACCGGCTAACAGCTGGTCGGCCTGCTCTTTGGTGCTGGTAAACACCAGTACCTGAAACCAGTTATGCTCTGCCAGCAGTTGCTCAAATAAATCAATTTTGCGGCTTTCTTCTACCGCATACACCACATGGTTTACTGTATCGGCGGCGCTGTTTACTCTGGTTACCCGCACTTGCTGATGATTACGCAGAATTTTATGCGATAACTCATTCACCGCCGGTGAGGTGGTGGCAGAAAACAGCAGGGTTTGCCGTGTGGTTGCGGTCATTTGCAGTAACTTCAGCACGTCGGTAATAAAGCCCATATCCAGCATACGGTCGGCTTCATCCAGTACTACAAATTCCACATCGCTCAGTATTACGTTGCCCAGTGCCATATGTTCCAGCAAGCGGCCTGGTGTACTGATAACCATATCAACGCCGGCAATCAGTTTATTGGCCTGGCCGCCCATTTTAACACCACCGTACAGCGCCGTAACGCTCAGCGGTAAAAACTGCGCATAAGCACTTATCGCTTGCGCTAATTGTTCGGCCAGTTCGCGGGTTGGCGTCAGGATCAACGCTCGCGGCCGCCGCTCTGCAGTGGCTTTAGGCTTGTCCAGCATGCGCTGTAACAACGGAATAGCAAAAGCAGCGGTTTTACCGGTACCGGTTTGTGCTGTTACCTGTAAATCTTTACCGCGACGCGCCGGCACTATAGCCTGCTGCTGTACCGGGGTCATTTCACTGTAGCCACATTCAACCAGCGCGCGCTGTAAGTCTGGTGCCAAATCTAAAGATGAAAATTGCATAAGAGTTCCTCTGTAGATTAGCTACAGTAAAAATTGAGTAAATAAAGGTTTTGCTGCCGTGGCATTGTAAACTGCGGTTATTCGCCGTCGTCTTCAGCGCTATCGGCTGCAGGCGCTGCTGGGCGCGGTTTATGCTTACAGGCACGGGCCAGAATTTCAATATAGAACGCCGGCAGCTCTTGCGCCACGGCAGCGTCAATATGTTTGTTGATATCAGAGGTAAAAATAGTTTCGGCAACATCTTCCGACGCACCAAAGCGACAATCGAAAGTCCAATAATCGGTGCCGTCTGGAAGGGATTTACGCCGCTCTCTGTTTAAGTATTTTTTAATATCATACTTAACAGCGTCTACCAACCGGGCAGGTGTCAGCTTCGGGTGCGTTAATGCGATTGTCTTTTTCATTACATATCCTACAGAGGTGCCAAAGCTGAGTCAGCTTTTAAACGCGCATTCTACATGGAAGAATAGAAGATAACCGCCACTATCTGTTATTTTCTGCTAAAAGCTATAATAAACCGGCTTAGCCAGCACATAACAACATTACAGCTCTAGCAATACCGGGTATTTCAGGTAATGCTGATCGTAAAACGGCATTTTACGATAAAACCAATTGTAGCGCTCACGCGGGTTATTTCGAAGTGCCTCATCTGCGGCCAAAGCCTGCTCGAACTGCTGTTTAAGCTCTGGCTGTTCATCTAGCATGCGCGCAATCAATGGCTCAATGGCATAAGGTTCAAAGTACTCAGTGCGTTCAAACATTGCCGGAAAAAAACCCCAGCTGAAAAAGGAATCGGGTGCGGTGGGTTCTAACAAAGCGACAGCTAAACGGCCCAAGGGTTGATCAGTACTAACGCTTACCCAACCAGCAGGCAAAATACGATTGACACTGCTGCGGCTAAAACTGGCCGACTGCATCATAAAACGGCTTTCAAACGGTTTATCCGCGAACTGATAAGCACTAACACTGAGCTGCTGCAAATTCAGTTTTTGTGGTTTATCCAGTGTAGTCAACACCACACCATGTAACTTTAAGCGGCTTATCACACTTTGTTGCTCTGGTCCCAGCCAATATGCTTTGGGAATAGTAATGTCTTTGTCTACCACATTATCCCAGTACACAGGCAACTGCGGATAAAGAGTAGGCTTGCCGGTCCATGCCACAAAGCTGTCGCCACTAATTGCTGACTGCTGCAGCTGATAACTCATGCCTTTAAAATCGATATAATCTGGTTTTTCGTTAGCTTTGTAGCTTAGTACCATACGCTTGGGCCTGGCGTTCATGTCAGCCTGACGTGCCATAATTAGCGCTTTGCCCTGCTCATTTAACAACCTAAGGCTGTGCTCCAATAACACATAGGTGCCAAGCACGCGCTGACGATAAGGCTTTAAACTGTGGTTTTCTACCAGCACTGTGGGTAAATGCCTTACATCGCCATAACCGTTAGAATAACGTGGGCTGGCAGTCCAGCCACTAATACCGTTACTGAATGCTTTACTGTCGACACCAAACACCAGCGGCCCGGGAATATGTCCTGCTTGTTCCAAGGCAGCATTCACCGCTGGACGATACACTTTGGCCAGCCAGCTGGCACCATTTGGGCTGATTGCCGCGAAAGGCTCATTAAAACCATAGGTAATATCGTATTGGTAATCCTCACCATCGGTAACATGAACATCGATATACAAATCAGGTTGATACTGATTTAATAGCCGCAGCAGCCCTTGCATTTCCGGTGCGTCGACTTTGGCATAGTCACGGTTAAGGTTAAGATTTTGTGCAGTAGCCCGCCACCCCTGTTGGCGCGGACCACGCTGATTCATACGATTATACCGCGAGCGTCGCTCGTGACCATCAGCAGAAAAAATGGGAATAAACAGTAAGTCAGCATTGTTCAGTAAGCCGGCTTTACCTCCGTGGGCAATATCACGCAGCAACATTAACCCGGCATCCTTACCATCTATTTCGCCACTATGAATTCCTGCCTGCACTAGTAGCAGCGGTCGGTCTGGATTATGCGCTACCTTGTGCAACGCTTTACTCGCCTTGACCAGCATTAGTGGCCGGCCCTGCGCACTGACACCAAATTGCTCCAGTTGCAACAAATCTGAACTATCAACTAATTTGTTAACGTAAGCCATAGTCGCCGCATAATCGGGGCTGTCCGTTAATGCTGTTAGCTCTGCCGGCGTTACCCAGCTATGTTCTTTGGTTTTTATCAACGCTTCGCTGGCGCCTTGCCAGGATGACAAAGGAGGCAACCAGTCATCGCTGGCAACGCAAACAGCACTGAACAGTAAGCTGGCCAGCAGTGCGGGTGAATAACTGTTCATAGTAATCCTTAAACGGTTTTTATTTTAAATACACTGCAGTACAACACCGGTAAAAATAGCAGCGTTAACACAGTTGCAAAACCTAAACCAAACATAATGACCACTGCCAGACTAGCAAAAAAGTCATCCCCTAATAATGGGATCATGCCCAAAATGGTGGTAATGGCGGCCATCGATACGGGTCTTACCCTGCTAACGGCACTATCAAATACCGCAGTGGATGCCGCTTTACCCTGCTCTAACTCAAGCTTAATTTGTTCTACCAGCACAATACAATTTTTTATTAGCATGCCTGACAGACTCAAAAAACCTAACAAAGCGATAAAACCAAAAGGTGCGCCAAGCAGCAGTAAACCGAAACTTACGCCGATAATAGCCAATGGCACACATGCCCAAATCACTAACGCACTGCGCAGCGAATTAAACAGTAATACCGTAATAATAAACATCATTAAATAGCCCAGTGGTAACGAGCTAAATAAGGCTTTTTGTGCCTTTTGCTGCGCTTCATACTCGCCGCCCCATGTCAAAAAGTAACCGGTAGGCAACGTTATAGATTCAATATCTGCTTTTACCCTAGCATGCAATGCCGAGGCGGTATCGGCGGATAAATTATCATGATCTGCCATTACGGTAATGGTTCTTTTGCGGTCTCGGCGCTGAATCTGGGCATCCTCCCAGACAAGATCAAAGCCAGTAACAACCTGAGTTATAGGGACATAACGCTGCAACTTATTGCTGTATACCTGCAGATCATACAATGCATCCAGGTTGTCACGCTCAGCTAGTGGCGAGCGTGCCACAATCGGCAGCAGATGCGTACCATCACGGTAAATACCCACTGTGCGCCCTGACATACTGCTTAAAAGCACCTCATCAATATCCTGCTTGCTGATACCGGCGCGGCGCGCCATCGCCTCATTAAATCGTGGCCGGATAACTTTAGTGCGTTCGCGCCAGTTATCCCGAATGCTAACCGCCCTGCCATCTGCCAGCAGTGCTGCCTTAGCCTGCTCGGCTAACAAACGCAGCACATCTGGATCGGCGCCGCTAAAACGGGCTTCGATCTTCGCCGGTGTTGATGGACCAACTTCTAAGCGCAGTAACTTATATTGCAACCGGGGTAACTGCTCGGTGATAAACTGCCGGGTGTGTTGCATCAACTGTGGCAACTGCTCGCGCTGCTCTGCCCGCACTATCAGTTGGCTATAGGCTGCAAAATTTTTCTCTGGTTGGTAGGTCAACATAAACCTTTCTACGCCACGACCACTGGTACCCGTGACATGACTTACACCTTCCAGCGTTGATAAATAGTTCATCAGGCTGACTGCATCCTCAGCAGAGTGGCGGATGTCAGTACCCTCAGGTTGCCATAAATCAACCAGAAAAATGGGAGTGTTTGAAGGTGGGAAAAATACTTGTTTCACCTTGCCAAAGCCAACCATAGCCACAACAAGCAACACCAACGTTAAGGTATAAGTGAGCGCGCGATGTGCTAATGCCAGGCTAAGAACTTTGCGGTAGGCATTAAATACTACGCCCTGATACAAAGCTTCCTCTGCGCCGCTATCGCCGGGGGTTTTATCCTTAAATAGCATACTGGCAAAAAATGGCGTTAACGTAATTGCCGTTACCCAGCTCAGCAGCAAAGACACCAACAACACCCAAAACAGGCTACCGGCAAACTCGCCGGTGGCATCACTTGATAAGCCAATTGGCGCAAAGGCAGCAATGGCAATGACAGTAGCACCCAGCAAAGGCCATTGGGTTTGCTTAACAATAAGGCTAGCGGCATCTGCCAGTTTCAGTCGGCGTTGCATACCAATTAAAATGCCTTCGGTAATCACTATGGCGTTATCCACCAGCATACCCAGTGCAATGATCAGCGCACCCAATGAGACCCGCTGCAGCTCAATTTGCATTTGCTGCATAAAAATAAAGGTGCCAAGCACCGTGAGCAGTAAAATCAAACCAATTAAAATACCGCTCTTCAACCCCATAAAAATTAGCAACACTACGATAACAATGGCTACAGCCTCTGCCAGGTTAACGATAAAACCACTCACCGAACTGGCCACTTCATTCGGTTGGTTATAAATAGTATTCAGTTCAATACCAACCGGCTTGTTATACTCCAGTTCTGCTAAACGCTGCTCAATTTGCCTACCGGCGTCTACCACATTAACACCGCTGGAAAAAGAGACACCTAATGTCAAAGCATGCTGGCCGGCAAAATGGATCAGCTGCGATGGTACTTCAGCGTTTTCACGGTATACGCGGGCAACATCGCCAAGGTAAATCAGCTCTTTTGAATCAGGGCTGGAAATAATCAGGTTTTCCAGTTCAGATACCGACTGAAACTCACCCGTTGGATAAATACGCAGCCGATCAGGCCCAACTTTAATTGAACCGGCATTGCCTACCATGTTCTGGCTCTGCAATAGTGCTGATAATGTTTGTGGCGCAATACCCAGCGCACTCATTCTGGGGCGTGAAATTTCAACAATAACCTGCTCTTGTTGCACACCTCCAACGGCAACCTTACCAACACTGGGCACAAGCACTAGCTCACGGCGTAAGAAGTCGACGTAATCGCGCAGTTCGTCATCACTATATCCATCACCTGTGACGGCATACAAAATGCCATACACATCACCAAAGTCATCCTTCACCTGTGGCGCTTTTACGCCAGGTGGTAATTGCGGTTGTAAATCGTTTACTTTGTGGCGCAGCTCATCCCAAATTTGTTTTAGCGCTTTAGCCCGGTAGGTATCTTTCATTTCTACCATCAGCTGCGACAATCCTGCCGTAGACACCGAGGTAACATGATTAACATAAGGTAATTGCTGGATAGCATTTTCCAGCAGATAGGTAACTTCCTCTTCTACCTGGGTCGGTGAAGCGCCAGGGTATTGAGTAATAATCAAAGCTTGTTTTAGGGTAAACTGAGGGTCTTCCAAACGGCCCAGCCCAAGATAAGATACTATGCCGCCAAACAGCAGGATGGCAGCAAACAACCAGGAAGAGGTGCGGTAGCGGATAAAATAACGCGCTAGATCCATACTCACAGCCCCCGCTCACGCACCCAGGGCCTTACTTGTTGCCCCTCTGTCAATTGTTGCACCCCAGCACTAACAATTGTCTCGCCTACACTCAAACCAGACACCACCGCCGCACCAGCACTGGTCAAACTGTTTAGCTGCACCTGCCTCTTACTAACCTTACCGCTGGTAGCATCGAATACCCATACGAAACTTTGCTGCGTCTCCAACTCGACGTCCGATGGCATAAAAATAGCGCTGGACGGGATAAATAAAGCATCAACATAAGCCGTACTGATTTTATTTATCTCTGCTATCACGTTGGCCGTCATACCCGACAACACATTAAATTCTGTTGGTGTCGGCATCGTAAACACCACTTTAAAACTATTAGTAGCCGGGTCGGCCTGAGTGTCCCATTCCCGAATTCGGGCACGATAGCGATACTGCGGATGCGAGTCGAACACCACTTCAGGCTGATAATTAAAGTCTTTGCGCACGTTGGAAATCACATCTTCCGGCACCTGGATCACGACATCTACCTGATCTCGCACCTGCAACTCCATAATGGCTTGCTGTGCTGCGACATTTTCATGGTTTTCAACCAGTAAACGGGAGATATTCCCGGAAAATGGCGCTTCTAATCGGGTATAACTAAGCGCAGTTTCAGCGGTTGATAAATCAGCCTGGGCTACCTGTAGCTGGGCTTTGGCTTCATCAAAAACGGCCTGCGATACCAGCTTTTGCGCAATTAACTGTTCTGCCCGGGTAAACTGAGTTTGTGCCAGCTCAAACCGGGCCTTGGCCTGATCCAATTTTAAGTTGAAATCGGTATCATCCAACCGCGCCAGCATCTCCCCTTTCTGCACGGTCTGCCCAGGGCGGGCAATAAGCTGTACAAGCTTACCACTGAGTCGAAATGTCAGACTGGCCCGTTCAGTCGGGGCCACTACGGCAGGAAACTGTCGTACAGCCGAGGCGGCGTCACCTCCTACGACGTGTAGCTTTACTGGCCGTATCGCCGCTGTAATAGCGTCAGGTTCTACTTTAGAGCAGGCAGTTAAACTTAGCGCTGAGCATAAAGCCGCGGCAAAAAGCAGTGGGGAAAGTTGCATAAATATTATCCTGAAACAGTAAGCACACAATAATGCGGCTTAAGCTTAGCCAAGTCTGACCAGTTTGTCTTATTTAACATTAAAATCAGTTAGCTAACAGCAACTATTTCAACGGCTAAAGCAAAAAACACCACAGCCAGCATTGTAACGGTAAACCTTAGTACTAAATTTCCAACAGTGCCTGCTTTAACATATGCACCTGATCACGCAGCTTCGCTGCCTGTTCAAACTCTAGATCGCGGGCATGCTGTAACATTTTTTGTTCCAGTTGCTTAATTTCAGCTTCCACCTGATACGGTGTTTTCCCTTTAATAAGCCGTATGCGCTCAGCTACCATTGGCAGCGCTGGGCTGCTCTCCTGGCCCAGATCCATTACATCAGCAATTCTCTTAACAATTGCTTTGGGCGATATACCGTGCTCCAGATTATATTGCTGCTGCTTGCTGCGGCGACGATCTGTTTCGTCGATAGCGCGGCGCATTGAGCCGGTAATACGATCAGCATATAAAATCGCCCTGCCCTCCAAATTACGCGCAGCACGGCCAATAGTTTGAATTAATGAACGCTCTGAGCGCAAAAAACCTTCTTTGTCAGCATCCAGTATCGCCACTAATGACACTTCTGGAATGTCCAGCCCCTCTCTTAACAAGTTAATGCCCACCAGAACATCAAATACCCCCAGGCGCAGATCACGGATAATTTCCATCCGCTCAACGGTATCAATATCTGAGTGTAAATAACGCACTTTTACGCCGTGTTCATTCAGATAATCGGTTAAATCTTCGGCCATCTTTTTTGTTAATGTGGTTACCAGTACCCGTTCGCGTTTTTCGGCACGGATAAAGGCTTCAGATAATAAATCATCCACCTGGGTAGCTACCGGACGGATCTCAATTTCCGGGTCAACCAACCCGGTAGGCCGCACCACCTGCTCCACTACTTCGCCGGCAGAATGTTCCAGCTCATACGCTGCGGGTGTTGCCGAAACGTAAATACGCTGCGGTGCTATTGCTTCAAACTCATCAAACTTAAGCGGCCGGTTATCTAGTGCCGAGGGCAGACGAAAACCGTAATTAACCAGATTTTCTTTGCGTGAACGGTCACCTTTATACATGGCACCAATTTGTGACACTGTCACGTGCGATTCATCAATAAACATTAAGCCGTCAGCCGGAAAGTAATCTAGCAATGTCGGAGGTGGCTCGCCATTGGCGCGGCCAGATAAATAGCGTGAATAATTTTCGATGCCAGAGCAGTAACCCAGCTCAACCATCATTTCAATGTCAAACAGCGTGCGTTGGCTTAAACGCTGCTCTTCGACCAACTTATTGTTGGCCAGCAAATTTTCACGGCGTTGTTTTAACTCTATTTTTATCTCATCCACTGCCGACAATATTTTTTCCCTTGGCGTAACATAGTGGGTTTTCGGGTAGACCGTGTAGCGCGTAACCACCTTATCTACCGCGCCAGTTAACGGGTCAAATATACTGATCCGCTCTATTTCTTCATCAAACAGTTCAATCCGCACGGCAATATCTTCAGATTCAGCCGGAAAAATATCAATCACATCGCCACGCACGCGGTAAGTCGCCCGCTGAAACTCAATGTCATTGCGGCTATATTGCAGCTCGGCGAGGCGACGCAGAATAAAACGCTGATCAACAATGTCGCCCACTTTTAAATGCAGCAACATTTTCATATAAGATTCAGGATCGCCCAAGCCATATATGGCCGATACAGACGCAATAATTACCACATCGCGACGCTCCATTAAGGCCTTGGTAGCCGATAAGCGCATCTGCTCGATATGTTCATTAATCGACGCATCTTTTTCGATAAAAGTGTCGGTAGAAGGCACATAGGCCTCTGGCTGATAATAATCGTAATACGAGACAAAATACTCTACCGAGTTGTGCGGAAAGAATTCCTTCATCTCACCATACAACTGAGCAGCCAGTGTTTTATTGTGCGCCATAATAAGCGTTGGCCGATCAACCCTGGCGATGATATTGGCCATGGTAAAGGTTTTACCTGAACCGGTAACCCCTAATAACGTTTGATGCGCCAGGCCTGATTCCAGTCCTTCAACCAGTTTATTTATCGCTTGCGGCTGATCGCCCGCTGGTTGGTAGTGCGATACCAGCTCAAACTTACGGGTCATTATATTGTCTCCTGCGCGGCATTCATTGCAGCTGCACGTTGCACTGTTTGGTTAAACCAACTCCAGGCAATTGCTGCTGTGATAACGTTTGCTATTACGCAACCAACAAACACACCGGCAATACCAAACAAATGACCGCCCAGCCAGGCCAGCGGCACATAAAGTACAAATAATCTGATGATACTTAGCAGTAACGCACTAGCAGGCCGGTGCAGCGCATTAAAAGAAGAATTCGTTAAAATAGTGATGCCCTGCAGCCCATAGGCCAATGGCACTATCCAAATAAACTGACAAATAATGTTAACTACCATGGCTTCGTCACTAAACAGACGCGCTAATGGCAACGCCAGCACGGCCATCAACACATAAACGGCAAATTGCCACTGCATAACAAAATATCCACACATCCGATAAGCTTGCTGCACACGACTTAATTGTCCGGCACCAAAGTTTTGGCTGACAAATGGCGGTAACGTCATCGATAACGCCAGCACAACAAGACAAGCAATGCTTTCCAACCTTGCCCCGACACCGAAGGCTGCTACGGCCGCCGCTCCATAGCTTGCCATCATGGCAGTTAACACTGCCATGGCCAATGGCGTAAGCATATTGGCGCCAGCTGCCGGCAAGCCAATTCGCAGGATCTTGCGGCACACTTTAACTAACTGTTGTACTGGGATCCAGCGGGTACTGATTAGGTCGCGCCGTACCAATAAATACACAATAAGCACTGAGCCAAATAACCAGGATATTAATGTCGCCAGCGCCGCCCCTTGCATCCCCATCGCCGGGATGCCGCCCCAGCCAAAAATCAATATCGGGTCTAATATGGCATTCACCAGCCCAGAACCTGCCATAATGATGCTGGGTGTTTTTGTGTCACCAGCCGCGCGCAAAATGGCATTGCCTATCATAGGCAAGACCAACAGCACGGCTCCGGCAAACCAAATATCCATATATTGGCGAATGTAAAGCAAAATTGTGCTGGTTGCACCCATAGCACCGAACAAGGTATCAGTGAACGCGAACCCCGCTGATGCCAGTATAATCACCATGACAACCGATAAGCACAGCGCCACCAAACCATCAGTACGGGCCTCAGTTAACTGACCTGCACCCAAAGCCTTGGCAATTACCGCAGAGGTGCCAATGCTTAAGCCTATTGCCAGGCTAATCAATGAAAAAGACACAGGAAAGGTAAAACTGATGGCCGCCAGCTGCTCAGTACCCAACATGCTTATAAAAAATGTATCCACCAAATTGAATGTCATTAGCGTAATCATGCCAACCAACATAGGTAACGTCATGGCAATTAAGGTGGGCTTAATTTCATCGTTTGTCAGGGATGGTTTTGCTTTGGGAGAACTACTCATAATAACCACTTATATGGACCATGGCGCTATTGTAGAGAAAAGCTATTGATACAGCCATGTCATTTCGGCAGTTTTACAGCTGTGGAGTTAGCCTGCTGAGCAAACTACCGTCATTATCCGGCAGCATGCTGTAAAATAGTTCACAATTCGACCTTGCTTAACTCATGCCAGCTTTTTATTCTGCAGCCGACTAATATGACAATACTGAAATACTTAACGCATTGTTTTAATTGACAATAAAAATTCGTCGCAACTGACTTGACGTGCGGCAACGTCAACAAACTCAAGCCCTCTACCAGTTAACTCCCCAACAACTAACAGACTTATCCACAGCTTCTGTGGGTAAGTCGCGCCAGCACGCCAGTATGCTGGTATCTGTAGAAAAATACTGCCATTGCAAAACGAATTTTCGCCGACGTTGAACTGGCGTTAATATCACCGCTTTGGCTAAACATTACGCAAGTGATTAACGATAGTGAAAATCAGCCAGCCAAAGTGTTGACAGCCGATATGGCTGGCATTAGTATGGCGCCCCGTTGAATGCTGTTCCCTAGTAGCTCAGTTGGTTAGAGCGGCGGACTGTTAATCCGTAGGTCACTGGTTCGAGTCCAGTCTGGGGAGCCAACAGCATAAGACAATTCATGTTACACCCTTCCCTAGTAGCTCAGTTGGTTAGAGCGGCGGACTGTTAATCCGTAGGTCACTGGTTCGAGTCCAGTCTGGGGAGCCACTTTATCTTGTTACACAATTCCCTAGTAGCTCAGTTGGTTAGAGCGGCGGACTGTTAATCCGTAGGTCACTGGTTCGAGTCCAGTCTGGGGAGCCATCCATACCTCGCTTTTTTTCGTATATCTATCGTTAATTGTGTATTTATCACTATTTTTTTGATTTAATTAGCTTTCTATTGCGCGTGCCTAAAACTATATTAAGCGTTAGGACAAGGAAACTGGTTATATCTGGTGGTCACTGCTTATGAGAATATTCCGCACTTTGCTGATTAGCCAACTGCTAGCAGCCGTTATAATTGCTACCGTCGCGGTAGTGAGCTTATCTTTATATACCCAACAACAGCTAGAACGAAGCCAAAAACAAGCTTCGGTTAGCATTGAACAAATACTTAGCTATCAGCTTACCGGTGACGGCAAAATTCTTAGTCGCCAACTCGACCGTAGTTTTGCATTACAAAATTTACGTATCAGCCAGCTCGACGGCACTATTTTGCATGAACAAAACAAAAATAAAAATGGTGCAGCCTTTGCTACCATGATACTTGAACTATTTGGCAGCAAATTTACCACCCGAACTGTGCGCAATCAGGATCAAAATATTCAGATTATTTATCAGCTGGATTTTAGCGAACCCCTGGCTGACTTTCAGCAATTAGTGCTGATCTTGATGCTGCTACCCTTAGTGATTGGCTGGTTACCTATAGTGCTAAGTAAAAGTAGTATTAGCCGCAACTACAGGCGCACTACTAATGCAGTAAACGAGCTTATAGATCGGTTTATCAAAGACCCACAAAAAGCCGAGCCTGACTGGCAAAAAATCCCTACCGAATTTGCCGATATTAATGTCTCGCTGCAAAAGTTGGCTAACTATACCCGTAGCCAATATAACGAAATGGCCAACAACGCCCACCAAATTGCTGAAGAAGCATATAAAGACCCGGTAACAGAGCTACCTAATCGAAACCGTTTTGTGCAGCATTATGAAGACAATATCCGCCTAAACGAGCAAAATGAGTTTGGTGTGTTTGCAATCACCCGCTGCACTGAACTGCAAACATTAAATCAAACACGTGGTTATCAGGAAGGCGACAATTACATTCGCGAAGTGGCGAATATTGTTAAGAAATTATCTGACACCTATAAAGATAATATGGTTTACCGACTGAACAGCTCAGATTTTGGCATTTTATTGCCCAGGGTTACGCCCAAAGAAGCGGAAAACTTTGCCCTGCAGTTACAAAGCAAGCTGAACGAATACCAAAAAATATCTGAGCTTGACTCCGTAGCCTATACTGGCCTGGTCACTTACGAGGCTGGAAAAGCACTGGGGGAATTACTTGCTATTGCGGATACCTCTATCAGCCTGGCGCAGACAAAACAACCTAATGCCTGGCATTTGCAGAAAGAATCAGCGGGTTTGGAAATGGCCAGTGGCGGTTATGGCAACCAAAATTGGCGCAACGTTATTGATGATGTACTAACCAATCACCGTATTAGTTTACTGGTGCAACTGATCCAACCTTCAAACCGTTCTGCAAAAGCCTACTCAGAGATTCTTGTACGCTTTAAAACGCAAGAAGAGCAGGTTTTACCCACAGCGTCGTTCTTAGCTATGGCAGAAAAACTAGACCGTATTGTTCAAGTAGACCGGCTTATTATTGAAGCCGCATTAACCACTATCAAAAATAAGAACCTGCAAGATCAGTACTTCGGCTTAAACTTATCTGCCCGTTGTGTGCATGATGACCAGTTTATGATCTGGCTGGAACGGCGGTTATTAAAAGATGCCCATATCGCTGCAAAATTGGTATTTGAAGTAACCGAGTTTGGTTTACAGCAAAATTTGAAAACCAGTAAACGCTTTATCGATATGGTGCATCGTGCCGGTGCACGTATAACAGTTGAAAAATTTGGTGTCGGTATTACCTCATTTAAGTTTTTCCGCGATCTGAAACCCGACTTCGTTAAAATGGATGGTAGCTATACCCGCCATATCAATGATGACAAAAACAACCAATATTTCATGCGACTAATGATTGATCTCGCACATCGTATCGGGGTAGGTGTGTTTGCAGAGAGTGTAGAAACCCAAGAAGAAAAGCACATGTTAGAATCATTGTTTATCGATGGGAATCAGGGTTATTACATTGGTAAGCCTGCCCCCATCTGACGCATCTAAGCGGCAATCTAAGTTAACATTGCCGCTAAGCCCCTACGCTTTGTCCGGTTGTGTCAAAGGCCGCTTAATTGCATAATACGCCCCTGATTTTTGCCTGAGCGAAACGATGACTGAATTTCTGCTGTTGTTAATCAGTACTGTACTGGTAAATAACTTTGTGCTGGTAAAGTTTCTTGGCCTTTGCCCTTTTATGGGCGTATCGGGCAAGCTGGAAACAGCGATTGGCATGTCACTGGCGACCACTTTCGTATTAACACTGGCGTCGTTGTGTAGCTATTTGGTCGATCACTACGTGCTCGCGCCACTCGATTTGCTTTATTTGCGCACGCTGGCGTTTATTCTGGTGATTGCTGTTGTGGTACAGTTCACTGAAATGGTAGTGCACAAAACCAGCCCGACTTTGTACCGCCTACTGGGCATTTTTCTGCCGCTCATTACCACAAACTGTGCCGTACTGGGTGTAGCACTGCTTAATGTTAATGCCCGACACAATTTTATTAATTCAGTGGTATATGGTTTTGGCGCCGCTGTTGGCTTCTCACTGGTGCTGATCCTGTTTGCGGCCATGCGAGAGCGATTAGCCGCCGCCGATGTGCCCTTGCCATTCAAAGGTGCCGCCATAGCAATGATCACCGCAGGTTTAATGTCGCTGGCCTTTATGGGCTTTACCGGTTTGGTGAAAGTCTGATGACGTTAATGACGGCCCTTATTGCCCTTGGTGGAATGGCACTGCTTTTTGGCGCAGTGCTGGGTTATGCCGCGATTCGCTTTAAAGTTGAAAGCGATCCCTTGGTTGAGCAAATAGATGATATCTTGCCGCAAACTCAATGCGGCCAGTGTGGCTATCCTGGTTGCCGGCCATACGCAGAGGCGATTGCCAATGGCGATGATATTAACAAGTGCCCGCCAGGGGGCGAAAGTACCATTCGTAAATTGGCCGATTTAATGGGGGTTGAGGCCAAACCATTGAACGAAGCCCAAACCGAAGCCGTAAAACGTGTAGCCTACATTCGTGAAGACGAATGTATAGGCTGTACCAAATGCATTCAAGCTTGTCCGGTAGATGCCATTGTTGGTGCGTCTAAATTAATGCACACCGTGTTAATAGATGAGTGCACCGGTTGCGATCTATGTGTCGAGCCGTGCCCGGTAGATTGTATTGACATGGTGCCACTTGCGCCTACCATTGGGCGCTGGAAGTGGGATTTGGCCGCCATCCCTGTTCGAATTGTGGAGTAACAGAGATGCCGAGTTTATTTCAGCAAATTCAGGCCGGCAAAGTGTGGGATTTTCATGGCGGTATTCACCCGCCAACCCGAAAACAGCAGAGCAGCCAAAAACCTATTGCAGTAATGCCATTGCCGGATCGGCTTTACATCCCGTTGCGCCAACATATCGGTGTTGCCGGTGTGTTATTAGTACGCACGGGTGACCGAGTTTTAAAAGGCCAGCCGCTGACAGCAGCCGATAACTCGATGGCAGTGCCGGTGCACGCCCCAACCTCTGGTATTGTAGTAAACATAGCCCCACACACTAGTCCGCACCCTTCTGCTATGCCAGAGCTGACACTCACACTAGAACCCGATGGTCAGGACGAGTGGCGAATTCGTGAGCCATTAAATTTTGCGACTTGCGACAATTTGACCTTGCTAAACCGCATACAGGAAAGCGGCATTGCTGGCATGGGCGGCGCCGGTTTTCCCACGCATTTAAAAGTCGGTATGACCCAACCAGTAGATTATCTTATTATTAATGCTGTTGAGTGCGAGCCTTATATTAGTGCCGATGACCTGTTAATGCAGGAAGCGGCTACAACCATTGTCAAAGGTATTGATATTCTTTGCCGGCTGCTAGCGCCAAAAGCGGTATTAATTGGCATTGAAGACGATAAGCCCATTGCCACTGCGGCCATGATGGCGGCATGTAATCAGCGTGAGCATTATTACGTCCGTAGCGTACCAAGCAAATATCCCTCTGGTGGTGAGAAACAGCTTATTCAGCTGCTAACCAATAAAGAAGTACCAAATGGCCGGCGTCCGGTAGATATTGGTATTGTCATGCAAAACGTTGGCACCGCATTTGCCGTTGCTCAGGCGGTACTGGATGATCATCCTCTGATATCCCGAATAGTTACCGTAACAGGTGACACCTTAAACCAGCCACAAAACATGCTGGCTTTGCTTGGCACACCGGTATCGGCGTTACTAGATGCCTGTGGCTTTCAACCTGAAGCACAGCAGCGCGTCATCATGGGTGGCCCAATGATGGGCTTTACACTGCCGGACTTGTCAGTGCCGGTGGTTAAAACCACCAACTGTATTTTGGCACCCACAGCAACCGAATTACCTGCTGCCAATAATGAAATTGAGTGTATTCGCTGCAGTAGCTGTGCCGACGCTTGCCCCGCAAGCTTATTGCCGCAACAATTGCTTTGGTACAGCAAAGCCAAAGACAGCACCAAGCTGCAAGAATATAATCTGGCCGACTGCATTGAATGTGGTGCCTGTGCCTATGTATGCCCCAGCGAAATTCCGTTGGTGCAGTATTATCGGGTTGCTAAAGCTGAAATTCGAGAGCAACAGCATGAAGCGTTAAAAGCCGAGCAAGCCAAGGCTCGTTTTGAAGCACGTAACGCCCGGCTGGAGCAGGAAAAACAACAGCGCGCCGAGCGCAATCAGCAACTTGCTGCGACACGTAAGCAACAGCAGCAAGCCAGTGGTGCCGATAGCACCGTAGCCGACGCATTGGCACGAATTAAAGCCAAACAGGCGCAAAGCCTCTCGACAGAACCCAGCGATAAAATGCAAGTGCAGGCACAGCGCGAACTGAAAAAACAGCAGGCACGAGCCTATCAACAAGATAAAGCTGATGCATCCCAAACCATAGCGCCAGCTGCTGATAACGCAGATAACAGCAGCCCTGCTGTCAATAGCAAAGCCGCCTCCGTTGCTGCGGCGCTGGCCAGAGCCAAAGCCAAAAAAGCAGCACAGGCCAATACTGGTATCAGTACTGACATCATTACCGATACTGCTGTCGAAGTGACTGAAAATTCAGTAGCGCTTGCTGTAACTACTAGTCCGGCAACCCCGGTTACTAGCGCCGATACTATCGCACCTGATCCACGTAAAGCAGCCGTTGCTGCCGCATTAGCCAGGGCTAAAGCCAGGCAGCAGCAACAAGTGCAGACACCGACTGAGCCCGCCCAAGCTAATAACAACAATGCCGCAATTAATACGGTGACTGAGCCAGATCCACGTAAAGCTGCCATCGCCGCAGCAATTGCCCGTGCCAAAGCAAAAAAACAAGCCGATAGTGAGAACTCATGAGTTTTAAAATCGCCAGTTCGCCACACCAGCATAATCAACGTAGCACGGCGCAAATTATGCGCCTGGTCACACTGGCCTGCCTGCCAGGCATAATTCTGCAAGCGGTAATGTTTGGTTATGGCGTTATCATTCAGTTAGCGCTGGCCATTATTACTGCCTGGTGTAGCGAAGCGCTGATATTACGACTGCGTAATAAACCGGTGTTAGCCAGACTTAAAGATAACAGTGCTTTACTCACCGCAGTGCTGCTAGCGATTGCTATCCCACCCTATGCGCCCTGGTGGCTTATTGTAATAGGCACGGCTTTTGCCATCATAATGGTAAAACAGCTATACGGTGGCTTGGGTAACAATATATTCAACCCGGCAATGGCAGCCTACGTGCTGCTTTTAGTGTCATTTCCACTACAAATGACGCAATGGCTACCACCGCTATCGTTACAAAGTATCAGCCTGACACCACTGGATGCAGTGTGCAGTATTTTTAGCCAATTTAGCTGCAGCGGTTTTAGCCTGTCGCAACTACAAAGCGGTATTGACGGTATTAGCATGGCCACTCCGTTGGATACTTTACGCACCGACCTCAACCGCGGCTTAACCTTAGACGAAAGCTGGCAACGCCCGGTGTTTTTTGCCTTTGCCGGCACCGGCTGGTTGTGGTTGAATCTGGCCTATCTGGCTGGCGGGTTATTGTTAATACAGCAAAAAATTATTAGCTGGCGTATTCCGGTTGCAGTGCTTGGCAGCCTATTTGTGTTGGCTGCAGTGTCAAGTCTGGCTTCATCCGACACCTTTGCCGGCCCGCTGTTTCACCTGTTTAGTGGCGGCACTATGTTGGCTGCATTTTTTATTGCTACCGATCCGGTCTCTGCCTCTACCACCGATAAAGGCCGCTTATACTATGGTGCCCTGATTGGTATGCTAGTGTTTTTAATCCGTAATTTTGGTGGTTATCCTGACGCTTATGCTTTTGCCATCTTGCTGGCCAATATGACGGTACCGCTGATTGATTACTACACCCGGCCACGCACTTATGGCCATCGCGCCCGGAGTGAACTGAAATGATCCGCGCTATCAGCAAAAATGCTATTGCTCTGGCCACGGTTGCCGCGCTGTGCGTAGCAGTTCTAAGCTTGGTTAATCAGCAAACCGCTCCGCGGATAAACGAACAGCGCTTGGCTGCCAAGCTGGCGATCCTATCTGAGGTATTACCCAACGTTGATGTCGGCCAGGCTTTGCTGCAAGATTGCCTGCAAGTGACGGACCCGGTGCTCCTTGGCAGAACTACGGCCCAGACGTTGTATCGTTGGCGCCAGGATGGCGAGCTAAGTGCCTATATTATTGAGACCACCGCACCGGATGGTTACAGCGGTAATATAGATTTAATAGTTGCACTGACGCCCGATGGCACAGTACTAGGCAGCCGCGTGCTGGCGCATAAAGAAACACCTGGCCTGGGTGATAAAATTGAAGCGCGGCGCTCATCATGGATTTTTAGCTTTAGCGGTAAAGTGGTAACCGCTAACAATGCCGATAAATGGGCGGTGCGAAAAGACGGCGGCGACTTTGACCAGTTTACCGGCGCGACGATTACACCAAGAGCGGTAGTTAATGCCGTGCGAAACGCGGTACTGTTTGTGCAGCGGCATCCAGAATTGGCAACGCAAACAGCTAATTGCCCACCTGCGGGAGCCGAAATACGATGAGTCAGGTTAAAGAATTAACTATCCAGGGCCTGTGGAAAAACAACCCCGGCCTGGTGCAATTACTGGGTTTGTGCCCGCTGCTGGCGGTAACCGCTACCGTAACCAATGCGCTGGGCCTGGGCTTGGCTACGCTACTGGTACTGCTGGGCTCAAATGTCGCGGTATCCTTAGTGCGCAACCATGTTGCCAACGAAATACGCATTCCGGTGTTTGTGTTGATTATCGCCAGCCTGGTTACCGCAGTAGAATTGCTAATGAATGCCTATACCTATGATTTGTATCTGTCACTGGGTATTTTTATTCCGTTAATTGTCACCAACTGCGCAATTATTGGCCGGGCTGAAGCCTTTGCCTCTAAAAATGCCGTACTGCCCTCTGCGATCGACGCCATTATGATGGGTCTGGGGTTTCTGCTGGTGCTGCTGGTGCTGGGCGCCATGCGGGAAATACTTGGCCAGGGCACTTTGTTCGACGGTGCCGATTTACTACTCGGTGATTGGGCCAAAGCACTGCGCATTGAGTTATTCACTGTCGACAGTCACTTTTTACTCGCCATGCTGCCACCGGGAGCGTTTCTTGGTATGGGCTTATTAATTGCGCTGAAAAACGTTATTGATAATAAAATTAAACAAAAACAGGCTGTTGAAAAAGGCAGTATCGCCCGCGCCCGGGTTACCGGCGCGGCACAATAAGCTGCCGGACAAAGCATGAATAAACAAAAACGTATAGAAATACTCAGCCGGCTACGCGCAGCCAACCCAACGCCCACCACCGAGCTGGAGTACAGCTCGCCGTTTGAGCTGCTCATCGCGGTATTATTGTCGGCGCAGGCCACCGATGTCGGCGTAAACAAAGCCACCAAACACTTTTTCCCAGTTGCCCGAACGCCGCAGCAAATGCTGGATTTAGGCGTTGACGGCGTAAAGCATTACATTAAAACCATCGGTTTGTTTAATACCAAAGCCGAGAACGTGATAAAAACCTGCCGTATTTTGGTTGAACAACACGGCGGCATCGTTCCGGAAAATCGTGAAGCCTTAGAAGCCCTACCCGGCGTTGGCCGTAAAACCGCTAATGTGGTGCTTAATACTGCCTTTAAATGGCCGACAATTGCCGTTGATACCCATATTTTTCGCGTATCCAACCGCACTAAACTGGCGCCGGGTAAAAATGTCGACGAAGTCGAACACAAACTACTTAAAGTGGTGCCCGCCGAGTTTAAACTCGACATACACCACTGGTTAATTCTTCACGGACGCTATGTGTGTACCGCCCGTAAACCTAAATGCGGCAGTTGTATTATTGAAGATTTGTGTGAGTTCAAAGATAAGACTGAATAACCGTACTCACTGCTCGTCAAACGCGATGGAACGCGTAAATCGGTGTAACCAACCAGCCGCTAGGCTCGGTTTGTAGATAAGTTCTATATGCTCTTGGCAAATGTGCTCACACCCCACCACATCGATAATCTTTAACCCTGCATTGTCAGCAACAAAGTCCGGAACATAAGCAAGCGCAATCCCATTGTTCACCACAGACATTAGAACGCTAAATTCACTGCATCTATAGCTGATAGTACGCGGAATTTTTTCATCGCGCCAGCCATCCGAACCAACGCCTCTTTTGGTACCACAAAACAGAGATACACTGGGGCAAGCAAAACCGAAGTCACGCAATTGATCAATAGTGACCTTTCCATCGGGAAAGCGTTTAAATAAAGGGTGCTGAACTGCTGCCACGACTTTAAACACAGATGTGCCCAGATGAATACTCGCAAAGTCTTCACCGTAGGAGCTTTCTTCAAGTGCAAACCGGGTAACCAAAGCAAAATGTGCCTGCCCCGTATTTACCTGCACAATGGCACGGCCTTCCCAGACCGACTCTAAACTGTAATCATAATGTTCTTTGTTTAACCCACGAGTGAGTTTGGGAATATAGTGCTGTAGTAACAACGAAGGCCCGGCCATCTTCACCAATATTTTGTTCCTATCGCCACTAAACTCACTAATTGCTTGCTCTGCTTCATGCACCAAATGTGATGCATAGTGACGGAATTTCTCACCGTGTTGATTGAGCCGAATGTTTCGGCCAATGTGGTCAAAAAGTTGAATGCTGAGCTTACTTTCGATGCGCTTAATAGTTTTTGAAAGCGCTCCTGGTGTAATGTTGAGTTGTTCAGATGCAATTTGTAAATTTGACGTATCAGCAACAATTAGAAATTTCTTTAAATCTTCGGTATCCATATTCAACCTTTCATTTCCAAATTGGAATTATTCATGGAAAAATTGTAGCTTATCAGGACATAAATGACATGCAACAATTTCACCCATCAAATACAAGAGGTATGATTGAAATGCGCTGTTATCAATTGAAGCAATGGTTTTACGTAAAACGACCTAAAGGAATTGTAGACAGGGAGCACTATGAACTAAGAGAGTCTGATTTTAGTCCTCAACTGTCAAAAAATGAGGTGCTGATAAAATCCGAATACATTTCTGTTGACCCTTACATGCGGATCCAGCAAGCAGCAACACACTCATGGGAACCACCTCACCCTTTAAACACTGTGCAGGGTGCTGCGGTTGTAGCTAAAGTACTTGAATCAAACAATAGCAACTTCCAACCCGGAGACTGGGTAACCGGATATACCGGCTGGCAAACTCATGCGATTGTGCACGGCAATGAAATACAAACTCTCGATCCCGAGCAAGCTGATGTAAAAACTGCATTGGGAATCCTGGGTATGCCGGGCAGAACTGCCTGGTTTGGATTAATGGAAGCTGGCAAACCCAAACCCGGTGAAACTGTACTCGTATCTGGTGCAGCCGGCGCCGTTGGCTCGCTCGTAACTCAGTTTGCTATAAAAGCTGGATGCCGTGTGGTTGCTATTGCAGGCTCTGAGGAAAAATGTGAATGGTTAAAAACATTGGGTGTCGTTGAAGCACTAAACTATAAGGCCTTTTCTTCTGCGCCTCAATTGCAAACTAAACTTCTGGAGCTGGGTGGTATTGACGTGTATTTTGATAATGTCGGAGGTATGGTATCAGATGCAGCATTGACCAGTCTGAATCTGAGAGCCCGTGTTGTTGTCTGCGGCCAAATTTCACAATACAACGGCGGCCTGGACACCCCGGAAATGAGTCCCCGCTTTTTACATCAGCTTTTGTATAAACGAGCTTCTGTACATGGAATATTGGCACGTGATTTTACTCACCGCATGGCAGAAATGATCGAGCATGTTGCCCCTTGGGTCAAAGCTGGTGAAATACAGTTTAGAACCACTGAAGTCAATGGTTTTGAATATCTGCCCGATACATTGGCTGGATTATTTGAAGGACAAAACATCGGAAAGGCAATAGTTCGTGTTGTATAACAACTTATCAATTGCATCAACTATGAAACAAATACCGCGCATTCTATTCACATTGTTGATATCGACAAGCATGACTTTAAATGCGCAGACTTCCCCCAACAAACATGACCCACATGAAAAGCATACACGAGTAGGTTTTCACGGCATGGTGTTGGTTACTGATGGCAAACGTCTCTTTGCCAGTCACTTACCTCTATATCAAGCGCCTCATGATTATCAACTTGTCTATGAAGTGAAAAGTACACACCAGCAGCAATTGGTGGAACGCTTAACGCAAACAAACAAGACGACACACGCGCGCTATGTGGAAAACATGGTAACGCTGCTGCCAGCAACGTTTGACTTAAACACACTTATCGAGGGTCAATCTTTTGAGATAGAGACTCAGTTTTACCTTGGTCACTTTGAGCGAGGTGGTGAGAAATGGCTGAAGGACAAAAACTTCAAATTTGTCCGTCAAATATACAAGCGTCCACTAGCCACTCTGCGTGCCGCTGAAAAACCAAATGAAATAAAGTGGCATGTTTTGGACATAGCACCAGATAACAAGCAATTGCTTATTTATCTTATTCAAGCTGCGCCATCGTTTGACGCAATAGTGTTTGGTTATCAATGCCATGCTACTAACTTCGTGAATCAGTCCGAACCAGTGCCTGACATTGGCACATTGTATTCTAAAATAAAGCAGTGTCAGTCGATGGAAGTTTTGCACTTTGAAACAAGCGATTTTGCTAAATGAAGCTAATACTCGTTGAAGCTAATACTCGTACTGCTTGCAATTGCTTTATTTTTTTCGGACACTGCATTGGCAAAAGAGAGCGATTTTGATAAGCGAATGGCTGAACTTTCAAAACACATTTGGATTCACGGTTCACCAAATTGTGAAGGTAATAGTGATCCGTCTATAGAAGTTTATCAGTTTTCAGATACAACCTATTTACTCAGGCAAAGCAAGTGCAGCCACTACGAAGCCCCCCTTTATTTACCTATTACTCGGTAATAACAAGGTTTTTGTACTCGATACCGCCTTTGGTGTTTGCCTATGATCAATACCACGCTGAAATAGAACGGGCGCGTCTGTTAGTCGCTCAAGGCGAATAAAGTAGAAGAATATAAGCTGCTTATAAGCCAGCGTGGCTGCTAGCTTTTTCGCCAGCGACCAATCAGGCTCCAACTGCCCAGGACAATAACACCGGCGATAAATCCTGTGAAACCGTCAAATAACAACGATGTAAACCAGCTGAGTGCCGGGGCGGCTTGCAGCACAGCTAATGATAAATGATGAAGCACGGTAATGTTATGGCTAAGGATACCGCCACCGACCAGAAACATCGCCACAGTACCTATAATGCCCAGCGCCTTCATCAGTAGTGGCGCTGCTATCAGCAATCCGCGCCCCAGCATCCGCTGCAGGTTATTCCAATTGCCACTAACGGCTTTTCTAAGCATGTATAAACCCGCGTCATCCATTTTCACTATTGCCGCCACCAAACCGTAAACGCCAATAGTGATAGCAATACAAACAGCACTGAGCACGCCTACCTGAGTAATAAAATCAGCCTGTGTCACGCTGCCAAGTGCAATAACCACAATCTCGGCAGACAGAATAAAGTCGGTACGAATTGCGCCTTTTATTTTTGCCTTTTCCAGCGCAACAATGTCGACATTCTCATCTGCTAACGCCTTAAGCCGCGTTTCACGCGCCACCGGCGACTGATGCAGGAAAAACCGGTGTATAACTTTTTCTGCGCCCTCGTAACATAGGTATAAGCCGCCCAGAATCAGCAATACGGTGATGAGTACCGGTAAAAAGGCACTTATCAGCAATGCTGCTGGAACTAAAATAAGTTTGTTGAGAAAAGAACCTTTTGCCACCGCCCACACCACGGGAATTTCCCGCTCAGGTTTAACACCAGTCACCTGATTAGCGTTTAACGCCAGATCGTCGCCCAGCACACCTGCGGTTTTCTTAACTGCCACTTTAGACAGCACGGCGACATCGTCAAGCAAAGTAGCAATGTCATCAATGAGGGCGAGAAGATTAGCTCCAGCCACGAATAAATCCTTTTATTATCAATATATATTTCAGCATAATGAGGTTAGCCGGATTTGTACATGTTATGTTTCAGCTATTGGCGACGTGGCGCATCACTGTGCATGGCCGTTATCGCTGTATTGCCAGAACAACACGTTATGGCAATTATATGTTTTAAATTTAGGTAAGTTTAGAGACAAAACCGAATAGGAGTTTGTATGCGAATGCTACATACCATGCTACGCGTGGGTAATCTGGAGAAATCTATTACGTTTTATACCGAAGTGTTGGGTATGAAACTGTTACGTCAGTCTGAAAACACCGAGTATAAATATACGCTGGCGTTTGTCGGTTATGGTGATGAACGCGAACATACCGTGTTAGAGCTAACTTATAACTGGGGCACTGACAGCTATGATTTAGGCAACGCCTATGGCCACATTGCGCTTGAAGTTGAAAACGTATATGACGCCTGCGACAAAATCCGCGCCAAAGGCGGTGTAATTAGCCGCGAGCCGGGGCCGGTAAAAGGTGGTAGCACCGAAATTGCTTTTGTACGAGATCCTGATAATTATGCAATTGAGTTAATACAGAAAAAGGCCAGTTACGATACGCTGTAATGCCATTTGCTCCCGTCAGACGATTTATGGCGTTTGACGGGCAGAATCTTCCAGCCGCAGAATTATCGCTTCAGCATACACCGGCTGATATAAGCTACGCATAGTGCCATCGCGGTAGCTCTGCTCTAGAGCCTGCTGCCAGCGGGTGATACGCTCATCGGCCACATCCTTTGAGAATGCCAGGTAGCGCTTGCGTTCAGTTAAATATTGTACCCGAGTCAATTCATACCCAGCTTGTTTTACCTCTAAAGCAAAACCAGGCAGGCTATATTCGGTGATAGCCATAACGTCAATTCTACCGGCAATCAACATATCAAGACATTCGCCACTTCTGCTGGTTAGTACCAAGTTGCGTCCCTCTTCAAAGCCAAACTGCATAATATCTTTTGCCGTAACGGCATTGCGATAACTGCAAGCAATAAGCTTTCCGGGCAATTTCAATTCACTGGCAGCAATGCCCAAACGCTGGCGCAAACCATATAATGAAATTTGATAATGCAGCAAAGGCCCTACCCACTTAAACCAGTTTTCCCGCTCCGGCGTGCGTACAGTCTCAAATAAAGCGGTACTTTCACCTGTTCTGGCCATACTTAGCGCCCTACCCCAGGGCAACAAACGAAACTCACCGGGCTCTTGTAATTGCTGTTGTAAATGACGAATAAGTTCAACAGTAACACCAGCGACCTGTCCCTGTGCATCCAGGTACTGACCTGGTGGGCTATGCTCTGTTAAAAATAACAGCGACGCCGGTGTTTGCGCACCCAGCCCAGCGCAAAAAAAAGCAATTAGAAGCATAGCCTTACTAAACATAAGCCTACGTGTCAGTTTAAATGTCATACTGTACCAAGACTTAATCAAATTTTATTTATATAACAGCTTAATAACACAGTTGTTGCCAAAAACAAACCAGGATAGCGACCGCTACCTTTTGTCATGACCACATTAATCAAGCGTAATAATCACTTTTTCATTTAACGACATAGCCAAATTATTGTCATAGTAGGCCGCTTCGTTAATAAATGTCGGATACACGGTAACCTCACCGTCATAACAAACTTCTGTACCGTCAAACAGGGTAAAAATTGGATCGCCCGGATTAATCGGCTGATAATCTCTGTCTTGCACGTTTTTATGTACCATACCCAAGCGCTCGCCTTTGTCATTTACCGGCAGTTTAATACTGTGTAAATAGCGAAAGGCTTCAGTTTGTTTGGGTAAGGTTGGCAGCTTGCCAGTATTGTATAACTCAACAAAATCCAGAATATGCCGTGTCATGCGGTCCATCAATTCCAGCACATCCTGACGCAGCACTGATTGCGGCTGTGGCCCTACTTCGACCAACACGCCATAGCGGCCCAACGTACACATTAATGCATGGTCTTCTGCGGCGAAATGATCTTCATCCCGTGAGATGATGGCTTCCGGCATCACCATTTTGACATAAGCCGCCAGCTGATTATAAAACGGCCCAGCTTGCGTTAAAATTAAGCAAGCGCCCATATTGCTAGTGGTGTTATGTAAATCGATCAACAGATCGGTTTTGGCGTTGCCCTTAGGCCCCAACTGGGCATTTAATACTTTGGCCCGGCTTTGTTCGTAGTTGGCGAGTAACGGGTTGGCTAAGTCGACATTTTTAAACTGGCGGTTTAAATCAGCGTGTAAATATCGCTTATTGGCATAATGCGCTTCTGGGTTGGCCCAAACCAGTTCAGTATTAAAGCTGGCGCGACTGGCTAAATCTGGTTTAGCCTGATACTGCTTTATTAAATAAATACCCGAAAATTCATTACCATGCACACCACCGACAATGGCAACCTGTTTTATTTTATCCATAATTACGCCTATAACCGCTCTGTTATACCAAGCCTGTGCTTAGCCTAATTCAAGAGCGTTATTATGACCAGTGTGCAGAGGAAAAAGAATAGATGAAGAATTTAAATGCTAAAAATAAGCATATAAATGCAGGCTAAGCGGCTGGTTGGGCTAAATCGTGGTTGTTGCCTGACAGCTGTACCAGTTCGTTATGCAAAATTTGCTGCGCCTGGCAGGTACATTTACCGCATTGACTACCGACACCGGTACACATTTTCAGCTCACGCATGCTCGATACCCCTTCAGCCACTTTTTGCTTAATGGTTTTATCAGTAACAGCTTTACATAAACACACGTACATAGCAGCACTCCGAATATCAGTACGCCTGCAGTTTAATATTATTAAGAACTATTATCAATAGTATTTGTAAACTTGAATCGTTATTAATAACAACGCCAGCGAAGTGCTGGCGTTGTTGGCTTACATTAATATTTAAAGGGCCTAGCGGAACAACACTTTCTCCTGCTGGAACCAGTGCACACAAAAGCCAATGGCTACCGCAGCCAGCAACAGCGTAGAGCCAAAAATCAGTGCCAGCATCATATAATCTGCCGTGCCTTTAATCAGCTCTTTAATGGCCAGTGCCACGTTCATAATTGGCACTAACGCAGTTTTACTGTTTAACTCGACACCTGGCATCATTGCCGCCACCAGCGGCAAAAAAATCATTATTGTCAGTGGGCTAATGTAATTTTGCGCTTCTTTAAAGGTACGGGCATAAATAGAGATAGCCAGTAATAAAGCAGCAAATACCGCCGAAATTGGCAATAACAGTGAGAATATAAGCACCAGCTCTGTAATAGCAATAGCTGACATCGCCTCTTGCACTACCGCCATACCAGCGAAAGAGCCGATAATAGCGCCCCAGATGCCAAAACTGCCAACGGTTATCAAAGCACCGACCAGCCCAGTGGTTAACACTGTTAAAAACTTACCCAGCACTATGCTAACCCGACTGATAGGGCATATCAGTAACGTTTCCAGAGTGCCACGTTCTTTTTCACCGGCGCCCATATCAATGGCCGGATAAGAAGCACCGAGTAAACAAAGCGGGATCAAAATGTAGGCAATCACAGCACCGAACTTTTCACCTATGTTCTCCCGTTTATCTGCCGTATCTACTTTTTTCACATCAACCGGTTTAATAATAGCGGCCAACTTCGCCTGGTCGACATTCAGTTTAGTTAAGGTCTCGCGTTGTAACTGCTCGTTAAAACTGGTCAGCAATTCCGAGAAATAACGGTACATAAAATCGAATTGTGATGACTGGTTATAAATAATCTGCCATTGCGCTTGCTCTGCTGAGGAGCGTTTGTCAGCGAAATCTGCCGGAATGATGATAGCCACATCGATTTCATCATTGCGAATAGCGGCAACCAACTCCGCTTCAGTGCTTTTGTCGCTGGCTATTTGTTTAAAGTTCTTGTGGTAAAACAGCGCATCGGCAAACTGTGGCGCCAGTTCGGCATTAACCAGAACATAGCGATGCTCTTCTTGCATGGCTTTGTTGGTTGTACTGGATAACACTAAACCCATCACACCAAAAATGACTGGGAAGATAAATATTGGCAGCAGGATAACAAAAATCAGCGTTTTCTTATCCCGCATCAGTTCAGTGAGTTCTTTAAAATATACCTGCCACATTTACGCTGCTCCTTGCTGTTGTGTAATGACCTGACCTTTTAGTACCGACAAAAATGCCTCACGCAGATCAGCATTATTGGACAATGCTTTAAACTGGTGAATGTCGCCGGAAAATGCACTAATGCCTTTATCAATAACCACTACCCTGTCACACAACGAGGCAACTTCATCCAGATGGTGGGTGGAGAAAATTACCGGCGTACCGGCGGCTTTTAAGCCTTTGATAAAGTCCAGCACCGTTTGCACCGTCATAATGTCCAACCCTGTAGTAGGCTCGTCCAAAATAACCACTTTGGGGCTGTGCACTACAGCACGGGCAATAGCCGTTTTCTGCTTCATACCGGTTGACATATTATCAGCACGGCGGTTAGCAAAGTCGTGCATATTCAGTAAAGTAAACAGCTCGTCAATGCGTTGCTTTAACTGCGTTTCTCTCATGCCGTGCAAACGACCAAAATAAGCAATGTTTTCATAAGCGGTTAGCTTGCCATACAAGCCGGTATCAGCTGACAAAAAACCAATCTGCTGCCGCGCTTTTACCGGCTGCTTTAATACATCTACACCATTTAACAACACGGAACCCGCGTCAGGCTTGAGTGCCGTTGACAGCATTCGTAAGGTGGTGGTCTTTCCAGCACCATTAGGGCCAAGTAGGCCAAGTACTTCACCACTGCCGCAACTAAAACTGACATTGCGCACGGAGTGAAAGGCGTCTTTGCTATAACGTACATCCTGTTTTTCGGTATCAGATAACTTGTTATTTTTACTCAGCGCAAAGGCTTTAGCTAAATCCTGAATTTCAATCATGCAACCATCCTGTCATCAAAGCCGCCAGCGAAGCTGTCGCGGCCGGAAATAGTAGGTATTGTTATAAAATATGGCGGTGTCGTTGTCATTATACCCGCCCTAAACGCCTGCCGATGGCAAGGACGTTAGCTATTGATTATCAAGAAGTAGACGCAAGTAAGCAATTTGTTCTGGCAATTTATAGCGTATAAAACTGTAAGCAGCTGTTAAGGAACGATCCCTTGCAAGGGCATCAAGATATCTTAAAAGATGAATACAACGCCAATACCCCCAAAAACAATTACATATTAGAAACAATAATTTACCAACAACACGCTCGCTGCTATCATCGCAGCCTTTACAGCTAACGGCTGGAAACATAGTTATTAACCGGTACAAGTGACCAGCGGCAATCAATACAAGGAAAGTTATGCGTTTTTTGTTCACTGCTTTACTGCTATTAACCAGCACTGCACTGCTGGCCGACTCGGACCACCCGCTAGTAGGGTCCTACCCTGGCGCCACTATTAATCGTCACGCCGTCACTAATTATGCCGAAATAATGCTACCGCAAAATAAGGTTACCGAAGGTATGCCATTTAACGGTAAAACCATTATTGGTAAGCACACCGGCCATATTTACTTCATTGAAGGCGAGCATTCGCCGCTGCACATTGCCGAAAATTACCTCGATGTTGTAAAACGCTTGGAAGGAAAACTGATTTTGGTGTGTCGTTCTGACTGTGGCAAAAAGTTCTCTGATGAGTTATTAAAAAACCGTCATTGGACGCGAAACGTTTTTCTTAGCATGGCTGGCTTTTCGCAAGCCAGTAACGAGCATTATTATATTCTGGCGCAAGTGGGGCCTGAAACTCACCCTACCTACTTACAATGGTTTATTAGACAACCTTATGGCGACAGAATTGAAATTGGCCAAATAATTAGCGAGCCACAGCAATTGCAACTGGGGCTGGTCACTATTTCGCCAGATGCATTAAGCACTGAGCCAGACAACAGTCCAGCTTCAGTCAGTTTTGGGCCAGACAGCGCTAAAGGCGGAGACCACCCGCTTATTTCCCGTTATGCCGGCGCTAAGCTTACCCATCGTACTGACACCGAATATACCGAAGTGCGCTTGCCCACCGGTATTGCTGATAATAACAAGCAGGTTCCGCATTTAACCCTGGCCGGTAAGTCTAGCCTGTTGCACTACGAAGCCAGAAAAGATCAGTCAACCTTACAGGTGTTTCGTAATTATCAGCAGGCACTACAGGATGCTGGCTTTACTATATTATTTAGCTGCGAGCACCAAGCCTGTGGTGAAGAGCAACGCAAATTATTGTGGCAAGGCAGCCCAGATTGGAATCGTTTTAAAAGTTACTTGAGCAACAGCAACGATAAAGATGACGACTACCGCATGTTAACCGCCTATAACACGGTAAACGAACAAGACATTTATCTGTCGATATATGTGCTAAAAAGTAATGGGTCGACACATGTGGATATTGCGCACGATATTGTTGAGCTAAGCAGCATGCAAACGAATCGGGTAAGCATTGATAACGCCTACCTGCAAAACGAGCTAAGCCGCAGCGGTAAAGTGGTATTGCATGGCTTGCATTTTGCCACCGACAGCGCCAGCTTGTTAGCCGAATCGGATACTGCTTTGGCGGTAATTACCGACTACCTGAAAACACACCCTGGGCAGCAATTTTATGTGGTAGGCCATACTGATAATAGCGGTAGCCATAGCCATAATATGCAGCTATCAAAAGCACGTGCTAACAGTATTTTGCAGGCGCTGGTGAAGCAAGGCATTAGCATGGAGCGGTTATTAGCTGAAGGCGTAGGGGCTATGTCGCCACAGCAACATAATGGCAGCACAGACGGCAAAGCAGCCAATCGCCGGGTGGAATTAGTACTACGTTAAGTGACGCTATGCCGCTTAGGGCGAAAGTAATCGTTATTAGTGTAAAACTGCGGCTTCTGGTTGGCCGCATACCATTTAGGCACCCCTAACAACGGCAAAGGTGTTAACTGCTGCGGGTTTAACAAAGCGCCATCCGTTATAAATCTCAACAGCAATTTATCCAGGCAGGAGTAAGCCTTTTGCAGTGGCCATTGGCGAAAGCCCGCTGGGACATCGACAAATAGCGCTTTGGCGGTTAAACCAATAAAAGGCGCTGTCGCCATTTCATACACTGCATGACCAAAAACCATTGGCCGAATGCCCTGCCACCAGTCTTGCCGATTTGCCACAAAACTTTGTTGCCACTGATGCTGGCGCAGCAGATCCGCATGTTCAATAACATCCGGTTCCAGGCAAATTACCACACCGCATTCATCAAATAACGTCAGCTTATTACGCAGTTTACTGCGCTGCTTTAAACCATATTGGGCTATCTCAGCCATATGTAACTTATTTAGCAGGCTTTTCGTTTGCGGGAATAAGCACCAGATCAAGGCACCAAAAAAGTCATGCCAGTTATCTTTGCGGGTGGGTACCTGTGCGGTTGCATAAATATATTCTTCATAGTACCTGCCATCGGTACTTAGCGCGTCATTGTCAACAAACTTTACCGCTGTGGTTGGCGCTAACTGATTAAGCCAGGCTACATCAGGGTAGTGTGTTAACGGCTCTAAGTCGAACTGTTGGCAGAGATCAGCAAATATAGCGTTATCATGCAGCAGCGCTGAGTTCCAGTTGGCCGGTGGCGTAAAGCGGATTTTTACTTCAGATTTTTGCATAAGCTGTCTTTTCTGTTGCTGTAGCTGAAAGCCCTCAGCGTGAATTACTTATAAAAAGCGCGAAAAAGCGCTTGCAATTTTAGCATGGCATGGCACATTCAATGGGTGCGTTTAGACGTACATACTGCCAAAGTTTCCCATATAGGTTTAAATCTATTGGGTACAAAATGTGTTTAAACCAGTGGGTTTATTCGAATTAATTTAATAGAGGTTATCATGTGTTCGATATTCGGGGTGCTTGACATCAAAACTGATGTTAAAGCCTTGCGCCAACAGGCGCTACAGTTATCCAAGTTATTACGTCACCGCGGGCCAGACTGGTCTGGCGTGTGGAATAACGACAATGCCATTTTAGTGCACGAGCGCCTGGCGATTGTAGATACTGAAAATGGCGCCCAGCCTCTGATTAATGATAATCGAAATCACATTCTGGCAGTGAATGGTGAGATCTACAATCACAAGCAGCTCGAAAAACAGCTCGGCGAGCCTTATCCATTCAAAACTAAGTCAGATTGTGAAGTGATTTTGCCATTATACCTGGAGCATGGCGCTGAATTTATTGACCAGCTGCAAGGCATGTTTGCTTTTATTTTGTATGACGCAGAACAAAACCGTTACCTTATTGCGCGTGACCATATTGGCATTATTCCGCTGTACTATGGTTACGACGAGCATGGCCAGTTGTTTGTTGCCTCAGAGTTAAAAGCCCTGGTGCCGGTGTGTAAGCAAATTAAAGAGTTTCCGCCTGGCCATTACTTTGACAGCAAAATCGGTGAGCTGCGCCAATACTATAAACGCGACTGGCAAAGCTATGCGGCAGTACAAGACAACCCTGCCAGCTTAGCCGAACTAAAAGATGCACTGGAACACAGTGTCAAAAGCCATCTGATGTCAGACGTACCTTATGGTGTATTGTTATCTGGCGGCTTAGACTCATCATTAATATCGGCCATTGCCCAGCAATTTGCTAAACGCCGGGTTGAAGACAACGACGAGTCGGAAGCCTGGTGGCCCCGTTTACACTCTTTTGCTGTCGGTCTTGCCGGTTCGCCGGATTTAATCGCCGCGCAAAAAGTGGCCGATGCCATTGGCACGGTGCACCACACAGTGCACTTTACCGTGCAAGAAGGCCTGGATGCGCTGCGTGATGTAATTTACTTTCTCGAAACTTACGATGTCACCACCATTCGCGCGTCTACGCCGATGTACTTGATGGCGCGTAAAATTAAAGCCACTGGCATTAAGATGGTGTTATCGGGTGAAGGCTCTGATGAGCTGTTCGGCGGCTATTTGTATTTCCATAAAGCCCCTAACGCGAAAGAGTTTCATGAAGAAACGTTACGTAAACTCGACCGCCTGCATATGTTTGACTGCAACCGCGCCAACAAAGCGATGTCGGCTTGGGGGATTGAAGCTCGAGTACCGTTTTTAGACAAAGATTTTATGGATGTGGCCATGCGCTTAAACCCACAGGCAAAAATGTGTGGTGGCGGCAAGATGGAAAAGCATATTCTGCGCCAGGCGTTTGATGGCCTGTTGCCGAATGAAATTTTATGGCGCCAGAAAGAGCAGTTCTCTGACGGCGTAGGTTACAGCTGGATAGACAGCCTAAAAGCGCATGCCGAAAAAGAAGTGTCAGATCAGCAAATGGCCACCGCCAGCTTCCGTTTCCCGGTAAATACACCCGATAGCAAAGAAGCCTATTACTATAGGGTAATTTTTGAAGAACACTTCCCGCACGCCGGCGCTATTGCCTGTGTACCGGGTGGTAAATCTGTCGCCTGCTCTACCCCCGAGGCGTTAGCCTGGGATGCGAAAATGGCACAAATGACCGACCCATCCGGCCGGGCAGTGCGCGATGTGCATACCCAAGCTTATTAAGCTGTAAATAGAAACAACAAGGCCACGCAATTGCGTGGCCTTTTTTATGCCGTAGCGCTAAGTCATGTTTAGCTTAATTCACTGACACAGTATCGATTATTTTACTGACATTGTATCGGCTTGGCCTGAACCAAGTCGGGTATCACGCTTATTTTCTTTGCTTCTAAACAGATTTTTCACGTCTTCCAGTATCACATACAGCGCCGGTATTAAAATCAGCGTAATAACGGTAGCAAACAAAATACCAAACGCCAGTGACACCGCCATCGGTACCACAATTTTGGCCTGTAAGCTGCGTTCCAGTACAATAGGCGCTAAACCAACAAAAGTGGTTAGTGAGGTTAGTAAAATCGCCCGGAAACGCTGCGCGCCGGCTTGCGATACCGCCTCACGTACTGACAATCCCTCTTCGCGCGCCCGGTTAACAAAGTCAACCATTACCAGCGAGTCATTTACCACTACCCCAGCCAGCGCCACCAGACCAAAGATAGACATAATACTCATGCTCAGGCCCAGTACCATGTGTCCTACAACAGCCCCGACTAAACCAAACGGGATAACGCTCATAATGATCAGAGGCTGGCTGTATGACTTAAGCGGTATCGCCATTAAGGCATAGATACAGAACAAGGCAAACACACCTGCTTTCATCAAATCGACCTGAGCGTCTAGTTCATCCTGGCTGGCACCATCAAGCTCACCGGTTACCCCATCGTACTTAGCGGTAATTTCCGGAATGACAGTTTTTTGCATGTCACTGACGACTTTACCTGGCTCCACAGAGTTTTTATCGGCCGCAGCGGTAATGGTTACCGCCCGTTCCCCATTAACCCTATTGATCGCACTGAAACTAGGTTGTAGCGAATACGTCGCAACCTGGGCGAACGGGATTTCGCCGCCATCTGCGGTACGAATACGCATATTCTCCAGACTACCAATTGAGCTGCGTTCACTGCGGGGATAACGCACCATCACCTTCACTTCTTCGCCATCGCGTTGCACTCGCTGTGCCTCTGCACCGTAGAAGCCATAACGAACCTGCCGTGCTACATCGGCCAGCGTTAAGCCAAGCAAATGCGCCTCAGGTGTAAGATTTAACACTATCTCATCATTACCACCGAGCAGGTTGTCTTCAATATCATAAATACCCGCATACTCAGCCAAACGACTTTTTAATTCTTCGGTTGCCAGCTTTAAGTTGTCTAAATTAGTCCCGCGTAATTGCAGCGCAATATCAGCACCACCACCACCACCGGTAGACGCATTAATTTTAAACGCTTTTAAACCAGGTATTTCCGGCATCTCTTCACGCCAGCGATTAGCAATTTCAAACCCATCAATCTCCCTGCCTTCACTTTTCTCCAGTTCAACCACTAACTGGCCACCGGTATCGCTTTGCAGAAACATTAAACGGTGCTTAACAATATCTTCATTGTGCTCAGCATTGAGTTTTTCATTGGCCCGCATCAAGGCAGCCTCAGCTTCACGCATCGCATTGACTGTAGCCTGATTTGACGCGCCTTCCTGCATACTCAGGTTAGCGTTGATAAAGTCACTGGGAATGTTCGGAAAAAACACCCAGCGCACTAAGCCGCCGCCCAACACACCAAACATAACAATTAGCATGGCGAAAAATACCGCCATAGTAATATAACGATACTGTATACAGCGCTCGACAAAGGGTTGATAGCGCTTAGTAACAAAACGTTGCATCGCACGTGCCACCGCCTCACGTACCGCTTTTAACGCATTGCTGCAACCACGCCCTAAACTGTAAAACATGCCCTTACGAGCAGGATCCCATGGCGTAGTGTCCATGTTAACAATGTGCGCCGGCAGGATCATTTTAGATTCGACTAACGAAAAAATCAGACATAGCACCACTACCCAGGCAATCGATCCCCAAATAGGAGCCTGTGCACCGCCTACCATCAACATGGGGGTAAAGGCTGCTATCGTCGTCAATACACCAAACGTCGCTGGCATAGCCACTTTTTTCGCGCCGGCAATTACCGCTTCTGCCGACTTGCCGCGTTTTTCAATTTCGCTGTACGCACTCTCGCCAATGATAATGGCATCATCCACCACTATTCCCAGCACCAGAATAAAGCCAAATAAACTGATCATATTGATGGAGACGTTAAACAGCGGCAACGGCAGCATCGCCATAGCGCCCAGAAAACATACTGGTATGCCCACCATAACCCAAAAAGCAATCCGGAACTCTAGGAACAACGTCAGCGCCAGCAGCACCAAAAATGCGCCCATTACCAGGTTGTTACTCATTAAATCAAGACGGCCTTGCAGATAGTAGCTAGAATCGCCCCAGTGCGCGATAGACACTGACGCCGGCAACTGCTTTTGCTTGCGCTCAACATAGGCTTTAACTTGCTCGGCAATTTTTAGCGTATTGTCATCACCTACTGCATCAACGCGAATTGATACCGAATTTTTACCGTCAAAAGTTGATAAATCTTCACGCTCAATAAAACCATCATTAATGCTGGCAATATCTTTTAATGCCAGCCGGGTGCCATCAGGAAAGGTAAGCAGCACAATATCTTCAAAGTCCTGCGCGAAATAGGCCTGGCCTTTTGTTCTTAATAAAATATTGCCGCTGTCCGACTTAATAGAGCCACCGGGCAAATCAACCGAGCTGCCGCGAATAGCAGCAACAACTTGTTCAAAAGTCAGACCATATTCTTTCAGTTTGAGCTCGGAAAGCTCAATGGAAATCTCATAATCACGTGCCCCCACCACATCCACTTTGCTGATGCCCGGTAACTTCTTCAGCTCGTCACGTACATCTTTTGAAAGCTCTTTTAACGTTGTCTCACTGGAGTCACCGTACAGTGACACCCACATCACATTACTTTGAAACCGAACCCGGTAAACGACTGGCTTTTCCGTTTGCTCTGGCAAAGATGAAATAGCTGATACCTGAGTTTTAATTTCATCCATAACCTCTTGCACATCATAATTACTGGCAATTTCAGCACGTACTGTGGCTAAGCCTTCCACTGCAGTTGAGCGAATACGCTTAATACCATTAACACCACGCAAGCTTTCTTCAATTTTATCAATGACACCGCTTTCAACTTCTTGCGGTGCCGCACCTAAATAAGGCACGCGGATATTGACTTGCTCGAGCACTATTTCAGGAAATATCTGTTTTTTAATGGTAAATAACGAAAACACCCCAGCGACCAGAATAATCGCCATCAGTAAGTTTGCTGCCACGCTGTTGCGGGCGAACCAGGCAATGAGACCCTTATTGGTATCCATAAGGTTACTCCTTCACCAGCGTGGTCAATACTGGCTCTTCAGCCGTTGCTTGCTGCTCTGCGACTTGCTCGGCTTCCTGCTCTGACGCAATTCTTACTACCGTGCCGGCTAACGGGTTGGCAATAGCGGATGTCGCTAAACGGTCACCAGCAACAAAACCACTTTTAACGTAGGCAAAACGTTCATCGGTACGCTCCAGCTCAACTGGGCGGAACTGCAGTTGGCTATCTTTATCCACCACCAGAATTTGCTGCTGTGCCAACAGTAGATGTCTTGATACCACAACCACGTCTGTCGTGGAATTACCCATAACCTGCGCTTGCACAAAACGGCCAAACCGCAGCGGCGCCGCAGTATTTTGATTACGCTGGTACGGGTCTTCAACCTGCGCTACGGCATAAATGACCCGGCTGCGTTCGTCCAGCACGCCCTCGGTCCGCACCAGTTTGGCAGACCACTGCATCAGCTCGCCGCCTACTACCGCCGTTAAAACCACATCAGGCTTAGTTGCAGTATTATTAAAATCTGGCAGTTTGATAAAACCCGCATCGTTATCGGTAATGGGCAAGCGCACCTCGGCAACATCAGTGCCGTAAATCATGCCGACACTGGCACCGCGACTGATAAACTGTCCTAGATTTACGCTACGGCTTTTCACCATACCGGCATAGGGCGCCCGAATTTCAGTGCGGGCTAAATCACGTTTAGCACGTTCAAGCTCGGCTTCAGCTGAACGCACATTGGCCAGTGCACCGGCCAGTTGTGGCCGACGCAATCCCAACTCTGGTGCTTTGCCATCAGTAAAAGAGCGCCATTCCTCTTCTGCTACTCTACCGCGAGCTTTTTCTTCTTCAAGTGCCGCTTGAGCATTAGTCAAGCTGGCTTCTGCCGCTTTTACATTAGTTTGATAATCTGCCTGCTCTACCTGGATCAGCAGATCACCGGCGTTAAAAAAGCCACCTTCTATAAAATTAGCGGCCACTTCAACAATTCGGCCATTTACCTCCGAGCTTAAACTCGTTTCTAATTTTGGCTTAACGGTGCCTTGTGATTGAATGCGATAGACCAAGTCTTCCGTTTGTATCGGCGTCGCGGTGATCAGCACTGCGGGGCGCTGCTCTTCTTTCTTTTCTGGCGGTTTGCGCATTTTCATCAAACCGCCGGCTAATACTACGGCGACTACAATTACACCGACCGGAATCAGAACTTTCAAAACTTTTGCTGCCATGTTTATACCCACAATGCTATTTTTCTGACGCTATACTAGAGCCATGCCGATTTAAAGTAACGTGATGAATGTTACGCTTTGTATCAGTGTAGATAAGCACACAAATAACGCTACCAGGCTTTGGCTAATAAAACGCTAAGCGCTAATGCATTAAGTACCCGAATTTACTGCCCTTCACGCTAGTTAAGGCTATGCTAATGCAATCGTATTCTTTCCATCGCCATGCTAACAGCCGACAACAATGTAATATCTTGTTACAACTGAATTTCTCAGCCCAGACTCACGCACTTTTGATCGTTTAGTTATATAAACCTGAGAAACAATTATTTGCACAGCCTGGCTAAATTCCCTAAGGTGTTTTGGAGGGCGGACTGTTCATAATTACATCATAAAACTACCGCATTATTCGTTAACACGTTTACAAACGTATTCTAAGCTGACAAGCGCCAAGACGTATTTGTGTTTAATTATTACATTGAGGGAAATACGATGAGTATCAGTAAGCAATACTTGAAAACCAAGCCAGTATGTAAAGTGACTTTTACCCTGCCGGCACACCGGATGGCGCAAATTGAACAAGTAGCACTATTGGGCGAATTTAACGACTGGGATCCGGTAGCCTTGCCAATGAAAAAAAGCAAAACCGGCGACTTTACCGCCACGCTGAACCTGGAGAAGAATAAAGAATATCAGTTCCGCTACTTGGTAAATGGTGGAACCTGGCTGAATGACGAGGCAGCAGACAGCTATCAGCCTTCACCGCTGTCTTATGATAATAACTCGGTTATCCGCTTATAACATAGTAAGGGCAGCTTATGCTGCCCTTACTACTGTAGAGGTGTTATTTCAGCACTTTTGCAAGACTAAACATCCCACAGAATACCCGGCACCAAAAGAACACAATATAGCGTGATCTCCGGCTTGCAAGCCTGTTTTATTCTTGTGAAAAGCAATAATTGAACCCGCGGATGCGGTATTGGCATAGGTATCCAGCACCAAAGGTGCTTCTTCAGGTTCAGGGTCTCTGCCAAGGATCTTTTTCGCAGCAAAAATATTCATATTAATATTGGCCTGATGTAGCCACAGCCGCTTTAGCTGCTCCGGTTTAACTTGCTGCAGTGCCATTTCAGCCTGAATAACCTCTGCCACGATCGGCAGTAATTCTTTAAACACCTTACGGCCTTGTTGGGTAAAAAAGGGCACTAGCGGATCTGCTGGCAAACAATGTTCGGTATAACCAACTTCACAGCGGATATTGTTAGAAAATTCCGTTTTCAAGCGCATACCGTTGATGCGGTATGCATTATTTGCTGTACAGCTTTCTTCGGCTTCAATGATGGTGGCAGTGCAAACATCACCAAAAATAAAATGGCTGTCGCGGCTGCGGTAATTGACTTGCGGCGAGGCAAACTCCGGGTTTACCACCAATACAACTTTTGCCGTGCCGCCACGAATAGCGTTTACAGCATTGCTAATCGCAAAGGTTGCGGACGAGCACGCCACGTTCATATCAAAAGCGTAACCGGCGACACCCAATAATTGTTGCAGCTCAATTGATAACGCCGGGTAAGGTCGCTGCATATTTGAAGCAGCACAGATAATCAAGTCGATATCCGCTGCAGTTTTATTTGCCTGTGCCATCGCTTCACGTGCTGCCGACAACGCCATCTCTACCATTTCCGGCGGTTGTTCTTCACTGCGACGGGGAAATACAGGATGCATCACGTTGGGGTCTAAAATGCCGTCTTTGTACAACACATGCCGAGCTTTAATGCCGGAGGCTTTTTCAATAAACTCGCTACTGGAATACTCCAGCGCCACAACGTCACCAGCTACGATTGCAGTGGCTTGTTGCCCATTAAACTGGTCAACATACTGGTTGTAGCTGGCGACCAATTCGTCATTCGTTATAATGTTTTCTGGCGTAAACAGGCCTGAGCCGCTGATAACAACACTTTTCATAATACTGCCCTTGTCAGATGGCGGTTTTGCTACCGCTTTTTAGTGCCGGCAGTATAACTGATATCAGCCCTTAAGTTGTACCATGCTGTGGCATTATCCCGCTATTGCTGCATCTGTTCAGTCTCGATTTATGCAACGCAGTGTACATTAACAAGCTGCGTGCGCCATAATAGCCCCGCTTTCAATTTTTTTACTTTCTTAATACGGGATTTTTTTACGCCGATGCATAACCGCGGTTTGCTTATTTCTACAGCGCTGGCAGCCATACTCAGTCTTAGCTATACCGTGTGCGCGCAAACACCATATCAATTTAAAATTAGCGGTGTAAATGGCGCAATGCGGGATAATATCGACATTTATCTGCAAAAATATACGGCGGGCAACCACACGCCGGGCGTGCGGTTTCAAACTACATTACAGCAGGAAATTCAAACTGCGTTGCAAGCTTTGGGTTATTACCATAGCGACATAACTGTAACAGCCAACGAAGCAACACCGCGAATAATGCACATCCAGGTGCAGGCAGGCGAGCCGGTGCGTATCAGCCAAAGCGATATACACTTGTCCGGTGATGCCACAGTAGATGCCGATTTTGCCGCCTTACTAAGCAAGCAAGCACCCAAGCAAGGTCAGGTGCTGCATCATGGTGCCTATGACGGCTTTAAAAGTGCCTTAAAAAGCTTGGCACTGCGCAAAGGTTACTTTGATGCCGATTTCACCCTGACACGGCTTGAGGTTGCACCCGAGCTAAAGCAAGCTTTTGTCCGTCTACACTTTAACTCTGGAAAGCGCTACAAGTTTGGTGCGGTAAGTTTTAACGGCAACCAAATAGCTGAGCCTGGGTTACGTTCTTTAATTCCGTTTAATCACGGTGATTTTTATCTGACCAGTCAATTAGGCGAGCTTAATCAGGCATTAGCCACGACCGGCTGGTTTTCTTCAATTTTAGTCGAGGGTAACACTACGCAGATACAGAATTTTACGCTGCCGATCAACGTGGAGCTTCAGCCGGAACGGCGCAACATTATAGAAACTGGCATCGGTTACTCAACCGATGTAAAAACCCGATTAAAACTAAACTGGAATAAACCCTGGCTTAATAGATCCGGCCATAGCCTAAGCAGTAAATTGGCGCTATCAGAGATTGAGCAAAGCGTCGAGGCCGCCTACAAAGTACCACTGGCCAGTGTCGCCAATGACTTTTACCAGGTACAGCTTGGTTTTCGTAACCGTGATAATCAGGACACAGAAAGCCGCGAATCTAATCTGGCGCTGGAGCGCCACTGGTTGCTGCAAAGCGACTGGTATCGCACAGCATCGGTACGTTGGTTATATGAAGACTTTGTCCAGGCGGACCAAAACGCCAGCATTAGCCTGATTATGCCGGGAATAAGTTTCAACCGCAGCAAACAATCCAGTGGCTCCATGCCCTCATCGGCTAACAGATTATTACTGGGCGTTGAGGTATCAGATGAAGCCTGGGGCTCTGATGCCAGCTTTGTACGCTTGCGCAGCCGTATAGGCTGGATTGGCAGTGCCGGTAATAATCATCGCTTAGTTACCCGCCTTGATGGCGGTGCTGTCTTGATGGAAGGCTTATCACAATTACCCCCTTCACTGCGCTTTTTTGCCGGTGGCGATAACAGTATTCGTGGTTATGGCTATGAAACTGTATCGCCGCGCAACAGCGAAGATGAATTAACCGGTGGCCGCTATATGGCAACTGCGGCACTGGAATACCAATACCGTGTAAAAGGTAATTGGTGGCTGGCAGCATTTAGTGATTATGGCAGCGCCTGGGATGATAAACCCGAGTGGGTGCAAGGCGTTGGTTTTGGCGTGCGCTGGGCTTCTCCCGTTGGTCCGGTGCGACTTGATTTTGCCTGGGGCCTGGATGGGCCTGACAAAGGTTTCCAATTGCACTTTGCCCTGGGGCCGGAATTATGAGTAAACCCACCGCGAAACGTTGGCTGAAACGTAGCGCTAAATTACTAAATTGGACATTATTGCTGCCCAGTGCTGCACTTGTAGCCATATTGTTTACCCTGCTTTACACCTCCGCAGGCTTAAGTGTTAACCTTTGGCTGGCACAACATTTCATCAGTGGATTCAGCGTAGAGCGCAGCGAAGGCAGTCTGCTGGGCGGTAATACCTTGCATGGTCTGCGCTGGCAGGATGACGCGCTAAAGCTGACGTTAAAACAAAGCACATTGCAAATTAACAATGGCTGTTTTTTGCGCTTTACCCTATGTGTAGAACAACTTGCAGTGCAAGGATTAGCTGTTGACATTGCCGATACCGACAATCCACCACCAGACACGCAGCAAGCTGCTGCACGCTTATGGTTACCATTTGCCATTGAGATTACTCAGCTGCAACTGAACGACGCCAACGTAGTGGTTGCTGGTACGACGTTAAGCTGGCAACAATTCAACACGGCTGCCACGCTGTGGGGCAATAAAGTCCAACTTAATCAGCCTCACTGGCAGCAGGTCACTCTGACGTTGCCGCAAGCAACGGATAATAATGCCGCTGATGAAGCCTTTGCCTATCAGGTGCCACAACTGCATGATATCTCCTTGCCACTGAGCTTATTCATCGACCGTTTTCGCCTGTCAGATCTCACTTTGCAACAAACTGGCGCAAAATCGCAAACCATCAGTGAGCTCGCGTTTAGTCTGCAAATGCTGCCGCAGCAAATATCACTAACCCAACTTGATATCCAGCATTCACTGGCTTCGCTGCATGCATCAGCCAGACTAGAACCTGTTGGCGACTATCCGTTAAAAGCGGATATTCGACTATTGCTGCACAATACGCCATTGACTGGCCAACGACTGCGTCTGACACTGGATGGCTCATTGGCTGATTTGCAACTACAAGCCCAAGCCAGTGAGCTGTTAAATGCTGAATTCTCGTTGTGGTTAAACTTGCTAGATAGTGCCCTGCCGCTTAAAGCGCACTTAAATGCTGCACAGCTGCAATGGCCGCTTAGCGGTGAAGCAGAAATACAACTGAACCAAGTACAAATGGCAGCCAACGGCAACCTGGAACAATTGCATTTTAATGCCGGGATGGCGTTAAGTGGTGAGCAACTGCCAGCGAGCCGGGTAAAGCTAAATGGCCACACCACCTTGACGGGTGCAACGCTGGAAAACATAGTTATTAACAGCCTTGGCGGAGAGCTTAGCGGCCAGACAGAGCTGAGTTGGCAACAGCAACTCAGCTGGCTTGGAGAAGTAAAGTTAAGCAACATCCAACCGGGCCAATTTTGGCCGGATTACAGTGGCCAGCTCAATGGCGACATGCTGTTTAGCGGCCAGCTAACAGCACAAGGCGGCTGGCAGCTGGACCTGCCACAATTAGAGCTTAACGGCAGCTTACGTGATTACCAGCTTAAGTTGGACGGTAGCTTAAATGCTTCCGACAACAGCGGCCAAGGCGATTACCGCTTGAATACGCCGGGTCTGACGCTGCACCATGCACAAAACCAAATCCACCTGACCGGCTCGTTGGATAAAGAGTGGCAACTGGCGATGACAGTTGCTATACCCACATTGGCGCAAAGCATAAACGGCGCGCAAGGCAGTGTCAGCGCTGACGTTAACATAACCGGTCAACGCGAGGCGCCACAGCTGACCGGCTCGCTTAGTGCTAACGCACTGCAGTGGCAGGACGTCAGCCTACAGCAGTTAACGCTTGACACCAACCTTAGCGTTAACAGTGAACACAAATTCACCACGTCAGTGTCACTTCAGGCCAGCAACGGCGAGTATCAGCAACACAGTTTTGAGCAACTTACGCTGACACTTAACGGTAGCGAGTTACAGCATCAACTGACACTGCAACTGAGCGGTGCTGAGCATAATGCCGCTATAGAACTGAGCGGCAGTTTGAAAGCAAACGAACACTGGCAAGGCACCTTGCTAGCTGCCAGCCTAGACAGCGTGGCCGGGCGCTGGCAATTGGTTGAAAGTACGGAGCTGGATTACCGTTTTGCTAATGCGCAGTTAACAGTGCAGCCGCACTGCTGGCAACAGAGTCCGGCTGAGCTGTGCGTAGTTGAACCTCTGCTACTGGGCGCCGGGCAGCTAGCCGTTGAGTTTAAACTACAACAGTTTGCCTTGTCGGCTTTGGCTGATTTTTTACCGCCGCAGATGGCCGTACAAGGCCAGGTAGATGCGCATGTCAGTGCTAACTGGCAATCTGGCAAACAACCGCAGGCACAGCTTAAGCTCAATGGCAGCAGCGGCGACTGGCGCTATCAGGCAGAACAACCTGTTACACTGAGCTGGCAAAGCTGGGCGCTGGACGCGGTATTGGCTGACGACACGCTTAACAGCAGCCTGGATTGGCAGTTTGATAACAGTAGCGCATTGCAAACTGAAGTCAGCATTAGCGACGTACAATCCGCTTCGCGTCAACTGCAGGGTAAACTGCTGTTACAGCAGTTCAGCCTGGCTTTCTTGCAACCCCTGCTAGAGCAAAACAGTGAGCTTGCCGGCATACTGAACAGCGACTTGCACTTTAGCGGTGATTTAAGCCATCCGGACATTAATGGCAAGCTGGCGTTAAATAGCTTTAAACTGGCTGGTAAACAAGCCCCGGTTGATGTTACAGATGCCAACATAGCGCTGGCATTTAACGGACAACAAGCAACGCTGCAGGGGTTGGTTAACACCAGTAGAGGCCGCATAGACCTAAATGGAGATGCAACCTGGCCGCAAATTGATAACTGGCAAGCTACTGTTAACGTAAAAGGCGATGAGCTAAGCTTGCAAATTCCGCAGGCACAACTGCAAGTAGCTCCGGATTTAACCTTAACGGCCAAGCCTGGTCTGACGTCACTTAGCGGCACAGTGCAAATTCCGTTTGCTCGCATTAACATCGACAGCCTACCGCAAACTGCGGTGGGGTTAACGGATGATCTGGTATTGCTGGACGAGAACTTGCAGCCCATCCAAACTGAGCGGCAAACTGCTTTTGCGCTGCAAACTGATGTTAATGTGGTGCTGGGCAGACGGGTACAATTGTCGGCTTTTGGCTTACAAACCCGTCTCAGCGGTAACTTACGAGTGCGCCAGCAGCCACTGCAACAGCCAACGTTTAATGGCGATGTCCGCCTGCAAGACGGTACTTTTCGGGCTTATGGTCAAGACTTACTCATCCGCCAGGGCAAAATGAGCTTTAACGGCCCCGCCGACCAGCCATTTTTAAATGTTGAAGCTATCCGTAATCCAGCCAATATGGAAGATGACGTTATTGCCGGTATTCGGGTTACCGGCCCGGCAGATAACCCCACTGCCAGTATTTTTTCCGAGCCAGCCAAACCGCAGGCTAATGCGTTAGCGTATTTGCTGATGGGCCGTGATATCGGCAGCGACTCTGGCAGCGCAGGTTCAGCGCTTACCACCAGCCTGATTGGTATGTCGATCGCTTCTACCGGAGCTGTTGTTGGTGAGTTGGGTGAAGCGTTTGGGGTACGCGATCTTACGCTGGATACTGCCGGTGCCGGAGACAATTCGCAGGTAACGGTAAGTGGCTACTTGTCACGCGATCTGCAGGTTAAATATGGCTATGGCATTTTTAATGCGGTTGGCGAATTTACCCTGCGCTACCGCATAATGCGTAACCTGTATTTGGAAGCAGTAAACAGTCTGGATAACGCAGTTGATTTACTCTACAAATTTGAGTTTGACTAAGGCGCTATTAAAGCTCGCCCTAAACTGCCTGGAGCAATAAATGCTGATAGCGGCCCAGCGATGCATAAGGCTCAGTGCGGTTATATTGTAATTCCAGCGCCAGCAACTGCTCAAAGTGGCTTTGCTGCTGGCTGCGATCACGTAAGTAATCATGAAAACAGCGTACGCCGGTTTTAGCCTGCAGCCTAAAACCAGCCTGCTGGCACCATTGCAGTACATCTGTTGGCGCCAGCGGATGTTGCGGGTTTAAACTGACTTTCTTTTTTACCTGAAAATCAACCGCGACATAATCAAAGTTACCAAACAAAATATTGCCAAAACGTTTGGCGTCTTTGTTGTAAAACATCAGCGATAACACACCGCCGGGCGCAACCAACTGCCGTAGTTGTGCAATGGCTAATTCAGGCTGAGCCAACCATTCCAACATAGCGTGGCACAGCACTAGCTGATACTGATGCTGATGCGTAACCGCCAACTCAGCCAGACCAATCTGCGCAAAGCTGACATTATCAGCACCCTGCAGCAGAGCTTGTTGCTGGGCAAGTTGCAGCATGTCAGCAGATATGTCGGTTAAATGTACACTATGGCCCTGCGCAGCCAAAGCCAGCGCCAACTGGCCCTGGCCAGCTCCAACATCGAGAATATTACACGGTTGCTGTAATAGCGTAAGTTCAGCTAAATCTCGCAGCAGCACCAATTGGCGCAACTTACCCTTGGTACTGCTGTAAATATTGTGCGCAAATTTGGCCGCTATACCATCAAAGCTGCGATCAGTTTTTTGTTTCATGCCGGATTATCAATATCAATAAACTGCACATCCAACGCAAACTGCTGCGCAATAAATTCGCCCAGCGCTTTTACACCGTAGCGCTCGGTGGCGTGATGGCCGGCAGCAATAAAATGAATACCCAGTTCACGCGATAAATGAATAGTTTGCTCCGATACCTCGCCGCTGATAAACAATTGTGCGCCAGCAGCCGCCGCTTGCTCGATATAGCCCTGTCCACCGCCGGTACACCAGGCCAGTTTGCTGACCGCATGGCTGCCTGCGGTATGCAACAGCACTTGCCTACCCAGCGTACGTTCTAAATCAGTGGCAATTTGTTGTACCGGTATCGCTTGTGTAAGCTCGCCCTGCATCAACACACCATTGGGATCTGCAGTAGCAACTGCGGTAACATTTTGCGCGTTTAGTAAGCGCCCCAATTGCGCGTTATTGCCAAGTGACGGATGCACATCCAGAGGTAAGTGATAAGCCAGTAAATTAATGTCATGAGCCAGCAAAGTTTGCAGACGCTTTTTCTTAATACCGGTTACCTGAGCAGATTCATTTTTCCAAAAATAGCCGTGATGCACCAATATCGCATCAGCGTTCACCGCTACAGCAGCATCCAGTAAGGCCTGGCTGGCGGTAACCCCGGTTACTAGTCGGGTAATTTTGGCCTTGCCTTCTACCTGCAAACCATTGGGGCAATAATCATGAATTTTTTCACTTTGTAACTCGGTATTCAAAAATGTCACTAACTGGTCGCGCTCTATCATCGATGGGTTTTCCACTGCTGCTGATAACCGTATTGTACTTCAACAGCTAAAAAAAACCGGCACATTTGTGTTATGGCTACAAAATGTTGTATAAATACCGAGCTACATGCGCAAATAATGTCAGTTAAGGACCCTTATGAGTAAATTGGACAAAGATAAGGTTATTGCCGATTTTACCGCAGCTTACACTGCAGCCTTCGGTAAAACGCCACAATTAGAGCAAAAGCCCGGCTGGTTCAGCGTAGATGGCGGTAAAAATATCCGTCTGGCCGAATTGGCTGATTTAGGCGCCAGTTACAGCAGTGCTAAACCAAAGGTTGCTGCGACAAAAGCTGCGCCGGCCAAGAGCACAGCAAAGCCAGCAGCAAAAACAGCGAAAAGCAATGGTGGAAAATCTGCCTCGGCGCTATGGGCAGAACGCAACAGCGCACAGCGTCAACCAAGAGGTTGTCGTTAATCAGCATCTGTCTGGCTGCTTAGTTCAGCCAGACGTGTTTTCACTTCTATCCATTGCCCCATAAATTTGGTACTACGATAAGCATGGTGTCTAAGCATCAGGCCAGTGAAATTTTGCTGGCGATGACTATGCAAATTACTACGTAGTTGTTCCAGTTGTTGCCAAATCCGCGGCTGGTGCAGGGCCAAATCAAAATTAAGTTGCAAGGTACGAAAGCCCTGTTGCTGCGCCTGCTGCCACAAATCCTGATGCTGATATAACCGCACAGCTGCATCAGCCAGCGTCTGTGCATCATTGGCAATTGCACCGGCCCAACCGCCTGTGGCCTGCATACCTTCAGCGCCCACATCTGTGGTAACGCTTGGCGTGCCGCATCGCATGGCATCCAGTAGCTTTCCTTTTAACCCGGCACCAAACGCCAACGGAGCTAAACACACTCGGGCCTGTTGCAACACTGTACTGGCATTTTCTGCCCAACCTTTTACTAAAAAGCCCTCGCGGGCGTTATGCAATGCTGTTGCCTTCGGTGGCGGGTAAGCACCATAAATATGTAACTCTGCAGCTGGCAATTGTGCCCTTATCAAGGGCCAAATTTGCTGCTTTAACCATAATACTGCATGCCAGTTTGGCGCATGACGAAAATTACCAATAGCAATAAAGTGTTGCCGCGCCGCAAATTCAGCCGTGCCGGACGTGACAGGTTGATCTAACAAAAACGGGCAATAACACAGTAATGCTGACGGGATCTGATAATGCTGTTGCAGCAATTGCATTTCATATTCTGAAATAACCAGCGTGATATCACAACGGTATATCGCCGCCATCTCTCGTTGCGCCAATTCAGAATTGAGCGCACCAGCATTGACCGGCACTGCGGCTTTAAAGCAGTGTTCACGTGCTTGTCGCAACGCATGACAGTCCTCCATATCCAGAATACGCATTGCCTGCGGACACGCTTGTTCAACCCGCCAACCAAACTGCTCTTCTAACATAAAGCGGTCAAACATCACCGCCTGTGGTGCCAGTTCAGCCAGCCAGGCATCAAAACTACTGTCGTTTAGTTTCAGCTGCTGCTCATTCACGCCAAGCTCTGCCAACGGGTATCGATGCGGGCCAGGCTCTGCCACGCTGGCAAAAATAACCTGCCAGCCCTGCGCTAAATAGAGCTTTAATAAACTCAACATTCGGTAGCCTGCCGCGGACGAGTTTGGCTCTGGCCAAACGTAACCAATCACAATTAATAATGGCTTGTTGTTCACAGGCGATGCCTTGTCAGAATAAAGCGGCATTCTACCTAAAATCGATGCTGCAGAACAACTTGGCAGTCGACGTAGCCGTGATAAGATACAAGCTGTTGAATCTGGATATCTTATTATGAATGCTACACCTTATTCTGCCGTTGAAGAATTACTACATGCAATTAGCCATGGCGTAGGTGCCATTCTTAGTGTGATTGGCTTATTGTTGATGCTAGCTATAGCCTTACCGACAACCGATCCTTGGCATTTCGCCAGCAGCGTAATCTACGGCGGCAGCCTGATCCTGCTATACACTAGTTCAACGCTGTATCACGCTATTGCTAACATTGACATTAAACGGCGCCTACGCCAACTAGACCACGCCGCCATTTTTATTCTGATCGCCGGTACCTACACACCGTTTACGCTGATCAATTTACGTGACAACTGGGGCTTGCCGCTGTTTGCGTTGATTTGGCTGGTGGCGTTGGCGGGCGTAATTATTGAGTTGGCAACAGGCCTTAAATATAAAAAGTTATCATTGGGTTTATATCTTGGAATGGGCTGGTTAGTGATAATTGCTATCCAGCCAATGCTAACTCATGTCGCTAGCGGTGGTATGCTACTACTGTTAGCAGGTGGCTTAAGTTATTCTTTCGGAGTTATTTTTTACGCCTGGAAACGATTATTTATGCACCATGTTATTTGGCATTTGTTCGTGCTCGCGGGCAGCGTATTGCATTTTCTGGCAGTGTATTACTACGTATTGCAACGGTAAAAAAACAGGCCGGTTTGTCCGGCCTGTTACACTTTACATTATCAATATTGATAGCTGAACGTTACACCACTAAAGGCGGTGTAAGCCCGAATTCCAATGTGCCAGGTACCAGCTTGTGGATTGTTAAACGTACATATTTCATTATTACCACTTAGGTAAGGGCGACAATTATAATTCGATGTTGATGGTTGACTACCGTATCGTATATACAAATCTGCATCACCAGTACCGCCTGATATCTGGAAGCTAACACTAGAGACACCAGATGGGATTTGATAACTTCCTCTTAACCATTGCCCACTTGTGGCAGACAAATTAGGGAAAGTGGCCCCACCCGTGCCGCCGCCGTCATCACCGCCGCCATCATCGCCTGAGCCATCGCAACCGTTGTTGGTTAGATAATCGTGTGCAGCTTTAGCTTTTACAATACCCCAGCCATAAGAGTTATCCCGGCCTGAAGAACCACGGTCCTCTGCTGTTGCATTTAATGCACTACGGATTTGAGCTGCGGTACATTGTGGATGATTGCTCCACACCAGAGCAGCAACACCGGCTACATGAGGCGATGCCATTGAAGTACCGCTGATGCTGTTATAACCACCGTTGTTCCAGGTTGAATTAACGCTGACACCAGGGCCGGAAATTTCAACCTGAGAGTTACGCTGTGAAAAACTGGCCAGTGAACCGCTGGAATTAACGGCAGCAACAGAAACTACAGCATCATAGGAGGCAGGATAAGACAAACTGGTGTTGCCACCGTTACCCGCAGCGGCAACTAACAGCATGCCTCCGTTATAAAAGCTGGCCATAGCGTTGTTTTCAGTCTGATTTGAAGACCCGCCGCCTAAACTCATATTAACCACTTTTGCACCGGCATCTTTACACGACTGGATAGCCGTGATCAGGTTTGACGCGTTCGTCCAGTTACCTGAGTTATTAAAGATTTTAACAATATGTACGCCAGCTTGGCCTGAGCCAATTGTACCTACTACCCCATTGTTATTGTTCAGTGCAACCATGGTGCCTGCGACATGGGTACCATGACCGTTGCCATCTTCATACCAGTTACCATGGCCAGAAAATGAATACCCTGAAACGCCTGAACTTTGTAAATCTTCATGATCATAATCGTAACCCGTGTCGATAACACACACCTTGGTGTTACCCGCACTACTATCACTAACTTGGTTCGCCTGAACCATGGTAATGCCATAAGGCGTGGTTTGTGCCATAGGCGTTATCACATCCATTAGATAGCGTTTATGATCTTCCTCTATATACTCGACGTTAGGATCATTTTGTAACATTTTACGCTGAGAAGGAGTTAGCTCTGCCACGCTGGCATGCACAGATTTTAAATGCGACAACGCATTGACATTAACTTTTTGCAAAACTTGCTGCGCGCGGGAAGCTGAAAACTCAGCCCGTGGGTTACGGCCATCGACAGTGGTTTTGGCTACGGGTTCTTTAAATTTTACGATGTAGCGTGTAGTTTTATTATCTCTTAGCTCTGCCTGGCTTAACTTAAGTTCTGGTTTTTTAACGCCTTCAGCAACAGCGACTGATGTCAGGCTTAGTGCAAAACAGCCGGCGGAAGCAGCCGCCAGAATTGTAGATATTTTTTTCATCATAGTACCCTTGGTAAATTATTATTTTCCTTGTTGTACGTGCTGCATCCTGCTGCTCAATAATTCACCAATCAGGCATCAGATAACCATTACAAATTGATTATAAATTTCTTACAAATTGATTGATAAAACCTGTTTCAGAAAAATAAAACCAGTATCAGAAACATTTTAGATAATAACGGAACGGCCTGATGATTATGATTTGTAGTTTAACTATGTAAAGTAGTAGTTTTATCCAGCTGTAACTTGAACCAAAAAGTGGCCCCTTGGCCCGAGCTACTGGAAAAACCAATATGCCCCTGGTGGTTTTCGATGATTTTTTTACAAATAGCCAAGCCAAGACCAGAGCCATCTTTTGCCCTACTGTCAGAGCCGTCGGCCTGAGAGAACTTTTCAAAAATACGGCTTTTAAACTCTTCTGGTATTCCAACGCCAAAGTCTTGCACCTCAAACAGGAGAGCGTCAGCGTTTTGACTAATGCGAACAAACACCGTGCTATTCGCTGCTGAAAATTTTACTGCATTAGATATTAAGTTATCCATAACCTGGCGGATCCTTAACGAATCAGCTTTAACCCAAACCTTATTCTCAACTTTATTAATCAACTGCAATTCAACTTGATAGCGGCTAGCATAGGGTTGCATTGCAAGCACAGCCTGTTGTGCCAGCAACACCAAATCGGACGGTAGCAAACTTAAACTAAAAGTACCGGTAGTAAATTTTTGTAAATCCAACAAATCATTAATTAGATGGGCCAGGCGTTCACTGTTGGTTTGTGCAGTTTGTAACATGTTTTGATAGAGCTCTGTGCCCGGTGTCACCACCTGTTGTGTAATCAGACCGATAGCGCCACGGATAGCCGTTAACGGTGTGCGAAGCTCATGACTGACGGTAGCGATAAATTCATCCTTCAATTTATCTAGCCGTTTTAGCTCTGCATTGCTTTTTGCAAGATCGTCAAGACTACGTTCTAGTTGCAGGGTGCGCAGAGACAGGGTCACAGAGCTTTCCTCCAGCGCTCTGGTCCGCTCGGTAACTCGGGTTTCCAACACTAATTGTGCTTTAGCTTTATTGTCTACTGTATCTTGTAGTAAGCGATTAATTTGACGTATATGACGTAAGCGGTACTGATGCATTAACCACAGGAGCACAGCAAAAATTGCTATTGCCGAATAAATCAGCCAATTTTGCTGCCACCAATGTGGTAACACCTGTAAGGTGGCTACCGCTGTAGCCTCACTATAAAAACCATGATTATTGGAGGCTTTTAACCATAGCTGATAGCGGCCAACTGGCAGATTGGCATAGTAAGCACTATTTTGGCTGCTTGTTGTTATCCAATCAGCGTCTATCCCCTCTAACTTATATTGAAAGCGATTACGAGCCGGATCTTGATAATCCAGGGCACTAAATTCAAAATTAAGTGTGCGTTGCCCGGACATCAATCTAATGTCAGGCCATAGTTTTTGATGCGGTTTAACCTGTGCCACCTGGCGATCTATTACTAGCGCTGATAAAACCGGCGCCGGTACAACGGTATTCACAATTAATTGCTCAGGTGTCACAACAACCAGACCGGCAATTGCACCAAAGTAAATTCTATCCGCAGCAAACGCTGCATTAGCATTAAGTTCAGAGCTAATCATGCCGTCACTGCTGTTGTAAGGAACCACATGTTTATGCTGCTGTGGCCGAAAGCCAAGCCCTTTAGCTGTTGCAACCCACAATCGGCCATTCTGTTGCTGCACTACATCTAGTACTGCATTGGCAGGCAGGCCATCTTCGCTTGTCAGATGTTGTTGTAAACCTGTTTTCAAATCATATAGCAACAAGCCATTTCGGCTGCAAACAGCCAACTCGCCGGCGTACTCGCTGACGCATTGCACGTCATTGTGCGGAAGCCGGATGACAGAGTCTTGGCTAGTACTATGACGCGTAACCATATCAGTGGCTAAATCAATCTGGTACAGGCCACTGTAACGGGTACCCACCCATAGCTGCGAATCGCTCCCCAAGAAGACGCCCTGCACCGTATTACCCGCGGCTTGTTCAGCTAACTGGGGAAGCCAATGTTTGGTAGTGCCAGAGCGCCACGACCAGGCAATAACGCCTTCGCCCCACATACCTAAATAAAGGTTATCGTTCTGATCGATGACTAAATCTCGCACATTGCGATTGACTACACCTGATAACTCAAATGGCTCATCAACAGGCTGCAGTGTGCTATCGCCAGCATACCGTAACAGCCCGTTGTCGCTGGCTATATAGACATCGCCAGCCGACGTTGCTTTAATGGCGTTCACTCTGCTGCCAGTGCTGAATTGTTGGTATTTACCGTCGTTTAAATCGATTAAATAAACACTGTCAATTGAGCCCAGCCATAATTGCTGCTGCCATTGCAATACAGCGGTTACTGAAAAGGCATCACGCTGAGCCAGGGCTTCTGAGAATAGTGGCAAACTATCGAAGGCTTTACTCGACACGACACTACGATACAAGCCACTCTCTCGTGACCCCAGCCACAGCACGTTCGACCTGTCTTGTAATATACTGCGTACGTTAACGTTCGGTAATAACGCTGGCTGCGGTGGGCGCTGTGCATTGTGCTGGGTTAAATCCACGCGAAACAAGCCACTGTAACTGCCTATCAATAAGCTACTGTCGTCAGTATCAGTTGTTAATATATTAATAATCGGCTCTGTTTGCCCGCCCAATGCCAGCACGACCGGTTTAAATGTCTGTTGCCGGGTATTGTAACGATACAAACCAGAGCGACTACCAACCCATAGTTCATCTCCAATGGCTTTGAGGGCACGGATTTCATTATCACGACTTAAACTGTCAGCTCCAGGTACCAGCTGCACCAGCTCGCTGAAGCCAGTGTTGGGATGCCAGGATTGCAAACCAGCAGAACTGCCAACCCAAATAGTGCCGTCGGCAAATTCGGCCAGACTCCAAATGCGCAGCCCTGCTTCACCAATAGTTTGCACCTCTCCATCAGGCGTTATCCGGCTTAGCCCTGTAGTTGTACCCACCCAAATGTGGCGATGAGCATCTTGCAGTAGCGCCTGAATTTGATTGCCTGCAAGTTGTTCTGATGTAGTATATCGCCGTAGCTTGCCTGTCTTAGCTTGCAACATCGACACTCCGAACCCCCAGGTCCCCGCCCACAGGTTGTCGTTATCATCAAGCAGGATCACACCAACATCAGCGGTTTGCTGTTGCTCCAGCTCTTTTGCGGTAAGTACAGGAAATTCGGTAAAGCGATATCCGTCAAATCGAAGCAACCCAGAGTTAGTTGAACCCAACCACAGGAAGCCAGTTTTGTCTTGCTGAATACTATAAATAGTGGCATTTGGCAGGCCATCGTCGACGCCAAAGCGGCTAAAAATCTGCTCGGCACTGACGCTAAAGCACAGGCTAAACAAGAAGATAAAACAGCGCGTTATAAAGCTCATCCTTACCCTCTGTCTGCAAAACCTGGCCTGAATTTAGTTTGACGTTGAAAGCGCATTGTTTGCTATTTCGACACAACGTAACCTTAGCATAGCCAACTCCGCTTTACAGCGACAGCAGGATTAAATCTGTGCCGCCACTTTCACTCACGGTTGCATTCTTTTAGAATCGCCACCATTACTGGTTTTAATTATGATGTTCCCGGAGAAGTACATGTCTGACGTTAAACATAGTCGCCTGCTTATATTAGGTTCTGGCCCTGCTGGTTACACTGCTGCCGTTTATGCAGCCCGCGCTAATTTGAACCCGGTGTTGATTACTGGCATGCAGCAAGGCGGCCAACTAACTACCACCACTGAAGTTGAAAACTGGCCTGGTGACGCTCATGGCCTTACCGGACCAGCGTTAATGGATCGGATGCGTGAGCATGCAGAAACGTTTAATACCGAAATTGTATTTGACCATATTCACACAGTAAATTTGCAGCAACGCCCTTTCACTCTTAGTGGCGACAACGCGGTATACAGCTGTGATGCACTTATTATCTGTACCGGCGCTTCTGCAAAGTATCTGGGGCTGCCTTCAGAACAGGCATACAGCGGCCGAGGTGTGTCAGCCTGCGCGACCTGTGATGGCTTTTTTTATCGCAATCAAAAAGTAGCCGTGGTCGGTGGTGGCAATACCGCCGTTGAAGAAGCATTGTACTTATCTAATATTGCAGCCGAAGTCCATTTAGTACATCGACGTGATAGTTTCAAAGCAGAGAAAATTCTGGTCGACCGCTTAATGGCTAAAGTTGCCAGCGGAAATATCATACTTCATACCCACCGCGAGCTAGATGAAGTACTAGGCGATGATATGGGCGTTAATGGTGTACGCTTGACATCAACTAAAGGAGAAGCCGCCGAGGAGCTGGCGCTGCAGGGTGTGTTTATTGCTATAGGCCACAAACCAAACACCGATATTTTTGCTGGCCAACTGGACATGAATGGTGGTTATTTAAAAGTGCACAGCGGCAACGATGGTAACGCTACGCAAACCAGCATAGAAGGCGTATTTGCTGCCGGTGATGTATCAGATCATATTTACCGTCAGGCTATAACGTCTGCCGGCACTGGTTGTATGGCAGCGCTGGATGCTGAGCGTTATCTGGACGCATTGAGTAAGTAATACACTATAGTGGCCATTTATCTGCCCGAACTCGTCGCGCACGATGTCAGCTTTCCACCGCTGCATCGTGCGCTGACTGAACCAGATGGCCTGCTCGCGATGGGGGGCGATCTATCAGTCCCTCGTTTAATGAACGCCTATGCAAATGCTATATTCCCCTGGTTTAGTGATGAAGATCCCTTGCTGTGGTGGAGCCCATCTGTGCGCGCAGTGTTTGCACCAAACAGCCTTCAACTTAATCGCACACTGAGGAAGCAAATCCGGCGCTACAAGTTACATTTCAGCGTGAATTACGCCTTTGCTAAAGTGATGTCGCATTGTGCAGCGCCCCGTGCGACACAGTTAGGTACCTGGATCCTTCCGCAGATGCAGCAGGCTTATCTGCAGTTACATCTGCAAGGCCATGCTCACAGCCTTGAGGTATGGCAAGAAGACAAGCTGGTGGGCGGTTTGTATGGCGTAATGGTGGGAAGTTTGTTTTGTGGTGAGTCAATGTTTAATCTGCTGCCTGACACAGCCAAGCTAGCACTGGTGGCACTTCAACAACATTTACAACAGAAAGCCCCGGGCTGGATAGACTGTCAGCTACCTAACCCATTCTTAATGCAGCTTGGTGCCCAGACAATTGAACGTGATGACTATTGCGCTATGTTGCAACTGTATCGCTGTCAATTGCTACCTTTATCGCATTGGCAAGCACGCCATATCACTTTGGATATGACTATCGATGCATGAATTACGCTTTGGTCTAACAGCGCCCAGCCAATGCAATTATTTGCCGCTTCAACAAGAGCAATTAGTTTTTTTATTACCAGAGCAACCACTGGATGACACCCTGTATCAGCAGTTGCTGAAGTTTAATTTCCGCCGCAGTGGCGAGCAAGTGTACACACCCCACTGCCCGGCATGTCGCGCCTGTGAATCGGTGCGTATTAACCCCAGGGATTTTAAACCAAGTCGCAGCCAGCGCCGGTTGCTGCATAAAGCCACCCGGGCAGGTTGGCACTATACATTAGAGCAAGCAGCAGGCAGCGACTACTATCCACTCTTTGCCGAATATATTCGCCACAAACATGCTGATGGCAGCATGTTTCCGCCAGCACCTGAGCAGCTTGACGGTATGCTTAACTGTACTTGGCTAAATGTAAAAGTGCTTAAGCAGTACCAACAACAAGAATTGGTGGCGGTGACCATAGTGGATGAAACCGCAGAAGTATTTTCGGCGGTGTATACTTTTTTCCAACCTGAGTGCAGCCATTATTCTCCGGGCATACTCGCTATCTTGTATTTACTTCAAGTCAGCTTAGCGCAACATAAAAACTGGCTGTACCTGGGATACCAGATTGATAGCTGCCAGAAGATGGCCTATAAGGCTGCTTTTAAGCCACAACAGCGCTTTATTCAGGGACAATGGCACTCATTTGGCTAAAAAAGCGCTTGTTGCTTTACTTATGCTGATGATTTCGGCACAATCTGCGCAGTTTTTTTATGGTTCACCCAATTTTAAGAGGCAAGTGCGCTGAATGGCGAAGGAAGACGTAATTGAAATGCAAGGTACCATCTTGGATACCCTGCCAAATACCATGTTCAAAGTTGAACTGGAAAACGGCCATGTCGTTATCGCTCATATCTCAGGTAAAATGCGTAAAAACTATATCCGTATTTTAACCGGCGATAAAGTAACCGTTGAATTAACGCCATACGATTTAACTAAAGGTCGTATCGTGTTCCGCCAACGATAAGTCGGCTTTAAGCAGTACGTATGATAACAAAAACCCGGCCAACGCCGGGTTTACTGTTTGGTAAATTAGCCAGATTAATCAGCTAATGCTGCTTCCTCTGCAATTTCATAGTCGAAGCTTAATTTTTCATTAACGACATCAACCCTAACATCCCCACCATGTAATAAACGACCAAACAAGATCTCATTAGCCAGTGGTTTTTTCAGCTGCTCCTGGATCAGTCTTGCCATAGGTCGAGCTCCCATAGCATGGTCATAGCCCTTATCTGCCAGCCACTGTCTGGCGGCACTGCTTAGCTCCATTGATACCTGTTTTTTGTCCAGTTGCACCTGCAAATCACAAATAAACTTATCAACAATTTGCAGAATAATGTCGGCCGATACATGTTTGAACCAGATAATGCCATCCAGCCGGTTGCGAAACTCCGGACTAAAAGTACGGTTGATCTCTGACAGAGCATCATGGCTATGGTCTTGCTGCTTAAAGCCTATTGATTTGCGAATAGTTTCCTGCACACCCGCATTCGTCGTCATGACCAACACAACATTGCGAAAATCAATTTTACGACCATTGTTGTCAGTTAAAGTACCGTGGTCCATTACCTGCAACAAAATGTTATAAATATCGCTATGGGCTTTTTCAATTTCATCCAACAGTACCACTGAATACGGATGTTTAGACACCGCATCAGTCAGCAACCCACCCTGCTCAAAGCCAACATAGCCCGGTGGAGCACCGATCAGGCGACTAATAGCGTGGCGTTCCATATATTCTGACATATCAAAACGTAGCAGTTCCACACCCAGCGCCTTAGCCAGTTGTTTGGTCACTTCAGTTTTACCCACCCCGGTTGGGCCAGCAAACAAGAAATTACCAATAGGTTTTTCTTCACTACCAAGGCCGGAGCGTGATAAGCGGATAGCCGCGGTAAGCACTTCAATCGGTTCATCCTGTCCAAACACGACCAGCTTCAAGTTACGGTCCAAATTAGCCAATACATCTTTATCTGACGCCGACACCGACTTTTCCGGAATGCGTGCCATTTTTGCAATAACATGTTCAATTTCAGGCACATTGATCACTTTTTTACGTTTAGATACCGGTAACAAGCGCTGACTGGCGCCGGCTTCATCGATAACATCTATCGCTTTATCCGGTAAGTGACGTTCATTAATATATTTAGCTGACAGCTCAGCCGCCGCACGAATCGCTTTTTGCGTGTAGCGCACATTGTGATGTTGCTCATAGCGCTCTTTTAAGCCTAGTAAAATACGGGTTGTGTCTTCTACACTTGGCTCTGCGACATCAATTTTCTGAAAGCGGCGCACTAAAGCAGTGTCTTTTTCGAAAATACTTTTATATTCCTGATAAGTCGTCGAGCCCATACAACGCAAGCGACCAGTAGATAACAAAGGTTTAATAAGATTACTGGCGTCCATCACGCCACCGGACGCAGCGCCAGCACCAATTACGGTATGAATTTCATCGATAAATAAGATGGCGTCTTTTTCCCGCTCTAATTCTTTGAGCAACGATTTAAGCCGCTTTTCAAAGTCACCACGGTACTTAGTGCCCGCCAGCAAAGCCCCCATGTCCAGTGAGTAAATAGTGGCATTAGCAATCACTTCCGGTACCTCATTGTGCACGATACGGTAAGCTAATCCCTCTGCAATCGCAGTTTTACCAACACCCGCCTCCCCCACCAACAATGGGTTATTTTTCTTGCGTCGGCACAATACCTGAATAGCGCGCTCAACTTCGTGTTCGCGACCAATTAGCGGGTCAATCTGGCCATTCTTTGCCTGAACGTTCAAATTAGCGGTAAAGTTTTCCAGATACTTACTGTCCTCTACAACAGTGTCGGTACCCTCTTCCTGTGAATGTTCATCATGCTGCTCAAGTTTTTCTGTTTTGGTTACACCATGGGAAATAAAATTCACCACGTCTAAACGGGCAATATCAATTTTTTTCAGTAAATACACGGCCTGCGATTCTTGCTCACTGAAAATGGCTACCAGTACATTGGCACCCGTCACTTCCGATTTACCAGAAGATTGAACATGAAACACCGCTCGCTGCAGTACACGCTGAAAACCCAGTGTAGGCTGCGTGTCACGCTCCAATTCGCCCTCTGGCAGCACTGGCGTTGTAGAGTCAATAAAACTCGCCAATTCCTGACGCAACTTTTCAATGTTGGCGCCACAAGAGCGCAATGCTTCGCCGGCAGCCGGATTATCCAGCAATGCCAGTAACAAATGTTCTACTGTCATATATTCATGACGGCGCTCACGCGCAAACCTGAAAGCCAAATTCAGAGTTAACTCAAGATCTTTATTTAACATACACCACTCCTAATCCACCTGAGTAACGACACCAGAATCATGCAAAGGCTTACCTTATGCGCGTTCCATGGCACAAAGCAGCGGGTGCTGATGCTCTTTAGCATACTGCATTACTTGCTGCACTTTGGTTTCCGCTATTTCAGCGGTAAATACCCCACAAACCCCTTTACCTTCGTAATGTACTTTTAACATTACTTCTGTCGCCTGCTCATACTGCATATTAAAAAAACGACTTAGCACATCGATAACGAAATCCATCGGCGTGTAATCATCGTTATGCAGCACCACCTTATACATTGGCGGAGGAGCCACACGTTGCCGCGTTAACTCTTCTAATCCACCGTATTGTTCATTACCGTCTTTATTACCACTCATAAACTATAGCCATGCCTATGTATTCCATCAAAGGAGCTTTGCGTTAAATATTAGTAAATTTTTCGTTTAATTTTGCAAATAACTTGACTGTCTGCTTAAATTATCTACATTAGTTACTGGGATCAACAACAATCCCACTATTTAAGACTAAGAATACAGAATTTAGCTAACTTAGAGAAGGAAGTAAGTTGTATGGCTACCGGTAAAGTAAAATGGTTCAATAATGCCAAAGGATTTGGATTTATTCGTGAAGATGGCCGTGATGATGATATCTTTGCTCATTATTCAACCATTAGCATGGATGGCTACCGCACGCTAAAGGCTGGGCAAGACGTTGAGTTTGACTTGTCTGAAGGCCCAAAAGGCTTGCACGCTGTGAATATTAAAGTGCCCGGTGATCTGACAGAATAAATATTTACTGAGCGTAAAGCACGTAAAATAAAAAGCAGGCTTAACGCCTGCTTTTGCTTTTTAACTACATGCAACAGTATTAAGCGTTAGCCAGAGCCTGATTAAATGTTTGACTTGGTCGCATCGCTTTGGATACCAGATCAGGATTTGGCCGGTAATAGCCACCAATATCTACCGCTTTGCCTTGAGCCCCGTTTAACTCAGCAACAATCACAGATTCATGCTGTTGCAATGTCGCCGCCAGTTTGGCGAAGCGGCTCTGTAGCTCTGCATCTGCTTCTTGTGTTGCTAAAGCTTCTGCCCAATACATTGCCAGATAAAAGTGGCTACCACGGTTATCCAACTCACCTAACTTACGCCGTGGTGATTTGTCATTGTCGAGAAACTTAGCCGTCGCCGAATCCAGAGCATCAGCCAAAACTTTAGCTTTAGCATTTTCAGTAACCTGGCTTAAATGTTCGAGTGAAGCAGCAAGCGCTAAAAACTCACCGAGTGAATCCCAACGCAAATAATCTTCTTCGATAAACTGCTCAACGTGTTTTGGTGCAGAACCACCGGCGCCTGTTTCAAACAATCCACCGCCATTCATCAATGGTACAACTGACAGCATCTTAGCGCTGGTACCCAGCTCCAGAATTGGAAACAGATCCGTCAAGTAGTCACGCAACACATTACCAGTAACTGAAATTGTGTCTAGCCCTTGCTTCATACGTTGCAACGTTAAACGAGTTGCTTCAACAGGCGCCAAGATCTGAATATCCAGGCCATCGGTATCATGCTCTTTCAGATAAGTCTGCACCTTAGCAATAAGTTGTGAATCATGTGCGCGAGCGCTGTCCAACCAGAACACTGCCGGAGTATTGCTTAAGCGGGACCGGTTCACGGCCAACTTTACCCAGTCGCGGATCGGGGCATCTTTTACCTGACACATCCGCCAGATATCACCCTGTTCCACGGCATGCTCAAACACTACATCACCTTTACTATTTAACACCTGCACTTTACCGTCTGCAGCTATTTCAAAGGTTTTATCATGTGAGCCGTATTCCTCTGCCTTTTGCGCCATCAAGCCTACGTTGGGCACTGAGCCCATAGTGCGCGGGTCAAAAGCGCCGTTTTTACGGCAAAAATCAATGGTTTCCTGGTAGACACCGGCATAACAACGATCTGGGATCATCGCTTTGGTATCTTTTAATTTACCATCGGCTCCCCACATCTGGCCGGAGCTTCTGATCATCGCCGGCATAGACGCATCAATAATCACGTCGCTTGGTACATGCAGGTTGGTAATACCTTTGTCCGAATTTACCATTGCCAGCTCAGGCTGCGCAGCATAGCAGGCTTTGATATCAGCCATAACTTGCTCTTGCTTAGGTTGTGGTAACGATGCCACTTTGGCGAACATGTCACCGGCGCCGTTATTCACATCTACACCCAACTCGGCAAACAGTTCAGCATATTTATCAAATACCGTTTTGAAAAATACTGTCACCGCATGACCGAACAATATTGGGTCTGATACCTTCATCATGGTAGCTTTTAAGTGCAGGGACAACAGCACATTTTGCTGTTTCGCAGCGGCGATTTCTTGTTGGTAAAACGCCCGCAAAGCATTCTTGCTCATGGTAGCGGCGTCAATCACTTCGCCGGCCAATACTGCAACCTGGTCTTTTAATATCGATACAGAACCGTCATTGGCGATATGCTGAATTTTCAGCGTATCAGTGTTTGCAAAAGTCGCCGACTGTTCACTGCCATAAAAATCACCCTGGTTCATGTGCGCAACGTGCGATTTAGAATCGGCAGCCCAGGCCCCCATGCTATGCGGGTTTTTCTTGGCATATTGCTTAACCGAAGCCGGTGCACGACGGTCAGAGTTACCTTCACGTAGTACCGGGTTTACCGCGCTGCCTTTAATTTTATCGTAGCGCGCTTTAACATCACGCTCTTGTTCAGTTTTTGCTTCAGCGGGGTAATCTGGCAGCGCATAGCCTTGCTGTTGTAACTCTTTAATCGCCGCTTTCAATTGTGGAATTGAAGCACTGATATTTGGCAGCTTTATAATGTTAGCATCTGGCTGATTCGCCAATTCGCCAAGCTCACTTAATGCGTCAGCGATACGCTGTTCTGGCTTTAAAAAATCAGGGAAGTTGGCAATAATACGACCAGACAGGGAAATATCACGGGTTTCTACCGCAATACCGGCCGCAGCAGAGAATGCTTGCACTATTGGCAGCAACGAGTAAGTCGCCAACGCAGGCGCTTCGTCCGTTTCAGTGTAAATAATTTTTGCAATTTCTTTTGACATGTTAGTTCCTGTAATGTGTTTGCGAACAGCTGGCTATTGCAGACCAGTCTGCACCTTCATCCTGGCGATGTTGATGTTTTAAACGCACTTGTTGCAAAGCGGCGCTAGTATAGCAGCATGACATTCAATAAAATAGGCAACCAGCCGCCCCACTTAGCGTCTTCATGTATGACTGTACAAACCGCATATGACGCAATGTTAACTAATGCTGACAGCCAGTAATGCCCTGTCAGATGCTATAAACTTTAGAGATAAAAACACAGTGAAACCTGCTCGTATCAAACAGAAGATGCAAAATAATCCATATGCGAAAAAACGCAATACGACCAAGGTCGAGCAACCGATACTTCTGTTGTTTAATAAGCCATTTGATGTTCTATGCCAGTTTACGGACAATAGCAGCCCTAAAAGAGCCACCTTGGCCGACTTTATCAAGGTTGAAGAGGTTTATCCGGCAGGCCGGCTGGACCGTGACAGCGAAGGCTTATTGCTGCTGACCAATTGTGGTAAAACGCAGCACCTTATCAGTGATCCAAAGCATAAAATGGCTAAAACATACTGGGTGCAACTTGAAGGCGACATTACTGACGCGGCACTGCAAGAGCTGCGTCAAGGGGTACAACTGAATGACGGCGTCACTTTACCCGCCAACGCACAGCGAATCGCCGAACCGGATATCTGGTTGCGTCATCCACCCGTACGGCAGCGTACTACTATTCCTACCTGCTGGATAAGTCTAACTATTATTGAAGGCCGTAATCGTCAGGTAAGACGCATGACCGCGGCTGTTGGCTTTCCTACTCTGCGTCTTATCCGTGCTCAAATTGGCTCTTGGCTACTGGCTGATTTAGCGCCGGGTGAGTTTAAACAAATTTCGCTAAGTTAACGCTAAACCTGGTTTAGCAACAAAGAAAAGAGCATATGAGCAGAGAAACACTACACTTAACCGTTGCCGCTATCGTCCAGTTTGAGCACAAATTTTTGCTGGTGGAAGAAATCGATAAACTCAGCGGCCAACGCGTACTGAACCAACCTGCAGGCCATGTTGAACAGGACGAAGAGCTGCTAAACGCCGTAAAACGCGAGCTATACGAAGAAACCGGCCTATTGCTTGAACCCACTGCCTGGCTGGGAATTTCCCAACTCAAAGCGGCGAATAACCATCGCTATGTAAGGGTTAATTTTGTGTTTGAACCTACCAGCTTGCCGCAACGCTACCAACCGCAAGATCGCGATATTCTGGCATTGCATTGGTTTAGTGCAAACGAGTTGTTACAAGCAGCTCTACCAGTTCGCAGTGCGCTGGTTAGTGATGCAGTGAAGTTATATCAACAAGGCGTGCGCTTACCGCTCGGTCTCATTCAGCCAGCACGATAACATGCGCGGCGCCTTATTTTAATGTATAATCCGCGCCTTGTTTTTTAAGCCTTCAAAAGTGCAGTGCTATGCCAGATATTTGCCCGGTTGACTGCTCAGTCAACAGCAGTAAAAAAGTCATCGTCGGTATGTCCGGCGGCGTGGATTCTTCCGTTTCAGCCTACCTGCTGTTACAGCAGGGCTATCAGGTTGAAGGCCTGTTTATGAAAAATTGGGAAGAAGACGACAACGACGAGTATTGCGCCGCAGCTGAGGATATGCGTGATGCCCAAGCGGTATGCGACAAATTAGGTATAGTGCTACACAAAGTAAATTTTGCCACGGAATATTGGGATAATGTTTTTGAATATTTCTTAGCCGAATACAAAGCTGGGCGTACCCCCAATCCCGATATTATGTGCAATAAAGAAATTAAGTTTAAAGCGTTTCTCGAGTTTGCCGCTGAAGCCCTTGGTGCTGATTACATTGCCACCGGCCATTATGTCCGACGCCGTCAACAAAATGGCCATTGGCAGTTGTTACGCGGCTTAGACAATAACAAAGACCAAAGCTATTTCCTTTACACTATTGGCGAAGAGCACATTGCACAGACATTGTTTCCGGTTGGTGAGTTAGAGAAACCGGCCGTGCGCGCTATTGCCGAGCAACAAGACTTAATTACGCACGATAAGAAAGACAGCACGGGGATCTGCTTTATTGGTGAGCGTAAATTCAAAGATTTTTTACAGCAATACTTGCCGGCTCAACCAGGTGACATTATCACTGTCGATGGTGACATTATTGGCCGCCACGAAGGCCTTATGTACCATACGCTAGGCCAACGCAAGGGCTTAGGTATCGGCGGATTGAGGGATGGTGGTGATGAGCCCTGGTACGTAGTGGCAAAAAATCTGGAGAAAAATCAATTGCTCGTTGCGCAAGGCCACGACCATCCAAGCTTGCTATCTAACGGTTTAACGGCCAGCCAAATGCACTGGACTGATCGTGCAGGCCCGCAGCAAGCTATTCGTTGCAGTGTAAAAACCCGTTACCGTCAAACAGACATCCCTTGCTTACTCACGCCACACGCAGACGGCACGGTCAGCGTGCAATTTGACAGCGCGCAAAAAGCAGTGACACCTGGCCAATCGGCGGTGTTTTATCTCGACGAAGTCTGTCTTGGCGGCGGCATTATCGACCAGGCACTAAATTAATATGCATTATTCTCTTTCTACCCAAATTATCGCCCTGGCAGGATTGTGTCAGGCTCTTAAGCTGGTGCAAAAAGTTGCCCGCAGCAGCGAGTTAAATAAAGACGCGCTGTTATTAATGCTAAACAGCGTTGCTATAATCGATGCTGAGCAACCGTTGCAAATTTATGGTGATGATGCAAAAAACTTGAGTACAGGTTTACAGCTGATTATCGATCAGCTTGGTGATAAGCCGCAAAAAGATGTCGAACTAACCCGCTATATCGTTGGCGTACTGGCATTGGAGCGTAAGCTAAGTAAAACGCCAGCACACATGGCTAAACTTGGCGATAAGTTACAACACCTACAGCGCCAGCTACAACATTTTAGTCTGCTTGACGATAACATGTTAGCAAACCTGGCTGACATCTATGCAGATTGCATCAGCAGTTTAGGTGGCCGTATCCAGATTTATGGCCAACCCGATTTACTTAAACAGTCCGCGGTACAGCACAAAGTGCGTGCTCTGTTGCTGGCTGCCATCCGGGCTGCTGTATTATGGCGCCAAGCAGGTGGCAGCCGAACTAATTTTATTTTCAAACGTCGCAAGCTGGTGGCGCAAGCAAAACAGATGCTTGCGCAACTGCCCACATCAAGCTTATAGGAGCCTGTATGCAACTGAACGCCCTTACCGCTATTTCGCCCGTTGATGGGCGCTATGGCAGCAAAACTACCGATTTACGGAACTACTTCAGTGAGTTCGGTTTAATAAAATACCGAGTGATGGTAGAAGTTCGTTGGTTGCAGCAGCTTGCTGCCATATCAGAAATAAATGAAGTTGCGCCACTATCTGCCTCGGCAAATCAATTATTGAACGATATTGTCGACAATTTTAACGTCGCTGATGCCGAGCGGGTAAAAGAAATTGAGCGCACCACCAACCATGACGTCAAAGCAGTTGAGTATTTGCTAAAAGAGAAAGTGGCAGAAAATGCTGAACTTGCTGGCGTGAGTGAATTTATTCACTTTGCCTGCACCTCAGAAGATATTAATAACCTGTCGCACGGCTTGATGCTAAATGAAGCGCGTTCAGCGGTGCTACTGCCGCAATGTGATGCCTTACTTGATGCGATTAAACACTTAGCCAACGAACATAAAAACGTGCCTATGATGGCAAGGACCCATGGTCAACCGGCGTCGCCCACCACCATGGGTAAAGAAATGGCGAACGTTTATATGCGTTTAAAACGCCAACGTGACCAGATAGCTAAAGTAGAAATACTGGGTAAGTTTAATGGTGCCGTGGGCAACTACAATGCACATTTATCTGCATACCCTGAGCTGAATTGGCATCAGTTATCTGAGCAGTTTGTAACCAGTTTGGGACTGAGCTGGAATGCCTTCACCACGCAAATTGAGCCGCATGATTATATCGCGGAACTGTTTGATGCCGTAGCCCGCTTTAATACCATTTTGCTCGACTTTGACCGCGACGTCTGGGGTTATATTGCGCTGGGTCATTTCAAACAACGCACTATTGCTGGCGAAATTGGCTCATCAACCATGCCGCATAAAGTAAACCCAATCGATTTCGAAAACTCAGAGGGTAATTTGGGTATTGCCAATGCCTTGTTTAATCACTTATCCGCCAAACTGCCGGTATCGCGTTGGCAGCGAGATTTAACCGACTCAACAGTGCTGCGCAATTTGGGTGTTGGATTCGGTTATACCTTAATTGCGTATCAGGCAACGCTAAAGGGCATTAGTAAGTTAGAAGTAAATGAAGCCAACCTGCGTGCCGAGCTGGATGCCAATTGGGAATTACTGGCAGAGCCGGTACAAACCGTGATGCGAAAATATGGTATTGAACAGCCCTATGAAAAACTGAAAGAATTAACCCGCGGCAAACGTATTACACAAGCCGACTTGCATGTGTTTATTGATAAGCTGCAGCTACCTGATCAGGTTAAAGCGCAGTTAAAGCAGTTAACTCCGGCCAATTACATCGGTGCTGCCATAGACATTACCAGCACACTGAAGTAAGCGATTGACAATAAGGCGCTTTAGTAAGCGCCTTTTTTTGGGACATTTTATGTATCAGTTAAATTTGGGCAGCCTGAGTATCGACGAGTTTCTCTGTGAATACTGGCAAAAAAAACCGTTATTAATCAAAGCAGGTTTCCAGCAGTTTAGCGATCCGCTAAGTGCAGATGAACTGGCGGGTCTGGCTCAGGAAGAAGAAATAGAATCGCGGATTGTAAGTTGTACCGAAAAAAACTGGGATATGCAAACTGGTCCGTTCGAAGACTTCTCTGCTTTTGGTGCACAAGGCTGGACCTTACTAGTGCAGGCTGTTGATCACTGGCATCCAGAAGCAGCAAAGCTATTGGACCCGTTTCGCTTTATCCCGAACTGGCGAATTGATGACTTGATGGTAAGCTTCTCTACGCCCGGCGGCGGCGTAGGACCGCACCTTGACCAATATGATGTGTTCATTATTCAAGGTGAAGGTAAACGCCATTGGCGTGTTGGTATGCCAGACACCAGCCTAAAACAGTTGTGTCCTCATCCGCGGCTTTTACAAATAAGCCCCTTCAAAGATTGTATAGACGTAATTACCGAACCTGGCGATATATTGTATATCCCACCAGGATGCCCACATGACGGTATCAGTCTGGAAAACAGCCTGAACTATTCAGTTGGCTTTCGGGCACCGGCACAAAAAGATTTACTGACAGGCCTTGCTGATCACTTAGTAGATCATGACATTAGTGGCAAACGCTTTGCTGACAATAGTCGCAGTGTAGCAACATCCGTCGGCGCCATTACCGATGCTGATTTACAACAGGCTCAGCAGTTACTGCAACAGTTGGTCGCAGATAACACTATGCTACCGCAATGGTTTGGCAGTTTAATTACCCGCGCTAAACATGAGTTGGATTTAAATGAGCCAGATCCGCATTATGGCAGCGACGAAATAGCTGAATATCTGCAAGAAGGTTCGGTGTTAAGTCGTATCGGCGGTTTACGTTGCTGTTATTATCAGCAAAATGCTGCCAGCGATATTCTGCTGTTTATTAATGGTGATCAGATCACTCTGCCAGCTAATGAGCTGACAACGGCACAACTGCTTGCTGACTTTACTGAGTTAACCTCGACGCAAAATCAGCATTTTATCGGATCTGATGAACGTACCATGTTATTAACCAGTCTTATTAACCAAGGCTACTGGTATTTCAGCGAATAAACGTAACAGGCTTAGGACAAATAAAAAACCGCCTTCAAGGCGGTTTTTTATTTATTGTAAACTAATAAATACAATTAATTGGCAGTACTTTCTTGCCATAACTCATCTTTCTCAAACATCTCGTATAAACCATGGGCTCGTTTAATGAGTAGATTGGCAAAATCCAGTTTAGTTTGATCGTTAATACCAGAATCAATAATCTGCTGCGCTTTAAGTTGCCAATGCAATGAAAATGATCTCACCGCCTCACGCGCATCTTTGGCAGCAGATACCGCCATATGATCAGTTGGTACATCACCACTGATCACCCAAAATGTTTGTTTATCTTTGGTATTTAATTTCCATACTGCAAAAAAAGGCGGTAAATAGCGGCTGTCAGCCACGGTTACATTGTCAGGAATAATACCTTTACTGGCCAAATGTTCGTTGGCTTTTTGAAACTGCGCCCTAACCCATTGCGCCCTGGCCTGTTCCATCTGTTGAATCTGCTCTTGAGTTAACTGCTCACTCATGTTTTTCAATCCTGCTGTGGCTTTTTGCGCTACTTTAGGTGACTCGTGAGGCACAATCAAGTACTGAGTTAGATTGTCGACAATCATCTGGACCAACCAGCGGTTTTTTTTCCGCTGTTATGGTGAAAGCCTAATTGAAATGTTACATTGCGCCGCGCAAAAAGCTACTGATTAAAGTAGCTATACCCAAAACATCACCGCGACACAGCGCCCCTGTGCCAGCCAATAAACGGAGAAATCAGTCGTGGCCATATTTAATCATTCTGAATTTGATAATCATGAGCAAGTGGTTTTCTGTAGCGATGCCGAAACCGGCTTAAAAGCTATTATTGCAGTACACAGCACAGCATTAGGGCCAGCGGTTGGCGGCTGCCGTTTATGGGATTATGTCTCAGACGACGCAGCATTAAATGATGTGCTGCGCTTGTCTCGCGGTATGACGTACAAAAACGCCATGGCTGGCCTGCCTCTCGGTGGTGGTAAATCAGTTATTATTGGCGACGCGAAAAAGATAAAATCTGAAGCCTTGTTCCGCGCTTTTGGCCGTATGCTGCACCGGTTGTCTGGCAGTTACTACAGTGCGGAAGACGTTAACATTACCACTGGCGATATTATGATCGTCAATAAAGAAACACCCTATGTAGCTGGCCTCGAAGGAAAAAGCGGCAACCCTGCGCCGTTTACAGCTTTGGGAACTTACCGCGGTATTAAAGCAGCGGCCAAGCATAAATTTGGTTCAGATGATTTATCCAATCGCACAGTAGCCATACAAGGCCTTGGAAGTGTTGGCTTTTACCTGTGTGAACATTTACACAAAGACGGTGCAAAATTAATTGTAACTGACATTAACCCACAAGCCATTAGCCGTGCCGTTGAACAGTTTGGTGCCGTAGCAGTTGGTCTTGACGAAATCTACTCGGTCGATGCCGATGTCTATGCCCCCTGTGCACTAGGTGCTACGGTTAACGACGATACCATTCCTCAGTTGAAAGCCCGTATCGTTGCTGGCTGCGCCAATAATCAGTTAAAAGAAGCCCGTCATGGTGACATGTTACGTCAACAAGGCATTTTATACGCACCCGATTACGTAATTAATGCTGGGGGTATTATCAATGTGGCATTCGAAATGCGGCCGGAAGGCTACTCAGAGCCAGAGTCATCCGCCAAAGTCATGTTGATTTACGATACGCTGTTAAATATTTTTCAGCGTGCTGATGCTGAAAATCAGTCGACCAGCGTAATTGCCGATTTAATGGCGCAGGAAATAATTCGCCGCGGTAAATAGTATTAACTCACTTATGTGCACAAAAAGACCACTTACGTAGTGGTTTTTTTGTCGCTGTCACCGGCCGTGACCTCGGTAAATAACCCGGCTAGCTTTAACGGCACTATACTATGCGCCGTCTGATACCCCATATCGAACAGTTGTAATTTCTGTGCAATGCTTAAAGCAAAATCGACCGACGATACACTACCGGTATTAATTACTATAGTGTTGTGCCAATACTCAGCGTGTACGTACTCACGTGACACCGCACTCATAAATGTTCTGATTAACATGTAAACATAGGACACCACTGGAAAATAACGGCTGGTTTGCAATGGCCGGGATTCCGCATCGCTTTTTAAACGAAAGCAAATCAATGGTAAGCCCGAACCAGACCAATCACGATGCAATGCATCCTCTGATAAAATTACCCCATCGGTCATAATGTGCTGCTCAAAGGCCTGAAATGAAAAAAATAGCGGGATCGACATCGAAAAACGGATCGCTTTCGACACTTTTAGGTGCGGCGTTTTGCTACGATTAAAGACAACCGGGCCACCACCGTTAATATCTGTCGCTAAGATATGTAAGTCATAGGCTAACTGGGCAAAGGTTATGCCTTTCAATTGTTTATCTAGCCAAGCCTCTAGTTTATTACCATTACACAGGCCGCCAGTGCGTAACAGCGAGGTAAACGAAAAGCTCCAAAACTGCCTGAAATCGGTATGTAGCGCCAAAGTTTTGATCTCTGCCAGGCTATGGCCCGCTGCATATAAGGCAGCCACAATACTGCCGCCAGATACACCAACTAAATGACGAAACTCAAATCCCATCTCTTGTAATGCTTGCAGGATCCCGATGTAACAACTGAGCCGGGTTCCTCCGCCAGAAAGGATTGGTACAATTGCTTTAACTGTTTCATCTTTAGCTACCGATATAGACATGACAGGTCCTTTGTACCATTACGACTCTGACAGTATGGAGGAAAATCCGTCAGTTGCCACAGAACACTGCAGCTATTTAAGACTAATTAAGCTAGTATAAAACCTGAAAACAATAATGTGGATAGGGAATATCTCATTCATGTATAAAGCGATATTGTGTGTTTTTATGCTGATGTACAGCACCTTGCTACACGCCACATTACAAGACAGTATTAGCAAAATAAAACCCTCTATTGTTGCTATTGGTATATTTAGTCCACTGGCATCGCCCAGAGTCAGGTTAATCGGTACCGGCTTTGCGGTGGCTGAAGGAAATAGAATAGTAACCAACCATCATGTTATCGCTGCAGCACTGAATGTAGAGCGTAACGAAAGTTACGTGGTGATGTCAGGCAGTGCCGAAAGTGTCACCATGCATAAGATAATCAATACTAAAATTGAACCCGCATATGATTTGGCCGTACTAAACATCCAAAGCAAATTGCCTGCAGTCACACTGGCACAGCCCGAAGCGGTTGCCGAAGGCACAGAGATTGCCTTTACCGGCTTTCCAATTACCTCAGTGCTTGGCCTTTACCCTGCCACACATAGAGGCATTATCGCAGCTTTAACGCCGGTGGCGATTCCGGTTGATCATGCCAGTCAGTTGCAAGCGGCAGCACTGCGAAAATTACGCCAGCCATTTTTAGTGTACCAACTTGATGCCACTGCATACCCCGGCAACAGTGGCAGCCCATTATTTAATGCAGCAACGGCTGAAGTCATCGGTATCATCAATAAGGTGTATATTAAATCCACTCGAGAAGCCGTGCTAAGCGATCCCAGTGGTATTACCTATGCCATCCCTGTGCAGGCATTACTGCCGTTGTTGGCGCAATGATCTATGCCTACCGTTTTTAGCAAATACAGCCTGGACTGACTAATTAATGCAGATGGATTTTCTTACAGAACTCGCAGTGGATAAGATTGGCTTTGGCCTGGCTTGCATCGCAAACTTGTTTTTTTTCCTGCTAACGTTAGCGACCAGAGTTAAAAACTTACCTAAATCCTTGCTACTTTCCTGGTCTTTACTCAATACAATTTGGGCCGGGTATTACATATTTACAGCTGTCGCACCCTATAGTTCAACATTATCCATATCGCTTGAGCTTGGTAGAAACCTGCTCTTATTGCTATTTCTATTATCCGCATTAGGAAATGCGCAACAAACCTTATGGCAATTACTGCAAAAGGGCTCAGTGCAGCTGCTCATAGTGGTAATGTCCGGCTGGACGGCACTATGTGTTTTTCAGTTGCTGTCTACCAATCTTATTTTTACCGGCAGCCTGGCTATTTGCATATTACAGCTATCACTACTTGAGGCTATTTACCGCAGAGCAGCTGCCGAACGCTGGCAATATAAACCGCTGGTCTTAGGTATTACAGTATGTGCGCTGTTTGACTTCGTCTTATTAGCCGAATCAGCCATGTTTGGTCAGGTAGATAACCAACTGTGGTCTGCCAGAGGGTTTGTGTATGCCGGTATAATTCCGCTGCTAATTATCTCTGTGCGTCGTGTTCAGGCCTGGGGGATAAACGTATATGTTTCCAGGGATATTGTATTACAAAGCTCGCTGGTGCTTGCTGCGGGGTGTTACCTCTGTCTTATTGCCGTTGCCGGCTTTTATATTCGTTATATTGGTGGCAACTGGTCTAATTTATTGCAGACAGCCTTCTGGGTACTTGGCTTTGCAATGCTGGCAATATTACTGCTATCTGGCGCGGTAAGACGAAGGCTAAAAGTGTTTATTGAAAAACACTTTTTCGCAAACAAATTCGATTACCGGCAAAAGTGGCTCGAACTCACCAGGCAATTAAAGCTAATAGACTTGAGTAAAACCGAGCAATACCAAACCGTTCTGTATGCCTGGCTCAATGCTATTGGTTACCAGCGTGGCTGTCTGATACAACTCGATGAGCAAAAAAACTTTAATCAGTTGGCAATCATAGGTCGGGGGAAACTTAACCCTGATGAACTAGTGTTGCTGAAGCATTATGTGCAACAGTTTGAAGCAAAACACTGGATTGTCGATCTGTCTGATAACAAAGACCCATTTAGCCAACAGCACCAACTGAATAACATCGACATACAACTTATCGTGCCGATCTATTCCGATACCTTACTTTGGGGCCTTTGCCTGATGAATGCGCCAGATGTTGACCGGCAGCATCTTAATTGGGAGCTACGCGACTATTTAATGCTGGTGTCAGAACAAATATCCAGTTATTTATTATTGATGCAAACCAGCGAGCAGCTTAGTGAAAACGCTCAGTTTGTCGCATTCAGCCGAATGTCTGCATTTATCGTGCATGACCTGAAAAATGTTAAAGCACAAATTGACCTTTTACTGACAAATAGCATTAAACACCGGCGTAACCCGGAATTCATAGATGATAGTTTTGAAACTCTGGCGGCAATGCAAAAACGTCTGGAAAATATGCTCTCGCAGCTTAGTAACAAACAAATTGCCGCGGCAAATAACTCGGTATTTACCGCCGCAGCTGTAGTCACAGAAGTAGTTACACAGCGCTGTGCCTCAAAATCCCCCACGCCTGTACTGAATATTAGCAACGATGGTCAGTTGTCTGTCGATAAAGAGCGCTTTGCCAGTGTGCTATTTCATCTCATCGACAATGCGCAACATGCTACTGCTGATACCGGTACCATAAAAATTGATATTACTACTGACGAACATAACCTAATTGTTCAGATAAACGACTCCGGTTGTGGTATGTCGGAAGAATTTATACAACAACGGTTATTTAAACCGTTTGATTCAACCAAAGGTAACGCCGGCATGGGCATTGGCGCTTATGATGCGCTACACTTTGCAAAGCAACATGAAGGCCAGTTAATGGTCAGCAGTAAGGAAGGTATCGGAACTACCTTTACATTAGTTCTTCCTTTACACTAGCCATGTTTATTGAAGTAAATACAAGGACTGTTATATGAAGACCGTTTTGGTCATAGAAGATGATATTGGCATCCAAAAGCAGCTTAAATGGAGCTTCCCTGATTATGAGCTGGTATTTGCTCAGGACAGGGCATCCGCTCTTACTCAGTTAAGACGTTATGAACCAGATGTTGTCACGCTGGATTTAGGCCTGCCACCAGATCCAGCCAATGCCAGTGAAGGTCTGGCCTGTCTCAGTGAGATTCTGGCCATTCAACCACAGTGTAAAGTGATCGTTATTACCGGTAGCACTGATAATGACCACGCCATTAAATCCGTATCTCTTGGTGCCTATGATTACTATCAAAAACCAATAGATGTCGAGGTATTAAATATCATTTTGGCCAGGGCGTTTAAGTTAAGCCAGTTAGAAGCTGAAAACCGTGCACTAAAGGCATCCAGCATATCTAATAACGATATTATCGGTAACAGCGACGCTATATTACGTGCATGCCGAACTGTTGAGAAAATTGCGCCAACTGAAATCACTACATTATTGTTAGGCGACAGCGGCACTGGGAAAGAGGTATTTGCCAGGTCAATTCACCGTCAAAGCCCGAGGGTCAACAAACCCTTTGTGGCAATAAACTGTGCCTCTATTCCGGAAAACTTATTGGAAAGCGAACTGTTTGGCTACGAAAAAGGCGCTTTTACCGGTGCCAACAAAACGACCCTGGGAAAGATTGAATGTGCCAATGGTGGCACCTTGTTACTCGACGAAATTGGAGATATGCCACTTAGCCTACAGGCTAAAATGCTGCGTTTTTTACAAGAGAGGGTGATAGAACGTGTTGGTGGTCGCCAGGAAATAGAAGTTGATGTCAGAGTGATCTGTGCTACACACCGAAACCTGGCAGAGATGGTTGCAGCACAGAGTTTTCGTGAAGATTTGTACTACCGCATTAGTGAAATTACTCTGGCTATCCCGCCATTAAGGCAGCGTGGCCACGATATCATCGTGATTGCCAAAGCACTATTAAGCAAATTCAACAACGAGTTTGGTACTCAGGTTCAAGGTTTTTCAGACTGTGCCATGCAAGCAATGCTGCAACATGCATGGCCAGGTAATATTAGAGAGCTACAAAACAAACTTAAATCCGCTGTTATTCTGGCAGACAGCAAGCTTATTACAGCTGAAGATTTGGGCTTAAAAGCCGTTGATGCGTTAAAAACCACTACGCTGCGTAAAGTAAGGGAGCAAGCCGAGACTCAGGCCATTAGACACGCCTATACTGTGGCAAATGGAAATTTGTCTAAGACCTCAGATTTGCTCGGTATTACAAGGCCTACACTTTATGCGCTAATCGATAAGTATCGCTTACATGACTTACGTAATACCGAAACAGAAAACTAGATAGTAAAATAAAAAACCCCACAGACGTGGGGTTTTTTTTACAGGCTAATGCCTTTTTGTTTTGCTTTATCTCTGATATACGACTCCCAGCTACGCACCTGACGTGCCATAGACGGGTCTTTCTTCGCATTCATTAATGCAGCAAAGGCCTCTTTATATTTCTTCTGATAGAAATAAGCATCTACCAGGCTCATATAAACACCACTTGGCTTATCAACATTTAACGACAATGACTTATCATAAGCAGCAATCGCTTCGTTATACTTTTGTACTGCTGAATAAGCCGAACCCTGACGACGATAAGCATCGGCATCATTAGTCAACTTAGCCAGCTCACCGTAGTAATCGGCAGCTTTTGCAAACTCTCTAGCGGCTTGGTAATTTGACGCGATAAACGTCAGATTCGTTTTATCACGCTTTACTAAGCCACTTTTTACATGCTTCTCCATGGTAACTGCTGCTTTGTAAGGAATATTATTATTGGCGTACATCTGTGCCAACATCCTTACTTCAGAGTCCTTTTCCAGGTAGCCTTGTGAATATGCAAGCTGCAGCGTTGATAACGCCTTACCGTATTCCTCAGTCAGCGTATAAAAATTACCTAAGTAAACCCAGAACTGCTTATTCTCAGGGAACAGCTGTACCATAGTTTCAACAACAGCTACTAGCTCTTTGTATTGCTTAAGATCATAGTAAGCGGCCATTTTTAGCTGGTAAGGGCCTTCAATAGGCTTCGGCGAAAACCGAATTGCGTCATCAGCCGGAGCAATAACTTTGGCATGCTGTTCCATCAAGTAGTATGCATTAGCAATACGCATGTAAGCGTCAGCATTCTGCTCACCGGTAAAGCGGATCCAATCTTCATAGGCTTTAACAGCTTTCTGATACTGCTTATCTTGCAATAACATATCAGCTAACAGTTTCATCGACGTTGACTGATCACCAAATGACAATAAGTCAGGTGCAACTGCAAGTGTCAGATACTTAATCGACTGCTTCTCGTCTTTGGTGGCGTATAAGTTACCTAAAAACCGGTTTAACGTTGCGGTGTCAAATTCATTATTCGACTTAACTTCAAGCAGCTCAGCTATAGCTTCGTCAACTAAATCCTGGTTATACAGCTCGAAAGCTTTAACCAGAACTTTACCAACACGTTCGCCAACGATTTGCGTTTTACGTGCCTTACGTTCTTCCACTTTGGCCATGTTAGGTTGTACAGCAGCTAAAACAGGTGCAGCACACACACCCAACGCTGTTGCAACAACCAAAGCTGAGGTAAGTTTTTTCAACTTTTTCATATTAACCCCCTGCCATATCAAGCGTAAAGTCTAGTTGAACTTGTTGGCCCGTCTGCTTCATTGGCTTACCATCTACCACTTTAGGGCTATATTTCCAACGGCGAAGCGCGCGAATAGCTTCCCGGTCAAACACCCGGCGCGGCTCAGCTTCAATGACTTCAACTTCATCAACGCTGCCATCTTCCATAATACTGAAGCGCAACTTAACCCATCCTTGCAAGCCGTCACGTGCCGCCTGAACCGGATACCGCGGTTCAATACGTACGATTGGAGTAGCATCGCCATCGCGCATCATGCCGGAAGGGTCACCTAATCCGCCTGATCCTGCACCTAAATCCAGGCCTGGCATATTAAAACCAATGGCACCCGCAGCGTTTGCTGTTTCAGGCTCAGGTTGCGGCGCCTTTGGTGGTTGCGCCGGTGGCGGTGGTGGTGGTGGCGGTGGTGGCCGCCGCGTCTGCGTTTCTGAGTCTGGCGGCGTAGTGTTAATTTCTATAACAATACGCTCTTGCTCTTTCACTTCACGCTTTCCACTGGATTGCAGCAAAGTGGCCATCATTAAAAACAACAGAAACGTTACCACACCACCGATTATCAACGATGTTAGGAAACGTACCATAATTACTTAGTCTCCCCGGCTATACTAATCACCAACGTCGGATCAGCTGCTTTAATCTGATCCATGACTTCCATTACGATACCGTGCTTAGCTTCTTTATCTGCCTGCACAATAATGGTGTCTGTTGGTGATTCTGCTCTTAAGCGTTCGATGTTAGCAGATACCCGCTCAACATCTACCGCGCGCTTATCCATCCATATTTCACCGTTTGCACGGATAGCAATAAAGATGGTTGCGCTAGGCTTTTTCTGCGCTTGAGCAGCCTCTGGTTTATTAACATCAATACCGGCTTCCTTCACAAAAGAAGTGGTTACGATGAAGAAGATCAGCATGATGAAAACGATATCCATCATCGGCGTTATATCGATCTCTGCCGTTTCAGCTTCGCGAATACGTTTGCGGGCCATAAAAAACTCTCTTTAATGATGCGGCAGACTATCGGCCAGGCTCGCTTTTTCGCGCTTCACCTGTACGTCTAACCGCGCACTGAAAAATACACCTGATATCGCTGCAACCAAACCTGACATCGTCGGAATAGTCGCCATTGAGATACCTGTTGCCATGGTTCTTGGGTTACCGGTTCCCTGTGTTGCCATAATATCAAACACAGCGATCATACCTGTAACGGTTCCCAGCAATCCCACTAATGGGCACAGTGCAACCAAGGTTTTAATGAGCAGCATACGCTGATCTAATTTATCTGCAGCCTCGGAAATCCAGCAATCACGGATTTTATGCGCATACCATGATGTGGTATCAGCTCTAGCATCCCAACGGGCAATAATATCCTTTTTCAACTTCGGATATTCTGTCTTGAGAAACCAGTAGCGCTCTATCATCAAAAACCACATGATGAAGAGTACCAGGGCGACAACGTACAATACGTTGCCACCGGTATGGATAAAATCCTGAACAGATTCCCACAGCTCTACTAGCTGGAGTATCATTAGGCTTTCTCCTGCTCCGCGTGCGCAGCAATAATGCCAGCCGCCTGCTCATCTAAAATGTGCAGAATTGATTTGGCTTTTGACGACACAATAGAGTGAACAAACAGTAATGGAATAGCAGCAATCAGACCTTGTGCCGTTGTTACCAACGCCAGAGAAATTGAGCCTGCCATCAGTTTAGGGTCACCCGTTCCGTACAAGGTAATTTGCTGGAATGTTAAAATCATACCGATAACAGTACCTAACAGACCTAACAACGGTGCAACCGCAGAGAATAATTTAATTAAACCAACACCACGTTCAACTTTCGGCGTTTCGCGCAGGATAGCTTCATCAAGTTTCAGTTCAAGGTTTTCCGCATCAGCAGTCTTGTTCTCGTGGTATACACGCAGAATACGACCCAGTGGGTTAGATTCTGATGGATTAGCCAGATTTTTCAACTGAGCACGGATTTTTCCACCTACCAGCGACAGTGTAATAATACGCTCAAGCGCGATTAGTAAACCGATAAAGAATACCGCAGTAATGATATAACCTACTTGTCCACCTGCCTGATAGTATTCAAACAATGTAGAACGCTGTTGGTTAAGACGCAGTAAGCTATTGCCTTTAGTTGGGTCAAGGTAAATGCCAGTTAGTTCACCGCCGCTCGCGTTGTGGTAAGCCGCTACTGAGTCATGAATTTTTGACTGTGGCTGACGGCCTAATGGCTGGATTTGATCAGTGTCATTGTTCAGGATCAGATATTCTGAATCTGTTGTCAGGTGGAAAGTACCAAAACGAGTAACACGCTTAGTTTCAACACCACCGTCCAGCTTAACCACGTCAGCATCAAACTTAGCAATTTTGCCTGACTCTGTCATTTCAGTCAGCAATGCCATCCACAGGTCTTCCATCTCACCTAAAGTAGGTAATTCAGTGGCAGAGGCTACAGAGCGCAGTGGAACATCGCGATCTGGATACTGTGCACTGATGATAGAGCTGCTGATGGTACCAATAGACTGGTTAGCCGATTGACGTACAACGCCAAACAACTCACCCATGGTGCCTAAAGCACTTTCTAATTCTTGCTGTTTCTGGCCAATCAAAATATCGTTATCGGCATATTCTTTTTGCAAACGCTTACCGCGATTTTCTTCGTCAGTAAACTGCTTTTTAGCTGTGTTTAATAAGGCTTGCTTATCTGAGCGCTCAGACAGGAAAGCACGTTCACGTTCTTGGTTAACACGGCCTTCAACAGTACGTTCTTTCTTTAACTGCTCTAACAACTGATCTAACTTCTCAGTGTTAGCGGTTGCGTTAAAAGCAACACTAGCTGACAAAGTCACCGCTGCGGCAATTAACATCGACTTAAATGCTTGTTTCATTTGTTCTTACTCCGCTGCGATAAGTGGTACGCGATCCATCTCAAGCGTGGATTCACGACGCGCCATCTTGATAAACTGGGCTACTGACGTCAGGTATGAACCTGGTAACTCATCCCAGCTTGCAGATTGCTTATTCCACACCCAGCCAGCATTACCATCAAGTGACAATGCCATTAACGACAAGCGACCCGTGTTAACATAGTCAACTGTCATGTCCTGGCCGTTCAGCGTTAGCGTACCTTGGAAGGCATCCACTGTTGAACCGTAGCCAACTTCAATGCTGTATGCTTCTAAGATTTGACGGTATTGCTCTGATAATTGCACATCTGAGCGTCCCATCATTTCACGCAGTTTTTCGATACGCTCTAAACGACGTTCGGTACGCAGTGGAATGTCTGCGTTAACAAATTGCTCTAAAGCATCGATCATGCGGAACATCAAAGGTACTGTACCTTTGCGCGTATCTTCCAAGCCGTTAATCTGGCGCTGCACAGAATTAATTTGACGCTGTTGATCGGCAACTAACGTTGCTAAGAAATCATTGTAAACTTTTAAGTTTTCAGTCTGGTCAACTACCTGACGGTATTCACCCAGCAATTCCTGAGACTGCTCATAAATGGTATTAATTTTTTCTTGAGACTGAACTGCTGCGCGTTGGATCTGGCTTCCTTCCTGGTGCAAAGCTTTTAAATCTGAAGCCAGAACATTCGCAGATAATGCGAAAGTACCAGCCAGAGCTGTTGCAACAAGACTCTTGCGAATTTTATTGTTAAACATAGTTCCCAACCAATTATTGCTGATTAACGTAACCTGAAGTTGTAAGGGCCAGCCTGTTCGAACAGACAGAATAGGCCCTCGGTTAGAGGGTAAACCATCCGCATCATTACAGGTAAAAACACCCTTGTCAAGATAACACAGGCGTCCGGAGGTCTGCTCAGATGCGGCTATTTTTTTGGTTTAGCACCTTATTTATGTGCTTTATAACAAATGAAAATTATTTTGTTATAGCTCATTAATTTTTTTGCTTATTTTATGTTCGGCGTTAATTTGCCGGATACATATAACGCTACCATATCATCCAATGATATTGGTTTAATTTTACTGCCGTGTCCTGCTGCATTGAAGGCTTCATAACGATCAATACAAATCTCCATCATGGCTTTAACCGACTCTTGTAAATACTTACGTGGGTCAAACTCAGCCGGATGTTGAGTCATATAACGTCGAATGGCACCCGTTGATGCCAGACGTAAATCTGTATCAATATTTATTTTACGAACACCATATTTAATACCCTGCTGAATTTGCTCGACAGGTACACCATAGGTTTCTGGAATTTTACCACCATTGTCGTTAATGATTTTTAGCCAGTCTTGTGGCACTGAAGAAGAACCATGCATTACCAGATGGGTATCTGGAATACGTTGATTGATAGCTTTAATACGGTCAATTGCTAAAATATCATCCGTTGGTGGACGACTAAACTTGTAGGCTCCATGCGAAGTGCCGCAAGCAATCGCAAGTGCATCTACCTGCGTTTCGCGCACAAACTGCGCTGCTTCTTCCGGGTCGGTAAGCATTTGGTCATGGCTCAGAATACAATCAGCACCTATGCCATCCTCTTCACCCGCAGCGCCAGTTTCTAACGAGCCTAAGCAACCTAACTCGCCCTCTACCGACACACCACAAGCATGCGCTATTTCTACAACTTTACGGGTTATATCAGCATTATAGGCATAATCCATTGGTGTTTTGCCATCTTCACCCAAAGAGCCGTCCATCATTACCGATGAAAAACCCAATTGAATAGAGCGCTGGCAAATGCCCAGCGAAGTGCCGTGATCCTGGTGCATAACTACCGGAATATGCGGAAACTCCTCTACCGCAGCCAGGATTAAATGGCGTAAAAAAGGCGCACCGGCGTATTTACGCGCACCGGCAGATGCCTGCACTATTACCGGACTGTCGGTTTTGTCGGCAGCCAACATAATAGCGCGCATTTGCTCAAGGTTATTGACGTTAAAGGCCGGGATGCCGTAGCCGAATTCGGCAGCATGATCCAGCATTTGGCGCAGGGAAATAAGGGCCATGAAATCCTCTCTTAATCTTTTAGGGTACAGTTGTAATATGACATTATTATTATTGTGTTTTTGCGCGTTGTTCCAGTATAGCTACTGCCGGCAATGTTTTACCTTCCAAAAACTCTAGAAAGGCGCCGCCGCCGGTAGACACATAGGATACTTTGTCAGCAATATTGTACTTATCAATAGCCGCCAGGGTATCACCACCACCGGCAATTGAAAAAGCATCACTATCAGCAATAGCCTGGGCCAGCGCTTTGGTGCCAGCTGCAAATTGCTCAAACTCAAATACACCTACCGGACCATTCCAGACAATGGTACCGGCTGATTTTAAGATATTGACAAGCTGTGCTGTAGTATCAGGGCCAATATCAAAAATCATGTCGCCGTCATCAACCGCATTCACCGGCTTTAACGTGGCTGGCGTCGTTTCGCTAAACGCTTGCCCAACTACCACATCGGTGGGTACCGGGATATTACCGCCGCGGGCGTTAGCTTGCGCCATTAACCGCTGTGCTTCGGGGACTAAATCGGCTTCGAACAGTGATTTACCTACATTATTGCCATTGGCAGCGATAAACGTATTGGCGATCCCGCCGCCTACTATAAGCTGGTCAACAATACCGGATAAAGACTCAAGCACGGTAAGCTTAGTAGACACTTTAGAGCCACCTACTATTGCCACTAACGGTCGCTTAGGATTTTTCAGTGCCGCAGCCAGAGCATCAAGTTCAGCAACCAGCAACGGGCCTGCGCAAGCCACTGGCGCAAATTTTGCCACTCCATACGTCGACGCCTGGGCGCGATGCGCAGTACCAAAGGCATCCATCACAAACACATCACACAGTGCTGCCAGCTTTTGCGCCAAAGTGTCATCGTTTTTACCTTCGCCTTTATTGAAGCGTACGTTTTCAAACACCACCACTTCACCGGCATTAATGTCGATCCCAGCAAGATAATCACTCGCTAAACGCACCGGTGCTGCTAATGCCTGCGCCAGATAATCAACCACTGGCTGCAATGATGACTCAGCATCGTATACACCCTCTTCTGGCCGGCCCAGGTGCGACATAACCATCACTTTTGCGCCTTTACTCAACGCCAGTTCAATGGTCGGTATTGCCGCTCGTAAACGCGCATCTGAGGTTACTTTGCCATTTTTTACCGGCACGTTTAAGTCTTCGCGGATCAGTACACGTTTGCCGTTAAGATCCAAATCGCTCATGCGAATAACAGACATTTCAAGCTCCTTGTTTTAAATTTGGTTGCATTATTGCCCGCGCGGTATCGAGCATACGGTTGGCAAAACCCCATTCGTTATCGCACCACACCAGGCATTTAACCAGCCGTTTGTGACTAACCCGGGTTTGCGAACCATCAACAATGCAAGAATGCGCATTATGGTTAAAATCCACCGATACCAATGGCTCTTCGGTGTAGTCCAGAATACCGGCCAACTCACCCACGCGCGCTTGTTGCAGCACCTTATTCACCGCCGCTATGCTAACGTCCTGATGTAGGGAAACACTTAAATCCATTGCCGTGACATTTACTGTCGGTACCCGCACCGCTATGGCTTCAAAACGACCGGCAAACTTGGGCAAGATGCGCTCTATACCCAATGCCAGCTTAGTATCGACCGGTATAATAGATTGGCTGGCCGCGCGGGTGCGGCGTAAATCAGGATGATAGGCATCAATAACTTGCTGGTCGTGCATTGAGGCATGGATAGTGGTAATAGTGCCACTTTCAACACCAAAATGTTGATCCAAGACCTGTATAACCGGCACGATACAGTTAGTGGTACAAGACCCTGCCGATAAAACGGTCATATCAGCCGTTAAGCTGCTCTGGTTAATGCCATAAATAATAGTGGCATCGATATCGGTGTCAGCCGGATGCGAAAACAGCACTTTTTTCGCGCCAGCGGTCAGATGCCAGTTGGCATGTTCACGGCTGTGAAATACGCCGGTACATTCCAATACCACATCAACTGCAAGCTCAGCCCATGGCAGTTCCAGTGGATCCGCTTCGCAAAACAAGGCTATTTTATTACCCGCCACGGTAATACCGCCCTCGTAAGAGCCGACGCTAAAACCAAAACGACCGTGTGAGGTGTCGTACTTCAGTAAATGGGCGACCCCTTTAGCATCAGCCAGCTCATTAATAGCCACCACCTGCAACTCTTGCTGCCCGCCGTTTTCATAGATAGCACGTAAAATATTGCGCCCGATACGGCCAAAGCCATTTATTGCCAGTCTTATTGCCATAACACCACGCCACTAATCAACATTAAAACCGACATCAAAAATCCGATTAAAAAAACGGGACCCAACCTGGTCCCGTTACTTTGCCCATTATGCCAGTAGCTGCTCTGCAGCTTCGAGCACTTTTTCAGTAGTAATACCAAAATGAGCAAACAACTGCTCAGCCGGTGCTGACTCGCCAAAGCTGGTCATACCGATAATTTTGCCGGTTAAACCAACATATTTATACCAACAATCGGTAATGCCGGCTTCTACCGCAATACGCTTACTCACGGCTGCGGGTAAGACAGCTTCGCGGTATACGGCATCTTGTTGTTCAAACACATCAGTGGATGGCATAGATACCACACGCACTGCCTTGCCCTGCTCTGCCAGTTTAGCGGCAGCTTGCATGGCCAGTTCAACTTCAGAGCCGGTTGCAATAATAATCAGCTCTGGTACGCCTGAGCAGTCACGCAAAATATAGCCACCGCGGGCAATGTCAGCTAACTGCTGTGCACTGCGCGTTTGCTGCGCCAGATTTTGTCGGGTAAAAATTAGAGTAGTTGGTCCGTCAGTTCGTTCAATCGCGGCTTTCCAGGCTACCGCTGACTCAACCTGATCGCACGGGCGCCAGTTCATCAAGTTCGGCGTTGCACGCAGCGCGGCCAGTTGCTCTACCGGCTGGTGCGTCGGGCCATCTTCGCCTAAACCGATAGAATCGTGCGTGTAAACAAAGATAACCCGCTGCTTCATCAGTGCTGCCATACGCACCGCATTACGGGCATATTCCATAAACATTAAAAAGGTAGCCCCGTACGGCACAAAACCACCGTGCAGTGCGATACCGTTCATAATAGCCGACATACCAAATTCGCGCACACCGTAGTAAATGTAATTACCGCTGGCATCGGTGCCGGTAAGTGGCTTGCTGCCAGACCAGATAGTCAGGTTAGAACCGGCTAAGTCTGCCGAACCACCCATAAATTCAGGTAACAGCGGGCCAAACGCATTTAATGCATTTTGCGAGGCTTTGCGGCTGGCAATATTGGCCGGGTTGGCTTGTAACTGTGCAATATACGCCTGAGATTGCTCAGCCCAATTTGCCGGCAACTGCCCGGCAACACGACGACTGAACTCGGCGGAAAGCTCGGGGAATGCGGCACTGTAGCGGGCAAACAATTGCTGCCAGTCTTGTTGCTGTGCACTGCCTTTGGCTTTTGCGTCCCAGTCAGCGTAGATATCGGCCGGAATATCAAACGGCGCATGCGGCCATTGTAAAAAGTCACGCGCCGCGGCGATTTCGGCATCACCCAAAGGTGCGCCGTGGCAATCATGGCTGCCACCTTTATTAGGTGCACCATAACCAATGACTGTGCGGCAACAAATTAGCGTAGGTCTGGTGACGTCTGCTTTGGCCAGCTTAATAGCGGCTTCTACCGCTGCAGCATCGTGACCATCAACATTGCTTATCACTTGCCAGCCATAAGCTTCAAATCGCGCAGGGGTATTGTCGGTAAACCAGCCTTCAACATGGCCATCAATAGAAATACCATTGTCATCCCAAAAGGCAATTAATTTACCCAGGCCTAAAGTACCGGCCAGTGAACAGGCCTCGTGCGAGATCCCTTCCATTAAACAACCATCACCTAAAAAGGTATAAGTGTGATGGTCAACAATATCGAATCCAGGCTGGTTAAACTGCGCGGCTAACGCTTTTTCAGCAATCGCCATACCCACGGCATTAGTAATGCCCTGCCCCAATGGGCCGGTTGTGGTTTCTACACCGGGAGCATAACCATATTCAGGGTGCCCTGGTGTTCTGGAGTGCAACTGCCGAAATTGCTTTATATCATCAATGCTTAATTCGTAACCGCTCAAATGCAACAGAGAATACAGCAACATAGAACCGTGGCCATTAGACAAAATAAAACGGTCGCGGTTTGGCCATTGCGGATCTTGCGGATTGTGCTGTAAAAAGTCGCGCCACAATACTTCGGCAATATCTGCCATGCCCATCGGGGCGCCCGGATGACCAGATTTAGCTTTTTGCACTGCATCCATACTAAGCGCACGGATTGCATTGGCGAGTTGTTTACGAGATGGCATGTTCACTCCTGACATTGCGCAGCTTCTGCTTAGCGAAGCGTATTATTATTAAGCTGATATTGTAATGCGGTATGGTGCGCTATTTTCCCAGAGCCCCAGCCGGATGGCAAATTTAAATCCAACAGCAGGAATAATTTCCTCACGCCAGATCCAAATTACCCAGCCAACGTAACCAGCAAGGTAAAATAGCATTAAAGACGTCTGGGCGGCAGATTTTTCTGGCAAAGTGGTAACGCTTTCTCTAAAATACGCGCCTATTTTTTAGTTCAGGCCGGTGTAACCCTGTGCACAGAGCTAAACTGCATTAACCTTATTTTGGAATACAACAGATGGCACAACATATTTTTACTTCTGAGTCGGTATCTGAAGGACATCCGGATAAAATTGCCGATCAGATTTCAGACGCCGTGCTGGATGCAATCCTGGAACAAGATCCTAAAGCCCGTGTAGCCTGTGAAACATTCGTTAAAACCGGTATGGTCTTGGTAGGCGGTGAAATTACCACTACAGCCTGGGTAGATATTGAAGAAATCACCCGTAAAACCGTGCGCGAAATTGGCTATGTGCATTCAGATATGGGCTTTGATGCTGATTCTTGCGCCGTATTAAATGCCATTGGCAAGCAGTCTCCAGACATAAATCAGGGTGTAGACCGTGCCGATCCGAAAGAACAAGGTGCGGGCGATCAGGGCTTAATGTTCGGCTATGCCAGCAATGAAACTGACGTGTTAATGCCAGCGCCTATTACCTATTCACACCGTTTGGTGCAGCGTCAGGCACAAGTTCGTAAAGACGGCACCCTACCGTGGCTGCGCCCCGATGCAAAATCACAGCTGAGTTTTATTTACGAAGATGGCAAGCCAGTAGGCATTGATGCAGTAGTACTTTCAACCCAGCACTGCGATACTATTAGCACGGCAGATTTACGTGAAGCGGTAATGGAACACATTATCAAACCAGTACTGCCTGCCGAATGGTTAACGGCTAAAACTAAAATGTTCATTAACCCAACGGGCCGCTTTGTTATCGGTGGCCCTATGGGCGATTGTGGTTTAACCGGCCGTAAAATCATTGTTGACACCTACGGCGGCATGGCACGTCACGGCGGTGGCGCTTTCTCGGGTAAAGATCCGTCAAAAGTTGACCGCTCTGCCGCCTATGCGGCACGTTATGTGGCGAAAAATATCGTTGCCGCTGGCCTGGCAGACCGCTGTGAACTGCAGGTGTCATACGCTATCGGTGTAGCAGAGCCGACTTCCATCAGCCTGGAAACCTTTGGTACCAGCAAACTGAGCGAAGATGAGCTGATTGCACTGGTACGCGAACATTTTGATCTGCGCCCATACGGTTTAATTGAAATGCTAAAACTTGAGCGTCCAATTTATCTGCCAACCGCAGCTTATGGCCACTTTGGTCGTGAAGAGTTCCCGTGGGAGCAAACTGACAAAGCCGACATTCTGCGCCAGTACGCTAAATAATTCGTAAGCCCAAAGTGATGTTTTAGCAAAAAAGGAGAGCCAAGCTCTCCTTTTTCATAACCAGCGGTCTGTACGCTACACACTTTAGCCTTATCATCGGCCACTTTTTGTGTATTATAAGTCGTTGTGTTGTATCCAGGGTCCTCTGTCTAGCTACAGAGTGAAACAAAACTATAAGAAAGGAACCATTATGTCTGAACAAACTGCCCCTGCTGTAAAAAGCGGTTGGCTTAACCGTGCGCTAAACGCCATCGAAGTCGTTGGTAATAAATTACCCGACCCGGCCGTATTATTTGCTTTGCTGATGGTCATTGTCTGGGTTATTTCCTGGTTACTGTCTGGCGTAACCTTTACAGAGTTAGACCCACGCTCTGGGCAACAAATACAAATCGTCAACTTGTTGTCTGGCGAAGCACTGACTAATTTTACCTCAAGTATCGTTAATACCTTTGTTACCTTTCCACCTTTGGGCGTAGTACTGGTCGCTATGCTGGGTTTAGGGGTAGCAGAATATACCGGCTTTATTAACGCCGGTTTGCGCTCAATTTTAACCGTTACACCTAAAATGCTGTTAACGCCGGTATTAGTTGCCGTTGGTGTGCTAAGCCATGTCGCGGTAGATGCGGGCTACGTGTTAGTTGTACCGCTGGGTGCAGTGATATTTTATGCCGCGGGGCGTCATCCGCTGGCAGGTATAGCAGCGGCCTTTGCCGGTGTATCAGGTGGCTTCTCGGCTACGTTTTTCTTACCCTCCAGTTTAGATCCATTGCTGGCCGGTTTAACCCAAACCTCGGCGCAAATATTAGATCCCACGGTAACGGTAAACCCGCTAAATAACTATTTCTTTACCACCGCTTCAACGTTTTTAATCGTCATTATTGGCTGGGTATTAACCGATAAAGTGATAGAGCCACGCTTAAAAGGTACTAAAGTAGACGGTGATACATCACAAATGGTGACCATGGATGCACTGAAGCCGCATGAATTACGTGGCTTAAAAGCGGCGGGCTTATCTATGCTGGCAGTAGTGGCATTGCTGGTGTTAACCATAGCGCTACCTGAAACGACGCCGTGGGCAGCAAAACCTGAGCAAGTATTACCGGGCGTTAACCCGTTACTTACTGCGGCTGCGCCACTTATGAAATCTATTGTCAGCATTATTTTTATCTTTTTCCTGGTGCCGGGTATTGTCTATGGCTATGTCTCAGGCTCGGTGAAAAACCATCGTGATGTCGTCGCTGGTATGAGCCATGCCATGAGCGGTATGGGCTACTACATTGTTATGGCGTTTTTCTGTGCTTTATTTTTATATGCCTTCAGCCAGTCGAACCTGGGTGTATTACTGGCGTTGAAAGGGGCTAATGCGCTAAAAGCAATGGGCCTGCCGTTAGGTATGACACTGGTAGGTATTGTCTTCTTATCCGGTTTTGTCAATTTGGTGGTAGGTTCTGCATCAGCGAAATGGGCCTTAATTGGCGCTATTATGGTACCTATGCTGATGGAACTAGGCGTATCACCAGATCTTACTCAGGCGGCGTATCGGGTTGGTGACTCCTCTACCAATATCATTACGCCACTGTTGCCGTACTTCCCGCTCATCGTAGTTTTTTGCCAAAAATACGTCAAAAATAGCGGTATTGGTACCTTGGTTGCGCTGATGCTACCTTACTCGGTAGTGATGCTGGTACTGTGGACGGCATTCCTGCTTGGTTTCTGGGCACTGGATATTCCGTTGGGGCTGGGTTCAAGCTACAGCTACTCTGCCACGAACTAAAGCTGGCTAACTTAACAACAACCCTGCTGCGGCAGGGTTTGTTTTTTCTGTCGCTTGCCGTTGCCGCCTGCTACCATAACGGCATTATTCAGTTGCTGAAGTTTGTATGCGTATTCCAAGAATTTATCACCAGGGTGCTATTGCACTTAACCACGAGTTTGCTCTTGACGACGATGCGGCCAACCATGTCGGCCGTGTGCTGCGCATGGCCGTGGGTAGCGAGTTGCTGCTGTTTAACGGCGATGGCTTTAACTACCCTGCCCGTATCAGCAGTAGCGATAAAAAACGCGTAAACGTTATTGCCACCTCTCAGCAGCCAAACCCGGTGGAGTCACAGCTAAAAATTCATCTGGGCCAGGGTATATCGCGCGGTGACCGCATGGATTTTGCTATTCAAAAAGCGGTAGAGCTGGGTGTGACTGAAATTACCCCGCTATTTACCGAGCGCTGCGGTGTAAAACTGGACGGTGAACGTTTAGCCAAACGCAATGAGCAATGGCAAAAAATTGCTATCAGTGCCTGCGAACAAAGTGGCCGCAGTGTGGTACCGACAGTACACCCGGCGATATCACTCGATAGCTGGCTGGCTCAAGACACAAAAGAATTAAAACTAACCTTGCATCCGTGGGCCAAAGACACCATTAAGACGCTTATACCCAACTCTGATATCCGGTTAGTAATAGGCCCTGAAGGCGGCTTTAGTGAGCAGGAAATGGTACATACCACGGCAGCCGGTTTTAACGGCATTCAGTTGGGGCCGCGGGTACTGCGCACTGAAACCGCCGCACTTACCGCAATCAGTGCATTACAACTGCAATTTGGCGATCTGGCCTGAGGACACAACATGAGTAAACCCGTTAAGCTTGGCATAGTGATGGACCCGATATCGGCTATCAATATCAAAAAAGACTCCAGCTTTGCCATGTTGCTGCAAGCACAGCAGCGCGGTTATCAAATCCACTATATGGAAATGGCTGATTTATATTTACTGGAGGGCCAAGCCCGCGCAGCCACTAAACTATTGACAGTGCGGGAAGATCCGGCTGCTTGGTATCAGTTTGGTAGCGAACAAGACATCGCACTTAGCGAGCTGGATGTGATCTTAATGCGTAAAGATCCGCCGTTTGATACTGAATATATCTATGCCACCTACATGCTGGAGCGGGCAGAAGATGAAGGCACCTTAATTGTTAATAAACCGCAGAGCCTGCGCGATGCCAACGAAAAGCTGTACACCAGCTGGTTTAGCCAACATACGCCGAAAACCCTGGTTAGCCGCGATGCTAAACGTTTAAAGGCCTTTTACCAGACTGAACAAGATGTAATATTAAAGCCCCTGGACGGCATGGGCGGCGCGTCTATTTTCCGTTTAAAGCCGGGCGACGCCAATGTCAGCGTTATTATTGAAACGCTAACCGAACATGGCAACCGCTATGCTATGGCGCAGCGCTTTATTCCGCAAATCAGTGACGGTGATAAACGAATTCTGGTGGTAAACGGTAAACCCGTGCCATACTGTTTAGCACGCATACCGGCCAGCGGCGAAACCCGCGGTAACCTGGCAGCCGGCGGCCGTGGTGAAGCCAGACCCTTGTCAGAGTCTGACCTGGCCATTGCCAATGCGGTAGCACCAACTTTAAAAGCCAAAGGGTTAATTTTTGTCGGCCTGGATGTTATCGGCGACAAGCTAACCGAAATAAACGTTACCAGCCCAACTTGTATCCGCGAAATTGAAGCGGCGTTTCCAATCAGCATCACCGGTTTGTTATTTGATGAAATTGAGCAGCTGCTGGCAGCACGCCAGTGACAACCACGTTGTATCGAGGTCACTATGCAGAATTTTCAGAATCATTTTTTAATTGCTATGCCGTCGTTAGATGATCCGCTGTTTAAACGCAGTGTTGCCTATATTTGTGAGCACAATGATGAAGGCGCCATGGGTATTGTTATTAACCACCCGTTAGAAGTAAAAGTAGCCGATTTGCTGCAACAGCTGCAAATTGAATTTGATGCCACAAGCACAGCGGCTACTGCGCACGTTTGTGCCGGCGGCCCGGTGCAGCATGACAGAGGTTTTGTATTGCACACCGCCAAAGAAGGCTACAGCAGCAGTATGCGGCTAAACGACGAGCTGATGGTTACCACCTCAAAAGATATTTTGTTTGATTTAACCACCGACAACGCACCAGAAAAATTTATTCTGGCGCTGGGCTATGCTGGCTGGACAGCCGGACAGTTGGAGCAGGAAATTGCCGATAACGCCTGGTTAATTATTCCGGCCGACAGCGGTATTATTTTTGATTTAACTCATGCCGAAAAATGGCAAAGTGCCACCGCAAAAATTGGCATTAAGCCGTGGCAGCTAACCAATGAGGCCGGTCACGCTTAATGAGTCGCACCATTTTAACCTTTGATTACGGTACCAAAAGCATCGGCGTGGCGGTAGGTCAGGAACTTACCGGCACCGCCTCACTGCTTAGCGCGCTAAAAGCACAAGACGGTACGCCTGATTGGAGCCAACTGGAAAAACTGATTAACGAGTGGAAACCGCAACTATTACTGGTAGGCCTGCCATTGAATATGGACGGCACCGAGCAGCCGTTTACCGTGCGTACACGTAAATTTGCCAACCGCTTGCACGGCCGTTTTGGCTTGCCGGTAGAATTACATGACGAACGCCTAACAACCACAGAAGCACGCAGCATGCTGTTTGCCGAAGGTGGCTATCGCAATCTGGCAAAAGACAAAGTAGACAGTTTATCGGCAAAAATTATCTTTGAGAGTTGGTATGAACAACGCACTTAAGCCCCCTATTCAACCTGGCTACTATCAGCACTATAAAGGGGCGTATTATCAGGTAATTGACTGCGCACGCCATAGCGAAACCGAGCAATGGTTGGTAATTTACCGCGCGCTGTACGGCGATTTTGGCCTTTGGGCCAGGCCGCTGCACATGTTTTCTGAAAACGTCGACATTGCCGGTGAATTGCTACCACGCTTTTTGTTTATCAGCCAAAGCAAACCCGATGCGGTTACGGAAAATCAGCTGGATTAACCTCTTGCGCCAACAGCAGGATAATGTCCTGTTGCGATAACCAGCTTCGCAGCTGCACCGCACCGGCCTTTAACTGCTCATGCTGGCCAATCAGTTGCCACAATTGCTGCACAAAGCTGTCAAAACCCGCCGCCGCATCGTAATGCAGCGCCCCGCTCTGGCTGATCACACTGAGCAAATGCCGGATCAACTCAGCGCTCTGTTGCAGCTTTTGCTGATATGGCGTCAAAGTTTGCTGCAGGCATTGCTGTAATGGGTACAATATCTCAACCGCTTCGCGTAATTGCTGTTTACGTAATTGGCCGCGATGCTCGTCACGGTGCACCGGTGCGGTAAGCTTGCTACGCAACCCAGCCAACTCGGCACTGGCCACTAAGCCATAACTACTTAGTAGTTGTTCAGCTGCTGCAATCCAACTTTGCAATGCCGTTAGTGCCTGCGGTTGCTTGCGTTCAAACCCGGTTACTAATGCCGGAAACTGCAGCAGCAAGTCAGTTAACGCGTTAACTAAATGTACAGTCGATTTTTGCATGGCAGTTATTCCGGCAACAAACGGCGGCTAATTTCACCGTTGCTGCTTTCCATCTGCTGCCACTCCATGCCGTCTTCCGAGATTTTCAGTTTGATATAAATAATGTTCTCTGGCTTTTCTTCGCGCAGCTTATGCGACTCGGCAATTACATTTAAATTTTCAATCACTTTGCGCTGGCTCAGTACCTTAATTTCCTGTGTCGCAGCCGCTACTACTCTGGACGTTATTTGTTCTATATTAAGCTTCGGCAGGCTTTCACGGCTAACCAGCTGATATTCTTCTGCCAGTTGTACTAATTGACGGGCAGCCAGTTGGCTATATTCTGCAACCGGTGCCATATCTTGTTTAATGCGTAGCGACTGCTCCAAACTATGAGTTTGCTCGGTTAATGCAGCACGTAACGCCTTAGAGGCTTTCGCCGGCAAGCTGGTACGGCCCAGGCTGTTAGTCAGCTCTTTGTAGATTAAACTGTTAAATTTAGTGTTATCAATCGGTTGATACTGGGTTTCCGTTTTTTCTGTCAGTACATCCAGTGCCACCGGAATAGTAAGTTCCACATCACCTACGCGCATATGCGGCACAGCAAAATGTTTAAGTAAGTCATGTTTGGCGTACTCTTCAGCCACTTTTACCGTTTGAATATCCGCCATAACTCTGGCGTTGGTAATGCTGCTAATAATACTGCCCAGGTATTCGTTTAAATTCGGCATGCTGATATCCCTGTTAAAAAGGCCGGCAGCAGCGCCACCGGCCAAAACCTGTGCTAACGCCAATCAGGCACTGACAATACTGTCTTCCAGCATAGTCAAAATGCGGTCTAGCCCGGCCGGAATTTCGTCATTCAGTGCCGTTACCTTAACGCCGAGGTTATAGGTTTTCTCTACACTTACCCCGCGTGTCGACGAGCGCTTGTACGACGCCGACGCTTTAAAGTTTACAATCTTGTAATTGATGCCCAGCTCAGCACTGGCAGCAAATTCACTCGACACATTGGAGGTTTCGGTAGAGGTAAGCTTGGCATTGAAGTCAATGGTCATTTCTTCAATACGCAAAGCCGGTATGGTTAGCATGGTTAAAAACGGCACCTTTATCGCAACGTCGGTTGAAATAAAATTGCTGGTAACATCGGTACCTGGTGGCAAACCTTCATCGGTCAATTGCTGCGCCGTTTTGCCAACATGCGGGTTAGGTGTTGACTTGGTAAATTCAAAGTCGACATAGCGTAAGGCTTTGCCGCCGCCGCTATCTTCAAACCCAACTGCCTGAATAAAACTCACCTGCGACATAGATGCCGCATGTTGTGCCTGCACAGCGGCCTGCAACGGTCCGCCGATATAAACGCTAAAATCTAAACTGTTGAGTTCCTGTACCAAATTTGGCATAAGTCTCTCCCTGCTCACTGTACCTACTCTGTTCAGGCTTTTCGGTTGCCGCCGACTACTCACTCGCCGGCTGTTAACCACAGCTACTTCAGACGGTACATCAGCACCAGCCCGGCAGTCTATCAAGACTAGCCGTAAGGACAGGAATAACCAGCTACAAAATAGGGAATTACATTACATTTAATTGATAATTAAATGACAATAAGTAGCCATATTAAACCGGCATGAGCAGTGGGGGGTTAATTGCAGTGATGCAACACGGCAAGCAGCTAGACGTAAGCTGCTGCCAGGCACAGCAACTAAAACAGCAGTATAGTGCCGTCTAGCTTTACAATTGCTGGCGGTACCATTCACCTAAGATCAGGCTGGCAGCGACGCTGACATTGAGCGACTCTACCTTGCCGGAACCCGGTATTTGCAGCGCAATATCAGCGCTTTTCGCCACGTTTTGCGACACACCAAACATCTCTTCGCCAAACACCACCACCACTTTGGCAGGCAATGCTGTGTTGTATAACGAGCTGCCGCCATGGCTGGAGGTGGTTATAAGTGTATAACCAGCTTCTTTACACAGCTGCAATGCCAGCGGCAGGTTGTCGCAACTTAAGCCATCAACAAACTCACCACCGCCCTCAGCAGTACGCAGAGCAGCGCCCGATTGCAACAATTCAGGCTGTTTCATAATAATGCCACCAACACCAAAGTGCGCACAGCTGCGGGTAATAGCGCCCAAATTATGCGGGTTGCCAACGCCATCTAAGGCTAACAGACAGTCGCGTTTGCGGCCTTTTTGCTGCAGATATTGCGCCAGTGCCTGTGCCGGTTTGCGTTTAACCAGCAACACCACGCCACCATGATGGCCGCTACCGGCGACTTTTTCCAACTCGGCATCATCGACAATGTGATAGGCCTTTTTTACTGCGGCTAAGTACTTCATCACATCAGCAAATTTCGGTGCCAGCTGCTGCGACACATACAAACGGATCACACTGTCTGGTCGCTGCGCAAACAACACCCTGCACGCGTTGTCACCATAGACCTTGCCTTCATTATCCTGCACAGATTTTGGCATTTTACTCGCCTGCGGTTTTGCCCCTGCAGAGCGATGGGCTTTGTTCGCTGCAGGCCTTGCGTTTTTTGCACCAGCCTCTTTGGTCCAGGGTTTATGCAGTGGGTTGGCTGTTTTTGTGCTTTTGCTTTTGTGTTGTGACATAAAAATCCTGCTGGCACCGCTGCGCCGTAAACATTCAATACTGCTAGCGATTTTACCAGCTCAACGCCAACATTACTTATGCTTTTTCCACCATGGTGCAGCGCGATTGGAACTATTGAAATTGCGAACTATACTGAGCTGGCAATGGCGTGTGCAGTTTACAGATTTCACCATTTAAGACCCTGTGCCCAATTTCTGCTCAACACCATGGAGTCAGCACCATGCCCGCTATTCATTCACACTCCAAACGTAGCTTGCTAAAAAGCTTTATCGCATTATGTCTGACGTCAACCACTGTCAGCATAACAGTTGCCGGAGAATTACAACATCGCCCGGCCGACAACAACCAATGGCCAGAAAATTTGGTCCGCGCGGTACAAGAAAAGCTTAGTAGCCTGGGGTTTGACACCGGTAAGGCAGACGGCATTATTGGCCCGCGAACCCGGCAAGCGATAAACGCATATCAGCAGCAAAACGCTATGAAGGTAGACGGACAGATCAGTGCAACCTTACTTGAGGCCTTAGGTTTTGAGCAATGATAAGACAGTCTGCCGGGTATGCGCACATCCGCTATCGGTTATGGCAAAAAAATGTACCACTTGCAACGAATACCAAAATCCGGCTTATCGCTGGCTGTCAGGAAATGTACTCAGTGGCCTGATTGCCTTGATCCCCATTTGCACGCTGGCATTTACTTTTGTCTACGACAGACTTGAACCACAAGCATCCGATTTGCAATTTACGTTAACTCGTTGCGACGCCAAACAAATAGCCGTGTTTGCCAGTAATTTGGGCAACCGGGCCGCGATTCTGACACATGCAGAGTTTAGCAGTAACGGCTCTCCGTACCAGCCATTACATATCCGGCTGGATATCGAAAAAAAGCTTATTGACGGCAGTGACACACGAGCCATAGAGCTCAGAACTATCGACACCATAAGCCCCGGCGGTTTGGTACCGTTTGCCCAGCGTCAGACGGCAAACTGCAGTATAACAATACGCTTGCACAGTGTTTCTTTTGCGCAAAAAACATCGTTCCGGGAGCTGACATGCGCCTGTCCGTCGCTGTAGCTAATCTGCTGTTATTTTTTACTGCTGTGGCATTTGCGCAGCAACGCTCTGATTTACATCTGTTTCAGTATGGTTTAACCAGTACAGATCAACGCGCCGCACTATTTGAGGACTTTCGTTATGTATTGGAAGAAAAAATGCCGCGTTTGTCAGATGAACTATCACTTAGCGAGGCATTACCGGTGCTAAAAGCCATCAGAGTCGTGCCGGTAAAGGATGAGCACGATAAATTACGCCGCCCCTCTGAACTGATTGGTAATTTACAGTTGCGCCAACGATACTGGGATGATGTGGGCGCGCTGGCGTTACTAACCGGCGTCGTTGATATGCAGGGCGCCGTACCCAGCATCCACACAACCTTGTATTGGGGCAAGTTAAAGCCGCCTCTGGCACAGGAAATGATCGACATCGAACTGCCGTTAACCGGCAATTACTTCGACACTACCTTTGACAGCCATTCAGTTGCAATTTTGTATGCTATTGCCAACCAGCCCGATGTGCAGTGCAATCAGTTTACGGCCATTGTTGCACTGCTGAGTGAAGCGTTGAAACGAGCAAAAGCCATTGCGGTACAGCAAGCTGCGCTGGGAGGTGAACTGGAACAAAAAATACAGCAAAGCATCCTGGCCCTAAAATCCGAGTGTCACAGATGAAGCTACTACTCAGCATTCTCTGCTTCGTTTGCAGCCTGATACCGGTGTGGGCGCAGCCTAATCCGGATCAGATAACGGTGTTTTTCCCGGCTTTTGGCGGCGAAAATACCCTAGGCCGTAATGTCAGCACCATACTGTCATTACAGCTGGCGCAAACAACCCGTAAAGCGCCATGGCCGGATAATCCAGACAAACTAGACTTTGGCCGCGGAATGATTAAATGGAGTGCAGACAGCCTAAACCTGACACAGCAGCCCACAGCAATTCGCCTGGCGCAGCAGACCAAACTGCTTGCTCAAATGGTTGTACTGGGTAACACACAACGATTTGGCAGCAATGTGGTGGTGGAAGTAGAAGTACTGCTGCCGCATTACCAGGCAGCTTACCCGGGCTGCACCAATCAGAGCAGCCTGCCGTGTGATTACCGCAAGCAAAACTTTGAACTTTGGCCGTTACAATGCCAACAACAAACACTCTATACGCCGCTGCCACGGCGGCGTTACCATATGGCCGGCATTGTATTGGAAGACGAGGTAGTAAAAAAATTCCGCGAAGTAAAAGGGCTGCCGATAACCGCAGCATTAAATAACCCGCAAATTATTGGCTACACCGGAGAAGATTTACAATTCCTCGAGTTTAACCGGCAGTTAACTCATGCACCTACCAAATTACGCAGCCAGGGCGTTGAAGGCTACGTATCACTGCCAAAAATATCACAGCAAAACTCTGAGTTCGCCGACATGACCGGTGGTCTGTTACAACTGTTTCGTGGTGACTGGCAGGCCGCCGACAGCAGCTTTAGCCGGGTGCTTGCCAACCCTGTTACTCGCATACCGCTGCAGATAGATGCATACCTGCTGCGTGGCATGGCGCAGTTTCGCCAGGGCGGTAATGGCTTGGCCGATATTGAAAAAGCGGCCTCGCTGGCACCTTTCGACGCAGGTGCGGCACGTTATCAGTTAGTGGCAATGCTGGCTGCAGCGCGCCCTAAGGCACAAATAAACCAGACAATGCAGCAAAAGCGTTTTCTATTTGATACTGATGACGCCTGGCTACAGGCGTTTGACCGCCTTATGCTATGTAGTAACGCCGCCCGCTAGGCTGCGCTGCTAAAATCAGATAGCAACAATACTTGTATTTTTCTGCTCGCGCAGTATGCTGACGGCCTTTAAATTTGCCGCTACAGGCCTTGTTTATGCTTAGTTATCGCCACAGTTATCATGCCGGTAATCATGCCGATGTGGTTAAACACCTGGTTCAGGTGGCCATTCTGGATTACCTGCTGCAAAAAGATAAGCCGTTTTGCTACCACGACAGCCATGCTGGTGCGGGGCTTTATAGCGTATTAGCTGAGCAGGCACAAAAAACCGGCGAGTATCAAACCGGTATTGGCAAATTGTGGCAATATCAAGCGGCTAGCCCGGCTTTGGTGCGTTATATCGAGCTGATTAAACAACTCAATACCAATGATGAATTGGCGTTTTACCCTGGCTCACCGAAAATTGCTGCCATGATGCTGCGTAACAGCGACAGTATTCAAGCGACCGAGCTTCACCCAACAGACCACCCTATTTTGGCCAGCCAGTTTGTCCGGCGTCGTCATAGCCGTATTGAGCATATGGATGCCTGGGCAGGCTTTAAAGCCATGCTGCCGCCGCTACATAAACGCGGCCTGGTATTAATTGATCCACCGTATGAGCTTAAAACCGAATATCAGGATGTGGTTACCGGTTTGCAAAGCGCTTATCAGCGCTTTCCGCAAGCGACTTATGCAATCTGGTATCCGGTTATCGAGCGCGCAGCGGTAGAAGCATTTATCAGCGCTATTGTCGCCACAGGCATTAAAGATCAACTGCGCATTGAATACTGCCCAATACCAGATAGCAGCGGCTTTGGCATGACCGGCAGCGGTATGTTAGTCATTAACCCGCCTTATACCCTTGCAAATGATATGCGTGTTGCATTGAGTGAACTGGCGCCGCTGTTAAGTGCACAAGGAGAGTTTCAGGTGCACCAGCTGGTGCCGGAGTAAGCTATGCGTATTATTATCGCCGCAGTCTTATTGTTGTTAAGCCAGCCCGTGTTTGCCTTTGGCAAAACCGGCCATCAACTGGTGTGTGATTTAGCCTATCAACTGGTAAATAGCGATACCAAAATAAAACTTGATACGCTGCTAAAACCGGCGCCTCACACTAAGTTTGGCAATGCGTGTTCCTGGCCGGATGAAGTACGCTCGCAAGAGGCGTTTAAATGGAGCGCACCACATCATTATGTCAATATGGCGCGCGGCGAAACAGCTGTCAGCATGCAACACTGCCCGGCTCAAGGCTGTATTTTGTCTGCCATTAGCGATATGCAGCACCGGCTGATAGATAACCCGGCAGATTGGCAGGCATTGTTGTTTTTAGCTCATCATATTGCTGATTTACACCAACCACTGCATGTCAGTTTTGCTGATGATCTGGGCGGCAACCGCACCGCGGTGTATTTTTTCGGCCAGCCAAATAATCTGCACGGGGTGTGGGATTTTGGGCTACTAAAACAGCTGGGCTATGAAACTGAACCATCAAAATTCAGCGGTTTGCTGGCGCAGATCAGCCCAGAACGTCGGCTAACATGGCAACAAGGTGATGTACTAAGCTGGGCCAACGAATCTGCAGCCATCACGGTTGAAATTTATCAGCACTATAAACCCGGCATGTTACTCGATGAGGCTTATGTTAAGCGGTATCAAACCGTGTTAGAGCAACGCGTACAGCAGGCTGCGGTAAGGCTGGCCATGCTGCTCGATCAGTTAGTTGCCAACTGAGCCGCTAACCAGTTAAACACCTGCTGTTGCTGCTCGGCGTTAAACTCATGGCCGTAGTTCGGATACAATGTCGTTGTTAGCTTGCCCGGCGCGCCATGCGCCTGCCACACTGTTGCCAGTTGCGCATAGGCATAGTCGACCCCGCCCTTGGGCATTAACTTGTCTTTGCCGCCGTTAATAAACAGCATCGCTTTGGGGGCTGCCAGCGCCGCCATATCAGGGATATCCAGTTTTGCCGCTAAGCCCGGATGCAGCATATAAAACGCCGACTGACCTTTGAGGATATTATTGCCGGGCGTAATTAAATGTCGGTAGCTGTTTAACCAGGCTATCGCCACCCCGGCTTTGATATCATCAGTCAGCGCCGCTAATTGCCAGGCACGAAAAGCCCCCATCGAAAAACCCAGTACGGCCAGCCGGCTGCTGTCGGCCTGTGGCAGCTGCTTTAAATACTGTACCAGCCGTAAATCTTCATAAGCGGCCATACCGGCCAGTGAACGGCCCAGCATAAACATATTGCCGGCCAGCGCCTGCTGGGCGTTAAATTCTATCGGCCCGCGATCGCTCCAACCAAAGGTGTCCGCCGCCAACACCAGATAGCCCTGTTTGGCCAGTGCATCGCCGACAAAGTTTCCGCTAAAGTATTTAGCGGCCCACTGCTGCGCCGAGGGCAAGCGCTCGTCAGTTGCAAACGGCTGTATCCATTTTTCTTTGCCAATGTCAAAGCGGGCGCCGTGATCGTGTAGCAGTAACACCGCCGGCGCAGGCTTGGCAGTATCAGGTTGCAACAGCATCAACTGCACCCGGCTTTGTTTGGTTAGCTGCACCGACCAGAGCTGGGCGCTGTAGCCGTCGCGTTGTTCGGTTTCAAGCAATTTTGCAGCAAAATCAACCGGCTCATCCGGCCACAGCAAGGCTGCACGCAGTGCCGCCCGGCCCTGTTGGCGCCAATGCTGAATATCAACGAATTTTTCTTTATTCCAGCCCAGCGGATAGGATGCTTGTGGTAGCAGTTGCTGATAAAAATCCGGCAGCTGCTGCTCAATCAGCTTATCGGCCTGCAGCGGCAGCGCAAAAAGTAACAGTAGCCAGCAGCAACGCATTAACGGATCCAGCCCTTGCTGATCTGACGGAAGGTATCAGTGCCGCAACATTCTAACCATTCAAACGCCAGCATTTCTTTACTGATAACTTGTGCACCGGCTTGCTGCATGCGGTTTAAGGCCAGTTGTTTATTTTGCTCCGTGCGCGAGCCCACGGCTTCTACTACCACAAACACCTGATAGCCCAGCGCCAATAAATCCATTACCGACTGCAGCACACAAACATGGGCTTCGGTACCCAGCACCACTATTTGTTTACGTTCAGTACAGGCCAGGCTGCTGGCAATATGCGGCTCTTTAAGTGCACTAAAATGCATTTTTTGCAGTACCTGCGTTTCGGGTATCAACTCTGCCAGCGCCGGTAAGGTCGCACCTATACCTTGCGGGTATTGCTCGGTGGCCCACACCGGTACGTCCAGTTGCAACGCGACCTGCAGCACCCAGGCTGCAGCCTGCTCGACTTCTTTGCTGGCAAAAATAGCCGGTGCCAGCTTTTGCTGCATATCAATCAGTAATACCAGGCTTTGTGAGGCTTGCAATAACATAGCAGTTCCCGTTAATGAAAATCGCGTGACGACAGCCTAAGTTCAGCCAAAAGTGTTGATAAGTCAACCAGCTTGCCGGCGATAATATGGGTAACCTCGCCCTCGCGCTGTAAAATACCGTCTACCTGCAAAATAGTGGCGGTTAAAAAGCTTTTTTGCTGTGCCTGCGCCGTGGCCAGCCACACCAGCACATTGGCGGTGCCGGTTTCATCTTCCAGCGACATAAAGGTTACGCCGGCAGCGGTGCCAGGCCTTTGGCGCAACGTTACCAGGCCGCTAACCCGCACCGGGCTGTTATGCCGCACGCGGTGTAACTCCTCCACCGCCACACTGCGTGGTAATTTGCCGGCCTGGCGCAGCAGTGCCAACGGATGGGTTGACAACGTAAGGCCGGTAGCCGCGTAGTCTTCCAGCATTTCTTCTACTTTACCCGGAGGCGGCAAATAAGCCGGCGCCGTTTGTGCCAGCTGTAGCGCCGGTTCAGACGGTTCCTGCCCGGCTGCAAACAGCGGCAGGCTGTGCTGCGTATCCAGCAATTGCCAACGGCTGTTGTAGCGATCGCCACTAATGCTACTTAGAGCATTGGCACTGGCCAGCGCCTGTAAGTCGCTGCGGCTAAGCCCGGTTTGGCGCAATTGTTGTACATCACGATAGCCACCAAGCGGGCGCAGTTTTAACAGTAACTCTGCACCGGCACGACTTAAACCTTTAATCTGCCGTAAGCCCAGCCTTATGGCCTTGCCCTGCTGTTGCAGGCTGTGATCCCACTGCGATTGATTAACACAGAGCGGCAACACGCTAACACCATGGCGCCGCGCGTCCTGCAGCAACTGCGCCGGGCTATAAAACCCCATCGGATAACTGTTAAGCAAGGCAGTACAAAAGGCGGCCGGATAATAATGCTTCAACCAGGCAGAGACATAGGCCAACACCGCAAAACTGGCCGAATGCGACTCAGGAAAGCCATATTCTCCAAAGCCGCAAATTTGCTGATAAATACGCTCAGCAAATTCCAGCGTATAACCGCGGCTTTGCATGCCATCAATTAGTTTATGCTTAAATTGCTGCAGCTCACCGGTTTTCTTCCAGCTGGCCATAGCCCGGCGCAGCTGATCGGCCTCGCCACCACTAAAGCCGGCAGCCACCATCGCCAGCGCGATCACCTGCTCCTGAAATATCGGTACGCCCAAGGTGCGCTGCAACACTGTTTTCACCGCCTCAGACGGATAGTCTACCGCTTCTTTGCCATCACGCCGTTTTAAATACGGGTGCACCATATCGCCCTGAATTGGCCCGGGCCGCACTATGGCAATTTGTACCACCAAGTCGTAATAACAGGCCGGTTTAAGCCGGGGCAGCATGCTCATTTGCGCCCGCGATTCAATCTGAAACACCCCGACGGTGTCGGCTTTTTGTATCATCTGATACACCGCCGCCGCATCACCCAGCGCACTGATACCGGCGATGCTAAGCTCCTGCTGTTCGTGTTGCTTTAGCAGCGTAAAACACTTGCGAATGGCAGTTAACATACCAAGCGCCAACACATCCACTTTTAGCAATTCCAGCGTTTCCAGGTCGTCTTTATCCCATTGGATCACGGTTCTGTCGACCATGGCGGCGTTCTCTACCGGCACCAGTTCATACAAGGGCCCTTGTGAGATAACAAAGCCGCCGACATGCTGCGATAAATGCCGCGGGGCGCCGCGCAGTTGCTCCACCAGCGTAATAAGCTGCTGCGTGATTTGGCTATTACTGTTAAGCCCCAGCGCGCCAAGTTGTTGCTGCCAGCTTAATGCCGGGTCGCGCCGTTGAATGTTTTTCACTAAAAAATCCAGCTGGCTGATGGGCAGCCCCAGCGCTTTACCAACATCACGCAGCGCACTTTTAAAGCGATAGCTAATGACCGTAGCGGCCAGCGCTGCGCGTTCACGGCCGTATTTTTGATACAGATACTGGATCACTTCTTCGCGCCGCTCGTGCTCAAAGTCGACATCGATATCCGGCGGCTCTTTGCGCTCACGCGATAAAAACCGCTCAAACAGCACCTGTATTTTCTCTGGGTCTACCGCGGTTATTTCCAGGCAATAACACACTACCGAATTGGCCGCCGAGCCGCGGCCCTGATACAAAATGCCGCGCGCTTTGGCAAATTGCACTACATCATAAATGGTGAGAAAAAAGTATTCGTAGTTAAGCTCGGTGATAAGCGCCATTTCTTTGTCGATAATGGCCTGCACCCGCGCTGGCAAACCAGCCGGAAAGCGTAATGCACTGCCTGCTACTACCAGCCGTGCTAAATAACCGGCAGCAGTTTCGCCCTCTGGCACCAGCTCGCTGGGGTACTGGTATTTCAGCTCCTGCAGCGAAAATGTGCAGCGCGCGGCAATAATATCGCTTTGCTCTAGTAACTCAGCACTGAACAGTTTCTCCAGCTTCGCCAGCGGGCGCAGTGCGCGCTCGGCATTACTCAGCAGCTGGCGGCCCAGCTCCACCAAGGGTTTACCGGCTTTAATGGCCGTTATGCAGTGCTGCAGCGCCAACCGCCCGGGAATATGTATTAGCACAGCACCACAGGCTACAGCCTTTAACTGATACTGCTGTTGCAGTTGCTGGCTATAATGGTTAAAAGCGGCTTCATTATGGCTAAGCTCGCGGCGCATGGCCAGCCACAGCCGCTCGCCGTGATATTTTTGCAGCCAGTTGGCCCAGTGTGTATCAGTGTCGCTATCGCCGCTGGGTAGCCACAGCAGCAGGCAGTGCTGCAGTGACATAAGATCCCATTCGGTTAAGCAATATTCGCCCTTAGTGCTGCGCCGCCTGGCATTAGTAATAATGCGGCACAGCTCGGCGTAAGCCGCTTTGTCCGTGCACAGCAGTACCAGCTCAAGCTTATCCAGCTTAAAATAGCTGCCGACAATCAGTTTAATATTAAGCGCTTGCTCGTTAATTTGCCGGTAAGCCCGCACTATACCGGCTACCGAACATTCATCGGTCAGTGCCAGCGCACTGTAGCCCAGCACTGCCGCTTGTTGCACCAGCTCCTGCGGGCTGGAGGCGCCGTGCAAAAAACTAAAGTGGCTTTGACAAAACAGTTCAGCGTAACGCATAGGCAGCAGCTAACTAAACAAACCGTGCACAAACCATTGTTGCTGCGCGGTGCGATACAGCCACAACCATTGGCCTTTGCCATTGCGGCCAATAAAATAATCACGCTGCGCCGCCAGTTGCCAGCCATCGGGGCACAGACGCTCTGGCCCGCTGCTAATCTCTACCGCTTCTTGCAGTGGCCGCGGCTGTGGCAATATAAATGCCGGCCGTTGCAACAAAGCCCCGGCCAGCGGTTTAGTTTGCAACAACGGCAGCGGTCGGCCGCTGGCTTGCTCGGGTAAATGCTGGTTTTGCAGGCTAAGGCCACTTACTGCATTGCTGCCTAACCTGGCTTGCAGCAACGACACCAGCTGCAAGGCCGATACGTTGCCCTGCTGTGGCGCAAATAAATCGTCACTTTGTGCCTGCTGCGGCATAAAATGTGTAGCCTCAAGTTGCAGGCCATATACCGGCGCGGTCAGACGATGGTTTTCCAGTTGCAACTGACACAGCTTCAGCCAGTTTGCCGCGCGGTATTCGCCCTGCGCCGAGCCAACGCTGTAGTTTTGTGTCTCGCTGTCACGGCAATATAAGCGCAGTGTCAGTTGATGGCACAAGGCATTGTTGCGCTGTAGCTGTTGCTGCAGTTGCTGTAGTAACCTGCTAAGCGGTGCGCTGAGTACTGCCATATCACTGATGTCATACAACAGCTCCAGATACCGGCTGAAGCCGGGCTCGGGCCGGATATACTCCAGCGCATGAAAAAACTCACCACGTAAACGGCCAAGATAGCTGACCAAACGGTTATCAAAACGCCGCGCCAGCTCTGTTGTCGATAGCGCCAATAAACGCCCCAGGCTGGCAATACCCAAGCGTTGCAGTTGCTGCTGTATATCCGGCTCCAGCTCTGTAAAGCTAAGCGGGCTGCGTTTAAGCGCTGTTTCTGTGTCGATGCTGTCTTGCGTCAGCAAATTAAGCCGCTGCAGCGCCAGACATTTCGCCGCCAAAGGTGTGGCGGCGCTGGCGTAATAATATTGATAAGGCAGTAGCGCCAAAGCGGCCATTAACGCCGCCCGGTAACCGGCCAGCCCCTGATATAACTGCAACATATTGCATAAGCGTAAATACAGGCCGTCCGGTCCATCCAAGGCAATGTCAGCACTCACCTGATAAAGCTGCTGTGCAATCGACCTTAACACGGCTTGTTGTTGCTGTGGCTGATAGGGGATAAGTTGCAGGTTATGGCACAGTGCGGCAGCGGTCGCCAGCCCCATCTGCAGTTGCACACCTTGCGCGGCCGCCTGTGCATTTAACTGAATAATACTATGCTGCGCATCCACTACCGCCAGCGGTAAAGCTTGTTGCCCCGGGTCGGTAATGCTATCGCACTGTAGCGCTGGAAAATGCAGATACAAATACAGCGCCATCTTAGCCAGCCTTACGCTGTGGTAATGCTGCGCTGTCCGCAGCCGGATACAAAGCCGGCCAGTGCTGCTGCATATCCAGCAAAAATGCCGCGGCCGGCCAGCCGCCCTTGCGTTTGTGCACGCTAAGCTGCAGCCCATGTTGGTGCGGTGTTAGCTCAAGGCTTAAATTTACCGGCAAACTCAGGCTGGCTGCCGGCCGGCGCAGCAACACCAGACTGGCCCCCCCCTGCTCTGCCGCCAGCTGTAAACGCCGCGCCAGCGCCAGCTTCAGCGGCACCTGCCACATTAATACCGAAGCACAACAGCCACTTTGTAAGCACTGCTCTGCTGCCCACAGCGCTTCTTTGGCCGTTTTAGGTGTAATAATCACTAACTGCGACAGCACTATGCCGGCCGTAACCAGCATATCAGCACACGGCTGTGCCGGTGGCGAGATAAACACCAGTAAGCGGCCGCTATGCTGTTGTTGCTGCTGCAAATAGGGCAGTAACAGCCGTAGCTCGCCAATGCCGGTGTTTGTTTGAATATCAATAAGGCCGGTAGATGGAAAGCCACCGGCCAGCTGTTGATCCAGCTGTGGGTAGCCAGAGCTTACCGCCTGATACGCTGCCTGCTGGCTGTTGCCGTGCCATAGCAGCTGGCGTCTGGCTAATTGTTGAAGTAACGCCGACATATCACACTCAATATTACTGTATATTGATACAGTATATACTGAGATATACAGGATGCAACTGCGGGGTTACACCCGCCTTTGCAGCAGTGTCAGCACTTCATAATGATTGCTGTGAGCAAACATATCGAACAGCTGTACTTTCAGAAGCTTATAGTCTGTTAGTACCGCTAAATCCTCTGCCAGAGTTTGCGCATTACAACTGGAATACAGCAACCAGCGCGGTGCCAGTCGTGCAATATCCTGACACAGCTGCTTACCCAGGCCCCGCCGGGGCGGGTTAACCACCAACAAATCCGGCGCTTGCGCTGAGGCAGCAGCAAATGCTGCGGAGTCCAGCGCCTGAAACTGCACCTGCGTTAGCCCCAACTCTTTGGCCGAGCGTGTGGCGCTGGCAATAGCCGCAGGAGCAATTTCAATACCGGTGAGTTGCTGTGCCGGCTTAGTCAGATGTAAACCAAAGCCGCCGACACCGCAAAACAGATCCCAAATTCGGCTAAAATCGCCGTGCTGCTGTTGCAACTGCGCAACCCAATCGGCTGCCGTTTGGTATAGCGCAGCGGCCATCACCGGCTGGGTTTGAAAAAAGCTTTGTGGCGTTAAATACAGCGGCACCTGGTTTAGCTGCTCGGCTAACAGTGTTTGCTGTGTCAGGATAATCTCTTGTTCGCCCTCCAGCACTGCGGCAGGCAACGGTTGCAGGTTTACCGAACACACCTCAAGCTCTGGCCACTGTTGCAACAGCCAAGGTAAGTGTTTTTCAATCGATGCCAGACAGTTTTTTGAACGCAGCACAAAGCGCAGCATAAAACGGCCGCTGTGCCGGCTTTGGCTAAGCAGAATAAACTTCAGCTCGCCGCGCCTGGTAGCAATATCGTAAGGGGTTAATCTTACCCGCTGTATAAAGGCTTTACACAAGGCAAAGGCCGGGGAAAACGCCGGCGGATACAGTGGACAATCGCTTAAATCGACCACGTCATCCTGTGTATTAACAATGCCCAGCACCGGAGTGTCTACCGTACCCAGTACTACCATTTTGGCTTTGTAACGAAAGCCCTGCTCAGCAGAGGCTACCGGCTCAAGCACTTTTGTGTCTTGTGCCGGGGCCAGTAATGCAAGTAACTGTTGCTGCTTTAGCGCCAGTTGTTCAGGGTAAATTTTGTCCAGCCAATGGCAAGACTGACAGCGTTTAGCTGCATAGTGGGCGCAGTACATAAGCAACTCTTAACATAAATTGTTGTTATTATACTGCAGCGCCCCACTTAGCAAAACGCAAACCTGCTTTAGTTTTTCAGGTGAGTTTGTAAAAACTCCAGTAGTTTTCGATAATACACTTCACGGTTTTGTGGTGAATAAAAGCCATGGGTTTCATCGTTAAACTCAAGCCACTGGTAAGGTTTACCGGCGTTATCTAACGCTTTTTTTAACCTTAACGCATGTTCCAGCGGTGCTCTCTTGTCACGTTTACCATGGGCAATTAATACTGCCGCTTTAAGTTTCGCTACCTGGTTTACCGGAGAATACGCATCCAACTGAGCCTGATCTGAACCCAGAACCTGATCCAGGTATGAAATACCGAAAGATTTGAGCGGAATATCGCCATCTGATTTCATGATATTTAAATCGTAAACGCCAGCGACACCAACAGTGCACTTAAACAAGTCTGGTGCCAAACTAGCAGATTGCAGTGCAGCATAGCCACCAAAACTAGCACCCATAATACAAACATTACCGGCTTTGGCCATACCGCTGGCAATAGCCCATTCTGTTGCGGCTATAATGTCGCGCTGAATGGCATCGCCCCATTGCAAATAACCCGCTCTGAGCAAGCTATTGCCATAACCGCCTGAACCACGGAAGTTAACCTGCAGCACAGAATAACCGGCATTGGCCAGCAATTGTACCTCACCGTCATATCCCCAATGATCACGCACACCGTGTGGGCCGCCATGCACATTAACAATTAGTGGTTTATGCTCAGTTTGATTTTTACCTGCGGTAAAATAGCCATGTATTACGGTGTCATCAAAGGAGGTAAACGAGATCGGTTTTGTATTAGCTAATTTCACATCGGCCAGATAAGGCCTTGTGCTAAACAACTGACCAATAGATTTTTTTTCAGCATCATATAAATAATAGGTACCCGGGTTTGTATCCGAATAGCTGTATACCACCCACAGTTTGTCATCATCAGTTTTGCTGGTGATATGTAGCGCTTCACCAGGGAAAATAGTCAATAACTCTTTAAATAGTTTGGCTTCAGCATATTTTTCGGTGAACAACGCATAGCTGGGGTTGCCATCTTCCAGTTTAAAAGCAAATACGTTATTGCCCTCTTTGGTGGCTTCAAAGCTGCTAATGTCGACCTTGGCATCGGTAAATACTTCAGTGTAAGCAAAATCGGCTAATTTCAGCTCAAACAGACCCATTTTATCTTGCTGAAAATCGTCAAATACATAAACGCCATCTTTGGTGTCGTTCAAGCCAATTGGCCTGAAGTCATTACCGAACTTCTGTTTTGGTACTTCTGTCCAGTCCTCATCTTTTTGGTTATAACGAAACACAACACGATCATTATGCTTATCTACCCCAAAAGCTAACACCGGTTCACCGTCATCATCGACCAAAAAATTACTGTAAGCTGCCGGCCCATGCGCAATTTTACGTGTTTTACCGCTATAGACATCCATTAACAGCAGTTCAGGCACCCGGTTACCATCCTGGCCCCATGGTGTACTGGAAATGACTATTTTTCGGTCATCTTTAGTATATAAATCAACAATTTCAGCCCAGCCCTGCGTCGCCTCACGTTGTTTGATAAGCTTACCTGTTTGTTGCTCGGCCGCAGAATAACCGTAGATCATCGAGCCCATTCTACCGTTCCAGTTTACCGCATATAGCTCACCGTAATAGGCTGGCTCTTTACTCCAGGGTAGTGATGCCACCATTTTTATCACTACGCGTTCATCATTTACCCAATGGTAGTCACCTACTTCGTATTCACCGCCAAACTGAATCGCATTCACCATGTTATAGCTAGAACGGTCGACAAAGCCCAAAGCCTTCTTGCCATTTAAACTAACAACCACGGAAAGAAACTTACCATCTGGCGATAATTTAACATCGCTATAAGTAGCATCTTTACTAAACTCCGCCACCATATCCGGCTCAGCCGCCTGCGCACAACCGGTAATCAGCACTACTGCGCACACTAATGATTTAAAAAACTGCATAAACATCCTGATTTATTACCTATCCGTTAAATTTTCGCAGCAAGATTACATTTTAGTCACCAGCACTGCAATGTTTAGGTACTAATATATTGCACCTTGTCCGGCCCGGCTCCCAGCAGCCTGTTTTTAGTTTGTACTCACCCGCAGCAACTGGCTGGCAACACCGCCTAAATCATCCACCACCCTAAGCTGAAACTCGCCGGCTTCGCCTTGCCAAAACAGGGTTTCGCCCGGTGCTACAGCGCCTAAATAACGATTATCAATAAACCAGTGTGCTTTTGTTACCGCGCCGTCAAAACTGGCCTGCAGCGCAATTTGCTGCTGCGCTGCCTGTTTGCCCAATTGATAGGTTAACGTCGGTTGTGGCGAGCGAATTTTGGGCGCCTGTTGCGAGAACTGCTGGCCAGTACATGCTTCTTGATAATGCGGTGGCTTTTGCAATACCAGGCCAGATAGCTGGTATGCATTGGCAAAGTCTGACGGCCAGAACTCATATACCTGCAACTGCGTTTGCGGTGGTTGGTGGTAGCAGGCGCGCAGGCCGCTATCGACATATACCGGCACCGCCCGATGCACCTCTGACAGCTTAATCGGTGAAACCCCGGGAATAAACCAGCCAGGTCGGGTCTTCGGACAATATTTATTCGCTAAGTCACCGCTGCGACTACAAAGCGCTACCTGTTTCAGGTTTAACTGCTGGTTACTGTTAAATAGCTGCTGATTGGCAAGGTTGTCCTGCGGCAGCAGTGCAAATAACTCAAATAACAAAGGCCCGGCGGCACTGCGACCAATCAAATTAGGATTGCTACTGCCGTCAAAGTTACCCAACCACACTGCAAGCACATAATCACCGCTTAGCCCGATAGCCCAGGCATCACGAAACGCGTAAGAGGTACCGGTTTTCCATGCTACCGGCGTCGTGTCTACCAGTTCGCTAAGTAAACCGGCCTGTGGTTTAGCATGCTGGCGCAGCATATCCAAGGTTAAAAACGCCGCTTCTGGGGTTAACAGCGCCTGAGACGCCTTGCTGCCGGCACTGGCTTGCCAAACTATAGGTTGCCAGTTACCGCCATTACCCAGCATGGCATAGAGTTGCACCAGCTGCTGCATGCTAATTTCCATGCCACCCAGCACTAAGGCCAGGCCATAGTGCTGGGCAGGAAAAGTCAGCGGTACTTGGGCCTGTTTTAACCAGTGATAAAAATCCGGTGCGGTTAGACGCGCCTGCAATTGCACTGCGGGCACATTTCGGCTGTTAATCAACGCCTCGGTGGCATTGATGGGGCCGGCATATTGGCGATCAAAATTCTCTGGGTTAAAACTGCCATAACGCCGTGGCAAATCACTAAGCAGCGTATGCGGGTGAATAAGCCCTTGTTGCATGGCGAGCGCATATACAAAAGGTTTGAGCGCCGAACCTGGTGAACGCAGTGCCGTAACACCATCGACCTGACCACTGATCGCAGCATTATTAAAATCGGCAGATCCCAGCCAGGCCTGCACCTGCAGCGTACTGCGTTTTATCAGTAAGGCGCTGGCATTAGTAAAACCTTTGTCGCTATGCCGGCGCAGATAGGCCCGAAGCTTTTGTTGCATCTGCTGCTGCAACGGCAGTTGTAAGCTGGTATAGAACCGGCCCGCTGTATGTCCTTGTGTTTGTAATTGATTAATAAAATGCGGTGCGTCATAGCTTAGATCAGTACGGGTGTTAAATGTCAGCGGCAAGCTTAAACGCCCTGCAGCATCGGGCTGTAGCAGCGGATAATGCTCTAACCACAGCGTAGCTAAACGCTGGCGCGCCAGCTCCAGCTGCTGCACGCCAGCGTTACTTAGCGGGCTACGTTGGTTTGGGTTTTGCGGAATAACGCTCAGCGCCAGGGCCTCGGGCAGTGTCAGCCGATGGGCTTCTTTGGCAAAATAAATCAAGCTGGCTGCAGCCACGCCTTCAATATTACCGCCATAGGGCGCGTAATTAAAATAGGCTTCTAAAATGTCATCTTTGCTAAAATGCCACTCCAGATACAAGGCATACGCCAGTTGTTGCAACTTGCCGCTTATACTGCTCGTGTTTAGCTGATAACGTAGCCGCGCCAGCTGCATACTTAAGGTTGAAGCCCCCTGCCGCCTGCCTCCTTGCACAACGCCCTGCCAGAAAGCACGTATTATGGCCTTAGCATCAACACCGACATGGCTATAAAATTGCCGATCTTCGTATAGCAAGGTGGCTTGGCGTAATACCGGCGCAATATCACTAAGCGCAACACGCAAACGATAACGCTGATCCGACGCCAGACGTAAGCTTAATAGCTCGCCACCGTCAGCAAAATAAGCGCTGCTCTGGGCGTAGTTGCTATATAGCTCAGGCTTTGGCGAGCACAGCAGCAGCGTTATAATCAGCAACACCAGTCCAGGTGGCAACAATGCCATCCACAGCCATTTTTTTACGCGCACCCGTTGCACCTTGGCTCCTGGCAGCTGCTAATCAGCGTTAGCTGCACTAACCACAAAACGGCCAGCTGCTGTGCTAGCGTGCACACTGTTATCATACATCGACTCAGCCTGCACCACCGGCAGGGTAAAATCGCCTGCTGCCGTTACTTTAACCTGATACTTCAACTCGGTCATTTGCGTGCCAAAAGTGCCATAGTACACAATTCTGTCTTCGCGAATATCGACATAATCAGCGCGCCAGCGCATGCTTTGGCGCGGCACCGAGCTTCTTATCACGTTAAAGCCAGCAGGTAATAAATCTACTACTGCCACATTGCTGTGCCAACTGTTGCTCAGGCTGCGTATACGCAGTCGCACGGTTAGCTCGTCACCCTGCCGGGCCTGGTTAACCACCTGGCCTTCACTGTTCAGATAATCACGCGCTACTTCCAGTTGCTCAGCCACCGCCTGCGTTGGGGGCTTTAGCGCAAAGCCAGCTTCACTTAAGGCATAAAACAGTGGTTGTTCACTTTGCAGTAAAATGCTTTCTGCCAACACCGTAAATTCCCGCTTAGGCAGCGCTGCCAAATTATCGCTGCCGGTAATAGCCGTTTTACTGCCGTCGGCATTAAGCTGATAAAACGCTGGCGCTTCCAGCTGTTGCTCGGTAAGCAACTGCTGGTATGCCGCCAGTGCCAGTACGGTGTACGCGGTAGCATAAGTGTTGTACTGCTTATCAAACACCGGTTGTAGCATATCTAACAAAGCCGACTGCTGCAGTTTACGCGCCTCATCGGCAAAATGACTGGCCAGCAAATAAATATGCTGTGCATCCTGACTAAGCTGAGATTGAAACGTCGGGTTGGCGTACTGTGTAAAATTAATATCTGCCCGCGCCAGGTAGGCAGTTTGCATCGCAGAAGCCTTACCTAAGCGGTAACTGCGTATTAAGCCCCGCGCTATCTCGGGCTTTTGCAGTAACTGATAACTGGCGGCCATGTAGCTGGCAGTAACATCACCCTGCCAGGCTTGCTGGTGTTGCTTCTCTAACCGCTCATGCAGTTCGGTTAAATAGTTACTGGTCACTTCGCCGCTGCGGGTTAGTAGGTATATCGCTGTTGCACGGGCCCTGGCCTGATACAAGTTGGCTCCGCCCTGGCGTGCAACGCTGCGTAAGTATTCCAGCCCTTGCTGATACAAATAGTCGGGTACTGCCAGGCCTTGCTCGCGGGCCGTGAGTAAAAAGTGCATAGCATAAATACTCGGCACATCGGCAGCCGAGAAACTGCCAGGCCAAAAACTAAAACTACCATCACTTAGCTGCCGCTCGGCCAGTTTTTGCAACAAAATAGCGAACTTTTCATTGAGCTCTGGCCAGCGCGCCTGATAGGAAGGCTGTTGCACTAAGCCCAACCAGGGAAATACTTGTGATACCACTTGCTCGGTACAACCATGCGGATAACGCGCTAAATAATCGGTAAAACCTTCCACCAATACCAGCGGACTGGCAGATGCGGCCACGCTTAGCTGAGCAAACTCGCGATGTAGCGGATAACGGGTCGCGACCGTGGCCTGGCCATCTTTATCAAAGCCAGCATGTAATGTATTTACATAAGGCGTCGCCGGGCGAATGCTTAAACTCACGCTTCTACTGGCTTGCTCTACCAGCTCTCCTTGTTTAAAGCTGGCGCTAAAGCGGATACTGGCCTCGCCTGGCGTCTCTGCAGCTTTAAGCCGAAAACGCACACTTTGCTCACTGTTCTCACTGATATTAAGCTGCCGCTCACTGCTGCCAATGGCCGTTAAGCTGGCAGGCAACTGCAGGCTTACCGTTATCGGCGCAGCCGGGCCTGAACCTTTAACACCATTAGCCACCGTTACGCTAACATCAAATTCGTCCCCCGGAGCTGCGCTTAATAACACATCAGGCGTCAATACAAAGGGCCCGCGCACGCGCAAGTCCTGGCTGATTGCAGATAATGCTTCGTCGCTAACCGCTACTGCCATCAGTTTTAAATTGCCACTAAAACTGGCCGGCACGGTAACCTGCTGCGTGGCAAGTTCAGTGCCGGCTTTAACCATACCCAGCCAAAATACACCGGGTTGCTCTGCACGACGGGCAAAGGGGTTGAGGTTTCTATCCAGCATCATTCTGCTGCCAGTTACCATTATTCGTTCGCTGTCACCGCCTACGCCGGCTAATTGGCGTTGCAGCGCGCTAAATTCAGGCAAAATTAAATCCAGCATTTGCAAACTGCGCACCTGCAGCGCACGTTTTTGCAAATAGTGCGATAACGGATCCGGCAACTGATAGCCAGCCACCTGCAAAATACCCTCATCAACACCATACAACAGCACATCGGCCGGCCGGTCGGTTTTATAGCCCAAAGTAAAAGGTTTGCCAGGCCGAACTTCTTCAGGGGCAACCAGGCTAATGCTGAGCTCACGCTTGCTGCGGTCGATATTAAACGGCACTACTGCATAACTTAGCGGGCTAACAAACAACGCATCTGAGTTACTGCCACGCACAAAACTCACATTAATATAAGCATTACCTTCGAGACCCTCGGGTAACCGTATCCGCTGAATACTGCTGGTGGTATCGCTACTAAACCAGCTAAAAGCATGTACTTTGTCCGTTTCAATGCTGATTAAACCACTACCGGTATAAGGCGCGGTAATATTAAGCTCAATCCAATCGCCAGCGCTGTAGTCGACCTTGTTCAGCTTAACGGCAAGAGCGGCGTTTTTCTCCAGCATAGCGCTGATATTGCCCGCACCAACAACACTAAAAGCCAACTTGCCCAGCAGCTGCTCACCCTGGCGCAGTTGCAGTTCATAATCGCCAGGGCTGTCTGTTGGCAGCTGATACACACTACCGGTTGCCGCTATGCTAAATGGCGCTGCACTAACGCTGACGTCCTGTACGATGCTTTGATATTGATAGGTGCCATCGTTTTGTTTTACCAGGCTTGATAGCGGCCGTTTTTCTACCAGCTGCAGGGTTAAATCATCTAACGCTATTTGTGCCAATGCACTGTTAATAGCGATAAATTCCAGGTTACGGCTTTGCTGCCTTTTAAGGTAGCTTAAGTCACCATCAGTTTTTACGCCCACCAGGGCCGTTAATGGCGACAACAGCGCACTGCGCCGGTGTTGCACACTCTTACCGCCACTGCCATCAAAGCCTTCGGTAGTTAATATCAACCGATATGTACCGCCGCTGTACTGTGTCAACGGCAGCTCAAAGCTGGCTTTACCGTCAGCATCGGTTTGTTGCTCGTCAAGGGTCTGGCGCACGGTGGTGCTGTTTTGCTCTGTGTCTTGTGGCGCAATAAAACGATATTCCGGGTATTCGCTAAAGCTGAAACTGGCTGGCATCAACTCATATTTTGCGCTGACTTTGCGCTGCTGCGCCGCCGTACCAAACAAATTATCCAGCTGCACCAGTGCCACTAAATTTTGTGGTGATAACCAACCCCGCTCGGTGTCCCCGGCCAGGCTTTGGTTAAAGCGGCTGCTAATTTTCAGTGTATCTGCTTCAAACTCTTCCAGTGCAAAACTAACCGAACCTAAATGCCGGCTGGTATTACCTTTGCTATCGAGCAGGCTAATACTGGCATGGTAGTTACCGGTGTCACTCTGCGCCTGGGTGTCCAGACTAAAGCTGTGCATACCGCGGCCGCTTAAGCTGAAATTCTGTTGCCAAAAGGCACTGCCACGCGGGCCTGTTACCTGAATTTTTAGCGGCAGTTGCTGCTGCGCCAAAGATAAATCGTTGTGGCGAATAATCGCCGCCAACTGCACCTGCTCACCGGGCCGGTAAATACCGCGATCGCTAAACATATATGCACTTAATGCTTTGCTGCTTAGTTCATCCTGATAGCGGCCACTGGTATTAAATTTAGAGTAATCCAACTGCCGGCTATAGCGGTCATACGGAATAAAGCTGCTGTCCATTACACCGCCACGATCGCGGCTAACCAAATATACTACCGGCTGACGCTCACGGCTAAAACCGCTGGTTTTAGCCAGCTTAACGCTACCCTGGCTATCTGTAGCGCCACTTAACACCGCGACACCATTTTTACCCAACAATTCAACCTTGGCGCCGGCTACCGGCTTGCCATCAGCCAGCGACATGACAAACACCTGCTGGCTGCTATCGTTATTATGTTTAACCAGCAAACCTAAATCGGTTACCAGCACCACGCGTTTATGCAGCTGCGCACCTTCAGCGTTTGGTCGCTTCGGGTCAAATTCAGCCAGCTGAATAAAAAACACGCCCATGCCGGCTTCAGCCAGATAGGGCTTTAACGCTAATGACAAATAATTGGCTTGCTTGGCATGGCTATTGGCCAGGGTAAAGGTTTTTTCAAACCGACTGCTGATATTGCTTTCATCAAACTGATAATTATTGAAATACGGCTGGCTGATGTCACCGCCACTTTGGCTGATAAAATGGTTTAACTCGCCAGGCAGCAATTTATGTAAGGTAACCCGCAGCCCTTTGACGCCACGGCTAAGTAATTGCAGAGTCTGCTCGCCACTTAAGGTAAGCATTGCGCCCTCGCCGACTATGCGCGCCTCTTTCGGATACGCTGGCGCCTGCACCACTGCACGGTACTCATTCGACAGGTTAAATTCACTAGTAGATTGCAAGCCCTTTGCCACACTGACAAACAGGTGTTGGCCCGGCGGTAAATCTAATTTAATACTAAATGCACTGTCGTGCTGCTGCGCTGTGGGCATTAGCTCATAGCTCAGCAGGCTGGCTTGCTGTAATACGCTACTGTTAACTTCTCCGACGGCCCAATAGTTGGAGTTGCGTTTTGGGTGTTTTGGCAATACATACAGCTTCAGTTTACTGTGTAACTCGGCACGGTCGATACGATCGGTAAAGCTCAGCAGCAGCATTTGCTCCGGCTCTTGCTCAAGCTGTTGCTCAGCGCCGCGGATAATGTCGGTGCGCAACTGCTCTACTTTTAAAAAGCTATTTTTATCCGGCACAAGTAACTGCTTTGTGCTGTCTTGTGTGGTTTTGCCATTGCCGTTTTGCGCCTTCACACCAGCTTCTAGCAATAGCGTTAAATATTGCTCGCGCTCTGGTAGGCTAAGCGCTACTGATTGCACATAAACCTCGCGGCCACTTTTATCTGCCGTTAACGCAAAGTCTATGACTTCACCTTTGCTACGCACATCGCTACCATCTGGCCGCATGGTCATTGAAAGCCGCTCTTTCAGGCTATCTAAAGCGACCGGATGGCTAAAATTTAGCGTCGTCACTATCTGGCGGGTGCTTTGTTCGGTGGGGTGTTGATAAAACCGCAGCCGGTTTATTTGCGCATCCAACGCTGCGGTGTCAAAACGGTAGTCAGTTTTAGCCAGCTTGATTGCGGCAGCAAAAATACTCTTATCCAACTTTACCTGATACGACGTCGCCGCCGGCCAAGCCTGCTCCGGGGTAAACGTTAAGCTGTTGTCATCTTGCCACAGCCACTTGCCGCTAATCGCCGGGCTGACGCTAATACCTTCGTTTAGTACTTCGCCAATTAAATCCAGTCTGGCGGCCGATAACTGCGTTACTGGCTGAATACGCTGCTGTTGGTTGGTCATTTCATAACTAAACTGCAATCGTAGCTGGGTTGGCTGTTCAATATCATCCTGATAATGTCCAACTTCCGGCGCCGTAATGCTGGCAATAACCCGTAGTGGTTTGGGTAATTGCTGGTAATAGCGCACGCCACCAACTACAGCCGCAACACTCAGCACTCCTACCAACAGCAGGCTCCAGAACTTAACCGGTTGCTGTTTAGCACTAAACTTTACTTGTTGTACCCAGTTGGGCGCAGTCCAGTTTATCGAGCCGAAAATCTTACCCAAAAATGACGCAGAGGCAGGCATAACCCATCCTTGTTAGTGCAGTTGATGGCCAGTATAGGCGGCGAAAATTAATCACTGATGAACTATAGCAGTTTGCTTTACTACACTTAAGCCTTTGTGGCTGACACTGCTAAAGAGTTGTTATATCAGCACAAAGTGATGTAATGGCCGGTATTGCAAGCGGCCGTTAAATTGCGCTGACTGATAAAGCGCAAACCCACTAACCTGCATAGTTAACGGCACCACCGGCTGCTGCAATGCCGCATCGCACAAGGCCTGCCGTGCCAGGGTAATATGCGGCCGGTAGCTATCATGCATATCGCTAAAACCTGCAGTTTTACAAAGCGCTGCCACTTGCTGCTGCAACTGCCACAGTGCATTGGGAATGTGTGATGGCGCCAGATAGAGAATTTTTGGTTTAGTAAAACAGCTCAGCGTGTCCAGTGTCAGGTTAAACGGTGGCATATTAATCTGCTGTGCTGCACTAATCAGGCGCTGTTGCTGTTCGCTATCTGTCTGACCTAAGAAAAACAGCGTCAAGTGCAGGTTATCAGTGTCAACCGCGTTGGCGCTGGGGCATACACTCAGCGCCTGCTGCTGATACGGCAGCAACTGCTGTTGCTGCACGGGGGAGAATTTAAGGCTGAAAAACAGCCGCTGCATTAGCCTTTAGACCGCTGCGGGCTCTTAGGGCCATTAGCTTTACCGGCACCGGTTTTAGCCGCAGGCTTACCGTTAGCATTAAACGGCTTTTGACCATGTGCTGGCTTTTTACCCTGTTTGGCAATCGCTTTCGCCGCCGGGTTTAAGCCGGTGTGGCGGCTCAGTGCCGGTTGACCGCCTTTTAACGGCTTTTTAAACTGCTCGTCTTTGCCCTCTTCCGGCACTAAACAGCCTTTACTGCGGCCAATTAAGTGCTTTAAGCCCATTTTAATCAGCGCTTCACGAATTTGCGGCCAGCCTTTGGGGTCATGGTAACGCAGTATCGCTTTATGTAAGCGGCGCTGACGCTCGCCTTTGGGCACGGCTACCACTTCGTCATTGGCTTTGTTAATGTTCTTCAGCGAGTTCATTTCGGTGTGGTAAATGGTGGTCGCGTTCGCCATTGGGCTGGGGTAAAAGTTTTGCACCTGGTCCAGCTTAAAGTCACGCTCTTTTAACCACAGCGCCAGGTTAACCATGTCCAGATCGGTGGTGCCCGGGTGCGCCGCAATAAAATACGGAATTAAAAACTGCTCTTTACCGGCTTCTTTACTAAAGCGGTCGAACATTTCTTTAAACTTATCGTAAGCGCCCATGCCCGGCTTCATCATCTTCGATAACGGGCCGTTCTCGGTATGCTCCGGCGCGATTTTTAAATAGCCGCCAACATGGTGCTGTACCAGCTCGCGCACGTAGTTCGGATCTTCCACTGCCAAGTCGTAACGCACGCCCGAGGCCACCAACACCTTTTTAATGCCTGGTAAAGTACGCGCTTCGCGGTACAGCTCTACCGTCGGGCTTTGGTCGGTGTCCATATGCTCGCATATGGTGGGGTACACGCAGCTGGGCCGGCGGCAGGTTTGCTCGGCTTTGGGGTTTTTACAGTTTAAGCGGTACATATTGGCCGTTGGCCCGCCAAGATCGGATATCACGCCGGTAAAACCCGGCACTTTGTCGCGAATATCCTTAATCTCCTGCATAATCGACTCTTTCGAGCGGCTTTGAATAATGCGGCCTTCATGCTCGGTAATAGAACAGAACGAGCAGCCGCCAAAGCAGCCGCGCATAATATTTACCGAGGTTTTAATCATCTCGTAGGCCGGAATTTTTTCCTTGCCATACACAGGGTGCGGCACGCGCTGATACGGCAGACCAAATACCAGATCCATTTCTTCCGTGCTTAAAGGAAAGGCCGGCGGGTTAACCCAGATATGCCGGTCGCCATGGCGTTGCATAATGGCGCGGGCACAACCGGGGTTGGTTTCCTGGTGTAAAATACGCGAAGCATGCGCATACAGCGGCTTATTTACGCTTACCTGCTCAAACGCCGGCAGCTTAACGTAAGTTTGCTCCCACGGCTTTTGCCGTGGCGGCTGCACCAGTATCGGTTTGGCTTCCACTTCGGCGGGCTTGGTTAAATCAATACCGGCTTTGGCATATTCCGAATAACTGCTGCAGCCCACATCGTCGGCGCCATAGGGGTTAGGCACCGGGTCTATTTTGCCGATTTTATCCAGCGCTGTAGAATCCACGCCGCGCCAGCCCGGCAGCGGCTCTTTACGAATAACCGCAGTGCCGCGTACATCTTGTATTTCGCTAATGGGCACGCCTGATGCAATGCGGTGCGCTACTTCTACCAATGGCCGCTCGGCATTGCCGTAAATTAAAATATCAGCCTTGGCGTCGAATATCACAGAACGACGCACTTTTTCCGACCAGTAATCATAGTGCGCAATACGGCGTAAGCTGGCTTCTATGCCGCCAATAATCACCGGCACGTCTTTATAGGCTTCTTTACAGCGTTGGGTGTATACAGTAACCGCGCGGTCCGGCCGTTTGCCGCCAATATCACCGGCGGTATAGGCATCATCGTGGCGCAGCTTTTTATCGGCGGTGTAGCGGTTAATCATCGAGTCCATATTACCGGCCGACACGCCATAAAACAGGTTCGGTTTGCCCAGGCGCATAAAGTCGTCTTTGCTGTGCCAATCCGGCTGACAAATAAGCCCCACGCGATAGCCCTGGGCTTCTAACATGCGCCCTACTACCGCCATACCAAAGCTGGGGTGGTCTACATAGGCATCGCCGACTACCAAAATAACATCGCAGCTGTCCCAGCCAAGTTCGTCCATTTCCTTGCGCGACATAGGTAAAAACGGCGCCGTGCCATAGCACTCGGCCCAGTATTTCGGGTAAGAGAATAAATCACGCTCAGGCGCCATCCGTGCTACAGGTGCAGACTTTCGAAGATTAACGGATGAAGCTGTGGTCATAAATTGCACGCCTGAGAGTAACAAGGGCGCGTATTATACAAGGAGTACAAGGGAAAGGCGAATGGGTTCACTTCAACAGCGCCTTTCAGACTACACTAAACCCAACTCAAGCAATCAACTTGATAGGAACCGACCTTAACTATTGAGACTTCATATAGTTTGCAATTTTCTTCAATTCCTCTGCAATTTTTTGATTCCAGTTATGATCAGAAACATCAGAACATTCAAAAGATTTAATATCTAGCCTTGATATTGATTTGTGCTTTTTCCGAAAAAAACTAAGGGCTGGCTTGCTAAAGTAAATAGCTTCAATATCTAAACATTCTTTACCCAACTTATCTCGAATTCCACCAAACTGGCCCCACGTCAATACTCTTTTAGCTCTGGGACCGAAACATGGTATACCATTAATTAACGGTCCATTACTCATAATTTCTGAATCAGATAATTTATCAATCCCGAATGCTCTATATGGAACTGGCTCAGATGATGAAAAACTAACATTCCAAGCAGGGCTATTACCTATATTTTCTATTACCAAATTGATGATTGATGGCCTTCTTTCATCAATTTGAGCATATACAACAATCTCAGGATCTCTTGCTTGTCTGTATATTAAATAGCTAACTACAGTCGATGCGGTAGCGATAATGACTGCAACCAAACTGATGATAAAAGCGCTAGATTCCATTCTAAAACCGATTAATTAATGTTCACTGTGTTAGTACATTTACCGAAAAACTAAACTTGGTCAAGGCTTTATTTGCTGCAAAAACTAAGGGCGCAATAATGCGCCCTTATGAGGTGTTGGTGTACCGGAAAGTTTAGTGTGCAGCACACTGATGCGTCTCAGTATTGATTACCAAACCGCACTAATTCTGCGCCGCTTCGGCGGCTCGTTGAGCACGCTGCTGTTTTATTTTCTCTTCCTGTAGTAAAAACTGGCGTCGTGCTTCCTGCTGCCTTTCCCTTTGCTGTAGCATTTGCTCAACTTGTTTTGACTCATCCCAGACACCACGCTGCACAATTCGCTTAACGTCAGCGTCGTAACACAAGGCAGGATTTAATGTCCAGGCACTGTAAGTAACGCGGGTGAACAACAAGGTGGTTGCGGGGCAAGGTTGATAGCCTCTACCAGATATTTTCGATTTTAAATAGCTGCTTATCAAATATTGTCCGACAAAAATACTGGCAAGACCTACTAACACAGCTACAGTAACAAACTTTACAAAGCGCTGCTTTTTAGCTTTGTCTTGCTCATCTTTCAGCAAGAAAAACATTGATGTCACCGCAAAAAAAAACAAAGCAACAAAACTTATAATTGCTCCTGGAGCATAGCCATTAGACTGATTCAGAACTATAACTTGCCTGCCGCTATTAATTGCCTCAAACTGGTTTTTAAACGATTCAGGAAATAACCAAAGCAATAGCCCAATCATTATTACTGAAAAAATGGCTAAGCCTAATACAGACAATATCGCTTTGCTTTTTAATTCCATAGTTGAAATTTAAACCTTACAAGCTCATTTATTTTACGGGTTGCAGATTTTATCAACTTCCGCTGCACAGACTCCGTTGCAGAACGAATAACATAATATACTCCGTCATAAGCTTTACGTTTAATGTACGCTTCTTTTTGTTCTAAATGCTTAACTAAACTTTGAGTGATTTGAAAGTGATCATCAATAGCATTCAAAGTGAAACCAACACCTACACACACAACTACACCTATAGCCAAAGGCAAAACAGCAATTGTGCCACCCGTCAACGCAGCAATGCCGGCAGCGGTAGCAATACTCGCCAAATAACCTGCTGCACTTGCGATGACAATTTTTACTAAGTCAGTCGTTACACCTGCTAACCAATGAGTCCAACGGTACTCGTCTTCAAATATCCATTGTATACTGTGCAAAGTAACTGAGAATACAATCGATACTATAAACCCGCTTTTTGCAGACGCTTTCAGCCCCTCGCCGCCTATAGCCATCTTCAACATAACAGTATTTGTAGCCAAATAGCGAGTCCCTTTAATGATTAAACGGGCCCGGTGGTTACCTTTAAAAATTATGTAATTGCGGCCATTTTGAGTAACAGTCCGGTAACTCTCAAAAAACCGGCTACCGCGTTTTAAATCAGCTCCCAGCACAGCCACAGTAGTTAAATCTTTGCTTGCAGAGCCAAAGTCACGACCAGTAGCTAAAAGCTGTTTCGACAAATCCATGCCGGTTAAATCGTTAAACACTGATTCGATTTGTGACTGTGATTTTCCTTCATGACGCTGCACAGTGAGCCAAAACTCTGTTAGTTCACGCGCATTTAGCACATAAATATCCGCTTGGCTTTCTGCCAGATCTTTTTCTAACTGCTGTTGATAGAGAAAACGTTGTGCTTGCTGATGTGCCAGATATGCTGTCATAAACATTCCTTGTGAAAAAGAGAGCTACCTATTTTAATTATGAGCACGCCAATTGCAATAAAGATGTTACTTAAAAATGAAATTTAATTTAACTTAACAAAAATACCTTTACTGAAAATACTAAGGCCGCATCATTGCGCCCCCTACAATGCTTTGCTGTACCAGCTGGTTTAGTATGCAGACAGTTGGTGATAAAATCCGGGGTTATCCTGAATGGTAGCCAGCACTTTGGCGGCCAAGCCGGTTGGGTTGCGGCGCTTGCTCTCCCAGCTTTTGATGGTATCAACACTGGTGCCCAGCGCTTGGGCTAACTGGGCCTGAGTAATGGCTAAACTTTCGCGCAGGGTTTTAACATCTGCCACTTTATAGCGAGTCAGCCGGCTTGCTTGTTTTCTGCCTTGCTTGATATCTACCGCTTCGGTCAGAGAATGCTTTAGCTCGTTAAAGATACTCATACTAAGCCTCGCCTTTAAGTAACCTTTGTCCCGCTGCTTTGCAGTAAAAGCAATGCCTTATTGCATTTCTGCTCCATATTCAACCAGACCTGATATATCGAAAAGATAAGTGCCAAGATTGGAAATATCGATCATTCCGCGTTTGTCTTCATCACCTTCGTAAACATTCGGTGACCAATAACACAGCTCGGTATATTTGTTACCGGATTTTGGTCTGAAACACCAGGTAGAGCCATCCATGCCCCGCACATCATCTGGCCTTGATCGCAGCAGCGCATTTTTATACAGATCTTCAATTTTATTTTTCATCTCATCGGTAAGCTTAATACGGGAGTGATAAGTCACTGCAGGCCTGATGCCGAAATCTTTTGATGCATAAGCCGTCTGATACAGCGCGGAAATCAAGTAACTCGATTTGTCGCCTAAGCAGTATTTAAAGCTTAAATCGTCTGCCAGTGAATTACCGATAAACAACTCAAACATCTCGCCTTTAAAGAGATTATCTTTTGAGCAATCAGGCTCATCAGCCTGCAAGTATCCAGACCAAAAGAGTGAGATAAAAATAAAGAGAAGTGACTTCAAACCTTATGCTCCCTCAACTAAGCTTTGGCTTTAACTGCGCCGGGCAAGCAAACTGCTGAGCGTTGTCACCCAAAAACCTGCCGCTGCGCAAAAAGTGCAGTACCTGGTCAATAACCTGTTGTCGTTTCATCAGAAACGGATGCGATACCTCTACCGTAACCAGCGCGCACATGCCTTGTACTTTGGTGTTTTCAACCGACACTTTGCCATCATCCGGGTTGGGTAAGAAGTTTGACAATATAACATTGATAGAGCTGGTGCCGGCGATAATGCCCAGCTCAAAACTTGCCGGCCCCAGCTGTTTAGGTATATCGTGTTCTCCGGTGCCCAGTTGCATGCCAGCCGGGCCGTTAAAGGCTTCAAAACCCGGTACTTCTTTTAAATTATCCACCACCTGGCTACCCTGATTCGGCGGCCCCATCATCACTACCCGGCCCAAATCGGTAATGACATTGTGCTGCAGATATTGCCGCAGCAAAATACCGCCCATTGAATGGGTAACAAAATGAATAACACGGTTTTGCTCTGCGCGGCACTGCGCTAATGCCGGCGTTATAGCCATCGGCGCCAGCGCTTCAACACTGTATTCGCGCGATGGGTAATCGACATTTACGCTATGGTAGCCGGCATCATCCAGCGCTTGCTGCATAGTGTCCATCGCGCCGGCGCTGCGGGCCAGGCCATGCAACAGCACAACGCAGTCTTTCGCGCTGCTGTTAAACGACATAAGTAGCAAAACAACTAACAATGTTATTCGCATAGTACTCCTTTAGGTTGCAAGGCGCAGGCTTGCGGCTGTTTTATCGATATAAACCTGATGGACAAAAAATAATTAAAAAACTTTGTCACACTTGCCTTAGCTGCCGTGTCTTGGTTATGAAACTGGTTAAACACAGCAACTAAAATTTAAAGGACACTACTATGACTCAATTAAACAACAACACCAATAGCGCTGACCGTTTAGTAAAAAAACCGACCTTAACTACCGATGTGGTGCTAACCACTTTTGCCGTGGTTGTTTTTATGCAGGCAGCCACTTATAGCGCTGGCTGGTTTTTGCCTGTCGCTACCTACATGATTGCCGTAGCAGCCTTGTTCGCCACTATAAACCGCCACAGCACCAGCCCGGTAAGTAAACTATGGCTTACTGCTATCAACGCTCTGGGCTGCACCGGGTTAATCGCTGCACTGTGGTTTAGCGGCAAAATGGCCGTGCTGTTTTAACGGCACCATGCGCGAAGACACGGGTTGAAGCTTTAACTGCTGCAAAAACAAAGGGCGCAAAATGCGCCCTTACAGCTTAATTCATTTATTCTTACTGCGATTCAGCAGCCCTTTGCAGGCGCTGCTGTTTTAGTTGCTCTTCTTGCAGCAAAAACTGTCGCCGATCTTCCAGCTGCCTCTGCCTACATAATAAGCGCTCAAAACCGAAACAAATTATACATTATTAAATCATTTAATTTACATTCAATCATTTCTCTTATAGGATCTTTGAGCTGCTTAAATCTAAACACAATAAGGATGTTACCCATGCAATCTGCATTACTCCCTTCGCTGTTTCGAAATCAAGAGTTAAAACGCAAGCAAAGCGCTTTAGAGCATCGGTTAAAATTCATGCTCAATGCAGAAAGTTTGTACAACAAGATTAACCATGACAATGCTTTAGGCTAAGACCTAAGTGGCATGGGTATTATTTTTATTGATAACGAATTTACCGCTGTAACCTTGTTAGAAAGCTGCAGAGCTAAACCTGCCTACCTGATCCTGAGAGAGCCACCAGTACAAATCCCTGTAGAGCATTATGCAAAAGCATTGCAAAGTGGTGAGCGGGAAAGCAAGCACATTCAAGAAATAGCCGCGACAGTTATCAGTTGCAGCGTTATGGCGTTAAACTGGCTTGCTATTGTAGGCATGGGTACCGCTATCCCTATAACAGGTGGTTTGTCTGCAGCGGGAATGGCGCTACTTAAAACTGGTGCTGTAATCTCTACAATTCAGTGTGCTAATGGTGCTATCCGGGCACCTTTAGAAGCGTATTCTCCTTCAACTTTGGATGCTTTAGACGGAAACGATTGGTATAAATACAGTACGCTGGCATTGGATACTATCTCTGTTGGCTTGGCAGTGCAATCTGGCGCAAGCTTGATAAAGAATTACCACCATCTGAAAAAAGCCAGTGGTATTAACCCGGATAAATTTTTACACAGTCTTAACCGGCATTAGCGTAAACGGCTAACACTGGAAATTGTAAAACTAAACCACCCGGCTTTAGCACATTCCAACGGTGCATTAAAACGCATGATCAATGCCAATATGTACCCTAAGCGTTATCAACAAATACAGATTAATGATGCGTTAAGAGTGCGGATCAAAGATGCTGTCGCTGGCGTACTGACTTTCGGTGGCAGCGCCACAGGCGGCAGCATTAAATATCTGGCGGTAGGTGTTTATGCCGCAACAGATACGGAGCAATAATGAGTAACCGGCAAAGTCAATTGCAACATCGCCTGCTTGAAACCGTTAAGCGAGAGCTGGGGCCGGAGTATATCCGCTTATTTGCCCCTCACTTTCTTAGTCATGGCATGCCTGCAGGTATAACAGGCATGATGTTAAGCGTTGCTGCAGCACTATATATTTTTTATTGTTCAGCCAACATCATTGGTTTAGCCGATGTAGTAAACGTGGTTGAACACTATTTTTTCATACTCATTCCGGTTGCAGCATTTGTGGTTTTAGCTTACACCTTCCCGTTTCAGAATATGGTTTTGGGTAAGAAAGATCATTTATTATATTTTAAAAAGTTTGCCCTTGTTTGCACTCTGATAACCATATTGGGCGTTTTTTTTCTGGAAATACCAACCTATAGCGGACAAATGCCTGAAAAAATCTTTCTGGCGCTACCAGTAGTAATTGGTAGCGTTTTTTGTCTGCTCGTCTACAGCAAAAAGTTCAGTGCTATGTTGGCGTACCAGCAAAAACTTTGGGTAATTAAGCAACGACTCATTGCTGAAGAAAAAGCCTTAGTTGCTGAGCTAAAGAGAAAAACGAAAAATAGGTCTGGCATATAACCTGCGACCAGTTGATTAAATTTACTAAAAAACTAAATCGAATGAGCTTTGAGTGTTAACTGCGCCGGGCAACTAAACTGCTGAGCGTTATCGCCAAAAAAGCTGCCGGTGCGCAAAAAGTGCAGTACCTGATCTATGACCAGTTGCCGTTTCATCAAAAACGGATGCGATACATCATTATCCGCATTTCATTACCCTGTTCTGGCGCCATTTGGCACAGCTTGTTCGGGACAGGCTAAACACGGCGGAGAGCACGGGGTCAGGCCTTTTGCCTGAACCGCTCCAGCATCAATAAAACCGGTTAGTTAACCTTAAATTTGTTGTTACATTTACCGAAAAACCAAACTTGGTCAAGGATTTATTTGCTGCAAAAACTAAGGGCGCAATAATGCTCCCTAACATTAGGTTAGCTTGGTTGCAAAACCTGAGGTTTTTAGCAAGCTAGAATTATCAAACTGCGTCAAAATGGTAAATATGATCAGCATAGCGTTTGCCGGCAATACTGTGCGCTTGTGGCACTTTTTCTGCCAGCTGAAAACCTGCTTTTTGCAGCACCCGCTCTGATGCGGTATTACCTTCAGTGACCACTGCTTTAAAGCGGCTAATACCCTGCGTGGTTAAGGCCCATTGAATAAGCGCTTGTAGCGATTCAGTGCCAAAGCCCCGACCATAAAAAGCCGGCAGCAGTAAGTAGCCTACTTCTGCCCTGCCCTGCGACACACACATGCCGGTAATACCAATGGCCTCGCCGCTGCCATGTTGTCGTATCACTAAGCATAGCCAATGATTAGCATCTTTATGCCACGGCACTAAACGCCGCTGAAATTTCTGCTGCAACAAGGTATCGGGAAGTGGGTCAAAACATTGTGCTATCACTTGCTCTGTGTTGTGCAACGTTTGAAACAACGGCCAGTCGTCTTTTGCAAGCGGCGTCATTTCCAGCCGTGCTGTACGGATATTCATGGTTTTGCGCTCTTACCGAATTATGTTTGCACAAAAATAGTGCTGTTACATTTAGCTAAAAATCTAAACTGGTCAAGGCTTTATTTGCTACAAAAGCAAAGGGCGCAATTGTGCGCCCCTATGTTGGTTTAGCACACGGCACTTTTAGTTACTTAACCGTGCCAAAATCGCTGTTTTTAGTGTGTCATACCGGGCGGCTAACTGCCGATGACGCGACTGCACAAAATATAACGGCTCTACCACCGGCTTTGGTGCCTGGTACATCGCCACTTTTGCTGCCTCGCTAAACTGCAGCAAGGTGCTGGCTGGCAGTACCGTAAAGCCCAGCCCCATACTTACCGGTAGTAAAATTTGTGATAGCTGATTAATTCGCCCTGAGCGCTTAAATATTGCCGGATCGCATACGGCCAGGGCGCCATCACCACAATGGCTGAAGTACAAATTCAGATAATGCAGTGCATCAGGATGCTGAATTAACCCCAGTGATTGCAGCGTGGTTACAATATCAGCACTGTCAATATTATCAGCGCGCTCTGCAGGCAACATCAGGCCCAGCGGTTCGCTGCCGCAGCTTTGATAACTGAAGTTGTCGTTATCATCACGCTTAGTGCTGATACCCAGGTCAATATGAGATTGCGCTATACCCTGCAGAATGCTGCTTTGCGGTGCCACTTCAAGCTCAATACACAGCCGCGGGTGCTGCGACTGCAGCAATAGCACCGCAGGGTAAATACGCTGCGCCAAAGCACCTGAGCAAGCGATGCTGCAGCGCCCCTCAAAAGGTGAGTCAAACTTCAGGCTATCAAGCAGCTTATCTTCGTGTTGCTGCAACGTCAGCGCATATTGATACACCTTGCGGCCCTGCTCAGTAAGCTCGACCCCTTTGCCTAAACGCAGTAGCAGTTCAGCGTCACAGGCTTGCTCCAGCTTTTTTACGTGCTGGCTTACCCCGGGCTGAGTCATAAAACGCAATTGTGCGGTACGGGTAAAACTGCCGCTTTCAACCAGGCTAACAAAGGTTTGCAGCCACAATGGATTCAGCATTAATAAATTATCGTTATCAATTTAATAATTAATCATAATTTTTTATTACCACCCTGTCCAGCTACCATAGCAACACCTTAGCAGAGCAGGAGTTTAGTCATGACAGACAACACAAAGGTATATCCGCGAACCTTTTCGCATATTGGTATTTCGGTACCGGATGTAGAAGCGGCAGTAAAATTCTATACCGAAGTATTGGGTTGGTATTTAATTATGCCGCCAACAGATGTCGCTGAAGACAACTCACCTATTGGTGAAATGTGTACTGACGTATTTGGTGCCGGCTGGGAGCGTTTTCGTATCGCTCATATGTCGACCGGCGATCGCATCGGCGTAGAATTGTTTCAGTTTAAAAACCAGCAAAACCCTGACAACAACTTTGAATACTGGAAAACCGGCGTGTTTCATTTTTGTGTGCAAGACCCGGATGTTGAAGGCCTGGCAGAGCGTATTGTTGCCGCCGGCGGCAAAAAACGTATGAAAGCGCCACGCTATTACTACCCGGGCGAGAAACCGTATCGCATGATTTATATGGAAGACCCGTTTGGTAATATTCTGGAAATTTATAGTCACAGCTATGAGTTACACTATGCCAGCGGCGCCTATAACTAACAGCCACTGCAAAAGTTAAAGGCGCAATATTGCGCCCTTATGTTAGCGCTTCAATTTGACACCCCATCAGTAGTAAATTGTGGTATCGATTGCCCATAGCGGTTATAAATCGGTTCAATCAGTCCGAGCTTATTGGCCTTTAAAAAAATGCTGTCGATTTCATCTGAGCTAATAGGAGCGTAGATAGGGATTAAAAAGTGCCTTGTATACTTTGTATCATAACGTTCCGATACCATTAATTGACTGCGTGCATCTGGATAGACAGTAAAAAACCAATTAATAGCCGACAGACTAGCGACACTAATGTCACATCTTTTGTTCAGTGCCATTTTTATAGATTCTTCTTCAGTTCTGACCAGTGTAATAGTGTGATCTTTTGATAAGGCTTGGTAGTCGGTCTCATAATTTAAAAACCGGTAGTGATACCCATTAACACCACAGATACTTTTGCCGGTAAAGTTGTCAAAGTAATCTTGAACTGAGGTAATTGATGAATGTGCGACAAAACTGTCTCGGGAGTGCAGCAGTGGTATTGATACCGTTAACGTATCTATGTTGTTCCACCCCCAGTTGATATTGTCCCACATCACAATATCTACCAAGCCATTCTCTAGCGACATTACCCGACGAGCGATAGGGACCGACACCAGTTCAAACTGAAAGTCGTCCTGAACAAGATTTAACGCCGTTAATATTTCTGGTCCCATACCATTACCATCTGGCAATAGAAATGGCGGGCGAATGCCAGCACCAACCTTGACCACGATTTTATTTGCAAGGCTCGGAAAGCTTATCAGCGCTAATAATAAAATTGACCATAGAGTTCGCAAATCAATTCGCTCCCATATCCAGTTCGTCCCATTGTAGTCCAAAAAACCAACTTTGAACTCAGTTGGAACCTTCATACATTCAGGGTCAAATCTTGCCTTTTGCCTACCCCACACCAAACTGCCGTAATCCGTTTTAGAGTCATAACAGCAAAGAGTCACATAGCTGTACCCGGTTGCGACCTGTTCGCTTGGCCTGATACATAGCCGCATCTGCTCTTCGCACCACAGCCTCAGCGTCAGTATCCCTGATATTGGCAATTGCTACGCCAATACTTGCAGTGATCTGCCCTACAGCTGTCATTCTGTCTGCCGCAATAGCAGCACGCAGTTTCTCCGCTATCAACGTCGCTTTTGCAGGCTCTGTTTGCGCCAGTACAACAATAAACTCCTCGCCACCATAGCGCGCCACAATGTCGGTTTCGCGCACGCTATCTTGCAGTAAGTTTGCCACTTGCTGAATAACTTTATCACCGGCTTCGTGGCCGAAGTTGTCATTAACCTGCTTAAAATGGTCGATATCAAGCAACATCACCGCATAAACCGCAGCGCCACGCTTTAGTGCCAAATGCGCGGTTTTTAATCGCTCATCGGCGGCGCGACGGTTACAAATACCGGTTAATGCATCTTTATGCGACAAGTCCTGTAGCGCGGCGTTAGCCCGTTCCAAATCTGCGGTTCTAATGACCACCTGCTGTTCAAGATGGGTATTGGCTTGTTCAAGCTCTTGCCTTCGCACGGCTAACTTTTCCATCATTTTACCCAACGACAGGCTTAAACGACTGAATTCATGCAATGAACTGTTAACAGCAAAATCAACATGTTCACCGCCCAGCGCAATTTGCTCCGCAGAGTCGGCCAAACGTTCAATAGGATAGCTAAAACGCCTTGCTAATTGATACGCCAGCATAATACTGAGCAATAAAGTAAAAAAACAGAGTATAAATAATTGCTTATTTAACTCATCCACCGGTTGCAGAGCGCGACTGATAGGCTGACGCACCACAAGCTGCCAACCAAGTTCAGAACTGGTACTGGCATTTACAGCCAGCCGCGTGGTTAAAAAGCGACCTTCGTCAGGCCAATCAACAATGGCTACCTGCCCCAACTCGGGTAAGCTCTCTGGTACGGCCAATTTGCCAATATAGGCAAACGGATGTAGCCAATTGCCGTTTTCACCCAATACCAAGGCTTCAACGTCCTCGCTAGCAGCTTCTGCCGTTATGGCACTGGCTAAAATATCTTGCACCCAGTCCCAATTTACATGGCTGGCCACAACGGCTCGTAAGGAATTGTCTGCAGCATATACCGGTGCAGCAAAGTCTATAAAACGCAGCGGCTGGCCGGCCTGCTCCTCACCTAGTAATTTAGCCAATAATACCGCTTTGTGCACATCACCAAGGTAACTACCGGTTAAACCGGCGACAAACCACTGGCGTTGGCTTACATTCTGACCAACTAACATTGCATCGGTGGCAGCAACTACCGCGCCATCAGGGGTGGCGACGCCAATCCAGGCATAGTACTTGTAGGTAGCTTTAATATCTTCGAGGCGTTGTTGCACAGCGACACTATCTAATTCGGCGTTCTTTAACAGATAGCTTTTACTCAGCAATGAAGTTTCGCGCTCACGCTCTGCCAGGTTTCGCTCCAACATTAAAGCAGCAGAATTGGCAATACCATACAGTGCACTGCCACTGGCTTTACTTAAGGTGTTGGATGCCTGGCGATCAAGAAACAATGTCAGTACTAAACTAACAAGCAAAATTAACCCACCAAAATACCCAACCAGCCTGGCACGAAAACTATCGATATGCATTTTGTGTCACCAACATAGCTATTTCAAAGCATAAATATCGAATTATGTTCTCCAGTTTACATCGTGGTTGCAATTGTTGTAGCTAAATAATCGCTTAGTACGCCTCAATTAGTTATGTAAGTACAAAGTGCCATTGGCTTGTATCGTGTTTAACCACTGCTCTGACATCGCCTTCGCCAGTTCAACTTCCTCTACTGTAAACTCTGACAACGCGCGTTGCTGAAACCAGTTGTAGCGGTTGTATAGCTCAGTATCGTCGGAGAGTTCCATAATCATCTGGTTAAACGCATAGGCTTGTAAGCGGCCATCTTTACCAACAGTTTGAGCATAATGTAGTTGCGATAATTTTATCAGCGCTTTAATACTTCCATGCTGCGCCGCAGACGATAAAAAGTCGACTTGCTGTTGAACATAACCAATACGTTTAGCGACATAAGCGTTTCTTTCAAGCTTGGTATAACCCGCTGCATGCATATATTGCTCTGGTGTTATTAACGCTACTGCTTCTTGCGCTGGCACAGAGCCGTTGCTTGCGGCCATTTCCAGATAAGCATAAAACTGGCTACGCTGCTGTTTATCAACACCTAAGCAAAATTCATAGCGCTCGGCATTTTCGGCAGCGGCCTCACCATCATCGTTAAATTGGTAAGCCTGCTGCAGTCGCTCAGCCAGGTCGTTATCATCTTGTGGCACAAAGTAACAATTGCGCAGGTTCATTCCCAACACATAGGCTGCTGTAGTGTCGCCCTGCTGTGCAGCCAGTTCTAAACGATTAAAGTGGGACAACAGATTATTATCCAGGCTCCAGTCTGGTCTTGTCATAATCACCAGTTGGCCATCATTGTCCGCGTGGGTTGCCAGCGATGTATCGTTGTTTAATGTATCGTGAGCCGCAGTGGTATGTTTAGTCGGTTGTTGATCAATAGGGTTATCTTGCCCTGATTGTGGCTTAACATTTTCAGCATTAAACGGCGCTGTGCGGCAATAGTTGCTCGCCAGCCATAAAGCAACCACCGCTATTAGCAAAAGAAGTGTAAAGAGCGCTTTCACTAGCTGATTTCAGCTTTTATTGATACAGGCTGCATAATTGACCTCTTTTTTTAATGCCTATTCATTTACCGACAAGCGGATAAAAATAACCTGCGCGCTATCGGCGCTACTAAGCTGCACGCTTCCGGTTTCATTACTAAGCCTAAGCGTATGCTGCTCTTGCAGGCTAAAACGCTTAACACCTACTTCAGCATCAACGATACCACTTGCCACGTAGATCACTGTTTGCGAACTCAATGGCAACGTCTGCACAGCCAAGCTAAGCGCAAATACTTGCAACTTGGCCTGCAAGGCGCCGCGGCGGATCATCAGGTTAAAATCACGCACGGCGCCGTTAATTAAACGGCAATGAATAGCCGTTTCGCCGGCAAAGGCAAACGGAGTAAGCGGTGTATCTATTCGCTGCGGGTTATTGCCAACGCCATGAAGGCTAAAGCCGTCGCCCTGCAGCAGAATAATAATCCGGTCGATGTTATCAAAGCGCGAAAAAGGCCCGTTGCTGGCTACTTCAGCAATAGATAAACGCCAAAGCATGCCGGTGCCGTCGTCCTGCCGGCACAGCTGGTGGGTAATGCCACCACCGTTTTGCCAGCGCTGGGTTTGCCATTGCGCCGGTGTTATAACTTCTGTACTCATACTGCCTCATTAAAACGATGATATTTCACAGCAGACAATTACATTTACCGAAAAGCTCAACCTGGTCAAGGCCTTATTGACTGCGCAGCCAATACAGGCACTAACAAAAATCAGATAAAAATAAAAAAATCGTTAGATTTCTTCCAGTTCTAAAATTTTGTGTCTAGTCTTGACTGACACATCTTGTTTGCCAAGAAGAACATCACAATGACAGGCAGTTATATCTCCAGGTGGTTGATTTGTTGGTTAGCGTTGTTAATGCTGCTTCCGTCGATGGTGCTAGCCAGTTCTTCAGCATCACTGAGCAGGCTGGAAACGTTGCTTAAACAGCAGGATTACGTAACAGCCTGGCAACTGGCAAATGAATTGAAAGTAGAGCAAGAAGGTGAACCCCGTTTTGACTTCCTGTTCGCAGTGGCGGCCAGAGCGTCAGGCAATCTGCACCAGGCGGTGTTCGCGTTAGAACGAGCACTGCAGTCACAGCCAGATTCATCAGATATCCGCTTGGCGCTGGCTGTCAGTTATTTTGAGCTCGGCAATCTGCTCGCAGCGGAACACGAATTACAACAACTCGCAAAAATCTCCCTACCAGATCAAAGCGCCACCCTGGTGCAAAATTATCTGCAACGGATTGAGAAATATCGTGATCCTGAAAAAGGCTATTGGCTAAACTGGGTACAGCTCGGTTTTGGTAGTGACACAAACCCGAATAGTGGTGTCGACGAGGAATTTATATTTATTCCGTTGTTAGGCCAGGTTAGATTGTTTGAACATAGCCTCGAGCAGGACAGCAGTTTTTACGAGTTGCAGGCGCAGCTGTACTGGATCAAGCCGCAAAGCCAACATTCGGCGTTTTATCTGTCGGCGTCGGTATTACACGGCGAGTATGCAGAGAATAAGGTTTTTTCCCGCACTTATGCCAGCGCCCAAGCGGGTTATCAGACCCGCTGGCGCGACTATCGGCTGTCGACAGAACTATTCTATCGACCAATCCATCTGGACGACGACAACTATGTCGATTACGTGGGTGTAAAAGGCAAAATTAGTCAGCCGCTGTGGTCCAGCGCCGAAGCCGGTTTGGATCTAACCTATGCCAGGCATGCTTACAACGAGCTAACCGCGTTAGATAAGGAAATTCTGCTGGCTGAGGGCTGGCTGTCAAAACAGTTTGGCAATGCTGAGCATAAAGTTTTTCTGCGTTGGGGTATTGAGGACAGTCAGCACAGTCGCACCAACTTCAACAGCCGTGATTATGTTGGTCTGGGTTACCGCTGGCAGCAAATGCTGGGGGAAAATTGGATGAGCAGCTTGTCGCTGGATTATATGAGCGGTGATTATGATGATAGCCACCCACTGTTTGAACAAGTTCGTGATGACCGCTATCAGCGGGCCGAGTTAGATCTGAGTTACAACTTTAATAACCACTGGCGCATGCTGGCGGCAATCAGCCATATGCGTAACGACAGTAATATTACCATCTACCAATATAAGCGGACACGGGTCTGGATAGGAGTACGTTATGCATTCTAAAAACCTCGGTCTGCTTTGTTGCAGACTTGCTAGCGCCAGCGTGTTAGGTCTGGGAATAAGCACATCACCGTTGCAGGCTGATACGTCAACATCATCTGCAGCAGCGGTAGGGAAAACCATTATGGCCAAGGGCATAGTGGCAGCCAATGATCAGCAACAGAGCAGAGCGTTAAAGCGGCTGTCGCCGGTGTATAAGGTTGATTTGGTCAGTACCGGGCCAGCCAGTAGCAGTCAGATGCGGATGATTGATGGCGGTTTATTGTCGTTGCAGGCGGACTCTGAACTGGCCATTGGTAATTATCAGTTTAATCAAGATGGCCTCAGCGACGTCGATATGACACTACTCAAAGGCGGCCTGCGCACCATCACCGGTGCCCTGCCGGCAAATCAAAAAACCTATAAGCTGAATACGCCCATAGCCACTATTGGCGTGCGGGGTACACATTACGAGGCAATACTACAACAAGGCGATCTGTACCTGGCCGGTTGGGATGGCAGCATTGATATTCAGGTCACAGTACCTGGTGCAAACCAGCGCTTTTCACTAGGACCTGAACAAGCATATCGGTTTGCCATAGTGCGTGCTGATGGCACGGTGGAACTGTTGTTGCGCACGCCACCCCTATTTGCTGCTGCTAACATTATCCCGCTTATTGGTCAGTCTAGGTATGCTGGCGAGTTTGACATTGCCGACACTATAAAAGGCGAAGCAGGCTGGCTGATAGCTAATGGCGCACTGGCTCTGGACGCTAGTGGTCGCGATTTTTATGACAATGAGCAAGTGACCGCGGGTTGGAGCCTTCAAGGGTTGGACAGTATCAGCCGAAGCGGCATTGCCACCTTTGATCAACTTAGCAATCACAGTTTCAGCAGTACTGCCGGATCCTTGTCTGATTTGAGTATGTCGATGGAAATAGATTTTGATGGTGCCTGGGTCCCATCCGGGCAACTGTCTTTTACTGATGCCGGCGGCGAGTGGTTTGCTATATTTAACGGTGTCTTTGGCGAAAAGTCACTTGAGCTTTTTGTCAATTTTGCCAGCCATGGCAATGAGTTGGCCGATGGCACTATCAATGCACTACTGATTGACGACGCTACTAAAATTCTCGGAAATCTGAGTCTGTTTGAACTGGATAACCCTTCAGTACGCGTTGAAGGCGGTTTTGAGCTTTCCGAACTCCCATAAGGAGTAATACCATGAAAATATTCAGCCAGTTGACGTGTGTTGTTATTTGTTTGGGATTATCGCTGCTTACACCCGTGTGGGCAGCAGATAGCAGTGGTCGATTTATTCAGCCGAAGCCCGGTAGCACCTTTACAGGACCTTTGCTGTTATCAATACAGACAGAAGATTTGGACGGTCTGCGCAGGGTGTATGTTAGCTTAAACGACAGTCCGCAATATCTGGATTTATGCCAATCTGCTGAGCAATGCCAAGGCAACAGCTTCAAAACCACAGTGCCTAACATCAATCCTGCGGCTTTTGCGGTAAACGCGGGCCCCCTCGTTCTGCAGCTCTGGGTCACTGATACTAGCGGTATCAACACAGCGGTTTCTAGTGTCAGTGTGAACTGGCAACCGGCCAACCTTAATAATCTGGCAGTTCAACGTAGTGCTGACGGAGCACAGATTGATGTCAGCTGGGCTGCAGATCCAGCTATCATACGATATAACCTTTATCTCGCCAGCGTATCTGGCGTCAACCGGTTCAACTACCGGCAATTGCCTGACGGTCAGGCCAAACTGGCACTTCGCGGTAATTCAGCTGCTTTTACTAACCTCAATCCTCTTATTCAATATTATCTGCTAGTCACCGGCCTGCGAAACGGCGGCGAGTTACCTTTAAGTGCAGAAATTCCGGTCCCATCTTCTCAGCAATCAAATCAGCCTCCTACGGCAGCAGCTGATAGCTATGATACAGCGATCAATCAAACCTTGCAGGTCGCAGCAAGTGAAGGACTATTGGCAAACGACACAGATCCCGACGGTGACCTGCTTACCGTTAACGTAACGCCGGTTTCTCAACCGCAATCTGGTACCTTAACACTGCAGATAGACGGCAGCTTCAGTTACACTCCAGATCCGGATTTCATGGGTGCCGATAATTTCATCTATCAGATTAGCGATAGCGACGGGGGTACTTCAGAGGCTGAAGTCAGCATCGACGTGATCCGGCCAATCAGCAACATTAATGGCGAGTCACTAACCATGACCGGTGAGTTCCTTTATATCGGTCAGGGAGAGCAACCTCCAGGTAGCGAAATTGGTACTGGTCTGTACCGGATTGGCGACTGTATTCAATTGGTTGATACACGCTGTTCAATGCTAGGTCGCTATGAGGAAACAGGACAAAGTGGTAACGTAGTGGGCCAACAGGGTAATTTTACCTTTGTAATGCGTTATCCCGGCGTAGGAAACTCACCTGTGCTGGCACGTTCGGTTGAACCCAACAGTAACACTCTGCAGTTTGTTAGCACGGCTGGCGCCCGGTTCGAATTAAATCTGTTTCCCGATGATGGCGGTAAATTCAGCAGTGTCTACCCCGCTACTCCTTTTGTTAATTCACTGAATTTCGGTGCTTTTATTAGCAATACCGCCAGCTGCAGTGGATTAACCACTCAAAGTTGCAGTATTGGTCAGGTCGGCCGGGTTGCCGGGGCGCAGATAGAAGCCGCCCTCGATAGACTCACTTTCACTATTCCAGGCTCAGCATTGGACACCCCTGCGCCGCGCCCTCCTGTCGCCAATGATGATATTTATACGATCACGGTAAATCAGCCCCTCAACATTGAAGCTCCGGGATTGTTAAGCAACGATCTGGAGGGACGGTCGCTGTCGCAGGGCGATCAGCTGGAAATCCTCCACAATTTCAATCCCGGTTTAGGCTCACTGGTAGGACTCGCAGTTAACGAGTATCAGCAAGCGCTCTATCTATACCCATCTTTCGCCGCAACGATCCATTTGCTCAATCGGCTTGGTGAAAACCTGAGTTCGCTAGCCATGCAAGGCGAAGGCGCTAATGATGTAGATTTGGATATTGCTGCTGAGGCCTTTACGCTTAAAGATACGCAAATTCCTCAAGGCAGCTTGCTGATATTCAATGGTGAAAGCGGCGTTACCGAAATATATGCCATAGATCCACAAACTGGCACCTTACTGAGCCAACTTGACGCCGCATTTGGTAACAGCCATGTGGTAGGAGGCGCCTATAACCCGGTAACAGCCACCCTTTGGCTATTGCAGGACAATGTACCTGCCGGCACCGAAGGCAATCTGGTAGCACAGATCGACCCAACCACCGGCCAGGTATTGAGCAGCTTTAATGTCGTGAATAACCAGCACTCTTTTAGTGTTAGTTTTGGTGATTTGCATATCAACCCACACAACGGAAATATTCTGCTGGTCAGCAGCATTCAGTCAGCGATAGCCGAATTTGATATCAATGGCAATCTGCTACGGCTGATGCCATTACCAGTAGGCGTCAGCAGCATCAGCGGTTTAACCATTAACGCAGATGGCAGCAGACTATGGCTGGCATCCACCAATGGCTCGGTATTTGAACTCGGGTTTACCAATGAGGGTGTAGTTCCAACGTTAAAAATAGCTCTGCTAAGCGAACCGACAAATGGCACCTTGTTATTGAAGCCAGACGGTAGCTTTAGCTACACACCCAATACTAATTTCATTGGTCAGGACAGCTTTACCTATCAGGTGATTGGCGCCTTTGGTGGCAGCAGTCAGGCAACTGTAGTAATTGATGTGCAATAACCATCAATACCGCCGGCAGCAGTGAGCAAAATGCAGCAGTATAAGACTGGGAAATGGCTGATAAGGCAGACCATTCCCTTGTTGCTGCTGCTGATGATGCTGTTGATGCAGTTTATTGCTCCACCTGCTCTGGAACTTAATCTACAACGCTTAGAAGGTTTGCTATACGATGCCAAAGTCCAATTTCTGCCGCCTTGGCCACGCAACGTAAGTAACATCCAGATTGTCGATATCGACGAAGCAAGTTTGCATGAAATTGGTCGTATGCCATGGGATCGCAATCTTTTTGCCCGCCTTACGACCAAACTAAATGAAGCCGGTGCCCTGCTGGTGGTTTTCGATGTGCTGTTTTCTGAACCACAAACCAATGCCGCGCTGGCAGCAGTACAAAGCTGGCCGCAACATGCAACTCTAACCGCCGCACAGCGGCAGAACCTGTTGGAACATGCGACCAGACAAGACGCTGATCTACATTTCGCTTCCGCATTTCAATCAACCGAGGTTGTGCTGGCAAACTTGCTGCACCGCCATGGCACCTTGCGTAGCGGTGAGCTAAGTGTGGGGGGTGTAAGGCAACAGCGCCCTACAGGGACTACGCCGTTTGAACCGTTCAGTGGTTTCGCCGCCCCAATCGCCCCCCTGACAGCAGCCGCCCGTGGGCAAGGGTTTATGAACGCCGATGAGGACGCCGATGGTTTTATCCGCCGGGTGTCGCTGCTACACCAACTGGATCAGCAACTTTATCCATCGCTGGCGCTGGAAGCGTTTCGGATATATAGCCTGGTTGAACAAGTAGAACCACGCTGGCGGCAAGAAGCAGACAAAGCCTATCTTCAAGGTGTACAGATTGGCAATAGCCTGATCCATACCGATCAACAAGGTCGGATTTTAATCCCTTACCGTGGTGGGCCAAAACATTATCCGTACAGCGCCGCTGCTGATGTGTTGATGGACAGAATAAACGACCTCCGCTTTGACCAAGCAGTGGTGTTCGTCGGTACGTCCGCAACGGGTTTGGCCGATTTACGCGCGACACCAACGTCGCTGACCTTTCCCGGTGTTGAGATCCACGCTACAGTATTTGACGGCTTGATGTCACCTCAACATTTACCCTACAGGCCAGATTGGTGGAGCGGCGCTATTTTGCTGCAAATGTTAACGGTGGGGTTATTATGTTTGTGGCTGTTTCCAAGACTTGGCCCGCTAACAAGTATCGCCGCCGCCATGATACTTGCTCTGCTGGTCATTACGGTGAACCTGTGGTTGTGGCATCAACATGTGCTGGATTTACCGCTGCTAAACCTGTTGCTGCTGGTGCTATTGTTGTCGGTGTATTTCATCAGTTATGGCTTTGCCAGAGAAGCGCGGCGTCGCAAACACATTAATAACGTGTTCGACCAATACCTGCCACCAGCGCATATTGAAAGACTACTAAACGACCCTGCTTCAGTTAGTCTGGCCGGTGAAAAAAAGCAGTTGTCAGTCCTGTTTAGTGATATTCGTGATTTCACCGGCATTTCCGAGAGCATGTCAGCGCAAGCGTTGAAATTGTGGTTGAACCAATTCTTTTCGCCAGTTACCAAAGCCATACTGGCCCACGACGGCACCATTGACAAATATGTCGGCGATATGGTGATGGCCTTCTGGGGCGCACCGCTGGAAGAACCGGCCCATGCCAGCAAGTCTGTCCAGGCGGCTTTTGCAATAATCGCTGCTGTGGAAGCACTTAATCGGCAGTTTGTTGCACAAGGAAGCCCCATCGCCCGTATTGGTATAGGTATTAACAGTGGTGAAATGATTGTTGGTGATTTGGGCTCTGATTTTCGCCGAAATTATACCGTTATAGGTGATGCGGTAAATTTGGGCTCCAGACTGGAAGGCCTTACCAAATTCTATGGTGTGCCGCTACTTGTCAGCGAGTTTACCCGTGAGCAAGCCACTGACTTTGCTTATTTATTGGTAGACAAGGTAAGAGTGAAGGGCAAACTGATCCCAATCCGAATTTATATGCCAATCGCCGCAGACACGCCTGAGCCGCAGCAAAATTTATATCAAGAGTTAGATCTGGCACTGACAGCATATTTTACCCGGGATTTCGACACTGCACTTGCTCAGTTAACAACCTTGCAGATAAAAGCCGAGCAGTTAGAGGGATCATTGCAAAATGAAGCAAAGTTGCAGCAACACAACCTGTTCGATGTGCGCAGGCTGATAGCAATCTATCTGCAGCGTATTGACGCATTCAGTAAACACCCGCCTGCGTCGGATTGGGACGGTAGCCACGCTCATAACAACAAGTAACCTTTGGCTTATTGTCTGCCAGACATAAGCCGCAGCGCCAATGGCCTGGCGTAAGGGCCGTCAGAGCAAGGCGCTGCGGCGCAATCATTATTTGGCCCATTGTTATTATCTACTTAGCGGCTTTAGCAATACCTTGTAGCAACACCGCATTGGACAACTCACCAAAGTGTGCTGCAGATAGCTTCCCATCCGCTGCAAAAAACAAGGTGGCCGGCACGCCTTGTGCGCCGTAATAGCTGGCAACATCGCCGCGGTAATCCAGCAGCACATTGTTAAAAGCTAACTGATGCTGGCGCAGGTATTGCTTCACCGTAGCGCGGTTTTCCTGCAGGTTAACCATAATAATGCTGATATCAGCATACTGCTGCTGTGCTTTTAACAGCACCGGCATCTCGCGGTGACATGGCGGGCACCAACTGGCCCAAATATTCATCACCACAGGTTTACCCTGCGCCAGTTGCGGCAACGCCGCGCTATAGCCAGATAAGGTCTCCAGGCTTATATCGGCCAGTACCTGCTGTTGTTGCTGCGCATGTAACCAGGCGCTGCCAAGCGAAAAGCTCAAAGCCGTGCTGATGGCCCCGGCCGCCATAGCGCGTTTTATTGTGGGATGGCGTTTAAACTGCAACATCAGTAAAACCAGCGCTGCCAATACAGTAGCGGCAATGTCGACACCGCGGTCACGAAAGTCTAGCATCTGCCAGAAGCTGGCGTAACTGTCGGCAAAGCGAACCACAAATATCAGCCTGCCGAACAGTAAGGCACCAAGTAACACCAGCAACAACGGATCGGTAGCACTGTTACTGCTGCGTCTTGCAACAATGCGGGCGACAAAAAGGCCGCAGGCAACACTTAACAACAATACTAATACCGCAGTAGGCAGTGATAGCGGCCCCAGCGAAATACTTAACATGATTACGACCGTTTGTTAGCGCAACAACAGCTTATAGCATGCCGGGCGCGGAATAGTTAAACAAGCATTGCTTCAGAAGCTATGGCTGCTAAAATCGGGCATTATATTAGCACGCAGCAAAGTAGAAGCATTATGAGTAAAACCAACAGCGGTGCCCTGGCCTATCAGCAGCAAGAACAAGGCTATCGTGACAAAGCGCTGAAAATGTACCCCTGGGTTTGTGGCCGTTGTGCCCGCGAGTTTGTGCATTCCAATTTGCGCGAATTAACCGTGCATCATATTGACCATAACCACAGCAATAACCCAAGCGATGGCAGCAACTGGGAGTTACTGTGTATTTATTGCCATGACAACGAGCACAATAAATTCCACGAATTTGTGCTGTACGGCGGCACCACTGAGCAAAAAGTTGCGCCAGCGACACATAACCCTTTTGCGGATTTAAAAGCATTATTAAATAAACCGAAGTAATAAACCTTAGTGCCTGGCTATTTGTAGTAAACGCTCAGCATGTTGCTGCAGTGCCAGTTTCAGCTCGGTCGGCGCAATAATACTAAAATCAAACGGCAGCTGGCTTAGCCACTGTGCCAAGCAATAACAGCTGTCGGTGCGCGTGCTTAGCAGCAAGCCATCAGCCTGCGGCTTTAACATCGATGCCGTTTCACCCATTGCCTGTGCCGCGGTATGTTTATCTGTGTGCAACACAATTTGCACATCCAAATTACCCGGCATGCCATACAGGCTTTGAGTAAAATGTTCAGCTGAATTAAATTGAGTGGGCCGATTAAAGCTTTGCTGCAGCAACTCGATATGCAGCAAACGATCCAGCCGGAAGGTGCGTAGCTCTTTGCGCAAATGACAATAGCCACTCATATACCATCGGCCACTGCGAAATAACAAGCCATAAGGGTCAACTTGCCTGGCCTCCGGCGCTTGCTGATATGCGGCATAAAAAATACTCACCGAGCGCTGCTGCTCAATAGCGTCAAGCAAAGGCCCAAGCTGCTGGCCGGCGGCACCGGTCTCTGCAGTCGGCAGCATCAATTTAATACTATCGGCAACTGCTCGGGCGCGGGATTTTAACTTTGCTGGCATCACCCGCTCTAGCTTGGCCTGCACACTGCTGAGCGCCGCTTGTGTATCGGCTAACTGCAGATTCTTTGCTGCCAGCAGCCCAAGTGACAACGCCAGCGTTTCGTCATTAGTAAACATCATCGGTGGTAATTTAAAGCCGGCCACCAGCATATAGCCGCCGTCGCAACCCTGCTCTGTGGTCACCGGAATACCCAGTTGTTCCAGCGCCTGAATATACCGGCGGACGGTGCGCTTATCTACGCCCAACCGCGCAGCTAACTCGGTGCCACTTAAACGGCCATGCGACTGCAATAGTTCCAGCAAGCTAAGCACGCGAACAGTGGGGCCACTCATCGGGTATCTCTACTATGCATCTGCGACTCCTGATGATTACTGAAATAATAATTAAACAAAATATAACCGATAACTAGGACGGATTTTGTCCTAATTGAGTTTTATTGTTGGCTGGTAGTGCAAAACAAACCGCAATAACCTTAATTAACAACGAGGAATAAAAGTATGAAAGCGTTAACCTTATACACCAACCCACAATCGCGTGGCCGTATTATCCGCTGGCTTTTGGAAGAACTGCATGTACCTTATGAGGTAAAAGTGCTGCAGTACGGCCCTGAAGTGAAATCGGCCAATTTTTTGGCACTAAACCCGATGGGCAAAGTACCGGTAGTTACCCATGGCGATGTAATAGTCACCGAAGCGGCAGCCATTTGTGCTTATCTGGCCGACCAGTTTGCCGACAAACAGCTGGCCCCAAAGCCGGATAGCCCTGAGCGCGCAGCGTATTATCGCTGGTTATTTTTTGCCGCCGGCCCGCTGGAAATGGCTACCACAGCCAAAGCCTACAACTGGCGCATAGATGCCGATAACGCCCAAGCAGTTGGCTGTGGCTTGTATGCCGACACGCTCAATGCGCTGGAGACCGCCTTAACTAACGGCCCTTATGTTTGTGGTGAGCAATTTAGCGCTGCAGATGTGTATGTAGGTAGCCATATTGAATGGGGCATGATGTTTGAAACTCTGGAGAAACGGCCAGCCTTTATTGAATACGCACAGCGCTTACAAAGCCGACCTGCCGCCATCAAAGCTAGTCAATTAGATGACGCTTTAGTGACAGCATCAGCCGTGAGTTAAGTTGGCAGCCGCTGGACAGCGTTGGCAGATCATGGCTATAAAACGGGGCGCAGCTATGCGCCCGATACCACAGAGTTACGGTTGTTTAAGTAAGGGTTTAAACAAACCAAACCGCCAATCACGCATTGCCAGCACAACACTTACGCCATTGCGCTTAGCCAACGGCAAACTGGCGTCATGCTGATTCATATCGTTAAAATCGTTGGCTAAACGTTTAAGTTTAAGCTGAAATGCCCTATTACTGGCCTCAGATAACATACCATTGAGTACCAATAAGCTCTCAGCTTCGCTGTTAAACCGTGCCTGAAAAAACTCCTGCGCAATTTTTTGCTGAAAAAAGCGCTGTATCGGCCCACCCTCGCGCCAGCTGAAATTGGCGGCTACCCGCAAACGGATCTTATTGTTGGGCAAAAGCTCTATTAGCTTTAACCGATCGAGCTTGGCCAGTTTGCGGATACACTCATGCTCAGATATCTGATACCAGTGCAAAATATCTTGCAATGTCCAGCGGTTTAATACCGACACCGCAACTAACAACAAACTCAGATCGGCCGTGAGCTCTTCTTCCTGTTGATAACTTAGTTGCTCGGTGTACTGTTGTTGCTCATTAAATAATTGCAGCAAATCGGCCAACTGCAGCTGCATCAGCTGACACACTTGCTCCAGCCGTTGCAACGTAAACTGCTGTTGTGAGAACAACCTTTTTACGCTGGCTTCGCTAAGGTTTAAGTGTGCCGCTACCTGCGCGTAGCTGATACCACGTTGTTTAAGCGCCTTTTTTACACAGCCCAGCATAGCGTCAATTTGTGACATAGCCCCTCAAAGGTATCAAAATACGCAACCAAAGTAGCAATAACCTACTACTTCCACAGATTAAGTATCAATTTATGCCGAGTCGACATAGTCTGCAAGACAATTATGCAACAGACAGAGGATCCACACTATGTTAGGAAAAAGCCGTTTCAGCGTTATATGCACTCTATTACTGACGTTAACTGCCTGCGCAACTCAGCAAACCGGCAGCCGCAGCAGCGTGGTGAGTTATTTATACCCCGATAAAGCCGTGCCACAAACTCTAACGGCAATACCACAGCTTACGTTACCGTTACGTATGGGTATTGCCTTCGTACCAGGCACCAGCAGCAACAGAAGCAGTAACGCGATGCCGTGGGTTGAGGTGCAAAGCAACCCGTTAACTGAAAATCATAAAGCACAAATGTTAAATTCTGTTGCTGCCCATTTTGGCGCCCAGCCATTTGTTGGGCATATTGAAGTGATCCCCTCGGCGTATCTTACCGCCGGAGGTAGTTTCGCGAATTTGGATCAGCTTAAAGCCATGTTCAACATCGATGTTATTGCCCTGGTGTCTTATGATCAGGTGCAATTTACCGACGACAGTAAGTTATCACTGAGCTACTTGACGCTGGTGGGCGCTTATCTGGTGGCCGGACAAAAAAATGATACCAATACCCTGATGGATACCGCGGTATATGCCATAGATAGCCGTACGCTATTGTTTCGCGCCCCCGGTACCAACCAGCTGAAGGGCCGATCAACCCCGGTAGATCTGCAAAAAGAATTACGCCAGGACAGCCTGCAAGGCTTTTTGCAGGCCAATGACGACATGATTAAAAACCTGGAGACGCAGCTGCAGCAATTCAAACAACAGCTACAGCAAAACCCGGATGCGGTGAAATTAAACTATAAACCGGGGTATGGCGGTGGTAGCTGCGGAGTTAGCGTTATGTTGTTGCTACTGTGCTTGTGGTTAAAGGCTAATGGCAACATTAGTCTGCGCCAAGCAGCAGCTCCTCGTCAATTGCAATAAAACGGCTGGCGGCTTTTATCAGTGTCTGTGCGGTTAAAATTGCCACACCGTAAACTTCTACTTCGATGTGGTATTTAGTGATCAGCTTATCTGCCAGCAAGCCAAAATCGCCATCTCCGGAGGCCAGCACCAACACATCACTTTGCTGGCCGTATTCGACTGCATCCAACGTTATACCCACATCCCAGTCGCCTTTGGCACTGCCATCAGCACGCTGAATAAAGGGCTTAAGTTTTACCTCAAAGCCGATAGCACGCAGAATATTTTGAAACTGGCGCTGCTTTTCATCGCCACGGTCAATGGCATAAGCAATGGCTTTAACTACCGTGCGCCCGGCCGTTACCTGGCGCCAGAAGGCGTTGTAGTCAAAATTACGCTGATACGCCTCTCGGCTGGTGTAGTAGATGTTTTGTACATCAACCAAAATGGTAACACTTGTCATGGTCTAACTCATAAATTGGCAAACGGCTTTGCAATACTGACAGCATTTCATATAAAAACCAGCGATCTGCGCGCATTCGCGCTTTTAGTTGTTTAACGCTACTATCAATCGAGGCAGATTACGACGAACGACGCCGCAGCACAATTAATGCGGTGGTATCTGAAGAGTTAATGTTTATCGCGGGAAATGGATATCAATGCTGGATACAGGCTTAATACATATGCAACAGCGGCTCTGCCACCTCACGACTTTAGCATTGTTATCTTTATGTTCCCTAACAGCGTTTGCCAATACACCGGTTTCATACGAAGGTAAAACCCTAACCTACTGCGTTGACCCGGACTGGATGCCATATGAAGCAATCCGGGATGGTACACATGTTGGTATCTCAGCAGATTATCTGGCGTTAGTTGCCAAGAAAACCGGCTTAGAATTTAGCTTACTCAGAACCGAATCCTGGGTGCAAACATTACAATTATTGCAAAGTGGCGATTGCATGTTGTCGCCGTTACTTAATCGCTCGGCTACCCGCGAACAATATCTGCATTTTTCACAGGTGTACTTTCGGGCCCCTAATGTTCTGGTGTCGCTGCGCCAGCAACCCTTTTTGCAAACCATGGAGAATATCGGCAGCCGCTCTCTGGCTGTACCAGAGGGTTACCGGCTGCTTGAGCATATTCAGCGTTACTACCCGCAAACACCTATTGTACTGGTTGAGAATGAAACCGCCGGCTTGCACGCGGTAGCGGATGGCAAAGCAGATCTGTTTATTGGCTCGTTATACTCGATTAACAGACAAATCCAGCAAGAAACGTTATATCAGCTTAAAGTTGCCGGCTGGCTGGGGTTGGAAGACGAACTGCGCTTTGGCGTAGTGACAGCACATCAGCCTATTTTGACTGCTATAAATCAGGCATTGGCAGACATCACCGAAGCCGAACATGTCGCTATCTATCAAAAGTGGAGCCGAATTAAAGTACCGGAGGTTGTCAACTATACGTTGATGTGGCAACTCGGTGCCGCTGCCTTGGCGCTGATCCTGCTGTTGGCCGCGTGGAATTATCGCAGCCGCTACTTTTATCTGCGTTTACAGGAAAAGAACCGACAATTAGAACAAACACGTACTGAACTTGAGGCTGCAGTGCAGAAGCTGGAGTTTTTATCTAACCATGATCCACTAACCCATTTGTACAACAGAAACCATTTTGATAATAACCTGCGCGCAGCGCAGCAACGCGCGGCACAGGCGCAACAAGCTTTTAGCCTGGCACTGATTGATATCGACCTGTTTAAACAAATAAACGATACCCATGGCCACACTATCGGCGATGCAATATTACGTGAGTTGGCGCAAATACTGAGCACTGAGGTACGCGAGCAGGATCAGGTAACACGCTGGGGCGGTGAAGAGTTTGTTATCTTCTGTCAGCACACAACCCTGGCCGAGGTAAAAGCCTTGTGCGACAGAGTTGCCGCAGCTATTAAGCGGCATAGCTTTAGTCATAATATCAACTTAACCTGCAGTTTCGGTGTCGCCGAACAACAGGACAATGAAGACTTACTACATTGTTTTGAACGCGCCGACAAAGCGCTTTACCAGGCGAAACAGGCCGGCCGAAACCAAATATGTATTGCTTGAGCCGTTGTTAACTACGCCAGCAAAGCCGCAAAGCTGGCATCTAATAGTGTGGCTAAATCTGTGGCGGCCAGTTCAATTTCCAGGCCGCGCTTACCCGCGCTAATATAAATAGTGCCGAACTGGCAGGCATTACTGTCAATCACTGTCGGCAACCGCTTTTTCTGCCCCAAAGGGCTAACGCCACCAAGCACATAACCTGTACTGCGCATAACGTCGCCAGCATTAGCCATCTCCGCCTTTTTTGCCCCCAGCGCTTTTGCAACCAACTTCATACTTAGCTGCTGGTTAACTGGCAATAGCGCCACAGCCAGTTGTTTGCCATCTAACTGCAGCACCAGGGTTTTAAATACCTGCGCCGGATTTATACCCAGCTTTTCTGCCGCTTCCAGGCCATAGGATGCGGATGCCGCGTCATGCTGGTAATGATGCAAGCGGTAGCTAATACCTTGCTGCTTCGCCAAATCGATAGCGGGTGTCATACATGCTATTCCTTACCAGTATCATTCGACTTTATTTGTAAAAGTTTGTGTGTTGGGCTCCTTGTTAAAAGAACTCTCCGCGATTGTTTGCTCAATCCATTTCTTGAAGTACGAAATTCGCGAGTAATTCTCAATAACACCGTACTTTCCCTCTTGCCAGTCTGTGGCTTCGGTATTTTGCCACGAACTTACGCCAATAACGAAAATTGAGTCATGCAATGTAACAAAAGCAGGTCCTCCCGAATCTCCGGGACCACTTATTCCTTCGAGTGCTAACGCGTTTTCTCCGCTGTCAAACGCAAACTGGAGCCATTGTTCTCTTACTCCAGTGACTACATTTTTTGCTGCTCTCAGATTTTTATCCGACCCGACAACTCCGTCAATACCATTTCCGTGATCACCACGCCCGACGAGAGTTACAGTTTTGCCTTTTTCGTTTGATGAGCCATACAGTCTCGCTATTGTTACGTTCTCAACAGAAGCGGTTAATTTAACCAGAGCTATGTCGTTTGGGAATTGCTGATCTTGCCAAAGTGGATGCCTTACAACGTCTTCTATTTGGTAAAAACTTTCTTTGAATTGGACCTTTCCGCTTCTGACGAGGTATTTAGCAACGTGAGCGGCAGTAACAACCCAGCTGTCTGCAATTATAGCTCCTGTGCCAGCAACAACTTCTTCGCCTTTATAGATGCCATAAAAAGTCACTGTTGAATTATCGCTTTTAGCAAACTCTTTATATTCTGAATCATCTACGTCGTGACGAATTACGATTGGTTTTGCTGTAAATGATATAGCCAACAAACAAAGTAAATAATATCTCATAAATCTTCCTTGCTATCTAACGCCCAAATTTAGCGCGGAAAGCCGCGTAACGGATTGACGTCGCAGCCAGCGCTTTTTGCAGACGATAATATTTTATGTGCTAGGCCTATTTTTTCTAAGACCTCACTCCATGACTAAATTTGCAATTAGAAAATATTTGATAGTTTTGGATTGGTTTAATTTCAATAATATTGATCTTACCAATAAGATCCTGTTCTGTTTTTTTAACAGCTTGAAAATACATTGGCAGAAATCCATCTTCATTAGAGAGCTCCAAATATGGATAGCCACTTACTTTCCAAGATCCATTTTTAGCTATCATTTCATTTCCATCTTTATATCTTATTCTATAAATGTTACTGCTATGCAACTCAATCTCAACTTGGGCATCACAATCAGTTCCTACATACCTTTGAGATAGTTCGTCATTTATCTTCAATTCGCTTTTTATTAGCCCTTTAGGTAAAAGAATCAAACCGAAGTTATTTTGACCATACCAATGGTTACCTTTAACAAAATTTTCTAATCTAATTCCTGTCCAACCTAGTTTGGATAAAGAATCTAAAGCACTACTTAGATGCTCCCTATTTATAAGGAAAGGTGAGTAAATTACAGATGACTCATTAACATCGCTGGGAATTGACAGTGTATTTTTAATAACGGTAAACCTTTTTTTCTCAAGCTCTTTCGTTACTTTCTGTGTTTCTTCTTCTGATAAATACTTCGTATATAAATGCACTTTTGTATTTGTGCATCCAGCCAACAACAGAAGTAAAATAATAATTAGTTTAGGGTACATTTTAACGCTCACTCTCGGTAGGCACTAACACCCTTCACACAGAGCAATGTGTTTCGGGCATCTAACGGGTGCGTTTGTGCTGGTGCTTGTTCACCGCTGTAAATACTGACAGTTAACACTCCGTCGTAAAGAAATATAACCGCTCTCTCTGGTGACACTGCTGTGCGCTTGTTGCACTAATCCGTGTTCTGGTTATGCTTTTTCTGCGACGGCACTACATTAATCCGCTCCATATCTGCAGGAGTGGTATCCAGCTCAAAGTCCAGCTGAACCCGTTGTGCCTTGTGCAGCTGACCTGTGGCGGTATATTTCCATTGTTGCACCGCAAACAGCGCCTCTTTAGCAAATACCTGTTCAGGCACCGCTTTAATAACATCCGCATTGATTACGTTACCCTGTGCATCAACATCAAACTGGATCTGCACATAGCCTGATATCCCTTGCTGTGCCGCTTGCACTGGATAACGCGGTTCAACCCGTGATACGGCAGTAAGCTGAGTGGCGCTGTCTGCACCGGCCCTAGCCGGCTGCTGCACTAACAAGGTCACTGACGTCACTAAAACCAAAGCCAATAATATTGCCATCTTACTCAACCCTTGCTGCCGTTGCAGCTGCATAATACGTTGTTTCATAATGTTAAAGTCTCCATAGTGGTGAGTAAGCGGCCACCAGTTTACTGATGACTGCTGTGTACTGCTTAGTAATGCATAACCATAAGCAATTCTTTCTGCCTGGCTGGCATGCTGTGTTACTACGGCGTCGCAAGCCAGCTCCTGCGCCTGACGATACCGGCTATAAGCCAGCCAACACAGTGGGTTAAACCAGCATAAACACAGTAACAGTAGTGCAAGGTAATTCAGGTGTAAGTCGCCACGGCGCCAGTGCGTCAACTCATGCTGCAAAATAAGCTGCTGTTGGATAGCATCAAAGCGAGTAAAGAAATCATGCGGCAATAAAATGCGCGGTACAAAAAGCCCGGTAATATAAGGTCCGCTATTAGCATCGGCCTGGCGGCAATGCAGTATTGCGGGTGTTAGCTTTAGCGGTGCAGCGCGTATATACTGCGCCCTGCTACTGAGGTAATTTAACAGTAAGTAACCGCTGCATAACGCCACACCAAGCACCCAAAGCCAAAACAACCAATTTGTCGTACTGACAGCGCTGGAAACCTGTTGCAGCCCTACCTGGTAGCGCTTTATCACGTCGCCGTGAATCGCTACCGGTGAAAAGGAAACCAACATAGTGGTCAACAAAAACACCGGCACCGCCGACCACAATACATAAACGCTGCGGGCACCGAGGGGTTTAAGTAACACTTTCTGCGCCAGCAATAATAGCAGCAACAGTAGCGATAAAGGCAGTGACAGTTGCAGCAGATAGTTAATCATTCTTCTGCTCCTGCTCCCAGTTGGCAATTAACTGTTTCAGTTGCTGCACGTCATCAGCATTCAGCTTATTTTGGCTGGCGAAGCCCGCAACCAAGGGGGCAACCCGGCCAGCAAACAGGCGTTCAACAAAAGAGCGGCTTTGCTCAAGCTGGTAATCCTGCTGTGCCACCAACGGATAGTACAAGTAGGCTCTGCCATCTTTATCAAAGCCCAGTGCGCCTTTAGCCACCAGGCGGTTTAATAAAGTTTTTACTGTTTTTTCATGCCAGTCTTTATCATTGCCCAGTGCCGTGACCACGTCATTGGCCGATAACGGCTGACGCTGCCACAGCACCTGCATTACACTAAGCTCGGCATTGCTGATTTCAATCATAACTTGACCTGTCGATTACACTTGTAATACAAATAATATTACAGATGTAATCAACAGATGCAAGCTGACACGCAAATTATTTTTCTGCCGATGCACCCTGCTCTACCGGACAACAGTTAAACGTTTCGCCCTGGCTAAATTTTTGCCGGTATTGGCTGGGGGTTAACTCTGTGTATTGTAAAAACAATTTTCGAAACGAGCTAACATCCTCATAGCCCACTTGCAACACGATTTGCTCAATCGGTTGATTGGTTGTTTCTAATAAGCGCTTGGCTTGCTCTACCCGTAAACGCTGCAGATAATTTAGCGGGGTGTCGTCCAGTGCAGCTTTAAAGCGGCGTAACAAGGTACGCTTGGTCAGATGAAACTGCTGAGCTAATGCTTCCAACGCAAAAGGCGCCGCTAGCTGCTGCGCCAAATGTGCCTGTAGCTGCTTTATCAAGCTGTCGTTATGTTGCTGACCTATGGATAAATCCATATAAGGTACTTGTGAGGTGCGGTTAGGATCGGTAAGCATTATTTTTGCCATCTGCCGGGCAAACTGCTCACCGGCTAGTTGCTCAGTGATCGCCAGGCATAAGTTAATATAAGACGTCGTTGCGCCAGCCGTAAGCAGATTGCCATCTTGCACCAGCAGTTTATTCAGCTGCAAATGAACATCAGGGAATAAACTTTGAAACACATCTTTAAAAAACCAGCTGCTGGTAGCTTTACGATGGTCCAGTAAGCCACTACCGGCCAAAATGTAAGTTCCGGTGCAACTGGCAGCAATTAAGCTGCCGCGCTGATACACCTGGCGTAAGCCCGGATAATAAGCGGCAGATTGGCTGGCCAGTGCTGCCAACTCATTGCGGTGATAAGCGTATGCCGCTGGTAAAATCACAGCGTCGGCTTGCTGCCAGGCATGCTGTTGAACGGGTAACTGCACACCTTGTTTTAACCGCAGTGGCTGGCTATCGGGTGAAACCAAATAACAATGAAACAGCGGCGCCGAAGCAGTGGGCTGCTGCAATGCCCACAACACGTTACAGTATTCAAAATAGTCTAGTAACGCGAATAAGTCGCTGCTAATACTGTTGCTATTTGCCAAAACGGCTATCTGCTTCATATTTGCTTCCCAGGCACCATTTGTCACTATTCACCTTATTTTTATCAATAGTGACACTGCAAAAGCTAATTGGCAAGCGCTAGACTGACGTTGCAGTATTAAATCACCTAATGCAGGAGGCAGTATGAATAACATTAGCGTTAAATGGCTGACTATCGCAGCCTGGGCTGTCAGCTGGCTGCTGATCTTCTGGATCAACTTTGCCGCAGAACTTTCATTGATGATGCACTTTTTTGCCATACCCATACTATTGCTAAGCACCGCACTGGCCGCCTGGCACTATCTGGAGCCTAACGACAACCAACACCATGATGGCTGATCTGTTGACGCAGCGCTGCATCTCGGCGTTACTTTGCCTCAGATAAACAAAAGCCTGGCACTAACCAGGCTTTTTGCTGTCTCAGCGTTACTCAAACAGACGCGGTATCCGGTTCGATATCATCCTCTGCTGCTAACTTGTCTTTACTGTGATCTTTGGCAATCAGCATATATACCGACGGCAATACAAACAGCGTAAACAAGGTTCCGATGGTCATCCCCAGTACCAATACAATACCGATAGAATTACGCGCCCCGGCACCGGCGCCGGTAGCAAATATCAGCGGTGTATGGCCGGCAATGGTAGCCAGGCTGGTCATCATAACCGGGCGCAAGCGTAATACTGACGCTTCACGTATAGCATCCAGCTTGGCTTTACCCTGCTCTTGCAACTTGTTGGCAAATTCCACCACCAGGATACCGTTGCGGGCGATAAGACCAATTAATGTCACCAGGCCCACCTGCGAGTAAATATTTAATGTGCTGGTAAAGGCATCGGTAAAGTGCGGCATTGGTGCCGGTATTTTTAAGAAGGTAAATACCAGGGCACCGAACAGCGCCATTGGCACCGAGCCTAATAAAATTACCATAGGGTCGCGAAAGCTATTGTACTGTGCCGCTAACACCAGAAAAATCATGGTAATGGCTAGCAAGAATGCCGGTAAAAAGGTATTACCTTCACGCTTTAACTGCCGCGATTCACCAGTGTAATCAATGGAATAACTGGCTGGCAGGATTTTTTTCGCTTCAGCTTCCAGATATTGCAACGTTTCATCCAACGGTTTTATTGTCACAGCACTGATTTTAACTGCATTCAGCTGCTGCATGCGGTTAATACTGCGCGGCACTGTGCTGTGGCTCAGACTGGCGATTTGGTCGACACGGATCATCTCACCGCCGGGGCCGGTGATGTACAGATCGGTCAAACTGTCCGGCGTTAAACGCTCACTGCGTTTTACCTGCGGGATCACTTTGTAACTTTGCCCAGCCATATTAAAGCGGTTAACATAACCGCCGCCTAATAAGGTGCCTAAATCGTTGACCACATCACGCATATTCAGCCCTAAATCAGCAACTTTTTCGCGGTCTATATTGAGTAAATACTCCGGTTGATCGACCTTCATATCGATTAACTGAAACGGAAAAGTGCCGCTTTCGCGCATCACTTTTTCCAGTTGCAATGCGTAGTCATAAATCTCTTTTGAATTTGCGGTAGAGGTAATAACAAACTCTACCGGAAAATTACCGCCGCCAGGCAGTGCCGCCGGCGTAATAGGTAAAATACGCACCCCGGCAATCTGCGATAACTTTTGCTGCACTTCCGGCATCATCTCAAATACCGTGCGCTCGCGTTCATCCCACGGCTTGGTGACCATGCCGCCAAAACCGCCGGTCGGAAAAGTAATTTGGAAGGTAAAGTCGGTTTCTTCTACCGACATAAAGGCTTCATTTACCGCTTTACCGTAAAACGACGATTGGTCTACCGTCGCGTTGGCCGGTGAGTCGACAATACCAAAGATAACGCCCTGATCTTCTGTTGGTGCCAGCTCTTTGGGTGACATACTGTAAAGCGGTATACACAAGGCACTGATACCAATCCAGAATACATAAACGCCAATACGGTTATTCAGGCTTTTATCCAACTGACGGCTGTAAAAATGCTTAAAGCGGTTAAAAATGCCATCCAGCGGTGCTTTTAAACTGCTGTGTGGTTTCAGCATTTTAGACGCCATCATCGGCGATAAGGTAATAGCGACAATAGCCGAAATGGTTACCGCACCGGCCAGGGTAATGGCAAATTCACGGAATAAGGTGCCGGTTAAGCCACCCTGCAAACCTATAGGCACATAAACAGACACCAGGGTTATGGTCATGGCAATAATGGGCCCACCCAGCTCGCGTGCGGCTACAATGGCGGCTTTAAACGGCTTTAAGCCATCTTGAATATGCCGCTCGATATTCTCTACCATCACGATGGCATCATCTACCACCAAGCCCACGCTGAGTACTATCGACAGCAGAGTGAGCAAGTTCAGCGAGAAGCCAAACACCTTCATAATAAATACCGCGCCAATCAACGACAACGGAATGGCCACTAACGGGATTAACACTGAGCGGCTAAAGCCAAGGAACAAAAAAATCACTATGACAATAATCAACAGGGTTTCAGCCAGGGTTTTTAGCACATCATCAATAGCGGCTTGGATATATTTAGTCGCGTCATACGACACTTCACCGGTAAGGCCTGAAGGTAACTCGGATTGGATCAGCGCCATTTCTTCTGTTACCGCTTTTATCACGTCCAGTGAATTGGCCGTAGGCGAGACAAATACGCCCATAAACACCGCCGTTTCACCGGAGTAGTTTACGTTGGTATTGTAATCATCAGCGCCAAGTTCGACATCGGCCACATCAGACAAGCGCACTACGCCATCATCGGTCTGGCGCAGTACAATGCGCTTAAACTCATCAACGCTTTTCATATCGGTATTGGCGCGTAAATTTACCTGGGTATAAGCGCCTCGTGTCTGACCAATGGCCGCTTGCACATTATTATCGCTCAGCGCTTTGCGTACATCAGATGCCGTTACACCCAGCGCCGCCATCGGCTCGGGCTTTAACCAAATACGCATGGCAAAAGTACGGCCGCCTAAAATGTCAGCTTTTTGCACCCCGGCAATAGCAATCAGCCGCGGTTGCACCGAGCGGCTTAAAAACTCGGTAATTTGGTTTTGCTGCAAAATGTCGGAGGAGAAACTTAAATAGGCCGAGGCAAACTGGCTGTCTGCCGCTTCTACTGCAATAGAAGGTAGCTCAGATTCAGGCGGTAATTCGCCGCGCACCTGATTCACCTTAGCGCTAATTTCTGTCATGGCCTTAAGTGGATCATAGTTCAGCTGTAAGTGCGCCGTAACGGTTGATACGCCCATGGTGCTTTGCGACTCGATATAATCGATGCCGCCGGCTGAGGCAATAGCACGCTCTATTGGTGTGGTTATAAAACCGCGCACCAGCTCGGCATTGGCGCCGACATACACGGTGGTAATTTTAATCACGGCAATGTCAGAGCGCGGATACTGCCGTACTGTCATATTGCTCATCGATTGAAAGCCAGCCAGCAAGATAAGCAAGCTGACGACGATGGCCAATACCGGTTTTTTGATAAAAATATCGGTGAATTTCATAATTATCTCAATACGTTATTTTTAAACTAACCGATATCAGGCATCAGCCGGCGTAGGGGTTGAGCTGTACTTTGGCGCCGGGCTGTCGGTTTTTATTACGCTTTGGCCATTAAATAATTTGAACGCACCTGAGGTAACCACTTCATCACCTTGTTTAACGCCTTCGAGGATTTCAACAAAGTCACCGCGCGACGCGCCCAGCCTGACAAACTGCTGTCTGGCCACCAGGCCTTCGCCTTGTTTAGCTTTTTCAACCACAAAGACCGTGTCGCCATAAGGCGCATAAATCAGTGCTGTTGCCGGCACCACCAATACGTCTGATGGTTGCTCTAATGTTACCTTTACCGTTACCGCCATGCCGGGCACTAAGGCATTGGCTTTATTATCCAACAGCGATTGCACCACAGCATTACGGGTAGCGCTGTTAAGCTGCGGTGCAATGGCGGTAATTTCGCCCTCTACCAGCACTGCGCCACCATTTACGCTAACGCTTACCGGCAAGCCGATACGCATCTCAGGCAACTTATGCTGCGGCACCGGGAAGTTTACTCTCACTGCGTTACTGGCTTGTAATGACACCACCGCAGCACCCGGCTGTAAGTCGGCGCCGACATCTACTACCCGAATACCTAAACGGCCGGAGAACGGCGCACGCAGCACTTTTTTATCTAACGTAGAGCGTAGGCTATCAACTTCGGCCTGTGCCGAATCCAGCTGTTGCTTACTGCCATCTATTTCACTTTGGGTAGCAATTTTATCGCGGCGCAGCTCAACCAGCCGTTGATAGTTTTGTTGTGCTAAGGTTAACCGCGCCAATGCAGCCCGCAGCTGGGCTTGCTCGTTGCTGGATTCTTGCTCTAACAGCACCGTGCCGGCTTCAACATAAGCACCGTTTTTAAAGCTGATACGTTGCACTTTACCGGACACTTCCGCTGAAATGGTAATACCTTCATCCGCCAGTACGGTGCCGGTTGCAGTAAAATGATTGCTCCAGCTTTGTTGCTCTACCACAGTAGTGCTGACCGACTCCGGTGGCGGTACAAATTGCTCACCCGATTCAATCATCATCACGATTTGATTACCTTTTACCCCGGCCAATACAGCAAACACCACTGCCAACAATATAACTGCGATAACAAAAGCTTTAATTTTATTCATAAATTCAACCAGATAGTGCGTAATAGACAATGGCGTTTTTAATATTCGTTGCTGTATTGCTAACCAGATAAACGGCATTTAACCAAGACAGCGCAAAGACCTACCGCGATCAGAGTAACGTTACCATTAGGTATTCTACAGCAAGATAGTGAGAATATGATGACAAAAAATGTAACTAATATTGCTTACGTACTGCAGCCAGTCTGCTTTATTTACCAGCCGGTACTTAACAACATAAAAAAGCGAAGCACGAGGCTTCGCTTTTTTTGCAAGATATAACCTTAAAACAACCAGGTCTTTTCGTCTTGTACAGGCTGTTGCAGCCCTAACTGCTTTAAGCCTTTCACGCTGCGGATAATTAACCAAACCACCCAAAACAGCAGTACCAGCCAGCCAATTAATATCATCGCTAACACGGTACCTACCAGCAGGTAGACAAAGCCCATCCAAAAAGTACGGATCTGGAAACGATAATGGCTTTGCAACCACTCAGGGCCGTCGTCTTTGTTAACATAGGCTACGATTACACCAATAATACCGGTGATACCGAATACCAACCCCACCAGATACAAAATGTACACCAACTTGGCGGTAGACGAATTTACCGCTGGCGCTGCATTAATGTCATTCATGACACTCTCTCCTTTACTGCTACTATTGTTGTTTTTATAAAACCGCCATTAGGCTAATGTTACATTAGCCGCACAGTTTCGTTACGCAACATAGCGTTTAATATAGGCTTAAGCAATAGTTTCACTATTGCAAACAGCTATTTATCCCAGTAATGCTAACTGATCAGAGCAGATAATGTAGAGTCCAAGCAACATAAATACTGCACAGGCAACGCGACGGGCTAAATCCAGCGGAATTTTTGTCAATAACCAGCTTCCGGCATAAACCACAGGCACATTTGCTGCCAGCATACCCAACGTAGTGCCCCAAATTACCCACCACACTGCATCATTAAAGCTAGCCGCCAGCAATACCGTGGCTATTTGTGTTTTGTCGCCAATTTCGGCCAGAAAAAACAAGATGCAGCTGGCGGCAAAAGCGCCATAGCGCAAAACGCCGCTGTCTTCGCTATCGTCTTTGTCCGGAATAAGTAACCACAACGCTACGGCGATAAAACTGCCCCCCAACAGCCAATTGTGCCAGTTAAGCGGGATAAACTGCGCCACCCATACGCCAAGCCAGGCTGAAGCCGCATGATTGAGCAAGGTCGCGACCAAAATACCTGCAATAATGGCGCCTTTAGCGCGAAATCTGGCAGCAAGAAACAGGGAAAGTAACTGGGTTTTATCGCCAATTTCGGCAATTGCCACAGCGGTAAACGAGGAGAATAAGGCGTCCATTAATAGTACCTTAGCGGGATATAACATAAGACACCGCAACGGCTCCCGCTTTGGGCCGCTGTTGTGTCTTAAGTCTCATCAATTCAGCTGGCGCTGAACGCATCGGCCATGTGCATTGGGGCACAAGTATGTTGACCGTAGCGCTGCGATACAATACCGCAGCAGATTACTCCCTTAAAGACCGGCGCATCTTAGCCTAAAGCCTGTGCCTGCTCAAGGCTGGCGTAAAAAGAATGCGCTAGGGTTAAATAGAAACAAAACTGCATCAGCAAATTCACCACGCCAAAAAGCTTCATTGTGTTCGGCTCCAGGCACAGATTTAACAGCAAGTTGCATGCGATTAAACCCTTGCAGGCGTAATAAAGCAGCCATTTTTTGCGTATTGGTCACCATGTCACGGCCTTCATGTGCACCTACCAGTAGGCTGATGCGACTGCCTGGCGGCAACACACGGCTGTCAGTTTGCTGAAAAACCGCATCGGCATACCAGTACGATGGTGAAAAAATACCCACCTTACTAAATATCCCTGGTTGGTTAAACATAGCATAGTGGCTGATTAATCCCCCCATGCTACTTCCCATCAAACCGGTGTATTCAGCCTGTGGCAGCGTTCTATACTGCTGGTCAATATAGGGTTTTATCACGGTAGTAATAAAGCGGATATAGTGCTCACCTTCCCCCTTGCCGTACCGCGGATGATCCCAGCCACTGTACTCCGCCATCCGGTGTGATTCACCATTATCTATTGCCACCACTATTAGCTGTAGCCAACCTTGCGTAGCTAGCTGATTCAATGTTTCATCAACGCCCCATTCACCGGCAAACGCGGTGGCTTGATCAAAAACATTCTGGCCGTCGTGCATATACAGCACCGGGTAATGCTTATTGCTTGACTGGTAATCTGCCGGCAAATACAAGCGGACTGTTCTACTGCGGTTTAAGCCAGCAATAGTAAAGTCTTGCGACAGTACATGCACGTTGGTAGTTGCCGTAGAACCACCTATAGGTGCAGCGTTTACACCGTAAATAGGGTAAAAGAACATCACGCTAAGTAGCAAAGTCAAATTGCATTTTGGCATGGCATTTAACCCCTTGCTTTTATTACTTTATCTGCCCAGCGCGTCGATTGCGTGCGCCAATTGGCCCAGCCAGCCGTTAAATTTACCAATCCCCAGTAGGTTAATGGCACCAGCACCAAGCTGGTTAAGGTAGAAAACAGCAGGCCGCCGATAATGGCAATCGCCATTGGCGCATAACTTGGGCCGTCGCCACCAATTTGAGTGCCCCCCAGTGCCAGCGGTAACAAGCCTAGTACGGTGGTAGACACTGTCATTAAAATCGGCCGCAAGCGTGATTCACTGGCATTAATAATCAGCTGGCGTAGTGGCACATCGGCGTTCTCTTGCCGGTCTTGGTTAATACGGTCTACCAGCACTATACCGTTATTTACCACTATGCCCATTAACACCAACATTCCAATCATGCCCATTATGCCCATGGTCGTGCCTGTTGCCAAAAAGGCCCAAAACACGCCGACCAACGAGAACAGCAAAGAACCAATCACAGCCGTGGGCAGTAACAATGACTCAAATAACGCCGCCATGACGATATAAATCATCGCCACTGCCAGCAACATATTCACTACCATTACCTGTTGCGATTCATCCTGACGCTGAAAACTGCCTTGAAACGACCAACGATAGCCAGCAGGCAGCGCCAGTTGATCCATTACTTTTTTGATGTCTTCCCGTGCGGTATCCATTTTGTAGTCTTTAGCCAGGTTCATCCGGATGGCGATACCGGTTTGGCGGTCAAAACGGCGGATCTGATCTAACCGTGGCGCAAAATTCAGCTGAGCCAATTGCTCCAGGCTTATTACCACTCCGTCTTTACTTAAAATGGGTAATGCTGCCAGCTCTGCTTGCGAGTGACTGATTTTTTCATCATATAATACCCGCATCAACAGCTCGCCCTGCTCTATGGTTCTAAAAGTGCGCAAGTTTGTACCACGCAGGGCCAGGGCAACGGCCCCGGCAACCTGTTGCGCCGACAAACCATGGCGTTGTAATTGCTCTAGCTGCAGTCGAATTTGTAACTCCTGTTGGCCATGGGCAATTTCAGAGCTTACGTCCTCTAAACCGGTAATACTGCTCAACATCGGTTCAATATCAGTGGCCAGTTGCAGCAATACTTCGGTGGAGCTACCCAGTAAATGCACTTGTAAACCACCATTGTTGCCCCAACCAAACGATGGTTTAGCGCGCACCAATGCCGGCCAGTCTTTACGAATAGCCTCTTTCAATGCGGCCATTGGCTGACTAAGCTGTGGCTTTAAAATAAGGATGGATATGGCATGGCCAGAGCGGTAATAGCTATAAACCGATTCAATGTCAAAACGGTCTTGGTTGGCATACAGGTAAGCCTCCATGGCACTCACTTCGGCTTCGACTTCTTGTAATGCGTAGTTGCCCTGCACGTTGTAATTCAGGAAAATCCTGTCGCGATCTTCGTTATCTTCATCTCCGCCAGACACCATAGAGATTGGGATAGCGATGCTAGCCAACAATACCAGGGCAAAAAATGTCGACCAGCGCGGGTGATACATCACCCAGCTCAATACTTTGCGGTACCCCAGCTCAAGCACGCCCGCGTTTTCTTTTTCGCTGTTATGTTGTACCGGCTGCATTTTTAGCTTGGTAGTTAGCAATGGAATTAAGGTGAGTGCCATCAATAAACTAACCGCCAGACACAAGCAAATAGCAATGGCGACGTGCTCTAAAAAGATGGTCAGTTCCATTTTTTGGCCAACAATATTAGGCAAAAATACAATTGCCGTGGTTGCCGTACCTGCTACAACAGCCAAACTAACCCGGCGAACCCCGCGCGCTGTTGCCGCTTTAAGGTCGCCGCCCAATGCCCGCTCACGAAAAATACTTTCAGTCACTACCACTGCGTTGTCTACCAACATACCGATGGCCAGCATTAGCCCCATCATACTTAAGATATTCAGGCTGTAACCGAGAAAGTACATTACACCCAGCGCTATACAAATAGACACCGGCACCGCCAACACCACCACCATAGTGGTGCCAATATGGCGTAAAAACAGATACAGCACAGCAAACGATAACAAAGCACCAATACCGCCGGCACTCAGTAAGTCGGTTAGCGAAGTGGTTACGCCTTTAGCTGTGTCATCCATAATATATAGGCTAATGCCATTAAAAGCAGGGTCTTTATCTGCGGCTTCTACCACCGCCAGTGCTGCACGGGCGACTTCGACCAGATTGGCACCAGACTCTTTATATACGTTCATGCCTACGGCATAACTTTGGTCTAAATGCCGGCCATCTTCACGTTTGGGCAACTCCAACTGTACTGTCGCCACTTCACGCAGGCTTAACCCGGGGCGCAGCGGCAGTGCAGCAATTTGTTCCAGCTGCTGATACTCTCCCACCGGCTTTATTAAAATGCTGGTTTCGCTGTTACGCAGCTCACCGGCGGTCATGGCAAAATTATTCGCCTGCAAGGTTCGTACTATGCTTTGCGCATCGATATTCAGCGCGCGCATTTTGTCGGGGTTAAGGCGGATAATCACCTGGCGTTTTTCAACGCCGTACAGCTCAACTTTTGACACCCCAGCCACCCGCTCCAGTGGACGCTTTATCTGGCGCTCTAACAAGTCGTACGCCATGGCTAAATCACGCTCACTGGAAATACGCAGCTGAAATATTGGCATGTCGTTGGTATTAAATTGAAACACCAGAACCCGCTCAACATCATCCGGCATTAAATGACGAATACTGTCCAACCGCTCACGCACTTCAATGCTTTTACTGTTGATGTTTTCTTCCCAGTTAAATTCCAGCGATATTTCCGCGCTATTTTCATTTGACCAGGAACGCATTTCTTTCACACCGGTAACCGTTGCCAGCGCTTCTTCAACCGGCCGTGTGATCAGGCGCTCAATCTCGGTCGGCGTAGCATTGTTATACGGCACATTGATAAAAATCTGCGGGATATCAATGCCAGGGAATTTTTCCAGTGGCAGCATGCGGCTGGCAATAATGCCAAACACCAACATCGATAAAAACAGCATGCAAATCGTCACCGGCCGCGTCAACGCAAACCGGGTTAACCATAACGGTTGCTGGCTCATACGTTTGCCTCCGCCACTGGGCTGCCTGGTATTTTATCGCGGCTGACCAGCGCATACAGCACCGGAATAAACAACAGCGTAAGCAAGGTTGCCAGCGCCAGACCAAAGATAACTGTGATAGCCATAGGCGCGCGAATTTCGCTGCCATCGCCGGTACCCAGTGCCATCGGCAACAAGCCCAGAATAGTAGTTAAGGTGGTCATTAATACCGGCCGCAACCGACTGGCTCCAGCGTCAACTATGGCTTGTTTTAGTGCCACGCCCTCAGCGCGTAGCTGGTTAATACGGTCAATCAGCACGATGGCGTTATTCACCACGATACCGGCCAGCATAATCAGGCCAATAAACACAATGACAGATAAACGGGTATCGGTTAGCCACAGGCCCAAAATTGCTCCCGCGCCGGCCAGCGGCACGGTAAACAGGATCAGCAGTGGCTGCAACAGGTTTTCAAACTGCGATGCCATGACTAAATACACTAAAAATACCGCCAGCAGCAGTGCCATCGTAAGCGAAGAATAAGCACGCTGCATTTCTTCACTCTGACCAACAACCGTTGCCGACACACCGTATGGCAGGCTTTGCGCTGCCAATATACTTTGTGCACTTTGCGTGGCCTGTTCCAAATCACCATAGGCCAGATTCGCACTCACCACCGCAACACGCTGCTGACCAATACGGGTAATTTCGCTGGGGCCGGTTTCGCGCTTAATTTCTGCCACGGCAGATAACGGCAATGGTTTATCACTGCCCGGGTTAATGATTAGCTGCGCCAGTTGTTGCTCAGATTGGCGATACTGCTCGGCTAAACGCACGCGGATATCCACTTTACGATCGTTGACGGAATACTGCCCGGCTAGCTCTCCGCCGACATAGGCCGCCACGCGTTTAGCGACATCATGTGAGTTCATACCCAGCTGAGATAACAAGCCATGGTTAAAATACAACGTAATTTCCGGTTGCCCCGGCCGCAGGCTGGTTTTTACATCGGTAAAGCGACCATCTGCTTCCAAACTAGTTACCAGATTATCCGCGGCAATTTTCAGCTGCGCCAGCTCATAACCGGACAATTCCAGTTCCAACGGCGTGGTGAAGCTAAACAGCTGCGGCCGGTCAATTTTGACACTGATATCAGCCTGCTGCGCTAAATAATCACGCAATACTGCTACCACCTGCTGCTCTTGCTCCGCGCTACTGCCCGGTTGCAAGACAATATTTAATCTGCCCCAATGGCTACCGCCAATACTGGGGTCTACCGTCATCTGAGCGCCGGTACCGGCTTGGGCATAGCTACGTTTTACAGCCGTTTGTTCTGCAGCCAATGCCGCCAGCTTAATAAGCACTTTATCGGTTTGCTCTATCGCACTGCCCACTGGCAACTGCACTTCAACATAGAATTCGCCCTGGCTCATAGCAGGGATAACATCTGCGCCCAAGCGCGGTAATAACGTAAAACAAGCTGTGGCAGCACCAAGTGTGACCGCTAACGTTAACAGTTTTAACTGCAGCGCACCTGCCAATGCCCGGCGGTACAATGCTTCTAAGTGGGTTAATAACCACTGCACTGCACTTAGCAGCGGTTTAAATAGCAATGCCAAGCTGCGGCTAACAAGACGGAATAACAGCGTTAACAGTGTGACCAGCACCAATAACAGACCACGTAGTGCCTTACCCAGCATGCGCAGTGGCCAGGTAGGCCAGTAGTACCAGCGGCGCACGTCAGGCTCAGAACTGGCTGCAACGCCGGTTTCATGCTCAGTTTTATTGCTACGCTCACGAGCCGCCATAGTTGGGATCAATGTCAACGCCACGACCAAAGACGCCAGCAGCGCAAACGTAACCGTTAGCGCCTGATCACGAAATAGCTGGCCGGCAATACCTTCGACAAACACCAGCGGAAAAAACACGGCAACGGTGGTTAAGGTTGAGGCTGTAATCGCCATCGCCACTTCGCTGGTACCGGTTTTGGCCGCTTCAAATGCGGGCTTGCCCTGCTCTTTATGTCGAGCAATGTTTTCCAGCACCACTATGGCGTTGTCTACCAGCAAGCCCACAGCCAGCGCAATGCCGCCCAGGCTCATCATATTTAACGTAATTCCCTGACCGTACATCAGATTAAAGGTGGCAATAACCGATACCGGTATTGATATAGAGATAATCAATGTAGCCCAGACATTGCGTAAAAACAGATACAGCACCATCATTGCCAGTAAGCCACCGACAACGGCTGCCGATTTCACATCGTCAATCGCTTGCTTGATAAATTCTGATTGGTCATACACCAGCGTTAAACGATATCCGGCCGGTAGCGCTTTTTCCAACTCTGGCAATTGCGACAGCAAGGTTTGCGCCACCTGCACGGTATTAGCGTCACCCTCTTTGTAAATCGCAACTTCTATCGCTTCTTTGCCGTCAACATACGTAATACTTTGCCGGTCGACAAAGCTATCACGCACTTCGGCCACATCTTTTAAGCGGATTTGACTGTCGTTTACCTCAGCGATATACAGGTTTTCAATCTGATTTAAATCGGCAAACTGGTTAATGGTGCGCACCAGATAATCATAACTTGGAGTTTCCAGCCGGCCACCAGCCTGATTGAGGTTTTCCTGGCGTAAACGGTTACTGATTTGGCTGATATCCAACTGCAGCTGGCTAAGCTTTTGCGGGTCAACCAGAATTTGAATTTCCTGGCTTAGCCCGCCGTCGGGCCGCACCGCGGCCACACCGGGCTGAGCTTCCAACGCGCGGCGTAAATCTTCTTCAGCAAAGGTACGCAGACTGACCAGCTGGGCAGGACTTAGTGCCTCACCGGCATTTTCGCGGCTTAGCGCTAAACGCACTATCGGATCTAAATTAGGGTTGAAGCGCAACAGCAGCGGTTTATCTATTTCCAGTGGCAGCAGCAAGACATCCAACTTTTCGCGCACTTCCAATGCGGCTAAATCCATGTCGGTTCCCCAGTCAAACTGCATCACCACATCAGAGCGGCCAGAGCGCGAGACCGACATCACTTTGCGCACGCCTTTGACGATACCAACAGCTTCTTCGATCGGTTTACTCACCAGTTGCTCGACTTCGGCTGGGGCGGCACCGACAAACTCGGTGCGTACTGTTAAGGAAGGGTAAGATAAATCTGGCAGTAAATTTACCGCGAGGCGACCCGCAGCCACCATACCAAACAGTAAAATACCAAGTGTAAACATCCAGATAGTAACGGGGCGGGCTACCGCGGTATCGACCAGTTTCATAGCGTCATGTCCTGTGAGCGTTGTTATTATTATTCTTAAAACTGGCGAACGGTAACTACATTTACCAAGGCTTCATCTTTTAGTGCTGACTGGCCGGCAATAACTACCTGCTCACCCAGTTCAAGGCCAGACAGTATTTCAACCGTGTTGTCAGCCTGATAACCTAAATGCACTTGCTTACGACTGACTTTATGCTCGCTGTCGATAACAAACACCGTTTGGGTGTTGTCGGTGCTCATCAGGGCACGTTTGGGCAGCAATAACGCATCAGTTTTTACATCAAACTGAAGTTGCACCTGGGCAAACATCCCAGGTTTTAGCTGTTGCTGCGCATTGGCCACTTTTAACACGGCACGCACCGTGCCAGATGAAGCATCCACCACCGGTGAAATTCGCACCAGCTCTGCATTCACCGGCGTCATACCCGCAAATTGCAGCATGGCTTGCTGCCCCACGCGAGCTTGTGCCAGTTGCTGCTCAGGTAAATGCACCACCGCTTCGAGTTGCTGGTTAGATACCAGATGAAACAGTGACTGAGTTGCATGCTGATTCACTAACTGGCCAACTTTGGCATAGCGGCGCGCTACCACACCGTCTATTGGCGCGCGAATTTCTGTTTCTTTCAGTGCAAGCTCGGCCAGGCTTACAGAAGCCTGTAACGAATCAAACTGCCATTTTAGCTTTTCAAACACGTCGGCACTGATCAGCTGACGCTGGTACATCTCTTCCATGCGTTTTAATTCGCTGCTCAAGCGGCTTAATTCGGCTTTTTCTTTGTTCAGGCTGTATTGCTGACGTTCGTTGTCCAGCACGGCCAACAACTGGCCGACGGTAACTTTGTCACCTTCTTCTACCAGTATTTTTTGCACTATGCCGGTGGCCTTACTGATCACTTCCGCCTCTGCACGTGCTTCCAGCGTGGCTGTGGTGCGGTAACTGCTGCTGATCTGGCCCTGACGGGTCAACACCGCCTCTACGGGGATGGCTACCACGGCGTCCGCCTTAGTGGCAGCGGTGGAACTATTAGCCTGATTACAGCCAGTAAGTAATGCACTGGCCAACATGACTGCAGCGGCGGTAAGTTTAAAATTATGTGACGTTTTCATCATTCATCCTTTGGAAAACAAAAAACTGAGCAAGTTAACATTACTAATGCAGCTGCCATGCCAGCCATTAAAATCATTAATTCATGAATAATTTCAACAAGATAGAATAAATTCATTTTTCAACCCATAGTAATCGCTCGTTTAACTTAGTCAAAAACACTAACTATTGGTGATAAACCCTATTGTTATAACGGCCAAACAATCAGCAGTTAGATTTTAGAGCCTATACTCTAACGTTTAACCTCTTTATACTGCCGCTTTTACATTCAACAGGGTATGTATATGTTTCGAAAAACTGCCGTGTCTCTCGCCGTTATCTGCAGCCTTTGTGGTGTGTCGGCGCACGCTGAAGGCTATAAATTATTTGAACAATCTGTCAGTAGCATAGGTAATGCCTATGCCGGCCGTGGCGCTCAGGTTACTGATGCCAGCCTGGTGTATTCCAACCCTGCCGCCCTAACCGAACTGGACGGTGCACAATTGTCCGGCGGCTTAAACCTTATCAGCGCAAAAACCAATTACCGTAACGCAACAGCACAAAGCGCTAACGGCCAGTCGGTAGTTGGTCGCAGTGAAGGCGCAAATAGTTTGAATGAGCTGGTACCTTTTGTGTTTTACGCCAATAAAATGTCAGAAAAATTAAGCTGGGGTATCGGTTTTTATGTGCCGTTCGGCTTGTCGTCAGATTACAACGACGATTTTGTTGGCCGTTACTTTGCAGATGAAACCGCAGTACAAGTATTAAGCTTGCAGCCTGCACTGGCGTACAAGCTAAATGACAAGTGGTCGCTAGGCGCCGGTATCTCGTTAAACCATGCTGAAGGTACCCTATCAAAATTTAAAGATCACAGTGGTTTATGTGAGCTAGGCGAAGCTACTACCAATGCCATGTTTGGCATGCCGGTATACAACGATGCCTACTGCAACAGCCACTACGAAGTTGAAGGTGATGATATTGCCTTTGGTTATACCTTAGGTATTCATGGCGAACCGGTAAAAGGTACGCGGCTGGCATTAACCTGGCACTCGGCAGTACGTTACACGCTAAAAGGCGATTCTATTATTACCAATACGCCTATTACCGGCGCTAATGTAGCCGGTAACCCAAATTTTGCTGTAGTAGCACCTAACCTGCCGGCAATTGATTTACGCAGCGGCAAACTGGCCGCCAATGACCGTTTAGTAGAAGCCAGCCAACTAGATTTAACTACGCCGGCCAGCGCCGCGTTTAGTTTGGATCAACAGATTACAACAGCATTATCAGTACAATTCAGTGCCGCCTGGACTCAATGGAGCGAGTTTCAAAGCATTGATATTGTAAGCAATGACATCAACCCAAGCATTTCTTTAAATACACAATTGCCCCCCAACCTGAACAGTGAAGGTTACATTGGTTATATTCCGGAATACTGGCAAAACAGCTGGTCATTCGCACTTGGTACGACCTATGTATACCAAGCTGATTTAACATTAAAAGCCGGTGTGGCCTATGACGAAAACCCGATTGGCCAAAGCCATAAAACTGCCCGCATCCCCACCGATCACCGGGTCTGGTTAACGGTAGGTGCCAACTGGCAATTAAGTAACACATTAAGTCTGGACTTCGCCTACGGCTATCTGTTTACCGGCGATATCAGCGTGAATGAGCGTGAATACAATGTGCAAGATCAGCCGCTTTACAACAGTGGTTTTCAGGGCCAATACAGTAATAAAGGCCAGCTGTTAGCCATACAGGCTAATTACAGCTTCTAAACCCGCTTGAGGATAAAACGCAAAAGGCGATCCGGAGATCGCCTTTTTCATACGTGCTAAAACTTAATGCACCAGCTTTAGCTTGTAGCCAGATGGCGCAGCATCATCTTGTTCTGCCAGCAACATGTAATGTTTACCTGGTTCCAACATCATACTAGCGGTTTTATCCAGTAAAGTGGTGCTGCCATTTTCCGCTACATGCACCAATGAAATAGCATAGTAGTCTTTTGGCAGATTCAAGCTTTGTTGTTTTTTAAACGCCAGGTTTTTAACACTGTAACGCGCATTCGAAATAGTCTCGTTCTGACGCACAAAGTAAAAGTGCAGTTTGTCAAAATCGGCCGCCAGGTTAGCCACGCTGATATCATGGGCCTTTAACTGCGGTGCATCAGCTTCAGCAATGCTTAAGGCTTCAACTTGCTGCTGCTCATTCGCATAAACAAGTACAGCTTTGCTATCGCCAGCCACCAGACTTAACAGGGCGCTGTTTAGTAATAACTGATCATCTGCTGTACGCAGAGACAAGCTGTAATCACCTTTGTTTAACGGCAAATAGTTGCTAAAACCGCTCGGCGCCAGTGTTGTAAGCTGCTGATTATCAATCTCAACGTTAACAGGTTGCGCCAAGCTGTTATACAAGCGGAATTGTGCTTGAGCATCAGCATGGTCATAAGCGGTGACCGTAGACGAATTCAATACCACATCGACTGACAATTGCTCGGCGATAGGGCCGTGTTTGTCGCGCACAATCAGTACATAGTGGTTGGCATAAGCAAAATTAACGCTGTTGGCCACAAACAGCGGTGTGGTTGTGCCCGCGGCGGTAAGATACAGATTAAACTTACCAATGTCTTTTGCAGCGCTAATTGAGCTTATTTCCTGAAACGCTAACGCATCTAATAGCTCGGCATCGGCAAAGCCTTTATTCTCAGCGCTCATATAAACATCCAGCTGAGGATTTTCGGCTGATAAATTAGCCAGATGCAACTTGAACTGATTTTCCAGGCCATCATCGCGGGTAAAACTCAAGCTAAGATAATCCAGCTGGTCTTCTTGCTGTGTCAGAATAAACAGGGTTTTCTTCCCTTCTGCCAGTGCCATATCTTCGGTTAATAAGTCTTCGGCCGTTACCACGTCAGTTAATTCCAGGCTATAACTGTCTGGCTTTATCGCCACCAGCGCACTGACATCACCGTACACAGCAGTACCAATTGCAATATCACCGGCTTTTAATGACGTATTGCCACTATTTGCTGCACCGTTATAAAACTGCAAATACGTTTCTGCTGTTGCACTGCTATTGCTGCTACTACCGCCACAGCCCGCTAAGATTAAAATACTGCTAAGTGCGAGCAGGGGTGCTAAATAAACTGGTTTCATCTGAAAATTCCTGAGGATAAAAAGACCGGCTCAGAGTACGGACTAACCGCAGCTTTAGCTATGGCAGTTTACTATTAAAAACAGTTGGTTACGCTTAGTTACAAAGGTTACAGTATTTCTGGACCGGCCCAACCTACTACCAGCTACCCCATCACGATAAGCTGTACAGACAGATTCAGTTACGCCGCAGATTCTGCTACACTCTGCGCGCCTTTTCTCAGCCTCAGAAGAAGTGAAGATGACTCTTGCAACTCAGGTTTTGGCAGTCAATGACGACTTGCCAATTCGTACAGATTTACCGGTCCACTCCGGCAAAGTGCGCAGCGTTTATTGGTTAACCACGGCAGACAGCGCCAGGCTTATCCGCGAGAAAAACTACCCGGTTGCCGCCGATACGCCGCTGGCCATTATGGTTATTAGCGATCGTATCTCCGCCTTCGACTGCATTTGGCATGGTGAAAACAACTTAAACGGCGTGCCGGGCAAAGGTGCGGCGTTAAATGCAATTTCCAACCACTGGTTCTCATTGTTTAAACAACATGGGTTGGCTGACAGCCATATTCTGGATATCCCGCACCCGCTGGTGTGGATAGTACAAAAAGCCCGGCCAGTTAAAATTGAGGCCATTGCCCGCCAATATATTACCGGTTCAATGTGGCGCGCTTACAGCAAAGGTGAGCGGGAGTTTTGCGGTATTACCCTTCCGGAAGGGCTGCAAAAAGACCAAAAGCTGCCTCAGATTTTAATTACGCCCTCAACCAAAGGTATTCTGAGCGGATTAGACGGCGTACCGGAAGCCGATGATGTGAATATTTCCCGTGCTGATATCGAACGTCACAGCGCTGCCTTTGGTTTTGAGCAAGTATCAGATATCGATTTATACGAAAAGCTTTTAAAACAAGGCTTCGGCGTAATCAGCGATGCGCTGGCCAAACTGGACCAGATGTTTGTCGATACCAAATTTGAGTTTGGCTACGTTAAAGATGCCACAGGCCAAAGCAAACTGATTTATATGGATGAAGTTGGCACACCAGACAGTTCACGTATTTGGGATGGCGAAAGCTGGCGCAGTGGCAAGATTGTCGAGCAGTCAAAAGAAGGCTTTAGGCAATGGCTGCTAAATAATTTCCCCGAGCCGGATATTCTGCTAAATAAAGATCGCATGTCAGAGCGCGCGGCCTTAGCACGTGACAACGCCCTGCCCACACAAGTAATGCTGGATATCTCCCGCACCTATTTGGGTATAGCGGAAAAAGTTATTGGTAAAAAGATTGAGCTGTCGGCCAACCCGAAAGAGGAAATTATTGCCGTGCTGGATAAGCACTACGGCTTAATTAACCACTAAGAGCTCAATACTCAATACTCAACACTCAACAGAGCCCGCATCGCGGGCTTTGTTATTGTTGGTTGTCATTTATTAAGCGTTATAGTAGCCATCTATACATATTGCTTTTTTTCTTCTAGGTTAGTAACTTATTAGTTTTATCGTTGAGGATTAACTTTGAGAAATAATGACTCGTTTCCCTCTCTGCTATATGCAACACTGGGTAGTAAATGTCGGGTAAGTAAAATTCTTGATTACTTCAGATTCAGATACAGTATACAAACGGAAATTTTCATAAACTCCCTTGGTGCAAGAATGTATAATTTTGCTATTGACTTAAACGGCGATTGGGGGGATGAGCTAAATGATGTTGATTACAGGTTTGAATTAGATCCTGAGCCTAGAGAAGGAAGAAGCGATTTTTGGACCATAGAAGATTTCTTCTCAAAGATGAAAAAACATTTCAATTTCATTGAGGAAAACGACGAAAGCCAAAAATACAGTCGGCTTGAATGCTCTGGAACAATAAAAAATATAAGCGAGATAGCCAAAGTTATTTTCATGGCAAATGAAAATAACTCATCAAACAATAGAAACACTTGGCTAATTGAAATAAGAGTTTATTTCGATTCAGAAAAATGCAGTGATAGCTCGTATTTTTATCTCCCCAAATTATACCACGAATTCCTTGAAAGCTTTTTTAAGCAGGGAGAGCACGAAATATGAAAAATATTTTAAAAACAATAAGTTACCCGACATACTTTATAATATACACTACATTTTTTCTTATTTTGTCATTTTTATTTTTTTTATACATTTCAGACGGGCATTTATTTCCATTAATTGGATTGCATTCAGATAAATGGTCTTTTGTATCAGATGTTTCAACTGCTACGCTTGGTATTGCTGTGGCGGTCGGTGGAGCATTTACAGCTATGGTCATTGCAGATAGGGCTCTGAGTATAGAGAGCAGAAACACATTCTCTAAGCTAGAGCAGACTGTAGATACTTTAGTCAAAAATGAATTAGAGAGCGTTTTATCTTTCAAGAAAAATACTGAAGAACTAATTAGCTTGTCTACAAATTTAGTAAATTTTATTGAAAAGAGTAAAGCTTTTGAGAAGTGTTTTTATCAGATTAAGTCTAACTTCGAACCCATCAATACATACTCTGAGACTGATACACTCGAATACAAGTCATTCCTAAACTTTATGGAATCAGAAGAGGGTAAAATTTTTTCTGAAGAGTTTTCAAGTTATATTTTAGAGATCTCAGAAGTCATGAAAATAATCTCTAATATACTGCCGAGTGTCATATCTTCAGAATTTAATAAAAGCTTCTTCTGCAAATCAAATATAGATAAATCAGAATTTATTAATGTCATATCTGTTTTCAAAATTAAATCAGAGCAGCTTAAATTTTTGTTTTCTTCAGGCCGACATAGCAACTTCAACAATGCGTTATCCTGCATTTTTAATATGGTTGATAATTTTCATCATAAAAAGATATCACTACTAAAATTTGAACCCTTTAACAATGGATCTAAATTTGAAAAACAAATAATCAGCTCAGGAAAAACTCTGTCATTTTTATCATCTGTAGATCTAATTTGTTTTTCTTCTGCCATATTAAACGACTTTGAGAAAGAGCCACATATTTTAAGTGAACTTGAAATTATCTCTGAACTATATAATCACCTTTCTGATAAAGTTGATCCGATTGAAGTCAGAGACTTATATTTAAAAGGGGTTGTTCAACTCTATGGAAATTTACTCTCACGTCAAGAGCTTACTTCTCTGATCGACAAAGCTATAGAAAAATACCATACAGAACTGACATACTTCTGCAAATACTCAAAAGAAATTTTGACATTTTTCAATGATAAAAATATAAAAGCTCTGATTAAACCAGAGCGTGGTCAGTATTTGTCTTATTGGCTAAACGATAATTCAGCAATTTCAGAACTCTTTGAATTAAGAATGAAAAATTAAACGCCATTAATAAAGAAAATATGGTAAGACCTGCTTTAAATTTGTATTTTTAATAGCTTTAGGCAGCACTGGAGAACAGCAGTTTTATGTCATCTGGATATAACGACTCTCTCTCGATCAAGGCGTCAGCAATGTTTTTCAGTAACGCCTTGTTCTGCTGAAGCATTTGCGCTGCTGTTTGTTGTCCTTCATTTAACCAGTATCTAATTCTGCATTCTGCGAGTTGCTGTAGATCAGAAGATATCATACGATTATCCAGTTCTTTAATATTTAACTGTCCAAATTCCGGATCCAAACCAAGCTCGCATACGGCGAAAATTGCATAGCGTGTAGCAGTTCTGATATCTCCAGATGCCCCAGCCGACACATCATAATCACTGCTTTGCAAGCGCTCTGCCTCACGGCCAGCCATAGCGACGGCGATTTGAGCTCTTATCTCACTTGCAGTCATAGACCCCTGAGTTTCATCACGCATAAGGGAAACAAAGCCCAAGCTTTTATTGCGAGGTTCGATGGTTGCAAAATTGATGGAGTGATGGGGCAGTAACAGTTTCGAGAGCAGTAAATGTCCAGCTTCATGCCAGGCCGTTTGAATTTTTGACTGCTCTGAATAGCTGCTGGTTGGTTTGGCACTACCATAAAGTACATTAGCAATAGCCTGCCGCATCAGTTTGTAGTCAATAGAACGGTTGTCTGTTTGGCGTTCTGTCGAAGCACAATACAGATAATCACGAAAAATTTTATCCATTTGCGCACCACTCATGCCTATTGTCATGTCGGCGAAGCTGATGACTTCACTTTGGCTAAGCTGCAAATTATATTTCTTGGCTAGAATAGTTAAAAAATCACGCCGTGCTGCTTTATCAGGTAAGTCGCAGTATACGACTTCATCTAACCGACCAGCCCGTAAAACTGCAGGATCTAATGCTTCAGGAAAGTTAGTTGCAGCCAATACAAACACTGGCTCAGCTCTTTTTTGGATGCCATCTAAATGGGTAAGTAATGTATTGACTGCATTGTTGCCACTGATATCACCTGCTTTTCTAGCTGATGCGATAGTGTCAATTTCATCGATAAAAACAATACAAGGCGCAATATCTGCAGCTTCTTTAAACGCCTGGTCAATTTTGCTTGCCGTGCCATTTTGTAAGCTGCTAATTAAATCTCCAACACTTAAGCTGATAAATGGCAAGTCACATTCGCCAGCCAACGCTTTTGCAAGCATAGTTTTTCCTGTTCCTGGTGGTCCAGCAAGCAACATTCCTGCAGGAAAGGCCACATTCTGACTCGACAGTAAGTCGGGATTTTTTAACCAGTTAACTACTCTTTCAAGCTGCAACTTTGCTCTTTGCAGGCCAACAACATCTTTCAACCGAATATCTGGTCGTTCGCGCAAAAGACCAACCACACCGTTTTCTGCCCGGTTGACAGAAATGAGCGGTTTGAAAACTGCCTGATCAATGCTTAACGTAACCGCATCCTCTGCAAGTTCGCTCACATTTAACTGGTAATTAAAAGCGTGCTGCTTTTGCTTAGCTCTTCTTACTATTCGATCAGTAGCTAATAACAGTGATAAATAAGATACCGTATTTTTCAGCTGGTCTGGCCGAATATGCAATGAGATATCATCATACTGCTCTTCAGCACAAGAATTAGTAGATATAACAACGAGTGGCAGAGTTTTGAAATAGCGCTGCACAAGAGTTAACTGTGCTTTAATTTCTGCTGGTGATAAGGTCGCTTCATTAACCACGACTGCATCAACTTTATTCGAATAAACAGGCCTTTGATCGAAATTTAGAGAACCCTCAAAATTAAAATTATAATTTGGTAATTGAGAGTGCAAAAATGCTGTGGAATCGTCTCTTTGACCAATACACACAATCAGGCCTGTCTTAACTCCAAAGCTAAAACAACTGGGGCAAGTGGTAATTTTAAGCTTATTTATTTTTGCTAAATTACAACTCGATTCTGGCAATCCGAAAAGCTTTTGTTTGGCTTCTGACAACATAGATGTTACCTGGGCCTTGAAGCCCCGCACAGAAGGCGATGGTAGTTGCCTAAATACCATGGCGGCGGCAAAACTAGTATCGAGCTGATAGTCAAGAATACCGCCGTCATCGGCATCCAATGCTTTAACTTGCGCAGAAGCGACTTCTAATAAGCTCGACGTGCTCAGGTGCCTGAATCTTATAGCAGCACCGGCGCTTAAACGGTTAACGAACTCTGGTGATAACGGTACAGTATTGGTGTTAGGTAGTTTTGCCTGCCGAAGAACCTGAAAAACATCCAACTCACCTATATGTTCAGCTTTGTCAAAAGTTGTATGGCCTAAGTTCGAGGTAAAAATAACAATACATTGTGAAAAATCGACGATGCGCTGGGTAGATTCGTCTCTTAGCTTTCCCGAATCGATTAGTGTTAGCAGTGTTTGTAAAACATTCGGGTGTGCTTTTTCGATTTCATCAAACAAGATAACACTTCGAGGTGCCAGAGCAACATTATAAGTTAAGGTTCCGGCAGAAGTATCTGTATATTGAATACCCGCACCAACCAGCGATGAAGCTGCGCGCTCATCACTGAAGTTTTCCATGTTATAAACAATAAAATTGTATCCGGTTTGTTCAATAGTGCGAAGTGCGTTCGAGTACCGTAAAGCTAAATGCGTTTTACCTACGCCACTTGGTCCAACAAAAGTAAAGATACTTTTCAAGCCTTTACCAGATTTAAACTTAGACCACATGTCAGCATTAATGATTTGTCTGAGAGCTTCCGGTTGGCCTTTTACCTGCTCTTTTAAATATGCATTCAATCGATTGCTGGTAACACGAACATCCTCAAGAGATTGTACAGTATTTATCTCAAAAAACTCTTTTAGAATAGCTGAGCTTTTCAACGACTTCAGACCAAACCACAAGAGCTCCATTAATTGTGGCGTGTCATTTATCAATGGCATGCTTTCTATTAAATCTTCGATATACTTCACCAGCTTTGAAGTTATATCTGTCTTAAATTCAAGAATATGCCGAAAAAAATGAATTGTATTACTGGTGTCTCGCTTTTCATAAGACCTGAATGAGACAATACCAGGAAGCTGATCAAATAGATGATAAATTTTCTCTGGGAAAAGCAGAGAGTAAGAGGTTCTTTTAACATTTTTTGCCCACAGCTCACTCAAGGCTGAGCTGGAAAAAACAGCTGCAAGCAAATCCTGATGACTAATTGGATCATTGCCGTGAAAGTTTGATAGTTGCTTATCTACACTTCCCAATAACATTTGACGGCCAAAGTAGGTTAGGCAAAGTTGCTCTACCAGCACATCAAACAGTTCATCTTTAGGTTTTTGAAATTGATAAATTACGGTGTTGTGAGCATTGTCAGAAGTTGTTTCTGCACTATCATTTTCTGTCATAAGAAGCTCCTCAAGAAAGTTTTCTTCAAATTCATCATCAAAAAAATTTAAAGATTCTGTTTGCTCTGGACCTGCCACTAAACCCTCAACTCGTCGAGTGAAGCCATCAAAATCAAATATTCGGCTGAAACCAAAATAAGGGTCAACAACACAAAGCTTGTCATTTGAGGTTATTTTCTCTAGGAATTGAGTCGGTTCAGAATTTAGAAATGACAACAAGTTGTCTATTAGCGCAGGTAACGAGAGCTGTCCTGGATGTGGTGAAAAATCAAATCTGGGTTGAGGATGTTTATTTAAAAAAAAGAACCTTAACGCAGTAATTGCCAAGCTAATCTCAGAGGTAGTGTTTTTTCCAAGTATTTCTTGCCAGACTTTTAGCTTACACCAGACAGGATGCAAACGTATCAGGTTTTCAACGCTGGTATCTGCCCCTATCCGCGTAACCTTTACATCCTCTGCAAAAATACATGCTTTAAATCCTAGCGCAGAAGTCTGATCCCCCTCAATTTTAATATAGGCAGTTGAGCAATCAATATCGCCTTTTTGCGCTACACAATCCAAACACACTATCTGCAACAGCGGTTCAAACACGTCTAACTTTACGAGCATTTCAACGTTGAAGCTGGTATTGACACATTCGTATGTAACAAATCCAAAAACGGCGTTGTAAAATTCTACTCTGTCGCTTTCACGAACAAATGGAAGGTATATCAATAGTTTGTTCCAGCAACTACGAAAATCGATTTACCCGATTAAATTGCTTTTACCCAAAAAAAGCAATTATTATTTTAGGAAAACAATAGCTTAAAAATCATTCACATTACTTCACAAATTTTTAGTCATAAAGTATTTCGCGCCGCCGGCAAACGGATAATCCTGCTGCACCCACTCTACGCGGTAACCATGGCGCTGATAAAACGGTTTAGCCTGAAACTCCAGCGTATCCAATACCACAAAACGGCAGCCTCGCGCCTTGGCTATGGCTTCTGCCTCTGCCAGCATGGCACTGCCGATGCCTTTGCCGCGCTCAGTCTCGGCCAGCCAAAACGACTCTAAATAAAACCAGTTACCAAAAGTACGCCCGGCCAATGCCGCCACCAGCTCACCGGCCGCATTTAATTGCTTAAGCCCCAGCGCCTGGCGCTTACTGGCATTCCAGTGCTGCGCATTGAACTCGGCGATGTTCTGTTTTGCCTGTTCGGCAAATTCGGCGCTGGTGTCACTAATAAATTTGCTCATGGCTATTGGATATAATCTGCTTTAGTTGCGGCATAGCATACCAGAGCCAAGCGGCATTATTGATGGAATAAGCGCAGTGAATTATGCGCTAACCGCTAAAACAACGCCCGCCGACAAAAGCGCGGATAGTATTTGATAGTCTATGTTTAAGCGCATCCGGGCCAAAATCTGTCATGTCGTTATGCCTGGCATCCACAAGCCGAACGATACAAGCAGTAAACTGCCGCAATTCTGTTTCGCTGTATAACACAGCGTCATCGGCAGGGAAATCACTGCCACGAATTGACAATACAGATACCGTTTCAAGCCGAGGCAGTGGCACACGGCGATGATCCAGCGTGATCAACTGCGTTGCAGCCCCCGCTGCACTGTTAATGTACCAGGTCGAAATATCGCCTCCGTTGGAATGCCCCACCAGGGTTATGTCGGCAAAATTATAGCCTGGCAGCCTCGGTTGCAACTGAGTACGAACAAACTCAAGGCTAGTGGCACCACGCTGCCAGTTTTCGCTGCGGGCTTTATACAAATCACCACTCACCGCCAACGGCGGATCGCCCGGCAGCTCGTGCTGCACTGCCACTACCAGATAACCTGCAGCATTTAACGTGTTGCTGATAAACGAGTAGTTGTCATACGGCACGCCATAGCCGGAACTTAACAACGCCACCGGGCAAGGGCTTTCGCCGCTACACGCCAACCTGTCCTGCGGGTAACTGATGTGAATGGGAATATCGCGCTGCGTTTGTGTATCATGAAGCACACGGTATTCAGCCGCGCTCGCAAGTTGCGCAGTAAATATGATTGTCAGCAGAACTAAATATTTCAATTGAACATTCCAAATGTACTGCAACGACTTTACTGATGATACTTGCGGATAACCGCAACCTTGCCATTCTCCATTTCCAGTACTTCCATCATGATCTGGCTGTAAGAAATGGCTTGCTTGTGCTGCGGATGAATTCCTTTGGCGCTGTTGCTGTAGCGAATAGCAATAGCCGTCTGGTTAAAGGTAAACACATCCAGCAGCTCTGCTTTATGTTCGGTGTGGGCGCCCAAATAAAACGTCATGCCCTTTCGCATCGCTTGTTTGCCATCAGGCTGGCGCGAATCGTCGGTAACATAAGGTAAATGCGAATGACCGATATCATCGGTTAAAAGTGCCAGGTAGTTTTCCAGATCTTGTGTTGTCGCATCAGGCGCCTGGGTCGCCACCATCGCCTTAAAATACTGCTGTGCAAAAGCATTTAAATCTATTTCTGTCTCCGTTGATGAGGCCGATAGCGACAAAAAAATTGCAACAGCAGAAAGTAACTTATGTTTCATTGCAAACTCCATTTATTATTTCACGCTCGCACGTTTTAAACACCCAAACTAAAAATCCAAATTAATTTGAGTCTATGCTGCTATCTAAATGTAAATCAACCATTTTTATCGTGTATCCGCCTTTGATACTACAAATAACAAAGACCGCAATTGCGGCCTTTGGTTGGCAGAAAAGTAATGTTTTAATCCGCTTTACAACTTATCCAACTCTACATCACCGCTTACTGTGCTTAGCTCTATGCTACCATCGCCACCGCCTAAGGTGAATTGCAGGCTACGGGCCGGGCCGTATTTGGCTTTAGTGGCTTTGTCACTGCTGAGTTTATTGTCAATGCTGCCACCGGCCGAGGCTTTAATATCAAACCGGGCGTTAACATTAGTGTCCAGCTTAAGCTCGATATCACCGCTTACGCTGCTACCGCTGATGCGCGGGCTAGCTGAATTAGCCAATTCGGCTTCAATTTCGCCGTTTACTGTACTCAGTTTAAGGCGCTGCGTGCCGCTCATTTTCAATTTGGCATCACCGTTTACTGTGCTAACACTGATTTCTTCTGCGCTGGTTCTGGCTTCAATTTCGCCATTTACCACGCTGTAATCTATACGTCCAGATGAGCCGACATCGGTAATTTCACCGTTTACCGAACTTAGTTCAATTTGGCCACTGTTGTCTTTGCTGCCTATTTCACCATTTACAGTATTTAACTGTACCAATGTTGACAGATTGGCCGCCGCAATTTTGCCATTCACGGTGCTTATTTTACTGCCGCCGCTAATGCCGCTCAGGCTTACGTCACTGTTTACACCTTTAAACTCCAAGGTGCTGCCGATGGGCACTTCAACACGTAAATCAGCTCCGTTGGATTTCTCATTACCACGATAATTAACCTGGCGTGGCATAGTCATTTCAAAGCGGGTAAAACCGTCTTTTGAATCCAGCGTATAGCCGGTAGCCTTTTCATCCAGTTTGCCAACAATTTTAAACTGGTTGCCGTCAACGGCTTTAATGGTTACTTCTCCGCTCATGACTTCGAGGTAAATTTTCTCGTTTGCCGTTACGTTGCGGCTTTCATCGACGGTTTCCTGCGCATCGGCCCAGGCCAATTGGCTGGCGGCCAGTAATACTAATGCTGCCAGGCCGGTAAACCGGGTTTTGGTTGCTGTTTGCATGCGACTCTCCTAACTGATTGTTAAAGGTTGTTGCAGTGTGGCTTGTTGAATAAAGCTAAGCTGCTGTTGATATAAGTTTTGCAGCTGCGCTAACAGCTGCGGTTCATCCGGATAAAACTGTAAGGCCTGGCGCACTTGAGCAATGGCCTGGTCCCAAATCTGTAGTTGCTGCTGCCAATTATCAAAACCTTCGGCGACAGCGGCAACCTGGCTTAATTGCTGCGCTTTTTGTTGCTCGTATACCTGCAGCAACATCAGCTCAGCCGTCGGCATGGCCGCTGAGCGCTGCGCCGACGTGGGTAAAATAGTCAGTTGCCAGCCAATTACACCCATTAACACCGCAGCTGCGGCACTGGCCCAATAGCCTAAAGGAGTTTTAACCGCTGCCCGTGCCGGTAACCGGTCGGCGATATCCGGCCACAGCTCACGCTCTGGCATCAGGTCGCGGTTTAAATTTCGGATAGCATTATCTAATTGCTGTTCATTCATCAGCTAACCACTCCTGTAACAGTTGTCTGGCGCGGTGATACTGCGCTTTTGACGTACCTTCTGCGATACCCAGCAATGCAGCAATTTCCTGGTGCTGATAGCCTTCCAGGGCAAACAGAACAAATACAGCTCGCGCTTGTGCTGGCAAGCGCTGAATGGCTTGCTCCAGCGGCGCCTCATTACTGCTGCAGGCCACGCTTTGCTCTGCTAACTCCAACTCGTCACTGCTATCGGTCAGGCGCAGATATTTTTCTGTGCGCCAGATATCTATTGCCGTGCGGGTAGCTATGCTGTGCAGCCAGGTAGCAAAACTGCTGTCACCACGAAACGCCGGCAACTGCTGCCACACTTTTATAAACACATCCTGGCTGGCATCTTCAGCCTTTTGCCGGTTGGCCAGCAAGCGCCAGCAAATAGCATATACCCGGCCGATAAACTGCTGATACAAGCTGTGAAACGCCTGCTTATCGCCGTTTTTTGCCGCCGCGATTGCCTGCGCAAGCTCCGTTGCCATAAACGTCCTTTGGACCAGATTAATGATGTATTGTCAGGTTAGTCGTTAGGGTAAAACGAAAGGTTTAAACGATGTAGAATTTTTTTAGCCACATTGGTGCCAAAGAAAACCGGGAGCCAGGCTCCCGCCACTAAATAGTGCTAAATAATCCAGGAAGGAAGGTGTAGCGCGAAGCAGTATGGCCGGGCTCCGTGTCAGTTGTGTTACCAGCAGAAGATGTTTTTGTGAAAGTGACGGCAGTTCGGTTACTATACGGCTCTTTGATATTAAAGTGTTTATATGAGTAGCACGCCTTCACATCGCCTGGCGAAATACATTGCAATGTGTGGCCATTGCTCGCGCCGTGCAGCACAACGCTTAATTACTCAGGGCCGGGTTAACATTAATGGCGCACCGGCAAAGCACACAGATGCGGTAACAAGCGCCGAATTAATTACTATTGATAATACCGTGCTATTGCCACCCACCACAGCATGCTACCTGGCATACCATAAACCTGTGGGCATAAATTGTAATAACCGGCCGCACGACAACGCCAGTATTTATCAGTTGTTAAAGCAACTACCACAGCGCCTGTTTGCGGTTGGCCGCTTGGATAAAGACTCCAGTGGTTTATTGCTGCTAACAAATGATGGAGCCTTGGGTCAACGGTTGCTGCACCCAGATCAGCAGCACAGCAAAACCTATGTGGTCTGCACTGACCGCAGCATCTCGCCCGCGTTTTTGCAACACATGGCCACTGGCGTTAGCTGGCAACTGGGCTTAAAGCGCTTTCAGTCACTGCCCTGCCAGATATGGCAAAGCGGCACACAGCAGTTTCATATAGTGCTAACGCAGGGCCTGCACCGGCAAATTCGCTACATGTGCAAAGCATTAGGTTATCGGGTTGTTAGTTTGCAGCGCATAGCCATTGGTGCTTTTGCCCTGGCTGAATTGGCCGTAGGCGACTACCGGCCATTGTCCGACACCGAGGTAGCAAGCCTACTTCAACCGGCTGCGCTGCCACAGCCAGACACATAGCAGCAGTGTAACGCCGTACATCAGCAAGGCACCGATGACAATGCCGTTCCAGCCTAGCCAATGCCAGAAGGGTTGCAAATAAATACCACCGCTGCTGGCGCCAACATAGTAAAACACCAGATAAAGCGCGCTGGCACTGGCTTTAGCGCGGCTAGCACACTGATTAACCCAACTACTGGCCAGCGAATGCGTTAAGAAAAAACCAAAGGCATTGATAAAAAAACCCGCGACAATAAGCAAAAGACTGGAACCGAGTGTAACCAAGGTGCCAAGCATCAAAATAACCACACCCAATGCCATACCCAATGGCACGGGCAGTTTCAGTGCTACCTTACCCGATATAGCCGAACCCACTGTGCCGGTAAAATAGGTAACAAACAGCAGGCCAATCCAGAAACTAGACAAATTATACGGTGCATCGGATAACAAAAAGGCAATATAGGTGTACTGATTTAAAAAGATAAAAAAGTTAAGCCCACCAATTAAATACGTAAGCAACAGCACTGGCTGACGCAAATGAAACAGGTTGTCAGCTAAGGCCTGGCGCAGCCGGAAAGGTTTAGCAACAAAACCATTCGCCGCTGGCAAATAACGCCAAACCAAGTAACAGCAAAGTATTCCCAGCACGGCAACAGGCCAGAATACCCATTGCCAGTGCCCAATATCCGCCAGCGCACCCGCCATTAAACGTCCGCTAATTCCACCCAGTGAATTTGCACTGATATAAAACCCCACCGCCGCAACCAGCGCCGGTTTGCTGTACTCTTCGCCCATGTAAGCAATGGCGACTGCTGGCAAACCGCCAAGAAAAAGCCCTTGCAGTGCCCTTAAGCATACCAACGCGGCGAAGCTTTCTACCTGAGTTAAGGCTAGCGTCGTCAGCGTCATGCCTACTAAGGTGAGTAACAGCAATTTTTTCCGGCCCCAGGCATCAGACAATGCTGCATAAACCAGTAGCGACAAGCCCAGGGCTAACGTGCCTACACTATAGGCCCAATTGGTTTGCAGTGGCGTTAGCATAAATTCACGGCTAAGCACCGGCAATAACGGCTGTAATAAATGTAGGTTGGCAAACACCACCACAGCGGCTAAACACAAGGCAAAACTGCTGCGGTAAAATGCCGGGCTTTTATATTCGATCACAGCGACAGATCCGCTTTGATAAGTGCGGCTAGTATAAAGCTATTTTGCTAGACAAACGAGCCAGCACCCCATAGACAATAAAGATTAAAGTTTCACCCGTTACTGCCGTTAACCTGCTACAGGCTATACTATGGTTAATTTCTTCAGGAGCGGCATCATGGCCATTACGTCCAATAACAACGCCTCAGCAATGGGCGTTAGCAGGCAAAATCCCAATGCAGTTAAAACAGAAGACAACCGCGAGATAAAAGATGTCGCTGCACAGGCTAAGAGAACGCAAAATACCGCGATATTAAAAGCCAATGAACAAGTGTCATTGCGCAGCAATAACGACTCGTTAAGCCTACTTTACAAAACCGCGCTGGAAGGTATCAATGCAGAGCTAGAACCGGTTCTGGGCGAAAATGCCAGCCAAAAAATCTATGACTCAGGAATTGATACCTCACCCGAGGCTACGGCAGAACGTATAATAGCTTTTGCCACCGCATTCTATAGTCGCTATAAAGAGCTATCTGGCGCTGAATCTGAAGAAAAAACCCTTGATAACTTTTTAGCAGTGATAACTCCAGGCATCGACAAGGGCTTTACGGATGCCAAAGACATTCTTAAAGGCTTAAAGGTGTACGAAGGTGACGTTGAGACGGGTGTAGACAGCACTTACGACATGGTGATGCAAGGTCTGGCAAGTTTTCGCGAGAAAATGCTAGAGCTGGCAGCGAAGCAACAAGAGGATACGCCACCCGCTGATACTGAAACTAAGCCGGTATAACCGGCTTTCACCCACACCGCGCCAGTATCAGGTGATATGTGCACCTTCTGGCGCAGTCAGCCGGGTAACCAGCAGCTGGTCTATCTTGTAACTGTCAATATCAACCACTTCAAACTTATAACCACCATGCAGCGCAAAGTCGGTGCGCTTCGGAATTTTTCGCAAGGTATACATCATAAAACCCGCAATGGTTTCGTAACTTTCCGGGTTAGGAAAACTGTCAATATCCAGCACTCGCATCACATCTTGTAGCGGTGTTAACCCCTCGACCAGCCAGGAGTTGGCGTCGCGTGCGACAATTTGCTCTTCTTCCGAGCTTACCAGTTCACCCATCACAATACTCATCACGTCTTTTAGCGTAATAATGCCAACCACCAACGCATATTCGTTCATGATGATGGCAAAATCGACCCCGGCAGATTTAAAGTGCTCCAGCACCTCATACAACGACAAGGTATCAGGGATAATTAGCGGCGAGCGCACTATGCCCTCTTTTTTCAGCGAAATGGGCTGGTCGTGTAGCACCTGCAATAGAATATCGCGGGTATCGACATAACCGACTACTTTATCCAGCACACCATCTACTACCAGAAACTTGGCATGCGGGTGCTCGGCCAGTTTGGTTTTAATATTGTCTTGTGACTCGTTCAGAGTAAAAAAGATTAAACTCTCCCGCGCCGTCATAGCCGAGGTTACAGTGCGCGACTCCATATCAAACACGTTTTCCAGCAGTTGATGCTCATGCTCTTGCAGCACCCCGGCCTGGGCCCCCGCTTCCATCATGGCAATAATATCCTCTGGCGTAATGTCGTCTTTGCGCATGGTGGGAACGTTAAACAGGCTAAAAAATAAATTAGCCAAGCCATTGAACAGCCAAACAAACGGCTTTAACAGCATAATTAAAAACAACATCGGACTTACCACTTTGGTGGCAATTTTTTCCGGCGCTATCATTGCCAGTCGTTTTGGCATTAAATCGGCAAACAGAATAAACAGCGAGGTGACAAAAAACACCGACAAGGCAAAACCCGCACTGGGCACCCAACTGCCGTCTGACATTAACTGCAACAACGAGGTAAAGTATGGCGTGAATGCCGACTCACCTAAGATACCGCCTAAGATTGCCACCGCATTTAAGCCAATTTGAACTATGGTAAAAAAGTTACCCGGATGTTCCTGCAGTGCCAGCACTTTTTCGGCATTAACATTGCCCTCAGTTGCCATCAGCCTTAAACGCATTTTTCTCGACGCGGCCAGGGCTATTTCCGAAATAGAAAAAAACGCACTACTGGCGACCAGTAATAACATTAGTATCAAATATTCCAGCGTAGACATCTGCTCTCCTGCAACGGGCGACATGCCCGCAATTTTTATTGTGCCTAGTATAGCCCTGTTCGATGACTAAACTTGCTAAGCGGCTGAAAATAATCACTGAAATTTATTTCGCTTTTGTACCAATATGCAAAAGTCACACTATACTTTCAGCGTTATTAAATAGCGCCCGGGAGGGCTTATGAAAAAACTATTAGTTCCTGTACTAACCTTGTTATTAAGTAACGCTGCAATGGCTGATGATCAAATGGTAGCCAGCATTTGCGAATACTTAAAAGACGATAATCGTAATCAACTACGTAAAATGTTAACGGAAAACCGGGTTAACGTGCGTAATATTTATGACAGCATTAAATGCAATAACGAAAATATGCTGCAGTTTGCCATCAGAAGCGACGCTTACGAGTCAGGCACTTTTATAGTAAAACAAATGCCATCAAAAACCCTGGCGGAATTTGATTATGCCGGTTGGGCAACCAGCAATGGTTTTGAAGCCTCACCATTGGTCAACGAAATACGTACCCGCATCGGCGAGTAACGATTCTGTTTAAAGCGTCTTTTATGGCGCTTTAAACAATATCACACTTTCATTTGATACATATCAAGCACGTAATGCTGATCTACTGTACATTTATTAACCTATAGGGCTAATACGGTGTCAGTCATGAATTCATTTGGTCGTGCCGCGCTGGATAGCAATAATTCAGAACCCGACATCGCGTTAAACCAGGTACTAAGCATTGTCTTGGCTGGTGGTGCAGGCAAGCGGCTGCAACCGCTCACCTTAAAGCATGCCAAACCTGCGCTACCTCTCGTGCGCCATCGGCGCATTATTGATTTTGTTTTAAGCAATTTATGGCACTCCGGCTTCCACCGACTAATGCTGTTAACGCAATATAAACCCGACAGTTTGCAGCAACATCTCTACAAACTATGGCAACCTCGTTTTGCACAAAAAGGTAGCTTTTCGTTGTATCAGGCGCCAGAGCAGGCTTGCCAGGGTACGGCAGGTGCCGTGATGTCTCAGCTGAGCCATATTCGCGATCAATGTCCACAGGTGGTGGCAATACTCAGTGCCGACCATGTATATAAAATGGATTACCGGCAAATGCTGGCGTTTCATCTGCAGCAACACTCTGCACTTACTGTGTCAGCTGTTTCGGTACCCGTAGCATTGGCGCATCATTTTGGTATTTTTGCTGTCGACAGTGATTTCCGTGTCTGTGGTTTTTCTGAAAAACCACAGAGCAACGTAGCGGAAATACCTGGCCGGCCGGGTTTTGCACTGGCGTCTATGGGAAACTATCTGTTTAATGCGGCTAGCTTGTATCAGGCTTTAGTCAACCGGGATCCGGCCAACAGTTGTGACTTTGGTCACGATATTTTACCGACGCTTTTTGCCCGGCAACAAGCCAGTGTTTACGATTTTAACCAAAACCAACTACCAGGTTCACAAAGCTTGCCACACTATTGGCGCGATGTCGGCACGCTAGCGGCATACTACCACAGTAAACTGGATGTACTGCAGCATCCAGACTGGCTAGACGGCCCCGAACAACCATGGCCGATTTTGGCCAGCAGCCATAGTACATTGCTGGGTCCGGCCAATCTCACGCCGGTACAACGCTTACCATTACAAAACCATCATCCACTTTACTGTTAAACGTTGGCAACAGGTACTTTCAAGGATGGCTATAGTAGTGAAAAAGCCAATGCCAGACTGCGGCCGCTTAGTAACAAGCTTACCAATAATACCAAGACACCCAATAAATTCTGCCAGCGGTTATTCTTATATTGCCCCAATACCTTGTGATTCATAGCCAGCAACAAACACAAACAAATCAGCGGCAGTAAAATACCATTGGCAACCTGAGCAAACCAAATAACACTGAGGGGCCGAATGCCTAGCGACGACAACAGCACGCCAACTACAATAATAACTAGCCAGGTTAAGCGAAACAGCGGTTGCGTCAGGTTCAGTGGTTTACCGACCAGGCCCGACAACGCATAAGCTGCAGCCAACGGAGCAGTAATAGCAGAAGACAACCCGGCCGCCATCAACCCTATTGCTAAACACCAGGTAGCGGCGCTGCCAAACAATGGCGTCAGACCTTGCGCCAGCTGGGTAACATTTTCCAGTTGCTGGCCGCTACCAAAAAAAGCGGCTGCTGCAGTCGAAACTATGGCCAGCGAAATAAGCCCGCCTAAAGGAATGGCTACAGCGATATCGGTGCGTGATGCGCTCAGTGCTTTGGTAGTATCGATACTGCCTTTTGGCCATTTTTGTGCTGCGCTGGCTGCATGTAAAAAAAGTGAATACGGCACTACCGTAGTGCCAATTAGTGCCACTACGGTAAGCAGGGCTCCAGCTGGAATTTGAGGTAATAATGCGCCGGTTAATAATGCTGGCAGATCAGGTTTGGTTAGCAACATAGTGCCAATAAATGCCAGGCTCATCAGCAGTACCAGCACGATTAAACAGCGCTCAATCCACTTGTATTGGCCAAACCACAGTACTGCTGCAGCCAAAGCTCCCAATATCAATGCCCAAAGGTTTAGGCCGCTAACCGTTTGCCAGTATTTTATTAAATAAACGTCAGCAAAAAGTGCTTCAGCGCCCAACACTGCGCCACTAATATTACCGCCTTGATAAGCACTGTTACCGATGACAATAGCCGCCACAACTAATAATAGTAGCGGCCAGCGCAGCAAGGGTAGCGTTACCAATTCACGCAGGTTTTCACCCAGGCCACGGCCGGTTACTATGCCAAGCCGGGCTGCCATTTCTTGCAACACCATAGTGGCAAATACGGAAAATACTAGTGCCCAAAGTAGCGCATAGCCATAATTAGCACCGGCCAACGAGGCGGTTATTACAGTGCCGGGACCGATAAAAGCGGCAGTGACTAAGGTAGCGGGGCCAAAGCATGATAGTTTTTTAGACATAAGTTCAGGTTCATAACCACAGATGGCGCTACCTTAGCACAGGGCTGCGTCATCCTGCCAAAACTGTAGATATTCCACCCTAGCCTTATGTCAGCATGCAACGCCACTTTAGCAAAGTGACGTTTGCCATGGTTTTAAATGCATCAGGCACTGACGGCCTGCCTGGCTTGCTGCTCCAGCTCCGCTTTTAATGCCGGCTCCAGCTTTAACTGACGGGCCAGTTCAGTCAGGTAACTGCGTTCCATAAAGCTCTCTTCATCTACCACCAACACGCTGGCCAGATACATTTCCGCGGCTATCTCGGGTGTGGTCGCACTTTGCGCGATATCAGCCGGATCGAGCGGTTTTTTAAGCTCAGCATCAAACCAGTGCTGTAATTGGCTATCGCTGGTTAACCGCGCAATTTCGTTGTCGATAAGCTCGCGTTCGCGATCATCAATATGACCATCAGATTTGGCAGCACCGATAATAGCGCGCAAAATAGCATGGCTGTGCTGTTCAGCTTGCGGCGCCGCTAACCGGTCAATGGTTTGTGGCTCGGCCTGCGACACTTTGGCGCCCTGTTGTTGCTGATAATTACTGTACGCTTTGTACGCCACGACACCCAGCGCCGCCAGGCCGCCGTAAGTTAAAATTTTGCCGCCCATTTTGCGGCCTTTTTTACTGCCCAACAACAGGCCGATAGCGCCACCACCTAACGCCGCCCCGGCTTTGCCAGATAGTAAACCCGCCAAACCACCACTGGCCGGGGCCCCTGAGCGAGCGGTCCCTGCGCTATTGCTGCCTGATAGCAACGCCGAGCCATGCTTAAATAACTGATCTAATAATCCTTTGGTATTCATTTATTTGCCTCTGCTTTTTATTCGATTTTTATCTGACCATACTGACAACAAAAGATTCCAGCCAGACATCATCTGTTACAACCTGATATTTTGCCCAGCTCGCGCTATGTGCTTTACTTGTAGTCGATTCAGAACCATAACAACAAGGACTTCTCATGTTTAAACCACGTTACCTTGCCCTGTTTTGTGCGCTGGCCAGCAGCTCGGCTTTTGCCACAGAGGGCACACGCTTGCTGCGCCAGCCGGATATCTCAGCAAAGCACTTAACCTTTGTTTACGGTGGTGATATTTGGCTCAGTGATACCAACGGCGTAAACCCGCGCCAGCTTACCAGCCATCCGGCCAGCGAATTTGCACCGAAGTTTTCACCAGACGGTAACTGGATTGCCTTCTCGGCGGCATATGACAACAATACCGACGTTTACGTCATGCCGGTAAGCGGCGGCGCGGCCACCAGGCTAACCTTTCACCCGGGGGCGGACACGGTAAACGGCTGGAGTCCGGATGGTAAAAGTGTCATTTTCGCTTCAAACCGCGAAATCGCTAACAGCCGCAGCAATCAGTTATATAAAATCAGTGTCAACGGTGGCTACCCGGATAAATTAATGCAAGCGGTGGCCTTTGAAGGCGACTTAAGCAGCGACGGTAAAAGGCTGGCTTACCGGCCCAACAATATGGCCTACAGCGGTGCCAGTGGCTGGCGTTTACACCGCGGTGGCAGCACACCGCCGGTATGGATCATTGACCTGGAAAAACAACAGCTGGAAAAAATCCCTCACCCTAACGCCAATGAATTTAACCCGTTTTGGCTCGGTGATACGGTGTACTTCCTGTCAGACCGTGATAACAAAGCGGTAAACCTATTCCGCTACGCCGATAAACAAGTTACCCAATTAACCAACAATACTGATTGGGACCTGCGCAGCGCGGCCGGCCACGGTAACAGCATAGTGTACGAAGCCGGCGGCTATTTGCACCGCTTTGACATCGCCAGCGGCCAAAGCACGCCTGTTCGTGTCGACCTTAACAGCCAATCGCCACAGCAACGACCACAGTGGAAAGATGCCGGCAAAACCCTGACCGCAGCACGCCTGTCGGCCACCGGCCAGCGCGTGGTGGTTAGTGCCCGCGGTGATATTTTTACCGTGCCGGTAAAAGACGGCAGCACACGCAACCTGACGCAAAGCAGCGGTGTACGCGAATTTGACGGCCTGTGGAGCCCGGACGGCAGCAAAGTAGCCTACATTTCTGACGCCGGCAATAAGCACCAACTGGTGCTGCAAAGTCAGGATGGCTTAAGCGCTGCTGAAAGCTTTTCTTTATCAGATGCGGGTTATTTTAATCTGCTGAGCTTTTCGCCCGATGGCAACCTTATTGCTTATCACGACAACCACTTAAATCTGTATGTGTTTAACCTTAAAACCAAACGCAGCCAAAAACTGGACACCTCCGCACGGCGCGATGACTTTAACGTGTCTTTTTCGCCCGATAGCCGTTATTTAGCCTATACCGTATCTGCGGCTAACTACTTCAGCCAAATTAAGTTATTTGACTTTAACACCAATAAAGCCAGCCAAATTACCGATGGCCTGAGCCACGCTGACGACCCGGCTTTTACTGAAGATTATCTGTACTTTACCGCCTCGGTAAATACCGGCCCGTCGCAGGTTGGGCTGGATTTATCCACTCGCGAGCGGCCGGTGCGCAAAGCCATTTATGCTTATGTCCTGGCCAGTGATGGCAAATCGCCGTTACTGCCGAAAACCGGTGATGAACCGCTGAAAAAAGCTGACGAAAAAGCAGCGAAAAAAGATAAAGATGACGACAAGCCGGCGGTAAAAGCAGTAAAAATCGACCTTGCCGGGCTGCAAAACCGCATTATTGCGCTGCCGGTAGCCGAGCGTAACTACGACAGCTTAAGTGTGGCCGATGACGGCGCCTTGTTTTATATCGAGCGCAGCCAACCGGGCGCCAGCAATGAGCCACCGGGCAGTAACGGCCAAAACAATGGCACCTTATACCGCTATGACTTTGAAGAGAAAAAGGCAGAGCAGGTAAAAGACGGCCTGATTGGTTATAACCTCAGCGACGACGGCAAAAAGTTGCTTATGCTAACAGCGCCTAATAACCTGCAGGTAGGCGACGCCAAAGCCAAACCGGATGCCAAGGCGCTAAGCCTGGCTGAAGTACGCAGCTTTGTTGACCCGGCGCAGGAGTGGCAGCAAATCTTTAATGACGCCTGGCGTATGCAAAAAGAGTACTTTTATGATGCCAAAATGCACGGTATTAACTGGCAGGCCATTTACGACAAATACCAACCCATGCTTAAACACGTGCAACGCCGTGAAGACTTAAACGACGTGCTGGTAGAGATGATTGCCGAGCTGCAGGTTGGCCACAACCGTATTGGCGGTGGTGATGTGCACCAGGAAGGCAGCAGTAAAGCCGGTCTGTTAGGTGCCGATTTTGCTATTAACAACGGCAAATACCAGTTTAAAACAGTGTATCAGGGCGATCGCTGGAGCCCATTCTTAAAGGCGCCGTTAAATGTACCGGGTGCCGCTGCCAAGGCCGGCGACTACCTACTGGCCGTAAACGGCCGCGAGCTTAGTGCCAACGATAACGTATTTGCCTTGCTCGACAACACCCTGGGCAAACAAGTGGTGCTAAGCATAGCCGACGATGCCCGTGGTAAAAACCAACGCAACATCACCATAGAGCCGGTAGCTAACGACAGCCAACTGCGCTTATGGCATTGGGTAGAACAAAACCGCCAATTGGTGGCAGAAAAAACCGACGGAAAAGTGGCTTATGTGTATCTGCCTAATACTGCAGACGGTGGTTTTTACTTCTTTAACCGCATGTTCTTCGCCCAAACCGACAAACCGGCCGTTATTCTGGACGAACGTAAAAACGGTGGTGGCCAAGCGGCAAACTACATTACCGAAATTCTTGGCCGGCCGTTTTTATCTGGCTGGAAAGACCGCGATGGCTTAGTCTTTACCACTCCCGGCGGCGGTATTTACGGCCCGAAAACCATGCTGATTGATCAAGACGCCGGCTCAGGCGGTGACTTCCTGCCGTGGGCGTTTAAGCGCTTAGGTCTGGGTAAAACCATCGGTACCCGTACCTGGGGTGGCTTAATTGGTATTTCAGCCAATCCGGCCATGATTGACGGTGGTTTCCACGTGGTGCCGTTTTTCCGCTTTTACACCCCAGATGGTGAATGGCGGGTAGAAAACGAAGGCGTAGCGCCGGACATCGAGGTAGAACTGGATCCGATAGCAGTGAATAAAGGCATTGATGTGCAGTTAGAGCGTGCTATTAAGCACACGCTGAACGAGCTAAAAGCCAAGCCGCCACAAGATCATAGCCAAGCCCCAGCCATGCCAACCAAGCTAGGCATGTAATCTTCTGGTTTACATACAAAACCGTTGCTCTGCAGCGGTTTTGTTTTTTTAACTCCCTATTCTTGTGGCACGATTTTTAAAATCCCTTCGTTAGCACAGCCTCTAATTGTAAATATTTGTATATTAATTGAATCTCTTTGTTTAACAACACACTTACATCCAAAGCTGTACGTAAGATAGCTGAATTTACTTTACCAACAAGAGGCCATCAATATGAGAAAACATCACGCCATATTTTTAGTGGCGGTTATAACAACCAGTCTTACCGCCTGCATAACCTATAAAGCGCCACGCTACCAAAGCTCGGCAGAGACACTATTGCACTTGCAGCAATTAGAAGCGGCCCCCGTTGCACTTAAACCCATTAGCCGCCCGGCGGGCATAAAAGATCACGAACAATGCCAAACGCAAGGCCAGGTAAAAGCATCCGGCGGCTATGCTAACTATGTTGATGCCGCTTTACGTGCTGAACTGGCAAACGCCAATTTACTAGCGGACAGCGCACCTATTCAATTAACCGGCTATTTAGAAAAAGTTAAGTTTAACTCCTGGAAAAACAGTTGGTATTTAACATTGGAGCTGGTGTCATCGAATGGCCATAAGTTTACCACTCAGACTACTTATAGCGGTGAAGGCAGAGGGTATGAAGAAGAAACAAGCTGCCTTCTCGTTGCGCAGTCTATGCCCTCTGCTGTAAAGCAGTTGCTGCAAGATGCGATAACCAGTAAGGATTTTGCCACCTTGCTTCAGACAGCCCCCAAATAAAGGCTGGCAGCTTGCTAACAGTGAAGCTGCCCTCGACTTATCCAAACTACCTCGCCATAACCCCGTCCCGCTTAACTGACAAACATCATGCAGTTAAGCGGTTTTCTCCTGGTTTAAGTTGCGCTCGGCAGGAATATCACTTAAATACTCAACAAACTCCACCTCAAACCCGGCCGGGTCAACAAAGTAGATATTTTTACGATAAGGCTCATCGGCACCTGGTTTGGCAATGGCATAACCAGCGATATTCAGCCTGGCGATAACCGCATCGAGGTTGTTAGTCACATAGGCAAAATGGGCAAAACCAACACTGTGGCCGGCCAAATCACGGTTGTCGCCTTCGCCGTGGTCGCTAAGCGCTAAATAATGATAATCGTCTCCAAAGTGTAACCATTTGCGTGGCTTGCCATACCATTCGCCCCTACCCTGGTCACGAATGTGCCAGTGTGGAAAAGCCGCGCGGTAAAAATGCAGCATGGCGTCAATATCACTCACCACTAAATTAACGTGCTCTAAGTACATAGTTTGTCTCCAAAGATATTATTTGCTTCTTATGGTGTGGCTAACCAGCTGAAAATAGCGGCGTAAAAAGCCATTTTGGTACTGCCTTGTGTTTTCACTTTGCGTTGTCATTAGTTAACTCCTTGCTGTAAGTTAGACGGCAGGTTAAAACCTCAACCAAAGTTGAGGTAAAGTGCTTTTTGCGAAAAATATAAAAATAAGGAGTCAAACCATGACAGACGCCACCTGGAGTATCGGCCGCGTAGCGAAACGCTGCGGCATAAACGTCAGCACGCTGCACTTTTATGAAAACAAAGGCCTGATTAAAAGCTGGCGCAACGAGGGTAACCAGCGCCGTTATAAGCCAGAAGTGTTGCGGCGTATTTCTGTAATTAAAGCAGCGCAAAAAGTAGGTATTAGTTTAGACGAAGTAAAACAAGCATTTTTATCCCTGCCCGACAGCCGCACTCCTACCGTAGAGGACTGGCAGCTGCTATCCAGCAACTGGCAACAAATGCTTGATGCGCGCATTGCTTATCTGCAAAAACTACGCGACTACCTTACCGGCTGTATTGGCTGTGGCTGCCTGAGTATGACTAAGTGCCCGCTGTATAACCCGGATGATATTCTGGGCGCCGAAGGTACCGGGCCGGTTATTCTCGAACAGGTAGAGTAGCGATAAACACAATGTAAAATGTACAGCTGTTCACTGAAACATCTGGCACCAGCAAATAAATGAAAATAATTAACTCATTTAAATTCATAAACATAATAAACAATAATGCAGAAACACAACAAACAAACTGGCCACACCAGATTTTTTAGTGTACAACTGTACGCCGAAATTGCCTGATAGTGTGAAGCTGTAGTGAAGTCATTTTTTACCCGCCTCTGGCGTAGCTTTTGTTTAGTGCTGGGCAACCAGCCCACGCTAACTTTATATTTTTTGCCGCTGTTGCAACGTTTTTGGCCGGGTTTTGTGCCTGACCAATACCGTGCCCGTTTACAGGCAAAACAGTGGCAAACAGCCGATATGCTGCAGCTAACACTTCAAGTATCACCGCGCTGGCAGGGTTTTGTACCAGGCCAGCACCTGCTGTTAACCATTGAGCATAATGGCCGCTATATCAGCCGGCCATTCAGTATTTGCTCGCCGCTCAGCCTATGGCAAAGCCAACAGCACATTCAGCTATGCTGCAAAATCAACCGCAAGGCTGAATTTACTCCGCTGTTAAACCAGCTGCAAAACGGTGCTGTGCTAAATATCAGCGCTGCTCAGGGTGGCTTTTACTGGCTACAACCGGCTGTACCTACGGTATTTGTCGCGGCCGGTTCCGGTATTACGCCTATTGCATCTATGCTGTTAAGCCAGCGTCACTGGTTAGCGCCGGCAACTCTGTTTTACCGGGTTCGCGGTGCAGAAAACGCAGCCTTACTGGCAGAATTAAAGCAACTTGCACAAAGGCAACCGCTGTTTACGCTAATGTTGTCAGACAGCCGCATTGCACCCGCTGAAACACTGCAACAACAACTTTGCGCCGATATCAGCAATAAGCAGTTTTACCTCTGTGGCCCGCAAGCATTTATGCAGCAGCTGCGCAATACACTAAGCCAGCATGGCGTAACGGCAGAGCTTATTAAGCAAGAGCAATTTGGTTTGGCCCCGCCCCCAGCCTCATGCAGCACAACAGATCCTCTGCTGAGCGCTAATTTTATCCGCGCCGGTTTCATCACCGCGGTAACGCTGAACAGCCAACACAGCCTGCTGCAAAGTGCGGAGCAATATAATCTGGCGCCGCGCTTTGGTTGTCGAATGGGTGTGTGTTTTCAATGTGTCTGCGACAAAGTGTCCGGCCAGGTACGTGATATGCGCAGCGGAGCCCTAAGCGGCCACGGCGCCGAACAAATTCAGCTGTGTATCAGCCAACCGGTAACCGAATTAGTGATTAAGCTGTAACAGGACTATTGATGAAACTTTCCACAGAGCAATTTAACGCGCTTGAGCACGAGCTGGACAGCGTAAAACAGCAGGTACAACAGCAACTGGGCGAGGCCGATGCACGCTATATCCGCCGCGTGTTGCTGGTACAACGTATAAGCGCCCTTAGCGGGCGGGTTTTAATGGTTCTGGGCTTTATTACGCCCTGGCTTTGGTTGGCTGGCGTATTGCTGCTGGCACTGGCAAAAATTCTCGACAATATGGAAATTGGCCACAATGTGCTGCATGGTCAATACGACTGGATGAATGACCCGGTGCTGCATTCCAAACGCTACGAATGGGATATTGCTTGTGACGCCGGCAGTTGGCAGCGCACGCATAATTTTGAGCACCACACTTACACCAATATCATAGGTAAAGACCGCGACTTTGGTTACGGCCTACTGCGTTTAAGTAACGATTTTCGCTGGCGGCTGCGTAATTTATGGCAAGGCGGTACTTACCTGTTGCTAAGCATGCTATTCCAATGGGGCGTGTCGTATCACGAGCTGGCAGCCCAGCGGGTATTCTTTGGTAAAAAGAAGGCCGATCGTCACACTCAAGTTAGCGACAGCGAACTGAAAAAAGCGTTTTTCGGTAAGGGCGCCCGCCAGTTGGTTAAAGACTATATATTTTTTCCGCTCATCGCCGGACCGATGTGGTTATGGGTGCTGTGCGGTAACTTGCTGGCGAATTTGCTGCGCAATTTATGGACATCAACGGTGATTTTTTGCGGCCACTTTACCAAAGAAGTGCATGTGTTTACTGCTGTAGAATGCGAGGGCGAAAGCCGTGGCCAGTGGTATTATCGCCAAATGCTGGGCTCGTCTAATTTTACCGGCCCAACCTGGCTGCATATTTTAACCGGCCATTTAAGCTGCCAGATAGAGCACCACCTGTATCCGGATATTCCGGCACGGCACTACCCAGCTATGGCTGGGCAGGTGCAGGCTATCGCAGCTAAATACGGTATTCCATATAATACCGGCAGCTTTGTACGCCAGTACAGCACGGTTTTTGGCCGAATTATGCGCTATTCACTGCCGGGCGGCGACAAGGCTGTAAAAGCACTATAGGGCCGCATAATTGCGCCCATTGATATGGAAGGCTTATTCTTACGCCTGGTAATGTAACCAGGGGCAATTATGCGCCCCTACGTTTTGTCTGGTGCAGCGCGTTTATCTGTCCGATCTAAGGCGCGAATAATATCGCGCCAGCTTATAATACCCTGCGGTCGGTTGTTGCTGTCTACCACAGGAATGCAGGATACCCCCTCACTATTAAACAGATGAATGGCGTCCATTACCTTAGCCTGCGGTTGCAATGTTAACGGCTTGCGCCGCATAACCTGGTGCACTTTTTTATTTAACGTCGCCAAATCCCGCGCGGTTTCAGCTGCAGTGCCGATATGCGGGCTAAGGGCTTTAAACAGATCGCGGTCAGACAACACGCCAAGCAACATGCCGTGTTCCACCACCAGCACATGGTGAAACTTTACATGATCAAAAATCTGCTTTACCACCGCCAGGCTATCATCGGGGGATACACTTACCGGTTTAAGTGTCATTAACTGCGCGACATTCAGCATCAGAGTTAACCTTTACTACGCAGAAAAAACGCCACGATAACCGAGGTCAGTACGCCCATAATGGCGGCGCCGATAACACTTTGCAGCATATAGTTATTTAAACTGAAATACTCGGCGGCCTGCTGCGGTGTCATCATGCCTTGCGCGCTGGCGTAAGCCTGCACATTGGCAAAATACTCCGGTGTAATAACGTTATGGGTTAGCCACTGCGCCGCCGGGCTTAGCAGCACTACCACTAACGTAATAAGCAGTCCGGCAACGGTGCCCTGCTTCCAGCTCATACTGCCGCTGTATTCACGCGCCTTTTTCTGCCTGAGCGCCAATACGTAAACCAGTATTGCCGGTATAGCGAATAAATTAGTGTAGCTAGCATGCTCAGCAATATAACGGCCGTGCAGGCCAACCAACTGCTCGGCCCACATCCACAGCAGCACCACAGCGGTGAAAATAACGCCCCAGCGTATTTCTGTCAGATATTTTTGCATAACGCTTTGTTCTTGATGTTAAACACGGCAAAACTATAGCGCTTTTTCTATTAAACGCCAGCCGCAAACGGCGGTTGGTATTTAGCCCAAAACTGGCTGCTAAAGCGGTTTTGCGGATCATATTGCTGCTTTAGCTGAAAAAACTCAGCTGCGCGCGGATAAGCGCGTTGAAATTGTGCGGGTGACGCGCTGGGTTGATAAGGCAAATAATAACTGCCTCCTTGGGCTAACACTGCCTCTATCAACTGCTGACTCCAAATATCAGTATGCTGCTTTGCCTGCTCATCAGTTCCCTGGCGGTAATAAATAACAAAGGCGAAGGTTTCTTGCGGTGCCCAGGCCAATAGCGAGCCTTTGTCGGGCAAGGCATGCCTGACCGACACATTTAACACGTTGACGTTATGCTGCTGCAACACAGAGGCCAGCTGCGGTACAAAAGCATCAAATTTACTCACCGGCACAAAATATTCACGTAAACCGTAAGTCTGCTGTGTTCTGTCCGCCGGTTCTAACTCTCGTACATCATAACTGGCTTCATAATTGCGCCAGTGCACGGCCGGCTGGCGGTACAGCAGCGGATCCAGCCAGTGCTGTCGCAGTCTTTTCGCCACAGCATAATCAGCAACAAAATCGGCTAATGCAGGTTGCCACCAGTAGCGGGTGTCGGCGCTATGCAGCCGGCTGGCTACCGTAACAGTGTTATCGGTTGTCAACTAGGATACGGCAGCCATTTGGTTATAATTCGGTGGATAAAGCACGGCATTGTGAAACACGACCTGTGCATTCTCACGGATTTGGCTCTGGAAAAAATTGCGGTACTGCGATGCTGCCATAGTCGTCACCTGGCGCTGCACCCTACTGTTATCGGTAAGTTGTAGGCTGGCCTCAAGGATAATTCCCATAGCACCGTAGCCGCCAATAGCGGCGAAGAACAGCTCACTGTTGGTTTCTGGCGTTGCGCTTACAACGTTGCCATCGGCCAGTAACAGCCGGATAGCCAGCACCGAATTAATTAATGGCCCCTCGCCAATGTAACGACCATGCGCATTTACGCTTAACGAGCCACCTACAGTGAAATCAGCATAACTTTGCATAGTTTTCACCGACAGATCGTAGCCATCAATGTGAGCTTGAATATCGCGCCAGGTAATACCGGCCTGCACTGTTATTTGCTTCTTGTCCGGTGTAAAGCTAACGATGTTATTGTAACTACGCATATCAATATGCAGGCTGTCTGACAGCGCTATCTGGCCGCCCTGGCTATAGCGCCCACCACCAACCGACACCGCACCGCTTGAATTCATTAACTGCTGCACCAATTCGGCCTCAGTTTGCGGCCTCAGCACTTTAGCTACCTTGATTGGGTTTAGCCGGGTAATGTCATTGACAACAAGTTCTGCTGTTGGCTGCTCAGGCGCAGTCAGGTAAGGCAGCAGATAACTTAAACACCAGCACAACGTAACTACAACCGTAACCAATACTGCTATACTTAGCTTTTTTAGCAGCTTTTTTAGCATCTCTTTTCGCGCCCCTGTCAATTAAGACCGGCTAAGATAATTTACCAACCAATAAATAACAATGTGTTAGCAAGTTTATTTAACCCCCTAAGGGCCGCGTCTTGCTTTTTGCCTTCAAATTAACGACTCAAAGCGTTGTAATCGGCAGTGAACTTCAGCTGCCGATATACTCAGTTTTAGTGCTTTTTTGTTGCTGTTTGCTGATACAAATTAATTGTCGGCTGCCCCCCTGTTACACCAAAGCTGACTTCCACGCCGGTATCTTCATGTACGTAGCGTTGTTGATTTACATCGGCATGTTCGCCCTGCACCGCAGTTAATGGGTAAATATCGCCATTGGGGAATTTAACCGCAATACCGTCGGCTTCAACCACTTGAATAATCTCTGCCTGCCAGTCGGCAAAGGGATATTCGCCGAGAAACACGGTTTGCTGTTGCCGGTCAACCTGGCGTTTTTGCAACGCTTTACCTTTAAAATCAGGCCAGTTATACACAAAAGACGCGGCTCTTAGCATTTCAAGCCCGATACCGTAACCGGCATCAGAGTTGGTCATAAACACTGCGCCATCGCCGGTTTCTGGGTACATGATCATAAAGCATCTGTAGCCAAGGGTGCCGCCACCATGCTGAAACAAGAATTGCTTCCCTGCACCGGCAACGATAAAAGTCATCGCCGGCTGGCCGCCAAATTGAGCAGACAGATCTTGCTCTGGCATGATTGGCGTTAGCATTTCCCGCACAGCAGCTTGTGATAAAAACTTACTTTGCCCCTGATAGGCTCTAGTGGTTTCGATGGCGAATCTGGCTAAATCGCTTGGCGTTGACCACAACCCCGCAGCAGCCTGCTCTGGATGCCGCCGCCAGCCGCCGGTCAATGTTTTGCCCGATCTGTCGTGGCCTAAAGCAACCAAAACCCCGCCCTGCTGCGGATAATCGAGCGCAAAGCTGCTGTTTGTCATGCCCAGTGGCGACAACAGCCAGCTAGCCATCAATTGCTCAAAGGGCTGTTTAAAAGTGTCAGTTAAGGCTATTTCAGCCAGAGTGTAGCCAGCCCCAGAATAGCTAACTGTCGTACCGGGCGTGGTTTCCACACTGGCCGCTTTAGTGTTGGCGGGCACCTCGCCGTTAAAGGTTTGCAGATCTGAGGGTATGGCTACGCCTTGTTCATAGCCCTGATAACCGCCGGCTGTTAGGCCGGAGCTGTGATCCAGCAGATTTTTAAAGCTAACCGCTGCCTCTGGCGCTTGCTTGCCTTTAGCTAGAGTTAACGAGGTTAAGTAGGTATCAATACTAGCATTTATATCTAACAGGCCTTGCTGTTGCATGCGCATCACCGCAAAGGCCGTGACAGGTTTGGCAATAGATGCCGCCTGAAATACCGTATCAACCGTTACAACCTGGTCTGACGCTGCGGCGACAGTGCCATAGCCGCTGGCCCAGGCAAGCTCTCTGTTTTGGATCAGCGCAAAACTGACGCCTGGCACCTTATGATAGGCAAGCCGCTGCTGTACCGTATAGGTGCTAACCGGCTGGGCACCAAATTTAACCGGACCACGTAAATTCTGCTCAACTGCCGCTTGCAGTGCAGCCACGTTCTCTCGCTGCCCGATAGTATTTTTATCCTGCGCGTCTTTTGTTGCCTGCGTTGTATTGCCTGCCTGCGCAAAAAAGTTGGCGCTGACCGCCAATATAACAAACAGATATTTCTGCATATTTCCCTCTATGGTGTTGTGCAATTTTGACCACGCCGATAATGACTACTTGCCAAATCGCAGGCATGATTTTCCAATGACTTTTTATGACCTTTAATGACCTGTCGCGCTGAACATGCTAATTTCTGGCCTCCACAGAGACAGTACAGGGTAAGCAATGCGTTGGCAGATTGAAGGTTTTGTATTTTGCGATCAGCAACAGTCGTTAACGAATCAAGGCACCGTGCAACAACTGGAACCGATTCTGGTGGCGTTACTGGCCTACTTTTGCCAGCAGCCGGATAAAATTATCAGCAGGGACGAGCTTATAGCCGCAGTATGGCTTGGCCGCACGGTAACAGATAGTGCGGTGAACAGAGCCATTACCAAATTGCGGCGCTGTCTTGCTGATGATGTCAAAACACCAAAGTTTATCGCCACCTTTCCTAAAAAAGGCTACAAATTTATTGCGGTCGCCCACCGAATAACGCCCGCACCAGCGACGGTTTTGCAACCGGTCAATACTGATCAGTCAGCATTTAGTGCCCGGCGCCAGACAGCGGCGAAATGGCTTCTTTATATCGTTGTTGCTGTCATCGCTGTGGCTATCGGCTTGCAGTGGCAGCAGGGCAGCGACAATGCCGCTTCGGTGTTTACTGCGGCAAAACCCCTTACCCGCTCTGTGGGGCAAGAAGGCCAGCCCCGCACGTCACCTGATCAGCAATACCTGCTGTATACCGAGATTGCGGCTAATAAAATGCGGCTTTTTATCAAGCAGTTATCTGATGGTCGTAGCCTGGAGGTCATGCCAGACGCAAACACTAATGCCTGGGTTGGGCCGGGTAGCTGGAACGCCAGCGGTAATCGCTTGGTTTATCTGGTGGCAAGCAAAACCTACTGCCGCTATTACCTGCAATCTTTTACAGCGATGACACTGGGAGAACCGCAGCTTATTCACAACTGTCCGGCTGGCAGTTACGGCAAAATCGTGTTTTCACATGCCGATGATGTGTTAATTTTTACCGAACGTGCCGCAGAGCACGCGCCCTATGAGTTATTTGAATTTAACCTGATTACAGGTAAAAAGCGCAAACTTAACCAGCCAGCTTTAGTACTGGCCGGCAATATCTCATTCGATTTGCATCCAACACAAAACAAACTCTTGGTTTCCTCAGTCGACGAACAAATGTGGGAAGGCTTCTATGCTGTCGATCTGGACAACGATAGCGTGACGCTGTTGTTTAAGCTCGATAGCTATATTTGTTGCGGTATTTGGCATCATTCCGGTAAACGCGTGGTACTAATGGGTGAACATCCGGCGGTACAACTGGTTAGCTACGATCTGCAAGGCAAAGACCGGCAGGTGCTTTATGCCGGCTCGCAGCGCTTATATCCGCCGGAAAGACACAGCAATGGCCATGATTATGTGTTTGCAGCCGGTAGAACTAATCTTGATATCCATTTCTATCGTTTTAGCCAGGGTAACATACAGCCAATTGCGGATAGCTCGGTAGATGACAGGTTGGCGATAATAAGCCCGCAGCACGATCACATTGCCTACATTGGGCTGGCAACGGGTACCGAAGAGATCTGGCTGGCAGATAGTGATGGCAAAAACCAGCGTAAATTAAGCCATTTTAATGATCAACGCCACTACCTGGATTTAGTCTGGTCGCCAAATGGCAAAACGCTTGCCGCCCTGACGCTAAACGAAATTCATCTGTTTGATATCAGCACTAACGTCAACCATGTGCTGCGCATACCACAAACCGAGATCCGCGCTATATCCTTTCAAGATGAGCACAACCTGTTTTACAGCGTGAAGCAACACGGCCAATGGACGGTAAAACGTTACAACACGGTGACAGACCAAGTCTCCAGCATTGATAGTAAATGGCAGTTTGTCCGCTTCGCTGCCGATGCTGACGATAGCTTGTGGCTGGATCAGCAAAACAACCTCTACGCCGGTGCTACAGCGCAGCTGGTAACAACAGCGCAATTGGGTCCCATTGATATTATGCTGGGCGGCAAGTTTAACTTAACCAAACTTGGGGCTAGTTGGTACTGGCAACACTGGGATAACGACCAGTATCAGCTGTACAGTTTGGCAGCGGAACACAAACAGCCACAACCGCTGCTACGCTCTGACAGCCCGCATTTCTCTGTGTCTGCCGCAGGCATTTTTTACCACACCGCAGAGCGACGAAATATCGACATATTTCAGACAATGACCGCGAAATAGTATCCTTTTGTTACATGTTGGCGGCAATCTGCTTGCAGTAAAGTTATGGTACTAGTGTGCTGTGGCCATGGTATTAGCTGTTTTGCTGCTGTAGCACTAGGTGTCCATTAACTGACTGTGTAAGGCTTTAAGCCGCGCCAAGTCATTAGTATCAGCCTGTACTTGCTGTGCTCTGGCCAGCGCTGCCTCGGAGTGGCGCCGCGCCTGTATACGCAGTTGAGTGTTAACTTTAGCCAGTGCGATAAAGCTTTTTTGTAAGCGGATATGTATCTCGACCAGCGCTGCGCCATCTCGTGCTATCGGCGTGAAAAAATCATCAAATAAATCAGAAAGATCTAGCCCCAGTTGCCACACATTGGCAAAACGCACTTCGGCTTCACTGCTGCTCTTTAGCTGCCAGTTACTGAGCACACGCATGCCACGGCCGATAATTTCAATTGCCGTGCCAGGGTCATTTACCGCTGGCGACAAAGCTTTAGAGGCAATTTCGGCCAACACCAGTAAGCCAAAGCGTGGGTCCTGATCGAAATTGCGAAAATCGTCAATGCTAAAGGCTTTGATTAGGCTGTCAGTGTTGTCTGGCAGCTCACCGTCTATCCACATTAACGGCCGGCCCGGATCAATAAACACCCCGGCCCGCACCACGATAAACACCCTACAATCATTGGCCTGTGCCCAGTTGTTGATAGCCTTTACATCGACATGCTGAATATAACCTATGGCTTGGGTTAAAAAGGCCTTAGCACGTTCAGGTACCTCACGCAGTGATGCCAGCGGATTTGCACCGTGCCAGGGCTGTTTAACAAAAGCCTGCAGCGCAGCATAGGCTTTATCCTCAACCCGGTTGGCCGTTTCGCCCACTCTGCCAAGACCTGACAGGTGGTTAATCCATACCAAAATAGTAAACACAATCAGCGCTGTAACAACAATAGTAGTGATAAATAATACCACTTCGCCACGCTCGTTATACAGTTTGGTATTCAGCAGGATAATGCTGACAATGCTGAACAAAAAAGAGCCGACAAAGGTTGCCAACGCATTGTGGGTGGTGCTGTCTTCCATTAGCAGCCGGGTAGCACGCGGCGATACGCTGTTGGTAGATGCACTAAAGGCAGCAATCATAATACTGAGCGAAAAAGTGGTTACCGCCAGCATACTGGAGGCGAGAATGGTAAGAATTTTCTCTGCCGCGCCGGCGCCGATAATACCCGCAACCGATGCTGGGATCAGATCCTGCAACAACACCGCAAACACTGCAGATAGCAGTGCCAGCACAGCAAAGGCCACGGTGCGCACCCAGAGTTTTCGACTTAGCTGCAACAACTGCCAGCCCCATTTAGATACCATAGTGGCGCCCTTTTTTGTTATGACACACTTTGTTATGACATTCTTAGTTATTACACAGTTACTTACCTTAGCCTATTAGTGTCGTTGACACGACAGCAGTAACACAAATAACCCTGCTTAAATCTTGCATTATCCCTAAGCGTAATAGTGCGATGTGCTGCAATATCAACAACCTAATGTAACTACCATAGCCTGCCCATGCCGGCTATGGTATAACACCAAGCCAACCATAGCGCCGTCGGATCTGTTATATGCAACCATATCTGTTTTTGTCTGCCACCCTGCTGCTGACCTTTACCTCTGGCGCAAGTGCCAGCGATGCTAAGCAACAGTTACAACAGCTGCTTAATCAACACTGGGCACAAGCCAACAAAGAACAAATTTTCTTTCGTAAAGACCCCGATACCTTTCGGATGAAGGGCACACTGCCTGACGTTTCCCCGGCAGGACAAGCGCGCCGGGCCAAGGTTAACCAAGCTTTTTTGCAGCAAGTTGCCAGCATTAATCAACGCGAGCTCAGCGCAGTTGATCAAATAACGCTTCGGTTATTTAAATACGAACGTGAAACCGAAGCGCAAAGCTACCAGCAGTTTGATCATTTGTTTCCGATGCAGGCCTATGCCGGTTACCACAGTTATTTTGCCGGGGCGCCGGATAACATGTCATTTTTAACCACCGCTGATTACGACAATTATTTAATCAGCCTGGCCGATTTCCCGCGCTACAATCAGCAGCATATCGACAACCTAAAACAAGCTATCGCCAAAGGTTACACCCATTATTGCACCAGCTTTGCCAATTACGATAAAACCATTAGCAAACATATTGTTAGTGATGTCAGTAACAGCGTATTTTTTGCTCCTATAGCAAACCAACCGCTACAGTTTAGTGCCAGGCAACAGCGCCACTATCGTGAAGCCGGCAGCAAACTGATTATGGATACGGTGATCCCGGAATATAACAAGCTGTATCAGTTTTTTACCCAGCAATATATGCCAGCATGTCGCAAAGTGGTGGGCATAAGCGAGCTGGAAGATGGCAAGGCCTATTATCAGTACTTAATTAACTTTTACACCACAACCAATATGACACCCGAGCATATCCATCAGCTCGGTCTTGACGAGGTTAAACGCATTCGTGTTGAGATGGATAATATTATTAAACAGGTCGGCTTTAATGGCGACTTCGCCGCCTTCGTCAACTTTTTGCGCACCGACGAACGGTTTTATGCTGGATCCCCGTTACAACTTATCGAAAAAGCCAGCTACATTACGCGCAAAATGGCCGGCCAGTTACCTAAGTGGTTCAACACCCTGCCACGAGGTACCTTCGATATAAAAGCCAGCCCAAACGGTGGCGCCTATTATGTCGCCTCTGACGGCAGCGGCACCACCTCCGGCACCTATTTTGTCGGTGCCAACGATGTGCGCAGCGAGCCACTGTATAACTTAGAAGCGTTAACTTTTCACGAAGCAGAGCCCGGGCATCATTTTCAAAGCGCGCTGGCACAAGAAATGGACCTGCCGGAGTTTCGTAAAACGCTGTATCACAGTGCTTATGGCGAAGGTTGGGGTTTATATGCCGAGAGCTTGGGCAAAGAGATGGGGTTTTATCAAGATCCGTACAGCGATTTTGGCCGCTTAACCTATGAAACCTGGCGCGCCTGCCGTTTGGTGGTAGACACCGGCATACACGCCATGGGCTGGAGCCGCCAACAAGCCATAGACTATTTAGCCAACAATACCGCGCTGAGCATGGCAGAAGTAGAAGCGCAAATTGACCGCTATATCACCTGGCCCGCCCAAGCTCTGTCTTATAAAATTGGTGAAATTAAAATTCGCCAATTGCGTCAGCAAGCACAGCAACAACTGGGGGATAAATTTGATATCCGCGCCTTTCATGACCATCTGTTAGCCTCGGGCAGCCTGCCGTTGGATTTACTCGACGAGCTGACAGTAGAGTGGATAAACAAACAAAAATAGGCGTTATCGCGAAGCCATTAGCACAAGGCGCTATGTTGGCGCCACCAGTTCTGCAGCGCTGGCGCATCGCCGCGCTGCAACACCGCTAAATTGCGTTTTTGCAATTGATAGTAGTACATCGGGTCATAGTACTGGCGCAGTAACCGCTCTATCCAAACCCGGTGCAAACTGACATCGCCGCTGCGTTGTTGTTCGGCTAAAGCCTGCAACAACAACTGCTGTAATTCAGCGTACAGCACACCACCTAGCCGCTTGCTAATGCGCGCCATACTGTGGCACAACATGTCACTGAACAGGCTAAACCCCTGCTCTGCGCTTTGGCTAAGCGCTTCACAATGTAAATCAATAATGTAATCTTGCAGAATTACCTCTACCCGCTGTGGTAGTGGCTCTTCCAGCAACAGTAACGGGCTGTGCTGCATCGCCTGATACAGCGGATGCGGGATATTACGCTGGCCAATTAGCAGGCTTTCATCTTCCAGCAATAGATACGGCGGCTGCCCGGCGTTAACGCGCAAAATGGCCGCGGCTAAATCGTTTTCAAAACGAATTTGCGCCGGTTGCGCCGACAATCGCCGGCCAAATGCTGAGCCGCGATGGTTAGCAAGGCCTTCTAAATCCACCGCCTGTAACTGTTTAAGCAAACGCGTTTTACCACTGCCGGTAGGGCCAGCCAGTAATAACAACGGCTGCGCTGCTGCCTGGGCAATAACATTAATAGCTGCCTGACGCAGGGCTTTAAAACCACCTTTGACTCGTGGATAAACCACACCGGTATCAGCCAGCCATTGCTGGGCAATTTGTGAACGCAAGCCGCCACGGGCGCAGTACAACATGCCCTCTGGGTTGGCTTTGGTAAAGGCAACCCAACTCTGAACCCTGCGTTGTTTCACTTCGCCCTGCACCAGCTGATGGCCCAGGCTAATGGCAGCTTGTTGGCCATGTTGTTTATAGCAGGTACCCACAGCGGCGCGCTCGGCGTCAGTCATCAGCGGCCAATTACAGCTATTGGCAAAAGCACCGCGGCTAAATTCCAGCGGTGCGCGTAAATCCAGTAACGGTAGCTGCTGTTGCAGGATTTGATGGTAGTTATCGGGCAACGGTAAATCACGGCCCATAGTAAATGCCGTTAGCGCACACGAATACGGTGGCCTTTTTTCTGTGTTTTCAGCTCGCCTATTGGTTGCAGGCTTAAGTCATATTCTACCGCCAGATGAATAAAAGCGGCTTCTGCATCCGGGCTTACGGCTACCAACAAACCGCCACTGGTTTGCGGATCGCACAACAAAGCCTGCTGCTCTGGACTAAGTGGCGACACTTTAGCGCCATAACTGGCAAAGTTACGCGCACTGCCGCCCGGGATACAGCCTTTAGCGATATAGTCGGCTACGTGCGACAATACCGGCACCGCATGGCTGTCTAGCTCGGCATGCAAACCACTGCCCTCGCACATCTCTAATAAATGCCCCAGCAAGCCAAAACCGGTAACGTCGGTCATGGCATGAATACCGGGCAATTTGGCGATGTCGGCACCAATGCGGTTGAGTTGTACCATACTGTCACGCGCTAGCGTGGCATGCTCTGGCTGCAGTTTTTTTTGTTTTTGCGCTGTGGTTAAAATGCCGACGCCGAGCGGTTTGGTTAAGTACAAGCGGTCGCCGGCTTGTGCAGTATCGTTGCGTTTTAATAGCGCGATATCAGAGCGGCCACTTACTGCCAAGCCAAAAATTGGCTCAGGGGCATCAATGCTATGGCCACCGGCCAGCACGATACCGGCCTCTTTACAGCTTTGGCGCGCGCCCTCCAGCACCTGCTGCGCCAACTCTGGCGGCAACTTGCTTACCGGCCAGCCTAAAATGGCTATAGCCAGCAGTGGCTGGCCACCCATGGCATAAATATCACTGATGGCATTAGTGGCAGCAATGCGGCCAAAATCAAACGCATCGTCACAAATGGGCATAAAAAAGTCTGTGGTACTTAGTAGCGCCGTGCCATCGCCCAGATCATAAGCGGCCGCATCGTCTTTTGTACTATTGCCTACCAGTAACTTAGTGTCATTAAAGGTCAAACTGGTTTTAAGAATTTTATCAAGCACTTGCGGTGATATTTTACAGCCGCAACCGGCCCCGTGGCTGTATTCGGTAAGTTTAATGGCAGAGTAATCAGACATATTCCGGCTTATTCAACATAACGCTAATACACAATAGCGCCAACATAACTAAAGCCCGACCGGATCACAAGTTCCAGCCGGATTTAGCCAGCGCTTATTGAGGCTTAATTTTGTAAATCACCTGCACCGATTTTTGCAGCGTAATATGCCTTGGTAACACCAGGTTAGCGCTGCTGTCGGCCATTTCAGCACTTTTACGCAGTGCACCATAGCTTACTGCACCGCCACTAAAGCCAAAATCAGCGGCTAAACTGCCCCAACCTGTAGTTTCGCTAATGGCAAACACACTGCTGACGTGTACACCCTGGGCGCCAGCCAGATGATTAGCCCGGCGGCGGGCATCAGCACCGGCTTGCTGGCTTAACTTAAGCTCGTGCTGTTCGCGCTGGCTGCTGTCAAAACTGCCCTGAATAGAAAAAATCTGCGGCTGCTTAAACAGGTAGTCCATCACCGCCACGTAATTAGTCAGCTGATGCAGCGTGACACTAATGGGCTGGCTGGCTTCGTAGCCAGTAATGGTTCTGTCGTTGTAGTCTTTATAAAGTGCGTCTTTGTTCACCTGGGCAGCGTCAATGTCGGCTTCGGTTACACCTTGCGTTGCCAGAAACTGCATTAAATCACGGCCCTGTTTGTACACACCCTCTGTAGCCGCATCGGCTTTGGCCGCAGTGTGGCGGACAACAAACTGAATACGGGCCTTGTCCGGTGCGACCTCCAGCTTGGCTTCACCGGTAACAGTAATAAACGGGAAATCCGGTAGCGGGCTGGCCTGGGTTATGCCGCTAAAACTCAGTAGCAGCGCCGTGGTAACTGTGGTTAGTTTCATATCAACCTCGTGTTGTATTTAATAAGTATTACAGCAAAGCTTAGCGCGTTAAGTTGTTACAATTTGTAGAGTTGTATTTGGCCGGAGTTTGCCTTTACACTCTGCCATCTGTTTATTTTAAGGACTCACCATGTCTGTACGTTTGCTTACCCTGGGTGCTGCGCTGCTTTGCAGCAGTAATGTTATGGCGGCAACCGATGCCTACACCTATGCTAACTTTGATGCGGTAACGGTAAAGCACCTACATCTGGATTTAGCCGTCAACTTTGAGCAAAAAGCCTTAACCGGCTTTGCCGATTTGCAGCTTAACTGGCTAAACCGCACAGATAACACGGTATATCTGGACACCCGCGATCTGCTGATAGAGCGTATTTACGCCAAACGCGCCGATGGCCAGTGGCAAAAAGTACCCTTTACCTTAGCTAAGCGCGATGCCGTGCTGGGCAGTAAACTCACGGTAAGCCCGGCGTTTCAGGCGCAAACACTGCGTATTTACTACAGCTCTACCGATAAAGCCTCTGGCCTGCAGTGGTTAACGCCAGAGCAAACCGCCGGTAAAACCACGCCCTTTATGTTTAGCCAAAACCAGGCTATTCATGCCCGCAGCTGGATCCCCATTCAAGACACCCCGGCCGTGCGCATGACATACAGCGCCCGCATTCCAAGCCGCGATGATGTGCTGGCTATTATGAGCGCCAATAATGAACCTGGCATGATTCGCGACGGCGATTATCAGTTTGTGATGCCACAAGCTATTCCGGCCTATTTAATTGCCATCGCCGCCGGTGACTTGCAGTTTAAAGCCATGAGTGAGCAAACCGGCATCTATGCCGAGCCTTATATTCTAAATGCCTCGGCAGAAGAATTTGCCAGCACTCAGGCGATGATTGACGCCACCGAACAGCTTTACGGCGACTACCGCTGGGGCCGTTATGATTTGCTGATTTTACCGCCCAGTTTCCCGTTCGGCGGTATGGAAAACCCGGTACTGAGCTTTATTACCCCAACTGTGGTAGCCGGTGACGGCAGCCTGGTTAATTTAATTGCCCACGAGCTGGCACACTCCTGGTCGGGCAACCTGGTCACCAACGCCAGCTGGCGTGATCTATGGCTGAATGAAGGTTTTACCTCCTATGTGGAAAACCGCATTATGGAGCAGGTATTTGGCGTTGACCGCGCCGTGATGGAGCAAGCCTTGTCGGTGCAGGGCTTAAAAGATGAACTGACTGAATTACCGGCCAACGACAGCATTTTACATATCGACTTACAGGGCCGTGATCCGGACGACGCTTTCAGCGGCGTACCCTACACCAAAGGCCAGCTATTTTTAATGTTTTTGGAGCAAAAATTCGGCCGCGATAAGTTTGACCCGTTCGTTCGGCAATACTTTGATGAGCATGCCTTTCAAAGCATTGATACCGAACGTTTTATTAAATTCTTAACGGCCAACTTATTGCAAAAATATCCAGGGGTTGTGTCCTTGGATGAAGCGAAAAACTGGATTTATCAGCCGGGTTTACCAGCTACTGCGCCAGATCCGCAGTCCGACGCGTTTAACCAGGTACAACAACATGCCAGCAGTTGGCTTAATGGCAACAGCGAACTTAGCAGCCTGCCTACCGACAGCTGGACAGTGCATGAGTGGCTGTATTTTATTAATAACTTGCCACTTTCCATCACGCTAGAGCAACTGGCCAAACTGGACAGCACCTTTAATTTAACCCTGTCAAGCAACAGCGAAATTGCCCACGCCTGGTATCTACTGGCACTTAATACCGGTTATCAGGACATTGCCGCACCACTGGAGCAATACCTGGTTAATATCGGCCGGCGCAAACTGATTATTCCGCTGTATAAACAACTGGCCAGCACACCTGAAGGCCTGGCGTTTGCCCGTGCGGTGTATGAAAAAGCCCGGCCCGGTTACCACCCGCTGGCGCAGGGTACGGTAGATGAAATATTGAAATAACAACCCGCTGCAAACTACACCTGCCCCGCCCTGCGTTACATAGCCAGGCGGGGTTTTTCTTTGCGGTTTATTAAGCGCTTTAGTTAACTTAGCCTTGCGACAACGCTAAGCGGCGCAGCCGCAGCGCATTGGTTACAACAAACACACTGGATAACGCCATAGCGCCAGCCGCCAGCATCGGCGATAGCAAAATGCCAAAGGCCGGATACAGCACACCGGCTGCCACCGGCAACAACAGCACGTTGTAACCAAAGGCCCAAAACAGGTTCTGGCGTATATTACGCAGTGTGGTGCGGCTGATACTTAAAGCACTAAGCACCGCCATAACATCGGTATGCATTAACACCACATCGGCCGCCTCTATCGCGATATCCGTGCCGTTACCTACTGCTAAGCCAATATCAGCCTCAGCCAGTGCCGGTGCATCGTTAATACCGTCACCGACAAAGGCCAGGGCACCATATTGCTGACGCAGCTGTTTTACCGCATCCACTTTACCCTGTGGCAAAACCTCTGCCAGCACGGTGTCAATATTCAGCTGCTGCGCTATGGTATTGGCGGTATGGCGGTTATCACCACTAACCATCGCCACTTTTAAGCCCAACCGGTGCATCGCTGCTATCGCCTTTGCGGCATCGGGTTTAAGGGTGTCAGCCACCGCCAGCATGGCCGCAAGCTGGTTATCTACCGCCAGATACAACACAGTTTTACCGCTGGCCGACAGCGCATTGGCTTGCGCTGCTTTTGCGCTGACATCCAGTTTAAGCTGCTGCATAAAGCGGTCGGCACCAATGGCGACGTGTTGGGCATTCACCATGCCACTTACCCCCAGGCCGCTGTGCACGTTAAAATCTGTTACCGGCGGCAGGCTAAGTTGTTGTTTTGCTGCGGCGCTGACTAACGCCTCAGCTAATGGATGCTCAGATTGTTGCTCCAGCGCAGCGGCCATTGCCAACACATGCTCTGCGCTAAAGCCGGTTTCAACCAGTGTGTCCGTTAGTTGCGGCTTACCCAGCGTAAGGGTACCGGTTTTATCCAGCGCTATTACCTTACAATCCTGCAGCGTTTGCAGCGCACTACCTTTGCGAAACAAAATACCCAGCTGCGCCGCGCGGCCGGTGCCAACCATAATGGAGGTCGGTGTCGCCAGTCCCATGGCGCAGGGGCAGGCAATAATCAGCACAGCAACCGCATTGACCAGTGCCAGGCTCAGTGATGAACTAAACCAGAGCCATACCGAAAAAGTGAGCAGCGCCAGCACAATCACCAGCGGTACAAAGATGGCGGTTACTTTATCTACCAGCGCCTGGATCGGCAACTTGCCGCTTTGCGCCTGCTGCACCAGGTTAATAATTTGCGCCAGCACCGTATCGCCAGCGGCTTTACTGACACGCAGCTGCAATACACCTTGTTTATTTACCGTGCCGGCATACACGGCATCATCTGGTTGTTTAGCTTTTGCTACCGGCTCGCCGGTAAGCATCGACTCGTCGATATAAGATGTGCCCTGCACCACCACAGCATCCAGCGCAATACGTTCACCGGCCTTTACTAACACTATATCGCCCGGCTTAATGTCCGACAGTGCCACCCTATACTGTTGGCCGTTTTTCAGCAGCGTTGCGGTATCCGGCTGCAGGCTTAACAGTTGCTGGATTGCCGCACCGGTTTGGCCTTTGGCGCGGGCTTCCAGATAACGGCCTGACAAAATAAGCGTTACAATGACGGCCGCGGCTTCAAAATATACCTGTGCGCTTCCCTCTGGCAGTAACTGCGGCATAAAGGTGGCCACCACAGAAAACCCCCAGGCTGATAAGGTACCCAGTGCCACCAGCGAGTTCATTTCCGGCTGGCCCTTTAACAGCAGCGGTATGCCAGTTTGGATAAAACGCCGGCCCGGTCCGAGCAACACCAGGGTAGTCAGCACACACTGCAGTTGCCAGTTCAGGCTCTGGCCCAGGGTGGCCATTAGCCAATGATGAAACGCCGGTATAAGATGAGCGCCCATTTCCAGCACAAATACCGGTAAGGTTAATACCGCCGCCAGCCACAGATCACGCAGCAACAACGCCTGCTCTGTCTGTTTTTCGGCTGTTTTATGCTGCATCACCGCCTGGTTATCGGCTTTTGCTGTTAATGCCTGCGCCTGATAACCGCCCCGTTCCAGTGCAGCCAACAACTCTGCTGTCGCGGCGCTGCCCTCAACCTGTGCCTGCTCTGTTGCCAGGTTAACGGTTGCCGTGCTTACACCCGGCACGGCCTGTAAGATTTTCTCAACTTTGCCAACGCAAGAACCGCAGTGCATGCCACTGATGTTAAGCGTTATTTTTGCATTTAACCCGGTTACGCTGGCGACCTGACCAATATTCATCACACTCTCCTGCAGTATCGCTGTGACAACAGTATGAACCTTACCCACATGGCAAGGTCAAGCGCCAACCGTGATTAAAGCATAATGACGGCTGTGCTTATTTTTTGTTGCTGGTAAAAATTACCGACATGTTAATCAGACTGTGAAGTTAATGCAGAGCCAGATAGGCAATGACAACACAGTTCAAAGCTAAATGCACTAAACGTTAAACCAACAAAATCATACTATTCAATAATTTGAATGCAATGATCAGCTATTATTCCATGCGCTATGCTATCTGGCGTGCAATCTGCAGCTACCTTAGATGTACGGTCATACGGTGGTATTACCGGTGGCGCGTGCTGATAAATTATCACCGATAACTTTTCAACACGGAGAACCCAAACTATGGCAAACTTAAATACCCCTGAAATGAAGCATGTATCTGATATTATTCAGGTATTAAATAGCGGCATTGACTTTTATCGTGATGCAAAAGACAAGGTCGACGATCAGCAACTTGAGCAGTTTTTTGACCGCATGCTAAACGCACGCCGGCTGGTGAAAGAGCAGCTACAACCTTTTGCCGTGCAAGACGACGGAAAACGCGAAGAAGGCTCGGCACTGTCGGTTGAAGCCAGAAAAGTGTACACCAAAGTAATTGCTGCGGTGGCATCTGACAAAGCTCACACCTATATCAGCCAGTTGGAAGAGGTGGAAGATAAAACGCTGGAAGAGATAAGGTCAGCGCTGACTGAGAATCAACGTCCGCAATACGAAGCAGCGTTGCTGCAGTCGCTGGCGACTATGCAAGAGTGTCATGACGAGATGCGGGCATTAAAACAGGCAACCCGTCATTAAGCCACAGCGTTAACTCTAACCAAAAGCGGCTGCTCGGCCGTTTTTGGCATTCTGGCGCCGGTGTTATGCGGCAATATTATGCTGCAACCATAACTCGAGAAAAAATACGGTTTTAGCCTGTGCCGCTAACCGCCTTACATTTAGGTTTGATCTTAAAACAGTTACCAACGTAAAAGTTGGGGTATTTTATGCCGGGACTGAACATGCAAAAACTGTTTTTTGATGGCAGCTGTGCCTTATGCCGGCGCGAAATAAACTGGCTGGGGCCAAAGTTAACGCCACATCTTGAGCTGGTGGATATCAGCGCAGACGGCTTCAGCGGCTTTGCCGGCGTGAGTAAAGCTGCCATGATGCAGCAAATTCATTTATGGCGTGATGGTCATTATTTAATTGGCATCGACGCTACCTTGCACTATTGGCAGCTGGCTGGACACAACTGGCTGGTAGCGTTGCTGCGTTTACCGCCTTGTTATTGGCTGGCAAAAAAAGCTTATACTTATTGGGCAGCTAAACGCAGCAATTGCTCAAACAACGACTGCGCTATTTAAGATAAATTACTATGCCCCGACCACAACTACGCCGGCGTACTGTCAGTAAACCTGCCGCCGCCACCGATAAGCATATATTGCACTTGCACCGTGCCATGGCCGATAAACTGCTGGCCGAGCCCTGGCGTATCACCGACATACGCCAAACTTTGGAACGCCGCTATCAGGCCGGACAGATTAGACACAGCGGTTATATCCATTGGTACAGTATTTTGGATTGTATTGACCAGCCGGAGTTGTTTAAGGCAGCGCTGCTGGATGGCGGCGAAAGGATGAGTAAACTGCGCCGGCGCACAGTGTTGGTAGGCCTATTAACCGAGCCAGAACGCCTGGCATTGCTAGCGGAGACACTGGAATGACGCTGATAAACCGCCTTGGCTATGCCGGCCTGATCCCTTTTATTGCTTTGCCACTGCTGTACAGCCAGCAACTCTGGCTTAGCAGCGCTGATATTATTCAGCTGTATCAGGTATACAGCGCGCTAATATTAGGTTTTATGGCCGGCGTATTGTGGCCGGTGCTGCACAGCAACAGCGCAACCGCCGCTAAAATAAACCGGCTGGCACTGCTTGCCGTAACCTTTCCGGTATTGGGCATTATTGCACTGCTGTTTGCCGACGATTATTTCTTAGCGGCACAGGCCTGCTTATTTGTGTTGCTACGCACCGCCGAATACCGCAGCGGCATTAGCCGGCAATATCCCGCTCAATACCGCGCCCTGCGTAACCATCTGACACTGGTGGTTTGTATCAGCCATCTGCTGTTTTACTGGCTGCTCAATTCAGCATAAGCACTACGCCTTTGTTGATTTTTTGCAGCAGTATCAGACGTAAGTTTAAGGCCAAGGCAGACATCAAATAACCTTGCTTCCTGAAGCGCTGGATGACTTTGTTACAGAAGATAACCCTGTCCGGGTAGTCGATATTTTTGTTGATGGGCTGCAACTTGACTCTCTGGGTTTCGAGAGAGTCAGTGCTAAGCAAACAGGGCGCCCAGGATATCATCCGGCTACCATGCTGAAACTATACATTTATGACGAGTTTTTACACAGCCTGGGATCTGTTTGGTTTGGTTTGGTTTGGTTTGCTTATGGCGCTGCTGTTTTATAAACGCGTATCAGATATGTTGGTAAATATCCGATCTATGCCCGACTTTTATAACGTGCACCACCAACTGGCTATCTCTTATTTCATAGATAATTCGGTATAGCCCTTGCCTTGTAAGGGCTTAATGCGAGTGCAACTGCAACAAATCCCATTTGTTGCCGTATAAATCCTGAAATACGGCGACAGTAGCGTAACTTTCCTCTCTGGGCTTTTCGTTAAACTTAACGCCGTTGGCTTGCATGGCGTTATAGTCGCGCCAAAAATCGTTGGTGTGCAAAAACAAAAACACCCTGCCGCCGCTTTGGTTACCCACTGCAGCTTGCTGCTGGGCGTTACTGGCTTTGGCCAACAGCAAGTGGCTGCCGTTGCTGTTGGGTGGTGCAATTTCAACCCAGCGTTTACCGCCGCCTAAGTCAGTATCGGCCACCAGGCTAAATTGCAGCTTAGTGGTATAAAACGCAATGGCGTCGTCGTAATCGGACACTAACAGCGCGATATTGCCGATTTTTTGTTGTACGGTTTTTTGTTCTGCTTGTTTTAGAGGCTCGGACATCTGTTTACTGCCGTTTTTTCTTGATAACCGATTCTACAACAATTTTTACGCCGAAAAACAGCCGCCAGCATCTCACATGCACCTTGCCTCCTACACCTCTGCATGCTGGCGAATAAGGTTATGGTATACATGGTGTAACCGGTCTAATTCGTCGCGTGCAACCGCGTCGTTGTGCATTAAAGACTGAATGCTTTGGTCTAGCTGGTACAATGTTTCCCGCATCTGGACATCCGCTACCATACTCTGGATCCAGCTAATAGCCGCCAGGCGCGTACCGGCGGTAACCGGGCTTACCCGGTGCAACGAGCCTGAGTTATACAATACCGCATCACCTGCGGCCAGTTTCACGCTCTGCTGGCCAAACGGGGTATGAATAATCAGCTCACCACCACTGTATTCCTCCGGCTCAGACAAAAAGGTCGTTATCGACAGATCAGAGCGCATCACCTCATTACCAGGTAAGCGCATTATTGCTCCATCAACATGCAAGCCGTAGGTTTCGCTTTCACTATAGCGGTTGAAACACGGTGGAAAGATACGCTGTGGTAGTGCGGCTGAGATAAGCTCTGCGTTGTGGCCAAACTTGCTAAGTAACTGATTAGCCAATTTTTGCACGGATGAGTCAGTGGCGTCAGCCTGACCATTGCGCTTTACCGCCGCAGCCATGCCCATGGCGGTGTTTTTGCCATCCAGCCAACGGGCGTGTTGCAGCTGCTGACGAAACATACTGACTTCATCAGCGCTAAGTAGTTGGTTAATTATTATCACGTGCAGCACTCTGTTAATTATTAGCCCGCAGCGCGCGGCAGCTGGCGGGCTATCGGGTTGGGTTAAAACTCGTAGGTTAACGTAGCACGCACTGAACGGGCATCGCCAAGGTACATAAAAGCGCCAGAGCGGTAAGCCGCAGTCCAGTATTCTTCATTGGTTACATTACCTACATTCAACCGCAGCGTTGCCGCATCGGAAATACTGTAGTTGGCAAACAAATTTACGCTGGAATAGCTGGGTACCACAATGCTGTAGTAGCCATTTACTGCATCAAACGACGCCGCCGTATCCGGTTGACCACCATACATTTCACCTTTGTAGGTATAGTCGCCACCAAATGCGAAATTTTCCGTCAATTGATAACGCAACTGCAGATAAAAGCTCTTATCAGCAAAATTACTTAGCTCCAAGCCAATGGTATCGGTATTAACTGACTGCAGCACTGCCGAGTCCATTAGCGAGGCACTGGCCTGCACGCTTAACTTGGCGTTCAGGTTACCGTTTACAGCCAGCTCTACGCCACGAATACGGTTTTTGCCGGTATTTAGCGTACCCAATGTAGAGTAAGCGTCGCCGACACTCTCCATGACATCCGATTTAGTGGTTTCAAATAGCGCCGCGGCAAAAAACAGTGTTTCGTTTAATAAGGACCATTTGGTGCCCAACTCAATATTTTGCACGGTTTCCGGGTCAGCCACTGCGGCCTGATCCGGATCGCCACACAAACCGCCGTAGCCACAGTTTGCGCCCAGATCAGACTCACCACCGTTAATGTTGGTTGCTGTTGCGACACTTAAATAAATATTGGCATCATCGGTAAGGCTATACACCACACCCAAATGGCCGTTATAAAAGTCATCTTGGTAGGCATATTGCAAGCTATCAGCGCGACTAGCGACATCATTGCTGTAATCAATATTGTCTAACCGTGCACCGGCGAACACCTGCCATTGCTGGTTAATTTTCGCCGTATCCATCACATAAACCGCTATCGTTTTTGCCGAGAACAGCGCATCAGAATTACCCTTGCTGAAACTTCTGCCTATGATAGTACTAGCTTGCGGGTAAATATCGCCCTGGGCATCAACTAAGCAGTAACTTGGGCTGGCGCCGCCGCGTCCTGACGTAGTGCAATTAGTCGGGTTATTAAAACTTAAGTTATACACACCGTTATTTACTTTTTCATCGCTAAATTCGGCGCCAAACAATAATTTATGCTCGATGGCTGCAGTGTCCAGCTGCCAGAACAGGTTAAATTGGCTGGCGAAATACTCAACCTCCTGCCAGCCCTGATGGCTGCTTAATACGATAGTGGCTGTGCCCGGGCCATCGGGATCGGTGTCTGCGCGCACAGTGCCGCGGGCACCGGTGGATATATAGCCGTTACTGGTTTCACCGTAGCGGGTAGCGTTGTAAAACTTGATGTTGTCGCTAATGTCATACTCGGTACGTAGCGTAAATGCCGACACATCAGAATCGAGAAAGTCTTCTTGTTGGGCATAGACCGGAATATTACTGACTGGCTGTCGGCTATCACTGTCAAAATAACTGCCAAGGTCAGGCGTATCTTCGGCTTTTAAGTAGTAATAATCGGCAAATACCCGCAAATCAGAGACATTATCGTACAAGCCAGAAATTAATGCGCCGTGCCGGTTTCTGTCGATGCCGTGCCGATCAGGCGCTTGCTCTGCTGTGCTCAGTAAATTGATACGGGTTGCCATATTGGTGGCCAGTGGCGCATTATAATCCAACACCAGCCGGTGGTGATCGTCAGTACCTACGCTTACATCAGCCCTGCCAAAGTTGTAGGCGGTAGACGCCTTTTTGGTAATGCTGTTTACCGCGCCACCTGAGGAGCCGCGCCCGGCAAAGGTAGAGCTTGGCCCTTTGGTAATTTCAATTTGCTCGGTAGCAAAACTTTCACGCGTTGTCATACCCGGGTCGCGCAAGCCGTCTACAAACACGTCGGAGCGCGCTTCATGGCCGCGTATAATGTAACGGTCACCAAAAGCGTTACCATTTTCACCGGTCCCCAGCGTTACCCCCGCCTGCGCGGCTAAAATTTCTTTTAGATCACTTTTACCCGACTCTTCCAGCTGATCTTTAGTTAACACCGTGATGGTGGCTGGCGTGTCAGTTAAATCAGCCAGCCGGCGCAAATCTCCCGATTGTTTAACGCTATACACCGACGTTCTTACGCCATGCACTTTAATCAGTTCAATTGCTTCTTCGCTGCATCCTTGCGACTCCACACTACAGTTGTCAGACGTTTCAGCCATAGCAGGGGCAATACAATTAAATGCCAGTGCCGTAAATAATGCCTGAGAGCCAAGCATCGAAATTTTTTTTGTCGCCATGGGAACTTATCTACCTCTTCTTGTTAAAGTTAGATGATAATAATTCCCATTCACATCAATGTAAACCTAATTGATAATTATTTTTATTTGATTAGTGTTCTTTACCTTCGCCAGATAATTAGCATTAGTTGCCAGGTGCTAAGCCCGCTCACTTATATCCGACGCTATTTCACATCTGTTTCACGGCATAGTGGTTACGCTTCAAAGCCTAAACCATTGAAGAGGTAACCCCATGCCGCTATCTGCTTTAAGTACCATTGCGCTGACTCATGTTAGCCAAACATTCCGTCACCTTGAGCATCAGGTGCAGTTGTTTCAAAAGCTGAGCCTGAGTATTGAACAAGGCCAGTCTTATGCCATTACCGGCCCGTCGGGCTCGGGTAAATCCAGCTTATTAATGCTGATGGCCGGCCTGGAGCAACCAACCACCGGCCAGGTTGCTTACCTGCAGCAGGGGCGCAGCCTACCCCTGACACAACTGCGGCAGGACATTGGTTTTATCTTTCAGCAGTTTCATTTATTGCCCGAGCTAACGGCGCTGCACAATGTGGCCCTGCCACTTAAATTGCGCGGCGAACAAGGCGCCGAGGCCAAAGCTAAAGCCTGGCTGGAAAAAGTCGGCCTGGGCCACAGGCTCAACCATAAGCCACAGCAACTCAGTGGCGGTGAGCAGCAGCGGGTCGCCATTGCCCGAGCTTTAGTATTTCAACCTAAGTTTATTTTTGCCGATGAGCCCACCGGCAATCTCGATAGCAAAAGTGCTGTAGACGTGGCCGACCTGCTGTTTGCTTGCTGCCAGCAAAACGGTGCAGCTTTAGTTATGGTAACCCATAGTCCGCAACTGGCGGCGCGGGCGCAGCAGGTGTTTGCCTTTAACAATGGCAATTGTGCTTTGCTTGAAAAAGCGCAGTTGGAGGTGCAAAGTGTCTGCTAATCATCCAATTCGAAATAGCCTACAACTGGCCTGGCATTTTTATCAGCAGCAAAAGCACCATAGCAGCCAACGCGTGCTGCGCTGGGTGCAAGGCATTCTGCTGGTATTTATTGTTACGCTAAGCCAAACCAGCGCCAGCATTCAGGCTTATCTGAGCCATAATTTAGCCAACCTGCTGGGCGCCGATCTGGTGCTGAGCCAACCGCTTGCGCTTTCTGCCAGCCAACAAGCCGAACTGGCGGCAATGTCTCAGCAGATTGTGCTCAGCCAAAGCTTAACCACTACCCTGACGCATAATGGCCAATGGCAACGGGCAACACTAAAAGCTGTCGCAGAAGATTACCCCTTACAAGGTGAATTACGCACTGCAACGTCTCAGGGCGGGCAAGATAGTGTCAGCACTCAAGGGCCAGCTGTGGGTGAAATCTGGCTAGACTCGCGCTTACTCGCTGCATTAGGGCTGCGCATTGGTGAGTCGCTTAGTATTGGCAGTCACCGCCTTCAGGTATCGCGCATATTGCTGCATGAGCCAGACCGGCTGATGGAAGGTCATAACGTGGAAATGCGCGCCCTGCTCCACCGTCAGGATTTGCAGCAGTTTCGCGCTACCGACGATATTATTCAGCATCGCTATTTATTTGCCGCTAATACTTCGCAAATCGCTACTATTTTACAGTGGCAAAAAGCCCATTTGCCCGCCGCGCAAGTGCACCATAAACACGGCGCCCACCCGTTGGCTTTGTTTTGGCAGCGCACAGAGAACTTTATTGGCTTAGCGTCGATATTGTTATTTTTTATGGCGGCCATTGCCATGCAGCAGCTTACCCGGGCGCAACTGCAGCAACAGCAGTTTTTCAGCGCGGTGTGTTTAAGCCTGGGGGCGGCGAAAAAGACGGTGCTGCGCATTTCTATGCTGCAGTGGCTGTTCGGCTTACTGTGGTTATTACCCCAGGTTTTGGCGATTTCTGCGCTGTGTCACTGGTTATTATTGCAATGGCTACAGGCACAAGCGTTTGTGCAGCCAGGGGTAGCCGGCAGTTTTGCCAATCTGGCGTGGCAGCCAGACATTGTGCTGGCAGTAAAAACTATTGTTGCCAGTGCGTCGATTTTTTTTGTACTCAACTTTCCGCTGTGGTTGGCCCTGTGGCAATGCTCGGTGCGGCAGTTAATTCAGCAACAGCAGCGCAGTATCAGTAACGCTGTATTGTTTGGTTGCGCAACACTGGTACTGGCCGGGGTAGCGGCACATTACTCGGATAATGGCCTGCTTACCACCATGCTGCTGGGCTCAATGCTGGCAAGTATAGCGCTGCTGTTAGTGCTTAGCTGGTTGGCACTGTCGCTGGGCGAAAAACTCAGCCAGCCGTTTTCCGGTTTGCTGCCGTTTGCCCTTTATATGATGAAGCAGCGTTTAATAAGCAAAACGACGCAAATTTTAGGCATAGGGTTAGCCGCGTTTTTGTTGCTGTTTACTTTAATGCTACTAAAAGATTTGGGCGACAATATGGCGGCTCATCAGCGAACGCATGATGGCAACGTGTTGGTATCGCAGGCAAGTTCGGCACAAATGGCCGATATTCAGCTATGGGCGGCGCAGCACGCAATTACACTACGCCAGCATAAGCCGTTTATGTACGCCCAGCTTACCCATATTAACGGCGGCCAGCTGGCGGATGTGATGCAAAAACCCAGCGACAGTCTGGCAACCTTAAGTCGCCCGGTGCGCCTACATTGGAGCGAAGCCTTACCGGGTAATAACCGGCTGGTTAGCGGCCAATGGTGGCACAGCGCAGATACCAACTGGCAGCAGCTGTCGGTGGAGCAAGAAGTCATGACCGACCTGGGCCTGCAGCTGGGCGACCGGTTAGGGCTGGTTATTGCAGAGCAATATGTTGAGTTCAGCATTGCGGCTACGCATGCCTACCAAAGCGGTGCCGGCGCTATTACCTTCTGGCTGCAAATGCCACCTGGGGCGCTGTTGCATATTGAGGCGCCACAGTACAATATGGCCAGCCTGGAGCTGCAGCCAGAGCAGTTTTCCTTACTGAGCCAGCTTTGGCAGCAACACCCGTCGCTGCGCATGGTATCACTACAAGAACTGACCCAACGCTTTGACAGTAGCCTAGCCATGGTAACGCAACTGATCAGCGGTTTCGCGGGGCTAATTATCCTTCTTGCAGGTGTCGTAATGGTGTCTTCAGTGCATGCTGTAGAAACCAAAGAGCAGAAAAAGAACAGCATTATTCTCAGTTTCGGCCTGTCAAAACGAACCTGCCTGCAACTGAATATCATCGAGTGGCTGGTAACCGGCACTATTGCCGCCTGTGGTGCCATTGTTGCCACCTGGCTGGCTGGTTTTCTGATTTATCAATCGCAGTTCTCCTTACCCTACCACCCTGACATTGGCTGGTTACTGGGCACCCTGACCGTTATTTTGTCGCTGGTTACAGGGCTGGGTGTTGTACTGAGTAAAAACAGTTTGTCCGGCTCAGTGCGCCAGTTACTGGCGGAATAAGCCGCTGGATTTTTCACATCCGTTTCACAGCCGCTTTGCCATGCTGGCGGCGCAACCCCATTATAAAGGAGCCGTAAAATGAAACCGCTGAAGATTTTGATCCTGATTTTAATCACCCTGCTTGGCATGCTTGGTACTCCATCAACCTTTGCCGGCGCGCCCGACAGCAAACGTATTGTTATGGTGCTAAGTGGCTATGGCCAGCCAGAGCAACGAGCGCCGGGCTATGAGTTTGACGAATTTGCCAAAGCCTATCTGGTATTTCAGGCCCATGGTATTGCGGTAGATATTGCCAGCCCGCAAGGCGGCAACGTAGTAGCAGATAAATACGATGCGGCCAAAGCTTATAATCAACAAGTACTAAGCAACGCGGCCATTATGGCAAAGTTAAACCAAACTCTGAGTACGGCTCAGCTTAAGGCGGCCGACTACAACGCTATTTTTATTGTTGGCGGCAAAGGCGCCATGTTCGACTTACCCAAAGACACTGCCCTGCAGCAATTGATTGCCGATATTTATCAGCAGCAAGGCGCAGTGGCCGCGGTATGTCATGGCCCGGCGGCGCTGGTTAACGTTAAATTAACCGACGGCAGCTTTCTGGTTGCCAATAAAGCAGTAAATGGCTTTACCAATGAAGAAGAGCGCTTATTTGGCAAGAAGTGGCTGGCCGAGTTTGATTTTATGCTGCAAGACAAACTGACTGAACGCGGCGGCCGCTTTGAACACAGCCCGATGATGCTAAGCCATGTGGCAGTGGATAACCGCCTGATCACCGGACAAAACCCGGCCTCAACCGTAGCAACAGCCGTGGCGTTGGTCACATCAATGGGCATTACACCGCTGCCGATGATGCCATATCAAGATGATGCTACGCTGGCACTGGTAGCTGAGCTTTTGAACGGCAACATTACTGCACAGCAGGTATTATCAGCCGATGCCGCGCAGTATCAGCTTGAATTGCTGGGCATGTACGGGTATTACTACCTTAATACTGCCAGTACCGCCCAGGCATGGCAGCATGCGCTAACACTAATGCAAACGGGCCAAAGCTCCATTAACAACCCAGCACTGGATATGGCCATTGCAAAAACCCAGCTTAAACTAAATGATAAGGCCGCAGCACGGGCAACACTGCAGCAAATTTTGGCCGCAACGCCCGAGCATGCCGCGGCAACAGAGTTGTTAGCGACTTTTTAGCCTTAACCTGTATTGGAATGGATTAAGTGATGAACAAGCCCGCTGCGCTGCAGCTATTGCTGATTGAAGATGAGCTAAGCATTGCAAAAAACATTGCCAGCTATATGGAGCAAAAAGGCCATATTTTTGATTATGCCAGTAATGGTAAGCAGGGGCTGGCGTTAGCGCTGCAACAATATTACGACCTGATTATTTTAGATTTAAACCTGCCGGGCATGGACGGCCTGCAGGTTTGCCAGCAAATAAGACAACAGGCAGACCGGCACATTCCGCTGTTAATGCTCACCGCCCGCGACAGCATTAATGACAAGTTGGCGGGCTTTACAGTTGGCACCGACGATTATCTGACCAAACCGTTCTCACTGCAGGAGCTGGAAGTGCGTTGCCTGGCGCTGTGCCGCCGCCATCTGTTACAACAGCAGCACATTATAACCCTGGGGCCGTTAGTACTGGATAAACAACGCAGAATCGCCAAACGCGATGGTCAGCCGCTGGCGCTTAACGCCATGGGCTATAACATTTTGCTGCGTCTGGCCGAGGCCTACCCGCAAGTGGTCAGCCGCAGTGAACTCAGTCAGCATTTGTGGCGCGATGAGCCGACCGAATCTGATGCGCTGCGCTCGCATATTTATCAGCTACGCAACGTGCTGGATAAGCCATTTGCTTACCCGTTGTTAAAAACCGTATTTGGCGTCGGCTTTACGCTGGAGATAACACCACAATGACCGCAAAAACCGCCAACAACAGCGCAAAGTTTCACAGTTTAAGCCGGCGCATCGTGTTGCAGTTCTGTGTATTCACCCTGGTGATTTCTGCCGTTTACGGCCTTATTTCTTTTACTCTGATGTACACGCTGGAAGATAGCTTTATCGAACAACAGCTGCAGCAGGAAGCAGCATACCTTAGCGCTCAGCAGCAGAATAGCGGCCAGTGGTCACAGCCGGCACGCAGCAATATGCAATTGTATTTTAGCCGCGACACCCTGCCTGACGACGTACGTAGCAGAGCACTCTCCGAGCCAGCGCGTAAAGAGTTTTATGCAGCAGAGGGCCGGCATTATCACTTGTATACCGTTAGCGCACAGCCTGAGGTGTTGCTGCTGGCCGAGGTAAGCCAGCAGTTATTGGTAAGGCCTATTCGTGGCGGCGTGCTGCAATTTCTGATTATCAGCGCGCTGATTATCACTACCCTTGCCTGCCTTATTGCCTGGTTTGTCAGCCGCAAAACCACCCGACCGCTGAAACAGCTGGCGGCATTGGTTGATAATGTTGCCCCAGAGCAGCTGTCGCAGCATTTTTCTAAACCATTTTCCAGCGAGTTTGCCAGCCAGTTCGCCAATGACGAAGTGGGTATTTTAGCGCGTACACTGGAACATAGCCTAAGCGGCATTGCCCGCGCGCTGAAACGCGAAAAAAGCTTTACCGCCGATGTCAGCCACGAGCTGCGCACCCCGCTGGCTGTGATAAAAAATGCGGCAGAGCTATGGCAAAGCCAACAAGCTGGCGGTCAACAGCCAGCACCTCCGCGGGCAGAGCCTGACAGCGATAAGCAGCTAATGGCGCGCATTTATGATGCTGCGGTGCAAATGGAAAAAACCGTGCAAACCCTGCTTATTTTGGCCAGAGCAGAGCATACCGCAGACAAAAATAGCAACACTGAATTAATGCCGCTGCTCGAGCGGGCCATTCTAGACAACAGCCTGTTGCTACAAGGAAAGCCGGTTACCGTAGAGTTGTGTGACAGTTGCCAGGTGAGCATTAACGCTAATGCCGACATGCTAAAAGTGTTATTGGATAATTTGCTCAGTAACGCCTTTAAATACACACAATCTGGCGAGGTAAGTATTACCTTTAGCAATAACTGCCTGCTGATCCGCGATACCGGCCCGGGCATAGCGGCCGACATTTACCCGCATATCACCGAGCCGGGGGTAAAAGGCCGGCACAGCACCGGCTTTGGCTTTGGCTTAGCCATCGTCAAACGATTGTGTGAACATCAGGGCTGGCAGATGAGCGTTAGCAGTGGCCAGGTCAGTGACGACAAAGGCACCACGGTCAAGGTGCAGTTTAGTCAGTAGCGCGGCCATCGCCGACATAGCGATAATCCGAGAAGGTGTCGTTTGAGCTTTCATCAATCTTAGTAAAAAAGGCAAAAGTACCTTTCATCCTCAGCTGCTGCTGTTGTGGCAGTACTGCGCTGTCTATTTTAGTAAAACGCAGCGTCAGGCTAAACTCGGTAATATCGGCACTAAACAGCGGCGAAAAATTCGCGCTGTTACTAATTTCAATAGTATCGATATAGCGCTGTGTTTTATCAAAGCGCAGCGTGCCCTGCAGTTTTTTGCTGACATCGCCACCGAGCTGGCTGAGATACACCCCAAAGCTGGCCTGCAGATACTGCGGGTCTTCAAACGTCAGCTGCAAGCTATTTAGTTGAATAAGCTCACTTAGCTTAACCGAGAAATTCTGCTGCCCGGCTGCTTTAGATTGCTGCTGTTTTGCCACGGCAAACTTTCGCAGTTGTTTCTTATCCGGTTGCTGGCCGTTAATACTTAATAACTGCCATTGTTCGGCTGGCGCTTTTGTCGGCTCAAACAGCTCGACACTGCTGCTGATAACACCCTCTTCGTTTTCATAGCGGCTAATTCGATATGCCCAGTCCCGCCGCGATCGTTGCTCAAACTGGCTTATCGCGCCGGCAATAGTGCTTTGCAAATCTGCCGCTGCAGTAGGCTGCATATTCAGCGCAGGCTGCTCTAAACTACTGGTATCTGCTGCCGGCAAGGGCGTCGCAAAGCCAAATGCGATGCAAAGCAGCAACCGTGAGTATTTTTTCGCCATAAGATGCCTTGTTAATAGATAAAACAGGCAGCAAACATAACGCAAGGGTTGTGAAACCGGCGTGAAATCAACACGGTAACGTTTGGCGTTACCAGGGCGTTAAATAATCCAGCGTATTTACCATGTCGAATTTGGGGCTGCGCTCAATAAAATCGCCCAGGCTGTAGTTGTATCCCAGGTGATGGTCGATTCCGTACACTTTTTACACACCACTTAATCTGGCGATATCAAAGCCCAGCATACTTAGTTCGCCATAGCGGGTGTCCAACTGCCCGGGGATAGTTTTTATTGGTATAGGCCAGATGCTGAAAAGAACACTAACATAGCCGTTTGTCCGTTTTTTTGCTGATTGTTATGTTTGATAAACATATTTTAAATTTACTATGATTGCCGAAACAAAAACCATGCAGGCGAAACCTCTAAAGATCATTCTCAAACGCCTATAGATGTGCTCATTGTTTCTCTTGTCATAGTGATCAACAATTTCTAGTAGGAAGTAAAACGCACCTAGACTAAATGCAAGCATTGCAACGTAAGTCGCGACTCCATACAAGGTTACTTCTGCTCTTCTGCCAAGCGGTAGATAGAGCTCTTCATTCAAAATCCCGTAACTACCTAATAAAATTAATAATACTGCTAGTGCAAGATTCGCTAACCGCGCACCTAGCGAAATCTTGTTTGGAACATAATCTTTATCTGGAGTTGTTTTTTTAAACACTATAGTGCCTATGTTCAAACATAATACCCGCCAAACACGCGAGCAACTTGCATTAAGCCGAGTGTCGCAGGCCGGTTGTGCTAACGTTTGTTAGGCTCACTTACCATAACTCTTTTACTAACGATATTTTTCCTTCAGTAAAACCGAATAGAATGAGCAATGGCTTTTTCTGTTGCCAAGTTCCGTCTTTCTGTACCATTCCGTGGGAGTATTCAACTGCCACATGATTTTTCCCTAGAATTGCTTGTAAAACTCGCTGTTCATTTTCATTACTGTTTTGATAAGCACCACGTTCCAGGTTTCGAACAAAAGCTTTACGCCATGACTCTTTGTCAAACCTAGCTTCATATTCAACGTGGATATATTTGACATCAGCATGCATCAAGGACAAAAAATATTCGATATCTTTGATGCTCGAACCTCTGAGGCTGACTTTATCTAGGGCTTTGAAATAACTGTAGATTTGGTCCATTTGACAGTTGGAGTCACAATTATCTGCAAGGGCTTTATTTGAAAAACACAGCCATGTTACTAGTAAAAAAAATGGATAAATAGACTTCATTACGTTTCCTTGTTAAATATGCCGAACGCCCGGCTTTGGGACAGACTTGTAGCCACAAAGCGGCAAAAAGGCGAGTCCAGCGGCCCCATGCCGCAATGTTTGAGGCGCTTCTTATACACCATTAAGTTTCCAAGGTAGCTGTAAATAAATTCCTGCCAGGACAATAAACATAATGACTGACATTCTCTGTAAAAAGGGAAAACCTAGTTCAGATCCATCAATAAACCAAGCCAAGAAATAGTATGCAATCACAAACACTGTGGTGGCAAAAGCAAACAGCACAGAACAAAGAAATTTGTTCAAGGGAGACACCTTTAACTCTGTATATGTCGCTGTCGAGAGAACAACAAGTGGCATGGCAGCTAACAGATAAACCAATATCATCAAGTTTGAATAGTCATCCTCTTTGATCGAATCGACAATGATAAATAACCCAATCGCAGGCATAACAAGACTTAAGAATTTTAAAGTAGCTTTGATATTTTGTTGAAATGTAATCTTAAATTTCAATTTTACTTCCATCGTATATAACGCTCAAAGCAGCCGCGCGCTGTTATGCGTTGTCTGCCTTTGTTTGTTAGCGACTCTATACATTTGATAAGCAGCAACGCCATACCAAACCAGAGTAATTGCCACCCAAACTCTTTGAGTTATGCCTTTATATTCCACAGGCATAAAACCGTAGTTAAAGAACCAGAAAAACATTATATGGACCAATGTAACTAAAATGGAAAAGTCTTGAAATTTCTTTGATGTATAGAAGTCTCGCATTTCTAGTGCGAACACCACAGGTACAACTATTAAGATGTTTGTTAACCCGTAAATATCATGCAAGGGGCTATTCAGGATAAAGATCCCTGCAAAGATCCAAGTCATTCCGAATGAAAACATTGTCACAAAAGTGAACTTTGCCTTTGCAGTTGAAAAGCACACCAAAGCAAACAAGCACATGGACAGACCTATTAAAATGTCAGCCAATCGATGGGAGTATGCAAAAAATTCTGCTTCCAGCGCCAACTCACTAATATGTTGAGATGCAACGCTATAGCCAGACACAAATAACCCAATGAATATATTGTAAAAAGCGAATACTGGAATGAGCATCGCTTGTTTTATCGCCAACAAATTACTTTTGATCATCGGTTACTCCGAGCTTTCAAAGGTCGCTAACACTTACTCGGCTGGTCGCCCCGTAGTTAAACACCGGTTAAGCTGCCTTTGTAAATTTAATGTGCAGAACATTACACCGCTTCGTTAAAACTTACAACGACTTACAGGTGCACTTGATGTTGCAGGATGCGACAAATACGGCTTGAGCCGGCTAACTTAAATCGCAGGCGTTCAGATGTTAACGCGATTACTTCAACTGCTGCTTTAGCAACTCGACTACCGGCGCAAAAGCGGCCAGATTGTTGTCATGTAATGCGATTAGCGCTTCATGTGCGCGCAAAATCATCTGGCCCTGTTGCAGCTCGCTGTATGGCTGTGCACTAATGCCTGCCATGTCCGGCGTTTGTTTGGTTGGTTTTTGCACAATATCAAACGCCTGATCCAGACAAAGACCAAACAATAACTCGTTAACTTCGGTATGGGTAGAAAACAAAGTTGGCCGGGGCAATTGCTGTTGCTGACAATAGCGCGCTAAACTGGCCAGCAGGCCGATGTAGGTGCTGTCCATAAAGCTGACGGCGTTTAAATCGACAACCACTTGTTTACACTGCAACTGCCGGGAAAATAAACGTTCTACCAGGTCATCCATGCCTGTCGCATTTGTGTAACGTAGCTCACCGCTAAGCTTGAAATAACAGCAGTTATCAATACAAGCGAACAGAATTTGCTCTTGTTGCGTCATAGCAACCTCGTTCATTGTCTGCGCGACAGCGTGGCCGCTGCGCTACGGATATATTAGTGTCGTGCCAGGCTGAGTATAGTTAAATCATCTGGTAATGGTGCGGTTGGATCTATCCTTAACGCCTGCAGCAACGCCGCTATGTCATGATGTTGTTGGCTGAATTGCTGCAAATGCTGCAGTTTTTGTTCAGTAGCCGGTTGTGGCAACATATCTAAAATACCATCAGAAAATAACAATAAGCGACTATCGTGTTGTAGTAGCAGGGTTTTATTAGCGTAAGTGGCAAAATCAAACATGCCAACCGGGGTGCTTTTTAATGCAATAAAATCAGCGCTTTGCGCCTGCACTAACAACGGCCAGGGAAAAGCGCCTGCGTTGGCGTAGCATATTTCACCGTTTTGGGTATTCAGCACAGCATAAAACAACGCAATGTATTTGCCTATTTTTTCCTGGAGTAATTCCGTATTCAGTGCCTGAAGTAGCGCTGCCGGATCAGTTAGCATACCTGAGCTGCCGCGGCGGTAGCGCTCCAGGTTGGCGCTGATAAAGCGCTTTAGGTATACGGTAACAAAAGCCGATGCCACCCCATGCCCCGACACATCGGCAATATAAAACACCACATTGTGCTCGTCGGCAGCAAAGTAGTCGACAAAGTCGCCACTCATAAATTCAGATGGATACAAGGCATGGCTAAACTGAAAACCCGCCCAGCTCAACTGCTGTGGCGGCAACATTTTAAACTGCAACTGCTTGCCGGCACGTTCACCGGCTTCCAGCTCTGCCAAGGTTTGCTGTAACTGCTGATTACTGGCTTCAAGCTGCGCGGTTCTGGCCTGCACCTGCTGTTCTAAATTGTCATTTAAACTGGCTAACTGCTCAATAGCCAAAAAAGCCCGCATTGCCGATACCACGGTTGTGGTAAGCCGCTGTACTGTTAACTCCGTTTTAGCGCGATAGTCGTTAATATCATAATCCTGCACTATGCGCTGCTCGGGGGCTTGCCCTGGCTGACCGGTACGTAAAATAATGCGCACCAGGTTGTTGCCCAGGGTTTCGCGAATATAACGAACTAAGGTTAACCCGGCGTCATCCGTTTCCATCACCACATCGAGCAGAATTAAGGCAATATCTTGGTTTTGTTGCAAAATACCTCTGGCCTCGGCCGCGCTGTATGCACTGATAAAATTGAGCCTGTGCTGCTGAAAATTAAAATCACGCAGCGCCAGCTTAGTGATCTGATGGATCTCGGCATCATCATCAACTATCAGCACTGTCCAGCAGGCTTGAGGGGTATCGTCAACGTCGATATCTGCGGCAAAGACCAGAAAACCATCATCCGGATCATTGTGCTGTTGGCCATCAGAGTCCTGAGGCATAAGGTATTCCTTTGTAGAGCAGTCAACCACTGCGGCTATCAGCTAACTTGCTTAACTATAGCTGGCAGCACGTTAAGATGCGATGGGGCTAGCACTAAAGGTGATACAGCAACAACCGCTAAGCCCCCTTAGCCACACTATTTCTGCAGCGGCTTTACCAAGCTCAGCTGATACACGTCGTGGCGCCGGTCTTTCATGGTGTTAACACTGCCATGGGTGTGCAGCTCTTTTAACGCATCCAGGTCAACATCCACTATCAGTAGCATTTCTGAGTTGGGCGTGGCTTCGGCTTTAATGCCGGTGGTTGGAAAAGCAAAATCTGACGGGGTAAACAGTGCCGACTGCGCGTACTGAATATCCATATTATTTACCCTGGCTAAGTTACCTACCGCCCCGGCAATGGCAACATAACACTCGTTTTCTATCGCACGGGCCATGGCGCAGTGCCGCACCCTGGTATAGCCGTTTTGCGTATCGGTTAAAAACGGTACAAACAAAATATTCATGCCCTGATCAGACAACAGCCGGGCATATTCCGGAAACTCGACATCGTAGCAAATCATAATGCCGATTTTGCCGCAGTCGGTGTCAAATACCTCAACCTTGTTGCCACCGGTCATGGCCCAGTTGCGTTTCTCAGCCGGCGTAACGTGCACCTTGTCGTATTGCTCCCAACTGCCATCACGGCGACATAAAAATCCGCTGTTATACAGTTTGCCGTCAATTAGATACGGCATGCTGCCGGTAATAATATTGATGTTGTACGCAATGGCAAATTCGATGAATTTATCGCGGATGGTTTCAGTATATTTTGCCAGCTGACGAATGCTTTCGGTCACGCTTAAATGGTTGTAGTGCTCCATCAAAGGCGCGGCAAACAGCTCGGGAAACAAGATAAAATCGCTTTTGTAATCCGATACCGCATCAACAAAAAACTCCATCTGTTCAAACAGCTGGTTAATGTCTTTCATATTACGCATTTGCCACTGCACCAGCCCCAGCCGCACTTCAGCCTTGGGCGCATTAATCAGCTTAACTGACTTGGCGTAATAGATATTGGCCCATTCGAGCAAGGTGGCATATTCCTGTGACTGGGTATCACCACGCAGATAACCTTTAAGTAATTTGCGCACATGAAAACCATTGGCCAGCTGAAAACTCAGTACCGGGTCATGGATTTCCCGCACTTTCACTTTTTCAATATACTGTTTAGCGCTAAGTGTATTGGCGTATTTGTTGTAGTTCGGCATCCGGCCGCCGGCCATAATGGCGCGCAAATTTAAATTTTCGCACAGCTCTTTACGCGCATCGTACAAGCGCCGGGCTAACCGCAAGCCACGATAATCCGGGTGAATAAACACCTCTATGCCATACAGCACATCGCCGCTGGGGTCATGATTTTTAAACGAGAAACCAGTGACTATCTGGTCATAAGTGTGTTCGTCACTAAATTTGCTGTAGTCGATAATCAGCGAAAAGGCGCAGCCGACAACTTTACCGTCGACACAAACACACAGCTGGCCGTCGGGAAACTTGGTGAGTAAGGTATTAACCACTGGCTCGGTCCAGTTCAACAACGCAGCGTCCTGATACACCTGCTCTGACGCTTTACGCAGCGCCGACATATCTTCCCGCGTTAAGTGGCGCACTTCAACATGATTGGCTTCCATGGTGTCTCCTGCTGTTTGTATAGTCTTTAAAGACTAACACATCAGGCCGCCGCTGACAGAGGTTACGCCAATCTGTTTATCAAGCTGTGCGCCAAACCCGGCATTACACTATGCCTATCCGCTGCATTGTGTTGCAACGCTATACGGCGATTTTACTGGGCCGTAGCGTCTTCATGGTCTTTATCAACCGCTGGAGCTGGCAGCATATCTTCGCGGCTGACACCCAGTATTTCCGCTATTGCGCTGGCAACATATACCGACGAGTACGTACCCACGGCAATACCAAATAGCAATGCGGTAGCAAAACCATGAATAAGCGCCCCGCCGATAAAAAACAGCACTATCAGCACCAACACGGTAGTGAGTGAGGTGATAAACGTGCGGCTTAACGTGGCCGTAATGGCATCGTTAATAGTGTCATCAACACTGGCATCGCGTAATTTGCGAAAGCTTTCGCGAATGCGGTCAAACACCACTATGGTGTCATTGATAGAGTAGCCAATCAGTGCCAGTATGGCCGCCAGCACGGTTAAATCAAACTCGAGCCCCAGCAGTGAAAACAGGCCCAAGGTTAGAATAACATCGTGCGCCAATGACGCTACCGCCCCAACCGACAAACGCCACTCAAAGCGCATGGTAACGTAAAGCAGAATACCCAATAATGCGACCAGCATTGCCAGGCCACCATCTTGCTTTAGCTCTTCACCGACACTGGGGCCAACAAACTCAAGCCGGCGCATGGTGACCGGGTCAACCTGCTGGCTGTTCAATGCCACTAGCACGGTGTCACCCACTTCAGCCTGCGCTACGTCGGCGCGCAGTGGAATACGAATTAGCACATCGCGGCTACTACCAAACAGTTGCACCACAGCGTCATCGTAACCCGCAGCGTGCAATGTTTGCCGCACGGCCACTAAGTCGGCCGGTTGGGCAAAGCCCACTTCAATCACGGTACCGCCGGTAAAATCCAGCCCCCAGTTAATGCCCTTGCTGGCAATAGAACCCAGCGATGCCAATACCAGCACTGCCGACAACAACAGTGCCAGCCACTTGAAACGCATAAACTTCAACGGCTCGGAAAATTGTAATATTTGCATGTTTTCGTTCCTTAGATGGGCAGTGACTGCACGCGGCGGCCACCCCAAAATAAATTAACCAGTAACCGGCTACCTACTACAGCGGTAAAAATTGAGGTTAAAATGCCAATAGCCAATGTGACGGCAAAGCCTTTTACCGGGCCACTGCCAACAGCAAACAGGATAAGCGCCACCAATAAGGTGGTAATATTCGAATCGGCAATGGTGGCAAAAGCACGGTCATAGCCTAAATGGATAGCCTGTTGCACCGAACGGCCCTCTTGCAACTCTTCGCGGATGCGCTCAAAAATAAGCACGTTGGCGTCTACCGCCATACCCACTGTCAGCACTATGCCGGCCATACCCGGCAAGGTTAACGTGGCGCCTGGCACCATTGACAGCACACCAACTATCAACACCACATTAGCCAGCAGCGCAATATTGGCCACCAACCCAAAAGCTTTGTAGTACACCAGCATAAACAGCAGCACCGCTACCAGGCCCCATTGAATAGCCGCCAGCCCCAGCTCTACATTCTCCTGCCCCAAGCTTGGCCCTATGGTACGTTCTTCGATAATTTGTACCGGGGCAATTAACGCCCCCGCTCGCAGCAAGGTCGCCAGATTTTGTGCCTCTGCAGCGCTGTTAAGACCACTAATACTAAAATCGCGCCCTAGTCGCATCTGGATCACGGCGTCGTTAATCACTTCCTGCTGTTTAACCAGCACAGGGTTACCGTCTGGCCCCAACGCAGCGCTGGGTCTATATTCGGTAAATACAGACGCCATCCGCCGGCCAACCGCATCTTTACTAGCCACTGATAGCTTGCTGCCACCCTGTGCATCGAGCTTAATGTTTACCTGAGGACGGCTGAATTCATCATAGCCGGCTGTCGCACCGCTGATATGATCGCCGCTAAGCACAATGCGCTTTTCCAACAACACGGGTGCACCATCACGGCTGTAAAACAGCTCGGTATTGGGTGCCACACGCCCTGCCAGCGCGGCAGCAATGTCGGCCTCGGTATCAACCAGACGAAACTCCAGTGAAGCGGTAGCACCAAGAATCTCTTTCGCCTGCGCTGTGTCTTGCACACCTGGTAACTGCACAACAATACGATCGGCCCCCTGGCGCTGCACTAATGGCTCGGCTACGCCAATCTCGTTCACCCGGTTACGCAAGATAGTGATATTTTGCTGTAGGGCATATTCGCGGATTTGCTTTAACCGCACCTCACTCATACTTAACTGCAGGCTGAGCTTGTCTGTGCCGGGGCTAACGAGCAATTCAGTATCAAGCCGTTTCAGTAACAATTGTGCCGCTTGCACATCGGCCGCAGTGCGTAAATTCAGTTGCACCTGAGCGCGCGCCATATCTGCCTGTACATTACGAAAACGAATATCGGCGTTGCGCAAATCCAGCCGCACCGTTTGCACCAAATCCTGCAAGCTTTTATCCAGCGCAGCCTGCATATCTACCGCCAATAAAAAGTGCACGCCGCCGCGTAAATCCAGGCCCAGTTTTATCGGTTTAGCACCAATAATGTTTAACCATGCTGGCGTGGCCGGTGCCAGGCTAAGCGCAGTAATAAAGTCAGTTCCCAGCACTTGCCGTGCTAAGTCGCGGGCCTGAAGCTGCTGCTCTGTACTGCTAAACCGGGCCAGCAACTGGCCGTTTTCCAGCGTTATTGACTTGGCCGCCAGGCCCGCTGCGCTGAAATGTTGCTGCAGTTGGGCGCGGCGTTGTTCAGTGATAACACCGCCACGGCTGGCACTAATATTTAGCGCCGGATCTTCCGGATACAAATTGGGCAGCGCGTACACTAGCGCCAGCAATAACATGCCGGCCACCAGCAGATATCGCCAGAGTGGGTTCGTATTTAACATCGGTTTTCCTTTACATATATCTAGCCCGATGTAGCACGACTACACCGGCTTATAACAGGGTTGAACAGCTAAGCTGTTCAGGCGTTAAGTTATGCGAAGGACAACACAGGCGGAGCCCGCGGCTGATGCGCAGGCAGATAAAAAAAGCTGATAACCACGGTCACCGCAGCCGCAACGCCTGCAAAAACTGCCTGAGGCAGTTGCGGCATGCTGCTGTTAACTACAGCGACAGGTTCGTCATTGGGGTCATCTTGCGGGGCTAACGTATGCTGTAGCAATGCCGGATTAAGTGCCAGTAATTGCGTGTCTGCCAATGGCGATAAGCGAGTATCGTGCACGGCCAATGCTGGCGGAGTACACAATAAACTTAAATAAACCAGTATGGCAAAACTACTGAGCCAGCGCATAGAACCCCATTCATTACGACAAGCTCGCTTGTCGATACGCGCTGCTATGGCAGCAGCACTTAGCGCATAATGCGGTCTGTATTGACGCGGCACAAGAGCTGCGCGCAAAAATAAACTGGCGCTAAGGCACGGCCGGTTAGCTTAACAGCTGCAGCTTTGCCAATTGCTGATACAAGGGGCTGGATTGCAGCAACTGCTGATGGCTACCACTTGCCACCAACTTGCCTTGCTCTAGCAGCAAAATGCGATCGGCAGTCAGTACCGTTGCCAGGCGGTGGGCAATAATCAAGGTGGTTTTGCCTTGCATAAGGTAGTCCAGTGCTTGTTGTACCTGCTGCTCGCTAATGGCATCCAGCGCGCTGGTAGCTTCGTCTAACAGCAATACCGGCCGGTCGGCTAAAATAGCGCGGGCAATGGCAATACGTTGTTTCTGGCCACCGGATAAACGCACTCCACGCTCTCCGAGCTCGGTGGCATAACCCGCGCTAAAGTCACGGATAAATTCATCAGCCCGCGCCGCGATGCAGGCGTTGACAACATCTTGCTCACTGGCGTCGGGCCGGCCATAGCGCACGTTTTCCAGTACGCTGGTGGCAAAGATCACCGACTCTTGCGGCACCAACGCAAACTGCGCGCGCAGCTGCACTAAATCTACACTGCTAATATCAATATCATCGAGAAAAATCTGCCCTGCAGTAGGTTGGTAAAACCGCTGTAGCAACTGAAACAAGGTGGTTTTACCGGCGCCGCTTGGGCCCACCAAGGCAATACGCTCACCAGGTTTTATGTCAATACTCAGTTGCTGCAACACAGTTTTATCGGCCACCTGTGGGTAGGCAAAACTCAGCTGCTGCAAACGCAAGGCACCGGTAACCGGCGGCTGCAGCGACAGCGCAGCATCTGGCGAAACAATATCAACCGGCGCCTGCGCCAGCTCAATTAAACGCTCGGCAGCGCCGGCGGCACGCTGAATATCACCCACAACTTCGCTAATGGTCGCCGCGCTGCCTGCCACCATTACGGCGTAAAACATAAAGGCAGTCAGCTCACCGGCACTAACGTTACCTGCCATCACATCCTGCGCGCCAACCCAACTAATAAGCACCATCGCGCTAATACTCAGCAGCATAACAGCGGCGATGAGCAATGAGCGGTACACAATACGTTGCTTTGCGGCCTGCATCACCTGCTCTATACGGCTGGCGAAGTGCGCTGTATCAACAGTTTCATGGCCATAGGCTTGTACGGTATGAATTTCATGCAGGCTTTCATCTACATAAGCGCCAACGTCGGCTAACTTATCCTGGCTGGCGCGCGATAAGCTGCGTACTTTACGCCCCAGCACAATAATAGGCAGCAACACCAGCGGCACGGCCAGCAGCACCAAAGCCGTCATTTTAAAACTGGTTAGCGCCATCATCACTAAACCACCGATGGCGGTAACACCAGAGCGCAGCGCCATCGACAAACTAGAGCCCACCACACTTTGCAATAAGGTAGTGTCGGCAGTAAAACGTGATATCACCTCACCAGTGCGCATCTGGCTGTAAAACTGCGGCGACAGCTTAAGCATATGTTGATACACCCGATTACGGATATCGGCGCTCACCCGTTCGCCCAGCCAGGTCATTAAGTAAAACCGGCAAAACACAGCCACCGAGGCCAGCAGACACAGCAGCAAAATGCCCACTGTGATCTGGTTTAACCGCGCACTGTTATTGGCAACAAAACCATCATCTACCAGTAAGCGCACGCCCTGGCCCAGTGCCAGCCAGCTTAATGAACCAATCAGTAAAAATAACAGCGCCAGCAGCACCCGATTGCGATACGGCTGTAAAAAACTGAGCAGCCAGGGCACGACAGATGTTGTATTGGTCATCCGTTTGCCGCTGCCAGCTGGTTTGTATGTTTCACGTTGATGGCTCCTGATACCAATCGGTCCAATTACGAGTCAGTAGGTACACGCCATAACTGGCAAACTCGGCAGTTAACTTGCTGTAAAAATCAAAATTGGTCAAATTTACCGTTAGGAAGCAATTATAACTGCAGTTAACCGGGCGAAATGTTTGGCTGGAAGTAGCAATAACCCTGCTATTGAAGCCATGCCGTTGTATCAATTGGCTGACCCGCCAGGCGTGAAAATCGCTGGTGATAATGTAATCAGCTTTAATACCGCGCGCGGCCAGGCTGCTGAACTCCTGATAAGTATTGTCGCCACCGTAAAAACAATCCATCGCCAACTCTCGCTGCTGGGCTAACAGGTAATCGACATAGGGCTTACAGTGCTCTGTAGTGATAAGCACACTGCTACGCGGCGGCATAATCCTGACCAAGTGGTTTATTCTGGCTTTGGCACAGGTTGGCAGCGCAGTAGCCGAACCGCCGCAGCCCAACAACACCGTTGTGTTACCCGCAGTGATCACCTGCTCGGCAATCTGGCTGCTATACAGCTGCCGCATGTGGTTAGCCAGCCAGGTATTACCCGCCAAATAGTAAAATATTAATAATAACCAAAGCCCTTTTTTACGGTAGCCAATGCATGCTAGCAATAAGCCAAGCAAGAGTAGATTTTGCGGGTATAAAAAGGGCTCAAGAATGTCTTTCATCATCTCTCCGTTGGTGGGCTGTGAGTAGCAAGGCGTTGCACAGTGCCCAGGGTAGCCATAGCATACCGGATGTTAGAATGTGGCCGGCAACGGACGACACCAGCAACAACAGTAGATTAAGCATTAAAATCACCCGGCCGATGCCGTTATAGCAGTGCTTAACACTATGGCGGATGAAGACAGCAAAGGTTAGCCCCCAAGTTACCAGCCCAGCGACTCCGTAAAATATCAGTAAGTCAAACCAGTCTAGCTCGGCGAAGTATTTCTTTAAATACAGCGCAATGCCGCCCTGCCCCACACCCAGCAATTGCTGCCAATGGCTATAGTGCTCGGTTAAACTTTGCCAGATGCGCCCAGCGTAATAATCACGCGACGATAACGCAATACCGCTGATACCACGTTGGTGGTAAACAAAGCTGAGCTTGTCGTACATACCCAGTAGCTTCAGCAGCGTTTCAGCATTGGCAAGCACGGCTAAAAACAGCAGCAATGCCATACCGCCAACCAGCAGCAACACATGTTTTTTACCGCGCCAGAACGCTGCATGTTGCATTAACAGCGGCACCAGCAGCACTAACAGCACCACCCCAAACAAGCCGGTTTTAGTTAGCATCGACAGTGCCAACATAAATGCCAGTACACTAACGCCGATAAAAGCGGCTTTATACCGTGGCCAGCTGACACATAGCAATGCGGCAGTAATCACCAATAACACCGCTGACAACTCGTTGGTCGAGTAGAAAAAGCCTTTAATACCTAAAAAAGCTTGCGCTACGCCCTCCAGTGGCTGATAGGCGGTAAATCCCAGGCCAGCGGCTCCGGCCAAGGCATTAAGCAGCAATACCACTGCACTTAGCTGCAAGGTTTGCCAAAACACTCGCTGTGCTGATTGGGGCTGGCGTTTTTGTAGTGCCAGCAGGTAGCAAAATGCCAGCAACGGGCTTAGCGCTTTAACGGCCAGCTGTATATCAGCCAGCATCCAGGAGGTAGCCAGCTGTGGCCAGTGCCACGCCGGACCAATTAACATGGCCATCAGCATGAGCAGAAAACCCAGTGCCCACACAGGCCGGTACAATACCGTGGCAAACGCCATCAATGCCAGCACGCCTATTTTATAAAACACCGACAGGCCGTAACTGCTGCCCTGCTGTTGCAGCAAAGCACCATTGATGCAATCAATAAGTAAACACAACGGGATCAGCCTGCAAAGCAGGCTGTCGCTATAGTGTTGCCAGCGTGATCTGGCCTGGACCACCGACATTATTTTTTAAACAATCCGCGAATACCTTTGCTAAATATTTTAATGCGCCAGTGGCTAAGCAGCCCCAACTTGTGTTTCACATAATAACGCCATTTAAGCTTTACCAGGCCATAACGACTACTGCCTAGTAACCCGGATAATGTCAGTGGAATTTGCTCCATACTCTGGCGGTAAAACATTTGATTTTGCAAATTGCGCTCGCTCATATGGACGCGATGTTTGGCAATAAACTGCTTGTGTGCATCCAGCCGCTTAGGTGAATTAGTAATGCGACCCAGCTCATGGCCAACATTAACTTTATAGCTGGCAGTGGCTATGCGCAGCGCCGGGCCATACGCTTGCACCACGCGCACCCACATGTCGTAATCCTGAAACGCCGCCAGGGTTATATCAAAGCCCCCCAAAGCCAGCATGCGCTCACGACGCACTAATGCCTGATTCGATAAAATATGTAAATCCAATAACTCAGGCAACGCCACGATACGCCGGCTGGTAAACAGCTGCTTTTGTACGGTGCCATAATCCCAGATATAGCCAGAACAGACACAACTGTATTTATCATCATACGCCTGATACAAGCTAGTTAGCCGATTCGGTAAAAACTCATCGTCATCATCAATGCCGGTTACAAAATCGCCCTTGGCTTCAGAAATAGCGCGATTACGCGCGGCACAAGCGCCCTGCCCGCTGGGTTGACGGAAAAAGCGGATACGCTCATCATTAATATACTTATTGGTTAGCACCTGCCAGGTATCGTCGCTAGAGGCATCATCTACCACCAGTAGCTCGAAGTTGGCGTAATCCTGCACCAGCACCGACTCAATAGCGCGGATTGCCATTTGCACCCGGTTGTAGGTGGGCATATATACGCTGATCAGTGGTAATGCTTGCTTGTTTGTCATCTAAACTCCCTATCTGATGTTATATTTTACCTAGCCAGTACCACCAAACGTAGCGCAGCAAGCCCAACTGGCGGCCAATTCGGCTGGGCTGAGCCAGTAATCGATAGGCCCATTCCAGATTCAGTTTGCACCACAGTGCAGGTGCGCGTTTAACATTGCCGGTAAACACATCATAACTGCCCCCTACACCCATGTAGAAACACTCCGGATGTTGCTCCCGTATCCGCTGAATGAGCAACTCTTGCTTTGGCGATCCCATGGCGACACTGACAATACGCGCACCGCTTTGCTTAATTTGGGCAATGAGTTTGCTTTCATCGTTAAAGTAGCCGTCTACCGCCCCAACCAGATTAACGCCCTGATGCTGTAATTTTTTCGCCGTTTGCTGGCTAACCACGCCTGTAGCGCCAACAATAAATACCGGTGTTTGCATGCTGGCGGCACGCAGCATTAATTGTTGCCATAGTTCACAGCCGGGGATGCGCTGCACCTCACTACGCAACCTGTTGCGCATTACTTTTACCACGCCGATGCCATCAGCATAGCGAATATCCGCGGCGTTAATCACTGCTTCAATTTGCGGGTTTCGCATAGCAGTAAGTACTTTTTCCGGGTTGATAGCAATAGCTGAACCCGTATACACCGTGCCATCGTCATGTAGAATAAACGCCAGCAACTGTTGCATGTCTGCAAATGCCGATACCTGCACCGGGCCAATGTTTACCTGCGGTATCTGGCCTGAAATTCCGCCGCTGCCTGAGTCTGTCATTCTAAGATATCCTGATAAAGCTGCTGTAGTTCTAACACTACCTGGCCCAACATATATTGCTCTGCGCTGACTCGACATTGCAGCTGCATCTGCTGGTATTGCTGTGTCGATTGCAGGAAAAACTGCATTAAGGCCTGACTAAACAGGCTTAGCAAGTGTTGCTCTTCGTCTTGCTGCGCAACTAAGATACCATTTTCGCCGGTTACCAGCTGTTCTAGTGCACCATCGGTTTCGGTTGCAATAACCGGTGTATAACACGCCATAGCTTCGGCCATTACCAGGCCAAAAGCTTCATGGCGCGACAAACTAATAAAACAGCGCGCCTGGCTGTATAGCTGCTTTAGCGCCGCACTGTCTTTGGGCCCAACCACCAACACATTAGGGTATTGCCGGGCCGCTGTTTGCAATTTTTCTAACCAAGGGCCGGCTCCCGCAATCACGACTTTTTTGTCGGCAACTACAGGCAGTAATGCTAACAATCTGTCCATGCCTTTGTTGTGATCCAAGCTACCAACATACAGAATATCAATGCTTTTTTGTTGCCAGTTCAACGGCTCAACCTGGCGAAACAGTTCACTTATTCCTGCCGGCAGAACCATCGACCTTGGCGCTGGCAGGCTAAAATGCCGGGCTAACGCCTTACTGGCGAAAATCCATTGATCTACCTTGGCTGCACACCAACGATATAGCTTACCCGGCGGTTGATACTTGTAAATATCACTGCCATGACAGGTAACAATAATTTTTACCTGGCGGTGACGCAGCGCTTTGTACAATAAAGCCAGCCAGATAGTGGGATAAAAAAAATGCACGTGCACTATATCGAAACGCCGCCGGCTAAGGATATAGCGCCAGAAAAAATCGAGCAAAAAAACCGGATATTTCAATATTTTGTTCAGCAACGAGTCACTGTGCCAGCGCATATAATGATAAGCAGGATGCAGTGAAGCCAGTGCCCACACCTGATTATGCACAAATTTACCCTGAAATGGCGCTGAAGACTTTGGCCCCATGTTGCTGATAATTAGAATATTTCTGTTAACTGCTTGCACGCTGAAATGTCTTCCTGCTCGTCTGTTACTAAGGTTATATCGTTGTTGTGTAGCCAGAAAATACTGCGCATAAGCGGCCTTGCCGGCGAACATTGAAACCGGCATAGTAATAACCGATAGTAGCTGACGCCTTGCTGAATAACTACAACCCGACATCGGAAAGTTAAATGCCTGAACCTATTAACCTTTATCTTGCAGCTTTCGTTACATCCTGTATTGCTATTGCAATTTTATATCCATTTTCAATACGTATTGGCCTGGTTGATATTCCGCGCGGCAGAAAGCAGCACCAGGGTGCTGTGCCATTGATTGGCGGTATTGCTACCTACTGCGGTCTGGCCGTGGCGATGTTATTTTTTGCCGACGGTAGTATTCAGCCACTATATTACCTAGCCTGCTGCGGGGTTATTGTACTGCTAGGCATGTTTGATGATTACCTTGATTTAAGTGTAAAGCTACGTCTGGTCGTACAAACGGCTGTCGGGCTGGCAATGACCTTTAGCCTGGACTTACATCTGGCAAGTTTGGGCAATCTGTTTGGTTTCGGTGTTATTGAACTGGGTGTACTTGGCCTGCCGATAACCTTGTTGGCGGTTATTGCCGCCATAAACGCCTTTAACATGACCGATGGCATTGATGGTTTGGCAGGCATGCTTAGTTTGGTCAGCTTTAGTACTATTGCCATTTTCATGACGCTGTGGGGACAGCAAAGCTATGCCAGCCTGGCATTAGTTATGGTACTGGCCATGCTGCCCTATCTGGCGTGCAATTTAAATTTAATCCCCAGCCGGCGAATTTTTATGGGCGACGCCGGTAGCATGCTTATCGGCCTTACCGTGATTTGGTTACTGATCATTGGCACACAAAGCGCCAGTGCCAGTTTCAGGCCAGTAACTGCGCTATGGATCATTGCTATTCCTTTGATGGATATGATTGCCATAATGCTGCGGCGTATTCGTAAAGGCCAATCACCGTTTCAGGCAGACAGAGAGCACCTGCACCATATTTCACTGCGCTTGGGGCTAAATTCGCGTGAATCTTTGGCGTTAATTACCGCCTTGGCCTGCGTGTTCGCCTGTATTGGCATTATTGGTGAATACCTGTTGTTGCCAGACTGGTTGATGTTAAGTTTTTTTTTATTGCTGCTGATTGTCTATATCTACCTGCTACAGCATATCTGGCGTATTATCTCGCACCTGCGGCACAAACGAATGCCCGGTGCTAAGTCCAGGATGGTTAAGTGATACAGTTAATTAGAAAAATCATACTGGCGCGAGCCACCGCTATGCTGGGCGATAAATTAGTTAAGCTGGCTGCAGGCGCTGTATTAACAGTATTTGTCGCGCGGATGCTCGGTGCCAGCGAGCTGGGCGTGTATTCGATAGTCATGGCATGGAGCGCGTTTTTGGTGCCCATGACCAGTTTAGGGCTAAATAATATCGTCGTGCGCCAGATGGTAAAGCACGACAACGGCCATGCGGCCATGACCATGCTCTACAGCGCCATAAGTATGCGCCTGCTACTTGGGCTGCTGGGTGGCAGCTTAATGCTGCTGGCGTTTTATTTACTATACCCCAACATGTTCAGCGGCCACACTGCTATCGCCATTCCGGTGCTGTTTTTACTGCAAACCTTTTTTGGCTTTTTACTGTTTGAGTTTTACCTTAATTACCAAGGTACTTTTCGCACTGTGGCCTACGTTAAATCGGCCATATCGTTGCTAAGTTTTAGTATAAAGCTGGCATTGCTATATAGCGGCTTTGGCATCGCCAGCTTATTGCTACTAACCGGTATTGAGTTTTTTGTGGTGGGTATAGCGCAGTATATTGTTTACCGGCGCAAACATCAGCCTTACAAAGACGGCGAAACACGCTGGCCGGCTTATCATCCTCGCTGGTTTAATCTGCAGCAGGCTAAACAGTTACTCAAGCGCTCATCCTGGCTGTGGCTGTCGGGTATTGTATCGGTAATTTATCTAAAAATTGATATTGTGATGATTGGCTCTATAGCTGGCACCGAGCAAGCCGGTATTTATGCCGCTGCCAGCCGCTTATCGGAGCTTTGGTACGTGTTTCCGGCTACCCTGGCGGCGCGTTACTACCCGGATATGATCCGCGCTCATCAACAAGGCTGGACACCGTATTATTTAAAATTACGTCGCTTTGCGCTGCTGTTTTTCACGCTGGCGTTTGCCATTGCGGTGAGTATGTCAGTACTGGCTCCCTGGATTGTCAGCCTGCTATTCGGCGATGCTTTTGCCAGTGCAGTGGATGTGCTGCGTATTCATATTTGGGCCGGTTGTTTTATCTTCGTACGTTATTTGATTAGCCAGCACCTGCTTATTACCGAGCAAGAGCCATTATCCTTGCTCAGCCATGCTGTCGGTGCTGCGCTAAATGTCGGCCTCAATTTGTGGCTTATTCCCAAAATGGGCATAGTTGGTGCAGCCTGGGCCACGCTGATATCCTATGCGTATGCCTCGTTCTTTTTTCTGTTGTTAGCCAAAAGTACCCGTGCCCAGCTTTGGCAACTGATTACCGTACGTAGCACAAACACCCAATAACAAGGCGTTTTATGAGCAAACCACTTTTCGTAGAAATTAAAGGCGTGCAGTTTCGTAATAAAGGCGCTTATTTAATGTTGCTAGCCAGCCTGGAAGGGCTAAAAGGCATTAAACAACCGGTTGAACTAGTGCTGTCCCCCGGGCCTAATTTGCCCTATGTAGAGCGCGCCCGCTTAGGTGCCTGGCAAAAATTGTCTTTTCGCCGCGGCGGTCTGGATTTAACGCCGCTTATCGGCAAGTTACCAGGTGCAGTGCAGCGACTGTTTAACCGCTATGGCATGGTAAGTGAGCAGCAGGTCGATTTAGTGCTGGAAGCCAGCGGCTTTGCTTATGGCGATCAGTGGCCGCTGCGGTTTTTACAAAATACCGCCAAAGAGGTGGTGCGATTCGCCAAAGCTGGTAAGCCGTTTGTGTTTATGCCGCAAGCCTTTGGCCCGTTTAAAACCGAAGATAGCAAAGCGGCCATGCGCGATATTATTAACCATGCCAGGCTGATTTTTGTCCGCGATCCGGTCTCATTACAACATTTACAAGGCTGCCAGCCCAACTTACCCGACTCAGTGGTGCTAACAGCCGATTTCACCATTAGCCTAAGTCCGCGCGCTAACGATGAGATACCCGCCATTAGCGGCCCATACGCCGCACTTATTCCGAATAATAAAGTGGTGTCCAAATTTAACCACCCCGGTGCCGAGCAGCAACGTAGCAATTACATTAACGCTTTTGCTGCAGCGGCCAATAAGCTAGCCGCTGAAGGGATGCAATGTGTGCTGGTAAACCACGAGGGAAAAGAAGATGCACAGCTGTGTGACGAAATAGCTGAAATGGCGCCATGCACTATTATCCAAATAGACGACCCGCTAGCGGTAAAAGCCTTTATCGGGAAAGCAGAATTGGCTATTAGTTCGCGTTTTCACGGCGCGGTAAATGCACTAAGCCAGGGCGTCCCCTGCATTGCCACCAGTTGGAGCCACAAATATCACGCTATGATGTCAGACTTTGGCATGGCGGATTACTGTGTAGCAGAGCTAAGTGAAGCTAGTATGCTGGCTGCTTTACAGCAGCTACTGGATAACAAGGCCAGTCTCAGCAGCCAGGTTAAAACTAATGCAGGGTCACTCAAACAGCAAAATGCCGCTATGTGGCAGCGGCTTTATCAGGCTATCGGTTAACGCATTAGCTAACCCCGGGGACAAATAGCGGCACTTTTAATGTGTTATCCACTTTTTCAGCGCCGCCGCACATTTCATCATAGGCCGACTGGTGTACTAAATAAGCTTTATAAATTGTACAGCGGTGCAGCGCCAGCTTCACCTGCTCAATACTTTGGAACTGTTGTGGTTTATTATCTTCGTCGACTAAAAATGATTTTCGACCGTCATAATCGGCTTCTGCCAGATAGACGCCCATTTCAAATGAATGAATGGTGAGTTCATCTATCCGCACATCCTGATGATTTAAATGGGCTGCACGATGAAAGTTCATAGTCATCTCCGTTAAGTGGCAAACTGCTTTTTGTTACGTTTTAGTATAGCCAGTGGATTGCCAGTGGAAAAAATAAAGCCTTTATTACCCACCAAACAGATACAAAATGGATACCTGCTTTACTCTGTTAGCTAACATACTCTAGTATGCAACTATCGCTGTGTTTAATGTTGTGACACTTATGGACGCCAGTTTTTATCGTTGTAAACAAATATTGATTATTGATGATTGCGCGCCAGTGCGAACATCGATAAAAGCGATGGCGCAACAAATTGGTTTTGAATCAATTCACCTTGCACGTGATGCCAATGAAGCCATAGCCAAATGCCTGGAAATTCCGTTCGATTTTATCCTGAGTGATTTTAATCTCGGTGACGGTAAAGATGGTTATCAACTATTTGAGTCGCTGAAAACGCAACAACTACTGGCGCCAATGGGCTGCTTTATAATGATCAGCGCTGAAAATCAGCGTCAGATAGTACACGGCATGATAGAGCTGCAACCCGACGATTATCTGCTCAAGCCTTTTACCTTCCAACAGCTGGAGCATCGTATCAGCCGGGCGATTAAAAACCGCATTGCACTGCGCAAAATCTATCTTAACCTGTTTGATAATGATTATAAAAATGCCATCACAGAATGTGAAAATGTGGTTACGAATAAGCCTGAGTTCGCCGCGGCAGCGCTAAGAATAAAGGGTGAACTGCTACTAACACAAAAACAATATGCCGCAGCGGAAACGTTTTATCAGCAAGTTCTACAACGCCAAAAAACCTTGGCTTGGGCCCGATTAGGCCATGCAGTAGCATGCTTCTATCAGGAGCGCTGGGATGATACCGAACTGCAGCTGGCTGATCTTACACAATTTGATGAAACCAAAGTAGAAGCACTCGATTGGTTGTCGCGGCTGTATGTTAAATACCGGCGCTTTCAAATTGCCCATGACACCTTAACTGAAGCCGCATTACTGTCGCCGAAAAACATTGTTCGCTTAAAAACATTGGCTAACTTAGCGTCCATTATTGGCGATAAGCAGGCATCTTCGCGCATTAACAGTAAAATAGTGGCTACTGCACGACATTCAATTAATGATATTGCCGAAAACTACTTAAACCAGGCGCGCAGCCTGGTAGACGCTGCCTATTGTGGCAATGTACTTGAGCGCGCGGTGACAATTAACAATGCCGCCAAAATTGTGGATCATCTGGCTAAGCGTTTCGATGCAGACAAAATAAAAGCAGAAATTACCATTTTGCGCAGTCGTTTTTTAGCGGCCAAAGCAGAATTGATCGACGCTAAGCAGCTTATCAGTGAGATACCGTTGTCATACCAGCAAAACATTACTATCGACAGCTGCATGGATGCCGCAAAAGCGTATTTTGAACTGGGCGACTTATATGCCAGCCAAATTTATATCGATAAATTACAACATATCCTCGACCGGGATGACTTTTTAACTGAAACCCAGCGCATTATGCTGGAAATGGAACAAAGCCGGCACGAAGATTTGAAAGCCAAACTTAAAGTTATCAACGCTGAGGCTGCAGAGGCCTACCAGCGTGAAGACTTTAACACCGCATTTGACCGTTTTGCAGAGACATTTGACTACATGCCCACCAACCCAGCTATTGCTATAAACCTGATGCAAACCATGATTAAAGGCGCCAGAGTTACTGACTTCAGCCAACGCTACGTGCGCGCTGCCGTGAAGCTACTCGCCAGAAGCGAATTAGATGACGACATTAAACTGCGCTTTAAACGCTATTTGAGCCAAATTAAAGAAATGCACCCGGAAATGATCCCCAGACGCCGGCCAAAAGAGCGTGAAGTTTTGTAAAGACAACACTGGCCGGTCTAGCTATAGCGGCGCTGCACCTCAGCAACAGAGTTAAATATTAACTGCTCTAATACACTGGTATCGACAGCAGCAAGATTTTTAATATACAAACAGGCCTTGCCCATTTTATGTTTACCCAATAGTTGCAGCAGCGCTTGCTGTTGCTCACTTTCTGCCAATAAATAAATCACCAGTTCGCGACCACGTATGGCAAAACCGGTTAACGGTGCCTCACCACTATGGCCACTGTCGTAGGTGTAATGATAGCGGCCAAAGCCCACAATACTAGGCCCCCACATAATGCCACTTTGGCCGGTTATCTCAGTAAGCAAACAGATCAACTGCTGACAATCGGCCAGTTGCTGCGCATTAGCGCGGATAGCCAGGTAGTCATCCACACTAATCGCTGTCGGTTTGGTTTTATTCTCTGCCATCATCATTTTAATCCAGCTTTACCGGGTTAGCGGACCCGTCGCCCACTACCGTATGCCAGGGTTTAACCTGCCAGCGTGTAACCAAGCCGTTTACTACATAAGGATCAGCTTTAGCAAAGGCAGCCGGAATATTGGCAGAGGCACAACAAAACAGCAGCAGCGCGCTGTCTGCTGGTTCACCCACCGCCCCGCCTAACAGCAACTCGCCGCGCTCGGCTGCTTGCCAGGCCAGTGCCAGATGGGACGAGCGAAATTCAGCCCGCCGTGTCAGATAATCCGGCGCGGTATCGTAAATCAGCAGAAAGTGCATAGTGTTTACTCCGCTTTGATGGTCGCCTGCCAGTTTACCGCTTGCCATTGACCGTTACGTTTTACAAAAGTGCCGCTGTTTAAGTAGCGCTTGGTATCAGCGCCTGATCTACCCACCAGAACAAATGCCACTACAGCGGTGTCACCGTATTGCATAATGCGCACATCTTCACTGCTGTATACGGTGTCTATCTCTTCCGGCTTTAACATACCGCGGCTGGTGACACCTTGCATCAGTTCAGCCTTGCCAAATCGCGTACCTGAAGAACTGGTATAAATAAGCTCATCGGCCCAGTATTTGTTGTGAATAGCGGCATCGTTGCGCGTGGCGCCGTCTAAAAACTCGCTTAACAGCGCCGTAAGTTCTGCTTTGTCGTCTGCAGTGACTAAAGCGGGTGTAAGTAACAGTGAGGCAAGTAGTAGGCTGGTTTTCATTGTCTATTCTCTGTTGTTTTTTTGAATTGATTATTCGCTAAGCTAGCACACAAAAAAAGACGCCGCAGCGTCTTTTTTTCCAGTAATCAGTTGATTACATGCTGATACCACCGTCAATTTCTACCACCCGACCGGTGAAGAAATTGTTTTCAAAGATGTATTTCGCGGTGTGGGCTATTTCACTGGCCTCCCCCAACCTACCTACCGGCTTCATTTTCTCTAAGCGGTCACGCGCTTCCGGTTTCATCGCATCGGTCATGGCGGTGCGAATAACGCCCGGTGCTATGGCACCCACACGAATACCAAAACGACCCAGTTCACGTGCCCAGGTTACCGTCATCGCTACCACACCGGCTTTAGAGGCAGCATAGTTGGTCTGGCCCATATTGCCGCCACGGGCGACGCTGGACATATTAATAATTACGCCCTTGGTGCCGCGTTGCACCATAATGGCAGCGGCTTCACGGCCACACAGGAAGACGCCGGTTAAGTTGACATCTATTACCGACTGGAACTGCGCCAGCGACATTTTGCTTTGCAGCTCGCCGTCTTTGTATTTCAGCAATAAGCCGTCGCGCAATATGCCGGCATTGTTAATCAGGCCATCAATACCGTTAAAATCGCTGTCGATTTGCGCAAAGGTCGCTTCAACTTGTTCTTCATTAGCCACGTTGGCAATGTAAGTATGTACTGTGGTGTTAGCACCAAGCTCAGCCTTGGCTGCCGCTAGTTGGTCGGCATTCATATCAATTAACGCCAGTTTGGCGCCTTCTGCTGCACACATGCGTGCCATTTCCAGCCCTAAGCCTTGTGCTCCGCCAGTGATAACGATGGTTTTGTTTTGCAGGTTCATTTCTTTCTCCGACATCGCGATTACTGCGATATGAGCAAGTGCGTAGAATTTTTCTGCCGGGACCGTGTTTTTCAGGGACGAAAAACACGAGCCTACAGGGACGTATTTACGGCGTGTCCCGGAGAAAATATTCGGAGTACTTGCGTGTTAATTCAAATTAATTGGCTTTAGCAAACAGTTTAAAAATACTGGAAAAATCCAATTTGCCATTACCGGCCCTCTGGTGCGCCACGTAAAGGCTGCGCGCCAGTGCACCCATTGGTGTGCTGCTACTGCTTTGCATTGCTGCTTCCAGCGCAAGGCCTAAATCTTTCGCCATTAAATCGACCATAAAACCGCCCTGATAACCGTTGCTGGATGGCACATTTGGCATCACATCCGGGCAGGGGTTATACAGCTCTAAGGTCCAGTTACGACCAGAGCTTTTCAGCATAATGTCTGATAGCACTTTAGGGTCAAGGCCATTGTCTACGCCCATTTGCAATGCTTCAGAAGTGCCGACCATTAAAATACTCAGCAGCATATTGTTGCAAATTTTCGCCACCTGACCGGCACCAACAGCGCCGGCATGAAACAGGTTTTTGCCCATATTACCAAGCATGGTTTTCGCACGCTCAAAATGCGCCGCTTCACCGCCAACAATAAAGGTTAAGGTACCGGCTTTGGCACCACCAACGCCGCCTGACACCGGTGCGTCGATAAAAGCGATACCCTGAGCAGAGAGTCCAGCACCAACTTTACGCGCACTGTCAGCATCAATGGTAGAGCAATCAATGACCAGTGCATCTTTACTGATACTAGCGGCTACACCCTGCTCGCCCAGATATAAGCCGATGACATGCTTACCTGCCGGCAGCATTGAAATCACAAACTCCGCGCCAGCTACCGCCTCTGCTGCTGTAGCCGCAACTGCAGCGCCTTCGGCTTTTACCTGTGCCAGTGCCGCTGCCGATAAATCAAACGCCGTAACCGCATGGCCGGCTTTCACCAGATTGATGGCCATAGGGCCACCCATATTGCCTAAACCTATAAATGCAACCTTCGCCATATTTGCTCCTAGTTATCCAGTTGACCCAGCTCGCGCAGCGGATGCTCGTTCGCAGCCCACGGTGAGCGAAATAGCTCATCAATCACGCTTTGCGGCACGTCGCTAACAGTTTTGTATTGCCACTTGGGTTGTAAATCTTTGTCCATTAACAAAGCGCGCACACCTTCGGTAAACTCGCCCAACTTGCCGCACTGCACACTTAAGCCCAGCTCTAAGCGGAAGCTGTCGGCCAGTATTTTGCTTTGGCCCAGTTTTAGCAGCTCAAACACGATATGCGCAGTAATGGGGCTACCATAAGCCAGCGATTCTTTGGCTTTTTGCAGCCATTTGTCTTCACCGGCCATAGTATTAATTGCCGCGATCACGCTTTGCAGCTTGTCGTGCTTTGCCAGCTGTTCAATTTCGCCCTGATGCGGCCGGATATTACTTAGCGGCATTTGGGTACGACACTGTTCTTCTTCGCTGCGCAGCGCGTCGCTGAGTTTTTGATGATTCAGCGCTATGGTGTCGCCCCATTTCACCGTCAGCAGTTTTTCTAACAGCGCCGCTTTACGTTCATGCAGTAAAAAGTTATCTGCCAGGCCAATAAACTTGGCATCAGCAGCGTTAATAGAGGCACCGGTTAAGCCTAAAAACAGGCCGCAACCGGCTGGCATACGGTTTAAAAACCAGCTGGCACCGACATCCGGATACAAACCAATGGCCATTTCTGGCATGGCAATGCGGCTGGTTACCGTAACCACCCGATGCGACGCACCGGCCATTAAGCCCAAACCGCCACCCATTACTATGCCATTGCCCCACACCAGCACCGGCTTGCCAAAGGTGTGGATTAAATAATCCAGTGTGTATTCTTTGGTGAAGAACTCTTCGACATAAGGCGCATAGGTACCGGGTTTATCCAGCATGGCTTTATATAAATCGCGGATATCGCCACCGGCACAAAAGGCTTTATCGCCAGCGCCTTGCAGCAACACCATGCTGATGCTGCTATCAGCCTGCCAGGCTAATAATTGTGGTAATAACGACTCTACCATCGGCAGGCTAAGGGCATTGAGCGACTTTTCTGAGTTAAGTGTGGCCACGCCAATCTTTTTGCCGTTCTGTGCTGCCAGTTCTTGATACAGCACCACCTCATTTGCGCCGCTCATTAGCCGTTCACCCAGTTGGCTTTACGTTTTTCTAAAAATGCCTGCACGCCTTCTACCTGATCTTTGGTATCGAACAGGCCGACAAACAACTCACGCTCCAGCGGCAAAGCACTTTGAATGCTGCCGCTGCGACCTTGCTGAATAAGCTTTTTACAGGCCGTTACTGACGACGGGCTTTGCTCCGCTGCTTTATCGGCCATCGCCAATGCAGCTTCCAGCGCCATGCCGGTGGCAACCACTTCTTCTACCAGACCAATTTGCAGCGCTTTTTCCGCGCTTAAACGCTCACCGCATAAAATCATTCGCTTGGCCCAGCCTTCGCCCACTAACCAGGCCAGGTTTTGCGTGCCACCGGCACAGGGCAATAAGCCCACTTTGGCTTCCGGCAATGCCATTTGTGCTTGTTGCTCGGCAATGCGGATATCACAGGCCAGTGCTACTTCTAAACCGCCACCCATGGCATAGCCGTTAATGGCAGCAATAGACACGCCGCTAAAGCTGCTGAGTGTTTCAAAGGCTTCGCCGAAAATACGCGCCATATCACTGGCCACGGCTTTATCACCATCGGCAAACAGCTTTAAATCGGCACCGGCAGAGAAAAATTTATCGCCCTCACCGGTGATCACCAGCGCATAGATATTTTTATCTTCATCCAGACTTTTGACTGCGTTACGCAGTTGGGTCAAAGTTTCGCGCGTCCAGGTATTAGCCGGCGGGTTAGACATGGTAATAAGCGCCGTGTGGCCGCGTTTTTCGAGTTTTAGTTGAGCCATAGTTGTCTCCTGATATGGGCGTAGTTCATGCTACGTGCCCGGTGAAACAGCATTGTCCACACCGACACGCCATAAACCGTCCCTGGGGCTCGACTCCGGCCATCCATGGCCTCCAACGGTCGGTTTAGAACAATCCTGTTCCCCCAGCTTGAATTCATCTGCGACTTAAAGAATGTCACCTGCGGCTTCATCCAGTAAACGCCGGCCAATAATCAGCCGCATAATTTCGTTGGTGCCTTCCAAAATCTGGTGCACACGCACATCACGGAAATGGCGCTCCAGCGGGTATTCTTTGATATAGCCATAACCGCCATGCAGTTGCAGCGCCTGGTCGCATACCTGAAAACCGACATCAGTGGCAAAACGTTTTGCCATAGCGCAATACGCGGTGGCTTCACCGTCTTTTTGGTCTAATTTAAACGCAGCTAAGCGCACTAACTGCCGCGCGGCCACTAACTCGGTGGCCATATCCGCCAGCTTAAACTGCAGCGCCTGAAATGCTGCCAGTGGCTTACCAAACTGCTGACGCTCCAGCATATAGTTACGCGCGGTGTTAAGTGCCTGCTGTGCAGTGCCGATTGAACAGGTAGCGATGTTAATACGGCCGCCATCTAAGCCTTTCATGGCAAAGCTGAAACCCTCACCTTCATTACCCAGCAGGTAATGTGCCGGAATGCGCACATCTTCAAAAGTGATTAAACGGGTTGGCTGGGCGTTCCAGCCCATTTTCTCTTCGGCCTTACCATAAATAACGCCTTTGGCATCGGCCGGCACGATAAAGGCTGAAATGCCTTTTGGCCCGGCTTCACCGGTGCGTGCCATTACCACCAAAACTTCAGTAGAACCTGCGCCGGAGATAAACATCTTCGAGCCGTTTAATACGTATTCGTTGCCATCTTTTTTCGCGCTGGTACGCAGGCCTGCTGCGTCAGAGCCTGAGCCTGGTTCCGTTAAGCAGTAAGAGGCTAGCTTTTGCCCAGTCACTAAATGCTCTACCCACTCGGCTTTAGCATCACTGGTGCCCCAACTGGCTATCATCCAGGTGGCCATATTGTGGATGGTCAGCATGGCGGTTGTCGCCGTGCAGCCCATCGACAATTGTTCGAAAATTATCGAGGAGTCTAAGCGTGATAGCCCCATGCCGCCGTCTTCTTCGGGCGTATACAATGAGCAAAAACCCAGTTCGCCGGCTTTTTGAATCACATCTTTTGGGAAGTGGTGATCACGATCCCACTGCGCTGCGTGTGGCGCCAGTTCTTGTTCGGCAAACTGTTTGGCCACATCGACAAAGGCTTGTTGGTCTTCTGTTAAATTGAAATTCATCTGTTTGGACCTTACCGCTTAACCAATCGCTACGCTTTCAGGGGATTTAAACGCTCGCCCGTTCGGCTCTCCCAGCCTCACTTTTGATCGCTCGCTAATTAATTCCCCTTACGCTGCGCTTGTTCCGATTAGTAATTTACTCAGGACTTGCAGGCGGGCGGAACCGGAACAACTAAGCAGACGATCAAGAGCGAATTTGGGAGAAATTCGCGGGTCTGCGTGTTGTTACGGTGGAAGCGCCGCACTACAAATACATTCAAATCTGCTTTACCGTAAGTTAATCGACATATTCGGGCCAGACACCGGAATATCGTCGTCAAACCAACGCGCTGTAATGGTTTTCGTCTCGGTATAGAAACGCACCGCTTGCTTACCATAAGCATGCTGATCGCCATAGAACGAACCTTTCCAGCCGGTGAACGAGAAGAACGGCAGTGGCACCGGAATAGGAATGTTAATACCCACCTGGCCTACTTCCACCTCATGCTGATACTTACGTGCTGCCGCGCCGCTGGCGGTAAAGATAGAAGTACCGTTACCGTACGGGCTGTCGTTTACCACTTTTAAGGCTTCAGCCAGCGAGCCAACCTGCATAGTGGTTAATACCGGGCCGAAAATTTCCTGCTTATAAATTTCCATTTCAGTAGTGACGTTGCTAAACACCGTTGGGCCTACCCAGTTACCGTTCGGGTAACCTTCAACTTTGCAGTCCGAGCCATCCAGCACACAAGTCGCGCCTTCTTTCTTACCCTGCTCAATTAACGATAACACCCGGGCACGCGCCTGCGGGCTGATTTGCGGACCGTAAGCCGCGTTAGGGTCGGTGTAAACGCCCGGACGTACTTTACCAATGGCGGCAGCTACCTCTGGGATCCAATCTGCCGCAGCACCAACAAACACCGCTACCGAGATGGCCATACAACGTTGACCGGCGGCGCCAACTGAAGCGCCGACTAAGGCATTAACCACCTGCTGCTTATTGGCGTCCGGCATAATAACCATGTGGTTTTTCGCACCGGCAAATGCCTGTACGCGTTTTAAATTGTCGGTACCGGTTTTGTAAATGTACTGGCCAACATTAACCGAGCCAACGAACGAAATCGCTTTAATATCCGGGTGATGCAAAATGGCATCAACCTGCTCTTTGGCGCCGTGCACAACTTGTAACACGCCTTTGGGCGCGCCAGCCTGTACAAACAGCTCGGCAATTTTGTTTACCGTCATCGGGTCTTGCTCAGACGGTTTTAAAATAAAGGTGTTACCGCAAGCAATGGCCATCGGGAACATCCACAGAGGGATCATCGCTGGGAAGTTAAACGGGGTAATACCAGCACATACACCCAGAGGCTGAATGTAGCTGTAGGTATCAATGCTGCGTGCTACGTTTTCTACCGTCTCACCCATCATTAATGACGGAATATTAGCCGCTTGTTCAACTACTTCGATACCACGCCAAACATCGCCTTTGGCGTCCTCTACCGTTTTACCCAACTCGCGGCAGATAATGTCGGCAATTTCACCCTGATGTTCTTTTAACAGGTGAGCAAAGCGCATCATTAAACGGGCGCGCTCTGATACCGGTACTTCTTTCCACGTTAAAAAGGCGGCTTTGGCCGACTCGATAGCGCGCTCCATTTCTGCCGCTGTGGCACACGCCACCTGCGCAATCACGTCTTGTGTTGCCGGGTTGGTAACAGCTATTAGTTTGTCACCTGTTGGTGCGACAAACTCGCCGTCAATGAAATGCTTAACCTGTTGTGTCATGTTGCTTCTCCCGATTGTTTGGGTATGCCGCCAGCTTGTTGTATGTCTAATTATCAATTTATGCTGGCGAGCTTCTAATATGTTTAGCCGGACTATCCAGCCAAAGCGGAACCGGAACAACTAAGCAGACGATCAAGAGCGAATTTGGCAGAAATTCGCGGGTCTGCGTGTTGTTACGGTGGAAGCGTCGGCTTACACCTTTCTCCGGTTCACGGCTTCGTTGCTTACGCACATTTAACACGCTCGCCCGCTCGGCTCTCCGAAATGTCGGACCACCAGCCTCACTTTTGATCGCTCGCTAAGTTAAATCTGCTCCGCACTTCGCCTCTATCGTGTTACTTATAAAACTTCTACAGCCAATGCGACCGCTTCGCCACCACCGATACACAGTGAAGCCACGCCTTTGCTTAAACCGCGGTTGCGCAGTGCATGAATAAGGGTAACCAGAATACGCGCGCCTGAGGCGCCGATAGGATGGCCCAGCGCACAAGCACCACCGTTAACGTTTACTTTGCTCTCATCCAGGCCCAGCTCATTAATCGCCAACATAGTTACCATGGCAAAGGCTTCGTTAATTTCCCACAGGTCTACCTGCTGTTTATCCCAGCCAGCTTTTTGCAGCACTTTTTGCATAGCGCCCACCGGAGCTACAGTAAACAACGCCGGTTCCATTGAGTTGGTGGCATGTGCCACCACGCGGGCTAATGGCTTAGCGCCTTGTGCTTTAGCATCAGACTCGCGCATTAACACCAGTGCTGCAGCACCGTCAGAGATTGAGCTGGAGTTGGCCGCCGTAATAGTGCCGTCTTTGGCAAAGGCCGGCCTTAGACCCGGAATTTTGTCGATTTTGGCATTGCCCGGTTGCTCATCTACCGCAAAAGTCATTTCACCTTTACGGGTTTGAAAGGTTACCGGGGTAATTTCGTTTTTAAAGGCACCGCTGGCAATCGCTTGCTGGGCGCGGGTGGTAGATTGCACCGCGAAGGCGTCCATCTGCTCGCGGGTAATGCCTTTTTCATCCGCTGTCTGTTGCGCAAAACAGCCCATGGCTTTGCCGTCATAGGCGTTTTCCAAGCCATCCAGCATCATGTGATCTTTAATTTCGCCGTGGCCCATACGGTAACCGCCGCGCGCTTTTGGCAGCAGGTACGGTGCATTGCTCATCGATTCCATACCACCGGCGACTACAACATCAGCGCTGCCGGCTTTAAGTAAATCGCTGGCCAGCATCACCGCTTTTAAGCCTGAACCGCACACTTTATTAATGGTAGTCGCGCCGGCAGATAACGGTAAACCGGCTTTTAATGTCGCCTGGCGTGCCGGTGCCTGGCCTAAACCGGCCGGCAGCACGTTACCCATAATTACTTCACTGACCTTGTCGCCGCTTAAACCGGCCTGCTCTAACGCTGCTTTAATAGCTGTAGCACCCAGTACAGTGGCATCTACATCGCTTAAGCCGCCCATAAAGCCGCCCATAGCGGTGCGTGTTGCAGCAACGATTACAATATTGTCGGTAGCCATAAAAGTCTCCCAAAAAGCTGTCGGCTAAAAAGTTGCTCCAGAGCCTACACCAAATTTACGTTTACGCCAACGTCAACCACCTAACACTATGGTAGTGTGCCACCGCTTTGGTTCAGCAAAGTGTACAGTCTGACCAGTACAAACTGGCATTTTAGCTTTACAAACATGGCAAAAATGGCCGTTTTGCCAACTTATCGGCAACGCCCCAGCTTTACCTTTACGTAAACTTCACTTATATTGACTGCGTTTTCGGGGAAGGCGGATATGACAGAAAAAGAAGAAAAAACATATAGCATCAGCGAACTGGCCAAAGAGTTTGATATTACTACCCGTAGTATTCGCTTTTATGAAGATCAGGGGCTGATCACGCCTTTACGAAACGGCCAAACCCGTATTTACAGCAAGCGTGACCGCGTGCGGTTAAAGCTGATATTACGCGGCAAGCGCCTGGGTTTTAGCCTGGCCGAAACCGGCCAATTATTTGAATTATATGACGCAGACAAAAGCAGCGTAACCCAATTAAGTACCATGCTGCAGCTGATCGAGCTGAAAAAGGCCGAGCTGCACCAGCAATTAGACGATATCAAAGTTGTGCTAATGGAACTGGTAACAGTAGAAAAACGTTGCCGCGACACTTTAGCCGACGCCAAACAACATAAAACCGCTTAAGCGGTTGAAAAACATAGCAAACGGGGATCCACAATGATTAGCAGTTATAAAGGGCTTAATTTCGATTTAGGTGAAACGGTCGATATGATCCGTGAGCAGGTTAACGCCTTCGCCCGCGAAGAAATCGCGCCACGCGCCGCCCATATTGACGAAAAAAATGAGTTCCCGAATGAGCTATGGCGCAAATTCGGTGACTTAGGTCTGCTGGGCATTACCGTCGATGAAAAATACGGTGGCTCAGGCTTAGGCTATTTAGAGCACGTTGTCGCACTGGAAGAAATCAGCCGCGCCTCAGCCTCGGTTGGCTTATCGTACGGTGCGCATTCAAACCTCTGTGTAAACCAAATATTCCGCAACGGCACTGAAGCACAAAAATTAAAGTACCTGCCAAAATTGTGTTCGGGCGAACATATCGGTGCCTTAGCAATGAGCGAGCCCAATGCCGGTTCAGACGTGGTTAGCATGAAACTGCGTGCAGAGAAGCAAGGCGATAACTACATTTTAAACGGCAATAAAATGTGGATCACCAACGGCCCGGATGCACACACCTATGTGATTTACGCCAAAACCGACATTGACGCCGGCTCTAAAGGCATTACCGCTTTTATTGTAGAGCGTGGCACTAAAGGTTTTAGCACCGCGCAAAAGCTGGACAAGCTGGGCATGCGCGGCTCTAACACCTGTGAGCTGGTGTTTGAAGATTGCGTAGTACCGGCAGAAAACGTACTAGGCCAGGTTGGCGGTGGCGTTAAAGTATTAATGAGTGGCCTGGACTACGAGCGTGTAGTACTGGCAGCCGGTCCGCTGGGCATCATGCAAGCCTGTATGGACGTAGTAGTGCCGTATATTCACGACCGTAAGCAGTTTGGTCAAGCCATTGGTGAATTCCAGCTGGTACAGGGCAAACTGGCCGATATGTATACTCAGATGAACGCGGCTAAATCATACGTTTATACGGTAGCTAAAGCTTGTGATCGTGGCGAAACAACACGTAAAGATGCAGCAGCAGTTATTCTGTATTCAGCAGAGCTGGCGACCAAGATGGCGCTGGATGCGATTCAGTTGCTGGGCGGTAATGGCTACATTAACGAGTACCCTACCGGGCGTTTATTGCGCGATGCCAAGCTGTACGAAATTGGTGCCGGTACCTCGGAAATCCGCCGTATGCTGATTGGCCGGGAACTGTTTACTGAATCAAACTAAGGTTTAAAGGCGATACTCGGGTGGAAGCGGCTGCTTCCACCGTAACAACATGCAGACCCGCGAATTTCTCCCTAATTCGCTCTTGATCGTCAGCTAAGTTGTTCCGGTTCCGCACCGCCCAGAATCGCAGTAACTGAATAGAAAGTTGAACGAGGCGAAGCGCGTAGCAGATTTAACTAAACGAGCGATCAAAAGTGAGCCGGGGAGCGGCGAACGGGCGAGTGTGTTAAATGTGTGGAAGCAGCGAAGCCGTGAATCTAAGTCCGGTGCAGGCCAAAGCTTACACCGTAACAACACGCAGACCCGCTCCGGTCTCCGAAGTGTCGGACCACCATCCTCACTTTGATCGTCTGCTTAGTTGTTCCGGTTCCGCTTTGTCTAACCAGCTCTGGTATAAGGTGACTTAAGTGACCAGAATTACCTCCAAAATCAATCCTCGCTCTGAGGACTTCCAGAAAAACGCCGCCGCAATGCAGGCCGTGGTCGATGATCTGCAAAGTAAAGTACAACAAATTAAACTCGGTGGCGGCGAAGCGCTGATTGCACGGCATACCTCTCGCGGTAAGCTGTTTGTGCGTGATCGCATTCAAAAGCTGCTCGACCCTGGCTCACCGTTTTTAGAAGTTGGCCAGTTTGCCGGTTGGGAATGCTACGACGATTACGTACCCAGTGCCGGTGTCGTCGCCGGTATCGGCCGTATTAACGGCGTCGAGTGCATGATAGTAGCTAACGATGCCACAGTAAAAGGCGGTACTTACTACCCGCTTACCGTGAAAAAGCATTTACGTGCCCAGGAAATTGCCGAGCGCTGCCACCTGCCGTGTATTTATCTGGTCGACTCCGGCGGCGCCAACCTGCCGCGCCAGGATGATGTGTTTCCCGACAAACTGCACTTTGGCCGTATCTTCTTTAACCAGGCGAATATGTCAGCCAAAGGCATACCGCAAATTGCTGTGGTAATGGGCCTGTGTACTGCGGGCGGGGCTTATGTACCTGCCATGGCCGATGAAAGCATTATCGTTAAAGAGCAAGGCACTATCTTTTTAGCCGGCCCGCCGCTGGTAAAAGCCGCCACTGGTGAAGAGGTTTCCGCCGAGGAGCTCGGTGGTGCTGACGTGCACTGTAAAATCTCCGGCGTGGCCGATCACTATGCGTTGAACGACGAGCACGCACTGCAACTGGCGCGTAACGCAGTAAGCCGGTTAAACCGCCCTGCCCCGCAAGCAATGGATGTTAAGCCGGCCCAGGAGCCGCTGCATGACGCCAAAGAGTTGTACGGCATAGTGGGCACTGACTTGCGCAAACCGTTTGATGTCAAAGAAGTGATCGCCCGCATTGTCGATGGCTCAGACTTTGATGAGTTTAAACAATACTACGGCGCGACCTTAGTGTGCGGCTTTGCGCGCATCTTCGGCTATCCGGTAGGCATTGTCGCCAATAACGGGATACTGTTCTCGGAATCGGCGCAAAAAGGCGCGCATTTTATTGAGCTATGTGCCCAGCGTAAAATTCCGCTATTGTTCCTGCAGAATATCACCGGTTTTATGGTGGGTAAAAAATATGAAGCCGAAGGCATAGCCAAGCACGGCGCTAAAATGGTGATGGCAGTAAGCTGTGCCAAGGTGCCGAAATTTACTGTGCTAATTGGCGGCAGCTATGGCGCCGGTAACTACGGCATGTGCGGCCGCGCTTACGATCCCACCATGATGTGGATGTGGCCCAATGCGCGTATTTCGGTAATGGGCGGCGAGCAAGCTGCCGGTGTAATGGCACAGGTGACCAAAGACGGTTTGGCCCGTAAAGGCGAAACGCTGTCGGCGGACGCCGAAAAAGCGCTGAAACAGCCGATTATTGAACAATATGAAAAACAGGGCCACCCGTATTATGCCAGTGGTCGCTTGTGGGATGACGGTATTATCGACCCGGCACAAACGCGAATGACAGTGGGGCTGGCATTAGCCGCCGCGCTGAATGCACCGATTGAAGAGAGCCGTTTTGGCGTGTTCCGGATGTGATTTTGAGTATAAACACGCACTTGCTGGTTCAACTGTAGAGGCAAGCGCGCAGCACACTTTGACCAGAACCGTGTTTTTCAGGGACGAAAAACACACAAATTCGTCAGGAACGAATTTGAACAGCGCCGTTTGCTGCCCTTGGGAAAACTTCACGGATGAAGTTTGTAACCCTACAGGGAGGTATTTACGGCGTGTTCTGGCAAAGTTGTGCGGAGTGATTGCCGGTTGAATAAACACTGTCATTGAACAGAGAGTAAAAACTTTCGGAGAGAAAATGAACCAGGTTTACACAGAAGTCAGTATCGACCCGCGCGGCGTAGCCACCTTAACGCTAAACCGGCCACAAGTGCATAACGCCTTTGACGATGCCATGATAGCCGAGCTTATCGCAGTGCTAAAAGACTTAGCCAATAACGATGAAGTGCGGGTATTGGTGCTGGCCGCCAACGGCAAAAACTTCTCTGCCGGTGCCGACTTAAACTGGATGCGCTCCATGGCGCAAAAAGATTATCAGCAGAACTTAAACGACGCCGCGGAGCTGGCCACCTTAATGCACCGGCTGGATAAATTCCCTAAACCTACCATAGCGTTAATCAAAGGTGCAGCCTTTGGTGGCGCCCTGGGTCTAGTCGCCTGCTGCGATATCGCCATTGCCGAAGAGAATGCCAGCTTCTGCTTAAGCGAAGTACGCATTGGCCTTATTCCTGCTGTGATCAGCCCCTACGTAATGCGCGCCATTGGCGAGCGTGAAAGCCGGCGTTATTTTTTAACGGCCGAGCGTTTTATGGCTGCCAAAGCCCAACAACTGGGCTTACTGCATGAAATGGTTAGTGAGGGCGAGCTTAGCGATAGCGCAGAAACATTTATCAACACTCTGCTGCAAAACAGCCCGGCAGCACTGAGTGCAGCGAAATCGCTTATTCATAATATTTATAACCGTAAGATCAGCAACAATGTTATTGCTCATACCGAGCAAGCGATTGCTGAAATACGGGTATCACCTGAAGGTCAGGAAGGCTTAAGCGCATTCTTAGAAAAACGTAAACCGGCCTGGCTTGGCAAGGAAGACGCATAATGTTTCGTAAAATATTAATCGCCAACCGCGGCGAAATTGCCTGCCGCGTTATCGACACCGCACATAAACTCGGCATTCGCTGCGTGGCAGTGTACTCCGAAGCCGACGCCAACGCCCGCCATGTACGCATGGCCGATGAAGCTTATTTACTAGGCCCTGCTCCAAGCAAAGACTCTTACCTGCGTGCAGATAAAATTATCGCCATCGCCAAACAAAGCGGTGCAGAGGCTATTCACCCGGGCTACGGCTTTTTGTCGGAAAACGAAAGCTTTGCCAAAGCCTGTGAGGAAGCCGGCGTGGTGTTTATCGGCCCACCGGTTGGTGCCATTACTGCCATGGGTTCAAAAAGCGCTGCCAAAGAGATTATGGCCAAAGCCGGCGTGCCGCTGGTACCGGGCTATCATGGTGATGATCAAAGCGATGCCTTGCTTAGCAAAGAATCAGAACGGATCGGCTACCCGCAACTGCTAAAAGCGGCCTACGGCGGCGGCGGTAAAGGCATGCGTGTGGTTTGGCAAAAAGAAGAATTTAATGATGCCTTAGCCAGCGCCCGCCGTGAAGCTAAAGCCGGCTTTGGCAACGATAAAATGCTGATTGAGCGCTACTTGACCAAGCCGCGCCATATTGAAATTCAGGTATTTGCCGATAACCACGGCAATGCAGTGTATTTAGCCGAGCGCGACTGCTCGATTCAGCGCCGCCACCAAAAAGTGATTGAAGAAGCACCGGCACCCAACTTTAGCAGCGAACAGCGCAAGGCCATGGGCGAAGCGGCAGTTAAAGCGGCTAAAGCCATTGATTATCGTGGCGCTGGTACGGTGGAGTTTTTGTTCGACGAAGACGGCTCTTTCTACTTTATGGAAATGAACACCCGGCTGCAGGTAGAACACCCGGTTACCGAGATGATCACCGGCCAGGATTTAGTCAAATGGCAGTTGTTGGTCGCCGCCGGCGAGCAACTGCCACTGGCGCAGGATGATATACAACTGGATGGCCACGCCATTGAAGTGCGGGTGTATGCCGAAGATCCGGATAACGACTTCCTGCCGCAAACCGGTAAACTCACCTATTTACGCCAGCCTGAAGCCAACCGTCATGTGCGGGTGGATACAGGTGTGGTAGAAAATGATGAAGTGTCACCGTTTTATGACCCGATGATCGCCAAGCTGATTGTCTGGGATGAAAGCCGCGACCGCGCCATCGCCCGCATGTTACGTGCGCTGGACGATTACCGCATTGCCGGTGTTACCACAAACTTAAGCTTTTTAACCAGCTTAACCGAGCACCCGGCGTTTAAAGCCGCAGAGCTTGATACCAACTTTATCAATAAACACCAACAGAGCTTATTTGCGCCCGCCAATAAAGAAAATAATCAGGCGCTGGTATTGGCTGCACTGTTTATTTTGCAGCAGCAAAAAGCACCGCAAAGTAGCAACAGTTCCAGTCCCTGGCAATTCAGCCATGGTTGGCGCTTAAATGAAATGCCAACGGTAAACATCGCCTTGCAACACGGCGAGCACAATACGCAGCTAACGGTGCAACAACTGCAGCAGCATTATGTGATAGACGTGGCAGGCCAAAAGCTATGCTGTACCGCCGAGCTAAACGGCGATGAGCTTAGTGCAGTACTGGGTGAGCATCGTACTAAGGTGCGGGTTAGTCGCTATGTTGATAAATTCAATGGCGACACCATCAGCGTATTTATTAAACATCAACGTTACGACTTTAACTATCAAACTGAGGTTGCTACCGAGGTAGATGGCAGTGAGCATGCGGGTAGCTTAACCGCGCCGATGAACGGCACTATAGTAGCGGTAATGGCCAAAGCCGGCGCAGCCGTAAAAGCCGGTGATACGCTGGTGATTATGGAAGCGATGAAAATGGAATACAGCATTAAAGCGCCAAAAAACGGTATGGTTAATGAGGTATTTTACGCCGCCGGCGATCTGGTAAAAGATGGCGCCGAACTGGTTGATTTTAGCCCGGAGGACGCATGAGTTTGCCAAAAAGTGTGCGCCTGGTTGAAGTAGGCCCGCGTGATGGCCTGCAAAACGAGGCTGCGGTAGCCACAGCAGATAAAATCGCACTGATTGATATGCTAACCGCCGCCGGCCATAGCTACATTGAAAGCGGCGCTTTTGTCTCGCCAAAATGGGTGCCGCAGATGGCAGACTCTTCAGACGTGTTCGCCGGTATCCAGCGCAAAACTGGCGTGACCTACGCTGCGCTGACGCCAAATTTAAAAGGCTATGAAGCCGCAACAGCCGCCGGTGCCACTGAGGTAGCCATTTTTGGTGCAGCGTCAGAAGCCTTCAGCCAGAAGAATATTAACTGCAGCATAGCTGAAAGCCTGGAGCGCTTTGCGCCTGTGGTAGAAGCGGCCAGAGCCGACGGTATTAAAGTGCGAGGCTATGTGTCTTGCGTCGTCGGTTGCCCCTATCAGGGCGATGTTGCGCCTACCGAGGTGGCATTGGTCGCCAAAGCCCTGTTAGAGATGGGCTGCTATGAAATTTCACTAGGCGATACCATAGGCGTTGGTACGCCGGATAAAGTCAATGCGATGCTGGATGCGGTGCTATCTATGGTGCCGGCAGATAAATTGGCAGTGCATTTTCATGACACTTACGGCCAGGCGTTAACCAATATTTACGTGGCGCTAAGCCGCGGCATTGCGGTGATTGATAGCGCCGTTGCCGGTTTAGGCGGCTGCCCTTACGCTGCCGGTGCGTCAGGCAATGTTGCCACCGAAGATGTGGTGTATTTACTGAACGGTCTTGGCATTTCACACGGTATCGATTTAACTGCGCTGGCCAAAGCCGGCTGGTTTATTACCGACAAGCTGGGGAAGCAGCCTAGTTCTAAAGTAGGATTGGCGCTAAGGGCCAAGTGCACGCAAACTGGTAGTTAGTTAACAGCAACAACTAAGGTTCTTCGAACACGGTAATCACTCCGTACTACTTTGCCGGAACACGCCGTAAATACGTCCCTGTAGGCTCCTGTTTTTCATCCATGAAAAACACGGTTCCGGTCAAAGTGTACTGCGCGCTTACCTCGGCACAGATAGCAGCCGCGCAGTCGAAGAGCAGTTCGCTACAGATAGTTCAGCAAAGAACAGAGGACAACAAATGGCAGGGTTTAATAAAGTCGTACATAGCTACGAAGACGCCATGGCAGGCCTGCAGGACGGCATGACCGTTATTGCCGGTGGCTTTGGCTTATGCGGTATTCCAGAGGGCTTAATTGCCCAGATTAAAAAAATGAAAACCAAAGATCTCACCGTAGTATCTAACAACTGCGGTGTAGACGGCTTTGGCCTGGGCATTTTGCTGGAGGACCGGCAAATTAAAAAAATGGTTGCTTCTTACGTCGGCGAAAACGCCCTGTTTGAAAAACAACTGCTCAGCGGCGAGCTGGAAGTAGAGCTAACACCACAAGGCACCCTGGCAGAAAAAATGCGTGCCGGCGGCGCTGGCATACCAGCGTTTTTTACTGCCACCGGCTACGGCACGCCGGTTGCCGAGGGTAAAGAAACCCGTGAAATTGATGGCCGTCATTATGTGTTAGAGCCGGCCATTACTGGCGATTTTGCCATAGTACGTGCCTGGAAAGCTGACCGTTACGGCAATTTGGTGTTTCGCCACACCTCAATGAACTTTAACCCGATGGCGGCCACCGCCGGCAAAATTACCGTGGCTGAAGTAGAAGAGATAGTCGAACCGGGTGAGCTGGAACCATCACAAATTCACACCCCGGGTATTTATGTGCAACGCGTAATTAAAGGCAACTTTGAAAAACGCATTGAACGTCGTATGGTCCGTCAAGGTTAAGGAGGCAACAATGGCTTTATCTCGTGAACAGGTTGCCATGCGCGTGGCGCAAGAGCTGCAAGACGGTTACTACGTTAACTTAGGCATTGGTATTCCGACTTTAGTGGCCAACTATGTGCCGGCCGGCATTGAAGTAATGCTGCAATCAGAAAACGGCTTACTCGGTATGGGCCCCTACCCAACTGAAGACGAAATTGACGCCGATATGATTAACGCCGGCAAAGAAACCGTCACCGCCATTAAAGGCGCGGCGATTTTTAGTTCGGCTGAAAGCTTTGCCATGATCCGCGGCGGCCATGTCGATTTAACCGTGCTGGGTGCCTTTGAAGTGGATCAAAACGGCAATATCGCCAGCTGGATGATCCCCGGTAAACTGGTAAAAGGTATGGGCGGCGCAATGGATTTAGTCGCCGGTGCACAGAACATTGTTGTGACCATGACACACGCCGACAAATACGGCAACAGCAAGCTGCTAACCGACTGCACCCTGCCGCTGACCGGGGTGGGCTGCGTGAAGAAAATCGTTACAGACTTAGCCGTGCTGGAAGTACGCAATGGCGCCTTCCACTTACTGGAGCGTGCTCCGGGCATTTCAGTTGAAGAAATTCAACAAAAAACCGCTGGCAAGCTGGTTATCGAAGGCGATATACCGGAGATGGTGTTTAACTAAGTTGCCGCTTTAATCTCTTAAGGGCGCTAAGATTGTGATGATCTTAGCGCCCTTTTTTTGACCACACCAAAATCACATGATAACCTTACTAAATATCAATTGATAAAAAGGTGTATCATGACAGCCTTAGTACGTGAGTTTACCCCCACACTTTACGCCGCACCCAATTTGTGGCAACAGTTGGGTATTGCTGAGCGTGGACCTAAATTATATCAGGCGCTGCATGAAGGATTTAGCTACAGCGTATTTGATAAGCTGGCGACGGTGTCAATGCTGGATAAAAAGCAACTGGCGCAAGTATGTCAGCTGGCTCCTGCCACACTGGCCCGGCGGGCAAAGCTGGGTAAATTTACACAGGAAGAAAGTGACCGGCTACATCGTTTTGCCACCGTGCTGGTAGCTGCGAATGCCCTGTTTGATAAAGATCAAACAGCAGCCAAACGTTGGCTTACAGAGCCGGTGTACGGCCTTGGTGATAAAGCACCGCTGGAGATGCTGGCAACATCGGCTGAAACCCAGGCAATATTAGATTTAATTGGCCGTCTGGAACACGGCGTCTTTGCCTGATGCAGCTGTATCGCTTAGTGCATAACAAATGGGCGGCGCAAGCCTTTGACGGCGAAGGAGCAAAGCTTTACGGCGGACGCTGGAACAGCAAAGGCTTGCTTTGTGTCTATACTGCAGGTTCTGAAGCTCTGGCCATATTGGAGATTCTGGTACATTTAAATAACCGGCAGGCGCTATCGCAATACCGGTTATTTCAATTAACTATTGCCACTGATGATGTACTGTCTGTCAGCCGGGCCAATCTGCCATCTGATTGGCAACAACAACCAGCCAGCACAGCTACCGCACATATTGGCGATAGCTGGTTGGCACAAAACGCCAGCCTGGCGTTATCAGTGCCCAGTGTTATCGCACCGCGGGAAAACAATTTTCTGCTAAATCCACAGCATGCTCGATTTAACAACATTTTGGCCAGTATTAAGCAACTGGACTTCATGCCAGATCCCCGACTCTGTTAATGCTCATCTAAGACAAAATGGGTACCGTACACTTTGTTGTAATAAGCCAAAATTTCATTATGCCGTGCCGGTTCAAACCACTGTAGATGTGCGTCCAGATAATCACGCTGCTGGCTGCGCTCACGGATCGCCGCATTAAACCGTTTCACCAGTGCTTCGCCCTGGGGCGTTGCTGCACACAAAATATACCCATCAGTAAAAGCCGGTGTTTCGATAATCTGGTAACTGACAAACACTTTATCCGTATTATCAGGGCTGAAATCTGCCATGATCGTCGGATATTCCACTATTGCATCAACCCGCTGGCTAACCAACATTTGCGTCATGCCACTTGCCATATCTTCAGCACTGCGCAACCACAAACGCTTTGTACTGGCAAACTGTTGTAATACGTCGTCCAGTTGTGGCGTATAGCTACGCCCGGCCACAGCACCAACCATCAAACGGGGCAGAGAATTCGCTAACGTTGCCATAGACAACCGGCCTGCTTTGGCCAGTTCGGCAATTATTTCCGCGTAAGCAGAGTCCTTAACAACAAACAGTCTCAGGCCAACGGAAAACAATTGCGGGATATCAGAAAAATGTCCAAGCCGGGCGCGCTCCGGCGTATAAATCTTCTTGCCACTGCATGCTACTGGTATTTCCTGCAGCAACTTAAACTGCCGCTCAAAATTAGCTTCAATTTGCTGCGGCGGCTGTTGCGACACCAACGGAAACAATAATGCTGCCGTTGCACCATCAATATCGCGATTTTTAACACCCGAAGTAGTGGCGTTATTGATTGCTTTTAACCAGACAAAAGGCGCGTCGCGTGTAATTGCAACAGTATCAGCCGCCGTTACAGCGCCAAATAAACCGCAAATAACGCAGCTAAACAGTTTTATGTAAAAAGCGCGTCGCATCAGTGCCGTCAATAGGGTTACCTTTTTAATCTGGCCAGCAGGCTAGAGGTATCCCACCGGTTACCGCCCATTTGCTGCACTTCGCTATAGAACTGGTCTACCAATGCCGTTAGCGGTAAGTGGCTACCATTCTCGCGCGCTTCGCTAAGGGCTATGCCCAAATCTTTACGCATCCAATCTACCGCGAAGCCAAAATCGTATTTACCGTCCAGCATGGTCAGCGAGCGGTTTTGCATCTGCCAGGATGAGGCGGCACCTTGTGATATAACCTCGACCACAGCTGCGGCATCTAAACCGGCGTTTTGGGCAAAGTTAAGCGCTTCGGCCAGCCCCTGCACCACGCCTGCGATACAAATCTGGTTAACCATCTTCGCCAGTTGGCCACTGCCTGCCGGGCCCAATAGTTTAGCGCAGCGTGAATAGCTCATAATCGCCGCTTCGGCTTTGGCAAAGTCGGCAGGCTCGCCACCGGTCATCACTGTTAATACGCCGTTTTCCGCGCCGGCCTGGCCGCCTGATACCGGTGCATCTAAAAAGCCGATGCCCTGCTGCTTGGCCGCTTGAGCCAGTTCACGGGCTAAGTTAGCCGATGCGGTAGTGTGGTCAATTAATACTGAGCCCGAGGCCATACCGGCCAGCACGCCCTGTTCGCCGTACACCACCGAGCGTACATCGTTGTCGTTACCCACGCAAAGAAACACCAACGTAGCGCCCTGTGCCGCAGCCGCGGGCGTTTGCGCAAAACCGCCACCATATTGCGCGGCCCATTTCTCTGCTTTAGCCAGGGTACGGTTATACACCGTGACCTGATAGCCTTTTTGCTGCAGGTAGCCCGCCATCGGGTAGCCCATTACGCCCAGGCCGATAAAAGCGACTTTGTTCTCACTATTAATTGACATATTAATGACTTAAATCTGTGACATACTGTGGCGCAAAGCTTACAAAGTTCCGTACACAATGAAAAGCATTTTAACTAAGGGATCCGCATGGCTAATGTGCATCAATACAAAGTAAAAGACGCAGCCGGTAATGAAGTCGATTTAAGCCGCTATCGTGGCAAGGTGCTGCTCATTGTTAATACCGCCAGCCAGTGTGGCTTTACACCACAATATAAAGAGCTGGAACAGTTGTACCAGCAGTATCATGACAAAGGCCTGGTGATCCTGGCATTCCCGTGTAACCAGTTTGGCGGCCAGGAGCCTGGCTCCGACAGCGAGATTCAGCAGTTTTGTGAAATTAACTACGGCCTGAGCTTTCCGGTAATGTCCAAACTGATGGTCAATGGTCCGGAAGCGTCACCATTGTTTGAACACTTAAAAGACAGCGCCCGCGGCCTTATGAAAACCCGCGCTATAAAGTGGAACTTCACCAAGTTTTTGGTAAACAAAGACGGCGATGTAGTTAAGCGCTATGCGCCGCGTACCAAGCCTGCCAGCATTGCGCAATCAATAGCTGACTTGCTGTAAATTTGATCCAGCGCTAAATACCGCCATGTGTTATGCGCTAAGCTGTACGGCAACACAGGGAGAAAAGCCATGAAAGTTGCCGTTTTCAGCGCCAAAAAATATGACCGTGAAGGGTTTAACCAGTGGGCAGACAGCAGCCTACAGTTTACTTACATTGAAAGCCGCTTAAGCAGCGACAGTGCAAAACTGGCTGCCGGTAGCCATGCCGTTTGCGTGTTTGTTAATGACGAATTAAATGCCGCAGTATTGCAGCAGCTGTCTGAAATGGGCATTGAAATGGTGGCGCTACGCTGTGCCGGTTTTAATAATGTTGACCTGGACGCCGCCAAAGCGTTGGGTATTCGTGTCGCACGGGTACCGGCTTATTCACCGGAAGCCGTCGCCGAACACACCATAGGCATGATGCTGTGCCTGAACCGCAAACTGCATAAAGCCTATAACCGCGTGCGTGATGACAACTTTGCCCTCGACGGCCTGCTGGGCTTTAACCTGTTTGGTAAAACAGTTGGTTTAATCGGCACCGGCCGTATTGGCCTGGCCACAGCCCGGATACTGCATGGCTTTGGCTGCCGCTTACTGTGCCACGACATTGTGCAAAACCCGCTGATTGCAGAGCTTGGTGGCCGTTACGTGCCGCTGGCAGAGCTGTACGCCCAAAGTAATGTTATCAGCCTGCACTGCCCGCTCACGCCCGACACCAAACACCTTATTAACCACTACAGCATAGGTAGCATGCAAGATGGCGTTATGCTGATTAACACCAGCCGTGGCGCCTTAATCGACAGCAAAGCGGTTATTGCCGGCTTAAAACAGCGCAAAATTGGTTACCTTGGGCTGGATGTGTATGAGCAGGAAGCCGATCTGTTTTTTGAAAACCTGTCTGAACAGGTAATAGACGACGACGTGTTTAAGCGCTTACTTACCTTCCCTAACGTGCTGATCACCGGCCATCAGGCATTCTTTACCCGCGAGGCACTGCAGGAAATTTGTCAGGTAACCAGTGATAACTTACTGGCTTTTGCCAGCAACACCGCAACCGGCAACGAGTTAGCCAATTAAAAAGCAGCCTTACGGCTGCTTTTTTTTGCATAAAACATAGCGTTTAATGGCCTAGTCTTCCTGCATTTCGTTAATCAGGGTTTCTGCCAGCTCTTCCGGCATTACCACTACACCCGGGCCGTCGGCATCCGGCAGAACTGCGATAGCCAGTTCGTCACCGTTTAAGCCCGACGTCCACTTGTCCAGCCAGGTATCAACATCTACTGCCTGGGCGGTACAATGTTGCCATTCACCTTCAATCCATTGCTGTGCCAGCTCAGCATGTGGCCATACCGGAATACAACGTTCATCTTCGGCGCTTACCAGCACAAAGCCTTCTTCGTCGGTTAAAATCCAGATTTTCTCCAGGTCAGCCACTGCCTGAATAAAGTAGGTATAACGCTGCTCTGCATCTAAAGCGGTAATGCGTTTGATCTCGTCAGCGGTTAATTGATATTCCATGATAGGTTCCTGTTAAGCAAATCAGTAATGCTGCTAATGATGACGGATCCGGCAGCCTTTTACCAATAATAATTACGCCGACAGCGCATTAGCCAAGCCAATCAGCAGCGCATAACGGCCGGCTTTTCCCAGCAAAACCAACAACAAAAACAGGCCAAAACGTAGCTTTAACATGCCGGCTATTAAGGTTAGCGGATCGCCCACCACCGGTAACCAGGCAAACAATAAACTCCAACTGCCAAAACGCTGAAACTGCAGTTGTGCCCGGTCCATAGCAGCGGCGGAAAATGGAAACCAGCGCTTATGCTGAAAATGCAGCAATTTACGCCCCAGATACCAGTTAACACAAGAGCCCAGCGTATTACCGGCGGTGGCCGCAACAAACAACCACAAAGGGCTGTAACCCTGCTGCAGCAATGCCAGCAGCAGTACTTCACTGGACGCCGGAAACAATGTAGCGGCCAACAGGCCGCTACAAAATAACGAAAAATATACCAGCATTAATCAGCCAACCAGCACCTGCCACAGCAACCGCAGCCATATAGCCCACAGCACAGCACAGCTGAGTAAAAACACATTAAAGCGTAAACGCACTGTGTTGCTGCCGATATGCACCGCTGTATGCAGCACCCGCAACAACACATAAGCCGCGCCCAGCGCTACATAGGCTATGTCTGCCAGCCCAAGTTGCAGGGTAAACAACACACTGAACAAGTACAGCATCGGCATTTGAAACTGATTATCAAAGTTGCGGCTGGTAGCAATTACCTGCTCGTTGGCGCCGGTCAGGTTCATGGTTTTAAATGCCGCTACGCTTATTTCTTTATTTTTAGCCGCGCGAATACGACGCCGGCCCATCAACACCATTACCACGCTGGTGAGCAATACCTGCACAAATACCGGCAGCAATATCAGTTTTTCCATCTTATTCTCCAAATTTAGTCCGCACAGAGCTTAATGCAGCAAGGCTAAAGATGCCAGCGTCTTAATTCTGTCATCTGAAGCCTTTATATTTTATTAGTGGTTACGGTTATACTGCGTTGTGTTTTTTTAACGTGATGACGTCATGGCGCAATTATATTTTTATTACTCGGCAATGAACGCCGGTAAGTCAACCTCTTTACTGCAAAGTGCATATAACTATCAGGAAAGAGGCATGACAGTAGCTATTTACACCGCCGCACTGGATAACCGTTTTGGTTTGGGCAAGGTCAGCTCGCGGATTGGTTTGGCAATGGATGCGCATATTTTTGATAACAGCTTTAACTTTATCAATCATGTGCAGCAGCTTAAAACGCAAGGACGGCTGGATTGCGTGCTGATAGACGAGGCCCAGTTTTTATCCAAAGTTCAGGTGCGCCAGCTAACCGATGTGGTAGATAAATTAAATATACCGGTGTTGGCCTTTGGCCTGCGCACCGACTTTTTAGGCGAAACCTTTGCCGGCAGCGAAGCGCTGTTAGCCTGGGCCGATAAATTAGTCGAGCTGAAAACCATCTGCCACTGTGGCCGCAAAGCAAACTTTGTGGTGCGGCTGGATGAACACGGCAACGCCGCCACTACCGGCTCGCAGGTGCAGATAGGTGGCAATGAAAGTTATGTTTCTATGTGCCGCGAGCATTTTAAAGCCCTGGTTTGGCAGGATAAACAAACGGAGTAACAAATGAAAATTCTCTATGGTGTGCAAGCTACCGGTAACGGACATATCAGTCGCGCCCGCGCTATGGGGAAATATTTGGCGAAAGCCGGCGTGCAGGTAGATTATATGTTCTCCGGCCGCCCCGCTGACCAACTGTTTGATATGCAGCAGTTTGGCAACTATCAGCTAAAACGCGGCTTAACCTTTGTTACCCAAAACGGCAAAGTAAATTACTGGCAAAGCTTTTGGCAGGCGCAAATCCGCACCCTGCAACAAGATATCAAGGCGCTGGATCTCAGCCCCTACGACCTGGTACTCACCGACTTTGAACCGGTAACCGCTCAGGCGGCAAAGCAGCAAAATAAAGCCAGCTTTGCCATTGGTCATCAGTACGCGTTCTTACATGACATCCCGATGGAACACGCCAATCTGATGAGTAAACTGGTGTTTAAGCATTTTGCACCGGCGCAATATCAACTGGGCCTGCACTGGCATCATTTTCACCAGCCTATCCTGCCACCTATTATTGATGAAGCAGACCACAGCGAAGATGTTCAGGCCGGTAAAGTGTTGGTGTATTTACCCTTTGAAGATCAGCAACAGGTTATTGCCATGCTAAAACCGCTTAGCCAATACCGTTTTTATCTGTATGGCCCGGGACTAAGCAAGGCCCAATTGGGACATATCCACACCCATCCACCGGCGCTGCAGGCGTTTAAAGCCGATTTAGCCAGTTGCAGCCATGTACTGAGTAACGCCGGCTTTGAGTTAATCAGCGAAGCGTTGCAACTGCAAAAGCAAATACTGGTAAAACCGCTGCACGGCCAAATGGAGCAGGAATCTAACGCCCTGGCTTTACAGCAACTGCAACTGGCCGATCGCAGCAATAGCCTCAGTACTAAAATTGTTGCCAATTGGCTTAATGCACCAGCCAACACTAACACCGTGCAATACCCCAATGTCGCCAGCGCCATCTGTGATTGGCTACTGCAAGACACCCCAGACAGCATAGCGACACTGAGCAAATCGCTCTGGCAGTAGCCGTGTTGCTGTTTTTGCCAACAGCGTTAAATCAGTTATAGTAAAGTCTGATCACAGAGCGAGTGCTGTAATGACGGAACGAACTGTAACCTTGCCCCACTTTTGGGGCTTGCTGGATGCCTTACCTATCGCCCTGCTTTATAAAGAAAACACCAAAGCAGAGGTGTTTGCTAATGTAGCGGCATTGAAACTACTTCAATTGCCGGCCAATAAAGCTGTGCTCTCGGTATCAGACTTACAGCATATAAAATTGCTCTGCCCTGCCAAACAACAAGCCTTTAACTTACTACACAACCCATTGCTGCAGGCACTTAGTGGTACCGCACTGCAACAACCCGTTGCCTTGGAACATTGCTGCGACACCTTGTTACTACACAGTACCAGTGTCGCCTTGTCCTTTACCTTGCACAACAGTATTTTGGTGACGCTGCAACCCATTAATAACATAGGTGATATACCTGTGTTACCTCAAGCTGTAGCCGATACGTCAGAATTGGAAGAAGCGCTGGCCTTTGACAAACTTATGTCGCTTATTTCTACTCAGCTGATTAATGTACAAGACAATATGCTAGATCAACATATTGAAGATGCGCTGGCGGCCGTTGGTGAGTTTTGCCATGCTGATCGAAGCTATGTTTTTCAGTTTAACAACGACGTCGACGAAATGAGCAATACCCATGAATGGGTGCGAGCTGGCATCTCAACACACAAAGCACAATTACAACAAATACCCGAAGCGGCGCTACCGTATTTTTGCCAACAGCTCAAGCGTGATTTGGTGTTTGCAGTAAATGAAGTTGCTAAGCTGCCCGCAGAGGCGGCAGCAGAAAAACAAGAGTTCGATGCAGAAGACATTCAGTCAGTGTTATGTTGCGCCATGCTAGCAGACGACAAGTTGATTGGTTTTGTCGGTTGCGATATGGTTTCGCGCCAGCGTAACTGGACCCACAATGATCTCAGACGTATGAAGCTGGTCGGTGAAATGATAGCTAACACGCTGCAAAACGTGCGCTACCGCCACTCGCTGCAAAATATGCAACAACAATTGCTGCAAGCCAATCTAGAACTGCAGCAACAAGCATCCCAAGATGGCCTCACTGCTATTGCCAATCGCCGACAACTTGACACCAGCCTACAAAATGAATTGCAACGCTGCGCCCGCAATTCACTCCCCATGGGCCTACTGCTGTTGGATATTGACCGATTCAAGCTCTATAACGACCACTATGGCCATCAAGCTGGTGATGATGCCTTGAAGCAGATTGCTCAGCTGTTACACCAGCAGACCAAACGCCAGGGCGAGCTGGCTGCCCGCTATGGCGGAGAAGAGTTTGCGCTTATTTTGCCTGGCAGCGATATTCATGCCTGCAAGAAAATGGCTGAGCAAGTACAACTAGCTCTGGCGAAGTTAGCGATAAAACACTCAGCGTCAGATATTGCCAGCAACATTACAGCTAGTATAGGCGTAGTGAGTATGGTACCGGATAAAACCAACAGCAGTAGTGACTTCATAAAAGCAGCCGACCAAGCCTTATATCAAGCTAAAGCTAATGGCCGCAACTGCTTAGTCATTCACACTAATGGGTAACATCAGTTAGCTTACAAGATACCCGCTTTTTGGTACGCTACAAAGCGGATGAATACTGATAACGAATGCTGCGTATAATCAATACGTGCTTTATTATGATCCAGAAAAGCCCCGGCAATTTCACCATCCTGAACCTGGTAGCTGCGTAATTCCTGCATCAGTTGCTGCAAAAACACTCTAACGCCAATGTAACGGTTGACGTCGCCCACAGCATGTAACACCGCTAAATAAGATAAAATACCCTCGGCACGGCATGCCACAGGAGTATTGCGACCAAGATAAACGCGGTTATTAAATATCTCATTATATAAATCATGCAGATATTGTAAGCAGAACCGCACTTTTTGCTCAGATCCCTCGGTTTTTATTGGCAAATAATGTTTTATCATCACTTCTAATGCTTGCATCAACCAATGGTCTTGCGTCATTTTATTTTTGTCACGAGTGTCGCGCAGCGCGATAGTCAAACGATATGCCGTCTCGAAATCGCCCGCGGTACATAACGCTAATGCCGCTTCACCGGGGTAATATTCGGATACAAAGTCTGTAGCTAAACCTAAATAGGGGTCAAATTTTGAAAACTTGATCGCACCTTCAGGCGTCAAAAAGAAATGCAAGCCAGCAAGTAAGCCTTGCTGCAATAGCGGATCCTGGCCTGCAAAGCTGTCAAAAGCCAAATACGCCAACGCATTGCCGCCAAGTTTGGCGATTGCTTTTCTATCCAGTATAAATAACAGCTCAGCGTCCGCTTCCGGCGAGTTACATTTGACAATTTGTTGCCGGGCAAACTCTAGCGCTTTTAAGCACTTTTGCTTCGTTTCTTCATGTTGTTCAATACGCAAGAAAGCCGCCATTGCCCAAACGGAACCACAATGGCGTAGCATATTGTAGGGCTTATTGACTAAATGCTTGCCTTTAGCAGAGCGTAAATACACAAACTGTCCATCATCTTGCACCTGTCGCGCTAAATATTGGCAAGCCGCTTTAGCAACAGCAAATTCGTCGTTTACTATCATTTATAATAACGCCGTGGTTCTGCACGATCATTCGTCACGCCATACAAGTGAACAGGTCGGTTTAGCATTTGCCCGCCGTCACGCGCTAACGGGATCCACGGGATCTGTCCCGACCCCTTCGCTGATTTAAACGACAGCAAATCAAATGGGATCTTGACGTAAAACCCCTTAGTAAAACTGCCCTCACCGTATTCTTCAGCAGTTGCATTGCTCAATGCGGCATAGGCGCCAACAACAATGCCGCTATCAAAACGGCGGCCGATATCAATATTTACGCCAACGTCTTTAGCCAGATAACGTCCTGCGCTAATGGTAAACAAGGTATCTTCAATAAACTTTGGCTCCCAGTATAACGATACAAAACCCGTTACAACGGAATAATCGAATAGTTTATATTCACTGTTATAGTCACGTTGTCTAACGTAGTTTAGGTCAGCGCCTATCGCAAAATTACTGTTCACCGGGCGGTACAGTATTTCGCCCCCTACGCCAGCAAACATTGTCTCCAGATAACCCGCGTAAGCCTGGGCATACCAATCTTGCTGCAATCGTTCACGGTAATTTACAAACAACCTATCCAACGTAAAGTGACTGCGCGTTACATACTCACGCGAATAAGTACGAACTCGGGGTAACGTTGAATTTTGCGTATCCACTTTGAAGTTAAACTTATCAAAATTCTCCAGCAAGGTTGTTTTCATTACCCCCGTTACCGACAGAGGCTCAGAAAATTGATATGACAACGACGACAAAATGCCGCCTTGATACATAAAAAATGCTTCGGGATTACCCAGCATTTGCATCCAAAACGGCTGAAACGCATAGTTAAAACCATGATCCAAGGTAGTAAATTGCCAATCTACCTCGTCCATAGACGGAGCTTTGCGAACATAAACAGAGCTAACAGGCGCATCCAGAGATTCATAACGGGCATAAGATCTGAACTCTTGCGCATTAAGCACCACTTCTGTGATGGGCATTTCCAGCTCTTCAATGATAATGCGATAGTGGCTAACATTATCTGGTGCATAGTTGGCTAGTACCCGGCCAATACGCTCAATAGATACATCAAACTCACGGAATGCCTGTTGCTGGCCACGGATAATAAGCTCATCACCTTCAAGCCTGATCCCGGTGGTAACAAAACCAGCGCGATAATAAAGTTGGTTTCTAAGCGGCGTGCGTTTGAATCGTTTCGACGACAAGCCCTTTTCGTTTACCTCAGGCGCTGGGCTATCGAATTTCGGAGTACGTATAGTATTGAAATTTGAGCCAACAGAAACACCAAATGCCACAGTATTGCCACGCTGATAGCTTAAATGAAAATCAATATTGTCATAGCTATACACCAGACCATAATTGAACTCACTATCCTGTACTATGCCGCGGGCGCGATCTTTAGTGTAATTATTACCTTCATACTCGACTTTTAACTTCAAAGGTTCCCAAGGCGTCTGGTATTCCAAACCAGCAAAAACAGAAGCCGGGCCTTTGTAAAAACGTTGATAATCAATCATGCCACCGCGGCCAGAAAATCCGCCTGGGCGCTGACAATAAGCATCGCTAAGCTCACAAAACGGGTTGCTGATATTGCCACCTGAACCGAGGTACCCCCAGCCCATACCTACATGCAAATCAAAAGGTCCAATACGCTTGCTTGCAGCGACATACTCACTTTCAAAAAAGCCGGTGCCACCAAAATCACGCCAGCCGACACTAACCTGAGGCAGATAGTAACTTTCTTGCCACAACCTTAACTTTACATCGATGCCTTTGTCTTTTAGCGTCTGATCACCACTAAACTCTGGATAGGGGCTATATAAGCGTGTACGTACATCGGTGTAGCGCACCGTTGTTTCCAGCCATGGAAATAATTGTATGCTAGCACTCCAAAAGCGATACTCTTCTAAATCATTGTAGTTAAGACTAAAATTGCCGGCCGGAGCCATCCTTGCTGTCGGAGTCTGAAAAATACCCACACCGCCATGGCTAGCCTGACTGTAGTCATAATCCTGTGCCAGCGTAGCGGGAGCAAACAAGGCAGAAAACAAAATGCCGGGAAAAATTACTTTAATCATTACATTTATACTCATGTCCTAGCGGACCCAGTTGCGCAGCAGCAAAAGTATCTGTTGGTTAATGGCCTCACTATCGCTGCCCAAAACAGACGATGTAAAAGGCACGTAAAGCATACCGCCTGCGGCCAGTTCAACCGGATGCTTGTTCCAATAGGCTATGCCGACTTTATGCCACTCTGCCCCACTAACAGACCAGTAGGCCCAACTATTGTCAGCAGCATCAGATGCAAACTGATCACGCACTTCGTGCAGCCACACAGTCTCGCCCGGCTTAATGTCAACTTGCTGCTGGGTCACCGCAGCAATTAATAGCAGCTCTGGTTGGACGGCTTTAGCACTGAGATAAAAACGCTGGTCTTGCAATAATGGATTAGATCTTTTCACATGTCGTGCGCGTTCAAACTCAATAGGCAGCTCAATTCTTCTGCCAACGCGAACACCAGCCAGCCAGGCTATAAAATCCGCTAACTGAGCTTTTTCGGCAGACTGGCCAGGCAAACGGCCTAATTGATTCATCAATGTGGCCATAAGTGCGTGTTTTTGCTGCACCACTTGCTCTGACTCGAGAAAAAGACTTGCACCAGGCCAATAGACTAATTCTGGTTGCTCAATGTGCTGCAATACTTTCGCCAGCGATACTGGCTGAGCAAAGGTATGCTGTTTGCCATTTATTTCAACGTAAGTTTCAGCGCTGGCACTTGTAACAGCAGATAAACCGATAACAGCAAAGACAAAAGCTAAGGTAAGTCTCATTTATTGTGCTCCGGATTTTCTGCCAAAATACGATTGGCACTGCTGAGAAAAACGATCGTTACAGCATCCGGCATACTGGCCAGATGCTGCTTAGTTTGCAGCAACTCGCCCGTTTTCAGGTCAAACCAATATAGATTAACAAAAGCAGATTTATGCCGTGGAGTTACGGTTTCTGTCAGCAAGATGGTAGTAAAGCTGTGACCTAATAAGCTTAAGCTTTGCTCAGCGCCAAGTTTAAACTGTGCCTGATTCAGCTGCGCAGGTAAGGTGTTAGTTTGTTCGACAAACTGCCAGCTAGCGCCATCCAGCCCGGTATAAGCGTGTTGCAACGGATCTTCGGCTAAATTATCCACATGTAGTAAGTTGTCAACAAAACCCGCCGTGCGGACAATCCGCCCGTTAGCAAATATTAGAAAACCGTTGTCTGCAGAGATAAATTTATGCTGGCCGTTTTCAACAAACGCCAGCGCCATAATGGCGCGCTTATCTGCAAAGGAAACTTGAATAACATCGTATTTACTGGCAGCAACAAAGGCCCGATCGGGCTCTGCTGCCTTTGCAGATTGAAGCAGTAATCTGACGTTTTCTTTATAGACATATAAGGTACCACTGCAGCCAATAAGACTACTCAGCACTAACAACAACAATATGCGCCTGAACATTAAAGCACCTTAAAGAAAAAAACCGCCATTAAGGCGGCTTTTTAAATACAAAAGATTAGAACGTACCAGTAACCGTAACAGGCACTGTTGTCGTCGTCGTGCTTGTAGTCGTAGTCGTTGTAGTGGTTGTGGTTGTTGGTACACACACACCGCCTACTAACACTTCGCCTTCATCACAATCGTCGTCATCGTCATCATCATCGTCGTCGTCGTCGTCGTCGTCGTCGTCGTCGTCATCGTCATCGTCGTCATCGTCATCACCAACAATGCCTCTGCCCTGACCATCACAAAAAATAGTACAAGCAACAATACCGCCTACAGTACCAGCAGCAATAACTTCAGGAGTAATGTTTTGGCTAGCATCATTTGCCGACGCACCATCAACATTTAGTGCCTCAGCCTGCGGTACACCTAGCGCAGCCGCAACTGCAACTGCGATTAAAAGTTTATTCATACTTTAATCCTATAACCCAAATAGTAAACTGTGAGAATGTTATCCCAAATTTAACACCAGTTCAAGCATTCAGGACAACCAGGCCAAGTTTATTCTCAGCCCCTAAGCTCGTTAATATCAACTACATTTGTTGCTATCGCACCCTGTTCGGCTGGCTCGCTACTGCGTTGTAAGCTAGTCCTGGTGGCCAAGATCAAATCGCAACTTTGCCCTGAATAATGAAAGTCTGTAGGGGCATTTTTAACAATTTCGATAATCCGACCAACATCATAGTCATTACAGGCTTCGCTTAACTCTTCTAACAGCTGTAACATTGCAGTCCAGTCTAACATCACTTCATCAGCCGCCATAATGCGCGGATGCTCTGTACCTCTTACATTCTCACCAATAAGTAATTCTTCATACAGTTTCTCTCCTGGACGTAAACCAGTGTACTTTACTTCGATATCACCGTTGGGGTGCACTTCATCTTTAACCTCAAGCCCCATCAGGTGGATCATGCGTTTGGCTAAATCGGCGATTTTAACCGGCTCGCCCATATCCAGTACAAAGACATCACCGCCTTTGCCCATGGCCCCGGCTTGGATCACCAGCTGCGCAGCTTCGGGTATAGTCATAAAGTAACGAATAATGTCTTTGTGCGTTACCGTTACCGGACCACCCTTACGAATTTGTTCGCGAAATAGCGGCACCACTGAACCACTGGAACCCAATACATTACCAAAGCGCACCATCGAAAAACGTGTTTTGCTTTGTTGCCTGGCCAAAGCTTGCAATACCAGTTCAGACAAGCGCTTTGACGCTCCCATCATGTTGGTTGGCCGCACGGCTTTGTCGGTGGAAATTAGTACAAAGGTTTCGACACCCGAAGAAATAGCAGCTTCAGCCGCATACCAGGTACCAAAAACGTTATTGCGCACGCCCTCGACAATATTATATTCAACCAGTGGCACATGTTTGTAAGCTGCTGCATGGTACACCGTTTGTACCGCAAAAGCCGTCATAACAGTTTGTAAGCGCTGGCGCCGCTGCGATGTACCCATTACGGGTATCAATCTTACATCCAGCTCTTGCTGCGCGATTAACGTAGCAAGCTCTTGCTCAATGTTGTACAAACTAAACTCTGATAACTCAAACAACACCAACACTTTTGGCTGATAACAAATAATTTGGCGGCACAGCTCCGAGCCAATAGAGCCGCCTGCGCCGGTTACCATCACCACTTTATGTTGAATATTGGCCTGCATTAATTTTGTTTTTGGCGCGACAGGATCGCGGCCAAGCAGATCTTCAATCTTTACATCTTGTAATTCATCTATTCTCATAGAGCCATCAACCAAATCGCTCATTCCCGGAATAGACTGCACGGGGATCGGTAACTCTTCTAATGCATCTAATACCTCGCGCCGACGTGCCCGGCTAACAGAAGGCAGCGCCAGCAAGATCCGGCTTATGCCGTGCGCTTTTATTAAACTGGTAATTTGCGGCGGAGCCCCCACAGGGATACCCAAAATGGTTGAGCGTTGCAAGGTTATATCATCATCAACAAACACCACCGGATGATACTGTTCACCGTTCATTAACGCCTGAGCCAATTGACGGCCAGAAGAGCCGGCACCATAAATCAGCACTCTGGCCTTGTGGCCATTGTTACGCTGTACCAAAAACATGCGGGCGAGCAAACGTAGCCCTCCCGACGTTATCAAAGCCAGCAAAGAATAAACAAAAATCAAACTGCCTTTATCGGTAATACCAAAAGCAGCAAATAACAGCGACAATAACATGGCACTACTGACTATACCGGCTAAAACCGCTCCCAAAGCGTGTTGGCCAATATAGCGGATAACCGCTCGGTACAAACCCAGCTTGGTGAAAATGAGTAAGGTCACTGGCAAACTCAAACAAAATACCAGCAATATCAATTCAAGCTCTGATACTTTGTCAGCTTGGGTAAGTAAAAACGCCGTAATCAGTGAAAAACACATGAAAACGATGTCTACACATACTGATATCATCCGTTTGAAAGAACGTGGTAAGGCCAATAACCAGCCCAACATGGCATACTCCAGAATTTTATTTTTGTTAAACCCGCATCAAAGCAAGACCACTATTATAGTCGCTTATTAAGCTTTGTCCGCAGCAGATGGCTCAACACTCAGCACCACAGTCTGCAGCCATTGCCGGAAATCAGCCCCCAGCTGTTTATCTCTTAAACCATACTCAACAAAAGCACGCAAATAGCCCTGCTTGTTACCACAGTCGTGGCTGCGACCAACGATATGATAAGCATTAACTGATTGTTGCTTCATCAAAATAGCAATAGCGTCTGTTAATTGTACTTCGTCACCGGCGCCAAGCGGCGTTTGCGCCAGCGCTGACCAAATCTGTGGTGTAAAGACATAACGACCAACCACTGCCAGGTTTGACGGCGCCTCTTCTACTGCTGGTTTTTCGACAATTGCCGTCATATTAACCGACTGTGCCGCCTGCATTACATGCCCGGCCACGTCTGCCACACCGTAGCTACTAACATGTTGCAAGGGTACCGGCTCAACCATTACCTGGCTAATATCTGTCTCAGTGAACATTTTGCACATCTGCGCCAAATTATCGCGCTTTAAATCGCTATCGTAGCCGTCAATTAACACATCAGGCAGCACCACAGCAAAAGGCACATCGCCTACCAGGGGTTTGGCACAAAGCACTGCATGGCCAAGACCTTTAGCTTCGCCCTGCCGCACATGCATTATCGTCACATCTTTTGGGCAAATGTTTTGCACTTCATCAAGCAACTGCCGTTTTACCCGTTTCTCCAGCATCGACTCAAGCTCGAAACTTTTGTCAAAGTGGTTTTCAATACTATTTTTTGAAGAATGCGTAACCAAAATAATTTCTTTGATGCCCGCTGCAATGCACTCTTGCACCACGTACTGAATTAGCGGCTTATCTACGACGGGTAACATCTCTTTGGGTATTGCTTTAGTGGCAGGCAACATCCGCGTGCCTAAACCTGCTACCGGTATTACTGCTTTTCTTACTTTACTATTAATATTCATTGTTTTATCACACTCTCGCCGCGACCAATACCGTAGTAAGCAAAGCCTTTACGTTGCATACGTTCTGGCTCAAATAGGTTTCTGCCGTCAAAAATTACCGCGTGTTTTAACTGGGCTTTTATTAAATCAAAATCGGGCGCTTTAAATTGCTGCCATTCGGTGCAGATAATTAACGCATCAGCACCTTTTAATGCCGCTTCTTTTGTACCAACTAGAGTCAAATCATCCCGCACACCATACACACGCTGGATCTCTTCCATCGCTTGTGGATCATAAGCCTGCACATTGGCACCCGCCTGCCACAACTGCTCCATAAGTTGACGGCTGCTCGCCTCGCGAATATCATCCGTTTTAGGTTTAAAACTCAAACCCCAAATCGCAAAAGTGCGCCCTTGCAAGCTATTATCAAAATGTCGCTGCACCAATTGCATTAGTTTTTGCTTTTGTCTAACGTTGACCGCTTCCACTGCATACAACACTTCTGGTTTATATCCATGCTGCTCAGAGGTACGGATAAGGGCCTGTACGTCTTTCGGAAAACAAGAACCACCATAGCCACAACCCGGGTAGATAAAGTGATAGCCAATCCTCGGATCGGCACCTATTCCGCGACGCACGGCTTCAATATCTGCACCCAGCAGCTCAGCCAAATTGGCCATTTCATTCATAAAAGATATTTTGGTTGCCAACATACAGTTGGCGACATATTTTGTTAATTCAGCAGAACGTACGTCCATAAACATTAGTTTTTCATGATTACGGTTGAACGGTTCGTACAGCTCGCGAATAGTGTCACGCGGTCGCTCGTCATAAGTACCAACGATGATCCGATCCGGCCGCATACAGTCAGATACTGCAGCCCCTTCTTTTAAAAACTCCGGATTAGATACCACATCAAACTGAATATCTTGTTGGCGCTGCCGCAACCCGTGTTGAATCAGCTGCTTTACTTTGTCGGCAGTTCCTACCGGTACGGTAGATTTATCAATAATCACTTTAGGTGTTTCAATGTACTGAGCAATGGTGCTTGCCACTGCCAGAACATATTTTAAATCTGCCGAGCCGTCTTCATCTGGCGGCGTACCCACTGCTATAAACTGCACTTCGCCATGAGCAACACCTGCTGCGGCATCAGTGGTAAATTCTAAACGCCCGGCGGCAACGTTAGCCTCAACCAGAGGTGTTAACCCAGGCTCATAGATGGGAATAATACCTTGTTGTAATTGGCTAACCCGGTCTGCGTTAACATCAACACATACCACATGATGTCCGACCTCTGCCAACACAGCCGCCTGCACCAACCCCACATAGCCAATACCAAAAACCGTTACCTTCATTACCTATCCTTTTATGGAAACCGTTTAACCAACTGGCAAACTAGCACGACTTCAGGCTTGGTTAGCTGGCTATAATAGCATTAATTCCCAGTTGCAAAAAAGCCTGCGCCAGTGCTTGTTTCGCGGCAACGTCACCGTGCACTATACGCACTAGCTTTGGTTTATGCCGCATACGTGCCACAAAATTTATTAACCCCGTTTTATCAGCATGAGCTGAATAACCGCTTAATGTAATAATTTCTGCGGCCACTGTAATACGCTCATTATCTATATCGACATAACCGCCGCTGGGGCCAAACCGCTGAATGGCAGCCCCCAGGGTGCCCCTTGCCTGATAACCAACAAATACCACTTGATGTGCGCTGTCAGCCAGTAAGGCCCGTAAATAGTTCACTACCCTACCACCTTCGCACATACCACTGGCCGCGATAACAATAGCCGGCTGCTTGCTACGGGCCAAAAACTGCACCAAATCTAAATGTTGCGTATGGCTTGCAACGGTGTGTAACTGGCTAAAACTTAACGGATGCCGGCCCTGCTTTAAGCGCTGCTTAGCTTCGTTATCCCAACAGTCCTTTAGGGCAGCATACGCCTCGGTGAAACGCGCGGCCAGGGGTGAGTCGACGATAATTTGCAGCTCATCCCAGCGCAGGTTTTGATGAATTTTCTGGCCGCGCAATCGGTGAATTATTGCCTCCAGTTCGTACAATAACTCCTGAGTGCGGCCAATACTAAAAGCCGGAAACAGCACAGTACCGTTATCCCGCAATGAGTGCAGCAATACCTGCTCCAACCGTTTAATGCGTGCCCTACGCTTTTCATGCAAGCGGTCACCATAAGTACTTTCTATCACTACTTCATCGGCAGCATAAGGCGCGCGGGGCGCTGGCAACAACGGCGCGTAAGGCGCGCCTAAATCACCGGAAAATATTGTTTTATAACCTTTTTTACCTGGCGTATTGTGTTGCAATTCAACATAGGCAGAGCCCAAAATGTGGCCTGCCGGTTGAAACCTCACATTCATTGCAGCCGCACCCGCAGCTGGCAGCGCCTGCCATTGGCCAAATTCACATGGCACCAACTGCCGGCGCACCTTAGCCAAAAACGCCTGTATTAATTTTTCATCACGGGTAACGCCAACTTTCAGCGCATCTTCCAGTACTAGCGGCAATAAAGTTGCAGAGGCGGTAGTGCAAAAAATAGGCCCGTCAAAGCCGGCGGCCAAAAAATACGGAATTCGACCAACATGGTCAATATGCACGTGGGTGACGATTAGTGCGCTGATATGGTTGATAGCAAAATTAATCTGTGGCGAGCCTGCAGAGCCTGAGCCAGATAGCTCCGCGCCCTGAAACAAGCCGCAATCGATCAGCACAGCATAGTCATCGGCAATGCGATACTCATGGCAAGAGCCGGTAACACCATCTACCGCGCCATGATGAATAAAATGCGGCTTATCATAAAGTTGCATATAAAGTCCTTTTCAATCCTTTCCAACTTCAAATCCCCCAAATCCCCTTTTACCAAGGGGACTTAACTGCACCCTCTATTGTAAAGAGGAGGGGAAGGGGGACGTTGGGCGGCTATTTTCTTACCCTGTCCCCACTGCCCTTACCTGCTACTGTCATAAAAATATATTTAAAGTAGTCCGCTACCGAAAGCTGTGCCAGCATTTTTGCGTCTGTTTCAGCCAGAAGCTGCGGGGTCGACATATCAATATCATTTACCTGCGCCAGGCCGGTAATACCGGGCCGGGCATTTAGTACACCGCGCTGTTCGCGCTCGTTAATTAATTCTTGTTGATTAAACAGGCAAGGCCGCGGCCCCACCAGGCTCATCTCACCTTTTAATACATTCCACAGTTGCGGCAGTTCATCTAGCTTGGTTTTACGCAAAAAGCCACCGAACGGCGTAATGGCGCTGCTGCTTGCCAAGTGGCTGGCAACATGGGCCGTATCCAGCTTCATAGTGCGAAACTTTACCAACACAAAGGGCTTTTTATTGCGCCCAACCCGCTGCTGCAGAAAAACCGGCGAACCGGTATCAAACAAACCAATAAGCGTCAAAATAACCAGTACTGGCAAGGTTAGCAGTAAACCTAGCGCCGCAAAAACCACATCGAATAACCGAAAAATCATAACCCCTCACCAACACCATTACATAGATAGGCCGCATAGCTTTACTCACCCGGCAGCACGAACATTAAAATTAACTTAGCGTAACGCCGACAGCTGCCGCTCTGGTCGCGCCCTGTTGCAACTATGGCCGGCAATAGTTTGTATTAACTGATAAAAACTGCAGGGTTGCTGCGTATCATCGTTGACATAACGGCCATAACGGATAAACGCGGCGTAAGCTAAGCGGCCAATATCAACTTCAGCACCTGCTTGTGCGCGCAGCTGTAAACGTCGCGCCGGAACGGGCAGCATATCCTGTGTTAAACCCCAGCCGGCATAAAATGGCATACCAAAAACATACACCGGTTTTTGCCACAGCAAGGCTTCAAAACCTACTTGCGACGTGACTGTTAACACTGCACTGGCATGCTCTAATAACGCCACCACATGCAGGCGTTCTGATATTAACTGTACGCCGGCAAGCTCTGTAGCGGGCAGATTAGCCAGGTAGCCTTTTTTCTTACCCGCAACAACGTCAGGATGAGTCTTAATAACCAGCTGATAGTCAGCGAAGTTTGTTCTGGCAAACTGCAACATGGTACGAAAGCTGTCAGCATTGGCAAGGCCATAGTGCACCGATGCATCATTAAATGTCTGGTCGATTAACAACACATAGGGTTTATCGGCTATCAGCTGGCAATCAGGGCTATTGTTATATTTCGACACCCTATGCTGGCGCCACAATAGCGGTAAGGCTTGTGCTTCAACGTGCTGTGCATTATCTAGCGGCGTCACTATTAATTGCTCTAACCGGGATGGCGCCATCGCATCGTAATACACACCTAAATCGTCGACCACCATACCGCAGGGAGCAGAGTCAAATCCCTGACCAACCGAGCGTAAAAAGGCGTCTTCCAGATAACAGATTGGCAATTGCAGCGCTTTGGCGCAACGCTGTGCCTTTTCTGCCGAGGCTTTTCGTCCCCAGGCTAGCATAGTACGTTTTCCTGCCAACCACGGCGGACAAAACCAACTGGGCAAATAACTCACTTTGCCTTGCAAAAAGCTAGCTAACGCCGGCGTTTTGGCCAGTGCACGGCTTAGCGTAAGGTAAGACTTAGCGGGCACAGTCGTCTCCAAACTGCCAGCTAGCCAATTGCTGCTGAGCCTGCTGAAGCAGCTGCTGTTGCTTGTTACTGTCTGCCGCCAGGCTTACTATTTCATCCAGCCAGCGCTGCGGATCCATTGGCAAGACTATACCTGACTGTTTATCTCGTACCGCCTGATAAATGGCGCTATCGGCATAAATACCCACAGCACCGGCGGCTGTGATGTCAAAAAACTTAGTCACCGAACGCGCTAAATTAAATGGCAGCGGCAACAGAGGTGCCAAGCCAATATGGTAGCGCTGGCGCTGTAGCAAGGCCTGATAGCTGGGCCAGCTCATAGGGTACAGCACCTGCACCCGGGCCATGCCACGATACAAGGCGGCTATTTTTTTGTCGGCAATAATCTCGAAGTTAAGCTCAGGCATACGCTGCAGTGCCGCTTTAACCACAGGCAGCAACCAACGTGCTTCGGCCTGATGAGACGAAGAACCATGATAAAACAAGGTAACAGGTGGCTTAGCCAAAAGCGGTAAACACGGAATAGCACACAGCTGTTGCGGTTGCCACTGCTGATACTTTTGCGCTAAATATTGATTGGCCACCCACAATTCGCCCTGCAAACGCCGTAGCCAGGGTACGGCGCGATAGCTCAAGCGCCATAACTTCAGCCGATAACGCCAGGGCATGCCCGCGCTTGATGCCGGGTCGAGAATATCATCGTCAATAAACAGCACCAGTTGTGCCAACGTCGAGTGATGTTGTGTTATCCACTGCCGCCATTGTGGCGGAATATAGCGGACAAAAATCAAACAGCACCCAGCTAGCTCATGCGCAGCTGGCAGCTGGGTAAAACTTAACCGTTGCACTTGGCACTGCTGCTGTTTTAATAGCGGTAAAACAAAAAAATCTGAGCTGGGGTTAGGCCGTTCTTCTACCAGAATAACGCGCTGCACCTTTACTATTGCCATGGTGCTTTAACCTTTAACTCACGGCCAAGACTAAAATCGGCCCGCTGATAATTTAAATTCGGGTTATAAAAGGGATCATGCGACATCAGGTGCGCCCAGCGCCGTCGCATATACTCGGCTTCACGTTTGGCACGCTGTGCTTTTTCCGGTGTAGAATCTTTACCGCGTGACACCGACTCATGATGATATAACTCAGCATAAGCGTTATACACAACACGATAGCCCGCTTCGCGTACCCGTAAACAATAATCAACATCGTTAAACGCCACCGCCAACTGCTGCTCATTCAGGCCACCAAGTTGCAAAAACAATGGCTTGGGTGTCAACAAACAGGCGGCAGTCACCGCAGATACTTCCTGCGTGGCCACTGCGCGCTTCATATAGCCGGCTTCATGCCTGGCAATTTTACTATGTAAGTGATCAGCACAACCGCCCGGCCCAACCGTATCACCGGCATGCTGCACACGCCCATCTGAATACAACAACCGCGCACCAACTGCCCCTACCGCAGGTTGCTGTAACGTGGCGACCATCTCATCTAACCATTGCGCCGAAATAACCTCCGTATCATTATTCAACAAACAAATCAGTTCACCGTCAGCATGGTTAACGGCAAAATTATTGATAGCGGCGTAGTTAAATGGTTGGTCATAACACAGCACCTTGACTCTTGCGTCGGCAGTTATCTGCTGCATGTACGCCAAGGTATCTGAGCAACTACTTTGATTATCGACAATCAACAGCTCAAACGACGGATACTGGGTCTTATCCAGAACACTGTTAACACATGCGGCTAATAAGTTCAGCATGTCGCGGGTAGGCACAATAATACTTACCAGCGGTGTACTGCTGCGCTGATAGCTTACCCGCACAGTCTGATGCGCACCTTCACTTACCGCTGCCGCAACACCAAGCCGCTGCAAATGCTCGGCAACAGATGCCGGCTGCGCTGGCGCAGGTGGCAGCGTATCATGCCACAATACCGCCGCTATATGCTCAGGCGCACTAGCGCCATCCAGCTGCTCTGCCAAACGCAGCACCAAGCGCTGCCCCGGCCTATCACGCTGCCAGTCAGACTCCAGCCAGCCACAATTTAGCAACGCCGGCACCTGGCAACACACCACATCACCAATGTAATGCGTGCTACGCAACAGCTCTATTGACCAATCGGGTTTAAACTGCGGTCTGCGTCGATGAGGCATTAAATAATCGCTGTCGCTGTAGCTAAAGGGTGCTGATGTACCGCAAAGTGCCCACCAGGCACCTGACCATGCTGACAGCACCGCGCCAGCTCTTAGCAGCAACACTCTGCCGTCAACAGCCAACCATTTAGCTAGTGCCTTAGCATCCCCGCAGGCAACAGATGTTGGTATATCTACGTTAAGCCCAGTGTTAATAGTAAGCGCAAATACATTCGATAATGCTATTTTTGCCTTGGCAACGCTGTCTATGCTGGTTTGCCACAGTGCGGCCGATAGCGTGGCATCACCATAAACAACGACCACTAGCCTGGGACGCGTTGTCAAATATTGCGCAATGCGGGAATGTGGCTGAGCATGTTCAGCTTCATGCAAACGTATCCAAGCAGCATAAGGTATGCCAGCGTGCCACGCTCTTAACTGGCAAGCCTTTCTGTATGCGGGCTCTAAGCCTTCAAATACGCTAGTCCAACCTAATGCAACGCCTCGGCGACGCGAGGCTGGCTGGCGGATAAATGTTAATGCTAACCGACGCGTCATGCGCCAAACACGTTGCATTGTTGTCAATTTAGTCAATTGAAAATCACAGCGGTACAAGGTTAAATCTTTCGCTGAAATTTGCATGCTTAAGCCAGAATAGCCCGCGGGGACATAGAACAAATCTAACAGCCGTCCTTTTAACGTCAGAGGCAAATGCACTAGCAAGCCGGCAGCAGAATGCACGCTAACAATACGTTTGCGGCCCTCTATTACTACCTCACCTTCAATACTGTACCAGCCTGGCCCTGCTACCTTCAGCGGGACCACAATCCTATCCTCTGCTATCGACCAGCCATCATCACGCCGCTGTTGCTTAGGCGTTAACGCTACAACCTCCGCAGTGGTTAACGCAACTACCTGCATTGTTGCAACTCAGCGCGAAACGTTTCAAGCGTTGCGGCAGCTGGCAAGCTACCGTACAAAGGTTTAATCATCTTTATCTCTTAAAATGTAGCGCGTGAAAGTAACAGGTGAAAATAAGCCTGAAAGTGTCCGGCATTGCAGTCCGCCGATCGTTGTAATAAAGTGCTGCGTTCAGCCAGCGCCATATCACTCAACTTACCCTGCATCACCTCAGCCAGCGAATAATCCGCCACTGGCGCTCTAACAATAAAACGCTCGTTGGTCTGGCATATTATGCAATCAGGTGATAATGCCGATACCACCTCAGGATCTACGTTACCGGCAGAGTGCACTATGCTAACTTTGCCATACAACCGTACCAGATAATTTAACATACTATAAGCTGACGATGCACCAAAGATCAGGCAATGCTGTGCCGTCAACGCCTTACTGTTTTCAAACAGCATCACCCGGCCAAAATTAGGCAAGCCGTTGTCATAACGTAAATACTGTTTGTAATTCACATTGCTCAACAGCATTTCGCTGGCCGCTTGCGGCGGAAACAGTTTATTGCCCAGATCACCACACACGCTGCGTTCAACATATTCATCGGCAGCAAATTGCGCTTCAACTTCAGATACCGCCAGCCCAAGTCGCTGTGCCAGCAATACCGTTACTGTCATCGCCGCGTGATGTGTCCAGTGGGTATCGGTATAACGAAAACTACGCTGCTCCGCTTGCGCTAATTCAGCCGCCGGATACAGCACGGGTGCCTGAGCTGGCAAAAACTCCAGCAGCTGCTGCACAGGGGGTTTACCGGCACGACGGTGCGGGTAATACTCTGGGTAAACCATTTCTTTTGTGGGAGCAAGCAATAGCACAACATTGTCGCAACCGGATAACGACGATAGCGCGCTTACATAGTCATGCCAGCTCTGCAATGTTGGCTTGTCCAGGCTCAGCTCACCGGTAAATTGCGCCACACTTTGGTTGGTATCGTTATCCAAAAATAGCCACGGCGCAGTACCATGCAATACTTTCATCGAACTCTCAATGCGCAGTTCAACAAAATCATACGCGGTGCTACCAAGCATAAAGCCAACAATTAGCTCGCTTGTTTGCGCCGGCAATTTGCAACTGAAACCACATTGCAACTGGTTGTGCGCCACCGGGTTTTGCCGCAACACCTTTTCCACTACATCAGCACGTTTAACGTTTAAGTCGCAGTAATGCAGGCTATCACCCTGGCGCACATACATTTGCGCGCTAAGCAAAGGTTGTTGCAACAGCCAGCCCTGAAACCGCAGCCCTTGCTGCAACTGCTCCAGGCTAACCTTAGCGTCAGGTTGCGGAAAATCTAAACACCAACGAATAACGCCAGGAGCCGAGGCCCGTAAATGCCTGCTTTTTATTACATAACTAGTCAATTTATTTCATCACTCTGGCAGCGAAACACAGTCGCCCTGCGTCAGCATCTCGCGTAAAGCATCAAACACCACCGCGTGGCCTTGATCATTTAAATGCACACCATCGCCGGCATCATACTGCGGGTTGAGGCGGTTGTCCTGTTGCAGCGCATTATACAGTGACACAACACAATCTGGCAGCTGTTGTAGCAATAAACGGTCAAATTCTTGTAGTAATGCGGTGCGAGAGGCTGATAACGAACGCGGTTGGGCCGACATCACTACGCTAGCAACACCGGCATCGGCCAAAACCGACCGTATTAGCATAATATTTGCCACACTTTCATTTGCCGACCAGCCAAGCGCCGCATCATTGCTGGGATAAGCAATAATGACTAAATCCGGCTGCAACGCCAGTGCCTGGCTAACATTATGCGCATTATCTGGTGCTGGTCGACTATCGGCAGTTAAACAATATTGCGCTAATCCCTGGTAAGTCGTGTGGCCACCTTTGGCAATATTCGTTACCGCCCGGCCGCTGCTTTGTTGCCAGGCACTAAACTGGCCAGCCCAGCTTAGCGACCCTTGGCTGGCACCAGCGCCTGCAGCTGACGACGAGCCCATAATCACGCTGCTAAAGCCATTTGGCAGCGCCATAGGTTTAACTGGAGTGCTGTACTGTGTAATACCACACTGCGTTAAACCGTTTACCGGCGGGGCTGGTGTCACTATCACCCCCGGTGGGTTGTCAACATTAGCGCTGTCTGGCGCTTCGTCAGTTGCACCGCATCCGGTAACGCTTAATACAATACTACTAAGTAACACACGCAACATAATCGCTGCCATTTTAGCCTCTTTGCTGTACGTTAAGTAACTGCTGCCATATCGGCAATACGTGCTCCGGCGCATAATGCTGCCAGGCAAATGTAGCGCCCAGCTGCAATATTTTCTTTAAGCTTAATGGCTCTGCCAATAGCGCTTCAAGTTGAGTCAGCAACAAAGGCCAGTTGCCCACCTCTGCCAACAAGCACAGTTCTGCCGGTAACCACTCGGCTAGGGCACCATGTCGATACGCCAATACCAACCGCGACGTGGCTAACGCTTCCAGTACCGTGCGACCAAAAGACTCGGCTACCTGCGATAAATTTACTACGGCGTCCAACTGCGCCAACGCTTGCTCTGGCGCAGCAACATAACCTGCATAACGCACCAGGCCAGCATATTGCTGCATAAGCTGTTGCAGTGCAGCGCTATTGGGTCCAAATAGCACAAAGTCGACGGGCAAACCGCGGCCGTGTGCCTGTTCAGCCATGGCGAAAAAATCAGCGATGCCTTTTTTCGCGCTGTTGCTACTTATCATACCCAGTTGCAGCCTGCTGCCGTTGGGCCGGGCTGAACATTGGCGCAGTGCTGCAGACAGCGTATTGGGCAGCGTCACTGTGCGCTCGGGGCTGTTGACAAAGCATGCGACGGCAGCGGAATTAGCAATAACCACATCAGCATGTTGTTGTATGTGCTGTGCTACCTGGTTTGCTGTTGCAGCAAGCTGCCGACAGAGATCGGCATCGGTATCTGCCACTTCGCGCACATGCATAATGGTGCGTAACTGCAACTGCCTGGCTGCGACTAAGGGTTCATACAATACGCAGGTATTTTGGTATACCACATCAGCGTGCAGTTGCTGAAACAGCGTGGTGAAACACGCCAGTGTTGGCTGGCACAGCGCCCTATCAGCACGCCACCAACCATAAGGCAGCACCAGCAATCGCTGGCACCAAGGCATTAACTGCCGGATGTAATCCGGATTATTGGCACTGGGCAAAATCACCGTTAGGCTAAGTTGCAGCTGGCTTAGCTGCTGCAGTACATCGATCAGGCTGCGCTCAGCGCCGTATAATTCGCTAGCTGCAGCATGCGCGACCAGTACCATATGTTGTTGGCTGCCCGGTAATGTTTGCTGTTTAAGCCATATTGGCCCGCTTACTGGTTTGCCTGGCGTTAACCAATGAGCCAAAGCCTGCGCTAACGGCAGCTGCTGTGACAAGGCGTAACCAGACAAACTAAACCCGGGTAGAGGATCGCGCCCCTCCGCCGCGCCATGGTAAACAAAATGCTGCAACGGATTGGCACCGGCTTTAGCAACATCAGGATTGTTAGTCAGATACCAATCGCTATCAAACAGCTGCTTTTGCTCAAGTATCAACATCAGGTTATGTTGCTGCACCGCCTCGCTGCCCCTGCACATCCGCGGCGGTACTGCAAACGGCCGCTGCGTTAAGCTTGCCGGAATATACAGCGAGTCGGCCGCGTTATGCCATTGCATAGCTGCATTGCGATAATCGCAGCGTAAGCCATTAAACTGGGTACGCAGATGGGTGGCTTTGGTTTGGGTCAGGCTTTTAACGTCAGCCAGGCCAAAAGATAGCGGCAGGCCGGGTTTTACATCAACCACAGCCTGCTCTCCATAGTGCTTTAGGGTACGCAGCATATACTCGGTATCAGCCCCGACACTTACGCGGTCCCAAAAGCCCAGTTGTTTTACAACCCGTCGTCGGTATAACAAGGATGAGGTATTACGATAGGTCCAGCTGTCTTCTACCCGCCAGTGGCCAAACTGCAATGCGTCGGTGCACCTTACCCAATGCGAAATAGACGCCATGGCATTACGGTTAGCCTGTAACGCCGCTACCTGCAAGGCAATTTTCTGCGGATGCGACCAGTCGTCGCTATCATGCACGGTGATAAAACGACCACGTGCTGCCGACAAACCAATATTACGTACGGCATAAGCGCCCTGATTCACCGTCTGGCGCAGCAACGTAATGCGGCTATCCAGCGCAGCAATTTGCTGCACAATGTCAGCGGAGTTATCACTTGAGGCATCATCAACCACAATTATTTGCAGTTTGCGCCAGCTTTGCCGAAGCAGACTGTCAAGGGCATAGCCAATGGTTGCCGCCGCGTTGAAACACGGCACAATAACACTGACTAAGGGTTGCCATAAATCGCTTATTTTAGCTGGCAACGTGTTGGCTTTTAAGGTGCTAGCTTTTAACGTGCCAGCTTTTAACGTGCTAAGCAAAGCCCCACTGTCATCGGCCAGGCCCATTAATCCCTGTTGTTCAAACACCTGGCTTAAGGTGCGCAGTTTATCAGCGCCTTGCTGCAACATAGACGCTGCCAGTGCTTTATCAGTAGTTTGCGGCCAGTCTTCACGCTTAAGTAAAGCCATTGCCCGCTCTGGTTGCTTGCAGTTGATAGCAGCTGAAAACGCCAATAAAAACGGCCCTTGGTTTGCGAGTATTGCCAGTGCCGCCGGGTCATCCAACATAGTGTCTATTAACGGATAAACATCTTGCCAGCAATCAAAACTGCCATACCATCGAGCCAATACCCAGGCTGCAAGCGCGCTATGCAACGGTTGCTGCGCTGCAACCATTGCCTGCAAAGCAGCTAAGTCAGTGCGGGGGTCATCGGCTTGCCATAACGACAGGTCTAACCGCAGCGCCGGCAAATCACACGGCCAACGGTTTTCAAACCGGCCATGGTTAAGGTAGTGCTGCAGCGGTTCAACCCCAGCCGCCGCTACGTCAGGGTATTGCTGTAAATACCAATCTGCTTGAAAAACGCTATGAAAGGTCACTAAAGGCAAATCCTAGCATTGTAAAACATTGGCAAAATATAATAATTCTTCATAGACATATGCGTTGGTTCAACCAGCCTGCTGTAGCATACGGACGTGCTGACAAAGCGAAATAACCTTGTTAACCAAAACATAGTTGCTACCCTGTGTTTTTAACTGAGCAAATACCGCCTTTAGCACAGCTTCATCTACGACTTCCGGATATTTCATCAATTCTTTAACTGCCTGCAAGGCGACAGCATCGATGTCGTGTCTGGATTTATCTTCTAATTTACCCAGTATCACCCGTTGTTTCGCAGCTCTTGCGGCAAGCCAAGCCTGATTGTCAGCATTAATCGGAAATTTAACGCCATTTAACCGCGGATCAAACACTTCAAGTTCAGACTGTGCAGCTGCTTTATCAGCATTGTCCCGTTTCGTATCGTAAGGAAAACACGCCAGCAGCGGATTAAGACATGCAATAAAATCATTTTCCAACTTAACGACACTTACTTTGCCATAAGTGTTTAACTTCAAATCCATCAAATATGCAGACTGCAGAACACCAATACGTGGTGTTTTTTTGTTAAAACGATAAATATCCGAGCAATGCAGGCCATTTCTGAAATACAAATAATGTAAGTCGTACTTTTCCAAAGCAGACTCCCCAGGCAACGCAGCCAATCCATCCAACATAACAGACTTAAGTTGTGCTAGTGCAGAGGCGCCCCCAAACGAGCTTAGCGAATGCTGCCCCAAAAGCTGTTCAACAAATTCGTGAAGTTCCAGCCCGGCTAAAGACTCTAGATACGATCTTGAGTAATATGGTCTTAAACATATTTCACCAAAGAATCCGGTTACGTTAATCGTGTCTTTCAAGCTAATGGTTTGGCAATATGTATTCGTCGGATCGTAAGCATAATACACCCCTGCCAAATGGCTAAAACACTCATGCAGCAAATCTAAATTGCTGCACTGCGTAACTTCTTCATCTATATCATCATATTGGTAACCAAATGCGTTATTGATGGTTAGAGCAATTTTTTGGTCATCCGGCAATGACGCCGTATCACAGCTGTTTATTCGTGTTTTTTCCCGCCCACCGTTAACATTCGTCAGCGCACTGTAAACCGCTCGCGAATCCATGCCACCTGACAGGTCAACCAGCACATGTTTGAATCTTGGATGGTCAAAAATCGCCTGCAGATTTGCGACAACGTCTTTGCCGCCTTTTTTCAACAAATCAACATATTCTGCCGGAGAAATATCACGACGCTTCGAAGTTAAGATTCTGGCAACAGGTTTATTTTCCAGGTGCATTGCATTACCGCGGACAACTAAACGATTGTGTACCGGCAAAATTTTAACGCCTTGCACCAATGAGTCACTTGATAATGTTTGTTGAAATGGCTGGGTAATCCCAGACACTAAATGTGACAGAGCAACAGCTTTATTTATACGTAGATTAAAACCTAACGCTACCGCGGCGATGACAACTAAGTGGTGTCGGTTTGAGATTAATAACCCCTGTGCAGACTCCAGGTAATAAATTTTTTGCACACCAAAATAATCGTTAGACACAGTGATCTGGTCTTGTCCTACAATAACGGCACTAAAATCACCATACGCTGCTAGCATATCCAACTTATTACAGTCGCCGATATCGTCCTGGCCATAGATAAGTCGACCGTCAACAAAAGCGTTACCAGAAAAAACTGCTTTTACGCCATCGAATTTAGCACTGCCCAAGCTACTATATAAAGCCGAACAGTGATCAGTTTTTAGATACTCGTGCCTAAGAGAGAGCGGTATAGTAGGCACAGGACCGTTCATGGTTTGAACGAGCAAAAAACTCTGATGTGGGTAATCTGCGTCCACAAAATTTAGATCCAGCAAACTGTTAATCGCTGACATATCCCCTGATTTGAGCTGAGCCCAGCTTTGCTCAAATTCTGCATTGAAAAAATCAACACCATCCGAAAAGCTGTTGCGTTTTTCTCCGCCAATCTCAATAAAACCTCTGACGCGATAATTGCCGGTTTCGGTTAATGTCCAGCGATGAGAAGAAATATCAGACCAGCCGTGTTTTGCAATAGTGCTGCCATTTTTCACCAAATAAAAAAAGTATTTAGCTTTAATGCCGACCTCGTTTTCACCTGCATGAATCTGACAGCTCAGCACATTTTCGTTAAGCGTAATATTGGTACCAAAAACCATGCGTTGTGATCGCGGTTTGCTACTCGAAAATAGCTCTTTTAAAATGTTAAACATATCTGCTCCTTGATGTGGCCTTCTACTTGCGCCTATAAATAACCTGCGCGTAATCACTGCACGAGTATGGCAACTGCTAAATTAAACGTTAATCAGCAATCATTAAATCTCGTCATAAAGCGCACGTACATGCTGAACAAAAGCGCTGACATTGTAATGACGCTCAATAAAGCTAATACCAGTTTGCTGTAGCTGCTGATAAGCTGCTTTGTCCTGCGTTAGCTGCCAGATTTTGCTCACTAAGGCATTTGTATCCGGGGTGATCATCTGGGGTGGATAAACATACTCACAGCCGGTCCATTGCTTTACCAATCCCACCGCACCAGCGGCATAGGCATCGGCTACAGCAAGGTGGAAACTTTCAAAACCTGGCAGCTCACGCATCGACTCGCTTACCGACAGCACAAAACCCACCTGATGTTGCGCCATCGCTTTCTTTATATCGGCAAAGCCAACATGTTCAACGGCGTCAGTTAAGCCTAAATCGCGAATATGTTGTTCGCAATCGGCAAAATACGCCAGTTCGTCAGGGTGATTTTTTAGCCAGGGCAACTCTGCCGGCGCCTTGCCAAAAAGCTTCAACCGGTAACGGCTATCTTTTTGTCGCAGCTCTGCCAATATCTGCAAGGCGTGCAACAGGCCTTTTTTGGCAGGCACATAGCCTATCATCGCCAAGGTAAAACGGCTGTCGGCAAAACTCACCTGATCGTAGCCTGCCACATCAACAAAATTGGGCAGCAACCTCACCTTTTGCCGTGGTATGGCGGGGAAACGCTCCATTAAACGCTCAAAAAACAACACTGAAACCGCGGTTATCGCATCCACACCTGACAGGTTCAGCTGCTCACCAAATTCCCGGCTTAGCTCAAACCGATGCATCCGGCATACTAACTTCTGTTGTGGCGTTTTGTGCTTGCTGTACCACACCGCATTGCCCAACAGCCACTCACACCAAATGTAATCGGCCTGCGCTAACTGCTGCAAACTATGGCTTTCATCATGGCTATTATGGCCACGCCACTCGTCCGTTATCACGGTGAAATAGTGCCCTAGTGCCGTTAACACCGGCTGAATAAACTTCAAATCGTAACCGGCGATCAGCAAGCGCGGTTTGCACAATGCAGAAAAACCAGCAAAGTCGCTATTTAACAGTGTTTGCAATAACTCACGGTTACGGGGTATGTAATTAAACGTGGCGATAAGCGGCCAGTTTTGTCGGATAAAATCGGCAAATTGCAGAAATAACGCTTCATCTATGTCATAGCGATTGCGAAATACCAAACTGGCAAGCACGGCTTGTAAGCCTTTTTGCAACCGTAAGGCAAAGTAATCTACGCCCGCCAGCGCCAAAGCTTGCTGCACACCTTGCCAAACAATGAGATGATTGCGTAATTCACGGGCGCCATAAGACTGTGTGCTGGAGGCTACAAAAGAGCGGCGCTGGTTATAAATATAAGTGGGGTGAGAAAGGTATTCTACCTGCTCTGCCACGCTTAACACCTGAGCCAGAAAATAACTGTCTTCGCCCATGCGCAGGGCTTCAGGCCAGGTAATAGTATGCTGTTGCAACAGGCTACGTTTAATCAGGCTACAGGGTATCGTGCTTTGGTGGGCAATAATGGCAGCAATTCGCTGCTGTCGGGTTAAGTTGGCTTGCCAGTTATGAACTTTGTTCATCTCAAGCTGCTCACGGCCGGTATCGGCTATCAAATAACCCCGGACAATACAGGCGTTGGTTTGCAGCGCATGCTGATAATGCGTGTTTAACGTATCGGGGAAAATTTCATCGTCACTGTCGAGAAAAAATACATAGTCACCCCGTGCCTGGCTCAAGCCAAGATTACGTGGTGCCGATGGCGAGCCCGAATTTTGCGGCAACTGCAATACCCGCCAGTTTTGCCGGTTTGCCGTTTGTTGTTGCAGTAGCGATAAGGTGTTGTCTGTTGAGCAATCGTCGACAAAAATCACCTCAAACTGGCCGGCATTAAATTCAATGGCAGCCAGTGCGCTTAAACAGCGCTCAATTTTTCCTACCGCGTTAAAGCACGGCACTATTACTGATATTTGCATACTTTTCCTTTACAGCCGTAGCACCGTTACCTGTTCAGCAGCCAGTAAACTATCCAGCCACAATGGCCAGCTGCTACCCTGCATCAGTAAAGTACTTTCGGCTGTTTGCTGTGCCTGTTGCAACGGCTCAAGCATACCCGCCGGTGTGGCATAGCCTTGGTCTAAATAACTCAGGTGCGGCAGCGCCTGGCCAAACCAGGCCGCATCAGGAAGCTCTGCAGGCCGAGCAACAACCACATAGCGGCTGGTTATCGGTGCATAGCGCTGAGCCAGGGCATAATGCCGGGCAAAGTGCAGCGCACTCACACTAATGCCAAAACGGTTATAGCGCTGGTACAACACACTAATACTGTCGGGCGCAAACACCTCACTGCATAGCAGCAATAAACGGGCTTCAGTGTCGCGGCCAAACTGTTGTTCAAAGCGGCTTACTGCCATAGCGGCCTGCGCTTCACTGTCGATCAACGCGCACCATGTCAGGCTGTTATCAGACGCCGTAGTGTTATAGCCAATGCAACGCAACATATAGTGCCAGCGCTGGGTATAGGTGTGTTCAGTAAGCACCTTGTGCAGTGCTTGTTGGCGCATTTTATTTATGCTGGCGCTATCCAGGCTGCCAAGCCGCTTCGGCTCACGATCAGCAAACACCACCAACTCACCAAACATCTGCTCAACACCCCGTGAATAATTTGAGATGACTAACGTATTAGACGACATCAACTCGAACACCCGGCGGGCAAACATGGTTTCAGAATCGGTTACGGTATTAAAATTCAAGCCAAAGGTCGACGATTTATACACCGCGGGCATGTCACTATGCGGCAACCCCGGCTTTACATAGGGTAAATACTGCTGTGGCCATTTATGCAGCGGGTCAGGGTCGCCGTGGTAGCGGTCGTAAATCTCCGGTTCATAGCCTTGTGCAATCAGCGCATCCAACACCTGCGTCATTACCGCGGACCGCTCAATATGGTTAGCATACCAGCTACCGGCAAACACCACTTTATTGCTGCGCTGTGCTGTGGTCAGCGGATTAAACAACCGCGGGTTGGTAGCAAACGGCAACGCAAAAGCATGCTTTACGCCATAATCGCTTTTATAACGCGCAACGCATTCTGCCGCCGAGGTAAAAACGTAGTCAAACAGCACGGCGGTTTTGACAAAATCGTGTTTACGATCAGTGTAGTGTGTTGGGTCTTCTTTATTCCAGAATAACGTTGGGATCTTGTGCTGCTTGCAGTACGCCAGAATATCAAACAGCACCTGGCGGTTTTCATGCTTAAAGTTTTCGCTGGCGTAAACTTTGCCTTTCCACGGCCGGGTTACCGGGTCAATACCTGACCAGGCCGACTCACAGAAAAATAGCTCTGGTTTTTGTGCAGCAAACACCTCACGCCAATTATCCGGCGTAAACGTAATTGCATTAAACTCATCGCGAAAGCTGTTGTAGGTAAACTCATCCGCTAACAAGGCCACGTTTAGCTGGTTTGCTGACTTAAGTTGATTAACAACCTCGCCAGGTAAAGTTGGTACCGGCCGCACTTTGTCTGGTAACCAGCTGGGTACAATAGCGTTGCGCACCTGTATCTGCTTACCTTGCCACGGGCGAAGGGTTAAGCGCAGCAACGCAGCCGCAGGCGGTACCGGGATAACAAAAACATCATCTTTTTGCCTGGCCGACACCACGTAGCGATACCATTTGCCAAAAACAGATGAAAACCGAAGCGGGCCACAGTGTGTAAGCGTCATCACCTTGCCTTTGGCATCTACCAGCTCAGCCAGCAGCAAACCACAGGTTTTGTCATCATCACTGTGCAATCGCAGGGCTAACTGTAGCTGCGATGTTTTAGTAAACAACGGTAGCGTCACACAAACTTGTTGCGTTTCGTTTAGCGCGAGCATTTCATCAGCACCAGACAACTGATTTATCAATAGAAAGTTATTCGGTTTGCGCCCTTCTGCCCTACCATGCTGTAAAAAATGCACAAACGGATTAGCGCCACTTTTGGCTACATCAGCATTTGATTGCAAATAATACTGGCTATCAAACCAGGCTACCGGTTGGCGACCTTCTTTAGAGCCAAATTGCAAATAATGCATTGCCGGTTGCTGGCGCCAGCGTTTATCAGCAGCAACATCAGGGTTTTGTGCTAAATACCAAATCGCATCAAACTGCCCTTGTTGCTCCATTAAACGTGCCACAGGGTGTGGTGGTGGCAGGCGTAATTCCGGTTTACCCGTTAACTTACGCACCAACTTTCGAGATATTTTAAACATGCTTTCACGCTACCACTTTAGGTGTCTCTTCTATTTGTAAATGCGCGATTAAACGCGAACTCATACTCTCAAGCGCATAGCGCTGGTGGATCCAATCATGCAGCTGTTGCGTTGTCTCAGATGGCTCAGCTGCACCAGGCTGTATTGACAACTGTTTTATGTGGGCACAGGCCGTGGCCACATCTTCAACACACCATGCTTCGGGGTACAACGTAGCTGCCCCCTCCCAGTTAAAGACCACAGGCTGACAACCACAGGCAGCCCCTTCAGCCACACTGTAATGGAAGCTCTCAAAATCGCTGGTCGAGAGAATAACATCCAACTGCTGATACCACTGTGGCATATCATCGCCATGGCCATCAAAGTGCACGGCACCTTGTAATAAGGGGTCTTGCTCAATGCGGGCAAACTGCTTATCAAACCAGGCCATTTCGTCCGGGCGATGTGCTTGCATCCAGGCAAAATCGGCCGGCAATTTACCTTTAACCCGCAGTACATAACCGGTATCTGTTTTTCTTAATTCAGCCAAAATATCCAGCGCCCGATCAAATCGCTTTGATTTTGGCACAACCCCCGCAAAGCCCAAAACCTTATTCATACCCGCTTTTCGTGCTAGTGGCGCAAACCGCGACGTATCAACAGCGTTATGTAACACGGTAGTCCGTTTAGCACTATCCGGTTTTAATTGTATTGCCTGCTGACGAATATGCTCTGCAACAACAAATACCTGGTCAAAAGCATTAAACCTCAGTTTTTCAAATAACTCAGAGCGCAATTCTTGCGAATGCAGCCGGCCAAATAAGCGCTGCGACGGTAGCTTGTGCCTGGTATACCACAGTGCATTACCCAGCATCCATTCACAAAATATGATGTCGGCCTGTTTTAATAACTGCAGACTTTGCACTGCATCGTGTTGCTGATGGCCTTGCCATTGATCAATTAACAGGTTAAAACCGGCCTGCTCTAACGCCGGATAAAATGGCGCAATAAATTTCAAATCATGCCCGGCAATTAACAGGTTTCTCTTGCGAGGTGGCAAGGATAACGTTGGGCTAACAACGGGTTTTCGAATCAATAAACAGGTGCTCTGCTTACTGTTTTTTGCAATCTGCGTCAGAAGCGTTTGTTCGTCGGCTTGTTGCAACAGTGCTGGGCTTGCACTAAACGCGGTTAAACTAAAATCGGGCTTGCCAACCAAGGTAGTTAACCCCGGCCAACTGCCTGCCATAGGTTCGGTGTCGCGGCAAAAAGCGGCTGTACTGTATGGCGAATACAGCGTGCTAAGTTGCAAATCCAGGAAGTCATTGTGTTCAGCTTGACACAAAATTTCTGCATTTCTGGCCACGATTAACAGCGCAGCAGTCTCTATTGGCTTGGCTAAAGCGGTTTCAATACCCTGTTGTTGCAGCAACTGTTTAGCTGCCTCCTGCCACTGAACGGCAAGCACACATTGTGGCGGTTCACTTTGCATCAGCAAGGCTTGTGCAGCCTGTAGCGTCATGTTGGGTACCAGTACCCATACTGGCATCGGCGTTGGTGCGCCCAGCGTTATTCCGGCAGTACGCAACATAAGGCAAAGCCGATGTGCCGCAGTATGCGCCGTATACACCTGGCGCACACCGTCAAGCCCGGCATGCCAACGAGCGCTTGGGTTTTGCAGGATTTGCAGCGCCGCCTTGGCCTGAGTATTGTCATCAGCAAAAAACACGCCCTTACCGGCATAGGCCTGCATAGCCTGTCCACTTGCACTTAATACCGGTGTACCCGATGCAGCTATTTCCATAACACGTCGGGAAAACATGGTTGGCGAGTCTGCTACAGAATTGACATTAATGTGCACCGGGTGTGCTTTATAGGCTTGCACCATTTGCGGGTAACTTAAGCCGCCTTGTACATAAGAGGCCAAATTATCAGGAAAACGATAAGGCGAAGCGGGATTATCATGTTGGCGATCATACAAGGTAAGCCCGCACTCAGACGCCGCTTGCAGCAAGGGTAATAACGCTGCGGTGCGCTTCGCGTATCGCTCGCCATAATAACTGCCACCATAAGCAACAGTATCTTGCCAGGCTACGCTTGCAGGCAGTGGGTTATGTAAGGCTGGCGAAGCAAAAAACGCCATGCTACTTACGGTACTAATCTCCCTGGCAGCTAAATTTAAGTAACGATGCAAGCAGTCTGCATCGGAGCTAAACACGTGATCGAAAAAAGCCGCATTTGCCGCAAAACGGTCAAAATGTACCGGATCTTCTTTATTCCAAAACAATGACGGGATCTGGTGTGCACGACAAAACGTTAGCATGTCACGCAATGCGGCACTGCTAGTATCATCATAATGGCCTATCATCCGATGCCACTGCCCGCTGTTACCATTCCAGGCCGACTCAACCAACAAGGCATCAACTTTGGTGTTGCTAAGTAGCTGATGCCAGTTTTGCGGCGTAACACAAATAAGCTCAGCCGCATCGGATAACGCCGTTAAACTGAACTCATCCGCTATTACCGCAATAACCGGCTTGCTTTTGCCAGGTTTATTTGGCGTTGCGTTATGTTGTTGTATCAGCGGCTGAATCGTATCGCGGTATTGCTGTGTTACCGCCTGCCACGTGCGATGCTGGCGTATCCAGTTAAGTGCTGCACTACCCAGCGTCTCACGTCTGCCACTATCAGCAAGGCTATACTTCAGCGCACTGGCAAGCGATCTGGCATCGTCATGACGGCATAACACCGCCCGTTGATGCAACCTAACCCCGGTATCGTCATCTAAAATCTGCTTAGCCGCGCCGGCAAACTCGTAATGCGGTGAAACATCAGATAACACCAGCGTTTTCGCCATCGCCATCGCTTCTAACGGTTTAAGCGCCGACACCACTTCCGTTACCGCACTTTTGCGTCGCGGAATGGGCATAACATCCATATTGCTAATAAACCTGGCGACATCGGCAAACGCTACCCGGCCGGCAAACCGGCAGTAGCGGCTGATATTCAGCTGCTGCGCTTGCAGTTTAACCTGCTCCAACACGGCGCCATCGCCCAGCAATACAAAAACAAAACTCTCGCCCTGGCGAGCCAAAATGGCCAGTGCTTCCATTAGCACATCTAAGCCTTCATAGCCTACAGCACTGCCAGCATAACCAATAACTAAGGCATCATCCGAAATGTCCAGTTGCTTGCGCACATTGCTGTCCGCTTCGCGTGGATAAAACACACTGCAATCTACTGCGTTTGGCGCTAAGTTCACCGGCGTGTTCACACCTGCTTGTGTCAGCACTTTACTCAGCTCATCGGTCAGCGTAAAAACATGATCAGCTTCTGCCGCCACCAGCAGTTCAAGTTGATGCTCTAACTGAAACCGCTCTGAACTGGCCCAATCCGGGCGTAAAGAGCCCTTAGTCAGATGCCATAAGCCACGCAGTTCATAAACAAATGGAATACCCAACCGCCGTGCCGCAATAAGGGCCGGTATAGCAGTAACATGATTTGATGCCGCGATAATAAGCCCGGCACGGCTATGCTGCGCTTCACGGCAAAAATGGTCGGCGGTGATAGCAATATAACTTGCCAGGCCAACGTCTTCTATATGACTGCCATTATAGGCGGTGTAGCAAATACCATCGATGTGTTGTTTGTGGTAGCTTGTCGCCGCCATAATGTCTTGCGTATCCCAGGGGAACCCGGGGCGCGTCGCAACGTTAACCTGCCACCCTGCGCCAGCTAGCCCCATCGCAATACCGTGTGAGCGCGTGGCATAACCGTTTGTGACATAGGGTAAAGACTGATGCAAACAATACAAAACGGCATTGGCGCGCGGTGTATACAAAGCATCCGGTTGGCGTTTAGGGATCGTTATACCCTGCTTAACCTGATATAAGCCCAGCACCTGTTGTCCTAAACGCAATTGCTCAGGGGTGCAGGCTTGTTGTAATAAGCGTTCCAGCCTGGAGCGCACAAAGGTCACCTCACCTTTATTGTAAAAATAGTGGTTAATGTAATTCCACTGTTCCAGCAACAGGGCTTGTTTATTGTCTTGGTATAACCGCATCTGCTGCAGATACACCTTAGCAGGTGCTTTTAAGTAAAAACCACGCACACAAATAGCAACAGCGACACAGTTGTCCGGTAACTGCCAGGATACAATTTGCTTATCGCGGCCCTGGCTGTCAGGTAAGTAAACAAAGTGGCTGTCGAACACATCAGACCAACTCAGCCCGGCACATGGCATTGTTAAGAGCTCAGCGGCGCTATTGCTCAGTTTAATCAACAATACCGCTTTGCGGCTTTTTTCTGCGCCGGTGGCTTCATAACGCACTGCACCATGCACGGCAATCGTGCTTAGCGGAGCAACATTAAACTGCTGCCACGCGGTGTTATCGTCAACAAGCCGCCAGCTATCCGCATTGTCGCCGCCAGCCATTATCGGCTCTGCCTGCTGCTGTGGCCGCTGTAATACCCGGCTTAATTTAAGTTGCTGAGCATTAAGCCGGCTTTGCATAGCGCCACCGCTTAACAGTTGTGCCAGCTGCGGCACCAACTGAGCATCAGTTAGCGGCCACTTAATAGCCTGTGGTACATCTGTTACATTGCTGTCGGACAAAACTAACGCACAACCAGCCAGCAGCGAGCTTGACAATATTGGCACCGTGTCGGCTTGATACAGCCGTAAGTCGGCCAGTAATGGCAAGCCAAGTTTAGACGCCACCTGTGTTGCTGCAGTGAGCAAATACTCAGGTAGCAATGCGACTAAAACAGTAGGTTTATATAACGCAACAGATTGCGCCAGCGACGTTACGTTGTCGGGTACTAACCCTAACTGCATATAGTAGATAAAATCGTGTATCGGATCTGTTTCGTTAACGACGGCACCACAGCAGTCAAACACCAGCACCTCGGCGCCAACGGCTTGCCACTGCTTAGCTGCAGCATGCAAAAAAGCAGCATAGTGATCAGCCACCGGCGCACTCATGACAGAGTGATTGGCCAATATAATCACACGCTGGCAAATAGACGTTGCCGGTTGCACCTTAGCGGTTGTCATGTCTGTTTACCCTTAACGCAACAACCCAACAGCATCCACCACTGCCGCATGTTTAGCCAACTCAGCAGTAATATCAGCAAACGGGCTGTGCCGCACCAATACGCAGATAACATCAGCCGACAACGCTGTTTTAGCATCGGTGAGCACAACTTCAGGTTTTGCCAAAGACGTGGGTAAGGTTTTAATATTTGGCTCAACCACCAGCAACTTACAGCCAACGCCCGCAAGCTGTTTGGCTATATCCAACGCCGGGCTTTCTCGCAAATCATCAATATCGGGCTTAAATGCCAAGCCCAGCACAGCGACAGTCGCGTGTGCGCGGCCTAAAGCAGGGTTAGCTTTGTGCCAATTGTCTAGCTGTTGCTGCACTTTAGCTAACACCCACTCGGGCTTACTGTCATTCACTTCGCGTGCCATACGAATAATACGTGCCTGTTCAGGGCAAGAGTCGACAATAAACCACGGATCAACCGCGATACAGTGGCCACCCACACCGGCGCCAGGCTGTAAAATATTTACCCGGGGATGCCGATTTGCCAACGCGATAAGCTCCCACACATTAATGTCCAGCTTATCGCAAATCATTGACAGCTCATTGGCAAAGGCAATGTTAACGTCGCGAAAGCTGTTTTCTGTCAGTTTCGCCATCTCGGCCGTGCGGGCATTGGTAATGACGCAATCGCCTTTAACAAACACTTTATACAAATTCACCGCTGCCGCCGAACAAGCGGCTGTCATACCACCGATAACGCGATCGTTTTGCACCAGCTCACGCAAGACATGGCCTGGCAGTACACGCTCCGGGCAGTGGGCAATACGAATATCAGACGTCTCACCATGGCTTTGTGGAAAGGTTAAATCTGGCCGCTGCTCTGCCAGCCATTGCGCCATTTGTTCAGTCGCGCCTACTGGCGAAGTCGACTCTAGAATCACCAGGTTGCCTTTCGCCAATACTGGCGCTATCGCCTTGCAGGCCGCTTCGATATAGCTCAAATCGGCAGCATGGTTATCTTTAAACGGTGTAGGCACCGCAACAATAAATGCATCGGCCGGCTCGGCCACTAAGGTGGCCTTTAAAAAGCCGTCGCTCACCACAGAGCGCACCACGATATCTAAATCGGGTTCAACAATATGAATTTCACCACGGTTAATGGTATCAACCGCTTTTTGGTTAACATCGACACCAATCACTTTTATCTTACGCGATGCAAATATGGCTGCCGTTGGCAAACCAATATACCCCAATCCTATTACCGACAGTGTCGACATTGTCATGCTGTTCTCCATGCAAAAAATGGCAATTTTATTATTCGGCGCCGCAATAAAACAGCGCCAGCTCCTGCTTAATAATCAATGCAGCACTGCGCTGCTGCGCAACCCGCACCGCACCATTGTCGGACAGTCGCAAATACAACGACGGGTCCCGCACCAAGGCTAATACTGCCTCAGCCAATGCCTGCGGCGATTCTGGGTCACATAGCATAGCGCTGTTGCTATCACAAAACTCCGGCACTGCAGCCACGGCATTAGTCACCGCAACCAAGCCAGACGCCATAGCCTCATCTCTTGACACGCCCTGGCTATCCCAGCGTGTTGGGCATAAAAATACACCATATTGTTTATGCACGGCGGCAATTTGCTGCTGGGTTAAAAAGCCACGCTGTAATCTCACGTTTTTCAAGCCCACTAACGGTGCTGTAACCGCCTCAAATTGCGGGCCGTCACCCATTACAGCAATATTAAACTGATCAAAGCCGGGTTGCTTGCTTAATATTACCAGCGCCGCAACCGCAAGGTCGTTAGCATACTGTGCCGAGCTGAACGGACGCAGAACAAGGATTTTCTTTCTGTCACCTAACTGCTTAGGCTGATACTGAAATAAATGGGTATCTATCGGGTTTGGCAGTATCTGATATTGCGCACCAGGCAATGGCGTTGGCAATGCCAAATCAGCCATCACCTCTTCGGCAAAATGCTGCGAGACAAAAATAAGCTTCAGCAAAGCAGGGCAAGGTTGCAATACACTGCGCCAAAATTGCAGTCGTTGTTCGCTTTGCGCTTGCGCCTTGGCAAAACTGGCCTCATCGGGGTAATTATACTTGCGTCGCTCTGCGCTGTGTATTTCAGCACCGTGCAGCCATACGGTTACAGGCACCTTTGCCACAACCTGTTGTAAGGTGCGCCACATGGCACTATCTAAAAAGTGTACAAGTACATGCTTATACAGCCCGTCACGCAACGCGGGCAAAAGTAAACTGGGGCAGCCGGTTGTAACATTAACACCGTCAAACTGATGTATGCTCAGCGGCGCATTGGGCCGGCTACGAAACACGTCAACCTTTACGCCCTGCGCCGCATAGCCCTTTACCCGGCTATGAACAAAGGCATTGCGATACAACGAATCATCCGACGGATAATGGTTGGTGATCAGCAAGTAGCCGCTGGCCGGCTTGGGCATTATGGCGTCTAAAGCCTGGTGCGAAAAACGCACTGCATTTAGCGTAATCGCCACCTTACCACTGCATCGGAAACCCAATTTAATCGAGCTACATTTTGCCGGTAATTGCAGGGTTAAATTGGTCGCCGGCGCAAAGAACTCATGTGCTAGCCGGTTACCCTCTGCGTCAAGATAAAGCAGCACCAGCAACACATTATCGCTAAAATCGGCATCAACAAAAACCGGCAACACCGCATCGCTATGCTCATCAGTTTGCTGCGGCCGTAAATTCGACGCTAATAGAGTGTGTGTGGCATATAAGTATTGATGCTTACCGGCAGTCAGCTCTGCTCTGAGCTGAAAAGCCGCATCAGCTAAGGTAAAGCTTATGCCCGCAGCACTGGCTTGATCAAACAGCATCGCGATTGCCGGAGCCGACAACGACCCGGAGTGCTTATAAACGGGCGGAACAAAGCCATCTAATAGCAGCTGGTAATCGTTATCAGGGGCTTGGTCAGCCTGATAATGCTGCGCCACCGTCTCGGCGTTTAGCGACGCGTGCTTTTGTTGATATAACTGCTTATGCCAACTACGCACACCGTGGTTGGTCTGTAACTGATTGCCATGCTGCTGGTAAATATCGGCAGTTAAATTATTGCCATCATAACGCTGATACAGCACAGGGTAACGATACCAGGGCGCCGCATTTCGGCCATACACAGATTTTAAGCGGTCAATAAACTCGCTATCGGCATTCTTACAAAGGTTTTCATAGTAACCCAGCTTCTGATGAAGCGTGATGGCGGCACATAACGTTGCTGAACCATAACGCTCAGACAAGCCCTCTAAACTAAATAACTGCCCTGCACTGTCAATACGCACCATGTCAGCAATACAAACATCAGTAGCCGGGTGTTGCTGCAGTTGCGCCACCTGATACAACGCCCGGCAACTGCTACTAATATCATCTGCATCCTGCACCAAATAGTAGCCGGCATGATCCTGCCAATGCTTAATAATACGGTTACGAATCACATAAGTGCCTACACCACCACTGTTTTCAAAGCGTATAGGCAAACTACAAGGTGCAAGCGCTTGAAATTGCTGTAACCGCAGCACTGAGCCATCAGTACTAGCATCATCAATAATATGTAGCGCAACCTTGCTATAGGTTTGCATTGCCACGCTATACACCGCTTGATGCAAATACGCAGCCTTGTTATACAGTGACATAGCAAACACTGCGACACCAGTTTGCTCCGGCATCTGCCAGGCACCCGCAGGTAAAAGACGCAGGCTTAGCACCATTCGTGGCACGGCTAATTGCTGCCAATGCTGGCTATCAGCCTGCTGCGCGGGCAGTAAATCAAACAACACCGTGCTGCCATCATCGCAACGTAAACTAACAGGCAGTATGCCGGCGTTAATATCAATGTCAGCCCCTGCAGTTAACTGCCAACAACGCGCAATACTGCCTTGTAACACATCCCCCTGATAAAGCGGCAAGGTTAAAAAGGTATCTAGTCCGCCAAAACGCTGCACACCGGCGGCACTAACAAATAATGCCTGCTGCGTTAGCGTCGGCGCTATTTGTGCGTTGGCACTTAATGCCACATCGTCGATGCGGGCTTGTCCAGCTAACAAAGCCGGTAACATTGCGCCGGGCAAACAAAAAGCGGGTAAGGTGCAACTGCGGAAACTGGCGGTCGCGGCCACTGCCACCGAATCATTGGCACAAGTGGTTATAACGCCGGATGACAGAATATTATCGGGTAATGTCGGTTGCTGCCAACAGCCTTGCAACGCGGCAATATCACTGCCGGGCTGTAATAGCGTTAACCAAACAATGGCATTGGGTAAACACTTCACCGCATCAAGCGCATCTGTCACCAACAAGTGCTCCGCCGTGCTAATTAGCACGCGCTCAAACACCCCGGCTTTAAGTGCCTCCAGCATGTCGGCATCTGCAAAAACTTGCGTTACACTGCCCCCTGCCAACAACACACTTAGCCCATCTGCTTTAGCCTGGACTGCTAAAGCAACAGCAGCAGTACTGCTGGCTTGAGGGCTGAGCACAAGGGCCAACCATTGCACTGGCGCCTTGTCAGATGGTTTTGACATTACAGCCTTAGGAGTGACAAAAAAATAGTGTGGGCATCATAATAGAAAACCACACTGCAGTTCAACGCAGGCCAGAGCTTTTAAGCCCTCCAGTCGCGAATTCCCCTAAATCAAATCCCTAATGCCCCTAAATCCCCCTTTTTCAAAGTGGGACTTTAAAAGCAAACAACAACCGTCTTCCCCCCCTCTTTAGCAAAGAGGGGGTTGGGGGGAGATTGGAAATTTGGTGGACGGGAGATTCGTCAACGCAGCTGGTCTATCAACTGCACTTTGCCGCCCCCACGCAGTTGCAATTGCCATTTACCGCCATCGGGTAATCCAGCGGTATCGCGGCAGAATGCGCTTTGCCGCTCATTTAATGCCAGCGCACGGCGAGTATCGCCATCAAGCCACAACAAGCTGGCTAGTGTGTTGTCAGTTGGTAGGTTTACACATACCTGGCTGGCCCGTTCGTTAATAGCCATCCCGTTAGCTTGTGCACTGTTCATCGTTAACACCTGAGCACTGCTCAGTGTCTGGCTGTACAGCCTGCTATCGCCCTGATACAGCGCAAAAGCGGTCACCTTTTTACCCTGCCACAGTTGCGGTACCGCAAATACCAACTCAGTGCGTGGCTCACCGTGGCCCGGCAGCAACTGCTGTACCGGCAGGCTGGCCGGCTGCGCTGCGCCAAACCACAGCCGCAGCTCATACCCCATGCTGGCGCTTAGCCTGGGCAATTGCTCCAGGTACAGGCTCTGCTCAACCTTGATAGCACTGCCAGCTTGCTGCAACCGGTAATACCAGCCTTTATCAGGTGCATTGTCGGTTGCCTCCTGCTGCTGTGCAACGCCAGCATCAGACAAGCTATTCACCGCCGGGTGGACCAGTTGCTGTAAGTAGTCTTGTACTTTCTCGAAGTTATAATCCGACACATGGCGGGAACCGCAATAGCCCATCACATCGTTGTATATATCGGGAGATAACAGTGCAGAAAAGTCTAGCGGCACACCAAAACTACCGGTGCTGCCACCCGCGTAAGGGTAGGCTGAGTCGGGGTTGCCTGCAGTACCGCAAGGCGCGTGCGGCAGGTTAAAGTTGTGGCCAAGCTCGTGGCTAAGCACCATATCCAGTGTGCCTGTACTCACTGCCCCTACAGAGACAAAGCCCGGCCGGTAACCACGGCCTCCGAAGGAGTCGGTGTTCATGGCAGATCTAAAGTAGCCGTAGTAGTAATCTTCACCTTGTTCAATGATACGTAAGTCGTACAACTCACTTAACATGGTACTGGTGGTAGTCGTTGCCGCCGGCGTAGCCAGTTGAAACGGCTGGCGCCGCGCAATAGTAATGTCGGCCAAGGGCCACACGGTAAGCAAAGATCGCCTGACAACATCGTCCGCCGGCAACACGGTGATGTCATCGTCTAACTGCAACGGCACCAGCGTCAGGTTAATGCTGTTAATGTTGGCAAAAACCGGCGAAATAACCAATTCCGGCACACCGGCCAGCTGTAGCACAAATTCGCTGCCAGCGCGCATATAGGCCGCTGGCACAGTTACCCGGTAGCTTTGGTCAAGATTGGTATACTGCCGGCTGTCAGGCAAGGTCGCCGGCACCGTAACGTCAAGCGCAAAGCGACTGCCCGCCACAATGGCCTCAGCATTTAGCGGCGGTGGCGCGCTACCCTGCCCGGATACAACATGCAAACGCAACTCAGCATCACGCCCCGGCACCAGATAAGGGTTCGACTTCACTACGCCCTGCAGCCAATCGCTGCCGGCAACATACACCGCGCCAACCGGGGAATCGGTATTAAAAATCTCGTCGATATCAATCCGTCTTGGCCGGGCTAACAAGCCGGTGTCTACCACTATGTGCGGCCGCACCCTTGCCTGCTTAATCTGCGGCAACAGCCATTGCTGCTGCAAATGGCAGTTTTCCAATACCGCGACCGGCGCACGGGGTAATTGATAATCTAAATCGGTATGCAGCTCACAACGCCAAGGCCCGGTATCTTCTGCGGTTACTTGCCAATTTAACGTTAAACCGGCCGAGCTTAAGCTTGCGCTGACATCAAACTGGCTAATGCCATCGTCAGTTGGGCAAACCGCGCCTGCTGGCGGTGAATCATTATAGGTATAGGTTACAACGCCGTTTTGCCGCAGCTGTTCAATCACTAATAACGCTCTGGAATAGCCGCTGGTTTTCAGGCAGCCGCCTACCGACAAATAGTTGCCGTGCAACATAGACGAGCTAAGTAATGGCTGTAAATCGACTATCGGCGTGCGATAGGCAAGCAATCTGCCAAGGCCCGGCAATTGGGTAAGCGGGCCTAAGTCCTGTACAAGGGTTGAATTGATATCTAATTCATACAACCCGCTTAACGCTGTTACCGGCTCTAAAGCGTCTACCTTGGTTTGGCCAATATTCAGTGTCGAAATAGGTGTCTGCTGCAGCGCCCACAGCGCATCCGTAGTAATTGGGTTGTTACTGACAATCAGGTTGTTTAGCGGCAATGCACTCAGTGCCGACAGATCGGTAATATTATTACCCGCCACATTAAGAACTCTTAGTTTAGACAGCGCTGCCAGCGGGGTTAGATCGGCAATTTTAGTAAATGACAAGCTTAACTCGGACAAGTCGGCAAACATCGACATATCCGGCAAGCTAAAGAGGCTATTAGAGCCTAACTGCAAACTAAATAAGCCGGCACCCACCGCTTGCTTTTTCGCCAAGGCCTGCAACAGGCTAATATCGTCCAACAGGTTATAGGTTAAATTTAACCGGCGCAGCCCGGTAGCATATTGGATCCCATCCAACCGGCTAATTTGCATACCATTGGCATCCAGCCGGGATAACGTCGCCAGCACGGACGCCGCAATAGGTTCATCGGCTGTCAGCCCCAGCTGTTGGCGCACTGCGCTATCTAAATTCGCATCAGCAAAAATAACCTGCTGATCTGAGGTAAATTGCACCTGTAACTCACAGTCCGCCGTTACCTTATCAATAATGGCATAGTCGCCATCAAAGCTGGCAGCACAACCATCCACCTGGGCGACAACATAACCTTCGTCGGGTATCAGCTGAAACACTGCACGGTCACCGGCCTGCACTGTAGCACTGGCTGGCGTAACAGTCCCGCCACTATTGGCCTGAGTAGTTACTGTGTAAGTCGCCGCTTCAAAACTCACGGCCAAGCTGCAGGCCTGCTGTAAAGGCGCCGTAACAAAGCTATTGCCGTTTAGCTCGCCATCACATCCTTGCACCGCCGCCACCTTAAAACCCTCATCAGCCAACAGGGTAAAATTGGCTCGGCTGTTATACGACACCTGCTGGCTGGCGGGTGACACCGAGCCGCCACTGCCGGCACTGGCGGTTATCTCAAACACCACAGGTTTAAATACACTGGTTACGGTACAGTTTGCACTAAGCGGGCCTACCTGGTACTGCTCGCCGGCTAAACTGCCACCGCAGCCGATGACAGAGCCAACAGCAAAGCCCTCGGCAGGTGTTATTGTTAAACTGGCTTGCTCATTAACACCTAATGTCAGACTTTGCGGCATCACCGTGCCACTGCCCTCTACCACGGTCGTTACCTGGTACTGCAGCGGCGTAAAACTGGCACTTACCTGGCAATTCGCCAGCACAGGTGCGGTGGTATACAGCGCGGCATTTAACTGGCCACCGCAGCCACTCGCGCTGGCAATAGCAAAACCGGCATCTGGCTGCAGGGTAAAACTGGTGGTTTGGCCGCTGCGGACACTTTTACTGGCTGGCATAATACTACCGCCAGTGCCGGCAACAGCAGACACAGTATAGTTAACCGGTTCCGGCGTTTTATTGCCAGAGCCCTCGCCAGCCCCACCACCACACCCCAGTAAAAACAAAGGCAAAATCAAATAAAAATTACGGCTATTCAACAGCATAGCAGGCTCCTGGCAAAGATAAGGTGGTCAGTATAACCTTAAACTAACGCTGGTCTCCATCGCAAAAAAGGGCATATGCCGCGCACTTTCGTCAGAAGAAAATGCGCCCAGTGACGTGATCGTCACCATATCATCAAGAGGTATGACGCCAAGTGGCGTCTAGGCTACAAATGATATAGATCGGCTAACAGTACAGAAAAAATACACCTTAATTGAAAACTAACTTGATTTGACGAAAGCATTAATTGACGTAGCGTTGTAATACTTAGCCAAAATTGATTCTCAGCTTTGCTAGTGTTGCTTACATACACTAGCTGATAATGACTATCATGATGAATGAATCGTCCACCTTCATCGGATTGTTCAAATGTAATATGTGAGATAGCTTCCGGGGGCAATTCGGGTAACGTTGCACTTTCGCCAGGGTAGATTACGGTGGTCGGTAATATTGTTCGGCCACCACTGATACCAAATTCCTCTGCTATTGTTATCAGGCATAATAAGTCATCCTTGTCTTGGCGCAAATGCAAACGTACCAGTCCTTTGCTTTTAGCTCGCACTAACGGCTGAACCCAGCTGGTCACTTCGCGTGTTGAACTTAGCGTACGATACATATGCACATCAATACTGCTGTTATCATTGGTAAAAATACCATTGTCGTTAAGCTCGATACCCTCTACCGTTTCTAATGGTGCTAATCGCCAATGCCACCAATCTGTATATTGGCCATGAATAAATTGCTCATTAAATAACACTAATTCATCACCTTTAGGAGTGCGCGCATCCTGGGTATAAAACACCGACCAATCAAACACGGCCAATAAAGAACGTAAATCAGCATTCAAAAAATGACTGAGCGTTAAGGCGGAAAACACTGCTGGTACCGATGCCCAAATCATACTGTCATCAGCAAATACTGGCTCATCCAACAACACATAATTATGAAACTTACTCTTTTGAAAATATCGGCAGCCTAAATCAAGTTGCATCGATGTGCCTAGCGGTGTTATTCCGACTTTAAAATGAGTAAACCAATCGACACATGCAGAACTTTTCCCACCATGCAGCCGCAGATAGTTAGCCGGTGTAGATTGCACCGTGGGGCCAAATTGAGCTACGTTGGGATTTCCTGGTTCTACTCTTGCCTGTAACAAAACATAAATCTGCCCGTCTTTTACCATAAACGCCAAGCCAGTTAATGCACTTTGCGGCTGGTACAGTACAAGATTTGTCTTTTTAGTAACTTGGTGTTGTATTCCGCAAACGTGGAAAAAACCATTAGTTCTATGCGAAAGCGCACCATTTTCCAGGCGCCAGTCGTCTTGCTCGGATAATTGAACCGGAAAAAGTGAAAAATTAGCTGCATCAACTACCGATTGAAGAAATGATTGAAGATCACCCAAAGAATTGGCAATTAAATTTAAATTCGACATTTATCTACTGGACTCCACTCAATATTTGCTCTCTATCAAGTTCTGGGTATGACGAAGTCACGTCAACCTGCCGATACTCAAGGTCTAAGAGCTCAGCTAAGAAGCGCTGAAAAGGAGGGTTTTTTAATGACTCAGGTTGAATCAACGTAACTTTAGCCCCTGGTTTTAGCCAAATCATATTAGCAAATTCAGCGCCTCGCATAGCAAATACCCCTCTGCATTGGCTAAAAGCAACTATCTGCTGTTTAAAAGATACAATGCCGGGTTCAAATATTGCTACTGCAATACCTAAATTGTGTAGTACTTCAGCAATAAACTCTGGATTTTTGATCCCTCGACGACTCATACCATAGCCTTTAATTACCGCACTACCGGTATCTTTATTATAAAATTCTGGCTCAGCGGAGCGTTTTAAAATCAATATTTCATTTCCAACATAAACATTAATTTCATGCTCTAATTTAAACTTAAATAGTAAAATAAATTTGACGCGCCAAATTGCAGACTTCAAATTAAAACTGCTTAATTCCTTTGCTATATCCGAATGTATTTCAAGCTGCTTCAATAGATTTTTTATAACCAGATTATCGGTATATTTTGACTCAAGCATAGGTTTCAGCATGTACATATCCCAACGTGAAACCCAAATCACGTTGTAGTCATTTCCAGAAGGCAGCTGAGTAAGAATCGAACAATTAACTCCTAAGCTGCTTAACGCCTCTTGAAGAATCGGGTCCATCAAAGGACCACATGTCATAAAAATATACTGGTTACCGGGTCTAGTCCGAGAGGAAATAATATAAACAGAAGGTAGTAAATAACCCCACATAAAATGGAAAAAATGCTCACAAGAGCCGAGCTCAAACCTATCATCAAATCGAAGAACAATACTTTTATTGCTTTCTATCACTGATTATATCCAGAAGAAAATACACATCTTTATTGAGGCTTATTACTCAAGCGACAGCAGCCGTTCAAAAGCAAAAAAACTGCTAAATGCCACACGCTCTCTCTCTGCGATGAGTAACGGAAAACTTTGTACTTTTTGCAATACCGCCTGTTGTGCCGCTTGGTATCGTTCGGCACTATCAACTGTTGGTTCAAGCTCACGCAAAGCTTGTGTCGCTTCATCTACTGACATGCCAAAAATATTAACAACAGCATCTTCATTTTTGTTTATCACATCATAGAGACGACTATCTGGCCCCGCATAGGTTATTGGTATTGCGTTGATAGCAAAGGCATCAAAAGGTTTTTCAGTAATATAATTTCCCAGCACCGTATTCTCTATTGCTGACATCAACATTACATTACCGTGCAAACTAGTCAGCTTATCTAAATGCCAATCAGGCAAGGCTTGGCGCGCTGTATCACTATGCCAGCCCCGCCCCTGAACACTGGCGGTTCTATGTGATAAAAATTGCGCGGCAAGCTCACTACGATACACACTTAAACCGAGTAGCTCACCGCTTTGGTTTACTTTGTGGTATTTCGCTTCGGTGCGCTTCTCTGCCATAAATGCATGCCGATAGCGCACGTTCTGCCACAGTGTCAGCAACTGTTGTGCTGTTAACTGCAGGTTGCCGGCCAGTAGCTTGGCGTAGCGCTGTATATAGTGGTTTTCCGTGGTAATAAAATATGGTAACTGTACAAAGTTAAAAATATCTGTTGTGGCATGATTTAGAAAGTCGTATTTCAGCGTGTGGTTCACACCATTAATTTTTACCGAAAACTGCCCTGTCGGCTTGATAAAGTCTTCGTACCATAAGCTATCCCACAGAGGTTCTTCAGAAAATACCACCAGCTTTAGAGCTGGCCTAGCTTTCTGCCATGCCAGTAATTGCGCCGCTTCAGAACGTAAGTCAACAAAATAACTCGCAACAATAAAGTCAGCGGCTAAAGGCTCGGTGACAAAATCAAAGTAAGGTATAAAAAAAGGCCGATAATCCGGGTAAGCGAAAGGTGTGCGCTGAGCATGCTTTCCAGGCAATAAATATACTTTAATTTTGTTCATCAGCTGCACACTGCTCCATCCAGCGAACTACCGGTTTAAAGTGCTCTGGGGCTGAGATTTGCAGCGCGTGTTGCGCAGCGGTTCTTAGTGGAAGCGAGCAGACCAATTGCATATCAAGTAATAAGTAACTTTGTAAAGTAAGCAAAAAGGTGGAGGTAGAATAGGCATTACTTTGCTGCATCGCTGTAGCTGCCATCATCGTTAACGCAGCATTACTTTGTTGATAACGCTCAGACACCCGGCGACTTAAAAACAACTCCAGCTCTATCAGCCAGGCAGGCGAAAAAAGAACTTCCTTTCCATCCGCTATCGCGACGGATAATTCAGGATCCTGGCTGTTTAGGCTAAAACAGCGCTGGGGCGAAATAATCAGCTCAATGGCCAGCGATGCAAACAAGTCACGCAAAGTGGCGTCCAGCGGCTCAGACATTACCGCCAGTCGATATAAACAGCGGCTATGCGATAATTGGTGTCTAAGCTGATGCAAGGCAGCATTATCTGCAGCTAACTGCTGCCAGTTAAACGCTAACAACGTAACCGATGGCAACGTTGCAAGCATACTGTCTGATAACAGCGTAACCGTTTCTTGCAAAAACGAGTTTGCCGGTAAATTATTGCTGCATAGCACTTTCAAACCAATATCTCGCTTCCGGCTGTACGGTAATAACTGGACTTGTCGAATTAGAACGCGTTAGCCAAAACCTGAGACACTAGCGCAACAGCTTGTACCTCAGTATTTGATTCGCAATAACATCTTAGCTCTGGTGCGTTGCCTGACGGACGTAAATGCACAATATCACCGTCAACAAAGGTCATTCTAAGGCCATCGGTGTTATCGATACTCAACAAGGTCTTAGTATCCAGTGACAGCATATTTAGGCTTTGCTCTGGATTAGCATTCAGGCTGTCTAATAATTGCTGGCTACGCGTTGCGGGCACATTTTGAATACGGTCACTGGCCGTAAAACGTTGCGGCAACATAGCCAACAATGCCGACACCGGACGTTCCGCAGCCGATACAAGCACAGCTAGCGCAGGTAACAAGGCGTCACGGGTAGGCAATGCTTTAAGCGTTTTGTCAGCAATAATAATATCGCTACCCAGCAAAAAACCGCCGTTCGCTTCAAAACCAGCATAACTTAGCTCTGTTTTTAATGTTTCAAAGGCTGCAATAACATAAGGCGAACCAATGCGGGTACGAAGCACTTGATTAAACACACCACTTTTTTCAATGGCGGTATTACAGCTTACAGGAACAGCAAGTGCATCTATACCTAAGGCTTGAGCACATAGCAGCCCAACAATATCACCACGCAGCCAATGGCCATTCTCGTCAGACAACAAGGGCCTATCACCATCGCCATCGGTAGAAAAAATCGCATCAAATTGATACTGCTTAGCCCACTGCATGCCTTTTTGCTTATCGGCGTCACTTACTGCTTCTGTGTCAATGGGCACAAAATGATCACTACGTTCAAGCCGGGTGACTTTAGCACCTAATGCTTCAAACACTTGATAATAAAGTTCTCTGCCAGCACTTGAATGTTCATATATGCCGATATGTTTACCCGATAAAATACCTGCAGGGTAAATACTCAGATAACGCTGCAGGTAGTTTTTTGCAGCAGTATCTAATACTGATTGCGTTACAGGCGTAAACAGGGGTAAGGGGGTATTTACCGATAAAATAGCCTGCTCATCCGCTTTACTAATTTCGCCATCCGGTCGGTAAAATTTAATACCATTACGATCAAACGGAATATGGCTGCCGGTAATCATTATTGCCGGCACCTTATCCTGCATAGCCTGATACGCCAGTGCTGGTGTGGGTATTACACCATAAAAATCCACCGGAACGCCAATAGCCTTGAGTACACCCGCCACTGCGGCCGCCATTTGTGGGCTACTCGGGCGGTTATCTATCGCCACAGCAACCCGGTCAACAGTGAAGTTTTGCTGCATCACCTTGATAAAATTAACAGCAAAGGCCGCACAAACGTCATCGGTGAGATCAGTAACCAAGCCCCTAACCCCACTGGTACCAAAGGCGACATGGCTACGTTGAATAACTTGCGTCGTACTCAATGCCATTTTAAGCCCTACCGTAGCGGTCAGAAAAACGCACTATATCGTCTTCGCCTAAATAGGAGCCCGATTGCACTTCTATCAATTCAAGCGGAATTTTACCTGGATTTTCTAAGGCATGTACCGCCCCAAGCGGGATATAAACCGACTGATTTTCACTTAACAGCGTATCTTTACCATCAACAGTTACATTTGCCGTACCCGACACAACTATCCAATGTTCGGCACGGTGATGATGCATTTGAATCGACAACTTCTCGCCAGGTTTAACCGTAATACGCTTAACCTGATAACGCTCGCCGTTATCAATAGCATCATATTTACCCCAAGGCCGGTATACTTCACGGTGAATTCGATGCTCGCTGCGACCGGCAGCCTTTAACTGCTGCACTATTGCTTTTACATCTTGTACTTTGTCTTTCGCGGCGACTAAAACTGCATCTTTTGTTTGCACAACTATAATGTTTTCAAGCCCTACGGTAGCAACTAAACCGGTTTCGGCAAAGACAAAACTATTTTTACTATTCGTGCTTAACACATCGCCATGGTGTACATTCCCCTCTGTGTCTTTGGTGCTAATTTCCCACAATGACGACCAGGCTCCAACATCACTCCAACCGGCATCCAGCGGCACTACTACCGCATCAGCCGTTTTTTCCATTACCGCATAGTCTATTGAGTCGTCCGGACACGCGATAAAAGCTTCTTTATTTATCCGAATAAAGTCTAAATCCGGGTCGACTTCCGCCATGGCAAGCTCACAGGCGGCATAGATGTCAGGCCGATGCTGTTTTAATTCAGCCAAAAACACACTGGCTTTAAACATAAACATGCCACTGTTCCAGTAATATTCACCACTGGCTAAATAAGACTGCGCCGTTACCAAATTGGGTTTTTCTACAAACTGCGACACAGCATAAGCGCTACCCGTTGCGTTACCCCGCTTGATATAGCCGTAGCCCGTTTCAGCCGCCGTAGGCACAATACCAAAAGTGACTAATTTATTATCCGCTGCAAATAGTGCCGCCTGCTGCACAGCAACAGTAAAAGCGCTGGTATCGGCAATAACATGATCTGCCGCCAACACTAATAGCAGCGGATCAGTGCCCTTTTTTACTGCCGTTAATGCGGCCAGTGCAATGGCTGGGGCGGTGTTACGCCCGGCAGGCTCTAAAATAATATTGTGATCCAACTGCTGTATCTGCCTTAGTTGCTCAGCCGCAATAAAACGATGCTCTTCGTTGCATATCACTAAAGGCGGAAAAGCATCGACATCTTGAAGTCTTTGTACGGTTGCCTGCAACATGGTTTGCTTACCGTCCAGTTTTAAAAACTGCTTAGGCATTAAATCACGCGATAATGGCCACAGCCGGCTGCCGGTGCCACCAGCCATAATTACGGGTAATATCATTCCATTTCCTAATATTACTAAAGTTTAAAAATATCCTGCTTACAGGCTAGTCGTTTTTGAGCAAGCACAACGTTGAAGCCATAGATCTTGTCACACCATGGCTGCAAACCAAACACGTGCTTATAATAACAAATAGCCAACGCCTCATGCCTTAAAACCAGTGCTTCTTTTGCAGCACCTAATAAATCCGGCACACCAAGCAATGAAGTATCAAAGAACATCTCTGGTTTAGCTTCAACAAGACTATTGAGCAGTTGCAAAACATCCGCTGTGGTAAGGCAACTGACATGTTCAGCATTCACGGGTAAATACGCAATTTTACTACAATAGCGCCACCAACCAAGCACAGAAAATACTTTTAAATGCTTATTTTTATCTTCAGTAGCAATAATTTCTACTACAGGACCATTGTATCTCGGAATTTTGTCAGTTAACCACGAGTAAGCTTGTAACCTATCTGCTGCAAAATGCTCGGGACGACCAATCGGAGCGCAGTCTCCAACGATAAATACACCGGTGTTCATTCCCTGTGCTTGCAGTGTGCTTGCGGCAAAAAAGGCCGGTTTAGCACCACTACTAACGCCATAAAAATGGGTAATACCTCCAGATACATTGGCATTTACGTAATCACACAGCTTACTCACTACTTCATCTAACTCAGGTTGAGGTTCGCCTATGGGGTTATATAGGGCTGACGTGGGCACCATCACCAACCTAATATCTAACGTTATATTAGCGGCAAAATCTTTCGCCCAGCCAAAACCAACAAAAGGCGGCACCACCACCAAAGTAACAGCCGCACTACTATTGCGATGAATACTTCGGCCAGATGTTGTCAGAGCAGTGATAACATCCTCTATAGTTGCATTAATGGAGATAAGCTCAAGAGGGTAAGGTTTGTCTAACATTAAATCTAACTGAGCAAAAAAATTAAGCAGATCGAGTGAATCACCACCTAAATCTGAAAAACTTTTTGTTACGTCGGTTTGTAGTGGTGTTTTCAGCGTTTTGAGCCAAAGTAATAATACGGGTAAAAAATAGTCTTTATCACCATCCTTTGCTAAGTACAGACGGCAACCAGGAGACACTATTTTTGTGGGCTCTCTGGACAAGTTAGCTAAAGCAATCGTGTTAAGTTTTTTCTGATCAACTTTGAAATTCGGCAACCGGGGTAGCGCGTCCAACCAGATAAAGTAATGCGGTACCACGGCGCGGGAAAACTGCGAGGTTAAGTGTTGTTTAAGTGTAGGTTCAACAACGGCGTTACCAACCAATACTGCAATTAGCTGTGATTGTTCATCATAATCTAGCGTTAACAACGCAACATCACAAACCTCTGAAAAACCTCGTAGCTCGGCTTCCAGCAACGACAAGTCAACTAAGTAACCGCGAATTTTCACCTTACTATCAGCACGCCCAACAAAGGTGTATAAACCACTATCAAGCACTTTTACCAAATCACCGGGCCGATAACGGCGCCAGCCTGGCTTATCATCTTCGTCAATAAACGCCTTAGCCGTAAGCTCTGGCTCTTGCCAGTACCCCAAGGCCAAATAAGGACTTATTACCTCGACCTCAGCCAAATCACCATCACAGTAATGTAAGCGGGTATCGCGCTCAGCAATAGCATAACCTACCGGTACAATTGTCGTTGGGATCAGCGTATTCCGGTCAATTAACCAGTGTCGGTAAAGCGTAGCGCACTCGGTAGAGCCAATACCGTTATAAACTATCGCATTATCTGGTAACACCTTAAAAAGCTGAATAAGATCAGACTTAAATAGTCTGTCACCGGCAATATAACAAAGCCGAACACTTCGTAGTAAGCTCGCATTGGGGTTGCTATTTAAAAAACTGCGCAGTAATGGTGGAATAGCGTGAAATATTGTAATTCCAGTTTGAGCAACAACTTTGGCGATCCCAACCAAACCGGTCTCTTTTGGATTAATGCGTACCAAGGTTGCACCATTGAATAACGCCGCAAAAATATCCCTAATAGCACCGTTAACAGACGCCGAGTAAATGCCAGAAAAACAGTCACTTGCTGATATATTTATCGCCTGACTATACTGCATAACATCATGTAGCAAGCCACGTTGGTTTTGATAAACCCCTTTCGGCTTTCCAGTGGTACCCGAAGTGTAAAGAATATAAGCAACACTGTCTGCGTTAGCGCGCACCGATATATCTTGTTGTACTGCGCCGGCACACAGCGAGACCACATTAACAACCACGGCCAGCGCCTTAGCGCTGTCATCGTGATGTTTAATCAATACAATCTCTACACCAGCATGCTTCACAATCGCTAATGTGCGTTCCAACGGAAAATCAGGATCTAAGGGTAAATAAGGACGACCAAGCGCTAAGCACGCCAACATTGCACAAAGTAAATCAGAGTCATAGGGCAGATATAGTGCAACGGGACCATCGCCGTCTGTTAACATCGACATTAAAAAAGCAGCCCGTTGATACAGCTGAATATAACGTATGCCTATACCTTTGCTATCAATGAATGCAATGCGCTGAGGGTATTGGCTAACGACAGCCTTAAATCTAAAAAAAGCTGACTGATTAAGCGTGTTGTCACCCCAGGGCTCAGTCAAGTACCAACCTTATTGCATCTATCCACGCTTTAACTTCAGCATTGTCAACCGCTAATGGAAGAACACAAGGTGCGGTAAATAATGCTGTCTTTTGCGAGAAGCGTGTCAGTAGGTCAGCGGCGTGTTTTGCAAAGTTGCTTGGATTTTGCCAAACCTCTAATGGTAAACCAATAACCGCCTCGCATTGTGTCAAGGCTCTAAACGATTCCGGTGTTGGGTTTGCGCTGTCAAGTTCATAGTGGACTCGTGCATTAGACACCTTAGGAACCGCACCAAAATGGATACCCTGCCCATGCAAATGTAATATGGTATCGCCCACTTTTTCACATGCAGCAAGCACGGCATCATCGCTCTGCTTTGCAAACCGGAAGTAGTCGTCCTTCGTCAAAATTGCCCTGCTGCAATGCTGACTCGCTATAAAATAACCATCAACGCCCGCAGCGCTATAAAGATTAAGCAGCTTTATAAAACTAAGTTTTAGTTGCGTTATAGCAAACGCAACAGCATCAGGTGCAGTGCGTATATGCAAGGATAAAACCTCAGGCCCTGCTAACATCATTGCCAGTGTAACAGGGCTAAACAGTGTGACGTAAAGCGGAACTGCTGAAGGTAGTTCTTGCCGGGTAAGGCTAGCGGCGGTAACAATTTCTTGTTCAAACGCAGTCACATCGTCACTAAGGGTATACCAGTCATCTGGCTTAACGATAAATCGCTTAATAAAGCTGCGCCGGCCAAGGGGATCATTGCACCAGTGCGCTAAGCCTCCCCGATCTGCAATTTGGTAGTTCCCTGCAGGCGTAAGCTTTACAAAATCACCGCCTGTTTGCTGGTAAAACATTAACGTATTGGCGGTAAGGCTAGTGGCTTGTTGATCTGCTACAGGTTCATGTTTCCAAAATGCAACCTGATTAATCATTTAAAAAGTATGCCTTTGTATGTTGATGCACTTGAGGTTCGAACAAAAGATCGGCAACACTAAACCATTGATAATCAGCATGCTGCTCTTGCGGTAAATTAACTAATTGCGCAACCCTAAGGCGATATGCGATAGCGACATAATGGGTTGAAGGCGCATCACCAAAAACACTGTCCGTGTAGAAATGATCATAAGGCCCCTGCAATGTCGCATCCTCGATTGAGAATTTTAACCCCAATTCATTTAACGTTAATCGCTCAAAAGCAGCCGCTAAGGTTTCGTTTTTCAAAATACGCCCGCCTGGGACAAACCAAAAGCCTTGCGCCGGACGATTTTTCCGCTGCCCCAATAGCAATTCACCTCGAGCGTTTTCAACTATCAGATCGATAGATACCAAAGGAGTATTGCTTACAACAGTTACAAACGTCTTATTATCCAAATACATATACACTAACCCAAAACCTACGTCCTGAAAGATTTAATTTAACAACATAAAATTTAACGCTCAAGGCAGACAATGTATACAGTGCCTATAGTTACTACTGGCTTAACGAGACCAAGCTTGAACTAAGTAACTCATGCAAGTGCTGAAACCTCGGGCATGTGAATTCTACCCAGCAAACGCTTTACAAAGGAATCAGAATTCTGAGCAATAAGCTTTCCACTCGATGTTTTGGGTAAAAAACCAGCTTTAACAATGAAAAATTCAATATCTCCTGAACCAGTCAATTGCACTGCTATACGTTTAGCTCGCTCTGTAACAAGATCGGTAGTTTCAATATCTATCTTCACACCTCGCTTAAGTTCATGGAAGATAAATAATTTGGAGCAATTTATATCAGGTTGTAGTATTAATCCTTTCAAAGCATCCAATTCAGGAATAGTACGTGCAATTTCATCAAGAACAAGATGTGGAAACAATCCCACTCCATTTATTTTTATCAACTGCTTGCTGCGGCCGGTTAAATATAACTCTCCCTGACTTAAAAAACCTAAATCACCGGTAGCCAAAAAACCATATTCATCTAAAATCTGAGATTGACTGCCATGTCGCCAATATGCACTTAGCAGACTGCCTCCTGAGAGATGTATTTGACCAATTACATTTTCACCAACATCCACTCCCTGCTCGTCAGCAATCTTAATCTTGGTATCTGCATAAGGGCGCCCACAGGAAACTATTTTATTAATCTGTCCATTTAGTAAAATCTCTTTCACTTTCATCCCTGATAAAAAAGGACTACCCGTTACAAAAAGAGTAAATTCGGCCATACCATAACATGGTAAAAGTGCTTTAGAGTTAAAATTCCAATGCGAAAGTCGCTGTGCAAACTCTTCTAGTATCGCAACATTAACTGGCTCGGCACCGCAAAATGCTGCGTCCCAACAACTTAAATCAAACTGATAGTCAACAGATGGTAAATTTCTCAATGCAGAGTTTACTAGCTGGTACCCAAACGTCGGACCGCCACAGGTAGTCACCCGGAATTTATCGATACAGGTTAACCACAGCAAGGGGCGCTTCAAAAAATCTATCGGGTTTAACTGGACTATCGTTAATCCCGTAAATAGTGGTTCAAGCAAGCCGCCTATCAACCCCATATCGTGATAAAAGGGGCACCAATTTAATGCCACACGCTTCTTTTTATCTAAATGGCCAAAAGCTTCTTCAATAATCAACAGGTTTGTCGATATTGCCTGATGGCTGATACCAACACCTGTAGGCTCGCCACTTGTACCAGAAGTGAATTGGATAATAGCAGTGTCGCAAGGCGATATAGCGGGTAACTGAGCAAATGAGATCGAACAATCATCTGCCATTTTGATGTTAACAACAGGTATCCCGCATTCGACCCAAGCATCATCATTTTTCAGATTAATAATGACGTCCAAATCTGCATCTCGCAGGATAAAATTGCCTCGTGCATTTGAAACACCTTGCAATTCTAAAGGCAAAGGAACAGCGATAGCACCGACAAATAAACATCCTAACAAGCCTGCAACAAATTCAATGTTATTTGCAGCAGGGATACCAATTTTTTTTCCACAACTATGATAGTCAATCAATTGCGATGCCACTAGCATAGCTAGGTCATATACTTCCGAGAAGGTATACATTGTAGTTTCACAATGTCTATTTTTGACAAAACTAAGTGCAGGCTTTTTTGGATTACATTGCGCTTGCCATCGCAAAGCATCACGAAACAGATTACATGAATGACGCTTAGTTACTGCGTTCTCTAACATCTATGTTATTCCATCCCTTTTGAATGTAACCAGTCGGCTGCTGACTTGTTACCTGGGACGAGCTCCAATACAAAATTATAATTTGTAAAGGCAGCAGCTCTATTCCCAAGCAAATCATTTAATCGAGCTAACCGCAAATTGAAATTAACATTCCGAGGATAAAGTTCAACTGCTGTTTTAACGAATTCAAGCGCTTTCTCATACAATTGATTAGCAATGAGCGCGTGGGTTGTTTTTAAAAAAGACTCAACGCTTTTATTAATGTTGTATAGCTCAGAAACCACCTGCATTACTTGTGCTTGGTCTAATTGAGCCAACGCAAAAGGACTAATCAAAAGTAGCAATACCTGATTTCTACCCTGAACGGGAAATGAATCGGTTGCAAACAAAAGTTGGTACACCCTTTTCGCCTCGCCAGAATGAAGCAACGCGTGTAGATAGAGTTTATTTATGCCACCGTCCAGGTATGCATGAAAACCTTTATCCTGCTCTATTACCGTTAAAGCAATTTGCTCCCGGCCTAACTTAACAAGCGCTTCCAAATAGACAATATACATCGTGTTACTAAGCACATAGTTATGTTTTAAGCTCTCTACAATGGTGGCGATATCATACCAGCGGTCATCTTTAGCCAACACAGTAAGCATTAAACTCCACTGACGACGCGTGAGAAATGTCGAATCTGATAAGGTCTTAACCAAACAATCAACTCTGCCAGCCCGAACGAGTTGCATCAACTTAGCTCTACTACTTTTGCTTCGTGTAGGCTTTGCGATATGGAATTGCAAAGGACGTTGCTGAATTTTCACCGCCAGTTGCTGCTCGAACTCGCTGTAACTTGAACCTTCTACAGACACCCGAAGCCTAAATACAAATTGACCTGCTGTCAGAGGGGTTCTTACCCGCAGATATAATGTCGCTTTAGCGCCAGGCGCTATAAAGGGAACATCAACTTTTCCGTCAAGCCACCGATAAACTACCAAGCTTTCATTCAAATACCACTGATTAGAAATTGTATACAGATCAGCATCAATTGGTTTGCCCCCTTTATTTTCTAATACTATTACTACCATCGTATCAGTACAAGCATTTAAAGAGTGCTGGTTAAACGTACAACTTAGTAACGTTAACCGGTTAAAATCGCTCTCAATATCAACATTTTTAAGGTTAGCTTTGGCGTTACTTTCTGACTTTAACACAAGATGTCTTTGACTATTTTTACCCGTTAAAAATTTGCCTAGATAACGGATATTGTTCGGCCCATAGAATTGTCCGTGACTACCAGGAACAATTCCTACCTCAAAGTTTGCATAGTATGCAGACAAGCCCTTCTCAACATCATGATAACGCCTAAACAAGTTATAACTACTTGTACGGCCGAAAATTAGCGTCACCGGAGAGAGAATTCGTTTAGGTAAAATGGACTCTAACACAATCACTGAAAACTCAATGTCACCTAACTGCTCCAGTTTTTGCGCTACGATAAGCATTAATCCTGCGCCCTGGCAGCTACCACCAAGAGTTATTGCCTTTAATCCTTTATTGCGGCAAATACTGCGAATTTGCTCCGCATATACATCGGTTAACACTTCAATGTTCTGGGCAGTGTACTCCATCAACAAATGACCAGAACGTAAACCATATAGCGCTAGCTCATTTCCCAGCTCATTGATTAAACTCCCAAACACATGTCCCATTTGGGTACACCAGAAAAGGGGCCGTGCAGCACTGTTTATATTGTGCCCTCTAATAAAAGAAGCCTCTGCAATAACCTCACCCGGCCATGTTCCCAAATCATGTTCAATATCTTTTAAAAAGCTATAACTCATTTTCTAAAAATACAATCGTTAATAACCAATATGTCTAACCCGGAAGTAACAAATGTAGCAAGTGCATCTTCGACAGAATGTACTATTGGTTTCCCCATAACATTCAGGCTGGTATTTAATAAAATTGGAATTCCAGTTTCTTTATAGAAAGCACTAATCAAATTGTAAAACAGAGGGTTAGTCTCTTCAGATACCGATTGGACACGTCCTGTACCATCTTCATGGACCACCCCTTCTACCTCTATACCTTTTCCGGTAGCAAAAGTAATTGCGGCTCCCATATAAGGCCAATACTGATATTGAGCAAACCAGTCTGTACCGTGCTCGTCTAATATAGCTGGTGCAAACGGCCGATAACTTTCACGGAACTTTACTCTCCGATTAATAATGTTTTTAATATCGGGGATGGAAGGATTTGCAAGAATTGAGCGGTTGCCTAACGCCCGAGGACCAAACTCAGCACGTCCTTGAACCCATCCTACGAGTTTTCCATTTGCTAATTCTTTCGCTATAACCTGACATAACATTGCATGATTAGGGCATTTTTCTACTTTTTCATATTGCTCAACAGCTCGCTGTAATACAACTGTATCGACCTCATTTCCAAGGTAAGGCGATGTAAATTGTGGTTTTACCAAACAGCTGTGGCCTACGTTGTCTTGCTCAAATAACAGCGCCGCGACACCAACCGCATTCCCATCATCCCCTGGCGCTGGTGGCACAAAAACAGATTCGAAAATGCCAAGCTCTGATAACAAACCATTAAAACGTGAATTGAGCGCACACCCCCCACCTAATACTAAGTGCTTTAATCCTGATTTATTCTGATAATATTTCAGTAAAAGCAACATCTTTTCTTCGAATATTCTTTGAGCCGCAAATGCGATGTTTGCGGCAAGCATGACGTTATCTTTTAAATGCTGACGAAGTCGGCTATATTTTGAAATGACAAATTCTCTGTATTCATCATCTGGAGCAAGAATGGTCCCTTTATGGAGGTTAACAAGTGGTTCCAAATCCTGATAAATTTCCTGGTCAAACTGCCCATAAGCAGATAACCCCATTACCTTCCACTCTTCACCTTTTCTAAGATCGAACCCTATTAGATTGGTAATTGTACCGTAAAATCCTCCAAGACTACCTGGTCCCCATGAACGGCCTATTCTCTCCAATTTCCCTCCGGCTAACTTAAAACAACTAAGCGAGCCGACTTCGCCTTCGCCATCGGCAATAACAACGAGTGCTGGTTGCGCACCAGCATAAAAATAACTTGCATTAGCCGCATGCGTCAGATGATGGTCGAAGTGCTCTATGGCGATATTAGGTTGCCCAGTGATGGAGGAAATAGTGAAAGGTAAAATTTTATCTAATCTATTTAAGTATTGTGTCTGCAGTTCAAGTAACCACCTTCCCCACTGAGGATCCGGAATAGCCGCCTTGTTGGGAGCAACCGAAATATCAATCGTAGTACTTCCCTCGTCGGTATTAATGATTTGCCTTTTAGCATCATAATTCCAACTTAAGCCAACAGACCAAATCACATCGTCACTATGAAACCGGCTTAGGGTATTTTCCAGATAAGTAAACATACCTATAGGGCTGATATCCCATGCTATTTTACATTGCATCGAACGTTCTAAAGCTTCAGCAAATAACAGCACACCATTTTCATCAATTATGGCAATTGCCGGATCGTGTACTGTAGCCGCAATACCTAAATAACGTTTTTTCATTAATCAGCCTTTGACCAATTCATAAATGCGCTGTGAAAAGGCAGCCAATGTATCATTCCCCAATAAAAAGTCGTGTTGAACATCAATATTGTAAGTATCTTCCAACTCTCCAATAAGTAACATGCCTTGAACAGATGTAAGACCGAAGTGTTTCAATGGTTTCGCAAAATCTTCGCGTGTAGGCCGGTACGCGGTATGCATTTCGATAGCAGAAACAACAGTCTCTTCAATTTCATTAAGTAAGGAAGCGCGCATATTCATAATTCCACAGTAATATTTTGAGCAGGTGTATGTGTAAAAACCTGGCTTGTAAGTGTTTTTTTAATCGAAGCATTTGGACAATGGTCTAAAACAACCTCAAGTGCAATAACCATAATCAGCCGGCTTAGCATTTCTCCGATACATTTATGAGGCCCATAACCAAACGCCAGATGAGCAGCTGTCGGTTTATCGGTCGCTGAGAATGGACAAGTAGTTAACTGTTTGTTTGCTTCAGCTATATTTAAACAATACACGTCTTCTCCATTGAGCATTCGGTAAATAAACTCTACTCCGCCACTGCTATATAGAACACGCTCAAGAAGCTCTGATTTTTCAAATCGAAGTGTCAACTCAGCTCTTTTATCAGGCGCTAAAGTCAACAGCGTAACCAAAACATTTGCTAAGGTATGCTTGGTTGAGGCCCCCGCCACCAGAAGCACCGTCATATATGAACATATTTGATTTGCCGATAAACCAAATTGACATGCAAGATAATTATATAAATCATTATCTGTAAGTGTGACGTCCTCGGGAACGGCTTCTCGCGTGTAGTCAGTTTGAACAATTCTATTGTTATAAATGGCTTTTGCAATATGCTGAGCACTACTATCAAAAGCATCAAAATCCCGTATTTTTAACTGTCTTTCAAATACCGTCAGTAGCAGTAGTTGATCAATGTGAACATCAAGTAAAGGCTCAATATTGGGCTCCAGACCCAGAGCGTAGAAAGTACACTGGGCAGTAATAGGGCCGACCCAATCTGCCTGCAAATCTATTTGTTTTTTTTCTAACGTTGCAACAACCACCTTGGTAACAACTTGGCGAAATACTGAAGCCCAACTATTGATGCGTTTGCTGGAAAAAAAACTAGCAAGCATCCGTCTGGTCACCTTGTGTTGCTGTCCTTCTAAATTAAAGGGGCTTTCGCACGCGTATGCACGCAACCAAGGGTAACTTTTACCTGTAACTTGGCTAATTTGAGTCAACATATCAGACATGTTGATCACAGTAATCTGCGGTGATTTTAATACCTCTCGGCATTTATCAGCGGCGGTAACAGGAATAAACTTTCTACTTGTTAACATACATAGACATCTTAATTAAGGATGCAGTCGGCACCAAAGGTCTTTTCGTTCACTCCCCAGAAAGAAAGCTGTTCGATCATACCCCAGCACCGAGAGGTTTGGCCATTTATTTAAAAGCGATTCAACTGCTACTTCTAAAATCAACCTCGCCAGTTTTTCACCGACACAGCGATGCATTCCTGCGCCGAATGCCAAATTCCCCCAACCAGACAAATTCGCACAGTCAACCGTATCATGCTTCGCTGAAAATGACTGAGAAGCAGCATCAATATCTAAGTGAAATACTGTACTAGTATCGTTTCCCAGAGTACGAAAGACCTCTTTAGTGCCCCCACAAGTGAATAACAAACACTCTATAAGTAAAGGGTAATTGTCTGTTGCCAAAATTTTCTGCCGACCTGCATTATCCTGAATGCCGAATTGTAAAATCATATTCGCCAACGTACTTGCCAGCGCGCCACTTCCAGCTAGCAACACAACAACAATTGCGAACAGTTCTGCTTTATCCGGCAACTCAGTACCCATACCAAAAACTAAACTGCTGTCATGTAAGCCGTCAGCATTAAACAAGAGCTCAGATAAGGTCGTTAAAGCAGTTTCAGCGCGTACATAGTCCTTCACCTTTTTGGGATTACCAAAAGTGACCAATCGCCGCAAAGTATCCAAACATTCTAGATACTTAGTATGATATTTTTCATTGACCCCTAAATATGCATAAACACAACGGTAAGACAGTATTTCACAGCAAGGATACAAATCAATTTCATTTCCAGAAAGCAAACCAAATTCTTGCGCCACGATTGCAGAGAACGAACTGCGAAAGCTCTGTAAAGTGTTTTTACGAAGATAATTTGCAATGACTTTGCGCTGCTGCTGGTGCTCAACCCCATTCAAAGCAAATAGATTTAAAGTAAAAACACTCTTTAGCTGTGTAAACTCAAGCCCCGTAGCTGCTTCTAACTCATGAAAAAAAGGGCCATATTCAGGAACGACATAAGCTGGATCTTTGAGAATATTAATGCAGCCTTTAACATCCATTATTTTAGTTTTAGTTCGTACCATTGAGACCTGCCGTTTTTTTCAAAAATGGAGGAAAATACAGCCAATCATTTAGATTTTCTGCACATATAGCAACTGCATATCCCTCTAGCATCGTAACTAAAACCTGCCGTGATGCCGAGGCAGGGGCATTAAAAATAAAGCAAAACGTTGTATCACAGATCAACTCTACATGAACTAACGATACAGCAGAAACTCCTGACGATTGCATGTAAACTGGCAAGGTTTTGTATGCAGCTTCTTTGGCACACCAAAGCATGTTTAAAAATACACACAGAGCAAGGGATGTCTTAGCAGTGGCCTGTTGCACAGTGAGGCTATCTGTTGCCGTAAAACGGGAGTATATGCGCTGTATTTGAGGTAAGGGTAAGGCAAAGTGGATATCAAACCCAAGATAAGCTTGGTGTTTTTTTAGCGCCAACGCTACACCATAACATTGCCGGTCGTGTGAAATAGAACCTACAAATGCTTCAGGCCAGATTGGGTAACCCTGTGCCGCAACAGACAGTTTAATATTGGCGACGCCAAAGTTAGCTAATTGTTGCTCTGCCAGCACACGTCCAGTTAAAAACTCAGTCTTACGGGCAGCAATGAAGGGCGAAACCTCTGCCCAATAACGCTTTTCAGCGTCAGCCAAATCTACAGCAGAAATAGTGGGGCGCTGCACAAAGTATAAAGATGTTCCTGCAAATTGCTTAAATAGCGTCATATTATAGGCGGCTCTTATGTGCCGTTCGTCAATGCAACGGATTCTAATTCGCCGGCTATCATGACCATATTTTCCACAAACGTTCTATTAAATCTTGTCTGGCGTCCGGGCTAGGTAATGCTTGACACAACTGAGATACAAATTGTTGCTTTTCAGCCAATGATGCCAGGTTGTTTAGCTGATTAAAATAAGCTGATCTTGCATTGGGAAAATCTTCTCGAAGCTGAATTCGTGTATCAATTTGTTTAATTGAAACCAAACCATTGCTGATAGCATTTTCGTAAGCTTTTTTAGCTCGCGCAAAACCAATAGCCGTCTCCATTAGTGCAAACAACTTTACCCAGGCAGTTGTTTGCTCTGGATTAATATGTACAAACTGATGGAGTTCGGAAATTGCTTGTTCTGTCAAGTTAAGCTGCAGCAGCAGGTCGACTCTCCTCATAACAAAGCCGATGGTATTTGCTTGATTATTGGGCAGGTTTTCTGTTTGTTCTAGCCTAAATTTAGTGGTTGCGACGTCTTCAAAGTGAAGTGACAATTCAGCAGATTCCGGCGTAACACATTCTAAAGCACTATTAAAACCGGTCGAGGCTTTGTCATGTAACTCTGTATCCTTAGGATAATAAAACACAGGCTTCTCATCGTCAGCTCGCCAATCCACCTCTTGTAAAATATCTTGCCACAACAATTGCATTTCATTTTGTAATCCAGCGGGCACTAGGGCTAGAATTCTGGAGCTAACCGCGCTTTTTAGTTTACTCGCATCCCTGGAACTGGCAGTCGTTTCCAAGCATTCTATCCCGATTGCCCTTAAAGACTGCGTTAAGTTGGCAGCGTTGTCTAATCCTCTTTGCGTGTGAAACGTAACGGTAGTCGCATGACGCCTTTTAAAATGCAGAAGTGCTCTGTTGTATGTTAACCACATACGCGCAGCAAGTGACGGATCTAACCAGAAATTCAAATGCCTCGCTAACTTTCCGGTTTTTATCGCCTCGGCAAGTCTAATACTATGACGAGACAGCAATGACTCAATACTATACAGCCAGTGACGAGCAACAAAGACATACTTTGCTTTTTCCTGCAGTACATCTTGCCAATGATCCAGAAAAAGACAGATTCTGGGGTCTTTAACCAAAAGTGTACTGTCTGATTTCAGATTTACGGTTAACTGCGCCAGTAACGAGGACAAAGCCTTTTCATCATTCGGTAAACTGCTTATTTCACCACCAAATTGCCAGGAAACTCCCGCCTTTGATAACAAATAGTCATGGAATTTAATTACGCGGAAATCCTCAAAATGCCCATCAGGATTGGTTATATTTGGCCCGACCAAATCTGTTGGCAATTTACAACCGCTTTCGCGTAAAAGCTGGGTTAACATTGAGGTTCCGCTTCTATGGAAGCCGGCGATAATCAGAACATTAGACATAGTGCGTTCAAAAAGAATTAGAAGCTGCCGGATTGTTGCGTATCGACAGAAAATCAATATAGTGGGCGGAGAATAACATATTGGAACTTACACAGTGAGTAAAATAGACAGCCATTACGATTTAATACGGTCTGAATTTAACAACCAGGAACACCGTGCTTACATAGGTGGATTCTGGGAAGAACTTGGCACACTGCAGTTGTCGGTGCTTAAACAACATGGACTTCAGCCGCATCATAACCTACTTGATATTGGATGCGGCTCACTACGCGGAGGCGTTAAATTTATCGACTATTTGGCTGAGTTTCACTATTTTGGTCTGGATATAAATCCACATTTGATACAAAAAGGGCGAGCACTAGAGTTAACAACCGAGTTAGCAGCAAAAGTAAGTAATGATAACTTCACCTCTAATGCAACATTCACAGCCGACTTTGACATAGACCAGTTTGATTTCGGTATCGCCTTCTCTCTATTTACGCACCTACCGGCAGAACGTATTCGAGAGTGTTTAATTCAACTTAGGCCAAAATTCAATCATGGCAAATTTTTAGCCACTGTTTTTATTGTAGAACCTGAAGAATACCCACAAAAGGTTACTCAAAAACTCGGCATTGTCACCAAACCTGATGAAGATCCGTACCACTATACGCTAGAGATGCTGGAAAATTTGGCACGGGAGACAGGATGGTCTTTCACCTGGATTGGCGATTTCAATCACCCCAGAAATCAGAAAATGGTAATGTTCAGCTAACCGATATATTGATCGAACACTACACCTGAGCAAAGCCCTTATCGCAGTTAACTAAACTGAAGCAAGGCTTTGCTCTGCCGTTTGCTGCAGCCACTATTCAGCGTTAACTTTGCTTAACACCAGTTGCCACCAATAGTCCAAAGTCAATTTTTGCAACAAACTCGCACGGCCTTCCGTAGTATCGAAATGATGCCGTAGATCACTTTGCCACTTACGAAGCTTTTCGACTGTCAGAGTATCAGGCTGCCAGTCGTCAACCTGAACAACCGGCAGATGACGATATGCTTCCTCTAAAGCAGACGTCTGAATAATTGGAATTGCACCATAATAAAGCGCCAACCAAGCCTTTGGACAAGGATCCAGCCCACCTCCCTGAGCACAGATGACAAAACTGTGTTGTTTAACTAAATCAATAAACTCTGCCTCTGTTACTTCCGTAGTTAAAACCGTAGCGAAATGCTGCCAATTGTGCATGGCAATTTGGCTAACATCTTTACGAAGTTGCCATTGTTGTCCTTCACGCACCCGATGTGCGCAAAGCACGCGTAATGGTCTCAATTCTAATAACGGCACTGACACTTCAATCACCGATGCAGGTTGGCTATCGGGATAAACCATCCCTACGGGAATGGGGGTCATTTTATTTGAGATTGCGTCATCTAAATTTTCAACAAACCAATGACTTAGCTGCACATGTTTCAAAATCGTCGTTATCAGCTCCCGTTCAATTGATGTAAGCGCAGGCCAACGTTTGTCAATTTGGTTCGGTAATGTCACATCTTCACTACCGGATATAAGGACAAACGGCTGAGTCAGTTTTGGTAAAACTTCCTCGACAAAAAAGGGTAATACCGCACGAAGATTACGCAGGCTAAGAAAGATAGTGTCAGGCGACTTGCCGGAATTGTTGTATTTCAGGTAAACCTGCGGCGCTTTGTGATCAGACAAAATCACCCAATCACAACGTGCTGCCAGCCCTGTAACAATATAGGCTTCGGCACCGTTGTTTTTGGGAAACAAACGGGTTGAAAGAAACTCGTTTTTCATTAAAGCACTAACCCCGACAGCTATCGCTATTGGCTAAAAACCAGCTATAAGCATCTTTTAACCCAGGTTCGAGTTCTATAGAATATTGCCAGCCCAACGCCTTTAACCTATCAACCTGCATTAGTTTGCGTGGCGCACCATCAGGTTTGCCGGTGTCCCAAACAATGTTACCTTTATAGCCAACCACTTTCGCTACAGTTTCGGTTAACTGCTTAATCGTACAATCGACACCCGTACCCACATTAATATGGCTTAGCATGGGCTCGGTATTGGCAGAATAAGTAGCTTTGTCCAGCTCCATCACAAAAATACTGGCAGCAGCCATATCATCAACGTGTAAAAACTCGCGCATTGGCGAGCCGGTGCCCCAGGCAACAACCTCGGGTGCACCGGCTAATTTAGCCTCATGAAAACGGCGTAACAAGGCAGGTATCACATGGCTATTATTCGGGTGAAAGTTGTCATTAGGGCCATATAAATTGGTTGGCATAACACTGCGGTAATCGCGGCCATACTGGCGGTTATAACTTTCACACAACTTAATACCAGCAATTTTCGCAATAGCATAAGGCTCGTTAGTGGGCTCTAAAGTGCCTGTAAGCAAAGCATCTTCTGCCATCGGTTGTGCAGCTAATTTGGGGTAAATACAGCTTGATCCTAAAAACAGTAAGCGCTGCACATTATTAACATGCGCGGCATGAATTATGTTGGCTTCAATCATTAGGTTTTCATAGATAAAATCAGCAGGGTAAGTATTATTGGCAATAATCCCCCCCACCTTCGCAGCGGCCAAATACACTTCATCAATGTTTTGCTCAGCAAAAAAAGCCTGTACGTCTGCCTGACAGGTAAGGTCAAGCTCATAACGGCCACGAGTGACAACATCGACATCACCACGTGCGGCCAGTTGACGAACAATCGCAGAGCCAACCATACCATTATGGCCTGCTACAAATATCTTTTTCATAAAATTTCCTGGCGGTTAGCCATAGACGATAACGTTATGGCTAACCGTTGTCTTACTTACTCAACTGATACCGGCAAGCTATAGCCGTGTTCTTTTAACAACGCATGACGTTTGGCCGCTTTTAAATCCTCAGCCACCATCTCGGCACACATTTCCTGTGTGGTAATTTCCGGTACCCAACCCAGTTTCTGTTTCGCTTTACTGGGGTCACCAAGCAAGGTTTCTACCTCTGCCGGGCGGAAGTAACGTGAGTCGACTTTAACAATGACATCACCCACGTTTAATGCCGGTGCATTATTCCCCTCTATCGCTTCAACAATGGCTACTTCATCTACACCCGTGCCTTCAAAGCGCAGGGTGATACCCAGCTCTTTGGCAGACCAGCTAATAAATTCACGTACAGAATATTGCACACCGGTTGCTATAACAAAATCATCCGGCGTGTCTTGCTGCAACATCATCCATTGCATACGCACGTAGTCTTTGGCATGGCCCCAATCGCGCAGGGCATCCATATTGCCCATGTAAATACAAGATTCTAAGCCTTGAGCAATATTCGCCAAACCGCGGGTAATTTTGCGGGTAACAAAGGTTTCACCACGGCGTGGGCTTTCATGGTTAAATAAAATGCCGTTACAGGCATACATGCCATAAGCTTCGCGGTAGTTTACCGTAATCCAGTAAGCATACATTTTGGCTACTGCATAGGGTGAGCGCGGGTAAAACGGTGTGGTTTCTTTTTGCGGTGTTTCCTGCACTAAGCCATAAAGCTCAGAGGTAGACGCCTGGTAAAAACGGGTTTTCTTCTCTAAACCCAAAATACGAATCGCTTCTAAAATACGCAAGGTGCCCATGGCATCTACGTCAGCAGTATATTCGGGAGCTTCAAAGCTTACCGCAACATGGCTTTGTGCACCTAAGTTATATATTTCGTCGGGCTGAACTTGCTGGATAATACGCACCAAATTCGACGTATCAGTTAAATCACCATAGTGCAAAATAAAATGCTGGTTATCTACGTGCGGGTCTTCATAAATATGGTCAACGCGTTGGGTATTAAAGCTTGAAGCCCGACGCTTAATACCGTGTACTTCATAGCCTTTTTCTAATAAAAACTCGGCTAAGTACGAGCCATCTTGGCCAGTAACACCGGTAATAAGTGCTTTTTTCATGTTAACGCTTCCTAAATCACAAAACTGTTAAAAATACTCTATAACAACACTAATATCCATTCTAAGTAGGTAATTATCAGCCATACTGGCTGGTTGTTAAAGCAATAAAATTCTTTAATTCACTCACTGGCAATGCATTCACCCCTGCAGCCCCTTCCCTGCCGCCGCCGGTAGCAAACTGGCTGCAAATATCTGCCGCGCCATAGGGGTTATTTTTCGGTGCGCGTAAACTAATGGTTAAGCTGCCGTCAGCATTGCTAGTAGCAATAACGACTGCTTTGTCCGGGCTTTCTGCCGCCAGTATATTGCCATAGGTGCCACTGATCCGGGCAGCCCAGGGGGCGTTATCTAACTGTATCGCAAGCACTTTGTCATTTTCAGTCAGTGGCTTACAGGCTCTGGCGTGCGTTAGATCGGCGTTATAGCCTGTTTTTAATGTAGCAAAAGGCGAGTTGGCGTCAGCAACTACCGCAAAAGGTGTGTCATACGCCATTAGCTTTTGATACAGCGCTGCAGGGGCAAAGTGCAAATCAGCTTCGCTGGCGCCATAGCCATTGTAATTAACCAATACACCTAACTGTTTTAATTCAGCTTTTTGCATATCAGTAAGGCCAAGCGAATCGGCCAACTGCGCGGCGGCACTGTCAAGACCGTCACCGTAAGCGGCCGTTATTGCCCACATTGGCTCGGCATTACCAAGCTGCTGGTTTATCAATAATGCCGTACACACCGTTGGCGCAGTATCAATTACGCTGGTAAGCTTTTCATGGCTGAATAAGGTTTTCGCCTGATGATGATCACAGTAAAATACACTCTGCGCCAAAGGCAAAACCCGGCTAACATCGGCGGCATTTTTATCAAATGAAATATCCAGCACGGTGATCACGGCACCAGCTGCTTGCTCATCGCTAACTTGCTTTAGCAAACTAATATCGCGTTTAACGCCGGTTATCAAGCGCTGCTGTTCTGCTGCTACCGGCATAACTTTACGCATTTGGATAAGCGAAAATATGCCGTCGGCATCGCCATTAAATATGTCTATATGCATGATGTTATTCCGTTTGGGCGGGGGCAATTATCTGCCGCAATTCTAATGCGTTTAATACCAGCGCCGCTGCTTCAGCAATAGAAAGCTCAGTGGTGCGTATGTGCACCTCGGGCGCCGGTGGTGCTTCGTAGGGTGAACTTATACCAGTAAAGTGCTTAATGTCACCGGCGCGGGCCTTTTGATACAGGCCTTTTGGGTCACGTTTTTCACATTCCGCCAGCGGGGTATCAATAAACACCTCAATAAAGTTATCACCAATCAGGCTGCGAGCCAGAGCGCGGTCGGCTAAAAAAGGTGAGATAAATGCGGTACCGACAATTAAACCAGCATCCAGCATAAGCCGGCTAACTTCACTGATGCGGCGAATATTCTCCACCCGCGACGCCGTATCAAAGCCCAGATCACGGTTTAACCCGTGCCGCACATTGTCTCCGTCTAATAAATAGGTATGACAACCGCGCTCAAACAACAATCGGTCTACAGCATTAGCAATAGTCGATTTGCCAGAACCCGACAAGCCGGTATACCACAGCACACAAGGGTTATGGCCATGCATAGCACGCCGCTCGGCATGGGCTACCGCAGTTTTATGCCACACTATGTTATTGCTGTTTACTGTACTGCTTATTGCACTGTTTAATACATTAGTCACGTCACACAAGCCCTACATTTTATATTAAAACGGAAACACCAACGGAATTAGCAGCACACTTAACATGATATAGGTCAGCGCGACCGGCGTGCCTACCAGTATAAAATGTTTTAACCGATAATTGCTGGCATTAAATACCATTAAATTAGTTTGATAACCGTACGGGGTAATAAAGCTGGCCGAGGCTGCAAAGGCCACGCCCATGACCATTGGCATAACATTTACCCCCAAACCATCAGCCAGGCTATAAGCAATAGGAAACATCAGCGCGGCAGCAGCATTGTTGGTAATGAGCTCGGTAAGCAAATACGTAATGAGAAAAACACCAATAAAGGTAAACATTGGCGCCTGCCCCGCCAGCGCCCCGCTGGCAAACTGGCTAATGGCCAACGCCAACCCGGTAGTGCTCATTGCCGTAGCAATACTTAAGGCACTGCCCACTATTAGCCAAATCTCTATCGGAAAACGGCGCTTAATTTCGTTTACCGTTAAACAACCACTAAACACCAAGGCCGCCAGCAAAAACATGGCGCACTGCAATAATGACACTGACAACGCCACACTGCTCATTATCATCAGGCCAAAGCCCCACCAGGTTAGCTTCTCCCGCCAGCCACTTAACATATTGTCGGGCTTGATACCGGATAACACGTAAAAGTTTTTGCTGATATTATGTCGCCCGGCAAAGTCTGAACCTGTTGCCAGCAGTAAAAAATCGCCCGCTTTTAGCTCCAGCTCACCAAGCTTACCGCTTACCCGCCCGCCGTCGCGGCGCACCGCGACTACCGCCGCATCAAACCGGGCGCGAAAGCCTGAGCTTTTCAGCGTTTTACCGGTTAACACCGACTCTTCTTTGATAATCACTTCGGTGAGGGTTTGGGTTGCCAAACCGTTGTCATCGGCAAAAAGGCTAAGCCCGTTGAACTGCTTTAATACATTCACTTTTTGCACATTACCGGTAAAAATAAGCTTATCGCCGCGGCGCAGCACGTCGTATCGCGCCACCGGCCGAATAAGCTCGTTGCCGCGAATAATTTCAGCCAAAAACAGCTCGTCTAAATGCCGAAGCCCGGCTTGCTCTACCGTTTGGCCAATAAGCGGCGAATCGTCGGCGAGCTTGGCCTCAAGAAAATACGCGCTTGTCAGTGCTTTGCTGGCCTGATCATTAGGCAAAAAGCGCGTCATTAATACCAGCACAACACTGCCACCGGCCAATACCCCCAAGCCCACCAGGGTAAAATCGAAGAAGCGAAAACCACTGTGGCCGGTTTCCGTCAACATGGAATGCACAATAAGGTTGGTCGAGGTGCCAATAAGCGTAAGTGTACCGCCCATAATGGCAGCATAAGACAGCGGAATAAGCAGTTTTGATGGCGCCACCTTGGTGTTGCTTAGCACCGCGTTTAACATGGCCGCTACCACCGCAGTATTATTCAACACTGACGACGCCAGCGCCGAAAAACCCACCGTTCGCCATACCGAACCGCTCACCGAGGCGGTAAACAAATAGCGCGACAACCGCCTGAGTAAGCTGGTTTTTTCAAGCGCATATGAAATTAGCACCAACAGTACCAGAGTAACCAAGCCTTCATTGGCGCTGTTACGCAGTATATCTGCCGTACTGACAAAACCGGCTGTCAGCAGACACAACAGCATGCCACCAAATACTGCTGCAGCATGCTGCGAAAATCGCAGCAACAGCAACAGTAGCACAGCTAGCAAGGCTAGCAGTGCCATTGCAGGCAAGGTCATACTCAAGCCTTGTTTGACAGTTCAGGAAAATGCTTACGCAGTAGCATAATGACATCATGCTCAAACGCTGATAAACCGCTGATCTGCTGTTCTGGCTCTGTAGAGCTGACTAAAGCCGCGTCAACCATACCTGCACCAACAGTAAGGTTACTCAAGCGGTCGATAACAATAAAGGCGCCCGTTTGCTTATTTTTTAAATAAGCATCAAAAGCCACCTGCTCTGTCAGGCTTATATCAACCAGGCCAATTTCATTTAAGGCTAAGACGTCGGCTTCTTTCTCGGCCAGCGTATTAACATCGATGCGATAGTGCAGCTTGTCAATTTCGCCACTGGTGGTTTTGCAAGCAAATTTAATGTAATACTGACGGCCCGTTTTCATCGCACTTTCGTGCATCCAGATCACTTTTGCCCGTAACCGTGACGACACATGCGGTAAAGCGTCTTTTTTAACCAGCATATTACCGCGGCTGATATCTACTTCATCATTCAGCGTTAAGGTTACCGCCTGTGGTGCATATGCCTCGGCCAGCTCACCGTCAAACGTCACAATCGACTTTACCGTTGACACCGTACCCGACGGTAACACCCGTACTGTGTCACCCACGGCGATGCTACCGGCAGCAATATTACCGGCAAAGCCTCTGAAATCGGAATTCGGCCGGCTAACCAGCTGCACCGGAAAGCGGAAATCTTCATTTTGCACTGGCGCGGTAATGTCAATTGTTTCCAGGTACTGCATTAACGTTGAACCGCGGAACCAACTAAGTTTTTCACTGGTATTTACGACATTATCGCCTTCCAGCGCAGAAATAGGTACAAAGCGGATATCAGGAATATCCAGCGCACCCGCCAGCTTCAGGTAGTCTTCCTGTATCTCTTTATAGCGCGCTTGCGAGTAGTCGACTAAGTCCATTTTATTGACGGCGATAATAACATGCTTGATACCCAGTAATGAGCATATAAAACTGTGGCGGCGGGTTTGCGTTTGCACGCCCCGGCGCGCATCTACCAAAATAATGGCCAGGTCGCAAGTAGACGCGCCCGTTGCCATATTGCGGGTGTACTGCTCATGGCCCGGCGTATCGGCAATAATAAATTTACGCTTGTCAGTAGAGAAATAGCGATAGGCTACATCGATAGTAATCCCCTGCTCGCGTTCAGATTGCAAGCCATCGACCAACAGCGCTAAATCAACCCTGGTGCCTTGGGTACCCACTTTTTTGCTGTCTTCGGTAATTGCCGCTAATTGATCTTCAAAAATCATTTTGCTGTCATGCAGCAAACGGCCAATTAAGGTACTTTTACCATCGTCTACGCTGCCGCAGGTAATAAAACGCAGCAGTTGTTTGTTCTCGTGCTGTTTTAAGTACGCCAGAATGTCTTTTTCAATCAGGTCAGATGCGTGGCTCATTGCTTATTCCCATTCACTTAAAAGTAGCCTTCCATTTTTTTCTTTTCCATCGAGCCACTGCTGTCGTGGTCGATAACCCGGCCCTGGCGCTCGGAGGTTTTGGTCAGCAGCATTTCCTGAATAATTTCAGGCAAGCTGGCCGCCGTAGACTCTACCGCACCCGTTAACGGGTAACAGCCCAGCGTTCTGAAACGCACGTTTTTCAGCTGCGGCGTCTCGCCGGGCTCCAGCGGCATACGCTCGTCATCTACCATAATCAGCGTGCCATCACGCTCGACAACCGGGCGAGGCTTAGCGAAATATAAATCTGGGATTTCAATGTTTTCCAGGTAAATATATTGCCAGATATCCAGCTCAGTCCAGTTAGATAGCGGAAACACACGAATGCTTTCGCCTTTATCGACCCTGCCGTTAAAGATATTCCACAGCTCTGGCCGCTGGTTTTTTGGATCCCAACGATGGTGGCGGTCGCGAAACGAGTACATCCGCTCTTTCGCGCGCGATTTTTCTTCATCACGCCGGGCACCACCAAAGGCGGCATCGAATTTGTATTTGTCTAACGCCTGCTTTAAGCCCTGCGTTTTCATAATATCGGTATGCTTGGCACTACCGTGCGTAAAAGGCCCGACATTCATTGCCAAGCCATCAGGGTTTTGGTGCACCAGTAGTTCAAAGTCATGCTGTTTTGCCATACGGTCACGAAAGGCAATCATTTCTTTAAACTTCCAGGTGGTGTCGACATGCAACAGCGGAAATGGCATTTTACCGGGGTAAAACGCCTTACGCGCCAGGTGCAATAACACAGAAGAGTCTTTACCCACCGAATACAGCATTACCGGGTTTTCAAACTCAGCAACCACTTCGCGGAAAATTTGGATAGACTCGTTCTCGAGTGATTTTAAATGAGTTACTTGCTGCGATAACATAATTTTTCTATCTCTATATCGATGTTTCTTGCAATACCATTTCCAATACAACAGAAGCAGTCACAATGTATAAATTCAATTGCTAGCTAATAAGCACTATTAAAAACAATAATCATCACTGTAAACTTGTTTTCAATAGGCTATTCAACATAAGTTGAACGTAGCTAAATATTCAAAGCAATCTAAAAACGTAAAGATGACATGACAAAAATCTTATTCTCGAGACAGTAAGACCGCCAATCATTAAATTCTGTCCAGTAATTTAGAAAAACAAAATCAAGATTTGCTAAAGAAGAAACCTCGTAATCGTATCGACTGTCGCCCAAAAATAGCGCAGGCTCTTTAATGGTTTTAGTCGCTAGCTCTCTTGCAAGAATAATATCTTTGCTATCTGGACTTCCAAAAATACCACCATCGAATAGTTGTGCTAATCCACGTTCAGCAAACACCTCACGTAGCTCTTGTTGATCACCACCAGAAACAATTAACCAATTAGCGTGTCTGGTTTTTTCTCGTAATTCAAATAACCCATCGGCAATATCACAAGTAAGCAGGCCATGTCGCACTTTAGCAGCATAAGCATTAAGTAGCTCATCCAAGCTAGGGCCTTGCTTTCCTGCAACTACATTTTGCACAAACCATTCAAATTTTTTGTAGCGTGAAATCCCACCGCGCGCAACATGGTAATCAACCAACTGCTTTGCAGCCGTGTCACCATAGGGTAAAGCAGCTTGATAAAACGCCTCTGTTTTAACTTTGTTAGAGTTTAACACCACGCCATCGCAGTCAAATACTAACGTTTGATAATCCATTATATTCATAGGCGATGTAGACCTCTTAACGCCGCTTCTACTGGCGCAACATCATCAGGCACATCAACGGCTAAACTACCTGGTTGGGTCTCATACATACGAATTGTCTTACCCAATTCAAGAAAACGCAGTATTTCAATATCTTCACTAAACTCTAGCTCACTCTTACGGCAAAAAGCCTTGAACGCAGCCAGTTCTTCAGCTGTAAAAGCGTATATGCACACCTGCTTTTTATAGCGTTTCGGGGCACATTTATCATCTTTAAAACCAGGTAGTGCTTTGCGTGACATATACACCAAAGTATTGTCTTCTCGGGTAATAACCTTGGGAATATTGACGCTTTCTGGATTTTCAGATTCGGATATCCAGCAAAAACCATTCACAATGGCAGACATATCATGTTTTTTAATATCAATTGCTTTGCGGATATCTTCAGGGTTAATAATTGGTTCATCCCCCTGAACATTAATGTAAATATCGGCTTTTACTTGCAAGGCAGCCTCAGCCAACCTATCAGTACCTGTGAGGCAGCTATCTGTCGTCATAACAGCATTGTAACCAGCTGCGGTTACGACATCCGCAATTCTGCTGTCTTCAGTAGCAACATAGACGTTGTCCTTACCAACAGCTTTAGCCGATAGCTCAGCCACCCATAGCACCATGGGCTTACCCAGTAATGGAACTAAAGGTTTCCCTGGATAACGGCTAGAAGCGTAACGGGCGGGAATTAAAACGACGGCCCTCATTTATACCCCCTGCATCGCATATACCGACAAAGTTGGCACGCTATAATTCGTTGGTGTTATAGAGGTAACATCTAACGCATTCGCATCTTTATAAAGCTCTAATACCTTTTGCATTTCTTTGGTTCTTGGGTCATCTGCACCATAACCATCAAAACCTGCCAGCAATACCCGGCTGGCTTTGCCGCTGGTAGCGAGTGCCAATGCATAACTAATTACCAGCGAATTAGGCAACACTGCATTAGTAGCAGCAAAACTAAACGTATTAGCTTTAACTGTTAAGCCAAAATCTAACAATTTTTTGCCGTTTAATGACTCAAGCACATCAGTTGGAAGCATAGACGCAGGAGTTATTAAAGGCTGAGGTAAAGCAGCATGCGCTTCACAGTCGGCTAGCAAGCGCACTGGGTGACAAGCTACACGAACATCAATTAAGTTTTGCGCTACAGCAGATTGCGTATTCAGCGCAACAACTACAGGTTTTCGGGCCGCTATGTAGCTTTCTATAGCAACTTTATGCTCTGCGACTCCAGGCCCGGCACCCAAAATTAACACTTCTCGGCCAGAGATTAAACTTTCAGGAGCCCACTCTCCCTTCGCGTCACCTTGATAAAAGTGCCGGGTTGCATCCAAGGCATTAAAACTAAACTTCTTACCACCTTCTACTTTTAGGTGGTTTATCGCGGCCAGAATGTCTTCTTCGCTATAACGCGAATCGCCCAACATTTCCTGTATATAGGTAGGATGAATTCCATACTTCCCAGACAGGTAATAATATGGGTTAGAACCCCAACCACATTGATTTTTTAGCGGTTGAAAATAGCTGCGGATAACAGACATCAACGGAACCATATTGATACTTTGCTTGCGCATATCGGCCACTTCGATTACCAGCTCTTCAGTACGGGCATTGCCAGGTCCGCGGCCCATACCGGTAACAGTGGCATCTAGCCAAGTTACGCCGTCTTTTACCGCTTGTAAGGTATTCGAAAGCGCCAAACCCATGTTGTCATGGGTATGAATACCCATAGCGCCACGCCAATGCTTACGTAACCAGCTAATGATTTGTGAGGTTTGCCCAGGGTCCATACTGCCCATGCTGTCAGCAAAATACAGCGCATCAATAGGGAATTTACTGGCCTCAAGCGATAACGCTTCCACTTCTTCCTGAGTACGATCAGCAACCTGCATAAGGTTAAAGCCGACAATATAGCCTCGAGCTTTTAACCAGTTGCAAGCAGGAAGTGCTTTAACAAATTCATGTACATGGCAAGCAATACGCACAACATCAACTGGAGAAGTCGCTGCATCGTTAGGAAACAACTTTCGCAAAACGTCGTTTTGTGGCTCATCACCAACAATTTCAGTAGCGTTGATCATCACCGCCACGCTTAAACCAGCAGGAATGGTTAATGTACGAATGTAGCTGTCTGTGGTGTAGGCGCTGGCACCTTTGAAACCTTTATTGATCATAGAGCGCAAACCCAACTCTACGATATCAACCCCTGCACTGGCCATGGCTTCAAGGTACTTATTCGTAACATTTAGCGGAAAATTCCAGCTGTTATAGTAGCCGCCATCGCGGAGAGTGCAGTCCAATAGTTTCACTTAGTTACTCCCTACAATCTTTTTTAAATATTTCGGTATGCAATCCTGTATTTATCATTTGCTCATAATATTCAAGATCGTCAACCGTATCGATCTCAAGCCAACCATTCTCTACGGGCACCGCTTTTACCGGCCAGCCAATGTCAATCAGGTGCTGAATAAAGCTAGTAAGATACATGTTGTCAAAGTCTTTACCGTCGTATACCGCTTTACGGTCCATACTCTCCCAAACTTGTATCAGCTCTTTGGCTTTATCAGAAGAAACTTTAATCAGCCCCATGTACTGCCCCTGAATTTGATCATAATTTGTTGGTTTTTTGCCTAGCTCAATAATCTTGTCGCCGTCAAGTTTCAACGTTTCAGCATCTTCAAGAGGGTTTTCCATACGAAGTGACCATAGCCTCCGCCATTCTTTATCAATAGTCAGTGTTAAATGCCCCTCCGCCTCCAATATTGCATCTAAAATGTGTTGCTGGTAAACAATGTCTCCATAGGTAATAAGAACATCATCTTTGCCATCAAATAAGTCTCTTGCACACATTAAGGTACTCACCATATTTGTGCTGGCAAAGCGAGGGTTAAGGATTTTTTTTACACCATCTCGTACGAGTTTATCTTCACAATACCCCGCAACGACCGTAACATCGTTAATACCAGCTTTTTTAAAAGCTTCTAATTGATAGTCTACAAGTGATTTGCCACATAACTCGACCATACATTTAGGTTTGTGGTTGGTGTGAGGGCGGAGACGTGTTCCCTGGCCAGCAGCTAAAATAACTACGCGCATATTATAATCCAAAATGTTGTTTAATTATGTTTAAATCAGAAGTGACTAATGGGTTCTCTCGTTCCGGATGCCACATTATGCCAAGCCAAGGCTTGGATTTATGCCGAAAAGCTTCGACAACTTCATTCTCAGTAGTCGCAAGTATTTCAAACAATGCAGGGCAGTCATACGTAAAAACTGCATGATTGTGATAAGAGTTAACTTCACTTAACCTACTTTGTGTTGCCCAGTCACCTTTTAACTTATGGTATTTCGACACGTGACCTTCGCAAGCGTGTAATACTCCGCCTTGATTAACACATAAAAACTGCATGCCCCGACACACGCCAAGCACAGGTAGCTTATGTTTATTAGCATAAGCTAAAGCGTTGGTTTCAGTTGCATCACGCAAAGGAGCCGACCCGATATCATTACCACCACTTAATATCAGCCCGCTAATAGCCAAATCGGCAAGATAACTGTCAACATCTCTCACGTTATTTGGAATCAATATAGGTACAGCACCAAGTTGGCAAAGCAGTTCAGCCCATCTTGAATCCAGGCAATCACGCCATTCGTTGCGGCCTTGTACCTGGTCGTAACGCTGGCTAATAGCAATTCGCTTTGATGATGTGTGCATTACCGTAATGTCCGCATTACATTATTCGCAGGATCAAGCTCTATTTCTTGAGCTTGAGAAAGCTGCTTAAACAGCTGCTCGCCAATACCAATAGCCGCAGGCAATCCAAACTCTGCAGAACGAATAGCCATATGGGAGTTCGCACCGCCATACATCGTAATTAAACCTGCTATACCCTGACCAAAAAGCCAATCATACCCAGGATCTGCTTGAGGTATTAATACCACAGCGCCTTGAACATCGAGGTCACCTTGCTCCGTTCCATTCAAATGAACACAACGCGCCATTACGCGTTTAGAGCCGATATAGTTAGGTACGCCTGCGCTTAATTCAAAAGAATAGAAATCATCCAATGAAGTAAGTAGGGCAGGCAGTTCACACGTTGACGCTAATTTTCGTTGCCGCCCGTTCTTAAATGCTTCAGCGAGTAAAAAATCTTTCTGTTCAGCCGTTTTAAGAGTACTTTCAGACAGTCCTAAAACATCATACAAAGATAAATTGGCCCACTCTTCAACAGTTAACCCGAATTCAGTTGCGAGTATTCTCATCATATCAAGCGCTTCAGAAAGGTTACGGCTAAAAATAAATTTAGCTTTCTCACGACCTTCTATACCATCACGTAGAAACTGTTCAATCAGCTCATCGGTATAATCAAGACCCAACGCTCGCACCTTAGTGAAAAAACCACTTTTTTCTTTGATCCATGCATCGTCTTCATTGATAGCATGATTTGCGTCCATAGCAGCATCAACGATAGGCCGTAAAAATTTTTCGGGATCGTCAAAGTATGCCGGTGACGTTATATCGTAAGTACCAGGACGTAAATGACCATATGTTGCAACAAAATCTTGCCAACTCATCGTCCCCTGAGCGGTTGCTTTAGCATCCTCGGTTAGCTCATGTGATACCGTACGAACACTACACATAAAATCATCCATTGCGGCTTGCGTTAACCAACCTTCTTTTACGCCTTCTTTCAGTATAGTTGCCGCAACAAAACCACTACGAGCAAGATGTGCAAAAGGTAAAGTACCATGTAGCCGGCACTCGTCTAACAATAGGCGCACGTTGCGTATACTAGCGGCTTGTTTACTCTTTCTGCGTTTACTGATCCGCGCCTGTAGTTTTTCCACATTAGATAAGTAGGTTTTAGTATTCTCAACAGCATGTCTAGACACATTTAAAAGCCCGGCCTTTAACTTGGAGATCAACTCAGGGTCAAAACCACCTTTTTGCTGCAAGCGCTCTTCCCAACGATAAAATGCCGGACCTACACAAGTTGGAACCACCTCAAACTCTACTTTGTCATGTAACTTAGGATTAGACTTTAAATAACTCAGATAAAAGTTTACCAACTGGTGCGCTTCAGCCTCACTAATATTTTTCGGAATAAATGAATTAAAACTCGCGCGCACATCAACGTATGGCTTTCCAGCAAACGAGACAAGAAGAGGTTGCGGTCTTACATCTCGATAACCATACTCGGCTCTCTGAGTCGCCCACGTTTCATCCATAATAAGGTATTTGTAAAGTGTTTCAGCCAACTTACCAGGGTTTGTTCCGATAATTTCAGCAGGGTTCCAGTCTGGCATTACACCATAAATAGGCTCGTCACCAGCTAGATGCGCTGATGCACGCTTAAGTTGAATCCATAATGTTTCAGCTTGGTCAAGCACTTCATAACATGCATCTGTACTTGTTTCGACTTCAGCTTTCTGCACAGCTATTGGCCGCACTTGAAGAATATGAACTACATTACCCTCTGTCATCGCAAACTCTATATCGAGAGAATCGAAGCTTAGCAATCCCTCTATTTCTCTCATGGCATCTAATAGAGGTAATAGCTCAGAATTAGCAACTTGTTCAGGTTTTGCTCCGCGCCGAATAACTAATGTCTTATGTTCGTTATTGCTTCCTGCAGTAATGCCATCCGTCGAACCGGTTTCGTCATAATTAATCACATAATAGGGGGCACCGTGTTCAAGAGTACGCGTAAAAGCGACACCGCTACGAATAACATTTTTTAACATCGGCTGAACCAACACTTGATCATCTGGCTGTTGGTTGTGATAAGAGGCAATAACTTCTTCAATAGCTGCTTCTAAACCGTTATTAGGGTCAACATGTAACAAGCTGGTATAAGCCCCGGCGTTGGAATGTGTGAAGGAGTCTTCACTTCGCGCGCTAGACCGGACGATTAAGGATTCTGAAAATTGGCTTTTGATCAAAGACAAAATATTCTTTGAATCCTCTTGCCAATTTTTGACGTCAAATGATACTTGGTCTTCAATTTGCGAAACAGACACAAGCTTACGTAAACGAGATAGCGTCTCTGCTTTTGTTCCTAACACAAAGCGAACTATATCATGCTCTGAACCGACTTCAGCCCAATCACCTTTCAAATCGATAGCATCAACGATTTTTCCTCTACAACGAAGAAACTCAACAAACTCCCCCACGGTTGCTTTTTGCAACTCACGAGATGGCTCATTGCAAAAGTCAAAAAGTTCATGTAGCGCATCACCGGAAAAACGCACTAATCCGACAAAAAATCCATCAATCGAGTGTTCTGGTATGTGAGTGCTAATACTCTGAAGTACTCCATTGACAACGGCTACCTTTTCGGTAGTAGAGCGAGGTTTAAAATTCTGATTCAAAAGGGACTGACTAGACCATGCGACCGAGATATCACTGCTATCTTCTCTCAGACTTTCAAGCGCTTCTTCACGGAACAATATATCTCCATATGCAACAATCAATTCCTGCGTGGCATCATCATCGTTTCTAATTTTCTCGCAGGCTATTGCCAGTGACATAAGGCTACCAGAGTCTTTCCATCGTTTGTTCTCGACTACCGTTACAGAATCACGATAGGGTTCAAAACGTTCAGACTCAAAGCCTGTCACTAAATACACGTAGTCTTTTTCAAGTCCGACAGTTTGTAACTGCAATTCCAAAAGTTGCCGACCTTTAATAACATCGTGAAGTAATGGAGATTGAGAGCCAACCTGCGGAGCTCCAGCGCCGAGAATTACAAAGCGTCTAGCCATAATTATTAGTATTCCTTGTTAACCGCTTCTATTTTCGACCCAAACAAGCTTGGCTTAATCCCTTTTGTTTTCATAATCGAAATATGCTTGAGGACGGGGTGGATAATATAATAAGAATCACCATTTTCAGGCCGTTGCTCCTCAACCTGAATGTTTCCAAAGGAGTGTCTTAACACCTTCATGGTTTCTACTAAAACGTCAGCCCTGATATAACTGTCATAATAGTAATCGATGTCGTCATGCTCTGCAGGAAGAGAAAATAGTTTTTTATAGAGAATTACACCTTCATCTATAGCAGGCTCCAAAATAATTGCGGATGCGCCACACTCGTCTGTTTCCAACATAGAGTAGTAAACAGTTGTACTACCACGGTACTGAGGAAGATAACCAGAGTGGATATGCAAAATGGGTGCATCAGGCGAAAGATCGCGAACATCTACAATTTCCCCGCCGTATCCAGAAAATACGACAAAAGTGCTTGAAAATTCGCTAATAGCATTTTTGACCTCAACGCAATTAATGGTGTCAGATGTGATTTCAACTACATTGTCGGAAATTGTGTTGAGAAGCTCAGATAGCGCGACATTTAAATCACTTGAAAAAACATTGCAATCTAATGGCGTACTCAATGCAGGAAGTTGACTGGCTTGCCCCCATTTTGCTTTTGTTGACTTTAAAAAAACTATTGAATTAAACCGAATGCCTACGTTTTGCAACGCTAGTACGTAAGCTCGTGTTCTAACGGTATCAGCAGCAATAAACGTTGTATGGGACAGATCAAAACTTTTGGCCTTAACATTAATTTTATCTGTTCCTATGGCCGCTTGCCTTTGAAAGACGGAACGAGAACACTGCATCCCGTCAGTAAGTATACTTACGAAAAAAAGTTCCTTTTTAATAACAATAGACACTCTCATTGTCTGTTCTTCGGTTAATTCATCGTGAAAACCAAGAATAGTATCAACTGTTTTCAACAGCGCATTTAGTGCAGGAAGATAGTATATTTTTTCTAAATACTTAGACAAAACCTCTGCAAAAAGAATATAGTTTTCAAGCGAATGATACCCACCTTGACTTTTAGGCCTACTTGCCGTAATCAAATATTTATCAAACAAGCGCTTACTTACTTCAAATCTTTGAATAAAAAAATCAACAAAGCTTTTTTTAATTTCATTATTTCGTAGCAGCCATTTAAATGTAGCCAATGTAGTGATTGACTCTCCTGGAGCAATTGAAATTTCGTCATACTCATTTTCGCTGTCATCAGATATAACGTTAACAACATTAGTATTTTGGTTTTTAATTACATATTTCTGTCGCAGATCCATCCATGAGTCGATAAACGACAAGCCCTCGTATGCGGTATACGTATAAGATTGTCGATTATCAAGAGGACTTGAAGTTACGTATGGATAACTCAAACTCACACCAAACGCTCCTTTATGTAGCTTACAATTAAGGACGCGCTCTGCTGAGGGTTATTACCATTACCGCTACCATCGATTACTAGATTTGGCGCCTTTGGTGGCGGAAATGGAATATCCATCCCAACTACATTATCCGTCTCCCCACGTTCCGCTCGTACATACATCTCACGACGAGTTTTAAGAACCTCCATAGGAGTATCAACAAAGACCTCAAAATAATCAGAATAGTTTTCCCGGTTCCATTCCCGAGACTCTTCAAATATGGACAAAATACAACACACTACGTTAATACCTTGATTATCTAGCCATTTGCAAAGCGCTTGAATACGTTCTGCATTCTGGCGTCGTCCCTCTATTGTATACGGAGCGCTACCGCGATTGTGTTTGAATACCTCGCGAATTTCATCACCATCTATAAAAACAGAGTTAGGTTTCAAATCCTTCAATGAATTGAAAAGACACCTACCGACTGTTGTTTTTCCGCTACCAGATAGTCCTATCAACCAAGTAATCATTGTGCCCTCACTGTCATTAATGCTTTATTCTGTAATTTTTTTAGAAAGCGCTGTTATTATCTTGTTCAGCTCGAAATCTTGATGCTTTGTTTTTCTAGGCCACATTTCATTAAGTTTAGTAATATGACAATTAATATCATTAATTGTCATTAAATGAGTCGGTTCACGCGGCACTGAGATAAACTCTGGATCAATATTTCTGCTAGCCATTACTGGTAGTATAGAGGCTATATAAGTACTACTTTCTAAATATTTATATAAAAATCTATTTCCAAAACCGTCATAGTCAAATTTATTAGAACCATCACCAGTTATATAGTGGCCTATGTCGTTTATTGACGTAGCAATATTATAGATATCTATTCCTATGTCGTTGGGTATATTAACCTTTTTATCATCGTTTTCTTTTAGAAAGACAACCGGTCTTTTTGCACTAAGGGAAAAAGAAAAAGCTAATGAAGAGCGATCAGTTACCATAAACGCGGCGTCTTTCAAATAGTGAAAACCGGATGCTGTATAGTCAAAAAGAATATTCCCGACATCTAAACTTTGAAACAAGTTGACGCATTCCAAATCGCCTGGATATGGTCTAACAACTATCCTAAAGTGAGGGAGTTCCTTGCTCAATTTAAGTAAAAAATCCTTTCCTAGACTCAACATATTACTATAACGTTGCCTGCTGTTAGTCGGAGCATAAACGATAGTATTATTCAATCTATTTTCGGCGAAAAAATGTTTAGACCAATAGTCTACTTTAGGATAACCTCCTTTTATAATGCATACGGATGGTGAACGATACTTGATAATATCACTTGGATATATTTTTGATGTAAAGCTTTCAAAATCCCTAGCATAAATCTCATCATCTTTTGGTTTTGAAGGCACTATAATATAGTCAAACTGCCGAGCAATATTTGGTCTATTTCTAAATAATCCAGTATATCTAAAATTACCATTTGGTTCGTCAGGAATACTATGACAAATTGCAACAGAAACCACGGTCAAATTGTCAGGGAGAAGACAAGTTTCTGGACAAAAAAGAATATCGAATTGATTTATTGAATCTGAGCATTCTAGAGAAAAACAAACAATATCTTCTTTTAAACTGAACTGAGTTGCCAATTCGATTTCAATATCGGGACTAGCCGCTAAAAACTTAACTTCAAATCCATGCAATAAGAACTCCTCGTATAATGGGATGTACGTGAGAACTCTTGGCATTGAATCAATTACCAGTAAAACCTTCAATTTCATTTAAAACCTTACCTGTAATCAAAATAATCTAAGAAGGTTGACAATTCTTTATTCAATATACCTATGGTATCCTGCTTTAATTTTACTAAATAGTTCCCAGGATGAACTTGACGAACATGATCGGAAACTTGTTCTGAATCAGGGATTACGTCATGTTTCTTCGCTACTTTAATCAGCGCGTCAACGTTTGTAGGAAGTGCCAAGTGTTCTACCAACAACGAAAGCAGAGATTCCTTATCATAAATTACATCTTCGTAACGAACAATTTTAGTCTTGTTGATCGGCAACTTGTTTCTATACATATTAAAATTCTTTATATAACTACTCGCTCGAGATAGAACAAAAGTATCAATATCCATAGAATTAACTATTTCTCGCTCTTTAAATCTCGCATTGTCTCCTTGTTTAACTACGTGTGACTTTGCAATTGAAAAATAAAGTGAAACTAGCATGTCCCGTGGATCTCGTGTCAACCAAATACAATTTGCTTCCCTCAAATCCAAGTCGAAGTTCCTAGGATAGTGACGAAATCCAGTATAGACTGTTCCAAGCGCTGTAAACGCTTGCTTAGCATCCTTATCTATATGTCCGGGATTAACACCAAGATTAAACGCTGATCCAAATAATGAGAAACTAGGAACACCTATCTCCTTACAGTAATCCCTAACTAATCTATCTAATAGAGTAGATCCGCTCTTTGCGAATGCAAACACGTAAGCACTCGGGAAATGTAAATGACTTAAGGGAACAGAAACTACGTATTTTTTTCCTTCTGTCGAAATTAACTCTAAGTCTTTATTCATTATTTACACCCTATCAAAATATTTAATAAAATCAGAATAGCGCTCAAGGCTTTCATTTCCAAGATAATTTATATAATATTCAGAGTCCGATTTTAACCTATTCGAACAGGCAAAAATTCGTGCTTTATTGAACTCATTAATACTACGAAATTCAACCTTAGCAGGAAAATAAATGCTATCTACTACAGTGGAATATCTAACAACATTGAATCCTTGACTAAACATTTCATACAACAGCGATGTAGTGTGCCCAACAACAAGCCCAACTTCATCAGGAATAACGTCAGTTATCTTTAATTGAGGAAACCTTTCAAGATAAATATTTTTATCGTTGCTTGGATGCAGCTTCAAAAACATTCTATCCAATTCTTCAGGCATTGATTTTATTACAACTTCAATCATTTCAAGGTTATACTCATTAAAAATCTTCTGGTCTGAAACAATCAATATACAACCAAAATCCCACCGTGAATAATCATCACTAACCCTTTGCAATGTAGGTTTCCCAACAATTACTACTTTACTATCAGGTCTATACTTATGTATCAAGTTAGCAGTGCAGGTTCCCCACGCTAAAAAATAATCAGCTACATGATTTTTGTAATTAATAATATTTATATTATTATTGTCAGAATACTCGACATATAATCCATGCTGTAAAGTAGCTGTAATAACACCAGAAAGTTTAAATGCTTGGCAGAAGAAATTCTCCGGACCCTGCATGTCACTAAAGAAAATAGCTTTTCGAGTAAACCTTCTAATTTTATTAAATAAATAACAGTAGGACAGCATTTTAATACGAAGAGCTAACTGAAGGTATGGGTTAACATCTTCAATAATTAATGAATATCTGAAGTTTTCTTTTATATATTCTACCAACTCAACGTTCAAATCAGAAGATCTTTTATTTAAGTCAACAACAATATCATTTCTAATACTAGAGACCTCATGCAAAAAATTATTATAATCCACCCTATTCATGCTTTTAAATAAAATTAACTTCTTTTCCGCCGAGGCCAGTTCTTCCTCAATAACTAGTTTCGTACAATTCCTATATATATCTTCTAGAAATAGCTTTTGGGATTCGGTCCTGCCAAGTTTTCTGAAAGAAGAATACTCTTGTGCAAATACCATTGAAAAGTCAATTTCATTTAAAATATCCCAAAGCATATCAATCAGCCCCCAAGATTCTATTGATATTCCTTTTAAATGCACTGTAGTAAAAACTATTCTTTTGAACATCTTCTAAGCCAAAGTTGTCAATCTGAATCTTAATTGTCTCCATATAAGGAATAAGCCCACCTTCACTCGTACCGCCAGCATAGAATTTACAAACTAGCGTGTCCATGAATTTAAACTTCGCACCGGCTTTATAAAGTTTGACAAACTGGTTGTAATCCGCGGCACTTCGAAAACTTGTATCAAACTTATTTTTAAGTAACACCGAGGTTTTTGTAAACACTGCTTGATGACAAAACGGCATTCTTACATTGATAGTATCTGCTAAATTTGCTTTCTGAAGAGTAACCTGATCCTCGGTGATGTACTCGCGATTACCATAAATAATGTCAAATTCATCGTCAAAATCCGGGCAAAGAAATATATTATTCAACACATCTTTACTTGCAAATTCATCCCCAGCATTCATAAATACACAGTAATATCCAGATGCTAAATCTATAGCTTTGTTCATAGCATCATAAATTCCGTTATCTTGCTCTGAGATTGCAATATCAATAATACTACTATTTCTTCCTATAACCTCTTTAGTGCCGTCTTTAGAGTCACCATCTATAACAATAAATTCTATATTTGGATACTTCAAAGACTTTACACTTTCAATTGTTCTAAGCAAGCCAATCTTATCATTATAGACTACTGTTAGAATAGATATTTTGGGATATGAAGTTTTAGATTTAAGGTATCCTCTTTGCTCCAAATTACATAACAAACGATATAAAACACCTTTTGTAAAAGAATCACTGTCAAAATTAGAAATTGATAACGTTTTATTGATCTCGCGACCATTGACATTCATATTTGTTGTTATATCTTCGATTGCTGAGTTTAAATAGTACTCACAATTATTTAACGAAATAGATTTAATAAACTGAGTTTTTTTCCATTCGTTTTTATCATTTAAATGATTAAACGAAGCGCGAGCAGCCTCTGTCGCTCCCAAAAGATACTGTTGTCGACTTCTACCACCACTTTTAAAATCGCAAACAGCCAAAGGAACATACCTAAATGAAGCTCCAGAAACATAAATATCGAGCATAAATTTATAATCTGCTGCCAACCTTAAACTTTCATCATATGGTTTATCAAGCAGAATACTTCTTTTGTTAAATACAGCCTGATGATATATAACCTCAGTATAAAATATATTTTCAAGATTTCCGGCTTTCTCTAAAGTTCGAATACCGTTGACTTCTGTTCTATAGCGATCCCCATAGATAATATCCTCACTATAATCTAAAGTAGAAAATATTTCTGAAAGTATAGTTGGGGATGAAAATTCATCTCCAGCATTTAAAAAAATCACATAATCGCCACTGGAATATCGAACAGCTTTGTTCATAGCATTATATATACCAGTATCAGGCTCTGATATAAAAACGTCATAGTACTGAGTTCTTGAGCTACAATATTCTTTAGAACCGTCCGTTGAATTACCATCTACTATTACATACTCTAGATTATTATAATTTTGACTAAGTACACTTTTCTCAGTTAATTTGAAATCTTCCAGAGCATTAAATAGAACGGTAACTACAGATATCTTTGGCATATACATAACCACGCTAATTAATCCCTTGATAGAAAAATTTACGGTTAATCTCGGCAAAAGCTTTTGAAGAAGTCACTTCTAATTTAAAGCTTTCACTAACTTCTTTTCTTGGCCGCGGTGCTATTTCTGCACTACTACGACCACTATCACCACTGACTTTAAAAACATCGATATAATCTAAACCATACGTAACAATAGGCAATCCCAACTTTTGCAAGCAAGTTTTGACTACAGTATCTGGCTGCTCAACAAAGTCTTCGTATTTAACGATTTGCTCTTCACTAAAGGCATTAAGAAACTTCAATAATCGCCCGCAATACTCGTCAAAACTGTCTGGTTTAAAATGTACCCAGCCGTTTTGCCTTAATGACAAAAATGAATCTATAGGGTTACGCACTGTAACCAGCTGTTTAATGTCGAAATGGGGAGAGAGTAATCTTGTTAGGCTATCGACTTCTGGCACAGCCGCATTGGTACAATAATCTGCATGAGTGTGTGCTCTAAGAACAAGATAACCGCCCCGTTCCCGGACATGGCGCTCGGTTTCAATAACGTTTTGTACGAAAACCGTTTCTGCCAAGGTATCTATATCAGGTATGCGGCTATACAACGCTTGAGTAAGAATATCGCGAGGAGTATAGGTTCCTTTATTACTATTAAACCCGAGTAATGTAGTTGGATGTAATTCGCTTAACAAAAATACGTTTGGCTGTGCTGCGATACATTTAGAGATTAGGGTGCCACCACTGCAGGCAAAATGATGAATAATTCGCAATATCGGCTTTTGTGGCTGACTAGCTTGTACAACCTGCTCACAACGCTGTAAAAGGCTTTCAGTGTTATGAAAACTACGAAGGTCGGTTAATGCAACATCTGGCTTATTGATATTGTTATTTTCAATTAACGCCAAGGCCTGCTGCAATTGCAGCTGTAGCTCACTTAAGTTAGGCATAGTATCTTGCTGTTTACTCATCGTGCTGGCTTTACTTCTAAAAGTTCGGGATGTTCTTGTTCTAGCTGATTATAGAACTTACTGGCCGCAGACAACTTAATATAGAGCTCACCTATTAGACTGCGCAGTTCTTGTTCTGTTTTTAATAACATGGCATAGCGACTACGAAGCTCTGAAGCGTCTGCTTCTACTTTTGCCAACAATTTAACACTTAACTGCGAGCTACGTTGCTGCTCTTTTAGCTCTTTATTAAGCTGCTCGTTCTGCGTTTTAAGTGTTTCTGCCCAGGATTTATGTTTTTGGTTTAACTCTGATTCTTGCTTTAAACTCTGACCTGTTCGTTTTAGCTCTTGTTCTAACTCTGCTTTTGCAGTGTTCAATTGCTTTAACTGACTATCGCTATCAGCGATTTTAGTGTTTAGTGCGGTCTGTGTGTTATTCAATGCCGTGACTTGCTGCTGTACTGCTTGCAGCTGCTTAGCCAGTTCGGCCTTTTGCTGCTCCGCTTCCTGTTTAACTGCTTCTAACTGTTTAGCCAGCTCAGCTTTAGCTTGCTCACCTTGTTGCTGCTCTTTAGCGAATTGCTGCTTGGCTGTCTCTAACTGTTTAGCCAGTTCGGCCTTTTGCTGCTCCGCTTCCTGTTTAACTGCTTCTAACTGTTTAGCCAGCTCAGCTTTAGCCTGCTCGCTTTGTTGCTGCTCTTTAGCGAATTGCTGCTTGGCTGCCTCTAACTGCTTAGCCAGCTCAGCTTTAGCCTGCTCATTTTGTTGCTTATCTATAGCTAATTGCTGCTTGGCTGCCTCTAACTGTTTAGCCAGCTCAGCTTTAGCTTGCTCATTTTGTTGCTGCTCTTTAGCTAATTGCTGCGTTTTGGCTTCTACTTGTTGCTTTGCGGCTTCTAACTGTTTAGCCAGCTCAGCTTTAGCCTGCTCGCTTTGTTGCTGCTCTTTAGCGAATTGCTGCTTGGCTGCTTCTAACTGTTTAGCCAGCTCTGCTTTAGCTTGCTCACCTTGTTGCTGCGCTTGAGCTAATTGCTGCTTTGCTGCTTCTAACTGTTTAGCCAGCTCCGCTTTAGCTTGCTCACCTTGTTGCTGCGCTTGAGCTAATTGCTGCTTTGCGGCTTCTAACTGTTGCTTCGCTGCATCAAGCTGCGTAGTTATCTCAGCTTGGGTAGTAGACTGTGCTTTAAGCGCTTCGTCATGCTGTTGTTTGGCTTGCTGTCGCTGTTGCTGCTCTGTCTCAAGCTGGGTGGTAAGCTCGGCAATGCGCTGATTAGCCTGCTTTAGCTGTTGTGCTTGCGCATCACGATAAAACCGCAGTAGTGGAAAATCGGCATCTGAATTGTCGGCTTCACTAAGTTCAAAGCCGTTAGCAGCCAGATATTGCGTTAACTCGTTAAGCGGCGCTGCCGATTGATACAACGGCTGTTCGCTATGCTGCACCACCAAATGGCTAAAATGTTGCAGTAAATCGGCCTCGGCCAGATGGGTGAGCAATGCCAAATTCTGTGCTGGCAGCTCTAATAACAACATATTTTGCTGGCCATGCAGTTTAATGGCATTAAGCTCGTTTGCTAGCGCTAGGGTTTGCACTTCTTTTTCTGGCAAGGCTTTAAGGCCGGGAAATAACTCCGCTAAAAGCGCTGTAGCCGGGGCTAACGCATTGCATTGTGCCAGGTTAAAACATGACATCACTGCCGTGCCTGCCTGCTGAGACACCGCTTGCGCTTTCACCTTTAGCGCTTTGTTGCCAGCGAACTGCTTAGTAAGCTGCTGCGCCAATGTGGCATCAGCCTCATAAACAGTAACCGAATCTGCAGGTATAGTTAGACATTGAGACAACACGTCACCGGTACCGGCACCGATGGCTACAAGCTGTTTTACTGAAGGTATTGAAGACCACTGCATGGGTTTTAACATCCTTTAATGCTTTTGTTTTAGCTGTAACAGCTTAGGCGATGTTTGCCGGCCTTCTATTTGGCCAAACTTAATATAGTGAATAAGTGGGTTAATACCACTGCTGCCTACATCGGGATAATGGCTTAGATACCAGTTGCCGTCAAAATCTGGCCCAGGGGCCCGGCCTTCTTTGGCACCATATTTTAGGTAATGCTCTATGGCATCGGCACCCGACTGCTCTACGTCTGGGTAACTTTGTAAGTACCAGTTTTGGTCGAACAGGGCGCAACTTCTAATAAGGCTAATGTCTTTTTGTAATTGCAGCTGCTTTTTCTTAGCCGAACTGCTTAATTTACGCACCGGTGCCATGGCTTTCCATAGGGTAGAGCTTTTAACGGTTTTTAACTCAGCCATCGCCTGATGACCGCTTAAACTGGCGCCGGCTAACTGACGTTGTAGTTTTTCAATTTCCGCCTGTGCTTTTACCAGCTCGCGCTCGGCTTGTTTTTGCAGTACGTTAAGGCTGTTGTGCCGTGCAGTGGCCTGACGCAAGGCTTCAGTATGCTGTTGCTCTGCGTTGTTGCTGCGCTGTTGCAGCTGCTGATAGTTTCTAGCTTGCTCGGTTTGCTGCTGTTGGTGCTGTTTATTTAGCTGTTCCAACTGCTGTTGATGCTGTTTATTCAGTTGTTCTAACTGCTGTTGATACTGCTTGCTGTTATGCTCCAGCTGTTGTTTCTGTTGTGCTAACTCCGCATCGGCTTTTTGTAGCGCAGTTTGTTGTTGTTTATACTGCAGGTAATATTTTTCCAGCTCTTCTTGCACTTGCAGCAGCTGTAACAGCAGTAATTCGTTTTCTTGCTTAGTGTTATCTGCTTGTTGTTGCGACGTCGCCAGGCTGGCGGCTAATTGCTGGTTGTCAGCATTAGCCTTAGTAATTACAGCGGTTTGCTGCTCTAGCTCGCGCTGTAACGGGGTTAATTTAAGCTGCATTTGCTGTTTTTCTGCAAACACCACTTCAAGCTCTTGCTGCACTAACTCCAGTTGCAGCCTAAATTCCTGCAGCTGTTGTTCTAACTGTGGCATGCGCTGCTGGCTTTGTTGTAGTGCACGGTATTCGCTAAACCAATGCTCTACACAACCTTCCGCATAGCTGTCTGCGTTGCTAGCACTGAATTGCGTGGGTAGGCTGCTAGCAAGCAACAAATCGGCTAATTGAGTTAGTTCAGCAGTTTGCTGAATGGCCTCTTTGGCCATGAGTGCCAGTAATGACGGCGAAGTAGGTTTAGGCATATTGGCTAATATGCTAGCAATCTTGCCGCTGTCAGCTTGCACTAAGCCGTTTAGCACAGCGTCATCTAAGCAAATAAGCTTCAGCTGCCGGCGATGTTTGCGCTGGGTTTGCAGCAGTACCTGAGTACTTTGTTGCCAGGCATTTAATGCGTCAGTCACCGATAAATTAGCTAACTGCTCGGCTACAACAACCTGCGGTAAACTATAAAACACAGTTACCTGCGTGCCAGCTGCTAAGCTGTTATCAAGTGCAGTATATGGCAGCGTTGTTAAGCGACTGTCGTCGGTTAGCTGTGGTGATGCTGCTTGTTGCAACAGCTGCCAACTGGTATCACAACCAAGAAAAAAAATGTCTGTCATAAACTCTCTTTGCCTTTAGCCCAAAGTTCCGGGTTAGTTTTTGCTCGCTAGTCATAATATTCTGCGTTAGCAAACGCAACCGACTGTTGATCTTTTTCTGACAAAATCACCCGCTCTACGTTTGGCCAGACTATACCAAGGGCTGAGTCGTCCCAGCGAATGGCCCGCTCAAAACGCGGCGCATAGTAATCGGTGGTTTTATATAACACGTCGGCGGTATCTGACAACACCAAAAAACCATGCGCAAAACCTGGGGGAATCCACATTTGCTGCTGATTATTTGCCGACAGCGTCGCACTGGTCCATTGGCCAAACTGAGCCGAGCTGCGCCGTAAATCTACTGCTACGTCAAATATTTCGCCCTGCAATACCCTAACCAATTTGCCTTGCGCTTGCTGGATCTGATAATGCAAGCCACGTAGAACGCCTTTTGCCGAGCGTGATTGATTATCTTGCACAAAATTAACGCCAGAAATTAGCTTGTTGAAGCTTTGCTGGTTAAAGCTTTCAAAAAAATGTCCGCGCTCGTCGCCATATACTTTGGGCGTTAACAGCAGCACGTCGGCCAGGGATGTCTTAGTTACCTGCACTTTACTGCTCCTTTATAAACCGCTGTCGAGCAGGCGGCGTAAATACTGGCCATAGCCAGTTTTGCTGAGCGAGCGCGCCAGTCGTGACATGTCTTTGGCGTTGATCCAGCCATTGCGCCAGGCAATCTCTTCCAGGCAAGCAATTTTAAGTCCCTGGCGATGCTCTATAGTTTGCACGTATTGCGATGCTTCTAATAACGCATCGTGGGTACCGGTGTCCAGCCAGGCGAAACCGCGACCGAGTTTTTCTACCTGCAGGCTGCCGCGCTGCAGATAGGCGTTAATAACACAGGTAATTTCCAATTCACCGCGCGCCGATGGTGTTACCGCTTTGGCAATTTGCACTACGTCGTTGTCAAAAAAATACAAACCGGTGACGGCATAATCTGATCTGGGCTGTTTAGGCTTTTCTTCAATTGACAGCACTTTACCAGCGGCATCAAATTCAACCACACCAAAACGTTCTGGGTCTTTTACCAGATAACCAAACACCGTTGCGCCCTGCTCACGCGCTGCCGCTTGGCGCAATTGCCCGGTAAAATGCTGGCCATGAAAAATGTTGTCACCCAATACTAAACAGACGCGGTCGTTACCAATAAATTGTTCGCCGATAATAAAAGCTTGTGCCAGACCATCTGGTGATGGTTGCTCGGCGTATTCAAACTGCACGCCAAACTGTTTGCCATCGCCAAGCAAATTTTTAAAACCGGCGATATCGGCTGGCGTGCAAATAATTAAAATTTCGCGGATCCCGGCCAGCATTAACACCGAGATCGGGTAATAGATCATCGGTTTATCGTATATAGGCAGCAACTGCTTTGAAACACCCAATGTAATGGGGTGTAGTCGGCTACCGGTTCCTCCGGCCAGCACGATACCTTTTATTGCCATGTGTTTCCTGTTTTACCTGTTTATGCCAGCCCAATTTTCGCCGAACTCAGTTTTCGCCGATACCGGTTTTCGCCAGCCAAAGCGGCATAGTTTACTGTTCTTGGCGCCTTTGGGCAAATTGCATTACACCAAAACAGCAGCAATGATGCGTGCTATCTGAACGACAGGATTATTTTACAAATTCGCTCTACATATTCCAGCGGCAAGGCGCCATAAAACGGCAAACACAAAACTTCATGTTCTGCCTGTGACGCCACAGGGAGATAAGCTGGGTTAGCAGAAGCAATATTACTGTAACAAGGATAATTACTAATAAGTGGGTAAAAATATTTCCGCGAAAACACATTAAACGTTTTGAGTTTTTCGTATACGTCGTTGCGAGACAAGCCAAATGCTTTTGCATCAATTCTGATACAAAAATACTGCTCACTTTGGCTGGCATTATCCTCTACAGCTAACACAGTTATGCCAGGCACCTGGCTCAGAAAGCGGGTATATACTTCTCTTATTTTGCTGCGTTTATACTTTTCTTGTTCAACCAACGGTAATACTTCTAAACCCATTGCGGCTTGAAGCTCACTCATTTTGCCATTAATGCCGGGTAAAATTACTTCGTTTTCGTTTTTTATACCAAAGTTCTTTAAGTAATCTATACGTTCTTTCAGGTTACTGTCGTTGTAGACCAGTGCACCGCCCTCACCCGTATGGAACAGCTTGGTTGGATGAAAGCTAAACATGGAAATGTCGCCATATTGTGCTATTTCTAAGCCATTTACTTTGGTGGTGAAAGCATGTGCGGCGTCGTATACGACCCGCAGGCCATGTCGGCTCGCTACCTCTTCTATTTCTTGCACATGACAAGGTATGCCGTAAACATGCACACCTAAAATGGCCGACGTTTTTGCCGTAATCAAACTTTCAATTTTAGCCGGATCAAGAGTTAAGGTTTGCGGGTGAATGTCGCAGAATACTGGCTGAATGCCGTTCCAAGTTAAAACATGCGTAGTAGCAGGAAAACTAAAAGGTGTTGTAATAACCTCACCTTGTAATCTCAAGCTTTGAATAGCCGTTTGTAAGGCCACGGTACCATTATTAAACAACGATAAATTTGGCGCATTGATAAAGCGCTGTAGTTGCGCTTCCAGTGCTTTATGTTTGGGTCCATTATTAGATAGCCATTGGCTTTCCCAAATAGCATCCAGCTGCTTTTTGTAGCCATTTATATCCGGGAAAATAGGCCGGGTTACCAAGATGGGGGTATCAAAAGCTATCATGCGACTAAATTACCTTTAATTGTATGTACGTTATGCCTTTACCCGCACTGGTACAAGTTCTTTAAACACATAACATCCAATATCATAGCTAACAGCTGATAATTGCTTACCATTGGTTTCAATATCTTGTTTTAGTAAAGCCGGATAGTCGAACCCGGCTAAATGGCTTACCGGGTAGTGGCCGGAAATACGACAATTCAATTCTGTAACGTAAAGACCATCTTCACAGGTAAAGCAATCTACCGACAAGATACCCTTGTGAGCAATTACTGCTGATAAACTGCGGGCAAGTTCAGCGAAAGGTTGCGGATCTGCCGTAAGCCCCAAATCTGTCTCGCCAGCCCGCATGCGCACTTTTTGTTTAGCCACACAGCCCAGATATTGTTGCGACAAACTGTTAACAACGTCAATGCCGTATTCTTGCCCTTGCAGTTTCTGCTGAATTAGCACTGCGGCATCCATAGTGCGTTCACTTTCGTATTTTAAATGCGTGGCGGCAATGTCTTTGTTGCACTTATCATAAAACACCTGCAACTCGGCTTCATTGTCGGCAATATACACTCCAATGGAAGCCATGCCCCAACGTGGTTTTATTATTAGCGGATACTGCAGCTCGTTCTGCACAATGGCTTGTTTTGCCTGCTCCAAGCTAAGTACGGTATAAGGCGAGCCAATGCCCAACTGTTGCAACAACTGATGCGTAGCCCATTTATCGTTGCATTTTTCAACACTGTGCGCCGGTGCAAGAATTAGCGTAATACCCGCATCCGTAAAACGCTGCTGCTGTTGCGACAAGATTAGTAAATCAATATCAAACAATGACAGTACATAACTAATATTATGGTGTTTGCAATAGGTTATCAGTGCATCGGTGTAACTTGAATCATAAATGAGCGGCGCAATAAAATGGCCATCTGCATGTTCAAAAGCTGGCGTTGTTTCAGAGTTGCAGACATGGATCAGTCGCTGCGGATTAAAGGTTTGGCGAAAATAATCTACTAAATAACTGCGCCGTCCAACTGATGTTAATAGTAAATGCATTACAAAGTCTCCAACACTGACAATACCTGCTTAATATTGCCATCTTTAAATATCTGATAGTGGGCACGAATATCTGATAACGGCAGATCCCACCAGTTAAGTGCCTGCAATCGCGCTATGCTGTCGGTATCAAAGCGATAACGGATAACCTTTGCAGGGCTACCTACTGCAATAGCGTACGGCGGAATGTCTGTAGTGACGGTCGCATTTGCGCCTATTACTGCGCCGTTACCAATATTGCAGCCTCTTAGCACAGTCACATTAGCGCCCAGCCAAACATCATTGCCTATTGTGCATGGGCGCTCGAACCGATTGTAAGGTATTTGTTCATATTCGGGCATTAGGCCGTAAAACGGATTATATAGAAAATCATGCGTTGTCACTTTACTGTAGTCGTGCTCACCAGGGCCAACCGTTACGCCCCAGGACAACGCACAAAATTGCCCAATTTGCGCATGCATTATTACTGTATTCATACCTGTGTAGGTGAGCCTGCCGATCTGACTATGGTAGATAAGATTATTTCTGTCTAATCGCACCATGGTAGCAAGGCTTGAATGATAAACCCGGCTAAAATCGCCCACTACACAATTTTGCTGCAGGTCTGATACAAGTAACTTGCTGCCACGGTAGCATTGGCTTCCTTCGCCTAACAATGATTGCGAACAAATATCAGGCTGAAGGCTAAATAGCTCGCTCATTTTACTCTCCGTTAGCCAAGATCTGCCACTCCGACAGTACAAGTTTCAACTGGCTGCGCCAGTCTGGCAGCTGCAGAGCGAACTGGCGTTCTAATTTAGTGACATCAAGCCTGGAGTTAGCCGGTCGTGTTGCTGGCGTTGGATACTCTGGCGTAGTTATGGGCTTAAATTGCTCTGGATTTAGTGCTAACGCCAGCCCGTTTGCGCGGGCAAGGCTGAAGATTTCAGCGGCAAAATCGTACCAACTGCAATAACCGCGCGCTGCCAAATGATACACACCGGCGTAGCGGCTGGTGTTCGCTGTGTCTTGCGTTAGCAGCTGCTGCAGTGCCAGTGCGCTAACCTGAGCAATTAACCGCGCCGGCGTCGGGGCGCCCATTTGGTCTGCTACCACATTCAGCGCTTCGCGGCTTTGTGCCAGCTTTAGCATGGTGCGCATAAAATTAGTACCGCGGGCTGCGTACACCCAGCTGGTACGAAAAATAATATGCCGCGGACACCTGGCAATAATTGCCTCGTCGCCAGCCAGCTTGCTTTGGCCATAGACGGACAATGGACCTGTGGTGTCGGTTTCTTGCCATGGCTTATCGCCATTGCCCGGGTAGACATAGTCGGTAGAATAATGCACCAACCAGGCGTTATGCTGCTGTGCCACACTGGCCAAAGCGGCGGGTAGGGCTGCATTAATTAAAAAAGCGGCGTCGCGCTCGGTCTCGGCTTTATCGACCGCCGTCCAGGCCGCCGCATTAACAATAAGATCTGGCTTTAATGCCGCCACCTTGGTTGCGGTAGCGGCGGTGTCGGCAAAATCAATGTCACTGCGGCTTAAGGTAAAAACCGTGCCCAGTGGCGCTAAGCTGCGTAGCAGTTCAAAGCCAACCTGGCCCAATGGTGCCAGTAATACAATATTGCGCATCACCTGTCCTTTTGCCTGTTAACTGCTTAGCGGCTTAGCTGCTGATAGCTACCATCTAAAATGGCTTGCCACCAGCTTGGATTAGCCAAATACCATTGCACGGTTTTTTTCAGACCACTTTCAAAGGTTTCTTGTGGCACCCACCCCAGCTCGCGCTGAATTTTACCGGCGTCGATGGCATAGCGCACATCATGGCCAGGCCGGTCGGTGACATAGGTAATTAACTCGCTGTAGTTAGTTATGCCAGCCGGCTTGTTGGGTGCAAGTTGTTCCAGCAAGTTACACAAGGTGTGCACTACATCGATATTTTGCATTTCGTTATGGCCGCCAATATTGTAGGTTTCACCGACAATACCCTGCGTGGCTACTGTTACCAGCGCTCTGGCGTGGTCTTCGACATACAGCCAGTCGCGAATTTGTTTGCCATCGCCGTACACCGGCAAGGATTTGCCGGCCAAAGCATTTAAAATCATTAGCGGGATAAGTTTTTCCGGAAAATGATAAGGGCCATAGTTATTCGAGCAATTTGTTACCAGCGTGGGCAGGCCGAAGGTGCGCAGCCAGGCCCGCACTAAATGGTCTGAACCGGCCTTGCTGGCAGAATACGGACTACTGGGCGCATACGGCGTGGTTTCGGTAAATAAGTCAGCGCTGCCGTGTAAGTCACCGTACACTTCGTCAGTAGAAATATGATGAAAACGAAAGCCGGCTTTTTTTTCTGCACTTAGCGTGCTCCAATAACTCCGGGCGGCTTCGAGCAAGGTATAGGTGCCAACGATATTGGTTTGAATAAACTCGCCGGGGCCGTCAATCGAGCGGTCGACGTGGCTTTCTGCTGCCAGGTGCATGACGACATCGGGTTGATATTGGGCAAACAGCGCCGCCAAAGCAGCCGCATCGCAGATATCCACTTGGGCAAAATGGTGACGGGGCGACTGCGCAATGCAGCGCAACGACGCTAAGTTACCGGCATAAGTTAACTTGTCGACATTAACCACCTTATGCGGTGTGTCGTTAATTAAATGCCGTACCACAGCAGAGCCAATAAAGCCGGCGCCACCGGTGACTAAAAAGGTTTTATTCATGCTTTTGCTTCGTATGCAGTGACAACGCTTGCAATATGGTGTGGTTTATTTTGCGCACGTCGTACTTTTTCTCCGCCATGGTCCGGCTGCGCTGGCCCATTTGCTCAGCTAAACCGGGTTGCTGGATAAGTTGCTGCATTGCAGCGACCAAGGCAGCAACGTCGTGCGGTGGTACTAACAAACCATTGTCTTTATGGCTTACAGTTTCACGACAACCCGGCACATTGGTGGTAATAATGGCCAGGCCTGCAGCCATAGCCTCCTGGGTGCTACGTGGTACGCCTTCGCGATAATACGACGGCAGTACAAACACATGGGACTGGCGTAAATACTCGGACACATTACCTACCCGGCCGGGGTAATAGATAATGCCCTGCTCTACCAGCTTTTGTAACTGGGCGCGGTTAATAGCGCCGGGCGAGTTATCTGGCTCACCTAATACAACAAACTCGGCAGGCGCACCTTGCTGGCGCAACAATGTTGCCGCCTGAATAAAGTATCCAATACCTTTTTCTGGCAATAGCCGGCCGACAAAAATAAACTTAATTTTGCCGGACGCAGTAAATGGCTGATATTGTTCAAGATTAATGCCTATGCCACCTAGATTAATACAGCGTTTAACCTTAATGTTATTGGCGGTGATTAAATCTTGTTCATCGTCGGGATTAAGTACAAACACCGTATGACAAGCAGGTAGCGCTAAACGGTATAGCTGCGTTTGCACCCAGCGTAATATTCGTGCTCTAAGAGTGTCACCACTGGCAGGTACAGTAAAAATGCGTCCCAGACCTTCTATTTTAGCCACACGGTACGGCACACCAGCCAGCTTTGCCGCCAGGCTGCCAAAAATAACCGGCTTGGCAAAGTAACAGAAACTCATATCAATACGATGCTGTTTAAACAGCCGCACTAGCTGCAACAGGGTGTAGCAGTCTTGAATTGGGTTGATACCAAACCGACTAACCGAATAGGACACAGGCTGCGCACCCAATGCGCTAATAGCAGCACGGGTTTTGTCGGTGTAATCACCGGCAAAAGCAAACACCTTGTGCCCCTGGGCAACCAGATCTTTTATCAGTTCGGCGCGAAACCCCAGTTTCGCATCTGCCGTAGTACCAACCAATGCTATATGCTGCAAGCGGCGTCCTTTACTCAAGCGGGTTTAACCAACAAATTTACTAATACACGCAATGCGCGTCGGCCGGCACCTGCCAGGCTGAATTGCTGCTGGCTGCGCATAGCGGCCAGCTCGTTCAGGCTATTTTCTGCTGTAGTATAACAACCATATTTTACCGAAACATAGGTTGGATACATGATTAACGTCGCCGCTACCAGTTGTGGCAACGTCAGGCTACGCTGGCGTCGCAACTGCGGCACCTGATCTACCGTTAAGCCCCAACCGGCATAAAATGGCCGACCATAACAATATACCGGTATAGCGCGCAGCAAAGCTTCAAAGCCGGTTAACGAGGTAAGTACGTGCACCTCATCTACCTGTGTAAGTAACTGCGCCATACCGATGTCAGTAATCACTTCATCGCAATATTCTGCTGCACTGTGCTCCCCCTCACCACTGGCCCGGGCTTTAGCCACCACATCGGGATGCGGTTTGTATACCAGGTAAGCGTCGGGCCGCTGTAGCCGCACGGCTTTTAACAGCGCCAGGTTTTGCCTAATCTCGGCAGCACCATAGCGAATAGAGGCGTCGGTCTCTACCTGGCCGGGCACTAGCACTACTGTGCGACCCGCTGGGCGCAACCACTGGCCAGTACCGGTATTGTACTTGGTAATGTGTGCGCTAACTATTTGCTGCTGCAGTGCTGTTGCGCGTTGTAGCATGGCCTGGCTGAACACAACCTGATTACACACACGCTCTAGTGCACTTTCAGTTTGGCTGTCAAAGTAAATGCCAAGGTCATCAAACACCCAGGATACCGGCGGCACAAACTGCGCCCCCAGTCCAACCGAACGCACAAAACCGTCTTCTACCCGCAGCACACTAACGCCAGCGGCCAACGCCGTATCGCACTCGCGCCGGCCCCATAACAGCAGGCTTGCCCCGGCGGGCACTTGGCGGCCGTGGCGTACAAACTTTAACGTGCTATAGGGTGCAAAACGGCGCATTACCGGTCGCCATAATCTGGCCATGCGGTGTACATATAACGTTGAGGGTATTTTACTTAATTGCTGTTGCTGAAAGCTTAACCAGTGAAACAGCTCGGATAAGGTAGCCCCGGGACTGTGCGGTAACATAATATTGCTGTGTAACTGGAAAAGCTGGTGCACCAAGCGCTGCAGTAGTAGCTGGCGCTCGTCGCCGCTGCTGTTACACAAGGCGGTAAACACTGAACTATGGCTTTGCTGCACATTACGCCCGGCCAGTATTGCTTCTAAGGTATACCAGCCGCCGTCACTAATAATGCTATGCGCCTGCTGAAATAACCCAGCCGGATGGCCACCACTAATAAAGCTTATTTGTAGCAGTGGCCATTTACGCCTAACCCGAAATTGTAATAATGGGCTTATCACCTTGTTGCTGTACACCACCAGCGTTTTACTGAACTTGGCTAACTGTTCGTCCCAGTTGCCAGCATTTTGGCCTATGGCCAGCGGGATAAGCTGGTGCAGTTCGCTTTCGCGCTGCTGATGCAGCAAGATCAATGAAAATGCCGCCTGGCTGTCAACTAGCTGGCTGATAGCAGGGTGGCCCGGCATGGCTGAAATTTGGCAATCTTGCCACAATTGGATAAGCTCGCGTGCCTGCTGTTGATGCTGGTTATTAATGGGCTGGTATAGCGCTGTGCGCAGCTCGGCGGTTAACTGGTGCTGCAACACGGCCACCGCACCTTTACTGGTGCGATAGCTAAGTAGGGTTTTCGGCAAACTAATATGAAACGGCGTTTCGCCAGCGCCAGCACCTTGCTTAGTCACGATGATCCCGAATGATCAATAGCAACAAATGAACAATACCGGCTAACAACAGCGTCATTACAATAAAAACGATGCTGTTTTTCATACGCTTGGGTTCTACCGCGTATTCTGGCAGGGTTGGATACTGCAATACCGACACTTGCTTTAATTTACGCGAGGCTTCAATACGGGTGTTTTCTAAAGCAATTAGGGTATTGGAATATAACTCAAGCGCAAATTTAGCTCTTAAGGCGATAGTTTCATATTCTGCTGACACCCGGTTTAGCGACTGGCCATCACCTGCTGCTAAGCGATTTTGCTCTAGAGCGATTTGTTGTTTTAAGGCGTCTATTTCCGCATTTAAACGTTTTAACTCTGGCGAAACAGCACTTTGATAACTCATTGCCGCCTTACGCTGGGCTTCCGTAAGTGCCAGCTGGCTTTCAAGCCGGGCAACAATAGCGGCGATACTTTCAACCGCAGCGGTGGGTGATACCAAACCATATTGGTTTTGGTAAGACAGGAGCTCTTCACGGGCTTGCTCCAGGCGCTGGTTTAATATCGCCACCTGGCCTTCAATAAAGCGTACCTGCTCTTCAGCCAAACGCCGGCCCATGTCGTTCATGTGGGCTTCGCCTTCTTGTAACAGCGCATCGGCAATTGCTTTGGCTTGTTCCGGCGAGTAAGCAGCAACGCGAATGCGTAGCAAGCCGGCATAATCGTCAAATACCACATGAATGCGTTTTTGATAATATTCATGAAAATGTTCAATAGCCGCATCGGCATCTAACCGGCTGAGCCAATCAATATCGCTGCTGCTGTAGTGCTGTCGCAGCTGCAAGCTGGCATCGATTTTTTTCAACATATCTACCGATAACAAGTGGTCTTTTAGCAATAACAGATCGGCTGAACCACCGGTGCCGGACAATAGCGAGGTAAAATTAAACGAGCTGGGGGCCAGCTCGGGTGATTCCAACACGATATTGGTTTCCGAGATATAGCGATCGGTGGCTAGAACCGACCAGTAAAACACGGCGCAGATACAGGCAATACCAGCTGCCAGCCAATGTGCTTTTGCTGTAAGTTTTTCTCTCATTTACCAATACTCTTATGGTACGCCGTAATGGCGTCGTCTAATTGATCAAACCAGTAAGCACGGCCCTGATGTAGCCACAGGCCGGCCTGACATAAATCTTGTAAAATACCGGTGCTGTGCGACACCATAACGATGCTGCTTTTGCCAACCCGGGCGCGAAAAGCTTCGGTGGCTTTGTCACGAAATGCCGCATCGCCAACACTGGTGGCTTCGTCAGACAAGTACACGTCAAAATCAAACGCCAGTGACAAACCAAAAGCTAAGCGGCTTTTCATACCGCTGGAATAGGTGGCCAGTGGCTGTTCAAACGCCGGGCCAATTTCGGCAAAGTCTTGCACAAAATCGATAATGCGTGCCATGTCGGCTTCGCCACCGTTAACTCGGGCAACAAATTTTACATTCTGCCGGCCGGTCATATTGCTTTGAAAACCGCCGCCCAAACCAATTGGCCAGGACACCCGGCATTTACGCGCAATAGTGCCTTTATCCGGGCTGTCCATGCCTGCCAGCATTCGCAGCAAGGTAGACTTACCGGCGCCATTGCGCCCCACTACGCCAACGCTTATCGCGGCGGGAATGGTAAAACTGACATCTTGCAGTACCCAGTCACCGCCATGCAGGCCGTGATAGCGTTTATAAATATTAGCGACTTCGATCATTTGGCAATTAACCTGATCCGATAACGAACATGCAATGCTAAACCAAGAAACAGTGCGCCCAGCGCCCAATACGCCATATACATTAAATCGATGCCGTTAATGGTGTGATAGTGCGGAAAAAACTGCATGCGCAGCGACTCAATGCCGTGCACTACCGGGTTAAGCAATAAATACGGGTGCAAGGCGTGTGGCAGAAACTGCAGCGGTATCATCACGCCGGACAAGAAATACAACGGCAGCATAATCAGGCCCATGACTTTTTCTGTTTCCGGCAAAACGGTGTTAACTACCGACAGTACCACGCCAACGCTGGTGCCCAGCAACCAAATAAACGCCCACATCGCCATCGCACCTAACATATTGTGCGGGATGATGTGGTATTCCAGCAGCGTTGCGCCGGCAATAATGATTAGCAGCACCAGAGTTTTTAAAATGCCCTCTATGAAGCAGCGTACCAGTACAGCATCTAGCGGTTGCACCTGACGGTAGGCAAACAAGGCTTTATTGCCATTAATGGCGCCCATAGAGCGGGTTATACCCTGGCGAAACAGGAAAAAGCCCATCATACCGATAACAAACCACGGCACAAACTCGGCGCCGGGAATAAACTTCACCCGGCCCATCAACATGCGAATAGCCACAAACAACACGATGTGGAGTATTGGCTCGAGTATTAACCAGACCCAGCCGAAGCGGTCAGCCGAAATACGCGAAACAATTTCGCGCAGAAACATGGCACGCCACACATCCAGTGTAACCTGCCACGAACTGCGGTTTAGCTGTATTGTCATCGGTATTACAGGTCCAGAGCGACTTTGGTTGCCACAGCAATTTGATACAGAATTTGGCTAATAGACGATGCCAGCTCAAGATTTTTACTGCTTACTTTTGGCAACACGAGGATTTCGTCACCAGAGCGAATGTCAACATCGTCAGCCAGGCGGATCTCACCATTGGGACGCACCACCAGAATACGGCTCTTGTCGGCGTGCTGGCTGTAGCCACCGGCCGCGGCGATATAGTCCTCCAGACTTTTTCTGCCGCTAAATACCACCGATTGCGGCACAAACACCTCGCCACTCACTAACACCGCATCGCTAAGCTCTGGGATAGTAATAACATCACCGTCTTGCAGCCGGATGTCGGCCACACCGCTGATGTCATCGGCGACCACCAGGCGGCCAGTTGGCTGCACCTGACGGGCTTTTTGCACAAACTGACTTATTAGTTCTGCTTCACGTACGCGAATGGCCGACTCTTCTACCGTGGCTGATGGTGCACCTAAATAGGTGGTTTCCAGCCGGCGTAAGGCCTCTAGCAATGACGCACGCTGCCGCTCGGCAATACTAAGGCGGCGTAATGAAATATTGTTGATATCGGCTATCGCCGGGTCAATCGCAATGTTGCGCAGCACCTGTTGCAAACTGGCGTGCTTTGGCACGACAAACCTGGACTGGCCAAGAAAATTACCCTCTACCTGCACCACGATCTGGCTGGCTTGTTGGTCTACGCTAAATACCAGTTCATCACCATTCGCCAATATTAGCTGGCTTAACTCGTTTAAGCGTACATAGTCTGAATAAGGTGTTGTGGCATTAATACCGCGATGCAAGACATGGGTAACACCTGGTTTTAACTGCACCCGCGTTAACAAGACATCGGCCGACTCACTATTATTAAGCTCGTACTGGTACGCACGTGCCACATCGCCACTCACCTGCACCACTTGCTGACGCTGTTCGACTAATAAGGTATCGCCATTTTCAAATTGTGGATGTGCTAATTGCCCGGCCAGCACAAACTGATAGAGATCCAGGTTTTGCAGGACCTCGCCGTTGCGCAGCAGCTTTATCTGGCGGTAACTGCCCAGCGCATTATCAATACCACCGGCCTGGTCAAGAAAAAACAAGGCTGAATCAGATGGTACACCGGCATAGCGGCCAGGTTGCTGCACATAACCGGTAACAAACACGGCTACCGGCTGCACGCCTTGCAAATTGGTGTATACCTGCACGTTGTCTGGATAAACCCGACGTACTGCAGAGCGCACCAGTGCATCGAGTTGCTGATGGCTGGTGCCCATAACCTGAACCGGACCGACAGAGGGGATAAAAATGTTGCCTTGTGCATCGACCGGTAGCACGCGGTCTACTTCAACCGAGCCCCAAATACGCAGCGTAATTTGGTCACCCGGTAACACTTTATAATTTGGGTTTAAGCCATCTGAGCGCAGGCCACGAAAACCACCGCCAAATAACTCGGCACCAAATGGCATTATATCGCTGCTATTTGCTGGCTTAGTGCCCACGCTGGGGCCATATTGACCGGTTTGCCAGCTGGTGTTAAGCCCTTGCTCGGCCAGCACCGGGGTGCTGTTTTTGTTGTCATTCAGTAACTGCTGCACCTGGCTGTTATTCATGGCTGCAGCACGCTGACTTGCCGGTATATCGGCCAGGCTTTGTGCCAGCGCCGGTTGTAAGCAGCACAGCGCACCTAGCACACCAGCAATAGCACGCAGGCTACCGGCCGGGCGTGCAACCCTGGCGGCTGTGTGGTTTGGCTGTGCGCGCACAGTCTGTAGCTTAGCGGTTGAAGATTGCACGGTTGGAGCTTGCGCGGCAGTAAACTGCGCTACTGTGGTTAAATTTGCATACGCCGCTGCTATTTTCGCATACGCCGTGCTGATATTTGCATACATCATTATGCCATTCCTGAAATCCGGGACCCTGACAGTAGTTAACTGCCTGCCGTTACTCGCTGTTATTACTGGGCGTAGGCTTGTTCAGCCAGCCACAAATTATCTGCCGTCTGACACGCTAATGCTTTTTGATTAGTTAGCTGTAGCTTTAGGCAATCGAAACCAGAAGCAGAACGATAACGTTCCAACGCTGTGACATTGATATTATCGCCCCATGGGGTTGCCCCAAGCAGTACTGTCTGGCCCGGCCTGAGCTGCTCAAGCTTTACTGCAGCGTTGTAGCTAATAATTGATGCCGGCGCTAGCGTGCGCTCGGGCGCAAACGTTTGGCTACAGCCAGCGAGTAATAACATCAAGGGTACAGCAGTGAACAGAGCAGACTTCATTGCGTTTATCGTCCTGAAAAAATTGTTGTTAATGTAACATTAGAAAACCACTTTACCAAACACCCTTTAAGGGTTGCTAGCCAGCTGCTTAGTTTTCCAGCGCTTTTGTTATTGCTTGTTCAGGTGTCAGCGGTGGAGACCAGTTTAACCTGTTACACGTAGCTGTGATATCCAACTGTAAACTGCCGACCACACGCCGGTATTGCTCAGCTTTACCAAATAATGTTGCGGCAGATTGCAGCAGCCACCCCGGCACCGGCCAGACCCGGGCTTTCACCCCTTGTGCCGCCGCCATTAATCGCACCAATTCGGCACTGGACAAATCAATGCCATCACTGACCAGCAAAGTTTGCCCACTGGCAGCAGGATGGGTAAGACAGCATTGTATTAAACTAACTAAGTTTTGCAGCGCCACCAGGCTACGTTTATTGTCAATGGCACCAAAGGGTAATGGATAACCCCGCTTTACCGCTGCAGCTAACGCGCGAAAATTGGCTTTAACACCCGGGCCATAAACTAACGGCGGTCGGATAATAACAATCTCCATCTCAGTGTGCTGCCCCAACTGCAGTAAACCCCGCTCTGCCTGCCATTTAGAATGGGCATAGGGGTCAGTGGGTGCGACTTTATCGGCGGCAGTAAACGGCACCCCCGCTAGTGTGTATTCGCCATTAACTTTAATACTACTGATAAAAATAAAACGTTTTACGCCGGCGCTCGCTGCCGCTTTGGCTAATGCCAGGGTGGCGTCGGTATTCACCGCAGTAAACTGTTGCAACGGGTTACTGGCGCTGTCTTGCATAACATGCACTCTGGCAGCACAGTGCACCACAACCTCTACCTGCGGCAAAATTTGCTCGACTGCTTCAAGCCAGTGTTGGTTATCACCAAAATGGGCGTCAATATGTACTATGTCAGCCTCAGGCTTGCTGCGCCCCATACTGTAAAGTGTGCATTGCCCTGCAAGCTGCTGCATTAGGCTGCGCCCCACCAGGCCGGTAGTGCCGGTAATTAATACCGACTTCGGATTGCTGCTGCTCATCAACTGGCATTGTCCTTATTACGACGTTGCTTTAGGGCGTATTTCAGGTAGTGCCAGATAAATAGTGGATAGTCGCGCAGAATGCGGTTGCGCACATGCGAATGCTGCACCGCACGCTGCAACCAGCGCAGGCCTAATCGGTTCATTAATGGATGCCAGTATTCAATATCTAACGACGTTTGGGTGAAAAAGCCACCGCAGGTAGAAAAAAAACGCACCTGAGGGCAAGCTTCGCGCGCGGCGACAATTAACTGTTCTTGTTGTGGTGTGCCCATGCCACAAATCAGCGCACTGGCGCCACTGGCGTTAATTTCAGCAAAGCATTGCTCGCGCTGCCCGGCATCGGCAAAGTAGCCGTGGCGCACATAGGCAATGTTTAGCTGAGAGTACTTTTGCTGGATATTCGCCACAGCAACGGTTATTTCTTCTGGCTTGGCGCCAATAAGGGCAATTTTTATCTGATGGTTTTGGCAGTAACTAAAAAAGTCGCAGGCAACTGAGGAGAAATCAAAACTACAGCGATTAATTTTATCGCCGGCGCCAAACAGGTTAAACAGCTTAACGTACAAGCCGCCATCGACATAAAAATGGTCTATCTGACGAATAAGGTCGGGCTTTTCTGCCAGCACCTTTACTGAAAACGGATTAACAAAACTGGTCGTGACCTGCGCACTGCTCTGCTGCATTAAGCTAATAAAATGCTCTTTGCTGCGGATCCGTTGCTCGAGTAGCTGCAGATTGTCGAAGTTCATTGCGTCAGGTGCCTGCTATTTGCGAATTTGCACTGCGTTCTGTAAGCGCTTGCGTTGGTTTAAGTGAGTAATGATAAACAAAAATCGTCAAGGTAAAAACAAAACATGTCCACATTGACGATTTATATGCGTCGGCAGTGGCGGCACTGAGTGAGTATATCGACAAAGCGACCATAGAAATATGACAACATAGTGCTATCAGCGCGGTTTGATTAGGTATCAGCGCCGCATTAGCTTGCTGCACCGCTTTATAAGCAACTACGCCACTGATCAATACCAGTAAACCGATAAACACCAAATACTGCATCAAGCCCCAGATACCATAGCGAAACAAATAATCCAGATAAGCGTTTTCTATTACCACCCCGCGCAGTACGTCTGGCGAACCTTGATACCAGTACGCCAACCCCTCACCAACCGCCAACTTAGTTTGGTGTAAACGGGTGTAAGTTGAGCCGTCAGTGCTACCACTGCTAATTAACTCGATAAAATTGCTGATGTACTCTAATTCAATACCTGAATATATCAATACCAACAATAAAAACACTGCCATCAACAGATATAGCAGCGCAACCCGGCCGCTAGCTTTAGCACCACTGCACCACATAAAGAGCAACAGATAGGCAAAAACCAGTACCGTTGCCAGATAGCCTGTTTTAGATTGTGATAATAACACCACAATAAGCACGGCCCCCAGCAAAATGGCGTTAAGAAATTTATAGCGTGACCGGACACTATTTAATAACAACATAGGGATAAAAAATGTTAAAAAATAACAGGTTGAATACACCCAATCGAAGGTGCCAGGTGCCCGCTTACCCCAGGCCGTAACTACCTCTTTATGGTTCCACCAACCTAGCCAGGTGGTATCACCGAACACAAGTTGCAGGGCAACAAACATTAACTGTAGCAATAAGACTAAGTAAAATAACCGTGTTAGGCTTGGCGTGTTGTTAACGTTAAAGCTTTTTCGTAACACAGAATACACCGCCACAATAAATAAGCTGAAAGTGAAAACTTTTAGGATTAAACCAATATGGAAAAAAGTAGTAACCGCTAGGATTTGCGGAAACACCAACAGGTACACCAACAGCGGCAGCAAATAGAGCACCGCCAGCTTGGGCATAACCAACCTAGCCCCATTTAGCCAGCAAATAGCCACAGCAAAGAGTGCCACCATCACGTAATGTGCTTTTTGTAACGCATCAACTGGCAAACCAGGCACTATGTAAGTTGGCCAATAACATAGAAACAGTAAAATCAGCGCTACTGGTGTTAATGCGTTACTAAATACATTTAGCCGCTGCATTAACTAGTGCCTCTTAAACAACTGAGTGAACAATTGAAAATAATTTTCGGCTGCAGCTGCAGCAAAGAACGCGCTGACATCTGGTAAAGGTTTATACTGCCCGTGCGCAACCTGCGCTACTGCATCGGCAAAGGCGGTTATATCACCGGCAGCAATAAGATAGCCATCACGGCCCTCGTTAAGTAACTCGGCCGGGCCATAGGGGCAATCGAAGGCTACTAGTTGGCGGCCAAGCGCAGCGGCTTCAACCAACACTGTGGGTAAACCTTCAAATCGCGATGGCAATAATAATGCTGTAGCATGGCGCATAAAACAATACGGGTTATTGTGCGAGCCTAATAGATGCACACGCTCTGATAAGCCCAGCTGAACAATTTGTTCAGACAACTCATGCAATAAAGGACCGTCGCCAATAATACAAACATGCTGCTGCTGTAACTGCGGTTGCTGCCATATTTTAAGCAACATATCGTAGCCTTTTTGATAGTCTAACCGGCCGACACAAATAAAGTATGACGTTAGCGGCAACATTTGGGCTGGCAGCGGTTGTTCTGCCATACCGGCTAACGCCTCCGTGAGCACGGGGTTGTAAATGGTTACAACCTTAGTAGGCGCTAACTTCAGTGAGGTACACACGTCCTGGTTTAAACCATCAGATACGGTAACCACTTTATCGACCAACCGGAAACACAGTGCAGCGAATACCCGGCGTAGCAAGTTTTTACCATTCGACAAACCAGGCAATGCCAGCGGTACGTGCTGCACCACCACACTGCGTACTTTACGCGGTAGACATAACTGATAGCGTGACAAACCGCCTTTGGTAAACAGTACCAGTTGGCTTTGCTGTTGTGTTACTAAACCACGTAACGCCTTTGCCTGAGCTATGCTGCCGGGCGGTAATTCGACAACGGTTAATGTTTGTGAAAATTCAGTGGCTAAGGCACCGCTATTTTGCTGCACCGCCACGACAATATTTAGCTTGGTATACTGTTCCTGCAACGCTTGTAACAAACGCAGCGTAACACGCTCTACGCCGCCCATAACAAAGCTTTCCATCACAACTAACAAACGTTGTACATCATGTTCAGACATTCGATAGACCCTGCTTACTCTTGCTGAGAATAAAGCGTAGTGTGAACAATAATTTTAGCTGACTGCGTAAACTGTATAGCAGCGTTTGGCGAGTGCCGGCAAAACGGCGATGTTGCCAGCTTTGTTCGACTAATTGCTTTGCCAGCACAAAATTTCTGGCCTTGATCGCTATAATAGCCGTTAACATGACCTCTCTTGCTTTGGCATAATTTAAATCACTGGCAAACTCAGCTGCACATTCGGCTTGAAATTGTGTGAGTACTTTGATGTGAGCTTGCGATACTTTAGCAATTTTGTGCTCAGACCAATGTTGCGTTGAAATACTCCATGAATTATCAGCCTCTCGTCGGTAACAGCACATAACCTGGGGCAAGTATGCTGCACCACCGCGCTTTGCCGCCAGCATCTGCAAATAATAGTCACCTACCGGTACATTCTGAAACCAAGCTGGCAGCTGTTGCACAACAACACGGCGCACCACGATGGCAGCAGTAGGTATAAAACCACCACCACCACGGACAACTTGAGCAAAATCAATTATCCGTGCTTTATTGCCCATGTTACAGGCTTGGATCTGCTTACCATCCGGATACAGTTCAATACTCGGATGAAAACAAATATCAACATCTGGCATTCTCTCTAAAACAGCTATTTGTCTGGCGAGTTTGCTACTGTCGCACCAAAAATCATCGCCTTCACATAACGCCAAATATTTACCTCGCGCTTTAGGCCAAACAAAATTGGCGGAAATTTGCCGTCCTTGCCGATATTGATTCTCTGTCTGAAATACTGGTTTAATTAACCGTGGATAGCGGTTGGCGTACTGCCGGATTATATCGCTGCTGCCGTCAGTTGAGGCATCGTCATGTACAACAATCTCAAATGCAAAATCGGTTTTTTGTTGTAAAAAGCTGTCTAACGCCTGAGCAAGGTACTTTTCTTGATTGTGACAAATGCAACAAATGCTCACTTTCAGCTCAACATCTAACCACTGAGATAGTATTTCTTGTTCATCCCTAACCGTTCCACTTGCTAACGGTAATAAATCAGTACGTTTTCGCCGCCAGCGGCTAAACACAAATAACGGCAAGAACATTAATGCCAGGGTTAGCATTGCGACCATGCCAATATGTAACATAATATTAAAACGTTCGTTGTCGACGGCAAGCGGCAACATCATTTGCCATAGAATAATCAATAGTACTGTGATCACAATGCAAGGCACTATATCGATCAGCAACCAACGACTGTGCAAGCCTGGCGCAAAGCGGTTATGTACTATGGGTGGCCAAATAAGGAAAAAAATACAGCGAAAGCCGAACCAGGCAAGCCCCGCCCCGACAGCACCATAATAAATAGCTGCATACAGAATGATAGGAACCTGAAGCACAGCACTAATGGTTGAACCGATAACATGCAGTCGCATACTACCAAAAGCGAACTGCAAGAAGTATTGAAACGTTCCCAGCGTAAGCATGGCATTACCAAGGGCAAACCATACTAATACCGGAGCCCCCCATTTAGCTGCCTCACGATCACCTGTCCAGGCATACAGTAGCGGCTCGGAGTACACCACCATTACAACGACCACCGCACCACTCATAAAGGCCACAAAACGGGTAGCACTTCGATACAACTGTTGCATCTCGGCTATTTTTCCCTCTGCCAGTAGTGCAGTAAGGCGAGGTTGAATGGCGACGCTAACAGGAAAAGTAATATGCAACAAACCGCTTGATATAACGGTAACAAGTGAGAAATAACCAAACTGAGTTAACGGCAACAATGTTGACAACATCAACTTATCCAGTTGAGTTACTATTACCCACAGCGACGCACTGTAGGCAACTCCAAGAGCAAAAGGCGCCACTTTTCGAACTGCCGGTATATCTATCTGTAAACGCTTATCTATATTTGCTGGCAAAATGCGATATAGCTTATGGCGTAGTACCAAGAATTCGATAGCGGATAAAAATAACTGGTAATAAAAAAAATGCAGAATGTCATTGCTGACAAACATGACCAATAGCAAGGAGCCAATAAATCGGAAACTGGCATAGGTAACCGATACCATATTGTTCCAAACATGATATTCAAAACCCAATATTCCGCTGCGGTATAACGCAGTTTGCCAACGCAACGCAATAATCACGCCCATTAGCTGTACAGAGTGCTGGACATCCTCTGGTGTTAAGATCTGAGCGTCAAACCAGTGATGCGACATCCACTCGCTACCGATGTATACCAAACTGACGGTAACCAATGCTAAGAAAAAAAAGATCAGCTCAAAACTTTTAAGCAGGGAGACAAAATGTTGATAGCCATTGGGCGACGAAGATGCAGCAGCAGCTTGGCGATTGAGTGTTGGACTTAAACCTAAATCAAGAATATTTAGCCACACTTGCATCAAGGTAAAAAAACCAACCAAGCCATAGGCTTCAGCTCCCATGTAGCCAAGGTACAACGGCAAAATGACTATACCAATTAGCAGGTTATACCCGGTACCAATGTAGTTGGCTATTATATTAACTTTAAGCGCCATATTGTTGGTCTGCTACTGTCTTAATCGGACCAGTAAAATGATAAAGCAACTAATTAACTGCACTAGTAAAATGGCTAGAACAACGATAAAAGTTCGTTTGGGGGCTGCTGGTAAAAGTTCACGCACTGCCGGGTCGATAAGTTTAAACACATACTCCTCTGACACCTCAGCAAGCATCAGCGTTTTACTTTGCTCTTCTATCAACTGGTACAACGCCAGTTTCAATGCTTCTAACTCTGTCTTTTCCAACTGTTTTTGCAAATACTGCAAACTGTGCTGAGCTTCCCGCACATCGCGTTGCTTCATCTCGTTGTCTAACATACGAGCAAAAGCATTCGCCCATTTGGCCGCCAAAGTAGCAGAATAATGCTGAAACGTTATTGTTACCGTGCCGTATTCTTTGGAGTGATGTAGAAAAAACACCTCATCAAACGCTTTTAATGCTTCTTGTCTAGAGGGCTTGGCATCAAAAGGGAACTCAACATCTCTTACCCATTTGCCGTCGTGATAGAGCCGTTCGTCCAAGTACAACGTGTCGGTGTGTGGATCCCAACTGGTAGCAGCCATTAATGGCACCAGCATATCCTGCTCAACAATCATCCGGTAGATAAATTCACGGGATTTAGCAATTTCCAGAGCCAACTTAGACTTATCAGCGCCACTATCAGCTAAGTTAATCCCAGCTAACGACGCTAAACCGCCTAATTGCCCAGTTAATCTGGCCAGCGAACTTGAGCCTGCTTTATTAACGATGACTAATACCGCTTTACCTTCATATATATTAGCCAACTGGCGAACATAACAAATTGATACGATGGCAGTAATAACGGCAAGCCCAAGTAGAAATATTTTAGCTCGCCACAGAATTTGCCAAATGTCAGCCAAATTAATCTCGTAATTATTGTCAGAGCGAATATTCATTTAAAGCACAACCCTCAACGCAAAACAGCGACAAAATTTAGCCAACAGATAAGACCGGCTATGCTAACAAGGCTGAGTAAGCTTGCCAATAAAAAACCCCCGCTATGCGGGGGTTTTGAGTAAAAACGATTATATCGCTATTACTGTTTCCAGATTGACGGCTTAACAACTAAGCCACCTTCCAGAATTTCATCTTCGTTACGCAGAACTGGGATCTGACGGTCCAGACCACCAGGTACTTTTTGGTTAGAGAAACCGTGTACCTTGTCGCTTGGTGCCGTTACCAGGAACGTGATAGTGTGGCGTTTCTGGTACTGTTGACCAGTCAGGTTAGAGTCTGAACGACCTTCTGCCTTGTCATCAGCATAACCTTGCGCTACAGCTAAACGTACCAGTTCGTCAGCTGTAAATACTTTAGCTGAGTTAGCTGGGATAGTTGCAACAAATACGTTTTCAGTTTGAGTTGCATCAGTGCCTTTTTCGCCATAAATGTCGAAATAAACTTCAGCAGTGGTATCGTGCTCGTTCGCGATACGAACGATTTGATCTGCTGTGTTAAACACGTAAGGCACTTTTAACTGAGTACCGTTCACACGGATTTGGTGTGAAGTCGGGTCGAAGCGGCAGCTACGACTTAACGCTTTATCTTTCAGTTGAGTAGCTGAGAACTCTACGCCCCAGTTCAAGGTCACATCATAGGTATAACCCATGATACGCGCCATGTCGTAAGGAGTAGTTGCGCCTGGCGCTTCAGCCATAGCGTAGGTATTAGTTTGCATACCACCAGCGTTTAAGAACTGCTCAGCCATACGGTAGTACAGAGTTTCCTCGGTATCTAACGTGGTGTGAGTTGCAGAACATGCTGCGCCGATACCCGCTGCAGTAGTTGAGAAACAGAACGGATCGAAAGCTGAACGGCCGTTAACACCGAAACGGTCACGTGATACAAAACGTGCAGCACGAGTGTCTTTAGTTGACATTGGTTTCAGGATGAAGCTGTCAGTATTCTGAATTACAACAGCCAGGTCCAGATTTGGACGAGCGTTGTTCAGGATCTTGTTGTAATGAACTTCGTCAACACCGCCTACGTTTACGTAGTCAGAAGTTGAGTAGCTCAGATCGAATTCAGTTAAACGAGCTGGGTCTAATGCGTCAACTGCACCACGAGCTGCAGGAGTTGAAGCGTTTACTAACGGGTTAGTACCGCCTAACAGGTGGAAACCAGTAAACTGTTCAAATGAATATACTACGTCTTTAGCATCTGATTCACCGCCCTGAATTCGGCTACCGCCGTCTGTACGAGCAGCTGTAGAAGCAATCTTGATCCAAGGTGCATTACAGTCTACATCGTCTAACATCTGGATTTTAACATCGCCAGAGTTAGCCAGGAACGCATCAGCTTGTGCCAGCGCAGCTGCGCGAGTGCCACTGAAGGTTTGTGGGTTGATTGACAGGCTAGACACTAACAGACGGCTACCTGCAGAGATGCTAGTAGTAGCATCAACTACAAAAGTGATCTGGCTCTGGTCTTTAACAGCACCGTCAGTAGACGCTACGTTAGTTAACGTGAAGCTAACAAACTGACCAGCACCGTCCAGGTTTTCTTTTAACAATAAGAAATATAACTGGTCATCCTGGAAGCTTACTGCTTTACCGTCATTGCGTTCAGTAGTAGCGTTAGTTGTCAGATCAACTGTAAACCGTGAACCACCTGGAATGTTACTGGTAGGAACGAAGAACAATTGACGCTGAGCGCCTGTACCTAAATCTGCATAAGGCACTGCTGACTGACCTAAAGCAGCATCACCGATAGCCAGGTTTAACGTACGAGTTAATTCCTGTGCTACAGATACCGGGCTAGAAGTAGCAAGTTCGGTATCTGTACCTGGCGCATCAATACCAGCTACAGCAGGGTTATAATCACAAGCAGCGCCAGTATAGATAGTTGCCCATACGTCAGCAGACACAAGGCCATCACTGATTTCAAAACACGCTTTAGTACCAGCGTAAGCATTTGCCGAAGCAAGACCAGCTAAAATCGCTGCGCTTACTAGGGTTTTTTTCATTAATTTCATTCCATTTTCTCCAAATTATTTTATGGAAACCTGTTCTTGGTTACCATTGGAACACGTGTCCCAGGAACGCAACATACTGTATTTCCACAGCATTGCTACCCCCCCAAGTGTGGTTTGCAAACTGCGACTTATTACAGCAGTCGGCGCTTGCATGCGTTCACCACCTGCAAAAGTCGCCTTCCGAAAACCGACGGAGCTAATCATAGCTATCCAGTTGCAATAGAGTCAACATCTAAAAAAATTAAATCACTGTTTTTGCTTCAACATTATAAAAAATATCTGCAAAAAAATTTAAAATTGTCCCTAATTGGATTGGTACGGTGAAGGTATCGTATATAATTCAGACAATTTCCGGCCAAATTCCTCTAATTCATTTGTCTGAGTCACTATTCTCGGCGTAATTAACACCATAAGTTCGGTGCGACTAAAGCTCTTGCCTTTACTTCTGAATAGATGGCCTAAAAGTGGTAGTTTGCCTAGTAATGGCACACTTGACTCTGTGTCGTTAAAATCTTCTTTTATTAGTCCACCAAGGATGACGGTTTGCCCACTGCCAGCAAGTATGCTGGTAGAAAGACTGCGGGTTGAAATAGTCGGTGAGCTGATATTCGATGTTGTATTAGGCTCACTTTTAGATGTTTCCTGACTTATTTGTAAGCTAACCAAACCATCCGCATTGATGATCGGAGTAACAGACAGTGACACACCGGTAGAGCGATATTGTACTTGATTTCTTACTGTATCAGGCGAGTTATCATTGCTACTTGTTTCTGTAATTATAGGCACTTGTTGGCCGGAATTAATGGAGGCACTCTCGCCGTCTCTGACGACAAGATAAGGTCGTGACAAGACCCTGATGTCGGTTTGTGACTCTAGCATTCGAAGCGCTACCCGCCAGTCACCTTTAATACCACTGAAAGAAAACAGGCCAGTTCCGGAGTTAAGTTCCATTACAGCGCTGCCATTGGCATTATTGGCTGAGTTGTAGAACCAATCGATCCCCCGCGACATATTGTCGCCAAGCTCCACCTCTGCAATGACAACTTGCATTGCTACTTGACCGGGCAAACGGTCTAGTTGCCGCAACAGTGTTAATACCTCCTGGTACTTACTTGGTGTTGCGTGAATAATGATGGCGTTCTGAGATTTATCGTCGGATATTTTAAATCCTTTTCCTTCTGAACTGGCCGTAGTTTTTTCATTTGATGCATTTGTAAGCTTTGCTATGCTGCCAGCTAGCTCTTCTGCTTTGGCAAAACTTGGACGGTACACATAGTATCGCTCTTTTTCTCCGCCCGTTGCTACATCGAGTGTCTTTGCCCACATAGCCACGCGGTTACCCAAAGTGGTGTTTGTTGCAAACACGACAACACTATTTAGTCGCATCAATGGAACAAGCAACACGTCTTCGGTAATGTTAATACCCTCGGCTGCCATTAGTTTGTTAATTTCAGTGATCATCTCATCAGGCGACAAATACACCATAGAAAACAAACGAATATCGCGCCCTCTGGCGTGTGGAACATCCATCATTTCGACAATCTGCAATACACGCTCAACGTCATTACGACTGCCTTCAACCATAAGTAAGCGATTGCTATTATCAGGTGTTAATGTAGCATTACTTAACTTGCCGGCAATAGACATAATGTTACGAGCCGAATTAAACGTGTATGGCACCAGCTGTATTATGTCGTCACCGCTTGATGGCATATCCTCCAACCGCGAGCCAATACCTACTGAGCGATTAGCTGATCGGCCACTTTTTTTATTAAGAAAAATAATATTGTCTTTGCTGTATAACTCAATACCTTGACGTGACAACACCTCTGCGACCACTTGATAAAGCTGCTGTGGCGCTAACTCAGACTGTATATTCAACGCGACACGCTCTTGCATACGCTCAACGTCTGCTGACAGTATATAATCTAGTTTTAAGATTTCGCCGAAAACATAGTGAGCTAACTGTGGCACTGCCATTTCGTTTATTGCAATGGATATTGGCGTGTTGTTTACAAAACGTGGTGGCTCAATAAGCAGTGGTGAACCGTTCTCGAGTACTGCCATAGAACGTATTTGCGTTTCTGTTGTACGAGCGTCACTAATTGTATCGGCGTCGTCCTGCTGCTGACCTCGATTATCTTGTTGCTCTGTTCGCAAAAAAGACGAGTCGATTTTAAAGCGATCGGAATAACGGTCTTTATCAACAGGCTCTGTTGTGGAGGCACAACTGCTTAGCATTACCAGCATTGCCAAGTGCATGGTGGTCTTTTTCTTACTTATATTTTTCATATTAATGCATTTTCCTAACTACCTTTTGCCAGATTTGCTTCTGGCAGAGAAAACAGCTTGAGAGTTACTTGTTCATCACCTACCAATATTACCTCTTTGGCTGAAACTGACTGAACCGTAAAACCTTCTATCACATCTCCCTGGCGCACAAACACTTGTTTTGCTTGCTTCGTTGACGATGCGTCAATAACCGCTCTAAATCCATCCTCTCGTTTATCTACCGCCACTAAGCGAAAATTAATTTGCTCAGCCTTGCTTACATTAGACTCAGTAGCGAGTTCAGCTACGGGTTCAACACCAAAAAACATTGACAATTTATCGTTATTAAACTCAAAAGCAGGCGGAACCAGCAGTGTTTGCCGCCGAGCTTCAGATGTAGTAGCACGAGTTGCAATCTGGCTCTGCTCAGCTGTGCTCCACAATTGCCAAGCTTGCGCTAACAGAGTAATTAAGATGGCTACTATAAAATACTTAGCAATATTTTGGCTCATGAAGCGACTGGCTCCAAAGGTTTTAACAACATTATCAACTCCACTGATGCGCTTAGTGTTGGCGATGAGGGGCCTCGTTTATTCAGTGCTAATTTGGTGACAATAATCTTCGGTGCAAGTCTTTCCAGCTCGTAAATAAATGCAGCGATCTGCTCAGGTCTTGCATTAAAATAATACACTGCTGGTAAATGAGTAACCGGTGTAGTTACCACTTCTCTTGGCAACCTATTCGTTATTTCTACTTTATATTTTACGGCTATAGCTTCAATATGACGCTGCAAGTCAACATTCGCTGAGCTCTGTGACGAGCCAAGTACCTGCATCAAAGCATCGTATTTTTGACTAATACTTTGTTCAGCCAGTTCTAGCTCTTGATTTCGTTGGCTGATATCACCAAGTCGCTGCTGAGAAAATCGTAGCTGGTTAATGTTTTCTGCCTTTTCGATCAGCCATTGATGCCAAGGCAACAAGAAAAATTTAACCAGCAGTAAAATACCAATCAATGTCAAAGCCAGTTTATGTTTTACCAATGATTGCATCATCATTCAGCGCCCTGATCTGGTTTATGCACAAGTGAAATTACAAATTGTTCGCGACCATTTACAGATTGAACGCCCTGATCGAATTTAACCTCTGAAATATCAGGCTGCTGACTTAACACTGACAATACGTCAGTTGCAGATTTTGCCGACCCCGTTAACACGATGATGCTGCCACTAATATCTAAACGTTGTAACGCAGCTATGTCTCCGAGCAGACTACTTAATTTATGTAGCAGATTTGATTGGGCAGGAAACCGGTCAATTTGCTGGTAATAGTCATTGGTAATTCGCGCTTTCACATCTAGCTTATTTTGTTGTTGTGCTACGGTATTTAGCTGAGTCCGCAGCTCAGTTACCTGCCCCTGTAATCGTGACTCATACCAACTTATGCCAATAGTTAAAGCAACGCAGTAGGCTGCGATGGGTAAGGCAAAAAACTTAAATAGCGCAGCAAATGAACCATAATTTTTCTGTTGAACGTTTTTTTTCCAGTGCACGAGGCCTATTAGTTCGTACCATGGTAAGGGTACTGGCCTTGACAACAATATTTCATTTAGCGACAAAAGCTGAGACGGCTGGCTATTATTGGCGCCTATTGCGTCCAAAAAAATACGTTCTGGTTGCATTAGTCCACGTATAGCCGTTGTGTGTAGGGTATGAGTATCACTTTTATACACCCAGTAAGGCTCCGAGCCTTCTACCCTGAATAGCTGCTCTGGCTGGACAATAAAAGTTAACAGCCAGGTTTCAGGAATTAAAATACAAAAGCCTTTTGGCAAAAATGCAGAATACTCTGCAGACACCGCAGCAAGCTGTATTCGATATTTATCATTGCTAAGCTTAGCAACACGCCAAAGCACCGTGCTAAAACGCTGCTCCAGCATCATCTTTTCATTCTTAATAACTTGGTACAGTTCATTCCAAGATACTGCAACATCTTTTGTGAACTCAGTGTAATACTGCCGGTGAATGTAGTTAAAAAGTACAGTTGAATGCTCTGCCTGTTCAATTTGCATAGAAAGCCATTGGCCTTGCAAAATTGCCCTTAATTTCTCAATCACTGTTGCTCCAATTCAGCAAATCCTGCTTTCACTTCTGTTGTATATAAAAACTCACGAGTACTTAACCCTCGAACCAAAGTGAACGACTCTTGGTAGCTACTGTTCCCTACAGTGGCTTTTATTTGAACCATTAATCGGTTGCTCGGATATTGGCCGCCAATACTACCACCGCCGCTCTCATAGTTACCAATAATGTTTTCGCTACTACCTTTACGTCGTTCGCGAGTTTGACTCGCACGCTCATTACCTAACCACGCTTCGAGTAAATGGTCTGAAAGAAAAGGGGCTTGAGGAAATCCGGGCCCTATATAGGTAATAATTGGATGCAATTTACGCCAGGTATCTTCATCCATGCTAAGGAGTTGTTGTACTTCGTCGATTGTTTGCGGTAAACCATTCCTTACTGAAACTTCAGCCGGATAATCCTGCTGCTCAGCGCCATTGAGATGAATAAAGTCATCCGGATCAATCCAGTCACTTAACTCATCAACGAGTTTGTCTGCATGACCAATTTGCAATCCCTTTAACATGGCCCGCCAAGCTTCAGATTCATAGGGTATCAATGACAACAAGCCTGACGTATCTTTAATACTGACAGAAACATCATCCCATAGAAACGCTGCTCCCCAAAAATTCAAATCCGCCGGCAACGCTAACGAAGACAGGGTCTGAGACGAGACGCCATTAAACCATAAATCTGATGTCGCCAATAAAAATTGCAGCTCTGAACGTTTGGACATCACCAACGACTTTGCCAAAACATAGTTCTTACTGTCATAACCTATGGCTAGCGTGAGCTGCATTTTATATCGATTGACAACTATGACCGTTGTTAACACCGCTGAAAACAGCAACACTAAAATTAACGCGACCCCCCGTTGTTTAACTACCATGGTTTGCACCTGTGTAATTTACTCTGGAGGGGTCAATGTCTGCTAACTGAAAATACCAACTTAATTCACTATTTACCTCAGACTCGACGCTAATATAGAGGGGTAAAGAGCCGGTCTGGTTTCCCAAATAAGTAGATGACCACTCTGGAGCACCTCTAATAGCGTAACTGCTTGTATCGCCATCTAGTTGCGCCAATACACTAGACCATCCATAGTAACTAAATTTAACAGCTTCAGTTTTAGCTATTTCAACACTAAACACGCTGCAGACTTGGTCTGGGTTTTCAGGCACTCGTCGAATAATGGTGTCAGCTAACAACTGCTCGCAATATAGCAGCTTGCCGTCTTGAATAGTTAATACCGATAACGATGACGTTAACGACGATTGCACAGATGTTTGACTTATCCACATGACCTTACTTTGTTCACCGACAAATAAAGGCGCGTTAACTGAGTCATAATTGGCGTAATAGAGCACTGCACTACCAAACTGATTTGATAGCAATTGCTGATTTCGCAATTTATCAAACTCTTGGGCTAGACCTTTGCTATCTCGCTGGGCGCCCTCAATGTAAAAACGATATGCTTCGGACGATAAGGTTAACACTGATGCCAACAACACCAGCGAGACTAACATCTCAATTAAGGTTAAACCGCTTTGTCGTTCCATCTTACCAGCCTAAATTGATAATTTGCTGAAGCAGTTTCGCCTTGTACTTCAATATTATATAAAGTCACGATACGTGAAGATTGAGTGCTAAACCCTTCCCCGGCGCCGCCATACTGTGAGCGTTTAACTACTGCTGTTGCCTTCCAATTATATTTGCTGTTGCCGACAATAATTTCACCTTCATTTACGCCTTCTCTAAAACTGAATTGAATTCTATTTAAGATATTGTTTTGTTGAGCAGCAAGCTGAACATATCTTTGTGATTGGCGCTGAACTAGTACCTGTTGCTGAAAAAAAGACGCTGCAACACCTAACACCATAAATAGAATAAGCGATGCAATAAGCACCTCAATTAAGGTGAGTCCAGATTGCTTTGTCATTTTCTACCTTCAATAGCCAATACTGACCGTCAATTACAGCCTCTATTTGCACGGGATTAATCAGGCCTAAAGGCCGAATAGTGAGTTCTGTTTCAGTTGTAAAACTGATAAAGTCCAAAGCTAACTCCCGAGGTGTTTCAACAGCATGTTCCGAGATTTTTCGCCCGGCAAGTTTTAACCTAACAGGTGCTGAACGCAGTAAACTTAAGTCTGCTGACCGGTTCAGCATTAAAACAACCATCTGCCGCTCAGATCGGGCTAGTGAATTATCCACTTGCTTAACGCTAAAAGGTATAACCAGCGCCAACGTCAAAGCCAAAATAGTCATGACAATGAGTAGTTCAATAAGTGTAAAGCCATTGAGTTTGTTGTATCTATATAGGGACATCTGATGTGGACACTATGCTAAGGAGCATTGTTACGACAACAGAACCAACCAGCCCACCCATAATAATAATTAGCAATGGCTCTAACATACTGGTAAGTTTTAACGCCCATTGTTCAAAACGCCAACGCGCTCTATTATTAATTTCTGCAAATACCGTCTCTAAGTTACCGCTTTCTTCGCCTACTTTAATCAATGACATCATTACCGGTTCTAACAATTCCGTGGAGGCAAGTGACTGTGATAGCATTTGACCGTGCGCAATGTCATCCTTCACCCGGCGAACTTGTAACCCCATAGCCGGGCTGACAAACACCCCTTGAGCAAAATGCAGTGATTGAGACAACGGCAGGCCACTTTGCAACATAAGCTGCATTGCCGACACAAAACGGATCCGCTCACTCAGTAACAAACCGCTGCGAATTACAGGTGTCTTGGCGGCAACCGCTAGCATCATGCTTCGAAACCAGGGCTTGCGACTGCTACTCAATACAAAAAAAACAAAAACGACAAAGCTGCCAATAATAAGCATTTGATTTTCACGTACAAAAGCACTGGATGATAATAAAAATGCGGTATAAGCGGGGAGATCATCTCTATTGCTAAACAACCCTTCCATACTAGGCACGATAAAATTAAAAATAGCAAATAATGAAACCAAGCATACTGCCATAATAAATCCAGGGTAAACCAATGCTTGTGTAACCTTACTACGCAATTCGTTTTGAAATTTTAGATTTTGGGTAAGTCGTTGTAAGGTCTCAGCTAATTTCCCAGACTCTTCACCAATGCGTACCATTTCACAGTATAAATTGTCGAAATAACGACTGTAACAACTAAATGCCTTGTGTAAGGGGGTACCAGCACGAACTTGTTCAGTTAAATCAGCCAAAAGAGCTGCTATTGTAGCATTTGGATTAGCTTGAGCCATCATTTCAAGCGCACGGTCCAACTGTACCCCATTGCGTAATAAAATAGACAATTCAGACGTTAACTGCTCTAGCTCGGCTGCAGAGATACTTTTAAAAAAACCATCAGTAACCTTTAGCGGGGCAACGGTCAACGGTGTCAGCTGTTGCTGACTGACTGCCAGCAAAGCTGCAACCTTGTTAATGGCTTTCACCCGACCTTTAACACGCCCGCCATTGTTGTCTAATGCTTCATACTGCCAAATTTCCATTACCCTGCAACCCGCATTACTTCGTCAAGCGTCGTGGTACCTTTTAGTACTTTTAGCAAACCGTCTTGCTTGAGTGTTCTAAGTTGATGCTTTTGCCGATAACCACTGACTTTTGCCATAAAATGCTGATCTTTAGCAAAACTTTGCATTTCTTCGTCATTAGGCAAGTATTCCAGAATGGCCAAACGACCAAAATAACCGCTACCACCACATTTTTCACATCCCGTTGCCTGACAAATATTTACCGGCTGGCTTAACAACGGTACCAGCTGATTGAGCTCGGGTAACTGCAGCAAACGTTCTTGTTGCGGATCAGCGGCTTTACAATGTGGGCATAACTGCCTGACAAGCCGTTGTGCCATTACCGAAATAACCGACGCATTTAATAAAAATTCTTCTACACCTAAGTCAATTAGTCGGGTAAAGGTGGTTGGTGCATCATTGGTATGCACAGTGCTAAACACTAAGTGCCCGGTAAGCGACGACTGCATAGCAATGCGTGCTGTTTCCTGATCACGGATCTCACCCACCATGATAATGTCTGGGTCTTGTCGCACTATACTGCGCAGGCCGCGAGAGAAATCAAAGCCGATATCCGCATTTACCTGTACCTGATTAATCCCGTCAAGCTGGTATTCGATGGGGTCTTCGAGGGTAATAATTTTGACGTGTGGCTGATTAAGCCGTGATAAAAACGAATACAGGCTGGTAGTTTTACCTGAACCAGTAGGGCCAGTCATCAGGATAACACCGGTAGTTCTGGTCAAATCTTTGCTGATATGGTCAATAAGATCCTGCTCATAACCCACAGCGGTTAAATCGAACCGTACTGCGTCTTTTACCAGAAAACGCATTACCACGCTTTCACCTTCACCTAGGGGTAAAGAAGACACCCGGATGTCTAGTGCTTTGCCGGCGACGCTGGTTTCAATTTTGCCATCTTGCGGTTTGCGCCGCTCGGCGATATCCATACCGGACAGAATCTTTATCCGAGACACCACACCCAATTGCAAGTCCATTGGAATGGAATCCCCCGCATGCAACATACCATCTACCCTGTAGCGCACTCTATAACGCCCGGCTAGTGGCTCGAGGTGCATATCTGATGCCCTAAGCTTGATCCCTCGCACAATAAGATTATTCACCAAATTGACTGTAGGCGCGCCAAAGGCTAATTCACGTAAACGCTCAAGCTCATTGAGGCCTTGCCCTTCGCCATACACATCCTGACTTTGCTCTGCCTGTAAGAATACACGCAAAGCGTCAAAATCAGCCTGACGACACACACATACCTTAACTTCAGCAAAATATCGCCCCCAAAAATCATATAGCGGCAAATAGAACGGGTCTGTTACGGCTAGAAAAATAACGTCGTCATCTTGCTTAAATGGCAGCGCCTTTTGCCGAATAGCCTGCTCTAGGTCGAGCTGACTAAAAAAACCCGCTGGTAAGCTAACACTAGTGGCATCGTGAACATAAAGAGGTAAATCAAGATAACCTGAATAAACTGACGCTAGCTCTTCTTGCTGCATAACACCAAGGTTGACCAGAATGTGCTCAACCCGGCCGCCTAACTGACGACGATATTCCAAGGCTCGTTGCAACTGCTCGTCACTAATGATATTGCAGCTAAGCAAATAACTCGCAATACCACCGGTAGGTGAAACATCAGACATTTGAGAATCGACATTCGACATAATACGCTCAGTTACTCAACGAAAATATCAGCGTTAAGTTCTTCTCCGCCCTCTCGGCCATCGGCGGCATAACTTAGCAAGTCATACGCTGCAGAGCCGCTGCCAGGAAATCTGTAGATATAAGCGTTGCCCCAAGGGTCAAGCGGCACATCTTTGGGTAAATATGGGCCGTCCCAACGCGCGTGCTCGGACTGTCTTAATTCGCTTAACGACGCAGGGTAGGTACCGGTGTCTAAACGGTAGGCTGAAATTGCGGTTTGTAGCATCTGCATCTGCGCGGTGGCGGTTTTACGCTGTGATGAGTCTACTTTTGAAAACATTTCGGGCGCCACCAACGATGCCAGCAGACCAAGGATCACCATAACGATAAGTAACTCGATTAACGTGAAACCACGACGTACTGACGATTTAATAACGCGTTGACTTAACATCTTAACTCCCAAACATTGATATACATTCTACAACGAACTGATTGCGACCAACGCAACTGCACTTTGATAGAAAATTTGTGTGACCTGAGACCATAGGCTCAAATTATCTTTATATTCAGTATCCAGAGGTACCACAATAGTGTCACCTGGAGCCAGCTCATTGCTATTGACAGCAAACCAGCGACCTTGTTCCGGTAACATCACAGAACCGTCGGCACGTATTACGTACACCGCATCCTCATCAGCACGTTTACGAAAACCACCAGCTTGCTGCAGGTAATAGTCTACACTCATGCCGGATTTGTAACGATGGCTGCTGGCGTGCTGAACTTCGCCTACCACAGTAACAGCGGTATTTTTGCGCGGAATATATAATACATCACCCTCTTCGAGCTCCAGATCTGCATTCACATTACCTGATATTACCCCGGGCAAATCAACGACAAAGCGGCCAACCGGTGTTTGGTTTTGTAACTCTTTTACCATCGCAATAGCATCGGCCGGATTAATCATGCTTTTCTCAGCAGATAACGCCCTGGTTGCGACATCAGCTTTTAATTGTTCCAGTAATTTATTAAGTTGTAGCTTTTCGCGTTCCTTAATCATTTCGCGGGTAAATACTGCGCCTTGTGTAAACGCACCTGATGTAAGCCCTCCAGCTCGGCTTAACAATGACGATAGTGTTTCGCCACTGCGCACCGGATAACGCCCGGGGAAGCGCACTTCGCCGCGCACTTCGACTACCCGCGCTTGATTCCAGTCTGGCAAAGCGAACACATTCAGGTTGTCTCTACTTTGCAGGCCTACGACTTGGTCTTTGTTCAGTACCGCAGTTAACGACACATCCAAATGGGTAACTTGTCGTGTCTGATTATCGCTATCTTCTTTCCAGTAACGTGTTAATTCGGCGCGCGCTAAGTTAGCTGAAGCTTTTACGCCGCCGGCAGCACTAATCAGCTGATACAAATCGGTATTAATTGCCAGGGGATATTCACCAGGCACCATTACTTCGCCGGTGATGCTGGCAATATGCGGCTGATTTCCATTGCGGGCTTGCTTATTCAATTGTTGTAACACCGGATACAGCAATTCTCGACGGGTAAGGTGCGGTGAAAGGTGCATTAGCGTCTTGTCATAAAGGATCTGGCTAAGAAAAATACGAAACGATTCTTTCAGCCAATCCTGTTGTTGATAGCGCATCTCTTCTATCGACAATGGTTCAAAATCGGGTTTGGCTTTTGTGTTGTTAGACGGTGATAAATTGTCATTTATCCGCATGTCAGCCACATGGGTGCGTTGCTTATTTTGTTGTAATGCTTCTGCTGACAACACATCGGTGGCTTGTTGCTCAAAATCCTGCAAACTGGCAAATTCTTGCTGATAAGACTGCTGCCGTTGATACTGCTTAGTAAAATGCATTTTCAAATGCGTACGTTGGTAGCTGTCGTTTGCGTAATTAAACACCAGTACTTTGTCACCTGGAGCTAACGCTACATCATATTCTGACCCCGGGGCATTAACGGCTTTGCTAACGTTAAACTGCAACACACTGATATCGGGTTGATTAAGGTTTTCCTGACGCAATACCAAACCATAATCTGGATCAGCGGTGGCGTGCAAGTCACCCCATAATGAACGAATAAGGCCGCTAATACGCATGTCAGGCTGGTAGGCGTAAAAGCCTGGCCGTACCACAGCACCTAACAGAGCCACCTGGTTATTCACCCGCGGCGACACTCTATTAACTTTAAGAAAGTCACCGGCTTGCAGCTTACGTTTAAGATCGCGCTCAACGGTGAGGTCAATATTCACTAATTCGCGCTGCCGCTGTTTGTTTAAACGCTCGAGCGTGGCGGACTTGTTATAGCCGTCGGGATTAACACCGCCTGCCATGCTCAACAAATTGCTAATGGTCTCACCGGGCTTAATTTCAAACAACGCGGGCCGTCTAACTTCACCATCAACCTGAGCAACCCCCTCAAGGGTGCTGACGAATATAACGTCGCCATGTTGCAGCGCTATGTCTCCCTCGGCTTTGCCCTGTAACAGCAATGCGTACAAATCAAATTCTGCTGCTAGTTTGCCCTGTCGCCTTACCTGTATTTGCCGCAAGCTACCAATATCACTGACACCACCGGCAGCAAACAACGCCTGCGTAACACTAGAGAGCGCAGACAATGTATAGGTGCCGGGATGCTTGGCTTCACCGGCAATAAAGACGTTTATCGACCTTAGCTTACCCATACTGACTGCGACTTTGACACCTAACATCGCCTGGCCTACTTTTTCGCTGATCAGTTGCTGCACCTCAGGAAAACTCAGACCGGCGACAACGACATTACCCAGTTCGGGGATCTGCAACTCCCCTTCCCGGTTGACGCTAAGCTCATATTGCTGATTTACTTTGCCGTACAGCTGCAGTTGTATGCTGTCATCTGGGCCTAAACGATAGCTATCGGGTACTGGCATGGCGGATAGCGACGCAAAACTACTGATCTGTGCGTCAAACAGCTTTAAACCAAAACGTACCGGCTGGTCTGGCTCAAAATCAGGTTGCTCAACTTTGGCTGAAGGCACTGTAGACTGGCGCTGCATTATGCGCGGTGAGTCATTTTCGTTTATCGCATCGTTGTTTTGCTGTGGCATCACATTAGTGAGCTGCGTCAGATTTATGCCATATTGCCGGGCAATTTTTTCCTGCTCTGCTCGAGGTAAATTTTTTAACTGTTCAATCATCGCCGGTGAGGGCGTAATGGCTTGAGATAGGGTTACAGGTGAAACTAATGCCGTAACTAACGTCAGCAACAAAACTAAATTTTTCACAATAAGGCTCCGGGATCCCTTGCTGTCTGGCGTGGTGTGTCTGAAAAAACGATTTTTGCCCAAGCAAATAAGGCGTTACTCTACCGTTTTTCTCCGATTTTATCGACAGGTATTTTGCAGCCTACTTTGCCATAGTAAGCTGCAATTATCAGATGGCCAAAGCGGGTCAGGTTATAACCGAAGGTCACTTTCACCAGCAGGCAAGATATACTTCAAGTCATAAATAACACTGTTGTTGTTACACAATTTTTTAATGCCTTCGGAACCCAATTCGCGGAACTGCTTGTGGCCTACGGCCAGAATAATGGCATCATAACTGTGTTGTTCCGGGCTTGAAATTGGCGTTATGCCATATTCATGCTGCGCTTCTGCAGTATCCACCCAGGGATCGAATACGTCAGCCGTTACTCCGTATTCTTGCAGCTCGCTAAGAATATCAACTACCTTGGTGTTGCGGATATCCGGGCAGTTTTCTTTAAAGGTTAAGCCCATAACCAGCACCTTGGCGCCGGCCACGTGAATACGACGCTTGATCATAGCTTTGACCAACTCGTTAACCACATAGCGTCCCATGCTATCGTTAATACGCCGCCCTGCCAGTATAACCTCAGGGTTATAGCCTATTGATTGAGCTTTATGCGTTAAATAGTAAGGGTCGACACCGATGCAGTGGCCACCAACTAAACCTGGACGAAAGGGTAAAAAGTTCCACTTTGTGCCCGCGGCTATCAATACTTCTTCCGTATCAATGCCTAATTTGTTGAAAATTACTGCCAGTTCGTTGATTAGGGCAATGTTTAAATCACGCTGAGTATTTTCAATCACTTTTGCCGCTTCTGCTACCCGGATTGAGCTGGCTTTATAAGTACCGGCGATGATAATGCTGCGATACAAGCTATCGACAAATTCAGCAATATCTGGTGTGGAGCCAGAGGTCACTTTTTTAATGGTTGTAACACGGTGCTCTTTATCACCCGGGTTAATACGCTCAGGGCTATAACCGGCAAAGAAGTCGACATTATATTTAAGTCCCGACACCCGCTCGATTACCGGGATACAATCTTCTTCTGTGGCACCCGGGTAAACGGTGGACTCGTAAATTACCACGTCACCGGCTTTAATCACTTTGCCCAAGGTCTCTGAAGCTTTAATCAGCGGCGTTAAATCGGGTTGGCGATGCTCATCAATTGGCGTAGGTACCGTGACAATATAGACATTGGCACGGGCTAAATCGGCTAAATCGGCGCTGTAACTTAATCGTGTTGCCTCGGCCAGCTCTTCAGGGCTGACTTCCAGCGTATGATCTTCACCACGATTTAGTTCACTAATGCGGGCCTGATTAATATCAAAGCCAATGGTTGCGTAATGTTTACCAAATTCTACTGCCAGCGGCAACCCAACATAGCCAAGGCCGATAATGGCGATGGTACTTTGCTCTACGCTATGTGCTACGTTTTTCATGCTGTAAATCCTGTGTAAGTCCATTTACTCAATAATTAAAAGTAGGCCGTTTGTGTTTATTGCTGCGCAATATACCACGGCATCGCCAGCGCTAAACCATCACGAATACGGAATTGCGGCGCATAGCCGATGGCTGCCCTGGCTTTGCTGATGTCAGCTTGCGAGTGGCGCACATCGCCGGCGCGAAAATCAGCATGCTGCGCAGCTTTGTTATATGTAATGCCATTGTCTGCCAGGCTTTGTGCCAGTGCAGTAAATAATTCGTTCAGCGTAGTACGATCGCCCAAGGCAACATTAAAGACTTCGCTATGCGCTATAGTGGCCAACGCGGCCCGAATGTTAGCTTGTACGGCATTTGCGACAAAACAGAAATCGCGGCTGGTTTCACCATCACCATTTATCACTACGTCTTCGCCGGCAATCATAGCGGCTGTCCACTTCGGTATCACGGCGGCATAAGCGCCGTTAGGGTCCTGTCGTGGACCAAAAACGTTAAAGTAGCGCAGGCCAATACTGTGGAAACCATAACTGCGTGAAAACACATCAGCGTATAACTCATTGACATACTTGGTAATAGCGTACGGCGACAGCGGCTTACCAATAACATCTTCAACTTTTGGCAGGGCTGGATGGTCACCATAGGTAGAGCTAGACGCCGCATAAACCACCCGTTTCACGCCCGCATCGCGCGCCGCAACCAACATATTTAAAAAGCCGCTAATATTAGTCGCATTGGTTGTTATAGGGTCGTTTATAGAACGCGGCACTGAGCCAAGCGCAGCTTGATGCAGTACATAGTCTACCCCACTGCACGCTCGGTGACAGTCGTCGAGCTGACGGATATCACCATTGATAAAGTTAAAATTTGCCCATTGTTGTGGGCTAACCAATGATTGCACTTCGTCGAGGTTACGCTGATGGCCAGTAGCAAAATTGTCTAACCCTACTACGTTTTGATTGGCCTTTAACAAGGTTTCTAATAAGTTAGAACCAATAAATCCAGCGCAGCCGGTAACTAACCAGCGTTTAGGCGCTTGCTGCAATTGCTGCAGAATATCCATATTCTTGTCTCCGTCTGTTAGCGTGTTACGCCGACAGCTGTTTTAATAACATCTATAATGCGCTGGCAAGCTTGTCCATCGCCATAAGGGTTATGGGCGAAACTCATGCTGTCATAGTATGCCTTATCCGTCAGCAGTTTAGTAACTTCTGCTACAATTTTTGCCCGGTCTGTACCCACTAGTTTCACTGTACCTGCGGCAACGGCTTCCGGCCGCTCTGTAGTATCCCGCATCACCAGCACAGGTTTGCCCAACGACGGCGCTTCTTCCTGGATACCGCCAGAATCAGTTAGCACCACAGTGCTGCGACTCATCAAATAAACAAAGGGCAGATAATCCTGCGGCTCAATTAAGTGTACGTTGGCTGCCGCTGACAATAAACGGAATACCGGTTCACGCACATTTGGATTTAGATGCACCGGATAAACGATATCGCAATCTGGAAAGTCGTCGGCAATTTGTTTTAGTGCCGCACAGATATTGTCAAAACCGGCGCCGAAACTTTCACGACGATGGCCGGTGACCAAAATAAGCCGTCTGCCATGCTGACCAAACGGAAAGGCATCGGCAAAGCGCTTACTTAGCACGGCATCATCTTCAATTTTTGCCACTACCTGCACCAGCGCATCAATAACGGTATTACCGGTTACCACAATATGTGCCGGGTTAACCTGCTCATTGAGTAAATTTTGTTTGGATGTGTCGGTAGGTGCAAAATGAAAGCGCGTAATAGCACCGGTAAGCTTACGGTTCGCCTCCTCCGGCCACGGGCTGTAAATATTGCCCGTACGTAAACCTGCTTCGACATGGCCCACAGCAATTTTTTCGTAGTAGCAGGCTAATGCGGCGGCAAAGGTAGTACTGGTATCACCGTGCACTAATACCACGTCAGGTTTAAACTCGCGCAGTACCGGTTTAATGTTCAGCAGTATACTGGTGGTTACATCATATAAATCCTGGCCCGCTTTCATAATAGCCAGATCGTATTCTGGTTTTATGGCAAATAACTGCAATACCTGATCCAGCATTTCACGATGCTGCCCGGTAACGCAGACCCGACTGTCAATATCCGTTTGTTGTTTCAGTAAATTAACTAGTGGCGCCATTTTTATCGCTTCGGGCCGGGTACCGAACACACTGAGAACTTTAATCATCACAGATCCCTATTCCTTTAATGGCGTAAAGCTTACCAAAAGCGCTTTTAAAGCGATAGCCACAACCGGTAAACTAACGCACAGAACTAGAGGACTCTACCATGTTATATTTGAACAGCAGGAATATTCCTGAACTTGTTGGCTTAAGCTTTGCTCAGCGCATGGCCGTGATCCGCAAGGCAGCAGACAACTTACCTGTGCCAACAAAAATCACCCTGAACATTATTAAACTGCTGGTGTTAATACCCCTGTTTTTACTGATCGCCCGCGCTGATGGTTGGGCAATTGCAGGCTACATAGTGTTACTAATAGTGGCTTATCCGGCGATTACCCGGCCGCTGACGTTTGCCTTGTGTCAAAAAGATTTTGCCCGGTTGCGCAAACAATTGTACCCATCTTAACCAAAACCAGCGCAATAACGGCGATTTTTGTGCTTTTCAACTTATTGCCCCAGTAGCAGTGATGACATTCCCGGCTAACATCTGCATAATCCGGCAAGCTTCTAGCTGAATAATGAAGCAAATAATTCTAATAAAAACTGGGGAATCCATGACTGAATCAAGCACTGCTGCGGTGGCGCCAGCCAATCAGCCGCAATTTCTCGGCCATCCGGTCGGGCTATATGTGTGCTTTCTCACCGAAATGTGGGAACGCTTTTCTTTTTACGGCATGAAATATTTGCTGTTGTTGTATTTAACAAAGTATCACTTATTCAGTGATGCAGGTGGCCTTGATGTGTTGGGTAGCTATGCTGGTTTAGTGTACGCCATGCCAGTCATTGGCGGCATGTTAGCCGACCGCTATTTAGGTATGCGTAAAGCCGTAACCTTTGGTGCCATTTTGCTTTGTTTAGGTCACCTTGGCCTGGCCTATGAGGGCTTCCAAGCCTACCTTCAGGATGGTGTGGTAGTACAAGATACTGGTGCCATACAGGTATTTTACTTCTCACTGGCGCTGATTATTATGGGTGTCGGCTTTTTAAAGCCAAATATCTCTACTATTGTCGGCCAACTGTACGGTAAAGAAGATGCACGGCGGGATTCAGGCTTTACTATCTTTTACATGGGTATTAATACCGGCTCTTTTATTGCAACTTTACTGGTTACCTACATAGGCGAAAGTTATGGCTGGGGCTACGGTTTTGGCTTAGCCGGTATTGGTATGGTATTGGGTTTAATTGTGTTTTTAGCCGGGCAGAAATACCTGTATGGCTATGCAGAACCCTCTAATCCAGGCTTGCTGAAAGAAAAAGTATTTGCCGGCATTGACCGCGAATGGCTGATTTATCTGGCAACCTTACCAGCACTGTTTGTTGTGTGGCAATTGGTGCAGTATAACCCGGTGGTGCATAACACCCTGTTGGGATTATCCTTGGTGGTGTTGGTAGGTATTATTTGGTTTATGGTTACACAGTGTACCAAAGAAGAACGTGACCGCATGATGGTATTAATAGTGCTGACCATTTCAACAGTGGTGTTCTGGGCACTGTTTGAGCAGTCGGCGTCTTCGATGACCTTATATGCTGATCGCGTAATGGACCGCAATGTGTTTGGTTTTGAAACCACTGCCGGCCAATATGGCGCTCTAAACCCAATGTTTATTATCACCCTGGCACCATTTTTTGCTTGGCTGTGGATTTTCCTGGCTAAACGCAACTTGGAACCCAGCACCCCGGTTAAATTTGCTTTGGGTATTATGCAGGCCGGTTTAGGTTTTGGTGCATTGGTACTGGGTGCGCAGTTCCCGAATGAAGCGGGTATGGTTGGTGCAGGCTGGATGGTACTGGCTTATATGTTACACACCATGGGCGAGCTGTGTTTGTCACCGGTTGGCTTATCAGCCGTAACCAAGCTGGCGGTGCATAAAGTGGTTGGTGTAATGATGGGCGCCTGGTTCCTGGCTACAGCATACTCAGAACTGTTAGCCACCCAACTGGCAAAACTGGCGGCTATTGAAGTACCGGCCGGCGAAGTGGTTGACGTAAGTGCTGCATTGGCTGGCTACACCGAACTGTTCAGCTTTTTGTTGTATGTTGGTATTGGTATTGGTGTGTTTATGCTGTGTATCAGCCCCTGGCTGAAAAAGCGCATGCACGGCGTGCATTGAGCCGCAGAACGTTAATGTAGGGGGCGTATTATTACGCCCTTTTTTATCGCTGATTGTGTGTAAACTAGTAGGCGCAATAATGCGCCCCTACAGGTTGGCTACGCCGCTCCCTGCATCTCTAATGGCTGCGCCGCTCCCTGCATCTCTAATGGCTACGCCATTGGGCATGACATAGTGCTTCGTGTTTTTCGCGGCTTAGTAAAATACGCGCTAATACCATGTCTGCTGCGCCGTTTTCTCCGGTTAAGCCTATTTGTGCTTCGTAGTGCAGCTCCGGCTCCAGGTCTTGCATCATCATTTCTACCCAGTCTTCACCCGGTGTCGCCAAGTCAACATAACCGCGGGTCTCATAATTTTGCTGGTAAAGCGCATAATCTTCTGCCGACAGGTTTTCTGACGCCAATTCTTCAAAAATATCAAATGCGTGGTCACATAACTCGTCCAGCGTCCACAATTCTAAATCCTGCATTGGTGCTCCGGTATTAACATCAGTGTAATCGCAGGCCTTGCGTTACAACACTGCTGTGCTCGCCAAAGCAACTCGCTCACGCTTGCGCGCTCACTCAGACACTCTTTGGCTGTGCGCTGCAGGTTCTAACCGGCCAGCTTGTTCATGTCAGCAGCTTATTACCCGACACGAGGCTAAATTAACAATGCCGCCAGTATAGCAAGCCTTTGCCGAAAACACTGCTGTGCTGCTACACTGTCGGCCTTTTTTCCGGCCGGAAGTTGCTATGTACCTGTGTCCGCTGTGCCAACAGCCGCTTATGCTTAACGACAAACAGTATCAGTGTGGGAATCGCCACAGCTTTGATATAGCCCGCGAAGGTTATGTTAATTTACTGCCCGTGCAGCAAAAAAACTCGAAAGACCCCGGCGATAACAAAGAGATGATGCTGGCACGTCGCGCATTTTTACAAGCGGGCTGGTATGCGCCGTTGGCGCAGGCCATTATTAACACGCTTAAACCGCTTGGTGCTAATACGCTGCTAGATTTGGGTTGTGGTGAAGGTTACTACACAGCCTTGCTCAAACAGGCTTTGCCACAGCTCCGGTTATTTGGTGTCGACATTTCTAAAACGGCAATAAAGTTTGCCGCAAAATCACATCGCGATATTGCCTTTAGTGTCGCCAGTGCTTACCAGTTGCCTTTTGCCGATAACAGCTTTGACGCCATAGTGCGCATCTATGCACCGTCTAAGGCAGAGGAGCTAACACGCTTAATTAACAAAGGCGGCCACTTAATTACCGTTACACCCGGACCTGCGCATTTAGTTGAAATAAAGCAAGCGGTGTATGCACAGGTGCAGCTGCACGACGACACTATCGCCAGCCTCGATGGTTTTGCGCATCTTAGCCGTGAGCGATTGCAATTTCAGCTAACGTTTGACCACGCAGCAGATTTACTGGCTCTGGTGCAAATGGTGCCACTAGCATGGAAATTCAGCGCTGAGCAAAAACAGCAGTTTGCTGACAGCCTGCCGGCTATCAGCATTGATTTTCTGCTGAACCTTTATCAACTCAGTTGAGCTTTGACATAAATATACTTAGACACCTTTGCTTGATTGCAGCTGCGCTACAACGGCTGGGGCTGCTGCTCTGCTTCATATTGATGAATAGCACTTAGCATTGCTGACCAGAAATACGTGCCCATTTCATTCATTACGTTTGACTCAGCATTTATTAGCATAACTAAACCCAGCTGATGTTCGCGCGAATAAGCAATTTCTGCCCGGTAGCCTTTAACCCAGCCGCCATGGTAGATAAGCTCATCCTGACCAAACTGATACACCCGCCAGCCCAGTGCATAATGCGCATCGGTTAAATAGCGGCGCCAATCTTTGCGGCGTAAGTCGCGCCGGGTTTTTACCCGTTTACTGGTAATTTGTGCCAGCAGAGTATCGGAAAATACTGCCGGATTATGCCCTAACTGCGCGACAAGCCAGTAGCCCAGATCGACAGCACTGGCATTGACGCCCGCCGCCGGTGCAAAACGGTAATAACTTTCAGCCACTTTAGTACTGTGCCAGCTGCCACGCGCACGCACATGCGGCATAGCGCGGTTTTCGGTGCTAAAAAAACCGTCCAGCCCTACTGACGCGGTAGGCAGTTGTAGTGGAGTAAAGATATTTTCCTGCATCAGCTCAGCATAAGTCTTACCGGTAGTTTGCTGCATTATGGGTTCGATCAGGCTAAACAATACATTTTGATAACCGTAACACTGACCGGGTGGACACAGGGGATCAATTTTTTTGAATTGTGGCAAAATGAGCTTCGGCTGTACATTCGCTTCAATCAGATTGTCATAAGCGTTTGGCATAACCCCAGTGCTTTGTGACAACAAATGTTCGACTTTTAGCTGATTATTATACCGCGCCGATTTAAATGAAAACTGCGGCAAATACTGTGTAACCTTATCGTCCCAACTAAAATGGCCCTGCGATGCCACTATACTCGCCAGCCCGGCAGCAAATGTCTTTGATACCGAAGCAATGCGAAATACCGTATGAGGATCAACCGCAGCTTTACTACCTTGCTGGCGCACGCCAAAACCGGCGGTGGCGATAATTTTATTGCCTTGTACTATGGCATAAGCGCCACCTGGTATTTTGTGCTCGGTGAGTTTGGCACTGTAGTACTGATCAAAATCAGCAACTAACGGCGCCATTTCTGGTTGCGCGTTCAGACTAAATGCGCCTGCGAAACAGGCTACTGCCAGAAAATACTGCTTCAATGGATTACCTTTTCTGTCTGTTGCCAAACCAGCTATTCTAATCGATTGGCCATTGTATTGGCTTTAGCTGCACTTGCCAACCCAATGCGGCAAGCGCGCAGACAGTTATATGTTCACTTTAATTTTTACCGGCGCCAACATAGCCGTAGCAGCATTTAAATTGGCACAACGTCAACTTTGAGGGCACTGAACAGCATCACTAACCGGCCTGATAGCGACCAACTGACCTGCAGGATCGCTGATAAACTCTACCCATTGCCGCTCAACTGCACCGAGATCGGCAGATAATTGCAAATGATGCAGCAATTGTTTGTCTATGGTTAGCAATAACTCATTGCAGACACTAATTTGCCACTGATCCGCCTGTTGCTGTAATAAACCGGTTTGGGCATAAAACGCTTTATCGCGCTGCTCAGAAGCCAAATACTGCTGGTATGCGCTGCTGGCGCTATCTTTACCGTTTACCCGCAAAACGCCAGGTTGATCAGTGACACCATGATGCTGAACCTGGCGGTACTGTGCATCCTCGCTAAGGGCAATTTGATAATACCACTGTGCTTCTGGCGTGACCTGCAGCAACAAATAGCCCAATACCAGCATAAAGGCACAACTCAGCGCCAGCTGTGTATTGCGCCACAGACCGTGCCAATTTTTGCGCTGGCGACCGGCCGCCTGTTTTAGCACGGCACGGCGGACATGGGCTGGCAACACATGGCAAGCTTTATCATGCTGATACTGTTGTTGCAGCTTTTGCTCAGTCTGCTCAGGCCTGTTCATGCGAATCTCCGTTTAATGGCTGTAGCGCTTGGCGGGCATAGCGCAAACGGCTTTTAATAGTTTCTTCTCCCTGCCCGGTAATAGTACTTATTTGCTCCAGTGAAAAGCCTTCTAGTTGCAACATCAGAGCCTCACGCTGCAAAAACGGCAATAATGCCAACTGCTCGGCCCACTTAAGCTGACACTGCGATTGGCTTAACTGCGCTACCGGGCAACTACCGTCATCGCCGGCCACTTCAGCACTTAACAACGCCATATCCAGTTCCGTCTGCCAGTATTTGTGCCGGCGCATTTCATCAATCAAGCAGTTACGGCCAACACTAAATAGCCAGGTTTTAAAACTGCTGTTGCCACGAAAACTGTATGGCTGCTCCAGCAGTTTTAACCAACATTGCTGGCTGACATCCTCAGCCAAACTGCGGCTAGATTGACGCGCCAGGTAGTGGTATAGCGCGTCACCATACAACGCGATTAACTTTTCCAAATAAGCCGTGTTTGCGCTATCCCTGTACAGGGTAAAAAGCTGTTCGGCATTGTGTTCTGCAGCGCTGAAGCCACTGATAAAAAACGATAATGCCATCCGCGTACTCCTTGTGCGTCGCTTATAATGTCAGCCTAGTCTGCTTGTAAACTAAAATCGAGCTGTACCTGCATATTCGGCTGATTAATCGCCTCGCCATTAACTATTTTCGGCTGATACTTCCAGCGTTTCAATGCTCTTATCGCTTCGCGGTTAAACACATTCGCCGGCTCGGCAGATAACACCTCGACTTGCGTTACCGCACCCGTTTTATCGATGGTAAAACTCAACTGCACCCAACCAGTGATGCCGTCCCGCGCTGCGGCTATCGGGTAACGTGGCTCCACTCTTACCAAGGGTGTAGCTCCACGGTCGCCTTGTTCCCAGCGGCCCATAGTGCCGTTATTCGCCGGTAATTCTACCGGCGCGATACCAATACTATCCGGACCTACCTGTGTTAAATCTTCTTTCAGTAATTGCGGCTTGGGTAAATCCCGCACCTGAGGCTCTGGCATTTTCGGTGGCGGCTGACGCACGTTAGTGGGCGTATCTTTGGGAATGTCGTAAAGCTGCACCGGCTTGTAACTCATTGCCGCCGGGCGCTGCATACCATCGGCCTTGATCAATTGCTGCATAGCCGCAAACAACAAAAATGTAATAGCGGTCGCGGACAACAGCGCACTGCTGAATTTAACGCCCGGTTGTAATGGTGTAAATGCGGTTCTCAATGCTGGCATAAAGCCTCCTCAACGCGGTTTTCTGCTGTAATTACCTATTAGACGTAGCAGAAAGGCAGAAGGGGTTAAACTTTTATGCACTGCAGCTGTAAAGGTTACCGTAACCGGCCGTATCAAGACGATAAAACCGGCGTAAAGGTTTAGTCTAAATCGTCAAATACATCGTCGAAGAGATCTTCATCAACTTCAGGCTCTGCCTGCTGTGGAGGGTTTCCATCGTAAATTTTAAAATCGGCACGCTGAAAATACGACTCTTTGATGAAGGCGTATGGGTCTAATGATTCCTCTAACAAACTTTCCATCGACATGAGTTGCTCACGGCTATCCAAAGCACCAATAACTGCTCGGGTAATGGATAGTGGCGTATTTAACAAGCCAAGGGGAAAATACAGGTTGTCTACCACGCCACCAGTTGTGCCGCGAACCGTTGTCGGCCCAAGCGCGGGCAGCATCAAAAACGGCCCGTCGCCTACACCCCACACTGCCATTGTTTGACTAAAGTCTTCGTTCTGCTCCTGTAAACCAATAACGGTAGCAACATCAAATAAACCAAACAATCCAAGCGTGCTGTTAACTAAAAAGCGACCGGCACTAATGGCCGCACGTTCTGGCTTAGCCTGCAGTGACCCATTGACAAAGCTGGCTGGTTCATTCAGGTTATTGGCTACATTTACCAGGCCTTTACGCGCCGGCTTAGGTACAACAGCCATATACCCCACGGTAGCTGGGCGTAACAAATACTGATCCAAAACGTCGTAGTTAAAATCCCACAATGAGCGGTTAATGGTTTCCAACGGATCACGCTGGTCAGCATAACCGGATACCGCAGCCGTGTTAGCTGCCGCCTTAGTATCAACCTGGTGTTTACTGGCACAGCCGAGTGTCAGCGAGCTGATAGTAAGCAATGCAACAAAACGACCCAATCTAAACATTTCAAGGTTCCAGTGTTAAAGAGATAGCCAACGATGGCGTGTCAAAAGACAAGATATCTGATGCAATCTGAACATCGCCCGGCCGTTGTTCAACCGTGCCAGATAACGACATACGTGCAATAACCTGTACCTGATCAGCATTGGCCAAACTCCAGCCCTGCTGCATCGCCATTTGCTCAGTTAACAGCAGCTGCTGCTCACCAGCAGGCAAAGGAATACGCTGTACAGCCAGTGGCAGGGCGACACCATCCAGCGCTTTGGCGAATAAGAATAAACTCGCGCCCGGGTTAGCTTGCTGCAGAGCAGGATCGACATACAGCGTGACACGGATCTGCCGGCCTACCGGGTCCACACCAACCCCCAGCTCAGTTAAACGCTGTTGCACTGCAGCATAACGTGGGTCATCTGTCGGCAGGCGCTTTAGCAATAACTGCCAAGCGGTTGTCGCTTCAGTTAAATCGCCCTTCTCGTAGGCTATTAATGCCATTAATGACAAAGCATCGGCGTTTTCGGCATCAGCGGTGAGTATCCGAGCCACGGCTCGCCCCGCGCGTGCCAGACTGCTTTCATCGCCCAGCAAAATTAACGCCTGAGCATAGCTAAGCAATAACGGCGTGCGCTCCGGTGTTAATTGCAAGGCTTTTTCAAACGCCGCTACCGCTTCTTCAACGGCGCCTTGCGACATGCGGATACGGCCTAGCAGCATCCAGGCTACGGCGTCATCGCCTTCATTAGCTAGACGGGTGCGTAAGCCCAAAGCAAACCATTCAACTTCTTGCTCAGATAGCGGTTCGCCTTGATTAAGCAAGGCCCGCTCGCCAAATTGTTGTAGTTTCTGCTGTGCTTGAAACCAGTCGTCAAGTTGGCGGTAATGGCCGTTGACGCTATAAATGCCAGCAACCAACAGCGCTACTACTAGCAGTAATGTGGCCGGTAAGCGCCAGCTTGCTGCCGTGTCGGAATTGACAACCGTGTATTGACCGGCAATAAACTGGCTTTTAAGTTCTTGTGCGGCAGTGGCAAAATCTTGCTCGGCCAGCTCGCCGGCATCTCGGGCTTGTGCTAACAATTGCAGGCGTTGTTCAAACAATTGCGCCGTACTTTGCTGCGGAAGTTGTTTTATTCTGCGCGGCCAAAATAATACTGCTGCACTGAAAAACAACATCAATACAGCGGCCATGGCTAACTGCCCGATCATGGTTTTTTACTCCGATACTTTTCAATTAGCTGTTCGAGTTCATCCGGGGTGCCCGCCAGATTGTCTGGCGTTTGTGCCGCTTCATTGCGCCGCCGATACAAGCCAACGGCCAGTAGGCCCAGCAGCAATAATAACGGCGCCAGCCATAACCATATTGTTACGCGATTTAGCGGGGGCTGGTAGTGCACAAAATCACCGTAGCGGTTAATCATATACTGCAGGATCTGCTGTCTACTTTGACCCTGTTGCACCAATTGGTAGGTTTTTTGCCGCATATCTACCGCCACTATGGCATTGGAGTCGGCGATGTTTTGGTTTTGGCACTGCGGACAGCGCAACTCTGCAGCTAGCTGATAATACAGCTCACGTTGCGCATCATTGGCAAATGCTAATACCTCTTCGGCACTAACGGTGTTGCACATAAGCCACAGCAAGCCGATTACGTAGCGTTTCATGGCTGGCTCCACTGCTGGTATGACGGCGCCAGTTTACTGCGCCATACCTGCGAATTAATATCGCCGATATGATGCAGCCGGATTATGCCTTGGGCATCAATAATAAAGGTCTCTGGCGCCCCACTTACCCCCAAATCCAATGACAGGCTGCGCTGCAGATCCAAAATATTAAACTGATAGGGATCGCCATGCTGGGCTAATTTTTGGCTAACGTCTTGCTGCAGGGTTTGCAGATTAAACGGCGCATCAAACGCCGGATCTCGCGGCAGCTCGTAGTACAATCCAACAATTTTTACACCCTGCTGGCGCAACTCAGTTAAATAACCCAGCTCTGCGTTACAGGTTGGGCACCAGGTGCCCCAAACGTTTAATAAAAAAGTTTCACCTTTTAACTGCTCTGCTGTCCAAATGTGCTGGGGCTGCATTAAATCTGCCAAAGCAAACGCTGGCAAAGATTTGTTAAGGGTTGCCGAAGCACGCTCGCGCGGATCAGAAAACAAACCACTGAGTAAAAACAGCGCTAGCAGTAAAAACAGCGCCAACGGCGCATAAAAAAATAGTTTACGCATTGGCAACCTCTTGCTTTGCCACACTAGACTTGCGCCGGTAACGTTTATCAGCCAGCGCCAGCAATGCGCCCAAAGACATCAACACACCGCCAAGCCAAATCCAGCGTACAAAAGGTTTGACCTGAATGCGCAGTGCCCAGGCGTTGCCGGGTAACTCTTCACCTAACGACACGTAAAGGTCACGACTTAGGCGGGCATGCACCGCAGACTCAGTCATAATAGTGCGCTGTATGCGATAAAAACGTTTCTCAGCATGCAAATGGGTGACATAGCCACCGTCTTTACTTACATCTAATTCTGCCGCCTGGCCGCCATAGTTTGGCCCATTCAAATCGTATACATCTGTCAGCGTAAACTCGTAACCGGCCACGCTTGTGCTATCGCCTTCTTGCATGCGTACATCGCGTTCTACAGTGTAAGTTTTAGTCATTGCCACCCCGACTACCAGCACCGCAAAGCCAATATGCGCCAGTGTCATGCCGTAATGGCTGGCATTAAGCTTACTTATCCCAGCACTGACAGAACCAAACTGCCTTAAGCGTAACATTACTTCGGCCAGGGCAGAAATGCCCACCCAAGCGCCTAACAATAAACCGAGTAAGCCCAAATTAGCTTGCACACTTTGCATACTGGCCATTACGCCGAGCGCCAGCATTAGACTGGCTATGGCAATCAAACTAAAGGGTTTGATCAGTGGCAGCAACTGCTGCTGTTTCCAGCGTACCCAGGGCGCTAGTCCCAGCAATAACGCAAACGGAATGGTCAGATAATAAAACATCTGGTTAAAAAACGGCTCGCCAATGGAAATAGTGCCCAGGCCCAACTCTTTGTGAAACAGTGGGAACAAGGTGCCGAGAAACACAATCAGACAGGCAGTTAACAAAAAGATGTTATTGCCCCACAGCATCATTTCACGGGAAAACAGCTGATAACGGGCCTGAGAACGCACAGCGTTCATGCGAATGCCGTACAGCAATAATGACCCACCGACCACCAGCAACAAAAACACCAACAAGTACAGCCCACGGCCCGGATCAGTGGCGAATGAATGCACAGACACAAGCACACCGGAACGCACTAAAAATGCGCCTACCAGGCTTAATGCAAACGCCGCCAAGGCTAACAGTACAGTCCAACTTTTAAAGGTTCCGCGTTTTTCGGTTACCGCTAAACTGTGAATTAATGCCGTACCGGCCAACCACGGCATAAACGAGGCGTTTTCTACCGGGTCCCAAAACCACCAGCCTCCCCAGCCTAATTCGTTATAAGCCCACCAACTACCCAGCATGATGCCCAGGGTTAAAAACAGCCAGGCGGCCAGTGCCCAAGGCCTGACCCAGCGCGCCCACACACTGTCAAAACGACCGCCCATTAAGGCGGCGATAGCAAATGCAAACGCAACCGCAAAGCCAACATAGCCCATGTATAACGTAGGTGGGTGCAGTATCATACCGAAGTCTTGCAACAGCGGATTTAGATCACGCCCTTCAACCGGAAAGAACGGCAAGCTACGCTCAAATGGATTAGACATAATCAATGAAAATGCAACAAAACCAACATTAATCAGGCCCAGTATGCCCAAAATGCGGCCGTGTAATTGCAGCGGCAAAGCCTTAGAAAATTGTGCGACCAATGCGGTCCAGCCCGCCAACATCAGTACCCACAACAGCATTGAGCCTTCGTGCGAGCCAAAACTAGCAGTAATTTGATAGTACCATGGCAAGGTTGAACTGGAGTTTTGTGCCACATTAATTACGCTAAAATCGTTAGTGCGAAAAGCATAAATAAGGGCCAGCATCGCCAGTAAACAGAAGAAAAACTGGCCAAATGCCAACGGTTTGGCTAGCAACAGCATGGGTTTATTTGCCACGAAACTGCCATACAACGGCAGTATCGCCAATAATACGGCCAACGCAAACGCAAACGTCAGCGCTAACTGACCGGCTTCAACGATCATTTAGTAGCTCCCACTGTCTGGCTGATTAACCTGGCGTGACGGAGGTACGTGTTTGATGCCTTTTAATGCCTCAGCAACTTCTGGTGGCATATACTCTTCATCGTGCTTGGCCAAAACTTCAGTAGCTGCAACGGTGGTTGCATCCAGCAAGACACCTTGTGCCACTATACCCTGCCCTTCGCGGAATAAGTCAGGCAAAATGCCTTCATAGGTGACAGTAACGATAGGCCCGGTATCAACCAGATCAAAACTCACTTTCAATGAGTCTGGATCTCGCTTTACGGAACCTGTAACAACCATGCCACCAATACGCAGGCGCTGCCCTGGTTGAGGTTTAGTTTGCTTTTCTCCCAAGCCATTGACCAATTGTGATGGCGTATAGAATAAATCAATGTTTTGCTGCATAGCATATAACATGGCGGCAACGGCACCGGTTAATAACCCAACTACCGTTAACACGGCTAACAGGCGTTTCTGACGTCTTGGCTGCATTAGTCTGACTGCTCCTGATACTGCTTAACTCGTTGTTCGCGCGCTAGCTTTGCTGCAAGCTGACGCTTAAATTGTTTCTGCTGTAACTGGCTATAACAAAGCAGTGCCAGCAGTAAAAAATACGTTGTGCCGAACGACAACCAGACAAAAAGCCCATAACCGCCCATTGCCCAGAACTCCGCCCATGACTGAAAATGCATTATTGGTCTCCCGCCATTGCTCGAACCCAAGGCCTATGCTGTTCATTAACTAAAATTGCTGTGCGCAACCGCAAGCAAATCAACGCCAGCATTAAAACTTTAAATGCCAGTATGCTAATCAGTAGTGGCCACAACATACTGGGGTCAATTGAGGGTTTAGCAAACTTGGTTATAGACGCGCCCTGATGCAAAGTGTTCCACCACTCCACAGAAAAATGTATCACAGGTAAATTAATCACCCCGACAACAGCCAGCAAAGACGCAACCTTGGCTCCCGTTTGCCGGTCTGAAAACGCGCCGCTTAAGGCGATAACCCCCAAATATAAAAACAATAAAATAAGCTCTGAGGTCAATCGGGCATCCCACACCCACCAGGTACCCCACATTGGCTTGCCCCAGGCCATGCCAGTGATCAGTGCGATAGCAGTATATACGGCGCCAATTGGCGCAATAGCAAGTACAGACCACTGTGCCACTTTGACTTGCCACACCAGGGCAACAAAAGCAGCTATAGCCATAGCAGAATAGGCACCCATCGACATAATAGCTGCCGGCACATGAATATGAATGATGCGGTAACTATCGCCTTGTTGGTAATCTGGCGGCGTAAAGGCCAGGCCCCAAATATTACCCAGCAGTAATAACAGTAATGCCGCGGTTAGCAGCCACGGATATAAACGACCACATAATTGGTAAACCGTTTCGGGTTTGGCTAGAGGATGCAACCATTTAAACATATCAGCTCACATTTATTTTCAGGGCACTGTTTACCGCAAAAGGTACCAGCGCTAACGCAACTAATAACATCGCCAACATTATTGCCAGCTGACCGTAATAAGGTAACGCCATAGCCGCCGCTTCCATAGCTGCGCTGGCAAAAATCAGCAGTGGAATGTACAGCGGCAAAATAAGCAGCGCCAGCAAAATACCGCCCTTGTCGGCCGATACCGTAAGTGCTGCGCCAAGCACACTAAGCAAGCTCAGCAGTGGTGTGCCAAGTAGCAATGTCAGTAGCATGGCCAAAAAACTGGCACTGTCGACATTAAGCAATAAAGCGACCAACGGCGACAACAATACCAGTGGCAGGCCGGTACTTAGCCAGTTTGATATCAGCTTGGCAAATACAAAAGGCCAAAGTGCTTGCCGTGTAGCCACCAGTTGCTCTAACACTCCATTGCGGTAATCATCTTTAAATAAGCGCTCTGCCGCCAACAACACGCTGAGCAACGCTGCAATCCATATTACACCTGGGGCGATAATACGTAGCAAATTAGGTTCAGGCCCAATACCTAATGGAAACAAACTCAGCACGATAACAAAAAATAACACCGGATTAAGCCAATCGGCTTTTTGCCGGGCCAGTAGCCTAAGCTCTCGCTGCAAAAATGTCGCCAGTGCTACCATCGATATGCCAACTCCAGCGTTGTCAGGCTATTGTATTGCAGTGTCAGGTTTTGATGTGTTGTCAACACAATGGCGCCGCCACGGTTTAAATGCTGCAGAAAATACTGCTGCAACATGGCAATAGCAGATTGATCCAGCGCCGTGAAAGGTTCATCCAGGATCCATACCTGACAAGATGTAAACCACAACCTGGCCAACGACACCCGACGTTGTTGGCCTGCCGATAGCATGTTACACGGGATATCTTCTAAGCCAGCCAGCCCAAGTTGCGCCAGCAAAGCGTAATCATCCGGCTGTGGTACCCCGGCAGCTGCACGCCAGAACGCCAGGTTTTCTAATGCAGTTAATTGCTCATGTATTCCGCTTTGGTGGCCGATAAAACATAAATTGGCGGCATAGTCATCAACAACATCACTCAGTGGCTGACTGCGGTAGTGCAGTGTACCCTCGTCAGGAGCAGATAGCCCCGCCAGCAATCTTAGTAAAGAGCTTTTACCAGCACCATTTTTGCCAGCGACCTGCAGTATATCGCCGGCCCGAACTGTGAACGACAGCTGCTCAAACAGCACCCGATCTTGCCGGATACAGCTAAGTGCTTGAGCCTGCAACAGCTCTTGGCCGACAATTACAGAAAAAGGCTGATGTTTTATCACTGGTCTCTTACTATCGACGACGGGAAAAATTGGGCGCATATTACCATACTGACGTAATAATACGAATCTACTGATATCAGACAACGCCATAAAACAGGAAAAACATGAACCCGATTAACCTGGATAAATTACTGCAACTGAGCCCGGCACAAAAAGCCGATACGGCCCAGCTAAAGCTAATTGTGGCACAGGTGTATCAGGCTCAGGTGCAACAATTAAGTTCAGGCAGTTTTAGCTTAAAACTGCCGACTGCTGGCGGCGCATTAAGCATTGCACTGCCAGCGTCTTTGCCGGCAGATATGCGCGGTGCCGTGCAGGTACAACTGCAACCTGCTAACAACGGCCAATTACATCTTACATTACAAGGTGTCACGCAATCACTGAAATTGCCGTTAACGCCGGCTCAAACCAGCCAGCTACTAACGACAGTGCTAACCTCGGACGTATTTGTTGACCCGCAAGAAATAACCATCAGTCGCCTGGCAACTGCCAATGCAAATCTGCTACAGATACCCGTCAGCCTGCTGCGTCAACCGCAAGGTATAACTATGCGGTTACCCGATGGCAGCCTACAGCCATTATCTGCTGCAACCCAGTTGGCAATTACACAGCAGTTGGCGCAATCTGAGCAAGCCATGCCCGCTACCGGGCTGCGTGCAATGTTGCAATTGCAATCAACGATGTCGCCACTGAGTATACAGTTGACACTGCTGCGGCCTGTTTTATCAGAAGGCAGCCAATCCTTACTGCGCACGCAACCCACTGAGCCGGTTTTATTTAACCGCCCGTCGCAGCCGGGCCAACCAGCACAAGCAGACACAACACAAGCAACTGCAGCTAAAGCAGGCACAGCACAAATCGGCACAGTACAAACAAACAAAGCACAGACCGGCATAGCACAACAAGCGCCGCAAGCAGGCAAATTAGCGGAGCCAGGCAACATTATCCGCCCACAAACTATAAACACACCGGCACAGCCAGGCGCCACGGCAAACCGTTTACAAACCACCACACCATTGGCCGAGGCTGGCACTGTGCCCCGCCAGCAACCCTTGCCAAAATCTGTAGCAGTAAAGGCTATTACCCTGCCTAAAGCTGAGCAGTCGCAACTTCTGCAAAAACTGGTGCAGCTGTTTAATCAGCAAGCACAAAACACGACTCAGGCCGCAGCCAGCAAAGCGTTGACAGATCCACAGCAGGTTACAATTCGACAGATACTGAGCAACATAATGCCAGCAGCACAATTACCATCTGGTACACATCAATTGCAACTGCAAAGCCACGCCCAGCAATGGCAGCTGCTACTAACTACCATTCCGCGCCAAATCAATATGACAGTTTCACCCGCTGCATTCAATAAGCCGCTACAGCTGATGCCCACGACTACAACAGTAAGTTTGAGCACGTCTGTGCAATCACAGTCGCCTTCAATCTTACCCCAGACTGCAGGCGCAATAGACGCACGCCAAACACCTGAGACTTTACAAGTGACGCTACAGGGACCACTACAGGCACCGCAACGCACGTCGGCAAATAGCACGCCGCACCAGCCACTGCCGGTACTACAACAAGCGTGGCGAAATTTATTACCGTTATTACCGCAACAAGCTGATCCATTAGCTAGCCTGCCGCAATTACCAGAGCCGGTGCAACGCATATTACAATTAATACGGCACAGCCAGCCCAGCGTAAATAAAGGGCTGTCGCCACAGCAGTTAACATCACAGCTAAATAGCTTGCTGCAATTTCAGCCGTTACAACCTGCCGCAACAATACAAACCAGCGGCGGCGCTTTAGCCGTGGCTATTCAGTTGCTATTGGGACATCTGTTGCAAAAACCCCAAGCTGCCTCAGCGGCCCCCGCTAACAAACCACTGGCGCAACTGGTTAGCCAACTTGAACCCGCTCAAGCCAGTAGCCTGTTACGTCAACTTGCCGGACATAGTAGTAAGTTACAACATAGCCAACTTGCAACCCTGGATAGCCCACAACAACAGCAGCTACTACTCCAACTGCCGTTGCAGCAGGGCGAACACAGTGTGTTCAGCCAAATTATGCTGGAACAACGCGAGGCAGATGGCAAAACAGATAATGAGAAACAAACCTTATGGCAACTCACGCTAAAATTTGACTTGCGTCGTCTCGGGCAGCTTATGGTGGTGGCGCGCTTGCAACATCAACAACTCCAGTTACAGTTCTATACCGAGCAACAGCACACGCAACAGCTGGCACAACGTTTCTTGCCATTGTTAAAAGATCGCTGCCGTGTGCAAGGCTTGGAGGTAACACAAGCGGAGTGTACGCTGGGGAAAATTCCAGACAGCATTCTTCCCAGAGCTAACAGTTTGTTAGCATTAAAAGTATAGGAGGTCATATGACATCACCACCAGAGCACAATACCCGCTCGGCGACTGCCCTGCAGTACGAAGGTAAAACCGCACCTACCGTTACTGCGAAAGGTCATGGCGACCTGGCAGATGAAATTATAGCACTGGCAAAACAACACGGTGTATTGGTGCATCAGGATACTGAGCTGAGTAAACTACTGGCGCAGTTACAGTTAGGCGAGCAAATCCCACCTCAGCTGTATATCGTCATCGCTGAGTTAATTGCTTTTTCCTATGTGTTGCAGGGGAAATTTCCAGACAATTGGCATAACATACACCAACGCATTGACCTTAAAAGCTGAAGAGCTTAAGGATTATGTTTTTGTCTGATGTAAATTGAACAGCAGTTCAGCCTCAGCCTGAGGCAGCTCACACTCGCGCATAATTTCGTCCAGATCGGCGCCCAGTTGCACCATCTTCATAGCGCGGCTATATATCTTAGACTCCGGATCCACAAGCTCAAGGGCTTGTTGTTTATCGGCCAGTGCGCCGAGTTGTTGCGACAACATACTCAAACTACTATCCAGCTGCAAAACACGCTGTCCAACACCGATAACCCCTGATCTTAACTCTTCCAATTCATGCCGGCTTTGCTGCAGTTGCTGTGCCTGATAGTCAAGTTGCTGCTCAAATTGCTGCCATTTTTCTTGCAAACTGCGCTGCATACGTGCAAACCACCAATACAGTGCCGCGGCACACGCCAATATAGCTAGCAGCAACAATCCTATGTAGACCGGTAGCGTCATATCAGATGGCGCCGATCTCTTCCCACTCTTCGTCGCTGAGCAGTTTATTTAAATCGACCAGGATAAGTAGCTCGCCCTCACGGTTAGAAACACCTTGAATAAACCGCGCACTCTCATCCGTACCTACATTAGGTGCGGTATCAATCTCAGACTGTTTCAGGTAAACGACCTCAGCTACGCTATCAACCAGAATGCCAATAACCTGCTTTTCTGCTTCAATAATAACAATACGGCTGTTATCGGTAATGTCTGCAGACTCCAAGCCAAAACGTGAGCGGGTATCAATTACTGTCACCACATTACCACGCAAATTAATGATACCCAGTACGTAGTCTGGCGAGCCTGGTACCGGCGCAATTTCGGTATAGCGCAAAACTTCCTGCACCTGCATAACGTTAATGCCATAGGTCTCTTCTTGCAGCTTAAAGGTAACCCATTGCAATACGATATCTGCAGCATCGTTTTTCCTGGTCGATTGCTTGGTTAAATTACTCATGCACAGCTCCTATATAAATCCTTTGGCTGATTATTCACTGATATCCAGACCACGGTTTAATAAATCTATCATAGCGTCAACATCCAGCAGTACGCACATGTGCTTTTTGATCAAGCCTGCCATCCACGGCCTTTTGCCTTCCGCCTCCCGCCACTTCACATCGTCTTGCTCCAGAACGTAGGTGTTGACCAATGATTCACAACACAGGCCCCAGTTGCTGCTGCCAAGCATAATAACATACTGATAGTTTAGCTTTTGCTGCAAATTCTGATCATATTTTTCTGGCATAACCCAACGGGCAGTATCAACAATGCAAATTTTTTGTTCGCGATACAGCATAACGCCTTTAAACCAACTGGGCTTGCCGATAAGACTATTTATGGTACCCAGCTGATGAATACCACCAAGCTCTTTTAGCGGCACAGCTACTTTAAGTCCGGCTATTTCAAAAAATAACGCCTGAAAACGGCCTTGCCGATACTCTTTTTCAATACTCTGGACCGCAACTACCGGCTCTGGCTTATTGCCGCCGGATATGCGCTCGCTCACCGGGATATCACGCTGTTGTAACGCCTGTGCGGCTTCAGCAGCCGCGAATTTGGCTTTTAATGCCACTAACGCATCAGCATTCACATCGCTCTGGGGTTGGAGCACTTCAACCGGTGTGATTGTTTTACTACTTGGCTGCGGCTCTGCCTTAGTAACTATGGCTTGTGCCAATAAAGCATTGAGCTGCTGTTTTTGCTGCTCAGCAATACCGACCTCAGCTTGAACCTCTTCCTCAGTCAACAAAGCTGATAAATAGTGCTGCATGACTTTCTGGCTAGCAATTAAATTACTCATGCCTTACTCCGTCGCTAACTGCAGTAAATAAGTTAACAGGGTATTATAGGCAAAAACGCCACGGCTGGAGGGCGAAAAAACATTTGGCGGCGTTTGCGCCAAACTGGCATCACGAAACTTAGTATCTATAGGCACCACCGCCGACCAAACGCTATCCTGATATTTCGCCTTCAGATCTTTATAGGCTTCCAGTGACGCCTTGGTTCTTTTGTCATACATAGTCGCAATAATGGTAAAAGCATAGTCTTTCTGCTGGGAAGTGCGCATCAATGCCATCGTAGCAATCATGCGCTCAAGACCTTTTAACGCCAAAAACTCTGTTTGCACCGGGATCAGAATGCGATTGCAAGCGGCAATAGCATTCACCATCAGCACTCCCATTACCGGGGGGCAATCGATGAGTACGTAATCATATTCCTGACGAATTTTGTCCAATGCTTTCTTTAGCATCAGTCCCATGCCGCCTTTATTGCCAAGTGAGCGATCTAGTGTAGCCAGTGACATTGAAGACGGTAATATATCAAGATTAGCCACACCACTTGGGCACATTGACTGCAGTATTTCTTCTTGAGTGATGTCCTTACCGCGAATAAAGATATCGTAAACACTGACTTCCAGCTCTTCAGCATCAATACCGAAATAGTAAGTTAACGAAGCATGCGGATCGGTATCTACAAGTAATACTCTGAAGCCTCGCTCAGCTAGCAAGCCTCCCAGAGTTACTGTGGTTGTGGTTTTACCAACACCACCTTTTTGATTTGCTACTGTCCAAATGACCACGTCAGGGTTCCTGTTGTTCTGCCGGAGGGCTGTTGGGCTTGTCCTGCCGGGTTGTGATCCGAATACCGCCCTCTGGCAAGGCAATTACACGAATACTACCATCCTCTTGCGTAATTTGTTCTAGCTGCTGTTGCAACTGTTGTGCGGACCCTGCGCTTTGAGGTTCGCTAGCCGCGCTAGCCTGTGCCTGGTACGCATAGCGAGAAATAGCTATTACCACTTTTCGATTTGACGCTCGCCCCGCTGCGGTATCATTACTGACACTGGGATAATATTGGCCAAAACCCTCAATAGCCATGCGGGCTGGCGCAGTACCAAACTGTTCCAGAATACGCAATACTGAGGTTGCACGGGCAACTGACAATTCCCAGTTTGACGAAAACACTTCATTACTAATAGCCAGATCATCGGTATAACCGCGTACCCGAACAAAATTGTCAACCGGATTGATCACTTTGGTAATTTCGTTTAATAAGGTACGCGCTGAACCCGTCGCTGTTGCACTACCACTGGCAAATAACAGCCCGCTGCTAAGCTCTATGGTTAACCAATTATCATCCTGTTCAATTTTAGCAAGCCCTTGCTCCAATAAACTTGCCATAGCCTGCGTAAGTTGTTGCTCTAGCGCCTGTAATGGACTGCCCAATCTGCGCTCGTTGATATCTGACAATTGCCTTGCATCAGCTAACAGTGTGGGCCCCCTGGCTTGCTCTAGTGAAGTACCGTCTAAAATCTGCTCGCTTTGTGGTGCCAGCTCGACCAAAGATTCAGGTTGCACAGACGTTCCACGCTGTTCCGGCTTTTCAAACATTTTCGTCAGACTGTCTGCCAGCACGCTGTATTCTTCTTCTTTAACAATAGACATAGCGTATAGCACTACAAATAGAGCAAACATCAACGTCATATAATCAGCATAAGACACCAGCCAACGATCAAGTTGTTCCGGTTCTACCTGGGTATGCTTCTGCCTGTGCCTGTACATGGCTTAATCCGGATGGTAAGCGGCCAGCTTACGCTCTATATTGCGCGGGTTCTCGCCGTGAGCAATAGATACCAGGCCCTCAACAATGAGTTCATGATACAAAGTACGCTCTTGTATCAGACTCTTTAACTTGTTACCTACCGGAATAAACAGCAGGTTAGCAAAACCAACACCGTATATGGTCGCGACAAAGGCAGTGGCAATACCTTGCCCAAGTAGTTGTGGTTCAGAGATATTGGACATTGCCTGAATAAGGCCAAGTACCGCGCCAACAATACCAATAGTTGGGCTGTACCCGCCCATGGCATCGAAAATACGCACTGCGCGCAGTAACCGCTCGCGCTCCAGTGTTAATTCGGCATCCAGTGTGTCTTGGATAGCCGTCGGCTCAACGCCATCAACGAGCAGATTGAGTCCGCGATATAAAAAAGCATCCGGCTCTGCCAGTGCATCTTCTTCCAGCGCCAAAAAACCATTGCCTCTTGCTGCCGTGCCCCACTGCACAATGCGCTGTGCCGTATTCGCTAAGGGAAAATGCGCCGGCCGCACAACCCAGGGTAACAGCTTCAAGCCAAGTTTAAACTGACTCATCGGCGTCTGCAGCATAACGGCACCCACAGTGCCACCGAATACGATTAAAAATGCAGGAAAGTGCAAAAGTGTTGCTAAACTACCGCCTTCGATCATGAAACCGCTGGCGACAGCGAGTAGCGCCAGCAGAAATCCGCTGATGGCTAGTTTATCCATGCCCGACTTCCGTTATTAATCTGCCTGCAACTTCATTTAAGGCTACTTCTTCGTCCATTAAACCCGCTGCCGCTATCGCCTGAGGCATGCCATATACCACACAACTCGCTTCATCCTGCGCCCAAATTTTTGCGCCTTGCTGTTTTAACAACCTGGCACCTTCGCGACCATCAGCGCCCATGCCGGTGAGCACTATTGCTAACACCTTATCAGAGTAAACTTTCGCCGCAGTAGCAAAAGTAATATCAACACTAGGCTTAAAGGTAATTCTTGGCGAGTCATCTTCTTTGATACGTAAGCGGGCCTGACTTTCATTGCCCTCAACCAACATTTGCTTGCCGCCTGGTGCTAAGTAAGCAACTCCGGGGCGCAATACGTCGTTATCTTGAGCTTCACGTACTTCAATTTTTGCCAACGAGTTAAGCCGCGAAGCAAAAGCACCGGTAAATGCAGCAGGCATATGCTGTATTAAGATTATCGGTAATGGAAAGTTAGCAGGTAATGCTGTAATAATTCGTTGCAATGCAACAGGCCCACCAGTTGACGTACCTATTGCCACCAGTTTGTAGCTCTTACCACTGCATTGATGCCGCCCGATAGGAGCGGCGCTGACGCGCTCATTTAATTTAGGCCGCTCGAAGGTGCTGCGGGTGAGTGCAGGCTTATCTGACAAATTAGGCCGAGCCTCAACCCTGGCCGATAAGCTACCACTAAATGTCGTTCTACCAAGCTGTCGTTTACGTGCTACGGCTTTGACTCTGTCACGTAGCAATTGTCCGGCTTCATTCTTATCGCGGGCAATATCTTCAAATTTCTTTGGCAAAAAATCGACTGCACCAGCATCTAGCGCATCAAACGTGGCTTTGGCTCCTTCATGGGTTAGCGATGAGAACATAAGGATCGGAATACGCTGCTGTTGCATGATCTCGCGCACTGCTGAAATGCCGTCCAATACCGGCATTTCAACGTCCATGGTGATCACATCGGGTTTCAGAGCAAGCGCTTTATCAACCGCCTCTCTGCCGTTAACAGCCGTGTCGATAACGTCAATGTCGCCGTCTTTTGCCAGGATCTCAGTTAAACGGCGACGGAAAAAGCTCGAGTCATCAACTACTAACACCCTAATCGCCATAGGTTTCTCTCTTTAAGCGTTAACTTTATTGAAGCGATCAAATTTAATTTTTGATTTTTTCGCATAATGCTTAAGCAAATTAGGCACATCAAGAATTAACGCAATACCACCATCAGATGTAATCGTCGCGCCAGCCATACCAGGAGTACCTTGCAACAGGGCGTCCAACGGTTTAATTACCACTTCCTCTTGGCCAATCAGCGAGTCAACAACAAAACCGACTTGTTGTGTGCCAATTTGAACAATGACGACATGGCCCTGCTCACGCCGACGTTTTTTATCAGAACCTTTAACCAGCCAGTGCTCAAGAAAAAACAACGGAATCGCTTTGTTACGCACAACAATAGTTAACTGCCCGTCAACGACATTAGTTTTGTTCAAATCCAGATGGAAAATTTCGCTAACACCAGCCAACGGCAAGGCAAACGTTTGCTTGCCAACAATAACCATTAAAGTAGGCAGTATCGCCAACGTTAGCGGTACCTTAATTTCCAACAAGGTGCCCTCACCCATTTTAGAGTGAATATGCACAGTACCATTAAGCTGGGTGATCTTGGTTTTAACCACGTCCATGCCTACACCACGGCCGGAAATATCTGAAATTTGCTCTTTAGTCGAAAAACCAGGAGCAAAGATCAAATTAAAAGCTTCGGTGTCTGACATCCTTGCCGCAGCATCGGTATCCAGAATGCCGCGTTTGATAGCAATACCTTTTAATTTTTCCGGGTCCATACCGGCACCATCGTCGTGGATGGTTAGCAAAATATGATCTCCAGCCTGAGCAGCAGCTAGCTTCACTGTACCTACACGTTTCTTACCCGCTTTCAAACGCACTTCCGGCATTTCTATGCCATGATCAACCGAGTTTCGCACTAAGTGCACCAGAGGATCAGCCAGCGCTTCTACCAGGTTTTTATCCAAGTCTGTTTCTTCGCCCTCCAGCACCAATTCGATATCTTTTTGCAGCGAGCGAGCCAAGTCACGAACAACACGTGGAAAACGGCCAAATACTTTCTTAATTGGCTGCATCCGGGTTTTCATTACTGCACCCTGAATATCAGCAGTGACCACGTCCAAATTAGAAATAGCTTTACTCATTTCTTCACTTTGCACTGTGCCGGACAGACTCACTAAACGATTACGCACCAGAACGAGCTCACCGACCATATTCATAATTTGGTCGAGCCGTTTGGTATCTACCCGAACCGTGGTTTCAGCCTGAGCCGCTTGCTGTGCAGCTGCAGCTTTATCTGCCGCGGCTGCCGGAGCAGCAGGTGCTGCTACCACTGGAGCAGGTGCTGGTGCTGCAGGAGCTTTCGCTGGAACTGGAGCTGGCGCTGCTGTAGGGCTCGGTACAACAGCTTCTGGTGCTTTACCTTTACCGTGTAATTGGTCCAGCAGCGCTTCAAATTCGGCATCGTCTATTTCATCGCTGGATTTAGCAGCACTTGCAGGCGTTTTACTCACACTTTCAGGCGTTATAGCAGCGCCTGATGACGCCGCTGACTCTGGAATAAACGAGCCCTTGCCGTGCAGTTGATCCAAAATTGCTTCGAACTCGTCATCGGTAATGTCGTCTCCTGCTGCCGCAGTAACGGTAGGCTTTGATACAGCAGCCGCAGGTGCAGCGGCAGTAGGCGAGCCTTGCTTACCGTGTAACTCGTCCATCATCCGATCGAACTCGTCCTCTGTCATCTCATCAACATTACCGGATGCAGCAGTTGCGTTCGCCGCTGGCGTAACAACAGGCGGTGCAACAGGAGCAGCAGGCTTGGCCTGCACAGGCGCTGGGTTAGACGCAGACTCTGGCTCACTATAATGGTGTAATGCGGCCAATACGGCGGGTGATGCAGGAGTGAGTGGTTGACGGCTTTGAACTTCGACGAACATCGCGTTGATGCTATCAAGCGACTGTAAAATAACATCCATTAGTTCCGGAGTAACACGGCGTTTGCCCGTACGCAAAATATCAAACACATTTTCTGCGCCGTGACAGGCGTCGACCAGCTCGGTCAGAGACAAAAAGCCGGCACCACCTTTTACTGTATGAAAACCACGAAAGATGGCATTTAGTAAATTGGCGTCGTCAGGATTATTCTCCAGCTCGACCAGTTGTTCCTGCAGTAGTTCGAGGATTTCACCGGCTTCAACCAGGAAGTCCTGCAGTATATCCTCATCCATATCAAAGCTCATGCAACGACACCTCTGTTAAAATCCTAAACTGGACAACAAATCATCGACATCATCCTGCCCGCTAACGACATCATCCCGCTCTGCTGCGTCGATAATAGGCCCCTCGGCTTCATGAGCTTTGGGTTTACTTTTCGAAGGTTTTGCCTCTGCAGTTAACATCATGCTTGACGTCTGACCAAAAGCCGTCAGTAAACCGATCAGACTTTCTTCAACTTCACGTACAAGTTCAATTACCCGGCGCAATATCTGCCCGGTTAAGTCCTGAAAATCTTGCGCCATTAGCACATCTGTCAACGAACTATTAAGCTGCGCTGAGTCAGCAGTTGCTTGGCTAAAAAAACTGTCTAGCGTATGGCAAAGCGCCTTAAACTCTCCAAATTGCAATTGACGTTGCATTAACTTTTGCCATTGCGGTTGGATTTTATTGAGCTGCTGACTTAACTGGTCAGCGATAGGCAAGCAAGATTCCACTGCATCCATTGTGCGATTTGCTGCTTGCTCAGTCATGTCAATAACGTGATAAAGACGTTTCTTTGCATCCGGAATATCTTCCGCTAGCAAATTATTCAATGAAGGATCTATTTGAAAGTTTTTTAACGAGTCGTGCAGTTGTCTGGTCAATTTACCGACTTCGGCAAACAACTCAGATGAGCCTGGTACAACAATTTGTTGTACCAGCTCGTTAACAGCATCGTTCTCGCCCATTTCGAGCAGCTGTACCAGTTCCCGAGCCTGCTCCAGAGATATCACAGGTGCTGCGTTGGCAGACATGGCTTCACTCCTTTGTCAGCTCGGCTAGCCGATACGTTCAAATACTTTAGCTAACTTTTCTGACAGGGTTGCAGCGGTAAAAGGTTTGACAATATAGCCGTTAACACCAGCCTGGGCTGCAGCAATTATCTGCTCTTTCTTCGCTTCTGCAGTCACCATTAATACTGGGATATGCTTTAATTTGGCATCAGCGCGGATAGCCCGCAGTAAATCTATGCCCTGCATACCCGGCATGTTCCAGTCGGTTACGACAAAATCAAAATCACCGTTTTGCAGCATCGGCAATGCGGTGCTGCCATCGTCAGCTTCTGACACATTAGTAAAGCCAAGGTCGCGTAACAAATTCTTAATTATGCGTCTCATGGTTGAAAAGTCATCTACCACAAGAATCTTCATGTTTTTGTCCAAAATCCCCTCCGACGAGATATTATTTTTATCTCAGAATAGGTTACAACCAATCCTGCATTCTGGCTTTTAATCTGACCAATGCCTGACTATGGATTTGACTGACCCTGGACTCACTCACATTGAGTACAGCCCCGATCTCCTTCAAGTTTAGCTCGTCATTATAATATAGTGAAAGAACTAATGCTTCTCTCTCTGGCAAACTACTGATTGTCTTAACTAAATCCTGATGGAAGCTCTCGTTTGCCTGAGATTCATACAGATGATCACCTTCTGAGTCGCCCGACGTTACCAGCACATCCTCGGAAATACCAAGATCTTCTATACCAATTATTCTGCCGCTACTGATGTCACTGAGCATATGATGGTATTCATCCAGAGATATATCAAGTTTTTCAGCAACTTCACTGTCTTTTATATCTCGGCCATGCAAACCTTCAAGCTCGGCAATGGTTTCTGCAATCAGGCGGGCATTGCGGTGCACCGACCGTGGCGTCCAGTCTCCGCGCCGCATTTCATCCAACATAGCGCCACGAATTCGGATGCCAGCGAAGGTTTCAAAACTCGCACCTTTGCTGCCATCAAAGTTTTTTGCAGCCTCAATCAAGCCGATCATGCCCGATTGAATCAAATCATCTACCAGTACACTTGCAGGCAATCGCGCCAGTAAATGATATGCAATGCGCTTAACCAGCGGCGCATGACGTTCAACCAGTTGTTGTATCTGATCAACACCGCCATAAGCTGCAATTTTACTGTTCACACTAGCCCCCGATCAACCTGAGGTTGCACCAGTTGCTCGAGGAAAAACTCCAAATGCCCAGAAGCACTGGCAGGCAAAGGCCATTTCCCTGCTTTCAAGGCTAAAGATTTTACCGCCATACTGGCCGGCGTTCTGGGAAAGGCTTCAATAAAAGCTTTTTGTTTACGTGCCGCTTTACGCACGTTTTCGTCGTAAGGAATAGTTGCGACCAGTTCCAGGCTAACATCAAGAAAACGGTCCGTTACACGGGTTAGCTTGGCAAACAGCTCCTGGCCTTCTTTTAAGCTGCGCACCATATTGGCCACAATTTTAAACTTTTCTACACCATGGTCGCGGCTGAGAATTTTCATCAGTGCATAGGCATCGGTAATAGACGATGGTTCATCACACACCACCACCAGCACATCCTGAGATGCACGCGAAAAACTCAATACCATGTCCGAAATGCCAGCAGCGGTGTCTACCAACAACACATCTACCTGTGTTCTTAATTCGCTAAAGGCACGAATAAGACCTGCATGCTCTGCCGGAGCCAGCTCTGTCATATTTTGCGAGCCGGAAGTGGCAGGAATAATTTTGATTCCGAACGGACCGTCAATAATCACATCGTCCAATTCAACCTCACCTGCCAGCACATGGGACAGGTTTTTCTCTACTCGCAGGCCCAGCATAACGTCACAGTTTGCCAAACCTAAATCCGCATCCAACACCAGCACTCGTTTACCTAGCTGAGCCAATGCCATAGCGAGGTTAAGCGTAACGTTAGTTTTACCTACGCCGCCTTTGCCGCCAGTAACTGAAATAACTTTTACCATCTGCTTATTCATTTTTCTCAGGCCACTGGCTTGATCATCAATATTGTCATGACTATGCATAGGTTCCTTCCGCCCGGTTCATCCCGTCGTTATACCACTGATGGCCGGTACTGCTTTGCGCGATACGTAACTTGTCGGCTTGTTGCACCAGCTTTTTTGCGTCGGCAACTGCTATATCTTCGGGTACCCGCTGTCCATTGGTAAGATAACTGACTGGCAACGCGTTTTGAATAGCAACATTAATCACTTCGCCCAAACTTAAACATTCATCCAGCTTGGTGAAAATACAACCCGACAGCGGTATACGTTTAAAGTGCGTGACACTCTCTTGCATAACCTTTGCCTGTGATGTGGCAGACAATACCAGATAACTTTTTATTTTGACACGACTATTGTGTACCAAGCCTGCAAGTTTTTCTGCCAGCTTAAGGTCTCGCTGGCTCATGCCGGCGGTGTCGATCAAAATAAGTTTACGTTGTTGTAACTGATTGATTAACAACGCTAGCTCTTCGCTATCTTTTGCCTGCTTCACTGGGCAGCCAATTATACGGCCGAATGTCGCCAGTTGCTCATAAGCTCCTATACGATAGCTGTCCGTAGTAATTAATGCCACTTTGTCAGCTCCATGGCGACGGGCAAATTCTGCCGCCAATTTAGCTACTGTTGTGGTTTTACCAACGCCGGTTGGCCCAATCAGTGCCACCAGACCGCCGCGGCATAAAATATCGTCATTGGTGGTGCTAAGCTGGCCAGCCAGCAGTTCCAAACCAGCGTCCCATGCATCAGTGGCATTGAGCTCTTCTGGCATAAAGCAGGCAAGCTGATCGGCCACCTGTTCAGACAAACCCAGCTGCTGAAGATTCTCAATTACCATCGCTCGCATAGGTTCGCGCCGGGCTAGGTCCTGCCACATTAAACCCGATACCTGATGTTGCAATAACTGTCGCATCGAAAGCATTTCATTACGCATGGCGTTCATCTGCTGTTGCAGTAATTTAGCCTGTTGCTCTTGTTGTCGCGTTATTTCGCCTAGCTGCGTGCTGCTTACGCCAGGTGTTGTGACGGAAGTTTGACGCTCGAACTGCGGGCTACGCTGCACCGCGGCAGGCTCAGCTGTAGGTTGGCTAACCTGCGTGGTTTTTTGTTGTTTGATCATTTGCCGGGCAAGTAACGCCTTTAATGAATCCGCAGGTGCTTCAGTGTCCTCTGCTGCGCTGCGCTGCGTTAAACTCTGCTGTGCTGCAGGCAGTGGCTTTTGCGGCACAGCTGGCGCTGCGGCAGGCTCCTGGTCAATAGCGGCGACAATTTCAACACCTTCAGCTACCTTTTTATTGGACAAAATAATCGCATCAGGGCCAAGAAACTCCTTCACTTCCTGTAAGGCGCTGCGCATATCTTTTGCGACAAAGCGTTTTATTTTCATGAGTTACTTCTCCTAATTTGCCTGACCAATGACACTGACAATACGAATTTGTTTATCATCCGGAATTTCCTGATAAGACAGAACCCTAAGTCCGGGAATTGTGTACTTCACGAATCGTGCCATTACTGAGCGTAAAATTCCTGACGTAAGTAAAACAGCACTGTCGCCATTCAACTCCTGGTTCTGATGTGCATCGTGTAGCGACTGCTGAATACGGTCAGCCAAGCCTGGCTCAATGCCCGCGCCATCGTTGCCCGCGGCTTGCATAGACTGATGCAGCATTTGCTCTAGCTCTGGGGCAAAAGTAATAACTGGGATTTCCTTACGACTACCGCCCACTTCCTGCACAATTAAACGCCGCAGTGCAATTCGGCAAGCTGCAGTAAGCACATCAACATCCTGACTTCTGCCGCCATACTCTACTAACGTTTGCACTATGGTGCGCATATCACGAATAGGTACACCTTCTTGCAGCAAGTTTTGCAGCACCTTAACAACAACGGTTAACGGCAGTGTGTCGGGTACCAGGCCTTCGACCAATTTGGGCGAGTGCTTGGCCAGCATATCTAATAAATTTTGCACTTCCTCATGGCCTAGCAAGCTGGCAGCATGATTGGTAAGGATCTGACTTAAATGGGTTGCTACGACTGTCGCGGCATCTACCACTGTATAACCCAGCGTTTGTGCATGCTCACGCTGATCCTTGCCAATCCATACCGCATCCAGGCCAAACGCCGGATCCTTAGTGGCGATACCTTTTACGGTGCCAAACACCTGTCCAGGGTTAATTGCCAACTCATTATCGTGGCGCAATTCGCCCTCGCCACTGGTAACGCCCATTAACGTCATGCGGTAACTATTGGGCTCCAGGTCAAGATTGTCGCGGATATGTACCGCCGGAATAAGAAAACCCAGCTCTTGGGATAGCTTTTTGCGGACACCTTTAATCCGGCTTAATAACTCACCACCCTGAGATTTGTCGACCAATGGGATTAAACGGTAACCTACTTCTAAACCAATTGTATCGACGCCCTGCACATCGTCCCAGCCGATTTCTTTCACACTTTGTGTTTCCACTGGGGCCAGATCTGACTTGTTCCGACCAACCAATTCAGTGGCTTTATCTTTGCGGGTTTTGTACATCAGATAGGCGGCACCACCAACAATGGCTGCCAGCGATAAAAAGGCAAAGTGCGGCATACCCGGCACAATACCCATCAGTGTTAATACGCACGCTGCGACAGTCAGCACTTGAATATTACCCAGCTGGGCGGTCATTTGCTGGCCCATATCGCCTGATTTATTCTGCCGTGTGACAATAATAGCCGTACCAATAGACAGCAATAGAGATGGGATTTGCGCTACTAAACCATCGCCAATGGTGAGTAGTGTATAAATTTCCATGGCATCCGCGAACGATAAATCATGCTGTAACATACCGATAAACAAACCACCCACCAGGTTAATCACCAGGATAACGATACCGGCGATGGCGTCACCTTTTACAAATTTACTTGCACCGTCCATCGAGCCGTAAAAATCTGCTTCGCTGGTGACTTCTTCACGCCGCTCTCTTGCTTCTTCTTGTGAAATTAAACCTGAATTAAGATCAGCATCAATCGCCATCTGCTTACCCGGCATCGCATCTAGCGTAAAGCGGGCAGACACTTCAGCAATCCGGCCGGCACCTTTGGTAACCACCACAAAGTTAATGATAATCAGAATTAAAAACACCACTATACCAACAGCATAGTTGCCACCAATAACTACAGAACCAAATGCCTCGATCACTTTACCAGCAGCGTCACCACCAGTGTGGCCTTCTAGCAATACTACCCGGGTACTGGCCACATTAAGCGCTAAACGCATAATGGTTGCTACCAACAAAATCGCAGGGAATGCACCAAAATCTAAGGGACGGAGGGTATACACTGTCACCAACAGTACAATAAGTGCCAAGGCTATATTAAATGAGAACAAAACATCAAGCAGCAACGGTGGCAGCGGCAACACCACCATTGCCAACGCAGCAAGAATAAATAACGGCGTGCCGAGCCCCTGAGCAAAAGCAAAGCGGGAGCGGTCGAACTTGGAAAAATAGCTGGCTAACTGCATGACAATCCTGACAGTAAATTGGCGCAATGCTGGATATCAGCAAGAACTATTCCAACACGTCAAATCAATGCCTGGCAGGCTGTATTTAAGTTATATATTAATGGCGGAAGTCAGCCGGGATCGGTAATTCTTTTGCCAGCGTTTTCGGCCGGCTACCCTTACCTTTTTTGTACATTTTCAGCTGGTATACGTAGGCCAACACCTGCGCTACGGCGGCAAACAACTGTTCAGGTATAGGCTTGTCTAACTCAGTAGTGTGGAAAATGGAGCGAGCTAAAGCCGGCGATTCTATGACGGGTATTTTATGTTCATTAGCAATACGCCGAATATGCATTGCAACCTCGTCTACCCCTTTGGCCACCACCACCGGCGCTCTGAATTTACCCTGGTCATATTTAAGTGCTACTGCATAATGCGTTGGGTTAGTTACGATAACATCGGCTTTGGGTACTTCTTGCATCATACGTTTCATCGACATTTGCATTTGTGTTCGACGAATGCGGGCCTTAATTTGCGGGTCCCCCTCTGCACTTTTATATTCGTCTTTAATTTCCTGCATCGACATTTTTAGCTTGTTAATGTGGTCCCATTTTTGATAAGGCGCATCAACGACCGCAATAATTGACACACTTGCACATAGGCCTAAAAACAGCCACGCCAAGATATACATGGCCGATTCAATATTATTGGGCTCACTCATAAGCGACAACGCCATAATATCGAAGAAAAAAAACTTCAACAGTAGATAAGCCACGCCCATCACCACAATAACTTTCAAAATGCTTTTTAGTAGTTCTACCAACGCATTCAAGCCAAACATACGTTTAAAACCCGTCAGCGGGTTCATTTTACTCAGTTTAGGGCCCGCGGCCTGCCAGCTAAAGTTAAAGCCGCCCAGTAAGGTATTACCGACAAATGCAGCAGCCAGCACGATGAGAAAGATGCCTGCTAATGGCGCAGCTAAGCGCTCTCCAACAGCGCCCCAGGCAGTAAACATGGAATTGGTCTCGAAGATGTCTTTGTGGTTTAGCATCATCAGCCTGCGGCCAACGTCTAGTACCCCCATCGCGAGTGCTTTACCAAACACCAAAATAGAGGCTGCACTGCCAATCAGTACAAAGGCCGTGCCCAGATCTTTAGAGCGGGCAACCTGACCTTTTTCAGCTGCATCCTGCAGCTTTTTCGCGGTGGGCTGTTCGGTTTTTTCGGCGCTATCATCTGCCATTGCAGAGCCCTCCGTTTAACAACCAACCAGCCGGCAGCTGTAATCTATTGCATGCTGCCACTGTTTGTCGTAATGAAATAAAAACGTATCCAGCGTTAACCATAAAATGATTAATCCCGCTAGCATGGTAATAGGAAAGCCTATAGAAAAGATGTTCAACTGCGGCGCTGCACGCGTCATTATGCCGAACGACAAATTAACGACCAGCATCGACACTATAGGCGCCAACGCTATGGCCAGGGCCGTAGCGAACATCCAACCGCCAAACTCAACCACGGTCCAGTAATGGGTCACGTCCCACCATTGGCCATTAATCGGCAAAGTGTCAAAGCTAAAAACCAGCATTTGAATCATAATTAAATGGCCATCAAACAGCCAGAATAGCAAGGTCGCCAGGATCAGATAGAACTGGCCGATTGCCGCGACGTTAACCCCACTGGCCGGGTCGACCATCGATGCAAAGCCCAAACCAGTTTGTGTTGCAAGTAGCTGACCAGCCAGAACAAAGGTGGTAATAAACATCAGTGAGATAAATCCCAGTGCAAAACCAATTAACAGTTGTAGCAGTACTTCGAGAAACATATGACCTGACATCAGATCCGGGCTAGGTACCGGCTGCAAGGTTGGCATAATAATCAGCGTAATAAACACCACCAGGCCGGTTTTTATTCGCATTGGAATGTTTCGCACGCCAATACCGGCCATAACCAGAAACATCCCGGTTACCCGACACAACGGCAGTAAAAAGTCTGCCACTGTTTGCATTAACACGCTAAGTGGAAAGTCCATCTGCTTTTATCCAACAACCGTTGGAATGCTTAAAATAAGTTCGTGGGTATATTCCATAATGACCCGGGTGAACCAATGCCCGCCAAAAATTAATGCCAGTAGTGTCACGATTAAACGCGGTAAGAAGCTTAAGGTTTGTTCGTTGATTGACGTAGCGGCCTGAAATACCGCTACAATAAGACCGACAAATAACGACGGCAAAATAATGGCGCTAACCAGTAAAATCACCAAAAACAGTGCATCACGAAGCACGTCGACAAACATCTCCGGGCTCATGTGCCTACTCCGTAACTGGTTGCCATTGTACCCATTACCAAAATCCAGCCGTCCACCAACACGAACATCATCAACTTAAATGGTAGTGAGATAATCATCGGCGATAACATCATCATACCCATCGCCATCAGCACGCTGGCCACCACTAAGTCTATGATCAAAAATGGGATAAATAACATAAAGCCAATCTGGAAGGCGGTTTTTAACTCGCTGGTAATAAACGCCGGGATGACCACCGTAATGGGATAATCCTGTGGTTGCTCGGCTACTTCCAAGCCAGCTATCTGGGCAAAAGTATCCAAATCTTTTGTGCGGGTTTGGTGCAGCATGAAAGCTTTTATTGGCACTATGGCAGCGTCCAGCGCCTGAACCGGTGAAATTTGCTCTGTTAAATAAGGCTGAATTGCACTGTCGTTAATATTTTTAAACACCGGTGCCATAATAAAGAAGGTTAAAAACAGTGTGATGCCAATCAGCACCTGATTCGACGGTGATTGCTGTAACCCGATAGCCTGGCGCAAAATAGCTAGTACAACGATGATGCGGGTAAAACTGGTCATCATAATGACCATAGCCGGTATAAAACTCAGCGCCGTCATTAACGCCAGCACTTGCAGCGTTACACTGTATTGCTGCGAGCCATCAGCAGCGGTAGTTACCGTTACTGCCGACAACACGCCATTATCAGCTAACACCTCGGGACTTAGCAGTATCACCAGTACCACGAACAACAGTCGCAACATAGTTCACACTATTTTTTTAGGAAAGATTGCAACTGTGTATGAAAGTCTGATGCCAACTTTTCTTCAGGGAGTGGATTTTCTAGTTCAAACAGGAAATTAACGCTGTGCGCAGTCACACCGATGACACGCTGTTTCCCTTGCATTTCAATAACTAACAGACGCTCTTTCTGCCCTAATGCCAACGTAGAAATAATTTTAATATGCCGGTTTCCGGGCAAGCGCAGCGTCAATTTTTTGAATAGCCAGCCCAACACCAATACGATGGCAACTACAATTGCCAAAGACAACGCCATTTTACCGAGGCTGATGCCCGCAGTAGGCCGCACCGGGCTGGGTTTAAGTGCTTCAGGCACACTAGCAGCAGTGTTATTGGCAGGCTTAGCGTCTGACACTGCCGAAGCTGCTGGCTGCAGCTCTTCAAGTTGCTCTGCTGTTTCAGCCTGCGCTGTTGTTTCATCCTGCAAAGCGACATCTTGTGTCAAAAGCTTCTGTGTTGCATCCTCCTGTGCCACAAGCGCATCACTGCTTAGCATTCCATAAAAGAGCGCGGCGACAAAGACGGTTTTCCCTATAGCGTCCAATTTCATCAGCGTAGCTTCTTGATCCGCTCAATCTGGCTTATTACATCCGTCAAACGAATACCAAATTTATCGTTTACCACTACCACTTCACCGTGGGCTATTAGGGTACCGTTGACTAACACATCCAGTGGCTCACCAGCAACCCGTTCCAGCTCAACCACCGAACCTTGATTTAGCTGCAACAAATTACGGATACTAATTTTTGCCCGGCCAACTTCCATCGAAATGGTAACCGGAATATCTAAAATAGTATCGAGTTTGCGTTTTTCATCAACGGTAATGTCGGCTTTTTCGTCACGTAGCTCATCCAGAGCTAATGCCTCGGCGCCATCGTCAGTGCCTTCTGCCTCTGCCATCGCAGCGGCCCATTCGTCCATGGTGTCTTTATCATCAGCCATTTTTACTTACCTTCTTTCTCGATCTGTCAGGTTCAGATCCGCTTCTAATTCGGAGATATCGGCATCACTGTCAAGCCGGCGACCACCTTTGGTGAACACATGCAGTTCTGACTTAACCGATTCTGGCCGTTTAATTTTCTCAATAATTTTTAACGCAACGCTATCACGTGAGCGTCCCAGCTTGGCACGGTAGGTTGGCAAATCTTCTATTAGCACGGTTATATGATCTGGGATTTCTACCGGAATAATATCGCCAGCTTTTAGCTCCATGATCTCGCGCAGCGTTAAATCCACATCCAGCATCTTGGTGGTCAGGTCAACCTTCACATCCATGATCTCGTCACGCAGCGCTTTACTCCAACGTAGATCCGTATCTTCCTTATCGCTTTGCACACCAGCATCTAGAAGCTCACGAATTGGCTCCAGCATAGAATAAGGCAAAGCAACATGGAAATCACCGCCGCCACCATCCAGCTCTATATGAAAAGAGCTTATTACGACCACCTCTGTCGGACTAACAATGTTTGCCATTGCCGGGTTAACTTCGGAATCAAGGTATTCAAATGACACATCCATGACCGGTGCCCAGGCTTCTTTGTAATCTTCAAAGATTAGCTTGAGCAACATCTGAATAATGCGTCGCTCGGTAGGGGTAAATTCGCGGCCTTCAATTTTGGCATGATAACGACCGTCACCACCAAAAAAGTTATCCACCAAAATAAACACTAACCGCGCTTCCATGGTGATCAAGCCGGTGCCTTTTAGCGGCCGGAAACGCACCATATTCAAACTGGTTGGAACAAACAAGGTGTGTACATACTCGCCAAACTTTATCATTTGTACGCCGTTAATTGACACTTCGGCGGTGCGGCGCATCATATTAAACAAGCTAATGCGCATATGGCGGGCAAAACGTTCATTCACCATTTCCAACGTTGGCATGCGCCCACGAACAATACGATCCTGTGACGAGAAATCGTATTGCGTTGCAGAACGGCCCCGGCCCTCGCCAGCGTCATCTATTTCTTCTTCTTCGACGTCATCAACACCATGTAACAGCGCATCAATTTCATCTTGTGACAGTAAATCGGTCACGGCTGCTCACTCTTATTGCATAACAAAACCGGTGAAAAGGACTTCCTCTACCACCACCGAACCTACCACTTCTATCATTGCTTGCTGCAAATCACTTAACGCTTTGTTTTTCAAGGCATCACGCCCGGTCACTGTAACCATTTCGTCGGCATTGGCCGAGCTGAATGTTTGTAGCAAACTACCTTCAATAAGTGGAATATGCCGCATAGCGATGGTTTCGTTATTGTCGCCTCGCACTAGCAACGACACTTTAATTTGCACCATTCGGTCACGAGAGGCACCCGGTACATTAAACACAAAAGGCCGGGGTAACGGCACGTACAGCGCGGTTCCGGTTGCCTGTGCAGTTTCAGTGCTACCATCGCCGCTGGTGCCGCCCGCTGCCTGGGTTTGGCCGTCGTCGCCGCTAAACAGCAACCAGCCAACCACGGCCAGTACCAGTAGCAACACCACTGCCCCACCAATGATCAGCAATTTCTTCTTGCCGGAACCGTCGGTAATTACCAAGTCTTTTTCGTCTGCCATGCCTGCGTCATCCGTTATTTAAGCTGCCATCATTATGCTCATCTGAGCCTGATAATGTAAATCAAAGTTAGCGCTTTTAGCCTGGGAAGCGTTGTTATGCGTAATAATCCACCAAACGCTCACTATGGCTGATATTTACCTGCACTGCAGCGGCGTTATCATCCATACCTTCGAGACTGTTAGCACCTGAGCCAGCTGTTGAACCTCTGCCATTGTCGCGCTGTGCCATTTGCCGCTCTTGCTGCTGCGACTGCTGCTGTACCTGGCCTTCAGTGAGCTGAATACCTTGCTGCTGTAACATTTCTCTTAAACGGGGCAGTTGTTGCTCCAGCAATTCCTTGGCTTGTGGCTGTTGCACGATAAACTGCACCGAAGCTTGATCTTGCTGCATATCTATTTTTATTTGCATTTGGCCCAAACCTGCCGGATCCAAACGAATTTCGGCTACCTGAATATTTTGCCGTACCATTAACGACACACGCTCGCGCAAGTTACTGGCAGCATCTTGCTGCTGTAAGTTTAAGCTTTGTTTTAATTGTTCAGCCGGGCTTTTTGACAGCGTTTTTTCCACATTACTGTGCTGTTGGCGCTGCTCAGCGGCATGTAAACTCTGGCTAAACAGCCCTTCTGGCCGCGAAGGTTCGGCTGTTGTTTTACTGCTACTTTGCGCTGCCAATGGCTCTGGCACTACCGACTGATTTTCTGTCAATTGCTGACTCACACTATATTGAGGCTGGCCTTGCTGTGACTGACCTTGCTGTGACTGGCCTTGCTGTGACTGACCTTGCTCAGCGCTGCCTTGTTGGCGTTGTCCCAGCTGCAAGCCGGCTTTATCGTTACTGCCAGCTTCAGCCTTGTCACCTGCGGACTTTACCGCCAACTTAGTATCAGCAACATTGTCAACCTCAACAGTTTGGCGCCCAGCTACCTGGCTATTTGGGCTTACTTCTGCACCCAACGCCACTGTTGGCGTTGCCGCTGCAGCCGGTGGTGTCAATGGCTGGTCGCTGTCATGTTGTGTATCAGCATCTACCATAAGCTGGCTGGCAGGCGGCAAGGTGTCTAGCCTAGGGCTGGTTTCTGATACCACGTCAGAGGCTTGGCTAGCTATTTTTTCTGTGGTCTTTAGCTCAACCACCTGCGGCTGAATACTGTTTAGCCCAACCACTGCTTTGTTCTTGGTTTTTAGGGGCTCATGCGCAGACGTTGCTTTAGCTGATGGCACGGCGCTATTGGTAACTACTGTGGCTGTTGTATTAGACTTATCTTCAGCAGGCTGACTTGCTTTTTCCGGCTCAATCTCCGCTAAAGGCTGGGAAGCTTCGGCTATCTGCGGCTCAACTTTATCAGTAATCAGCTGCGACATTAAGGCAGACTCAGGCTTACCATTTTCTACTGGCAATTTGCCGCCATCAAGTTTTGGTTTTTCAACGGCTGTAGCAAGCACCTTGCTCGCGCTAGTGGTTTTATCTGCTGGTTGCCCTCGGAGTACATCACCGGTTTTGGCCGAGTCTGCTGTATTGTGCATGGTATTTGCTCCAGCAGTATCCAGCATATTTTTTACATCAGTAGTATCCAGTATGTTATTTGCATCAGCCGCATCAGTTGGGCCACTGTCAGTCATAACTTCGGCAGCGGGCACCTCTTCGGTTCCCTTTGCAGTCTGTGCGGTTTTGCCCTGCAGCATTGTTGCATTAAGGTTTACAGCTGTTTCAGGTGTATCGCTAGTGTCTGCCTCGCCCTGAGCAACGTCAGGGGTTATTGCTGCATCCGTCAAAGTAAGCTTCCAGTCTGGCTGGGGTTTACCATTGTCGGCAACAATATCGCCCAGCATCGGCTTGCTTAAGTCAGGCGTAACATTATGTGTAGCTTTTATCGGCTTTTCTTTTAATGCAATTTGTCCAAGCAGGCTGGCTGCCAACGCAGCCGTATCGCCAGTTTCTGTTGCTACAGCATCAGCATCTGCGCTGTCGCCCATATTTATTGTGTCGCTAGCGGCTGCGCGCACTGCCTGACTTAAACCTGACAATAAACTAATACCGGCAGGGATCTGCCCCGCTTCGACACGATCCGGGCCAGATTTTGCCGTTAACGTTAGCTGCTCTAACACATCGCCAAAAGCTTGGCCATTGCCTGCAGAGATATCAGCGCCAGTGCTATCGGCCTTGTTTGCGATGTCTGCACCGGTTGTCAGCATTGATAATTGTAAGCCTTGCGTCATTTGACATTCTCCTGGCTAAGCTTGGCGTTCAGGTATTAATTGACACTACACCCTGAGTGTACATTCAAAATTCAGGCCAATGTTTTCTAGTTCGCTTCGGCATGTAATCGATTACGCATAAATTGCTGACTGGCGTATTCATCGGCATTTTTTTGTTCTTGTTTAGCTTGTTTAATCAGTTCAGCATGTTCACCACGCTGCACTAGCAATTCTAATGCCTTACGTTTTTTCTGTGCCACCAGCCAGCTTTGTTTGCGTTGCTCCGCTGCAGCTTGTGCTTGCTGCACCGCTTTACTTTGCTGCAATATGGCCTGATCTAGTTTACCGATAAAGTTAACAAACTGATTGTACTGCCGGCTTTGTAAGCCGACACTGCCCTGCTGTTGGCTTTGTAGAATGTAATCGGTGCGGTAACCCGCCAATCCCTGATATTTTTGCTCTGACTGCAGATAGAACTGCTGCGCTTTGACAAATTGCGCCTGCAATTTTTCTTCGCGTTGCTGTTGCACTTTTATTAGCATGGCAAAGCGTTGATTGATCATAGATTCGATCCTTTGGCCGCAGCGGGCATCAGCTGATTCAAGCTTTGTAAGCTGTCATCGTATGTAATAACATCGTGCATGCTTTGCTGCAAAAAGCGGTTTATCGCTGGCATCTGGCCAATCGCACGATCTAGCTGTGGATCACTGCCACGAACATAGGCACCAATGGCGATAAGATCTTTACTTTGTTGATAACTGGCATACAACTGCTTTACGCCTCGGGCCATTTGCTGATGCTCCATGCTGGTAACCGCAGGCATTACCCGACTAATAGACTTTTCCACATCAACCGCGGGGAAATGCCCGGCATCGGCCAATGTGCGGGATAGCACAATGTGGCCATCTAAAATGGCTCGGGAGGCATCTGCGATAGGGTCCTGCAAATCGTCACCTTCTGACAACACCGTGTAGAATGCCGTTATCGAGCCCTGACTGCCGCTGCCATTGCCGGCACGCTCTACCAGCGCCGGTAATTTGGCGAACACCGATGGTGGATAACCTTTAGTCGCCGGAGGCTCGCCAACCGCCAGTGCAATTTCCCGCTGTGCCTGGGCATAGCGCGTAATAGAGTCGATTAACAGCAATACATCCATACCTTGATCGCGAAAATATTCCGCAACCTGCACCGCAGTCTCACAACCCTTAAGCCGCATCAAGGGCGACACGTCGGCCGGTGCAGCAATAACAACCGAGCGAGCTTTGCCTTCCTCGCCCAAAATATCATCAATAAACTCTTTTACTTCCCGGCCGCGCTCACCCACCAGCCCCACCACAATAACGTCAGCCGAGGTTCCGCGTGTCATCATGCCCAGTAGCACACTTTTACCAACACCAGAGCCAGCAAACAGCCCCATGCGCTGGCCTTTACCCACAGTAAAAATACTGTTTATCGCCCGCACGCCAACATCCAGTGGTTGCTTTATCGGCCGGCGATGCAGTGGGTTAATGGGTTTGTTTTTCGCACCAGCAAATTGCTCAGCCGCGATAGGTCCTTTACCATCCAGTGGCGAGCCCACACCGTCAATAACCCGACCAAGCAGGTTCAAGCTCAGCGGTACACCTTTAAAATTGAGCAACGGCGTCACTTTAGCACCAGGTACTACACCCGATACATCATCTTTGGGCATCAGATAAATACGATCATTCGCAAAGCCAACGACCTCGGCCATAATGTCGCCACGTGCAGTTTCGACACTGCACGGCTGACCAATAGCAGCACTACAGCCACTGGCTTCTAATGTTAAACCTACAACGCGCACCAGGTGCCCGGCTACCGCAGGCTTTGAACGGTGAATATAGCTATGTTGTTGTTTTAAAAACCGGCTCAGGCCGTCACTGCTCGGCATGGCTAGTCCTCAATCCGCTTGTTAGCGCTGTCGCTGTGTTGTTGCAACTGGATGAAATGCTCCAGGCTACTTTGCAGCCGCTGCCCTAAACTGCGATCGACGCTAGACTGATTACTCTCGACTAAACAACCGCCACGCTCCAACAAGGGTTCAGCTCTAAGCTGCCATTGCCGCTTGTTAAGTTCGTCCTCACCATAGGCCTGTTGTACCAAGGCTAAGTCTTCCGGATGCAATTTAATCACTAGCAGAGCGCTTTGTAGTGGTAAGGCGTTGGTAGCGTCAGCAATCGCTTGTAATATAACATTTGGATTGGTGCTTACTTCAACATTGATAACCGCTTGCGCCATAGACAGGCTCAGTTGCAATAAGTGCTGTTGGACCTGCTCATCGATACTGGCTAACGGCTGCTGTAGTTGGTCCAGCAACTGCGTAAGTTGTCCCAGCCGTTCGGTAAGCTCGGTCTGGCCATCGGCAAGCCCCTGCTTTTTACCTTCGGCCTGGCCCTGACTAAGACCGTCTTGCAGGCCTTGCTCACGCCCTTCAGGGTAGCCTTTGCCAAAGCCATCCTCTTTGCCCTGAGCAAAACCTTCGTCATAAGCGGCCTGGCGCATTTGCTCAATGTCTTCGGCGGTTAGCGGTTTAACCACCAACTCTTCTTCCGCAGCTGGCTGTTGCGCTTTGGCTACTGGTGCGGCTTTGTTCAGCGCATTGGTGCGGCTAGTATCACGCACCCGCTCTGAGGTCAGATCCGGTGTTTGCCAGTGTTTTACCAGTTCGTCAGTTTCTTCGTCCGGCGAAAATGGTCTTTTATACTTAAACGCATCAGTGTTCATGGGTAAGCCCATTCAGCTTATAGGAAATCATCACCACCGCCACTGCCCAACATAATTTCGCCAGCGTCAGATAAACGCCGTGCTGTGGACAGAATTTCTTTTTGTGCCGTTTCTACATCGCTAACCCGAACCGGTCCCATGGCCTCCAAGTCATCCTGAAGCAGCTCAGCTGCGCGTTTAGACATGTTTTTAAAGATTTTCTCTTTTAAGTTTTCGTCAGTGCCTTTTAATGCTTTCATCAGCACGTCTTGCTGAACTTCGCGCAAGATGGTTTGAATACCGCGGTCATCAACATCAATCAGGTTTTCAAATACAAACATCAGGTCCTGAATTTGCTGCGCCATTTCTTCGTCGTGTTCACGAATTGAGTCCATCAGCTGGCCTTCAATGTTGGTATCCATATAGTTGAGGATATCGGCCGCCGCTTTTAAGCCGCCCATTTTCGCTGTTTGTGTACCGGCCTGGCCGGCAAATTGTTTCTCCATAATTTCGTTTAACTCCTGTAATGCTGCCGGCTGCACTTCTTCCAGATTGGCGATACGCATGGTTAAATCCAGCCGCACTTTTTCCGGGAACTGCGATAAAATTTCGGCCGACTGCTCTGGCTCTAAGTAAGACAACACTATGGTCTGAATTTGTGGGTGTTCGTTGCGAATAATATTGGCAACCTGCTTGGAGTCCATCCACTTTAGTGAATCCAGACCTTTAGCACCGCCACCCAGGACTATCTGATCAATCAAGTTTGCGGCTTTTTCTTCGCCTAATGCTGCCGTTAAGGCGCGCTTGATAAACTCTTCGCTTTGGAAGCCTATAGTGCTGAAATTCTGGATCTGTTCAATAAACAACCGATGCACAGCAGAGATTTTGGCCTGGTTCAGATCTGTCATCTGCGCCATTGCTAAACCCACTTTTTGTACCTGTTTAGGTTCTAAGTGTTTCAATATTTGCGCGGCATCTTCTTCTGACAAACTCAGCAATAAGATGGCGGCTTTTTCAACACCGTCTAATTTACCTACGTCAAATGCAGGTTTTGTCGCTTCTATGCTACTCATCTTCAGCCAACCAGTTTTTCACTACTAAAGAGGATAGTTCCGGCTCATTTGCCACTAAAGCCCGAACCGCGCGTAATAAATCTTCATCACCGTGTAAATCCGGTAGCATCAGGGTACCGTCTGGTGCAAAGCCCACTGAATTCTCATCAAAGGTTGAGCTTAGCATGTCAATAGTGTCATCCCCCAGATCCAGGCCACTGCTTAGTGATTTGTCGTCATATACTTCTTTGGTATCGTCTGGGTAAATTAGCTTTTTCAACATGGGTTTAACGATAGCTAAAATCAGCACTATGATAATAAGCCCGCCAATAACCAATCGAATTACCCGCAGAAACCAGTCTTCTTCATAAAAATTAGGTACCGGCGCTTCAACTACCTCATCCTTCATAAAGGGCACAGATATCACTTCTATAGTATCACCGCGCTGCGTATCGAAGCCTATACCACCTTGCAATAAACGCCGGATATTCGTCAAATCAGCCTGCGGTAAAGGTTGCGGCTCTCCCTCAGCAGAGCGTTGATAGTCGATAGCCACTGACACGCTTAGCCGGCGGATAACGCCGCTTTGCTGCGAAATATGGCTAATGGTGGTATCCAGCTCGTAATTGCGGGTCGCTTCTTTATGATTTCTACCTGGTACCACAGGTGTAGCGTTTCCACCGGTTGCTTGCTCAGGAATATTTGAATTGAGCGGTGGTTGGTTTGATAGTGCACCAGGAATACCACCACTTAGGCCACCGACACTGCTCTCTTCAATGGTCATTTCGCTCCGTACCGCAGGCAAATCCGGGTTGAAACGCTTTTGTGTTTGTTCGGTCGCAGTAAAGTCCATCAACAAATCGACCTGCGCGGTGTAATTCCCGTAGCCCAACACGGGCATTAAAATAGAATCCACTTTCTGCCGGTATTCTTCTTCCCGCGTGCGCTGCAGCTCATATTCTTTACGAGAACGAGCCGAGCCGGCGTCTTGTGAGCCACTATTTAGTAAGCGGCCATTTTGATCCGTAACAGTAACTTTAGACGGCTCTAACCCTTGCACCGCAGACGCCACGATATCGACAATAGCATCGACTTCGCTGTCACGAATAACTGTGCCTCCGCGCGCAGTCACCAGCACGGTGGCCGATGGCGACTTCTCTACCCTGGCGAACACATTTTCTTTTGGTATAGCCAGCAACACTCGGGCACGGGAAATACTTTGCAGCTCTTCAATAGTGCGTGCAAGCTGTTGCTCCCGGCTATGTTTTAACCGCTCCATCTCCAGACGCTGGCTGACACCAAAGCCGCTATCCTGCAGCAAAAATTCAGTGCCGGTTGAAGCTTCTTTTGTAAGGCCCGCACGCGATAGTGATAACTTGATACTCTGAAATTGGTCTTCCGGTACCGATATGACACTACCTTCCAAACTGTAATCAATTTTTTGACTGTCTAAATGGTCTAACGTTTGTATCAGCTCATCGGTAGTAAAATTACCCAGAGGTCGCATTTCAGGCGTGCGTGCCCACATCACTATTAGCACGGCAATGGCCAGGCAGATAGCCAACGCCACAATCAGGGTGATCTGGCGTACCAGGTCCATACCGCCTAAAGATCCGACGAAACCAGGCTTTTGTTCCTGCTGCTCTGCGCCAAATTCAGTATTGGTCAGTGCCAGCTCGGTAGATTGATTATCAGCCACTACTTATCCCTCCGTTATACCGGCATCGACATAATTTCTTTGTAGGCTTCAACTAACTTGTTGCGTACCTGCACCGTGGCTTCAAACGCTAATGACGATTTTTGGCTCGCGATCATTACCTGCGCCAGAGAAACACCAGGGTCGCCCATTTCCACAGCAGAGCGCAACCGGCCGGTTTCTTGTGCCAGGTTATTCACATTGCTCAAGGCATTTGTCAGCATACTGCTAAAGTCGCTTTGACTGGGATTGACCTGTTCGGCGTGCTGCAGCTTTAGTTCAGTACCAACACCTCTGGCCTGACCCGCCAGTGACTGCATTTCGGCATAAAGTGCCTGACCTTTAATATTCATTGCATCACCCGTCAAAAAATTGCTGCTTGCGTAATTAACTAAGGTAAAGCAGGAGTTATGCCAGTTTTCAACTATATGTATTTACAAGAAAAAACCCTCATATTGAGGGTCTTTTTTAGGCTGGAAGGTCGATGCCATGCTGTTTCATACGTGCCAGCTTGTAGCGTAAAGTACGATCACTTATCCCCAAGCGCTCCGCCACGTCTTTACGCCGGTTAGCGCAGGCTTTCATCGTCGCCAGAATAATACGATGTTCCTGCTCGTGTACGCTATGCCTGAAATTGCTATCTGTCTCGTCGCAGGTTTCTACTGGCGGGGCCTCTGCCACGTGCCTTGTTGCAGTATCCATGTCCGAAGTTATACTACTTTGCTCGACAACCTGACGCGGCACCGCCATATCTGCCGCCTCCAGCATAATGTCGTCGATGTCAATCTCACTACCGCGGGCAATAATTAATGCGCGCTGTATCACGTTATCCAGCTCTCGTACGTTACCCGGCCAATGATAGTGTGCAAGACGCTCTCTGGCGGCCAATGTTAGCTTTGGAATGCTGCGGCCTGATAGTTTGCAATGACGGGCTAGCATATGCTCGGCCAGTGGAATAATATCGTCGGCCCGCTCGGCCAGAGCCGGCCACACCAACGGAAATACATTCAACCGGTAATATAAATCTTCACGAAAACGGCCTTGTGCTACCGCCTGTTGCAAGTTGCGATTACTGGTTGCCAGCACGCGGACATCGAGCCGGATGGTTTTTCGTCCACCCAAACGCTCAACCTCACGCTCTTGCAATACACGTAGCAATTTGGCCTGCAGGTTTAAATCCATCTCGGTTATTTCATCCAACAAGATAGTGCCTTGTTGGGCCTGCTCAAATTTACCGGGGCAAGCACTGATAGCCCCGGTGAAGGCGCCTTTTTCATACCCAAATAAGGTAGACTCCAGCATATTATCCGGAATGGCAGCACAATTAATGGCCACAAAAGGGCCGCTGCTGCGCTCCGACAATTGATGAATATAACGTGCAAGAACTTCTTTACCAGAGCCACTTGGACCACTAATCATCACGCTGGCGTCCGTACCGGCAACCCGGGCACACAGCGCGAGCAATTGTTTGCTACTACTGGCTGCAACCACCGGTTCAACGCTATCCGTTGCCAGAGCAGTAACATAACGGCTAACTGTATTTACCAAGACTTGCGGCGAAAAGGGTTTAGCCAGATAGTCTACTGCACCGATACGAATGGCTTCTACCGCAGCTTGCACAGTGGCGTAGGCCGTCATCATCAGTACAGGTATTTTAGGGTACTGTTCACGTAAAGTTTTAAGTAGGGTTAAGCCAGACACACCCTGCATCTGCACATCACTTATCACCAACTGCACATTGCGTTGTTTTAACATCAGTAATGCCTGCTCAGCACTATCAGCAGCCAGCACCTCATAATTGGCAAGCAACAAGGTATCCTGCAGTGCTTCGCGCAAGCCCGCGTCATCTTCAACTAGCAAAATAGATTGGCTCATAGCTTACTCCTCATTGTCACTGGTATGCAGCGGTAGCAGTAATTCAAAGCAAGCGCCTTGCGCTGTCGGTACATAGCGCACCGAACCATGATGTGAGCTGGCAACAGCCTGCACTACAGCTAGCCCGAGGCCAGTACCTTGTGCGCGACCGGTAACAAAGGGTTCAAATAACGTTGGCTGTAGTGCCGGGGCCACGCCTGGGCCATTATCAGTTATCCGTAAAGCTAACATGCCGCTGTGCAACGCACTAGGTGCAATGTGTAGTGTTATCTGAGCACGCTCTGCAACCGCTTGAATACTGTTTTGGATCAGATTTTCTAATGCACCACACAGCGCATTCTGATTTCCCAGCAAACGCCAACTCATATCTACACAATGCAGCGTTAAGCTGGCATGATGCTGCGCCAGCAAGGCTTCAATATTGGTATTGAGCTGTGACGTTAATTGCTGCAGCGTAAACGGCGCGACTTGCTGCGCCGTGCCACTGCGGGCAAACAACAGCATGTCATCGACTTGCTGTGCTAAGTCTTGCAGACGTGAGAGTAGCTTCTGTTGAAATTGCTGTTGTGCTTGCAGCGTAGCCCGGGGATCCGTCAGGTTTTGCGCATACAATAAAGCGGCAGACAAAGGCGTACGAATTTGATGTGCCAGTGTTGCCATCATTTTACCCAGCGTCGATAAACGCTGCAGATGTGACAACCGGCTTTGCAATTGCCGTGTTTCAGTTAAATCGGTCAGCATAATCAACTGGCCAGGTTGGGTATAATCAGAATGGCTAAGCACCGTACTGATCTGCAGTTTAACCCGGCGCCCATCTTTTAAGGAAACCTCCAGGCCATCATCACTGCGTGGTCTAAAACAGCGGCTAATCACGTTAAACCAGGCTTGCCCAACCAGCGGCTCAGCCAACATTGCCAAGGCAGCAGGATTTGCCTGATATATCATGCCGCGTTGATCTAATAAAATCACCGCAGCCGGTAGCGCTTGCAACACCGGATCGATGTTAGTTCCCGGTAATAATTGCAGCGCCGGGCGCAGCGCAGCAACCGCTGCAGAACTGTCACGACGCTTTAGACTTTCTGATGAAAAGTGCACCGCATTGGCTGATGGCATAAATCCCCCTGAAACAGCATTATCAGCAGGATATATGCAGGCATTATGCCAGCAATTATTAGATGTATTTCAGGATGTTACGCAACGTCAATATACTGGCGCTAGTGAATTACTCATCTTTGCCCAAATTGTATTTACGCATTTTCTCAACCAGTGTTGTACGGCGCAGCCCAAGCACTTCTGCCGCTCTGGCAACGACAAACTCATGCCGCTCTAGCGCCTGAGAGATAAAACGGATTTCAAGTTCTGCCAAATACTCTTTTAAATCCAGCCCTTGTTCTGGTAAATGCTGCAGGTTATTGCCGTCAAAATCCAACTCCTCAGCAATGGTATTGTCTTCGTCATCTGTAGCCTGGAACATTTCGTTGAGTAAATCACGCTCTTGCAAGCTTTCTGGATATTGCGGCACGTAGCTCTCTACATCCAGGTGGCGATACTTTTGCGGTAACTCGGCAACATCTACCACTTGGTCCGGGTACATAATTACCATACGCTCGAGCAAATTAGCCAGTTCGCGTACATTACCAGGCCAACTATGCAGCTGCAGGCTTTGCATGGCATGCTCTGTAAATTTTACTGTTGCCTGGCTCTGCCGGGACTGCCGCTTAAGCAACTCGCTGATCAAGGTTGGGATATCATCTGTGCGCTGACTCAAGGCGGGAGTATCAATTGGAAACACATTTAAACGGTAGTAAAGATCTTCACGGAAACTGCCATCACTGATCATCAGTTCCAAATCACGATGTGTTGCGGCCACTATACGCACATCGGCTTTAATTGGTTGGGTACCGCCTACCCGCTCATAGGTGCGCTCTTGTAGTACCCGCAACAGCTTCACCTGCATCGGCAACGGCATATCGCCTATCTCATCCAAAAACAGCGTGCCACCTTGTGCAAGTTCGAAGCGGCCTTTTCGTGTAGAAATGGCACCGGTAAACGCGCCTTTTTCATGGCCAAACAGCTCGCTTTCCAACAACTCAGCCGGAATTGCACCACAATTAATCGGCACAAAAGGCCCAGAGGCACGGTTAGACAGTAAATGAATATTGCGGGCTACCACTTCTTTACCGGTACCTGAGGGTCCCAGCACCAACACGTTGGCATCAGTTTTAGCAACTTGAGCGATAAGAAACCTTACCTGTTGCATCATGGCAGAGTTGCCGACCATACCGTCAAACTTAACCGCTTGATCGTTTTGGCGTTGCTGTGGCAACAAGCGATGGTATTGCTGGCTGTCTCGCAGCAATTGCGTCAGTGTGGCATAAGAAAACGGCTCGCACAGTAAACCTACGGCGTTAGCAAATTTCAGCAAGTCCCGCAGTGGTTCACCTAACAGCAGAAATGCTGTGGCTGGATAGCGTTGCAACAATTCATCCTGCGCTATGTCTTGCAGCGCCCCTAGCAATACCACTGCAGGCGCAGAGGTTTGCAACAACTTGTTAAGATTGTCTGCGTCCAGTACTTGATGCGGTTCATTAATAAAGCTTAAAACAGTACTTAGCCTGGTACTGCGACCGCTTTGTTCATCAACAATATACACAGTAGGAGTATTTGACATGCCGTTGCTTTTATTATGCTTTTCATTGCATTGTACTGCGCATAAAGCAGCTTGCAAGGTAATACGCTATTTTTTTGACGCAGTGTCAAAAAAATAGCGTCATTAAAGCCGTTAAGCCAATAAATTCAACGCCTGTTGTTGCTGTACCCTGGCTTGTAGCGAAATACTAACAGAGGTTTTGCCAAGAATATCAGCAGCAACCTTATCGGCAGTGGCTTTGGCAAAATCGGTATCTTCAATTCTGCTGCGGGCTTGCGCCTGATTAATCTGCTGATTGTTTAAATTACGGGCCTGCGCCGCAAAACTGTTTATGCTGGCCCCCGCTTCGGCCTGCAAACCACTGACATATTCTGTTGCCTGAGTTAGCACCGTATTTGCTGCAGCAGCTCCGGCTTGGGTACTCAAATCAATGTTAAACACGTTTTGCGTTGTCAGGGCGGCGCCAACGTCTTGTACTTTTAGATTAAGATTGCTTTGGCCGCTGTTAAAGCTGATGCTTTGGTCGCTAAACAAAGGTGCACCGCCAAAACTGGCGGTTTTCAAGGTGTTTTGCGCATTGTCGAGGTAACCTTGCGCTTGTTCTTGCAGCGCGGCGCGGTCAGCATCAGTGTAAATCCCATTACCGGCAGCCACGGCCAGTGTGTTAACCGATGATAAATCTGTATTGATATTTTGCAGGCTTTGCTCATACACCTGCGCCAATCCGATACCATCATATAAATTACGTTGCCCCTGAGCCGCTTCGTTTATCGTGTTGCTTAAGCGGTTGGCAATTTGTAATCCGGCAGCATCGTCTGCAGCACTGTTAATACGCTTGGCACTAGCCAGCTTTTTTAACAGGTTATCTTGCTGCAATTGGGCTTGGTTTAGCGTGTTTAAATTCCCCGGCGCATTAAGTTTCATACCTTCACCACAACATTGCTAAAACTGGTTATAGTTTAGCCAATCGTGCAGGTTACAGCCAATAAATAATTATGCGCAAACCGGCAAACAATGTATTAGTATTAAAGTGTTTAAACTGAATGCGTTAGCTGTATCGGCACAGTTTATGCTATGTTCAATTACAACAGCATTTCGCACACTAAGTGGTTCCCGAGGGCAGCTTATGTTTAACGGCAAAACGATTTTAATTACCGGTGGCACTGGCTCATTTGGTCATAAATACACGCAAACATTGATCTCACGCTACAAGCCCAAAAAAATTATTATCTACTCGCGTGACGAGCTAAAACAGTACGAGATGCAACAAAAGTTTGACCACAGTTGCATGCGATACTTTATAGGCGATGTCAGAGATGAAAAACGTCTGGTCCGCGCTATGCACGGTGTCGACTTTGTCATCCATGCTGCTGCGTTAAAGCAGGTTCCGGCCGCCGAGTACAATCCTACCGAGTGTATTCGCACCAATATTAATGGCGCAGAAAACGTTATTAATGCGGCCATCGAAACTAATGTCGAAAAAGTAATTGCGCTGTCCACGGATAAAGCCGCCAACCCGGTGAATTTGTACGGTGCCACTAAATTGGCGTCGGATAAATTGTTTATTGCTGCTAACAATATGACAGGTGGCAGCCGGCCGCGTTTTTCGGTGGTGCGTTACGGCAATGTAGTTGGCTCACGCGGCTCGGTAGTGCCGTTTTTTCAACAGCTGATTGACAATAAACAAGACCATATTCCAATAACGCATGCCGACATGACGAGATTTTGGATAAGCCTGCAACAAGGCGTTGATTTTGTTTTGAAAAACTTTGAACGAATGTTGGGCGGCGAAATATTTGTGCCAAAAATCCCCTCCATTAGAATTGTTGATCTGGCTAAAGCTATGGCGCCAGATTTAGCGGTTAAAATCATTGGCATTCGCCCGGGTGAAAAATTACACGAAATGATGTGTCCCGGCGATATGTCTTATCATACCTTTGAATTTAATGACCATTTTGTTATTGCGCCGGCCATCAGATTCTTTAACCGCAGCAATGATTTTTCCAGCAATGCACTGAAGGAGCAAGGTAAATTAGTGGCTCCGGGATTTGAATATGTGTCGGACACTAACCCAGACTTTTTAACTGTTGAGCAAATGCGCCAGTTTAATCAGGAGGCAATGCTGTGATCCCCTACGGTCGCCAGCATATTAGCCAGGCAGATATTGATGCCGTCACTGACGTATTGCAAAGTGACTTTTTAACCCAAGGTCCGGCTGTGCCGGCGTTTGAGCAACGCTTATGCGAGATAACAACAGCTCAACATGCTGTCGCCGTAAACAGCGCGACTTCTGCGCTACATATTGCCTGTTTAGCGTTGGGTGTTGGTCCTGGCAGCCGGGTCTGGACGTCACCTATCAGTTTTGTCGCCTCAGCCAACTGTGCCCGTTATTGCGGTGCTGACGTTGACTTTGTCGATGTAGAGCCAGATAGCGGCAATATGGCGGTGGATAAGCTGAGACAAAAGCTGGAATTAGCACGCAACAACGATACTTTACCGCAAATTGTGATACCGGTGCATTTAGCGGGTGCCAGTTGCGATATGCAGCAAATACATTACCTGGCAAATGAGTTTGGCTTCAAGATTATTGAAGATGCATCCCATGCGGTAGGTGCCAGTTACCTGGATGAACCGGTGGGTAACTGCCGTTACAGCGACATCACCGTTTTTAGCTTTCATCCGGTAAAAATTATCACCACCGCCGAAGGTGGCATGGCGATGACCAACAGCGCTGAGCTGGCCGACAAATTGCGCCTGCTGCGTAGCCATGGTATCAGCCGCGACGAAAACCTGATGACTGAACCGACACATGGCGCCTGGTATTATCAGCAATTGCAGCTTGGCTTTAATTACCGTATGACAGATATGCAAGCGGCATTGGGCTTAAGCCAAAGCCAGCGATTGCTGCCAATCATCCAGAAACGCCAGCTACTAGCCGCGAGCTACAATCGTCTGCTGGCAGACTTACCATTGGGCTTGCCACAGCTTGATGACGTGAATATCAGTGCCTGGCACTTGTATCTGGTCCGGTTTGATGACAAAAGTAAACGCAAAGCGGTATTTGATGCGTTACGAGCAGCAGGTATTGGTGTAAATGTGCATTATATTCCAATCCATACCCAACCATATTATCAACAACTTGGGTTTGACTGGGGCGATTTCCCCGTTGCGGAAGATTTTTACGAGCGTATTGTTAGCTTACCGATGTTTCCTGAGCTGACGGCGGAGCAACAAAACTATGTTGTGCAGGAGCTGAGTAAAGTATTGCAATAACTTTGCTCAGCCCCAAATACCGTTTGAAGTGCCAACCGGACTAACCTTTCATTCTATAGTCTGGCCTTAACCAGATGGCATTTTCTGCCGTTGACGGTTCCAGACTGATAGGGTCATAAGTGCCCCGTCTTATCCGCCATTGCTTCTCTGTTTCGGAAGTTGTCGGCACTTTAATACCATTACCCAGCGCTTTTTCCAGAATTCGAATTTGCGCGATCATGTCGCTAAACTCGGCAAACGTCATGGCAAAAGGGTGGTCCGGCCCATTTAAACGCCGATCAAAAGTAACATGCTTTTCGATGTAACTAGCGCCCATTGCTACCGCAGCAATGGGTAACAGCGCCCCAGGGGTGTGATCAGAAATGCCAACTGCAGTACCAAATTCAGTTTGTAGCGTCGTCATCGCTTTAAGATTAATTTCGTCCCACACCGGAGGATAGTTACTGACACAGTGTAATAACACAATCTCCGGACAACCGGCATCAGTTAGTCGACGAACGGCTTTTTCAACATCCAATAAATCACTGGCGCCGGTAGACAAAATGACGCGTTTTTTAGTTGCGCCTACCTTATCAAGTAACGGAAAGAAAGCGATATCGCCAGAAGCAATTTTGTATTGCGAGACCTGCATACGTTCAAGCAGGTCAACCGCTTCCAGATAAAAAGGTGCGGAGAACAAGGCAATATCTTGCTGCTGTGCATAGCTAAATAACTCTGCATGAGCCTGATCGCTAAGCGGGTTGCAGTTAAAAATATTCCAGATTGGATAAGGCTGTACTGCACCATCAATTAACGTTTTAGGTGACATTAATTGTGGTTTAGTCAGCGTTTGCAGCTTTACCCAATCAGCCCCAGAGGCTTTACTGGCATCGATGTACTGCTTGGCAATATCGACACTACCGTTATGGTTTGAGCCTATTTCAGCAATTATTTGTACTGGTTTCATTTAGGAGTTCCAATAAGAATCGAATATCTGTTGTCTTGTCATCGCCAACCTATGCTTCGCATCAGCGTTCTGCTTAGCAAACATATAGTTATCTGCCCGTAGAATGATCATACTCAAGTACGCTTTTTCTATATCAGTTAGCGCCTGATCAGGCACAAATAACGTATCGTTCTGCTTAAACGGTTCAGCAATATTACACCAGACTAAATCAGCCGCTGCCGATAACATATGGTCTGGCTGATCGGCGGTCATCACCCGGGCTTCTACCAACGCAACTTGATGACCATTTACCTGATGAGCAGTGTTTTTTACTACACTGATATCGTCACCGTTTTCAGTTCGCGTCATTAAAATCCATGGTAAGAACTGTTGCACATTCTTTATCGGCCGGTTTAACGAAAGCATAAGCTGGATAAACGGAAAAGGCATGCCAGCATCATCCGCTAAAGAACTGTAACCCCACACCCTGGGGTTTAAATCCATCAGATAGAATTTCCCATCCGTATCTGAGCGTTTAAATTCTAAGTTGGCTACACCATGCCAATAAGGTAAAGCGGCCTCTAGTTTTAAGCCTAAGGCGCTCAGCTCATGTTCTGCCGTTGGCTCGCCAGCGGTAGCTGGCCCACCAAATTCATATAATGTTTTAACGCTACGGCTTTGAAACCGGGCCACAGCTTCGCCATTGTTCAGCACAACAGAATACATGTAATTAGAACCATCACCGCCAGGGATGTACTGCTGTGCCACCCAATCCGTTTTTAACGTTATCGCTAAAGCCAACTGCTTGAGTTCAGCAGCCGTTCGGATGATTTTTACGTCTCGTGCGCCATGACCAAAGCGCGGCTTTACTACAAAAGGCAATGGCCACTGCATTAAGCTGTCATGGGCTGTAGGCAGGTTTAAATCCAAGGTTTCTATCAGTGGAATATTAAGCTGCTTAGCCAACAGGTAAAGCTGATATTTATCTATGGTCTGGGCTAGCTTAGGGGCATCTGTTAGCGGAATTTTTACGCCTAAACGCTGCTCAAGTTCTAGTCTATGCTCAGAGAAATACAGTATTTCTTCTTCAATACACGGCAAAATCACGGCAATATTATGGGTTTTAATCAGTTCGGTCAGCGCCTTGTTATAGGCTGCCTTATCAGAACAAAACGGTAATTTTACTACCGGAAAACCTAACACTTCGTGTAAATTTTCACTGGCATCGGCCAAAATTAACTTGATGCCAGCGAATTTCATCAGGGCGCGAACGCTATTTTTCCCCGGCGGAGCACCAACTGCCGTCACTAACACATTAAGTTCAGAAACACCCAGCACATTTTTGCTATCAAACAACATAAGACAACTCCAGTAGCTTATTTGCCAACCGTTGCGCACCACTGGCAACATCTAATTTTGCACAACAGCGGGTTAACTTAGCACGAATACCGCTTGTCGGCTGCGACAGCAAAGCTTGTAGTTGCGCATCATCTTCTGCGTCTACCACGCAGCCAAGTGCAAGCAGTTGAGCTTGTATGTGCTGCTGATTGTCAACCAACACAATGCTAGCAGCCGGTATTTGCAGTGCAACTGCTTCCATTAAAGTGGTGCCTGATGCAACAATTGCCAGATCTGCAGCGGCAAGTAGTTCTGCATAATGTGACGGTGAACAATATAAACTGACATTGTGCAGTGTTTTACAGTGTTGCTGTAACGCCATCAGCGCCGGGTTCAGTTTGGTTGTTGCAATCGTAATGGCTTTGTCAGGGCTTACCGAACGGATTTTTTCAATAAAGTGCATTATCCAGCCTCTGTCATCTCCGGCACCAAAAGACAAAAATACCGTCTGTGCTTTTTCTACCTGATGCAGCGATTGCCGGTTAAATAATGGCGCGACAATAAAATACTCTAATCCGAAAAACTGCTTTATTGGCTGCGAAAAATGGCGCAATGCCGTCGCTGAGGCAAGCGTCTGGTTATAACTTATTAAAAATCCGCCTGAGAACACCCGCGGCACGTTAAACACAAACCGCCCCCACTCACCGCCGTACGCGGCCATGGAGTCATTAATCAGCTCGTCTGCTATGTAGCTGTCAACCAACACCACACGAGAACTGGCAGCAATGTGCTTTACCCAGTCGGACGGCCAGGCAGAAAATAGGTTGATACTGTGCCAAATCGCTGGCTTGATATGTTCGGAACAGTCTGCATCGCTAACTAACAGTAATTGGCATTTAACCTGCGCAGATAAATACTCAGCCAACACCTGGCAGCGCTTCAAATGCCCTAAGCCTATTTGCGTGCCAGCACTGATAATAAAGCTAATCATGTTACAGCACGGTGTTGCTGTAACAATTGATATTTCAATTCCGCTTGGGTCCAGTCTTCAGCAGTATCAATATCTTGAACCAGCATGCTTGGAATAATGATGGGTTCAAAGTCTGCCCCAACCAAGGGTTCATCAATTACCGGATGCTGTATTTTGCTCCAGTAAAACTGCGCCGCATCGTGGTACACCGCAGGCATGTCTTGCGAGCGCGAATGCCGATGCTGTGGAAACAATAGCTCCGCCTTGCCGGAACTAAATACGATGCCACGAAACGGGCTGTAATCAAACTGCGCCACCGAAAAGCAGTATTTTTTTTCCGAGTTCGCTAATTTATTAAAACCATCGACAATAGATGCGGCTTGCACAAAGGGTGCGGTGGCATAAATACAGCAGGTATAACTTATTGTTAAGCCCTGTCGTTCCAACATTTCACGGGTATGGTGCACCGCCACTCTGGCACTGGCATAATCATCCGCTAGCTCAGCGGGGCGCAAAAATGGCACCTGTGCACCATATTGAATAGCAACGTCGGCTATGTTTTCACTGTCGGTAGATACAATTATTTTGTCGAACAAACCAGATTCATGTGCTGCGGCAATCGAATAAGCAATAATGGGCTTGCCACAAAAAAGTTTTATATTTTTATTCGGTATGCGCTTGCTGCCCCCACGGGCCGGTATCACCGCAATTCTCATCTTAACTGACCTTTTCCAGCAAACCTGCTTGCAACAAAGTTGCCTGAGTATCCACCACTAATTGAAACGGAATTTCCAATCGCAGTGCAATATCAATGCTGTCGTGCTCGCCATCAGAATAAGCAATGATATTTCTTAAATTACGCACCTGCTTACCCACACCTTTTTGCGAGGTAGTAGGATACAAGCCGCGTTTGCCCAGTTGTGGCTCCCCCAAAACAGTGACCTTGCAACGCTGGTTAGCCTCGACAACTTCGATACAACGTTTTACAAACTCAAATCCGCCTTGCAGCCCTTGAGGTGAGACAAAATCCAGGTTATCCAGTGAGGTATGGTATTCCGGGTATTCGGCAAACTTTGTCCGCATTAAGGTAACTAATGGTAAATCAACACCAGGCGCACAATATTGACGTTCATCGCTACCTCGTTGTAAAAAACTGTACTTCCTGGCAGCTGGGAACTCATGATCAAGCACATATGCTGCGACTTTATCGGCCAGCGTATTACCCAACCGAGAATGCAACATGGAATAACTATTATCATCGCCAATACAGGTTAAGTTAAATCCGGCGACAACATGGCGTTTTAACTCGGGCAAATGCAGGCTTAAATAGGTTAACGAGCCAATGGTTTCGACGCCCCAGAACAAACGGTAACTGTACAAACGCGGCGCTTCTGCTAACCATTGAGCAATCGCTGCCATCACTAGTGGCCCTGACAACTCATTGTTTGCCATAGACGGATGACATAAATAACTCGACAGAAAAATTTCTTGCTCGGATTTTCCCGGAATAATTAACTCACCGTAATTTAATTCACCAGCGAAATGTTCACTGTCTATCCGCACGCGATATTCGTCGTCCTGCAAACTCAAGCGTTGTTGATGCGTAAGACAAAACCCCCAATTTCTAGCGTAGTAAGACGTCACATAAGGTATGGCATCGGGTTGCTCTGGTAGTGAGTACAAATGCGGTTGCAACTGGGCCAGGCTCAGTACCTCATCAATTGCGGTTGAATAGCCCAAAACGTGCAAGTTACAGCGTTTAAAATCTACAATGCGCTGGCCAGACTGTGTTTCGATGTAGGCCTCTGTGATACGCCATTCTTGTGGCACTTCCCAGTCAAACACCTGAGTACCACTGGGTACTGCCCTAACCGTTATGCCCGGCACTTGCTGGCTAAGATAAGCCAGAGAATCTCTCACGCCTTGTCCGGTAATGCTGCGGCACAACGGAAATAAGTCAGTCATCCACTGGTAAATTTTTTGGCCTACATGAGCTGATACAACCGTGGTGTTGACGTTACTCATACGACACTCGCTTAGAAATTTTGCGACTGATCAAAGTAATATTTGAACTCCAACAAATTATTTGAGGGATCAACCAGAAAAAAGGTTTTATGTGCTTCTTTTTTACCTTCAAAACGGACGAATAACGCTTTGTAAAGTGCCACGCCCGACTCTAATACCCGTTGATAAAACTCATCAAATGCCATTTCACAGGTAAAGGTTTGGCCATAATGGCGCGGATACATTTCTACTATCGGATCGACTTTTTCCGGACATAAATGGCACACGACCTGGTCGCCAAAGAAGTTTATCGATATACGGTCATCGTACATTCTGCCCTGACCAAACCCTAGCTGATCAACATAATAAGTTTTAGCTTCTGCCACATCTTTACAGGGAATGGCCAAATGGAAGATGGTATTTTTCATTACTTAAAGCTCTCCAGCGTATCAGAACGCAAGCCTAATCTTAATGTTTCAAGTGGTATAACGTCGGAAAAGGCAATATTACCCAAATTAACATCTGACCCGACGAGTTTGATAAAGTATGTCTGTAAACTTTTGTTCGGTGCCTCAAAAATCAGATCTTTAGCACTAACCCCGCCATTTAAAATTTCGTGGATCAGCCCAAATCGAATTTCACCGTTTGAACGGCATATACCACTTTGACCACTTTCTCTGGCTTCCGTAATACATTTTTGTGCCCCGGCAGCTAATTCCGATTGAATACATTTAATCCACTCTGCCGGATAAAAATCAGCAGACCGAGTCTGATCCTTGTAGCCAACTTCACTCATTACCGAGAATTTTTTTGCCGCCAGCTCAATATATTTCAGTTTTTCTGCATGAGGCAGCGCGACAGTGCCATCAGAAATTTCAACCCATTTCACCTGATTAGCACTAAAAAAATCAAACAACGCTTCGACTTTATTTTGCAACCAGGCTTTTTCAAACAAGGTACCGCCAAAGTAATAATCAATGCCATGTTGCTGCAAAATATCAATTTTTTGCGTGAGGTCCTTGGTTACCATACAGGTACCCCAACCTAACTTCACCATGTCGATATAGTTGCCGTGGCTTTCAATAAAATCTTTAAATTGTTGCGTCGGCGTGCCGGTATCGAGTATCGACGTAATGCCGTTTTTCCTTGGCTTAGCTTCTCTGGCAGGTAAATCTAAAAAGTTAGCATTCATAGCGCATTCTCCAGCATGATATGTCCATTTTCTTTACGAACTACCATTGGTTTAGCATCGTGATTAATTGTACAGGCCAATTCTAAATCCTTACCTGGGAAAGCAATTTGAGCTTTATCAAGGAAACGTTTAGCATTTGCCGAATGCTTTACCCGGTTAATAAAACTGTCTATATCCGTATTCTTGCCCGACAACACTGCCTGCATATACTCCGCACATGCCAGATCTTCGTCACTGCCATTACGGTCTGATGCAACCAGAACACACTCAGTAAATTTGTGCTGACAATGTTGTTTTATATAATTAATTACCGCATCAGCATCTCGGAATGATGCCACCAACACTTCACCGGCAGCCAACACGTTAAGCACCGCCTCTACTCCATTACTGGTACGTAATATTGGCGTTGCATTTGATGCTACCGGGCGATCACACAATTCTGCCGGCGAGTTACCATAGTCAAACCCAGCTATGGGTAAGCCCTTAATCTCACCAAGCAGCACCGGATGGCAAAGCTGCTGTTTTAGTTCAAAGGCCTCAGCTGCGGTGCGGCATAAATAAATACTATTGTGGCATTGCTCAGCTAAAAAGCTGGTGAGGGTAAAAGCCCGTAATACATCTATAACCACTACTAAAGATTGACTATTTACCGTTGTAGTATGGCCCGATGTTATTTTAATTTTCATTTTTTAACGGCAAGTCCGAATTTATCCAACGTTAGTATGTTGTCGGCAGCAGTTGTCAGAGACTTTAATGAATACGCATAAAATGTGTCGCCGCTAAGCTGGCCACGTAATGCTTGAGACGACGTTAAATTAGTAATCAGCGTAGACCAGTCGTTAACGAATTCATCATCCCCCAGTTTGCGCACAAACATAGTGGCCTTAGTTTCTGTCATGCGCTTTTCACCACTTAAACGCGCCAAGCCAGTAAATGTTTTGTGATAGCGATAAGGTACCTGATGCTGCTGCTCAACCCAATGAATTGCGGGGTTGCCCTTAAGTAAGGCGGGGCCATGACAAATAACATTAACGTCATCTTGTTGGCATAGATAATTCAAAAAGGACGCTTCGCCCCAGCTACTTTCACCATTAAAAGCCTGCACCTCGGCTGCTGACAAGCCATGCACAGCATACGAATAAATCGGATGCGCCGAACGATGCACATTGGGCATTTGGCGGAATATTTCGTTAATCATGCCGGTTTCACAGGCGGAAGTACTACTATCATAAGCACTACCCCGACAAAAGCTCCAATTAAATGTATTCATACAAATGATGGCATCGGGCCCGGCTTCGTCAATCAGCTGGGTTAATAGCTGTGGCACATGAGAAATCCCCCGCTTTAACACAGACGCCATACTGAGGATCAGGTAATTGACTTTATGCTGAGCAAAACCAAGTTGCTTTAAGGCTGTGATGTAAGCGCTAATTGCTTGCTGGTCCTGCGCTACTGCAACCGGCTTGGCACCTTCGTTATCGTACTGCAAAATACGCTGTACACCCGAAATGCTAGTTGCCTGCATTATCTCATCTGGCGTAAGTTTGCGTTTAATCGCTTGTTCCAGTTCAATACTAATTACAGTTTGCGCCAGGGAATCCCAGCCAGTAGTATTTCCCATTGCGGCGTCAGCACCTAAATCGGAAGGTTCTGTATTGAGTACTGCAGCAACTAGCGTGGCCGCATTATTGAACACCGGACGACATTCCACTTTATCCAGCGCAAGATCGGACGACATAAAGCCCTTGAGTGCTTTGCCAGCGGAAGAGCGCGGCAAAACATCCATCTGGTACAGATAACCCAGCATAGATATAGACCCGACAGCGTTATTTAACAAAGCTTGCAGCAATACAGCTTTAATATCATGCAGTGCTACACCCTCGAGCACAAGGTAAATATCCGCAACCTCACCGAAACTGGCCGAGCGCGCCGCCTTTGCCGCCACATCTTTGACAAAAGGCAACGCTGCCAACGCTAACTCAAGTGAGCGTAGTGACACATTTTCACCACAAAAGATAAAAATATCCTTTGCCCGCCCAGTGATTTCGAAATAGCCATCCTCATCAACAAAGCCTAGATCACCAGATCTGAACCAGCTGTCGGTTTCTGGTTGGCACTGGCCATCAATCAAATAACCCTGCATCAACCCCGCGCCACGATAAACCAGCTCTCCCTCTTGCCCTGCAGCCAAAAATTCGCCATTTTCAGCGCGTATTGCCGCCTCGAACCCGACCGGCAGTCCAATCTTGCCGGGTTTTCGAACTGCTGGCGGCATAGGATTGGCAAAAATTTGGCCGCTGGCTTCAGACATGCCCATTGTCTCAATCAGCGGCCGCTGTGTGTTCGCCTCAAACTGTTGAATAACATGGCGTAATAACGGCGCGGACGCACTGCGAAAAAATCGTACAGAGTTAACATCGCTAGTCGTTAAACTTTGTTCAACAAACTGATTGTAGTGAAACGGCACCGCTGACACCCAGCTAATAAGATGCTGCCGGATTACCGCTTTTACCCGTTCGACACTAAAATTATCGTCGTAAAAACAGACCTTACTTGAGGTAACCAGCGGAGTAATTAAGGTTGTGACAATACCATTAATGTGATTTAGCGGTAATAAACATAGCGCAAAATCACTGGCATTTATCTGCATTGCATTGCGGATATTTTCAGCACCTGCCAACAGATTGCCATAACTAAGCAAGACCCCTTTGGGCTTGCCGGTACTGCCTGATGTAAATATGACCAGCGCCGGCTGATTTTCCGCTGACGTTGGGCGCAGCGGCGCACCGCATTTGGGCACCACAGCACCCTGCTGCTTGTGCAGCACAGGTATATCGCGATATAGACTGCTAATATGACTACTTACCAACCCTGCGTCGGCCCAAATAACGCCATCGGCTGGTACCGTTGTTAAGTAACTCTGTTGCGTAGCAAGCGCGGTTTTACTATCAATAGGTACTAATACGTGGCCAAAGCGCCACACTGCATAATATGCGAGTAACAGCTCTGCCGAGACAGTACCGACAACATAAATGTAAGCGCCAGGTTTTAAGCTAGTTAGTGCCTCTTGATACTGCGCAGACTGCAAAAACAGATCCGCTGAGTCATAACGACCGCCTTTAGAGAAATGGAAAACCGCTGCTGATGTTTCGAGAAGCGATGGCAGCGTCATAACTTAATTCTTGGCGTCTGGTTGATGTTTGACATAATCACACTTTTTCTTCCAGTTTTCCGGAAAGTCATGCTTTATCTCGTGCAAAAATCGTTGCCAGACAGCAAAAGCCTGCCGAAACCACTGTAACGTCAATTCATCGCTCTGATAAGTAAAAAGTAGTGTAATAAGCGGGCAATGGAAATACAGTAAGGTCCCCTTAACGATATGAAAAATATGCGCATATTTCTTATTCTGATAGGCATAAACCACTCGCGCCTGAGCCTTTAGTATTTCTGCTGCCTCAGCCCGGGTCGAGTATTCCCGCTCACCAATATCGATAAGATAATTCACCAAACTGTCGAATTCGTCAAAACCTACTCTTTCGGCAATATCTTCTATAACCGCGTGGTCAAAAAACTCTCGCTTTATAAACTCAACGTAATAATCTTTTGCGTTAGGTAACAACGGTACAATAATATCTTCCGCTTCCAGCGCATGCGTATGGCGTAATTTGGCGCCGCTGCCAACATTATAAATATGGGTGTCGCGCATTTTGCTAAATAACAACTCAAGATAAAGTTTTGACGTTGCCATCAGGCTAGTTGCCATAACGTCTTGGCCTAAATTCCCCTCAAGACGATGCTTAGTACCTGACTTTGCTTTATATTTACCCTGATACTTTTCATCACGATAGATACTGTACTTAGAATGGCTATGATTGGTATCAATCGGGTAACCATTGTCTACGCCAAACAAGTAAATTTCTTTAAAACCAAAAGCCCATGCAAAAGCAGCTGCTGTATTAGCAACCAATGGCGAAGCAAAACCAAGAGAATATAAGACCTTTTGCGTGTTGCGATAATGCTCAAATTGCATAAAAAACGACGAGGCTTCCGGCCCCTTAAGACCCAAGCCACTCCACTTGTACAAGTCCAGCATATCTGGATAAATCACATCAACAGCCAGCAAATTGACTTTGGCGAGCGCCTCATGGTCAGCGGTGTCATACAACACCCGATAAGTATGCTTGGTGCGTTCGACCATAATATGAAAGTCTGGTGTTATGCCAGCTTTAATCAACGATTGTAAGCCGGTACCTGCAGCAAAAATAATTGCTCGGTCCTGGTACCGTCGTATTTCGTCAATGGATTCATCGAATGAGGGGCCATTTGCCACAATAAATAATGGGATATTTTTTAACTGCTTTGCTGCAAGTTTATTTCTGTTTAAAAAATGTGCCGATTTCTCAATATTGTGTACTGCATGTGCCAGCCCTGTCACAGCATCATTGTAAAAACCAAATCCGGATTGAAACTGATAAAAATTTTCGAAGAAATTCTTTATTAGTTTATTAATGTTCTCAGACGGATAGTGCTGATAACAAAAGCAATTAATAATGGAGAACGCCCCCACCTGGCTATTTAGCGCCACCAGCTTTTGTACAAAGTCTTCATAGGTAATACCGATTTGTAGGAACAGACTGGCATTCTGTTGATTCACTGTCTCGATGACAGCGCTCCAATCCAAACAATACAGGCTGGCAAAAAACAGCTCAAAATCCGGTTCGCAAATGTAAATATAATCAAAATGATGGTTTTCAAGCAACATTGGCACATGGTAGCCCAGCCCCAAACCAAACATCACACAGGTTGGAAAACGCTGCGGTAATGATTTAATTTCAGGCTCGGCGGTATCAGCTGTCAATTCGGCAATAGTGCTCGCCAGTTCATTCATATAACGAACGTGTAGCCTGGTATCAACTACCTCGGCATCCGGGCTTTTTTTATACAGACCCACCCTGCCGAAACTTGCCTTTTGCGTATACTTTTCAACCTGAGCTTGCGACTGCGCAATAGGATCTTCGGCATACAAAGGTACAGTTTCATTTTCCGGTATAAAATTACCCACACCGGTTGATGCCACCAATATTTTGAAATTTTTGCGCGGTTGGTAGTCTTTAACAGCTTTAGCTATATCTGGAAAATACTTTTCAAATGCTTGTAGGTTGTTGTCGAATCTTGTTTGGGATTGGCTAGCAAATTCGTGCTCACGTTGTTGTTGTTGCTGTAATGCAGAAAGTGCGCTTTGTGCCTGTTGCAGCAGCTGTTCTAGCTCAGTCATAAATTAATCTATCTGATAGGTTTTACTGATCTTATTACCTGACTTTACCCCAGCTAATTGGCTGATGCTATTCTTTATCTGCGCTCGTTCAGCATTAAGATTAGATAACAACGCGAAAAAATCTTCCGACAATTGTTGTAACCGCTTACCAGCCTCAGTATTTATAACAGGCAACTGGGCAAAAAGCGGCTGTAATTTTTTTTGCAAAAGCACGACATTGTGCATGGCCTCAATATACTGCTCTTGCGCAATCAGTTGTTTTATAGCTGTTAATTGCTGCTCGGCATGCTGCACATCAGCCAACATTAGCATGCACCACCGTGCGTTGTGCTTCGGCTTGTTGCTGAGCACTAAAGGGAATTTCGTCCCAGGCAGATTTAATTTGGCGAAACAAATCAGCCACTTCATCAATTGCAGCTGTAGTGTCTTTTTCAAGACTGGCATCAATTAATCTGTCAATCATATAGCTATAAAGTGCAAACAGATTTTGCCCCAGCTCTGGTGCTTGAGACTCGTCTAAACAAGAACGTAACGATTCAATAATTGCCGATGCTTTAGACACGGTCTTGGCTTTAGTCTCTAAATCTTTGCGCTGTACAGCACCTTTCGCTAAGGCTAAATTATCCATTACCCCTACCATCAACATTTTGATAACGACGTATGGCGATGCGTCGGCTAATTGAGTTTTTGTCGCACCTTTTTGATAGAAATTTAATTTAGCATTACTCATGATCGGTACTCCAAAAGTTAATTTTTATTACGGGTAAACCCAGGTAAATTAGCCAGTTGCTGGGTAATGTAAGAACCACTACTTTGCATTTGAGCAATCAGCACATCTAAATTTGCATATTTTGCTCGTAAGCCAGCCTCAAGCTGCGTCATTCTGTAGTCATGTGATAGCTTGTCATCTTCCAGTTGCCGCAAAGATTTATTCAGTGACTCTTCCCGGAATTTAAAACTACCTTTGCCCTCTAACTGCGTCTCGAGTAAGGTTTCAAAACCTTTTGCCAGCCCGCTATCGCCAGAGAAGAGTTTACCTACGTCGGCATAGTTGGACGTTAGCGCTTCATTTACGCTGCGCACCAAAGAAGATTTCTCCAGCTTGCCATCTTTAGTTAAACCGATGCCCACATCAAACAAGGTTTCAAAACCGCCAGCACCGGACACTACCGTCGACAATGTATTAGTTAGCTGATTCTTGAGACTGCGCATACCGGCGTCACCATACAGCGCCGCACCGGTTTTGGTGTGGTAATCCATGGTTCCGATAGCGTTGTTATAAGCGGTAATAAACTCATCCATCAGTTTTTCAACGCCGGTTTTATCATAGTCTACTGTCAGCTTTGCCGTCTCAGTGCCTTCACTGACCTTCTTCGCCGTAAACGTAAGGTCCTGTACCGCATCTTTAAAGATGTTCGTTGAACTGCTTATCGCAATACCATCAACTTCAATAATGGCATCCTGTGCCTGGTCGGCCGCTGCAATAGTCAGGCCTCCGGCGCCGCCGCCAAAAGCACTGGTCGAAATACTATCCAGCTCAGCAGTGTCATTGCTAATGGTTAAATCATTGCCAGTACCGCTTACATTTGACGTAATTACCAACTTTGATTCCGGCGTTACACCACCGGTATTGATAATGTTGACTGATACACCAAAATTGTCAGCTGAATCATTAATAGCCGCGCGAATCTCTTCCAGCGTGGCACCTGCGGCAACGTCAACCTCAAAACTTTTATCACCAGCAGCAATCGTCAGCTTACCGCCTGCGGCACTGACCACATCAGTCGGCGCAGTAAACGCAGCATTTGTGGTAGCTCGGCTACCTTGAGCTAATTGGTTAACTTTAATATTAAAGCTGCCAGGTGTAGCACTGCTGTTAGATGCAACTGATATAATTTCGCCAGAAGCTGGCTGCACCAAGGTGTTGCTGCGCTTGGTAAAGTTCTCCGGGTCGGCAAGTTTTTTAATAATGTCCTGCAATGCAGATAACGAAGACTTAACCGCGCCAAGACCAGAAAGTTGCACGGTAAAGCGGGTTTTTGAGGCTTCAAAGCGCTTCATGCGCGGCAAATCTTCAGCGTTGACGGTCGCCTGGATGATACTTTCAAGATCTAATCCTGACCCTACGCCAGCTGAAGTAATGATTGCCATAGTCGCTTGCTCCTGTGTAACTTATCAGGCTTGAAAATTAATTAACGCGCCTGCCTTAGTTAAATTATCGGCCATTTCGCTGAAAGCTTTAGCCACTTTTACCAAATCTTGTGACGGTATTTCGCGAATAAGTTCATTGCTGGTTTTATCAATAACTTTGATCACTGGCGGATCGCCAAGTTCATCAAACTCGAACACCAGACGGGTGTTAGTAATTGGAATAACTTTATTAATCTGCTCCAACGTTTGCCGGATTTGATTACTGTCAAAAGTTATTGCCGCTACCGTATCTTCTGCTAATTCCGTTACGGATTTTACCATTGAATCAGAGTTTTTTACGTCATCAACATCATCAATTTTTCGTTGCTGATTTAATACTGATTCCGTTTGCCCAATTTTGGCATTAGCTGAATTTGCAGTTGCCGGCTTTTCCAGCGCCAAATCTACCAGGCGGTTATCTTTAATAGCTAGAGTGTCCACTGACATAAAACCTCCGGATGAAAGCCGTTGGCCAGCATTACGCTGGCCAACTGATTATAGCTTATCCTAACAGTGACAGTGCTACCTGCGGACGCTGATTTGCCTGCGCCAAAATAGTAGTACTGGCTTGTTGCAGGATCTGGTTACGCGTTAATGCTGCAGTTTCTGCGGCAAAGTCGGCATCCTGGATCCGGCTACGTGCACCTGATAAGTTTTCAGCAATGTTCGATTGGTTACGAATCGTTGACTGGAAACGGTTTTGCACCGCACCCAGCTCTGCACGCTTTTTATCTACTACTGCTATTAAGGCATCCATACCGGCCATAACGGCCTGAGCATTAACCTGGTTTGATACCGTAATACCTGTTTTTGTGAATACGCTGGCAAAATCAAAGTTAGTCGCATCACCGCCAGTGCCGACATCACTTAAGCCTTCCAGATTCGTCGCAAGCGCTTTGCCTGTTACAATACTGGCTACAGCTGCAATACCGGATAACGTAAAGCCACCTTGGTCAGACATAATGCCTTCTGCAGTACCGACCGATTTCATGCTGAAACCAATCGTTTGTACAGCATCAGCACCTACCTGGAAGTCAGCTTTGTAGGTACCGTCCAGCAGGTTTTGACCACCAAAGGTGGTGTCTTTAGCAACACGGTTAACCTCGGTCATTAGTGAACGGATTTCTTCCTGAATTGCTAAACGGTCTTCACCGGTATTCGAGCCGTTTGCCGCTTGCTGCGCCAGGGTACGAACACGTTGAAACATTGAGGTTACTTCTTCTAACGCGCCTTCTGCAGTTTGCGCCAGTGAAATACCATCATTCGCATTACGTATACCCTGGTTAAGACCATTAATCTGACCAGACAAGCGATTGGTAATTTGTAAACCAGCAGAGTCATCTGCTGCGCTGTTGATGCGTAAACCGGAAGATAAACGTTTAAAAGAGGTATCCAGTGCATTACCGCTGTTCATCAGCTGACGCTGACCGTTTAACGAGCTTACGTTAGTATTGACATATAAAGCCATATGTAGCCTCCAAGATTTAATATTACTGCTTTGGTATCAGTGATTACCCCATCCCTGATACTAAACAGCTTAAGTACTATGGATTAACACTCCTGGTTACCCCGCCAGTTGCGCTAAAACAAGGTCACTAATACAGTTACCCTATTCCTTGTATCGGCGGCTTACTAAATAGCTTTAGGTTTTTTTTTATTTTTTTAAATTTTTTTTTGCAGAAGGATTTCAGAGCAGATAAGTGGATATATTTCAAAAAGTTAGGTTTTAACAAAAAAACACCCTCAACGTTTACCCCATCGTTGAGGGCGCACTCTCCGCACATTATTTGACTGATATTGCCTTAACTACTCAGACGATTAGCCCTGCAGTAAGCTCAATGCCGCTTGTGGCCGCTGGTTAGCCTGCGCCAAAATCGTGGTCGTAGCTTGCTGTAAGATCTGGTTGCGCGTTAACATCGCCGTTTCTGCTGCAAAATCGGCGTCTTTGATACGCGATTTCGCACCTGATAAATTCTCAGCAATGTTGGTCTGGTTACGAATTGTCGCCTGAAACCGGTTCTGCACCGCACCCAGTTCAGCACGTTTTTTATCCACAACCGCAATTAACGCATCCATACCGGCCATAACCTGTTGCGCATTTACCTGGTTTGATACCGATATACCGGTTTTAGTAAACACGTCAGCAAATTGCACTGCCGTTGGGTCGCCACCGCTGCCCACATCACTTAAACCTGCCAAATTGGCCGATAATGCTTTACCCGTCACAATACTGGCAATCGCGGCAATGCCTGACAGCGTGAAACCGCCTTGATCTGACATGATACCGTCTGCCGTACCAACCGATTTCATGCTGAAACCGATAAACTGCACGGCATCCGCGCCCACCTGGAAGTCCGCTTTGTAAGTACCATCCAGTAAGTTCTGACCACCAAAGGTGGTATCTTTAGCTACCCGGTTAACTTCAGCCATTAATGAGCGGATTTCTTCCTGAATCGCCAACCGGTCTTCATCAGTGTTTGAACCGTTTGCCGCTTGCTGCGCCAGGGTACGAACACGCTGGAACATAGAGGTGACTTCTTCTAGCGCACCTTCTGCTGTTTGCGCCAGTGAAATACCATCGTTGGCGTTACGGTTGCCCTGGTTTAAGCCTTGGATTTGTGATTCTAACCGGTCTGAAATCTGTAAACCCGCCGCATCATCAGCAGCGCTGTTAATGCGTAAACCAGAAGATAAACGTTTAAACGAGGTGTCCAGGGCGTTACCGCTGTTCATTAACTGACGCTGTGCATTTAACGCGCTGATGTTGCTGTTGACGTATAAAGCCATGGTGATTCTCCTGATAACTGTATCTGTTTAACAAACCGTGTTTGTTATTTCGTCTGATACTTATTTATCGGAGCTTCTGCAGAAAACTTTAATGAAGTGGCCATTTTTTACAATTTTATTTTATAAAACGCGACTAAATCATCAATGTCAAAAAATAGTCGTAAAAGTTGGCACAAATAATGGATACTATATTTCAGGCAGGTCGACTGGCTTGCCGCCAGATAAATGTATGTAGCCTCCGCACATTATATTTATCAAAAAAAGCGCCCTCAACTTTTACCCCATCGTTGAGGGCGCACTCTCCGCACATTATTTGACTGATATTGCCTTAACTACTCAGACGATTAGCCCTGCAGTAAGCTCAATGCCGCTTGTGGCCGCTGGTTAGCCTGCGCCAAAATCGTGGTCGTAGCTTGCTGTAAGATCTGGTTGCGCGTTAACATCGCCGTTTCTGCCGCAAAATCGGCGTCTTTGATACGCGATTTCGCACCTGATAAATTCTCAGCAATGTTGGTCTGGTTACGAATTGTCGCCTGAAACCGGTTCTGCACCGCACCCAGTTCAGCACGTTTTTTATCCACAACCGCAATTAACGCATCCATACCGGCCATAACCTGTTGCGCATTTACCTGGTTTGATACCGATATACCGGTTTTAGTAAACACGTCAGCAAATTGCACTGCCGTTGGGTCGCCACCGCTGCCCACATCACTTAAACCTGCCAAATTGGCCGATAATGCTTTACCCGTCACAATACTGGCAATCGCGGCAATGCCTGACAGCGTGAAACCGCCTTGATCTGACATGATACCGTCTGCCGTACCAACCGATTTCATGCTGAAACCGATAAACTGCACGGCATCCGCGCCCACCTGGAAGTCCGCTTTGTAAGTACCATCCAGTAAGTTCTGACCACCAAAGGTGGTATCTTTAGCTACCCGGTTAACTTCAGCCATTAATGAGCGGATTTCTTCCTGAATCGCCAACCGGTCTTCATCAGTGTTTGAACCGTTTGCCGCTTGCTGCGCCAGGGTACGAACACGCTGGAACATAGAGGTGACTTCTTCTAGCGCACCTTCTGCTGTTTGCGCCAGTGAAATACCATCGTTGGCGTTACGGTTGCCCTGGTTTAAGCCTTGGATTTGTGATTCTAACCGGTCTGAAATCTGTAAACCCGCCGCATCATCAGCAGCGCTGTTAATGCGTAAACCAGAAGATAAACGTTTAAACGAGGTGTCCAGGGCGTTACCGCTGTTCATTAACTGACGCTGTGCATTTAACGCGCTGATGTTGCTGTTGACGTATAAAGCCATGGTGATTCTCCTGATAACTGTATCTGTTTAACAAACCGTGTTTGTTATTTCGTCTGATACTTATTTATCGGAGAGATGTCTGGAAACTTTAAGAATTTTTAGAAAAACTTATAAAAAAAGGCTATGTCACTAATTTAATGCCAAAGCCTCGTAAAGCTAACCGGCAAAGATTTGCCGGTTAGCTTTATATTAGCGGATAAAGTCGAATAATGAGGTGTTGGTAATACTGCTAAACGTTTGCTGCACAGCCTGTAAGGCGGTTTCTTCTTTGGTTAAATCAGCGATTACTTTAGAGAAATCTACCTCAGCGATATCGGCCTGATATTGTGTAGCTAAAATTTCCAGGTCGGCATTAGAGCCATTAATGCTATCCAATACATTAATGCGGCCACCGATAGCAGAGCGTGCCGAAGCGACACTGGTAGATGCACCATCAATCTCTCCTACCGCTTTACTCACACTGGCTTGAAAGCTTGCATCAACCGGCCCTGGCGTACGAAGTGCAGCCATCAGCTCGCTCAGACTGTTTAAAATATTGGTTTTCTCTGGCGCTGGCAGGTCAAAATCAACCCGGCCTGCACCGGCCGGACCATTGATGACGATATCCAGGCCATTGAAGTTAATTGACTGGCCTGACGTATAAGCGCCAATTACCGGCGGCACTAAAGGCGCACCGCCGCGCAAAATCTGATAGTCACTTGGTGCCGTTAGCTCAACACTGAAAGTGTTATTGGCCGCAACGGCTTTATCATAATTATTAATGTAAAAGCTGTTAAACACCTGCTGATTGATTACATTTACTGCGGCATTGGTCGGCCCCGCCACAGCAATTACGGCGGCAGTAGGCTGTGGCCGCACTTGCACACTATCAAACACATTTTTTCCGCTATCATTAACTGGCAAAGTGACACCGGGTGACACCTGTAGTGCTTTTTGGCCATCATCACCGTTAAACACATACTTACCCGTTGAAGCATCCAAGCTAAATGCCTGTACACCATCTTGAAAACCAGAAAATAAATAACCACCTTCCACGTTACGGCTATTCATTAAATCGAATAACTGCTGCTGAATACCTTCCACCTCAGCCGCTACAGCCTCTCGCTCTGACTCTGAATATGAGCCATTACCCGATGCCAAAGCCAGTACCCGCGCCCTGTCCATTGCCGTGCGTATGGAGTCTAGTACCGTCTCTTCAACACCCAGGTTGTTTTTTACTGCAATACCGTTTTTTTCAAATTGCGATAATTGTGACAAATTTTGTCCAACGCCAAGCACCTTAGCACTGCCTGAAGGGTCGTCAGCCGGGGTGAGGATTTTTGTTTGCTTAATCATCTGATCCTGAGCACGCAACAATCGTTTTTGCGTATTTAAAATACCATCCAGGCCCTGATTAAATTTACTGTTAAATGTTACGCGCATAAATCACCTCACTGCCTGTAACAGGGTATCGAAAATAATCTGCGATGTTGCAATGATTTTAGCCGATGCCGCGTAAGATTGCTGAAAGCGTACCAGATTCGCGGCTTCTTCATCCAGACTAACGCCAGATAACGATTCTTTTAATTGCAGTGTTTGCGAATACAACGCCTCTGCAGCAGCCTGACTGTTTCTGGCTTGCGATGTTTTGTCACCAACAAAGCTCACCATAGTACCGTAAGCTTCATTAAAGCTAACACTGTTATCAGCATTTGGCGTAGCAACCGCATAGCGACGCATGGTTTCAGCTATTTGCAGCTTGGCAATTTCCAACCCGTTACGGTTATCGTTAAAGCCGCCGGTATTGTACTCTACCGTAAAGCTATCACCAGTTTGCGGGATACCGGTAATGTTGAAATCAAAGCCGTAGCTGCCTAAACTAGCCTGCGCCATAATGTTATTAAATTGACCACTCGGCAACGCCGGCGTGGTACCCAGCAATGTATTAGCATTGTCGCGCACTTCAAACTGATTACCACCTATATGCACCACCTGAAACGGTGCACCATTTATTGTCGACGGCGCAGCAAATACAGAGGTCGCGGGATCGGTATCCGACACCACTAATTTATCTACCTGGGCGTTGCCCAGATTATCCTGCGCGACCACACTGCGTATCGGTGACGCCAGAGCAATATCTTCAGGACGGTTAGTGGCTAAATTAATGTTCCTGGCTGCACTAGCCAATGGCTTAAGCACAAAACGATCGCCATCGTTCATAGGACCGTCAATTTGCAATGACAAGCCATAGAAATCGGTAATACCCGGCGTGTCGGTATTTAATGTTGCAGGAAAAGTGACACCGTTTACTGTAATAGCGGATCCGGTAACCACATTCCCGGACGTGTCGGTTGCTTCCAGCGTAAAGGTATCGGGTGCGGTAAAGGTCAGCAGAAAATCATTTGGCGGTAATTCAGTGGCCAGCCCAGGTTCAATGTCAACCAACACGCTGCCTGCGCCAGTATTACCCTGAAATGCCAAACCACTACTTTGCGGCAGGATAAATAAATCACTACCCAATTCGCCGTTGGCATTCATGCCTAACTTATTCTGGCTGTTTAGTGCATCAGTCATGGCCAGCGCTAACTGCCCCAGCTGCATTTGCGTAGGAATTAATAAATCATCACGAAACTTAAGTAAGCCCCCCAACTGGCCACCCAGTTCTTCAATACCTAAATTACGAATAACGGTTGGTTTGGAACTCAGGCTAAGTTGTACGTTTCGTACATTAGGATCAGGATTGCCGTTTAAGCTTAAAATATTAAACTCACCGTTTTCTACCACCAACGACTGACCCGTAGCCATAAAGACCAGCTTTTCACCGTTGTCAGATTCGAGCACTTTAATATCGAGTTTTTCCGATAGCTGGCGCAGAGCTTCGTCGCGCCGGTCGAATAAATCCAACGGCGCCTGATTGTTGTCTCCCCGACCAAAGCCGGCAATGCTGCGGTTTAACTCAGAAATATTACGAATGAGTGAGTTGGTTTGGGTTAAATCTAAATCCAATTGTTGGTTGACGTAACTGGCTTGATCCAATACTAAATTTGATAATGTCGCAAAGCGGTCGGTCAGCGACTCGCTGCTGCTGATAATTAGTTGTCGGGTAGAAATAGCGCTGGGATCATTATTAGCTGTCTGTAATTTCTGAAATAAATCATTCATGGCTGATGAAATGCTATTTGCCGGATTAGAAAATAAGCCATCGATACGGTTCGCTTCAGCGGTGTATTGATTAGCAAATGCCAGCTTGGAGGTATCCCTGCGCAATTGAGCCGAGGTAAATTCACTCACCAAACGCTCTGTCGTTCCCTTGCCAACCCCCAGACCTAAGGTTTGCGCATCAAACTCGGTGCGCTGGCGCGAGTAGCCCTGCGTATTGACGTTGGCAATGTTATTACTGGTTGTGTTGAGTAAGGTGCTATTTGCCAATACAGCTGAAGTGCCTATTCTCAATAAGTTGTCTGACATTGCGCTCTCCGCAGACACAGATTAACTGTGCCAATTAGGTTATTAGTCGGCCGCCGGGCTCAATTCTTTAGCTTCGCCGTCATCATCTGCGGCGTTTTGCAGCGCAGGACTTTGATACACTGCCATAATTTTTTTTGCATAGGCCGGGTCGGTGGCGTAACCGGCAGCTTGAAGCTGTTCAAAATACGCTTTGGTATTACTACTGGCATTTACGGCATCCTGATAACGAGGATTTTGCTGAATAAAAGCCACATAGTCTTTCATACTTTGTTCCGGCGACGCGTAAGAGCGAAACCGGGCTTGTTCTTTTTTTGCAATACCACCGCGGTATTCCAAAGTATCGACAACAGCTGTTTCACCTTGCCAGCCGTTATTAGCTTTAATGCCAAACAAGTTAAAACTGTTACTACCTTGCGCGGTTTTAATCATGCGTTTGCCCCAGCCAGTTTCCAGTGCTGCTTGAGCAACCAATGCCAGAGGATCTAAACCTAAAGCTTTGGCAGTTTGTCGTGCTGCTGGCAATAGGCTTTTTACAAAGTCTGCCGGACTGTTTATTTGCCACGGGGCCGGCTCTGCGACCAAAGGCGACGGCATTTGCTCTCTTAGTGGCTGCGGCTGCGATGGCTCAGTAGCAGTGCTGGAGGTCATTTTAATGCTTGGTAATATCACTTTAGGCATCGACAGTGTTTTTGTAGCCGGCTGTAAGCTAGGTGCAGCGTTGTCTGCCGAAGCAGCTCTAGCTCCCAGAGCAGGGCTTAATTGCTGAACCAGCAGGTCAGCTAGCCCCAACGCGCCTTTTTGCGCCAAATCGCTAGCCAATTGGCTGTCATGCATATCGCGGTAAAACTTAGTGGTTTGGCTGTTCATCATGCCATCTACTTCAAAAGCAGCATTCGCCTTGCGCATACTGCTTAGCAGCATGCTAAAAAATATTGATTCAAATTGCTCAGCAGCCTGGCGCAAAGCGCCGGCTTCGTCTTTGCCAGACTGACTGCGGATTTGCTGCAGGCTGCTCAAATCATGATAAGACATATTTTGCGGCGAAAGGCTCATATCAAATCACCACCAATTCACCATGGATAGCACCGGCTTCCTTTAGCGCTTCCAAAATTGCCATTAAATCACCAGGCGCAGCACCAACCGCATTTACGGTGCGGACTAAGTCATCCAAAGTGACACCGGGATCAAACTTGAACATTCTCGACTGCTCGGGCCGTACATCAATAATCGTATTTTCTTCTATTGCGGTTTGCCCAGCTGCCAACGGGTTAGGCTGCACCACTCGCGGATTTTCTGCGATGGTGACAGTTAAACCACCATGGGTCACTGCTGCGGGAAACAAACGCACGTCTTTACCTATTACGATAGTGCCGGTACGCGAGTTAATAATGATTTTTGCCGCGTAGTCACCCGGAACAAAATCCAGGTTCTCTAGCGTGGAAAGATAAGACACACGCTGGCTAATATCACGTGGCGCCCGCACCTGTACTGAGGTAGCATCCAGCGAATACGCGGTTTCAGGACCGATAAATTCATTAATTGCCTCTGCCAGCCGCTTTGAGGTGGTAAAGTCAGAACGCTTCAGGTTGAAAGTAATAAAATCCCCCTGACCAAATGGGCTGGGCACTTCACGCTCAACAACAGCGCCATTGGGAATACTGCCAACGGTAGGCGTGTTGACCAAAATCCGTGAGCCATCCAGCCCTTCGGCGCCCAAGCCACTTACAATCAGACTACCCTGAGCCACTGCATAGACATTGCCGTCCAAACCAGTTAAAAAGGTTTGCATTAAGGTACCACCGCGTAAGCTTTTGGCACTGCCTACTGATGACACGGTAATATCTAACGCCTGACCAGGTTTAGCAAAGGCAGGCAGTTCAGCGTGTACAGCAACTGCCGCAACATTTTTAATTTGCGCTTTCATATTGCCAGGCAGCGTAATACCGAAGTTGCTTAGCATGGTTCGAAAGCTTTGTTCGGTAAACGGGCTTTGCTCACCGGTACCAGGCAGCCCAACTACCAAGCCGTAGCCGACTAATTGGTTAGAGCGCACGCCTTCCACATCGGCGACATCTTTTATCCTGGCAGCCTGCACTGGCAGTGTCAGAAAGAGCAGCAGTAAAAGTGCGAATATCGATTTCATTCTCGCTCTCCTAGAAAGGCCACAAAGGCCCGTTAAAGAACTGGCTTAACCAGCCAGGTGACTGGCCATTGTGGTGTGCGCCGGTGCCGCTGTACTCAATTCTGGCATTGGCAATTTTGGTCGACTCAACCGTGTTGTTCACATCAACATCTTGCGAGCGGATCACGCCGGTAAGACGGATATATTCTTTACCTGTGTTCAGCGTCAGCCACTTTTCTCCGCGAATAACCAGGTTGCCGTTATGCAGCACTTGCAACACATTGACCGATATATTCCCCACCAGTGAATTGCTCTGATCAGCTTTAGCATCGCCCTTGTAATCTGAGGTTGAATCGGCGCCAAACTGCAGAACATTGCCGGCTATCGACACGCCCCGGCCTCCCAAGCCAATCATGGGCTCAATTGACGTTGAACTGTCTTTTTTTGTCTCAGTTTTAGCATTTTTACTGGCCTGGGTACGCTCTTTTAGTACAACAGTAATAATGTCACCTTCATGCCGCGCTTTGTTGTCGGAATACAATGAATTAGAGTGATTTTGCGCAAATAACGAGCCGTTATTAACCAATGGCCGTGATGCCGGCTCTGGTGCCAGCGGCGAAAAATACGGATCATCAGCCATCGGTTCTTGCATAGACGCACAACCACCAAGCCAGTACACCAAGCCAACCACAGTAGTAAAACGCAACATAAAGCCCCCTGCTACAACTGCTGAATAGCAAAACCCAGCATTTGATCAACCGATGAAATGACTTTTGAATTCATTTCATACACCCGCTGGCTTTCAATCAGGCTAACCAACTCCTCTGTCACGTTCACATTAGACGTCTCCAGCGCGCCCTGAACAACGATACCTAAGCCTTCAAGCCCAGGAATGCCTTGTACCGGGTCGCCACTGGCACCCGTTTCACGGAACAGGTTTTGGCCAATAGGCTCCAAACCAGCCGGATTAATAAAATTAGTTACCGTTAACTGCCCCAATACGGCGGGCTCAGGTTGTCCAGGTAACTGCACTGAGACCTGGCCATCTTGTGATACTGAAATACTTAGCGCATCCGGCGGTACTACGATATTTGGCTGCACCTGATAGCCCGCACCTGAGGTCACTAAACTGCCTTCATCGTTTACGGTAAACTGGCCATTTCGACTGTAGGAGATCGTACCGTCTGGCATTAAAATCTCAAAAAAACCATGGCCCTGAATCATCATGTCAAGGCTGTTATCCGTAGTTAACATATTGCCCTGAGTAAAGTTTTTTTGCGTGGCGACCACTTTGGTACCTGCACCAATCATTAAACCATTTGGCAGCTCTGAATTTTGGGACGAAGCGCCACCAGGCTGATTAATGTTCTGGTACAACAAATCCTCGAAGATAGCCCGGCTTTTTTTAAAGCCGACAGTGCTGGCATTGGCCAGGTTGTTTGAAATAACCGAAATATCGCGCTGTTTAGCGTCTAAGCCGGTTTTACTGATCCATAAGGCTGGATGCATCGTTGCCTCCCGGGCTATTGCCCTGTGTTAAGTCTATTAACCAACAATTCTGAGTAACTGATTCTGCTGCTGATCCATTTCTTCAGCGTTCTTCATCATTTTTACCTGTAATTCAAACTGCCGCTGCAGGCTGATCATATAAGTCATTTCGCCGACGGCATTAACATTGCTGCCCTCTATCGCGCCTTTTAATAAATTGACGCCAACATCGGCCTCGGCTAATACGCCGTCTTTTCGGCGGAACAAGCCATCACTGCCTTTTTCCATGTCCTGGTTTAGTGGTTTTACTAACTTAATGCGCCCCACTTCTTCAATAGCATTGGCAGGAGCTCCTTGTGGCAGTGCGCTTACTGTACCGTCTTGTGCTATCTCAATTTTTGCCAGCGGCACGGGCACCTGAATTGGGCCATCGTCACCCATTACGGCTAACCCTGTTGCAGTTTCAAGCATGCCAAAAGCATTAACCTGTAAGTTGCCTGCCCGGGTATACGCCTCGTTACCATCCTGTGCCTGCACGGCTATCCAGCCCTCGCCTTGAACGGCCACATCCAGATCACGCCCGGTTGTTATTATCGTGCCGGCGTCAAAGTTTTGACCTGGCCGCTCAGTGAGTGAGAATACCCGTGTTGGTAAACCCTCCCCAAAAGCCTGCATTGCTCTGGCTTGTTCAAAATCGGCTTTAAAGCCAACAGTGCTGCTATTAGCAAGGTTATTCGCCCTTACTGAAATGCCATTCAAATTTTCCTTGGCACCACTCATGGCGATATATAACAGATGGTCCATAACATGCTCCGTTAACGTTCTCTACAGCTTTAAAGCATATTTTATGCCAGTAAATTTGAGGATAAAAAAACACCACCCGAAGGTGGTGTCTGGCATCGAGTTTAGTCGGGCTAAACTTAGCGGATCTGCAGCACTGTTTGCTGTAGCGTACTGTTAACTTCTAACGCCCGCGAGTTAGCCTGGAAGTTTCGCTGGGCACTAATCAGATCAACCAGCTCAGTTGTTAGGTTAACGTTTGATTGCTCTAGTGCCGATGCATTTATGGCACCGAAGGTACCGATATTAGCTTGGCCACCAATAGGCTCACCTGACGTAATGCTTTGCTTCCAAGAGGTGTTCCCTACTTGCTTTAACCCCTGAACATTAGCGAAGCGCACCATGGCAACCTGCGCCAAATAGGATGAGTCGCCATTACTGTAACTGGCTAAAACTCGGCCGAAAGCATCTATGTCTACGCCAGTAAGGCTACCGACGGTAGTACCATCCTGGCTAAGATTACTTACATCAAAATTTGATGCATACTGCGTTGGCTGACGCACGCCCGATGCATCGCGGAAATTAACCACCACATCAGCAGCAAACTGAGCACCGTTGGTAAGATAGCCGTTAGCAGGGTCATTTAAATCGGCAAAAGGTAGATCTAAAGTCGGTATCGGTGGTGTGACAAAATTACCACTGGAGTCAAACACTACGTTGTCTCCTTGAAAGGGTGCGCCGGTAACTGCGTCCCACACCACAAAGGTTTCCCACTCAGAGTTTGCCGGTGGTACTGTAGCGGTTTTACGAAAATATGCCGTTACTGTATGCGACTCGCCCAAACTGTCATATACCGTGACTGAGGTTGAATGGTTATAAGTCGAACGATCAGTTGCATCAAACGGTACCCCAGCAGTGGCCAGCTCCCGCGAATCCAAATTCATACTTAAAAAGATATTATCAGTGGCACGTGGCGCACCGGCAGACGTTGGGATAGAAATCGGTGCCGTGGTACTCAGACTTACTGACTGATTGTCGCCGGTAACTGGATCGACAGAAAAGCCCTGCAAAAAGTTGCCGTTATTATCGACAATGAAATTGTCTTTATTCAACTTAAATGCACCCGAACGAGTATAGGTTAAATCCTGAGATTGCAGGTCCGGTGTCAGCGCAAAAAAGCCCTCGCCAGTAACAGCTAAATCCAACGAGTTGTTAGTAAATTGCAACGACCCCTGATTAAACTGCTGGGCAACGGTGGATGTTGACACACCATCGCCAACTTTGGTACGACCAGAGGCAAAAATTGATGTGGCATACACATCGGCAAATTCCGCCCGCGATTCTTTAAAACCAGTTGTGTTTACGTTAGCGATGTTGTTCGCCGTGGTATCCAAATCTTTTTGTGCAGCGGCTAAGCCGCTCAAAGCAATATTAAAACTCATAATTCACCTCAGCTCACTATTAACTATATGAAACTTCTAATACATCACTTAATTTAACCGCACCTAAACCTAACAGGTTAAGGGTGATACCGCCGCCAGTACCATTCATACTGACACTCCCCACCGGGGTATAGACAAATACCGGCAAACTGGCGGTTTCACCGTCGGTATAACTCACTTCAACTTTAATTTTGTACGACCCGGCAGCAACTGTTTCGTCATTGGCATCTGTACCATCCCAGACAAAATCATTTTTGCCGGTTTTCGGATTTTCTACGCTAAAACTGCGCACTAACTCGCCACTTTCGTTTTCTATGCGCACTTGCATCAGGCTGGCAGGCTTATCTACTACAATATTGCCGCGTGACAAGGTTTCACCGGTGAACACAATTTCGTCTGATTGTGTCAGTACGCTGCGCCCCACTAATGATGACGCTTGCAATGCTTGGTTAGACGTCATGCTGGCGGATAACGATTTAAAGTTATCATTCAGCTGGCCAATACCATCTGCCATGGTGAAATTGGTCATTTGTGCGATCATCTGATCGTTTTCTACCGGCTTTGTTGGGTCCTGATAGGCTAACTGCTGTGTCAGCAAGGCAAAAAAGTCTGACTGTGTTAAAGCGCCATTGTTTTTGTCAGCGGCTTTACTGGTGTTATCCCAGTACATACCATCCAGCGCTGCATTATTGCTTACGTTAGTTGTCATTGGTCATACCCTTATTGTTGCTGTCCCAGCCGCAGCGTACGCATGATCATCTGCTTGGCTGCATCCGCTGTTTGCACATTAGTTTCATAAGAGCGCGACGCCGATATCATGTTCGCCATCTCTTCCATAATATTAATATTGGGTTTGTAGATATAACCGTTCTCATCTGCTAATGGGTGGTTAGGCGAGTACTCAACATTAAGCGGGGCGTCTGATTCAACAATACCAAGTACTTTTACGCCCACTGCATCATCGCTTTGCTGGCGCTTGTTGGCTTCACTTAGCTCCGCTGCAAACACGGCGTGGCGGCCACGATAGGTTTGCTCGACACTACTGCTCACACTGTTAGCATTGGCGATATTACTCGCCGTGGTATTCATGCGTACCGACTGAGCATTCATGCCACTGCCAGTAATATCAAAAATTTTATAGGTGCTCATCGTTACTGCCCTCCGCCGGTTATGGCTTTTTTAAGCCCCATAATGCGCGAATTTAGAAATGTCATACTAGCTTGATATTCAAGACTATTTTGCATAAAGGCATTACGCTCTCGGTGTATGTCTACACTATTACCGTCGCCAGTATCTGGCTGATCTGGATTGCGAAATTTGGTTTCATGCTGAAGGGAGGTTGAAATTGCAAAGTGCTGATCGTGAGTTCGCGCCATAGCGCCAGACTGACGAGCCCGGGCATTATTCAGCGCTTGCTGAAAATCCAGATCTCTCGCTTTATACCCAGGGGTATCAGCGTTAGCGATATTTTCAGCCAGAACCTGTGCCCGCTTGTCACGCACAAGTAAGGCTTCAGGATGCATTCCAAACGCCTTTTCAAAACTGATTGCCATTTTCTTGCCACCTATCAGGTTATGATGGCAATTCAAATGCAAAACACGGGCCAGAATTTTTATTTGCTGAGTGGTTAGGTCTTTTTGCGGTAGATAATGCCCGGGTTACAGCGCACCATCTCGAAATCACTGTTGGTACTAGGTAGAGATTCTGATGCACCCAGGAACAAAAAACCACGCGGATTGAGTGATTGGGCAAACTGGCGGATGATTTTTGCCTTCACATCGCCAGAAAAATAAATAAGCACATTGCGACAAAATATAATGTCAAACTTACCAAGTAAGGTGTAACTATCCAGCAGGTTAAGGTGCCGAAAATTGACGTTTTTGCGCACGTTGTCTTTAACCCGCATCATACCTTTGCCGCTATCTTGAAAAAATTTTGTCCGGCGATCATCAGATAGCCCCCTGGATAAGGCTAAACCGTCGTATTCAGCACGCTGGCAATGCTCTAACATGGTATTAGAAATGTCGGTTCCCAGCACATTAACACCTAAGCTAAAGCTACTAGGGCGGGTTTGCTGATACTCTAAAGCCGTCATGGCAATAGAATACGGTTCTTGTCCACTGGAACTAGCCGCTGACCAAATTTTGACGGTGCGGCTGGTTTTCTCTAGCTCAGGAAAAATTTGCTTTTTTAACAGTTCATAAGGGTAAGTATCACGAAACCACAGCGTCTCGTTGGTTGTCATGGCATCAATAACAGCAGATCTGAGTTGTCGCTCAAACGGACTAAGCGTTTTGCTTACCAACTCTGACAATGTAGCCAGCCCGAAGCGCTGCATCAGCGGCCCCAGCCTACTCTTTACCAGATATTGCTTATTATCGCCCAGAACAATACCGCACTGTTGTTCGAGAAAATCTCTGAACTGGACGTATTCCCTGTCATGAAGGTCTTTATTTGGCACTATCAACCCTTAACTCAATCGGCATGCAGCCATTTCTGAACGGATTCAGCCAGTTCGTCTGGATTAAATTTTGCAATAAAATCATCCGCGCCTACTTTTTGTACCATTTGCTGATTAAACACGCCACTTAGCGAGGTATGTAAAATAACGTGCAGCTTTTTTAGTGCTGGATCCAACTTAATTTCAGCCGTTAGGGTATAGCCATCCATCTCTGGCATTTCAATGTCGGAAATCAGCAACCCCACTTTTTCTGTCACGGAATCACTGCACGTTTTCGCCGCATTTTGCAAATATGTCAGCGCTTCGCGACCATTATTTACTAGATGCATTTTCACGCCTAACCCCTCCAGCGCCCGCTTAACCTGATTACGCGCAACAGCAGAATCATCCGCTATCAGGATCAATCTGTCACCTAAATCTGCAGTGATGCTCTGCGTATCCAATTGTCGGGTTATCAGCGTCGGAGAAGGCGAAATTTCCTCTAGGATTTTTTCAACATCCAGAATTTCAACCAGCTCTTTATCAATTTCGGTTATCGCTGTCAGGTAACTTTGTTTACCACCAGTCCCCTTTGGCGGCGGCATAATCGATTCCCAATTGATATTAATAATGCGCTCAACTGAATGAACCAGGAAACCCTGCACCGAACGGTTATATTCTGCGATGATAATAAAACTATTTTTGGTGTCTGTTGTCGGTTTTCCACCCGTTGCCAAGCTGAGGTCGATAACAGAGATGGTTTGCCCGCGGATATGCGCTATACCACGGACAAATTTATTACGTTTGGGTATGGCGGTTAGCGCTGGACACTGTAGCACTTCGCGGACTTTAAACACGTTAATACCATAACGTTGGCGGCCACCTAACTTGAACAACAGTAATTCAAGTCGGTTTTGTCCGACCAGTTGCGTACGCTGGTTCACAGAGTCTAACATACCGGCCATCTGTAGCTCCTTTGCCATACAATCCGGATCGATTCTTGCTGAGTCTTAACCATGGAAAACAAAGCGACGGTTATCTGACACAGTTTGTTGTTTAGTGCTGATGTTATAACCCTTAGCGTGTAAAGCATAGCTGAAACCATATGAAAAAGTACGAAAATTTATTTAAACAAACACTTACTTGCACTCTGTTATTCTTTTCCCATATCGTTGTCGCTGACATTGATAGCAATATTTATAGCCCAAGCGAGCTTACCAGGCGGGCAGAAATCTGGATAAACCAGCAATTGGCTATGCCGCAACAAGATGATATCCAAATAAATGTCAGCCAATTGGATGAACGTATTGGCGATAAAGAATGTCAGCAACCATTACAGTTTTTATTGTCTCAACCGATAACACAACGACAGAACACGATCCAAATTCGCTGCACAGCAGCAACGAGCTGGCAGCTCTATGTGCCGGTTAGGATTGATGAAGTAGTGCAAGCAGTAGTATTAACGCAAAACTTAACTACAGGAAGCAGTATAACGGCTACGATGCTTAATACAGAAAGTCGTGAACGCCGGTTTACCCGAGGTAGCCTGGTCACGAATGTTGATCAGGTCATTGGTGCCAAAACCCGTCGCTCGCTTTCAGTTGGACAAATTTTAACTTTGCAAGATCTTTGCCTTGTCTGTAAAGGAGATGTTGTTACAATATCAATCAGTAACAACGGACTGAATGTTGCCGCCACAGGCGTTGCTCAAAGTGACGGCAGCCTGGGAGATACCATTAGCGTACTCAACAGACAGTCAAATCGCACGATATCAGCAGACGTTGTTGCGGTAAATCAGGTTAGTATTATATTTTAAATAAATACTAAAGTTTTGCTGTTGAATGCCGTTAACCTGTGCATAAGGAACTGTATTAAGGTGATGAGGTACTAGCATGGCTATTAATATCAATAACTTGCAGAACAGCTCGCAAGTTAAAAATGATAAAGTTGAGCAAAATGTTCAGCGTCAACAAACGACGCTGCAGCAAAATGTTGCCCAAAACGCAACGCAAAAGCAGGATTCAGTGTCGATTACACCACAGGCTCAGCAGTTTTCAAAGCTGACGGAAAAAGCCAACGGTAGTTCAGGCATCGATCAGGAAAAAGTCGACAAGATTAAACAGGCGATTGCTGAAGGCCGATATAAGGTTAACGTAGAACAACTGGCACGACGTATTGTGCAGTTTGAGAGTGAGTTGTTCGGTAAAAAATGACCGACACTAGTCACCACATCACCGCCTTATTAGACCAGCAAAAGCAGCTACTGGACGAGCTGCTTTTGTTATTACGGCAGGAAATTGCCGCGCTTGCCAGCCGCGACGTTAGTGCGCTGGAGCACATTACCCAAGAAAAACTCACCACACTACAACAGCTGCAGGATAACGACGCTGCGCTAGCCGTTTCTGATGACATAGCGACCCACAAATCAGCCCCCTGGTTTGTACAACAAGTTGCCAGCCTCGATGCTCAGCTCAATGAGTGCAAAACCCAGAATGATATTAACCAGCTAACACTGGAGCAAAGCCAGCTTACACTGGCAAGATTTAAAACTGAGTTATTATCCAGCCGCGGCAAAGCAGGGCTGACTTACACCAGTAAAGGTAAACCGGCCGTAGATAGTAAAGGTAAAGGTGTAAAGGCCTGAACTGGACACTGCGCTGCAAGCAGTGTTCAGCTAATCAAAGATACCACATAGCACTGCAAGAACAACCTCGCTATTTAGTAATAATAGCGTACACTTTTTATCGTTTGTCTTGGCTGAGTATTCTGGTACAAGTTATAAACCTGCTTAAAATCCAGTTCAAGCTCAGTAATATAGACATCTTCAACAGCATAGGTTTTTACCACTCTGGCACCACTTATTATGCCTTTTACCGACGTTGACAGCCGTTCATCGGTCAGCACCATCGATCTAAGCTCATTGCGCGCGTCAATTTTTTGGCCGTAAACCTGCTCAGTTAACTCCTTGTATGCCTCTAACTTCGACGCTTTCATCGCTTGTAGCATTTTGTGCTCGCCGGTTTGGCCGAGCTGCAAACTAATCGGCGCATACCCCACTGCCGTCAGCACTGGAAACACCTCCGGTGTTACCTGTTGGTACTCGATATGCCGGTTTGCAAATGAAGAACAGCCAGTTACAGCGCAGAACATCGGTAGCAATAATAGATAACAAGGTTTCATTTTGTCTCCCAAGGTACAGTCATAGCACTGTACCAACGTTAATCAGCTGGAGGATAACGCTAGTCTTTGCAATCTAGCGATAAGCAATCAGATCCATTCAGCAAGAATCAAGCCAGCCTTTAATAGATTGGCTGTGCATAACCACTAAGGATCCATCTTGGCAATAAAACTATCTGTTAAAAGGCATACATTTTGCTTAGCTTGCTTACAGTGCCAATAAAACACCGAGCTTATATGAAACAGTACGCATTACTGGCTATTTTTGTCGCCGCCCTTTTTAATCCTTACGCCGCAGCAGATTGGTATGAGACTACCGGTCAAGCTGTAATTGAACAGGGTAACATTGAACAAGCACGCCAAGCCGCGATAGACGATGCAATTAAACGTGCCGCATTATTCGCCGGGGCCAGTTTAAGTAGCACTCAGCAGCTAGTTAATGGTGTATTGCAACAAGAGCGACTGGGTTTTATAAGCAATGGCGAAATCAGCCAGCTGCAACTATTAACCGAACAGCATGAAAACAATATGCTAACCATCACGTTACGGCTATATATTGAAGCCCAGAGTGATAACTGCAGTAACAATAGCTTCAGCAAACCTGTACTGTTACCGCAGCTTCAGCTAAAGGCCAGACAAGATGCGGTGCATGGTGATTTGTTTAAACTCGGTGAGCATGCTACTACACAACTGGAACGGCATTTGCGTGACTACAGCCCAGCAGCCACGCTACAGCTGTTGGCCCAACCGGTTTTGCCGTCAGCGTTGGTATACCCCACCACCGAACAGTTATTTAATCAAGGCCATCAGTACATCATCAGCGCACAGATAAACGACATGTCCTTGGGTCAAGCTAGCGGTGGCTTTTGGCAGCAAAAGGTCAAAGAACGCCACTTCTCAATAGAAGTAGCCTTGTTTGACTTATTTGAACAAACCACAGTATACCAACAAGAGTACCGCACCAGCGCGCCGTGGCCTTACCAAGAGCAAAGCACACCATCCAGCCACAGCCAGGCCTTTTGGAACATGGCTTACGGCCAGAAAATAGATCAGCTGTTGCAAATCATCGCCGAGGACATACAGCGACAACTCGCGTGCAAGCCACTGCTGAGCTCAGTATTACAAGTTAAAGGTAGCCGGATTATGCTGAATTTGGGTAAACAGCACGGCCTGCATATGGGTGACAGTCTCGAACTATTCCAGTTGCAGCGCCAGCCAACGACACCCGCGGTCAAACACTTGCTAAACAGCCAGCTTAAACTAACCGTCAGCAGCGTATCAGAACGCAATGCCTGGGCCACTGCCGACGATGGCAAGTTTTTACAACATATTCAGAGCGGCGACATTATTAGTGTGCGTAAAAACAGCGAACAGTGATCTGTTTAGTTCACAATAATAATCAGGTCTGATACACTCCGGCGCCGTTGCCCCATAGTTAAATGGATATAACGGCCCCCTCCTAAGGGGCAGTTGCAGGTTCGATTCCTGCTGGGGCAGCCAGTTTACTTTTGCGTTTTCACTTCGGCTTTATCACTGTCGTTCAGCGTTTGTCGCATTAACTCTACCGGAAAAAACAAGTGCAATGGTTGTTGCTTCGCTTGCTCCCACAAACTCTTTAACAGTAAACGCAAACGGCTGATCCGCGTGCCCCTGGCACGTAATGCGATAGCGAGTGCCAACGTAAAACTCACCCAAAGATTGACAAAGCCAATCATCAGCACAAACAGCAGCTGTAACAGGAAATTAAGTATGCCAAGTTCACCACTTATGGCGCTGTAACCCAGGTTCGCTGAAGAAAAAGCAACATGACGAATATCTAAAGGTAAGCCAGTTAAAAAACCAATATAACCCGTCATACCTAATAGCACACCAAAGAAAAAGTTACCGGCCAAAGCACCATAATTATCATGTAGATAATCGGCAAGCTGCTTACGTCGATGGTCTGACAGCAGCCGTTTTAATACAGGGTGATGAAACAGTCGTAAGCGCAATTCAAGACAATTAGCCCTATTGTCAAAGAAGCCGGCAATAATACCAGCGCAGAATAACCAAACCCCCGCGATAGCGGCGTAGAACAGCGCCAACCCAGTAAACGGCGACAAGGATTTAAGTTGATACGCCACAACTTCTGTAGACAAAAGCGGCTGTCCAGACCACCACAGTGCACACAGCGCTATTGTACTGGCAAGTAAAATAGCACTACTGACATTCCCCCATACCGCAGCCCACTGTGAACGGTTTACATCTATTAACAACGCCGCAAGTTTACGATTTACTGCTTTGCCGTTTTCTCCACGCTCTACCTCCAGTGCAAAACTGGCGGCTGTCATCGCTGGCTGTTTAGTGGCAATGGTAAAATGCAATATGTGTATTAATACAAAACCCAAACCATAGTTCAAACTTGCCAACACCGCGTTGTTTAAGGCGCTCAGGCCGAGACTTTGCAAATAAATTTTTAACAATGCCATCAAAGCAATAACAATACCGGCTCCGGCGGCCGATCGCATCAAAGTGAAAAACTCACTGCGGTTGCGGGTAATGTAGTGCTCGCCATGACCACTTTTATTGATGGTGATACTTTTTGACAGCATTTGCGTGCTGCTGCGCCACAACGCTGAAATACTATTGTGCTCACCACTGGCCTCGACCAGCAGCATTAACATAGACTGTACTTTGCTATTTTGCTTGCTCACGTCGCTGGTTAGAACATCCATTAACATGTCTATCCGGTCTAGTGTTTGCTCCAATCGTTCCAATAAATGTGCCACTGACACTGAACTACCAAGGCCGGCACCACGTCGGCGTAACCGTTCTACCTGCTCCCGGGATTGCTGCATCATAACCTGCAAATGTGCGGTGTCCAGCAAGTCGGCATCTGGCGAAACGAGCTGCTTGCGGCCACTTTCTACCAGCAAATTCATCTCGCGGCTAAGGGCAATAAAAGGTGAATCAATGCTGCTCAAACGCCTGTCTAACCTCATCAGATCCGGCTCTATTTCCTCTGCTGCAACCCAAATAGCCAGCATCTCCAGCGCGTATAAACTTTCCTCACGAAAGTGCGCCGTCATTTTTTCAACAGTAGCCGGACTAACTTGTGCAGCAACCAGACTAAAACATGCCAATAAATCGTCTTTGTTCAGCTTTTGCAGCCATTGTGCATCACTTTTGCCATCACACATCTGCACCAGCACATCTGCAAAATCATTTTGGTCATGTGGCGCCGGATTTAATCGTTCATATAAGCGCGAGGCCATTTCCCGAAAAAAGCCGGAGCGGGAAAATAAACCAAGGTTAACCAAAGCCGGATAAATGTTCACTTGTCCCAACCAACTAAAAAGTACTTCACCTAATTCGGCAGCATGACGGGGATTTGTCTGCAGAGCATCGCGTAGTTTTCCAGCCCGCTGTGCAGGATCGTTACCGAATTCACTGTAACTGAGCCAATCAATCAAGCCATTTAGCAAGGTGACAGGACAGCGTTGAGCAGAGAGGCTTCTGACCAGTGCTACAGCACTAAGTGTGTCCATATGGTAACTTTCCTTTGATAAAGCAATTAAAATTGATAATACCTGCTTTAAACTGCCTATTACCAGTATTGAACTGCGCAATTGTCGAGTTAAGCACCGTATTAAATAGCATCAAACGCTTACCGCGTAAGCTATATTAACCCAGCCATCCGGCAGAAGTGCTAATATTGGTCTGTTTATTGCTTATGGAAATGTACTGCAAAGCAGCAGTAAAACTTAATTGAATAATAAAGCAGGTACTACCATGCAGATAATGATTGGTTTGCTGGCGTTAATATTAGCCGGTTGCGCAACGGCTATTGACTCTGGACTGTCAGAAAGCAGCACCACGTCGGCTCCCCGACCAATGCTACCAGAAGGTATCGCACCTTACTCGGTGCATCAGTATGCCGGCGACATCGTTATGCAAATGCTGCAAAGTACCGCTTCGCTGCCGCGAGGTAGCACAGTCGCAGTTGCTACCTATGTGCTGGCAAATAATTTACAACAGAAAGTAAGTGCAGACATCGCACCTGAATTGGGTTTGCAACTACAGGAAAGCATCATGACATTACTGACACAAAGCGGCTTTGATGTTGTCGAAATCCGTTGGGATGAAAATATTATGCAGACATCAGAAGCAGAACTTGTGCTATCTCGTGAAGCTCACAACCGGCAAAATGTGCAGGCAGATTACCTGTTAACCGGCACTATGTTGCCTCAACAACATGCCTACTTTGTCAATACCCGGCTAATCAATACCCGACTTAGCCAGGTTGTCGCTGCCGCTACAACCGAAATACCGCTTAATGTGTTCTGGAGCAGAGGCACGGTTCAACTTAGAGCTGGCAAACTGTATCGTACTGGCCAATAAGGAGTCGACATGAAAACAATATTACTTAGCATGACTATGCTGACACTCACTGCCTGCAGTACGCCACCATCAGCCAGCCAACAGCCGAAACCGCATATGTCAGTTAATGCAGAGCGGCCCGCAAAAGAGCGCGCGGTAGCGACTCCTGCACAATTTCAGCCGGCAAAGTTTGTCAGCATCATGCCGGATAACAGCCGCGACACGGTAGATCGAATTACCATTCATCACTATATTCGCGGCATGATGCAAGACATGTTAATCGGCATGCAAAGCGTAACCGAGCAAACACCGGTAGCAGTGGCCAGCTTCCTCTATTTGGATACTGACTATAATCAGGCGTCAATGTTGGGTAATCAAATTGCCGAAAGCTTTATGCACGAGTTACATAACGCCGGTATTACAGTACTGGATTTTAAAGTCACGGACTATATTCGCGTTACCAACACTGGCGATTTGGTGCTAAGCCGTAATTATGAAGAGCTTGGTGGTAACCTTGCAGCTCGCTTTGCTGTGGGTGGTACTTTGGCCAACCACAAAGACGGAATATTAATCAATGCTCGAATGGTGCAGTTTGATAGCAAAGTCGTGGTTGCCTCCGCTCAAAGCCTGGTACCCCGCCAAGTTATAGATGCTTTGCTCCCAAGCGAAGTAGTCAATACGACACCGCTGATAAAAGGCCGCTAAGTGAGGAACAGGTGATGCAAAAATTAACCATGGCTCTGGCATTCAGCCTGCTGCTCGTGACTTGTCCCGGCAGCAGCGCAGTCAGCAATTACGATCATATTGTTCATCCAAACAATGTATTCCAAGACAGTTATACGCCTGGTCGGCACAAATTAAGCTTGGCAAATTACGTTGAACAAATGGTGCTGTCGTTAAAACGCAATGGCACAGTGCCAACAGAAGGCTCTATTGCTGTTGCGTCCTTTGTTGATTTTGATGCGAGCCTGACGCATAGCCATGCCTTAGGTAACCAATTGGCCGAAAATTTTATTACCCAACTACAAAAGTTTGGTTACAACGTTAATGAGACCAAAGCAAACGGGAAGTTAATAATTGATTCAAAAGGCGATTTTGTTTTTTCACGCAAGAAACGCACACGCTTTACCCGCACTAACTATTGCTGTGTACTAACTGGAACCTTGATCTATGCACCAACCGGAATCGAGGTAAACACGCGATTATTCAACACCCGGGATAACAGCTTAATATCCAGTAGCCAAACAACCATCCCCTATTTCGTCACCCGCCATTTAGGGGTGGTCGTCAGATAAAAGTGAGTAGTTGCTACTGGTACCTTGTGCTCAGATAGCAACTGCGGCTTTTATATGAGGATGCGCCTGATAATTGACTAAATTGAAATCGGCGTAACTAAACGCAAAAATATCTTTAATAGCTGGGTTTAGTTGCATTTGCGGCAGCGGATAGGGTTCACGCGCTAACTGAGTACTCACTTGATCTAAGTGATTTATATACAAATGAGCGTCACCAAAAGTATGTACAAATTCGCCTAATTGCAGCCCGCACACCTGTGCCACCATCATCGTTAACAAGGCGTAGCTGGCAATGTTAAATGGTACGCCAAGAAAGATATCCGCACTGCGCTGATACAGCTGACAAGATAACTTGCCATCATTAACGTAAAACTGAAACAACGTATGGCATGGCGGTAGGGCTTGCTTACCGACAGCAGCATTTTCTTTGGGTGACATTGATGTATCGGGTAACAAAGCCGGATTCCAGGCACTGACGATCAAGCGTCGTGAGTCCGGTGTTTGCTTTATATCGTTGATAACCTGTCTTATTTGATCAACTACCCGACCATCTGCTGCCTGCCAGCTGCGCCACTGAGCGCCATATACCGGCCCTAACTCGCCTTCTTCTGTTGCCCAACCATCCCAGATTGACACGCCGTTTTGCTTTAGATAAGCGATATTTGTCTCGCCTTTTAAGAACCACAGCAATTCATGGATGATGGAGCGTAAATGGCATTTCTTCGTGGTCACCAGCGGAAAACCTTGCTGTAAATCAAAGCGCATCTGGTATCCAAATACACTAATAGTGCCAGTACCAGTGCGGTCAGATTTTTTATGTCCGTGATCAATAACATGCCGCATTAAATCGAGATATTGTTTCATAATGTACTCTCCCGCTGCTGTGGCTTGTTGCTGTTCCAGTTAGCATAGACAATGATCCCAAATCCAACGATGATCATTGGCAGAGACAGCCACTGTCCCATCGACATGCCTGCAGATAACACACCAAGGTGCTGGTCGGGCTCACGATAAAACTCGACAAAAAAGCGTGCAATACCATATCCCGCCAGGAATAACCCACCTAAACTGCCTGCAGGAGGATTAAAACGACGATACAGCATGATAAGTGCAAACAACACCAGCCCCTCTAAGGCAAATTCATAAAGTTGTGATGGATGTCGAGGCAGCGGACCTGCAGCCGGAAATAACACCGCCCAAGGTACGTCTGTCGGACGCCCCCACAACTCGGCATTAATAAAGTTGCCTAAGCGTCCTGCCGCCAGCCCTAGGGGTATCAATGGCGCTACAAAGTCCCCCAGCTGCAGATAGGCTTTATTATTGCGCTTGGCAAACCAGGCCATCGCAACCAAAACCCCCAGCAACCCACCATGAAACGACATGCCACCAGTCCAAATTTTGAACAAGTACAACGGTTCAGCTAAAAACAGGTCAAACTGATAAAACAACACATATCCAATACGTCCACCAAGAATGACACCAAGAAAACCAATAAATAATAAGTCACTGACTTGTTGCTCCGTCCAGCCTGATGCGGGCTTTTTAGCCGCACGATTAGCCAGCCACCAGGCCAAGCCAAAAGCGATGAGATACATCAAACCATACCAACGCAAACTGATCGGCCCTATAGAAAAAATAATCGGGTCAATCTGTGGAAAAGTAAAAAAAACTGCAGACATAACGCCCCTTAACTTAGTATCATTTTTACTGCAATTAACAGCAGAAAAACTCCAAATACCCGTTTAATCGTCAGCACCGGCAGCTGCTGAACCAGCTTTGCTCCTATTGGAGCGGTAAATACAGACATCGCCACTATACCTAACAATGCCGGTAAATAAATATACCCGACAAACCCATCTGCAAGTTGATAGTGCCGCCAACCAGCGATAACGTAACCAAGCGTCCCAAATACTGCAACAGCAATACTGCTCGCTGCCGCGCAACCAATAGCACGGCGCATATCGACAGAAAAGTAATTTAGCATCGGTACAAACAAGGCTCCACCGCCAATGCCAAGCAAACTGCCGACACCACCGAGTAGTGCAGAAATACATATTGTTAGTAGAGTTCCAGGCAAAGGCTTTATACCTACCGCTGTGCGCGAGCCCAACATGCGTAACGCTAGTAAGAGGGCCGCAACACCAAAAATCATTTGTAATACAGCACCGCTGATATTATGTGCCAGATAGCCTACACACCAGGCACCTATTGCTGCGCCGACAAAGATGGCCCCTGCAATAGACCAAGGGACATTGCCCCAACGATGATGCGCCAATACGGAGGACGTTGCTGTGATAATAATTGATGCTAGCGACGTTGCGACCGCTACTAATATGGCTTGCTCAGCTGGCACTATACCAAAAGCAGGTAGTAGCATAACTAAGGCTGGGACTATAACTAAGCCACCGCCAATGCCTAGCAAACCGGCAAGAAAACCGGCCAGCGCGCCGAGCAACAGAGTAAAGGCAATAATACTTAACACAAGCTTTCTCTAAGCAACATTGGGGCTGCAGTATAACAGCTAAGCACGCTATCAAGCACGTAGCTGGCTGAGTAATTGTTTTTGCTCCAAAAAACGCTGTACATGCTGTCGGACTTGTTTAGCCGACTGGCATGCCAGCACCTCTGGCAACAGCAGCGCCAGTTCTGATAGCTCAACCCGCCGCAATAACCATTTTATCTTCGCCAGATTGCTACTGTTCATACTAAAGCTCGTGTAACCCATAGCAGCAAGCAACAAAATACCAGCTGGTTCGCCAGCCAACTCACCGCATACGCTGGTTGGAAACTGCAAACCCTGAGCCTGTTGATTAAACTGATGCAATGCTCTTAATACCGCTGGATGCATTGCATCATACAAGCTGGCAACCCGCGGATTATTCCGATCGACGGCCAATAAATATTGCGTTAGGTCATTCGTGCCAATAGAGCAAAAATCTACCTTCCGCGCCAGCTCGGGCAGCTGATACATAATAGAAGGCACTTCAATCATGACACCAATTTTGGGGCGGGGCAGCTCGATAGCAAGTTCATCACTCACTTCAAAACTCGCTTGCTTAATTAAACGTAACGATTCATCTACTTCCGCCAAATCAGAAATCATCGGTAGTAAAATATGCAAATTGTCTATTGCTAAATTGGCTTTCAACATGGCGCGTATTTGCACCAAAAATATCTCCGGATGATCCAATGTCAAGCGAATGCCACGCCAGCCCAAAAACGGATTTTCCTCTACAATACTAAAATACGGTAGCGCTTTATCACCACCAACGTCCAATGTGCGCATAATCACTGGCTTGGTTGGGTAACTTTCCAGCACTTTACGGTACAGCTCTATTTGTTCTTGCTCGGTTGGGAACCGGCTTCGCATAATAAACGGAAACTCAGTACGATAGAGCCCTACACCATCGGTATATGCCGGATTTGTGGTTTCCAGCTCTATCGCCAAGCCTGAATTCACCATCAGGTTAAACGCTTTGCCGCACAAAGATTGCGAGGGCTGAGCAATCTCAGCCAGATAACGAGCATTCAGGGCGGCATCTTCGCTAATTAAACGTTGGTACTCCAAACAAATGGCATCAACCGGAGACAACAAAATATGCCCTTGATAACCATCAACAATAAGCCGCTGTCGTTGCCAATGCAGTAGCGGAAGATCATTGACGCCCATTACCGCTGGAATACCCAAGGCCCGCGCCATAATCGCAGCATGCGAATTGACCGACCCTTTTAGTGAAACAATAGCTACTAGCTGATGCCGGGGTACCTCAGCCAACATCGTTGCCGTGACATTGTCAGCTACCAATACAACTTTTTCAGGCAGTTTAATTTTACGCTGTTCAGTGTCGAGTAAATTATTTAATACCCGCTGGCCCAGATCACGTATGTCTGTGCCCCGCTCGCGCAGATAAGGGTCATCCATATCATCAAATTGTCGGGCAAATTTTTCTACCACCCGCTTCAGTGCACTTTTTGCGCACCAGCCTTCCGCAATTTGTAGCTCTATTTCCCGGCCTAAGCTGGCGGCATCCAGCAATTGGTGGTAAACATCGAATATTGCCAATGCATCGGGCGGCAGGTGACCACTCATTCGCTCAGCAAGCCGGTTAAACTCTGCCTTAGTGATCTTTACTGCACGGTAAAAATGCGCCAGCTCTTTGTCTGCATCATCGGCGCGCTTGAGTGAGATGGCGTTAAAGTCATTAGCCGGCTCCAATACATAGGCTTCACCTATTGCGATACCAGGCGCACCAGGCAAACCTTTTAACTGACCCGTTTGTGTCTGGCTAGGGCTACTTTCACTCGCAGCCTGACGCATTTCAGCATTGGCCAGCACTGATGCTAGCTGCGCCCCTAAGGTGACTAAAAAAGACTCTTCATCTTCATTGAAAACCCGCTCGGCAGCTTGCTGGATGGTAAGCACACCCAACACTTTACGATGATGAATGATAGGGCAGCCCAAGAAGGCGGAAAAGTTATCTTCACTTACTTCTGGAGTAACTTTGAAACGGGGATGTAGATGAGCTTTGGCCAAATTAATGGGTTCTTCGCGCTGGCCTACCCAACCAATTAACCCCTCAGAAAAACCAATAGCTATGCTGCCAACAGCCTGGGGGTTGAGGCCATCCGTTGCCATCAGCATAAAATGCTGCTGTTCGTAATTTGCCAAATAGACTGAGCAACATTCCGTTGCCAACGCGTGTTTTACACTCGTGACTAAGCCAGCTAATGCATTTTGAAGCACTGGCTCTTGTGCTACATCCTGAACAATTCGCCGTAACTGGCCTAACATAAGAGCCTCTTTTTAGGTTGAAAACAGGTAAGCACCTGTTAAGTTAACCTTTTTTCTTACCTTCGCGACGTATAAACGGCAAAGCGACCGGGGCAAACTCTTTCATAACTTTTCGGTAAACTTCCCGCTTAAATGCAACAACCTGTCGCACAGGATACCAATAACTAACCCAACGCCAGCTATCAAACTCTGGATGAGTAGTTTTAAGTAAGTTTACGTCTTCGTCAGCGCACGTCAGTCGTAGCAAAAACCATTTTTGCTTCTGGCCGATACACACAGGATTGCTATCTTTACGGATCAGACGCTTTGGCAGTTTATACCTTAACCAATGCTTGGTTGTGGCAATAATTTCCACATCTGCGCCGGTAAGACCTACTTCTTCGTGCAATTCGCGAAACATGGCCTGCTCCGGTGTTTCACCGTCATCAATGCCACCCTGTGGATACTGCCAGGAATGCTGACCATACCGTTTTGCCCAAAACACCTGTCCCTGGTGGTTACAAATCACTATGCCGACATTGGCCCGAAAACCTTCGGCATCGATCACACAAACCTCTAGCGGATCACAAATCATTATGTAAAAGATTCTTTCACAAAGTCAGGACTTGGGCAAACGGTATTTTCGCCACAGCTTTTACATAGTTATGCACAATAATGAAGACAAAACAAACATCAATGTGCACTTTTTCACAGACTCTGTTGATAAGGCTGTGCAAAACACCTTGTTAGCCACTGTATATCTATTACTATGATAAGAATAAACGTCACAGAACAAAGTGAAACACAAGTAAAATCATAAACTTGAGTCATAACCCGATTATTAAAAATCAATATTTTGCTGTGTGTAAGTTGGTTTGCTGTGTTTTTAAGCAGCCAAAGCAGCAAAATAATGCTAGCGTGATCTGGTGATCACTAAAGGCTAGCATCATGTTGACTCCCCCCTCATCTAAAGAAGAACTGATGGCTCGCTGCTACGCCCTTGCAGGCCTTACATTGGGCCAGATAGCAGCCCAAACTCAACAACAAATACCCGATAATCTGCAAAAGTATAAAGGCTGGGTGGGACAACTGTTAGAACATGTATTGGGAGCAACAGCAGGTTCAAAGGCAGAGCCTGATTTCCCTCAGCTAGGTATTGAATTAAAAACGCTGCCGGTCAACGCGACGGGAAAACCACTGGAAAGCACTTATGTCTGTGTAGCACCGCTTACCGGCGAGCCTGGTCTGCAATGGCATGAATCCTGGGTCTGTCAGAAACTGCAGCAGGTGTTATGGCTACCGGTACTGGCAGAACGCACCATTCCTTTGGCAGACCGGGTTGTTGGTACCGCTTTCCTGTGGCGCCCTAACGCGGCTCAGCAAAAAGTATTGCAGCAAGACTGGGAAGAATTAATGGATATGATAAGCCTCGGCGGGATCCACAACATCAAAGGCGCAACCGGTAAAGTTCTCCAACTTAGACCCAAAGCAGCAAACAGCAGGGCAAGGACTGACGCAATTGGAGCGCATGGCGAACCGATAAAAACCTTACCGCGAGGTTTTTACCTTAAAGCCAGCTTTACCGCACTACTATTACAAGAGCAATTCCAGTTAGCTTAACATGGCAATTAAGCTAACTGGCTCTGTTTTGGTTAGTTGCGGTATTTATCAACAATTTGATTATAAGCTCCGCTTTCTCGCAACTGTGCCAGGCCAGTGTTAAATTGCCCCACTTGCTCAGCAGAAACTGACGCTTGGCTAAACATAACGTATACATCTGACGCCCCCAGGCTGATACTATGGGGTTGGATATACTTGTCCAGCCCTTTTCGCCGCAGAATAGACGCACCAACAAAACTATCTTCTAGTAAGCCATCTATTTCATCATCGAGCAAGCGGGCCATATTCAATTCACTGATAATCGCGCCAACAAAGTTACTTCGCAAACTGTCGTCCGCGTACAAATCTGATACCTCAGCGCCATAGTAATACTCATTGACAACCCCAACTTTATTGCCGGCAGTGATAAAACTTCTTAAGTCTGTAAAAGGTAAATTAACATCCTCCTTGCGAACATATAGCTGAAAGCGTTCTTGTCGGTATGGCTCAGAAAAATAGGCAAAACGCTGTCGATCTTCCGTTTTCGATGCGCCTAAGACAAAATCTACTTTACCCTCACGCAGTAAAGTCAGTAATTCCAGCCAGCTGCCCTGCACAACATCTAGAGTACACCCCATACCTGTTGTAATATTTTGCACCAATTCTACATCAAGACCTGCAACGGTATTGCCTACGGTCATATATTGGTATGGCTCCCAAGCGTCAATTCCCATAGTAAAGCTACAAGCCGCAATTGCAGGTTCCGGCTCAGGTGCAGCAACAGCAGCTTGTTGCACCGCGGGCTTGCAAGACGTTAACAGGGAACAGGCTACAGCGAACAGCAACATATAGGTTTTCATATTACACCTCAAGACGTTACGCATTGAAATAAGCGTAGTGCATAAGATAGAAAACTGCACAAATAATCGTTAGTTTGCGGTACTGCTATTTTTGCGGGTTAGGTGTTTCACGCCTTTTCGGCGCACCAAACAGCACGTTAAATCGCTGCCGGTTGGAATTTGCAGTAGTAAATTCTGTTAGCATATTACGCCATTCGTAAAATGTGATAGTAATCGGATTATCTGAATTAAAATCGTCAGTGATACCATAACGACAAGGCTCTGCGTCCTGCTCGGCAACAAAAGTACCAAAAAGTCGATCCCAGATAATCAATACACCGGCGAAATTCTTATCAATATACAAAGCATTGCATGCATGGTGCACACGATGATGTGAGGGCGTGTTAAACAGCCATTCCAAGATGCCAAGTTTTTCTACCACTTGAGTATGAACAAAAAATTGAAATGCCAAGTTCAAAGCGACTACAGCAAAAACTGTCTTCGGGTCAAAACCAAGCAAAATCATTGGCGTCCAAAACAGCCACATTCCTGACAAGGGATAAGTTAGACTTTGACGCAATGCGGTGCTGAAATTCATTTGCCGCGAGCTGTGATGGGTAACATGGGATGCCCAAAGCCAACGAACATGGTGCGAAGCTCGGTGAAACCAGTAATACAAAAAATCTTGCAATAAAAACATTGCTATGACGCTAAACACACTCATTTCAACAGTAAATATGCGCCATTGATATAACCAGAGAAAAAATGGCATTAGTAATATCAACGCAATCATATCGCTTGCCTGATGCAACAAAGCCAACACAGCATTTGCCAGGCTGTCTTGCCAGCGATATATCGCCGGAACCTTGTTGCGAGAGCGGTACCATTCCCAGCCGATAAAACCAAGAAACAGTGGGCTTAAAGCCAATAGAATTAACTCAACAGGGATCATTTACTATTATCCAGTCTGTATATTGATACCGGGGGGGTTTAAACCTACACAATTAACGTACTGGCAGGTCAAACCTTGCGAACATGCGATCAATATCTTCCTGATTACGAAGCAAATTAGCTTTCTCTACGACATCTCGCGTAAGGTGTGGAGCAAAACGTTCAATAAAATCATACATATAGGTTCGTAAAAACGCGCCTTTTCGGAAACCAATTTTTGTTGTGGAAGCGTCAAATAAATGACTAGCATCGATAGCGACCAAGTCCTTGTCCAGTTCTTTATCCATTGCCATGGAGGCGATAACACCTACCCCTAACCCTAACCGGACATAGGTTTTAATAACATCAGCATCTGTTGCGGTAAATACGATTTTCGGCTCAAGCCCTTTGGCAGCGAATGCGCGATCCAATTCTGAGCGCCCGGTAAAGCCAAATACATAAGTAACAATTGGGTGCTGTGCTACATCTTCTACTTGCACTTTGCGCCCCAATTGTAACAACGGATGGTCCTGCCGCACTATCACACTACGATTCCAGTGATAGCATGGCAACATCACTAAATCGTTATATAAATGCAGCGCCTCAGTAGCAATGGCAAAATCCGCATCACCGCGGGAAGCAGCTTCTGAGATTTGTTGTGGTGTGCCCTGATGCATATGCAGTGATACTTTAGGATATTTCTGCATAAAGCCGCTGATAACTGGCGGCAGTGCATAACGAGCCTGAGTATGAGTAGTCGCTATATTAAGCTTACCTTGGTCTGGTAACGTATGTTCTTTAGCAACAGCCTTAATGCTTTCTACTTTTGCTAAAATTTGCTGAGCAATATCAATTACATCACGACCCGCTGGTGTCACATGGGTTAAGTGTTTGCCACTGCGGCCAAACACCTGGATACCCAGTTCATCTTCCAGCATACGTACCTGCTTGCTGATACCTGGCTGAGAGGTATAAAGGCTTTCTGCCGTTGAGGAGACATTTAAATTATGATTTAACACTTCAACGATATAGCGCAGTTGCTGCAATTTCATGTGTCACAGGTCCGGTAATGGCATATCATTGCTCAATATACATATCTGGCAGGATATTCCAACTAATTTTTAATTAGGCTCTTACTATATCAAATGGTAACTAAAAAGCGGTATCTAGCCCGAAAACGCATTGACTGAATAGGAGATATAATGACTTTAGCCACTCCAAGCATCGACTTTGCGGCTGTACTGGCGTCTACCGTGCATGACATGAAAAATTCGCTATGTATGCTGATACAGTCGACAGAGCTGATACAGCAAGAAAGTCGGCAGCTATCAGAGCCGGCCCGTGATGAACTCGCCCGATTGAACTATGAAGCTAACCGGCTAAATTCCAATCTATTGCAACTACTATCACTTTATCGAATGGAACGGCAGCGGCTACCTGTGCAGATTGATCAGCACTATATTGCAGACATCGTTGAGGAAATCTTGCTTAAAAACCAGTTTTATATAGAACAACGTAATTTTACCATCCATGTCGAACAACCAGAGCAGCTAAACTGGTTTTTTGACTACGATTTAATGTTAAATATGCTTAATGATGCGGTGGCAAATGCACTACGTTATGGCGATAAAGAAATATTACTGCGATTTAGCCAACACGCTGACACTTTATTAATAGAAGTGCATGACGATGGTCCTGGTTTTCCTGTATTTATGCTAAACAGCGATGAAATTGATATGAACACACCAGATTTAACGGGCAATCATACCGGGCTTGGAATATTTTTTGCTAAGCTAATTGCTAAAGCCCATACCAATAAAGGGCAGTCAGGTATTGTTGAGCTCGCCAATGCCAGTCGCTATGGAGGTGGCATATTCAGGGTAACATTACCCTGAATAATACAGATAGCTGTTATTTCAGCTGTTTTGTGATTAATATGATTGATGGAGACTGTGTAAATTGAGGCTGAAATGCTGTTAACCTTAATCATTACCTTGGTAATTGCGTTGGTGGTTATTGCCGTTATTGTCAATGCCATTCAGCAACACAAGGAGCGGCTGGCTACGTTGAAACGTGCGGAGTACAGTAAGCTGCGCGCGGTACTGGAAGACACTGAAGAGTTACTGGTTAACACCGCTAGCGTGCCGTTGTCACCTGCGCTGAGCCAGATGCTATTAAAGCGCAGCGCATCTACGTTAAGCGCTATGGTCGAACTTGAACCTGGCGCACGCGACTTAAAACAACGGCTTAAGGAAACCGAGACCAAACTTACAGAAAGCAATGCTAGCAGTATAGAGTTCAATGAAAACGTTACACTGCCAGACAATGATCAACAGCTAATCGCCATGATAAAGGGCATAAAACGCCTACGCACGGTTGTACGGTCTGAGCATGCAAAAGGCAACGTTGACACACCAATAGTGATACACGAAGACCGCCGGTTGGAAGTCCTTCAGCTACGGATCAATGTTGAGAGTCAGATAAAACGTGGTAACCAAGCACGCACAAACAATATGTTGGGCTCAGCACGACAATATTTTGAAAAAGCCCTGACTGCACTTGGCGGTTCACCTCATCAGGATGATTATACTACCACCCGAAAATCTGAAGTGATACAAGCCTTGGAAGATATTGCACGACAGCTTAAAGAAGGTAATGTGCGCGATAGAGAGAAAAAAGAAGAAAAAGAAAACAAAGATTTGGACGAGCTGTTTGCGCCAAAACGCAAATGGTAGTGCAACCAATTTAAAAACGGGCCGCAGTCGCGGCCCGTTTTGTTTCGGCATTGCCGCTACATCAGGCTTTAGTGACAACCCACTTACCACCCTCATACCATGCAGACCAACCGGTAGCTTTGCCGTCTTTTTCCGACATCACATACTGCTGCTTGGTCTTACGGCTCCAACGCACTACCGCATGGTTACCTTCGGGGTCTTTTACCGGCGCATCAGCCAGGTAATAGAACTTAGGTGACAACTGAGCACGGTACTTTGCCAGTTCCGCCACCAACGGTGCCCGCGTTTCGCGTGACTTCGGAAAAGTAGATGCCGCAAGGAACAAACCTGCTGCACCATCACGCAGTACAAAGTACGCATCCGACTTCTCGCATTTCAGCTCCGGCAAATGCACGGGGTCTTCTTTTGGCGGTGCAGCTTCGCCACTGCGCAGCAGTTTGCGGGTATTTTTACAGTCGGTATTGGTACAACCAAAATACTTACCGAAACGGCCGGATTTTAACTGCATATCGCTGCCACATTTGTCGCATTCGATTAGCGGACCATCGTAGCCTTTAATTTTAAAGCTACCCTGCTCTACCTGGTAACCATCACACGCCGGGTTATTGCCACATACGTGCAATTTGCGTTGCTCGTCAATCAGATAGCTGTCCATCGCGGTGCCGCATTTGTTGCAGCGTTTTTTCTGCCGCAGCGCCTCGGTTTCCATTTCATCTTCGTCGCTGACATTTACCGCTACATCGCCGGACACCAGATTCATGGTGGTGGTACAACGCTCTTTCGGCGGCAGGTTGTAACCCGAGCAGCCTAAAAATACCCCGGTAGACGCCGTGCGAATGCCCATAGGCCGGCCACACGTCGGACAAACAATATCGGTCAACACAAATTGGTTTACCCGCATACCACCCTGCTCAGGGTCGTTTTCCGCGGTTTTCAGTTTTTGATAGAAATCACCGTAAAAGCTGTCTAACTCTTTACGCCACTGTGCCTGACCGTTGGCAATATCATCCAGCTTCAGCTCCATATTGGCGGTAAAGTCGTAGTTCATCAGGTCGTTAAAATTTTCAACCAGACGGTCGGTAACGATCTCGCCCATCTTTTCAGCATAAAAGCGCTTATTTTCTACCCGCACATAGCCACGGTCCTGGATGGTCGAAATAATAGACGCGTAAGTAGATGGCCGACCGATGCCGCGCTTTTCCAACTCTTTTACCAAGCTTGCTTCACTGAAGCGCGCTGTCGGCTTGGTAAAGTGCTGTGCACTGGTTAATTGCTGCAGTTGCAACATTTCGCCGGGTTTAACGTCCGGTAGCAAGCTGTCTTCTTCGTCTTTACGCTTAACCGCCGGCTGCACCTTAGTCCAGCCATCAAAGCGCAGTACACGGCCTTTGGCTTTTAATTCAAAGTCTGCTGCCTGCACAATAATATTGCTTACGTCGTACAACGCAGGGGGCATCTGGCACGCCACAAACTGACGCCAAATTAATTCATACAGTTTACGCGCATCGGCCTCCATATCGCCCAGACTGCCAGCCAATACGTTGACATCTGAAGGTCGTATCGCTTCGTGAGCTTCCTGCGCATTGGCTTTGCTGCCGTAACTCAACGGCTGCTCCGGCAAATATTTTTTACCAAACTGTGCACTGATATAGTCGCGACACGCGCTTACCGCGTCCGCACTTAAATTCGTCGAGTCGGTACGCATATAAGTAATGTGGCCGGCCTCGTACAAACGCTGTGCCAGCATCATGGTTTTCTTTACGCCATAGCCCAGCCGCGTACTGGCCGCCTGCTGCAGTGTAGACGTGATAAAAGGTGCTTGTGGTTTGCTGCTGCTGGGTTTGTCTTCGCGCTCAAGTACCTTGTAACCCGCCTTGTTCAGCACGGCTAAAGCAGCATCGGCTTCGGCTTTATTCGCCGGTTTAAAGGCTTTGCCCTGTTGCTTGGTTACATCCAGTTGCAACGCCTGTTTGGCCGCCGTTAGGGTATCGGCAGCCACTGTCCAGTATTCTTCCGGCACAAAGGCTTTAATCTCGCGCTCGCGCTCTACCACCAGGCGCACAGCGACAGACTGCACACGGCCGGCAGACAAACCTCGAGCGACTTTTTTCCACAACAGCGGCGATACCATAAAGCCGACTACGCGGTCGAGAAAACGCCGGGCCTGCTGTGCATTTACCCTATCGACATTAACATCACCAGGCTCTTCAAACGCATTTTGGATAGCATTTTTAGTAATTTCGTTAAACACGACCCGCTTAAAGCGTTGTTCATCACCACCGATAATCTGCTGCAAGTGCCAGGCTATCGCTTCCCCTTCACGGTCTAAGTCCGTCGCCAGATATACAATGTCTGCCTTTTCAGCCAACGCTTTGAGCTCTTTAACCACTTTTTCTTTACCGGGCAAAATTTCATAGCGCGCTTTCCAACCATGCGCCGGGTCTATACCCATACGGTCTACCAGCGCCTGGTATTCTTTTTCTTCTTTGCTCAGTGTTTTGTTCGCGGCAGCCTTGTCTTTACTGCTGCTGGTGGGCAAATCGCGAATATGACCTACGCTGGACTTAACGATAAAGTCTTTGCCAAGATATTTATTGATCGTTTTTGCTTTTGCCGGTGATTCAACTATTACCAGTGATTTCGCCATCTTAATACCAAGATCCCTAACATTTTGTGCATGTCATCGCCGCTGCTTTTTAACGTATATCCGTAAACCGCAGTTGTGACAAGTGAATAAACTCATTATTATGCAAACCAGCTCAATTTAAGAGCTGTCTGTCTAAAGCTTAGCCAGAACTAATGAAGCATCCTAAGTGGCCGCAAAAATAATAAAAACAGTGCCCATACCTAATAAAGGATATAAAGCAAAAATGAAATTCTTTGAAGCAAACTTTGATGGCCTGGTCGGGCCAACCCATAACTATGCCGGTTTATCAGTCGGCAATGTTGCCTCGTTGTCTAACGCAAAAAACAGCTCCAGCCCACGCCAGGCTGCCAAGCAAGGCTTAAGTAAAATGAAAGCCTTACACGATTTGGGCATGGTGCAGGGCGTATTAGCACCACAGGAACGTCCTGATGTCTATACCTTACGCCGCTTAGGGTTTACAGGTTCAGATGCTCAGGTCATAGCCAAAGCAGCAAAACAGGCGCCCGCAGTATTCAGAGCGGTGTGCTCGGCTTCCAGCATGTGGACAGCCAATGCGGCTACCATATCACCCAGTGCTGATACGCATGATGGTAAAATACATTTTACCCCTGCTAACCTGACCAACAAATTCCATCGCTCGCTAGAGCCCGTGACGACCGGCAAAATTTTGCAAGCGATGTTCCGTAACCCGGAGCATTTTGCGCATCATACACATTTACCTGACAATGATCACTTCGGTGATGAAGGCGCGGCGAATCATACCAGACTTTGCAGCCGCTATGGCAACCGTGGCGTTGAACTGTTTGTATTTGGCCGTTATGCCTTTGATAACAGCAAACCGGCCCCGAAACGCTTCCCAGCCCGCCATACTCTGGAAGCCTGTGAAGCCGTAGCGCGCTTGCATGGCTTAAGTGATGAACATGTGGTTTATATGCAGCAAAACCCTGACGTTATCGATCAGGGCGTGTTTCATAACGACGTTATTGCTGTGGGCAACCAAAACGTGCTGTTTTATCATCAACAAGCTTTTGTTGATACGCAAAATAAACTAGCAGAACTACAGCGCAAATTTGGTAATGACAGCGAATTACACCTTATTGAAGTCAAAGATTCAGAAGTCACTGTGGCGCAAGCGGTTAAAACTTACCTGTTTAATACCCAGGTAATCACATTACCCAATGGTGAAATGGCAATTATCGCTCCTACCGAAAGCCAGGATCATACCGCCGTTTCAGCCTACCTGGCCGAGCTTACGCAGCGTAATACGCCGATTAAGCATGTCCATTACTATGATGTAAAACAAAGCATGCAAAATGGCGGTGGCCCTGCTTGTCTGCGACTGCGCGTGGCGATGAGCGAAACCGAAAAGCAAGCGCTAAATCAAAACGTGTTAATGAATGACGACTTATTCACCACGTTAAATCTATGGGTAGATAAGCATTACCGTGATCAGATAAGCGAAGCAGATTTAGCGGATCCACAATTGCTAATTGAAACCCGCACCGCACTGGATGAGTTAACTCAGATCCTGGATCTTGGATCTGTGTATCAATTTCAGCTGGGCTAATTAGTTATAGGACTTCAGGTAAATAAGGGAGTGACAACTCCCTTCAAACCACACTCACATTCCCCGAAAAGTTCCCGATAGCACTCTAAGATGCATTAGTTAATTGGAAGCCCCACCTCTGAGTGAATTTTAATATTTATCTAATACTGAACCAAAGATAGTCTTTTCAAGAAAGTGCTTTTCAGAAGCCTGTCTGGGGCGTAAAACAACAGCGCGGAGTAATGCTGCAGTGCAAGTTGCAATCGCAACGGAAAAAAATTTTATTGCTACAAACATAAACCCCGGCACTAATCCGGGGTTTATTATTAATTTACAAGCACTTTTAACACTACATTAGTTAAAAATATTTTGGTGGTGAAAAGCAATCATTAATTGCACCAAAAGGATTCCTTGGTGGTTGTGACGCTTCGTTGGTTGTATCCTCTGAAGATACCGCCAAAGTATATTCTCTATGAGCAACATTTTCGGTACCGGCAGCAAAACCTGACACTTGTAACCGTATATCTAACCAAGCACCATGGTCTTGTGGGTATCTTACCTCAAAAGTGGCAATACCATTTTCATCTGCTGTAACAACTTGTGGAACCGTTGCAGCATTACCAGGCGTTAACATACCATCCTTGTTGCGATCTTCACCTGTGCCTATTTCATTATCGACCAGATCCAATATTCCGTTAAGATCAGCGTCTTCATTAACACAAGTGTGCTCTCTAAAAGCAGACCAAACCTTAAATGCTGCTGGTGGAGCCGGATCCTTTACCCATTCTCCAATACCATAAGATACAGGCACCGCAGCTACATTTAACTGCTGATTGGCAACAGGATTACCTGAACTGTCTGTAACAATAATGGAAAACTCTTTGGCATAAAGGCTTTGATTTGGTTTGGTAATGGTATTGCCGGTACCGAAGCGGAAGAACAACGTTCTCTCGCCTACAGCGATATCGGTCATGCCTTCAACAGCGCTATTTGCCTGCAACGTGCCTTTTATCTGTAAGTTCAAACCGCCAACTCCCGCTCCGGTGTTGGTATCCGCAGTAAATACTGTTGACGCTAACCCTTGAGAGTTTGTTATAGCGGTACCAGAGCTAATAACACCGCCAGCAGCATTGTCTAACGAAAAAACCACTGTTTGATTTTTCACAGGATTATTATTGGCGTCGCGTACTATCGCCCGCACTGTACTGGTTTCACCTGGCCCAACTTGAGCAGGAAACGCTTGCACTTCAATTTTAGTTGGGACTACGGCAACGAACTCAACAATCTTATTCGCCTTCACTGTATTACTGCCTTCGCCACCAGTCGCGCTAATCGTTGATAGCCCCGCAAACTGCGAGCGTACGACGGTCTGAGCTTGTCCATCAATATCTGTAATATCTTGTGAGGTTACTGCTCCGTCAAGATTAATAGCAGCATCAGCTATCTCCCCACGGGTGGTATTAAATGTGACGTTATCACCAACATTAGGCGTATTATTTACTAACCACTCGACACTTAGCTCTTGCGGCGTATCAAGGTTAACCTCTAACACTTGCTCTCCTTCGTCAGCAGCCTGAATAAAGGCAAAAGCATCAGCGCTAATATTAATATTTGTTGAACTCACACTACCCAGTGCTGACACAGACAGAATATCAACACCGCTATTTACCGCAGTGTAAGAAAACGTTGCTTTACCCGCAGAACCCGCAGTTATTGGTGAGGTATCACTAACAGTATTTCCAAGTGATGACACGATTACAACCTCTTGCCCCTGTATACCAGAATCATTTGAATCGGTAAGAAATACATCTACAGAAGTGGTATCGCCAAGCACAACCGATGAAGGTGCCGCTATTTCAACTTTGGTACCAACGACCGACACGGTTAGCGTTGAGTTTTGTTGCTGCACCCGAGCAGAAACTAAAATGTCGCGAATATTTTTATTGGTTTGTGTACTTAAAGTGGCTTTAGCAACACCATTTGCGCCAGTGACAGCATCAATTTGAACAATTTCACCAGAGTCAGAAGAGAACACCACTGGAATATCTGCCAACACCACATTGTTGGTATCACGTACCAACGCACTTAGTTCAACTGCCGAGCCCGAGCCAGATCCGAGCTGAAGGGTATCGGCTATCAAAGCAACCGATCCCACCGTTACATCAACTTCGCCCCCCCCGTCACCAGCGGAATTAAAACCTGCGTTGGCAGTTCTATCACCAAATGCGGCAGTAACTGTACCAGCCCCGCTCTTAGTGCCTACCAGTAAACTTATGGTTGCAACACCTTGAGCGTTGGTAAGCGCAGTAGCTGCGGTGTTGCCAAACACAGCAAGCTCAGCATCATTTAAACTAAACTCAATTAGCTGATTCACAACGTTGCCGTTATTAGTCGCCGTTAACGTTGCTGAAATGGTAAGCGATGATGCCTGAGACAACTGTGTTGCAGCCTGTCCTGAACCATCTGTCAATTGCACTGCTAACGAATACACCGGTGTTGTCGAACCGCCGCCTGTTCCGCCACCAGAACCCAGTGTGCCGCCGCCGCCACAAGCGGCTAGCGTTGTCATCAGTATTGCAACGATTAGTTGCTGGATGTTCCGCATGAAAACTCTCCCAAGCTGTTTTTATATTATATAGTTTTTGTTAATTCTGTATCTTAAACCATTAATCTTGCAAACGTCACAGCTATTTTGAAAAAAAATGCGACGTTATCTGCCTTTCGCCGATTCAACCTGATAGGCTAAGCGTTAATGCTTAATCAATAATAGTCTGAAGTTATGACACAGAACAACAAACTTGGGTTAACTGCACGTATTGTTATCAGCATGGTTGCCGGTATTTTAGTGGGTTTTTTCTTTAAATGGCTTATTGCCGGTCAAGACGAGCGCGTGTTACAAATTTTTGGCATGGCGTTACCGCTAAAGGCTTTTTTCGTCGATGGGATTTTCCATATAGGTGGTGAAATATTTATTGCTAGTTTGAAGATGTTAGTCGTGCCATTGGTATTTGTGTCTTTGGTATGCGGTACCTGCTCATTGTCTGACACATCAAGTTTAGGGCGGTTAGGCGGAAAAACCATAGGGTTATACTTAATTACCACCGCAATTGCTATCAGTTTAGCCATTTTTGCTGCGCTGTTGGTTGGGCCGGGTGTTGGGGTTGACATGCAGTCAAACGCCAACTTTGATATTAGTGAAGCGCCGTCGTTGTCTCAGGTTTTTATAAACATTTTTCCCAGCAATCCTATTCAATCTATGGCATCGGGAAATATGCTGCAAATTATTGTGTTTGCGGTTCTGTTTGGCCTGGCTATGGCGCTTAGTGGAAAAGCGGGCGAACGCTTGGCAAGTATGTTTACCGATCTTAGCGAAGTGATTATGAAGCTGGTCACTTTACTCATGAATCTAGCCCCTTACGGCGTGTTCTTTCTCATGGCTAAGCTGTTTACCAGCCTGGGTTTTGAAACCATAGCTAGTTTAGCTAAATATTTTGCCGTTGTGTTGATTGTGCTTATCCTGCACGGCTTGGTTAGCTACTCAATTATTTTAAAACTACTGTCAGGCTTAAATCCGCTTATCTTTTTGCGCAAAATGCGTGATGCTGCCTTGTTCGGATTTAGCACCTCAAGTAGTAATGCGACTATGCCAATTACAATGGAAACTGTCACTAAAAAACTTGGTGTGAAAAACAGTATTGCCTCATTCACCGTGCCGTTGGGCGCTACCATCAATATGGATGGCACCGCTATTATGCAAGGCGTAGCCACCGTGTTTATTGCACAGGTGTTTGCCATTGATTTAACCGTTGGTGATTATCTGATGGTTATCCTTACCGCGACACTGGCTTCTATAGGTACAGCAGGTGTACCAGGTGTCGGTCTCATTATGCTAGCAATGGTTCTGCAACAGGTTGGGTTACCTGTGGAGGGAATCGCACTCATTATTGGTGTCGATCGTTTGCTCGATATGACGCGCACAGCGGTAAATGTGACCGGTGATGCCATGGTGTCGTGTATTGTTGGCAAAAGTGAGAAAGAATTTGAGCTTGACGTTTTTAATGACCCTAACGCGGGAATTAAAGATGAAACCGTCGATTTTCATCATCTGCGTTGAGCTTGCGGACACTGCCGGTATAGCTATACCGGCAGTTTCATAAATCAGCCATCTTCTTTCCAAAGTGACGCAAGAAAACGTCGTCTGGCTACACGTTGAGCAACATATGACAAGCTATGTTTAGCTGAATTCCGACAGAATTGCTCCGTCAGAAATCCAGCCAAAACTGGGGCTGCATTAACGCATCCAATACTGCTGCATCAATTTTTGCCACCAGAGTGACAATACGTTGGCACTACCGATACCGACTTTATCTGCCAAGCCTTTGCGCAACAAATACTTCACCTGAAACACCCGTCGCTGTTGCTGTAATTGCGAGAGCAAATAGTCATCGCTAGTCTGAATTTTATCTATTAACTGCAATGGCAAAGCCTGATAGCCAAACCAATGCTCACCAGTAGCAACCTGGTCAATATCAAGCTGTGCCCGGTGATCTTGAACAAATTGCTTGAATAACTGATGCGTTTGCTCCAGTTCCTGCTGAAACTTTAGCCGCCCCTTGTCGTTATTTTCCCCAAATAACGTTACTGTGCGTTTGTACTCGCCGGCAGTGAACTGCTCAAAATCTATATTGTTGTTCTTTAACACCTTATGAAAATTGGGTAGCTGGGCAATAACGCCTATAGAGCCTACAATAGCAAAAGGCGCTGCAAGAATAGTATCCGCTATACAGGCCATCATATACCCCCCACTGGCAGCGACTTTGTCGACAGCCACCGTTAGTTTAATACCCTTCTGGCGCAACCGGTCTAACTGAGAAGCGGCCAGGCCGTATCCGTGAACCACACCACCGCCGCTTTCCAGCCGCAACAGCACTTCGTCCTCAACCGTCGCAATGGCCAAAATCGCTGTAATTTCTTCCCGTAACGAATCAGTCTCGCGTGCATCCATACTACCCAAAAATTCAACAACAAAGAGTCTGGGTTTGCTGTCCTGCGGTTTGGCTTTCTCTGCTTTTTGCCATTGCTTAAACGCCTTCTTGTTTAATAGCCGTTGCTGCAAGTCAATAGTTTGCTGCTGATGGTCTTCACTCAAATCGGTAAACTGTAGCTGACCTTTTTTCGGTTTGCCACGGCTAACCGTTGCACCAGCAACCAGGCCAACAATAACTGCCACGGCTACGACAAAAGTGACTACTTTGGCCAAAAATAGGCCATATTCGTATAAAAAAGCCAAAATCATGTTCCTTTAGCATTGTTTTGCATAGTGTAACTACAATTCAAAAAAGAAAAAGCCCGGCGAACCGGGCTGAATATTTGTCACAATAAGATTAGTTTGCTGGTTGCAACACAGCCGGATCAGTTACCACAACACCAGCGCCTTTGGTCATAAATACGCTAACTGCCTGCATCTGCATTTCTGTAGTAGCTGCAGCACTTGCCGCAGGACTCAGAATTGAGCCATGATCACCTTCAGTAAAGCGGGCGACAGCATTACCTGCTAATGCTTGCTGCCCCGGCGCAGTATCAATTGCTGCAGCACCCAATAAACGGATTAATGGTTCAGTGCCCGCTAGTGCCATTTTGCCAGCGCCTAGCGCCTGCAATGGGTTAGCAAAACCATTCGGAATAACCTGGTCTGGCAAATTATCTTCGTCACCTACAACCTCAATGACATAAGTTGGCGTCTCACTAACCACCAAGCGCTGCGCATAGTTATTCGGATCACCGGCATCAGTTACTGTTTGTGCAGCAAACGCAAATTGCGTGAAAGCACTATTTAATGCAGTGAGCGCAGCAGTGTTACCGGTTTGAGCCAGATATTCAGTAAACGGCGTAAAGCATGCCGCAAATGGTGGCGTTGCGGGAGCACCGCAACCCTGATTTTGGGTAGCAAAGGCAATATAGCTTTCAGCTGTTGAACCACCGGCACCTAACATAATGCTAGCTTTTACCAACGGACCAAAGGCAGGCGAATCAAACAGGAAGTTAGCAACCGCACCACCAGGCATCGCCAGTACAGTACTATCTACATTGTAAGCCGCATCCAGCGCGTCACTACCTGAGGCACTATTTGCAACTGCAACCATCGAAGTTGCTGCAATGGCACCTAATGAGTGGCCTAGCACCTGTACATTAGACATGTCCAGTTGCACACCCTGCACGTAATTTAAGCCCAATCGTAGTGCCAGCATATCGGCAATACTCTGCCGCAGGTTGTCACGGGTAACCAGTAGATTTTGCAGGTTCATATAAGCAGTGGCAGTACCGCTCAGGCCGCAACTTGCACCCGAGGCGTTAATTGGCCCGAAACCACGCGAACCGTGTAGTGGATGATCGATAGCCACTGTAGCGAAACCACGAGCAGATAGAGCACCGGTCAACGCCAGCATGTTTTCCTTACAGGAAGTAATACCATGTTGCAGTATTACTACCGGCCAGCCTGCTGCAGGCATTGGTATCGCATTAGCATCAGGCACAGTCATTTGCACTGCGACTTGCTTATAGCTGTCAATTTTAGGAATGGTATTAAACTTCGTCAGGTGGCGTGCAGCATCTACACCTAAATCTCGCAGTGCGCCGCCACTGAGTGCCTGACACACACCATCATTTTGTGATACCGGAGCCTCGGGTTTCATACTATCAGGTAGCGCAGCGATAATAGCACCGCTATCACAACGAGCCGTCCAACGCGACGACAATGGTGCGGTTGGATTCTCTGCGGTAGCCGAGCCCAAGTAGTACGGCAGTGTGATACTGCCTTGATAAAGCCGGGCTAAATTAAATAATGGATTACTAAAACTGCTACTCAGCTGTGACACAGTAAGTCCGGTATTCTGCACAACGAAATTTGAAGGGCCATATCCGGTTGGTGCAGGCGATGCCATTAAACTTTTCAGCGTTGATAATACTGCTCCGACTGATTGTGTTGTTATTGCTGCAGTGTAGATAATGCTATCCCGGTCTACGCCTTCAGCCTCTATGGCGTCTTCAAAGCTGTTAATCAATTTTTGCAGCGCTAGCTGAGACGGCGTGCTTAGCGGAAGAGCCTTGTCATCTTGCTTCACCAGTTCATAAGATGTTGACGGTGCTACCGAGTTACCGTTGTCATCTTCAATTAATGACGTTAACACGGTCATGTAAGTTGTAGCAGGCTTTAATGGCCGCAAAGGTATAACCGCTATGCTATTGCCGCTAACCGCAGAAATGAAATCCACGCCAAACGTTAACTCTGACACCGCCTGACAAGCAAAACCACGATCAGCAGTTTTACATTCATCGAGCGGAGAGTTTGGATCTTGCATTACCATTTCAAATACGCGTACTGCACCCGGCTGCTGCACTGAACTCGCAACCAGACTAGCGCCTGCAGCGACATCTACCGCTATAGCAAATGGGTTTTGCGTAGACCAACCATCTAAAGCGCCTAAAGCAACCTGTGGGTTTGTGTAGTCAGGCGCTGCACCAGCATCTGTGGTCAAGGTGCCGTCAGTCGTGCCCTGAAATAACAAATCATTGGGTACAGACAATCGTGGCGTTGCCGCACCCGGGTCAAATACTACCCTGGAATAAGGCTTTACCGTGTTGTTGCTCGTTTCTTGCTTAATATCATCTAAAGATTCACCGCCGCATCCGGCTAAACCCAATGCCACGGCTACAGCCACACTCAGTGTCAGCTTATTCATAGTTTCTCCCCTATCCTAGCCTTTATTTTTATTTGCAAAGCAAATGCTTACCTTGCTTATTGGAAACCTGTTGTGCTTGTAGCTTGCAACAGCTACGACCAGTTAAAGTTAACTCAAACTAACGGAAATCGCTAGCTGAAAAATACAGAATCGGCGAAGAAAGGTGCAAAACTAACGAAGAGCGCGTATGCTTGCGCCGTTTTTGTGGCAACAGGAAAAACTATATGCAAAGTTATCAAGCAGCTAGCGATGTTCTGGACGGTAAAGTGATTTTAGTAACCGGTGCAGGTGATGGCATAGGCAAAGAAGCAGCCCTTAGCTATGCGCGCCATGGTGCCAGTGTCATTTTGCTAGGTAAAACTGTCGCTAAACTGACCGCAGTGTACGACGTTATCGTTGCTGCAGGCGGCAAAGAGCCAGCAATTATTCCACTAGACTTAAAAGGCGCAACAGCCAAGCACTATCGCGATATGGCAGCAACGATTACAGCCGAATTTGGTCACCTCGACGGCGTACTGCACAATGCCGGTATACTTGGTGTGCTGAGTCCGTTTGAACATATCGACTTAACCAGCTGGCAAGATATTATGCAGGTAAATGTTACCGCCGCCATGTTGATGACCCAAGCCCTAATGCCGGCACTGAAACTTGCACCACATGCGTCAGTGGTATTTACCTCTTCCGGTGTCGGCCGCAAAGGTCGCGCATTTTGGGGGCCCTATGCCGTATCAAAATTTGCAACCGAAGGTTTGATGCAAGTAATGGCAGACGAGTATGACAATAGTAACGTTAGGGTAAATTGCATCAACCCTGGCGCCACACGGACCAAAATGCGCAGTCGCGCTTATCCCGGCGAAGACGTGAACTTGCTAAAGACACCTGCAGATCTGATGTGGTTATATCTTTATTTAATGAGTGATGACAGCATTGGCGTGAACGGTCAATCATTAGACGCACAAGCCAAATAACAAAAAACCCGGTTCATGCCGGGTTTTTATTTAATGATTACGACTACTTTTTCGTTAAAATTTCTTCACCATTCGCCGCCGCCCACTCATTCCATGCATCCACTTTAGCGTTAAAGTTTTCAACAGCCTGAGTTGTTGCTTCTGCAATTAGCCCATCTATCTGCTTAGCGAACTTTTTATCTACTTTGGCAACTGGCATCACATCAATACCGCGCTGTTGTAAACCCTTCTTCATTGTATGGGTACGCAGTAACTGCAATTTGCCACTTTCAACATAAAAATACTGGCTATCTTTATTTATCGTTTTAAACTTTGGCTTAGTTGGGCGTTTATCAGACTTAGCCTGACTGTCTTGTGTATCAACGGCTACGACGTCAATATTTTGCTTATATCCCAACTGCTCCAGCGTAAAACCTTGCGACTTAGCTAACTGCTCTAATTGAGAAATTAACTCTACTTCTTTTTGCCGGTCAGCCAACACCTGATTAAGTGTTTCAATAACATCAGTCAGTTTACCTAAAGTAAGTTCTTTTGCGGCTCGTTTTAATTCACGCTTATCTAATAAAATTGACATGGTAGTCTCCTTGAATATTTATTATAAGAGGATAAGCAATTTAAGTAGCAAAATAAAGGTATAAAATTAACCAATATCATTAAAACAATATAATTTATTCAGCTTCAGTTAAGATTGATATAATCTCGGCGACTTTTTGTTCCATTAGTAGGACATCAGCCTTTGATTCAACATTCAACCTTAATACATTCTCTGTATTTGAACTTCTTAGATTAAAACGCCAATCGGTAAATTCCATACTCAGTCCATCGGTAAAGTCCTGCAACAATGCCGCAGCCTGGTAGTGCCGCTGCACTTTTTGCATCAATGTTTTTGGTTCACTAAGCTCAAAGTTCAATTCACCTGACGAGGGATAAGCTGAAATCATTTGTTGCACCAAAGAAGACAGCGTTTGCCCGCTAACTGATACTAACTCTGCCACTAATAGCCAGGGGATCATGCCACTGTCACAATAGGCAAAATCGCGAAAGTAATGATGCGCGCTCATCTCGCCGCCGTATATTGCGTCTTCCAATCGCATCCGCTCTTTAATAAACGCATGTCCGGTCTTACTCAACACACTCACGCCACCCTGTTGCCGCACGATATGCTCTGTATTCCAATACAACCTGGGATCGTGAATGATTTTCTGCCCCGGATTTTTTTGTAAAAATGCTGCAGCAAGTAAACCGACAATATAATAACCTTCGATAAAGTGGCCACTTTCATCAAACAAGAAACAGCGATCAAAATCGCCATCCCAGGCAATACCAAAATCTGCTTTATGGGCAATCACGGCAGCTGACGTAGCCGCCCGATTCTCAACTAGTAATGGGTTTGGAATGCCATTGGGGAAACTAGCATCCGCCTGGTGGTGCAATTTAATAAACTCCACCGGCACTTGGGCATGAGAAAACACCGCCTCGATGGCATCGATAACATGGCCTGCAGCACCATTGCCTGCATTAACAACCAACTTCAGCGGCTTAATTGCAGCAGCTTTGATAAAACTCAGCATACAGTCAACATATGCCGCTAATATCGACTGCCGCTGCCACTTGGCGCCATGCCAACTGAACGCGACTTCGCTATCAGCCAGCTGACAAAACTGTTTAAACTGTTGCAGTGGAAATGGCTCAGCTAACAAAGCAGCGGTTTGCTGTTTAATGTCTTCAAGCCCTGTGTCGCCGCTTATTGGCCGGGCGTTATGTCTCACCAGCTTCATGCCGTTATAATCAATTGGGTTGTGGCTAGCCGTAACTTCTATCGCACCGTCAATCTGTAAATGCTGGGCAGCGAAGTACACCTCTTCAGTGCCCGTCATGCCAAGGTCAATCACGTTTACACCTTCGCTAAGCAAACCTAGCGCCAGCGCCCGCTTTAGTGGCTCTGACGTCGCACGCACATCGGCGCCCAGCGCAACGGTTTTTGCTTGCACCACCAACGCATAAGCCCGGCCAAGGCACCAGGCCAGATGTTCAGTTAATTCCTCATCCAGTTTGCCGCGAATGTCGTAGGCTTTAAAGCATCGCAGTGCGTTTTCAATGGCGACCATACATATCCTCAAACCGCACAATATCATCTTCACCCAAATAACTGCCCGATTGCACTTCAATCAATTCCAATGGAATTTTGCCGGGATTTTCTAAGGAGTGAACCGTGCCTACCGGAATAAATGTCGATTCGTTTTCGCTGACTAAAAATTCTTCGTCACCGTTGCGCACCAACGCAGCGCCGCTAACGACTACCCAGTGTTCAGCTCTATGATGATGCATTTGTACCGATAGTTTCGCACCAGGTTTTACCGTAATATGTTTCACCTGATAGCGTGTGCCACTGTCAACTGAATCATATTTGCCCCATGGCCTAAACACTTCCCGATGCAAATCCACTTCAGTGCGGCCATAACTTTGCAATCTGGCAACGATACTCTTTACGCCTTGTATTTGCGCTTTGTTGGCCACCAGCACGGCATCTTTGGTTTCCACAACCACAACATCGTCCAAGCCAATAACAGCAACCAGTCGCTCTTCAGCATTGACATAGCTATTTTTACACTGCTCAAGCAGCACATCACCGCGGCTGGCATTGCCCTGCTCGTCTTTGGCCATCACATCCCAAAGTGCATCCCAACTGCCAACATCACTCCAACCCGCATCCAGTACGACCATCGCCGCATTGGCAGATTTTTCCATCACGGCATAATCAATCGAGTCAGAAGGACTGGCTGCAAAGGCGGTTCTATCCAGCCGGATAAAATCCAGATCGACACTGGCCTGCGCCAATGATTGTTCAGCTGCCGCGACTATTGCAGGGGCAAATTGCTGCAGTTCAGCCAGAAAACAACTCGCTTTGAACAAAAACATACCGCTGTTCCAGAAATACTCGCCGGAGTCGACAAACTGTTGTGCGGTAACCAGATCAGGTTTTTCGCAAAACTGTGCCACAGCAGCCACACCTGGGGTAATGTCCTCTTTAGTTTGGTCTGGCCGGCGAATATAACCATAGCCGGTGTGAGCACTGGTAGGCACTATGCCAAAGGTTACCAGTTTACCCTGCTCTGCAGCAGGTATCGCCAGTTCAACCGCACGATGGAATGCCGGTATATCTTTTATGGCGTGGTCGGCAGCCAACACTAGCAACAGAGGATCCCCGCCATCAGCAATAGCTTGCAATGCAGCTACCGCAATTGCTGGCGCAGTGTTGCGACCTTCTGGTTCCAATAAAATCGTCGGCTGACCCAGTGCTAATTCGCGGATCTGCTCTGCCACCATAAAACGATGATCTTCATTGCAAATCAACATGGGGGCTGTTAGGTTTTCCAACCCTTTTAACCGCAAAAGTGTATTTTGCAGCATGCTTTTATCGTTAAGCAGTGCTAAAAACTGTTTCGGTTTTTTAGCTCGTGATAACGGCCACAGCCGTGTACCAGACCCACCAGACAAAATAACGGGTATCATGCCGACTCCTTTCAGTAATAATCCATCAAACTTAATATGGCGCACAGTATAGCCACAGATAATAGCCGTCGTCAGCAACGACATCGACTTTATGCCTAAACGATAAAGTGGCTTAAATAAGTATATTTAGCTGGTCGGTGCTCTAAAAGTAGTTAAAATCGGCTATCGTGGCGCGATTTTGTATCTAAGGTAAACTTATGCCAGATTTTAAACAGCTATTTCTTAACAATAAAAACTGGGCAGACCGGATTGAAAAAGAACAGCCTGGATTCTTTAAGCAATTGTCAGAGCAACAGGCACCAGAATATTTGTGGATTGGCTGCTCAGACAGCCGTGTGCCAGCGAATGAAATTGTCGGCTTATTACCAGGTGAACTTTTTGTCCACCGTAATGTTGCCAATTTAGTGCTGCATTCTGATATGAACTGCTTATCGGTTTTACAGTATGCTATTGATATTCTAAAGGTTAAGCATATTTTAGTTGTCGGCCATTATGGCTGTGGCGGTGTTAAAGCGGCTATGACTAAGCAGCGCGTGGGCTTTGTTGATAATTGGCTGCGTAACGTTAAAGACGTTTACGCCATGCATCGCCAGGAAGTTGACGACATCGCCGATGACAATGAACGGTTAAACCGCTTGATTGAATTAAACGTAATGGAGCAGGTACGAAACTTGTGCCATACCAGTTTTGTGCAGGAAGCCTGGGAGCGCGGTCAGCCGCTTACTATTCATGGCTGGGTGTATAGTTTACGCAATGGCCGGGTAAAAGACCTGCGCGTCAGTCATTCCTGTGCCGATAAAATTGACGATATCTACACCTTAGATCTGACAGACGCCAGCCTTAGCGAAAAATAACTATTTAAAAATGATCTGCTGCTGCGCCACCGGTTTGTAGGTGGCGCTGTGGCCGTCAACCCAGTTGCCGTTTTGCAGGTAGCTGGACTTTGACTGTAAAGTACCATCGGGCATAATGCGGCTAAAAGATTTCACCTGCGTAATACCATTTTGGTTATTTTCGACATTCTCCAGCGCAACAATTTCGCCCACCCGGACATCAAACTCCATAGTACCGTGGGTATAAAAGCCGGCGGTGGTGAAATAATAATACGCTAAACTCTGTTTACTCTCGTCCCAGAAAATAAACGACTCACCTCCATATTGGCCATCGTTAATAGAGTGTACGGATTTAATCGCCTGGCCATTTAATGCCCGGCTCCACAACGAACGGTCAATTACTTTTTCTGCTTTACCAGGCTGCGTTAAATCGCCCTGCCAATGCTGGTTAAGATAAGGCCGCAGCGGCTCCAGTTTTGGATGCAAACTACCTTGCTCTTCTGCAGCTGAAGCCAACCACGCGCTGCAAAGCAATATCACACTTAGTATTATCCGGCTCATAGGGTTATCCTTGTGTCTTGTTCCGCCAAAGTATCAAAGAAAACCGCCGCAATGTAAAATCACCCATTACAGGATCACGGTTTTATTGCCATGCACAAATACCCTGTCTTCAACCACCAGCTGCAGGGCTTTACTCAGAGCTGACTTTTCAACATCACGGCCGGCGCGGGCCATATCATCAGCACTGAAATTATGATCAACCGACGCCACCATCTGCTGAATAATAGGCCCTTCGTCCAAATCATCATTTACAAAGTGCGCCGTTGCACCAATAATCTTTACCCCACGCTCAAACGCTTGCTGGTATGGGTTAGCACCGATAAACGCCGGCAAAAAACTATGATGAATATTAATAATCTTCTCTGGAAACTGCGCTACAAACGCCGGCGTTAAAATACGCATAAATTTAGCCAGTACCAGATACTCCGGCTGATAAGGCTTAATCACCTCCAGCAGCGCTGCTTCGTGTTCTGTGCGACTTAAGCCCTGATGGCTGACATAGTGATAGGGTAAATCAAAGCGAGCAGCCAGTTGCTCCAGTTGCGGATAGTTGCCCACTACAGCAGCAATATCCAGGGCCAGCGAGCCATCAAACACTTTCATTAAAATATCACCCAAACAATGCGCTTCTTTGGTAACCAACACGACTACCCGCTTCGCGCGCTGGCTAACTAAACTGCGCTCTGAGCCTGTCGGCAAAGCGCGGTCTAAATCAAATAGCAAGGTTGCATCGTTAAATACGCCTTCAAGCTCAGTGCGCATATAAAACCGCCCGCTTACCGGGTCTACATATTCGGTATTACGGATAATATTCAGCTGGTGTTTGTAGCAAATATTAGTAATTTGCGCGATAAGTCCCTTAGAGTCGGGGCATTCTGTCAGTAATATCTTACGTTCCATAATGTTGTGTATACCTTATTCATACCAGCTTATGTTTTACCGCATCTTAAGCTACAGCGTCAAAGACATTTAGACGTCTTCGACTTAACTTGTTGTTTCGACAAAAAGCCGCATAATACCGCAGATTACCTTTGTTAGTAGCCGCGCAGGAGTTTATGCCGTCGTATCAGTTTAATGTGGTGGGCTATATTCAGTCGCCCTACAAACAAAAATTTGCCATTCCACGCCAACCCGGGCTTATTGCTGAGGCAACCGGTTATCTGGTGCTGGAAGAGGACTACAGCGATGAGGCCATTTTGCGTGGCATCGACAGCTTCAGCCATTTGTGGTTGCTGTTTGTATTCCACGAGACAGCAGATAAAGGCTGGTCACCGATGGTGCGTCCGCCACGCCTGGGTGGTAATGCCCGTAAAGGCGTGTTTGCTACCCGCGCCACTTTCCGGCCGAATCCGGTAGGATTGTCTGTCGTGAAACTGGAGGGTGTTGAGCGCAAAAACGGTAAGTTAATGCTTAAAATCAGTGGTATTGATTTGCTTGATGGCACACCGATAATCGATATTAAGCCTTACCTGCCTTATTCAGATGCCTTACCAAACGCAGCGGGCGGTTTTGCTGATGCTGCACCACAAACCGCGATGACAGTAAGCTTCGCTGAACAAGCCAGTGTGTTTTGCGCACAGCAAAGCCAATATCCTGATTTACAAGTATTTATTGAAAAGGTGTTAAAACAAGATCCGCGGCCGTCGTATAAAAAACAACGCGAAGGTGAACAAAGTTACGGCATGACACTGTATAACTACAATATTAAATGGACCGTAAACGGAGAACATAACCATGTTACTGAAATCCATCAGCTACCTGAGTAGTTTGGCAGCTGCAGCAACTTGTGTTGCCGTATCCGCCACTACACTACCCGACTTACCCGAGCCGGTGAGTAATAACGCCGTTGCGACAACGTCGGTGCGCGGTAAAAGCTATATTGTCAGCTTTATGGGTATGGGGCCGGGTAAACAACACAGCGACGTGCACAATAAAGTCTGGATGCATACCGTGGGTGAATTTAACTGGCAAAGCTTGCCGGCGGTACCCAGCACGCAAAAAGTAAACGGCCGTATTGCTGCCAGTGCAGTAGCACTTAACAATAACTTTTTTATCTTTGGCGGTTTTAGCGTTAATGCAGATGGATCTGAACAAACCGCGGTAGACAGTTACCGTATTGATCCGGTAACCAAACGCTACACCAAACTAAATGATATTCCGGTGCCAGTAGATGATGCTGTCGCGTTAACCTACCAGAACCGGTATATCTATCTTGTCAGCGGCTGGAGCGACCATGGCAATGTTAACTTGGTACAGGTGTTTGACAACTTTACCCAGCGCTGGTCACAAGCTACGCCGTTTCCTGGCAAGCCTGTATTTGGCTTGGCCGGCGCTATGGCAGATAACCAGATGTTGCTCTGTGATGGTGTGGCACTGCAGTATTACGCCGATAAAAAGCGCGAGTATAAAAGTGAACCGGCCTGCTACCTCGGCACAGTAGGCAACAACGCTAACCAAATCGACTGGCGTATCATTCCGCATCCTACCGGCACCGCGCGTTACCGTATGGCCGGCATTAACACTAAAATTGATGGCAAAGATACGCTGGTGTTTATCGGCGGCACCACTAACCCGTATAACTACAATGGTATTGGCTATAACGGCGCACCAGCAGAGCCTGACAGCAAGGTATGGGTATTTTCGTTAGCAGAACAGCGCTGGCTCAAAGCAGCTGATACCACTGCTGTTATGGACTTACGTGGTCTTGTGGACATAGATGGCGACATCTACTCGGTTGGCGGCATGCAAGCCAGCCAACAAGTCACGCCGAAACTGATTAAACACCAGATAAAACTCCAATAGAATTGCCCCTGCCGCCTTGCTAGAATGGCGGCAATTTTTTTAGCACGACATATGAGAATACGATGCGCAGCAGTCAGTACTTACTATCTACCATGAAAGAAACACCGGCCGATGCCGAAGTTATCAGCCACAAACTTATGCTGCGCGCCGGTATGGTGCGTCGTGTTGCCTCAGGCATGTACACTTACCTGCCTACCGGCGTGCGGGTATTGCGCAAAGTAGAGCAAATTGTGCGCGAAGAAATGAATAAAGCCGGCGCCATTGAAGTATTAATGCCGATGGTGCAACCGGCAGAGCTGTGGCAGGAGTCCGGTCGCTGGGACAAAATGGATGCCGAGTTACTGCGCTTTAAAGACCGCCACACACGTGATTTTGTGCTGGGGCCAACGCATGAAGAAGTCATAACCGACTTGGTAAGGCGTGAAATTACCAGTTATAAGCAACTGCCGCTGAACCTGTACCAAATTCAGACCAAGTTCCGTGATGAGCGCCGGCCACGTTTTGGCGTAATGCGCGCGCGCGAATTTTTAATGAAAGACGCTTATTCATTTCATTTAAGCCAGGACAGCCTGCAGCAAACTTATGACGCCATGTATCAGGCGTATTGCAATATTTTTAACCGTTTAGGCCTGGATTTCCGGCCGGTTCTGGCCGACACCGGTGCTATCGGCGGCAGTATGTCGCACGAATTCCATGTACTGGCCGCATCCGGCGAAGATGCCATCGCTTTCTCAGACGAAAGTGATTACGCCGCCAATATTGAAATGGCCGAAGCCTTAGCACCTAAAGGTGAACGCGTCAGCGCAACACAAAATCTTACTGAAGTTGCCACACCCAATGCCAAAACCGTGGCCGATGTAGCAACGCTGCTGCAACAAGATATGACGCTGGTAAGCAAAACACTGATTGTTTATGCCGCCAAAGCCGATGATAAAGCACCGCAAACATTGGTAGCCCTTGTACTGCGTGGCGATCACGAACTGAACGAAATAAAAGCCGAAAAACTGCCGCAGGTACAAAGCCCGTTGGTGTTTGCCAGCGAAGAAGAAATTCGTGCGGCTATCGGCGCAGGCCCGGGTTCACTGGGGCCGGTCGGTATGCCACTGCCGGTAATTGTTGATCGCAGCGCAGCGCATTTAGCCGATTTTATCTGTGGTGCTAACAAAGACGGTTGTCACTTAACCGGCGTTAACTGGGACCGTGATATTAAAGACTACAGCGTTGCCGATTTACGTAACATCGTTGAAGGCGACGCCAGCCCCTGTGGCAACGGCAAACTGGTGATTAAGCGCGGTATAGAAGTTGGCCATATCTTCCAGTTGGGCGACAGGTACTCTCAGGCGTTAAAAGCCGGCGTGCTGAACGAAGAAGGTAAGCACCAGATCATGACCATGGGCTGCTATGGTGTCGGCGTATCACGCATTATTGCCGCCGCTATCGAGCAAAACCATGATGATTACGGCATCATCTGGCCGGATGCTATAGCACCATTTCAAATTGCCTTAATTCCGATGAATATGCATAAATCGGTGCGGATTGAAGACGCTACAGTACGGTTATATAACGAGCTGACTGCCGCCGGTTTCGAGGTAATGTTTGATGATCGTAAAGAGCGTCCGGGCGTAATGTTTGCCGATATGGAGCTGATTGGCATTCCGCACAGTATTGTCGTTGGCGAGCGTAACCTGGATAACCAGCAGGTAGAATATAAAAACCGTCGTACAGGCGAAAAAGAAATGCTGGATATTGCCAGCGTTGTCGCTGCTATGGCGCAAAAGCTAGCAAAGTAACACCCGCTTAAAATACCAAAAGGCAGCGAGTTTGCTGCCTTTTGGTTTTAAATATAGCTCGATTCAACAGCACTCATTGTTAGTTATTTTTCGCTACAAATCAGCTCTGGAACGGCCAGAAATGTTCCCTTGCAGCAACGATGGCCAACTCTCTGCCCAGGTGTGGTTGCTACTTTCCCCCGCAACTTCTAATGCGCTACTTATAAACTCGATAAACACCCTGACTCTGGCCGGTAAATAATCGCGCTTGGCATAGATAGCAAACACGCCATTATCTGGCTGTGGTGGCCGGTAATACGGATACAACGACACCAGGGCGCCGCTTTGCAAGCCTTGCTTGGCCAAAAAATGTGGCAGCTGTGCAAAGCCCAAACCATCGGCACACATTGCGGCCATGGCTTCGCCATCATCGGTAATATGGCTGCGCTGCAACTCAAAGGGCTGATAGCTGCCGTGCTGATCCGGCAGAAACACCGGCTGTAATTGTTGGGTTTGTTTAATGCGAAAGCCAATCCAGCTGTGCTGCAGAAAATCATCAGCACAACGCGGCGTGCCCCTGGCGGCTAAATAGTCCGGCGAGGCACAGGTAAGAAAGTCCATCGGGCTTAAGCGGCGCGCGACTAAACGACTGTCTTTTACCAGCCCGGTGCGCAGGGCAACGTCAATGTCGTTATCAATAATATCGACGTGTAAATCGTTGATCTCAAGTTGCAACTTAATTGCCGGGTAACGCTGACAAAATGCCTGCAACAACGGCTGCACATACAAATGGCCGTAACAGGCGGCCGAGTTAATACGCAGGGTACCGCCTGGTGAATCATTTAAGTGTTTAAGCTCGTGTTCGCACGAGTTTAAGTCCTGCAGCAATTTGCGCACCGTATCGGCATAGCGTCTGCCGGCTGCGGTAATGCTTAACTGCCGTGTAGAGCGCTGAAACAAGATAAAGCCCAGCTCTGCCTCCAGCCGGTTAATCGCTTTACTCACTGTCGAGGGGTCGGTGTTACAGCTTTTTGCCGCTGCCGCAAAGCTGCCGGCATCACAGGTGGCGATAAAAACATCCAGTAAGCGCAGTTTATCCATAACTTGTCTGCTGTACGACGTGTGTTCATGCGCCGAACATAACACAAAAACTCATGAATAGTATTCACGACTGTTTGGCATAACCTGCTATTTTTTTCATCTTTGCTACAGCCTACCATGGCGCCAATCATCAACTAGCGCCACAGGCAAGAGGCATTATGTTACCGCAGTCTGCATTAGCAAAAGTCGCCGTTATTCACCCTGTCAGCTACTTCCTACTGGCCTTTAGCGCCATGGCAGGGCTGGCTTACATTAATTTTTTACCGGGCGTCGTCAATGCTCTGGCCGGCGGTATTGGCTTTAGCGAAGTTGAGGCTGGACAAATCGTGGCACTAAATGGCTATGGCGGCCTGCTGGGTAGTATGGTGGCCATTTTTTTAGTGCGCAAACTTCATTGGCAAAGCGCGATGCTTAGCCTATTGGCGCTGCTGGCGGTAATTGACCTGGCTACGGTTTGGTTTACTCACTTCAGTGCGTTGCTGGCCTGGCGGTTTTTTGCCGGGCTGTGCGGTGGCTTAAGCCTGGGTATCGCCTTTGCGGTACTGGCGCGGCTAAACAATCCCGACCGCGCTTTTGGTGCGCTGCTATTTGTGCAGTTTAGCCTAGGCTCGTTGGTTATTTACCTGCTGCCGGCGCTGGAAAGTCTGCTCGGCGTCTATGCGGTGTTTTATCTGATGGCCGGCATTGCCGTGCTGGCAATGCTGTGTTTGCTATGTCTGCCAACGCTGGCGTTCACGCCAAAGCCTAACCCCCGGGCGCAGGCATCAGCTGACACAGCGCGCGCCGGTTTAGCACAGCACGCCGTCTTATTATTGCTCGCCATTATGTTGTATCAGATTGCCGCCAGCGCAATTTGGGCCTATGCCGGGCTTATTGGCCAGGCTGCCGGCATGGCAACTGCCAGTGCTAATAACGCTATTGCGCTAACCGGTCTGTTGGGCCTGGCCGGTGCCATGCTGCCGGTATTGACCGGCCATCGATTTGGCCGCTTAAACTTGCTGTTGGCGGGTATAATTTTGTCGCTAAGCGCGGCGCTACTGCTAACCGTTGCCGGGCACAACCTGCTTTATATCGGCGCCTTGGCCATGCTGTTTTTTGCCTGGCCGGCGGTGCTAGCCTACCTATTAGCGGTAATAGCAGTAACAGACAGCAGCGGCCGGCTGGCAACGATAGCCGCTGTGGTTTCCTCTGTCGGCATGGCTACAGGCCCACTGCTGGCCTCTGCTTTGCTGGATAACGGTAACTTCTCTGCCTTGCTTTACAGCTGCGCGCTGTTGTTCTTATGTAGCTATGTACTGCTGTTTAAGCCGGTGCAGGCCTTTGAAAAACCGGCTGCGGCTTTAGCTCCCTGCCAATAAGCTGTTTAGCGACCAGGCAACAACCTAAGGTGACTCAGATGCTTCGATATATGTTCAAAAAGATGCTGCTGGCGATGCAACAGCGTTACGCTTACGACGTGCGTTATCAACAGGATATTCTGCACAGCGATTTAACCGCGTTTTTAAAATTCAGCGGCTTTCAGACTATGGCATCACACCGCGGTGATCTGCCCGCCGGGCCACTGTATGCCGCCAGAATACGCGCCATAATTTATGATGATTGTGGCCCCTGCAGCCAGTTAGTAGCGAATATGGCGCTGGAAGCCGGATTGTCACAGGCTTTGGTGCGCGCCATTATTGAGCAAGACTTCGCCGCGCTGCCTGCAGATATTGCCCTGGTAGTGCAGTTTACCGAACGGGTGTTAGCGCACGATCCGCAAGCTGACGCGTTGCGCGATAATATACTGGCGCTGTGGGGTGCTAAAGGGCTTATTACGCTTGGTTTTGCTATCAGCGCTTACCGGGTTTATCCGGCACTGAAGTACAGCCTGGGTTACGGTAAAGCCTGCAGCCGTATACAGCTGAACGACGTATCCGTTGTGCCGCAGCGGTCGCAGAACCCTGCTTCATAAGCTTACAATACTTAATGTTGTCACTCTGGCTGTAGTAATATTGGCTGTTAGTTTAAATAACGTTTGAAGTTATCGTTAAGAAACTTCATTAATAAAATTACGGCGCGACTAAAAAGTAGTATGCCAGCCGTTACCTCTGTCAAATTACTTTACAAAACACAACGGAAACCAACGTAAGTAATTGTTATTCACTAACTTTATTAACGGCATGTTTATTGCTTAAATAAAAGTAGTATTTAATAAATAATAATACCGAGTAAGTTTCGGTTAAAAGGAAATTGAATGAAAAGTAAAATATTTAAAGGGATTGTTGCTGCTTTTGGGTTTTCTTTAATTAGCTTTGCACACGCAGCGCCAATTATCGGTGAGCAATTTAATATTGGTTTAAACACTGGCTATGCAGTCGGCGATGCCAACTCTGCGCCAGATGAAGCTGTTGACTGGTTTATTTTTGATTCAAATGGCGTTGACGCAATATCATTTTATTTTAACCGAACAATTGCAAACCCAGATTTAATTGCAGGCCTGTATTCTGGCGATACATATGGTTTCGATTATGTAGCGGCGGGTGTCTCTTCGGCTAACTGGTCATACGCTTCAGCAGGCGATTACAATCCTAGTCTCACATTTATTGAATTTTTTGATGATACCCACAATGATAATTTTGGTGGTCCTTTTGGCGATCCGGATTTTAATCGGGTGCTTGCGGCCGGCAGATACTCTTTAGCATTATCGTCACTAAGTCAAGGGGGCACTTACGAGTTTATAACAAATGTGCAAAGTGCCTCCTTTGACGTTCCAGCACCATCTACTTTAGCTGTATTCGCCTTGGGCTTGTTGGGCTTAGCCCGTCGCAATGGCAAAAGGCAGCTGAAGAACGTCGCTGTTGCCTGATAAAACTCGACAAGGTTAACCTCAGCACACTACACACTCTACACAGCCAGCAGATCAGTCTAAAACCTGATTTGCTGGTGATATCAAAAGTCGCCTTTGAATTTTTGTCTGCATATAGCAACCCCGATCACCCCGGGCACGGCATCTGTTGCTGTGAATTTGCAGCTCTGATTTCTATTTTTTCAATCATGGTACGGGGATATTCATCCTGATACAGCTGGCGAAACCGGCCTTGCAGTACCAGTTTATTTAATGCGCACTGCCACTTAAGTATTACTGCACCATCCGTCTGCTTTGAAAAGGCGATGTACATCTCAATGTTTTGCAGCGGGTAAACCGGCTGTAAATCCAATCCTGTGTCTAAAAGTTCGGCCTGTCGTTTAGGTGTAACATCGCCATGCATGGCAATTAAATCGGCGCGGCCAAGTTTTAACATCTTGTAACAATCACCGGATTGGCGGCTTAAGATCAGGTTTTTATCTATTTCAAAGCCCAGTGACAATAGCTCGTTGACGATACTGGTATTGCGCGTTTCACAGGCAATATGCTGCTGCAGTAAATCGGCCAGGCTTGCATTGGCTGCCACTACGCCGCGTTGGGCATAGAGGTTTACTGAGTAAAGCTTAATCGGCCCCACCCACTTAAACTTATCTTCTCTGTCAGCCGTTCTGATGGTGTCATACATCGCTATATTGTCACTACTTACCGCAATGGCATAAGCGCGGGCCCAAGGTAAAATCTCAATTGTGCTGCTATCGCCAACCTGCAGCTGTATCGCTTTGACAATTTGCGTCGACATACCATACACATTGCCACGCCTGTCTGTTAGCAAGCCACGGCCAGCAGGTTCGGTGATAATGCGCAGCGGCGCTGTCGCCCCTGCTGCGGTACCAGGCAGACCAATCAACAGCAGCAGTGCCAATAGCAATAGCGGTGAAAAAGTGGCAGACAAGGTATGCAAACAAGGCTCCGAGGATAACGCTGCAATAATTACCAGACTGAACACTATTGTAGAAGATAATCGTGTTGCTGCTGGCCAAAACTGCTGTATTTTAGCCCGTTTATTTTTTACACATTATTTCTATCATTTTCTTGTCGGTTAATCGATTTATAAAAGGTCGCACTAACAAAACCCGTTTGCAGGCTAGATTACTCAGTGCTGTTAGTACCGGCCGTTTACTAGAAACCTGAGCCTGGCTGGCGTAAAAATGCTGCTTCCTCTGTGGTTGAAGTGCGAGCCAGAATACTGTTGCGATGTGGATAACGACCAAAGCGGTCAATAATCACTTTGTGTTTTAATTCAAACTCGTAGTTTGCCGCTGGAGCGAATTGCTTAAAAAGCACCTCAGCTTGTTTATGGATAACCGCCGATTCACTGTGCATATAGGGCATCAGCAAAAAATTTCTTTCATCTGCATTCAGCTCCAGCATCGCCCTGACACGAACCGCCTCCTGTGCCAGCACTAGTGCTATTGCATCCTGAGCAAAAGCCGTGGGTTTATCGCGGTAGATATTGCGCGAAAACTGATCCAACACAATAATCTCAGCCAACCGACCGTGAGCACTGCTGCGCCAACCGAATAACTCTCCCGCAGCCGCTTGTTGCAGCAGTGCAGAGAAGCGCTGGCTGATCAGCAGATCAAAAGCGTCGTCCTTCGCCCACCACTGTTTGGGGCTAATTTCTTTAAACCAAAAATCAAGCACAGTTTCAACCATAGTCATACCTGGCATAAGCCGCTTGAATGCGTTATTCCTTAGTCATAGCATTGTTATAACCTAGCTAGCCGCAAATTTTAATGTTTATCTGCCCTCTTTAATGCAACTTACACAACTTTCAGTGCTTGCTTACATCATCAGCCACCCTAACTAAGGCTTTTATCCGCGACACCCAACCGGCAAGCTTGCAACTTTTGCAATTTAGCGCCATAACACCGGCTAAGTTTTGATACAAACCTGGTTTAGCGGCGTAATATCAGCTGTCTATAACAAAGTTAGAAGGTTGCGATGAAAACTCTGCTACGTTTTGCCCTGCTGCTTGGTAGCAGCCTTATACTGCAAAGCTGCACCGGCACGCCAGCGGGCGTTACGCCGGTAACACCGTTTGAACTTAATCGCTACCTTGGGGAGTGGCATGAAATTGCCAGGCTGGACCACCGCTTTGAACGTGGCTTAACCGAAGTAACTGCTAACTACGCCATGCGCGACGACGGTGGTGTACAGGTGATTAACCGTGGCTTTAATGCCGAAGAAAGCGATTGGCAACAAGCTGAGGGTAAAGCGTATTTTGTTGGCGACAGTAACACCGGCGCCCTTAAAGTGTCGTTTTTTGGTCCGTTTTACGGCGGTTACAATATTGCAAGATTAAGCGACGATTACAGTGTGGCGTTGGTGGTGGGCCCGTCAATAGATTATGCCTGGCTGCTGGCACGCAGTAAAACTCCGGCAAAAGCGCTGTGTGATGAGTATATGGCGTTTGCCAACAGCATTGGGATTAGCGCTCAGCAGTGGATTTGGCTGCAACAGTGTCAATGACAATACGGCACAAAGCAAATAACCCAGCAATTAGGCGGGGCCTAACAGAAAATAGGCAGCATTTTATGCTGTAAAAATACATTAATGCCATTTTAAATATGGCCTTAATGGCAAAATAAACCAGCCAATATTGTGACTTTTTCTTTAGTATGCCAAGGGTAATTAATGCTAACCCGGCGTTGCAGCGTTTTACTTTGCAATGCTCATGCTAAAGGCTGATTTATGCTATTTGATGCTGATTTAACCACCCAATGCCCGCTTAGACAAAAGATCCGTAACTACTACCGTATCGACGAAAACACAGCGATTGATTATTTACTGCCACTGGCAGAGGTGGGCGTTAAAGCGCGCAGCCGCGCCTGGGAGCGGGCAAGGCAAATTGTGCATACCATTCGTAAAGATCAGGATGGCCAGGGTGGTATTGATGCACTGTTAAACGAGTTTTCGTTATCCAGCGAAGAAGGCGTGGTGCTAATGTGTCTGGCCGAAGCGTTGCTTCGCGTGCCGGATAAAAGTACCCAGGAAGCACTTATCCGCGACAAACTGGCCAAAGGCGACTGGAGCTCGCATTTGGGCAGCAGCGACTCGCTGTTTGTTAATGCCTCGTCCTGGGGCTTATTAGTTACCGGTAAAATGGTGAACTACAACGATAAAACCAAGGCGCAGCAATTTGGTGTGCTGAAAAAAACTCTGGGCCGCTTAGGCGAGCCGGTGATCCGTAAGTCAGTTAACTTTGCCATGAAAATTATGGGCAAACAGTTTGTTATGGGCACCAACATTGACGATGCCATAGAGCGCGCTTTTGACACCGAGAAAAAAGGCTATGTCTATTCCTACGATATGCTGGGCGAAGGTGCACGCACCATGGCCGACGCCGAGCGCTACTACCAAAGCTACTTAACCGCTATCCATGCTATTGGTAAAGCTGCTAACGGCAAGGGGCCGATAAAAAGCCCCGGCATTTCAGTTAAATTATCGGCGATTCATCCGCGCTACGAATTTAGTCACCGCGAGCGGGTGATGAGCGAGCTGCTGCCCAAGCTAAAAGCACTGGTGCTGGTGGCCAAAAGCTATGATATCGGCTTTACCGTGGATGCCGAAGAAGCCGACCGCTTAGATATTTCGCTGGATATTATCGAAGCAATATTATCTGACGACGAGCTGGGTGATTGGGCCGGCTTTGGCCTGGCAGTGCAGGCGTATCAAAAGCGCGCCATCTTTGTTATAGAGTGGCTGGCCGACTTAGCCCGCAAGGTAAACCGCAAACTAATGGTACGGCTGGTTAAAGGTGCCTATTGGGACACCGAGATTAAAACTACCCAGCAAAAAGGCCTGGATCACTTTCCAGTGTTTACCCGTAAAGCCTCGACTGACGTATCGTATAAAGCCTGCGCTATTAAACTGTTAGAAGCACGTGATGTACTATACCCGCAGTTTGCCACCCACAACGCCTATACTGCCGCCACCATTTTAGAGGTGGCCAAAGGCAATAACAGCGGCTTTGAATTTCAGCGCTTACACGGCATGGGCGAGTCGTTATTTGACCAGATTGTCAGCAGTGAAAAAATTCAGTGCCGCGTCTATGCCCCGGTGGGCGAGCATGAAAACCTGCTGGCATATTTAGTACGCCGCTTGCTGGAAAACGGCGCTAACTCCTCTTTTGTTAATGCTATCGTCGACACCAGCCAGCCGGTAGAAGCCTTGCTGCCGGACCCGGTTGAAACCCTGCAAAGCCTGCGCAATAAATACAACACGCAAATAAAGCTACCGCTGGATTTATACGGCAAGGAACGGGCAAACTCCAAAGGCTTGGATTTAACCGACGTCGACAGCCTGACTGCGTTTAAAGCTAACCTGGATAACTGGTTTAGCACACATTTGCTGACCGCTGACCAAGTGCCGGATGGCGCCATTGCGGTTAAAAACCCGGCTAATCATACCGAGATCATCGGCCATGTGCGCCTCCACAGCACTGAGCAGATGCAGCAATTGCTGGAAAATGCCGACACCGCCTTCGCCAGTTGGTCACAAATACCGGTAACCGAGCGTGCTAATTTACTGCGCCGCATTGCCGATATTATTGAGCGCCACCACGATGAGTTAGTGGCTATTTGTATTAAAGAAGCCGGCAAGGTAGCGCAAGACGGTATCGATGAAGTGCGCGAAGCAGTCGATTTTTGCCGTTACTATGCCGCAAGAGCAGAAGAGCTGGCTAAAGATGAGCGCTTTGAGCCGCGCGGCGTTATTTTGTGTATCAGCCCGTGGAATTTCCCGCTGGCGATATTTTTAGGCCAGGTAGCGGCGGCCATTGTTACCGGTAATAGCGTTATTGCCAAACCGGCCGAGCAAACCAGCCTGATTGCGCTGCGCGCCATTGAACTGATGCATGCAGTCGGCTTACCCGAGCATGTGGTGCAGGCCGTCATTGCCCGCGGTAGCGACGTGGGTAAAACCATAGTGCCGGACAGCCGTATTCAGGCAGTGATGTTTACCGGCTCAACCGAAACAGGCAGCCTGATATCTCGTACCTTAGCGCAGCGTAATGATTTACAGGTACCGCTGATTGCTGAAACCGGCGGCCAAAACTGCATGATAGTCGACTCCACCGCCCTGCCAGAGCAAGTGGTCGACGATGTGATAAGCTCGGGCTTTCAAAGTGCCGGCCAGCGCTGCTCGGCGCTTAGGGTATTGTTTATTCAGCAGGATGTCGCAGACGGCATTATCGACATGCTAAAGGGCGCACTTGAGCAGCTGCATGTGGGCGACCCGGCCTGGCTTAGCACGGACATTGGCCCGGTAATAGACGAAAAAGCACTGAAAAACCTGCAACAGCACGTTGAATATTTAAAAGATAAAGCCACCTTGCACTACCAGTGCGATATTCCGGATAACGCTGAAAACGGCGCCTATTTCTTTGCGCCACGCTTGTACGAAATCAGTGATTTATCGCTGCTGAAACGTGAAGTATTTGGCCCCTGCGTACATGTGATCCGCTTTAAAGCCAGTGAGCTGGATCAGGTTATCGACCAGATCAATGCCACCGGCTACGGCCTGACTATGGGCATTCATTCGCGCATTGAAGACCGCTGCAATTACCTGGCAAAAATGTCGCGCGCCGGTAATGTGTATATAAACCGTAATATGATTGGTGCCATTGTCGGTGCCCAACCGTTTGGCGGCCGCGGTTTGTCCGGTACCGGACCTAAAGCCGGCGGGCCGAATTACTTACTGCGCCTGGTAAAAGAGAAAGCCTCGCCGGACAATGTGCAAATGACTAACTTAAGCCCGGACGAGCTGAGCCTGCACCATAACCCCGATGCTGATGCCAAAGTGCAACAGCTGATGGCTAACTCACTGCGGGATGAAAAAATATGGCGCGCTACGCCACTGAATGACCGCGTATCGGCCGTGCGGCAATTGCTGGCAAAAATTGCCACGGTAGATATTATCGATGAGCTGGCCGACGATTTAGCCCTAACCCTGGCCGATGCCCGCACCCAGCTAAACCAGCTGGAAAAACATATGCGCAAGTGTACCACCCTGCCAGGCCCTACTGGCGAGTCGAATACGCTGCATATTGAGCCGCGCGGTTGTGTAGTGTGTTACGCCGATAAAAGCACCTCGTTTAACTTCTGGGCTATATCCATTATTACTGCACTGGCAGCCGGTAATACCGTAATTACCGTCGCTTCTGAGTTATTCTATGAAGAAGCCATGGCGTTTAAAGACAAGTTTATCGCTACCGGCGTGGCTGCCGGGGTATTTCAGGTAGCCAAACCGGATCAGCTGCAAGCCATTTTGGCGCACCCGCATTTAGCCGGTGCGGTAGTAGCGGCGCGCTCATCCCGCTTAGGCTACTTCAGCCAGCAATTGGCGCAGCGTGATGGTGCTATCTTGCCGGTGATCAGCGCCGAGTACTACGACACGCTGATCAAACGCCTGGTAACTGAAAAAACTATCAGTATCGATACCACGGCATCAGGCGGAAATACCTCATTGATGACCATGGTGGAAGACGATGAGTAACACCGTTATTTCAACACCTGCAGCAGGTTACTGCGCTGATCTGTCCAACTAACAGCGCTTTGCAAAGCGCTTGGCCAGGCACGCACAGCTTGCTGTATCGCCGCTTGCTTTATGAAACGGCTGTTCGACGTTATTAACACCCATTGTGCGGCCGGGTTTAGCCCTGCCGCCGGTGTGGCGATAAAAATAGCCTGCATACCCAGCTGAGCGGCCTGATTGCGCAACAGACTGGTTAAATCCAGGTAATTATTCGACACATGCACCGCCAATACACCATCGGATTGCAGATGCTGCCAATACAGCTGCATTGCCTCAAGCGTAAGCAAATGCTGCGGAATACTGTCGCTGCTAAAAGCATCCAGTACCAGAATGTCAAACTGTTGGCTGCCGTTGGCCAATTGCTCAGCCAGCGTTAGCCTGGCATCACCCGGTACAATTTCAATTTGCGCGCTGCTGTCAGCCAGATAACTAAAGTATTCCTTGGCGACCTTAATAACATCCGGGTTTATCTCGTAAAACAACATGCTATGTTGTGGCGTGCCATATGCCGCCAGTGCGCCACTGCCCAAGCCAACCAGACCAATATGGCGTTGCTGTAATTGCTGGCTGCTACGCGTTATTGCTGCCGGAATAAAATGCTGCAAGGCCAGCGCCGCGCCAGTGCCCTGGCGGTAATAGCTTTGCGGCTGGCGCGCCAGCTCTGTATCCAGATATTGCGCGCCATGGCTGGTGGTGCCATCAATTAACTGGCGTTGCAGCTGGCCATTGATTTGCAGATCCCGCACGACCAGGCTGCCGTAAAAATTGCGGCTGCTGTAGACATTATGCTGGCCAAATTGCCATTGCAGCGCCACGGCAGTGACAGCGAACAGCCCGATACCCAGCAACCATAACGGCGTATGCCAGGCCGGTTGCGGTGGCTGACGCACCTGCAGCAGCAGGGCAATTAACGCCAGCACTAGTAAAAACTCCCAATAGTGACTAAATACCTCCGGCGCCAGCAGGTTTACCACCGCGCTGCCCAGTGCACCACCGGCGGCCAGTACTAAGTAAAAACCGGTCAAAGATGCCGGCTGCGGTTTTAGTCGTGCCAACTCACCATGGCACAGCATGCACCCGCTAAATAAAATCACCAGATAAAGCACCAGCTTTGACCATAAATCAAAACTGCCACCGAAGTAAAATAGCATTAACGCGAACGCCAAACTTAAGCCAAACAGATAACGCCATATTGCGCCCTGATACCAGCCGGGCTTGTTAAACACGATAATGTAGCTAAGCAAATACAGCGCCAGTGGTACTACCCATAAAAACGGCACCGGCGGCACGTTTTGCGTCAATTGCTGCGTCACGGCTAACAACAACACCACCCCAAATGCCGATAACAATAACCAGTGTAATGCCGTGCCCTGTCCCAGCTTCACCGCCTGCGCCCGATAGCCCTGCGCTAACTTAGGCAACTGCGTTACAGTCAGTGCCAGACAGCACAACGTAAATACACCATAGCCAGCAAGCCACAGCTGTCGTTGCGTCGCCAAGGTTAACCAGGGCTCAAGTAAAAATGGATAGGCCAACAAGCCACCCAGTGAGCCGATATTAGACAGTGCATACAAACGATAAGGCGAGCGGCCGATATAACGGCCGGCAAACCAGTGCTGCAGGAGTGGCCCGGTGGCAGACAACACCAAGTAAGGCAAACCAACAGTAACGAATAAGAACATAATGATGCCGCTAAGTGGCCCGGCAGCAGTAAAGGCAATAATGTCAGGTTGTACCATAAGCGACAATGCCATTACCGCCAGCAACATTAGCAAGCAATGCACTGCACGTTGTTGTATCGGTACCAAATAGCGACAGATAACATGGGCGTAAACATAACCCGCCAGCAGCATGATTTGAAAAAACAGCATACAGGCAGTCCAGACAGCGGCACCGCCACCAAAATACGGTAATAGATGCTTGGCCAGCATCGGCTGCAGCAAAAACAACAAGGCAGCGCTTAAAAATATCGTCAGGGCAAACAAGACCAAGACAGGCTCCGGCAGATGGTAAGCAAATAAAGGCGCAAGCCTATACAAACTGCGCTGCTCAGGCAAGCGGGCGCTTGCGGGTTATTAACAAAGTTTCCGCTTCGCGGCAAAATTTGTCCTGCTTGGCAGTCTCGGGTAGACTGTGGCGCCTCGCGCTAAGCCGCAGAGCAACAAATATAAAAAATAAAATGGGTCAGTTTTTATGAACAAAATTTTACGGGTACCCCACACCCTAACGCTGTTATTCGCCATGATGGTGCTAGCAATGATTGCCACCTGGCTGGTACCACAAGGTTTTTTTGAAACCCAAACGCTGGCTAATGGCCGCAATGCAGTTATCCCTGGTACCTTTACACTGGTTGAAGAGCGGCAGTATTTAACGCCCTGGCAATTACTTACCGCGATCCCCCGCGCCTTTGCCAGTGCCCAGGATGTTATTTTCTTTGTCATGATACTGGGCGGCGTGCTGTCGATTGCCCGCGCCACCGGTACGGTAGATGCGTTAATTGGCCGGTTACTAACCCGGTTTGGCGAAAAACCGCACATGCTGATTTTTATGGTGGTGTTTTGTTTTGCTATGGCGTCCAGCGCCATAGGTACGGCCGGTGAGTATATTCCCTTTGTGCTTATTTTAGTGGCATTGTGTAAAGCCATGCGCTTGGATGCAATGACCGCAGTGGGTATGACGGTGGCCGGCTACGGTATTGGTTATGGCGTATCAGCCATTAATCCGTTTACCGTGATTATTGCCCAGCAAATCGCCGATGTGCCGCCATTGTCAGGTAATTGGTTAAGGTTCGCTATCTTCCTGCCCTTTGTGCTGATTGGCTTTCATCATGTCTGGAGCTACGCGAAAAAAGTCTTGGCCGATCCTGCCAACTCTATGGTGGCCGATTTACCCTGCCCGCTTGGCGATAAATTACCAGCGACCTACCCAGCGTTGGCCTGGAATCATAAACTGATCCTCGCCAGCTTTGTCGGTACCATCGCGCTGGTAGCTTACGGTATAAGGGTGCATGGCTGGTACTTATATGAATTAAGCGCCTGCTTTATTGCCTGGGGGTTGTTTACTGCGCTAATCGGCCGTATTACTGCTGATACGGCGGCACAAAAGTTTATTGATGGCGCCATGGAGCTGACCACCACCGCCATGTTAATTGGCGTTGCCCGCGGCATTTCGCTGGTGATGGAAGATGGCCAAATTCTACATTCACTGGTTAATGCTATGTCGATGCCGCTGTCTTACGTTGGCGCAGAGGCTGCGGCGGTTGGCATGCTTATAATTCAAACCTTACTGAATTTCTTTATCCCCTCTGGCAGCGGTCAGGCTTATGTCACTATGCCATTGATGGTACCGCTGAGTGATTTGCTAGACATTCCGCGTCAGGTGGCGGTGTTGGCGTATCAGTTCGGTGATGGGTTTTCCAATATGATTATCCCCACCAATGCTGTGCTAATGGGCATTATTGGCATCGCCGGCGTGCCGTATGGCCACTGGTTCCGTTTCTGTATGCCGCTATTGTTGAAACTTCTGGCAGCAGCAGCGTTGGTGCTGGTATTAGCTGTGGTGTTTGACTATGGCGCTGCGGTGCAACCAGTGCTGTAAAGAATTCGGGCCGGCATCGCCGGCCCGTTAGCGTTACTCTAATGTCAGCAACACCTTAACCTTGTCAGACACTGCCGCAGCACTGACATAACCAATCAGGTTAGGGTTATTCGCTACCAACGTCAGCACTTCATTATCTGACGCCACCTCTTTGGGTGGTGTACCCTTACCGGTAAACACCAACTTTGACCAGTAAGCTTTAATCTGGCTGGATGAGCGCCCCAAAGCCTTTTGATCAAAATCTGCCCGCAATGCCACAGAATCGGCCAGGTTCACTGGCACCGCTGAGTTGCCATCCGGAAAGGCACTCAATTTACCGGTATACAAGCGCACCAAATCATCCTGCGTCAGGCTAGTTTGATTCGACGGATGCACCACCACAGCAATAGCGGCATTAACACTGACCGGAAGTAACAACAATGAAACAACGAATAGCGTTTTCATAGCGCCTCCTAAAAGACTAAATCGATACCAAAGGTTACAGAATCGCTGTCGCCAGCCACCATCAGGCCGTCGTAGCCATTGTCCTCCACTTTATCGTACTGCAGCTTAAACGCCGCCGAACTGTGAAAGTCATAACGAAACCCCAGGCTGGTGGTGTTGTGTACCTCGCCATCGCTATCAAAATCAGCATAAGATACATAGGGGGTGAAACTATCAACACGATAGCCCAGTGAAACCATATAGGTATCAAACTTGCTGCCGTCAAGATCAAGCCGGTTTAGCTCGCTTAAAAACACAATATTGTTGTAATCAATATTAAAGGAAATACCGGCAAACTTGCCACGTCGCTCGGTGTTGCCATCCCAGGTTTGTTGTACATCAACACCGTCTTCATTAATAAAGCGCTCGTTGACATAAGTCATGTAGGTTAAACGCACATCCAGCCAGTCGCGGTTGAAACTAACAACGCCGCCGATAATATCCTTCCAGATTTCACGGGTTGAGGCGCCAAAAAAGAAATCAGATAGCAGCTTGTTGTCTCTGTCGTCCTCTCGCCCGGTGTATAGGTTGCCGCTAACATCCCAACTACCAAGTTGAGTGTTAAACAGCGCGTTGACACCGGTGTAATTAAAGATCTGCCAGGTGTAATTATCTGCCGGTGGCCGCAACCATAAATAGGCATAACCCACGTCAAAAAAATCAGAGTAGTAATACAAGGGCAGACGTTTTTTACCTGCTTGAATCGTCCAGGTGTCATTTAGCCGATACGACAAATAGACCCATTCAAAACTGGCATCAAAATCATCCGCACCGCGCGCCACTATCTGCCCAGTCATCGACAAGCCGTCGGCTAGATCGGCAGATAATTGTAAACCAATCCGACTTTCGGGCTTAAATGACCACTCCTCCTCATACACCCCGACCAACGGATAATTGGCCAAAAACGTCGGCTCTAAGCCAAATTCTGCGACGCCACTGCCACTGAGTACCCTGCCGCCGGCAATGGTGGCAAAACCCGATATATTAATATCGGCACTTACCGGTATAGCGACTAACGAGAACATCAATGCTGAACCTAATAACGATGGCTTCATATTCACTCCACTGATTATTATTTTTTCGGACCACCTGCTAAACATAGAACACTTTATTGACGGCACAGGATATTTTTTCAAAAACAGTATGCACTGTTTCGATTTAGGCTACTTTCAGCACAGCATGACTGGTCTATAAGCTTGAATATGTTTACAGTGGCTACTGTTATTTTTTTAAAGCGCGGAAGTTAGTAAATTATGAGCCAGGCAAAACAAATTGCAGAAATAATATTAAAGGGCTTTCGCCGCCATTTTGGTTTATTTCAGGCGATAACCGCCAAAGCCAAACAGCGCTTTGAATTGGCCGACTGGCGCGCGTTTCAGCAAGACAGCTCAGAGCGCATTTCGTTTTACGATCAGCGCGTTACTGAGGCTATTTCTCATCTGGCAACGGAATTGCCCAGCCAATGTCTGAATGAAGCGCTATGGCAGCAAGTTAAACTGCACTACATGGAGTTTCTGGCGTTTCATCCGCAGGCCGAGCTGGCCGAAACCTTTTATAACTCAGTATTTTGCCAATTATTTGAACGCAAATATTTTCATAATCAGAATATTTTTGTTGAATCGACCCTTAGTAAGCAGCATTTACCGGCGCCCATCGCATCAGTATACGACAGCTATTTTCCAGCGCAGGATGGCTTAAAACAAACCATCCGCAATATTGTTTCCAGCTTTGGTTTTATTACCCCCTTTATTAACCTGGACCGCGATATCCGCTTAATTGTAAAAAGCTTTATGGCGCAATCCAGCCATGGCCGCTATCCGGTATATCAAATTCGGTTTGATATTTTAAAGTCGGTATTTTACCGCAATAAGGCGGCTTATATCGTTGGCCGGGCAGTAACACCCGATGGCCAGCAGCCGTTTATTATCCCGCTATTGCACCGCGAAGGCGCCGGTTTGTTCATTGATACGCTGGTCACTGACGCCAAGCAAATGACTATTATTTTCGGCTTCTCGCGGGCCTATTTTATGGTAGAGACGCAGGTGCCCTCCGCGCTGGTGCATTTTTTACGCGAGTTGCTGCCGCACAAAACTCTGGCCGAGCTATACGCTAGCATTGGTTTGCATAAACAAGGCAAAACCGAGTTCTACCGCGAGTTGTTAAATCATCTGAATAAAAGCAATGATCAGTTTGTTGCCGCTCCAGGCATCCGCGGCATGGTGATGATGGTGTTTACCTTGCCGTCCTTCCCATACGTGTTTAAAGTGATCCGCGATAAATTTGCCCCCAGTAAAGAATTTGGCCGCGACACGGTAAAAGCGCGCTACTTGTTGGTAAAAAAGCACGACCGGGTTGGCCGCATGGCCGATACACTGGAATATTCCTATGTCGCACTGCCAAAAAGCCGTTTTTCGGCTGAACTACTTGAAGAGTTACAACAGGTTATCGGCGATTCACTAAGCTATGAAGACGATTTGGTAGTGATTAAACACCTGTATATCGAGCGCAGGATGATCCCGCTGAACATTTATCTGGAGCATGCCTCTATGGCAGAAAAAAGCCATATTATGGATGACTATGGCCTGGCGATTAAACAAATGCTTGCCGCAAATATTTTTCCCGGTGACATGCTGTTAAAAAACTTTGGCGTAACCCGGCACAAACGGGTGGTGTTTTATGATTATGATGAAGTGCAGTATATGCTGGATGTGAATTTCAGAAGCTTCCCCAAAACCGACAACTACGAAGACGCCATGTTTGCCGAAGGCACCGTATGCGCAGCACCTGGCGATGTATTCCCCGAGCAAATGGCAACCTTTGTTACACCACAAAGTGACATTCGCGAGCTGTTGTTTAGTAAACACCCTGAGTTATTAGATGCTGGCTACTGGCGGCAAAAACAACAAAATATCCGCGATGGTGTGGTGGAAGATATTTTTCCTTACCCCGACGCTATGCGTTTTTATCATCATTACAATACAACAGCCGACTGATTATTCACCGGAAAAACATTGCTTTAGTATGTCGCCTTGGCTAAGTTAATTAAACCATCAGTGAGGCAGCCGTTATATGCCACAACTTAGCCAGCTAATACGTATTTCTGCACGTCAGCTGCTTGTAACAGTAATAATGTTATTACTCTACCCAGCTGTAGCGGCAGTGCCGTTTCCACCTGAAACCGGTTTATTTCAGCCAATTGGTGATGAAGAGCAGATCCCCGACAACGTTGTGACGCGCTTATTGCAAGATCAACAAGGCTTTATCTGGATTGGTACCCCTGCCGGCCTGCTACGTTATGATGGCTACCGTTTTCGTCGCTATACCCAGCAAACCAACTCAAAAAACAGTCTGGCGGGAAACTTCGTCATCGATATGTTGCTGCGACCGGATGGCAATATCTGGGTGATTACCGAACCGTTTCCGGTCACACACAAAACCTGACAACTGAGGCAGTATGAAAATCTGGGTAGACGCAGATGCGTGTCCAACAGTGATAAAAGATATTCTGTACCGCGCCGTCGAGCGTAAACAAATCCACATGGTGCTGGTAGCCAATCAAATGCTGCGGATACCGCCATCAGCATTCATTTCCGCCATTACCGTATCCAGCGGATTTGATGAAGCCGATAACGAAATAGAGCGCCGTTGTGAAGCCGGCGATTTAGTGATCACCGCCGATATTCCGCTGGCAGCCGATATACTGGCCAAAGGCGGCCATGCGCTAAACCCGCGTGGTGAGCTGTACAGTACCGATACCATAAAACAAAAACTAACCATGCGCGATTTTATGGACACTATGCGCAGCAGCGGCGTGCATACTGGCGGCCCGCCGCCACTAAATCAGAGTGACCGTCAGGCATTTGCTAATCAATTAGATCGTTTTTTGCAGCGCTATGCTACACCTTAAACCGGCCAACCTGAGCACTGACAGCTTGTACTAACTGCCTTACGCGATTGCCATCGCTGCCGGTATCGTGCGCCAAGTCAGATAATTCATTCGCGTTTTGACTAATACCATTTACGGTTTGGTTAACGTGCTCAGCAACCGTTGACTGTTGCTCCGTTGCGGCAGCAATTTGCATCGCCATATCATTAATGTTGGTGATGCCCGACATAATATGGTCAAGGTACTGACTGGCTGATTCTGAATTTTTTTCAGTTTCGTCGACTTGATTTTTTGCATTTCTCATCGCGGTAACGGCGCTGCTAACGCCGTTTTGCAGCCGGATAATCATGTCATGAATATCTTTGGTGGATTGCTGCGTGCGCGACGCCAGTGTACGTACCTCATCTGCCACCACTGCAAAGCCCCGACCGGCATCACCTGCCCGAGCAGCTTCAATTGCAGCATTGAGTGCCAGCAAATTGGTTTGATCGGCAATACCGCCAATCACCTCTAGTACCGAAACGATATTACGGCTTTCCGTTTCCAGGTTACCAATAGCGTGCACTACCAGATCAATATCACGCGCCAGCATACCAATTTCCTGCATCGACTGACGGATAACCTTGCCAGAACTGTTTGCTGCTTTATTGGCATCTTCAGTAGCACCACTGGTTAATGCTGCATTACCGGCAATTTCTTGCACCGCATGCTGCATTTGATGAATAGCCGTTAGCACCTGTTCAATATGCATCGTTTGCTCACCGGCTTTACTGCTGGTTTGTCCGGTTTTACCGGCAATATTGGTTGCAGCCTGCTCAAGTTCAATCAGTTGTAGCTGCACCTGACTCATCATCTTCTGCAGTGTTGAGATAAATTCGTTGGTTTTAACAGCAACATCACCAATTTCATTACTACCACTTACTGGCAGGCGTCGAGTCAGATCACCACCGACACTGGCCAACTCGCTAACCATATTTTTCAACTGCGCTAATGGTTTAACAATTAACCCTGGACTAAAGATCACGGTAACAATAGCAATAATCACTGCGATCAGCATCAATAGCACTGTCAATGATTTTTGCTGGCTGACATAAGCTGATAACTCCTTACCCAATACAATAGCACGCGCATCAATGCGCTCACCCAACCCATTGTATTCATCTCGTAATGTTGAGAATGCAGCACTTTCACTGCCTTCAATTAATAAACGGGCTTGCTGTGCATTGCCTTGCTGCGCATATTCCATTGCTTGCCGGGCCAGGTTAAGCCAGTTATCAAATACTTTGGTAAATTCGGCTTCCGCCATCACACTGACGTCATGTTGACGCACTAAAGTCGCCGCCTTTGTCATGCGCTCCAAGGCTTGTTTCACATTCTCATCAAAATCTTGCTGGGCACTACCTACCTGACGCCCCTCAGCGCTCAATAACACATATTCCCGCATCGCAAGCTCTGCCTGATACAAATCCCGATCAGCATTTAATACCGCCGTGGTTGCTGGAGTTAAGCTATTGATAGCAATATCAGTTTGTGTAACAACGCCATTGACCGTCGTCAGGCTTTTGATACCGACAATGGCAATCAAAACAGCTAATAAAACGATGGGTAAAGCAATTTGTAATTTAACAGACAAATTTTTCAGGTTGGTCATAACTATTCTCTACTTAAAATAGCGTTGAAGTTAACTGTGCTTAATGGCGCATGGTGTAGGTAGCATAGTTGAGTTTTATGCAGTTGTTGCCCACGCTTGTTAAATTTTGCGCATTGCATGAAAAGTATAAGCAATGCAAAACTTTGTCTAAACTGAATGCATAGCACTTTAAGACCGACGGCAATGGGCAAGTTTCTTTTGTTAATCTTGGTATTTATTACTGTTGAAGCCGAAACACTAAAAACGGTTATCACGGTAGATAAAGACGTTTTCGAAGACGCCCGGCGTTTTTTAAATGGCCGCGACGCCTTAACTGTTACCGATTTTAGTACCAACCATGCCAGACGGGATGTCGTCGATTTTATTCTGATCCAACAAGCTGTGGCACTGGGCGGCATTAAATTGCAAGTCCGATATGAGCCGGGCAATTACGATGCCCGTAACTTGCGTTCAATAAGCAGCGGTATGTTATTAATTGGCTTGGACACCTTTTGGCGCTCTGAGTTGAGTAGCCTGCAACAACAACTCTATATTAGCCAGCCACTAATCCGCCGCGGCGAATACCTGGCAGGTCTATATACCTCGCCACACAATACACGGGCACTTGCGGTGACTGAATTGCAACAGTTAAAAAAGCTCACTGCGGTATCGAGCAAAAACTGGCATGCCGACTGGTATACCTGGCAACAAATTGGCCCGGCATCCTTACTCGATGAACATTCATGGCCATCGCAGGCTAAGCTGGTAAGTAAGCAATGGGTTGATGTAATGCTGTCACCATTTTTACCACGACTGCCTTTCACCATTAGCAGCGATGAGTATCAGCTCGTTGCAGTGCCGGGTGTAAAAATAATGCTTGATGATAGCCGCCATGTTGCGGTGTCACGCCTGCATCCTGACGGTGAGCGGGTTTTCAATGCACTTCAGGCGGGTTTAACGCTGTTACGCGAGCAAGGCGTAATTGACCGAGCGTACACGCAGGCGGGCTTTTTCCATCCTGCGGTGCGTGATTGGAAAATACTTAACCCGAAACCTGATGTGCCACTTGCAGTTGTTGTTGACTAATAAACGAATGCGCCGTTGCGCTAACCGGATCGATAAAGGATAGCGTCTTAGCCAGTAACTGTAGTGGTTTATCAAATTGCGGCGCTTGCTTGGGCAGTAACTGTGGGTAATAGCTGTCATGCAAAATTGGCATACCAAGGCTAAGCATATGTAGCCTTAGCTGATGGGTCTTACCGGTATGCGGAGTTAGTTTGAATAACCCAAGTTCAGCAGTTTTGGCTATCAGGCTGATATCTGAAATAGCATTTACCGCACCGGGTACTATCGCATTGATAAAGCCTGGTGTACTTTTCTCAATGCGATTTGCAATATGCCAACACAATGGCAAGGCAGCAATGCTAACAGCAGCCGTTAAGTGTGCCACCGCCTGATACTGCTTTTCAACAAGGCCCCCACTAAACAACTGATAATACGCCGCCCGGCTTAACGGGTTAACAGAAAACAATACCAGGCCCGCAGTATCACGGTCTAAACGATGTACCGGCACTATATCGGCTATGCCGGTTTCACGCTGTAATCTTGCTAACAAGCACTCATTAACGTATTCACCGCCCGGTGTTACCGGTAAAAAATGCGGTTTATCCGCCACCAAAATATGCAGATCCTGATACAGGATCTTATGGGCGAAGGGAATCACCGGTTCTGCCTCAACTTCACGGTAGTAACACAGCCGCTTACTGGGCTGAAAAGGCGTAATTTCGGTAATGGTCTCACCGTTAAACCAGTGAACTTTGCCAGCTTTAATTCGTGCTTGCCAAATCTCTGGAGTAATACGATGAAAATGCGCACATAAATAGGAGAATACCGTCGGCCAGCCCTGATTAGTTGCCGGCAGAGTGATTTCTGATGCCTTAACCGCAATTGACATAAAGACTCCTAAATAATTGCTAGCAGTGTAACAGAATCACTTGCCCAGCCCCAAAAAGCATCCGCTTGCACCAAATGCAAACCGCCCTGGAAATGGCTATGCTGTAATTGCATTTTACTGATCTGAAACCAAAGCAATTATTCATTTTGAAAACAAGGAAACTCGGCATGCGTTTAATCATCAGCACGCTAATGTTGGCTTTATGCCACTTGCCACTAGCAGCTTGCGAACTTGCACTAGATGCAGCCAATAGAAGCCTGGCGGACAAAAAGCGCGACACCGTAAGCTTGCCTTGCAGTATGGCTAAATTATTACCGCTGCAGCCAGGCAACGTGGTGCTGGATTTGCTTGGTGGCAATGGTTACTTCAGCGAGTTGTTGTCACAACAGGTTGGCTCTTCAGGTAAAGTGTACCTGCATAACAATAAAGCCTACTTGCCTTATGTGGACAAACAATTGCAACAAAGGCTTGCACAAGGCCGTTTGCCAAATGTTATGCGGTTGGAAGCAGAACTGGAAGACTTAGGTATTAGCCCAAACAGCTTGGATGCAGTGTATTTTATTATGGGCTATCACGACATGTATCATGTGGCTGAAGGCTGGAAAATAAACCCGCAGCAACTGATGGCACAGATATACGCTGCGCTAACGCCAGGCGGGAGGATGCTGGTAGTTGATCATAATGCCAGTGCAGGAAGCGGTATCGATGCATCACAGGAGCTACATCGCATAGAGGCTAACTATGTGCAGCAAGAACTACAGCAGTTTGGTTTCAACCTGATAATGGTGAGTGATGTACTGCAAAACCCAGATGACGACTACAGTAAATCGGTATTTGATGAGAGCATTCGTGGGAAAACAGACCGTTTTGTATTGTTGTTACAAAAACCAATCAACTAATAACAACTGTCGGATTGCGGTCTTTTAAAAACCGGCTAAAATGGCGACCCATTCATTAATACGGGTCGCCAGTGCTGCATTTAAACTCTGTACTTACGTTGCGCCAGCGCGAATTAGCCAAAGCCACCCGGGTGTTTAACGCCCGCGGCAGTAAAGTTAAACGCTGTGAGCACTGCTTATTGCCGGCGGCTGAGTGTATTTGTGCTGCCAGGCCGAGTGTCATTAGTAACAGTGCTTTTTGCTTTATTATGTACACCGGCGAGTGCTATAAACCCAGTAATACCGGCCGGATTATTGCCGATGTCATTGCAGATAACCACGCCTTTGTCTGGGACAGAACCCAACCCGATGCTGCCATGCTGGCGCTGCTTAACGATGCACGCTATGCACCGATAGTGGTATTTCCGCAGCAATATGCGCAAGCTGAGCGTTGTATTAGCAGCCCGCTTGAACTTAGTGCAGTGCAAGACAAGAAAATACCGTTGTTTATTATGCTGGACGGCACCTGGCGCGAAGCGAAAAAAATGTTCAAAAGCGCTTATCTGGCCAACTTGCCGGTGCTGGGTATTCAACCAGAACAAGGCTCACGTTATCAACTGCGCGAAGCGGCACACCTGCATCAGCTGTGTACCGCCGAAGTAGCGGTTGAAGTACTGCAACTTGCGAATGACAGCGCCGCCGCAGCCGCGTTGGCCGAATACTTTGCACTATTTCGCCGTGCTTATATTGTCGGCAAACCCCACCTTAATTTTACTGAATCAGCAGAGTAATCTGCCAAGGATCTGACATGCGTGATGTAATACTGAGTAAACCGGCGGTAGAACTGTATAAAATACTGAAATTTGAAGGTCTGCTTAGCAGTGGCGGCGAAGCTAAAGCGGCGATAGACGGCGGCTTGGTGAAAGTGAACGGCGAAGTGGAAACGCGCAAACGCCGGCAAATTAACGCCGGCGATATTATTGAAATTGGCGGCGAAAAGCTGCAAATGCGTTTATTGTAAAAGCCAAGCTAAACTTGACGGATAAAAGCCGCTATCTGCGTCACCGTCCAATTTGCATCATCTAACGGCAGATCATGCCCGGCCCATGGGTGCTGTAGATGTTTAACCTGCCAGTAGTCTGCCAAGCGGGCGCTGCACGTTGGGCTAACCAGCCGGTCCGCCAGGCTGCTGAGCAGCAATGTTGGGCATTGCGGCGCTGCTGGCACCCGAAAACGCTTGGCAGCCCATAATTGTCGCAGTGTGTTTAATCGGCTTACCGGCCGTTGCTGCTGCCACAATTGCCAGTTTGCTACTGCCGTTACATGCTCTGCTGGCCGGGCGCTGGTGAGCTGTAGAATAACCTGCTCTCGCTTGGCTGTGTCGGCAAAAATACCGCGCATCAAAGCCGGATAACTCTGCCAGCGTAAACGCTGATAAAATGGCGATAACGGCCTGGCACTGCTATTAATCAAGGTGATTGACGCCACCTCCTGTGGGAAGGATGCCGCCCAATCAGCCGCTAGCATAGCGCCAAGCGACAAGGCCACCAGATGTACTTTGCCATTAAATTCCAGCGCTTGCTGTAACTGAGATCGTACTGACTGACGCAGTGCGCTGATACTGCATGGTGATGATTGCTGGTAAAGCTGACCACTGCCAGCATAATCAAAACTGAGTATCGGGTTGGGCAACGTATCTGCCAGCAGCGGTCTGAATTCGCCCCAATGCCTCTGCTCTCGCGCTAAGCCGCGCAGCAACAGCAATGGCGTACGATTGTCTAGTACCATAGTTGCCGCGCCTCCGCCTGTAATTGCTCTCGCTGACTTAGCGGCAGCCAGTTTTGGTAAGACATCGTGGCATTAATTAAAAAATTAATTAAAATCAAATGGCTGCGCAGCACTCGCCGGACTCGATGTGGCTTTACCGGATGAAACATGCCCAGGCTGGACAGCAGTTGGAACGGGTTTTTCCGCACCCAGTTCCATGACCCCATCTCCAGAGTCAGTGGCAGCATGTTGGTGTTACTTGCCAGCGACAAATCGTACAGATAATCCCATAAGTCGCCATGGCATAGATAATGTTGGGCCTGAGGCTCAAAAATATAATTTTGATACGGATAGGTTTGCGCCAGTAGTTGCCGCAGGCGATACATTTCGGCCAGATGGGCAATTGGCTGGCGCCGGCTTTTCGCATACGGAAACCACAGCCGGTCAGTACTACCAAAGCCAGAATGGCAGTCCAACACCAATGAGAACGGCCGGTTAAACAAGTTACTACAGACAAAGTCGACCAACGCCTGGCTTTCTATTTCCATTTTATCTGTACGTCCGCGATACCAGGGTATGGCTCGACTTATTCGCTGCCCGCCTACCAGCCACGCGGCCTGCTCTGTACAATTTACCGGCGCATTTCGCATGAGATCAACACTGTTGCCATTGGCTCGCCAACCGTTTGCCATACCTGCCGGGTTTAATAGCGGAATAACATAAATGCAGCAATTTTCAAGTGTGTGCTGTAAACACAGGTCCCACGGCAGCCGCTGCAATAAGGTTTGCAAATACGCCAGCACCACCTGGGTACCAATACGTTCCAGACCATGTACACCGCCCACCAGTAACACAGCTGGCTTGTCAGCGGCGGTGTTGCCCAAAGATAAGCCATACAGCGGTAACTTTTGCGACATATGCCCCACATAAGTCAGCACCTCTGTGTGTAAATCAGCCGGCGCCCCCGCAATTAATTGCTCCAACTGCGCCAACTCCGGCAATATACTCTGCTCTTGCAAGCCACCCTCGGCTAATGTGAATGACACTAGCATGACAGCTTACCGTATCGGACAGTGCCAAAAATGGCAGTTTTATGAAGATTGCTAATTGTTTTACCCCGGATTTTCATCCGGTTATCCAGCTTAAATCGGCAAAAATGCCAGCGTCACTTATACTGAGAAACACCTTAACCAGCGAGACGCCATATGCAGTTCGTCAGTCTTGGGACATTGTTACGTTTTAATTTGTACTACTGGTTAGCGATATTCAGCCTGGGCTTGCTTAGCTCGTGGCATGCGGGTGCTTTGTACGATAAGCCATACGATTGGAGCTACCTGCCCATGATGCTGGCCAGTGACCTGGTTGCGATGCTGTTGACAGCGGCATTGGTCATTTGGAGCTATCAGCGCCTAATGCAACAGGCCTTTTCAAACATGCAATTGCTGTTGGGCATTGCTCTGTTGGCCGCATTCTATATTCCCGCCGAAAACGCATTTTGGCAGTTGCTTTGGGATAAAGAGATTGTCGACATTCGTATGCTAATTGGTAATCTGGACACCTCTGTGCTGGCTTTTTTTGTCTGGACAGCTTGCTATCTCTCGGTACTGTTGCACCAAAAGCAGCTACAGAGGCTGGCACAGACTCATGATCTAAGCCAGAAAATCCAGCAATTGGAGTTACAGGCATTGAGCCATCAACTTAACCCCCACTTTACATTTAATGCCCTAAACTCAGTGTGCGCGCTGCTGGAAGCTAAGCGCTATGATGACGCCGAGACCATGTCGGAGCAATTGGCAACCTTTTTACGCTACTCGTTGAGTAAATCTCCCGATAGCCTGGTACAACTGGCTGATGAACTGTCGGCCATCGACGCCTATTTGCAACTGCAGAAAACCCGGTTTGGTGAAAAACTTAAAGTACAGTGCAATATTGATGAAACACTAAAGCGCCAGCGCATTCCCGCGCTGCTGTTACAACCCTTGATAGAAAACGCGATCAAATACGCCGTAGCAACCCGCAAGCAGGGGGCAACTATTACCATAAGTGGTAACCGAGACCAGAACAGCTTACACCTGTGCATCAGTGACGATGGTCCAGGTTCACAATTGCAAGCAAACAGCGGTGGCGCCGGTGTCGGTCTGAACAATATCCGTAATCGGCTGCGGCAACATTTTGGTGATAACGCCTCGCTGGATGTCGGCGCCACTCCGCAAGGTTTTACCGTCGACATATGCTTACCATGGCACACAGCGTGATTACCGCAGATGTGCAACGACAGCGACTAACCAGCTTTTGCTATTGGCATGTGCTGTATTGGTTAAGCTATTTACTGGTTAAATACACTCATCTGGCCGTGTTAGTGCCACTTCAGGACGAGGCTACGTGGCCTTATTTATGGATCTACAGTCTGGTTACTTTGATAAATGTTTTAGTTACTGGTTGGCTGGGACAACATGAGTTATTGCAGCAACGGCAGCTAGTGGCACAACTAACACGTTTGTTGTGGATAGTTATTCCGCTTTGGCTGACGATGGTGCTACTGCGGCAATATCTGGTCATGCGTTACGCATCAGATATGGTACAAAACGTCGATTCTGTACTAAAGTATTTCTTAGCATTTTCACTGGTGTTATTGCCACTGGCTGGATGGCTTGCCGTGTTTATGCTGATTAAAACCAATCAGTTGCACTATGCCGCACTGCAACAACAACAGCAGCTGGCAAAGCAAGCACGCCAAGCCCGCTTAAAAGTGCTGCGCTATCAGCTTAACCCACATTTTATGTTTAATACCCTCAATGCGCTTAATGCGTTAATTGTGCAGCGCAACGGCTTGGCGGCGGAAGAACTTATCCAACACATCTCCACCTATCTGCGCCACTCGCTGAAAAACCAACAGGATGAGTTTATTCCGTTGCAGCAAGAGCTAGATGCATTAACCGCCTATATGGCGATACAGCAAGTGCGTTTTGGCCCGCGCCTACAATTGAACTGGCAGCTAGCCACACCGCTGCCTAAAGTGCACTTTCCGCCGTTGTTATTGCAACCGCTGGCCGAAAATGCCATTCAATACAGCGTCGCAGAACGCGCTGGCGACATCTGCCTGCAGCTAAGCCTGCAACTGCTACAGAACCAACTACACATTACTCTGGCACAACAAGGCGCTAATCCCAATGCTGGCTGGCCTGAAACAGAACAGCCACTAAACTTAATTAATCTTGCTGAGCGGCTGCAACTATTATTTGGCAATGCGGCCAGCTTAACACTCAGCCACAGCAGCAGCGGCTTTTACAGCCAACTGCGCATAGCCACGGAGACGCTAAATGAGCGCAGCACTTAAAGTTATTATTGCCGATGACGAGCCCTTAGCGATCAGCAATTTAAAAGCTAAACTGGCGGCGTATCCTAATCTTGAAATTATTGACTGCTTTGATAATGGTGACGATACACTGCAATTTTTACAAACCCCAGCAGATATAGACCTGGTGTTTCTTGATATTCAGATGCCCGGTATTAAAGGCATTGATATTTTACAGCAAGCCGCTAAAGGCTCGGCTATGACACGGCCCTTGTTTGTGCTGGTTACCGCTTACGAGCAATTTGCCTTTTCAGCTTTTGAACACTTTGCTTTTGACTATTTGTTAAAACCGGTGTCTCGTCAACGCCTGGCGCAAACACTATTGGATGCGCGCACAGCGTTGGATAAGCCGCTAGCGGGCGCCAGCCCTGTGCCGGTAAATAAACTGACGTTTAAAACTGGCGCCTCCACCTTATTGCTGGACGACATTGATATTTTACTCATCGAAGCAGCCGGCAATTACATGTGTATTCATACGCTACAGGAAACACTGATCATACGAGAAACTATGAAAGAGTTGCTGCAACGCCTACCTAAGCAATTTGTGCAAATTCATCGTTCTACCTTGCTTAATCTGCACCATGTACACAAGTTGCAACCGCACAACAATGACTACGAATTTATCCTTAGCAACGGTAACCATGTTGCAGCTTCACGACGTTACAAACTGAACTGGGCAGACCAACTTACTAGCTTGCCGCAACACTAAACTTACCGTTTATCCCGCTCTGGCGTCAGCTTATCACTTGATAACAACGACGCCACCGTTTAGCCCAAACCGCAGGTGATAGCTACTGCCGGCTGCCAAAATAGCGCTATGGCATACGCCATAATTAAAATGCAGAGGATAGTCCGATGAAAAAGCAAGCATGGTTAACCGTAGCGGTAGTGATCAGCCTGACATTTCCTGCCATTGTCAGCGCTAATTACAGCGAGAATTATATTCGTTCAGCGGTAGTTGAAATTTGTACTGAGACAGCCACTGACGACCGCCTGGGATTGAAAAAAACCTTAGGCCACTTTCGGATCAGCAAACAAAATGCCGTAGAAAAAGTAGTTTGCAATGGTCAACAATTGATGGCATTTGCCCGAGCAAATCAGGCTGTTAAGGTGACCGCAATGTTGAAACCTTATGAAGACCGTATTAAAGGCCGGGTGACGATTCAGGATGTAACCAGCGCACCCAATTAAAGTGAGGCTGGCAAAAAAAGGGACAGCCACATACTGTCCCTTTTTGTTTAGTTCGCGGCAGTATCCAGTACGGCAAAACTTTTTACTAAATCATCTACTGCTTTCATTTGCTGTAGATAAGCGTCCAACTTCGCCAGCGGCAACGCGCAGGGGCCGTCGCATTTGGCTTGATTGGGCTCAGGGTGCGCCTCAATAAACAATCCCGCTAACCCCAACGCCATGCCAGACCGTGCCAGTTGCGCGGCTTGTGCCCTGCGTCCATCGGCAGAGCTTTCTCGGCCACCCGGTTTTTGCAACGCATGAGTAGCGTCAAAAATAACCGGGCCATATTGTTTCATTTCGTCCATGCCCAGCATGTCTACCACCAGGTTATTATAACCAAAGCAGCTACCCCGCTCGCACAACAATACCTGCTCATTACCGGCTTCTTTAAACTTAGTAATAATATGGCGCATTTCGTGTGGTGCTAAAAACTGCGGCTTTTTAACATTGATCACCGCGCCGGTTTTCGCCATGGCTACCACTAAATCGGTTTGCCGCGCTAAGAACGCCGGTAGTTGAATTACATCAACCACTTCGGCCACCGGCGCTGCCTGATATGGCTCATGTACATCGGTAATAAGCGGAACTTTGAAGGTACGCTTAATTTCTTCAAATATTTTTAAACCTTCATCCAGACCTGGGCCTCGATAAGAATGTACAGACGAGCGGTTCGCTTTATCAAATGACGCTTTAAACACATAAGGAATGCCAAGCTTGCTGGTCACTTCAACATAATGCTCTGCAATGCGCATTGCCAGATCACGCGACTCCAACACGTTCATGCCGCCAAATAGCACAAAAGGTAAATGGTTAGCAACTTGCGTGTCACCAACCTGAATAATTTTCCCAATCATAATTTTTCCTAACAATACCGGCGCGACGCCAATGCTTATGTATTCAGAATGCGGTTAAAAATACCGGTTGTTTTGTTATGGCTACTCGCAGAACCAGCCCCAGCCAGCCCAACGCACCTAAAAAACAAATCCAGCGGATCAAGCCCGTTCGGCCTTTAAATGCCATAACACCCAGCGCAATATAAGCCAGCACCGCGAGAAATTTCTCGGTAAGCCAGGCGTGGAAAAAAGGATACTGTTGCAGAGCTATCATTAATAACACCGCACTTACCAGCAGCAATGTATCAATAACATGGGGTGCAATTTTAAAAAATTTCGTCTGCAGCATTGCCGCCGGTTTTAAACTCATGGCGTAACGCACCAACAAGAAACTGACACTGAGCACTACCATCAGCAGATGAAAATGCTTATAAGCCATATACATAGGGTTATCCTTATTTATTAATAAAACAGCCAGCGTAAGCTGGCTGCGGTTATTCGTCGCTGTCCGGGTATTTTTGCAGTATTGCCTCTAGTTTGTCGACCCGCTGCTTAAATATTTCTACCAATTGCGGGTCAAATTGTTTACCCGATTCAGACACTATTTGCGTTATTACCTGCTCTAGCGACCAGGCTGACTTGTAGCAGCGGCGGTGACGCAGTGCGTCATATACATCGGCTAGCGCTGCAATACGGCCATAAATATGAATGTCATCGCCTTTTTTACCCGACGGGTAACCTGTTCCGTCCCATTTTTCATGATGATCCTGGGCAATAACAGCACCGGCCTGAATAATACTGCGCTTGGAATCTTTTAAAATCTCATAACCAATACTGGCATGGGTTTTCATCACTTCCCATTCCTGGCCTTGCAACTTCGATGGCTTATTCAAAATACCATCCGGTATGCCCACTTTACCTACGTCGTGCAATGGCGCAGCGAACATCAATCGTTCAGCTTCCTCTTCTGGCAAACCATAGGCTTTGGCCAAGTCGTAGCAAATAAACGCTACCCTTTTTACATGGTTACCGGTTTCAATTGAACGATGCTCAACCGCTTCACTTAACCGATACACAATTTCGCGTTGGGTATCTTCAATTTCATGTTGTAACTGCACATTTTCGTAGGCGATTTGTACATTTTGAGAAAACAACTCAATTAGTTTTTTCTGATTGGCACTCATCAAACCGGGCAAACCAGAAATATACAGCAAGGAGCCATGGGTAAACTTACTGGTACAGTAAGCCACAAGGTAATTATCGCGATAGACAATACCACGCAATTTTAACGCCGACTCAAACGCTTCCAACAGCTCAGGTGGCAATACGTCTTGCACCGGCTTACCTTCTTTACACTCAAATTCGCCCTGGCCGGCAAACACTACCAGTTTATGCGGATCAGACACATCGCCACTTATATTGCCAGCCACCATTGACGAGCTTACCAACAGCGCATTTTCATTACAGCCCAAAATAGACGTTAACTGCTGCAGCACGCCATCTATAAACTGCTCCATCGAGTGCGATGAAAATAAATCTGCCGACGCATTAATAATTTTCTCTAAACCCAGCCGACTTTGCTCCAGCGACATAATGTCGCGATATGAGCGCAAACTGGACATAATAACGGTAAACAACTTTTGCGCGGTAAGCTCGGTTTTAGATTTGTAGTCGTTAATATCGTAGTTAATAATAACTTGCCGCTCCGGTGCCTGCCCTGGCTGCCCGGTGCGCAAAATAATACGTACGTGTTCATTGTGCAGTTCTTCGCGGATATAACGAGCGACAATCAAACCAGCGTCATCGGTTTCCATGACCACATCGAGTAAAATTATTGCGGTGTCCGGGTGTTGTTGCAGCAATGCTTTGGCTTCAGCACCAGAGTAGGCACTGATAAAATTTAAATTTTTATTTTGAAACGAAAAATCACTTAATGCTAGTTTAGTGACTGCATGCACCTCAGGCTCATCATCGACAATAAGCACTTTCCAACTGCCATGTACTACTTGTTCTTCATGTTCCGGCTCTGCTGCAAAAATAAAGTCATCACTCATGCGTTTTCCCTTAACCTGGATCTACTTTACTGAATACTCAATAGTTATATGCCGGATAGCGACAGTGGTCAAAGAAAAGCGCTAAAAGCCAGTGAATTAGTTCGCCAGGCAACCGCCGCTAATGCGCCAGTTATTACCATAATCACGTTTCGAGCAAACTTGAGCAAAACCAACGCCTTGCAATAGTTCACGCACCGCATCCGCCTGATCATAACCATGCTCCAGATATAACCAACCATGTTGATTAAGGTAGCCGGGCGCTTGCTGCACGATATGACGGATATCGGCAAGGCCGTGTTCCGTTGCCGTCAGCGCGGTGATGGGTTCATAACGCAGTGCCGCAAGATGGTTGTCAGCCGGGTCAATATAAGGTGGGTTTGACACAATCAAATCAAAACGTTGCTCTGCTAACGCGGCAAACCAGTTACTGTGCAGTACCGCGCAATTGCTGATATTGAGCCTGCTGCGGTTACGTTCGGCCAGCTTTACTGCCTCGCTGATGTAGTCGACGGCCGTTAACTGCCACTGCGGTTTGTTGTGAGCCAGCGCCAAAGCGATAGCGCCAGTGCCGGTGCCTAAATCCAGCACCTTGGCGTTTGCGGGCAAAGGCAGGCTAAGCACCTGCTCAACCAGCAATTCAGTATCCGGGCGCGGAATTAACGTGCTGGGGCTCACCTCAAGCTGCAAATCAAAAAAATGCCAATAGCCAAACAGATAAGCCAGGGGGTGGCCCTGTAAGCGCGCCGTGAGTAACGTGCCAAGCGCTGTCTGCTCTGTTGCCGTTAATTCACGTTCAGGGTAACTGTATAAATAGCTGTTACTGACACTTAGCACATGACACAGACACAGCCGGGCTTCAATATCGGCGGTTTGGCTAACCGCCGACAGTTGTTGTTGCGCCTGTTTTTGCCACAGTGCCAGTGTCAGAGCGGCTGACACTTAGCGGTTCTCGTCGGCCAGTGCGGCTAATAAATCGGCCTGGTGCTCATGTTTTAACGGCTCAAGCACCTGATCTAAATCGCCTTCCATTACCTCGTTTAAGCGGTAAATAGTTAAGTTGATCCGATGGTCGGTTAAACGGCCCTGAGGGAAGTTATAGGTACGAATGCGCTCAGAGCGGTCGCCACTACCGACTAACGAACGGCGGGTAGATTCTTCCACTAAACGTCGTTTTTCATCTTCAGCGGCCTGAATACGTGACTGCAGCACGCTCATGGCGCGGGCACGGTTTTTATGCTGTGAGCGTTCATCCTGACACTCCACCACAATACCTGTGGGTAAGTGGGTAATGCGAATGGCAGAGTCCGTGCGGTTTACGTGCTGACCACCGGCACCGGAGGCACGAAAGGTATCCACTTTTAAATCGGCCGGATTAATTTCTATGGCTTCGCTTTCTGGCACTTCTGGCATTATCGCCACGGTACAAGCAGAGGTGTGAACGCGCCCCTGTGATTCGGTAGCCGGCACGCGTTGTACACGGTGGCCGCCCGATTCAAACTTTAATGTACCGTAAGCGCCCTCGCCTTGTACGCTGGCAATAATTTCTTTGAAGCCACCATGCTCGCCTTCACTGGCGCTTACCACCTCAAGCTTCCAGCGCCGTTTTTCAGCAAAGCGGCTGTACATGCGAAACACATCGCCGGCGAAAATCGCCGCCTCATCGCCACCAGCTCCGGCACGGATTTCCAAAAAGCAGCTGTTGTTGTCGTTGGGATCTTTGGGCAGTAATAAAATCTGCAGCTCTTGATCCAGCTGTTCAATGCGCTCTCTGGCAGCTTTATATTCTTCCTGCGCCATTTCGCGCATCTCAGGGTCGCTGTCTTTTTGCATTTCTTCAGCCGAAGCTAAATCCTGCTGTGCCTGTTGGTAATCAGCAAAGGCTTTGCTGATGTCTTCCAGCTGGCTGTATTCTTTTGACAGCTCGCGAAATTTCGCTTGATCGCTGATCACTGACGCATCACTCAGCAACGCTTGCACTTCTTCGTAACGCTCAGCCAGGCCTTCCAGCTTGCGGTATACCGATTCTTTCATGGTGTTTTATTTGCCTGATTACAGATCTAACAAGGTGTTGATCAAGGTTTGTTTATTCGGTTCATCGTCTTGCACTAACTGACGGATAGCTTTGGTTGGGCTATGCATCAGCCGGTTACTCAATTTTGTGGCAAATTCAGCCAGAACTTTTTCAGCTTCCTGGCCCGCAGCCAATTGATTAACAGCCTTGCCAAGTAGCTCAGCGCGAATGATTTCACAGCGCTGACGATAGTCTCGTAGCCAATCGACATTGCCTTGCAACGTTAACCATTGGGCAAATTCTGTCGCACCGACACTGATGATTTGCTTCGCTTGCTCAGCAGCCTGCTGACGACTGGTAAGATTTTGCGCTACTATCGACTGTAAATCATCTACTGTATACAAATAAGCGTCTTCGAGCTCACAGACTTGTTGTTCAATATCACGTGGCACCGCCAAGTCGACCAGAAACATTGGCTTGTGCTTACGCTGCTTTAGGGCCTGCTCGACCATACCCTTACCCACAATGGGCAAGGTGCTGGCGGTAGAGCTTATCACAATATCGGCGTTTGCCAGATCACCTGGCACTTGCGCCAAAGTAATAGCGGCAGCCGAAAATTGTTCGGCCAACTGCACGGCACGCTCGTAAGTACGGTTAGCGACGGTCAATTGCGCCGCGCCCTGCTCCTTCAGATGCCTGGCAACTAACTCTATGGTTTCGCCTGCACCAATTAACAGCACCCGCACTTTACCAAGGTTACCGAAAATTTGCTTTGCCAAACTGACGGCAGCAAACGCAACCGATACCGCATTGGCACCGATGTCAGTGTCGGTTCTTACCTGTTTAGCCACAGCAAAGGTTTTTTGAAATAAACGTTCAAACTGCGGGTTTACCGTACCAGCATTACGCGCCTGATTGTAAGCTTGTTTTACCTGGCCTAAAATTTGTGGCTCGCCCAGTACCAGAGAATCTAACCCAGACGCGACCTGCATCAGATGCTCGGCTGCAGCATTGTCCTGATGCAAATACAAATGCGGCTGCAATTCAGCAGCATTAACAGCATGAAAATGGGCCAACCAGCTAATTACCTGTTCCGCTTGTGTCGCAGTGCCGTTAAAATACAACTCCGTGCGATTACAGGTAGACAAAATGACGGCATCTGAAATACTGGTTAACGTTGTCAGTTCGCGCAAGGCTGCAGGCAACTGCTCTGGCGCAAAAGCAACTTGTTCGCGCAAGGCCACCGGTGCCGTTTTATGATTAATGCCGAGAGCGAAAATGGCCATCACCTGTATCATCAGAATTGTCAGGGGGCGAATTGTACAAAAAGCCCCAACTTAATAAAAGCTAAGAAAGCACAGTGAAGGACTTTAGTGTGGCGTATCGATTTTACCGGCCGGTTTTTCTTGGCGTTTTACTCATAGTGTTAAATGGCTGTAGTTTATTGCAGCGCGCTGACAGCCAACAAACACCGCTAAATAGCACTATGCGCGAGCAGAAAATACAAGCCATGCAGCAGTTTGAATTGCAAGCCAGTGTTGGTATAAAAACGCCAGCCGATTCAGTTAGTGGCAATTTACGTTGGCAACAACATAATTCATCGCACTATAACGCCCGTTTAAGCAATGTTGGCATTAGTTTGTTTGAATTAACTGATACCGCACAAGGTAGCGCCATTACTATTAAAGGTGAAACATATCGGGCAGTAGATACTAGTACCTTGCTGTTGCAATTATCCGGCTGGTCAATGCCGCTAAATGATATGCCGCTATGGCTACGTGGTCTGCCAGGCAGCAAAGGCCGCGACGTACAGCGTGATGCAGAGGGTCGCGTTACCGGTTTTAATTTAACCGACAGCACCGGCATAGTGTGGCAATTGCAGTACCAGAGTTTTTTTCCCGACAGCCTGGCACTGCCCAAACGCCTGCTGCTGCAAAGCGATGACAGCCAAATTAAAATTGTGATCCGGAGCTGGCAATGACACAACTTACTTTGCCGGCAGTGGCGAAATTGAATTTGTTTTTACATATTACCGGGCGACGCACAGATGGCTATCATAACCTGCAGACACTATTTCAGCTGTTAGACGCAGGCGATGAGCTGACGTTTAGCCTTCGTAACGACGATAGCATCACGCTTGATTGCAACAACATTGCGTTGATAAACGAGCAAAACCTGGTGATACGTGCCGCCCGTTTGCTACAAAAATACGGCAAATGCACGCAGGGCTGCGATATTTATCTGGATAAACGTCTGCCAATGGGTGGCGGTTTAGGCGGAGGTTCGTCAGATGCGGCCACCACCTTGCTGGGATTGAATAAACTCTGGCAACTGAATTTATCTATCGACACCCTGGCTGAGCTGGGTTTGAGCCTGGGTGCCGATGTCCCGCTGTTTGTCCGCGGCTTTACTGCTTTTGCCCAAGGCATCGGTGAAAAATTACAACCGCTGCAACTGGAGGAAAAACTGTACTTAGTCGTCACGCCAAACTGCCATGTCAGTACAGCAGAAATCTTTCAGCACCCTGATTTAATTCGTAATTCGACACCTATACACGATGCTGACATCCTAACAGCGCCATGGCGCAATGACTGTCAGCCACTGGTCGAACAGCTCTACCCTATTGTTGCAATAACCTTACAGTGGTTGGTAGAATACGCGCCGTGTCAAATGACGGGTACTGGCGCGAGTGTGTTCGCTGCATTCCCGGACCAGACCAGTGCTCAGCATGCCCTAGCGCAATTGCCCCCGGGTTTAACCGGGTTTGTTGCCAGAGGGGTCAACCAGTCGCCTATATGGCCTGCGTTGGCAGATACCGAATAAGTAACTGCAGCGGTGTTTTTGCCGCTGTGTATTGATAAACCGGACTCACCACTGCCCTGAGGATCCAACCGTGCCTGACATGAAGGTTTTCGCTGGTAATGCCATACCAGAACTCGCAAGTAAAATCGCCAGCCGTCTGTATATTAAACTTGGAGATGCCGAAGTCGGCCGTTTCAGTGATGGGGAAGTAAGCGTCCAAATCAATGAAAATGTGCGTGGTTCTGATGTGTTCATCATCCAGTCTACTTGCGCGCCAACTAACGATAACCTGATGGAACTCATCGTCATGGTTGATGCACTGCGCCGCGCTTCTGCCGGCCGTATTACTGCCGTGATGCCATATTTCGGTTATGCCCGTCAGGACCGTCGGGTGCGCTCTGCCCGGGTGCCTATTACCGCTAAAGTAGTAGCAGATTTTTTATCCAGCGTAGGCGTAGACCGCGTATTAACGGTAGATTTGCACGCCGAGCAAATTCAGGGCTTCTTTGATGTGCCGGTAGACAACGTATTTGCCAGCCCGGTATTACTTGACGATATGCGTAAAAAAGCCTTCACGTCGCCGGTAGTGGTATCACCGGATATTGGTGGTGTGGTGCGTGCCCGCGCTATTGCCAAACTGCTGAACGACGCCGACTTAGCCATTATCGACAAACGCCGGCCAAAAGCTAACGTTGCCCAGGTAATGCATATTATTGGTGACGTAAAAGACCGCGACTGTATTATTGTTGACGACATGATCGACACCGGCGGCACACTGTGCAAAGCCGCAGAAGCGTTAAAGGAGCAAGGTGCCAAGCGCGTATTTGCTTACGCTACCCACCCGGTGTTCTCCGGCGGCGCAGCGGAAAATATCGCTAACTCTGTGATCGACGAGCTGATTATCACTGACACTATTCCACTAAGCGCTGAAATGAAAGCAGTAGCCAAAGTACGTCAATTAACGCTAAGCGAAATGCTGGCCGAATGTATTCGTCGTATCAGTAATGAAGAATCTATCTCCTCCATGTTTGATTAAGATCATCTGATACTCGCACTAAAAAAGGCGCCTGATGGCGCCTTCTTTGGCTAAACGCTATTGACTACAAACGGTTAAATTCCCGCTCTGCCTCTTCACGTGACATGCCATAGCATTCCTGCATTTTACCGCAAAACTTATCAACACTTCCCTCCATTTGCTCCAGGTCATCATCAGTAAGTTTGCCCCATTTTTCTTTAATGGCGCCGGTCATTTGTTTCCATTTACCTTCTGCAATATCGCTGTTCATACAATAGCTCCTGTTGAGATTCATAGACCCCTACAATGCAAAATTAAACATTGCCTGTCGAAAGTTATAAAGCAAATCTCACTCCAACACTGAAATACCATTTTAAATCATAATGTTAAAAAACAACTGGGAAATTTAATGCCATATGTTTGTTGACAAAAAGTAGTTCTTACCTGCCAGAGTGAAATAAATACCTTTTGTTACGTCTGGCAACGTCAGTATTTTCAATTGCAGCACACTACTACTGGTGGTAATATGTCGCGCCCTCGAAAAGGGCATCCAGCCTGAGACTGGTCGCGAGTCTTGGGAAACCTTAATTTTTGGAGTACACCATGTCTGATGCAATTTTTACATTAAATGCAGAAGTCCGTACTGACGCGGGGAAAGGTGCGAGCCGCCGCCTGCGTCACGAAGACAAAGTTCCAGCTATCATTTACGGTGGTAGCAAAGCCCCGGTTTCTATCACTTTAGATCATTCTAAACTGTTAAAAGCACAAAGCTTTGAAGCGTTTTACTCGCACATTCTGACTATCAAAGTGGGCAATGAAGACGTTAAAGCAATCGTTAAAGCTATGCAGCGTCACCCGTTCAAGCCAAAAGTTATGCACGTTGACTTCCAACGCGTTGAAGCTGGCCACGAACTGCACACTATCGTTCCTGTTCACTTCGTTAACGAAGAAGCTGCAGTGAAAAAAGGTGGCGTAGTAGTACATGCTGCTAACGAAATCGAGATCTCTTGTCTGCCGAAAGACTTACCAGAGTTTATCGAAGTTAACATGACCGATGTTGAAGTTGGTGCTCACCTGCACTTATCTGATCTGAAAGCGCCAAAAGGTGTTACTTTCGTTCAGTTAGCTAAAGGTCACGACTTAGCCGTTGTTTCTGTAAACAAACCAGCTGGTAAAGCAGCTGACGCTGAAGAAACTGCCGCTGAGTAATGTCTGACACTACTCAATCAGCCATTCAGTTGATTGTGGGCCTGGGTAATCCAGGCCCGGAATACAGCCAGACACGGCACAACGCCGGCGTCTGGTTTGTTCAACAGCTGGCCCACGCCTTTAATGTCAGCTTAAAAAACGAGCCGAAGTTTTTCGGTTATACCGGCAAATTTATCTGTGCCGGACAAGAGTTCAAGTTACTTATTCCCTCTACTTTTATGAATTTAAGCGGTAAAGCGGTGCTGGCTATGGCGCAGTTTTACAAGCTGGCCCCCGAGCAAATTCTGGTAGCGCATGACGAAATGGCGCTGGAACCGGGTGTGGCAAAATTTAAACTGGGTGGCGGCCACGCCGGCCATAATGGCTTACGTGATATTATTTCCCGCTTGGGTAATAACCAGAATTTTTATCGCTTACGTCTCGGTATTGGCCATCCCGGACATAAAGATCAGGTTACCGGCTATGTGTTGGGTAAAGCACCAGCCAGCGAACAAGCACTGATAGTACAAAGCATTGATGAAGCGACACGTTGCTTTGATATTCTGGCTAAAGATGGTCTGATTAAAGCGCAAAACCGCTTACACAGTTTTAAAGCCAGCTAAACAGCCGGTCCAGTTAATTGCAGCACTAATTACAGCACGTAAAGGATACTAGTTATGGGTTTCAAATGTGGCATTGTCGGCTTACCTAACGTAGGCAAATCTACCTTGTTTAATGCGTTAACCAAGGCCGGAATTGAAGCGGCTAACTTTCCGTTCTGTACTATTGAACCGAACACAGGCGTAGTACCGGTACCCGATTTACGCCTGGATAAGCTGGCAAAAATTGTTAACCCGCAACGCGTACTACCGACCACCATGGAATTTGTTGATATTGCCGGTTTGGTTAAAGGCGCATCACGGGGCGAAGGTTTAGGCAATAAATTTCTAGCGAACATCCGCGAAACTGACGCTATCGGCCACGTAGTGCGCTGTTTTGACGATGAAAACATTATTCACGTTGCTGGCAAAATAGACCCGGCGGACGATATTGACACCATTAATATGGAATTAGTATTGTCTGATATGGACAGTGCCGAGCGCGCAATTTTCCGTGTTAGCAAAAAAGCCAAAGGCGGCGATAAAGACGCTAAAGCCGAAATGGCAGTACTGGAAAAAGTTAAAGCGCATTTAGAGCAAGGCTATACCCTGCGCCAGCTCGAGCTGGATAAAGAAGAAAAAGCCTTAATTGCTTATATGAACTTCTTAACCATTAAACCCACCATGTACATTGCCAACGTAATGGACGACGGCTTTGAAAATAATCCGTACTTAGACATCGTGCAAGCCATTGCAGACAAAGAAGGCGCCATAGTGGTGCCGGTATGTGCGGCGATTGAATCTGAAATAGCCGAGCTGGACGACGACGAAAAAGCCGAGTTTATGGCTGATATGGGCCTGGAAGAGCCGGGCTTAAACCGGGTAATTCGCGGTGGTTATTCATTGTTAAGTTTGCATACTTATTTTACTGCCGGCGTTAAAGAAGTGCGCGCCTGGACGGTAGCCATAGGCGCCACTGCCCCGCAAGCGGCCGGTGTTATTCACACTGACTTTGAAAAAGGCTTTATCCGCGCTGAAGTAGTTGGCTATGATGACTTTGTACAGTTCAACGGTGAAGCCGGTGCCAAAGAAGCTGGCAAATGGCGTTTAGAAGGTAAGGATTACATCGTAAAAGATGGCGATGTAATGCATTTCCGCTTTAACGTTTAACCGCGTTTTAGCGCCAAAAAAAGCCGTTGTTTGCCGACAACGGCTTTTTTATTGCCTGCGAAACCAGCATTTTGCATATTAAATCGGCAAACAAACCAACATTGAATTTTAAACGCAAAAAAACGGTTGACGCTACAGGGGCAGTTCTGGATAATACGCGCCACTTGCTTAGGTCAAGTAAATAGTGGCTACATAGCTCAGCTGGTTAGAGCACAGCACTCATAATGCTGGGGTCGCAGGTTCGATTCCCGCTGTAGCCACCACTTTTACTTACCTGTGCATGCGGGGATGGCGGAATTGGTAGACGCACTGGATTTAGGTTCCAGCGCCGCAAGGTGTGAGAGTTCGAGTCTCTCTCTCCGCACCACTTTTAAAAAAGTGGATGCACACAAGTTTTTGCAGGGGCGTAGCCAAGCGGTAAGGCAGCGGGTTTTGATCCCGCCATGCGTTGGTTCGAATCCAGCCGCCCCTGCCATTAATTCAGTGAACGTAGTTTTTGTAAAATCCTGCCGAACGACGATCACACATAAGTTTCCGTAGGGGCGTAGCCAAGCGGTAAGGCAGCGGGTTTTGATCCCGCCATGCGTTGGTTCGAATCCAGCCGCCCCTGCCATTAAACAGAAAAACCCAGCTTAGGCTGGTTTTTTGCTTTTCTGAACTATACCAATTCAAAAACATTTCCAGTTTTAGTTAACTTTTGCCGATTACAACATCTTTTGTGCTCACCGCAGCAACTATTCCGGGCATCCTGCCCTACCCCCTTCGGGCCAGCTAAAGCTGTTCAAACTCGTTCCAGACGAGTTTGTCGCCCACGCTTCGCACTCGGTCAGACACTCTGTGGCTGCGCCAAAAGAGTTCTAATCTGCTATCGAGAGAAGGTTGGAACCCTGCAGCGCACAGCCACAGAGTGTCTGAGTCCTGCCGTAGGCATAAGGACGAGTTGCTGTGGCGAGCACTGTAGGTGTTGCAACCGTATTGCTTAGCTAAGCATTTTAGCCTGCCTAGTCAGAACCCACAGCATAACGCGCCACCAGCGTTTTTAGCATTGTACTGCGCGCCGCCACACTTAATGCCAACTGACGTAGCTTACGCAGCGGCGTAATGTCATTACCAAATACCTGATAAAAACCATCCATCGCGCTCATCATTAATAAGTTGGCTGGCTTGCGCTTGCGCTGATAGCTTTGCAGCAGCGGCACACTGCCGATATCGCTGTTATGCCGTCTGGCATCGATAATAAGCTCTGTCAGCAGTTTGGCATCAGCAAAGCCCAGGTTAACGCCCTGCCCCGCCAACGGGTTGATGGTATGAGCGGCATCACCGGCCAACACCACCCGACCAGCGTAATACCGGTTAGCATCCATCCGCGTCAGCGGGAACCAGGAGCTGGCCACCACTTCCACCTCGCCCAGTTGCGCCGGGAAGGCTTTTTGCAACTGCTGTGTTAATTGCGCCGGTGCCAGTGCTGCCAGTTGTTTTACCTTAGTAGCTTCTTCGTACCATACCACTGAGCCTTGCTGGCCGCACAGCGGCAAAAAAGCCTTAGGCCCGGTAGGCGTAAATTGCTGCCAGGTTACGTCTTGCTGCGGATAGGCGGTTTTAATCAGCGCCACTAAACACGCCTGGCTGTACTGCCAGCCGTTAGTGCCAATACCGGCCAATTGGCGCAGCTGCGAGTTACCACCGTCTGCCGCCACTACCAGCTTACTGCTAAGCTGCTCGCCACTATCCAGCGTCAATGTGGCGCTATCGGTTGTTTGCGTAAGCGCAGTAACCGAGGATGGGCAAAACAGCCGCACATTAGCACCGAACTGCTGCCACAGCGCTAGCTGCAGCAAGTTGTTCTCAACAATATGGCCTAAATGGCTGCGCTTAATATCAGCGGCATTAAAGGTGACAATACTGTGTGGCTGCTCAAACGCCTGCAACCGCTGATAAGGGCAAAGGCGCATCTGCTCAAGTGCCTGCCAGGCTCCCAGCTGGCTTAACCAAGCTTCACTGGCCAGGTTAATTGACGATACGCGTAAATCCGCCGGGCTATGGCTGTCAAACTCCGACACTGGCTGCTTTTCTATCAAAGCCACCTGCAAGCCAGCTTGGCTAAGTGCCAGCGCAATAGCGGCACCAACCATGCCGCCGCCGACGATACTGATATCAAATTGCTGTATTGCATTTTTGCTGGTCATAAAGGTATTTCTTCTTAACTAATAACGGCATTGTACGTCAGAGTGTTTAAAAAACGAAAAAGCGACTTTTTTAATTTTCCCTGAAAGTAAAACTGGCTTAAACCTGTCTTTTTTAGTTCGACAAAATCAACAACGTGAATCAGGAAACACTATGAAAACTTACATTACTTCATTTGCTACGATGTTATTTAGCATTAACCTTTTCGCCGCACCAGCCATTGCGCCAAGCCCGGAGCAGGTTACTCCGCTGTTAAATGGCTTAGCCATTCCAGCCGTGAGCTTAACTACAGCCGATAACCAAACCGTTTCACTTAAGCAGCTGGTACAGCAACAACCCAGCATCTTGGTATTTTATCGCGGTGGCTGGTGCCCGTATTGTAATGCGCAATTGGCCGCGCTGCGTGATATCACGCCGCAGCTAACTAAACTAGGTTATCAGTTAATTGCCATAACGCCCGATAGCGCAGCTTCGATCAGTAAAAGCTTAAACGACACCGGTGGCCAAAAGTTAAGTTATACCTTGCTGTCAGATGCCAACTTCGCTGCCAGCAGTGCTTTTGGCCTGGCCTATTATCTGGATGACAAAACCGCCGCGGCTTACAAAGGCAAACTTGGTAGCTTAATTACCACCGAAGCCGGTACAGAGAAAGTAGTGTTACCGGTGCCGGCGGTGTATATCGTCAATACCAAGGGCGAGGCGCTGTTTAACTATGTGCATATCAACTACAAAACCCGCTTAGACAGCGAATTACTGCTAAAAGCAGCTGAATTAGCGCTGCAATAAAGCCGGCTATTTTCAGGTTAGCCCTCAGCTGTTTACTGCAGCGGACATCCTTGTGTTTTCCGCTGCTGTTTTTTTAGCAAAAAGCGTTGACGACAGGGCAAAAATACGGCATTTTTCGCGCCCTGTTTGGCAAGTATCCATAGGGATGCTAGCCTGTTGGTTTTACCCTCTGTCGGAGATAACTGATGCGTAATGTAACCGTTGCTGCAACCCAAATGATTGGCGGCTGGAATGTGGATGAAAACATTGCCCGTGGCGAGCGTTTAGTACGCGATGCGGCAGCCAAAGGTGCACAAGTCATCCTGTTACAGGAGCTGTTTGAGCGCAATTATTTCTGTCAGAAGCAAAAACCAGACTATTTAGCTTTTGCCACTACCGTAGCAGAGAACAAAGCGGTAGCGCATTTTACTAAGATTGCCAAAGAGCTGAACGTGGTGTTGCCAATCAGTATTTATGAGCGTGCCGGTAATTGTTTATATAACAGCGTAGTGATTATTGACGCCGACGGCGAAAACCTGGGCACTTACCGTAAAAGCCATATTCCAGATGGCCCGGGCTACAGCGAGAAGTACTACTTCACGCCGGGCGACACCGGCTTTAAAGTATTTGCTACCAAGTACGCTAAAATTGGTGTTGGCATTTGCTGGGATCAGTGGTTCCCTGAATGCGCCCGCAGCATGGCATTAATGGGCGCTGAGCTGCTGTTCTACCCTACCGCTATTGGTAGCGAGCCGCACGACCCAACCATCAGCTCACGCGATCACTGGCAGCGCACACAACAAGGCCACGCCGCGGCTAACTTAATGCCGTTAATTGCCTCTAACCGCATTGGTACCGAAACCGAAGGTGACTACCATATTACTTTTTACGGCAGCTCTTTTATTGCCGACGAAACCGGTGCCAAGGTACAGGAAGCCGGCGAAACAGAAGAAGCCGTGCTGGTACACAGCTTTGATTTAGACGCCGTTGCTGCCACCCGTCGCGCCTGGGGCATTTTCCGCGACCGTCGTATCGATATCTACGGTACAGTGATGACTAAAGATGGCGAAACTAAACAACCTGTTAAACAAGGTGGTAACTAAGTGGCCTTTACAACACTGCAAAGCACGCCACGCGCCGATGGTTTTAGTATGCCGGCAGAATGGGCCGCACATAAGCAAACCTGGATGGTGTGGCCAGAGCGCACCGACAGTTGGCGTTTAGGTGCCAAGCCGGCGCAAAAAGCCTTTGTTGCGGTAATTAAAGCCATTGCCGGCTTTGAACCGGTAACGGTAGGCGCTTCTGCCGCACAGTATGCCAATGCCTTGTCACAGCTAACCGATGTGGGAACTAAGTTCCCTATCCGCGTAGTTGAGATATCAAACAACGATGCCTGGTGTCGTGATACCGGGCCGACTTTTGTTACTAATGCCAAAGGTGACGTACGTGGTATCGACTGGACCTTTAACGCCTGGGGCGGCTTAAACGGCGGCTTGTATTTCCCATGGGATAAAGACGACCAGGTAGCCAGCAAGGTGCTGGGGATAGAGCAACTGCCACGCTATCGCACTGAAGGCTTTGTGCTGGAAGGCGGTGCTATTCATGTTGATGGTGAAGGCACGCTGTTAACCACCGAAGAGTGCTTGCTAAACAGTAACCGTAATCCGCATTTAAGCCGCGAGCAAATTGAGCAGCAGATGCGCGATTATCTCGGTATCGATAAAGTGTTGTGGCTAACCGACGGTATCTTTAACGATGAAACCGACGGCCACATTGATAATATGGCTTGCTTTGTTAAGCCTGGCGAAGTGGTACTGGCCTGGACCGACGATACAACCGATCCGCAGTATGCCCGTAGCAAAGCGGCGTTGGAGTACTTAGAAGCTGCCACCGATGCCCAAGGCCGTAAAATTAAGGTACATAAGCTACCGGTTCCGGCGCCTATTATTGCCAACGCTGAAGAGTATGCCACGGTAGATGCGACCATGAGTGCCATTCCGCGGGAAGCCAATGCGCGCCTGGCCGGCTCGTACATTAACTTCTATTTGTGCAACGGCGGTTTAATACTGCCGACTTTTGACGATCCGAACGATAAGGTCGCTGCAGAAATCCTGCAAAGCCTTTATCCACAGCATAAAGTCGTAACAGTACCCGGGCGAGAGATTTTGCTTGGCGGCGGTAATATTCACTGTATTACCCAGCAACAGCCACTAGCTTAAGGAAGCAAAACCATGTCCAAAGCCTGCGCCTTACATATACTGGTAAAAACCCGGGAACAAGCAGACAAGCTAAAACAGCTACTGCAAAAAGGCGCGGACTTTGGCAAACTCGCAAAACAGCATTCACTATGTCCGTCGGGGAAAAAAGGCGGCGATTTGGGCGAGTTTCGCAAAGGCCAGATGGTAAAAGCCTTCGATGATGTCGTGTTTAAAGGTCCATTGTTGGAAGTACAAGGGCCGGTAAAAACCCAGTTTGGCTTTCACCTGATAAAAACCCTGTATCGCAGCTAAATAACTGATCTATTCGCTGTAGCTGACAATTTGGTTAATGGCGCTGATATTGCCGTTTTGCCAGATCATTTCATAATGAGCACTTTGCAGCATCTGCGTTACATATTGCGGGCTAAATAAGCCCCAGCAAATTGCACCACTGTTTCGCACTGAATAGTACTGTACTCCGGCACTACCCTGGCTGCGTAAGCGAATACCCAATACCCGCGCAGTGCTGTAGTCATCTTTCGCATAAATTGCATGCTGTGGCGACAAGCGGGTCAAATCTGTCAGGTTAACGTCACTAAACTCACAGCTTAATGCCTTAAACACAAAACGCTCATAGGCCAGTCCAGGCACCTTGCTCCAGTAACACCCCTGATGATAAGCCACCTCAGTGATAGCGGTTTGCACGCTATCGGCCAGATACAGCACACCAAAACGACCGTCAGAAAAGCGGCTGCCCGCGGGGTTAACATGGGTGAACGGTGCTACCGCATACGAGCAGCCGGTAATAGCAAACGGAATTTCACTACGTGGTAGTAAGGTTAAATTACCGGCCTGTGCCTGTAACCTGGGGTTGGTAAGTGCTTGCAGCGCAAATAAAGCATCGAACTCATCGGCATCGGCTACATCATCAAATACCGATACCGGCGGATACTTCGAATTAATCAGCCGATAGCAGCTCTGCTTATGCAACTTAACCTGCGGTAACTCATCCTGCTGTAAGTATACCGCTGTTACCACATGCCACCACGCAGCGCGTCGATATGTTTAAAGGTTTCGTACAATGCGCCAAACTGACCAGTGCTGATAATATCCAGCGGGCTGTTACCATTAAAAAACGGGTTATGGTTTGGCAGTGCCATAAAACCATACAGGTTTTGCGGGTTGTCGAACAGCAGCCGCAGACTACTGTGAATGTTTAGCACATAGCTGATGCGCTCTATCTGGTCTTGGGTCAGGCTGGCGCAGTAAGGATCATTGCGGTACTTGTAATACGCCGCTTTGGAGATTTGCAAAATACGCTGAATTTGCTCAGGCGAGCATTGCCATTTATCCAAAATGGCAAATACTGTTTTAAGTCCGGTAGCGGCGCTGTGGCGCTGGCTTTGTTTGTCGAGTTGCACGGCTTGCATAACCACCTCATGCCTGAACCAATTAGCCTCAATATAGACCAATAATTTAAATTCGTCTACAGGGAGAAATGTAAGTGACTAAAAAAGCAGACTCTATGGTCTGCTTAGCTTTAGGCTTTACAGCTTTTATGCCTTACCTAAGGCCTTAGCGCGCAACTTGGCTTTAAGCATACCTTTCTTTGCCGGCTTTTTCGGCCCGTCACCATGGCGCGCCTGCGCTTGCTCTGGTGCAACAAAGGTTGGGTCGTGCTCGTAACCGGGTAACACTGTAGCGGTGATCACCTGCTGAATAAGCTTTTCTATGTCCTGCAGTGCTTTTATTTCTTCCGGGGTGATCAGCGTTAGCGCCACACCGCTGTTACCGGCACGGCCAGTACGGCCGATGCGGTGCACATAGTCTTCCGACACTTGTGGTAAATCATAATTCACCACATACGGCAGCTCGTTAATATCCAGGCCGCGGGCGGCAATATCGGTCGCTACCAAAATACGCACACTGCCGGCTTTAAAATCAGCCAATGCTTTTGTGCGGGCACCCTGGCTTTTATCGCCATGAATAGCCGCGCTTTTTAAGCCGTCTTTTGCCAGCTGTTTAGCCAGGCGGTCAGCACCATGTTTGGTACGCACAAACACTAACACCTGTGGCCAGTTGTTTTTACCAATCACATGCGACAGCAGTTCGCGCTTGCGGTGTTTGTCGACTAAATACGCCAGTTGCTCAACCCGCTCGGCCGTGGCATTGGTTGCCGCCACTTCGATTAATTGCGGGCTGTTTAACAGTTCATCGGCCAGCTGTTTAATTTCGCTGGAATAGGTTGCTGAAAACAGCAACGTTTGCCGTTTAGCCGGCAGCTTGGCCATAATGCGTTTAATATCGACAATAAAGCCCATATCCAGCATGCGATCCGCTTCATCCAGCACTAGCACCTCAAGCACAGATAAATCGACGGTTTTCTGGTGCAGGTGGTCAATTAGCCGGCCCGGTGTCGCCACCAGGATATCCAGCCCCAGCTCTGCCTCATCATATTGCGGCCTTATCGATACGCCGCCATAAAACACCGCTGAACGCGTGCTCAGGTACTGGCTATACTTGCGTACATTATCATACACTTGCTGCGCCAGCTCGCGGGTGGGCGTTAGCACCAGTACCCGCACCTGATTTGGCGCTACGACCTTTGGCGCATTGAGCATTTGCTGCAGCAACGGTAAAGTAAAGGCGGCCGTTTTACCGGTGCCGGTTTGCGCCCCCGCTAATACGTCTTTTCCGGCCAGAATTACCGGGATACTTTGCAACTGCACCGGGGTGGCCGCATCGTAGCCTTGCTCTGACAGAACACGTAAAATAGGCGCCGCCAGGGCGAGAGATTGAAATGACATTAAAATTCCTGTTTTGCCAAAACTTAACTACCGTTGCCGTTATTGCGATGAAGCACAGCTCACGGCTTAAAGCGCGCAGTATAACAGAACAGCACAGCACGGAGTTAACCTCGTGAGCAACTGGTATTTATATATGGTGCAAACCAGCAGCGGCCTGTTGTATACCGGCATCAGTACCGACCCTGTGCGGCGGCTGCGCCAGCATAGCGGCGAGCTGACCGGCGGTGCTAAGGCACTACGTGGCAAAGGGCCATTAACCCTGGTGTACCAGCAAGCTGTTGCCGATAAAAGCACGGCGGCTAAAGCTGAATATCAACTAAAACAACTACCCAGAACAGCCAAACTGGCACTGGTTGCCCGCTATAAAAAAGTGAGATCTGATGGATAACTTTCTACTGGTACTGGCGTATCTGCTGATAGGCGTACTGCTGCGCCGCTTGCCCACCATGCCAGAAAATAGCGGCATAGCGTTGAATATGTATGTGCTGTATGTGGCGCTACCGGCACTGATTTTAAAAAATGTGCCGCAGCTGCAATTTTCTGCCGAGCTGTTAATACCGGCGATTACACCGTGGTTCTTACTGTTAGTAGTAGTCGGCACCGTGTTACTGTTAAGCCGACTGCTGCATTGGTCGCGCGAGGTTACCGGCGCTTTACTGATTGTGCTGCCGCTGGGTAATACTTCTTTTTTAGGCTTTCCGATGACGCAGGCGCTGTTTGGTAGTGCGGCTATGCCTTACGCCGTAGTATACGATCAGGTAGGCTCTTTTATTGCTTTGGCGATTTATGTCACTATCGTTGCAGCGCTTTACAGCCCCACGGCAGCCAAACCCACCGTAAAAGGCATTACATTAAAAATCATCACCTTCCCGTCTTTTATTGCGCTGGCTTTGGGTTTATTACTGCGCGGTAGCGAATACCCACCTCTGGCAATACAGTTAATTGATAACTTAGCCGCAACCCTGGTACCAGTAGTAATGGTGGCGGTGGGTTTTGCCTTAACAGTTAAATTCAGTAAGAGCGAAATATCACCGCTGCTAAGTGCGCTGGGTATTAAGCTGGTAATGATGCCGGCGTTAGCTGCGTTGCTGTGGTTTAGCCTGGGCTACAGCGGTACGGCGGTAAATATCAGTGTGTTTCAGGCGGCGATGCCACCGATGATATCGGCCGGCGCTATTGCAATAATGGCGGGGCTGGCGCCCCGCCTGGTTAGCGGCATTATAGGTTTAGGTATTTTAGCCGGCCTGCTTACCCTACCGCTGGTGTCCTGGCTGCTGCATTAGCTACCGACCTCATTATCTGGTTCAGTATTGTCCTTTTTCGCCACAGGCAAACGACCGGCCTTTTTCAGTGCCTCATGCAGAAGATACTCTATCTGGCCGTTAATGCTACGAAACTCATCATCGGCAAAACGCTGTAAGGCGCTGAGCATCTTTTCATCCAGACGTAAGGCGAAGGCTTTTTTGGCCACAACAACTCCCGTTAATATAACGTGCCGGCATTTACTATCGGTTGCACATGATGATCACCGCACAATACCACCAGCAAATTACTGACCATCGCCGCTTTACGCTCATCATCCAGCTCAACCACATTGCGCTCAGACAAACGCTGTAATGCGGTTTCTACCATGCCCACAGCGCCCTCAACAATTTGCTGGCGGGCGGCTACTATCGCGGCCGCCTGCTGACGCTGCAACATCGCGCTGGCAATTTCCGGCGCATAAGCTAAATGGCTGATACGCGCTTCCAGCACCTGCACCCCGGCTTTATTTAATCGTGCCTGGATTTCCTGCTTTAATAGCTCTGTTACTTCATCAGTACTACTGCGCAGGCTTATCGATTCATCATTGCCGGCATCATAAGCATAACTGGAAGCCAGATGACGAATTGCCGACTCGCTTTGAATATTGACAAAGTTCTCATAGTTATCGACTTCAAACACAGCTTCGGCGCTATCGACTACTTTCCACACCACCACAGCAGCAATTTCTACCGGGTTACCGGCATTGTCATTTACCTTCATTTTACTGCTTTCGAAATTACGGACTCGCAATGACACTTTTTGCTTGCTATACAGTGGGTTAGACCAACGAAGGCCGTTATTCAAGTCAGTACCGACATAGCGGCCAAACAGCTGTAATACTGCTGATTGGTTTGGGTGCACCATATAAAAACCAAACCAACAAATAAACACCGCTATAACCAATAGCAATGCCACTATTTTTAATAATCCCGGCAATATTGCCACACCGGCAACAGCAGTCAGTTGCAATAGCAACAAAATGCCTATCATGCCAAAACCACCTTTGCTATTAATCATGCGTTCCTGCAACATTGTAAAACCCTCTTGATATGATATTATTTTGATATCACTTTAGCGCAATTTTCGTAAAATGCAACTTTAACTATAGTTCGTAACCAAACAGCACAGAACAATGGGCGCAGCCGCGCTTTTCTGCTAAGGTAAAACAACAACTTAGTTAATTGAAAAACCTATGCTAGAAAAATTTTTAATCTGGTGGCAGCAGCTTGTCATCCAATTGCAGCAGGCCTCACTCTGGTATCAGCTAGCAGCAATAGCTGGTTGTCTGTTACTGGCAGTACTTGTTAACCGATTAGTCGGCCAACGCTTACGCGACAGCGGTGGTCAGGGCTTACGCCATATGGCGCTGCGTAGCTCTGACCGTATTTTACTTCCGTTTAGTCTGGCAACTCTACTGGCTATCAGTAGTGGAATGTTTGCTCAGTATCAGTTAAGCCAAAACCTGTTGCAGCTATTCATTCCTATTGCACTGGCGTTGGGAGTTATTCGTCTGCTGGTATATATTTTGCGCAAAGCGTTTTTGTCCAGTCCATTGGTTAAATCGGCAGAGCCCGTTATTGCCATTACCATCTGGCTGCTAGTGGTATTGCATCTGGCAGACTGGTTAACCCCGCTAATGCAGTTGATGGATGCCCTGGCCTTTACACTGGGTGAAAGCCGCATATCGCTGCTGGGTGCAGTAAAACTTACGCTGGTAATTGTCCTGGCCTTTACACTGGCTTTATGGCTGGCAGAGCTACTAAACCAGCAGTTAAAAAAAGCTAAACATGTCAGCCCTAGCATGCAGGTAGGCTTTAGCAAATTTAGTAAGTTTTTGCTGATTACCATCGCGTTTTTAATTGCGTTAAACGCCGTGGGTATTAATCTTAGCTCGCTGGCGGTATTTGGCGGGGCGCTGGGCGTAGGCTTAGGTTTTGGCTTACAACGTATTGCGTCAAACTTTATCAGCGGCTTTATTTTGGTGCTGGATCGCAGTGTCAAACCAGGCGATGTTATTTCAGTTGGCGATAACTTTGGCTGGGTGCACGAACTCAAAGCCCGCTATGTGGTGGTGCGTAACCGCGAAGGAGTTGATACGTTGATCCCGAACGAGAACCTTATCACCTCAGAGGTAATAAACTGGAGCTATGAAGACCGCAATGTGCGGGTAAAAATTCTGGTGCAGGTAAGTTACGACGACGATCCGGAGCAAGCCATGGCACTGATGTTACAGTGCGCCAATAAATCCTCACGGGTACTTAATGAACCGGCGCCAACAGTGATGCTGAAAAGCTTTGCCGACAACGGCATTGAACTCGAACTGCGGGTATGGATAGCAGACCCGGAATACGGTGCCGACACGGTAAAATCGGATATTAATGTCGCTATCTGGCGCGCCTTTAAGCAAGCTGCGATTACCATCCCCTACCCGCAGCGCGACTTGCATGTTAAGTCGGGCACATTGCCAACAGCATCAGAATAATGAAATCGCAACGCGCCTGCCCGGCGGCGCGTTGCTTTTTGTTACGCCTCGCCTATCATCCGTCGCAGCACATAATGCAAAATACCGCCGTGCTGATAATATGCCAGCTCATTGCCGGTATCTATGCGGCAATGCACATCGACTTCCTGTTTAGCGCCGTCGGCATAGGTTATAATCAGCTGCAGCTTTTGTCGTGGCTTCAGGTTATTTAAGCCACGCAGCGTAATGCTTTCTTCACCGCTTAACTTCAGCGTTTTCCTTTCTGTACCGGGCACAAATTGTAGCGGCAGCACGCCCATACCAATTAAATTGGAGCGGTGAATACGTTCAAACGATTCGGCCAGCACGGCACGCACTCCCAGCATTAATGTGCCCTTAGCTGCCCAATCACGCGATGAGCCGGTACCATACTCTTTACCTGCTACCACGATTAACGGCAGCTCTTGCTGCTGATAACGCATGGCGGCATCAAAAATCGACATCGTCTCTTTGGAGGGATAATGCCGGGTTACGCCACCTTCAGTGTCCGGCAGCATTTCATTGCGAATACGTACATTGGCAAAAGTACCGCGCACCATGACTTCATGGTTACCGCGCCTTGAACCGTATGAATTAAAATCGGCTTTGTCGATACCATGATCCATCAGATACTGACCGGCAGGGCTGCTTTGCTTGATTGAACCGGCCGGTGAAATGTGATCAGTCGTAACAGAATCGCCCAATATTGCCAATAAACGGGCACCCACTATATCGGCCACCGGCTTTGGTTTTCGGCTAAGACCACGAAAAAAATCAGGTTGACGGATATAGGTAGACTCCGGCCAGGCATAAGTTTTAGCCTGTGGCACCGCAATAGCCTGCCAACTTTCGTCGCCATCAAACACTTGAGCATATTCTTTGCTGAACATTGCACTGTTAACTTTAGATACTGCTGCAGCAACCGCTTTGCTGTCAGGCCAGATATCTTTTAAGTAGACATCATTACCATCTCTGTCCTGCCCCAATGGCTCTGCACTTAAATCAATATTGACCGTGCCGGCCAGCGCATAAGCCACCACCAAAGGCGGTGAAGCCAGCCAGTTTGATTTCACTAACGGATGAATGCGACCTTCAAAGTTACGGTTACCCGACAACACTGCAGACACATTTAAATCAGCACTACTGATGGCGTTTTCAATGGGTTTAGCTAATGGCCCGGAGTTGCCGATACAAGTAGTACAACCGTAACCCACCAGGTAAAATCCCAATTGCTCAAGCGGTTGCATAAGCCCGGCCTGTTGCAGATAGCGGGTAACCACTTTAGAACCCGGCGCCAGCGAACTTTTTACCCAGGGTTGCCGTTTCAACCCTTTGGCTACAGCATTTTGGGCTAATAAACCGGCTGCCATTAACACACTGGGGTTTGATGTATTGGTGCAGGACGTAATAGCAGCTATAACTACCGCATGGCTATCCAGTTGTATACGCCGGCCATCCAGTTCAAAGCTGCGGTCAGGCTGTTTCACCTCTGGCTGCGCCGCACCTTCATTGACCATTTCTGCATCACGCGCTGGGCTGACTTTCAAATCAAGCGCGACAGCATCACTACAGTGCTGTTTCAGTTCAGTTAACGTCACCTTATCCTGGGGCCGCTTAGGCCCGGCCAATGACGCTACCACAGTGCTTAAGTCAAGGTGCAAGGTATCGGTAAAAATGGGCTTAGAACCTTGCTCCCGCCACAAACCCTGCGCCTGACTATACGCTTTAACTCTGGCAATGACTGCCGCATCGCGGCCGGTTAACTGCAGGTAATCCAGTGTTATCTGATCAACAGGGAAAAAGCCGCAGGTTGCACCGTATTCCGGTGCCATATTGGCGATAGTGGCACGATCTGCCAATGACAACTGGTCCAGACCATCGCCGAAAAACTCGACAAACTTGCCCACTACACCATGCTTACGCAGCACTTGCGTAACAGTAAGTACCAGATCCGTTGCGGTAATACCGGCTTGCAGTGCGCCGGTAAATTCAAAGCCAACCACTTCCGGAATGATCATCGATACCGGCTGTCCCAACATAGCGGCCTCAGCTTCAATGCCGCCGACGCCCCAGCCCAAAATGCCAAGGGCGTTAATCATGGTTGTGTGCGAGTCAGTGCCCACCAACGTGTCCGGATAAGCCAGCATACCTTCGTCGGTTTGCTGCGCCCATACGCTTTGACCTAAATACTCCAGATTTACCTGATGACAAATGCCAGTACCCGGTGGCACTACGCGAAAGTTAGCAAAGGCTTTAGCCCCCCAACGTAAAAATGCATAGCGCTCATGGTTACGTTGCATTTCAATATCGACGTTTTCAGTAAAAGCCTGCTCTGTGGCATAACGGTCGACCATCACCGAGTGGTCAATCACTAAATCCACCGGTGATAACGGGTTTACCTTATTCGGGTCTTCACCCAGCGCAGCCACCGCGGCACGCATAGCCGCTAAATCGACAACGGCTGGTACACCGGTAAAATCCTGCATTAATACCCGTGCCGGACGAAAAGCGATTTCACGCTCAGAGCTACCGGTTTTTTGCCAGTCGACCAACGCCTGAATATCGGCTTCAGTTACGGTGTCACCATCCAGGTTACGTAACAGGTTTTCCAACAGCACTTTTAACGAAAACGGTAAGCGGCTGATATCACCAAACTGCGCTTGCGCCTTATTCAGGCTAAAAATGCCATACTGCTGTTTGTTTACTTTAAGAGCGTCGGCATAAGGGTTGGGCGTGGTCATAATATACCTCGTATTAATGGCTGTGATTAACTACAGTGTAGTCGATCCGCCCGACAGTACGAGGCTTAAACGCTGAGTAGGGTTGCAGAAGAGATGCACAACACCCGCAGAGGTGTTGTGCTAAGTGCAATTAAATTAAGCTAATTTTGGCAAACTTGCGCTTACCTACCTGGTAAATGTCGCAGCTGCCTTTGACGACTTCAAGCCGGGAGTCTTCTACTTTGGTTTCACCGTTTAACTTAACCGCACCTTGTTTGATCATGCGGATAGCCTCTGAAGTGCTGTCTACCAGGCCGGCTTCCTTTAACAGATTCGCAATCGGCATCGTATCTGCGTCAGCGGTTACCGCAACCTCAGGAATGTCATCCGGTAAGGCATTTTTACTAAAGCGCTGGGTAAAATCCTGATGTGCCGCTTCTGCTGCAGCGTCATCATGGAAACGGGCAATAATTTCTTTCGCAAGCAATATTTTTACGTCGCGCGGGTTGGCACCAGCTGATACCTGCTGCTTTAAACCACTGATTTCTTCAAGTGGTTTAAAACTGAGTAAATCGTAGTAGCGCCACATCAACTCGTCAGAAATAGACATAATCTTGCCGAACATATCGTTTGGCGCATCGGTAATACCGACATAGTTGCCCAGCGATTTGGACATCTTTTGTACGCCATCCAGCCCTTCAAGCAACGGCACCATCATTACCGTTTGCGGGCGCTGGCCTTCGTCTTTTTGCAACTCACGGCCCATTAACAGGTTAAAGCGCTGATCGGTACCACCCATTTCAACGTCTGCTTCAAGTGCCACTGAATCCCAGCCCTGCACCAGCGGATATAAAAATTCATGAATAGCAATAGACTGGTTGTTGGCATAACGTTTTTTAAAATCGTCACGCTCCAACATACGGGCTACCGTCTGTCGAGCGGCCAGTTTAATCATGCCGGCAGCCCCTAACTCATTCATCCACTCAGAGTTAAACGCCACACGGGTCTTAGCCGGGTCAAGAATCTTGAACACCTGCTCTTTGTAGGTCTCAGCATTGGCCAGCACTTCTTCGCGGGTTAGTGGCTTGCGGGTGACATTTTTGCCCGTTGGGTCGCCGATTAGGCCGGTAAAATCGCCGATTAAAAAAATAACCTCGTGACCTAGCTGCTGAAAAGTACGCAATTTATTGATCAAGACGGTGTGGCCCAAATGCAAATCAGGTGCTGTTGGGTCAAAGCCAGCCTTTATTTTTAGGGGCTTGCCTTGTTTTAATTTGGTAATTAGCTCTTCTTCAAGCAGAATCTCTTCGCAACCACGTTTTAATTCCGCTAAAGCCAGCTCCCAATCCGCCATTTTCATCTCCTGATTTTTCACCTGATTGCGCAAACAAACCGCATTCTATAGCATGTTCAGCCTTGGGGAAACGCACAAAAGTCTGGTGTCAGGCAAAAAAACGGTATATGCTCGGTTTTTGTGCGTTTCCTGAGCTCAGACTAGTATTATGCGACAATTAGTAACTAAAATTCCCAAACAACACCGCGTATTAATCGTTGTCACTTCGGTGTTTTTAACCACCATTTTACTGCTACCTTCGGAACAGGCTTCTGCCTCAAAAAGCAGTAAAGCCGACAGTTTGGAAATAGGTAAGCGCTACAGTTTAGCCATGCCTGACACCACAATAGATCTTGCCCCTGAGCAAGCCTTGTTAGATCTGCCTGCCCTACCAGAAGAAGATCTGTCATTGAACTGGTCGGTATTACAGGTGCAAAAAGGCGACGCGCTGTCTGCTTTGTTTAAAAAAGCTAATGTTAGCCAGCAGATCATGCTGGATATTCTGGCACTGGGCAGCAATGTTAAAACGCTGACCCGGCTATTCCCTGGCGAGCAGTTGGAGTTTGGCCTGGATGCCAACGGTGAGCTGCAAGAATTACGTTATGCCCTGAATCACTTAACCACGTTAAGAATAAACCGAAACAGCGAAGGCGGTTTTGTCGCGGAAGAGTTGAAAAAAGAAGTCGAGCTGCGCAGTCAGTTTGCCAGCGCAGACATTCGCAGCAATTTTTGGAGTGCTGGTATAGAAGCAGGTTTAAGCGAAGCACAAATTATGAGTTTGGCCGGCATTTTTGGCTGGGATATAGACTTTGGTTTAGATATTCGCAGCGGTGACAGTTTCAGCGTGTTATATGAAACCCAATATGTCGATGGTGAGTTCATCAACAACGGCAACATAGTGGCAGCACAGTTCTCTAATCAGGGCCATCTGTATCAAGCTGTGCGCCATACTGACGGCAATTACTATAAACCTGATGGCGCAAGTATGCGTCAGGCATTTTTGCGCGCACCGGTTAGTTTCCAGTATGTCAGCTCTAACTTTAATCCGCGTCGTCTTCATCCAGTATTAAAAACGGTAAGACCACACAACGGCGTAGATTATGCCGCACCAGTAGGCACACCCATTATGGCTGCAGGCGATGGCAGAGTTGTTGATTCAGCATATAACAACCTGAATGGCCATTATGTGTTTATTCAGCATGCCAACAATATCGTGACCAAATATCTGCATTTATCTAAGCGTTTGGTCGCTAAAGGCGAGAAGGTACGCCAAGGTGAAGTCATTGGCCGCCTGGGTGCAACGGGACGGGTAACTGGTGCTCACTTACATTATGAGTTCCTAGTGTCTGGTGTGCACCGCAACCCCAGAACAGTAAAATTACCACAAGCAACACCGTTACAAGGCAGTGAAAAAACGCTGTTCGCCGCTCAAGCGCAACAGATATTGATGCAGTTAAGCAACAACCAACGGGTGTTACTGGCTAAAACCAATAGTGACGCCACTGCCGCGCCTTAAGTCGCAAAGCCGGCCTTGAAGCCAATAAAAAGCCCAGCTTATTAAGCCGGGCTTTTTTATGCTCGCTTTTTAAATGGCCGCTTAGCCAACCAATGCCAGCAAGATACCAGCAGCAACTGCTGAACCTATCACACCCGCCACATTCGGCCCCATTGCGTGCATTAACAGGAAGTTATGCGGGTTAGCTTCAAGCCCCACCTTATTCACAACCCTAGCAGCCATTGGCACGGCAGAAACACCGGCGGCACCTATTAATGGATTAATAGGTTGCTTAGAAAACCTGGCCATAATCTTCGCCATAATAACGCCAGACGCAGTACCAATTGCAAAAGCCACAGCACCAAGCACCAAAATACCCAGTGTCTGCAATGTTAGAAACTTATCTGCGCTTAGGCGAGAGCCCACGGCCAAACCAAGAAAAATAGTCACAATGTTAATCAGCTCGTTCTGTGATGTTTTGCTTAATCGTTCCACCACGCCAGACTCACGCATCAGGTTCCCCAGGCAAAACATACCTATTAACGGCGCAGCACTGGGTAGCAGTAATATAGTTAACAGTAAAACCGCCAACGGGAAGATAATTTTCTCTTTTTTGCTAACGTTACGCAGCTGCACCATTTGGATATTACGTTCTGCTTTGCTGGTTAGCGCACGCATAATCGGCGGTTGAATAATAGGTACCAGCGCCATATAGGAATAGGCAGCTACGGCTATTGCACCAAGCAAATCCGGTGCTAACTTCGATGCCAGAAAGATTGCAGTTGGGCCATCAGCACCACCAATAATAGCGATGGCCGATGCTTCTTTCAGGGTAAAACTTAATCCTGGTACTGCATTAAGTGCTATCGCGCCTAACAACGTGGCAAAAATACCAAATTGCGCTGCGGCACCAAGCAGTAACATTCTAGGGTTAGCAATTAAGGCTCCGAAATCGGTCATGGCACCTACTCCCATAAAAATCAGTAATGGGAATATGCCAGTGCCGATACCTACTTCATATATCATGTATAACAAGCCGCCTGGCTCGCCCATGCCGGCCAGCGGAATATTAGTCAGCACCGCGCCAAAGCCAATAGGTAACAGTAGCAGCGGTTCAAAACCACGAGCAATAGCCAGATACAGTAAAGTAAAGCCAACCAGCATCATTACTATCTGCCCACCGGTAAAATTAACTAAACCGGTAGAGGCGATTAAGGTTGTTACAGCGTCCATTTAATATCCTCAGTCCGATCTAGTCGAAACTTATTAGCACGTCACCCGTACTAACCGCATCGCCCGCTGCCACATGAATAGTCACTACTGTGCCATCTGATACCGCCCGCACTTCAGTTTCCATTTTCATTGCTTCCATTATTATCACCACGTCGCCACGCTTTACGCTGGCGCCCACTTTGGTGACAATTTTCCAGATATTACCTGCCAGCGGCGCATTAAGGGTTGCACTGCCAGTAACAGAAGCACTGCCAGGGATATTTTCTGATACGACCGGTTTAACCGAACTAAGCTCGCCAGTTGGCGCTACTTCCACTTCGTATACCTTGCCATCAACCCGCACACTATAACTGGCAGGCCCGCTTTGGGCGGTTTTCGCCTTGGCTGGAGCAACCTTTTTGTCGTCGCTGCTATCAGCTTCTGGTGCTGGCTCAAATGCGGCCGGGTTGTCACGATTTTTCAGAAATTTTAGGCCCACTTGTGGAAACAGTGCGTAGGTTAATACATCATCTATTTGCGCGTCTGCTAAGCGAATATCTTCACTGCCAGCTAAACTACTTAGCTCTGTTTGCAACTTGTTCAGTTCTGGCTCCAACAAGTCTGCCGGACGGCAAGTAATAGCCTGAGCACCAGCAAGCACACGCTTTTGTAATTCGGCATTCATCGGTGCTGGCGTAGCGCCATATTCGCCTTTTAATACACCGGCAGTTTCTTTGGTGATACTCTTGTATCGTTCACCTGTCAGAATATTGAGCACAGCTTGAGTACCAACAATTTGTGAGGTTGGAGTAACCAAAGGTAAAAACCCTAGATCCTCTCGCACAAGCGGAATTTCTTTTAATACGGCATCCAGTTTGTCCAGCGCACCTTGCTCTTTGAGCTGGCTTTCCATATTAGTTAACATGCCGCCAGGTACTTGTGCCAGTAGAATACGCGCATCAACACCTTTCAATGAACCTTCAAACTGCGCATATTTCTTTCGCACATCACGAAAATAAGCGGCAATATCAGCTAATAACTCCAGGTTTAGCCCGGTATCGCGCTCAGTGCCTTCAGTAATGGCTACCATGGTTTCTGTAGCACTGTGGCCATAGGTCATACTCATCGACGAAATAGCGCTGTCTAGCATATCAATGCCGGCATCGATGGCTTTCTGGTAGGTAGCAGTACTTAAACCTGTGGTAGCGTGACACTGCATCGCTAACGGTATTTTGGTAGCCTCTTTAATTCGGGTAACCAGTTCTTCACAGACATAAGGCTTTAACAAACCGGCCATGTCTTTAATACAGATAGAGTGGCAGCCCATATCTTCGAGCTGACGGGCCATATCCACCCACATATCAATGGTATGCACCGGACTGACTGTATAGGAAATGGTACCTTGTGCATGGGCGCCCACTTTAATAGCGGTCTGCACAGCCGTTTGCAAATTGCGGATATCGTTCATGGCATCAAAGATGCGGAACACATCGACGCCGTTTTCATGCGCCCGCTCGACAAATTTTTCTACCACATCATCAGCATAGTGACGATAGCCAAGCAAGTTCTGCCCGCGCAGCAGCATTTGCTGTTTGGTGTTTGGCATGGCTTTTTTCAGCTCACGGATACGATGCCAGGGATCTTCACCCAGATAACGAATACAGGCATCAAAGGTGGCTCCGCCCCAGGATTCCATCGACCAAAACCCTACTTTGTCCAGTTTGGCAGCAATAGGCAGCATATCGTCCAGCCGCAGCCGGGTCGCCAATAAAGACTGATGCGCATCACGTAACACCAGTTCAGTCAGTAATAGTGGTTTGCTCATACCTGAGTCCTCTTATTGTTGTTGCCGATACTGATGTATGGCAGTTGAAATCGCGGCAATAACTGCCGGACTAACGCTGTTACTGCTGTTGTCGGCCATGCTTGGCTTATCAGCCGGTTTGACTGGAAAATAACGCTGCATTACCGCACTGATCAATTGCACGACAACCACAAGTAGTAAAAGAAAGGCAAACACCGCCACCATTCCGATAAACATCAAGCTGGCAGCTTCCAGCAATAACTCCGCGACCATAATGTGTTCTCCGTCAATTGCTATAACCTGGATGCGCAGCACAGGTATACTCAGAATAGTTTAAGCCTGCCGACAAAACCTGGTTTTATCAAGCCGACCCTGCATTATGCGCAGTTAAACCTGGCAGGCTAAATAAAACTCAGTGATAACTGCTATTTATGCTAACAATTTGCATAATGCAAACACATTACACGTAAAGACATTCAAATGTCTAGCCATCTGAAATAAGAAGTTATTACTCTTTATGTAATCAAAGCATAAGCAGCGGCTATTAAGCTGAGTTCCCGAGCTGCTGTGCGATTTGCTGCGCCAATTGCTCCCAACCCTGCCCCAGCGCCGTTACCATTGCGGGATAACCATCGTTGAGTAAAGGCAGCCGTAAGTCAAAACTGTGCACTATGGCTTGCGAACTTAAACTAAAACGACCACTGAGCACGGCATAGCCCTCTACTAAACCATGGAAGCGATCGAGCTGCACAGTAAGGCGCACACTATCTGCGGAGGGCTGTAACTGCGCAAAATAAGCTGGCGTATACAGCGGTATATATTTGCGTAGCTGGCGTTGCAGATGTTGATCCAACCCTTCGGCCCACAAATGTTGCCGAGCCATAACCAGTTCGACCGACGATACTTGCAACACCAAACCGCGGCCGTTCAGATAAGGCGCAACCTGAACTGGCTCGACAAACAAGCCTTTGGCTGCGGCTGATGGCGCTGTCATAACCGACTGGACTGGCGGAAGCTGATAAAAACTAACTGGCGGTTGACTGCTGCAGGCAGCGAGCAGCAATAATACCGCCATACTGAGATACTTCATTGCTTAGCCCTCTTTGGTTGTGGATCAGCAGCTATGTTTGCTTCAAATACCAGTGCATTACTTTGTTGGTTTAAGGTTTGCAGCACAGGTTGCAGCTCACGTAATACCTGATCAAGTGTCTGCAAGTTTCCATTCAAACTATCGTAAGCCGCCGAACCCGGACTCAACCCGGCCAGCATTTGCTGCAATTGCTGCAAGCTGAGCTGCAACTGTGCGGGTAATTGTTGCACTTGCGGGTTGCTGACTAACGCCTCCAGCTGAGTCACCATTTTAGTGGCGTTTTGTAACAAGGAATCTGCGCTTTGCATGGTCTGATCGCTTTGCTCTAACAATTGTTCTACCGGCAGATTATTAATTTTCTCCAGAGCCATCAGTACTTTTTGTTCAATATTGCTCAAACCACTGCGTGCCGTAGGCAACATTGGATAGCCTGCGCTCTGGCTTAATGCCAGTTGCTGCGCCTGTAATGCTTGCTGCTCTATATCGATGGTGTTGTCCTGATTAATATCTAAATCAATATACAAAGCACCTGTTAACAAATTGCCGGTTTTTAGTGCTGCATGCATACCGCGTTGTACGGCTATTTCCAACTCTTTGCGCAATTGCTGTAGGCTCAGGTTTTCATATAACCTGCCGGCCTCGACACGAATAAGTACCGGAATGCCCTGCTGCAAAGAAACTTCAAACGGTTTATCAATAGAGAAGAAAAAGGGCACACTGGCTACAGTACCTACTCGCACACCGCGGTACTCAACTGGCGCACCGGCTTTTAATCCCCTGACTGACTCATCAAAAAACAACAAATATTCAACAAACTCACTATACAAGCCCTCCTGCACGCTTTGTTTGTTAGGGAACAGCTGAAACTCTGTACCATCTCGTATCATTGCACCTGCCGGCCAGCCTTGCATCAAATCGAAGCTGACGCCGCCACTTAGCAGTGTTGTGGCTGAGCCAACGTCAACCTGTAGACCTTCTGCTGATAAATCCAGCGAAAAGCCGCTACTGAGCCAAAAACGTACATTCTCTGATACCAATACATCAAAGGGTTCACGGATATATAACTGATACTCAGTGCGCCTGCTGGCTAAATCAAACTCGCTGTACTCAACAGTACCAACATCATAACCGCGGTATAACACCGGGTCCCCCACCGCGAGGCCACCACTGTCGGCAGCAATTAACCTTACCCGGATCCCCGGAGCATCGGCTGGTGCTACCGGCGGAGTGTCGAGCAGCTTATGTTGTAATTGCTGCTGCTTAGATTCGCCAGGTTGCAGCTCAATGTAAACGCCGGATAACAACGTATTCAATCCGGTAATGCCTCCACGACCAACCTGCGGCTTTACCACCCAAAATTGAGAGTCTTTATTTAACAGCGGGGCAATAGACGGTTTCATCCGCGCTTTAATAATCACCTGCTTTAAATCGGTACTCAGCTCTACCGATACGACCTGGCCAACATCTACACTGCGGCTTTTAATCTGCGTTTTACCTGCAACTATGCCCTCAGCATCTGCCGTCAGCAAAGTAAGTAAGGCCCCCTGCTGTTGGTAATGGTTATAAAGCATCCAGATACCGATCAGTACTGCAGCTATCGGCACCACCCAGATAGGTGATAATTGTCTGATACGGCTTACCTTAGCGCTCTGTAGTTGCGTCAAAACCGACTCCCTTTTGCTGCGTCAACGGATCCCATAATAATCGAGGGTCAAAGCTCAGAGCCGCTAGCATGGTCAAAATAACCACGGCAGCGAAAACCAAAGCTCCGATACCAGGATACACACTCATAAGTAAGTCAAACCGTACTAATGCCGCCATAATAGCCACCACCAGCACATCGACCATCGACCATCGGCCAACCCAGTCTACCAAACGATAAATTTGCGTTGAATGACGCTGGCGCAATCCGACAGGTAGACGGGTCAAATAACATAACCAAAACAAAATCAGGATCTTTGCCACCGGTACAATAACACTGGCAATAAGAATAATTATCGCAACCGGGTAAGCCCCATCTTGCCACATAAGCACTAAACCACTGATGATGGTAGAGTCGATAACCTCACCAAAAGATACTGTTCGCATAATAGGCAATAAGTTAGCGGGAATATATAGCAAGGTGGCTGCCACTAACAATGCGAGCGTATTCTGAATACTCGCACGCTGGCGCAGCCTAACTTTAGTATGGCAACGACTACAGTGCGTTTGTGTTACGGGCACCAATGCGGTGCACACTTTACACAATTTCAAATTTTGCGCCAGACCGGTTTTTCCGGCATGCGCAGCCACTTGTGGCGTAGGACAAGCGGCTATTTTTGACCACAATTCATGGCGGTCGATTACCTGAAATGCTCTTAAGTGCAACAAACAAAACAAACAAAACGCCCAGAAGCTCGGGCCAAGCGAGATGTCGGCATCTGCCACCAATTTTACAAAGCTAATAATCAACCCCATCAGGAAAATATCTACCATGCTCCAGGGTTTGAGCATATATAGCACACGCGCTACCCAAGTGCGGGCCGGCAGGGCATAGAGCATGCCCAGCTTTATATAGATAATCGCCAGCATACACGCTGCTGGTACCGCCTGAATAAACAACCAAATTAATATAGCCAGCGACTGATGATGCTCAGTAAACAATACGGAAGAGGTATCAAAAAAATTAATTTCATTGCTGTTGCCTGCGGCAAACATGCTGACGAAAGGAAACAAGTTAGCCAGCAATAGCATGAATAACGCCGAGGCCGCAAATAGCATCGGTCTCATTACGGATTCAGGATGACAAGCATCCAGATGATGGCCACAGCGTGAGCAACTGCCCTCTTCACCTGGGCTAAGCGCAGGTAACAGTTGCACCAGATCACAATGAGGGCATAGCACCAGTTCCGAGGTGACCGGAATGTCAAAACTGATAGTGGAAACGGCGATGGTTGATGTCACGTTTCAAGCTTACCCGTGTTTACGCAATCAGCGAGTTTTACCAAAGCATAGCTGAACTGTGCCTGAGCAAAACAACTGCAGTTAGGTGACAATTTATAGCACAATCACAGTAAGTTAGCGATAACAGCACCCAGGTTAAACCGCAAAACCTAGGCATAAAAAAACCCGCTAAGGCGTTAGCCGTAGCGGGTTCTTCGTATATGGTGGACGCAGGAGGATTGCAGGCGGCTATCCTGCCGCCTGCCCTTCGGGTCAGCTGAAGCTGGGCCAATTTGCTCCTGGCAAATTGGTCGAACCTGCGGAGCTTCTCACCCGCCTGCGTCAGTTTGCATTAGAACAAAATTAAAAAACCCGCTAAGGCGTTAGCCGTAGCGGGTTCTTCGTATATGGTGGACGCAGGAGGATTGCAGGCGGCTATCCTACCGCCTGCCCTTCGGGTCAGCTGAAGCTGCGCCAATTTGCTCCTGGCAAATTGGTCGAACCTGCGGAGCTTCTCACCCGCCTGCGTCAGTTTGCATTAGAACAAAATTAAAAAACCCGCTAAGGCGTTAACCGTAGCGGGTTCTTCGTATATGGTGGACGCAGGAGGATTCGAACCTCCGACCGCTCGGTTCGTAGCCGAGTACTCTATCCAGCTGAGCTATGCGTCCAGGGTGTTGCAAATTGTAGCACAGTTTATTTAATGCACAGTGCAAGGTGCAGCCCAATTCAGATGGTGGACGCAGGAGGATTCGAACCTCCGACCGCTCGGTTCGTAGCCGAGTACTCTATCCAGCTGAGCTATGCGTCCGTCTGAAAAAATGGCGGAGAAAGAGGGATTCGAACCCTCGATAGAGTTTCCCCTATACACCCTTAGCAGGGGTGCGCCTTCAGCCACTCGGCCATTTCTCCGCTCTGTGTTGCGGCGTGTATATTAATGTCTCAGGAAAATAAGTCAAACAATTTTTGGAACCGAAAAGTGCGTTTGCTGACCTTTTAAGCAATTCAGCGTGATTAAGTCATAAAACGTACAAAATCAGCAGAATTCATCAACACACTACAGAGATGTACCGAAATTAGTCGTCTTCACCATAGGCGGCATCTGACGAACCTTTTTCAGCCTGTATACGCATATAAATCTCTTCACGATGCACAGAGACTTCTTTGGGTGCATTAACACCAATACGCACCTGATTACCTTTTACGCCCAATACGGTCACTGTAACTTCATCACCGATCATCAGTGTCTCACCAACACGACGAGTAAGAATTAGCATTCGTTTGCTCCTTGTTCCTTTAATCCAGCGCGACTCACACCGGGGTATACACTTAAGCGCCGTATCATAACTCAGCTGCCTGACTGATTAAAAGTCAGGCCACTAAATTAATGACACCTAAATTCGGCAGTTTTGCCATTTAATTGCCGTATTGTAACAATCTGCCGTCTTGCTATAGCGAATAATAGACAAACAGAAGCGAGATCGCGGCCAGTTGCTGTTTTTATGATTTGCCACGCATTGTGGCTCTACAACCGATAACTTAAGGCAATTACGCGCTAAACCAAGCTTCTGCAAGCAGTTTAGCTTAGTTTTTCTGCAATGTAGTTTTTTGCTTCATTTAGTACTCCAGGCAAGCTGGCGACATCTGAGCCTCCCGCTTGAGCCATATCCGGCCTGCCACCGCCTTTCCCACCCAACTGCCCTGCCGCCCAGCCTATCAGTTGGCCAGCATGCACTTTAGCTGTTAAATCAGCAGTTACACCCGCAATAAGGCTGATTTTGTCATCATTTACCGTGGCTAGTAGAATAACGCCGCTGTTGAGTTTATTTTTCAGTTCATCCAGCATGGTACGCAGCGCCTTAGGATCAGTTGCTGGTAGCTGGCTTACTAACACTGTAGCGCCATCCATCTGCTGTGCCTGATCTAACAATGAAGCACCGGCCTGGCTGGCCAACTTGGCTTTTAACTGCTCAATTTCTTTTTCCAGTTGTTTGCTGCGATCCAGAGCTTGCTGCACTCGCTCACTAATACTGAACATATCGCCTTTTAGTGCACTAGCAACACTTTGCGCCTGCTGCTCCAACTGCTGAACGTAGTTAAGCGCCCCAGCACCGCTGACAGCTTCAATACGGCGCACGCCTGACGCGATACCGCTTTCTGACACTATCTTACACAGGCCAATATCTCCAGTGCGGTTAACGTGCGTCCCACCACACAGTTCAATAGAGAAATCGCCCATGCTCAGAACGCGCACTTCGTCATCGTATTTTTCGCCAAACAAGGCCATAGCGCCGGCAGCTTTAGCTTGTTCAACTGGCATTAAGCGGGTTTGCAGTGCATGATTTTGCTGAATTTGTTCATTGACTAATTGTTCAATAGTCCGCAGCTCGTCTGCTTTAACTGCTTCAAAATGACTAAAGTCAAATCGCAGCCGCTCCGGGCCAACCAAGGAGCCCTTTTGTGTCACATGTTCACCCAGCACTTTACGCAGCGCTGCGTGCAGTAAGTGCGTAGCAGAATGATTTTGCTTAATTGCACTGCGACGGGCACTGTCTATTTGTGCGTCTACCTTATCGCCTACGGTTAATGCACCACTAACCCGGCCTTTGTGAGCATAAGCTTTGGCCAACTTAATGGTATCTTCTACCTTAAACACCGCACCGCTGTTTAGTGTCAAGCTGCCACTGTCGCCTATTTGACCGCCGGACTCGGCATAAAACGGGGTGTTGTCCAGCACAACCAACCCCTGGTCGCCATCATTCAGGCTATTTACTGCCTGGCCGTCACGTAGTATTTCTAAAACTTGCGCATTACCAAATTCTTGCTCGTAGCCGGTAAAAACCGTGTGCTGGTTTGATGTTAAACTTGCGTTATAATCGGCGCCGAAGTTAGACGCCTGCTGCGCACGTTTGCGCTGCTCTGCCATAGCGGCATCAAAACCGGCTTGGTCGATGGTCAGGTTGCGTTCCCGCGCTACATCGTTGGTTAAGTCAACCGGAAAGCCGTAGGTGTCGTACAGTTTGAATACCAGCTCGCCCGGTAGCTCGGTACCGCTTAAGCCAGCCAGCGCATCTTCCAGTATTACCAGGCCACGCTCCAGCGTTTTACCAAACTGTTCTTCTTCCAGTTTAAGTACCTTTTCTACCACGGCTTGTTTTGCAGCCAAATCAGGATAAGCCTCCCCCATTTGAGCCACTAAAGCTGATACCAGCTTGTAGAAAAACGCGCCTTTGGCACCCAATTTATTACCATGGCGCACGGCGCGGCGTACTATGCGGCGCAGCACATAACCGCGGCCTTCGTTAGATGGCTGAACGCCATCAACAACGAGAAAGGCACAACTACGGATATGGTCAGCAACAACGCGCAGCGATTTGTCGGCTAAATCGGTGGCACCGGTGATTTCTGCAGCCGCTTTGATCAGCGCAACAAAGGTATCAATTTCGTAATTGCTGTGCACATGTTGCAAAATAGCCGCGATGCGCTCTAAGCCCATACCGGTATCTACGCTGGGTTTAGGCAGTGGCTCCATCCGGCCATCACTGTGGCGGTTAAACTGCATAAACACGATGTTCCAGATCTCAATGTAACGGTCGCCGTCTTCTTCGGCTGAACCCGGTGGCCCGCCCCAGATATGCTCGCCGTGATCATAAAAAATCTCGGTACATGGACCGCAAGGACCGGTATCACCCATAGCCCAGAAGTTATCCGACGCATAAGCCGCACCTTTATTGTCGCCGATACGGATAATTCGCTCGGCCGGCACGCCAACATCGTTTAACCAAATGTTGTAGGCTTCATCGTCGGTTTCGTACACTGTTACCCATAACTTTTCTTTGGGCAGCTTAACCACGACGGTTAAAAATTCCCACGCATAAGCGATGGCATCATGCTTAAAATAATCACCAAAACTAAAGTTACCCAACATCTCAAAAAAGGTGTGATGGCGGGCGGTGTAGCCAACATTTTCCAGGTCGTTATGTTTACCACCGGCGCGCACACAACGTTGAGCTGATACCGCCCGGTTGTAGCTGCGCGGATCCTGGCCAAGAAATACATCTTTAAACTGCACCATACCGGCATTAGTAAATAACAAGGTGGCATCGTTGCCCGGGATCAGCGAGCTGCTGGCCACGACCTGGTGCTGTTTGCTGGCAAAATAATCTAAAAAGGCGTGCCTGATACCGGCCGATGTCATAGTCATGGAAAAATCCTGTCCGCTTGAGTATTACTCTGTTTGATTAAGGGCAAATTGAATTTGTTCGTTACTAAAGCCACGGCGTTGCATATACGCCATGCGTTTTAGCTTGTCTTTGTATTCTGTTACGCTGCTTTGGCCGTATTTTTTCTGATACAACTGCTTTGCCTGGGCAAACCAGTCAATCTCCAGCTCTGTTGCACACTGTAGCACTTGTTCGCGGCTGATATTCTGCTGGCGGCATTCCTGCACAATGTACGTTAAACCATAACCTTTATTTACACGGCTACGCAGCAACATACTGATGAAACGCTGTTCATCCAGATAGTTCTCAGCCTTACACCAGCTGATAACCTGAGCAATAGCCGCCGCTTCACCGCCTTGCCGGGCCAGACGCTGGCTCAGTTGTGCTTCACTATAGTCACGCCGACTAAGCCAGTTAAGTGCCATGCGCTTTAATTCAGCTAGCTCTACCAAGGCTATACTTCCAACACTGCTTCATCAGTGGGTTTAACCTGTAGTGCAAAAAACTCGTTAAAAGAGATAAAAAACGCAATATTTAGCAGCGGTACTACCAATATTAAGCCAATAAAGAACGTTGGCATGGTAAGCATAATCAACAGCAGACTCAAGAGGCCAAATACCACTAGTGGCGTTATATTACGCCAGCAAGCGATAAAGCTAGCCTGCATAATAGCCAGCAGGCGCTGCTCTTGCAAAAAGTAGGCTATCGCAACGGCGTAAGCGAATATCATCCATACCAGTACAAAACCAGCGACAAACAATAACACTAAAGACAACTCAACGGCTTGTTGCTGTTGCTGCTCTAGTAGCAGCTGCGCCAGACTGCTTAACGGTATCGATGCCAACATATTTAGCGCTGCGATGCGAATAAAAACTGCCCGACAAGCTGGTTCTTTTAGTACAGCAAACAAATCTGTATAACGGATGGTCCGTTTTTGCTGCACTGCCACCACACTTTTATATAGCCCGGCGGTGAGAAAAGGATTTAACAAAATGCCAATAACAGCCGTAAATGGGTGAACCTGACTGATTACGGCAATGGCACCCAGGGTAACGAAGAGTTGGATCCAGATTGCTGGCTGTTGCCGAAAAACAGCCCAGCTCTGCTTTAGCCAGTTGAGTGATGCCAAGGCAGGAGCACGACGTATAATAAGTTTGACCTTAAACTGCTTATCCACAAAAACCCCACAAAACAAATAGCATCTCAGCTGCTATTAAACCGGACACCATGATACTGCAAATTAGCGCAAATTAAGAGGGGGGGATGCGGTGTAATCGGTGTTAACGCTGAATGTCCAGCTCGCGCAACAGCAATGTATTTTGCTGATCCTGCTGCAGTTGCCACAATATGTAGCGGATATCCATATGCACTGAACGGCTGCTATGGCGATCGTAATGCCACTGTGCCAGCTGATTTTCTGCCACACCAGAAAACATTAACCCTACCAGCTCACCCTGCTTATTTAACGTTACTGCACTGTTATCTGGCCAGGTGCTGTCATTGGTGCTAAGAAAATTCACCGGCAACGATGCTGTGGTATCATCAGTGTCAATATTGCGTTTTAATAGGTTATTCAGCCCCTTAACGGTACTAAAAGGCTGATACCAAACCGCATCCAGTGGCTGATAGCCTTTTACCCGACCAAAACTTAGCCGCAGTGTAGCGTTGCTATCAGCGTAGCTGGGCAACCCCTGAGCATCATTAAAAGCAATTATAACCTCGTCGTAAGCCCGTCTTATGTCGGCCAGCTCGGCTTTCATTTGTTGACGTTCCATAGCCAAGCCTTCAGATGCTGGGTACATAGCAACGGCAAAGTTAATCAGACTGTCGCGGCTATGTTCAAATTGTGCCGGACTACGCTGTAGCCATTGCAGCAATTGTGCAGGGTCATTTAACAGCGTGCTGCGATACATGGCCTCAAGTTTATGTCGAACGATATCGACATTAAAACCGTCATTCAAGGCGAAGTAATGGTCCAACGCACTGATGCGTGCGGCCTGCGGCAAGCTCGCATAATGTCGCAAAAAATGTAGCGCAAAGCCTTGATCCAACCTAACATCAAACTGTTGTGGCAAGCTAAGGATCTGTTGCCTAAGCGTCGCCATTTCAGCATCCAATGCTGCCGCACTTACATTGCCTGCAGCACGTTTTTTAGCCAATTTATACAGCTGCTGTGCCAGTATGGGTAGCTTGGTGTAGTTTAGATAAACCAGCACTAAGTCGCGTTGCAACACCACGTGCTGACGGGTATTAAGCCGCTGCAGCTTGTCTAATACCGGACCATACACTTGTTGCCGGACTGGGCTGCCGTTAATCCATTGCATAAGCTGCTGCTCAAAAGCCGATTTATTTATTGGCAACTGGCTATGTTGATAGCGAAGTAGCATATTTTGCTCATTGTGACTGGCATGCTGTAACCGCCGACTCAGCTGCTGGTAATATTGGGCTGCGCCACTGTCGGAATCGCTAAGTTTTTCGATAAGCTCAATTGCCTGTTGTCGGTACAACACGGATTGTGGATAGTAAAGACCAAATAGGAACTGCAGTTCCTCCGCGCGGCTATAGCGCTGACTTCGGCGCGGAAAAGCCACAGCCACAACCGCATCGCCCTCGTTTACTCCAGCACCAGACAACGGCAAATAAGCTGGAGGTCGAAATACACTTACAACAGCATCTTGCTGGTCAGCGCTGTGGACTGGTGCTGCTTGATATGCCCTCAACACCACATAATCTGCCTGGTAGCGTGGCCAGCTCCAGTTGTCTAAGGCCTCCTTGTTAGCTACCGCTGGCAGATGCACCAAACGCACGTCTGTTAGCAACATCGAGGTGATCAGTTGGTATTCCAAACCATCAAAGCTACTGCTTACCTCACATTGTTGTTGCGATATCTGCTGGCACTCTCGCTCCAAAGCCAAACTAATTTGGCTAATCTTTTCCGCTTTGTCAGCGCTACTTAGGCCGCTGGGTATTTGTCGGTTAATCTGAACCGTAACATTTTGGGTGTTGGTTATCAGCGAGGTGTGCAGATTCGCTAACGGGAGTTCTGCTTCGCGCTGCAAAGCAGTGTAACCGTTGGCTAGCGTCAGCCCCCTCTGCCCGGCGGCGGCAGTAACACTTTGGGCAATACATGAATAGTTAGTCAGCAGCAGTCCAGTGTCCGATACAAAGGCAGCGCTGCAGTTACCCAACTTGACAATGGCTTTCAGGCTATGGTTTTGCAGCGCGTTGATATCAAAACTCGCTAAGCTTAGCTTTTCCTGTGCCAGCACCGGAGCCAGTTGGCTTAATTGCTGCGGCTGCCACCACCCCTCTACGGCAAATACCGGCGGGTTTATTAGCAAGGTCAGCAACGGCAGAAAATAGTACAATTTTCTCATAAAGGGACATTCATTGAATAAATCGCTCGAACGCTATCATAGCCAGCAGCAAACTGAGCAACAGTTGCGGTAAAGCGCACAAATATGCGGTAACTGTAGCTCTGAAGCAGAATTAAATTACATCATGCAGGCTTGATCTATTGCCTTATCACCGCATAATACGGGGCAACTTTACTGAGTGGACTAGGTATGGAAAATTTTATCGAACGACTAATGTATGCTTCGCGCTGGATTATGGCCCCCATTTATCTTGGCCTAAGTTTAGCCTTACTGGCTCTGGGTATTAAGTTTTTTCAGGAAGTGTTTCACATTCTGCCCATCATACTCAGCATCAAAGAAGTTGAGCTTATTTTAGTAGTGCTGTCATTAATCGATATCGCTCTGGTAGGTGGTTTAATTGTTATGGTGATGTTCTCCGGTTATGAGAACTTTGTCTCACGACTAGATTTAGAGGGCAACGACGACAAGCTAAGCTGGCTGGGTAAACTGGATTCAGGTTCGCTGAAAAATAAAGTGGCAGCGTCTATAGTTGCTATATCCTCCATCCATTTGTTAAAAGTGTTTATGAATACAGAAACCATCGCCAACGACAAAATTCAGTGGTATCTGTTGATCCATATCACCTTTGTGCTGTCAGCCTTTGCTATGGGGTATCTGGACAAAGTGCTTAGAAAGTAAGCACTAATATAGTAATGTGTTAAGGCAATAGCGGCCTTCCCGCTACCAAAGTTCAGCGTCAGCCATGCGAACAGGAGGTTGTGCAGTGATACGACAAACGATGCTCACGGTAGTTTGCTGTGTTTGCTTGCTCGCATCGCTTAGTCCCTTGGCAGCTGAACAATCATCTGGTACGCCACTACTTAGTAATTTCAAGCCAAAAGATTATAACGGCGGCACCCAAAATTGGGCCGTACTGCAAGATACCCGTGGGTTATTATATGTTGGCAATAACGTTGGTGTGCTGGAATATGACGGCGCCAACTGGCGTATGATCCCTACCAGCAACAAAGCCGTAGTGCGCTCACTAGCCTTAGCGGCAGATGGCCGCATTTATGTCGGCTCCAAAGGTGAGCTGGGCTATGTTGATACGTCCGCCGCTAGCGGCAGCCAATACGTGTCCTTACTGCATTTAATCCCACCGCACCAACGTAACTTTCAGGATGTGCGACAAACCTTTGCCAGTGCTGAGGGCGTGTATTTTATCAGCCGGGATTACATCTTCTTATTGCAGCAAGATCAGCAACTCAGAGTTTGGACCACCAACAGTGCTTTTCTAAAAGCATTCTGGTTACACGACAGGCTGATCGTGCGCGAAGAAGGTCGTGGATTGCTAGAGCTGATTGATGGAGAATTCAAGCTATTGCCGGGTTCAGAGCTATTCGCCCAAACCAGTGTTTTTATGCTAGAACCCTATGACCAAAACACCTTGCTGCTAGGTAGCCGCGAAGGCGAACTGTTTTTACTGGATAGTACTGGTGCTAAGCCTTGGCAAACCGACATTGCGCAAGAACTTATCGATGCCAAGCTGTATAGCGGCATCCGCTTGAGTAATGGTGACTATGCTTTAGGCACAACTCAGAATGGTTTATACATAGTCAATGCCGAAGGCCAGCTAAAAAGTCACATCAACAAAGCGTTTGGCCTGGTTGATCAGAATATTCGTGCGCTGTATCAAGATCACCAGCAAGGTTTATGGCTAGCGCTGGATCATGGCTTAAGCCGTATCGATCTGTCTTCGGCCTTGTCTTACTACAATGATGCCAATGGCTTGTTTGGTAATGTGCTGGCGTTATATCAACATCAGAACCAACTTTATGCCGGCACCAGCCTGGGTTTGTACCAGCGTAACAAATTGAACCGCTTTGAAGCTGTAGAGCAGGTGCAAAAACAAACCTGGGATTTTATCAGCTATGCTGATCAGCTGCTTATTGCCAATAGCAGCGGCGTCTACGCTTTGCAAAATCAGCAAGTACAGCTATTACGCCCCTCTGAATTAGCCAGCAAAGTGCTGTATCAGTCAGTGCAACAGCCGCAACGTGTTTTCATTGGTTTGCAAGATGGCCTGGCGAGTATGCGCTTCGATAACGGTGTTTGGCATGACGAAGGTCGTGTACCAGGCGTTAGCGGCAACCTCAATAGTATATTGGAAACCGCAGATGGTCATTTATGGTTGGGTACCCTGGCGCACGGTGTTTACCGCATTAGGTTACCGGATAACTGGCAGGGTGGAAACTCCGTGCCGCTTACCGTACAACGGTTTAGTAAAATGCAAGGATTGCCAAGCGATAACCGCAATTCGGTACATTGGCATCAGCAACAGCTGCTGTTTGCTACCGTCAGCGGCTTTTATCGTTTTGATATGACTAGTGAACGCTTTCAACAAGATAGTGCACTGGCTGCAGCATTCAGTGGCAGCCAGCCGTGGGTGCGATACCCACAAACGGATAAAAACAATAACCTTTGGCTGTTAACCTGGGATAACGACAGTGGCAGCCGGCAAGCAGGTGTGTTGTTAACCGACGATGCCGGCCAGTACCATTGGCATGCGTCTGCATTACAGCCCTTGCAAGACATTCCATTAGATACCACGCTTTTAGATAGGCAAAATGTAATCTGGTTTGGCGGCGCAGAGGGCATTTTCCGCTTCGCCATCACCGAGCATCGCTCCTTGGCGCCAAGACCCCCCTTAGTGCGCCAGCTACGTGAGCTTAGCGGCGAGACGTTTTATCATGGTGGCGCGCTACCTACGAGGCTTAAACTTGACGCCCAAAGCACTGCCTTGCGCTTTGAGTACGCTAGCCCAAACTTCAGCCACTTATTATCAGCACAGTTTCAGGTAAAGCTGCAAGGGCACGATAGCAACTGGTCTGGCTGGAGTAACGAACAGTATCGCGATTACACCAACCTACCAAGCGGCGATTATCAATTTATTGTGCGCAGCCGTGACCACGAAGGCAAGCTGCAACTCTCCAGCCCATTAAATATTCATATTGCCAGTCCATGGTACAACGGCATGCTGGCTTGGACACTGTATAGCTTACTGATAATTATGCTATTTTTTCTGCTACTAAAATGGCGCACCCACAGCTTACTAACTGAAAAACAACACCTTACCAGTTTAATTGCACAACACACTGCACATTTACAACAGACAATGTCGCAGCTACAACATGCCAAGCAAACGGCGGAGGCGGCAACAATTGCCAAAGGCGAGTTTCTGGCCAATATGAGCCATGAACTACGCACACCACTTAACGCTGTGCTCGGCTTCTCAGAACTGGCACAGCACACGACTGACATACAGCTCCAGCAAAGCTATCTGAGTAAGATAAGAGCATCAGGAAAAATTTTACTAAGCATTATCAATGACATATTAGACTTTTCTAAGATTGAAGCCGGCAAGCTAGACTTGGAGCAAGCCAGTTTTCATCTCAAAACAACCGTGACGGAAGTCACAGAAATGTTCAGTATCCAGCTGCAGCAAAAGCATCTTGATTTTTCGCTGCAGCTTGACTCAACCTTACCAGATTATGTCAGCGGAGACGCCCTACGTCTGAGCCAAATCTTAATTAACCTGCTAAGTAATGCTATCAAATTTACCGATACAGGAAGTATCACTCTGACGATTGGCAACCAGGATCCCGCCCAGCCATATCAGCTTGATTTTGCCGTGAAGGACACAGGTATTGGCATTAGTGCAAGCCAACAAGCACAACTGTTTACCGCCTTTAGCCAGGCGGACAGCTCTATCAGCCGAAAATATGGTGGCACCGGCCTGGGACTGGCAATCTGCCAGCGACTGGTAGCGCTGATGGGCGGTAAATTGCAAGTTAGCAGTGAGAAAGGTGTAGGTAGCACTTTTAGTTTTAGCATCACATTTCAACCAGCACAGCTCGATGACACCGAGCCTGGCGAGAAGCCAGAAATAGCTAAAGTCAGCGCAGCCGGTCATAGTATCTTGCTGGTTGAAGATAACTATTTTAATCAGGCACTGGCGAGAATTATTCTGCAGAAACTGGGTTATCAGGTGATCACCGCCAATAATGGTGAGCAGGCATTGCAGTTGGCAAATCAGCATTATATTTCGTTAATATTAATGGATATAGAAATGCCGGGCATCAATGGTTATGAAACAGCACGGCAGTTGCGACAAATTAGCAATCTGGCACAGACGCCAATTATCGCTATGACAGCACACCATTCAGACGACATTCTGCAAAGCTGCCAGCAAGCGGGTATGAATGCCATGCTTACCAAGCCGATAGACGCTGCTAGCCTGGCTAAATTGTTAACAACATGGCTAGCGCTATAATTCCGGCAAGAAGAGCTTGGGCAGTTAACGCTTAATTAAGCTGTTGCAAATATTTCAGCTGCAGTTGTTCATACCAATTATCCAGCAGCACACTCAATAAAGCACGGTCAAATTGACGCTGTAGCACCGGGTCACGAAATGCCGCTCGATACAGTGTTGAGCTAATAATTCCATGCACATTAACAGCCTGCTGTCGCGATGAGCTCAGCTGGTTGTAGCTAAAAATATTTCGGTCTGACAATCATTTATCGTAAATTCGGCGCCAGCCAGCTTTGTGCTACATCTGTGCTCCAGCCTTTCTTCGCCGCATAGTCATTTAGCTGATCATCGTCAATTTTACTCACGGCAAAATATTTGCTGTCAGGATGGCCAAAGTACCAACCGCTAACGGCAGCGCCTGGCCACATGGCGTAGCTTTCGGTAAGCACTATACCGGTATTGGCTTCGACATCCAGCAGCTGCCACAAGGTGCCTTTTTCGGTGTGCTCCGGGCAGGCCGGATAGCCAGGCGCCGGGCGAATACCCTGGTACAGCTCACGAATAAGCTGCTCGTTGTCAAGTAGCTCATCGGCTGCATAACCCCAGTATTCACGCCGCACTTTTAAGTGCAGGTACTCCGCCAACGCTTCGGCTAAACGGTCGGCCAGCGCCTTTACCATAATGCTGTTGTAATCATCATGCTCGGCAGCAAACCTGGCGGCAAACTCATCGGCACCAAAACCGGTACTTACGGCAAAGCCGCCGATATAATCTTTTACGCCGCTGCCAACCGGGGCGATAAAATCGGCCAGGCTGCAATTGGGCGCATTGTTACGCAGCTGCAACTGTTGGCGCAGGTTATACAAGCGGGCTTTTTCAGTGGTGCGGCTCTCGTCGGTGTACACCACAATATCTTCACCGTCGCTATTCGCTGGGAACAAACCAAACACCGCCTTACCTTTAACATGACCGTCGTTAATCATGCTATCGAGAATGGCATTGGCGTCTTTAAACACCCGGCGCGCCTCCATGCCAACTTCAGCATGGTTTAAAATGGCCGGGTATTTGCCGGATAACTGCCAGGTTAAGAAAAACGGTGTCCAGTCGATGTAATCACGCAGCAGGTTTAAATCCACATCCTGCCATAAGTGCACGCCGGGCTGTTTCGGTGCCGGTGCTACTTTGCTTAAATCGAGCTGAAATTTATTCGCTTTCGCCTCAGCGAAACTCAGCAACTTTTCACCGGGCCGGCTACGGGCATGTTGCTCGCGCGCCACCACATATTCGTTTTTAATCCGGCTTAAATAATCGGCTTTGCTGTCAGGAGTAATAAGCGATTGCACCACCGACACACTACGCGACGCATTGGGTACATACACCACACCATTGGCGTAATTAGGCTCAATTTTAACTGCAGTATGGGCTTTAGAGGTGGTAGCACCGCCAATGAGCAGCGGCTGGGTAAAGCCCAAACGCGTCATCTCTTTGGCAACATGGACCATTTCATCCAAAGAAGGCGTGATAAGGCCAGATAAACCAATCACATCGACATCGCGCTCCTTCGCTACCCGCAAAAGCTCGGCGCAAGGCACCATTACACCCAGGTCAATCACTTCAAAGTTATTGCACTGCAACACCACGCCGACAATGTTTTTGCCGATATCATGCACATCGCCTTTTACTGTGGCTAACAGCACCTTACCCTGCGCACGGCCGCCTTCTTTTTCCAGCTCAATATAAGGCTGCAAATAGGCCACGGCTTTTTTCATTACCCGGGCCGATTTCACCACTTGTGGCAAAAACATTTTACCTTCACCGAATAGATCGCCCACTACGTTCATGCCGTCCATCAGCGGCCCTTCAATCACGTGCAGCGGTTTTTCCGCTTGTTGCCGGGCTTCTTCAGTGTCGATATCAATAAAGTCGGTAATGCCCTTAACCAGCGCATGCTCCAGCCGCTTATTCACCGGCAGGCTGCGCCAGGCATCGTCAATCTTTTCTGCCACACTGCCATCGCCTTTAAACTGGGCAGCAATTTCCAGTAAACGCTCGGTGGCATCGTCCCGCCGGTTGAGGATCACATCCTCTACCCGCTCTTTTAAAAGCTCAGGGATATCGTCGTACACGGTAAGCTGACCGGCATTAACAATGCCCATATCCATACCGGCAGCAACCGCATGGTATAAAAATACCGAGTGAATAGCTTCACGCACCGCATCATTACCGCGGAACGAGAACGACACATTAGACACACCGCCGGAAATTTTCGCATGCGGGCACAAACGCTTGATCTCGCGGGTGGCTTCAATAAAGTCGACGGCGTAGTTGTTATGCTCTTCAATGCCGGTGGCGACGGCAAAGATATTCGGGTCAAAAATAATGTCTTCTGGCGGAAAGCCAATTTGTTCGGTAAGTAACTTATAAGCCCGCTGGCAAATCTCAACCTTGCGCGCCTTGGTATCAGCCTGGCCTTTTTCGTCAAACGCCATTACCACCACGGCCGCACCATAGCGGCGTAATAACCTTGCCTGGTGTAAAAACGGCGCTTCGCCCTCTTTTAGCGAAATAGAGTTAACCACCGCCTTGCCCTGAATGCACTTTAGCGCGGCTTCTATTACCTCCCACTTCGACGAGTCGACCATAATAGGCACGCGCGAAATATCCGGCTCAGACGCTAATAACTGCAGGTAACGCACCATGGCGGCTTTGCTGTCGAGCATCGCCTCATCCATGTTGATATCGATAATTTGCGCGCCGTTTTCCACTTGCTGGCGCGCCACATCGAGCGCCGCTTCAAAATCACCGTTTAAAATCAGCTTTTTAAACTTTGCCGAGCCGGTAACGTTTGTCCGCTCGCCAACGTTGATAAATCGGGCCTGTTGTCGCATTACCACTCCAGAGAAAAGGCTTCAAGGCCAGCTAAATTGAAACTATGGTTAGGCGCTTTCGGTTGACGTGCCGGGGCATCTTTTACCGCATCAGCAATGGCTTTTATATGCTCAGGTGTGGTGCCGCAGCAGCCACCGACAATATTTAAAAAGCCCTGTTTGGCCCAATCGGCAATTTCTGCCGCCATCTCCACCGCGCCCAGGTCATATTCGCCAAACTCGTTTGGCAAACCGGCGTTGGGGTGTACCGACACATAAGCTTCTGATACGCCCGACAGCGTTTCGACATAAGGCCGCAATAAATCCGGGCCCAGCGCACAGTTAAGGCCAAAACAGACCGGCTCAACATGGGCCAGGCTATGATAAAACGCTTCGGTGGTCTGGCCCGACAAGGTACGGCCAGAGGCATCGGTAATAGTGCCTGAAATCATCACCGGTAGTTTAAAACCGACTTCATCAAACACTTTAAGTACGGCAAATGCCGCCGCCTTGGCATTTAGCGTATCAAAGATGGTTTCCAGCATAATAATGTCGGCTCCGCCTGCGATTAAGGCGTGGGTCGACTCAGTGTACGCGTCGACCAACTCATCAAAACTGACATTGCGAAAGCCAGGATCGTTTACATCCGGCGATATCGATGCGGTGCGGTTAGTGGGCCCGAGCACGCCGGCAACAAAGCGCGGTTTATTCGGCTCAAGCGCAGTTATTTCATCGCAGACTTTACGCGCCAGCGCGGCAGACTCACGGTTAATCCGTGCCGACAAGCCTTGCATTTGGTAATCGGCCATAGCGATAGTCGTCGCGTTAAAGCTATTGGTTTCAACAATATCGGCGCCAGCCAGCAGGTACTGGCGGTGAATATCAGCAATTAAATCTGGCTGGGTCAGTACCAGTAAATCGTTATTGCCCTTTACATCGCTGGGCCAGTTAGCAAATTCGCTGCCGCGATAATCAGCTTCTTCTAAACAATGCTGCTGGATCATGGTGCCCATGGCGCCATCGAGAATAAAAATACGCTGGGAAAGTAACTGACGAAAATGCTCAGGCGTTAGTCTTGCTGTCATAAAATGCTCATTGTTATTTGCCATTGCTTAAACGCTGCGGCCAATCTGGCTTAGCTCAAATGGCGTGGCCTGATAAACATAATAGTTCAGCCAGTTGCTGAACAGTAAAAAGGCATGACTTTGCCACAGCTTCTGCGGGCCTTGCAATGGGTCGTTATTGCGGTAATAGTTTTCCGGCAGCTTGGGCGCTGCAGCGGCCGCTAAATCGCGCTGATATTCTTCATCCAGCGTGGTTAAGTCGTACTCCGGATGGCCGGTTACAAATACCCGGCTGCCGCTGCTGTTTTGCAATAAATAAGCGCCTGTGACATCGGCTTCGGCCAGTATATGTAAATCATCGTGTTGCTGGTACTTTTGCTTCGGCACCTGCGCATAGCGCGAGTGCGGCACTAAAAACTCGTCATCAAAACCGCGAACCAGCGGGCACAGCGGCTGGCTTACCTGCTGCCAATATACACCAGAGAGTTTTTCACCGCGGATTTCACGCTGTAAACCATAGTATTGATATAAGGCGGCATGCGCTGCCCAACATAAAAATAAGGTCGAGGTAACATTGTTATCGGCCCAACGCAGAATATCGCCAAACTGCGCCCAGTAGGTTACGTCTTCATAATCTACCAAGCCCAGCGGCGCGCCGGTAATAATTAAGCCATCGTATTTTTGCTGCTGTACTTCAGAGAAATAACGGTAGAAGCAGTTTAAATGGCTGGGCGGCGTGTTTTTACTAACATGGTCGTCAATGCGCAGTAAATCGACATCCACCTGCAGCGGACTGTTAGCCAGCAACCGCAACAACTGAATTTCAGTGGCAATTTTATTTGGCATCAGGTTAAGAATGGCAATTTTCAGCGGCCGGATATCCTGCGACTGTGCCCGGCTTTCGGTCATGACAAACACATTTTCTGCCGACAAGGCTTCAACCGCCGGCAACTGATCGATCACTTTAATAGGCATAGCCACACCCGGTTAACTGACATAAGCGCTACTTTGCGCAAAACACACAGCAATGTCAACTTCTATACGTTTAGATGGCCAAATAAAAAGGTGAGTTGTCAGTTTTGCCTTACAGCCATGCTGGCAATTCACCTGCTAGCAGCTAGGCTTAGCAGGCGCTTAACTTATATATTCTTTTTAACACGCCAGACAAAATTAGCTCCCACCCTTTGCAGAACCTGGGTTTTTACCTGCTGTTGAGCCTTAGCAGCAGCGTTATAGGTATTACCATCTTGGCATATATGTGGTTTCAGGCCGCCCCAAAGGTCGAGGCAACTGAACATCAGTTAACACACATGAATATGGATCGTGATAGCTGGATCGCCAAGCTGGCGCAGACAACTAAAGACGATGTACCGCACTGCGCGTATGTTGCAACCGGCGTGTTTTTACAATCGCTGAGCTTTCATTCACTTAACGATGTGCATATCAGCGGCTATATCTGGCAAAAAGTACCCATAGCGCCCGATTGCCCGCTGCAGGCCAAAGCCGGTTTTTACTTTCCAGATGCAATAGAGGGTAGCGCGCAGCTTAATGACGTTAATCAAAAGGTGCGGGACGATGAAACCCTGACAGCGTGGTTTTTTGAAACCACCCTGCGCCAGAAATTTGATTACAACCAGTACCCGCTGGATCAGCAAACGGTAAAGCTGCGTATTTTATCTGACGATTTTTATGGTAAAACGATTCTGATCCCCGATTTCAACGCTTATAACAACTCTGGCATGGCAAGCATCTATGGCGTCGAGAGCGATATGTTGCCGGGCGACTGGCTGATAGCTGAAACCTTTTTCGATTTTAAAACCGCCAGCTACCACAGCAACTTGGGTTACCCCTCCGCCACTGCAGAACAAAGCCCGGAACTGCATTTTAACCTGGTACTAAAACGTAATAATGCCTTTGTGGTTAACTTTCTGCCGGCATTAGCCGTCGCAGTGCTGTTGTTTGCCGTGCTATTAACCATAAGCCGCAAGCGCCGCACGCTGGCGTTTAACAGCTTTTCAATTAAATTGGTTATCGGTGCCATATCGGCACTGTGTGTTGTGGTGTTGTTATTACAGCTTAATACCCGCGCTAAGTTTGCAACGCAGAGCATTGTCTATATCGAGTATTTTTATCTGCTACTGTATATCGCAATCATCGTAGTATTGCTGTGCAGTTTTGTAGTTAAAGCGCCGCTAGACGTGCAGCGGAAACTGGCACCGCATAACTTTGTGCTAGCAAAACTGCTTTACTGGCCCAGCCTGCTGCTGGCGATGGCAATAATTAGCTTCCTGGCGTTGTTTTAAGAAGAAGTGTTTACAAAGTTTGGTATTGTGCGAAATGCCAGATTAAAGGGTAAAGCTTGGCTAAATTAAAACGAGGTTGCTTTGGATGCCAGATATCATTCTTAAGGGTAATATGAAAAAAATAGCCTTTGTGCTTAGCGTTTTCGTTGTACTGTTTTTTACGTCGGTTCAGGTTGGCGCTACAGCAGACGATAGCAAAAATATTGAGTACCACGGGCTTGATCTGTCGCACCATAACGGCGAAGTGGATTGGCAAAAGCTATCTAAAGCGGGAATGCGTTTTGTCTTTATCAAAGCCACTGAAGGCATGGATGACAAAGACCCTAACTTTGATTCGCACTGGCAGAATGCTGAAAAAACAGGCATTGTGCGTGGCGCCTATCATTTTTATGTCACCGAAGATCCGCCAGAGAAACAAGCGCAGTTTTTTATCGATACTGTCAATCTAAGCAGTGGAGATTTGGTACCTGCAGTAGACATCGAGTTACTGGGCAAAAACACCGCCCCTGATGTGGCAGACAAACTTCAGGTATTTGTTAATATTTTGACAGCGCATTACGGTAAAAAACCGATCATTTACACCGGCCGCACCTTCTGGAACAAGAATATGACTGACAAGTTTGGCCAGTATCCATTGTGGATTGCGGAGTATGGAGTGGAAAAACCCGTCAGTCCAAAAGGATGGCTGGATTGGCACTTTTGGCAATGGACAGAGCAATCAACGCTTCCCGGGGTGGAAAAAGAAGTTGATCTTAACTATTTCAACAACCGTGATAAAACGTTCTCTGATTTATTGTTGCCGTAAATTGATTTTATCATTTAGGCTTTCGACAAACGCATTCTGTGTTGGTTTACCCGGCTGAATAAAGCCTAATGTGACACCTGTTTCTTTACTCCAGAAGAACATGGCCTTGCTGGTAAATCAATCGGCTGTCGCGGCCGGGTCAATTTTTTGCGTTTCTTCGTCCGAACCTGTAAGCCTTCTTCGGTGTAAAGCCGATACGTGCGTTTACGATTTTTAACCCAGCCTTCGCCCCGTAGTAAGCCATGTAGCATCAGATAGCCATAGCGCGGGTATTGCGTTGCCAGCGCCTTTAAGCGCTTTCTGAGGCTGCTTTCTGAGGCTGCGGTAATACACCCTAAAAATAACTGACGTCAAAAGTAGAATTTTCTCGTAACATAAACGCAGGAGATTCTGCATGAAAACATCAAAATTTAGTGACAGCCAAATCCTGGCAATCTTAAAACAAGCCGAAGCCGGCGCACCTGTGCCAGAGCTGTGCCGTGAGCATGGTATGAGTTCGGCTACCTTCTATAAATGGCGCGCCAAGTTTGGCGGCATGGATGCGTCCATGATGGCTAGATTGAAAGAGCTGGAAACCGAAAATGCCCGGCTTAAAAAGATGTATGCCGAAGAGCGGCTAAAAGCTGAAATCCTCAAAGAGGCCATCGAAAAAAAGTGGTAAAGCCGTCGCGCCGACGGGAGTTGGCGCAAAAGGCGGTGCAAAACCATTCCATTGCCATCAAGTTAGCGTGTGCCTTGTTTGGGCTTAGCGAAACCTGTTATCGCTATCAGGCCAAACTAAGTGACGAGAACGCGCTAATTGCTGACTGGCTGCTTCGGCTAACGACAACGCACCGCAGTTGGGGCTTTGGTATGTGTTTTTACTTTTTACGCAACGTGAAACGCTTTAGCTGGAACCATAAACGGGTGTTGAGGATTTATCGGGAGCTGGAACTTAATCTGCGCATAAAGCCGAAGAAACGCTTAAAACGGGATAAACCTGATGCACTAGCTGTGCCTGATGCAATGAACCAGTGTTGGTCTATGGATTTTATGCATGACCAGCTTGAAGATGGCCGCAGCTTCAGGCTGCTCAATATCATTGATGATTTTAACCGTGAAGGTCTGGCGATTGAGGTCGACTTCTCGCTACCGGCTGAACGCGTTGTCCGCACGCTCAATCAAGTTATTGAATGGCGTGGCAAACCCAAGCAAATACGTAGCGACAATGGCCCGGAATATATCAGTGCTTTACTGGCTGAGTGGGCCGAAAAACATGATGTAGAACTGAAGTTTATCCAGCCTGGCAACCCACAGCAAAATGCTTATGTGGAGCGGTATAACCGCACCGTTCGCTACGAATGGCTAAACCAATATTTATTCAGCAGTATTGCCGAAGTGCAAGATCATGCGACAGAATGGCTTTGGTTTTACAATAATGAACGACCAAACAAGGCAATTGGTGGCATACCACCGAAATACAAACAGGCTTTAATAACGCAACCTTCTACTTTTAGCGTCAATTAAAAATGGGTGTATTACCCTGCTATCTGTACTTGTCTCAGGTTTATAGCGAAATGCCGTTCGGCTTAGCCCCGCCAGCTTACAGACCACCCGCTCACTCAGGCGAAATGCGTCAATCAGATATTGAGCAACAGGTTTCCTTGCCGCTGGCGTCACCACTTTCTTGACAGCACATCCTTCATGGCTTCGACTTCCAGCATCTTGTCAGCCAACACCTTTTTAAGCTTATTATTTTCGACTTCAAGCTCCTTCAGCCGCCTGGCCTCGTTCACTTCAAGTCCGGCATACTTGCTACGCCAGTTGTAGAACGTGCCAACAGAAACGCCCATGTCACGGCAAATGTCGTCGACCTTTGCCCCTGCTTCATGCTGCTTGATAGCTTTGATAATTTGCTCTTCGGTGTAACGCTTTTTCATTTTGAGATCTCCATTGGCTCCATTTTTTTGGAAATCTCATCGATGTCATGGTTTTAAATTTGGGGGAAAGGTCATTTCTATCCATTTAAATTCTTGACACTTTTTTTTAAAACTGGAACGTTAATGAAACTCTCGTTGTACCAATTTATTATAAGCTCTTCTTCAGCATCGTTAATACTTTCATCGCTTACGTCGGTTCCTGTGCCATAATTAATTTGAGAAAAAGGGTTCTTATTGACATTTACATATACAACTAAACGACTACCTTTCTCCATTTTCCTGCTAATTAAGCGAGAGTCGTAAAATTTTAGTTTTTCCTTTTTACCTGGGGTAAGCAAATTCCTTTTACTAGGATCGTTCGAATAGCTAGCGCGAAAAATATTGTAGGATAGATGAAAATACTTCCCATTAGGTAATAACTCATATAACGTAATGCCAAGATCAACATCTTTCTTATTGATACTTACTACAAGCTCACCGCTAAAGGAACCATTTACAATCGTTTCATTATTAAAAGTGTCACTAACAAATACATACCCATTTTCAGTATCTATCTGGTCTCGTATAATAGGGTCTGGATAATAATCGTTATTTGAAATTTTACGATCTGAAAAGTCAACCTCTTGCTGCAGGTAGTCTTCCTTAGCCGGCCTTCTAGAATCCAATTTGTAAAATTTACTAACAAAATCTTCTTTTTCAGTTAAAAATAACTGAAGAGTTGAATTACTCATTGATTCTATAGTTGGTGCGCTACGCCATACATTTTCGCCCATCACATAATAATTTACTTTGTCCTTCAAAAAACTAGGTTTCACACCTTCTTTCAGAATGTAGTCAAACCACTCATAAGTAATTTTATTCAAGTCTATTAATGCGTTATCATCAATTGCCAACCCTCGCATGTTAGATTGACCACCACGCTGAGCACCGAAATGGTCATATGGACCAATAATTAAATAATGTTGAGCATTAGGATTATACTTAAGGTGTTGTCTAAGATAGTAGAGCCCAGACACTTGTGAATCATTATAATAACCATCCACAGATAACACAGGAATATCTATATTCGCGAATTCTTCTTTATATGGCACCATTGACTGCCAATACTCATCATAGCTAGGGTGCAACAACCATTTTTGAAAAAACTTATTTGGCTGACCATCTATTTCATCCAGTTCTCGATAAGGGCGGCCTGTTTCCCACCAAATATTTTGCATTTTACGAAATCGAGCTCGATCATTGCCAACGACGTTGTCTAGTCTTTTGTTGTTGGTGACATAAAAAGCCCATTCATAATTAGGATTTATAAAGATGTTGCTTTCCATAGGCAACCCCATGCCTGGCCTATTAGCTACATAAGGTACGATTGTCTTCAAAGATGGGTTTAGTTGTTTGGTTGCTGCCCACTGAGTAAATCCATTGTAGCTACCACCATACATACCAACTTTTCCATTGCTCCATGTCTGTTTGCTGATCCAATTGATTACATCGTACGCATCCTTTCCATCAGTCTCATAAGGAAATACATTGTCTGAACTATGACGTTTCCCCCTAGAATAGGCAATCACACCAACATATCCATTATCAACTGCTTTTTTTAAACTATTAATATCTCTTCCATTTTTATCGTCCCGGACGTATATAGTGAATTGAAAAATTGTAGGAAGCGGCAAACTATTTCCTTTTTTCTTCACTACAATTGCGGAAATCTCAGCACCGTCACGCGTTTGGATAAGTATTTTATCTTTAACATCATACTCAGTTCCCAACCCTAGGTTGGTATCCAATTCAGCTCTTGCTTGGCCTGCGGTGATTAAAAGAACCAATAGAATCAAAAACTTTTTCATAAGCCCTCATGGATTTACATAAAATAGGAACAGCATGCAATTGGTGGCATTCTCAACAACAGCTTTTTAATACATTTCAAACTTGTAAAAGTTAACAACCGAATGTCAAACAAGCTTATTAACTCAGTAGAAGCTTAAAACTCAACACGCAATCAAGATACTTCGTATAACTTTTGAGAATTGCTTACTATCGACAACAGAGACGCGGAGCCGGGAAGTGCAGCTATTGGTAAACATTGTAGAGCCAGATCCCGAAAATCAGCCATTCTTTATTTCAAATGAATCAAGCTTGTATGATGTTAGCGGTAAAGATGAAAGTGAAATTGAAATTGAAGCCGATATTAAGCATTACTTTGAAGGTGATTTTCCTAGAAAACTTGGCATGCCAATATGGCAGTTTATCGACCTTATCAACCAACGCTACCCTAGCTGGCTTAATAACTGACCCCAGAAGAACTAAATGCATAACTAACGCAGTCACAATCGGCCACTTCGTGGCCTGGACCTAAAACCGCTGCGCGTGGTTCGGCCTGTCCTGCGAGGGTTAACGTCCGCTGATCGCTCAGGCTGTGTAAAAACTCGTTTTTTGTAGCATCTCAGTATTATCCCAGGCCTGTGATGTAAGAATTTCTCTGGTGTTGACCGTATACAATCTGATTTGTTTTCGGTCGGTTTGGGGGCTTTAAAAGCGGGGGGTATTACCATCGCCGTCAAGCTGCACCGCAGTGCTTTTCCTGTCACGGGGTATCCATGCTGATACCTTCATGCGCAATTTCAATGCTCTCTATCGCGACCTCATTGCCATCTGAGTCCAGATTGGTTGCGGTGATCTTGGTGGGCCAGGCATGGCTTAATGTCCATACCATGGTGGTACCGCCCGCCTCGTCCAGCAAACTGATGGTAATGGGCAGGCGCTTTGTGGTGTTGAGCTTGATTTGGTTAAACCAGTCCCAGAACCTGTTATCTAATTTAAACAGCCCTTTTTTCATAGTTACATTGCTTTGCTTTTTAAGCCCCGGCATCTTGATGGCTGAAAACGTCGGACTACTATCATTACTTGGCGCGCCAGCACGGTAATCTATATCTTGTGTCTCGACATCCAGGCCCGATACTTCCTGAAAGCACATAACTTGTGAATCCCATTGCACCTGAAAGTAAAACTTAGCTATGGGCCATACTGCAGTAGCTTGGGTTGAAGTGTCATCCGCCATTTTTTGCTCCTTGCTAAGCCAATTGGTGACCTGTGGATCAGGATTTCTGCATCTGCTGCTCAAGTGTGATTAGCATAAACTCGGCCGGCCGGGTAAGCGCTACTAACACCGTAACGCGCAAAATACCGTTGAGAATATCGTCTGGGGTCATGGTTTCACCCAAGCCTACTCTAACACTAAAGGCATCTTCTGCTGAGGCGCCCGCTAAGCCACCGCGCTGCCAAATGCCGGTAAGAAAATGGCTAATCATACTTTTAAGAGTCACCCAGGTGCTGGCGGTGTTGCTTTCAAACACATAGGCCTTGGTAGCAAGCCGGATAGACTCTTCCAGCATGATCATGGTGCGCCGAACATTGATATAGCGCCAGTCCAGGCTGTTACCGTCTAGCGTGCGGGCACCCCATACCAATACGCCCTTGCCGACAAAGCTGCGAATAGCATTGACTGATATACCTTGTGGACCAACGTTTAAGTCTTCCTGCTCGTCGTGGGTAATGTTTACTGCAGGAGCTACCACTGCACTTAAACTGACATTGGCCGGTGCCTTCCATACGCCGTGAGTGTTATCTACCAGAGTATAAATACCCGCCATCGCCGCTGCCGGCGGCAGTAAATTTAACATCGCGCACATTTGGCTAAGTAGCTGGTTGTAAAGCGGGCTGATAGCTTGCAAGCTTTGATGTAACAGCTGTTGTTTGGCCATGCGCTCTGCACTGTCAAGCGTGCGCCAGTCTGCGCTTAGCTGGCTAATAACATCGAGTTGCTGCTGCAATTTAAATTGCGCCAGTTTGTCAGCAGCGCTGGCTGTGGTATGCAGCGAAGGTAACTCATCGGGCAGGTTTAGCTGTTGTTTTAGCAATTGTTGCAACAACGCAACCGGCGCCAAATGCTGATAGTTCAGACTGCTCTGCTGCACTATGCTGGTGTTTAGCCACGGATAATAAGCGCTAGCAAAATCCAGATAATCAGTGCCCAGCTTGCCACGGAAATTGTCAATGCAATCGCCATCAGGGGGTTGCCGTGGTTTATTGCCCTGCCAGACATCTAAAATAGCCACCCGATTGCGCATCTTGCCACCGCAATGCGCCAGTGCCGCCTGTTGCACAGCAATGCATTCAGCTTCGCCTAGCAATACCGCGTCGGGGATCAGCAGCAAGGTCGGCTCCTGCTCTCTGGTAAGCACCTCGGTACCCGCCATTAGCTTTTCGCCGTCAACAGCATCAGCGTAGCTGCCAACCGATACGATATAGCACACGCCGCCGCCATTTTGATAAAACAACTGCATGGCATAATACAGCAGATACTTTCCACTGAGCTGAGTCAGCGAATAGTATTTGCCATCAGCAACAACACTGTTGTTCGGCGTTAGCCTGACTTGTGACACGTCAAATAACGGTATTGGCGCCATGCCAAACAAATGTTGAAACTCCGACATAGCGTTGATGCGCACTGGCCGGTTAGTTAGTGATGTAGTACCATTTAACGCTCTTTCTGTATAGCCAACAAAAGCCGGTACAGCCGTTGCTACTTCGACAACAGCATTGGGAAAAGCACTTTTTTCTACAATATAAACGCCGGGCGTTTTCATCCTGAAACCTCATTGTTGTGCTGCACGTTTTGAGCGCAAACATTGAGTAAGTTAATCAGCTCTGTAACAATAGCTGTATTCGCGAAACGCATTTGGCTTTTTTCATGCACCTAATCCGATCCACGTTGTTTGCTACACTTTATTTACTTATTAGTGGTATTGTGTGCAGCAATGCTGCGGCTCAATGGCATCGTCAGGCATTTCAGACACTGGGAACCCAAGCTTATATTGAACTCTGGGACGAGGATGAAGCAAAGGCGCAGCAGCTGATTACTGAGGTAAAAGCCGAATTTGAGCGCATTAATCAGCTGATGAGCCCTTATATCGACAGCAGCGAGCTAAGCATATTAAATAGATTAGCGGCGCAACAAGCTGTTCCGGTGTCAGTAGAAATGTATCAGCTGTTGCAACAAGCTAAACATATTTCGTTGCTAAGTAATGGCGCTTTTGATGTTACCTTTGCCTCGGTTGGTTTTTACTACGATTATCGGGCCAGAAAAAAGCCTGATGCCTCCTTACTGCAACGCGCACGTCAGTTAGTGAATTATCAAAGTATTGAATTACTACAAGGTAATAAGGTTAGGTATAGCCAAGCAGGTGTTAAAATTGACTTAGGCGGCATTGCCAAAGGTTATGCTGTCGAACGCGGTATAGCGTTACTTGCTGCCAACGGCGTAGCGCATGCGCAGCTAAGCGCAGGCGGTGACAGCCGGCTGCTAGGCGACAAATTCGGTAAACCCTGGCTGGTTGCCATTAAACACCCACGGCAGGAACACAAATATGCCGCACAAATACCGTTACAAGATAGCGCTATTAGCACCTCTGGCGATTATGAACGTTATTTTATTGAAGACGGTGTGCGCTATCATCATATTTTGGATCCCAAAACGGGCAACAGCGCCTTGGGCATGTTAAGTGTGTCAGTTATAGGGGCCGACACAACAAAAACCGATGCACTTTCAACTACCCTATTCGTGCTTGGATTACAGCAGGGTATGGAATTGATCGAGCGCATTGAAGGCTATGAAGCTATATTTATTGATGCCAATCACAAGATGCATTTTTCCAGCGGTTTAACGCAGTAATATTCTAACTGTACAATTTTGGCGGTTGTGCTGTAAATTACAGTGTTACGCATTTAATTGTGTAGGGAGCTTTAAACGCTATGCCTTTTTCAGTAGTACTATTACTGCTAGCTTTTACCAGCCTGGCTAATGCAGTTGAGCCCCCCGCCTGTACCCTGCGCATGGCGGCAGAAACAGATTTTCCACCGCACCTGATTAAGCAGCAGGAGCAATGGTCCGGCCTGAGTGTTGAATTAATGCAACGTTTGGCCCGCGAAGTGAATTGTCAGCTGGTGTTTATCAATAGCCCTTGGTTGCGTTCGTTGCAAATGAGTGAGCATGGCGAACTGGATATACTGAGCCATTTGTCGTTTAGTGAACAGCGCAAAGCACATTTTGCGTTTATTGGTCCACATCATATTGAAAGCATCTATCTGGTGGGCGATCCAACGCGGCTGCCTGCCGCCGCTGAGTTGCAACAATTAGCCAGCGAGATTGACTTTGGTAGTATTGCTACCTTGCATGGCGGCTATTATGGCGAAGAGTTTCAACGATTAACTGAGCAAAAAGCGTTTTCTCGCCAGTTGGTTAGCATAAGTAGTATTCAAGATAAACTGGCGCTGCTACGTGCAGGCCGAGTGAATGCAATTTTGGAAGATGTCAGTGTATTGCGCTACTGGCAACAACACAGTTATCCCGATGCAGAGCGATACCAACCGTTAATTAAAGTGTATCAAAGCCCGGTATATTTCGGTTTTAGCAAAACATCATTGTCAACCGAGCGCCTGCAGATATTGGTAGATACCTGGCAACGGCTCTACCTGCAAGGTGAACTTGCCGCTATTTATAAAAAGTACCAGATTGATAACTACGCTGAGCTGCAACCCGCACCACGGTTATAAGTGTGCTGAGTGTTGTCATAATACCGGCAATACTGACGCCGGCAAAGGTAAGCTGAACTGATATTCAGCTAGCTGATAACGCTGCACTATGCTGTCAAAGCTGCCGTTATCATATAATCGTTGCCATGCTGATGCTAACTGCTGCAACTGCTGTGTGCTGAGGGTTTTACGGTTAAAGCCGAAATATACCGGGCTTTGATATACTTCAAATAACGGCAGGTAATCGGCGGTTGGCAAGCTAGCCCGCTTTTTCCAATAGTGGTAAGCCGCGATATCTTCCAACACACCATGCACCCTGCCATTTAGCAACAAGGCTTGCTTGTCTTCATTGCCACGGATAAACACAAAACGGGTGCGATTCTTTGCATCATTTAAAATACTATCCAGTTCATCACCATAATAAGCACCGTTGAGCAGTGCAATAACTCCGGCTGTACCGGCTTGTTTCAACTTAGCCAGTTCCGTTAGCCCGGGAAACGCCTGCGGTACGCCTACCAGATAGATAATTTCCTGCTGATGCGGGCCAATAAAGGCAAACTGCTCACTGCGCTCATGGTTGTAGCTAAGATGGCTCAATACATCCAACTCACCTTGCTCAATAAGCTTTAATGCACGCAACCATGGGCTGTGAATAAATTCGAGTTCGCAATCAATTTCCTTGGCTAATCGTTGCAGCAGCTCTACGTTCAAGCCACTCCAACTATCGTTTTGCTGCAAAATATAAGGTGCGAAGCTGGTTTCAATGCCCATGCGTAACACGCAGCTATAGGCTGGCATACTCAGGTAAAGACAACATAAAGTGAGCAACAAATGTTTCATAGCGCTTGTTCTTCAGCCCGCAAATATTGATTCAACTATATACCTGACTTAACAAACTTGCCTGTGACAGAACCAATTTATGTCACAGGCCAGCATTTAAATTAGCAACATGTTAGATAATCGGGGCGAAAGCGGTTAGCCGATCCAGGCTAGCGGCATTACCAAGCCCATGAAACGGTGCTATCTGCTCTAACCTACCTTGTTCACCATGCAGTGCCAGATAATTGACTAATACCGTTTGCACCAGCAAATTGACATTGTTTGCGGCCATAGAAGAGCCGGTTTCTACTGATGCATCGGCACGCATAAAACCAATTTGTTGATGCCGGGCTTGCTGTTCCGGGCTGCCCCCCAGTAATGACGGCCGGCCATTTGGACTGTATACCAACATAAATGAAGCCGCCGTGGAGGAGTTATCACCGGTCCATTCGCCCTTACCGCGGCCGAACTCAGAATCGTCGATACGGCCGTTGCTGGCTACCGAACCATCACTATAGACATAAATCATTAGCGGCTGGTTCATGCGGGCAGCATACTCCATACAAGCACCGATACAGCGGCCCGCTCTTAAGTCTCTTAGCTCACCGGTACCGCGTTCGCCAGTGTGATAATCATAGCCGCCAATGGTGATGGAGCCGGCTCCGGCAAAGCCATTTACCACCAGTTTCATTACTGATGCGGTTTTGCGAAATTCGGCATCGCCGTTAAATTCCGCCGTACTGAAAATACCGCTCGCGCCAACGATGTCAGGATCAGCGGCCGGGTCCAGTGTCGCTGGGTTACCAAACCGATCGGCCAGATCAGCACTTTTTACATAACCACAACGCAGCAGATCTTTAATCACCGCGTCACGATTAATATTAGTGTTAACGCGGCCCAGCTTACTATCACTTATCCGTTGCACCGACTCCATCACCGCTACCGCATCGCTCTGGCTGAGTAAGCCAAACAGATCGCCCACATCCACCAAGCCGGTTACATCGCTAGGCCGGTCAATTTTGGTGGGCCTAAGCTCAGCGTTATAAAACTCTATCGGTGCCATAGAGTTGGCACCAGAGTCAGAATTACGGGAGCCTATAAGTGGCATTAACGAGCCGCTGGCGCCGGCTTTGGCAATAGCATACATTGGGTTATGTGGGTTATTACCAGTATCGTTTTCTGAGCGTGACGGTATTACCGCACCATTGGTCATTGCCTGGGTGGCCATACTGGTGCGTTCCAGAATACCGGCCAGCATTTGCGAGTCGCTGTGAAACGCCAACCCCAATTGGTCGTTAATAAAACCACCGGCCGGATTAGCCGCATTTACCGCTGTGGGTACCATATCAGCGGGTAATCCCAGTTTGCTGTAGCCTTGTACTGAAAGAAAATCACGTTGGCCACCCGCGCCGCCTACCAGTACATTTGAACCAGCAATATTGGCACCACCGGCTAAATCAAAACAGATAAACGGAATTTTACCCGCGCCCTGCACGTTAATACCGCATAATTGCTTCAGCGCTTCCAAATCGGGTGATAAATCAGCGTAGGCTTTACCCGGGTTGGCAAACAGGCCCAAAACAGAACCGCTGGTTAGCACGGCTGCGCCATAACTCATGCCGTAGGCAATAAAGTCACGCCGGCTCACAGGTTTGCTGTGGCAAGGGTGAAACAACGGGCTATCAGGGTGCAAAGCTGCTTTGCGTTTCATGATATTTCTCCTACTGCACTAGCAGTTCAGCGCTGGCCAGCACGGCGGTGCAAGCTGCTTTGGCAATGGTTAGGCTGCGATCATTACTGCAGCTGCCGCCACAATTACTTAGCCGGTCTATCAGGCCATCCAGCTCGTTGGTAACATCAACACGTAATGCTGAAGTTGCTGGTGCCAGTGGCATGAAGCGATCAAGTAGCGGCGTGATAAATTTAGAGCGGTTGGCGCTGCTATATGTAATAGCAGGTGATGCTGAAAAATCGACTTGGGTAAACCAGGTCTGACGCAGTGCCGTATCGTCAATTGCAGCATTGCAATAGGCAATACCCAGTTGCGTAATTGCCATTTGTTGTGCCGAGACAAAGGTATCAATATTGTCGGCCGACGGTAATTGACGTTGAATCGTCTGATATACCGCAGTAACAGCAGGTTGTTGCTGCGACACGCCGGTCAGCGCGCTCATACTGGCATGAATTTCAGCAAAGGTTCTCAGACCAATATCACTACTTTGGCTATTACTGGCAATAATTTGCTGTACTGGCACGGCACTATCGGTACGAACGTGCTCAAACTCGCCTATACGACCAAAAGACAAGAAGAACTCGTCGCTGGCAGCACCCAGCTCGGTACCAATAATGGTGCCGTAATCAGATAACGTTACTGCACTGCTGAGGTCGGTACCTGCAGCAAATTCAAATTGCTGCGTTATCCAAGCCTGCCCCGTTACCGCCTCTTTACCATTGATCCCCAGCGCCATACCGCTAATGGTTAGCGCCTGCGGCAAGCTGCGTTCAGCCAGATTAATCAGGTAAGGCGAAGTAAACAGGTATGAATAATTATCAAACTGTGCCACTTCAAACACAATATAGCTGTCAGCCAGGCCAATCAGCTCGCCAACGCCGAACAGTAGATAAAATTTCTGCCCGACACCAATATTGTAGTTCTGCTGAATTTGCGCCGCCGTTAACGCTTTATTGTGCACCGCTAATAATCGCACAGTGCCCTGCCATTGCCGATTGCCATTGGCTTCATTGCCGACAATCAGTGCATAGGTATCGTCCCAATTACGAATTACCGAGGCCGTGTCACGCGCGCCAGTATCAATGCCGTTGACATAGATACGCCTGCCATTCACCGGGTCCTGTGTCAGCACTACATGCTGCTGTGTTGCCTGTAATACTTCAGCTGCATCGGCCGTACTTAAAGCCGGTATGCCGGCAAAATCCGAACTGTCAGAGCGCAGCAAAAAGTTATAATTGTACTGACTTTGGCCAAGAGTAAAATTTCGTTCTGTATTACTACCTGCATAGCTAACAATAGCTGCCGGGCCCTCTTGGGTAACATTTGCCGGCACCAGCCAGGCTTCAATACTCATCTCGCCCGTCGCTGTAATTAACTGCGCCAACTTGCGGCTATTTTGTGTACTGGCTTGGGCCCGGCCAGAATTAATCTGCAGCCCCCAACCTGTTACCCAGCTAATATCGCCCTGTAAGCTTAAGTTTGCTGCAGGCTCAACTCCCGACGTGTCATAGGCAATAGCGCCATCGCCGGTTTTAAATTGATAGAACGCAATCTGGTTAGCTTCGAAGCGGCCACCGCTGGATGCGACTACCCCATCGTCTAACCGGAGCGCTTTAGATGGCACCAGATCAGGGTTAAGCGGTGTTAGTGCGACGTTATCCGCAATTTGGCTTATTGCACTTAGCATCTCGGCAGCGTCGGCGGCACAATCTGACCAACAATTATGAAATTCGTCTCCCAAACGGGCAACAAAACGAGACAACTCAGGCGAGTCGAGATTAATCAATTTACGACTGGCATCATAGGCCGCAACAACATCACTATCAGCAAAAAATGGGGCTTGAGTTTGCGCTGCATCCGGCGCGTGGCAGTTAACACAATACTGTCGCAACAGCGGGTGTACCGTAGCAGCGAACAAAGTAGGATCATCCGGCAAAGCTTTACTGGCACCAGGTTCACGCACGGGAGGGGCAACAAGCGTAATAGTGGCGGCCTCAGTATCGGCACTATTTGCCCAATTCCGCAGCCACTGCGCCATGGTATCAGCACAAGCACTGTCACTAGCTTGCCAGCAATTATGCCCGCCCGCCAGCTTCGTCACCAATAAAGATTGTGTCGGGTCGGCCAAATTTACCAGCGGCGTTGCCGCGGCATACGCCAGATTAATATCGTCATTGCGAGCAAAATAAGGTGCCGTATTGCCCTGCACGTGGCAGGCACCGCAACGATTGCTACTGGCGACATTATCCCACAAAGTTAACTTAAACAGCTGAATATCTTCAGTTTGTGGCGCTGGCCCGGTATAGTTGATATTGTCTTCCTGCACCGGCGGCGGTGGGTTCTGCTCAACGTCTGCACCACCGCAACCGCTGAGTAGCAGGCCAAGAATGAGTAACGGGAGTAATAATAACTTCATCGTCTAATCTCCCATACAGTAAGTGGCAGTGTCAGCAAACACCTGTTTCAGATTGTAACCTTCGGTCTGAAAGCTATCGGTTATCTGCTGCAGTGTGGTGACATCCGTTAGATTTTCTGGCTCACGCAGGCAGACAGTGCGAAACACTTTTTTTACCTGACATTGCGCAAAAGCACTGCTATTTGCCAGTTCTTCACCAAGACTTTTAGCGCCATTGCCCAGCCCGGGAAGACTTGTGTCCCAGCCCAGAGCTTTATTTTGACCCTGACGCCAGTAGTTTACCCAGCTATCATCTGCCGTGCGGTAACCGTAAGGAAAGCTGCCGGCATTGATATGGTATTTAGGTTGTACCCTACTTTGTGTAGTGGAGTTTTGCGTACCACTTTGCTGATAAAAGATACGGCCATTTGCGCCTTCGGCATCGCTGAACTGGTAGTCATAATAAGCGAATGCCTGAGCCAATGGGTCCATACCGGCGTGGCAGCCGACACAGCGATTATTGAAAATACGGCTATCGCCGCCCGGGCTGCGGCTGACATCCTGCCGAATACGCTCGGTGGGCCGGCTGATGTCTTGCAGTGGCTCTAAGTCGGTACATAACTGGCTCATCAGCGTAAAGCGAAACATCGCACGGTTGGTGCCAAGATAAAAAAACGCTTTGGCTGCGGCACGGCTGGTCATCACACCGGCGCTGGCTTCTGCCGGTATACCATTTAAGCTACTTTGCGCACGCGGTTCCAAATGTTGCGCCAAATCGACAGCCTGCTGCTCCAGCGCCAGGTAGTGAGCATTGTTATTGCTCTGATACGGCGGTAAACCCAGGCTGTCGGCACCAACATACAGAATGTCGGTTTGCAACAATTGGCGAAAATCGACCTCATCGCGCACCAAGCCAATAACAGTGGCGCTATAGTCGTTCAAAGGCTCAAAGATATCCAAATCGCGGTTAGTCGCCGGCGCAGCAAACAGCTTTAACGTCGTGCGGTAAAAGTCGGCATGCTGCATAGCCAGCATTGCTGCAGCGTTGGCGTCACCGGCGTTAATCAGCGCTTGCATCTGGCTTAACGTAGCAGCATCTCCCGGCACACCCGCTAGCCGGTCGTGCAATCGTTTAGCCTGCTCTAGCGCGCTGGCCTGGGCGGGCACACTTTGTAGTAGCGCAGCCAACATCAGGCTGGTAACTATGATCAAATCACGCATTGTATATACCTCCGGTTTATCCCGGTAAAAATTCCACCGTCCACTGTGAACGGGTCAGGGCTGCAGTTTCGGCGCCGAAATTGATGGAGCGCAACCGCAATATCAGTTGTCTTTCCAACTTGCTGTCGAGTAACTCACTGCTAACGATTGATACCTCTGCCAAACTACCATCCGGGTTAATCACTAAATCAAACACCACTTTGCCTTTTAACAGTGGGTTGGCGCGCAGCGCACGACTATAAAGTGTGTATAAACTACTTTTATTTGCCTCCAGTACCCGGCGGATTGTTGCCTCGGAACGCCCCGGGACGCGTCGCTCACTCGTGGTAGCACTGTCATCTGGTGTTTCAGGCCGGCCCGTGGCCGATAAGCCTTTTAATTCGGCCTCAGCAAGTGCCGTACTGCCTGTATCAGCGAGCTCTGAACGCACTATATCGCCGGCTACCGCAGCGGCCTGGGCCGTAGCAAAGCTTTTTTCTGCGGCATTACGCAGCAATTTTCGCTCTACCTGCGTAGCCTGCGCTTCACCTTTACTTTGCACTTTCGGCGCCGTGTTATTTAGCTGAAAACTTTGCCTTAACTCAGCTAAATCATCACGCATCGCCATTAAACCTGCCTGCTCAGCTTGCCGCCTGGCCTGCTGTGGATCCGGTATTACCGGCTGAGGTTCGGCCGGCACCTGCTCGGCCTTAGGTTCGGGCTTGGGTTCCGGCTTAACGGGCTCCACCACCTGCTCTGGCAAGGGTTCTGGCTCTGGTGGTGGTGGCGCTTTACGCTCTTCCAGCATTACGCGCGCTAATTGCGGCGGCAATTGTTCCTGCAGTTGCCGACTGCGCTCTGGTACGGATAATCCCGGCACCAACACCGCAAAAACTAACCACAGCGCAACGCCAAACCAGAGCAATTGATAAAAACGTTTATCCTCACGCTGCCAGTGCCGCTCTGGAACCATCGTTATTGCCGTCATGGTGCCTCCACCACCGCCGGCGCCATCACTTCTACCGCCAGCGATAAATCGCGGTACTCGGTCTGAGCACAAATCGCCATCAGTTGCCGCAGCAATACATAAGGTGTTGCCGCGTCACCTAAAATGGTCAGCGACCGGCCAGCTGGCTGCTGCGCTTCGGATAAAGGTCCCGCCCGGCTTGCCAAATAATTCAGCTCGGTACTCAATGCCTGTGACAACTGTGGTAACCAGCTGCTACTGTCTTGCTGCCAATCACCTTGCCATACCGGCTTGCCTTGAACCAACACGCCATTGCTGGTTATAGTTAACATCACTTTTTCTGTTGGCAATTGTTCTGATAATGAACGTGGCAGACTGATATCTTTATTGCTTTGCAGTACTTTAACTTCAGACTGATTGACCATTAAGAAAAACACCAGAATGGTAAAAATATCCATCAACGCGACCAGATTTAACTTACCTGCTTGTGCTAACCGCTGATTTTGACGCTCTAAGCGTTTGGCACGAAATGACATTTTCATTCCGTCACCTCGTCTGTTGGCAGCTCACCCAACGATATCTGCGGAAACAACTCGGCATCAACCACTTGTGCTGCAACGACCGCTTTGAACGAGCGCACCGTATCCATTGCCGTCACTAACGTCTGATAGTCTAGCTGGTCCGGCGCAAGTATCGTAATATCTTGTTTTTCTATACTTTTCTGCTGAAAAGTCAGCTTTAAATCCTGTAAGTACAGGCTAAGTCCGGCAAAATCCAAAGCCCCCTGATCGGTTAGCTCAAATACTCTTAACGGCTCACCAGCTGGGTAATTCAGCCGTAACCGATCGGGGCGAATTTCTAGCTCTAGTTGCTGTGGTTGCTGTTGTTCTTGCTGTAGTTGCTGTTCGCTTAATGGCGGTAACTGAATATTCAGCACGCGGATTTGCGCAAACACCAAGCTTAGCAGTAATACCGGCACTAACACGATCATCAGGTTCATAAACGACGTGATGTCGAGCTCCGCCTCGGCAAGCTTTGCTTTACGCCGTTTTATCATCCGAGCCACCATCTGCTTTTTTGGCGATACTGTTCATCAGCTTAATGCCAACCATTTCCATAGTGTCGATAATGCTGGCGGTTTTGCCCTGCAATAACGCATGCACAAACACCAACGGGATAGCTGTCATTAAACCAAAAGCGGTTGTATTCATTGCCACTGAAATGCTGGATGACAGCAGACTGGCCTTTTCGGATGGGTCGGCGTTCGCGACAGCGGAAAATGCGGCAATTAAGCCCATAATAGTACCTAACAGCCCCAACAACGTGGCGACGTTCGCCAGGGTGGCTAAAAACGGTGTGCGCTTTTGCAAGCGTAAACTGTACTCCAGCACCACCTCTTCCATGGCGTACTCCATGTCTTCGCGCCGCTCAGAAGAACGTAAACGCTGCACACCACTGGCGAGCATGGCCAGCAAGGGCGCCGCACTGTTGCTGGCCAGTTGCAGGATTTGGCTACCGTCTGCCTGTGCGACAGCCGATTGCACTTGCGTCATAGCTCGTTGGTTTACACCGTATACCGAACGCAAAAACCACCAACGTTCTACCGCTATCACGATGCCAAGCACCAGGATAAAAGCGATGGGGTAAATAAAGACACCACCTTCCTGTAAAAACCGAACTATGCCGTTTAACAACTCCATGAAAAATATCCTCTTATTGCTCTTTTTGGGGTAATGTTGCCTGCGGCATATATGCCGTACTATTTGCTTGCTGTAGCGCGATAAAGCGCAAAAACTGTTGACGATCCAGTGGCGACAACGCCGGGATGGACGGCTGCAACGGCTGGCCGGGAATACGGATCACGCTAACCGGACTTTGCCATGGCAAAACATAAATGGTCTTCGGCTGCTCTTGGTTGCCGCTTACCGTGGTTTCAATTTTCACCGACTCCGCTTGCTGAGCCACGGCTGACAGGCAATGCAGCATACCTACCGCTAACATAAGCTTAGTTTTGTGCATCGGCTTGCTCCTGTTGTTGTAATAACGCCAACCAGATTTTAGCTTGCTCGTCTTGGGTCAAATCGTAGTAACGCTGGTAATGATTGCGCGCCTGCGCAGGGTTATCCAAATACAGTTCATACAAAAATGCCAAATTTTTATGAGCAGTGGCATTGCCTTCGTCCACCTTTAACACCTGCTGGTAATGCTGCTGCGCGAGGCGAAAATCTCCTTGCTGTCGTGCCAGAACACCCGCCAAATTATGCGCCGCCAGGTAATTGGGCGTTGCCTGAATCAGCTTTGCCAATGTTTGCTGCGCTTGCATTACATCACCACTTTGCCATTGACTCAGAGCCAGGTTATAGCCGATTCCCGGGGCCTGCGGAACGTCGATAAACAATGCGCTGAACAAGGCTAACGCAGTGTCAACTTCGCCTTGCTGCAACAGCCTGCGGCCCTGATCAAATTGCTGCTGCTGTGCCAAGGTAAGGGGCAAATTTGCTGCAGGCTCAGCCTGCGTCGTCACGGCAGGATTGATCGCCGGCACTGGACGCAACTGGCTACAGGCCGTCACCACCGCTAGCAGCAGTGGTAGCCACAGCATTTTTGTTACACGACAAAGTGGTGTCAGGTTAATAAGCAGCATCGGCAACCCCGCGGTAAGATTCTGTCTTGTTAAACTTGGCGGGTAACAATACTGACAAACGTTGAAAGCTTTGCTCAATCCAGCTATCCCATAGCTGTTGTTGCGTTAAGCGGGTATTTTGCTGGTAAATTGCTATCGCCTGCTCTTCAAACGGATACGCCTGCTCTTCGAGCAACAACTGGTACTCTTCCAGAGCCAGCTCATCGAGTGTTTTTGGCCGGTCAGATTCTAAGATGGCTTTGGCCATATGTTGATACAATTCAGCCACCTGGAACTGCGCCTCACTTAATAAGCCAGCTATGCCATAGTGCATACTTTGCTCAAATTGCTTAATCGCTGTTGTCATATGTTGACGTTTTTGCTGCAGGCTCTTAGCCAATGGATGTGCCAAACGCACGTTTGCAAACAACTGACTGTTGTGACGGCCCAGATCCAACGCAGCCTGCGCAGCCAGCTGCTGACTACGGGCGTTGCCCTGCTCGGCAAATTGCTGTTCAAAAGCAATAATTTTTTCGCGCCAGAAATTTTGCCGGTATAGATCTTGTTGTTGTTGGTACAGCAGCACCAGTTGCAACCTGGCTTCTTGCGCCAATAAGTGCGGCTGATGATAACGGTTGGCATAACTGCGCCAGCTATCCAGTGCCGTTGCGATATCGCCGGCACGCTGATAATACTGCGCAGCCAGATACTGCGCCTCGCGCTGTTGCTCTGCATCGCCTTGCTTTGCCAAGGTTAGTAACAGGGCAGCAGCCTCTGGCCAGCGCCCGGCTTGCTCATAACTATCAAGCAACATAGCGTTGGCCGTGGCCGTGCGCTCTGTATTGTCGTAGCGCTGAAGAAACGCGGTTAACAACAGAATTGCCGCTGGATAATCAGCTTGCGCTCTAACCAACTCAATTTGTTGAAATGCTGCCGCCTGATGATAGGCCGAGTCAGGCAAGGTATCGAGTAACCGCTGCAAATGCCCCTGTACCGCTAAAACTGGTGTATTGGTTTGCTGCGCTTGCTGGTAAATACTGGATGCCAGCTGGGTTGTCAGCAAATTTCGCCGCTCAGCTGGCAAGATCTGTAACAATAATGCATTAATACTACGTTCGGCAGCCGCATAGTCGTGCAATGCCAGTTCGCTTTGGCTATGTAAAAATCGCGCTTCGTTTTCCAGCGAGACCTGGCTGGACTCGGGATGCGGCCAGTCTGTCACCGCTGAACTATGTTGCAGTACTGCATGATAATCTTGCTGGTTATAGCGTTGTTGTAGCTGCTGTAAAGCCACTTGCTGCGCCGCCGGATGTTGACTGTGGCGGGTGACAAACTGCGTTTGCTGCTGCCAGGCGCGCTGAGCACCATTAGCAAACTGCAGGTTTTTTTGACTCAGCAGCAAAGCTTTGTAAGCCGCATCCTGTGCAGTAAACAAACTGGCATCGCTAATATTTGCCTGGTAGCCCAGTTCGGTGTACAACGCCAGCGCATCCTCCTCTTGTGCGGCACCGGCATAAGACTCTGCCAGCAAATAACGCAGATCTGCCTGCGAGTACTGTTGCAATACGCTTTGCGGCAACGCCTGTGCCAGTATCGGATCTTGCAATATGCTCAACATGTCTTGCCACAGCGGGATAGCCGTGGCAAACAGCAACTCGGGCTGATTCTCGGCATCGGCCATACCATTACTGTTGCTATCCTGCTTTTGCTTTAATGCAGCGTTATAGGCTTGCCGGGCGAAGTAATCCAGATATTGCAGTAAGTAAGGGCCAACTTCAGCCACTTCGACTACGCTGGCTCGTTGCCAAAACACTGATCCCGGGCCAAACAACTGTAAATATTGTTGCTGCTCTGCCAACGCCGCTGTCGCATCAGCATTTTGTAAATAAGCCTCAATGAGTTTAAGCTGAAACTGCGCTGCAGTCAGGCTGTAAGCATAGTCGGCGACAAACAAGCGATAACTTTGCAGGCTTTCGGTGTAAAGTTGCTTAGTAACAAGAAACTCTGCCAGATGCTGATATAACTGTGCAACATAGGGTAATGGCCGCTCACCACCAGGGTAATCAACCCGCTTAAGCAAGGCTTGCAAGCTAGCGCCTTGCTGCTGATAGCTAAGGGAAATACTTAAAGTACGCATCACCTCATCACGTAAACTTTGTTGCGGCTGTTCGGATCCCGTTGCCAATAGCTCAGTGTAGCTATTATCTAATACGCGCAAAAATTGCTCATCCGCCGCCTCAAATTGCTGCAGCTTAAAGTAGCTCCAGCCAGCCATATAGCGGGCATGTAACTTCAGCGCGGCATCGCTGCCTTGCAGCACCGCCAAATAGGCCGGCAGTGCCAGCGGATAGTCGCTACGACTGTAGTGAATATCCGCTTTGCGAAACCAGATCTCACTACTGAACGTTGCGCTGGGATAGTCGCGCAGCAAAATGTCCAGTTGCTCCAAGCAGGCATCCTGCTGCCCAAGTAAGTCATAACTACGTGATAGCTGATAGCGGATCAATTCATTATTCGGGTCTTGTGGATAGTCTACCAGTAGCTGCTGATAGCGGCTCACCATCTGCTCCAGCGCTACCCGTTCCTGATCTGCTGGCAACTCTGCTTGCTCCAGTTGTCGGGTGTACATTTGTGACAAACGGTATAAGATTTTCTGTCGGGTTTCTGCTGCTGGCTGCAGTGTCAGTATTTGCTGATACAACTGGTCCAGCTGCTGCTCTGACACCGGCGCATCAGATTGCAATATACTGCGGTCAAACGCAGGTAAATCAGCGAGTCGTGGCCGTGCTGTGCTGGCCTGCTGATAACTGCAACCCGGTAGCAATAGCAGGCCGGATAACAGCAGTAATGAGTATTTAGGCCGCATCATAGCTCGGCCCCGCTGCGCTGAATGGCGGACTCATTACTTCCGCTTGAGCCTTGTGCCAATACAGTCTCCATCACTCGCGCCATAGATTCTTTGTTGTGTCGCTGCAGCTTTTGTAGCATGGCAATATCTTCATTACGACGTTGCTGCAAACGCTGATTGAGCTGGGCAAGTAGCTGTTGTTGTTGGCTGAGCAGGGCTAAATTTAGCTGCTGTTGATGCTCGCTCAATAGCGTAAGGCGTTGCTGTTTAACTAACAGCTGCTCGGTCTGGCCGCCTTGCTGTTGTAATTGCTGCAAGCGCTGTGTCAGCTGGTTAAGCTGTTGGTTAAGCAGCTGCTGTTGCTGCTGCAGCTGCCAATCGTGCTGCGCACTTTTTTGCTGGTAGTGCCACTGCATAATGCCGCGTAACCGCTTAAGCCTGCTGGCATAAACCTCAGACTGGGGCTGGGCGGCTGTAATAAGAAGCTGCAGGCGTTGCTCGGCATTTTGTAACAACATGAGCTGCCGGTGCGGTTCTCCTTGGGTCAGCAGTAATGACAGCTCGCTTTGCTGGGCCTGGCTTATCTGCTGTTGCAGCAGGGCAAATTTATCAGCCAACAGCATCTGCCGTTCAGACAAATCGGGTAGCTGCGACGGCAGTAGCTGCTGTTGCTGCTGTAACTTGTATTGCAGTGTTTGCTGCAACCGGCCAAGCCGCTGCTGCCGCACCGGGGCAGCATTAAGTTGTTGCTGCAACCCTAAAATATCTTCTGACAGCCGGTAGAGCTGGTTATCGTTACTCAACTGTTGCTGCTGCCATGGGCTGGCATTGTCGCTCAGTTGTTGCACTTGAATAGGCCGGGCTTGTTCGTGGATCAGCTGCTGCTGTTGCTGATAATAATTATCTGCCCAGCGATACGCCGCCAAGGCATCTTTATTCGCCAGCGCCCGCTCTAGCTGCTCACCAATACGTGTCGCCGCATACCATGCCGTATCGCCAAATGGTTGTCGCAGTATCTGTTGTTGCAACACCGCTAATAACGCAGGAATGTGCCGTTGTTCAGTAAGAATATGACTATAGAGCTCTAGCGCATTGTTACTTAGCACACTGTCACTGGCAAAGTTGGCCAGAATAGCATCCGCAGCAGCAAAATCCTGCAGGCTGATATACAACTGAGCCTGTATCAATAGCAGATAATCTTGCAGGGCTTGCTGTTCTTCTGCCGGGTAATTAAAACCATCAGCGCTGGTCAAACTACGCCAGGGTGTGTTGAACAGTTGCTGCCAGAAACCTTGCTCAGTGGCAATGGAAAACTGCTGCCGTAACTGGCTAAGCCACTGCAATGCCAATTCAGGTTGCTGTTTCGCCAGAATTAACGCCTGATTACTAACGATATAAGGCATTTCCGCTTGTTGCGCCAAAGCACTGAAGTCTGGCTTAGCGGGCAGCGCGATATCTGGCCAAAACACCAGTTGGCTAAGCAACTGTTGCTGCCCCAGGTAAGTGCTATCGGCAGAGATATCAACCTGGCTTAGATATAATTTCGCTTGCGCTTTATCGCCCAGTTCCAGCTGGTAACGGGCAAACTGCAGTAAAGCGATATTTCTTAGTGTCTGCGGCAGCGCATTATCACCGCGATATAACGTTAGTATCTGCTGCAGCAATTCCGCTGCGTGCCCCGGCATGCCCAACTGCAAATATAAACCCGCTTCCAACAGTTGGGTGCGACTGTCTTGTTGCGGTGCCAACTGCAACGTTTCCAACGCCAGCGCAGGTTGTTGCTGGTAAAATGCCCACGCAGCCTGGCGGTAGTGCTTCTCGCTCAGTTGGTCAGGCTCTGCGGCAAGTATCGGCAGCAGAGGCAACCACAATAAGCTGGCGGCTAGTCGTTTGACCATGGCTGCACAATAAAGTCTGGTTGATAGTCAGAGCTGCGATCTTTAATCTGCAACTCCAGCAGCACGGCATCTTCGGCCTTGTTAAAGCGATGGTTGACTGCACGGCGATAATCGCGTTTATCCGGCCCTTTACCAATAAACACTGCCGTTAAACTATGTTCACCTGCCTTAATATTGCCTTTATATAAAGGCTGAATAGCGCCGCGCTGTAAAGCATGCCATTGCTGCGCCGTATACAAATGCCCTTCGACTGGCTGATCATTGAGCAGCAGCTCTACACTGTCGAGTTGAAAAAATTGCCCACTGTCGACTGATAAAAACACCGCCAGTTGTGTCTGCGGTGGGAATAGCAGCTCCTCTTCCAACAAAAACAGCTCTCGGTTTAACTGAATAACTTGCTGTTTTAGTTGCTCAAGTTGCTCACTGGCCGGCGTTGGCGCTGCTGCAACACTGAAGCTAAACCAAAAAACAGCACACAAAAGTAACGCTTTCATCTTAAGATCCTGTTAGAAGTACACACTGAAAAACGCCCTGATAACATTGGCATCCAGCCGGTACAATGGCTCCAGCCCGGTCTGTGCATCAGCTGCAGTGACATCACGAAAATTATTGTAACTAAAGCGAATATGATCCCATTGCAAATTGACCTCCGGTTTAGCCGCAGGCCAAAATGCCCAGCCAGGCAGGCCGTAGCTGGCCCCGAGACCTAAGGTCCAATTGGAAAAATCGCTTAATTCTTTATCGCGTGCCATAAAGTTCTGCTGGCTGGCAAAAGCAAATAAATCGCTATAAAACTTTGCCTGTGTTTGGCTATACCAGCGCACTTTGGCTTCCAGTGTCCACTGAGCGCTAAGGGGATGCACGTATTCCAACTCGGCATCTAAGGCACGAATATCCCAGCTGTCTTGATAATGGCGTAAGTTGAAGCTCAGTGCCGCGCGATACGGCAGATACACTTTATTAACCAGCGCCACAGCCACCGCATTACGGGTGTCAGGATAGACCTCACTCTGATAACCATAGCCACGGGGTTCATTGGCATCAAGGTACCGCACACTGCGATAGGGGTTGTTTAAAAAGCCCTCGTCTAAGTCAACTTGCAGATTCATTGCTGCAATCCAACTGCTGCTCAGCACCTGGGTCCAGCCTAACTTATAGTTGTAACGTTTAACGTCAGCACTAAAGCTCTCATCACCATTACGGCTAACCGTATCATCGCCCAAACCTGCTTCCAGGCTAAGCGTGGTCATACCGCCAAAAGTGTCATGGGAAACCGCAAAAGACACAGATTTTGCCTGATAATCATCTTCATCACTTTGCGCGTAATTCGCACTAATAATGCTATTGCCAGCAAGGTAGTCTATACCCAAGCGAGCTTCCCGGCGCTGCTCGGTATACGCCGATGCGGTGGCCACCACATCAATAGACGCACCCGACACGGTATCAACATAATAATAAGCTGATAGCGATAACGCCTGCCCTGCCTTTTTGCGCAACATTAGCGCAGGCCCATCGATTGATACTCCACCGCCCTGATAGCTGTGATACATCAGGTCTGCCCTGTCTTGTGGCAATACCGCTGCTTGCGCCGCTGCAGCCAAGCAGGTCAGCAGTAATAGTAGTGTTTGCCTAATTGCAACCACAGCCGCCGCCCCCGCTGCCATTCGCGCCTTTAGCTGCTTCGCGCGAGTCTTGCACGTGTGCCACATGTTGCAGTGCTACCGGATGTCGGCCAAATGCCATAATGGGATCAGCCAGTTTATCGCGTTGATAAGGCTTTACCCACGGTTCAATACTGGCGCAACCGCTTAGCATTAACATCACTACCGCAGAACAACCCATAGCTTTACTCACGTAGTAAGCCTTTGATATCGTCTTCATATTTTTTCTCATAACCGGGTTTGTAACCTCGGTGCACACTGCGCACTGCGCCGTCTTTGTCGAGGATAACCGTCGTGGGCATAGCCTCAACCCGATAGTTTTCTGAGACGCTGTTATCCAGGTCAAATAAGATGGGGAAACTTACCTGAACCTTGCCCAGGTAAGCCTTTGCCGCAGCGCTATCATTTTCGACATTAATGCCCCATACCTGTACACCAAGCATCTGATATTTTTGCGCAAGCTTTTCCAATGCCGGCATCTCTTGAATACAAGGACCACACCAGCTGGCCCAAAAATTAATCAGCATAATATCGCCGCGTTGCTCATCCAGCCTCAGGTTGGTACCATCTAACGCTTTTAATGTAAAATCAGGCGCTGTGACAGCTCCAGCCGATGTGGTGCAAAGCGCCAGCAATAGACCCAAAATGCGGTACTTCATAGCATCTCCCATACAAGATTATTGTTGCCGCTATTAAAAATAGACTGCCACTCCCAGTGCCAGACTTAAATTATGTGTGGTTTTACTGCGTGCCAGAATAGTAGTTTCAAACACGTAATCGCTGAACGAGAGCTCTAACGCCAGCCAGTCAGTGGCGTATAAACGAAACTGGCTGCCCAGGTGCAAGGCAAACACTCTGTCACCGGCAAAATCTACATTTCCACCACCAGCAAACACCGACAACCCACTGTTTAGTGCAAAATTGCTACTCAAAAACACTTCCCCAGGTAACAACATATACCCCAGATGAGCGCCATAGTAACTCCATTGCCGCTCGTCATCGGTGAGCAAGGGTGCCGCGCCACTTAGCTCCTCAAAGGAGGTGCGTCCAGCTTTAGCACGTGCGTACTCAGTGCTGAGATAGAAATCTTCGTTAATGTGATAGCTAAGCTGTAACGCCGTAATGGCACTACTACCAAAATCTTCAATGCTAAGTATCCCCACTTTAGCGCCAAACAACCAGTTCTCACTGTCCAATACATCTTCACTGACGTTACTTTGAATAATGTCAGGTTCAACCTGCTGCGCAACAGCTGGCAGCACCAATAACCCAAAGGCTAAAAAAATACGCTGAAACCAAGCTTCCATGTGTCTATCTCTTCGTTATCGTTGCGGTCAGTCACAATGATGCTGCGCCGATACGCTGCGCGGGCTATCATGTTGCGGCTTAAGTAATAGCGCATTCCCAGCTCCATACTAGCGAGACTGTTGTTGCGGTCCGGTGTTTGTACCAGCACAGTGCGCGGCGAAGTGCGCAGTAAGCCACCGCCTAAGCCGAAGTAAGGTGATATGCGCCAGTGTGGCATCGGGCTAACATAAATACTCAACTCAGCGGACAGATTATCGGCTTGGTCACCGTTAGCCTGACCTACAGCCAGTTCCGTTTGCAGATATTCACTGAACAAGTACGCTGCAGACAGCTGATAAAAACTACTGCCATTAAAATCACCAAATAACAGTCCAACTTCAACATCACGCTGTTCAAATTCACTCTGTCGATCATCATTAACTACAAATTGTTGCTGATCTAACGTTAGCAAGTGCACCAAATCGGCCCGCGCCAGCCAAAGGCGTTGCTGCTTAAAGCCAACCTGTACCCAGCCGGCACGGCGTTGGAACAAGCTTAAACTCTCTCCTTTTAGCGCCACTTGCACTATGGGGTAGCCTCTACCGGGCCCGGAATGTAAATTCACAAAGTCGTGGTTTACCGTGACGTCAAGTGACGATGCCATTGCACTAGTGCAAAGGATCCACCCCATGATTAGCAGACAGGCCTTGATCATTTACTGCTCCGGAATAACAAAAGGCGAATTGTAATACTGTGCGCCTATGTCAAGCCACTCGGCCAGTAACTTCAATTCTGCTGCGCTCAAATCGCCCTGATGGCTGCCATCAGTAGCAAACAGGTCGAAAAACGCGCCACTTTGCAGTGCATTACCGGCGCGCAGGCTGGCATTTACCGGTACCGGTTGCATGATGGGTATCGGATTACCGTCATCATCCAACACCAGGTTGCCATCCTCATCGGTAACAAACAGAGGGTTGCCGTTTGCATCTGTGGCCTGCACCAAGCGGTCAATTAACACACCGCCTACCAATTCCAGTTCATTATCGTTACTAAGTAACTCACGATAACTGCGATAATGCTGCGCTTGCAGATCTGATGCTTCCGCATCCAACTCAAGCTGTGCCACCGGCACCCGGCTATCGCCAGCGGCATCAGTGCGACTGTGACAACTGACACAGGTGCGGTCAGCAATCAGTTCATTACTTTGCTCATCAAATTGACGCCGGTCTAATGTCCATAACGGCTGAATATGGCTAGGGTAATCGATACGCAACCGACAACTGGCTATCCATTGAGCGAAACATTCCACCCCAGCAGGCTGAGCCGTTTGCAGCTGCTGTAAACTGGTATTTAGTATTGGATCTGGCATACGCAGAGCTGGATCAGTCCAAATATCCAGGTAACTTAGTGCTTCATTTAGCTCGGGTATGCCATTTAATCTGGCGGCCGTTTGTGCCATCGTTTCGCCTGGCTCGGCTATCAGTTGCGGATTGGCGTTGCTAAACGCAGAGCTGCTTAACGCACCAACATTTGCCGTTGCCGCTTCTCCCGCACCATCGACACGACCGTGTGGTGCTGTACTTTGCGAAGTGTGACAGCCATTACAACTGCGAGTTTCTCCCGGGCGCAACGTAAGCCATTGCTGATGAAGTGGCGAAATAGCCTGACCTTGCGCATTTAATAGCGCCAAATTGAATGGCACGTTAGCCGGCACTTTCACCAGCACCGAACCGTCTGGTTCAATTGCAACGTGGCCGAGGATTTCTCGCATTAATTGGCGACGGCTAACACCAAAAGCAAAGTTTGGTGTGTCTACTACTTCATCTGGTGGTATCGGTACACCACGTACTAAACGCAAAAACCGTGCGGGTCTATCGCTGGCAGTTGTTTGCATAGGGTCGGCTAAACGGGCAAGATTAACTGTGGCCGTGCCGGCGAAATCATACACACTGCGAATATGCAGTACTGCAGCATTTTCATTAGCCAATTCAGCGTCAAACAGTGGATTTTCGGGCAAAAAGACCGGAGGGTTGTATGATTGCAACACCACGGGATCTGTTACCAGCAATCCCTCCTGCCCGGGTCTTACGGGCTGCTGAGTTTGCTTTTGGGTATCAAACAGCCATAGGCCGTATAACGGTCGCGCCAATTCAAGTTCACTGCTGTCCTCAACCTGAGCACAGCTGAACGCCACGTCTTCAACCAGCACCCGACAAGGTGACCAACTAACTAAGTAGCGGCCGCTACCATCTTTTAGCGGCGCGTAGCTATTGACCGCACCAGCCCGCTCGGCACGGCCGGTGTTATCAAAAGCCCACGGAAACAACGGCTCTTGTGCAGCAGTATTAAGCACCTCGCCAGCCAGCGGCTGGGTGTTATCACTGGCCAATGCTAGCGCAACGCGTTGTGGCCAGCTGTTATAATATGGCGCATTATTACTCGCTAGCGCTAGTGAAACGGCACCATCAGCCAATACCACGGCTTTAGCAAACTCCACCGCCGACTGTTGCGCACCGCTATTATGTGAATGCCAACCATACACTAATTGATTTTCGCTGCCATCAGGACGCATCTTGTACCAGTTAAACATGGAGCGACTAGCCTGGTTATCCCAACGGCTATACAAAATATGACCATCATCCAACACTACAGGATATAAATCGTGGCTTAAATTGAAACTTAGCTGGCGAATGTTACTACCATCTGCATTCATCACATGCAGATTAAATGTCAGAGTATTTAAGTCTTCATCCAGAGCGTTGTATTGCGGCTTAAATTCATCCAGCAGAATTTGCCGCGACGTAGTCTGACGACTAGAGCTGAAAATAATACGGCCATCGGCTAAAAATGCCGGGCTAATATCATGACCACGTTGCGCCAACTGCATATCGGCGATAAGAGGAGTGATGGCGTTGGTGCCTACATCGTAACGCCAGAGATCCCACTTTGGTTGTAACTCATCCGGTACATTGTCTAACTCGGGTGCGCGCATGGCAAACAGCAATGTCATACCATCGGGTGAGGCATGCAAATCTTTAACGTCATACAAAGCATTTTCGTCAAATAAAGCGTCGGTTAATATGTTTTCAGAAGACTCAGCAAAAGCATTTTGTTTTAATACTAAACGGGCTCCGGGATTAAACGCCGCAGGATCACGCAGATTAGTTAGGTAGGGTTCGTCAGTGTTTATCAGCAGTGGGCGCTCGATAAAAGCCAGCGCAATTTCTTGCACCACCGGGTCCAAAGGCTCTTGCTGTACACTAATATCCGCTTTACATCCTGCAAGTGCAATACAGGCAAGCAACAGACAACGGTTTGTTGTTTCTCTCATTATAGTGCACCAGCTTTATTACTATTTTGCCGGACGTGGCATGGCGCCAATTCGACTGAGTCAACAGCTTATCGCCGTAACTACCACAGCGCAAGATAAAGTGTATTACAAAAAAAGCCAGCATAAGCTGGCTTTATTAACCTTAGATGAACAATTTTTATAAATCGGCTTCAAACGCCTCTGGTATGCTCTCTTCAATCGGTTTTTCGCCCGGCTTTAACAGCAAACGGGCGCGCAATTCTTTTTCAATTTCATCAGCAATCGGTTGATTATCGGCTAAAAATTTCATTGCATTGGCTTTACCCTGGCCAATTTTGTTGCCCTGATAGGCATACCAGGCACCGGCTTTATCTACCAGGCCCTGCGCCACGCCTAAATCAATCAATTCGCCCAGCTTATTAATACCGGCACCGTACTGAATAATAAACTCGGCTTGTTTAAACGGTGGCGCCACTTTGTTTTTCACTACTTTAACGCGGGTTTCATTACCGGTAATTTCATCACCGTCTTTTACCGAGCCGATACGGCGGATATCTAAGCGCACAGAGGCATAGAATTTCAGCGCATTACCACCGGTAGTGGTTTCCGGGTTACCGAACATTACGCCAATCTTCATACGGATCTGGTTGATAAAAATACACAAGGTATTAGAGCGTTTAATATTACCGGTAAGTTTACGCAGCGCCTGTGACATCAAGCGCGCTTGCAAGCCCATATGGCTGTCGCCCATATCGCCTTCAATTTCCGCTTTTGGTGTTAACGCCGCTACTGAGTCGACAATCACTACATCTACCGCAGCAGAGCGCACCAACATGTCACAAATTTCCAGCGCCTGCTCACCGGTATCAGGTTGCGACACCAACAACTGGTCGACATTTACGCCCAATTTCTTCGCATATACGGGGTCTAAGGCGTGCTCGGCATCGATAAAGGCGCAGGTTTTACCGGCTTTTTGTGCCTCGGCAATAACCTGTAAGGTTAAGGTAGTTTTACCGGACGACTCCGGGCCATAAATTTCGACGATACGGCCATAAGGTAAACCGCCTATGCCCAATGCGATGTCCAGGCCTAATGAGCCGGTAGATACTGCAGCAATATCCAGCGCGGTGCTGTCGCCCAAACGCATGATAGAGCCTTTACCGAACTGACGTTCAATTTGACCTAAGGCGGCGGCGAGCGCTTTTTGTTTGTTGTCGTCCATTTTGATATCCATGGTTGAGCCGGGCTTGCCGGACAATTAACACTGTATGCTCGTACAGTAGTCTAGTTTGCTAAAGCTGTCAACAGCTCAATGCTTTGTTTGAAGGCATAATCGATGGCTTGCTGGCGTACTTGTTGGCGGTCGCCGGCAAATACCAAATGGCTGCTGGCAACGTTGCCATTAACACAAAAACCAAAGCAAACTGTGCCCACCGGCTTGTACACCGAGCCGCCATCCGGCCCGGCAATGCCGGATACCGCAATAGCCATATCGGCATTTGCGGCTTTAGCGGCACCTTCGGCCATTTCACGTACGGTCTGTTCGCTTACCGCACCAAATTGCAGTAAGGTGGCGCTACGCACCGCCAGCAGTTGTTGTTTAGCTTTGTTGCTGTAAGTAATAAAACCACGGTCAACATAAGCTGAGCTGCCGGGTACGGCGGTTAACCAATAACCAATGCCGCCGCCGGTACAGGATTCAGCAGTGGTGATAGTCCACTTTTTCCGTAATAATAGCTGGCCTAATTCTGTCGCCAGCTGCAGGCTGTCTGCTGCGACCGTCATATTTTATCCAACAGGGAATTCAGAACGCTATTATGCCGTCAGAGACAAAAACGGAGCAAGCCTTAAGCGCTCATACCCCTATGATGCAGCAATATTTGGGCTTAAAAAGTGAACATCCGGATATTTTGCTGTTTTACCGCATGGGTGACTTTTACGAGTTATTTTTTGATGATGCCAAACGTGCCTCGGCGTTATTAGATATTTCACTGACCAAGCGTGGCCAAAGCGCCGGTACGCCGATACCGATGGCCGGCGTGCCCTATCATGCGGTCGAGGGCTATTTAGCCCGGCTGGTACAGCTGGGCGAGTCTGCCGCGATTTGTGAGCAGATCGGTGACCCGGCCACCAGCAAAGGCCCGGTAGAACGCAAAGTCGTGCGCATTGTCACCCCGGGCACCGTAACCGACGAAGCATTGCTAAATGAGCGTCAGGACAATTTGCTGTGTGCCATCAGTGTGCTGCGTGGTCATTATGGTCTGGCACAGCTGGATATCAGCAGCGGCCGCTTTTTGTTAAGTCAGGTGGATAATATTGACGATCTGGCCGCGCTGCTGCAGCGGCTAAACCCTGCCGAGTTACTCTACCCGGAAGATTTTGCCGATACCTACTTAGTGGAAAAACGCAAAGGCGCGCGCCGCCGGCCGGTGTGGGAGTTTGAACTGGCTACCGCTAAGCGCTTATTGTGCCAGCAGTTTGGCACTAAAGATTTACTCAGTTTTGGTGTGGATGATGCGCCGGTAGCGCTAATGGCCGCCGGCTGCGTAATGCAATATGTCAAAGACACTCAGCGTGCAGCCCTACCGCATATCCGCGCCGTGGCGCTGGAACGCTCACAAGACAATATCGTATTGGATGCGGCCACAAGGCGTAATTTGGAGCTAACGCAAAACCTGGCCGGTAACTATGAGCATACGTTGGCTGCTGTGCTGGATCGCAGTCAAACAGCGATGGGCTCGCGGTTATTAAAACGTTGGATCCATGCGCCGCTGCGCGATCAAAACCAGATTAATGCCCGGCTGGATGCGGTTACTGAACTGGCCGCAGACTATGAGCCACTGCAACCGCAATTAAAACAAATCGGTGATATTGAACGGGTTATCGCCAGGCTAGCCCTGCGTAGCGCAAGGCCGCGCGATTTCGCCCGCTTGCGCCAGGCACTGCAGCAATTGCCGCTGTTAGCGCCACAACTGGCAGCACTTGACAGCACCTTGCTTAAACAAATAAGCCATGCCGCCCAACCACTGCCGCAGCTATGTCAGTTACTGGAGCAAGCCATAGTAGAAACGCCACCGGTATTAATCCGTGATGGCGGCGTTATTGCGCCGGGTTACAACAGCGAACTGGATCACTGGCGTGCCCTGGCAACCGGCGCTACCGATTATTTAGAGCAACTGGAGCTGCGCGAGCGCGAGCGCACCGGCATTGCCTCGCTTAAGGTGGGCTTTAACCGGGTGCACGGTTACTACATTGAAACCGGCCGCAGTGCTGATACTAAAGTACCGCCGGAGTATGTACGGCGCCAAACGCTGAAAAACAACGAACGCTATATTATTCCCGAGTTAAAAGAGTACGAAGATAAAGTACTGGGCAGCCAGAGCAAAGCCTTAGTGGTCGAAAAACAGCTGTATGAACAGTTGTTTGAACTGACAGCACCGTTTTTAGCAACGCTGCAGCAACTGGCACAGGCACTGGCGGAACTGGATGTGTTATGCACCTTTAGCGAACGAGCCGACAGCCTGAATTATTGCCGGCCACAGCTGAGCAGCCAGCCAGGTATTGTGCTGGAGCAAGCGCGCCACCCGGTGGTAGAACAAGTGCTAACCGAGCCCTTTATCGCTAACCCGTTAACGCTGAACAGCCAGCGCCGTATGCTGATGATTACCGGCCCGAATATGGGCGGTAAATCGACCTATATGCGCCAAACCGCACTCATTACGCTGATGGCCTGTATCGGTTGTTTTGTGCCGGCCGCCAAAGCGCAAATAGGCCCGATAGACCGCATTTTCACCCGTATCGGTGCCTCGGACGATTTAGCCTCCGGCCGCTCTACTTTTATGGTTGAGATGACTGAAACTGCAACCATTTTGCATCATGCCACCGAGCACAGCCTGGTACTGATGGATGAAATAGGCCGTGGTACCAGCACTTATGATGGTTTAAGTCTGGCCTGGGCCTGTGCCGATTATCTTGCTACCAAACTTAAAGCCCTGACGCTGTTTGCTACCCACTACTTTGAACTGACCGAACTGGCAGAGCAATTACCGGGCTTGGCGAATGTACATTTAGATGCGGTAGAACACGGTGACGATATCGTATTTATGCACCATGTGCAGGACGGCGCCGCCAGTAAGAGTTTCGGCTTACAGGTCGCCCAATTGGCCGGCGTGCCCAAAGCCGTTATTCAGCGGGCACGGCATAAACTTAGCGAGCTGGAGCAGCACAGCAGCACAGTACCGCAGAAAACTACCGCGGCAGTGCAGCCCCAGCTGAGTTTGCTGCAAGAAGAGCACCCGATAGTAGAGCAGCTGCGAACACTAAACCCGGATGATTTAACCGCCCGCCAGGCGCTGGAGTTGTTGTATCAGCTAAAACAGCAATTATAATTTTGCCACGAGCCGGTTTAACTTGACAAAAAATGTATACATTTTAAATTAGGTATACTTTTTTAGTTTGAGTTAACTTATGTCGATTAAAGATCTCAGCCTGTCAGCAATAGTGGCCGGTTTTGTCGCGGTACTGGTGGGTTTTGCCAGTTCGGTAGCCATTGTATTACAAGCGGCTGCAGCGGCCGGTGCCTCGCAGGATATTATGGCGTCGTGGTTACTGGCGTTGGGTATTGGTATGGCGGCAACCTGTATTGGTTTATCCTGGTATTATAAAGCCCCTATTATTACCGCCTGGTCCACCCCGGGTGCGGCGCTGTTGGCAACCAGCCTGCAGGGGTTAACTATTAACGAAGCCGTCGGGGTATTTATCTTTACCGCTGCGCTGGGCGTTATTATCGGCCTCAGTGGCTGGTTTGATAAACTTACCAGGCTTATTCCACTGCCGCTGGCCAGCGCGATGTTGGCCGGTATTTTACTGCAATTTGGTTTAAGTATTTTTACCTCACTACAAAGCCAGCTGCTGTTGGTGGGCATAATGTGTATCAGCTATTTACTGGCAAAACGCTTAATGCCACGTTATGCCATTTTATGGGTGCTGCTCAGCGGCCTAATCAGCGTGCTGCTGCAAGGCCAATTTGACTACAACGCGATAATGTTAAGCTTTACCACGCCGGTTTGGGTAACGCCGCATTGGTCAGTCAGTGCACTGTTGGGTGTTGGCCTGCCATTGTTGCTGGTTACCATGGCATCGCAGAATATTCCCGGCGTCGCGGTTATCCGCACCAGCGGCTATCAGACGCCGGTGTCGCCACTTATCAGCAGCACTGCGCTGTCTACCCTGCTGCTGGCGCCCTGGGGCGCGTTTTCTATCAACCTTGCCGCTATAACCGCCGCCATTTGTACCGGGCCGGAGGCACACCCCAATAAAGATAAACGCTATATTGCCGGCATTGCCGCCGGGGTATTTTACTTGCTGGCCGGCCTTGCCGGTGCCAGCGTGGTAGCGTTATTTGCCGCCTTACCAAAGGAGATGATTGCTGCGCTGGCAGGCCTGGCACTGCTGGGCACCATAGGTGCAAATTTGGCTGCAGCCACCAACGAGGGCGAACACCGGGAGGCCGCGGTAGTCACCTTATTGGTTACCGCGTCGGGGGTAAGCTTTTTCGGTATTGCCGCGGCATTTTGGGGCATTATTGCCGGCGGTTTAACTCTGCTGCTGGTTAACGGCCTGCGCCGGAGCCGCTGATGCTGAAAAAGCAGGCCCTGTATCAACAATTAAAACAGGATATTCAGCTGCAACATTGGGCTGCAGGCCAGGTATTAACGCAGCAGCAACTGGCGCAGCATTATGCGGTCAGCCGTATCGTGGTGCGCGATGCGCAGCAAGCCCTGCTGAGCGAAGGCTGGTTAACCGCCCATGGTAAAGCCGGTATGCGGGTGCCTGGTTTTAGTGCGGCTGAAGCAGAAGAACTGGCTATGTTGCGTCTGCAACTGGAACCGTTAGCGTTGAAACTTGCTGCGCCAAAGTTAAGCTATAGCCAATTGGGCCAGGCAGAAGATCTATTACAACAAATGCATCGCGACAAGGCGCTGCCGCCTTATCAGCGCGGTGAATTAAACTGGCAATTTCATCGCTTACTATATCAGCCGTGCGACAAGCCACACTTGTTGCAATTGCTCGACCAGTTACATCAGCAGGTCTCGCGCTATCTGGGTTACCAGGAGCACGCGCTGGATTACGCCGGCACCAGTGCCGACGAACATCAGCAATTATTGGCGCTGCTGCGTAGCAAAGATACCACTGCTGCCTGCGCGTTGCTCACTGCGCATATCAGCCACGCCGCCACATTGTTAGTGCAGTATCTTAAAAACAAACAAGACGCCTGATGGCGCCTTGTTGGCTGTGTTATGCTGACAAAACGTAGCGCAACAGTATTGCAGCTACTCCTGAAACAGCGTTTCGATATTCAAGCCCTGATGGGTCACTATCTCGCGTAAACGTCGTAGCGCTTCGACCTGAATTTGCCGCACCCGCTCGCGGGTTAAGCCAATTTCATGGCCGACATCTTCCAGCGTTGACGGTTCATAGCCCAGTAAACCAAAGCGCCGCGCTAACACTTCACGCTGTTTCGGGTTCAATTCATTCAGCCAAACCACTAAGTGCTGACGAATGTCTTCATCCTGTAGCTCAGTTTCTGGGCCCAATTCTTTTTCATCAGCAATCACATCCAGTAACTGCTTTTCAGAATTTCCCGCTACCGGCGTATCTACCGAAGTTATTTTTTCATTTAACTTCAGCATCTTGCGAACTTCATCAACCGGCCTGTCCAGCGCAAAAGCAATTTCTTCCGGCGTCGGTTCATGATCCAGTTTTTGCGATAGTTCACGTGCTGCTCGCAAATAGATGTTTAGCTCTTTTACAACATGAATAGGTAAGCGGATGGTACGGGTCTGGTTCATTATGGCCCGCTCTATGGTCTGGCGGATCCACCAGGTGGCATAGGTTGAAAAACGGAAACCACGCTCGGGATCAAACTTCTCAACCGCGCGAATAAGGCCTAAATTGCCCTCTTCAATTAAGTCCAGTAAGGCTAAACCACGATTAATATAGCGGCGGGCAATTTTTACCACTAAACGCAAGTTACTTTCAATCATGCGTTTACGTGCGGCCTGATCGCCTTTCAATGCCAGACGGGAAAAGTACACTTCTTCTTCGGCAGACAATAACGGCGAAAAACCAATTTCACCTAAATAAATTTGCGTGGCATCCATAGCTTTATGGCTGTCATCACGGGCAAATACGTCTTCTGTAACGCTTTCTTCTGTTGCCAGATCCGTGGCTTCCGGTTCAGCATCCTCATCTAATAACGCAGCATCATCTGCGATATCTTCTTCTTTAAAATCTAAAACTTCATCGTCACTCTTTTGTCCCATATCCTTTCTCCCACGTCTACAGGGTGCTGGGTCGGCTAAGCGCTATCACGTCCGTTCCTGATATTACTTATGTTTCGATCTTATTATTTTGGTAAATATTTTAATGGATCTACCGAGGCACCCCGAAAGCGTATCTCAAAGTGCAACCGCGGATCTGTGGCATCAGTACTGCCTAACTCGGCAATCTGTTGCCCACCAGTAACCATTTGCTTCTCTGCCACCAACAACTTGCGGTTATGAGCATAAGCACTTAGGTAGTCATCATTGTGCTTGATGATAATTAAATTGCCATACCCTCGTAAGGCGTTGCCGGCATAAACCACCTGCCCACTGGCAGCAGCATTAACTATGTTGCCTTCACGCCCACTAATATCAATACCTTTATTACCTTGTTGCTGATGAGAAAAGCCAGAAATAATATTGCCTTTTACCGGCCACTGCCATTGCACAAGGTTCCCATTTAAGGTATAGTCCGCAACTTTTTTGTTTTTTTCAGTTGCTGTTTGAACATAACCCTTTTGATTTTTTGGCGCAACAGCTTTAGCCGGATTTACCGAACTATTTGATTTTACTTGGCTTGAATTATTCTTATTTGTATTTTTCTGGCTTAGCTTGGTGTTGCTGCCAGATACACGCTGGCTTGGATTGACACTGTTTTTGTCGGTCGCTTTTTTTATGCTGCCGTTTAATTTCAGCTTTTGTCCCGGGTAAATCGTGTAGGGGCTGGAGATCGCATTAATTGCAGCAAGCTGACGCACATCTTTACCTGCACGAAATGCAATAGCATATAATGTATCACCGCGTTGCACGGTATAATTGCTGGCATCTAAGGTGCCCCGATTTCGCTGCTGGTAAAAATTCTCTCTCAGCTCGAGTGTCGTAACCGGTGCGGGCCCGGAACGCGATGAGCACGCCACCGTTACCAGTACCAATAACAATACTCCTGCCCTGGCAATATAGCGCCAGGCGAAATAAGGCATTAGCGTTAGCGCACAGTTAGCAAAGCAACGAATACCTAACTCCTTATCAGCTTGCTGATGATGTCGGCTCGGCGGTTACTTTCAACCACTTTTCCATATTTAGCAGCAACAACATTACTCCTACACCGCACAGCGCGCTTAATGCCGCCGCCGTTAAGTCGGCAGGCCCTATTTGACGAGCATAGTCCCAGGGTAAATACACTTGCTGTTGCGCTTGCCATGGCCATATGCGATATAACGCGCCAATAACCACACCAACTAACACCGCTAAACTGGTGTCATGGTAATGGCGTAACAGCCAGTTCAGCAGCCGGGAAAAACTTAGCAAGCCAACGATACAACCCAGCATAAACAGCGATAGCACCCCAAGCTGCAGTTCGGTAACGGCTAATAACACCGGCGCATACATGCCAGACATCAGCAAAATAAAACTGCCAGAAATACCTGGTAAAATCATCGCACATATTGCTACCGCACCAGCAACAAAAAACATCCAAGCTTCTGGTTGTAGCTCACGCGGCGTTAGCATGCCCACTATAATTGCCAGTGCAACACCAGCAGCACAGCATACAAAACGCCAGATATTCCAACGTATACTGCCACATAGATGCGGCAATGCCGTGATGATGAGTGCACAAAATAGTGCCCACAGCGGTATCGGCTGATGTTCAAGCAAATAAGTAATGACGCCAGCCAGAGAAAAAATACTGCACAGTACGCCGGCAAATAAACATAGTAGAAAAGTGCCATCGATATGCTGCCAGACTGCAGTCACATTACCACGACACAGTAAACGCACTGCCTTAAGGTTACAGTTACTTATCGCTGCCAACAGGCGCTCATAAATACCCAGAATAAATGCCAGGGTACCACCGGATACGCCGGGAACGACATCAGCAGCCCCCATCGCCAACCCTTTAATAATCCATTGAATATACTGCATTACTCGTCCTTAATCAGGCCAGCGCACCTGGCACCAACGGCACAAAACGCACAGCCTCTATATCACGGCTACTAATGCTATCGCCTTCACGCTGATACACGCGCAATACTTGCTCCTGCGCACCTACCGGAATAACCAGCCGCCCGCCATCACTGAGCTGCTGCAGCAATGCCACAGGCACTTCTATCGGAGCGGCGGTAACAATAATGCTGTCAAACGGTGCTTTGCTTGGCCAACCTTGCCACCCATCACCATGTTTCATTGAGACATTATGTAAGTCTAGTTGTTGTAGGCGGCGCTTTGCCTGAAACTGCAAGGCTTTAATGCGTTCAACACTACATACATGCGGAAAAAGCCGCGCCAGTATAGCCGTTTGATAACCTGAGCCGGTGCCTATTTCTAATACCTTGCCTGCCACTTTATCTTGCAGCAATAGTTCGGTCATACGCGCAACAATGTAGGGCTGCGAGATAGTCTGGCCTTGGCCAATCGGCAATGCCGTGTTTTCATAAGCTTTATGTGCCAATACCGCTTCAACGAACAAATGACGCGGAGTATGAGATATGGCCGCCAACACCTGCGCGTTGCTGACCCCATCCAATTGTAATTTTTGCGCCAATACCGCGGCGCTGCGTGTCGTTGCTACTGCCATGTTACAAACAGATCCCTTCTAACCAGTGTCGCAGACTGTCCATGCTTTTATAGGCAGACATATCAATCTGTAACGGCGTTATTGATGCGTAGCCATTAGCCACGGCGTAAAAATCAGTGCCTTCACCGGCATCCAGCTCGGGACCAAGTGAACCGTACCAATATATCTTCTTGCCCCAGGGGTCGATGGCACTGGTCATGGTCTCGGCTTTGTGGCGTCGGCCCAGCCGGGTTACCTGAATACCTTTTAGTTGCTCTATAGGTACTGCTGGCACATTAATGTTTAAAATTTGGTCAGCCGGTAGTGGATGCGACTTAAGCTTTTTAATTACCTGAATGGTAACAAAAGCCGCTGTAGCAAAATACTCCTCATCCCGCCCAGCCAATGACACCGCTATGGCTGGCAATCCAAGATGACGGCCCTCTGTTGCTGCAGCAACAGTGCCCGAATACAGTACATCATCGCCCAGATTTGCACCATGATTAATCCCGGCCACAACTAAATCTGGCGTATGCGCCAGCAGCTGGCTTATCGCCAGATGCACGCAATCGGTGGGCGTACCATTTACCGATAAAAAGCCATTGTCCAGCTGCTGCACCCGCAGTGGGTTGATCAGCGTTAGAGAATTGCTGGCGCCGCTACAATTCCGATCTGGCCCAACGGTGGTCACCTCTGCTATTTGGCAAAGTGCCTGCTGCAATACCTGAATACCTTTGGCATGCACGCCATCATCATTACTTAATAGAATTCGCATAAGTTACTCCAGTACAGTGCCATCTTTGCTGGCATCACGGTAATGCACCAATTCGCGCAGCACGCTGGTAGCAAAGCAGCCTGCCGGCAGCGAAAAGTTAACTATTGCATCTTGTTGTTGCAGTTGTAGCGTCAAATTTTGTGGCATTAGCCGCACACTACGTCGCTCTGCCCGCAGCCTGTAATCTACCAGCCCCTGCACCAGCGTGCTATGTTGCGCCAATACCTGCTGCTCAAAAGTGGCTGCTGTGCCAGTTACCATGGGCTCGCCCACCCCGGGCAAGACCGCAGTCGGGTGTACATCTGCTATTGATAGCCGCTGCTGCAACTGTTGATCCGCTTGCGCTACCCGAAAAACCGAGCCGCTGCCGTCGAGTTGTAACACGTCTCCATCGAGTACTGTGGCAAAATATCCCTGTGCAACACGCTCTGCTACCTGCTGGTTAAACACAAAAGAGCGGGCCGCCGATAATGCCAGTCCACGCAATTTACGATCGGCGATAGTGCCGCCAGCAAACAATTGCTGTGCCAGCTGTAAATTGCCAGCGGCAATACCAAAGCGTTGTTCTCCATAGTAATTTGGCACGCCCTGCATAACGTGCTGCGCGCGCTCAAGCAGCTCTGCACTGTCGGTTAACTCACGCAGGCGGATCTGAAAATGGTTAGCTTTAAGTGCACCTAAGCGTAACTTACGAAAATGCCGCTGCACACTGAGAATACTGCAGCCCTCTAGCTGCCAGTCTTGCCAGGCTAAATCCTGCTTTATTGGCCATTTAAAACAAAACCACTGTCGGGTAAGCGCATGCCGGTCTTTTAAGCCGGCATAGCTGATATCGCGCACCCGCAATCCGGTTAGCATCGCCAGCTGCTTCGCCACAAACTGGGTATTCTGGCCGCGTTTTTCGATGTGCAGCAGTACATGCTCTCCGCTGCCACTGGGGCTAAAATTTAATTGCTCATCAACGATAAAGTCTTCTGCCTGACAGCGCAGCTTGGCCTGACCTGATGGCGCACCATATAAGTAGTTTAACGTAGCGTTAATACTCATACACCTACCAATAAGGCTACGGCTTCCACCGCTATACCTTCTTTGCGGCCAACAAAACCCAGTTTTTCGGTGGTGGTGGCTTTAACATTCACTTGAGACTCAGTACAGGCCAGGTCGGCAGCAATGCATCGGCGCATAGCATCTATATGCGGTGCCATTTTCGGGGCCTGTGCCAAAATAGTGATATCGACATTACCAATGGCAAAACCGCGACTTTGCACATCTGCAAACACCTTGCGCAGCAAAATACGACTATCGATGCCCTTGTAGGCAGCGTCAGTGTCTGGAAAGTGGTGGCCAATATCACCCAGAGCCAAAGCACCAAGTAATGCATCAGCCAGCGCATGCAGCACCACATCACCATCAGAATGCGCCAATAAGCCATGGCAGTAATCAATCTTCACGCCGCCCAGCGTAACCGGGCCATCACCACCAAAGGCATGGACATCATAACCATGACCAATCCGAATGTTCATTCAGCCATTTGCTCCAGATAAAATGCCGCCAGCGCTAAGTCTGTCGGTTGAGTTATTTTTATATTGTCGCTACGCCCTTCTACCAGCAACACTGTGTGCCTCGCCCACTCCATGGCCGATGCTTCATCGGTAACGGCAATACCCTGGCTGATAGCATCACGCAGCGCAGCCTTTAACAACGCCGTAGGAAACAGCTGTGGCGTTAACGCATGCCATAAATGCTCGCGGTCGACGGTTTCGCTAACATAACGCTCACCGCGTTTCATGGTGTCGCGCACCCGACAGGCAAGAATACCGCCATGACCTGTATCGATACAGCGTTGCAGTAGTAATGAAATATCACTCTGTCGTACCAGTGGCCGCGCAGCATCATGCACCAGTACCCAGGGATACTGGTGCTCGTCAATAAAGTGCAATGCATTTAGCACCGAGTGCATACGCTCGGCTCCACCTTTTACACGGGTAACGGTAGACTGCGCTAACGGCGTAGCATCAAAATAAGCATCATCGGCCGCCAGTACCAGCCAGATAGGGCCAAGTGAAGGAATAGCGGCTAAACGAGCCACACTGTGTTCAAGGATAGTTTTGCCCTGCAGGCTAAGATATTGCTTGGGCTTGCCTGCTTGCATACGTTGGCCAATGCCAGCGGCGGGAATAATACAAGCAATAGCCGGATAAACCGTGTCAGTCATCTTTTGGCGTCCCCACTGCGGCTTGGCCAAACATGCGAAAAAATACTTCGTCTTGTTTGATTAAACCCAGCTCATTCCTGGCACGCTCTTCTATTGCTTCCTGTCCATTTTGTAAATCGCTAACATCAGCACGCAATAGCCGGTTACGTTTTTCCAGCTCGGCATTACTTAAACGCTGGCTACGCAGCTCTTCATGATGCTTAAGGTAATCAGCAATACTGTGCTGTCCCAACCACAATCGGTATTGCAGCATGCCCAACAGCACAATCAGCAGTAACGTGAGTATTCGCATAATAAAGCTTCATTTATCAGACTGCGGTCATTATGAAGCCTACGCCAGCGATTGCAAAGCAGGAAAAACACGATCAATCCAATAGTGCGGGTAAGGGTTTGGCAAAGTTTTGCCAATTTAACCGGCTGGCGAGTAATAGTTCACGCAAACTGAGTAGGCGTGGCGGCTTTTTGTCACCATTTAGCCATTGATGCCCACAACACGCGGCGGCAATAATACTTTTCACCGGTTTTAATAAGAATTTGTCGCTATTTTGCTGCTCAAGCGGGGTACCAGACCAGCTAAACCAGCCTTGCTCGTTACAGTGCAAACGCTGGCCAGCCGCATCAACCTCATCCACACTGTCTAGCACAATTTGCTCCTCAGTCAGCCGGGTGATATACAACGGCACAATTAAGCCGGGCTTAGCGTACCTGTGGTAGAACGCATCAATGGGTGCCGCCTGTTGCTTACGTGCCGGACACGTTGCCGCTTGTTTGTAGTACCAGGATGCGTTTTGGCTGTCCAGTGCCAGCTCTGTTTGCTGTTGCAGAATATTGCTGGCAGCACGGCGAATATAAAAGGGTAAGCTGGCCAGTCTATTGGGCAGGCGCAATAACTGCTCCGCGCTTAATTGTGACAGACGCAGCAGTTCACGCTCATACAAAGCATTGCAAAGCTCGGTATAAGTCTGGTTTTCGCTGGAGACCTGCCAGAAATGCGGCTGGTTATTGCTTACATCAATCATGGCCAGATGTTAGCCAATCCACTTGATGATGTAAAAACAAATCATAAGCTTGCAGCGTAATATTTTAGCGTGCTATAGAGTAAAAACCCTATGCGAAGCCAGGCCACATATACCATGAACCGACGTAGCTTTTTGCAGCTTGCTATTGGCGCCCCCATTGCCGTACTTTTGGGCGGCAAAGTAGTGGCCATGGCACGACATTACCCGCTAGACGAATTACTAACGCAACTTAAACGCTTGCCACCGGCCAAGCTTATCAGCCAAGGCCAGTGGAATGTCAGCACGGTATTACAGCATCTGGCGCAAAGCATACGCTACTCTAGGTTGGGTTATCCAGAGGCCAAAACTGCCTTGTTTCAGTATACTGCCGGCAGTATTGCGTTTAACGCTTTTGCCGCCACAGGCAGTATGCATCACGCGCTGGATCAGCCTATTCCCGGCGCCCCGGCATTAATCAACAGCGTGCCAAATGATGTGGCTCTGGCCGAACTTGTTACAGAGCTGGAATTATTTATTGCCTGGCAAGGCGATTTGGCACCGCACTTTGCCTATGGCACGCTAACAAAACAGCAGTACTACACTGCACACTACCTACATATTCAAGAGCACCTGACTGAAATCAGCTTAAGCTGAAACCAGATTAGGTACATAATTAACTCAAACTTGCGAGATAAAAACCATCGCCTAAAAAACAATTTATTTACAAAATACAGCGAATAATGTACCGTTTTCGTCTAACATCCGCAGTAAACAGAGCGAATTTTTGCTCAGATTATGTTGATACCCGCTAAGGAATACGTGTGATAAATATTAAATCCCGGTACTGGACTTTAGCCAGCACCGCTTTGGCTTTGCTGACTCATCCTGTCTGTGCTCAAAATGCAGCAAACAAGACAGCTGCGGCTGAGCATTTCTCTATCTCTGCCGCTGCAAATTACAGCAGAGTTGAGCATGCGACTAACAAGAGCAAAGGCGGCGGCTATGAGGCTAACCTCGGCTATTCAATTAATTCCAATTGGAGTATTGAACTAGGCTATTTGGATGCACTGGACAAAACGTCGACTGAGCCTGACTACGACAGCGGCTCTTTATATGGCAATGGCTACCAACTTAAAGGAGCTATGCTGACCGTGCTTGGCAAAGCCGCAATGGCCGAGGGTGAGCTTTATTACCGCGCGGGTATACTGCGGGCCGAAATAAACGCCACCACTTTTTATAACGGCGAGCCGCAGGGGTTTACCTGCCATAATGGTTTAATATCAGAATATGAAGTGACTTGGGATGACATTGAGTATAACTTTTTCAAATGCGAAGCCAGCGCTAAGAAAAATGTGGCTCTGTTCGGCTTGGGCTACAAGTACAATATTAGTGACAGCTGGTTTTTAAGCACCGAAGTCCGTCGCATTTTTGCCCGCAGTGGCTTTAATGTTGATAACGTCAGTGTCGGCATAGGCTATCGTTTTTAACGCCGTGCAAACAACAATATAACACTGAGTATTGCCTACATATTCAGCAGCATTTAACCGACATCAGCCTGCGCTAACAACGCAGGTTGCGCAATGTCCGGCGCCCGTCTTTTGTTAATAAAAATACTCTCCCCGACCTGTTTTTTGGCCTGCAGCTTTGCTGCAGAGGCCAGCCCAATTGATAATGTGATCAACGGGTAAAACGTTGCAGCACCCAACCGATCCATTGCGCTAAAACCACCCATTTGCAAATGTTCAGGTAAATAATAATGCCGCACGCGCTGGCTAAAACGCCGCAATATACTCTCGGCAGCTTCCGCACTATCAAGATTGGCAAACAACACAATAAAATCATCACCGCCGATATGACCAACAAAATCTATCGCAGGCTCGATCTCGCTTTGAATAATCTGCGCCAGCAGTTCAATCACTAAATCGCCTTTGCTATAGCCGTATTGGTCGCTATAAATTTTAAAGTTGTCGATATTAATATAGGCAATACTAAAGTGGCTATTATGTTGCAACAGCTGATCAATACGACGGTTAATCGGCACATTGCCTGGCAGCAGGGTTATAAGACACTTACATGATACCGATATGACAGTGGCTACTGCCACGCCATACTAAGGTAGTACGGTTACGGTTTTGCGCATATGCCGGGCTAAGATGTAAAGATATTAACCGGTCATTGTGACAAAGCAAGTGTGACGGATGTTATAGCCGTATAATCTTAAACCAGATTAGCTTAACCTCGACTGTGCAGCAAAAACAAAAGCCACCGCGTGGTGGCTTTGACTATCTACCAGACAATAGGCTAAACATCTTAGCCTACAGTGCAGCAATTATTGGCCTTTAATTTCACTGCGGCCTTTGTATGGCGCTTTGTTGCCAAGTTCCTGCTCGATGCGCAGCAATTGGTTATACTTCGATACCCGGTCAGAGCGGCACAGTGAACCGGTTTTAATCTGGCCTGCAGCAGTACCCACAGCTAAATCAGCAATAAAGGCATCTTCAGTTTCGCCACTACGGTGTGAAATAACCGCCGTAAAGCCGGCATCTTTGGCCATTTTAATCGCGGCCAGCGTCTCGGTTAACGAGCCAATCTGGTTAAATTTGATCAGGATAGAGTTACCAATGCCCTGCTCAATACCGCGGGTTAAAATTTTGGTGTTGGTAACGAATAAATCATCACCTACCAGCTGCACTTTACTACCAATTTTATTGGTTAAGTCTTTCCAGCCATCCCAGTCGCTTTCGTCTAAACCATCTTCAATAGACACGATAGGATAACGCTGGCTTAAACCGGCTAAATAATCGTTAAAGCCGTAAGAATCAAAGCTCTTGTTCTCACCGCTTAAAACGTACTTACCGTCTTTGTAAAATTCAGAGGCCGCACAGTCCAGCGCCAACGTAATGTCTTTATCCATCTGGTAGCCGGCCGCTTTTACTGCTTCAACAATAACCGACAACGCTTCTTCGTTTGATTTTAAATCCGGTGCAAAACCGCCTTCATCACCGACAGCGGTATTTAAGCCGCGCTTTTGCAGCTCTTTTTTCAGGCTATGAAAAATTTCAGCGCCCATGCGCAGCGCTTCTGCGAAGGTTTTAGCACCAACCGGCTGCACCATAAATTCCTGAATATCCACGTTGTTATCGGCGTGCTCGCCACCGTTGATAATATTCATCATCGGCACCGGCATGCTGTACACGCCAGATGTGCCGTTTAAATCCGCAATATGCTGGTACAACGGGATCTTTTTGTCAGCAGCTGCAGCGCGAGCTACTGCCAGTGACACCGCCAGAATGGCATTCGCACCCAGCTTGCTTTTAGTTTCGGTGCCGTCTAAATCGATCATGATCTGGTCGATTTCAGCCTGATTGTAGGCATTTTGGCCTTTTAACGCCGCTTGAATTGCACCATCGATATTAGCAACCGCTTTGGTTACGCCTTTACCTAAATAGCGGCTTTTGTCACCGTCACGCAGCTCTAAGGCTTCGCGTGAACCGGTAGATGCACCTGACGGCGCGCAGCCACGACCCATAGCACCGCTGGCTAAATACACATCGGCTTCTACTGTAGGGTTGCCACGTGAGTCCATAATTTCACGAGCGATAATTTTTACTATTTCAGACATGCTTAAATTTCCCTGTTAAAACGAAAAAGCCGGGTAAAATTCCCGGCTTAGCACAAGTTATACGCGTTGCTGCTTCTGCGCTTTGTACGCTGCTGCGACAAAGGCCTGAAACAGCGGATGACCATCGCGTGGTGTCGAGTTAAACTCCGGGTGAAATTGCCCGGCGACATAAAACGGGTGTGATGGTATTTCTATCATCTCTACCAGTTGGTTGTCGGCCGACAAACCCGATACCACTAATCCTGCCTCTTCTAATTGTGGCCGTAAGTTGTTATTCACTTCATAACGGTGGCGATGCCGCTCCTGAATAACCGCTTTGGCGTAAATTTCACGGGCTTTAGTATTGTCTATAAGGTTACAGTTTTGACTACCCAGGCGCATAGTGCCGCCAAGATCTGATTTATCAGTGCGGGTTTCTACAGCACCGTCGGCATCACGCCATTCGGTAATTAAGCCCACAACTGGGTAAGGTGTATCTTTGTTAAATTCGGTGGAATGCGCATGGTTCATGCCGACCACGTTACGGGCAAATTCAATTAAAGCAACCTGCATCCCCAAACAAATACCCAGATAAGCTACCTTGTGCTCGCGGGCGTACTGTGCGGCTAAAATTTTACCTTCAACACCGCGCTCGCCAAAGCCGCCCGGCACTAAAATGCCATCAAGCCCGGCTAAAATGCCAACGCCTTTGCTTTCGACATCTTGCGAATCAATGTACTTAATATTCACTGTAACACGATTTTTCAAGCCCGCGTGGCCCAGTGCTTCGTTGACCGATTTATACGCATCGGGTAGCTCAACATACTTACCCACCATACCAATAGTAATTTCGCCTGTTGGGTTTGACTCCTGATACAGCACTTGCTCCCACTCAACCAGATCAGCTTCCGGCGCTTCAATGTAAAAACGGCGGCATACTAAATCATCCAGGCCTTGTGACTTTAACAGCGCCGGAATTTGGTAAATGCTAGACACATCTTTAAGTGAAATAACGGCTTTTTCTTCCACATTGGTAAACAAGGCAATTTTGGCGCGCTCGTTTGATGGAATAGCCCGATCAGAGCGGCACACGAGAATATCTGGCTGAATACCGATAGAGCGCAGCTCTTTCACGGAATGCTGAGTGGGCTTGGTTTTGATCTCGCCAGCAGTGCCCAAATAAGGCACCAGCGTAAGGTGCATATACAGGGTGCGCTCGCGGCCCACTTCAGTGCCGAGCTGGCGAATGGCCTCTAAAAACGGTAGCGATTCAATATCGCCTACCGTGCCGCCAATTTCGACGATAGCAATGTCATAACCTTCAGCACCCGCAACAACACGGCTTTTTATTTCGTTGGTAATATGCGGAATAACCTGAATGGTAGCGCCCAGGTAATCGCCACGGCGCTCACGGCGCAATACGTCGGCGTAAATACGGCCTTGGGTAAAGTTATTCAGTTTGGTCATCTTAGTGCGAATAAAACGCTCATAGTGGCCAAGGTCAAGGTCGGTTTCAGCACCGTCTTCGGTAACGAATACTTCACCGTGTTGAATAGGGCTCATCGTGCCCGGGTCAACGTTAATGTAGGGGTCTAGCTTAAGGATAGTGACCTTAAGGCCGCGCGCTTCCAGAATGGCTGCCAATGACGCTGCAGCAATGCCTTTACCTAAGGAGGAAACCACACCACCCGTCACAAAGATATATCTTGTAGTCATGAGACCCCTGAGACCATGTTAATCAATAGATGAATACCAAAACTACAAAACACTATGCGCCCGGTGCGGTAACACAGGGGTACAACGATTGTGCAAGAATTGGTATCAGGACGGGCGGAAAGTATAGCAAAGCGAGCTGCACCACTCAACGTAAAGCTGCAGGCTAATGTGATTTATATGCGACGCTCAGCAGCGCAGTAATTTTTTCGCCACTGGTGCCTTGACTAAAATGCTTGCTGCCACAAGATAAGTAATAGCAAACGGAAACCAATCGACGCCAGCGGGGTCAGTTAATAAAGCTTAACCCGCTATTTTGTCAATCACAGGAGTAGCCTATGCAAATTCAAGTTCATACAGACCGTCATATCCAATCAGACGAGCGCTTAGCTGAATTTATCCGCGATACACTGCACACTAAACTTAGCCGTTTTGCCGATCATCTGACCCGGATTGAAGTGCATTTAAGTGACGAGAATGGCCAGCAGAAAAATGATGGCCACGACAAACGCTGCCTGCTCGAAGCCCGTTTTGAAGGCCTAGATCCGCTGGCAATAACTGAGCATGCTGCCACTGTGGGGCAGGCCATCACCGGCGCCGCCGACAAAATGCAACGTAAGCTGAGTTCGGTAGTGGGTAAGTTACGCGATAAACACAGCCGCGCCGGGCATAGCGCACCAGTAATCGAAGCAGAAGAAAGTTAACCGTTAATCAATGCGAAGCGCTACAAGCGCTTCGCTTTACTTAAGCAGTTTAGCATGCGCTAGAGCTACTACTTGCAGCGAAGAGTTGTGATTAACTGACGAATCTCGTCCCGGCCAGACCAGCCACGCCAGAATGCTGCTACCGCTATAGCAGAAGCAACAGAGAACATTAACCACTCGTTGTGAGCAAGGTGCGTTCCAATAGCGCCAAGCATAAGCCCTCCCAGACATAGAGAAGTGAATGATGACAGTCGAGGCAAAAGTAATCCTAGCGCGCCAACTAATTCAATGGCACCAGTGAAATACATAAATTCAATTGAATAACCCCAGCGAGCAAAGGCTTCAACTTCGAATGGCAACGACAATAATTTAGCCCCGCCCGAAGCGAAGAAAATTAACGCCAGTATGTAGCTCAAAATACGACTGTTCATTTACACCGCCATGTTAAATACCGGGGGTAAAGGATGCGGTATTGTGATGCAGACAGGAAAGATTGAGGTGCTTAAAGAATAGTGATTTTTCTTTAAAGTAGCGTAACTTGGTTTCATAAATTCCCTTTACATGCACTAAGTTCAATCAAAGCTGCTTCGATAACTGATGAAGCACGTTGTTGCAGCTGTGGCTTGGTAAGCTTATTAAAATAACCATTTAAGTAATCACGCAGCGAGATGGTTTTAAACTGTTGATAACTGCACCAGGTTTTACCCTCTGTAGCATCCATCACACCAAGTAAATAGTATCTGGCAGCATATTTATCTGCTTGAAGAGTGCTGGTGTATGAGCGCCAGAAAGCTTCAGCTGAGAGATTATTACTATCGATAGAAATTAATTCTGACTTCTCAAAGACAGACGGAGACTCAATGGCATGGCCTGGGGTAAATATTGACAGCAACAACAGAGGTACTGCGATGACAAGTTGATAGCGAAACATAAAATCTCCATCGGTTAGAGCAACACACTCTAACGATGAAAAAATACAAAATAAACAAATCACTAACAATTATGTTTTAAAGATTGCCATAGCGCATCCATTTCCGTTAAGTCTGACTGCTCGGGGCTTTTGCCCTGCTCTGCTAAGGCTTGTTCTACCGCGCGAAATCGTTTTTCAAACTTGGTGTTGGCGGCGCGCAGCACCGCTTCCGGATCAAGTTTATGTTTGCGCACTACGTTAACCAGTGCAAACATTAGATCGCCCAGCTCTTCGGCCAGCTCGGGGCTGCCAGCTGCAGTTTGCTCTACTTCGACAATTTCTTCTTTTACCATGTCCCAGCACCCCTCTACTGTTGGCCAGTCAAAACCGACATTGGCACAGCGTTTTTGCAGCTTATACGCCCGGCTTAGTGCTGGCATAGCTTGTGGAATATTGTCCAGCACGCTGTGTTGCCCAACGTCTTTGCGCTCAGCACTTTTCAGCGCCTCCCAGTTTCTAAGAACAGTGTCAGCATCTTCTGCAGTCGCATCGCTGAAAATATGCGGATGGCGCCGCTCTAACTTGTCGCAAATAGCTGCCACGCAATCATCAAAGTTAAAACGGCCTTCTTCTTTGGCCATTTGGGCGTAAAACACTACCTGAAACAGTAAATCACCCAGCTCGTCTTTTAACTCGTCGAAGCTTTGCCGCGCAATGGCATCTGCCACTTCGTAAGCTTCTTCCAGCGTATACGGCACTATAGTGGCGTAGCTTTGTTTTAAATCCCACGGGCAGCCACTTTGCGGGTCCCGTAGGCGGCTCATTATACTCAACAGCCGGCTAATATTGTCTGACACAACACTCTCTTTATGTTTAGTGATGAAAACGCTTGGCTTCTACCACATCATCTATCTGGCTGATTTTACTTAATAGCTTATTTAGCGAGTCGAGGTTATACAGCTCCATGGTCATACTGATCACTGCTGTTTGCGCCTTAATATCTGAGCTACTGCTCATTTTGGTAACGTTGGCTTTTTCATTGGCCAAAATGCTGGTTATATCACGCAACAAACCGTTACGGTCGTGCGCCACGATGCGAATATCCACCTCGTAACCCGAAGCATATTTGTCGCCCCAGGTGGCATCAACTACCCGTTCCGGGTGGCTGTCTTGCAGTGTTTTAAACTGATCACAGTCATCACGGTGAATGGCAATACCCCGCCCCTGGGTGATATAGCCAATAATGGCGTCACCCGGCAGCGGGTGACAGCAACCGGCCATATGCGTTAACAAGTTACCTACGCCTTGCACCACCACATCACTTTTCGCTTTGGTCGCAGGCAGCGGCTTGGTAATTAAGCGCGGATCTATTTCGGGCTCATCTTTTACATACTGGCTTTGAATAAAGTGCACCACCTGGGTGACTTTTATTTCGCCACCGCCCATACCAACTAGCAGCTCTTCCATACTGTTGACATTAAAGCGGCTAAGCACTTTAGCCGGGTACTCCATTACTAAATTTAAGCGGGTTAGTTCAGTGTCCAGTAGCTCTTTGCCGGCAGCCAGGTTTTTATCTCTGTCTTGTAGCCGAAACCAATACTGCACTTTAGACCGTGCCCGGCTGGATTTTAAGTAGCCTAAATGCGGGTTTAGCCAGTCACGGCTTGGGTTTGGCTCACGGCCGGTAAGAATTTCAACTTGGTCGCCGGTTTTCAGCTGGTAAGTAAACGGCACAATGCGACCAGACACCTTAGCACCAATGCAGCGATGTCCCACGTTGGAGTGCACGTAGTAAGCAAAGTCCAGCGGCGTTGAGCCGATAGGTAAATCGACAATATCGCCTTTTGGCGTAAATACGTAAACCCGGTCTTCAATCACCTGATTACGCAGCTCTTCGGCTAAATCGCTGCTATCGACCACATCTTCCTGCCACTGCAGGATTTTACGCAGCCAACCAATTTTTTCATCATTAGCGCCGTCTTTACCGGCTACAGCGCCTTCTTTGTAACGCCAATGTGCCGCTACACCCAGCTCTGAGTCTTCATGCATCTGCCGGGTGCGGATTTGAATTTCAACCGGCCGCCCCTGTGGCCCCAGCACCACGGTATGAATTGACTGATAACCGTTTTGTTTTGGCGTAGCGATGTAATCATCAAACTCTTTTGGCAGATGACGCCAGCTGGTATGCACAATGCCCAACGCACCATAGCAATCCTGCACCCGCTCCGTAACAACCCGCACGGCACGAATGTCATACAACTGATCAAAGGCCAGTTGTTTCTTCTGCATTTTTTTCCAGATACTGAAAATATGCTTCGGCCGACCATACACCTCAACCGTTAAACTGGCATCGGCCATTTTCTGCCGAATCGAAGTGACAAAATCCTGCATGTATTGCTCGCGGTCAAGCCGCCGTTCTTCAAGTAAGCCGGCGATTTGTTTATATAACTGCGGATGCAAATAGCGAAAGGCTAAATCTTCCAATTCCCATTTTAACTGGCCGATACCCAGACGGTTTGCTAGCGGAGCAAAAATAGCATTGGTTTCTTTTGCTGCCAGTACCCGGGTTTCTTCGTCGGCGTTTTTTACTTCACGCAGATAGCAAATTTGCGCTGCCAACTTAATTACCACGGCGCGCACATCTTCTACCATCGCCAGTAACATGCGGCGCAGATTGTCTGCCTGCTGAGGGTTTACACTCTGGTTAGGCCCGGTGGGAATAGTGCGGATAGCTTCCATTTGCTGCACGGCACGTAGCATGGTTAACACGTTAACCGGAAACGCACTCTCCAACTGTTCAATACTGACCAGCCCGGCTTCTAATAACGGGAACAATAACGCCGCCAGCAGCGAGTCACTGTCCATACGTAATTCGGCTAAAATCTCGACCATTTCCCAGCCATTACGTACTGCTGGCTCAGGCTCGGTAAGCTGGTGTTGCTTTAGCCACTCTGCGCCCATCATTACGCTACTGATTTTCTTCTCAGTCAAGCCCAGCGAGCATAACCATTCCAACGTTTCACCGCTGTTGTAGTCTGTACTGTGCGACTGGCGAACCCTTACCATCTGCTGTTCCTTCTGTTTACTGCTTGCTGAACAACGCCATTAATTCCAGGTGGCTGGTGTGTGGAAACATGTCCACACCGCCAATTTTTTCTAACTTGTAGCCCTGCTGCAACAGCACCTTGGCATCACGGGCAAAGGTGGCAGCGTTGCACGACACGTACAATATCTGTGCCGGTTTTAGCTTAACAATTTGCTCAACCGCACCCATGGCCCCAGCCCGGGCCGGATCGAGCAATACCTTACTATACTGCGGCAGGTTCCAGCCGCCTTTGGGCCAGGGCAAATGTAAATCAGCCTGGCTAACGTCTATGTTGCTAAGACCGTTTAACTTAGCATTGGTTGCCAGCTGTTGCACCATTTTCGCTACGCCCTCAAGCGCGTGCACCTTTTTGGCACGCTGTGCCAATGCCAAAGTAAAGTTGCCGATACCCGAGTACAAATCCAATACGCTGTCAGCAGGGGTTACGTTCATCCAGCTTAGCGCCTGCGTTACCATTTGTTGGTTCAGCTCGGCATTAACCTGAATAAAGTCATCGGGGGAAAACTGTAAAGTAAGCTGTTGCACAGGTAACTGATATTGCGCAATGCGCGGCTGCTGCCAATAACTGAATTGGCCGGGTTCGGCTTCGCCCAACCAAACAGCCTCGGGCCAGGCTGCAACAAACAACTGCTGCTCTGCTACAGTGAGCGCTTTGACATGGCGCAAAATAACAAAGGCTGTTTCATCGGTTTGCAGCACCTCAGCGTGCGTAACCGCGTTGGCATCGTTTAATTGTGGTAGTACTTTATTCAGCACATCAAACACCGGTGTCAGCGCGGCCGATAACACCATGCAATGCGTTACCGCGACAATTTGTTTGTCAGCCTGCTGGCGAAAACCAATACTAAAGCGGCGCAGCTTTTTATCATACCAAATACCAATACGCGCCCGGCGTCGGTAGCCGCTATCCTCTGCCGACAACATAGGGTGCCATGGCAACAGTTGCAAACCTGTTTGGTGGCGGATAAGTTCGTCAATTCCCTGCTGCTTTAGTTCACGCTGCGCCTGCGGCGCCAGGTGCTGCAACTGGCAACCGCCACACAGTTTGGCAAACTGGCACGGCGGCGTAACCCGCAATGGCGAGGCCTTAAGCACTTTTATTGTCGTGGCTTTAATAAAACCGGCTTTATCTTCCGTGATCTTGGCTTGTACCTGCTCACCGGGCAATGCAGCACTGACAAACGCAATTTTGTCTGCCTGGCGGCTTATGCCATGTACTTCGTAATCGGCTTTGTCGATGCTAAATGTCAGGGCTTTTCCCAGCAGGCTGGCTTTGGGTTTGGCTTTGTATATGTTAACCATGGGCTCTCTATAGATTTATAGCCAAGCGCGTATTGTAGGCAAGCGCGGCGTCTTATGTCATTATCGCTGCAACAGCGACTATTTTACAGCCTGCAGCAATGACAAAAATGAGTTTACGTTCCTGGTTACTATTATGCAGCCTGTTTCCTGCAGTGCTGGCAAGTGTATTCTGCGTTGGCTATTTTAGCTATGTTCGTTATCAGGAGTTAACACTTTCGGTAATTGAACGTGCCAGACAGGTCGCTTTACCGTTAGCGATCAGCACACAAGACTTACTCAGCCGAAACAATATTACCGCATTAAAACACCTGCTGGATGCCAGCCACCGGCTAAATTCGCCCTTACTAAGCAATATTTCGCTGCTAACTGCGGATAATCAGCTGCTGCTTAGCACTAATGCCCAGCGTTACAATACACAACAGCGCCTGCAATCGGCCAGCGAGCTTAGTGCCAGCGGGCTTACCGTGCGTCAAGACAACAGTATTCTGCTTTATCTGCCACTGCAGTTAGACCGCACACCTGGCCAGCAAGCTAACCAGGCGTACTTGCTGTTGCAACTCGAGCTTAACCAACTACATTTGCAACAACAAACACTGTTGTTCAATGCATTGCTGCTGCTGCTGGCATGCTTATTATTGGCCAGTTTTCCGGCGGTTTATTTACTGCGTCGTATTTACCGCCCGCTACAAACAATGCAGCAGCATATTCTCCAGTTATTGTCAGGCAACAATACCAGCCAGGCGGTAGAAAATAATGTTGATGAACTGGCACAACTGCAGCAGGGTCTGAATCAACTGGGTGAACAGTTAACCAGCCAGGAACAAGATATGCTGCAGCATATCGAGCAAGTTACCAGCGACTTGCAACAAAGCATGGAACAGCTTGAAGTACAGAATATTCAGCTCGATTTCGCCAAACGTAAAGCGCAAGAAGAAAACCGGCAGAAATCAGAGTTTCTGGCCAAGATGAGTCACGAACTGCGCACACCATTAAATGGTGTTATCGGATTTACCCGGCAGTTGCTGAAAACTCAGTTGTCCAGCAGCCAACATGACTATCTGACGACAATTCAAAAATCGGCCAATAGCCTACTGCATCTGGTTAATGATGTGCTGGACTTCTCCAAACTGGAGGAAGGCCGGCTGGCGGTAAATCCTGAACCGTTTTCATTACGGGATATATTGAATGATGCCATAGAACTACTGGCCGCTAATGCCTTTGATAAACACCTCGAGCTGGTATTAATGATTGAGCCAGGCTGTCCGGATGACTTAATTGCAGATCCCGGCCGGTTTATTCAGGTACTGATGAATATTGCCGGCAATGCTATCAAATTTACCGACCATGGCAGCATTGTCATTCGGGTCTCTGCAACCTTACTGAATGAAGATCAACTGATCCTGCATGTTTCGGTACAAGATACCGGCCGCGGCATCAGCGATGATCAACAAACTATGTTATTTCAAGGTTTTACCAGCAAGGATCCGCGCAGCCATCAAAGTGGTTCGGGTTTAGGGCTGATGATTTCTCAGCGGCTGGTGCAAGCGTTAGGTGGCAACCTGGGGTTCGAAAGTAAACAAGCCGAGGGCTCTACATTTTGGTTCACCATTAAATGTCAGCGCCATCATTTATCGGTGGCAGACTGCTTGCCGCTGGAAGTACTGGAGAACAAGCAATTACTGTATTTTGAGCCACAGCAGCATTCCCGGGAAGCCATCCTTAGCTTGTTACATCATTGGGGACTGCAGGTCACTGCTTGTGCCACCAAAGGCCAGCTGCAGCAGGCACTGGCACATCAGCAACATTACGATATCGGCTTGATTGGCCGGACTATCGCGATTAACCAGGTTAATCAAGTGCTGACGCTAATGCAGCAGGTTAAACCGCATTGTGACAACACCTACCTTCTGGTTAATACGTTGTCGCCGCACCTGCGTGAAACTTTGCTCAGCTCAGGGGCCGATGCGTGCCTGTCTAAACCGCCGCATATCCGTAAACTGGCGCACACCCTGGCACAACCGTATCTGAGCATGAACGCCGCCGAAACGCCAAACCAGGTTAAACAACAAGTCAGTCTAAAAGTGCTGACAGTGGATGACAACGATGCCAATTTAAAGCTGATCAATACCTTACTGGCAGAACAAGTTGAACAAGTTGACTCCGCCCGTGATGGCGCAGAAGCTTGGCATAAAGCCACTCAACATGCTTATGATATTATTTTTATGGATATCAATATGCCAGTGATGGACGGCATTACTGCCTGTCATAGGATCAGGCAGAGTTCACTTAATGAGCACACGCCTATTATTGCCGTTACCGCTCATGCCGTAGATGGCGAGCGTGCGCGCTTACTAACGCTGGGGTTTAATGAATTTTTAACCAAACCCCTGGACGAAAAAATGCTGCAATGCAGCCTGCAGGAGTTTTGCCCTGCCAGCCGTATACTACCAGAGTTACCTAATTGGCCAGCCAGCAAGCTAGTGAACTGGCCTACTGCACTTGAACGCGCAGGCGGTAAGTGTAGCCTAATGAAAGAAATGCTTCAGATGTTACTGGCCAGTGTGCCCGCGACACGCGAGGCGTTGCAGCACGCTCTGAAAAACCACGACAGCGCACAACTACTACAACAGGTGCATAAACTGCATGGTGCCTGCTGCTACACTGGCGTACCCCGATTAAAAGATCTGGCGGAATTAATTGAAACGAACCTGAAACAAGGCAAGAACCTGACTGAACTGGAGCCTGAGTTTCTCGAGCTGGATGATGTGCTGCAGGCGCTTTACCAGGAAAGTCAGCAATGGTCAGATTGGTAAAAGCCTTATTGCCGCTCGAGAATAACCGTTGCGGCAGCGTAGGCCTGCTCGTCTGTAATGGATAGCCAAATATGCGTCACGCCCAGCTGCTGCGCGTACTCTGCCGCATAGTCAGTTAACGCCAGCTGTGGCGCGCCATTGGCGTTGTTGCTAACACTGAAATGTTGAAACGATACCCCACGGCCAATGCCGGTACCAAGCGCCTTGGCTGCGGCCTCTTTCGCCGCAAAACGTTTAGCAAAATAACGTGCCGCATTGCCAGGATGGCTTTGCTGCAACTGTTGATAAATCGCTTGCTCTGCCAAAGTAAGCACGCGCTGCTGCAGTGCAGGACTGCGTATCAGGCTTTGTTCAATTCGGGCTATTTCAACAATATCGGTACCCAGCCCGACAATGGCCATTTAGCGGCGAGCCTCAACCATTAAACGTTTCATTTCTCGCACCGCAGCGTCTAAACCGCTGAACACCGCGCGAGACACAATGGCATGGCCGATATTCAGCTCATACATCTGTGGTATCGCGGCAATGGCTTGCACGTTATGGTAATGCAACCCATGTCCAGCATTGACGATTAAACCAAGCGATGCTGCGAACTCTGCTGCACTGCGAATACGAGCCAACTCTGCGGCTTGCTCTGCGGCATCCTGCGTCTCGGCGTACTTACCGGTATGAATTTCGATATAAGGTGCACCTGCGTGAGCAGCCGCCTCAATTTGGCTATGATCGGCATCTATAAACAGTGATACCAACACATTCTGCTCACGCATTTGCGTGACGGCATCAGTAATGCGGCTTAGTTGCCCGGCGACTTCCAGCCCGCCTTCCGTGGTTAGCTCCTGTCGTTTCTCTGGCACAAAGCAGGCGAAGTGTGGTTTTAACTCGGTGGCAATAGCCAACATTTCGTCGGTCACCGCCATTTCGAAATTTAACCGGGTAGCAATAGTCTGGCGCAGTAAAAAAACATCGCGATCAATAATATGCCGCCTGTCTTCACGCAAATGTACCGTAATGCCATCAGCGCCGGCGTGCTCTGCCATTAACGCCGCATGCACCGGCTCAGGATAATAAGTGCCGCGAGCCTGACGTAATGTGGCCACATGATCGATATTAACACCAAGAAAGATAGGCTTATGCATGCGTTACTCCAAAACTATAAAGTCATTAACTAACCTTGCTCAAACAAGGCTCTACTGGCCAGCGGTTTACTGCCAAGCCGGGGAGATAAAATGTGCCGGCTTAGCTGCTTTGCACACAAGCGGGTCTGTGCATCTTGCCATTGCCCGCAGCCAATATTCAGTAAATCTTGGCCAGCAAACCCCTGCAATGCGGGCACAAAGCCGTGCTCATGTTGCCATTGGTAGTGCAAATCCGGCTGCAGTGGCTTGCCGTCTGCAGCATACTGCCAGTCTATGGGCTGACCCAGCTCAGCCAATAGCGCAAACTCAAACTCACGCAGGCAAGGCTCCAATTCAGCTTTGCCTGCGCTAACATCTTGTAACTGCCCCAGGCTATGCTGATACATGCCAAACAACTGCTCGGCAGCCAGGTTGTCTGGCCAAAGCCGGCATACCAATTCATTCAGGTAAAGGCCGCTGTACAACGCCTTGCCACGCAACTGCAACGCCGCTGTCGCTTCATCAATGCTGGTTACGGTCTTCAGCTCACTGCGGCCTGACAGTTGCAGCACAAACAGTTGAAATGGCTGCAAGGCTAAACGGCGCTTGCCCTGACGTTTACGCACTACAGCCGACAACCGGCCAAGTTGCGGCAGTAATAATTGTACAATCAGTTTGTCTTCACTAAACGGGCGGCTATGCAGTATGTAAGCAGGCCAGAGCTCAGTGTGCATATGATGGTTTAATCTTCGCCGTAACCTAAACTGCGCAATGCACGCTCGTCATCGGCCCAGCCCGATTTTACTTTAACCCACACTTGCAGAAATACCGGTTGCTCCAGCATCGACGCCATATCAATACGCGCCTCGGTAGCTATGGTTTTAATACGCTCGCCTTTGTTGCCTATAACCATACGTTTTTGGCTTTCACGTTCAACCAACACTAAAGCGGCAATATGATAGTGCTTTTCTTCCCATTTAAAGCGTTCAATTTCAACTGTTACTGAGTACGGCAGCTCGTCGCCTAAAAAGCGCATTAATTTTTCACGTACTATTTCAGCGGCCATAAAGCGCATTGAGCGGTCGGTAACGTAATCATCAGGAAAGAAAAACTCGCAAGGAGGTAAATGCTGCTGCACCACAGCACGCAGCGCATCCACGTTGTCGCCGGTTTCTGCCGAAAGCGGCACCACATCGACAAAATTAAGCTGGCTACCCAGCCATTGTAAATGCGGCAATAAGGTATCTTTGTCGCGGTATAAATCAACTTTATTCACCACCAGGATCACCGGCTTTTTTGCGGCGATTAAGCGGTTAAGCACCATTTGATCATCGTCTGTCCAACGCGTGCCCTCAACAACAAACAGCACAAATTCAACATCAAGAATTGAACTGGCGGCGGCCTTATTCATTAACCGGTTAATGGCGCGTTTTTCTTCAATATGTAGCCCTGGGGTATCAACATAAACTGTTTGATAGTTGTCCCGCGTATCAATGCCGACAATACGGTGCCGGGTAGTCTGCGGCTTTTTTGAGGTGATACTAACCTTTTGTCCTACCAGCTTATTTAGCAAGGTTGACTTACCTACGTTGGGCCGGCCAACAATTGCAGCCAAAGCGGCATAGGTAGGTAATGCGGTGTTATCTGTCATGCTTAATTTTTTCCAGCGCCATATGAGCGGCGTCCTGCTCTGCCTTACGGCGTGAACTGCCGGTAGCGGTAATGGGCGCCATGCCAGCGATGGTGCACCGTACGGTAAAGGTTTGTTGATGCGCCTCGCCAACGGTGGCAATAACGTCATACACCGGCAAGGCTAAGCGTAGCCCTTGCAGATATTCCTGCAACAACGTTTTTGAGTCCTTCTGCTCGCCCGGGGTAATATTTTCTAGCCGCGCGCCTAACCAGAACAAAATGCGCTCTTTGCACGCCGCCATACCACTATCCAGATATATTGCACCTAAGATAGCTTCCACTGCATCGGCCAAAATAGACTCACGCCGAAAGCCACCGCTTTTCAGCTCACCGGGCCCTAAGCGTAAATACTCTGACAACTGCAGCTCTTGGGCTATTTCAGCCAGCGTGACACCCTTAACTAAAGTAGAACGCATACGGGTTAAATCACCTTCACGGGCTTTTGGAAAATTGTCAAACAGGGTTTCGGCCACCACCAGACTTAACACCGCATCCCCGAGAAATTCCAGCCGCTCGTTATGCTGTCCTTTGCAACTGCGGTGCGTCAGGGCCTGCTCCAGTAATGCTATTTGTTGAAACTGATAGCCCAGGCGAACCATCAGTGTTGTTAACGATTTTTGCATGCTTATCTCTTAACGGAATGCGCTTTTAGCTTAGTGAATAGGACCAAGCCGGTCAAACCGCACACCTATTGGAACCCAGCCTGGAAGCCAGCTCTGTGGGTCCTCATTAAATTCAAAACTCATCCAGATAAATACTGCTTTACCGACCATATTATGCTCGGGGACAAAGCCCCAGAATCTGCCATCGCGGCTATTGTCCCGGTTATCACCCAGCACAAAATAGTGGCCGTCCGGCACTACAAATTCGTCTATCGCGGTACCGCGTTGTTTAAAGAAAAATTCAGTATGTTCGCGCCGTGCCGGCGTTTGCAAAATATCGTGCGCAACCTCACCAAGCTGCTCGGTATAGCGGCGCTGTGGGTATCGCTCCTGATAATATTCACCTTCATTTTTCAGGCTAAGCTCAACCGTTTCCAGCTTACCACAGCCGGTAGTTTGGCCCTCGGCACAGGCTTTTTCGATAAACAGTTGTTTATTGCGATAAATTACCCTGTCGCCTGGCAAACCGATAACACGCTTTATGTAATCGACCGTTGGCTGCTCAGGATACTTAAATACTGCCACGTCACCATGTTTCGGCTTGTTATTGCTGTACAAGGTACTGCGCCAAACAGGGTCTTTCACGTCATAAGAGAACTTCTCTACCAAAATAAAGTCGCCCACTAGTAAGGTTGGCATCATTGAACCAGACGGAATTTGAAACGGTTCATAAATAAAAGAGCGGAAAATGGTAATTAGCGCAATAACCGGAAAAATCGACTTCGCCGTTTCAACAATCTGCGGCTCTTTAAGCAGACTTTCGCTGCTGTCTACTGGTAATTGCCCACCGGCCGAAGCCTGGGCTAGTACCAGTTTTTGCTGACGCTTGGGTGCCAGCACCAATGCATCTAACAGCCACACTAATCCACTGGCAAGTGTGAGCAGCACCAGAAATATTGCAAAATAACCCGCCATAAAATCCCTTAATTATTTACCGACTTTTAGAATGGCTAAGAAGGCTTCTTGTGGTACTTCCACATTACCTACCTGCTTCATTCGCTTTTTACCGTCTTTCTGCTTTTGCAGCAGCTTTTTCTTCCGGCTGATGTCACCACCGTAACATTTCGCCAATACGTTTTTACGCATCTGTTTAATGGTGGTACGAGCAATAACGTGATTGCCAATAGCAGCCTGAATGGCAATATCAAACATCTGCCGCGGGATCAGCTCTTTTAACTTTTCTGCCAACTGACGGCCACGGCCCTGAGCAAAATCGATATGGCTGATAATGGCCAACGCATCAACACGTTCGCCGTTAATCAAAATATCCACGCGCTGCATATTTGACGTCTGAAAGCGTTTAAACGAATAGTCCAATGAAGCATAACCGCGGCTGGTAGACTTTAGCCGGTCAAAGAAGTCCATCACCACTTCTGCCATCGGCAGTTCATACACCACCGCGACCTGGCGACCGTGGTAGCTCATATTCACTTGCACGCCACGCTTTTCGATACACAGGGTAATAACGTTACCCAGGTATTCTTGCGGTACCAAAATGTGCGCTTCAACGATCGGTTCACGGATTTCGTCAATGTCATTTACCGCCGGCAGAGCGCTGGGGTTATCGACCATGACCGTTTCACCATTTTTTTTCAGCACCTCGTACACTACGGTAGGTGCTGTGGTGATCAGATCCAGGTCATATTCGCGCTCGAGTCGTTCCTGAATAATTTCCATGTGTAGCATACCAAGGAAACCAATACGGAAGCCAAAACCCAGTGCACCAGAGTTTTCTGGTTCGTAAAATAGTGATGAATCATTCAGGCTTAACTTAGCCAGCGCATCACGAAAATCTTCGTAATCGTCGCTCGACACCGGGAACACACCGGCATAAACCTGAGGTTTAATACGTTTAAAACCTGGTAAGGCTTTTTCAGCACTATTTTTCGCTAACGTCAGCGTGTCGCCTACTGGCGCGCCCTTAATCTCTTTAATACCGGCGATAACGAAGCCTACTTCACCGGTTTTTAACTCACCGGTGTTAGTTGCTTTGGGACTAAATACCCCAACTTTGTCAACTTCGTATGTCTGGCCGGTCGACATCACTTTAATTTTGTCTTTGGCTTTAATGCTGCCATGCTTCACCCGCACCAACGACACAACGCCTTGGTAAGCATCAAACCAGGAGTCGATAATTAATGCCTGAGTCGCTTGTTCAGGCTCGCCCTCCGGTGGCGGAATTTTTTTCACAATGGTTTCCAGCACATCTTTAATGCCAATGCCCGTTTTAGCGGAGCATTGCACAGCACCCAATGCTTCAATACCGATAATGTCTTCTATTTCTTCGGCAACACGTTCGGGTTCGGCCTGCGGTAAATCAATTTTGTTCAGTACCGGTATAACTTCCAAATTCATTTCCAGCGCGGTATAGCAATTTGCTACGGTTTGCGCTTCAACACCCTGCCCGGCATCCACTACCAGCAACGCACCTTCACATGCCGCCAGTGAACGACTCACTTCATACGTAAAATCGACATGACCGGGCGTATCGATAAAGTTCAGCTGATAGGTTTCACCGTCATCGGCTTTGTAATACAGCGTTACGCTTTGCGCTTTAATGGTTATACCGCGCTCGCGCTCCAGATCCATTGAATCGAGCACCTGAGCTTGCATTTCGCGATCAGATAAACCGCCGCAGAACTGAATCAAACGGTCCGATAAGGTCGATTTACCATGGTCAATATGAGCAATAACTGAAAAGTTTCTGATGTGATTAAGTTTAGGCATGTTGTCCGCAAAACTGTAAGCGTAATGTCAGATCACAGACGCTGAGTTAACACGTTTGGGTCTGCTGCAATTACGCGGGTTATTCCGATAAATTAGCGCGAATTGTACTCTATCCAGCGTCAGCTTGCTATGTGTTATTCACTGCTGCCCCATGACGGTATTGCACGCCTGCTAGCAAGCGACTGTTGGCTGACAGCCAGCGAGGGTAACACCTGTAAGATACGTAGCTGCACCGCTCCGGCCTGCGACCGGTCGTATTGGCGCGCCAACATAAAACCGATACCGGCACCCAGTAATGCCAGTAAAATAATCCAGCCTTCAGCCAGCGCCAAACCAGAGCCAACCATGGTGAACAAAATCAAACTGAGTAACGGCAGCAAATAAACCATAAGTGCTGCCTTGACCAGACTAGCTTCGTGCAAACCTATTTTTACCTGTTCGCCCGGCAGCAATTGCAATTCAGTGGCAATATAGAAGTGTTGTGTTCTGGGAGTGATAGTTTTAGCGACAATACCGGTACCACAGTCATCACTGACTTGACAGGCGTTGCAACTGGCCACCGGTGTTGTTGTCAGCCAAAGACCATTGTCAGCGGCGCGCACAACGGTGGCAATTTCTTCCACCATTAGCGCACCGCGCCAGCCAATTGCCGCGCGGTGTCAATGCTCACGGGGCCGATAACTGTTATTTCAAGCTGATTCTGAGTTTCCACGTAAATAGTCGTTGCGCCATCACGATAAGCTTGGGTTGGCATACGCTGGGCGTTTTGCACAAATACCGATACCTGATGCAAGCCATCACTCAGTAACCAATAACTCAACAAACTGCCACCTAACTGCGGGATATCTGCCGGATTAGACACTTGCTGATAACCCTGCGGCATCCAGTTTAATTGGTGACTTGATTGTGGTGTTGCGGCCGCCACTGCGGACGCAGCTGGCGGTAACTCTGCCGCCATTAAGGCATTAAGATTGTCTGGAAACTCCGCAGTAATTTGCATATGCGTAACCAACCAACGCTCTAAGGCATTTTGCTGCTCTGACAAGGTATCAATACGTAACGGGAAACCCGTCTCGTCATCCAGCCACAACCAATAATGATAACGGCCACTGTCTTTAGCCGTCAGGCGCAGTAATTGCGCACTGCGACCTGACATTACCGAACTGCTGCCAGCAACCGCGTTATATAGCTTACTCACATTGTCTTTGGCTTCAAACAATAGGGCAGGCAACTCGGCGATGCTAGAGGCTTCGGTAACAAAAGCAGGTCTGTCGGTCAGTAAATAATACACCTGGGCATCACGGCGCAGTATATCTACGCCATTGGTGTCTAACGGAATAAGATGTTCAATTTCGTTGTCGCCACTGCGGCCGTGGATCCAGCGGTAAGTATCAGCCTTACCGCCTTTTAACACCACAAAAGACGTATCGAAATTGTATTGCCGCACTGCGGTTTGCACTTTGTCAAACAAGGCCCAGCCGCTTTGCTCAGCCTGCGCCAGACCAGACAGCATCAGTAACACTATGGCACTACATAAGCCAGAGAATCGCATTATTGTTGCTCGTTGTTCACCGTACTGTTTTCGGTTTGGCTAGCTTGCTGTGATTGCTCCAACACCCTAACTTGCTGGCGATGGGCATTTAACAGCGCTTGCAGCCGCTTTTGTTGCTCTAACATTGCCTGTTGTTCTTGCTCGGCAAAGCGGTCGTCGACCGTTGTCTGGCTTAAGCTTACTGGCGTGTAAAACCCAGCTACTGGCTGTGTTTGCAATACCGGCAGCGGCGACAGGCTGTCTGCGCTACCTGTCTGTTGGTACTGCTGCATACCAAATACTGCCATTAATGCAACACCGGCGGCAACCGCACCCTGTGCCACCGGTTGTAACCAGCGGCCATTTGCAGCCGCGCTTACTGTCATACGAATGCGCTGCAACAAATTACGATCGTTTTGTAACTGATACACTGGCTCATCTGCCAAGCTGGCAGCGAAATCGTCAGCAAAGTTATTTGGCAAGGCACTTGCTGTTTCACGGCGCAATGTGGCGCCGATCAGATGGTAGCGCTGCAGTGTATCCTGGTATTCAGCCTGAGTGAGCAAACTGTCAAGTTGTGCTTTGGTCAGTGGCTGATTGTCACTGGCAGCAGAGAGCCAATCCTGATTTTCTAACGACATAGTGTTTCCTGTCTTAAATTACTGGTTTTTGCCCTGACTGCTAGCTTATTAACGGCTTAAGCTGCAAATCAATTGCTTCGCGTGCTCGAAAAATACGACTTCTGACAGTGCCTATCGGACAGGCCATGACTTCCGCAATTTCTTCATAACTTAACCCTTCAAGTTCACGCAACGTAATAGCAGTACGCAACTCGTCAGGCAATTTTTCAATGGTGCTAAACACCACATTACGTATCTCATCGGACAATAATAGTTTTTCCGGTGAGTCTTGTTCTTTTAAGGCATCGCTACCTTCGAAATACTCTGCGTCTTCAGCGTCAACATCTGTTGCCGGTGGTTTACGACCATTAGCTACCAGATAGTTTTTCGCACTGTTTACCGCAATACGATACAGCCAGGTATAAAACGCACTTTCACCACGAAACCCCGGAATTGCGCGATAGGCTTTAATAAAAGCTTCCTGCGCGACATCTGCAACGTCTCCGTGGTTAGAGACGTAACGGGAAATTAAGTTCGCTATCCTGTGCTGATATTTTTTTACCAATACATTAAAGGCGGCTTTATCGCCTTGTTGTACCCGCTGGACAATCTGCCAGTCCAATTCTTGCTCGCTCATGTTCGAGCTAATCCCCTGTAATACTAATCATTATACTAACTGGCGCTGGTCTAGCGTGCAGGTATGACCGTGCCCACCAGAAATAGTTCTGCGAAGTTTAGCAAAAAAGCTACAATAGCCCGACTTTGAATGATGGCCAGTGTATCGCATGACACAAGCAAAAGAATATCTCTGTGATGTATTAATTATTGGCAGCGGTGCTGCCGGTTTGTCGTTGGCATTGCAACTGGCCGATAAAGCCAAAGTGCTGGTGTTAAGCAAAGGGCCGCTGCGCGAGGGCTCTACCCTATACGCACAAGGCGGTATTGCTGCGGTGTTTGATGAAAACGACAGCATCGCCTCACATGTTGATGATACGCTAGTTGCCGGTGCTGGCTTATGCGACGAAGCTGCAGTGCAATTTACCGCCGGAAACGCTAAAACCGCGATGGAATGGCTTATTGCTCAGGGCGTGCCGTTTGATCAGTATCAGGATAACGACGGCAGTCTGAAATACCACCTTACGCGCGAAGGCGGCCACAGTCACCGGCGTATTCTGCACGCCGCTGACGCCACCGGCCAGGCAGTCCAAATTACGCTGGTTGACAAAGTTAAAGCCCACCCTAATATTGAATTGCTGGAAAACTACAACGCTATCGACCTGATTAATGGCCGTAAAATAGGCCTTGACGCTAAGCGCTGTTACGGTGCCTATGTCTGGAACAAAGAGGCGGCTAAAGTTGAACTGGTACGGGCCCGTTTTGTGGCACTGGCAACCGGTGGCGCCAGTAAAGTGTACCTTTATACCAGTAACCCTGACGTTGCCAGCGGCGATGGTATTGCCATGGCCTGGCGTGCAGGGTGCCGGGTGGCGAATATGGAATTTAACCAATTTCACCCCACCAGCTTATATCACCCGGATGCACCTAATTTTTTAATTACCGAGGCCATGCGTGGCGAGGGCGCTTATTTAAAACGCCCCGATGGTAGCCGCTTCATGCCCGACTTTGACGAACGAGCCGAATTAGCGCCCCGTGACATCGTTGCCCGCGCCATTGACTATGAAATGAAACGCTTAGGTGCCAATTGCGTTTATCTGGATATCAGCCATAAAGCAAAAGATTTTATTATCGAGCACTTTCCTACCATTTATGCCAAATGTTTAAGCGTGGGTATAGATATTACCCGCCAGCCCATACCAGTAGTGCCTGCAGCACATTACACTTGTGGCGGCGTAATGGTAAATTTAAACGGCCAAACTGATCTGACTAATTTATATGCGATTGGTGAGGTAGCCTATACCGGTTTGCACGGCGCCAACCGAATGGCCAGTAATTCGTTACTGGAATGCATTGTATTCGCCCAAGCGGCGGCTGCACATATTCTGGCGCAGTTAAACCCCAGCAGTGAACTTGCACAACTGCCGCCGTGGGATGACAGCCGGGTGAGCAATTCAGACGAAGAAGTAGTCATCACGCATAACTGGCATGAACTCAGACTGTTTATGTGGGATTATGTTGGCATAGTCCGTACCAATAAGCGCCTGGAGCGCGCCTTGCATCGGGTGGAATTGCTGCAACGTGAGATCCAGGAATACTACAGCCACTTTCGCATCAGTCATAACCTGTTGGAACTGCGTAATCTGGTACAGGTAGCAGAACTGATTATTCACTGTGCTTTAGCGCGTAAAGAAAGCCGCGGCCTGCATTACAACCTCGACTATCCAGCGCTGCAGCAAGACAGCAAACCAACCATTTTGAAACCCTAAATAGCCTGGCCGTCAAAGCGTTGTGTTTTCATTACGCTCTGATGGCCAATTGCGCTGATTCAGCACCCTGGCCAAAGTACGAAACGCATCATCAGTGCACTGATCAGCCCATACCCATTTATCATAACAGCGCTGGTCAGGCGCACTGTACCAGCGCAGCCGCAACAGATACTGGCTTACCAGACCAACACGTTGCAGTTGGCCAGATGGCAATGCTGCGCCAAACCAATACAGCTCGCCAGTGTCGCTAAGTGTCAGCATAAGGTGCTGCTGTTGTTGGTAGTACAACGCATACCAGCGCCAATAAAATAGCAACAGCGGCACTGCAGCCAATAAGGCGTGCATTGAACTCATGCTGGTCGTCGCCACCAAGCATGCTGGTAGCGCTGCCAGTAGCAGTAATAAACGCCGGTAAACTTTACTCGGCGCTAAGCTGATATTATACGCGGACACGGTCCAGTATCAGCTGAATAAGTGCCTGGATAGCCGGGTCAGTTGATTTACCATGCCCCATAAACCAGGCAAATAAATCCGGATCATCAGATGCCAGCAAACGCTCAAAATCTTGCTTTTGTTGCAAACTCAGCGCGTCATAGCCCTCCTCAACAAAGGGCGCCAGCAGTACATCCAGCTCCAACATGCCGCGACGGCAAGCCCAGCGTAATCTTGGTTTAATCATTAACTCTGTCATAACCTTCCTTAAAAGTGACTGCCTGGTTGACACGCTTTGATACCAACGGATTCTAACAAAATTCTACCTACGGGGTTGAGCTTTTGCGGCTTTCACCCAATGATAACTACATTCGTTCCAGCTTTTGTGATACCCAAGACCTAATTATGCATACATCATGGCTAACTGCAGAACAATACGCTTCATTATCCACTCAGGTTCAAGGCGCATTTATCGCGCCGCTACCCGCCTTTGACAGTGTACTGATAGGCGGCGTTGACAATCATAAATACTTGCAAGGTCAAACCACCTGCGATCTGGACCAACTGACCGATGACGATTTTTTACACGGTGCACATTGCGACGCCAAGGGAAAAATGTGGTCGCAGTTTTATTTGGCTAAAACGGCAGACCAGCTAATTGCGCTGGCCTTTCGTGACGAACTGAGCGCGTCTTTGGCGCAATGGAAAAAATTTGGTGTATTTTCCAAAGTTAGCTTTGAAGCCGGCCAACCACATTTTGCCGTATTTGGGTTAGGCGGCACTGCCAGCCCCAATACTGATGCTAACGACGTAGCGCAACTGATAATCCATTTAGGTTTTAACGTACCAGAACCTGGCAGGCTTAGCCGGCACAACGGCGCCATGCTGTTGGCGTTAGCGCAGGATCATTTCTTATTGATGATGCCACTGGAAGATGCCAGGCAACTGATGCAACAAGCGCTGCCATTTGCAGCACCAACAGCCTGGTTAGTGCAGCATATCAAACATGGTTTTAGCTATCTTGAACAGGGTTTAATTGGCGAGTTTGTGCCACAAATGCTTAACTTACAGGCGCTCGATGCAATTAGTTTTACTAAAGGCTGTTATATTGGCCAGGAAACCGTAGCCAGACTAAAATACCGGGGTGGCAATAAAAGGGCGGCATTTATTTTAACGGCTGATACCGATGAAACCCCCGCAGCCGGTAGCGATATAGAAATACAACTGGGTGAAAACTGGCGCCGGAGCGGCCAGGTTGTTAATGCCGCCAATATTCATAACCAACTGTGGTTAATTGCGGTATTACCAAACGACATAACACCGGCAGACTCACTACGGCTTAGCAGCGACAGTGCACCGGCACTGCGCCTGATGCCGTTACCTTACTCGTTAAATTAAAGAGGTTTTCATGACCATTTCTCAGGACAAAGTTGTCGCCATGCACTATACCGTTACCGATCCTAAAGGTAATGAATTAGACACCTCCATCGGTGGCGAACCTTTAGTCTTCTTATTTGGCCACGGTTCGTTAATTCCTGGTTTAGAGCAGGCATTGGCTGGAAAAGCGGCTGGCGACAAATTTAAAGCCGATATCTCGGCAGCTGATGCTTACGGCGAGCGCCATGACGCCCTGACACAGGCAGTACCTAAGTCGATGTTTGAAGGCATGGACGTTGCAGTTGGCATGCGTTTTCGTGCGGCGGGGCCAGATGGTCGTGAGCAATCGGTAATTGTACTGGAAGTAACTGAAGAAGAAGTGGTAGTAGATGGTAACCATCCTTTGTCTGGTATTGATTTGAGCTTCGATGTTGAAGTGCTATTGGTACGCGACGCCACCCACGAAGAGCTGGATCATGGCCATGTGCATGGTATAGATGGCCACGCCGATCATTAATCAAAGCAGCCAGAGCAGCGCCGCAGCGCGCTGCATGGCGCAGCCGCTAGCCGCTAATATCCTGATAAATGCCAATGGCGAGCCCCGCTTTGGCCATTTCGCCACGCCGGTAACAGAATTAGCCATACCGCAGTTTGTTTATCGCAATGTTATGGATAAGCCGGCCAGCGCGTTGGCCAAGTATCTGCATTTTAAGCAATTTCAGTTTATCAGCATCAGCCACCCGGATTGGCAAATCGGCATCGCCATCGCCGATATCCGCTATGCCGGTAGTGCGTTTTGCTATTTTTACGATCGTCACAGCAACAGCCTTGACGAAATTGAGCTGATAAGGCCCTTTAGCCTTGGGGTTCAGATGAGCCCCTCTCCCACCGTCGGCACTGCCCGCATTAACGGTGCTCAAAGCATCGCTATGACATTGCAGCAGTACAATTGGCACCTTAGCCTAAAAGGCGCACTATTAAGCGGAGAATTAACCCTGCATGGCGATGTCGATAGCTCGCCACTGGCATTGTGTACAGCAACAGGCTACAACGGCTGGACCTATACGCAAAAACATAATGCGCTGCCTGTTAGCGGCAAATTACATTATCGCGACACGGCACTAGACTTAACCACCGCGCTTGGTGGCTATGATTTTTCAGCCGGTTATATGCGCCGGGAAACCAGCTGGCGCTGGGGTAGTATTAGTGCGCACTTGCCACAAGGCAGGTTTGGTTTAAATTTGGCCAATGGTGTCAATGAAACCGGTAACACTGAAAACTGTTTCTGGCTTAATGGCAGCAAACAGTTACTTCCACCGGTAAATATTCGCCTTAATCGGCAACAGCCAGCCCAGCCCTGGCAATTTGTTAGCACCGATAAACAGCTAAATTTGCAATTTCAACCTACAGGCTGTCGCCAACAACGGCTAAATATGGGCATTGTCGCGAGTAATTTTCGGCAGTATTGCGGGACTTTTTCCGGTGAACTACAGCTTGAAACTGGTGAAAAACTTGCACTAAACCAGGTGCCTGGTTTGGCAGAAGATCATTTTGCCCGCTGGTAACATGCTATTAGCAGTCGCAGTAAATTCTTGACACTGACGCCAAAGCCACATATTTTTACCGACTGTCTGAAATCCCATTGAGAGCTACTGGCCTGAATGAAAGATCGTATTATCATTTCTGTCTCGACGATCAATGGTACCCGCCATTTTAATGTCAGCAAATTATTTAAACGTAATGCTGTTATCGCCATGTGGGCTTTACTGTTTGGTTTAATTATTACCGCCGCGGTGATTGATTATTTGTTGCGCAGTGTCGAGCAAAGCCAGGCACAACGCTCTTACCTGGCCAGCCAGGCCAGTACCTTGCGCGATGAAATCGCCACCTTACAAAGCAGTAAGTCTGCGCTGGCACAAGAGTTAACGCTTAAACAAGATGAAATGTTGCAAGTGATTAACCGCGTTGGTGAAATTGAACTGGCACTTGGCTTAGAGCAGCAATATCCTCAAGACTTAGAAAACCGTCTCGACACAGCGTCGGTTAACTCTGTTGCCCGTCAAACCATGTTGCAACTGGTGCCCAATGGCTCACCGCTGGAATTTAGCCGTCGTTCATCACGTTTTGGTTTACGCCAGCATCCTATAGTCGGTAAACAGCAGCACCATAAAGGTGTCGATTTATCTGCCGGTCGCGGTACGGCTGTGTATGCCCCTGCCGATGGTGTGGTAGAAGTTATGCGTTCCAGCAAACAAGGTTTCGGCAATTTACTAAAAATACGCCATGCCTTTGGGTTTTCTACTCTGTATGCCCATTTGGATGAGTTTAAGGTAAAGTCTGGCCACTTTGTTCACAAAGGCGAGCTAATTGCCACCTCGGGTAATACCGGCTTATCAACCGCACCACACTTACATTACGAAGTACATTTCCTCGATCGGGCGCTTAATCCGCAAAGCTTTATGGATTGGGACGCGGCAAATTTCGATCTGGTATTTGAGAAGGAAAGGAGCATTAAATGGGACTCTTTAGTCAGCATGCTGGAAACCAAGGCAAGCACTCAGTTACAACTGTCATTGCACAAGGATGCACAATTAACGGCAATCTCCGACTAAGCTGCGATCTGCAGATAGACGGCTATATTGAAGGTAAAATCGTCAGCGAAAAAACACTGGTTATTAGTGTCGGCGGGCGGATAAAGGGCGAACTAACCGCCGATAAGGTAATTATTAACGGTATGTTTGAAGGCGAATGCTTTGCCAATAGTGTGGAAATTTTGCCGCAGGGCAAAGCACATGGCACCATTCACTGTGATGATTTGAGCATTGAACGCGGCGGAAGTTTTATTGGTAAAACACTGCCCGCCTCTGCTGAGCAGGTTATCAGCCTGCCCAAGTCTGATAGCCCCGAAGATAAAATATTGGCTAACAAAAGCGCTGATCAAGCCTAACGCCTTTATCGCATTATCACAGCACATCAACGTATGCCGGTCGCAAAAGCTGGCATTTTATCAGGTGCCGCGTTAGCTTAGATTAATATCATTAATGTTAAGGCGCCCCTGATGAAAACCACTCTAATTGCTGGATTAATTGGTTTAACCAGCTTTTGTACACTCGCTGCCAGCAGCTTGTCCAATCAAATTCAGCAAGACTACCAACAACACCTTGGCACCCTGTTCAAACACTTTCACCAACACCCTGAACTGTCGCATATGGAACACCAAACGGCGAAACGGCTTGCCAAAGAGTTGCGTGCCGCCGGTTTTGACGTAACCGAAGGCGTTGGCAAAACGGGCATTGTAGCGATGCTAAAAAATGGCCCGGGGCCCTTAGTCATGATGCGTGCCGACATGGATGGCCTGCCAGTAGAAGAAAAATCGGGTTTATCCTATGCCTCTAAGGCCAAGCAAACAGACTGGGACGGCAATGATGTTCATGTGATGCATGCTTGTGGCCATGACGTACACATTACCAGCCTGGTAGGCACAGCCCGGCGCATGGCGGCGATGAAAGATCAATGGTCCGGCACACTGATGCTGGTAGGCCAACCCGCTGAAGAACGCGTTGGCGGCGCCAAAGGCATGATGCAAGACAATATCTGGGGCCGCTTTGGCCAGCCCGATTACGCACTGGCGTTTCATGTTTCATCCGAAATAGAAGCCGGTAAAATTGTCGCCGTTGAAGGCTCACCCTACTCCGGCGTTGACAGCATTGATATTACAGTACACGGCGTTGGCGCACATGGCGCCAGCCCACACCGCGGCAAAGACCCTATAGTACTGGGCGCACAAATTGTGCTGGCGCTACAAACTATAGTTAGCCGTGAAATCGCGCCGAAAGAGCCGGCGCTTATCACCGTTGGTGCCTTTCATAGCGGCACCAAGCATAATATTATTTCCGACAAAGCCCATTTGCAGCTAACCGTGCGCAACGACAGCTGGGAAACCCGCGAGTACCTGATGGCGGCCATTAAGCGAGTGGCGGAAAATTTAGGCCGCGCGGCGGGCTTACCTGAAGATAAACTGCCGGAAGTGGTTATATCTGACGAACCCACTCCACCTACCGTGAACGATATTCCACTGACGCAACGGCTGAAAAAAGCTTGGGCAGCCAAGATGGGCCAACCGGTGTTTGATGAAAACTACAAACGCTTAGGCATGGGCGCCGAAGACTTTCCGTTTTTTACCACTGAGCCCTATATCCCCAGCACTTACTTTGCCGTAGGCGGTACGCCGGCTGAAGATTTTGCTGCCGAGAAAGCCGGAGGTCCGGCAGTGCCCAGCCACCATAGCCCGCTGTTTAAAATCAGCCCGCAACCAGCAGTAACCAAGGGCGTTGAGGCAACAGTAATAGCCCTGCTGGATTTAATGCCAAAGCAGTAGCCCCGACACAGCAAGGCAGTAAATACTGCCTTGCTGAAATTTTCACCATCAGACTAATGCAAAGCCACGCCATTCTGCTACAATGCCGCCCCTTTTGCAGGCGATGGCCCGCAGTTTTTATATTTGCGGAGCAGCAGCATGAGCAATACCTCGTTTTCCAGCCTGAATTTGCCAGACGCTTTAATAAGCAATTTGCAAGATTTAGGTTATACCGAAATGACCACCATTCAGGCGCAAGCGCTGCCCGCTATTCTTAATGGCCAGGATGTTATTGCCCAGGCAAAAACCGGCTCCGGCAAAACAGCAGCTTTTGGTTTGGGCTTGTTAGCTAAACTGGATGTAAAGTATTTCCGCGTGCAAACCCTGGTGTTATGCCCAACGCGTGAGCTAGCCGATCAAGTCGCGGCAGAGCTGCGTAGACTGGCCCGCAGCATTCATAATATTAAAATTCTTACCCTGTGCGGTGGTGTGCCTCTTGGCCCGCAAATTGGCTCGCTAGAACATGGCGCGCACATCATAGTTGGTACGCCGGGCCGGGTGATTGACCATCTGAATAGCGAGCGCTTAAAGTTGGACGATCTAACCACGCTAGTGCTGGATGAAGCCGACCGCATGTTGGAAATGGGTTTTCAAGCAGATTTAGATGCTGTTATCGCCAAAGCGCCAGCAAAACGACAGACACTGCTGTTCAGCGCCACTTACCCTGCCGCCATTGCCAAACTAAGTGAGCGTTTATTAAATAATCCAGTGCGGGTAACAGTGGCAGAGCAACACAACACCAGTAGCATCGAACAAAAGTTTTTTCAGGTAAGCGACAATAGCGTGCGCTTTAATGCACTGCGTAATTTATTGTTGCAATATCAGGGCCAAAGCAGCATGGTGTTTTGCAATACCAAGCGCGAAACACAAGACGTTGCCGACGCCTTAAAAGACTATGGTTTTAGTGTGTTGGCGCTACACGGAGATATGGAGCAAAAAGACCGCGACCAAACGCTGGTGCAGTTCGCCAATGGCAGCGCCTGTATTCTGGTAGCTACCGACGTTGCCGCCCGCGGTTTGGATATCAGCAGTGTAGATGCGGTATTTAACTACCAATTGGCGCACGACGCCGACACCCACACCCACCGTATCGGCCGCACCGGCCGTGCTGGCCAAAGCGGTGTCGCGCTTAGCTTGTTTACCGCCAGCGATGCAGCAAAGCTTATTCCATTGGAAGATGGCTTGGGCATAAAAATTGAAGCCAGCGAGCTGCCCGCGGTTGATTTTGCTACGCAAATTCCAGCAACGCCCCTGATGGCAACGTTGCAGTTAGATGGTGGCAAAAAACATAAAATTCGTGCCGGAGATATTGTTGGTGCCCTAACGGCCAGCAAGCAACTGACGAATGATGATTTGGGCAAAATTCAATTGCATGACATCTGGAGCTTTGTTGCAGTAAAACGCAGTGCAGTAAGGTTGGCGCTGCAGTTAATTCAACAAGGTAAGATTAAAGGCAAAAGCATCCGCGCCCGGGCGCTGTAGCCCGTAAACCAACAGTTTTGAAGCTTGATTCGAGTCCACTGCTAAACTAAACCTGCGGCTTACCCTGGCGCAGGGCCTTAGTCGCACCGCGTTGCTTTTTATGCTCCAGCCGGCGCTGCTGGCTGCCGTAAGTGGCTTTGGTGGCCACGCGCTTTTTGGCGACTCTGCCCGCCGATTGCACCAGCTCAATAAACTGCGCCAGCGCCTGTTCGCGGTTCATTTCCTGGCTGCGGCTTTGCTGGCATTTAATAATAATTTTTCCGCTTTGGGTAATACGATGGTCAGATTTTGCCAGCAGTTTATCTTTATAAAACTGCGGCAAGCTACTGGCGTTAATATCAAAAATTAACTGCGCTGCAGTAGACACCTTGTTTACATGCTGGCCACCGGCGCCGCTGGAGCGGATAAACTGCCACTCCACCTCGTTGTCGTTTAGTACCACACTGTTTGAAATCTGAATTGCCATCTGCATCCATTGTGAGTTGCTGTTATGCCGGCATCAAACCATAAGCAGCGCCCCGTTACAAGTTCAGCGTCTTAGCCTTAAGTCTAAGTTCGCTTTGAACGATTTTTAGCTACAGTACTGGCATTGTCGTTAACCGTTATCGACGCGAGGATGCAACTATGGCAAACACGTCAAACAGTCATTATCAGCAACACTTCGACCAGGCCATTACCGCACCTGACACCTTCTGGCAGCAGCAGGCGGCAAAACTAAATTGGTATAAAGCACCACATACGATACTGCAGCAACAAGATGCCGACCACTATCAATGGTTTGCCGATGGCGTACTAAATACCGCCTACCTGGCGCTGGATAGCCACATAGAGCAAGGCCGCGGCGAACAAACCGCGCTAATTTATGACTCACCGGTTACCGGTACCCAGCAGCGTTTTAGTTACCGTGAGCTGCGCGAAGCTGTGGCACAATTTGCCGGCGTATTAAAGGCACTGGGGGTTAGCAAAGGCGATCGGGTGGTTATTTACATGCCCATGATCCCGCAAGCGGCCATTGCCATGCTGGCCACCGCCCGTCTGGGTGCCGTGCACTCGGTGGTATTTGGTGGCTTTTCTGCCCACGAATTAGCGTTACGTATCGACGACGCCAGCCCTAAGGTGGTCGTTAGCGCCTCTTGTGGTATTGAAATAAGTAAACTTATTGCTTACAAGCCGCTGCTGGATGATGCCATTACCAAGGCACAACACAAGCCTCAATACTGCGTAATTTATCAGCGACCACAGCTGTTAGCCCAGATGCATAGCGGCCGCGATCTGGACTGGCAACACGAAATGGCCACTGCCGAGCCCGCCAGCTGTGTGCCGGTTAAAGCCACCGATCCCCTGTATGTACTGTATACCTCCGGCACTACCGGTAAACCTAAAGGCGTAGTGCGTGACAATGGCGGCCATGCCGTGGCACTTAATTACAGCATGCAAGCGGTGTATAACGCCAAACCGGGCGATGTGTTTTGGGCAGCGTCAGATGTTGGCTGGGTGGTAGGCCACTCTTACATTGTATACGGCCCATTAATTGCCGGTTGCACCACTGTATTGTATGAAGGCAAGCCGGTATTTACGCCCGACGCCGGTGCGTTCTGGCGGGTGTGTGCTCAGTACCAGGTGAACATTTTGTTTGCCGCCCCTACGGCGTTTCGCGCCATTCGCAAGGAAGACCCTGAAGCCACGCTGCAGCAGTATGATTTATCGGCACTGCGCAGCATTTTTGTCGCCGGTGAGCGGCTTGACCCCGCCACCTATCAGTGGGTAACAGATAAACTGGCTAAGCCGGTAATCGACCACTGGTGGCAAACCGAAACCGGTTGGCCCATCGCCGCTAACCCGGTAGGGCTGGCATTAATGCCGGCAAAACCGGGCTCATCGTCTATGCCAGTGCCGGGTTTTAATGTACAGATCCTCGACGACAGCGGCAAATTGCTTAATGCCAATGAACATGGCTATATCGCGCTTAAGTTGCCGTTACCGCCGGGCTGCTTAACCACGATTTGGGGCAATGACCAGCGCTTTGTCGACGGCTACCTGCGCACCTTCCCGGGCTATTACGCCAGTGGTGATGGCGGTTATATTGACGAAGACGGCTATTTATTTGTTATGGGCCGCACAGATGACGTGATCAACGTGGCCGGCCACCGCTTATCTACCGGTGAAATGGAGCAAATTGTCGCCAGCCATCCCGCTGTTGCCGAATGCTGCGTTATTGGTATTCATGAGCCCATCAAAGGCCAGCAGCCACTGGCATTACTGTTAATTAAAAATGGTATTGAAGTAGATGAAACCCTGTTAGAGGCCGAGTTGGTGGCAATGGTACGGCAGGAGATAGGCGCGCTGGCCTGCTTTAAAAAAGCCATAGTGGTTCCCAGGCTGCCCAAAACCCGCAGCGGTAAAATCCTGCGCAAGTTACTGCGGCAAATTGCTGATGGCTGCCAATACACGGTGCCTTCGACTATTGATGACCCCGCCAGCCTGCCCGAAATTGCAAGCTTAATGGCCAATAGAGGGCTGCTACAGGCTAAATAAGTGGCGCCAACGGAATCTTTGCTGGCAATGCCTGTCAGATACGGCTTATGCTAACCGGCATTAGCCGTAACAGCCCGCCATGGGCCTCTTGGAGCCGTTGTTGTGATATCACCAACAAGCCTGATACCACAGGTTGCAGAACAAATGCGGCGCTACCCCGGCTTGCTGGCAGCACTGGCGTTTGTATCAGGCGTCGCCAGCTATATTTTAGTCGAGCGAAAGACCGCGCTGGCGCAGCTTATTGCCATCTTGTTGTTAGTCAGTTGGCTTTGGTTATGGCTGGATAACTGGCTGCAAGAGCGCCTGCAACAGCGTTTTGGCGTGAGCATCTCACCCACACTGGTACGCTTTACTTTGCAGTTTGTACATCAGGAAAGCCTGTTTTTCGCTTTGCCGTTTTTTCTTGCCGTTACCAGCTGGACGCATGGCCAGGCCGTTTTTACGCTACTGATCATCGGCTGCGCGCTAGTCTCTGTTATCGACCCGTTGTACTACAAAAAACTGGCACCACAGCGCACCTTGTTTGTCGTATTCCATGCCTTTACTTTGTTTATTGTACTTTTAATTATTTTGCCGGTGCTGCTCCAACTTAGCACCACTCAAAGCCTGCAAGTCGCCTTAGCGGCAGCAGTACTACTTAGCTTGCCCGCTTTGGGGCCGTTACTACCAAATGGCCGTTGGTGGCGCGCGCCAGTATTATTATTGCTGCTTAGCGTGCTCAGCGCTGGCGTCTGGCTGCTACGCAGCTATATTCCGCCGGCGGCCCTGCGCCTAACCAGCATTACGCTGTCACATCAAGTGGATGCCGAGCAGCGCAAGCCAGGCCAGAATATTACCCAGTTAGATGAACACAGTTTACATAAACAAGGCTTGTTCAGCTTTACCGCCGTTAAAGCCCCACGCGGCCTGCATGAAGCTATTTATCATATTTGGTTGCAAAACGGGATAGAAGTCGATCGCATTAAATTAGCGATTAACGGCGGTCGTGAACAGGGCTACAGAGCCTGGAGCCACAAACAAAACTTCCCGGCAAATGCGTTGGGAAAATGGCAGGTTAAAGTGGTTACCGAGTCTGGCCAGTTAATTGGCCTTACCCGCTTTACGGTAACGCCGGCTAACGCTGAACTGGCATCGAAGGTTCAACCACAGCCTGAAGCACAGACGGATCTTTAACCGGTTGCTTGCAATGCTGCTTTAGCAAACGCTCAAGCTCTTTTTGTCGCGCTTGTAACTGCTGGCCATGGTCTGCGTTGTAAGGCTGGCGTAACTGCTTACGCACTTCCAGGCGCTGTGCATTAAGTTTTTGGCACTCAGACTGGCTATATTGTGGCAAAGCCAACAACGTAAAACTGGCTAACAGCAAAAGGCAAAACAATATTAGTCGCATAATCACACTCAGTAATACAGTGGCAAAACATTGCACCACACTATCATCTTTTACCCCGGCTGTGTTGATTGGTAGAGTACTTAAAGCACATATCAAAAGGCAAAAGCACGCCGGGAAAAGCAACTGGGCAGAGCTACTTCATCCAGCTCAAAAAGCCAAAATTTGTGCGCAAAACCCCGAGCTAATGGGTGTGAGGCAATTCAACAAAGCTAAAAGTGCGTAAATATCACCGTCGGGTTTATTGGCATTTTTCGTTATCGACAAGGGTGTTGTGCTACCGGTGCTGGCAACTAAGCCACTGTCGTCTTTGTTCGGTTGAACGACGCGGCAGGGGTTAACTGCAGTGCTTTCTGGCTAAAGTCTATGTGTAGCATATCCAGTAATGCACCATAAGCCGCTAACGCGGCCTGTTGTTTGGCGTAATACTGGTTGCTATTATTTAAACACCGGGCGTAACTGCTCACGCATTGCGCGGTAGTTAGCCGGGCCCATATTCCAACGTTTAGGGTTATCAAACTCAAAGTCGATATGAATTTTACCGGCCGAGTTCATTTGAATAAGCAGTTGCACAAATTTATGGCCGCAAGCTTCAAATATGGCATTTTGGAACTCACGGATCTTCCGATTCAAAGCCATTGGGTCTTCCTCAGTTCCAGCAGCAGGGATAATCTCGTCATCAACGTAGATAAAACCTGAATTGGCCATATGACCTTCAGTAATATCAAATACAAATGCGAGCGCATTCCATTCTGGCTCTTCGACAACATCCTCACTGCGAATTACCAGCGCACCAAGCTCTTGAATGTATTTCGGATCAATTTTCATAGTTAGTCTCTGTAGCCCTGCATATCTTTGCGATTCACACGGTTAAATGTTTCGCCTTTGACATTGTTAAATTCATGTCGTCGCCTGAAAACTCTTTTTCCTGTTTTAGGATCGTGAACGTTGTAATTTGCAATAATATTATCTGGTCTAGCTGAACCTGGTGGGTCTAAACGGACGGTTGGTTTTACTTCATAACCTTCCTTAGTCCAGTCTTCCCATTCATTTTCCATGGATTTATAAGCGCCACGGTTTAAGTTTGCATCCTGCGGGAACAGGTTTTTTAAGCCTTGGTCACTCATAAAGCGGTGGCCGATAATATGCCCACCATCGTCGGTATCTAACCGGGCATCGCCCCCTACTGTTCGCTGATGCTTCTTTTCCTGCGACGAACGAGCGAGGAGCGGCGCATTTTCTAAGCTGCCTGTTCGGCAGTGAAGTAATACGGCAAAGCGCTAGCGTTTAGCGCTGTTTTCTAAGCTGCCTGTTCGGCAGTGAACTCGACCAAGGGCGCGGCGTCATGTCGCTTAATTTTCTAAGCTGCCTGTGCGGCAGTGAACTAGTGACGAAGAAGTGCAGCAGATCACAAAGTTTTCTAAGCTGCCTGTGCGGCAGTGAACTTGCTGTGGAATGTACTGAGCCTGCTGTTGCTTTTCTAAGCTGCCTGTGCGGCAGTGAACGCTGAGCTGTGCAAGTCAACATCGCAGGGTGATTTCTAAGCTGCCTGTGCGGCAGTGAACGCTGTTCAGATTTAGTACCTAAGCAGTATCAATTTCTAAGCTGCCTGTGCGGCAGTGAACAGCAACAGCAATCTGCTCTGCAAGCTATCTACTTTCTAAGCTGCCTGTGCGGCAGTGAACGTAACGCTGATGGCATTCTGCAGATGGATAATTTTCTAAGCTGCCTGTGCGGCAGTGAACTTGGGTTTACGGATGACTCAAAAGCGTATACTTTTCTAAGCTGCCTGTGCGGCAGTGAACCATTCAAAGAAGGCGGGAGGATTTTCATGTCTTTTCTAAGCTGCCTGTGCGGCAGTGAACGTCTATTATCAATTTTTTCTGCTGGCAGTTCATTTCTAAGCTGCCTGTGCGGCAGTGAACGTGTTGGTTGCAGCAGAACGATTACCAGTGTTTTTCTAAGCTGCCTGTGCGGCAGTGAACAGTCCGATTAGCGCGTTTTGCAGTTGCTCAGTTTTCTAAGCTGCCTGTGCGGCAGTGAACGCTGAAATCCCACACATTCCTGGCGAGCCTATTTTCTAAGCTGCCTGTGCGGCAGTGAACAATAATTTTTGACTTAACGCTTAACCGCTTCCTTTCTAAGCTGCCTGTGCGGCAGTGAACGCAACTGCGAACCTGATCCGGAATGCGTTGAGTTTCTAAGCTGCCTGTGCGGCAGTGAACATACCCGGTTTCATTTGGGGCTTCATCAGAATTTTCTAAGCTGCCTGTGCGGCAGTGAACTGATAAAAATAATGGTTTTTGTACATTTTATATTTCTAAGCTGCCTGTTCGGCAGTGAAGTCGATTTGTATATGCGGCAGAGTACGGATAATTTTCTAAGCTGCCTGTTCGGCAGTGAAGAAGGCCAAACGCTAACTGCATGGTCTCTTGCTTTTCTAAGCTGCCTGTTCGGCAGTGAAGAGACCCGCACGTTTGAGGCTGATCTTCAGCACTTTCTAAGCTGCCTGTTCGGCAGTGAAGTTATTAACCCTGTAAAGGGTATCAAGCTCGACTTTCTAAGCTGCCTGTTCGGCAGTGAAGCTATTGCGCAGACTAGAAAACGATTGGGTTGATTTCTAAGCTGCCTGTTCGGCAGTGAAGATATATCCGGCAACCCTACTAAGTTCCTGCAATTTCTAAGCTGCCTGTTCGGCAGTGAAGGTTCGGTACGTCGCTTTCTTCGTTATCGTCACTTTCTAAGCTGCCTGTTCGGCAGTGAAGAGCTGCATGTCGTGGGTTATGAGTACGCGTCATTTCTAAGCTGCCTGTTCGGCAGTGAAGGCTTGATATAACGCCGCTAGCCAATCCAGCGATTTCTAAGCTGCCTGTTCGGCAGTGAAGGCCTTTGAACTCTGCTACTTCCTTGTTTTTTGTTTCTAAGCTGCCTGTTCGGCAGTGAAGATCAAGCTCCCCCATTTTCTCTTTTAACGTCATTTCTAAGCTGCCTGTTCGGCAGTGAAGAACCAGCGACCCACAACCGGCAATCGGCCAGTTTTCTAAGCTGCCTGTTCGGCAGTGAAGTTTTAAACGTTAGTTTCGGTCAAATGGAATCATTTCTAAGCTGCCTGTTCGGCAGTGAAGGTGCAAAAGGCTGTAGATTGGATTTTTTCTAATTTCTAAGCTGCCTGTTCGGCAGTGAAGGTTCGCGTAAATTTGGATGTATTTTTAAGTAATTTCTAAGCTGCCTGTTCGGCAGTGAAGCAAACGCCACTGCCTTACCCGCCTGTCTGCGCTTTCTAAGCTGCCTGTTCGGCAGTGAAGGTGTGAGTGCTGCCGGTGTGCTGGTGTTCCAATTTCTAAGCTGCCTGTTCGGCAGTGAAGAAAGTCAGGGCTTAATGTAATGCCTGCTGTCATTTCTAAGCTGCCTGTTCGGCAGTGAAGACAAGTAAGCCGCGTGCTCCTGCTCGGACAGTTTTCTAAGCTGCCTGTTCGGCAGTGAAGGTTGGAGACTTGCCACCGTTCGTTTCGTCCCATTTCTAAGCTGCCTGTTCGGCAGTGAAGTACTCTCTGAAGGCTTAATTCGTGCTTAAGCATTTCTAAGCTGCCTGTTCGGCAGTGAAGACGTAACTTTTCAATTTCAAGAGACATGTCGCTTTCTAAGCTGCCTGTTCGGCAGTGAAGCCACTAAGGCGCAAGTTATGGGTTATATTGATTTTCTAAGCTGCCTGTTCGGCAGTGAAGCTTTCTGCAATCCTTGCTTGCGCTGCTCTTTCTTTCTAAGCTGCCTGTTCGGCAGTGAAGGTCTGCGCCAGCTGCGCCGGTTATGGCTGCTATTTCTAAGCTGCCTGTTCGGCAGTGAAGAAGACATTCGTGTTCAAGTCGGCAATTTCATTTTTCTAAGCTGCCTGTTCGGCAGTGAAGTATTTCTTTTAAAAGGCCAGTCAGCGCCATCTTTTCTAAGCTGCCTGTTCGGCAGTGAAGGCCGTGCAATAGTACGTGCAGCGGCTGCTATTTTTCTAAGCTGCCTGTTCGGCAGTGAAGTTCGTGATGGCGAGCTCGACGGTTTTTAGCTTTTTCTAAGCTGCCTGTTCGGCAGTGAAGACCATCAATAGCCTGCGCCTTAACTTCGGCTATTTCTAAGCTGCCTGTTCGGCAGTGAAGGGCTTGGCGGCGTGCATAAAAATAGCCGTTGTTTTCTAAGCTGCCTGTTCGGCAGTGAAGGTGTTGGTTGCAGCAGAATAGTCACCAGTGTTTTTCTAAGCTGCCTGTTCGGCAGTGAAGTTATGGCTGAAGAACTACGCCAAGCGGCTAATTTTCTAAGCTGCCTGTTCGGCAGTGAAGTCGTTAATGGCTTTCGTGATGGCGCGCTCGACTTTCTAAGCTGCCTGTTCGGCAGTGAAGACATTGCGCGGATTGAATACGACCCTGTAACATTTCTAAGCTGCCTGTTCGGCAGTGAAGTTTAGGCTGACGTGGGAAGAAAGACCGTAACTTTTCTAAGCTGCCTGTTCGGCAGTGAAGTTCTGCCACCTTCTCTTTGCCAAGTCCTTGCTTTTCTAAGCTGCCTGTTCGGCAGTGAAGGTTTTTCTTGCTCGCCCCGCTGGGTCTGGATATTTCTAAGCTGCCTGTTCGGCAGTGAAGATATTACAACGCATCGAGCTTGACGGCTTAGATTTCTAAGCTGCCTGTTCGGCAGTGAAGCATATTCAGTAAGTGCCAAGACTTTATTGCGATTTCTAAGCTGCCTGTTCGGCAGTGAAGATGTTGTTGATTTTGGAGGTGTTCTACCTTTCTTTCTAAGCTGCCTGTTCGGCAGTGAAGGCATCCGGTGCGCTTATCGTTGTTGATTCAACTTTCTAAGCTGCCTGTTCGGCAGTGAAGCTACCTTTGAAAGTCGGCGTAATGCCGTTAGCTTTCTAAGCTGCCTGTTCGGCAGTGAAGCTGTAGACATGGCCGGTGTAGCAACGTTTGTTTTTCTAAGCTGCCTGTTCGGCAGTGAAGGAGCCTCGTTTGGTTTGTTGCGGTGAAGTAGTTTTCTAAGCTGCCTGTTCGGCAGTGAAGGGTGTACGCATTGTAGCGCTCTGCCGGCTCACTTTCTAAGCTGCCTGTTCGGCAGTGAAGTGGCTTAAGAATCGGTTGCCAGATGAGTTTAGTTTCTAAGCTGCCTGTTCGGCAGTGAAGAAAGTCTGCTAGGCTCTGACCTGTTTTCCTTTTTTCTAAGCTGCCTGTTCGGCAGTGAAGACATTAAGTATGATTTCGCTTGCGCATCAATATTTCTAAGCTGCCTGTTCGGCAGTGAAGGCTGCTAGTAAACCGCTGGTAATAGCTGGCATTTTCTAAGCTGCCTGTTCGGCAGTGAAGTGATTCTTACCTCGCTTCAATAGTTGGCTTTTTTTCTAAGCTGCCTGTTCGGCAGTGAAGGGTGTTTAGTGGCGGATTGGTGCGCGCATAATTTTCTAAGCTGCCTGTTCGGCAGTGAAGCTTTAGGGCTTGATCATATCACTGATGCGCTTTTTCTAAGCTGCCTGTTCGGCAGTGAAGCTATTTTTAACAAGAGACCCTTTAGAGTTTATTTTCTAAGCTGCCTGTTCGGCAGTGAAGGAGGGCGCTGACGCTGGTACAGCATTGCGGCATTTCTAAGCTGCCTGTTCGGCAGTGAAGGCCAGCTCAGAGTCATACGCGCAGCATCAGCTTTTCTAAGCTGCCTGTTCGGCAGTGAAGGTCTGGTCGCTTCATATCTTCACTTCTCCGATTTTCTAAGCTGCCTGTTCGGCAGTGAAGTAATCCAAGCTCTTGTAGAGTTCATGCGCTCATTTCTAAGCTGCCTGTTCGGCAGTGAAGCACACTTATTCACTAACCTTTTTCTTTTTACCTTTCTAAGCTGCCTGTTCGGCAGTGAAGAATGGCGACCTTGCTATGCTGTACAGGGATGATTTCTAAGCTGCCTGTTCGGCAGTGAAGTGGCTTAAGAATCGCCTACCTGATGAGTTTAGTTTCTAAGCTGCCTGTTCGGCAGTGAAGTCGAACGGCGTTTTGACGGTCCTTTATTGCAGTTTCTAAGCTGCCTGTTCGGCAGTGAAGCGATGTTCCCGTCATGCTGCGAGTAGTTTATATTTCTAAGCTGCCTGTTCGGCAGTGAAGGCGGACCATCCGTTCACAGAGCGCAACAAGTATTTCTAAGCTGCCTGTTCGGCAGTGAAGCAGCTATGTAGAGTCAGCAACTGAATCCGCTTTTTCTAAGCTGCCTGTTCGGCAGTGAAGTATTTTAAAAGTCGTGCAGCTGATTTAGGGTGTTTCTAAGCTGCCTGTTCGGCAGTGAAGCTTGCGCAGGTACGCCACAGCCACCCACACCATTTCTAAGCTGCCTGTTCGGCAGTGAAGTTGCTGCAATCGCCGCTATCAAAATTTTACCTTTTCTAAGCTGCCTGTTCGGCAGTGAAGTTGTGCCAGGCTTCTTTGGCTTCCTCGCTTTTTTTCTAAGCTGCCTGTTCGGCAGTGAAGTGTGTTGTTGCTGTTTTGCTGTTTTCCCGCAGTTTCTAAGCTGCCTGTTCGGCAGTGAAGCACAGAGGTTTGCATGTGGCTGTTCATCAAACTTTCTAAGCTGCCTGTTCGGCAGTGAAGAACCGCGATTACTTTCTTAACGCTAACAGTCATTTCTAAGCTGCCTGTTCGGCAGTGAAGATTAAATCAGCGTCAAGTGTTGCATAGTTTGGTTTCTAAGCTGCCTGTTCGGCAGTGAAGCGGGGCGCGTTCGGTTTCTTCGAAGTACAATGTTTCTAAGCTGCCTGTTCGGCAGTGAAGCATACCAGGCGCTAGCAGTTTCTTAACGGCGTTTTCTAAGCTGCCTGTTCGGCAGTGAAGATTTCCCATTTAGTTGCTTCTTGGATTGGTAATTTCTAAGCTGCCTGTTCGGCAGTGAAGAGCTAGCTCAAGCTAATGGTTATCGCAATGATTTTCTAAGCTGCCTGTTCGGCAGTGAAGGCCAGCGTCTAACCAGCGCTTAAGCTGTTGAGTTTCTAAGCTGCCTGTTCGGCAGTGAAGTGCTTTGCTAGCCCATCATTGAATTGCTTAATTTTCTAAGCTGCCTGTTCGGCAGTGAAGATGCGGTGTTAATAAACCAGAAGTTACTGATTTTTCTAAGCTGCCTGTTCGGCAGTGAAGCCTTGTAAGGCTTTTTACTGCTTGTTCTACTATTTCTAAGCTGCCTGTTCGGCAGTGAAGTTATTTACCGTATATAGACAATACCGCTATGCTTTCTAAGCTGCCTGTTCGGCAGTGAAGTAATCGGCGCCGGTTTTTCGGCTTGGCTAAATTTTCTAAGCTGCCTGTTCGGCAGTGAAGAGCACAGGCAAAATAGTTGCCTAGTTATACATTTTCTAAGCTGCCTGTTCGGCAGTGAAGTAGCCTTACCTAAATTTATAACTAATGTGTCATTTCTAAGCTGCCTGTTCGGCAGTGAAGATAGTTTCATTCCTGCGCGGGTTTTTACTGATTTTCTAAGCTGCCTGTTCGGCAGTGAAGCTGCCGGTTATTGATGGACAGATAGCTGCCAATTTCTAAGCTGCCTGTTCGGCAGTGAAGGACTTGGGGACCACTTAATGGCTTTCGGTGTATTTCTAAGCTGCCTGTTCGGCAGTGAAGACTCCGCTGTTGGTCGGGCAGACGCTTTCACCTTTCTAAGCTGCCTGTTCGGCAGTGAAGAGCAGTTGAGCGCAAAGACGGATATTTATATTTTTCTAAGCTGCCTGTTCGGCAGTGAAGTTCAGATAGATAACAGCACCTAGACGCTTGCATTTCTAAGCTGCCTGTTCGGCAGTGAAGTTATCAAGCCTAATGGCGCGATTGTACTATTCTTTCTAAGCTGCCTGTTCGGCAGTGAAGCTTTGCGCACCTTATCTAGCTTAACCATCTGATTTCTAAGCTGCCTGTTCGGCAGTGAAGCGCCAAAATTACATGGCTTCACTAATTAACCATTTCTAAGCTGCCTGTTCGGCAGTGAAGCGCTATATCATCAATTTGGTGGTTCAGAACAATTTCTAAGCTGCCTGTTCGGCAGTGAAGCGTTTCACCTTCGCTGGTGTAGGTTTTTATTATTTCTAAGCTGCCTGTTCGGCAGTGAAGTCTGCTGTTAGTTTGTTAACCAACTCTTGCGTTTTTCTAAGCTGCCTGTTCGGCAGTGAAGCATTCTATACTCTGCGCGGCTTCACGCAGGTCTTTCTAAGCTGCCTGTTCGGCAGTGAAGCTGAAACCCCACATAACTCTCACATCCTCGCCTTTCTAAGCTGCCTGTTCGGCAGTGAAGCCATTAATGTTTACGTCAGCGCTGGCCCATTTTTTCTAAGCTGCCTGTTCGGCAGTGAAGATAGATAATTTATTTTTTGCTTTGGGCCGACATTTCTAAGCTGCCTGTTCGGCAGTGAAGCGATAGTTAGATAGAGCCTGAAATAGCTTAATTTTCTAAGCTGCCTGTTCGGCAGTGAAGGGTTGCAGCCATCGACACAGAGGTTTGCATGTTTTCTAAGCTGCCTGTTCGGCAGTGAAGTCGAGGGCGTAACGCACAAGGGGTTTTATGCTTTTCTAAGCTGCCTGTTCGGCAGTGAAGTAAAGCATTTAAGCACTAAAATCCTAATTTTTAAAGAGCTGTTGGTGCTTCCGCAGATTTACCTTTTTTTTAAAAGATAAAAACAGCCCTTGAATTTTAAGGGCTGCAGCTAAGCTTAGAAAAAAGGGTTAAAACCAAGGCACCGTTACTTTCTCGGATAGCCGGCTTAATCCGTAGGAATTAAAGCTACCCTCAGTTGGTAAATCAATTACCGGTCCTTGCTCAACAAATACATTCATTTGTTGTTTATTGCCACGGCTGGTTAGTTGCAAAAATGGTAGCTTAAGCAGCTTCTGCGAGTCGTCACTAATCTTCGTCATAGCTTCATCTTGCGTCAGCCAGCCTTTGCTGATGGAGCGTTGACGCTTGTTATGTACACTTTTAACCTGCCGCCGGGCAAAATATCGCTGCTTGGCATTAGCAGGTACTGGCAGTATCGCACTGCATTGGCAGTAATCTCTGAGCCCCTTTAACCAACTTTGCGCCATTAACTTCCCCAGCATTGCAGCGTCGCCATGTATCCGCAGCTTTGTTCCGAGGTTTTTACCTGCCACCGCATAATTTGGAAAACTAACCCCTACTTTACCCTCCGTCACCTGCCCTAACACCGCATGCAGTTTTGAGCACAAGTTATTCATTAGAAAGTTGGCATCAGCTTCTAAGTCTGGCAATACCGTAATTTCGATATAGCTATCCATTGTCAGCCCCCTTAACCAGCTTCACCAAATACACCACCACGAATCAACATGGCCATAATGTAGTGCTGCTGTTCCAACGGCGGGGTTTTACCCTTTAGAACCCAGCCATCCAGTAATTTATAAAAATCCATGTTGTCTTTTGGCTGGCGATAAGCCTTTCCACGGTTAGTTACTGAGCCGTAGGGTTCTACTGCTATAGCACCAACTTCTGCTGTTTCCGGGTGCCAGGTGTCAATAGTGCGCAGTGCATTGCCAATTTTTTGCGAGTGCATAGCGGCCACACAATCTAATTGGTATAAGAACTTGCTTTTATCACCTTTACCGCCGCCCATTACCAACTCTTGCGATGGATAAACAGCCTGGCCCGCACCTAGCTTAACGAAGGTATTAACTGTAAGCAGCGCAAAGCTTTCTCCTGCGAGCCCCTGCTTAATGACTTGCGCTAATTTTGCTACATCACCGGTCGGTTCGGCAAAACTGCGCAAGTCAAACTGTTGGCTATCAAATGTCCAAAGCTCTTTGCCATGCGTTACCTGCACTTCTACTGCCTCCGCACCTACCCGGTTGCGCCATAAAAAACGGCCGTTGGCAATATTAGCGGCATATCGATTAGCTAACTCGGTAAATTGGGTTTGTTCTGCATAGCCATTAATAAGGCTGGCCAATGCCTGTTGGTATTCAGGATCATTACAGGTAGAAGGTGTCGCTAAATCGCCGATGATTCTTAAGGTAAAACTGACTTTAAGCGTGTCATGCTCAAACGGCAGTGCGGCATTATCAACAGTTTGTAGGTTAGCTTTTTGCACTTCGGCATCAACCTTTGCCGGGTCGCTGGCCAAAGCCGACTTTAACCGGTTTGAAATAGTACCGCGTACCGCTTTTTCTTTAACCGTTATAGGCAAAAAGCTTTTTGTATTTGCGCGCTCTTCCCAGTTGCCACTGGCCATAATAGCGTCTGAATTTGCCAGTTTGGCTTCAAAAGCCAGTACCGATGCTGTTTTTAAAGTAGTAGTCATAAGTATGTTCCTTTTTAGAAGTAAGTAAGTTCAGTTTCTGTAAGTTCAACTAAAGCTGCTTCCTGCTCCGGATGCAGCTTTAATGCATTTTGTGAGGTGTTTGTCGTACATAAATACCAGGGGCCCTGCTGACGATAACGCCAGATAACATCGCGTAAATCAGGGACACGGTGTGGGCTTAACCACTGGCCAACGCCATACGCAGATTCAACAAAACAAAACGGATATTGCGGATCACGGCTATTGGCAACAGCGCCAGCAGGATAAAGCGCAGAAATCGCTTTATAGCCGGTAGTGATCGGCACCAGGTAACCTTTGTCCGGTTTCGGTACCCGTACCCATTCAACAGCGTTCGGCTCTGTTGATAAGTCAACATTCTCCGGTGTGACAGCCTGATAAGTTAACGCAGCAAAATCCAGCCAGGCATCCAGCATAGTGGCATTGGGATTAGTCGCGATTAACCGCTGACAATGCTGCTTTAACAGCTCTGAGCGATCAGTTAATACAAAACCCGGTAGCACTTTGCGCAACAATTTACGGCTTAACACTTGCTCGTCATCATCGCTATACAGGCTAACGCCTTTGAGGCAAATCACCTGGCCACCAGCTAGCTTTTGTCGTTGCGCTAGCACAGTAAGTGTTTCAACTAACTGTTGTTGCTGAGCGCCACTAAATGCTTTGCTGGATTCCAGAATCAATGAAACGGTAAGGTGCATCCGACCTTCTTCAACGATAGGCGCTGTTTCTGCTTTGCCACTTTTTAAGATTAGAGGGTTGCGGGTAAGCGCAAAAACGTAGTCGCCCCAACCACCAGGTTGATAGGCCTGTACCTGATGCTGATGGCATACCACTGCACAGCCGGTTAGTTCAATACCAAACTGTTGCTGTAACTTACGCGACAATGCGTGGGTATAGCCAAGGAAATGGGTAATGGCCGGAAAGCCATAAGTAAAACCGGCAATACAATTGGCATTTTGGACTTTGATATGTTCCAGCAAAATATAATTGCTCATACTACAGCCTCCGCTTTTGCCTTACCTGCAGAAAACACCGTTGTGCCAAGCTCATAATCGCGTAGCCGGGGCGACAACAACTTCGCCCAATGTTGATATTGAACAGTACCAAAGACCAATCCATCATTCTTCAAGGCTTTGTTCAGCTTACTGTTTAACCAACCGGCAAAGGCCAGACAAATATCTTGCTGCCAGTTGTGGTTCGCCCTTTTTTGCTGGAACAGCAGATCCTCACACCAGGTGTCCAACCACAGTTGTTCCGCCTGCTTTAGTTCGCAATTTTGCAAACTCCAACCAGCGTGCTCGCTTAGCCCCTGCACCTCAGCCGCATAATTTAGCAAGCCATCAATAAGATCATTTACGTAAGCGGCGATATTACGGCGAATTTCTAAAGTACTATCTCGCCTTTTTACACTAAGCAAGTAGCGTTGTAGTTCTTGTAAATCACGCCATACCCGGCGGTTAAATTCACGGCCAGAAAATATAGATTGGTCATTTAACGGTGGTTTTAACGTCGATTGCCAGGATGGCGGTGCGCAGTTGAGTAAGTAGGTTTTGCCCGATCTCAAATGATTCAACAGCGAAATGTTTCGAGGATGAGCACCACCAAAAAAAGTAGTGGCCAGTTTAGGAAACTCTGTAACAGCTAGTTCCGAGTAAAGTGATTTGCTCTTTGCTAAACGCCCCTTTTTACTGCTTTCACTCCATTTCGAGTTATTTATCTTTTTAAACAGTTCGTGAGCAAGAGATGAAGAAGTCATTGGCGAAAGCAGGTGATATTCATCACCAGAAACGGGAAAATATAGCTGCTTCATCTTTTCAATAGCTTTCAAATCATGCTCGCCAAGCCAGCAAGCGAGCCCCTGCCCCCACTCATGGACTTTCTCAGTTGAGTTACTAAAGCAGTTAAGCCATTCAAAATCGTTAGCGATCAGCCGCTCAAAAACAGTCTTACCGCTAAAATTCACATGGAAAAAAAGGGCAATTCTTATCAACGCGCCATTACTGTAAGAAATTTCATATTCATTAAAGCCAGAGTTATCAGTCGATAGATAGTCACCGCCCTGCGCCGGTTCCACACAGATACCAGAGTATTCATTTTCTGGATGACTGAATTTGGTTGAGTGCGTGACCTTTGCCATCCTTTTCTTACAATTCAATCCGTCCTGAGCAACGTTATCAAACCAAGCTGGTATTTCAGTCAAAAGCGAGAGCTCCCTCTGCTTAACCAACTGCGTCTGAAGTGCGTTGATGACTTGCTGCAACTTCGTGGCTTTTAGATCATCCAGTTTGAGTTTAGAAAACTCCTTTTGCTTTTCATCAAGCTTCTTCCTAATCGGAAATAATTCAGAATCTTTTTCGACCACCTCGAAGTATTCGAGGATTGACGCAATAACTTCAGTGTTCATTTAATATCCTTCTTCGCTATACACACCTAACACCGGGTGGTAATGCCACTTTTCGGCATTCTGTTTTACTCTTAAGCGGATCTCACCAAATTGCTTGCTCACCTCTTCAAGCGTGAGCCCCATTTGTTCTGCGCGCTGCTGATACACCGACAGCGCATCTAGCGTAAACCAGGCATGGTTGCCTTGTGTTGGCTGCCAGCTTTCAGTGACAAAGTTTTCTGCTTCGATATATTCCAGCGGCCAGACAGCATCATTAATCCGCGTAAATACCGGCTCGTTATCTTCTTCTGATAACATCAGACAGTAAGGTTCATCAGGCGATGACTTACGAAATGGTTTGCGTCTTTGTAATTCAGCACTCCAGGTTGCGTCATGCAGCCACCACCTTGCGGCATAATCAGGTGGCCATACAACGTCTTTAGGTAACGGCATGTCGGGCTGAGGAAACAAATTCTGAAACAGCGAAAAGTGTTCAAACAACACAAGGCTGCTTAGTATCTTTGATGGTAATAATGACGGCTGAGTTATTCGCGGCAATGCATTGATAGCCAGAAAAGATTCTTCAGGCAAAATCACTTTAAGATCATGGCTATCGAGCCGTAAATCGTCTCGCTCAAAGCCAGGCTGGCAGTATGCAGGTTTCAGCGTCCCAAAACGATCTGTGGATGCTTTTAGTGCTCTGAAATTTTGCGACAAGATCAGTAGATTGTCGCTATTTGCTGGTTGCTGGCGGTGCCGTTGAATACGCCCGGCCAACTGGATCAGTGAGCGCATAGAACTGGGCTCGGCAATTGCCCAGTCATAATCGTGATCCCTGCCGACCTCAGCGACAGAGGTCGCCAGTACCACAAACAGATGATTGTCTTGTGGATATTGCGCGAGTGCGCGGCTGATTTCTGATTGCTGCCAAAGCGCTGACGTATTGTAGCGCGTCAGTGCTGCATCCAACTTTTGCTCGATAGCAGAGCGCACAGCTAATGGGTACTGGCTGTGGTAAACACAATAATGAATATGGCAATCGACAGGTACTGCCATTTGTAGCAACTGCTTAGCCACAGCTACCATAGGATTAATATTGGCCATACGTACCAGGCCGATTGATACTTTTTGACCTGTAGGTGCCACTTGATGATGCTGACGATGTAACTGACAAATACTCTGCTGGATCAGGCTAGCCAGTTGGCTGATAATCAGATCTGGATTTTTACTGCTGACGGTTACCCCAAGTAAACTGGCTTTACGCAGCACAGGCTGAGTTGCCAGCGCCTTAACCCGCTTTTCAACAAATAACGTGTGTTGCTGCATTAACTGCTTTTTATCTGCACACTCTGCTTTTACTGCGGTAAATTCATCAAACCAAGCGCAGATAACCGGCAACTGTGACCGACCATCAGCATTCACTGCATTGAAGTGCTCTCTGCCGGTGCGGTAGGCCTCAAACAAGGCGCACACCAGTACTGGTGGTAAAGTGGCAGATGAAAACAGCACTCTGGCGCCTAACATTCCGGCCCAGTTCACTAACCTGCACAGCGCGGGTAAATCGGCAGTGTCGAAATCATCGGGTTCATCCAGCACCAAATCAGCCGTTAGCAACCGCAGCATAGGCGCGATTTGCTTACCGCCACGCACACCTTCGGTTGCTGGCATCAAATGATCAATAGTGCTTACCAGTACCGGTGCACTCACCAGCTGATTTAGCTTCGGGCTACTGTTTAACCAGTTTTTTAAGCGGCCATCATACAAGCTGCCTTCATAACTTACGTAAAGGTGCTCTGCGATAGGATCGGCCAGAGACTCACTGCCGGTGGCGCTATTGCTGACGGCCAGCTCAGCTTGTAAAGTTTGCTTACTGATGTCATGCAATTGTTGCACTGCTGCTGAGCCAATTAATACCGCCAAGTCATCATCAGTCAGATGCAAACGCTGTTTTAGCGCATCACCTGTTTGTAAGGTTAGCGTTCTTAGTCCCAGTGCCACGCTAAAACGGCATCCCAGCTTTTCGTCAGCTAAACCATACATAATACGGGCATTGGCAAAGGTTTTACCTTTGCCGGTACTGGCCATATTGATACCAAAGAAGCCTTGAGCAACACTGTTTTCCCGCACTGAACACGCCAAATCATAGGCCTTATCCTGCCAGCGGAACTTATCCAGCTTGGCCCGTTGCTTAAAACCTTTGTGCCGGGTAATGGCTGGCAAAGTATTTTTTAACGTCGGTAAACTTCTGGCCAATAAATAGGCATTATGGCTAACACCTATATTATGCTCATCTAACTTTTGCTTAAGCACTTTGGTTTTGCGGTCAGAGTTAGCAAAGGCTTTGTAGCTTGCATCTTGCCATTTTGTTTTAGGTTCTTGTGCCGAATAATAATGGTCGGCCAACATTAGTACCATCCGTGCATTATGACTAGTAAAGCGCTGTTCAAACCAATCGCGCTCAAACAGCCTGCCGCACTTCAGCGATCTAGCTGCAAATTCACTGGCTTTTTGCCGCCAGGTTGCACTAAGCAAAGGCGTACCATATTCAAAAAACCAATTTTGTTCACGTCGCTGTTGCTCACAACTCTCAGCACTGTTTACGGAATTCCATAACACATCAAAATTGTTCAGCCAGCTGTTTATGTTTTCAAACACAGGTTTGGTATCAGATTTTTTATCCGGAAAAATAGGCAATCTATGGTGAGATACGATTAGCCAAGCGACTAACCTGGCAACTGGTGCTAAACCGGCAAACGGCTCCAGATGCCCCTGTTCCGGCGCATCTTTATGTAGCTTTGCTAAAACACTGTGTTCAAACTGAGCCGTAATATTGGCTAATTCAGTAAGCCATTGATTATCTGTTTTACCGGCAGTAAATGCCTGAAATAGCCGTAGCGATACCCATTCATGGCGATAAGGTTCATAACCCGGCGTTTTTACTTTGGGATTTATTTTTTGCTGAAACAGAAAATTGGCTTTACCAAAATCATGAAACAAACCGGCAATAGCAGCCAATAAAGCGATAACCTCGGCGTTGTGCCAGCTGTTTTCATCCTCACTACGCAGAATATTGCGCAATGTCATATTGGTTGGTGTGGCACCATCAACGTTGAATTTACGCTGATTACCCACTACCCATAACAACTCGGTATGATTTTTACTGCGGATCCAATGGCAGGCCACAGCAGTATTGCGCCGTGCCGACTTTTTCAACAGCTTGCGCAGTACATCAAGTCCTTGCAAAGTTATTGGTGTTTGCCAGGTTCTGTCGCCACGCCGTTCAGCGAACTGATCTATGATCCGTCGTGTTTCAAAAAGGGCATTTTTCGAGCACTGCGATACCAGCATAATGTTCATAGTTCGCCACCATGCTCTGCTGCGATAACTTTCAGGCTATCGATAATGAAATCCAGCGCTTCAGCTTGCTGAAAATTGGTAATACAGTTTTGACGGAATTCTTGGTCGTCATCGCCATTCATCGCACTGATAAAAGCTTGCGGTAACACCAAAGCATCTTTAACTAGATCGGCAGCGTCAAATACCAAACCACCCCGGCGGGTTTTACCATGTAGTACCGAAAAGCCATGTGGCAAGCCTAAAACCCAGGTAGCAGTTGCTCCCAAGCCATAGGCTAAATAGTTACCGTGATCTAAAAAGCGATTTGCAGGGTCAATACCACTTCCCCCTTTAGCACGGGTAAAGCTGTCGTCATGCGCTAAGGTATTGCAGGCTATTTTATACAGTAATTTGGTCAATCGAGCTTCTGCCAACATCAGTGGTTGGGTGCCATTTGCAGCATCTACATCTTGTTTAAAGCGTGACAATGCTGAATCTAATTGGCTTTCATTGACCACAAAGCCATTGTCGATAAACGACTTATTTTTAAGCCAGTGCTTCAACGTGAAATCAATTCTGAACTGCTGAATGGCTTTAGCTGCCTGAAACCTTTTGAAGTCGTCGGGCCAAAACTTCAGCCATAGTTGCAAATATTCGCAGGGCCGGTACTCACTTTGTGGATTAAACCAAGCCACTTCAACTTCAACATCATTTACGCTGAACAATGGCGTGCCACCACCACCGCAGAATCCAACTAAAACACCTGCCCGAGCCAATTCCCGCATTGCAGCCTGAGTTACAGAAGTACCGGTTCCCAGTAATAAACATGTCGTGTTAGCAATAGGAATATTCCAATACAGCGACTGCTTGCCTTCATCCGTTACGTATTCAACCCGGCCACCTTTAACCAGCACACGACAGTGCTGCAGGTAATACATATTCGCCCGCTTGGAATGCAGAATGCTTTTTAAATCTGAAGGTGAAAAATCATCCACGGGCGTATCTCCTTTTAAGTACCACTACTCTACCTTCTATCCCTAAACGCACAACACTGTACAAAAACACCTGTAAACTAACTGTACGGGTGTTTGATAAACTTATGATTTTTCTTCAAATAGCCAGGGCTTTACCGTGTCTATGTTACTAAGCACTAACTGCTGGGCTTCGGGGCTGATGTTTATGTCGCGGATATTCACCTGCATTTCCTGCAGTAAATACTGCGCTAAACAAGCGCGGGTTTGCAGCGTTAGCTGGCCGTGTTGCATTTGATAGTCGTGGGCTATTACGTCTTGCTGCGCTGGGCTTAAGCGTGGGTCGGGTGTAAAGGTTAGCGCAAGCTGGGTATGCCAGCCGGTGTCTTGCTTGGCGCTGATGGTGGTTTTATTAAGTAAATCAGGCACGCCGCGAAAGCGACTTAAGACAAAATCGCGGTATTGCTGTGACTTTTCACAAAAAGCGCGCAGGTGCCAACGCAGGCCGGTGCTGACAAAATGGTGCGGTACAATAATGCGGCCCTGGCGGTCGGGGTTGGTTACCGAGACGTAATCTACCTCTACCCGCCGTTGCTGGCGAATGGCGCTAACTAACACACGGATAATGTCGGCGCTAACCTGGCGTTTAGGCAACGCCAACGTGGTGTAAGGCAAAGCGGTGCTAACGTCGGTAATGGCGTCCTGGTGGCTTATCCAGTTTAGGTATTCCACCACATCGCCAGAAATATAGGCCTGTACAAAACCTTGTTGCGGCAAAAAACCTTTGTGACTGGCATGGTACTGCAGGTTATTCGGTAACAGGCTTTGATAGTAAGTGATATCGTTTTGCGCCTGCGTGCGGCTAATGCCAAACTGACGGATAAGATGGCTGCTGGCAATACGCCCTTCCCACCAGGCGATAAGTTCGATAAACCATAAGCGTTTGTCCTGATTAATACTAAGCACGTTCAATCCTTGAAGTTTGGCTTAGCCGCTACCTTAGCGTAACAGGTACAAAGAAAAAAGTATTTTATCCCGTTGACGGCTGAACCAGCATTACATTACTGTGGTTGCCACTTCTGCGGGTGTAGTTCAATGGTAGAACGAAAGCTTCCCAAGCTTTAGACACGGGTTCGATTCCCGCCACCCGCTCCAGTTTTACTGCGATAAAAATAATTTAACTATTTTTGTCACAGCCGCAACCGCTCACGGTACTTAGTAATGTCACTCACTACTTACTAAGGCACCAACATGAACAAGCACACTATCGAGCAAGCCTCCACACCCACTAAAACTAAACCCGGCTTTTGGAGCCACTTTGCTATTTCATTAACTATTGTTAGCGGTATGCTGGCGGCTAACTTTAGTGCCAAGGCGGCTGAGAGTTTTAGCGTAGAAGTAATAGGCAGCGGCAAACCGGTGCTGATGATCCCAGGGTTAATGTCAGATGCCCGTGTCTGGCGGCCAACAGCCGAAGCGCTGTCTGGCAAATATCAGCTGCATTTAATCAGTATTGCCGGTTTTGCCGGCAAGCCCGCCATTGATGGTGATTTACTGCCAAGGGTACAACAGCAATTACTGCAGTATATCGACCAGCAGCAACTGCAAAAACCGGCGGTGGTCGGCCACAGCTTAGGCGCATTTATGGCGTTTAGTCTGGCCAGCACAGCACCAGATACTATTGGTACTGTTGTCGCGGTAGACGGCTTGCCGTATTTGGCACCGGTATTTACCCGTAGCAACGATACCACAGTGGCGATGATGCAGGGCCAAGCCGGGTATTTGCGCCAGCAATACCAGCAGATGAGCACTGAGCAGCTAACCGCAATGACCGCGCAAGGGCTGTTTATTCAGGCAACCAGCCAGGCACACCAACAACAGGTGCTGGAGATGGCTGCGGCATCTGATGCAAAAGCGGCAGGCCAGGCGGTGTATGAGCTACTGACTACCGATTTACGGTCACAGGTGCATAACATTAAAAGCAAGGTGCTGTTAATTGGTGCCAGTGGTGCTATGGCAAATGAAACCGACCGCAGCGCAGCCCAAGCCTTGTATCAGCAACAAATTGCCACTATTGCCAATGCCACGCTTGAGTTTCACCCGCAGGCACGGCATTTTATTATGCTGGATCAGCCTGATTGGTTAACCGCTCAGATCGCCACGGCACTAAAGGACTAAACAACATGAGTATTACCCTTACCGAACAGCAGCTTATTCCGGATGTCAGCGCAGCGCAATTGGGTGATGCGCGCGCCTTTGAGCGCCTGGTAGCACGCTGCCAGCGCAGTGTCAGCAGCATTGCGCTGGCGATAGTAAAAGATTTAGATGCCAGTGAAGATATTACCCAGCAGGTGTTTATTCATATTTGGCAACAGCTTAACAGCTTGCAAAACCCGGCCAGCTTTTTACCCTGGGTGCGCCAAATAACACGTTACCGTGCTTTTAATTACCTGCGCGATAGCAAAGTTGGCAGCCGCCTTAGCGGTGATGACGCTGATGCAGCGTTAGCAGAGTTTGCCAGCGAACTTGAGCTGGAAGACGATTTAGCCAAAAGCCAGCAAAACCAGATCATGGCGGATTTTATTAGCCAGTTACCCGAAGATAGCCGCGAAATTGTGCTGCTGTTTTATCGCGAAGAGCAAAACAGCCAGCAGGTAGCCGAGCTGTTGGGTTTAAGCGAAAGTAATGTGCGCAAAAAACTGCAGCGGGTGCGTGAATTACTAAAACACCAGTTACTGGCCAAATACGGCAGGTTAATTTTAACCACCGCCCCTGGGCTGGGTTTAACCACGGCCATTTGCAGCGCGCTAACCCTTGCCAGCCCTCCGGTGGCCGCCGCTACGGCAAGTGCGACAGCGGCCAGCCAAAGCTCATGGCTGGGGAAAATTGCCTTGCTGTTGGGCGGCGCTATGCTTGGCGCGCTGGCCGGTGTGCTGGGTGTTATTGCCGGCATGCGCCAACCGATAAAACGCGCCGGTAGCACTGAGCAAAAACAGCAACTGATCAAGTTACGTAACCGCACTATTGCCTGGGTTGTCGGCTGCGGGCTGCTGCTAACCGCTAGCTACGAGCTAACTGCCGGCGCCTGGGGGCCAATTAGTGCTTTTACGCTGTTTGTTTGCGGCCTGTTGTGGGCAAACTACCGGGGTTGGCAATTAATGCAACCGCAGTTAAAACAGCACGGCGCAGCGGCGTACCGCAAAAACCAGCTGTGGTGTGCTGCTGCTATGCTGCTGGGCTATGGTGCCAGTTTCGCCGGTTTAATTATTGGCCTGATCAACAGCGGCCGCCTGTAGCCAGCGGCCGCCCCGCTGCAACAACTACTGCAATTTTCGCAACCGCAAGCTGTCACGCAAAGCTTCCCAGGCTGGGAACAGCGCAATAATAACCAGGGTTATCATTGCGCTGCGCTCTAGCTGCTGCAGGTTAAACACGCCATGCCAGCGCTCGGTATTTAGCTGCAGCAGCGGTGATGTACTGGCCAGATATAGCGCTATGGCGGCAATGGTGGCATTAAGAAGCACATGGCTTGCCAACATATTGCGGCTCCACAGCCGCTGCTGTAATTGCCATAGCGAATGTACTATACCCAATACAATTACCGGCGTGCTGTATTGTAATATCAGCCTGGCATTGCTGCTAAGGAATAAACTACCCTGCGCCAATTGTTCCGCCGACATATAAAATGGATACCAAATCACTACCAGCAAGAAAATGTAACTGGCTAAATCGGTAAAAATATCTTCTAACTTTATGTGCTGCCAGCCCGGCCCGGCCACCGGCAGCTTCTCTGGTTGCCAGTGGCTGCTACATCCGGCATTTGCCAGCGGTTGCTGACGCGACATTAACCAGTAGGCCAGCGTAATAGAAGTGAAACCAAAACAGGCCTCGTCGATAAAGCCGCCAAACAGGGCAAAACCATAGCGGATCAGGCCCATATCGGCGCTACCTAGCCAATACGTTGTCACCTCAACCAGATGCAGTACAAATAATATGCCGAGTACCATAAATAAGGTGTTTTTATACAGCGCCATATAGCTGGCGTGGATAAACGGCTGCGGCGGCACAAACTGCTGCGCTACCGTACGTGGATGGCCCATTTGTTTTAATAGCGCTGCCACCTCAGCAGCGCTTATTTCACCCTGCTGCTCTGTCAGTGCATCCAGCTGATCCATAATATTGGCATTTAGCTCACGGCCAATTTCTTCGCGTTTGGCTTCTGGCAGTTCGCGCTGCACCGCAGCAATGTAACGTTTTACTAAATCCATTATTGTCTCTCCTGTGTCGCAGTACCCAGCAAGCTGCCAAGCGCGCCGTTAAGATGTTGCCATTCGTCGGTTAGCTGGCTAAGTAGCTGTGCGCCAAGTTCCGACAGTTGATAATAGCGGCGCTCGCGCCCCTCGCCTTGCTGCCACTCGCTGCTGAGCAGTTCTTGCTCGGCCAGACGGCGGATCAGTGGGTAAAGCGTGCCTTCGTCAATATCGATACCGCCGTCTTGCAGCTGCTTGCGCAGTGAATAGCCATAGTGCGGTTGCTTAAGTGACGCCAGCACGGCCAGCACCAGCACACCGCGGCGTAACTCTAAACGCATCTTGTCTAATTGTGCAGTGGTCATAGTCTTGGTTTCCTATACTGTGCACCACATACTGTGCAGCACACAGCAATATACTAGGTGTCGCACAGTATAAAAGCAAGCCGTTGCCGTAAAGAAAAATAAAAATGGCGCCAAATTGGCGCCATTAACAACACTTACCGTTAACAGGGATCTATAACCACAGCCTTAACCAGCGCAAACCTACCAGGCTGCGCACGGTTTTTACTGCACTGTTGTGCCGCAATTGAAACAACGCACCTGCGGTAAAGCTGAGCATTAGCCCTGGGGCTGAGCCAATAAACGCTTTACCGCGCTGTTGTATTAGCCAGGTTTGGGCATGTAACAATTTTTGCCGCTGTTGGCCCTGCTCTGCTAACTGCAATACCGCTAAGCGGCGCTGGCGTAATAATTTATCTATTAGCATTAGTTTGCTCCTGTTGTGCGGTTGCAGCTTGCGACTCTCTGCCGGATTCTGGCGCATCTTTAGCTAACCATAGCCGGCGCAGTTGCTGCCAGGTGGCATTGAAACCAACCTGTGATAACACGTAACCTAAGCTGCGCCAGCACCACCATAGCAGCGCACTTTGCAACAGCAACAACACTGCGGCAGTAGCAGACAGCGATAACGTGGCCTGAAATATCAAATACCCCAGCAACGCTAACACGCTCGCCCAAAGTAGAATGATGCCGGCGCCCAAGCAGACCAGCAAGCCTGCGGCTATCGCTACACTGCGCCCCGTTAAGTGCCATTCAGCCTTCGCCGTTTGGCCGGTGAGTTTTAATTGCTCACTGTAATGCTCTGACACCGACCAGCTCAGCGCGGCCAGCTCAGTTAGCTGGTCTAGCGCTTGCTCAGTCATGCTATTGCTGCTGCGGAGGCTGTCGCTATCAGCAGGCGCTGGTTCTGATGCCTGCACGGTTTCCCGGCTGTGTGTTGTGTCCTGGCCAGACATAGCGCGGCCCTAGCGCCGGCGTAATAAGGCAGTAACCAGCATACCCGCGGCAAAGGCAATGCCGGCTGTTGCCAATGGGTTTTGCGCCGCCAGCTCGCGCGCCGTGCTGTAAGATGTTTGCAGTTGCTGTTTAAGCTCTTCCTGTTTATGCGAAATAGACTCTTGTGAGCTAGCAGCTGTTTTGCGCAAAGAGTCTTCGGCGGCGGCGGCTTTTTCGGCTACCGCATCGACAGCGTGATGTGCGGCGGCACTGGCTTTAGTGGTAACCGGTGAATTTAAGCTGCTGTTACTGTTACTATTGGTCTGAGCTGATGCACTTTGTGAATTGGCCATAATATGCCTCCTTGATTAACACGCTAAACGGCAGCCAAATGCTGCTGGTACAGTATAGCTTACGCAACGCCTGTGCCAGACATAATAAAATTAATAAAAACAGTAATTTATATAAATAGATGGCCGAAATTAAGTTGTGACTGGCGCTGTAGACTGTAGAAGTTACCCACAACTAGTAATCTTTACAGGGTCAAAAATTTAAAAGCCAGGCGGCTGCCTGGCTTTTGTTCAGTTACGGTGTAACACCATACGATTTACCCCTGTCTGCGCCGCCAACTAAGCAGCGTTAACACTAGCAAAGCGCCAACCGAGCCACTGCCGCCCCCTGCACTATTGAGGTTGTTATTGTTAACCGGTGGCGGTGTCACTACCGTGACACTGATATCAGCACTGCTGCTGGCACCGCGACTATCGGTTGCCGTTACCCGGAACGACAACACTGCCGCAGTTGTCGGCGCAATAAACGACATAACAGCACTGTCTGCATTTTGTATGCTGACACTGCTGCCGCTTACCTGCTGCCACTGGTAAGTGATTGGGTCAGTTTCTGCATCGCTGGCAACTGCGGTTAACGTTACGCTCTGGCTGGCATTCACTTGGCGGTTTTCACCCGCTGTAACTACCGGTGCGGTATTAGCGTCATTGTCTAAAATGGTAAGTTCAATACTGGCATTACTGCCCAGCACGCTGCCTTCGACACTGCGCAGCTGCAGCGTAAACAGTTCGTCGGCTTCTTCTTCACTATCGTCCAGCAATTGAACGCTAATACTTCTGTCACTGCTGTCGCCATCGGCCCAGTCCAGCTGCGCACTGATATTTTCATAATCGACACCGCCTATGGCAGTGCCATCTTGCAGCTCGTACTGCACGCTTACTGCACCGTCGCTACCGCCAAGCCGCTGCACTGTTAATGCTATTGCTGCACCTTCAACGCCGCTGGCACTTAGCTGCAACAGGCTAAAGCTGCCAGGGCGCAGTGGTTCTGTACCAAAGCTTACCGTTGTCATCGCCGGCGCAGCCAGCGTGGCGCCACCTTGCGGGTCAAACAACTGCACAAATACGCTGCGCTTGCTGTCAATGCCGCTATCAAGCGTGGTCAGGCTGATGGTTTTACTGCTGTTATCGTTTGCTGCCCAGCTTAAACGACCTACTGTGGGCTCATAATCTATGCCTTGCTGGCCGCGGCCAGCAAGAGTTTGATACGCCACACTAACAGCACCACTACCAAGTGGACGCTGCACCTGCAGCTGCACCGCCTGACCGGGGGCAACCTCGATATCGGCGTCGACAAAGGATAATGCACCTGCCGCTACAGCTTTAGTGTTATCGGCCAACACATACAAACCGGAGTTAATATCACTGCCTAAAATAATACCGGAGGGCAAATACGGATAAGTGCCCCACATACCGTTAAATGCCGCGCCGTCTGAAGGCAGAAAGGTATCAAAAAAGCCGGCTTCTGTTGGGGCAGCCGGGTTGCTAATGTCGAGTATGGTTAAACCACGCTGATAATTCGACATATAGTAGCGGTTGCCGCGCACAAAGCCGTTGTGGTCAATAGCGGCGGTAGGTCCACGCCAAATAGGCTGCAGCACCGGATTACGTAAGTCGTCCAGCGCATAAATTCTTAGCGTGGTGTTAAGGCCAAAGCTGGTTTCATCCAGTTCATCGTGAACAAACAAATAGCGGTTATCTTCCGTGCTCCAACCAGAGTGCACATAACTGGCCTGATCATAACTGAAGTTGGCCAACTGTGTCGGCGCGTTAGCGATACTGCTGTCCCACAATCTGACTTCCTGTTCATTGAAGTCAAACAGCACCTGGCAGGGGTTTTGTTGGCAGTCACTGTTGGCGCGGCTATCTTTTATTTGCATCGTTGCAACATCATGGCTGTAATCTGAGGCGCTAGCACTTTGCTGCCACACCGGGCTCAACTGCGTTGGATTAGCCAAAGACAACGACGACACCGCGCCGCGCTGGGTATTTTGTCCGGCCAGGTGCAGCAGCGGTGCCCTGGCGGTGTTTTGGCTATTAGTACTGTAATCTACACCGCTTATAAAAACGTTATGGGTAGAGGATACGCCGCGATAAGTGCCAGCCAGCGATATGGCTGCAGGCAGCCGGGTTAAATCAATAATCTGAATACCATCACTGCCCTCAGATGAAACATAAGCATACGCCTGCCAACGGCGCAGGTTAGTATCAAAATACTGATACACCTTAATATCACGCCAGGAGGTATTACTGCCGCGAATTGTGCCCACTTCCACCGGCGCGGCCGGATCGGCCAGGCTAACCACGGCAGTGCCATTCACCAAACCAATCAGCGCATATTCGGTGCCGCTATTAAGATCGACATGCCCCCAGATATCATTCGCAGCCGAGGGCCGCGAGCTAAAATCCGACAGCGCCAAATGCGCGATTAAATCGATATTACGGCAATTGAAGTTACCGGCTTTGCCATTAACACACTGCTGTGCCCGCTGCGATGTTGCCAAGCTTTGATGCTGTGCCAATCGTTGCGCCAAGCCCGCTGACAATTGAGCTTTGCCATCGCGGATCAGTTGAAACCCCCGGTTGGCTACCATCGCCTGCAATGGCTGTGGAATACCGGCTAATAGGGTGCGGTTTATTTCCGGCGCTTGCAGCTGAAAATGATCAACACGGCTAAAGCCACCCAATACCGGCACCATATCGCTGCTCAGGTAAAACAGTTGCTCTTCGTCAGTCAACTGGTAATGGCCAGCAGCCACTAACACTTTATCGCCTTTATTGGCCTGTTTTACTGCATAGCCAATGGTCTGGCAGGGCCGCAGCGGCTGGTCGCACCGGCCAACATCTTTGCCATCAGCCGCCACAAAGCGTGCCTTATCGTGCTCGGCATGGGCTAACACCTTTGGTGAAACAAAAATTGACGATAGCAGCGCCAACAATAAAGCAGTGGTAATACCTTGTTTATGCATCTTTAACACCTGGTCCATCGACCCGTTTTATAATTTGCGGTATTGTTAGCGTCTTCGTATTTGTTATGCAAGTGTTTATTAATGTTAAGACGCAGTCTTATTGTATTGTCGGCGTTACTAAGTGGTTGTAGCCCATCGGCCCCAGACAGCAACGCATCCAGTCTTGCTGTGCAATTGTGGTTTAATGGTGCGCCGTTACGTTGCAGTGACACCATTACCTTGGCACAGCAGCCCTGGCAGCTAGCGCAGTTTCAACTGTATTTATCCGACATCAGCCTGAATAACAAGCCGTTATTGCTAGACCCTACACCGCTGCATCAACAACCACAGCTGGCTTTATTGGGCACGGTTTGTGGTGAGTCGGCCAACGACAACTGGCAGTTGAAATTTACCCGGCCACTCTCCGCCGGTGTACTGGCCTTTACGGTCGGCGTGCCTGCGTCGCGCAATCATCAGGACCCGCTGCGCGCGGCATCGCCGTTGAATCAAAGCGATATGTTCTGGAGCTGGCAGCAAGGCTATAAATACCTGCGCCTGGAGCTGGCCGGAGCGGCGCAGCAATGGGCACTGCATCTGGGCGCAACCGGCTGCCAGTCGGCCAGCCCTATGCGGCCGCCCACAACTTCCTGCCAGCAGCCTAACCTGGCGCGCATTAGTGTTAATTATCAACGCGGCCAAATATTAACCTTAGATTTAGCACCCATTTTGGCAGAATTTACACCGGCCACAGACAACCACTGCATGTCAGACCCAAATCGGCTAAGTTGCCAGACCCTATTGCCCAGGCTGGGTATTAACGGCACACCGCTTGGTTGGAGTATGCAATGAAATATGCGCAGTTATTGTTGCTGCTTATACTTGCCAGCTGCAGCAAACCCGAAAAGCCTTATCAGTGGCAATTACCAGACGGCTTTCCCCAGCCGATGGTGCCGGCCGACAACCGCATGAGTGCCGCCAAGGTTGAGCTGGGCCGCCATCTGTTTTACGACACCGCGCTTTCGGCCAACCAGCAGCAAAGCTGTGCCAGCTGCCACCAGCAACAGTATGCCTTTGCCGAGCCGCGTCCAACCTCAGTTGGCAGTACCGGTCAGCTGCATCGGCGCAATGCCTCGGCACTGGTTAACATTGCCTACAATAATACACTGACCTGGGCGCATGATGGCCTAACGCATATTGAGAGCCAGCTGATGCTGCCGCTGTTTGGCGACAACCCGATAGAGCTAGGTGCCGCTGGCCATGAACAACAGATTTTGGCACGGCTAACCAAAGCACCCTACCCCGAGCTGTTTGCCGCCGCTTTTGGCAGCCCTACGCCAGATTTCAACCGGGCAATAGCCGCCCTTAGCAGCTTTAGCCGTAGCTTGTTATCGTTTAATTCACGCTTTGACCGCTACGCCTATCAGCAGGATGACAGCGCGTTAAGCAGTGAAGAGCTGCTGGGGCTGAATTTGTTTTTCTCAGAAAAACTGGAATGCCACCACTGCCACGGCGGTTTTAATTTTACCCAGGCCACCAGCCACCAGCGCCAGCCGCTGGACCGCCGGCCGTTTCATAACACCGGTTTGTATTATGTCAGCCGGGCAGATTTAGCTGACAAAGGCTACCCGCAGCACGACACAGGCTTAAGCGAAGTAAGCTTAAACCCCTCAGACGATGGCCGTTTTCGTGCGCCGACCCTGAGAAACGCTGCCTACACTGCGCCCTATATGCATGACGGCAGCTTAGCAACGCTTGAACAGGTGATAGACTTTTATGCCGCCGGCGGTTTAGTTACAGAGCTAGATGGCGAAATTAGCGATGGCCGCCAGCATCCGCTAAAAAGCAGCTTCGTGCGTGGTTTTGAGTTAACTGCTTTAGAGAAACAAGCGCTGCTGGCGTTTTTACACAGCCTAAGTGACGAGCAATTTATTACCAACCCGGCTTATGGCAACCCGTGGCCAATTAAAAATTAAGCGAATGCTTTTACAGTTTTCGGCAAGCTTTTAGTTCAGCCCCAACATAGTGCAGATTTGGAGTTGCTAATTTGTTGCTTAAATTTAATTAAGGAGTGTTTATGGGAACATGGAGCAATAAACCATTTGGCAATGATACCGCTCTGGATTGGTTTTCTCATCTTGAAGAATCGCAAACCGCACAAGAGTTCATATCTAGCACACTTAAAACCGTGCTTAAAAAGCAACTAACGGACAGTACCGAAGAAGAAGAAGCTATTGCCGCGATAGCGATTATTGCGTCAGCATCTCATGAACCCGTTAGAGGTTGTAGTCAAAAGATTAAATCATGGATAAATTTAACCGCCTTCTCACCCACTGCCGACCTGAAAGTATTAGCCGTTAAAACATTAGACCGTATTTTGGCGGCTTCAGAGCTGCGAGATCTGTGGCAGGAAGCAGAAACGCTCGTTGATTGGGAAAAACAGCTTAATTCATTAAAAAATGATCTATTGGCTCATTTACAATCAGATAGCCCCATTCGTAAACCCAAAAAACGCGTATTACCACGCACTCTTACAAAATTAGTCGATTACTACCTGAAAACAGAAGATCAGCAAGCCAAGCTGAAGATTGTTGAAAAGTTAACTCGGATTGAAAACCCTAATATGCAGGAAAAAGCAACGGGTTATGAGTTACCAATTAATATTGCCGCCAAGCTTGGGCTAAATGACGTAATAGAGCAATTAATTGCTAAAGGGGCCAACCCAAATCTGAAGTCAACTTACGGTTACACACCATTAGACTTAGCGGCGGCGAATGATCATTTTGAGACAGTGGCACTGTTACTGAAAAATGGCACTGAGCTCTTTATCGACTATCCTACGTTTAGTGAAAATGGCGTTATTTGTCAAAGAATTAAGTGCGTTGCAATATTATCAGCTGCACGCAAGGCCAGCCCAGCCACTATAAACCTTTTGGAAAGTTATGGTGCCAGTATCCATGAGCAAGATTTGAATGGTGAGGGGCTGTTATTTAAAGCCGCTGAAGCAAGCAATATAGTAATGTTAAAATACTTAATCAGCAGAGGACTTGACGTAAATTTAGTTAAATGTAAGACACCCACTTTTCAAGGTGAAACCGCCTTGCATTATGCAGTTCGGGCTAACAACTTCGAGGCAGTAGAAGTGCTTCTGGATTCAGGCGCTGATATTAACGCGATATCTTACAACCTACACCCAAATAATCCCTGGTACGAAACGCCGCTGAACTTTTGCAAAACTAAAGACAACCCTGAGCTGTATCAGTATTTAACAAGTAAAGGCGCAAGGTACGCGCGTGAATTACTTAATGCAGGTAAAAAATTACCCTGATACCTGCGTCAGCAAATTATATCGGCTGCAGCAGAGGCCTATACTGCTTTTTTCAAAGCTGCCAACTCTTCAGTTGACAGTATCTTGGGTGCAACTACAGGCAAGCCAGAGGCATCAAACAGCGCCGATTTTTTGTATCTGCCGCTGAGGCGGCTTGTAATCACAATCCATATGAAGCGTGCTATAACGCCTAAAAGCCCACGCTGCTGCGGCTTCGGCATTCCAAGCGCAGTATCGGTGTTCACAATAGCAACCTTGCTACCGAAATCGTCATTCATCCGCTGCCGATTGAGGCAACTGTGGATCAGGCCAATAATCGCGTTGCTAAAACACTTTACGCCTGGTGTGTTCGGTTACCACCTAACACGCTGGCAAGCCTTGTTGGGGCGACTAAAATATGAAACCCCAGCAGGCTAAGTACCAGGGTAGCACCACTGCTTAAAATAAACTTAGCCCAAACCGCCAGCGGCAAATCAATCAGCAGAAATTGCACAAAAAACAGTAGCGGTAAATGCACGATATACAGCCAAAAGCTAACCTTTGACAGATACGCCAAAGCGCGGCTATCCCAATTCAGCCTGCGCCTGGCATACAGCACAGCGCATAGTGTCCATAGCACGGCGCTGCAACTTTCCAGCACGGTAATCGCCAGTTTCAGCCAGCCCTGCGGCTGGCTTTGTGGTATTAGCGTCGGCGGCAATAGCAGGTAATAAACCGCATAGCAAAGCGCGCCCAGCAGCAAATAATAATGCCGAAACGGCTCAAAACGCGCTAGTAAGGACGGTATGCTGTAACAGGCATAGCCCAGGCTGTAGAACACACCATAAAACCACAGCGCCCACAAGGCTGGGAAAATCCACTCCGGTGCCGGAAATGGTACAGACACGCTGTATAGTGCTGGTACACAGGCCAGGATTAACAACAGCACTAATTGATTTGGCCCACGCTCGGTAAACCAGCTTAGCCGCTGGCGGTTTAACAGAATACGGCCACACCAGGTCAGCAGATACAAAAACAGTAAATGATATAAAAACCACAGATGCATGGTGCTAAGTGGCATGGCGGGCGGCTCAGCCTGGTTTAGCATCGCCTGGATAAAGGCTAGTAACGGCGGTTTTTGCTGTATGTGGGTCAGGCCAAACTGTATCACGACGCCCATAGCCAGGGTTAACAGCGGCAAAAACAATAGCAAGGGTAAGCCGACACGGCGCAGGCGGTTGCGCCAAAACGCGCCATCAGCATATTTGTGTAGCAGCATCGCGGCAAAAAAGCCGGCCAGTAGAAAAAACACCGGCATACGAAACACATGACTGGCCCAGGCAAATACATCAAACAGCGGATGGTTTAGCACATCGGCACTGGGCCAAAATGGCTGCGCCATCGGGCTATAAGCCAGAGCCGCATGGAAAAACAGGCCCGCCAGCATTGCCAGCGCACGCAGGTTATCCAGATAAAACAGGCGTGCAGAACCGTTTGAGGGCGACATAATGCTGGCTCCTGTTGGCAACCGTTACCAGACTGATCTGATAAAAAGCTGGGGTTATAAAAAGCTGGTTTTGCGCTTTTGTAAGTAGGCCGTCAGCACTAACACACCAACGACTAAAACCGTGCCGGCCAACAACAAACCCAGCGTTGTGCTATTCCAACTGGCGGTTGGCGCTTCCAGTGTTGTGTGCACTGCCGGCATGCGGATAATCCAGAAAATAAAGCCATTTAGTAGCAGGTTAGTCATGATCATTACGGTAATGGTGTAACCCTCCGAATAGCTAAGCAGTGCGGTAGCCAGATAACAGCAGTAAGACAACAGAATAAACACGCTAACCAGCACCACCAGCGGGATCACGCCGTTAGTCACCGGTGTACTGACAATTACCAGCAACATACCCAATACCAGTAGTAACCAGGGCACCAGATACAACGCCAGGTTAGCGCCAAGCTTGGCCAGGGCATAATCCTGAGCTGTTACCGGCAAACTCATCATAAAGGCCAGGGTTTGATCTTTCTTTTCGTTCACCACCAGCTCAATGGCTGAGCGGGCGCCAATCACTATCATCAGCGTAATCATCATAATAGCGCCAGTATTAAACATCAGCGGCGTGGCCATACCCATCATGCCAATGATCACCACGCCACCTAGCATGTAGGCCGCCAGCGATTTCTTCATTAGCTGCCAGTCTTTAACAATCAATCGCTTAATCATCGGGGTGTTATTCAGCGCAGTTAGCATTTTGCCTGCTCCTATCGGTTACGTTTGACATTGGCGACAAAAATTTCTTCCAGCGACATGCGGTGTTGCTCAATCACCTTAAAGCCCGCCTGCTGCAGCGCGACAGCAAAGTCGTTGCTACTTTGGTCGGTAATCACCTCAGCCAACTGCCCGCTGCGGCGGATACTGACCGCCCCCGGCACGCTGTCTTGCGCCTGCGGCAGCAGCTGACAGCGAAAACGCGCCCAACTTTGCACAAAGCTTTCTTTATCCTGCAGCGCCAGCAATTTGCCTTTGTCTAAAAAGGCTATTTGGTCAGACAGCTTTTCAATGTCATGGGTGTTATGCGAGGAGAACAACACACTGCGTTCGTCATCACGCAATATATCAGCCAGCTCGGTTATCACTTCGTCGCGGGCGACAGGATCCAGCCCGGTGGTGGGCTCATCCAGTACCAGCAATTTTGGCCGTCTGGCCAGTACCAGTAACAAACAGGCCTTTACCCGTTGACCGTGCGATAAGCCTTTTATTTTCTGATCTGCTATCAGCTCAAAACGCTGCAACAAACCTTTGGCGTAACCGTGGTCGAAGTTTGGAAAAATGCTATGTATAAAATCCATATGCCACTGCAACGTCTGGTTTTTATATAAGCGCATATCATCTGAGGCAAAACCTATATCATATTTGGCCTGCACCTGCTGCGCTGGTAGTTGGTAGCCCAGCACGTCAACCTGGCCGGCATCGGCTTTTACCAGCCCCATTAAAATGCGGATGGTGGTCGATTTTCCGGCGCCATTTACACCAACCAGCCCCAGAACCTGGCCTTTAGCCAGAGAAAGATTCAGGTTTTCCATGGCAAAATGCGGGTAACGGATACTGATATTGCGCATGTCAAAAGCATAGTGCTGCATTGCGTTTGTCCTCGTTGTCGCAGCAGGTTAACGCTGCGATTCCAGTTTCTGTTGCAACTGCGCCAACAGTTGTTTGTCTGATAGTTGCAGTTGTCGGGCTAACTCCACCAGCTGCTCCAGCTGTTGTGCCAGCTGCTGTTGTTTAAGCTGTTGCTGTAAATCCGGATGCGCCGACACAAAAGAGCCACGGCCGGGCTGCGTCACTATTACCCCCAACAGCTCCAGCTCGGCGTAAGCACGCTTAACGGTAATTACACTTACCTGAGTTTGTGCCGCCAGTTCACGAATAGACGGCAAGGCCATATCAGCCGGCCAATCGCCCAGCAATACTTTGCTGCTGATTTGCTCGACAATTTGTTCATACATTGGCTTTTTGTCTGTTGCCGACAGAAATAAGCCATCAGTCATAAAGATCCCGCATGCACACCAACCGTGTATATTCGATATGCACAGTATATACACAGATATACACAGTGCAAGTTAAAAATTAATAAAGATCGCACCCTGGTGTTATCTAAGCGCAAATAAGGCTGATACCTATTGCAGGCAATCAGCCTGGCGGCCACTATAACTGTTGTTATGTTAGCTACCCGGAGCTTACTGTGCGTTTTACTTTAACCCTATTACTGGCGCTATTGGCGCTGCCGCTCGCGGCACAAAGTTATTATCCGCCTCGCGGTAACTGGGCGGCAGAGCAACCGCAAGCACTGGGTGTCAATGCCGCTAAATTGGCCACTGCGGTGGATTACGCTATCGCCAGCGAAAACCCGGCAGCAAAAGATCAGGCCATAGTGCAAGCCACCACCTTCGGTGCCCGCGAGCCCTATGATCAGATCATTGGCCCAATGGGCGTGCGCGCCGCGGCCAACGGCCTAATTGTTTACAAAGGTAAAGTGATTGCCCGCTGGGGCGAAGTCGACAGCGTAGATATGACCCACAGTATCGCCAAAAGCTTTTTAACTACCGTTACTGGTTTAGCCTGGCAGCAAGGGTTAATTCGCGATCTTAACGACAAAGTAGGCCCTTACATGCCGCACGGCACGGCGCTATATGAGGGCAAGCATAATAACCAGATTCGCTGGGACCACCTGCTACGGCAAACCAGTGACTGGCAAGGCACACTTTGGGGCAAACCCGACTGGGCTGACCGACCAGAAAGTAAAACTCCGGCCGACTGGCCAAACCGGCCCCTGCGCACACCTGGCAGCCACTACAAATACAATGATGTGCGCATTAACCTGTTGGCATTATCCACGCTGTATGTCTGGCGTAAACCACTGCCAGAAGTGCTAAACGAGCAGATTATGCAGCCGATTGGCGCTTCCTCTACCTGGCGCTGGTACGGCTACGACAACAGCTGGATTGAACTGGATGGCCAAAAAGTTCAATCGGTATCCGGCGGTGGTCACTGGGGCGGCGGTATCTTTATTAACGCCTGGGATCTGGCCCGCTTTGGTTATTTATTTTTGCGCGATGGCCAATGGCAAGACCAGCAGTTAATCAGTAAAGACTGGATAGCCATGGCCAGAACCGGCGGTAGCGCCAATGCCGAATATGGTTTTGCCAACTGGTTTTTAAACCCGGGCCGTAAGGCGCTACCCAATGCCCCGGAAACTGCTGTTACTTTTCAGGGCGCAGGCCGCAATGTGATTTATATCGATAAGCAAAATGACTTGTTAATCGTCACGCGCTGGATTGGCAACGGCGACGAGCTAAACCAGCTGGTAGGTAAAGTGCTGGCCGCATTGCCAGATTAGCGCCATAACGTGGCTAATGGCTATTGCCGGTTTTCAAACCAATGCCGTACCTGCAGAATAATTAAGGTACGGCTATGCATCAATCAATAACGCACCAGGTATTTGCCAAAACCATGTCACGGATGACATACGGCACCGGTGTTAGCTGAACTAAAATGTCTGGGTTTGCAAAGCTGCAAACTCTGGGCTGAGCAATCCGTAACATTTCAGATCATGAAACCTATTCTTCCAATAGCCACACTCGCGTCTAAGCCCTTCTTCTTTAAAGCCTAAGCGCCGTAAAACTGATTCAGACGCCGTATTCCCCGGAATGGTGTCTGCCTGAATGCGGTGCAATGTCCCACAAGCTAATGCCCCCGCAAAACCAGCAGCAATAATGGCAGCCACGGCTTCAACGGTATAGCCCTGCCGCCAATATTCAGGATGCAGCTCGTAACCAATTACTGCATTACGCATTTTACTGCTCCACGAATTAAACCCGCAGGTGCCTATCAAGTGGCCAGTTACCTTCAACCGGATAGCCCATCTGATACCCTGCTGTTCGTCATATCGCGACTTAAACAAATTTATCAAATTAGCGGCTTGAGATCGTTGATAAAACGCTTCTACATCATAGTATTCGACAACAGCAGGATGTGAGAACAAATTGAACACATCAGCTTCATCTGCAGCACTAAGTGCTGTAAGCACAAGCCGCTCTGTTTCTAGTGCTGGAAATACCATCTAAATTCCTTTTTCAATAAAACGCCAGCTACATTGGTGACAACCGCGTAGCACTGGAGCCAAAGGCCCCCAAATGACACAGCTGGTTAGTCGCCCACCTGCGTAATGTGTAATAGTTCACCAACGGGCCCCCACAAGTAGAATACTTTACCCCAAGACTCTTGCTTAATTGGCGTAATTTTTGTTTTGTGCTTTGCTTGCGAGCATAGACTGTATGCTGATTCTATATCTGACACACAAACCTGAAGCATAAAATTATTTGCCAAATCTTGGTTGAAAAAGCGCTGCAGGAAGAACAGGCATTCTCCGTTTTGAAACAGGGTTAAGTCTTCAGAAACAGGTTCAGATTCAAATCCGATCTCTGAATAAAACGACTTTGAAATCTCATAGTCTTTGCTCGGAATAAAAGCTTTTATATCGATAACATCCATTGTTTTCTCCTGAACAGGGGTGGCCCGGGCAATTAACGCCCAAAACAAGTTCGCAGTAGGCGCTGCTTTATATTTTTTCTATATTATTGATTTTAAATAATTTCTATATTCAACACTACCCGCAATAAAACAAATACCTACGTATAACCAAACTGTACTAGCCACTATTTGCCAGATATCTACACCAGCGGCTGTAACAAATGTTGGAATGGCAATTAAGCCTCGCGCAGTGCACAGCACTGCGATGGTAATTAAAGCGGGTTTAACCAATGGGACCTTGCGAATTAAACCAACGGCTGAAAAAGCGAATACCGTACACGCAAACATTAAAGCTGCAACAATTACGGTACCGACAGGTGCCAACAAAGTACCTTGTTCGGCGGAGTCTATAATTTGCCCAGGCGCTCGCGCAAAAGCAAACCAGCCTGGCCCACCCCAAATACACAGCAAATGCCAGATAGCAGCAGCCGATGCAATAACGCCACCACTAATTAATAGTTTTGCTTTAACACTAAAATTCAATACCAGTTCCATTCTGTTCTAAGCGTACCACGAGATCTTCGCCGCTATCCCGGCGCCTATGCGTTCCAAGCACTAACTCCAAACCAAGTTCATCGGCCAAGGGAACACGAAAATGAAGGGCATTTGGGCCGAACAACGCTTCCTTCTGCTGTTCAACAGACATATGGTGCTGAGGATCTCTATGCCAATAATTTCTCTGAGCTGGATTCATAGGATTAAAAAACAATTGAGTTGTTCAATTTGGCAGTCTGGATTCTCGGCCTTTATCGGAAGAGCAATATCAACGGCATGAGCTGAAGTAGCTATAAAAAAACAAACCAGACTAGTTAGCCGCATGATGATTCCTTAAGCTTATAACGCCCCTGTGCAGCGGCGAGCGTAGCGAGTCCGGCGCCGATAGGCGCGAACTGCCACGGTTGGTTATCTGATAGCTTCTCACTCTGGCAGCCCTTCGAATTCTGGCACATCACCTAAACGTTTATCCCAAACAGCTTTGCTAGATGTAAAGATGTGAGCTGTTGGCGAGATTGATACTTCCGTGTCCAAACACCCAGCGGGAATAACTAGAAGACCTGCGTCATAAGTGCTTGGCAATGCTGAACCGCAAACCTTACAAAAACTTTTTTTGTGGCGAGTACCTGCAAGCGTGAAGGTAGTCAAAGAATCGGAACCCGCCAACCAAGTCAACGTAGCTGACTTCGAAAATAAGTTGGCCGCATGAGCAGACCCGGTATCCTTTTGACAATACTTACAATGACACAGGTAAAAGCCATCGAAATTTCCTTGCACTTCAAATTTTGCATTGCCACACAGACAAGAACCAAAATAATGAGTCATCAAATTTCCCTATGTTGGCTATCGTTCAAGCACACATAACGAGGCTGTGCGCCTTGTTATGCGTGTGAATGTTAAGTATTAACCAAAAGCGTATAGGTAATAACTGCAAGTAAAACAACCATACCGGCAAAACTACACCAATAGCTTTGTTTAGAGCTACCCTCAGACTGCACCGATTGATTGGCTGACGGGTATTTGCCAAATGAAAGAACTTTGCAAACAGGCCAGCCCAAAGCGTAACAAACCTTACCGAAGAATACTTCTAAGACAAAGTAAGCAAGCGCACGGAAAAAGCCTTTTGCTAACTCTTCTAAAACACTATCCATAGTACTAAAACCTTATTCACGCATAACG